>NZ_JBQCKS010000001.1:0-2400016 GCF_051966755.1 Paenibacillus sp. SAFN-054
CGGAATTGGCAGACGCGCACGGTTCAGGTCCGTGTGGGCTAACCCCCCGTGGAGGTTCGAGTCCTCTCGACCGCATCCTAAGTTAGAAGAGACTGTCGCATCCTTGTGATGCGGCAGTCTTTTTGCATATGCACAATTAAACAAGGCTGCATCGGCATCAAAGGGCACTCCGCAACCATTCGCGAAGTGCCTTTTTGCATGTATAGATTATTGGGCATCCCCGTTTCCCTGTATCGTTTGTATCACATATTTCTTGAACTGCTCGCGAAGCGGTGTCAGCGGCTGGTCCGAAGGGCTTGCAAGCACGCCGTAAACGGCCCGTTCCGCTTGTCCGGGCAGAGGCAGCGACTGGAGGGCACCCGAAGCAAGTTCGGCCCGAACGCACGATACAGGGAAGATGCTGATGAAGCCGCCAGCCTGCACCATGCTTTTCATCATCTCCGGCGAGTCGGTCACGGTCCGCTCCCACAGATGGATGCCGCAAGCGGCCGCGTACGAGCGTGTATATTCCATCATGTACGTGCCTTCGCCGTGCTGCACGAAAAACTGCTGGGCGAGCAGCTGCTGAGACAGCGCTTTGAGTCCGGCAAAAGCATGACTCTTCGAAAAGATGACGGCGGCTTCATCGGGGACGATCGTTTCTTCTTGTACCGTCTTCGCTGATTCCGGTCCGGGTGGAGCAGAATAATAGAAGGCCAGATCGATCTCCTGACCGAGCAGCAGCTCCCGGATCGCCCGGGTAGGCTTGACGCTCAGCTCGATTTGAACGCCAGGATAACGGCAGCAGAAACCGTTGATCAAGGGCGGGAGGATGTACGACCCCATCAGACTGTCCGCACCGATATGCAGATGCCCCTTGTTAAGATCCGCATAGTCCTTCACCGCCTTCCTGGCTTCAAGAGCCATCGCCGTCATTTTGACCGCATAGGGATAAAGCGCCTTTCCCGCCTCCGTTAACCAAATCCGGCCCCTCTTCGATTCGAAAAGGGCCACACCCAGATCCTCCTCCAGGCTTTTCATGTGAAAAGTAACCGTCGGCTGCTTCATATCTAACTCCCTCGCCACGTCGGTTACCTTCTTCAATCTCTCTATCAGGACTAAAACCTGCAATTTTAACAAATTCACGGATATTCCCTCCCGATAAACCCGTCTCTAACACTAATTATAGAATTAATCTATGGGATTATAAACATTTTGTATGGATTTTTATTTTTCATTTTACAAAACGCGTCATTTTCCAAAATGATAGAGAACTACAATGAGTTTGTCGGCAGCAAGTGATAGAGTTGCCATGACAAACACAGAACAGGGGGAAACAAAAAACGATGAAACTCAAAAAACCATTACTTATGATGTGTACGTTGGCACTGGTGGCTGTGCTGGCCGCCTGCGGTAGCAAAGATACGCAAGGAGACAGCAGCGCTTCGGGAACGGCGAATAACGATAAAGCAGCAGAATTGAGCGGCTCCGTTCTGGCGGTAGGCTCGACGGCCCTTCAACCGCTGGTTGAGCAGGCGGCCCAGAAATTCATGGCGGAATCCCAGTATTCCAAAATTCAGGTGCAGGTTCAAGGCGGCGGCAGCGGCACGGGGTTGACGCAAGTGGCGGGAGGCCAAGCGGATATCGGCAACTCCGACGTCTTTGCGGAAGAGAAGCTGAAGGATGAAGCGAAAGATCTGGTAGACCACCAAGTCGCGGTCGTAGCGATGGCTGCGGTAACGAACCCGGACGTCGGCGTGGACAATCTGACGAAGCAGCAGCTGGTCGATATTTTCACGGGTAAAGTGAAGAACTGGAAGGAAATCGGCGGAAAGGACGAAGCGATCGTCATCGTGAACCGTCCTGCAAGCTCCGGTACGCGCAAAACGTTTGAAAAATACGCACTGGGTACATCCACCGAAGACCTGAAAGGTTCAATCCAGGAGGAATCCTCCGGTACGGTCAAAAAAATCGTGTCCGAAAGCCCGGGCGCCATCGGTTACCTGGCTCTGTCCTACCTGGACGACAAAGTGAAAGTCGTTAAATACGAAGGCGTGGAAGCAACGGTGGAGAACGTGGCGGCAGGCAAGTATCCGGTATGGGCTTACGAGCATATGTACACCAAAGGCGAACCGAAGCCTGAAGTCAAAGCATTCCTGGACTACATCACATCGGATGCCGTACAAAACGGCGACGTGGTCGAGCTCGGATATATCCCGGTTTCCAAAATGGAAGTGAAGCGCGACGTTGACGGCAACATCACGAAATAAGCAGCCCTGATGGAACCATGAAAAGCATGAAAGAGGCGGAAGGAGCATTCTGCCTCTATTTTCACATTAGAAAGAAGGACAACGATGAAAGCTATGGATGAAAGGCCCGTTCAGATTGAACCCGCCCGTTCGCACCGCTTGAAAAAACATCATGCTGAAGATCTTGTCGGCCGGAGCTATACGTTTATTTGTGTGGCTTTGCTCATTGTCATCATCTTATCAATCGTATATTTCGTCGCATCCAAGGGGCTCGCGACGTTCTTTCGCGACGGCGTCAGTCTTGGCGATTTTCTGTTTGGCACCACCTGGGATCCGGAGGGCAATAATGGGGAACCGATGTACGGCGTGCTGCCGTTTATTTTTGGCTCTTTCGCTACCTCACTGCTCGCCGCGCTGATTGCCAGTCCGCTCAGCATCTGTGCTTCTTTGTTCATGACCGAAATCGTTCCCGGCTGGGGCAAGAAGCTGCTGCAGCCGGTCATCGAGCTGCTGGCGGGCATTCCTTCGGTCGTGTACGGCTTTATTGGCCTGACGGTCGTCGTTCCGGTTCTACGGGATATATTTCCCGGTCAAGGCATCGGGATCGCTGCCGGCGCGCTGGTGCTTTCCGTCATGATCCTGCCGACGATCACGAGCGTAGCCTCGGACGCGTTGTCCGCGCTGCCGCGCGGCCTCAAGGAGTCCTCGTTCGCCCTGGGAGCGACACGCTGGCAGACGATCTCCAGAGTTATTTTGCCAACGGTGCTGCCTTCGATTCTTACCGGGGTCGTACTGGGGATGGCGCGCGCGTTTGGCGAGGCGCTGGCGGTACAGATGGTGATCGGCAACGCGCCGCATATTCCGCGTTCCCTGTTTGAATCGGCATCCACGCTGACCAGCGTCATCACGCTTGACATGGGCAACACCGTCATGGGATCCGTACACAGCAACGCGCTCTGGAGTATGGCGCTCGCGCTGATGTTCATGACCTTTATTTTCGTAGTGATCGTACGGCTCTTGGAAAGGAGACATCGGATATGAAAGCGAAACTGACCGACAAAATTGCAACTTTTTTCATCGTGGTGTTTTCTTTGCTCATCGTAGCGGTGCTGGTGGGATTGATCGCATTCATTCTGGTGCGCGGCCTTAGCCACATCAATTGGACGTTCCTGACTTCGGTGCCGCAAACCATCCGCGCGGGCGGCGGTATTGGGCCGCAGCTGTTCAACTCACTGTTCCTGCTCGTGCTGACCTTGATCATCACGGTTCCGCTGGGACTCGGCGCAGGCATCTACATGGCCGAGTATGCGAGGCCCGGCAAAATTACGGGAACGATCCGGCTGGTCGTCGAAGTGCTGTCATCCTTCCCGTCCATCGTGGTCGGCCTGTTCGGCCTGCTGCTCATCGTCAATACGTTCGGATTCGGCTTCTCATTGTTCTCGGGGGCGCTGGTGCTGACGATCTTTAACCTGCCGCTCATGGTCCGCATTACGGAGCAGGCGTTCCGCAGCGTACCGAAGGAGCAGAAGGAGGCGGGGCTCGCGCTTGGACTTTCCAAGTGGAAAATCATTTCGTCTGTGCTGTTCCCGGTGGCTCTGCCGAGCATCGTGACGGGAACGGTGCTGGCCGCAGGCCGCGTGTTCGGGGAAGCTGCCGCGCTGCTGTTCACGGCAGGGATGTCCACGCCGCGCCTTGATTTTACTAACTGGAATCCGCTCAGCCCGACATCGCCCATCAATCCGTTTCGTCCGGCCGAAACGCTGGCGGTGCATATCTGGAAGATCAACAGCGAAGGCCTCGCGCCCGATGCCGCGGCGATTGCCGCAGGGGCTTCGGCCGTGCTCGTCATCCTGGTCCTGCTGTTCAATCTGTTTGCCAGATGGATCGGCGGCGTGCTGTATAAAGCTATGACGGCTTCGAAACGAATGGGATAGGGGGATACCATCATGCTAACCATGAACAATACATCTTTTCGTACAGAGCATCTCAGCGTATTTTACGGACAGTACGAAGCGGTTAAAAATATAAGCCTGAACTTTCCCGAACAGAGCGTAACCGCCCTGATCGGTCCGTCAGGATGCGGCAAATCCACGTTTCTGCGCTCGCTCAACCGGATGAATGACGAAATCACGCAGGCGAAAATCAAAGGACGCATCTGGATAGAGGGCGAGGACATCAATGACCCTTCAACCGACGTGATCCAGCTGCGCCAAAAAATCGGAATGGTGTGGCAGAAGCCGAACCCCTTCTACAAATCGATATACGAAAATATCGCGTTCGGTCCAAAATATCACGGGATCAAGGATAAGAAGAAGCTTGACGAGATCGTCGAATCGAGCCTGCGCAAGGCGGCGCTGTGGGATGAGGTCAAGGATCGCTTGAAGCAATCGGCATTATCCCTCTCCGGAGGTCAGCAGCAGCGTCTGTGCATCGCCCGCGCGCTTTCGGTGAACCCGCGAATTCTGCTGCTGGATGAGCCGGCGTCCGCGCTGGACCCGGTGTCGACTTCCAAGGTCGAGGAGCTGATCGTCGAACTGAAAAAGGAGCTCAGCATCGTGATTGTGACCCACAACATGCAGCAGGCGGCGCGCATTTCCGATTACACCGCATACTTTTACCTGGGCACCTTGATGGAGCATAACGAAACGGAAATTATTTTCACCAATCCGGAACAAGCCATGACGCAGGAGTATATTTCCGGGCGGTTTGGTTAATCGCATGAAGAGATCCGCAGCATTCGCTTCGAAGATTCGCTGCCATACGTAAAAAGGTATCCCCAGGTTCATAACCGTAAAGGGATACCTTTTTTAGGTTGTGCTGTTATCGTACAGCTTATCTGACGATCATGACCGGACAATGCGCGTGCTGCATGACGCTGTGGCTGACGCTGCCGATCAGCAGCTCGGACATCAGACCGATGCCGCGGCTGCCCATGATAATCAGGTCCGCGTGCTGCTCTTCCGCCGTCTGGCAAATGGCGGCAGCGGGATCGCCGGTTTTGATGAAGGTTTCAAAGGAGACACCCTGCTTGGAGAGAGATTCCGTAGCCGGAGCGAGAATGTTATCGCCCTCCTCCCGGATGCGCTCCTCAAGATCAATGCCGACCGGGGGCTCATTGATCGAAATGGAGGGATTAACGTGCAGGACGGCCAGTGCAGGTTCCTTTTTCAAACCTTGGATCAGCGAGACGGCTGCTTCCAGCGCACGCTGGGCGTGCGCGGAACCGTCAACGGGAACAAGAATGCGTTTATAAATATGTGTTTACCTCCTTTAGTGACCTTCGGCTCTGTCCACATGCGTGAGATGCCGGCGGCGGACAAGCAATGTGACTACACCTAGAAATACCATCAAGGCGCCAAAATAAAACGGTGTTTCCGGATGGTACCATTCGGACAGCTTGCCTGCGAGCCAAGGAGACACAGCACCACCCAAGAAGCGGACAAAGCTGTAGGAAGCCGAAGCGACGGAACGCTCGACGGGGGCTGCCTGCATGACGGCTGTCGTAATCAGCGTATTGTTGATCCCAAGGAAAATACCGGCGACGATGACGCTGACGATGACGGTTTTCGGAGAGTGATTGTACGTGCCGATCCCCATGACGATCAGAACGATGGTAAAGAGGGTAAGCACCGTACAAATTGACTTCACGACGCTAAAACGCTTTTGCAGCTTAGGGGCGACGAATACGGATGTGAAAGCAAGCAGAATGCCCCATCCGAAGAAGACATAGCCAAGGCCATGCTCGTCGAGTTCCATCACGTACGGAGAGTATGCCATCAGCGTAAAGAAGCCGAAGTTGTACAGGAAGGCCGTAATGCCGAGCGTCAGGAGTGCCGGATAGGAAAGTGCCTTGAACGGATCGGCTAAGGTACTGGCCTTCTTGGGCTTCGGTACGGATGGAAGCATGAAGATGACGAAAATAAATCCGACGAGCATCAGTCCGGCAACGCCGAAGAAAGGGCCGCGCCAGCTGATGGAACCCAGTTCGCCGCCGAGAAGCGGCCCGACCGAAATGCCCAGGCCAAGTGCGGCCTCGTACAGAATAATTGCTTTGGCTGTGCCGGACGTGGAGAGGCCGACGATGGCCGACAATGCCGTCGCGATAAACAGGGCGTTACCCAGCCCCCATCCGCCGCGGAAGCCGACGATTTGTCCGATGGAGCTGGAGAAGCCGCCGAGCGCAGAGAATATAATGATAAGAAAGATACCGGCAAGAAGCGTTTTTTTGATGCCGATCCGGCTGGAAATGACGCCCGTGATCAACATGGCGATGCCGGTAACGAGGTTATAGCTCGTGAACAGCAGGGATACCTGGCTCTTGCTCGCATGCAGCTGCTCTGCGATGGCAGGCAGGATCGGGTCGACGAGACCCAGCCCCATGAAGGAGATGACGCAGGCAAAGGCAATGGCCCAGACGGCCTTCGGCTGGGAGAGCAGCCCGGCTTTCCTTTGTTCAAGTTCTAACGGTTGTGAGTCTTCCGATTTCATAAAGTTCATGACCTCCGATGATGTAAATAGTTTTCATTTTTTCAACACTGCCCATCACAAATAAACGCCGTCATGAATGGTGGCGATTATAGTCGCTATGCTCCCGGCTGTCGATCCGGATACCGCCATCGCTCTAGCTTCCGGTGCAGGAAAGACGCCTGGCTCTTCGTGGTACCGGATCGTTCTCTTGGTCAAGCGGCATGTTTTGGCTGCGTCATCAAGTTTGTACTCATCCATGTCTTTCCTCCCTTTTCGTATGTTGTTCCTGACATACATCATTCTAATACTATCTAACGTTAACGTCAACGTTAACTTTAGGGGGATTTCCATTATTTTATGGGAACCTGTCTATATGTGGTGGGTGCAATAGCAAGCTTGCATCAGCTATTTGCGGTGGGTAGAAAGAAATCGCGGCCACAGGACGGTTATCGCAATTCCTGCTGCCGCTCCTGCCACGGCGCCAATGCTGACGCACCATATTAAAGAAACGGGCTCCAGCCGAAGCAGAAAGGCCCAGCCGCTGGCCATCGTCGTTCCCGACAGAATCCCCAGCGCAAGTCCGACGTCTTTTCCGATCTTCATGCAGTGTTTCTCCTTCCGGCATTCCTTCGCTTTACCAATTTGAAGCTTACTATGCCCAAAATAAAACAGCTCTATAAGCCGGGTCAGTACCGGTTCATAGAGCTGTTTGCCATGTATGGCTTATGAGTGGAGCAGCTTACGCGGAATTACATATCGTGAAGAATGCAATCCGCAAACAAAATGGATTTCGGAATGCGGAAGAAAAGCTCCGCGCGGTCCTGAAAGCTAGGTGAAGGCAGGGTTCCTTGGTGCAGCCATTTGCGGAACGTTCCCGGGTGGATATGCATCCATTCGCTGACGTCGCTGACGGACAGATCATGTACCATGCAAAGGCCGGTAAGAATTTTGTTATCCACGGGCGAGCGCGTCAATGTTCTGCGCATGAAACGCGATGAGGATGGTTGGCAGATAATCGGACTGTTCGCGGTAACCGAGCGGTTAAAAAGAATATGATGCGGATAGCCGAGGAACTGGCACACTTTGTCCAAATTCTTCTTGCCGGGAATGCGTCCTTCATACACCCATGCGCTAACGCTGCGTGAAGAGACGCCGAGCTCCTCGGCCAGCTGGGAAAGCTTGATGTCATTCGCCATCAGTACGGCCAAGAGGACCCTGTTGCGGATCTGGCAGCGGGAAGGCTTGCGGAAGCGCTTAACGCGTATGCCTTTGCCCAAATATTTGCGGTTGATCAGAGACCACGCCTGAATTGAATGCTGTTCTTGTTGTCTAGGCATATTTCCTCCGAAGTTTTTCTTAAAATTCTACATTTTTATCGCTCTTATTTCAATAGTAACTATCGCCCATTTATCCGTCCTTTTTCCTACCAAAATGCAGGTCACAACGGCAAAAGCAGGTAGTCTGGCATAGACAGGCACCTATCATTCTCCTCCATATCCTGAAATTACCGAAAAGATGACGAAAATGGTTACTGAATTGAAATTGAAACGCTGCAAGGATTCAGGGTACAATGCAGTGGAACTATTATCAATTGATAGTTTGATATTGTTTTATACTGGATTGCTAGATTCGAAAGAATAGAAGGAAGGTAGAAACACCGTACTCCTCCTCCGAAATCTATGCAAAATACGCAGAAAAAGGTTGGTAGAGAGATTTGAAAAAGCTTTTGCAAGGCTTCAAATGGTTCTTATCGTTTGTACTCATCTTCAGCTGCGTTCTTTACGCGGCAAACAACAATGCAACAGCGGCGGGAAGCTCGGCAAAACCGGTGAAGTATTCCGTTTTTGCAGCCGTGAATGACAATCTTGTTACATATCCGATGTCTCCAGTCATACATACAGGCACTTTATATGTTCCAATCGTGCAAACGGCGGCGGCCATGAACGTGACCGTGCAGTACGCCCAAGGAAAGGTCACTCTAACTCACAGCGGGGGGAAATCCGTGAAGCTGCCGGCTGACGGCAAGAGCACGTTCGTAAAGAACGGCAGAACGTTCATCTCGTTCCGTGTCATCAGCGAAACCTTCGGTTACCAGCTGTCTTACCTATCGAAACAGAACGTGTACCGCGCCATCAATGGCGGTGCATCTTTGACGGATGCGCAGTTTGCAGCCAAGTACAGCAGCTTTATCCAGCAGCATAAGGCTGCGTCTGGAACGAAGGCCCCTGCGGCTTCGGGATCAAGAACGATTTATATTACATTTGACGATGGTCCCTCCCCATATACGCCTCAGCTGCTGGATGTGCTGGACCAGTATCATGTGAAAGCCACGTTCTTCATGCTGGGCAAACAAATCGCCAGTCATCCGGCTTCTGCGGCGCGTATCGTCAAAGACGGCCATAGTGCTGCACTGCATGGCATGACGCATGTGAAGAACAAATTTTATGCTTCCCCGTATTCGGCGCTGAACGAAATGAATATGGATAACAACAAGCTGCACCAGGCAGCAGGGGTATATTCGAAGCTGATTCGTGTGCCATATGGCAGCAAGCCGTATTTTACGAAGGCTTACCGAGATCAGACGGCCGCATACGGGTACCATCTGTGGGATTGGAACATCGACTCCAACGATTGGAGATATCAGAGCAACCCGCAAAAAATTTATGATAATGTCATGAAAGACTTGAAGAACATGAAGAGCAAAGGGGTGACCCCGGTCGTGCTGTTCCATGATCAGCATGCGACGGTTACCATCTTGCCGAAGCTGATCAAGGCCATCCAGGCGGAAGGCTATACGTTCAAGCCGATCACGAAAGACATGACACCGCAAAATTTCTGGCATGACGAACGCTGATAGACAAGAATCTAAAGCCCCGGGACTCCGGGGCTTTTTTGAAGAGATAGGCTTAAGCAGGACTTTCGCTCTGTTTTTGTTTTTGGTAAGGTAAAGGTATGGAGATGAACGTTCAGTAGGGGGGCTTTCATGACAAGCGAGGGCTTGGGATCAGGGAGCGGAGGAAGTCTTCTGTTCGGAGGTGTGCCCTCTATATCACGCTGATTAATGCATTTACGGGTGGGAGGACAGACCATGAACATAGAAGATCAGGTCATGACGGGTTTCAGAGACTTATATAACAAGATCGTATGGCTTAATAAGGATAAGATGGAGGACAGTCTGAAAGGGTACACACCTTCGGAAGTACACTGCATTGAATACATTGAAAAAAATGCGGATTCTAACGTGACAAAACTTGCGGAGTCCTTTTACATGACCCGCGGTGCTATAAGTAAATTAACGAAGAAACTCATAGAAAAGGGCCTTATCGAAAGCTATCAGAAGTCGGACAACAAGAAAGAAATCTATTTCAAGCTTACAGAGAAGGGAAAAGTCGTATATCAAATCCATGAGGATCTGCACAAACAGTTTCAAGAGCGGGATAAAGCCGTCTTTGAGCAGGTCACCGAGGAACAATTGGATAGTATGCTTAGCTTCATGGACATGTACAGCAGACATTTGGATGCGGAAATCAAGAAAAAAGGTGTCGGCATGAAGCCTTAATACATTTGAATATAAAATATTCGAACCAAAAATTCGAACCCACAGGCAGTCTACTCCATGAAGGAGGGCTGTTTTTTTTGTTGATAATTTGTTGACAAGGAAACAAAAATACAATACGATGAATTTGTTTCCTGGGAACCAAAATCTAGTTTTAAGGGGAGGATATCATGTTCAAATGTAAATCACGTCTTAAGCGGGACGTAGAACGAACCGTGGATAAGCATGCTTTAATATTCGGTCTCATCTCTGTGTTCCTTTGCGGAATCGGCTTCAGTATTATCACGCCGGTCATCCCGTTCCTCGTGCAGCCTTATATCAGCCGTCCGGGCGAACAAGCGATCGTCGTAACGCTGCTGACCTCCGTTTACGCATTCTGCGTGTTTTTCGCAGCACCCGGACTTGGCGCTTTGAGTGACAAATATGGCCGTCGTCCATTGCTTTTATCATGCCTTTTGGGCTCTGCGATCGGTTACTTTGTTTTTGGCATCGGAGGAGCTCTATGGGTACTGTTTGCCGGACGCATCATTGAAGGCGTGACAGGCGGGAGTATAAGCACGATATTTGCCTATTTTGCAGACATCGTCCCTGCGGAACAGAGAACTAAATACTTCGGATGGTTGAGCGCGGTTGTGGGCGTAGGCACCGTCATCGGTCCAACGATGGGCGGACTGCTCGCGAAGTTCGGTTATTCGGTACCCATGTATGTCGGAGCCGTCATCACGCTGTTGAATGTGGTTTATGGATTCTTTTTCATGCCGGAGAGCCTTAAAAAGAAAAATAGAATCAAAGAACTGCCGTTTTGCAGACTGAATCCGTTTACGCAACTTGCAAACGTGCTTTCCGTGAAAAACTTGAAAAGGCTGCTTGTCTCGGCGTTTTTGCTTTGGCTCCCGGGCGGCTCCCTGCAGTCCGTTTTCTCTCAATTCACGATGGATACATTCCATTGGAAGCCAGTACTCATCGGGCTCGTGTTTTCAATTATGGGCGTCCAAGACATCATCTCCCAGGGTCTCATTATGCCCAGACTTTTGAAAAAACTCAGCGATGTATGGATATCCATTCTTGGAATGGTTGCGGAGATGCTTGGCTATGGCCTGATCGGACTGTCTGCTTTGTTCTCATTCTATCCTCTTATGATCGCCGGAATGTTCATGTTCGGATTTGGCGATTCGATCTTCGGGCCTTCGTTCAACGGGATGCTGTCCAAATCGGTCGATTCCAGCGAACAAGGAAGGATTCAAGGAGGTAGCCAATCCATTCAGGCTTTAGCGAGAATGATCGGACCTCTTATTGGAGGCCAAATCTATGTATCGCTTGGTCATGCCGCACCCGCTTTTATGGGGACGATACTTCTCGCAGCAGCCATCGGCCTTTTATGTAAGGGGACAGCGTTTGTAAAATAGCAAATATGAAATAGGCTTCGTGTAGATGATGTATGGCTTCGCGCACCCTTGCTCCCTTTCATACGATATACCAGATGATAGAAGGAGGAGGGGAAGGGATGAATTCACTTGCCGTTAACAGCATCAGCGCACTCGCGGGAAGCGTGATTACTGCCGCTTTCGGAAAATGGGATCAGCTGCTCTGGATCTTTTTGTTCATGATCGTCCTGGATTACGTTACTGGCGTTCTTGCTTCCATCAAGGACGGCACGGGGCTGAAGAGCGAAATCGGCTTTTGGGGGCTGACGCGCAAGGCGTTAATGTTGGTCGTTATTGTTCTTGCGCATCAGTTGGATCTGCTGCTCAGCGGTGGGACGGACGTGATCAAGACCGGGGCGATATACTTTTATATGTCGAACGAGCTCATTTCGATTACGGAAAATTACGGACGACTGGGCCTTCCCATGCCCTCCAAATTGCGAAAGGTGATTGCCGTCCTGCAGAACAAAGACGATAAAGACGAACGGCAGAAGCAATAAGGCATTCATAACTTCTCTTTTCCTGCGCGGGTGGATATGGTATATTTTTTTTGTAACCTTTCGATTGGGACAAGGAGAATGCATGCCATGATTAAACATATCGTTTTTATCAAGCTGAAAGACAGAACTCCGGAAAGCGTTGACAAAACAGCCGGGATTTTGCGCGCCATGAAGGGACAGATTCCGCAGCTGCTCGCCATCGAGGTGGGCGTGGATATCGTTCATTCGGAGCGTTCCTTTGATATTGCTCTCGTCACCGAGGTAGCCTCTCTGGAGGATTTGCAGGCCTATCAGGTGCATCCTGTTCATCAGGAAGTGGTTCGCCATTTGAATGAGGCAAAAGAAATATCCTTTGCCGTGGATTATGAAATCTAGCAGATAGGAAGACTGATTATGAGCGATTTGGAATACCCAATGGAAACATTGACTCTGCTTGTCGTCTTTGTCGTGGCTATTTTCGTCATGTTTTTCTGGCTGAAGCGCCGCGGTAAAAAAGGCAAATAATTATCTGCAGCTTGGAGGTACAGGCCGTGTACTATGTGAATAAGGAACAGATTCAGCAGCGGCTGGATGCGATTCCTGAGATTGCCGCTGGCTTGACGAAAGCAGCCGAATCATGGGATGGTGGCGTCGTGCTGGGCATGGTTCAGGAGCGCGCACTGCATTTGGCGATCGAGGTCGTGACGGATGTAGGGAGCTATCTGATCGACGGCTTTATTATGCGGGATGCCAGCAGCTACGAGGACATTATGGAAATCAACCACGAAGAGAAGGTATTCGACGGGGAGATTTATCAGGTCCTGCTTCAGCTGGTCAGCCTCCGCAAGCCTTTGGTTCAGGAGTATTATACGTGGAACCGCAGCGAGCTCCATCCGCTTACGGCGATGCTGCCCGGTGTTCTTGAGAAGTTTGCCGAGCAGGTCCGGGAATATATCCAGCAGGAGCTCGTGATGTAATTTCGGTTTTGCGATTGTTTGGTTATTGGAATCAAGTCAAGCCCATCCGGAAAGGCCGGATTGGGCTTATTGTTTTGTTACGGAATATTTTCCGTGAAAAGAAAGGATGTCCGCTGTGTCAGGACAATCTTCCCCTGCTTATAATATCCTACAAATAGGCATTAGCCCGTAAGGGCGAAGGGAGTGACACACCATGGCGGAATGGGGAGCAGTAATACTGGCTTGCGGGTTTATTCTGTTCGCCGCTGTAGCAATCATCCTTCTACATACGCTGCGAAGAGTGCTGCTGCGGACCGAAGACGTACTAGGCAAAGCGGGACTTGAAATATCGCAGCTGGCCTCCGAATCGAAGGAACTGCTCGTGCAGGCCTCGGCCACCTTGACGCTTCTTCAGAGCCGGGTAGAGGAAGTGGAGCCGTTCTGTGAATCGCTCAGGATGGCAGGAGTCAGCCTGACGAATACGATTCAGCGGGCCGATTCCATCAGCCGTCAGGTAACTGATTCTGCCATGGAACGCTTGGAAAGAGCCCACCGGGAGAACGAGCTGCGTTTCGCGGAAGCTTTCCGGTGGCTGGATGCCGGATTATCGGTATGGCATTCGTTCAAGCGCCAGTCACAACCACCCGCGGACGACCATGCCTGAGCCGAAGGAGAGATGAGCGATGAAGGAAAAGAACAAAAGCTTGTTGTGGGGCGCGTTAATCGGTAGCGTAGTAGGTTCGGTAACGGCACTGCTGCTGGCGCCAAAATCGGGCAAGGAGCTTCGCCAGGATATCGCTGAAGGCGCCAAAACAGTCGGCAGCAAAACGACGGAGCTCGCGGGCAGAGTCGGCGAGCAGGGGGCATTCCTGATCGGTAAGGTCAAAGATACGGCTGGCGGTGTGATTTCGGATATCCGGAGCTGGCGCAAATCGGAAGATGACCAAGACGATGCGGAGGATTCCATCGGGCTGGCCCAGATCTCTTCGTTAAGGAAAAGCAGCGGGGATGACAAGGCGGATGAGAAGAAGTTCAAGCAGGATAAGGAAGAATTGTAAAAGCCGAATTGTAAAGCGCGATGTATTCCGGGCAGGCTCGCTTCCCTCTAATTCAGAGAAGCGAGCCTGCTTTTGTGTGGGTTAATTGCAATCATAGCATTGCTAGCCATGCGGAATTGATTTATGATGTGAGGTACGTTTGTTTTGTTATTTTCATATGATAGAGAGCAGAGAGCATAAATCGACAAGAAGGAAGCGGTGTGTTCGTGCAGCAAGCAATCGCTATATTAGACTCGGGTGTAGGGGGCTTAACGGTCGCCAAGGAAGTCATGCGGCAGCTCCCAAGGGAGAAAATCATCTATTTCGGAGATACTGCCCGCACACCCTACGGACCCCGTTCGTCCGAAGAAGTGAGACATTTTACAGAACAGATCGTGGATTTTCTGACCCAATTCAGCCCCAAAGCCATCGTAATTGCCTGTAATACGGCAACGGCAGCGGCACTTGACTATATTTCGGAAAAGGTGCCGATTCCGGTGATCGGTGTCATTCATCCCGGTGCCCGCGCAGCCATCAGCGCCACCAAGACAGGCAATATCGGAGTCATTGGAACTTTAGGCACGATCCGAAGCGGCGCTTATACGGCAGCCCTGCGGCAGCTTTCGCCCTATGTGCATGTGGTGAGCGAAGCTTGTCCGGCGCTGGTTCCTTTGGTGGAGATGGGACAGTTTCGTTCGGAACAGACGACGGCTGTGGTGCAGGATTCGCTCCGCAGCATCAAGGGCTCCTCTATTGACTGCCTAATTCTGGGATGCACGCATTATCCATTCCTTAAGGATACGATCCAGGAGGTCATGGGAGATCAAGTGAAGCTGATCAGTTCCGCGGATGAGACCGCCCGTGAAGTCAGCACGATCTTGTACGACAAGGGACAGCTGGCCAGCGGCAACGAAAGCCCGGTTCATCAATTTTTTTGCAGCGGAGATGCGGATATCTTCCAGAAAATTGCCAAAACCTGGCTTGGAGAGCAGATTCAACGAACCCCTGTGGTTTGGCAGGTCTCCAGGTTTATGGAATCCACAACTTAAAAGGAAAACGCAGATGAGAGCTCCGGTATCCGGGGCTCTTTTTTTCGCATGGGCCAAGGCATGGTCGTCATACAATTTTCAAAAGAGGATTGAGCAGCAAGCAGCTTTAACGCATGAAGACGCGGGAAAGGAAGAAGCCTATGCAGCAGTATACCGTATGTAAAGGGGATACCCTGGAGCGAATTGCCGCAAGCCGTGGGTTAACCAAGGCTCATATTATCAATGCGAATCCCTGGGCAGAAGAGCAGCCGTACCTTATGCCCGGGCAGATTATTTTTTTACCGTCCACACCAAGAAGGAGATATGTGATTCAGCCCTGTGACAGCCTGGAAAAGGTAGCAGCCGCGTTTCAAGTGAGCGAAGTTTCGTTGATTGAAATGAATCCAGGCCTCTCCCGAAGTTATTTTCCGGAAGGACGCGTACTTGTATTGCCCCATGCCGAAAGAAATTGCATCGTATACCCGGAGGGGGAATACGGATACCGGCATTTAAACCGTGACATGGAACGGCTCGTGCACACCTATCCGCAGATACAGTCGGGAACGATCGGGGAAAGCGTCCTTGGAAAACCGATTCCTTATGTGAAGATCGGAGAGGGAAGCAGAAATATTCATGTTAACGCTTCCATCCATGCGAATGAATGGCTGACAACTCCCTGTATCCTGCGTTTTGTGGAAGAGTACGCGGCGGCGCTTATGGCAGGTAAGCGGTGGAATGGCTATAATCCAAGACACTGGTTCGCGCAGTGCACGCTTTGGGTCGTGCCCATGGTCAATCCCGATGGGGTGGAGCTGGTTCAGGAAGGGGTTCAGCCGAGCAATCCCTTTTACAGCCTGCTGACGGAATGGAATGGGGGACGAATTGATTACCGGCACTGGAAGGCCAACATGAACGGTGTCGATTTGGGAGACCAATTTCCCGCCCATTGGGAGGAAGAGGTACAGCGCCGCGGCAAGAAGCGCCCTGGACCAAGGGATTACGCCGGAACGGCTCCGCTTAGCGAGCCGGAAGCAGCTGCGCTGGCGGCTTTTACCGTGAAGACTTCCCCGGACGCGGCGATTTCGCTGCACAGCCAGGGACAGGAGATTTATTGGAATTACCGGAACTACGAGCCGAAGGAAAGCAGGGAGTGGTCGCGCCGGCTGGGCCAGGCGAGCGGGTACCGTCCGGTTAAGCTTGAAGGCAGTGATGCCGGGTACAAGGATTGGTTTATCCAGGAGTTCCGGCGTCCGGGATTTACCGTCGAGATCGGGCTTGGCAAAAATCCGCTGCCGCTGGAGGACTTTGAGAATGTGGCACTGGAAACCGGGCTGGTCGTAGCGGAACTGCTGTCGATATGAAAAGTATTTTGAAACATTTTCTGTAAATATACGTATAATACAGTAGAGGGAGCGGCCGTCAGCAACTGTGAGCGATCGTTTCCTCTTTTCAAACGTCTGCTGGCAAAAATTCATGATTTGTTCACAGGAAGGGGTCATGCGCGTGAAATGGAGAAAGCTGCTTTCGATCCGGCGCTGGTCGCAAATGACAGGCCAATTATGGCGGTACCTCGGCTCCTCCCAGGTTTCGATCGGGGACAAGCTTCTGTTTCTGGTTCCGGTGCTGCTGTACTGGGTTTTGCCGGACGTCATGCCTTTTGTGCCGATTGATGATATCGGTGTTACGTTAATCGTTATGGGGTGGTTCGTTACACGGATGGAAAAGAAGTATCCGTCGCTGTCGGGACCTGCCATACACCAACCGCCAAAGGGGCGGGACCGTTAAGCCGTCTTGCGAAGCGGTGTCCGTTTCTTTACAATAAATGCTGATGAATACCATTATCTAAAAAACAGGAGATGCAGCCGCAATGAAATGCAAAATTACACGTAATGCTGCCAAGGTGCTTCAAAAGGAACTGGAAAAAGAAGAGAACAGCGGTTTGAAGGTGCGCGTGCTGGTGACCCATGCCCATGGTGATCATGCCCACTATGGCCTCGATTTGGACAAGCCGGGCGAGAACGATGAGGTGGTAGCGACGGATAAGAATATCGATGTGCTCTTGGACCGCAGCGAACCGCTGCTGGACGGAGTAAAGGTCGATTATTTGTATTTTCCGAATGAAGGCTTTGTCATTACCAATCCGTCCCAAGGAAACCACGGCGACCACTAAAATAAAAAGGTGTCTGAGATCGAAGAAAAGGGTGCGAATCATGGCCAACGATATCCGTATATGCGACAAATGTAATCATATACAGCTGAAAAGCCTCGTTCCGAAGCTGAAGAAAATGGCTCCGGACAGCGAAATCCAAATCGGGTGTAAATCGTACTGCGGGCCTTGCGGCAAGCGGGCTTTTATTTATGTGAACGGGCGCTATATCAGCGCGCCGACAGAAGCGGAAGTGCTCGCGAAGATGGAGCCCTTCATCAAGCAATCCTCTTGAGGCAAATTGGAAAATGCTTACGGGATTGCCGTGCATAGATCCTTTCAGGAAGCTCCATCCTACTAGGTGGATAGGAACTTACGAGTGAAGGAGAGAGCAGCCCATGGCATCCAGATATGATTCCAGTCTGCAATCGCAAAATCCGATTTCCCAAGCACAAAATTCGGTGGAAAAGCTGCATTATGCCGTCTCCCAGGCGATGTCCCATCCTACGGGACAAATGGTGGAGCAGGCTCAAAGCAGGCTCGCCCGTACGGAGCGTGCGGTTGACCAGGCAGGCAACAGCCTGAGTGGACAAGCGGTCGAATTGGCGGAGGAAATGCTGGCAGAAGAGAAAAGCCGTCTGGCTTCCATCACTTCTGACTTGCAAGGAGATCAAACGAAATAAGGACCTGTCTAATCCTGCAGAGAACTTCTCTTTGCAGGATTTTTTGCGTGCAAGAAGAGAGGGGCTTTTTGGGAATCATTCACCGCTATGCTATAATGGACATGCTTACGAAATCATGCATCTCATTATACGTGGAAGGTTGTGAAGAACATGAAACACATTACGGACTGCACCATTCTGAACAACGGAGTAACCATGCCATGGCTTGGGTTCGGTACATACCAGGCGAAAGGCAATGAAGTGTATGAAGCCGTCAAAGTCGCGCTCGAAACAGGATACCGCAGCATTGATACCGCTGCCGTGTACGGAAATGAGCAGGAAGTGGGCAAGGCGATCGCCGAAAGCGGTATCGCCCGAAACGAAATTTTCGTCACGACCAAAGTATGGAACGATGATCAAGGCTACGATTCCACGCTGCGTGCGTTTGAAGAAAGCCAGAAGCGCCTTGGTCTTAATGTGATCGATCTGTATTTGATTCATTGGCCGGGTAAAGATAAATTCAAGGATACATGGAAAGCCATGGAACGTCTGTACGATGAAGGCAGCATCCGCGCCATCGGCGTCAGCAACTTCCATGTCCACCATTTGAAAGAGCTTATGAAAGACAGCAATGTCATGCCGGCCGTCGACCAGGTCGAGCTGCATCCGGGGCTGATTCAGCAGGAGCTTCAGGATTTCTGCGGCGCGCAGGGCATTCAGATTGAGGCGTGGAGCCCGCTCATGAAAGGGAAGCTGAGCGACAACACGACACTGCTGGGTATTGCCCAGAAATACGGCAAAACGCCTGCCCAAATCATCCTTCGTTGGGATATTCAGAACAAGATCGTGACGATTCCCAAATCGGTCACACCTTCGCGCATCCGTGAGAATGCGGAAATATTCGATTTTGAGCTGTCGCAGGACGAACTGAAACAAATCGATGCGTTGAATGGAAACAAGCGGATTGGCACTGATCCGGATAAACTGATTTTTTAGAACCGCATCAAGCGAAATTCATACCAAAAAACCCGGCTCGCCTTTTCCATGCGAACCGGGTTTTCTTTATTTACTCTATTGTCAAATCAATGCTTGCGCGGGGGAAGTGGGCCAAGGAACTGAAGATACTGGCATTCGATCCGGCCGTTATACAGCTTACGTCGTTTGTCGGCTTTGCGTCCGAAGTAGTGCTCGAACTGCTTCGTCGGACTGATGGCGAAGAAGGACCAGGTCGGAAGCTGAGCCGCGGTGTGTCCAAGCTGGCGGATCAGCTTCTCCACTTCGTTCTTCTCGCTCAGGCGTTCGCCATACGGCGGGTTGGTGATCAGGCAGCCGTATTCGCCTTCAGGCTTGGCTTTGGCCGCAGGCAGAACCTTGAAGGTGATTTCGCGTCCGAAGCCGGCGCTTTTGGCAGCGGCCTTGGCGACTTCAATCGCCTGCGGGTCGATATCGCTGCCCGTAAGCTGCAGCGGCTCGTCATCCTGCACAGAATCGAATGCCTCCTCACGCGCTTCGGTCCACAGCTCCTCTGGGATTATGCGCCAGTGCTCCGAAGGGAAGGAGCGGCGCAGTCCGGGAGCGATGTTCCATCCCATCATGGCGGCTTCGATCAGGATCGTACCGGAGCCGCAGCAAGGATCGTACAGCGGGCGGGACGCATTCCAGCGGCTCAGCTGCAGCATCGCAGCCGCCATCGTCTCCTTGATCGGCGCTTCTGTCACAAGCTTGCGGTAGCCGCGTTTATGAAGGGCAGGTCCGGTCGTATCCAGCGTCAGCAGCGCAACGTCTTTATGAAGGTTCACTTCGATGACATAACGTGCGCCGTTTTCCTGGAACCAGTCGGTGTGGTAGCTTTGCTTCAACTTTTCGACGATCGCTTTCTTGACGATTCCCTGGCAAGCCGGCACACTGCTCAGCTGGGATTGATGGGAGCGTCCTTCAACAGGAAATTCCCCGTCGGAGGGTATCCAGTCCTGCCAAGGAAGCGCTTTGGTGCCTTCGAACAGCTCGTCAAAGGTTTTGGCCGGGAATTCTCCCATCTTTACAAGAATCCGGTCCGAGGTACGCAGCCACAGATTACAGCGGCAAATATCCTTCAATTCTCCGGCAAAGGTGACTCTGCCGTTCTCGACCTCCAGGTCGTTGTAGCCCAACTCTCTAAGTTCTCGCGCGACGATGGCCTCGAGGCCCATCGGTGCGGTGGCAATCAATTGTAAGCGTGGCATTTAGCGGTTTCAACTCCATTTTTATTCGTGCTGTATTCCGTTCGTTAAATTAAAGGGATAACATCTGAGCCTGTGATTAACAAATGAATTGAAGCTCGAATTCGTCTTCCATTCATTCTATAATAGTATAGGTGAATGTGAGGCCGGAAACAAACATAATGTTTACGCCCCATCGTGCATTGAACGTTGAAGATGAAGGAGAGTTTATACATGAGTCCTGAAGAATATGCGGACCATTTTATGGAAAATGATGAACAGCTTGCCCGGGTTAAAGAGCGGATCGCCGAGAAGGGCATGCGGGATATTTCAATCGCTCCGGGTTACGGGCGCCTTCTGACCATGCTGGTGGCGGCTGCCAAGGCGTCGCAGGTACTCGAAATCGGTGCTTTGGGCGGTTACAGCGGCATTTGCCTCGCCAGAGGCCTGACCGCGGGAGGACGACTGACCTCCCTGGAGCTCAAGCAGGAATTCGCTGATGTTGCGCTGGAACAGCTGACCGAGGCAGGCTATGGCGACCAGGTCGATTACATGATCGGCCAAGCGGCCGACAGCCTGGAACAGCTGAAGCAGGAAGGACGGAAGTTCGACTTCTTTTTTATCGATGCCGATAAGGAGAACTATCCACGATATCTGGAATACGCGATCGAGCTATCGAATCCGGGTGCTATCATCGCCGGTGACAACACATTTTTGCGCGGCAGAACGCTCAATCCGGACAAGAACGGCCCGTCCGTACAGGCCATTCGCCGCTTTAACGAGCAGATGGCGACCGATGAGCGCCTGATCGGCACGATCCTGCCGGCATACGACGGTTTGGCCGTCGCATTGGTGAAGCCGCAGGCATAACCGGAAGTCCCTGCATACAAAAAGGTGGCGCAGGATATATCCTGGCCACCTTTTTATGGAATTATAGAGATCGACCGTCTAAACCTATGCATCGTTTGAGTCGGTTTTTT
Source organism: Paenibacillus sp. SAFN-054 (assembly GCF_051966755.1). Lineage (NCBI taxonomy): Bacteria > Bacillati > Bacillota > Bacilli > Caryophanales > Paenibacillaceae > Paenibacillus > Paenibacillus sp. SAFN-054. Next base: position 21,162 of record NZ_JBQCKS010000001.1, read on the forward strand.
GAACATTCGACACCGCTGCAAACGGTTATTTGCGTCTAACGGTACTGCGGCGATTTACGGTTTTTGTAAAGCTTCATCCGCACCCATACCATGTTCAGCAGCAGGAGGCAGCCGGATATGATGAATAGGCCTTCGATTCCGATGAAGCCGGACAAGAAGCCGCCGACCAGCGCACCCAGCATGTTGCCGAGCGCGAGCGTACTCGTATTGAACCCGAATGCACGGCTCTCCATACCGTCAGGCGTATACGAGCGGATCAGGGCATTCACGCTTGGGAGCAGGCCTCCCATGAAGATGCCCATCAGGAACCGCACGACGATAAGCTGCCATACCGACTGTACGAATGCCTGCGGGATGAGCATCAGCCCGGCGCCGATCAAGGCGTAAGTCAGGATGCGGTGAGCTCCGACCTTGTCGCTGACCTTGCCGAGAATCGGCGAGGTAATCATATTGGACAGGCCCGTCACGGCAGTGACCATGCCGGCCCAAAAGGCAAGATTGACGGTCGATGCGTGCAGCTTCTCGACATAAAGCGGAAGGAGCGACATCGGGCTCATCATCGCAAACTGCAGCAGGAACGTCACGGCGAACAGCGCAGGCAGCTGCGGGATTTGCGCCAGTTCTTTGAATCCCTCCAGCACGGAAACCTGCGGCGCTTTCGCGGCCTCTTCGCGGTTAAAGTTCTCTTTGACAAGGAAGAGCGCCAGCAGCGAAGCGGCGAAAATCAGGATGCCGATAATGTAAAAAATAGGCCGGAATCCGAATATATCCGCGAGGCTGCCCCCGATCAGGGGACCTAGAATGGTTCCTGCTACGGAGCCTGACTGCATGATCCCCATCGCAAAGCCCATCCGTTCCTTCGGGGTCGTGCTGGATACCAGCGAGATCGAGGCTGGATTGAAACCGGATATCGTCCCGTTCAGCAAACGAAGCAGCAGAAGCTCCCATGGACTGCGGGCAAAGCCCATCAGTGTGATGACGATCGCCATGCCGAAGCCGGAGCGCAGCAGCATGATTTTGCGTCCGTAGCGGTCGGCGAGCTTGCCCCATAGGGGCTGAAAAATAAACGAGGTCAGGAAGTTGGCGGCGAATATTAAGCCCGCCCACATCCCGATGTTATGTTCACCCTGGACGCCCAGATCCTTCGCAAGGTACAGGGACAGGAACGGAGTGATCATCGTCATTCCGGAATTGACCAGAAACTGGCCAATCCATAGCACAAGTACATTGACTTTCCACGGATTCAATGTGCTTTTCACTTCCTTTCTTGTATGACTGAATGCTTCATGAAAAACACAGGTTATTCCAGTATATCATATTTACCCAAGCGAGCCGGACACAAGACGCCATGCCTTGAATGTCATACTATTGTCATGGGATGTAAGGAGCAGCCAGTTGTTACTTACTTTTAAAAAGGGCATAATATATATAAAATGAACTAAAGTTCAATATTCCTTCTCCTTGAATTCATGATGTTACCGGAGAAGTCTTCGCCCATTCTTTAGGTCAATTTATAAGATTAGAGTTATTTTAAAAAACATTGGAGGCCTCTTGATGACCTACAACGATACACTCATACAAGCCAGCTACAAAAAGAAAACCGATCATGTTCCGGTCTGGTATATGAGACAAGCCGGCAGGTACGACCCTGAATACCGCAAAATCAAAGAAAAATATACACTCCTTGAAATTTGCCGGCAGCCGGAGCTTGCAGCGGAAATCACCATGATGCCTGTGCGCAAGCTTGGTGTGGATGCTGCTATTCTGTATTCGGATATTATGAACCCGGTCGCTTCCCTTGGCGTCGATTTTGACATCGTCAAAAATATCGGTCCCGTCATCGATAATCCGATCCGCAGCAAGGCGGATGTGGAGAAGCTGCGTCCGATCGATATCGACAAGGATTTGTCTCATATTATGGAGACCATTCGTATCCTGGACCGTCAGCTGGAAGTTCCACTGATCACGTTTGCGGGTGCGCCCTTCACGATTGCCAGCTACCTGATTGAAGGACGTCCTTCGAAAAGCTATATTTTGACAAAAACGCTGATGTACAGTGAGCCCGAGGTTTGGAATCTGCTGATGAACAAGCTCGGTGATATGGTAATTACATACGTGCGTGCCCACATCCAAAACGGGGGCAAAGCGTTCCAGCTCTTTGACAGCTGGGTTGGCGCACTTGCGCCAAAGGATTTTCAGAAGTATGTGCTGCCTACCATTACCCGTATCTTTGCCGAACTTTCGGATTTGAATGTACCTAAAATTTATTTCCCTGGCGTAAGCTCAGGCGAGCTTCTTCCTACCCTGACCGAACTTCAGGCCAACGTGATCGGTTTGGATTGGAGAGTCTCCATTTCGGAAGGACGCAAGCGGACAGGCGGGAAATTTGCCATGCAGGGCAATCTGGATCCGTACATTTTGACCGCGCCGATGGATATCATCAAGCAGTATGCCAAAGATATTATAGATGAGGGGATTCAGGAGCCAGGATACATTTTCAATCTGGGACATGGACTGTTCCCTGAAGCTTCGCTCGACAAACTGAAAGAACTCACCGAGTACATCCATGAGTATTCGGCTTCCGCCTTGCAAAGCAGCAAGTAACAAATGCAACAGAACATTTAATGATGAGGTGATCGTTTCGTGAAAACTAAAGTAGGCGTGCTCGTAATGTCCTATGGAACCCCGGAAAGCATCGAGGGAATAGAAGCGTATTATACACATATCCGCCGCGGCAATGCTCCATCTCCCGAGCAGCTTGAAGAGCTGGTCGACCGTTATAAAGCTATCGTGGGCGGTGTTTTTCCGCTGCGTGAGAATACAAATCACCAAGTGGACAGCCTGCAGCAGGCGCTGAATGCCGATACCCGCCTGACAGACGTTGAATTTGTGTGCTATCAGGGTCTGAAGCATGCCAGCCCGTTTATTGAAGACGGTGTGGAGCAAATGGCCAAGGATGGTATTCAAAAGGCGGTTGGCATCGTGCTTGCGCCTCATTACTCAACCATGAGCGTGGAAAGCTACATCAAGCGCGCGCAGGCCAAAGCGGATGAGCAGGGCGTGGAAATTACATTCGTAAAAAGCTATCATCTGCATCCGCAGCTGATCGAAGCGCTCAGCAATCGGGTTAATGCGAAGCTGGATTTGTTCAAGGAGGCTGGAGCCGAGCGCGACGAGGTGCGCGTACTGTTCAGCGCACACAGCCTTCCGGAGAAAATTCTGGAGCTTGGCGATCCGTATCCGGAACAGCTTCTTGAAACTTCCCGGGCCGTCGCAGAGAAAACGGGCGTTACCTCGTGGCAGTTCGCTTGGCAGAGCGCCGGCCGGACTTCCGTGCCATGGCTCGGTCCGGATATCCTGGATACGCTTCGCAATCTCAGCAAGGAACAGGTCGAGAACGTGCTCGTGGCTCCGATCGGCTTCGTATCCGATCACCTCGAAGTGCTTTACGATCTCGACATTGAAGCTCAGGAAGTCGCCAAGGAGCTGGATATGCGCCTTATGCGCATCGACATGCTCAACAGCGATCCTTTGTATATGGAGACGCTTTGCGATTCCGTAATTAATCAGCTTAAACAAGCCAAAATCATTTAATATCCGGCATTAATAAATAGAACCCCCCGCGCAGCGGGGGGTTCTATTTGCTTGTGCGTGCCTGATATAATAGTATGGATTCTGGAAGGCAAATCTATGAAAATATGAAATCTTTAAGGAGGAACGATGTATCCGCCGAGATCGAAGAAAAAACGTTCCGGTCAGACCAACCGGAAGCTCCGGCAGAGGCGCTTGTGGCTGACCATGAACGCTGCGCTGCTGTTGATGATTGTTATAGTTGTATCTTTTTACTTTATTCAAGACCGCCAAAGCACAGCCGGGCGGAAGCCGCCGAATCCGGCTCCGGCAGCCATAGAGAAGAACGAGGATCCGCCGCCGGGCCAAGATAAGACAGATGCCGCGGTTTCCGAACCGAAGGACGACGAAACGGAACAAGCGGAGGATGCGATAAAGCAGCCTCCACCGGAACCGGTCAAGGAACCGGCAGCAAAACCTGATTCTTCTTCAGGCACCAATGCCAAGGAAGCGCAAACTGGGAAGGATCCGAAGGAAGAGTCTGCTGGGAACGGTGAAGCCACTTCCCTGGACAAAGGCGGGAAGAGCCCCGCCAAGGAGAATACCAAGCAGGAGGACTCCGGACGTGAGAAGGAACATAGTATAGTGGAGGATAACGGCAAGGCGGTTACGATCCATTTTGTAGGCGACATGATCTTTTCTGGCAAGGTGGAGACGCTGCTGGAGAAGAAAGGCTATTCATACCCTTTTCAATATTTAGGTGATACGTTCAAGAAGGATGATCTAACGCTTGGCAATCTCGAGACGCCTGTTACGACTGGCGGCGTAAGTGCCCAGAACAAGCAATATGTCTTCAAGTCTTCGCCGAAAGCGCTGGACGCGCTGCGAGCGGCAGGCATGGATGTCGTCAACCTGGGCAATAACCACATTCTCGACCAGGGTGAAGTCGGTTTATTGGATACGATCAAACATCTGGATCAGAGCGGCATCCAGTATGTTGGTGCAGGCAAAAATGCGGACCGTGCATACCAGCCGCTGTACATCAAGCGCGGAGGCATGACCATTGCGGTGGTAGGATGCAGCCGCGTATATCCCGAACCGGGGTGGGCTGCCGGGAGCACCAAACCAGGTGTGGCGAGCGCGTACAATGGCAAAGGCTATCGCGACCGGGTTCTGACAACGATTGCCAACGCCCGCAAGAAGGCCGATTTGGTCATCGTCATGACCCATTGGGGGATTGAACGGTCCCTGAATCCGGATGCCAACCAGAAGAAGCTGGCTCATGATTTCGTCGATGCGGGAGCCGATTTGATTGTCGGCGGACATCCGCATGTCCTGCAGGGGCTGGAGCAATATAAAGGAAAGTGGATCGCATACAGTACAGGGAACTTCATCTTCACGAAATCCAATACGGCATCAACTTGGAAGACGGCCGTTTTTCAGGCTACCTGCAAGCCAAAGAGCGGATGCAGCATGAAATTGACCCCTTATCATGCAGAACTGGGGCAGCCGGTGCCGATGAACGCCCAGGATGGAAGCAAGCTGATGAATGAGCTTCAGAATCTTTCGGTTGGCGGTGTGAAGATTTCAGGGAAAGGCGTAGTTACGCCAGGAATTTAGGGGGATAAGGCTGATCCTTTTGGCATTTCGCACAGTTTGGAGGTAGAGGGATGAATAATCTATGTGTAGCGCATCGCGGTTTTTCCGGGAAAGCTCCGGAAAATACGATGGCCGCCTTTCGTATGGCCGTCGCCGAGCCTTTTGTGCAGTGGATGGAAATCGATACACAGCTGACGGCGGACGGAATTCCCGTCGTTATACATGATTTTAGTCTGGACCGAACGACGAACGGCAGCGGGAAGGTTAAAAACCATACCTGGCAGCAGCTGCTGCGCCTGGACGCAGGCAGCTGGAAGAGCAGAGAGTTCCATGGAGAGCGGATTCCTTCGCTGGAAGAAGTGCTCCGCCTGAGCTGCGGACGCGTGCGTCTGAACATCGAACTGAAAACCTCCGGCAATATGTACCCCGGTCTTGAACAGGCGGTCATCGACCGTGTTTGCTCCTATCATATGGAGCAGGACGTCGTGTTGACCTCATTTGATACCGGAGCTCTTATTAAAGTAAAACAAATCAATCCAGACATCCAGACCGGACTCATCATCGATGCACGGCCCAAGGATCTGGTGGAACGATTGCAATCGCTGCAGTGCTCCTTCTTGTCGATCGGGCATCCTCATCTGGACCAGGAGCTTGCCTTCAGGCTGAAAGAAGCGGGAATTACGGTCATGGGGTGGACAGTGGACGATGCCAGACGCATGAAACGGTTGGCGGATATTTCCCCGGAAATTCTCATTTGCACCAATCGGCCTGATGTATGGAAAAAAACGTTTATGCGCTAGGGAACTTACTACAAAAAAGGATGAGATGATGATGATTCAAAACGTATACTGTGTTGGACGTAATTATAAGCTGCATGCTGCCGAGCTCGGTAATGACGTGCCTGATGAACCGATGATCTTCTTGAAGCCGTCTCATGCGGTTGCTGCGCTGGATGGACAGTCTCTGGTGCTTCCTCGGGACAAAGGGGATGTGCACTACGAAGGCGAGTTGGTTCTTCGGGTGAAGCGTGCTTACGAGCCAGGCCTCCGGGCGGACGAATTGATCGGAGATATGGCGCTTGGAATTGACTTTACACTCCGCGACGTGCAGACGGTCATCAAGAAAAAGGGGCATCCATGGACGGCAGCGAAAGGCTTCAAAAATGCTGCCCCGGTTTCCGGATTCGTGGATTTCCCCGGCGTAGAAGGCGCAGGAGCACAAGATTTTACCGTACATAAAAACGGCTCCGAAGTGCAGCGCGGCAATACCAAAGACATGATTTTCTCCATTCAGGAGATTGTTGATTATGTCGGTCTGAATTACGGACTTGGCGAGGGAGACGTGATTTTTACGGGTACGCCAGCCGGAGTGGGACCTTGTAATGCAGGTGACACATTCGAGCTCTATTGGGGAGAACAGCTTCTTGGAAGCTGCGTAATCGACTGATCATGGCCTGGCTGATCGGCGCCCTGTGCGCCCTGATCGTTGCCGGCGGAGCGTATTGGAAGCATTCACTGACGTTATCCGGGGCGGTCGCCGCTTGGATAATGGGCACCGTCTATTTCGGTGCGGGGAATTTGCTTTGGTTCGGTATTCTGCTTGTCTTTTTCCTCAGTTCGTCGCTGCTGTCGAAGTTCAAACAGGCCAACAAGGCGGAGCTGGAAAAGTCCTATGCCAAAACAGGCACGCGTGATGCGGGCCAGGTCTTTGCCAACGGCGGCGCCGGCATGATGCTGTGCATCCTGAATGCGATCTGGCCGAGCCCAGGCTGGGTGTACGCCTTTATCGGCGTTATGGCTGCAGCTACCGCTGATACCTGGGCGACGGAATGGGGGGGACTGAGCCGCAAAGCCCCGCGTTCTGTTTTAACGGGTAAGGTGGTGCCTCCAGGCACGTCCGGCGGCGTAACTCTGCTTGGAAGCACCGCAGCAGCGCTTGGCGGAGTAATGATTGCCTTGTTCGGATGGCTCTTTACCCATTGGACAGGCATGGAAGTCATGGCCGGTGGCATACTCCTGGCGGGTCTCGCGGGTGGTTTGGCAGGAGCCTTTACCGATTCCTTCCTGGGAGCGACCGTACAGGTGATGTATAGATGCCAGGTCTGCGGCAAAGACGTCGAAGTCCTGACGCACTGCGGGAAGCCAACGAAACGAATCCGGGGATTCCGCTGGATGAATAATGACGCCGTAAACCTGCTATCGTCATGCGTGGGCGCTTTGATAGCATGGGCATTAACCCTGTGGGCGTGATAGGACCCGAGCTATTCCGGCTCGGCCAAAGAAGGAACCGTCCTGTATATCAAATGGAACGCAAGTGAGTTCTCATGATATACAGCGGCGGTTTTTCTTCTGGCGCACGGTTTCGGCCTAAGGTTCCTTCGCCTGTGTGTTTATTACCGCCCATGCCATATGCTAAAATAGAGATCATGCATTCCAATTCAGAGAGATAAGTAGGGAAAACATATATGAATATCATGACTGTTGAACATATAACCAAAAGCTATGGCGAAAAAATTCTGTTCGAGGATGCCTCGTTCGGGATGGAAGATCAGGACAAAATCGGCATCGTCGGTGTGAACGGTACGGGAAAATCGACATTTTTACGCGTTATCGCAGGGCTTGAGCAGCCCGATGAGGGCAGCGTTTCGATCGGCAACCAGGTGAGAGTCCGTTTTCTCGCGCAAAACCCGGATTTTGAACCGGCAAATACGGTGCTTCAGCAGGTATTCGAGGGGAACGACCCCAAGCTGAAGGCTGTGCGGGATTATACCGAGACGATGGAGCTGCTGGAACTGAATCCGTCGGACGCCGGGCTGCAGGATAAGCTTCTGAAGCTGAACCAGCAGATGGAATCGCTGCAGGCTTGGCAGATGGAAAGTGAAGCCAAAACGATTCTATCGAAGCTCGGTATCGAGAATTTTGAAGCGACGATGGGCTCCTTATCCGGGGGACAGCGCAAGCGCGTGGCATTAGCCCAAGCTTTGATTGAGCCTTGCGAGCTGCTGATTCTCGACGAGCCCACGAACCATATCGACAATGAATCGGTCATCTGGCTGGAGCAGTATTTGCAGAAACGCCGCGGCGCGCTGCTGATGATCACGCATGACAGGTACTTTTTGGACCGGGTGGCGAATGTCATGCTGGAGCTGGATCATGGGCGTTTATACCGGTATGAGGCCAATTACTCCAGATTTCTCGAGCTCAAAGCCGAACGGGAGGAACGGGAAGAAGCATCCGAGCAAAAAAGGCAGAATCTGCTGCGGAACGAGCTGGCGTGGATCCGCCGTGGTGCGAAAGCCCGTTCGACCAAACAGAAAGCACGGATCGACCGTTTCGAAGCGCTCAAGGAACAGCAGGGACCTTCCCGGAGCGGCAGCGTCGACATGTCTGCAGCTTCCACGCGTCTCGGACGCAAAATTATTGAGCTGGATCATCTCGGCAAAAAAGCAGGCGACAAGGTGCTGATTCAGGATTTGAATTACATCAGCGTTCCGGGGGACCGGGTGGGTATTGCCGGGCCGAATGGCAGCGGCAAATCGACCCTGCTCAACATGATCGCCGGAAGATTGGAGCCGGATGCGGGTGAGGTCGTGACCGGGACAACCGTAAAAATCGGCTATTTTACCCAGGAGCATCAGGATATGGACGGCAGCATGCGGGTGATCGAATACATCAAGGAGGAAGCTGAAGTTATCCGTTCAGATGACGGCAGCAGCATTACCGCTTCCCAGATGCTCGAGCGTTTCCTCTTTGCTCCCGCGATGCAGTGGACTCCGATCGCAAGGCTGTCCGGAGGGGAGAAGCGCCGGCTCTACCTGCTGCGTGTGCTGATGTCTGCCCCGAATGTACTGCTGCTGGACGAGCCTACCAATGATTTGGACATCCAGACGCTCGCCGTCCTGGAGGATTACCTGGATGATTTTCCGGGTGTTGTTTTCGTCGTATCGCATGACCGGTATTTCCTTGACCGGACCGTGGACAAGATTATGGCATTCGAGGGAGACGGACGCATCCGGGTGCATGTCGGGAACTATTCGGAATACAGCGAATGGATGGAGAAGAACGGCGAGTCGGAAGTCGAGCGTCCGGCGGGCAAGGTTAAGCTGGCTGCGCAGCCTGCACCTGAAGCGGCTCCAAAGGAAAAGCTGAAATTCAGCTATAAGGAGCAGCGCGAATACGAGCAGATCGATGAAATGATTGAGGCCTGCGAGAACAAGCTGGCAGGGATTCAGCAGAAGATGGAGGAAGCCTTCAGCGATTCGGCGCTGCTGCAGGAACTGATGCAAAAGCAGCAGGAAACGGAACAGGAGCTGGAGCATCTGATGGAGCGCTGGACTTATTTGAACGAGCTGGCCGAAAAAATCGAAGCCAGCAAAAATTGACGCAAGTGGATAACACGCTGAATCGGCCGATTCAGCGTGTTTTTTAATCTTTTCTTAAGGTGAGGCAGTTCAATTTTGGGCTGACGCTTGGTTGACTTTCTTGATTACATGTGTAATATTGGGTTTGTGGATTACAGATGTAATCTCGGTTGAGGAGGAGCGACAGTGAACAAAATGCCAATCATTTCCGAAGCGGAGTGGGAAGTCATGAAAATTTTATGGCAGAATTCTCCGATGACTGCCGGTGAAGTCATCCATGCTCTCGCTTCCCGTATGGACTGGAGTCCGAAGACGGTAAGAACTTTATTGAACCGGCTCGTCGCAAAGGCGGCGGTTACCTATGATCCGGCCAGCAAGCCGTATTCCTATTTTCCGTTAATCTCGGAAGAAGAGTGTCAAAAAGCCGAAACCAAAAGCTTCCTGAGACGGATATACAGCGGATCTTTCAAACCGCTGATGGTGAATTTCTTAAAGGATGAGGAGCTTTCGGCGGCTGATATTGAAGAGCTCCGAAGACTACTGGATGAAAAGTCGGGTCCGGTGAAAGGGGAATGAGCATGGCGGAAATTCTCTCGAACCCTTCGCTTAACGTTTTTTTTGATTGGATCATCAAAACAACCGTGTTTGCGAGCGTGATGATCTTGCTGATCCTGATCATCAAGGTTATTTTGAATGATCGTCTGAAACCAGGATGGCACTATCTGCTATGGCTTCTGCTCCTGTTAAGGCTCATTATTCCCGCAGGTCCGCAAAGCTCCTTCAGCATTTATAATCTATTTCCGTGGGCAGGGAGTGCATCCAACAATACGGCTCATGTATCGACGCACACGGGATTCGGTGAACCGGCCGCTTCTGATCAGCCCGTCAGCCTAGACGCTGTCCCCTCAACTGAGGTACCGGGGCCAGTGATTACAAGTGAAGGCGGAAGCGGCGAGGCAAGCTGGAATGCCAAGAAGGCATTTATCGCCTTGTGGCTTATGGGTACGGGAGCTATGCTGATTCGTTTGCCGCTCTCACATGCTTTATTCTCCATACGGCTTCGTCGTCGGCTTATCGCAGCTTCTCCGGCCGAAGTGAGCCTATTGGAGAAGGCTCAGAGAACCATGGACATCAGACGCCATGTCCGTCTGAGCTTCTCGCCGCTTGTTTCTACCCCGACGCTGTTCGGTTGGATTCGTCCACGTCTCATGATGCCTTTAAGCAGCCTTGAGCTGGATGACGTGAGGAAGCATCATATTTACATGCACGAGCTGGCGCATATGAAGCACGCGGATATTTTGGTGAATTGGTTTATGCAGATTCTGTTGGCCTTGCATTGGTTCAATCCGTTGCTCTGGTATGGAATATACAAAATGAGGGAGGATCAGGAGCTTGCAGCCGACGCATCCGCTCTTCGGAACATCGATTCCGCGGGGATATCCGACTATGGGCACACGATCATCACCCTGCTTGAAAATAACCGGCTGCATCGAAGTATTCCCGGAGCCGCTGGACTATCCGGCTCGAAACAGCAGCTGAAACGGAGGATTCTTATGATTAAGACCTTTAGACACAAATCGATGGGATGGACAGTTGCGGGGCTTGCTCTCGTGCTTGCACTGAGCGGCTGCGCTTTAACAAACGGTACGACAGCCAATGATAATAGCGAATCGACGCCATCTGTAACGACGCCATCTGTAACGACTCCATCTCAAGAGGCCGTCCCGGAAACTCCAGAGAATGATGGGGCTGAGGACGGCGGGGGAGCTTCACAAGACGGTATGGATCATTCAAACGGGGCAGCCTCAAATGATGCTTCGGGTGGAGGCAAATCATCCGATTCAGGCGCTTCTTCCGGTATCAAGGAACAGCCTTCCTCCGGATCGAAGGTCACCCGTGGACATGAACAACAAATCCAGGATATTTATGCATTAGCCAAGAAAGGGAAAGTAAAGGGAGCGGACTTTGTTTCCGGCAAAACGACCATCGATGTGGTCCATAAGCTCTGGGGCGATCCAGATCGCCCTTGGCAGCCGAACGATGCCTACGCATACGATACGTATTCTCCCGGAGCAGGGAGGGGTTCTTATGCCTTTGGCATCGGCCGCGGTGAGGTCGTTTACGATATCCGGTATTTTGGACCGGGAGCGGATGAAAGCACGGCTTTCCGTCAGATCAGCTTGGCCGAAATTAAACAAACGCTCGGCAAGCCTAGCTCCATAAAAACGAGCGGCGGCGATGACATCCTGAATTACAAGGTAGGGGAGTACGAGCTTAAGTTCGTTGGCCCGCAGAAAACCGGACGCCTTGATCATATCTCGGTCTATTCGCCGCGAGCGGCTGCAACGCCAAGCGATATTAAATAACAGAAACTTCATATTTAGCCCACAAAAAACGGCTACCCGGTTCTTCATGACCGGATAGCCGTTTTATTGTGTATGCTTGCCCGTGAAATAGCAAGGGGCATAAAGCGGGAGGCTCTGCCTGTACTAGGCTTTTACGTACGCAGCAAGCAGCTTGGTCGTATTGAATACCGCCTGTTTGTGAGTACGCTCCATAGCATGGGAAGCATGGACGCCTGGCCCGATCAGGGCTGCCCGAATGTTGTTGCCGGCAGACAAAGCAGCGGAGGCATCGGATCCATAATGCGGGTAGATATCCACGGCGTATGGAATGCCTTCGGCTTTCGCCAGCTCGATCAGTTTACTCGTCATATCGTAGTCGTAAGGCCCCGAGGAATCCTTGGCGCATATAGACACGTCGGTTTCTTTGCAGCTGAGGTCGTCTCCGATGCAGCCCATGTCGACGGCGATCATTTCATCAATGTCGGAAGGGATATAGGCGGCCCCGTGACCGACTTCCTCATAGTTCGAGATGAGAAACTTCAGGTTATGCTTCGGCTTCCAGCTCTCGCGCTTCATTGATTCGAGAAGGCCGAAAAGAGCGGAAACACTGGCCTTGTCATCAATGTGACGGGACTTCACGAAGCCGCTGTCGGTAATGACCGCGCGGGAATCGAAGGAAACGAAGTCGCCGACTTCGATGCCGAGCTTCAGCACGTCTTCTTTGGAATGCACCAGCTCGTCGATGCGGACCTCCATATGGTCCTCGGAACGCTTGAAATCCCGGGCGTCGCTGTATACATGCACGGAAGGATGGGTGCTCAGAATCGTACCGGTGTATGTATGGCCGCTGCGGGTATGAATGACGCAGTATTCGTTCTCGATGCTGTTCATCATGAAGCCGCCGACGATCGTCAGGCGCAGCGTACCTTCGGATTTTACGGCACGGACCATGGCACCCAGCGTATCCACGTGAGCGCTGAGGCCGATCGTGCGGGAACCATCTTCGCCTTCAACTTCAAGAATCGCTCCGCCTTTTTGGTTCCAGGACAGCTTTACGCCAAGCGAAGCCGCTTCTTGTTCCACAAGCTTCATAACTTGCGCGGTAAACCCGCTGGGGCTTGGCGTATCCAGCAGCTTTTTTAAAAGGGTCAATATGTATTCTTCATTCGGTTGTATCGACATGGTCAAGTCCTCCAGTATAAATCGAAAATAAAGTAAAAAACGCAACAAATTTGGAAAAGGAGCCGTCCTGATAAGGGCTGAACAAACACAGCTCCATGAAACGCAGAGCGAAATCAGGATGTCGGCAGCTGATTCTTGTCTTTCGTATCAACCGCCCTGCCTTCTTCGGGCAAAGGCTCCGTATAGCCTGTTGCGGTCTGAATATGCGCGAGCTGAGCGGAAAGAGCCTTAATCTCTCTTTGGAGCTTATATTGCCTGAAAATACCGAAAGACCCCACGATAATTCCGCCGATCAGTGTACAGCCGACAATCAGCAGGATCAGCGGGATACTCACTTCACTGAAAATAAAGTTCACGGGCACCGGATCCACGTTAAACACGGCGAAGATTGCCGTCAACAGCGCAAACACCAGACCTGCGATAAGCCACCACTGAATTTTCATATGGACAACTCCCTCTCTACAAACAGTATAAAATCCCTTGACCGCTGAGGACAAGGGATTTTGTACCACCGACTTCATTCTTTATTTCGTCAGCTGCTCCAGCTGTTCGATCACATTTTCAAAGACGCTCATCGCTTCGCGAATCGGCTGCGGCGAAGACATGTCGACGCCTGCCTTTTTCAGAATATTGATGGAGAAGTCGCTGCCGCCGCTTTTGAGGAAGCCGAGATAACGGTCTACCGCAGGCTGGCCCTCTTCGAGAATTTGCTTGGAGAAGCTTGTCGCAGCGGAAAAGCCGGTCGCGTACTTATACACATAGAAGCTCGTGTAGAAGTGAGGGATGCGTGCCCATTCCATTTCGATATCCTTATCCACCGCCATGCCTTTGCCATGGTACTTGACGTTCAGGTCATAGTAAATTTCGGACAGCGCCTGCGGCGTCAACGCTTCACCGGATTCGGCGCGTTCATGGATAAGCTTCTCGAACTCGGCGAACATCGTTTGACGGAACACGGTCGTGCGGAATTGATCCGCATAGTATGTCAGAAGATACATTTTTTCTTTCGGATCCGTCGATTTCTTCAGCAGGTAATCCATCAGCAGCGCTTCGTTGGTCGTGGAAGCAACCTCGGCCAGGAAGATGGTGTACTGCGCGTCGCGGTACGGAAGCGTGTTGTCCGAGTAGTAGGAATGAAGCGCATGGCCCATTTCATGGGCCAGTGTGAACATGCTGTTCAGGTTGTCCTTATGGTTCAGCAGCACGAACGGGTGCGTGCCGTAGGCTCCCCAGCTGTATGCGCCGGTACGCTTGTTTTCATTTTCGTAAACGTCAATCCATTTATTGTCGAAGCCTTCCTGAAGGGATTTCAGATAATCTGGCCCCAGCGGCTTAAGTCCTGCGGACACGGTTTTCTTGGCTTCCTCGTAGGTGATGTCCATTTTGTATTCATCCACAAGCGGAGCGAACAGATCGTACATATGCAGCTCGTCGACGCCCAGCAGCTTTTTGCGCAAATTCATGTATCTGTGAAGCAGCGGCAGACTTTCATGGATCGTGTCGATCAGGTTGGTGTACACATCCTTCGGAATGTTGTCGCCATAAAGGGACATTTCCAGTACGGAAGGATATTTGCGCACGTTCGCGTAGAACATGTTTTTGTTGACGTTCGCGTTCAGCGTGGCGGCTATGGTGTTCTTTTGCTTGGCATAGGTAGCGTAGACGGCTTTAAAAGCGCGCTCGCGCACTTCGCGGTTCGGGCTTTCCAGGAACTGAATGTAGTTGCCGTGGGTGAGCTCAACTTCCTTGCCTTCTTCGTTTTTGATTTTTGGGAATTTGATGTCCGCATTGTTCAGCATGCCAAAAATCGTTTGCGGCGCCTGGGACAGGTTGCCGACCTGCGCAAGCAGCGCTTCTTCGTTCTTGGAAAGGATATGCGCTTTCTCGCGCTTCATTTCGGTCAAGGTAAATTTGTAGGCGGCAAGCTGCGGATCGGCAATGAATGCATCCAGCTTGTCGTCCGGCAGGGCGAGGATCTCGGGCGTAACGAAAGAAAGGGCCTCGCCGATCTGCACGTTCATCTTTTTGGCCTTTTGGGAAAGGGCTTGGTATGTAGGGTTGGCTGTATCTTCATCATGGTGCAAATGCGCATACACATATAGACGTTCCGTTTTGAGCGAAATGTCGTCCTCGAGGGCAAAGCATTCCTTAACGGTTTTGGCGTTATCCAGCTTGCCTTGGAATTCAGCAATTTTCTTCACTTCCTGCTGAAGCTCGGCGTAGGTTTGATCCCAGGCCTTCTGGCCGTCGAACAGATCCTCGACATTCCATTTGTTCTCTTCAGCTACTTCAGAACGCTTCAATAATTGTTCCATGGGAATCCTCCTTAAATGTTGGGATGAATAGTTATGGGCTCCACTTGACGAAACCGCGGGAGGAAAGAGGGGGACCGCACCCAGTGTGAACGTGAATGCGATGGCAAGCCTGAACGTCTTGTTGAAGTTCACAAGCAGGGAACCTCCTTATCAAGGAAATATAACCCTTAGTATGAACTTTCCCCCGGAATAATATTTATACTTTCCTTCAAGGGCTGGAACCCATGGTGAAGAGACTGTATACAATAAGGAAAAAGGCAAACAGGATCATGACGACAGCGATGGTCGCCAGGCCCCGTTTCAGCTTCTGGGGAACGGAATTTCTCATCAGGATGAGAACGATTCCGAGGCAGAAGGCTGAGATGATAAAAATAAGATTGTTATTATCCATCGGAAGGGCTAAACTCCTTTAAAAGCGGCCATGATGGAGCGCCATTCATCCATGTTGTCTTCGTACTCCTCTTTGGGGAAGCGGGTGTCAGCCCACTGCATGAGAGCCGGGCGGCTCATAAAGGTATGCGTTTCCTCACCCCATTGATCGGAAATTTCCCGAAGGACAATATATCGTCCCTGTACCTCTACGGTCATCATATTCCATTTGTCTTTTTTGTATATTTCATGTTTTTTGATCATATGCATTCTCCGTTTGCTCTTTTGGTAAAATGATACCGCAGAGGTAGCTTCAAAAGCAAATGAAAAGATGGAATTCATCAAAAGAGCGATTGCATTGTCAAGTTTCATGAAGTATAATGTACTTATTCGCCACATATGGCGGTATTTTTAGGAGGTTGTTCATTTGAAAGGTACAGTTAAATGGTTTAACGCAGAAAAAGGCTATGGCTTTATTCAAGTTGAAGGCGGCGAGGACGTATTCGTACATTTCTCCGCAATCCAAGGAGACGGCTTCAAAACTTTGGACGAAGGTCAAGAAGTTGAATTCGAAATCACTGAAGGCAACCGTGGCCCTCAAGCTGCAAACGTAACTAAATTATAAGATCGACTCCGATAACGGATTTCTTATAGCTTTGGTTAAACAAAAGCCTATAAAAGCACAGTTCTCCTCGTGAGAACTGTGCTTTTTTGTCGCTTATCGGCCGGCTACGGCGCCTGCAGCCCAGGGGATGATTCGTTGTCAGTCTGCAGTCCGGAATCGCCGCGTTTTATACTGCTGGCAATCAGAAACTGGGCGGCGTAATAAGTGGTCATGATCAGAATACCGGAATGAGGAACATCCGAAATGAACTTATTCCATGCCAGAATGGAATCGGAGGCGATGAACAGCATCGCGCCGAAGCTGGCCGAAAAATCACGCGACATGACGGCAAAGAATCCCATGGCTGTAATGACGGTCAGATACAGGAACACCGGGGCCGTCATATTCGCCTGTCCGCCGCTCTGGAGCCCCTCATACAGTCTCCAGCCCATAAAGGCGGCAAAGCCGCATAAGGGAATGAGCGCAGCCATACGGACGGCTGAGAATGTCCAGCGGGTGATAAAGGCGGAGAGGTAGAACAGATGGCCTATGAGGAAGGCCGAAAGCCCGATGAGAAACCAGTGCAGAAGCCCGTCTCCCAGCATGCAGAAGAAAAGGCCGGTTCCGATCAGCAATGCATACCTTCTGTGGACGGCCGGCTTTAGCGTGTAGGCATAAATCAGCATCAAAACCATGGGGATCAGTTTGAACACCATGCTGTGAAGCAGGAAAATATAGAGTAGTCCCATGATGAGGATGGCAGCGGGAAGCAGCCGTTTGATCATACTTTAGTCCTCCTTCGACTTGTCAATCTGGCGAATTTTAAATATATTTCGTGACATCGACAAAATAATCCTTTTCCTTGAATGGAACGCTTACACTCAGTGTTCAAGGCATTGTAAGCCCTTACTTCACAGTGTATTTTTGCTTTTTTCCTTCCATGACGTGATCTAGTTTATTTGTGCTATTTTGACGACCATATTATAATAAAGAACATTAGGATAGATATAAGTAGACAACAATGTGGAGGCACCGTCTTGAATGAAAATGGGCAAAGTCAATATCAAGTTCCCCGGAACCCTATAAGCTTAATGGGACGAGTGTACAAGCATATTCTGCCGGAAGTGCGGAAGGAATTGGATGGATGGCGTAAGGCTGCCGGACAGATTCCGGACCCGGAACTTCGCAAGCAGGCGCTTGCGAGCATTGAAACGAAACAGTTTCATTGCGAAGGCGGAGGCATCTATGCTGCTGTCCCTTTGCCGGACAGGCTTGTTCTGACCAAGCTGATTGTTGCCTATCAGACGATCAGCGACTATTTGGATAATTTATGCGACAGAAGCACTTCCATGGATCCGAATGATTTCCGGCTTCTCCATCAATCGATGCTGGATGCAACCGATCCGGAGGCGGAGCCGGTAAATTACTATGCGCTGCGTCAGGAGCAAAATGACGGAGGTTATCTGCATCGGCTGGTTACGACATGCCAGCACTGCATCCGTCAGCTTCCCGGCTATTCAGCGGCCATGCCTTATGTCAGGGATTTAGCGGGTTTGTATACCGACCTGCAGGTCTACAAGCATATCAAACCCGAACTCCGGGAACAGGCCCTGCTGGACTGGTGGGAACTTCATCGTGACCGGACTCCGCAGCTTCAGTGGAATGAATTCGCTGCAGCCACGGGCTCAACTTTGGGCGTTTTTATGCTGTTTCAAGCCGCGAGCGACAGGCACTTGAACGATACGGCTGCGGCCTCCATTCATGCGTCATACTTTCCACATGTTTGCTGTCTGCACATTATGCTGGATTACCTGATTGATCAGGAAGAGGATCGGCTTGGCGGAGATCTGAATTTTTGCAATTATTATGAATCTCCCGAAGCCATGCTGGACCGGATTGCCTTGATAGTGGAATCGGCGCGCAGGGACGTTTTGACCATCCCGGTGCCGCCTTTTCACCGGATGATCATTGAGGGATTACTGGCGATCTATTTGTCCGATCCGAAAGTCAGCGAGCAGCAGGAAGTTCGCTCCGTATCCAGACGCCTGATGAAGGGTAGCCCGCTTACAAGGCTCTTCTTTTTCGTCAACAGCCGCTGGATCCGCAAACATTTGTATGAGTGATTACGAGGAGGAATTTTTCATGACAGTGAAAAAGATTGCAGTACTGACCAGTGGCGGGGACTCCCAAGGGATGAACGCGGCGGTTCGCTCGGTTGTCCGCAGCGGGCTTTATCATGGACTTGAGGTGTATGGCATTCAGCGCGGGTATCATGGGCTGCTGAACGACGATATTTTCTCCATGGATTTGCGAAGCGTTGGCGACATCATTCAGCGTGGCGGAACGGTTCTTCAGTCCGCACGCTGCAAGGAATTCATGACAGCCGAAGGACAGCAGAAGGGTGCCGAGATTTTGCGCAAGCATGGGATCGACGGACTTGTTGTCATTGGTGGCGATGGGTCGTATCATGGCGCGAACAAGCTGAGCAAGCTGGGCATCAAAACGATGGCGCTGCCGGGCACCATTGACAACGATATTTCCTTTACGGATTTTACGATCGGATTTGATACCGCGGTGAGCATCGTCGTTGACGCGGTGAACAAGCTGCGCGATACGATGTCTTCCCACGAGCGTTCTTCGATCGTCGAAGTCATGGGTAGACATTGCGGCGACATCGCCCTTTATGCAGGTCTGGCTTCAGGTGCCGAAACGATACTCGTTCCGGAAGTGCCTCATGACATGGATGAGATCACGGAGCGTATGAAACAAAACTTTGCACTTGGCAAGCGCCACAGCATTGTCATCGTCGCTGAAGGCGTCGGCAGTGGTGAAGATGTAGCCAAAGCGCTTACCGACCGCTGCCCGACCCTGGAGCCGCGTGTAACGGTACTGGGACACATCCAGCGTGGCGGCACGCCGACACCTGCCGACCGGAACCTGGCCAGCCGCCTCGGCGATTTCGCCGTACGCAAGCTGATTGAGGGAGAATCCGATAAAGCCTGCGGCATTATCAAAGGCGAGCTTGTGCTGACGGACATCGATAAGGTTGTGAATAGCAAGAAAGAATTCAACATGGAATTATACGAATTGGCATCCCGGCTTTCGCAATAATCCGGTGCCTCATGATTTCGATCAAAAGACCTTGCAGAGCACTTCTGCAAGGTCTTTTTTCATGTTTTATGCGGCAGAGCCAGAAGCCTTCTGATGGTTCTGTTGGACTGTGATGAGCCTCCAGAGCAGAAGGGAGGCACCGGCTGCAAGTCCGGTGATCAGGCCGATCCAGAAGCCGTAGGCGCCAAGCGACGTGAAGGTGGCAAGCACGTATCCGACGGGGAGTCCGATGACCCAATACGAAATGAATGTAATGATAAATGCAGGATTGACGTCCTTGTACCCTCGAAGTGCCCCTTGAACCGGCGTGGCGATGGCATCGGAAATCTGAAAGAAGATGGCATATATCAGAAAATGCTGTGTCAACGCGATCACGTTGGCTTCGTCGGAATACAGACCAGCAACATACTTGCCAGCCACAAGCAGCACAACTGCCGTCAGAAGCGATAGAGCGACCGCTGAGGCGATTCCAAGCATGCTGTACTGGCGTGCGTCCTTCAACCGGCCGGAGCCTTTCTCGAAGCCGACCAGGATCGTAAGCGACATGCTAATGCTCAGCGGGATCATGTACAGCGTCGTGGCAAAATTCATGGCAGCCTGGTGGGCGGCGATCGTCATTGTGTCAAAGCGGCTCATGAGCAACGTTACGCCCGCAAACACCGCCGTCTCGAAGAAAATCGAAAATCCGATAGGTACCCCGATTTTCAGCAGTTCCTTCCAAGCTTTTAAGGAAATGCCGTGAAAGGTGCGGAAAATGCCGAAGGAAGTGAAAGGCTTAAGACGGGTGACAAAAATGACGGCAATGATAAACACGCACCAATACGTGATGGCTGAGGCAATTCCGGCACCCGCCCCGCCAAGACGCGGGAAGCCCCAGTTACCGAAAATGAGCAGGTAATTCAGGAACACGTTAATAGGGAGCGAAATCAGTGTAACCAGCATCGATATCCGGGTTTGGCCGAGCGCATCGATATAGCTGCGAATCACCGTATATCCGAACATGGGTATGATACCGATGGACAAAAAGCTCAAAAATCGGAACGCGATCCTCCGCACATCGTTGTCCAGATTCATCGCATCCAGAATCGTCGGCAGCAGCAGGCTTCCTAATGCCAGAATGGCAAGTGCGAGCAGAAGAGCGAGCCAGATGCCCTGCATCACATGGTAAGCGACTTTTTTGGCTTGCCCGCCGCCCACCAAATGGGATACGATCGGCGTCATGCCCATCAGGATACCGCTCAGCCCGGTTTGGAGTGGAATCCATAGGCTTGAGCCGATGGCAACGCCAGCCAAATCGGTAGAGCTCGCTTTGCCGGACATATTCGTATCGAAGAAGGTGATGGCTGACAAGGCAATCTGAGTAATGAGGATCGGAAGCAATATAACGAGAAACTGTTTGGATTTTTGTTGAATGGTCAAAGTTGGTTTCATTGCAAGCAGGCCTCACTGTAATTGAATTCTGACATCGAGATGACAGTAGTCTATTCTAGAGCATAAGATGCGGTTTGAACAGGGCAATCATGAAACAACCGAGAGCCGTGGAAAACAGCATAAAGCGGACGTATCAAACGCCCATGAGAAAACCCGGCTTGTTCAGCCGGGTTTCATGAGGTGATTCATAGCGATTCGTATTATTTGTAATTCACGCCTTGGGAATAGCGGTTTGTCGCGTTCCACAGCAGATACTCGTCGATTTTCATATCCTTCAAGGCACGGATTTGCTCCTCAACCTGAGTCTTGCCGTACTTGACGTAATGCCCGCTGCCAAGCCAACTGGCGGTGAAATCCTGAATCCAGGGACGAACGATCGGTTTTTGCTCCTTGAGAGGATCGAGCTTTTTGAAGGTATCCGTCATCGAACCCTTAATTGTTTTGTAAGGCTCCTTGTCGGGGTCCTTGGCTCCAAACCAGCCTGTCGTATAATGACTTGGATAAACCATGGGGCTGATGACGTCGACATTCTCGGAAATTTTGTTGAAGTCCTGGCCGATGCCTTCAGCCGCCGGAACCGAAGCGGCATAGCCGAAAATGTCAACCGAGACGCGGACGCCCAAAGGAGCGAGCTGCTTACGGGCGTACTGCACAAATTCCGCAACGGCATCTACGCGGGACTTGCCGTTCTTGATGTATTTCAACGACTCGGCACGCTTCTCGAATCCTTCAGGGAACCGGACATAGTCAAACTGGATTTCCTTGAATCCGAGCTTGGCTGCTTCCTTGGCGATCTCCACGTTGTAATCCCATACTTCCTTGCTGAACGGATTGACGAAGCTGTCGCCTTTGCCGTTTTTCCATACGGTTCCGTCACTGTTAACAAAGGATAGATCAGGACGTTTCTTGGCAAGAACCGTATCTTTAAATACGACGACGCGAGCAATCGGATATACATTATGTTTTTTCAGCCTGTCCATGAGTCCGTTGATGTCACGGATAAACGGCTGCGGATTTCCCTTTTTGATCAGATCAGGGTTGTCCGTCTTGTAGGTTATGTATCCGGCGTCATCCTTAATGTCGATGACCATTGCATTCAGGTCCGTCTTGTCCACCAGATCAAGAAGCTGGGTCATTCGGGAGCCTCCGGCGCTGTAGGCTGTCACGTAAACACCTTTTACCTTGGGAGCGGTCACTTGCGGGTCGATTTTGGCGGGCGGATTGTCCGCGCTCACCGCAACGTCCTTTTGCTGAGAAGCGATGATGGCTGAGTTGATGGAAGACTCGATGATTTTTGCAACTTGTTGATTGTCGTTCTGCGGATGATGAGTCGCGCTGCTGCCCAAAATCATCAGCAGAGCCCAGATGATGTTCATAAACAATTCTCTCCCTTGTTAGCGTTCACATTAAGATTATATAAGAACAAATGCGCTTAAAAACAACAGGTTTGTAACAATTTGGCGGAATTTTGCGAATTCAGGCAAGCCCCATGTTTTCTTAAACGGCTCGCGGATTTCTTAAACTTTCCGGTGTGCCTTAGCTTTGCCCTTACGGCGAGTAATTACGTGCCCGGCAAGGGATTGGCAACATTTTTACATTTTTGCAGATCCAGGCCAAAAACAAAAAAGCCGCCGCTTTTCAGTATGAATCAGGGACTGAAAAGACGAACGGCATGATCAATCTTATTGCTTGGGAAAATTAGCTTACTGAAGGAGCGCAGAGCTTTGATGTTCACAGATACTGTACTGGATAATCTCCATAGCATCATCCTGTTCCAGAATACCGAGTCCGTCTCGCAGCACAATGAGCGAATTCAGTTCATTTTGCTTCAAGAAAGGCATCATATCCGGGAACCATTTCATGACGATTTGGGATAACTTTACCGTTTCCACTTCCACAAAAATCACCCTTTCCTCTCTAGATTCTTTAAGCCCTGATGCTCTAAAGCCAAGGAGAATCGGAAAAGCGTTTAAGTGCTTTGGAAAATTCGGATCAAGCCTAATCTCATGGAACTTATGCAGGAACCGCGCACCTTTAATATACCACAAAACACGTAATTTTTACACCGCGGTACCTGAAAATCAGCTTCTGCGGAAGGAACCCATAACGCCGACGGTCTCCACAATATTGACGAAGGCCTTCGGATCGGTCTGTTTGATGATCCTTTTCAGCTCCTGCAGCTCGTATCTCGTGGTTACCGTCATGAGCATGTCTTTGGCTTCATGGGAAAATGCGCCTTCCGTCTTGATTTTGGTCACGCCGCGCGGGCGCACCAGCAGCTGGGTCAAAAGGGCTTCGGTCTCGTTGGTAATAATGTATACCGTAACCTTAAAGTGGCTGACATGAATCATGTCGACCACCTTGCCTGTCACGAAAATCGATACCATGGAAGCCAGTGCAAGGTTCCAGTTGCTCTGGAGATAGCCTGCGGCCAATATGACCAGACCGTTCATTGCCACGAGCACGTTCCCGACCGGAAAATCCCGGTATCGGGTCACGATGGAGCCGACAATATCGAATCCTCCGGAAGATCCGCCGGCCCGGAATGAAATGCCTGCCCCGATACCGACGAGCACGCCTCCAAATACGGCCGCAAGAAGTGTATCGGAAGCGAGCGGAGTGACGGGCACGAGAGCGATGAACCAGGTAGTGGCCACGACGGACACGATGCTGAGCACGATGAATCTTTTGCCCAGCATGAACCAGCCTGCCACGAGGATCGGCACATTAAAGACGAAATACAGTATGCTGAGATCCACGGGAGTAAAATAATTGACGAGCATGGACAAGCCCGATACGCCGCCGCTCAGGAGTTGCTGGGGAACCAGAAACAAATTGAATCCACAGGCGATTAATGCGGCGCCCAAGATGACTACAAGATACTTCCATATGTTTCCGAGCCGCAAAGTACTACACCTCTGTTCGTTAGTTGTTTTGTAAAGTGAAAAGAAAATGAACGTTTGTTTTCAAGCCGCTGGTGTTTACAATTTATTTTGTGATATAATGGATTGGATGTTCTTGAGTAGGCTTGTACAATAGTATTATTCTAACATTGTTTCAGGAGAAAAATTACCGTTTACTAAAATCTGTAGGCTGTTTTTGCCCTGGATAAACGCTATAGAGAATATAAGCCATGCAATATTTTTTGAAGAATGGCTAACCTATATATGTTTACCGCTACTTAAGAATACAGACAAGATTGTGGAATGTCCACTATATAGAAGGAGTATGAATATTTTGAAAAATTTCGCAGAATTAGGTCTTGAACCAAAGGTTCTTCAGGCCATTACAGAGCTTGGATTCGAGGAAGCTACACCGATCCAGGCACAGTCGATTCCGATTGCTATGTCGGGACGCGACATGATCGGTCAAGCTCAGACCGGTACGGGTAAGACTGCCGCTTTCGGCATCCCGCTGATCAACAAGATTTCCAAAGACACCGACAAAATCGTAGCACTCATTATGACTCCGACCCGCGAGCTTGCCATCCAGGTTGCCGAAGAGATCGGAAAGCTGACTCGCTTTAAAGGCATCGGATCGCTTCCAATTTACGGCGGTCAAGATATCGGACGCCAGATTCGCGCCCTGAAGAAGAAGCCGCAAATCATTATTGGTACGCCAGGCCGCTTGCTTGACCACATCAACCGCAAAACCATCCGTCTGGATGATGTCGAAACGGTTATTCTGGACGAAGCCGACGAAATGCTCGACATGGGCTTCATGGAAGATATTCAATCCATCCTGAAGCTTGTACCGGAAGAGCGCCAAACCATGTTATTCTCCGCAACAATGCCGCCAAACATTCAAAAACTGGCTCAGCAATTTTTGAAAAATCCTGAACACGTATCGGTTGTGCCTAAACAAGTCAGCGCACCTTTGATTGACCAAGCTTATATCGAAGTGCCTGAACGCCAGAAATTCGAAGCGCTTTGCCGCTTGATCGATATGGAGTCTCCAGAGCTTGCGATCGTATTCGGACGCACCAAGCGCCGTGTCGACGAACTGTCCGAGGCTTTGCAAAAACGCGGATATTCCGCAGACGGCCTCCACGGGGACCTGTCGCAGAACCAGCGTGATACCGTTATGCGCAAATTCCGCGACGGCAGTATTGACGTGCTCGTGGCGACAGACGTTGCCGCACGCGGACTCGACGTTTCCGGTGTAACCCATGTCGTGAACTTCGACCTTCCGCAGGATCCGGAGAGCTACGTACACCGAATCGGCCGTACCGGCCGTGCAGGCAAGGAAGGAACTGCTTGGTCCTTCGTTACACCACGCGAGATCGATCACTTGCACCTGATTGAACGCGTGACGCGTCACCGGATTACCCGCAAACCGCTTCCTACCCTTGCAGAGGCAATTGAAGGAAAACAGCGTATTATTGCTGAACGCCTGATGGAGACGATTGAATCCGGGGAACTTAACGAATATAAAGGTCTTGCGATTCAGCTTCTGGAACAGTACGATTCCGTACAGCTTCTCTCTGCTGCAATGAAGATGCTCACAGGGGAGAAACGTGATTCTGACATCCAACTGACTCCAGAGGATCCGATCCGCGTTAAACGTCGTTATAACAACGGCAAGCCAGACCTGCGCAATGGCCGTAAGCCTTCCGGCAACTACGGCGGATTCCGCGGCGGCAACGGCGGCGGCAGCCGCAGTGGAGGCGGATATAACCGTGACCGCGACGGACGCGGCGGGTACAACCGCGGCGGCAGCGGCGGACGCAGCGACTCCTCCTACGGCGGAGACCGCAAACCGCGCACGAACAACAGTGAAGGAAGACGTCCATCCAAGCGTGACGATTCCTATAATAAATAAGTAATTAATAAGTACGAAATATAAAGAGACGAAGTGTGCACTTGCACACTTCGTCTTTTTTAGATATCGGAGGCCTTCCAGAGCCTGCAGCCCGATATCATGAGTTTTTCAATGTTGATGAACCACTCCGTGAATGACGATGATTCATCCGAATGAACTAAGAGAAGGGATTAGTAAATGAATGCGCGGGTGATGATGACCAGCAGGATGAACAGCACCAGAATTGCTCCCGTGGAACCCCACAACCCCATACCAGCACCATAACCGTATCCGTATCCGCCAACGTTAGACATTGAGAATTACCTCCTTAAGTGTTTGTTTCCTTTGGGTTACGGTGTATATTATGTGGCATTGTGCCCGCTGGTATAGACCATGACCCAGTTCCCGGAAATTAGGCGCTGGCAATAGTAGGCTAATATGCGGTATATTATTAGTACAGGCATAGATAGTGGAGGAGGAGGCTTTTTCTTGGAATTTAAAGGTGCAATGGGCGGTATTTACAAAATTACAGAATGGATTACGCGCTTTGCTTACAGCAACATCCTGTGGCTGTTGTGTTCGTCGCCGTTTTTCTTTTTCTTGGTGACCAAATTGCTGGTAACCGGTGCGAACGAGTCACTTCAAATGAATTGGGCCATGGGTATTGTGGCACCGTTTACATTGTTTCCGGCTACAGCCGCATTGTTCGCGGTTGTCCGTAAATGGGTGATGGGGGATCCGGACGTCAAGATTTTCAGCATGTTCTTCAGATCCTATAAGGAAAATTATAAGCAAAGCATGATCGGCGGCATTTTCTATGTGCTTCTGCTGGTCATCATGCTGGTCGACTATACCGTTTATATGACGCAATTCAGCAATTTGCAGATCGTCGGTATCGTCATGCTGATTTTGCTGATCGTGCTGTTCGTTTCGCTGTTCAATTTCTTTTCCATGATCGTGCATTATCATATGGGGATTCTTCAGGTTCTCAAGAACGCGGTACTGATTACCATCATTCGTCCGCTGCGCGTCATTACGACCGTTGTCGGAAGTGCGGTTGTTCTGTTTATCGGTGCCAAATACCCGGCGATTATCTTTTTCTTCGGGGGAAGCCTGATTGCCTACTGGGCATTCTTCAATTTCTACGCGACGTTCACCAAAATGCAGGATCAGGCTGAACGGATCAAGCAGAAAGAGCTGGAAGAACAGGAGGCGGCTGAGCTCGAAGGGAATTCGGACGAGGAGGACTTTGCGGATCGTACTGTTTCGGATGATGATGTTTCGCTAGATAAGGAATCGGTTAAAAAAAGCTAAGACGTCATTCATTAAACTCGTATATTCGATACCTTCCAGAAGTTTCGCCATCAACATTTACATTCTGTTGAAATGGGTCTATAATAAGACTACATCCTGCGATGTTCGCCACGGTTAATCGTTGTTTTGAACCAATGATAATGTCTAGGGAGATCATTACGAAGCGCAGCTGAAAAGCCCTGTCTATATGACATGGGGACTTCAAACCCGCATCCGAGGTCACCCACCTGCTCAAGCAGGTTCAGAAGACAATTTAACCGGACGGCATAGGCGGGTTTTTATTTTGAACTATTACAAACACTCCGTTTGCGGAATTATTTCCGAAACAGGGGTGTTTTTTTGCCTGTATAAGGATATTTAACCCTTCTTAAAAGGAACCGAAGTTTTAACGATGCTCCTTCTTGATTTCATCTGAAAAATGGAGAAGTGCTTTCCCTTTCTTTCATTCAATTTATGATAGTAAGTCTTTTGTTCTGACCCTAACAATGATACACTGTTAAGTATTGATGATGCTTACTACAAAGGGGGAAAGGTCTTGTCGTTAAAGAGAGTTCTAGTGGGAGTCGTCCGAAGCCAGGAGGGTACAAGCGACCGGGCGAAGGATCCTAAGATGAAGACGCGCTATTACAATTTATCGAGAGACAAGGCATGGGAGGAAATATCCTCGACACTAAAGAAGATTCCGGGTTATAAGGTTCTTCATGAGGTTCCTTCCGTCGGTGAAATTACGCTGGAGAAAAGAACTTCAATGGGACGCACGGTGGATATCACGGTGTCTGTACTGTCCGTGGGACCTGTACGCAGCGCAGTTGACATGTATTCCGCTTCGAGAGGCTCGATGGGCGATCTGGGGGCTAACTACCGCATTATTCTGAATCTGTTTGCGGCGCTCGACAAGAAACTGGCTAAATACAAAACGAATCCATAATAAGAATGGAAAAGCGAGAGAAAGGACAAGGCTCTTTCTCCCGCTTTTTTTAGGGATCGGAAAACTTTGTAAGAGTAACCGAGAGATCCCCGATAAAAACTTTTGTTTTATTTTGATCAAACGGTTTGACGGCATATACTATATAAAAGGATCAGCTGCTTTAGAGCAGTTCCTTTACAGCGGCCACCGCTTTTTCGTAGTTCGGATGCTCTGTCATTTCAGGCAGATATTCGACGTAGGTGATCTTGTCGTTCTTATCGACAACAAAGATGGAACGCATATCAAGGCGGAATTCCTTGATGTGAACGCCATATGCTTGTCCGAAGGACATATCCTTATGATCCGAAAGGGTGACGACGCGGTCCACGCCGGCAGCGCCGCACCAGCGAGCTTGAGCGAAGGGCAGATCTGCGCTGATCGTCAGGACGATCACGTCGTCTCCGAGCGCGCCAGCCTCTTCGTTGAAGCGGCGAGTCTGCGCATCGCATACGCCAGTGTCAAGCGAAGGGACAACGCTGATCAATTTGATTTTGCCTGCATAATCCTGAAGGGTTGCTTGCTCAACGAGATTTTTGCTGACGGTAAAATCCGGGGCCTGGTCTCCTGCTTTGAGTTCGGGTCCTACCAATGTAAGCGGGTTGCCTTTGAAAGTGGCAACGCCTGTACGTTCTTGTGCCATAATGATTCTCCTTTCGAATATGTGGAATTGGTGAATCGTGCCAAGAATCATTATAATCTTTTTAAAATGGCATTGTCCAATCAGTTTGCTTGGGTTACTTAGAGGCTTGTGCAATCAAAGGGTGAGCGGATCCGTCAAGATTGGCAATATCCTACTTGCCCGAAGCAAAGGAAGTGTAGCATGTTATTCGTTCGTTACGAAAACTGGAAAAGTTATTTGAAATACTATCCCATTACGACGATCTTATTTGTCGCCAACATCATTATGTTTCTGGTATTGGTGTTTAATGGGGGCGCCGGAAATAATGAGACGCTCATTAAGTTTGGCGCTTTGACCAATGTGGAAGGCTACAACGAGTGGTGGAGATATATCACGTCGATATTTCTGCATGGAGGCTTTTCGCATCTTCTATTCAACAATTTCTCGATTCTGGTGTTTGCTCCGCCGCTGGAGCGGCTCCTTGGGGCTTGGAGATATGCGTTGCTCTATCTGCTGAGCGGTGTCATCGGCAACATTCTGTCCGTGGCGCATTACAACCGGATTGGAGACACGCTGCTCACGATTGGGGCTTCAGGAGCGATCTACGGCGTCTACGGGGCGTTTCTGTACATTGCCCTGCTGCAGCGTAACTGGATGGACGAATCCTCCCGGAAGACGGTCTACGCTCTGCTGGTGATCGGCATTGTATTTTCATTGATCAGTCCGGGAGCGAATATTAACTGGATGGCTCATTTGGGCGGTTTGGTCGGCGGATTTTTTATTTACGGTTTAATGGCGAGAATTGTGAAGAAACGGGTGAAACGGTCGAGCTAGCGGACTCCCGTAAAAGCAGAATGGAGCGAGTAACAGGTGGAATTAAGACAGTTGCAGTATTTTTTGAAGGTAGCGCAGAAAGAGCATGTCACCCAGGCGGCGGAGGAGCTGCATGTGGCCCAGTCGGCGGTTAGCCGCCAGATTCATCAGCTGGAGGAAGAACTGGGAGTCCAATTGTTTATGCAAAAGGGCAGAAACCTGCAGCTCACGCCAGTAGGACAATTGTTTTGTAAACGGGTGGACAGCATTCTGAAGGATCTGGATAAGGCTGTCTTAGAGGTTCATGAATTTTTGGACCCGGAGCAGGGAGAAATACGGATTGGTTTTCCGCACAGTTTGGGTATCCATCTCATTCCGTCTGTCGTTGCGGAGTTCAAGCGGCGGTATCCGAACGTGAAATTCAGATTCAAGCAAGGCATGTTCCCTTCGTTAATCCGGGACGTGATCTCCGCAGAGGTCGATTTGGCTTTTATATCACCGTTTCCTGAAAAGCATGAGCAGGTGGAGGGCGAAATTATGCTGACAGAAGAGCTTTTTGCGATTCTGCCTCCGAATCATCCGCTTGCCGGGGAAGAGAGCATTACCCTGAATCAGCTGAAGGAGGACAAATTCGTTCTGTTCAGCAAAGGGTATTCCCTGCGGCCGATTGTATGGCATGCTTGCCTCGAAGCCGGCTTTACGCCTAAAATCGCTTTTGAAGGAGAGGAGACGGATACGATCCGCGGCCTTGTTGCTGCCGGAATGGGTGTCAGCATACTGCCGGAGATGGCATTGTTCCAGACCAACCCCCTGCAGCCTGCGAGGGTGAGGATATCGGAACCGAAGGTGACACGCACCATCGGTCTCATCCACCGTTCCGATGATAAGCTCCCGCGTGTCGCGCAGGCGTTCCGCTCCTTTCTCCTCAGCTACTTCGGACTGCAGCAGCAAAACGGAAATCAAAAAAACACCCCGGTCGGTTCCTAACCGATCAGGGTGTTTTTATTATCTTAGTCGCGGTTGCTGTTCGTAAAAATCATGATATAGCGGAGCAGCTCCAATACGGAGATCAGCGCAGCGGCTACATAAGTTAGGGCAGCTGCGTTCAATACCTTGGCGACGCCTCGTTCCTCGTCATTCGATATATAGCCTTCCGACACCATAATGTCGCGTGCGCGGTTGCTGGCATTAAATTCGACGGGGAGGGTGATCAGCTGAAAGGCCACGGCAACCGAGAAAAAGATGATGCCGATGCCGAGCAGTCCCATCCATTGGAACAAAAATCCGGCGATGATGAGCAGCGGCGCGATCCCGGATGCGAAGTTGACGATCGGGAAGATACGGTGACGGAGCACCAACATCGGATAATGCTGCTTATGCTGAATCGCATGCCCAATCTCATGGCAGGCCACCGATATGGCCGAGATGGAGCTTTCATAGTATACCGGTTCGGATAAACGTACGACGCGGTGAATCGGATCGTAGTGGTCAGACAATGCACCCCGTACCGGCTCGATCGGAATATCCTGCAGACCGTTGCTGTCCAGCATGTGACGCGCGGCTTCGTAACCGGTCATACCGCTGGTTGCCGGTACCTCGGACCATTTATTGAATGTTCCTTTTACGCGGAATTGAGCCCACAAGGAAAATCCGAACGCGATAATGATTAAAATATACATTCCCATGTTACACCCTCCTGCTTGTTCATAAAATGATACCTGTAATGCTGTAGCTAAAGCGTCGGTCCCTGCTCAAGGAAGAGTCTGATGGCTTCGATGCATGCAGCTCCCTGGGGAAGCAAGTTCAGCATCAGGTGGCGGGCTTGCCCGGGCTTCATCTTCTTCAGCATAGGGCTCAGCTCCTTGACCTCACGTTCCAGCTGCTGCATATGAAGCTCCAGATAGGACAGCTTATCGGTTACCTGATGGATCTCAGGCGCAGCGTCCCACTTCTCCAGCGTCTGCCGGATCTCTTCCAGAGTATATTTCTCTTGTTTCAAATCATTAATACGTTGAAGGCGGAGCAAGGTTTCATGGCTGTACAAACGATAATTTTTAAGAGTGCGCTGTTCAGGGGAGATGAGTCCCAGTTTTGTATAATAATCGATTGTACGCTCGCTTACGCCAGCAGTTTTAGCCAATTCTCCGATACGGTACAGCTTTATATCCCCATCTAAAATCACCTCTTCAAAAGTAAATGAAACGATTATAGCCTAACTCATTTTAATATAAGATTTATGAAAATATGATACATGAAAGTTAACCATACAGTCAAACGTCACACTTTTAAATATTACAATAAATGTTATGTATAATTACATATTGGTATTTTTATAAAAACATCTTGTCAATTTTACCCCTTTCTGCTTATAATGTGATTAATAATTTCGTTTCATGTTATAAAACATAACATTAAAGAGGAGTGGGGAGTATGAAAAGAAAGTGGTTTGGCGGTGCATTGGCATTTCTTGCTTTGATGGCTTTTCCGGCTACGGTATTTGCGGATGACGGGCCGACTACGGTTCAATTGCAAGCGGGACTCAATACCTTTTTTGTTTTCATGGCAGCTATGCTCGTGTTCTTTATGCAAGCGGGTTTTGCTTTACTCGAGGCGGGCTCGGTACGCATGAAAAATGCAGGTCATATTGCTGGTAAGACGGTATTGACGCTGGGTATCTCCATTATCGTGTTCTGGGCTTTCGGTTTTGGGCTCGGGTTCGGTAATGGCAACAGTCTTTTCGGAACCACCGGATTTTTCATGACGGGCGATTCAATGGCCAAATCCTTTGATGCGCTGTCAGCATCCGATGTTTCCCTATCCGTCAAATTTTTGTTCCAGCTTTCCTTCGCGGCGGTTTCACTCGCGATTGCCTGCGGCGGTATGGCCGAACGCGCCAAGCTGAGCGTATATATTGTTTTCGGAGCTTTGTTCATGCTCGTCATTTATCCGGTCATTGCGCACTGGGTATGGGGCGGAGGCTGGCTTGGCCAACTCGGGATGCAGGACTTTGCGGGTTCCACGGTCGTCCATCTCACAGGAGCTACGGCTGCGCTGGTCATCACCTATATGTTGAAACCGCGTCTTGGCAAATACAATAAGGACGGCAAACCGAATAGCATTCCGGGCCATAATCAGGTTTTGTCCGTTCTGGGCGTATTCATTCTCTGGATCGGTTGGTTCGGATTCAATCCAGGCAGTACCTTGTCGGCAATGATGGACGGTTTCTTCGGTTACGTTGCACTGACGACCAACATAGCGGTTGCTGCCGGAGCTGTCGCCGCGCTGCTCATTTCGTGGGCGGTATTCGGCAAGGCGGACATTCCAAGCATGCTGAACGGGGTATTGGCTGCGCTCGTTGCCATCACAGGCTCCTGCGCCTTTGTGGACGCCTGGGCTGCTGTCGTCATCGGTGCCGTGGCCGGGATCGTGACCTTTTTTACAGCGCAGTGGTTTGAAAGAGCCGGTATCGACGATCCAATCTATGCTTTTTCCGTACACGGCATTGCCGGGATCTGGGGGGCGATCTCCACGGGGCTGTTTGCGACGCCTAAGCTGGTAGAAACAACGGGCATAGGTAAACCGGGCCTTTTCTACGGAGGCGGATTGGAGCAGCTTGGGGTTCAGCTGCTGGGCGTTCTCGGGGCGTTCGTATTCGTGCTGGTCGTTTCATTCATCATCATCGGCATCATGAAAGCCACGATGGGTATCCGCGTTTCGGAAGAAGAGGAAATGATGGGCCTGGATATCAGCGAACATGGTTCTTACGGTTATCCGGAGCAAATGAAGCTGATCGCTGACGCAGCGGCCGCTAAGCCTGCACCCGAGCTCACTGCGGTGAAGCCGGTGGCGGGAACCGGAGAGGCCTTTAATTAAGGAAGAAGGTCACTGCTGTATGATTCCATAATACTCGGGTGATACGACGCTATGGCGGCGGTATGGCAGGGAGGTGCGGCGATGGAGCCGATCAGGAATGCCGAGAGCGAACCGGACATTGAGAGCATCCGATATGCTGCTTCGCGTGAGCATTTAAAGGAAAGAAGGCTGGAATGCCAATCACAGCTGGAGCATCTGTATAGTCTATTACCGATTGCAGCATGGACGGTGCTTGTGAACGATATGCATGACGAGGTGATGAAGAGGGCGGCAGAGGTGTGCGAGCTTGAACTGGAGGCGGCGGGTTATGGTCCGCCCCCTGTGCCCTATGCATTCGTCGTATTTGGAAGCTCCGGGCGCAGAGAATCCACGCTGTGGAGCGATCAGGATAATGGGCTGATCCTCAGCGACCAGCCGCATGAAGACAAAGAAATGTACTTTCACGCATATGGACGCCATTTGTCCAATTTGCTGGAATTTTTGGGTTACGAAAAATGCAAGGGCAAAGTGATGTGTTCCGAGACGCTGTGGCGCAAGACGCTCGATGAGTGGAAGCGGCAGATCGAGCGCTGGCACCAGGACTTCAGCTGGGAGCCTGTCCGCAGCCTGATGATTGCTTCGGATATGCGATTCATTTATGGAGAGCTAAGGTTAGCTGCCGAGTGGAAGCAATGCTTCGCGCAGAACATGAACGATTCTCCCGATATGGCGACAGCGATCCTGAGAAATACCGTCAGGCATAAAGCGACGCTGAACGTGCTCGGGCAGGTGGTGACGGAACGATTCGGAGAGCATGCAGGGGATTTTGACGTTAAATACGGGGTATACATCCCATTGGTGAACAGTATCCGGTACATGGCTTTACAGGAGGGGATCGGAGAGACCTCTACCTTGAAGCGCCTGGAGAGGCTGACGCTGCTTGATGGCGGGAACATGCTGTTTGAAAACTGTCAGCGGGCTTTTCTGACAGCCTTGTCGCTTCGCGCCGCTGCTTCTTTTACCCTCATTAACGGAGTTTATTCCAGCAGCGGATATCTGCCGCAAGCGGAGCTCAAGAAAAAGACGCTGCTTTATAAGCTTCGTGACAGTCTGACAACGGTCAGACGCATACACCGGGCGCTGCAGCGGAGGCTTCGTTTTGCGGAGAGGAGAAAAGCATGAAGACGCCGGAACGCGGAAACGGCGGTTTCTGGAGCATGCTTCGCCAAGGCGGGGTACCGTCAGCCATCGCTTCCGTTATGGGAGGCACTTCAGCCCAGCAGATGGCCTTCATTCGGTCTTTAATGAGGGAACAGCGCCGGCCGGAAATGCTTCATACTCCTCTGCATAAGCTTAAAACCGTCATTTTCGATCTCGAAACGACCGGCTTCCATGTTCAACAGGGTGATGAAATCTTGTCGATTGGAGCCCTTAAGGCAGAAGGAGACAGCATCATGGAGGGGGAGCAGTTTTACACGCTGGTTCAGGCCAAGCGGCCGGTCCCCAGCCACATTACGGAGCTTACCGGGATTACGCAGCCGATGATCGACGAGGCGCCACCGCTGATTGACGGCCTGCATGATTTTATGAATTTTGTCGGTGACCGGGTGCTGGTGGCTCACGCGAGCGCTCATGACAAGTCTTTTCTGAATGCGGCACTTTGGAAAACGTCCAAGGTCAATCTGGGCCACCGGGTCATTGATACGATGATGATTGCGCGCTGGCTGGAGCCTTACCGTCAAAGCTATGCGCTGGACGCGCTGTTGTCGGGTAGAGGCATTCCGATTGAAGGCAGGCATCATGCGCTGGAAGACGCGAAAATGACCGCGAAGCTATGGGCTTCCTATTTGAAGGATATTGCAGACAGCAAAAAGGCCGAGACGCTCGGCGATCTGTATGCCTGTCTCAGCCATGCCTGATGGGGCAGGGACGAAGCGAATAACCGGCATCCGTCTCCCTGTGAATCATATAACCGTTAAGAGAAATTGTTCCATCGTTGTCACAAGGGCTGCCGACCAGATACACGCTGAGCATATCGGCGAATAAGGGCAGCTGCAGCACATCCTCTTCCGAAGGGACCGGCTCCGAGTGAGGATGCGAATGAAACAGGCCGATCAGTCCTTCACCCCGCAAGCATTCTTTCGTCCAATCCTCTGGGTGTAGAGTGAAACGGTGCAGCGGGTCAGGCGCTACGTTGCGCATCGGAATGAAGGTATCGATCCGCATGCCGCCCGCTGCAGCTTTACCCCGCAATACACCGCAGGCTTCATGTGGCAACCGGAGAAACAGGTGCTCGGCTATTTGCCTTCCGCACGAGGCGCTGAGCCAAATTTCTTGCTGGGTTCCACGGGGCTCTGTCAACCGTAGTTCTCCCCTCTCGTATGGCCTCTGCTATGAAGCAGGGGCATTTTTTTGTTTATTTCAGGACGGTTTGGCGCATTGCGCAAATTTCCTGCAAACCATTTGTAAGTTACGGTGAAAAGAGGGTACAATAGTTCATAGAATCTTTGATGAAAAGGAACGAAGACAACCATGAAGCGTAATCTATATATACTTCTTGGCGTCATCGTGCTCATCGGCATCGCGATTTATCAAAATGCGGGTCCCGGCATTCAGTCGGTATTCCAGCAAGAAAAACCGATGCCGACCGAAACGGGACCCAAGGCCGGGCTGCTCGCTCCGGCGTTTACGTCGCAAGGGCTGGACGGAAAAGAGTATCATGTCGGAGGACAGCAGGACAAGGCGATTTTGCTCAATTTCTGGGCGTCGTGGTGCAGTCCGTGCCAGCAGGAGGCGCCCGAGCTCAACGCGCTTGCCGAGAAATACAAGGATAGCTTGAATATTTACGGCGTCAATGTGACCAAATACGATAATACAAAGAATGCCCAAAAGTTCATCGAAAAATATAGCGTGAAATTTCCGGTGATGCTTGATTTGAAGGCCGATATCTACGAGACGCAGTATAAAGGAATCGCCTTCCCGACCAACGTGCTGATCGACAAGCGCGGGGTCGTGCAGGAGGTCGTGCTCGGCATTCTGCCTCCAAAGGATCTGGAGAAGAAAATAAAGCATCTGGTCAAGTCCTGACCTTTCAAGTCAAAACCCCGACGTCCAGCACGGACATCGGGGTTTTTGCGTGGATTCGCATATTAGTGATTAACGAGGCCGCGCTTCTCTTCGGAAGTCCCGTCCGGGTCGTTCTCGCTGTGGAGGATTTGTCCAAGCAGCGCGTACCGCATACTGTCAACCAGGGCTTCCCAGCTCGCTTCGATGACATTGCCCGATACGCCGACGGTATTCCACGAGTTGTTGATGTCCCGGGATTCGATCAGCACCCGAACTTTGGCTGCTGTCGCATCCTTCTCGTCCAGGACGCGGACCTTATAGTCGGACAGATGCATTTCCTTGATCGCCGGAAAATATTGAACAAGGGCCTTCCGCAGCGCATTATCAAGCGCGTTGACCGGTCCGTTGCCCTCGGCTGCCGTGTATACATTGTTGCCGGCTACGTTCAGCTTCACGAAAGCCTCCGAGACGACCGGCCGCCCGGCGGTTTTCTCCACGAGCATTTTAAAGGATTCGAAGGTAAACAGCTCCTTCATGTCCTCGCCGGCTTCGCGGAGCAGGAGCTCCAGGGAAGCGTCTGCCGCTTCGAACGTATAGCCTTGATGCTCAAGATCCTTGATTTTGTCGATGACTTTGCGGGAGTGTTCATTCGTTTGGTCGAAATCCAGGCCCATCTCATGAGCTTTCGAGACAATGTTGCTTTGCCCCGCAAGATCCGATACCAAGACCCGCTGCTTGTTGCCGACAAGCTCAGGAACGATGTGCTCGTAGGTGCGGGAGTCGCGAAGAATGGCAGACACGTGGATGCCGCCTTTATGGGCGAAGGCCGCGTTACCGACGTATGGCTGATTGACCGGCATGTTGACGTTTGCAATTTCGCTGACGTAACGGGCGGTGTTCGTGAGCTGCTTCAGGCGTTCCTCGCCGATGCACTCGTATCCGAGCTTCAGCTGAAGATTGGGAATGATGGAGCAGAGATTGGCGTTGCCGCAGCGTTCGCCGTATCCGTTAATGGTACCCTGCACCTGACGTGCCCCGGCCTGTACCGCGCTCAGCGTGTTCGCCACGGCGAGCTCGCAGTCGTTGTGGGTATGGATGCCAAGGTTCGCCTGCGGCAGCCCTTGATGCAGCGTTGTCACGATCCCGCTGATTTCATGAGGCAGCGTACCGCCGTTTGTGTCGCACATGACGAGCCAGTCCGCGCCGGCTTCCTGGGCTTTTTTCAATACGGAAACGGCATATTCGGGGTTGTTCTTGTACCCGTCGAAGAAATGCTCCGCGTCAAAAATGACCTCCATTCCCTGCTGCTTCAAATAAGCGATGGAATCAAAGATCATGGCCAGGTTCTCTTCTAGCGTCGTCTGCAGTGCGGTGTGCACGTGGAAATCCCAGGATTTCCCGACCAGCGTTGCTGCCTGGGCACCGGATTCGATGATGCGTTTCAGGTTCGCGTCCTGATCCGCATGGCTGTCTTTCCGTCTCGTGCTCCCAAACGCGGTGATTTTGGCGCGGAGTCCGAGCTGCTGGACCCTTTTGAAAAATTCGATGTCTTTGCTGTTGCTTCCCGGAATCCCACCTTCAATATATTGAACACCAAGATCATCGAGCTTTTTGGCAATTTTGAGCTTATCGTCCGCCGACAAGCTGATTCCTTCGCCTTGGGTGCCGTCGCGCAGGGTTGTATCGAAGATGGATATGGACTTAGACATGAAGCGTCCTCCTTTGGAAGTCTTATAAATTCGATTTTTATTTATAGTTTATTATTATAGCATTTTTACGCGGGAATGTAACAAAGAATTCCGGGATTTCCCGGCATGCCGATTTCTTGACCTCCTTTTCCGTGAACGTTATGCTGGAGATAACGAAAGTAGTGAAGGTGAGAAGGACTCATGAAGAGTGACGTTGACGCTTATTATCCACCGAACGGTAGAGTCATTTTGCATGTGGATATGAATGCTTTCTACTGTTCGGTCCATGAGGCGGAAGAGCCGGAGAAATACAGCGGAAAGCCAACGGCGGTTGCCGGAAGCATCGAGCTGCGCAAAGGCATTATCGTAACCTGCTCTTATGCCGCAAGGCAGCGGGGAATATCCACCGGCATGCACGTGAACCGGGCGCTGAAGCTGTGCCCGGACCTGATAATCATTCAGCCCGATTTCCATTTATACCGCAAGTACTCGAACGCATTCATGAAAATAGCCTATTCCTATACGCCGTTGATGCAGGCGACTTCCATTGACGAATGTTATCTCGACATTACCGGATCAAGGCAGTTCGGTACGCCGCAGTCCATCGCCGAGGAGATCCAGCGCAGAATCGGCGAAGAGCTTGCCCTGCCCTGCTCAGTCGGTATCGCCCCGAACAAGCTGCTGGCCAAAATGGCCTCGGATATGAAAAAGCCGCGGGGAATTTCGATACTTCGCATTCGGGATGTTCCCCGCATTTTGTGGGAGAAGCCGTGCGGTGAGCTTTTCGGCATCGGCGGAAAGACAGCCGAGAAGCTGCGAAAGCTCGGGATCTATACGATCGGGCAACTGGCGAGGACGGAAGAGGAGACGCTGATTCGGGCTTTTGGCGTGGTTGGAGCCTGGATGAAGCAGGCGGCCAACGGAATCGATCATTCGCCCGTGCTCGAGGAGCGCGAGCAGAACAAATCCATCGGTCATACGACGACGCTTCCGACCGATATTCAGGCCCGCGAGGACGTGAACCGGGTGCTGCTGAATATCAGCGACCAGGTTGCAAGAAGGCTGCGGCGGCAGGAGCTCGTGGCGGGCGGGGTACAGATCACGATTCGCACGCCGGACATGAAGACGATCACCCGCAGCCGGGCCTTGACGACGCCTACAGATATCGCGGGCGATATCTACGATGAGGCGCGCCGCCTGTATGCGGAGCATTGGAGCTGGGAGAAGCCGGTGAGACTACTCGGCATCACGCTGCAAAGTTTGACGCCGAAGAACGAGTCGGCCATCCAGCTTGACCTGTTCGAATATGAAAAACAGCCGAAAAAGGAGTCCTTGACCCAGACCATGGATATGCTTCGCAACAAATTCGGAGAAAATGCGGTCGTGACCGCAGGCATGCTGGGCGATGATCCATCTGTGCTGCTGCGCAATCACAAGGTAAGGGGAACTTCGCTTCAGATGGATTTCGTGAATAAAGAGGAGCTGGATCTCCCTTGAGTGATTTTTGTCACAGGTTATTCGGATGGAATGCGTTACGATTAGACTTGCGGCCGTTTCAGGGCCGATGAATACTCGTTACTTGCAATAGGGGGTAAAAGCACAATGGCAAAATACTGCTGGGTTGATAAGGATACATGCATTTCCTGCGGGGCATGTGGGGCTACGGCACCGGATATATACGATTATGACGAGGAAGGGCTCGCGGAAGTGGTATACGGCGGGGACGGCAACCAGGGCGTCACAGAAATTCCGGAAGACATGTACGACGATCTTCAGGACGCAGCGGACGGCTGTCCGACCGATTCCATCCAGATCGCGGATGAACCTTTTAAAGTCGCGGTCGAACAATAGAGTATGGCATAAAAACATCCTTGCATCGGGATAGGCCCGATGGAGGATGTTTTTTTATGCTCCTTCAGCCGATATATATAGAAAATAAACATTTATATCACATGAACCAAAGCAAATTTTAGGCATGCATTACCTGGATTACACTTTGTCTTTCTTTAATTCAATTTAACTAAGCGATGGAGGAACCCGTGGGAAACTCTCATTATCTTAAAAAATACGTACAGATGCACCCGGATAATAAAATGGGATGGTATCTGCTGGGCAAGGAATACGAAAAAAACGGGCAGCACGGCAAAGCGAACTACTGCTTCAATCAATCCGGCGGCGTGTTCGAGGCGTTTGAAACGAGCAAAATGCCGTCCGATATATGGCAGGAATACGAGAACAAGCTGCTCCAGCAGGCAGCGGAAAAAGACCGCCGCGCGCTGCGGATCCGCCGCACGCTTGTCGTCATGCTGCTCATGCTGCTTGCCTTGATTCCTTCCGTAGACGCGCCGGGCCTTGGCATGGTCGCGGAGAAGGAGCAGATAAGCGATCCGCCTGAAAAAGAAACAGCCGAAGTGAAACCGCAGAATACAGATCAGGACGATCGCCATGCAGCTGCCGACATTCAGGCTGTGTTCACCGCAGCGCAGGAAGGCAGCCTTGGAGGCGGAAATCCGCAGATCGAACCGGGTCCTTTTACCCATCCAGAACGTCTGAGAAAGAAGCTGGCCGTGCTGGAGATGAGAAAAAAGGGGAACTGGTTGATATGGGGCCGCAAGCTTCCGCTAGGTTATACCCTGAAAAATAACG
Organism: Paenibacillus sp. SAFN-054; assembly: GCF_051966755.1. NCBI lineage: Bacteria > Bacillati > Bacillota > Bacilli > Caryophanales > Paenibacillaceae > Paenibacillus > Paenibacillus sp. SAFN-054. The sequence goes on from NZ_JBQCKS010000001.1 coordinate 61,813, forward strand.
GACCCGGCGCCTTAGCCTATCAATCGTACCATTCCAAAACATGCAATTGTCAGCCGCCGGATGGAGATCAGCTGGCAGGAGCGGCATATCAATGGACGGGAGAACAAGAAGAGCAGGCGCTGCTGTCTAGTGCCATTCAAGCGTATAAGAACAACACAGGGAGTTTACCCGGTAAACTCGAAGACCTGCTGCGGCCATTCCCTGGAAACTGGATATCAGGGACGACGGATGGCATGCGGGAAGCCTTTCAGCCGCTCCTGCAGCGAGCGAAAATAGCAAAGGGTGAGGAGCCTTCGGCTTCGGCCAAGGGTGGCAGCGACGGCGAGAATGGAAAAGGACCGTTTGCAAGCACCTGGGGAAATAAGCCGTTTTTCGAAGAGCCGCTGAAAATCATCGTGGATACAAGCCATCACCGGCTGGCTGTCGTCAGCGGGCGCGTGATTTTACGGAATTATAAGGTAGGGCTTGGCGGTACACGTACTCCGGAGGGCCGCTATGTGATTACGGATAAGGTGATGAATCCGAACGGCCGATCGGATGGGGAGTTCGGCAGCAGGGGAATGCAGCTGTCCGGCACGAATTATGCGATACACGGGACGAATGATCCGTCCAGCATCGGGGCAGATGAATCGCAGGGCTGCGTGCGGATGAGCAGGGCGGACGTGGAGGAATTGTTCGATCTGGTTCCGATGGGAACCCCGGTCATCATAAGCAAAGGGGGATTGCCTGAAGATGTGCTCGTTCCGGAGGAAAGATTCCATACGGAGCGGGAACAGGATCAGACAAACCCCCGGAAAACGTACCACTGGCTGTAATCAGGTGTTAAAGATAATCAGCACAACAATCAGCAGAATGAGAAGCAATAAACTGAGGCCGGACCAAAAAATCGCCTTTCTGTTCACTTCTTCCTTTTTTTGCTGAAGTGTCGGAGGCTTGCGCTTGGCTGCCATAGAGTTCAACCCTCTTTCTATCAAATTCAGTGGACACCCTCATTGTAATGGGTTTAACCCTAAATTACCAGTTGGACAAGGGAAGCCGGGGGGAATACATACAGGCTAAAAAACTTTTCTTTTATCCCGGAAAAGGATAAACTTATGGATAGAGAACACAACTGTGGATGGAGAGGAAGAGTAGCTGGTGCTGTACCGAAATGTGGGAAAACCAATTTTTTTTAAGATGGACCCGGAAAAGGCTCACCATTTGGTGATCGGAGGTTTACATACAGCAGGTTCCCTGCCCGGAGGACCCGGCATGCTGCGAAGCATGTACGGGGTGAGTGAAACGCAGGATCTCGCAGTCGATTTGTTCGGACTTCATTTTCCGACGCCGGTGGGACTCGCGGCCGGACTGGATAAGAATGCGGCTGCGGTTGAAGGCTTCTCTTCGATCGGCTTCGGGTTCATGGAGGTCGGGACCGTAACGCCGAAAGGGCAGCCGGGCAACGATCAGCCCCGCCTGTTCAGGCTGCCTCCCGATGAAGCATTGTTAAACCGGATGGGCTTCAACAACGAAGGCGCCGAAGCGATGGCGCAAAAGCTGTCGAAGCTGAAGGCCCGTCCCGTCCCCGTTGCCGTTAACATCGGGAAAAACAAAATAACGCCGAATGAAGAGGCCTATAAGGACTATCAGGAGTGCATTCGCACGCTGTATCCTTACGGGGACTTTTTCGTCGTGAATATCAGTTCGCCGAATACGCCGGATTTACGGAATCTGCAGTATGGCAGCGAGCTTTCCTCGCTGATCGCGCATATTATGGAAGAGATGCACCGGCAGGCACAGAGCTTCGGCCAGTCCAAGCCGATTCTCGTGAAAATCGCTCCGGACGTAAGCGACGAGGAGCTGGAGATGATGGTGGAAGCACTCGCCGTCAGCGGGATTTCAGGTATCATCGCCACGAATACGACGATCGGAAGGGACGGTTTGACCCATCCGAACAAGAAAGAGACAGGCGGAATCAGCGGCAAACCGCTTCGGGCACGCTCCACGGAGGTTATTTCCCGTGTTTACAAACAGACGGGCGGCAGGCTGCCGATCATTGGCTCCGGAGGGATATTTACGGCCGAGGATGCTTACGAGAAGATTCGTGCCGGAGCAAGTCTGGTTGAAATTTATACAGCACTAATATATGAAGGGCCCGAAGTGAACCGACGGCTGCATGCCGGTCTCAGGGAGCTTCTGCGCCGTGACGGATTATCGCATATTTCCGAAGCCGTAGGAGCTGCCCATCGCTAAAGGGAGATAGACAGGAGGCATGTGAATGGACGGCAGGGATTGGGGATTGTTTTTACTACCGTATGAGCAAACCGTTGAAGAACTTAAAGTCAAATTCAAGACCATGCGTGCGGAACTGAAAAAACGCGAAGAATACGCGCCGATCGAATTTGTGACGGGCCGCGTTAAACGGATATCCAGCATTTTGGAGAAGGCCAAGCGTTTGAACGTGCCGATGGATCAGCTGGAGACCGGAATCGAGGACATCGCAGGCATCCGCATCATGTGCCAGTTTGTGGAGGATATCCGGCGTGTGGCCGAATATATCCGCAAGCGTAAAGACCTGAAACTCTTATACGAAAAAGACTATATTACAAACTACAAGGAAAGCGGCTACCGCAGTTTCCACATGATCGTCGAATACCCGGTGCAGACCGCGCTCGGGCAGAAGCAGGTACTCGCCGAAATCCAGATCCGGACGCTGGCGATGAACTTCTGGGCAACGATCGAGCATTCCTTGAGCTACAAATACCGGGAGAGCCTTCCGGAAGAAATGCGCAGACGACTGCAGAAGGCCGCCGAAGCCGCCGCCGTTCTCGATAACGAGATGTCCAGCATCCGCGAAGAAATTTTGGTGGCGCAGAAAAAGTTTGAAGACGATTCGAACGTGACTTCCCGCGTGCTCACCTTAATCCATCAGCTGTATTTCTACAACCTTGTCAACGAGGCGATCGCGTACCAGGAACGGTTCAACCGGATCTGGGTCAATCAGGGCGCGGAAAGGGACATGGAGGAGATGAAGGAGCTGCTGGAGGATGTGCAGAAGCTCATGAAGGCTTACCGGAAAGAGGATTCGCAGGAGGACTAAAAGGTATACCGTTTAACGAATCCGCAATCACACAGCATTTGCAGCCTGCAGGTCTTTAGGGACCGCAGGCTGTTTTCTTGCATGACCCGCGTGCTTTGTCGCCAAATATGTTAAAATGGGACGGATTCACTTTAACCAAGACAGAACAGGATGATGAATGACATGGCACTGCAGCTGCCCGCCGCTTTTGAGGAGCGGATGAAGTCGATTTTGCAGGATCAATACGACCGCTTTATCGCATCATATGACCAGGATCCTTACAGTGGGATCAGAGTCAATACACTGAAGATTTCCGTGGAAGACCTGCTTGCGATAAGCTCTTGGCGGCTTAAGCCGATTCCATGGTGCCCCACGGGATTCTATACGGAAACAGGCGATAGACCGGGTAAGCATCCTTTTTATCATGCCGGTCTCTATTATATACAAGAACCCAGCGCCATGGCGCCGGTAGAGCTTCTGGACGTACAGCCGGGTGAGCATGTGCTGGATCTCTGCGCCGCCCCGGGTGGAAAGTCGACGCAAATCGCAGCCAAGCTTCAAGGTCAGGGCTTGCTGATCAGCAATGATCTGAATTCGGAGCGCACGAAGGCGCTGGCCAAAAATTTAGAGCTGTACGGCGTCCGTAACGGTATCGTTCTGCAGGAACATCCCGACCGGATCGCCGGCAAGTTTCCTGCTTTCTTCGATAAAATACTTGTCGATGCTCCTTGTTCGGGGGAGGGCATGTTCCGTAAAGACGAGGATATGGTGCGGCAGTGGGACGACCAGTCGCCTGCCAAATATGCCGCCATGCAGCGCGATATCCTGAAAACGGCGGCGGTCATGCTGAAGCCGGGCGGGCGCATGGTCTACTCCACCTGTACTTTTTCTCCTGAAGAAAATGAAGCGATCATTGCCGAGTTTCTGGCGGAGCATGAGCATTTTCATGTGCAGGCTCCGGCTCAAGAAGGACTTTTCGCCCAAGGTGAATGGGAGTGGCTCCAGAGCCATGATGGACAGGCGCATGCTATCCCGGCAGCTATCCGTGAGCAAACGAAGCATACCGCTCGCCTATGGCCCCATTTAATTAAAGGAGAGGGTCATTTTCTTGCGGTACTCCAGCACGGGACTTGCAAGGAAGAGCCCAAGGTCCTGGCGATCCGAACTTCATCCGATACAGCTGGAACGGAGCGCCTTCGAAGTAAGGAACAGGCACGGCCTGAACGAGGCCGCAGCAGCGGCAAGAAGGGAAAGGCACCCGCTAAAACAGCCTCTGCCCATCAGGCCGATCCGCTTGATGCCTACGAGCAGTTTATCAAGAGCCATATGAGCTTCACGCCGGAAGGCAGCACTATTGTGTATGGCCAGCATATTTACCAATCACCGCTGTCTTCCAGTGCGCTGGACGGTCTCAAAGTGGTGCGTCCCGGCTGGTATGTCGGAGATGCCAAGAATGGACGTTTCGTGCCGGCGCATCCGCTGGCTACGGCGCTGAAGGCGCACGAGTTCTGTCGCGTGCTGTCTTTGTCATCCGCAAACGGCGAAGCGGTACGTTATTTAAAGGGCGAAACGCTAGACGTGGATTCGGGCCGTATCGTTTGCTCGGACGGAGCGGGGGCAAAAGGATACGTACTTATTTGCATTGATGGATATTCGGCAGGGTTCGGCAAATGGCAGGACGGATTGTTGAAAAACGAATACCCGGCAGGGTGGAGGTGGACCTCGATATGAGCGGAAAAGGGAGAGCGACCCTGAGACTGGACAAGGTGCTGACCCACATGGGGCTCGGCAGCCGAAGCGAAATCAAGAAATACGTTAAACAAGGATTAATTACCGTGGGCGGTGTCCGGGTGAAGGACAGCGGAATGCATGTCCATCCGGAAACGGACGAGATTGTTCTGGACGGGGAAAAGGTCGTGTATAAGGAGTTTATTTACGTGATGCTGCACAAACCTCCGGGTGTGGTATCGGCTACCGAGGATCATCGCGACCGCACCGTCCTGGACCTGCTGGCTCCCGATCTGCTGGCTTTCGAGCCTTTTCCTGTCGGCCGGCTGGACAAAGATACGGAAGGGCTGCTGCTGCTTACCAATGACGGCAAGCTCGCGCATGAGCTCCTCTCCCCGAAACGGCATGTACCCAAAACGTATACGGCGCTCGTGTCCGGGGATGTAAACGAGGAGGATGTGAGGCGGTTTGCCGAGGGGGTCACGCTGGACGACGGCTATGTCACCCTGCCGGGAGAACTGGTGGTTCTGCACCAGGAGGAGCAAGCAGGCGAGGTGCTTTCGCGGATCGAACTGACGATTCATGAAGGAAAGTTCCATCAGGTCAAACGGATGTTTCAAGCTGTCGGCAAGAAGGTCGTATATTTGAAAAGGCTCCGTATGGGCAGCCTGAATCTGGATGAGGCTTTACCGCTTGGCGATTACCGTGAATTGACGGCGGACGAGCTGGCACGGCTGAGAACGGGCGAATAAACTTGTTGGTTCTATCCGGCAAGGAAAACGGAAATGGCAGCAACATACTGTAGAATAATCATGAGAATAGACATAAAGGATGGATGGAGAAGTGAAGTATAAGCTGATAGCGCTCGATGTAGACGGAACCCTGCTGAATGACAACCATGAATTGAGCGAACAAACAAAGAAAACAATCCAGGAAGTATCCCGAAGCGGGGCGGAGATCGTGCTCTGCACCGGGAGAGGGCCGCAAAATTCCATCCCTTTCATGGAGCAAATCGGATTGACGGGCTATGTGATCAGCCATAACGGAGCGGCAACGGTGGATGTCGTCACCAAGGAAGTCGTGCATCAATTTGCAATGGATACGAAGGCACTGCTGCCTTACATGGATTATTTCCGCAAGCAGCGCGTTCATTTTGACGTGAATACCGCTTTTCATATGTATGTGGATAACGTGGAAGGTATGGCTGTCGAGGTTCGCAGCATGTATGAGAATTTTTTGATGCTGCCGGTCAACCTGCCTCCGCTGGAGGAATTCACGGAACCCGTCGTCAAAGTGACTGCGTTTGACCATGCGGATATTCTGGACAAGGTGCATGAAGAGATTGGCAAGTGGACGCCGGAATTCAATATTTTGCGAAGCGGCGAGTATTTTGTGGACCTGATGCATCCGGACGCTTCGAAAGGCAACGCGCTCAAGCAGCTGGCCGAGCGCCGCGGCGTTAGGCAGGACGAGATTCTTGCGATCGGAAATTACTACAATGATATCACGATGTTAACCTTTGCAGGTTTAGGGATCGCGATGGACAATTCCCCGCTTGAGGTAAAGGCGGCAGCGGATGCACTTACATTATCCAACAATGAGGACGGGGTGCATGCAGCGCTCTTAAAATATTGCTTGTCCTAAAGCCAAATTCAACCTCAATCATTGATCTAAAAAAAGGGTGCCCGGTCGGCATAAGACCGGGCACCCTTTTTGGTCGTCATTCAGAATTGGCGGAGTCCCTTGGGGATATGGTTCTTTAATTGGCCGCCGCTTGCTTTGCCCCATCCCAAAGGCAGGCCATTCACTGTGACAAGCGCCCACCCGCGAAGCGAAGGATCCACGGGCAGCGTTTCGCCGCGCAGGAATGCCTCTACCTGGGGATCCTCTGCCGTAAGCTGGACCGAATGCTTGGCTTGCTCGGGTGCCAGCGCCATGGCGAGGGCATGAGCGGGCTCGATGCGGTTTTTCTTGATATGGGCAAGGTGAAGGCCGGCTCGTGGAATTTTGAGTCTACTGAGCGGCAGTGGTTCATCTGTAGGAAGCAGGTACAGAGACTCGCCGAACAGGACCGGAGTGCCGGTCGGCAGGCGGTATCCGGGGAGTTCCTCATCCGCCCACGCGGCAACATCGCTCAGCGCAGCCTGCTCGGCGCTGCCCTTCCCTTTATCCGGCATTTTACGGGAGCGCTTCTTGCCGCTCGCCGAATTGGAATTTGAACGGGAATTGAATTCAGACTCGTTCTTCTTCAGCAGCGCCACGAAATGTCCCTCTCCGGCTTCGAGATGAGGCCATAATCTTTTCATTTCGATGATTTCCATGTCCGGGTAAGCCTCGACGAACTGCTCCATCATCCCTTCATTTTCCTGCAAGTTGAAGGTGCAGGTCGAATACGCGAGCATCCCTCCGGGCTTCAGCATCACATAGGCGTGATCCAGAATATCACGCTGCCTCGAGGCGCACATGTCTACCATGGATGGAGACCATTCCGCAAGCGCCTTGGGGTCTTTGCGGAACATGCCTTCGCCGGAGCAAGGCGCGTCGAGCATGATCCGGTCGAAGGTCTCCGGGAAGCGCCCGGACAGCTCATCCGGTGCAGCGCTTGTTACAAGCGCGTTCGATATGCCCATTCTTTCCACGTTCTCAGCCAGGATTTTAGCGCGTTCAGGGTGAATTTCATTGGATATGAGCAGCCCTTGGCCGTTCATTTTGGAGGCAATGTGGGTGCTCTTACCGCCTGGCGCAGCTGCCAGGTCCAAGATGGTCTCACCCGGCTGCGGATCCAGCAGCTCTACCGCCGACATGGCCGACGGTTCCTGGATGTAATAGAGCCCGGCCTGATGGTAAGGATGTTTACCGGGTCTAAGGTTTTCTGCGTAATAATAGCCGCTTGGGCACCATGGCACGGGCTTTAGTCCGAATAGGGATATCACCTTTTCCTTTAGCTCAGGCGTCGCCTTCAGCTCGTTAAAGCGGAGACCCTGCGTACGAGGCTGATCATAACTGTGCAAGAAAGCGGGAAGATCCCCGCCGAGAATCGGTTTCATTTGTTCAATATATGTGGAAGGCAGCGTCTCTTTGCCCATGGTTCAGACTCCTTTGTCAATCATGTATGTTAGGGAATAGGCACTCCCTCAAGTAAGTATTTGTATGGAAATACGACTTATGTATGGGTTCCTGCGGGTTATGCTCCGGTCTCTGCTGCTTCTTTTCTGGACGGTGTCGTCCGGTAAGGGGAAACTTTATTTTTGCCTGTCGTTTTGGACTTGTACATGGCCTGGTCGGCTTGGGACACCAGCTCCTCTGCCGTGACGTTCTTGCGCAAGGAGCTATATCCTACACTTAGAGTGACGATGGATTCCTCCGCTACCCGAGCCCTGATGCGCTCTGCAATTTGCGCGACCTTGGCCCGTTTGTCCACGATCAGCGCCACCAGTTCCTCTCCGCCGAAACGGCCGCTAAGGCCAAACTCGGATACTTCTTCATCGATAATGGCGGCCACCTGCTTGAGTACCAGATCGGCACGGTGATGGCCTTGGGTGTCGTTCAGCTTTTTGAAGTTGTCGATATCGCAAAATATCATCGATACCTTTACCCCTTGGTTCACATAACGGTGAAGCTGTTTGGTGAAATAGCGCCGGTTGTACAAATTCGTCAAGCCATCCGTAATGGAGGAGCGGTAGATCGACTGCATCAGCTCGACAATCCGCTCAAACAGGATAAGAAATACAATCGTATAGTAAGCCAGCGGAAGCCAGATCAGCAGACCGCTCGTCCAGGTTTCGTGAACATCGGCATATCGTGCAAGCATTCCGGTCGCGGCATAGACAAAGTACACGGTCATTCCGGCTGAATATTTGAATCGCTGCCCGATTCGCGGAGTGATGAAGATGGCGCCTAAGAGCAGGATGCCCAATCGGTACACATCCCAATAAAGCGGTTGCCAGGTTGTTCCAGCGAGCGGAAGGAAAACGGACATGACCGGAACCGCGAACAGCAGCACCAAAACGGCAAGAATCGTATAAGATGCCTTGTTCATGCGCCTGTAAAGCTGATAAACCGAGAGATTCAGGAGCAGAAACGAGAAAATGTGCATGGATTGGGCCCAGCCGTATCCACTGCCTGGGTTCCGGTTTGGCGAAAAGGCGAAATGGATGTTCAGACTCTCATATGTCATAATGAAAAGAAAGGCAGCAACCATCGATAAATAGGCTTTTTTTCGCTGCTTGCTGTACATAATGAGGCACATCAGGCTCATCATGAGTATGATGTACAGACTGCATGCTGACGCGATCCCCGCCAGGGTGGCGGAAAAGGACCCAGGTATGTAAGGCATAATCATATATCGGCTCCCGAAAATGGTTTTCCTTTACTGAAACATATGTTCCAATATATCATATTTCCTAAGATCCTGAAACGAAAAGAGAATACGGAAAGGGGCGTTTTTCCCCATGAGATTACTGCAAGCACTCTTCTTTCCACCGGAACAGCCGGGTGGTGTATCTTCGATGATTCCCTATATGCAGGAGCGGTTCCAATCATCGAGATGGGATATGGAAATGTTCTGGCTGCCTAAGCGCATCCGCAACAAAGGCCATGAAGAAATCCGCTTTGAAACCTTCGACTGGACGGAGTATGGGGACAGCCCCACGGTTCAGAAATATATTCAGACCTACAGGGACTACTTATGGTGGACGAAGCTTCGCATTCAGAAGCCTTACGACTTGATCCATGCCCATCATCCGATTGCCGGGCTTGCGATGAAACAGGCTTTTCCTGAGGTGCCTCTGATCCAGACCATCCACTCCAGCTACGAAAAGGAGCTGATCCTCAACGGGAAAATTGATGTCGGCGGCCCCGAGCACCGCTTTCTCGTGTCCCTGTACCGTGAACTGGAGCGGCGAAGCGAGAAGATGCTGACGGTGTCGAAGTCATTCGCCGATTATCTGGGAGCCTACGTGGACCAGCCGGAGAACATCGTGGTTACGCCGAACGGATTCGACGAAAAACGGTTTAAGCCCGTTCCCCATGAAAATGAGGTTCCCCAGCTGATTACCGTATGCCGGCTCGTGCCCGCCAAGGGTCTCGACATTCTGCTCAAAGCCTGCGCGGAGCTGAAAAAAAGCAATCTGGATTACGTGCTCCATATTATTGGCGATGGTCCCTACCGCACGGAGCTTGAGACGCTGGCCAAACAGCTCGGCATCTATAACGAAACGATTTTTTACGGCTATACCCTCCACCCGGAAGAGTTCATGCCCTTCTTTGACATTTTTGTGCTCCCGTCCCGGGCGGAAGCCTTCGGCTCCGTCTTTGCCGAGGCAGCGCTCAGCTGTCTTGCGCTGGTAGGAACGGATGTCGGCGGCATCTCCGAGCAAATCGAGGATGGGGTCAACGGCCTGCTGGTGCCGCCGGAGGACTATATGGCGCTCAGCGAGGCATTGGAGAAGGTCATTACCGACCCTCTTTACCGCTACGATTTGGCGCGCACCGCGTGGGACAAAGCGAAGAGCCACTACTCGCTCACCTATGCGGTCAATGAACTCAAGAAATTATACTTACAATATTCTTCATGAGAGAGGGATGGAATGGTTCCTTTTAAGTTCATTCATACGGCGGATCTCCATCTCGACAGCCAGTTCAAGGGAATTAGCGGGCTGTCGGAGGGCATCCGCTCCTTTTTGCGTGAATCCACATTTGCTTCACTGGACCGGCTGATCGAGCTGGCGGTGACCCAGGAGGCGGATTTTATCGTCATCAGCGGCGATGTTTATGATGCACAGGATTCATCCCTGCAGGCTCAGCTGCGCTTTCAGGAAGCATTGGACCGGCTGGGTGAGCACGGCATTGGAGTATATGTCATCCATGGAAATCACGATCCCCTGGACAGTCCGCGCATGAAAACCGAGAAAAAAGCGCATGTGCATGTGTTCGGCCCTCATTTTGAACGGGTGACTGCACTGCGAAGGCGAGATGGTAAACCGGCTGCTGTCATCGGCGGCATTTCTTATCCGACCTCGAAAGTCATTGAAAATACATCGCTGCGGTTTCAAAGGGACAAGGACTCGGACTTGTTCCATATTGCGCTTCTGCATGCAAATGTGGAAGGGGACCCGGCACATGAAACCTATTCTCCGTGTACCTTGCAGGATTTGTCCGGTTCGGGCTATGACTATTGGGCACTGGGGCATATCCACACCAGAAGACGGCTGCAGGAATCTCCGGTCATCGCTTATCCGGGGAACATCCAGGGCCGGAGCATTCGTGAAACCGGTGCGAAAGGGTGCTATGTCGTTCAGGTGGATGAAGCCGGAGAAGTGAACATGAGGTTTCACGAGCTGGATACGGTTCGTTGGTTCCATGAAACGATTCCGATTGATGATTTGGATGGCGAAGAGGATTTGGCGCGGCAGGTCGACGATAAAATGGAGGCAATCCGCAGCGAATGTCCCGGCAAAATGAGCATCGTCAGATTTGTGCTGACCGGCCGCGGCCGTCTGCATGAGAAACTGGAGGAAGAACGCGCGGCGGAGGAGCTTCTGCATGAGCTGCACCGCAGGGCATTGCGTACGGCTTCCGTTCCTGACGGGTTTAAAGGACTCATCTGGGTGGAGAGCTTCGAGATCCGTTCGGGTCCGTGGCTCGACCGTGAGGCGCTGCTGCTGGAAGACAGCTTTCTGGGCGAGCTGCTGCGTTTCAGCGGGCAGGCGAAGGAAAACCCGGAGCTTAGCGATGAAATGCTGCAAGGGGCGCTGGCCCCACTCCTATCCAGCCGGGAGCTGCGAAGGCTTGTGAATGATGCGGGAGAGGAAGAACGGGCAGGCTGGCTTCATAGAGCCGAAGAGATGGCTGCGCTGCTGTTGTCTGGCCATGGAGACGTAGGGGGCGAGGGAAAGCATGAAGATTGAGCGCCTGCAGATTCACGGGTTCGGCAGGATGAAAGATACGGATATTAGGTTCGGTGCACCCCTGACTGTACTGAACGGCCCGAATGAAGCCGGCAAGAGCACGATCCTGCAGTTTGTCCGCGCCATGCTGTACGGCATTCCAAGCCGGGCGTATCCGGCAGAAAGGTACGAGCCGCCGGGAGGAGGGCGTCATGGCGGCGTCCTGACGGCGAGAGCCGCTGACGGTTCGGTCTGGACCGTTTCCAGATATGCGGCACCCGACCAGCGCATGCCCTCCGGGCGTTCGGAGCAGCTGACGATCATCAGGACAGACGAAAAGGGAACGGCCAACCCGATGTCGCAAAGCGACCTGGAAAGAGAGCTGCTGGGCGGCATGTCGAGGGATATGTTTAAGCAGCTATTTGCCGTGACTTTGACCGAGCTGCAGGAGATAAGGACGCTTCAATCCGATGAGATGGGCAGCTATTTATTCCATGCCGGGTTCGGCGGCGGCGGGGAAATCATGCGGGCGGAACGCGTGCTTTCCCAGAGGATGGACAAGCTGTACAAGCCCCGGGGCAGGGTTCAGGAAAGTGCCAAGGTGCTGCAGGCGATCGAGCGGCTGCAGCGGGAAATAGCCGAGAGCCGCTCGTATCTCTCGCAGTACATGGACGCGGAGGACAAGCTCCTTGAAGCGGAAAGAAACTTGAAGGATGCGGATCAGCGCAGGACAGACGCATCGAGGAGGCTCGTTATTCTGCGCAAAGCCGCTGAAATCCGTCCGCAATGGCTTGCCTGGCGGGAGGCGATCTCGGAACGGGATCTGCTTCCGGAGGCGGTGCCTTTTCCCGAAGAGGGACTGCAGCGCTGGCGGAAACTGCGGGATGACCAGGATCGGATACAGCTTCAGCTGCATTCGCTGGAGCGAAGAATCGAGGAAACGACAATGCAGCTGTCTCATCTCCGTACCGATGAGGAGCTGATCAGCCAAGGCCCGCTCATTGAGAAGCTGGCGGGCCGCCGCGAATATATCGAAATGAGGATGAAGGAGCAGCAGGAGCTGTTCGGGGAGGAATCGGCACTGCAGGGGCAGCTGCAGAGGCTGCTGCGGCAGATTCATGCGGAGTGGGGCGTTTCCGAGCTGAGGGACTTTTCCGGCTCCGTTCCGGAACGAGAAGCCGTGCGGCGTTATGCCTCCGGGTTCGCCGGATATGACCGCCGCATCGAGGGGCTCGCACAGGAACGGGAGCAAAAGGCCATTCAGCTTGCTTCAGCCGATGATGAGCTGAAACGGGCTGAGGCCACCTGTTCCGAACTAACGGCGGCTGGAAAGAGACGCTTTGACATGCTTCGGCCGCAAACGAAGCCCGAGCTTTTATCCGCCTGGAATGAGCTTCAATCCGCAGCCGAGCTTTGGCGGGAAACGAGGCTGGACCGGTTATCTCAAAAAGGGCTGGAAGAGCGGGAAGCCCTGATCAGCGGCAGGATGAAGGCATTGTACCGGAAGCTGCTGTGGGGAAGCGCTGCGCTTACATTGATCCTTCCTGCCTTGTTATGGACGTTTGGCTCGGCATGGGGAGCCGTATCGGTATTGCTCGTGTTGATCTTCGCCGACGGAATGCTCTGGCGGGGGAGCCTTGCATCAGGGAGCAGCCGCTCCCGAGGCCGAAGGGAGTATTCGCATGAGCCGCATACAGAAGAAGAGCGCCTATCCGCTCTAATGGCCGATTTGATCACTCATCCACTGGCGACTGCCGCTTCTGCGTCAGGTTCATTGGGCGGGAGTTTGACGCATTCCGAGGATTCGATCGAGTCTTCGCTGCGCGAGCTGCGGAAGCTTGTCGATGCCTGGCTGGCTTGGCATGACGATTTGGAGCGCTCCCGGGGGGAAGCTGGAGCGGCTAAGAGGCGTTCGGAAGCGCTCCGGCACGATCTGTCAGCTCTGACGCGCAAGATGGAGGAAGAGCATGGTATCTTCACGAAGCTGGAATCCCAGTGGCAAATGTGGCTGCAAGAACGGGGACTGGAAGCCAGCTGTTCGCCAGACGCCGTCATGGATATGTTCGGATTTGCCGAGCAGGGGATGGAGATCGTTCGGCGTATGGATGCACTCGAACGCAAGGGGCAGTTATTGTCACAGGAAATCGCCGCATTTAAAAAGGACTGCCTGTTCATCTCGATCCATGGCGAGGAGCGTGATGGCGCAGATCTGCTGATGCGGCTGGAGCTGAAGAAAAAGGAATGGGAAAGGCAGCAGGAGCTGCTGCGCCGGAGAGAGGCTGCCAGCATGAAGCTGGAGCCGCTGCAGGAGGAATTATTCGCATTAAAGGAAGAACAGGGCAGGCTGGAGCTTGCGGCGAAGCATCTATTGGCCGAAGGCCAGTCGGTGGATGGAGAGGCATTTCTGCGGACTGGAACGTCCATGGAACGCAGAAAAGAGCTGGACCGCAGCATCAGGCAGCTGGAGATCGGCATGTTCAGCGGATGGTCAGGCGAATCAGAGCGGAGTCTGCGGGAGACACTCGAGCAGTATGATGCCGCAGCATTGGATGAGGCATGCCGGAGTGCCGAGCAGCGTCAGGTGAAGGCTGACAAAGAATGGAACGAGCTGCAGCAGCTGCGGGGCAGATGGCTGCAGGAAAGGGACCATCTCGTGAAGCTGTGTGCGCATGACACCGCGCTTCAGCAGCTTGAGGAGCAGAAGGCGCTGCTCAAAGGAATTGCCGGAGAGTATGCGGTGCTGGCCATCTGCGCCGAAATGATTGGAAGAACGCGCAGCGTTTACGAACAGGAAAAGCAGCCGGAGGTGCTGAAGCTTGCCTCCTCGTATTTCAAAGCACTGACTGGGGGGAGCTACAGCCGGATCGTCATGAAGCTCGGGGAGAAGAAGCTGCTCGCTGAGCACCGCGAGGCGGGGCTGCTTGACAGCTCGCTGCTGAGCCGGGGAACAGCGGAGCAGCTTTATCTCGCGATGCGCTTCGCTTTTGCCGGCAGCATGAATGGCAGGGCGTCCGTTCCCCTGCTGCTGGATGATCTGTTCGTGAATTTCGATGAGGAGCGCTTGTGCAGCGCGCTGGATCTCGCCGGGAATTTGTCTGCCGACCGTCAGGTCATTATGTTTACATGCCACCGCTACATGGTCGATCATGCTGTAGCCCGCATACCTCACGCTGAAATTATTCGGATTTAAGCATGAGCTTTACCGACCAAATGATAGCCAGGCAGCCGAAAAGCGGGTACAGAACGGACAGCAGCGAGCTGAACCCGAATTGGCTGAGCAAAAAGCAGATAAACATGACCCCGACGGAAATGAGCTTTGGAGATAACGGGAGATGCTGCTGGAGTTGAAGCGTAATTCCATAGATGTCGGCGACGAACGTACTGAATATTTCCATAAATATGAGAACGACATATATGATTTGAATCGCAGCGCCGAGATGATTCGCAATGCTGCCCATCGGGATTTCGTATTGTCGGATGCCTGGCATGTGCGCTGAAATGGCAATATGGGCGGAGAGGAGCATCAGCCCGACGCCGACGCCTCCCGCGATGCCTCCCCATTTTACCGCTTTGGCGCTTTCCGTCTTGCTACCCAGAGGGACGAGCACCGCTTGAGCCATGACCAGGTTAAATGAGGTATAAATCAAGGGCGAGAGCCAGACCGCCACCATGTTGTGTTCCGTTGGCAAGCTGAGGAAGCGGTCTGCGGTCGGAAGCTTGAGGGTATTCAGCACAATCACCGCGGACAGGGTCAGCATAATGGGCACGACGATGCTGTTGATGTGCAGAATGGCGTTCATGCCTCTTTTCAGCAGGAGATAGGTTCCGATAACGGTGAGCAGCAGCCCGGTCTGATAGTGAAGGTTCAGATGCTCCATGAAAACCGAGCCCGCTCCGGCGAGCATGACGCTGTTGACTCCGATCAGGATAAGCAGCATCACGATGCTGATCACGGCTCCGGCTTTGGGGCCAAAGAGATGCTTGTTTAAATCTTCATAGGATCTGGCCGAGATGCGGCGCGACATCAGCATCATTTTCGTCCCGAGCCAGATGAACAGGGCGGTGGCCGCCATGATGGTGAGCGCCCCCCATTTGCCGTATTGGGTAAAAAACTGGATAATCTCCTGGCCTGTCGCAAAGCCCGCTCCGACAATCGTTCCGATGTATGTAAAAGCGATTTGAAAGATACGAACCCCGTTTTTCATTATGATCCTCCCTGCTTTAAAGCGGCACTATTGTGTCCTTCGCTTAGTACAGGTTATGATGGGGACAGGAAGGACATGACTCAACATGTCCGAAAAACGGTTAGACCTTGTCTGAGACGAACTTTGCGGCCGCATGGATTGTGTCATTTTAACTTGAATAGTGGACAAGAATTATGGTATTTTAACGTCAAAAAAAGAAGTGCCGCCTTGGGGGTTGAGGGAATGGATAAGTTAAAGCAAAGAATTGTTGAAGAAAGCTCGGTCATGTCTGAGCAGGTCCTGAATTTGGACGGTCTCTTGAATCATCAGGTTGATCCGGAGCTGACGATGGAGATGGGCAGGGAGTTTGCCGCCCGCTTCGCGGATGCGGGAGTGACCCGTGTTATTACGGTCGAATCCTCAGGCATTGCTGTCGCCTTCGCTACTGCGCTGGAGCTGGGTGTTCCTCTCGTGTTTGCGCGCCGCAAAAAAACGCTGCTGGCCGATCCTGACGCCCTGTGTGAGCGTGTTCCGTCCTTCACCAAAGGAATTGTCACCGATATCATGCTCTCGCGTAAATATATCCATGAACAGGATAAGGTATTGTTTATCGACGATATTATCGCCAATGGGGACGCCGCAAGGGGACTCGTCAAAATTATCAGCCGTTCAGGCGCTGAGCTCGTCGGTCTCGGCGTCGTAGTGGAAAAATGCTTCCAGGCCGGCGCTCGCGCCATCCGGGAACAAGGCATCCGCCTGGAATCGCTGGTAAGAATCGAGTCGCTTGACGAAGGCGTTATTACATTTGCCGACTAGTCTAAATTATAAACAATACCTTTCAAGTGGCGATCTTTTCGCTTATAATAGACTTGAGAACACGAAGAGGGGAGGCAGCACAATGGGGAAAGAACCGGTAACCGAGCAGTATTTCGTCGATAAACTGTCTGCAGCGAAAGATCATTTCGAGCGTGCACTCGATTGCAAACACACGGAGTTTGATGATCTTTATCCCTATATGATGGAGCATCCTCAGTTTTTCTGGTACAAACGCTACGTCGCCTGGTCAGAGCTGCTGACCATCGTGCGCATGTGTGATGAGCTTGACTATTCCTGGAAGGAATTGTTCACCCCTCATCAGGTGGAGTATGTTGAAAAACGGGTGATGTCTTCGACCGTGCTAGATTTTTGGTTTGAGAAAAACGACAGCAGAGAACATGCGCAACGTTAATTTGCCGTTTAGATAAGCTGCAGCAGATACGACCTAAATGAGCCCATTTAGGTCTTTTTTTGTGAATAAGTATGGAGAGGGGGACGCGATCTTGATTACCGATGAGCAGCTGAACAACTACCGGCTTTCCGGTGAAACGGTCCGGGTGGTGCGCGATCATATCGAGGATAACGATGTGAAGGGCATCGTTGTCGCCTGGAACGACGAGCAGGTGATGATCCGCCGCCGCAACCGCAAAGTGGTCAAGCTTGACCGGAATTATTCCTATCAGCCGGTGGATGAGCCACGGGCCAATCCGGAAGAATAACAACGTCTTCGGCATAGTTTTTTCTTTTCGGGGAGAAAGTAAACGGGCATGCGCACCGATAGACAGAAGCCTTTACTTTGACGAAAAGAGGATGAGCCGGAGATGGATTTGATGAATGATAAAATACAGGCATACAAAAATGAAGTAACCCAATTGGGGCAGACGATGCCGAATGTGGCCAGCGCCTATCACCAATTCACGGGGGAATGCATGAACGAGGGGGCGCTGGATGCCAAAACGAAGCAGCTGATTGCGCTTGGCATCAGTTTGGCCTCCAACAATGAAGTCTGCACGTATTACCACCTTGGCGAGGCCCGCTCCAAGGGAGCAAGCGAGCAGGATATCATGGAGACCGTTGCCGTCGCAGGTGCCGTGGGTGCAGGACATGCCTTTTCCCAAGGATTGACCCGCGTCCAGCATTCCTTGAAGAACGGATCGGTCCAGTAACATTGGACGGCACAGCCGCCTGGAGCCATCAAGCGATGCTTGAGGTTCGGGCGGCTTTATTTTTGATTCAAAGCCTCTTCGCCATAGGCATGGGCCGACAAAGGCTGTGTTGGTTCCATAAACAGGCTGGATGCAGCGGTTGGACGCAGTCCCAAATAAGCCCTCATCCGTGCCAGCATCTCGCTGCGGAAGGCCGGCCATAATATATTCATTTCGCCTGTATAGCCTCTGCAAACATATTCCGCCTCAATGCCCCGGTCGCTTTGTTCAATCCGGCAGATCCGGATGCGGCGGGTCTTGAATTCCCTTTTGACCCCGGATAACAGCATCTGCGTCTGCTTGTCGCCGCAGGCGAGCACCTCCATGTATAACTCGGGTGTTTTGAACACGCCGCTTTCTTTCATGATCCGAAGGTCTCTCTCGAATACTTTATGGATAAACTCCAGGAGCAAGTAGCTTTTGATGAGGGATTGCTCATCAGGAGTGATGCCTGTTGTTGTCATATTGATCACCGCCATTATACGAACTTATGTTCCTATTTCACCCTCGCCAAGGCCTTTTAATCAATACAGTTGAACTGGAATTTGATGCCTGCAATAATTATGGCAAAACAATTCAAAAAAAATGTTGACTATAATTTAAGTGCATGGTATGATCTATCTTGTCGCCGCGAAAGAGTGATAAACGCGGAGCTGACAAATACATATGCGGTCGTGGCGGAATTGGCAGACGCGCACGGTTCAGGTCCGTGTGGGCTAACCCCCCGTGGAGGTTCGAGTCCTCTCGACCGCATCTTATGGAAAGACGCTTTGGATAACCTCCAAAGCGTCTTTCTTTGCGTGCATATTTCCTCCTGCTTTCTCAAACAATGAGGTTAACGAGAACTGCTGTAACCACGAAGGAGGAAGATGCGATTGAAAACGTTATATGATTGGCGCGGCTTGCTTACCGCTGCAGGCCTTACGGTGCTGCTGACGACCGGATCTGCTTCTGCCGCATTTGCGGAACATTCAGAAGAAACGAAAACTGCTGCTGCCAACGCTTCTTTAGCAAGCGCGATATCCGGTGAGAAGACGCGGGCCGAACAGAGTCCGGCGAATAAAGGGGAAAAGAAGGTTGCCGTTATTATCGATGATTTCGGTAACGGGCAGGGTGGAACGGAAGAAATGCTGTCCATGCCGATCAAACTGACGGTTGCCATTATGCCGTTCCTTCCGACGACGCGCAGTGATGCGGAGCTGGCTCACCAAAAAGGCCATGACGTCATCGTCCACATGCCGATGGAGCCTAAGCAGGGGAATCCGAAATGGCTCGGCCCAGGTGCCATTACAGCCAACATGAGTGATGAAGAAGTGCGCCGAAAGGTTGAGGAAGCGATTGACAATGTACCGTACGCCATCGGCATGAACAATCACATGGGTTCCAAAATAACGGGCGATGAGCGGATCATGTCCATCGTGCTGAAGGTTTGCCGCGAAAGAGGCCTGTTTTTTATAGACAGCAAAACCAATTACCATTCCGTTGTCGGCAAGCTTGCCGTCAATATGGGGATGCCGCCTGTCGCCAATCATATTTTCCTGGATGACCTTCATACAACAAGTCACATCAGCAAACAATTGCATGCCGTCGAAGAGTTTGCAAGCACGCATGATAATTGCGTGACGATTGGGCATGTCGGGACCCAAGGCAAGAAAACGGCTGAAGTTCTAAGAAGCAGTGCGGCCAACATGCAAGAACGCGTGAGCTTTGTGGGCATCAGCGATCTGGTAAGGGACATCTGGGGCTGGGAGCCATCCCCTATATGGCCGTCAAATAATAATTGATACCATTCGCGATCGCCTCTGCGATCTGAAGCTGGCCTCTGCGGCTCGTCAGCATGCTGCGATCCTCAGCGTTGCTTAGAAAGCCGGTCTCGACGATGACCGCAGGGTCAGCCACTTGGTTCAGCAAATAAAAGGGTCGTCCATGCTGGATGATGCCTTTATTGCCGTACAGCTGGTCAAGCTGCTGTTGGATGGCGGAGGCGAGAAGGACGCTGCGGCCTTCATCCTGGAAAAGAACGAGCCCACCGCGTTTGGCGGTATTTCGCCCCCAATTGACATGCAGGCTCACCACGATCTGGGTAGGGATTTGTTGGCTTAGCTCTTTGCGTTGTGCCAAATCGCGGAGATGCCTGGATCTGCTGTTGAGCCAATGATTGTCGTCGCTGAGAGCGTAGTCCCCTGTCCGGTTCAGAACGGCGTGATATCCTTGGCTGCGCAGCAGCATGAACACTTTTTGGGCGATGGCAAGATTGATATCCTTCTCAAGGAAATTCTGAAATGAAGTTCCTCCGTCAATGCCCCCGTGTCCTGCATCGACGATGATCAAGTCTCTTGGAAACGCCGGATGATCTTTCACCTCATCGGATGTACGCGGATGTGACATCGCATGATCTGGGGAGGTAAAGGCGAGAGAAGCCGCAATAAGGGCTGAAAAGGTAAGCTGCAGAAACTTGTTCATTGGACATGGCCATCCCTTCATGGAATACAGTACAGCATTATGTTGTGCAAAAATCGGAAATAAATGCATTAAACGGGAATGGGATGGGATACAGGGATGCGAGGAGATTTTCAAGCTTTCTTAGCCGGAGTTTAGTTTAAAAGCAGGCGAATCTGCGCAAGCTATGAACATCACAGCTGCGGAGGGGATCGCGGATGGCCAGTGGAGACGAACTCGTCAAATACATTACCGAACGCGTCGTGACATTCATGGAGACGCCCAAGGAAGAGCGGAAGCGCAACAACAGGCCCAAGGAGCCTTGGGCTGAGAAATGGTTTGGCATGATACCGCTCGGACTCTCGCTCATGAAGCGGGAACCCCGAAGAAAACGCAAGGATTAAATACAAAAGACGCCTCGCCGAATCAAACGGCTGAGGCGTCTTTTTAGTTACCTGCGGGTCGGGACAACACTCCGGAGCTCACCGTGCGCCAGCAGGGAAGAGGCGGGCAGAAACCGGCTTCCGGCTTTGCCTGAGGCAGCGTAAAGGACAGAATCGTCCCTGCCGGCCGTGGACCAGGAATGGATCCCGGTGATGGCAAAGGGCGCTCCATAGTTGGCGTTATGTCCCGGAGAGCTGAATACGAGGCGGTTATGCCCCGTCTTGACGGCTTGGATCAGATCACGGTTCCCTTTGAACGTTAATTTAGGCGATGCAAGCCATGAAATATTGTCGTACGGGTCGCTCGTTCCGTAAGGCTCTGAAAGCGTACTGGCTGACAATTGATATCCCTTGCGCGAAGTCAGGCCGCCGATAGCGGATTCGATCTGGTCTGCATCAAGAGGCAGCTCCTCCGCCGTAATGGCGTTGATGTATAAAGTTAAATTTCCCGGCTCTGACACTTTCCAATAGGGAAGAAGCGCGGAATATTGCGCGGAAATGCTCAGGTCCGCCGGGAGTTTGTTTCCTGCGGGCAGGATGCCTAGCTGCTCCAGGCGATTGAACAGCGCCTGGACATTGTAAGGCATGGAATCCGCTTGCCCGTATTCGCTCAGCATATAGCTTCCGTCATCGGTCGAGGTCAGGATCAGATAGCCGACAGGCTTGCCGTTGTTGCTAAGCGATGCCAGCCAGCTGTGCGTTCCCGGACCGAGAGGAACTAGCGATAGGCTCGCATGCTTCCAAGACTTAAAGGAAACCTGCCGGGATAGCTCGCTGACGACGCCTTCCGTGAAGCTTAGGAGATCCGAAGGAGCGGCTGCCATTAGGCCTGAACCCGTATTACTCAGTAGGGCTGTATTTATCGTTACACTTTGCTTGGCGGATGCGTTCTTGCCTGCCGGTTCAGCAGCGGCCGTACCTGCAGATATCAGGCATTCAGCGAGAAGAAGCACAGCGGCTGCTTTTGCAGTGAAGGAGAGCAAGTGGTTCATTCGTTTCACCTTTCTTGTGTTACCGGAGTTTCCCCTAGTGTATCGGACAAGCCTTAAAAAGGCTGTTGCAAGCTGTCGCGCGTCAAAACGTCCATCCGGTTCTATTTTTGCCTTCTTTTGTCTAAAGTCAGCTACCGGGAAGCGCGCAGATGAAAGAGACCGCAGGTTATGGCGGACAAATGCACTTTCGGCTCGTACTGCCATGTCGTTTCACTGCGTCTGTTGGCATATTGCTCACGGATCCCCGTCAGCTTTTCCTCATCCGGTTCCTTGAGCAAATCGTCATAATAGATATCGATGACAGCCAGCTCCTCCTTTAAACGTTCCCTGGCCTGTTCAGCCCACCCGTAATCCATTTCTGCGAGCTGCCGGGACATATAGGCTTCAAGCGCGTCTGCGGCCTTTGAGAGGGTGATGGAAGCAGGCTGAATATGAATATTTTCGGGCAGGCGCGGGCTCAGGGTTTTTCCCTGCAGCTGTTCCGGGAAAGGAGAGACGATCTGTCCGGTGACTAGGGACATGCCGATGAAATGAAGTTCCTCCTTTTTGACGTCGCAGCTCAGCTCCACCTTGTAGCAGATTCCAAGCCAAGGCTCGTAGGCGGCTGAGAAGAGCGTTTCGCGCTGCAGTGCCGCCGGCTGCTCGAACAGATAGAGGCATGAGCCATCCTGACGGGCCGCATTCCAGATCTGCTGCAGCCTGCCGCTCCCGTACAGGACGTCCTCGCGCTGTATCCGTCCGGGACCGATGCGGGGCACCATGGGCGCCGTCCCGAAATAACGGGAAAGGATGTCCTGCTGCTGGGGCTGCTCGTCGCGCGACTGTTCATTCTTGTCGTATTGTTCCGGATCGAACACGAAAGTAAAAGAAAGCGTCTCGGGCTCTGCCCCGGTTCTTTCGACAAATCCCCAGTAATAAGGCCTGTTCGTCAGCTGCTTATCGGCCTGCGGCGATAGTTTGACCGTAACGTGGCATGGCGATTTCTCGATGATTTGGCATTCCGTGCTCTTGAGATAGGTCAGCATATGATCCTGAACCTGCTGCGGCGACATGCTCATGCTATGCCTCTTCCTCCCTTAGCGACTCCGATTCGTAATCGACCTCGCGTTTGATCTGGTCCAGGGTCTGGCCTAGCGTGCTGACTTTCTGCCTGATTTCTTCATTGGACCCAGACTCGAGGAACAATTTGTAGAGGCTCTTCTCGAGCGACTCTTGTTTCTCGAAACGCTCGAGAATGACGTCCAGACCGCCGATGACCATTTCGAACATATTGATTTTTTCGTGAAGCAAGTGCAGAATGTGTTCCTCGATCGTTCCGGAGGTGGAAAGGTTGTAAATCTGCACGTCCTTCTGCTGTCCGAGACGGTGTACGCGTCCGATTCTTTGTTCCACTCGCATCGGATTCCAGGGAAGGTCGAAGTTAATCATATTGTGGCAAAATTGCAAATTGATGCCTTCTCCGCCGGCCTCCGTGGCGATCATGACTTGTGCGCGTCCGCGGAACAGATCCATCATCCAGTCCTTTTTGCCCCGGTTCATGCCCCCACGGTAGGGTACGCAAATCAGTCCGTGCTTTTGAAAATACTGCAGCAGGTATTCCTGGGTCGCGCGGTATTCGGTAAAGACGATGACCTTCTCATTGACCTGTTTGATCAGCTCGATCGTTTTTTCTGCTTTCGTATTGGCTTTAATCGCCTTGATGGCGGTGACGAGTTCCCATACCTTGGCCGTGAGGGGCGACTCATCGGGTATTTTTTTCGACAGATTGACGAGCGTAAGGAATACGGCATCCCGGCTGCTGCATACTTCACGCTGCAGGGTAACCAGGGAGAGCATGCTGCTCAAATTTCCCCCGGAAGCCTGATATTGGTCTTTGACAAAGGCGGTTACGCCGTCATATAATGCTTGTTCTTCGGGTGAGAGCTGGAGGCTGACGTTGCTGACATGCCGTTTGGTAAAATGGACAGGTCCTTCGCCCCGGCGATTGCGGATCATGACCTTGGCGAGCTCGTCTTTTAGCTGGTCCTGATTTTTCGGCTGGCGTTTGCCCACCACGAAATTGGTTGCGAAATCGCCCTGGCGGCCGAGCTGCCCGGGCTTTAGCAGCGTAATGAGATTAAAAAGCTCGCTCATGTCGTTCTGTACCGGCGTCGCGGTCAGCAGAAGGCAGTATTTTTTGCGGAGCTTTTGAATGAACTGATAGTTCGTCGTTTTTTTGTTTTTCAGCTTATGGGCCTCGTCGATAATCAGCATGTCGTACTCCTGCTCCAGCAGAAAATCCTTATGCGGATCACGCTTGGCCGTGTCGATGGAGGCCACCACGATATCCGAATGCCAGCTGTATGCCTTCTTCTGGGCCACGGCAGGAATCCCGAATTTGCTGTTCAGCTCTCGGACCCACTGCAGCACGAGGGATGCAGGCACAAGAATCAGCACCTTGGACACGAGTCCGCGGATCAGGTATTCTTTCAGAATCATTCCAGCCTCTATCGTTTTGCCAAGCCCGACCTCATCGGCCAGGATCGCCCTGCCGGACATCTCGAACAGCACCTTATGCGCCGTATCCAGCTGATGGGGGAGCGGGGAAAGACCTTGCAGGTGCTTCAGGCACTGCAGTTCGTCGAAGCTTGTCACCAAGCGTGCTTCTTCTCCTTGAATGGCCAGCTGGGCAAGACGCCAGTCTCCCCAAGGCCCGCCCTTTTCGAGACGGCTATTCAGCTGCTCAAGCCAGCTGCGGTCGATGTGCAGCGGAACCGGAAGTTCCTGCGGCTGTCCGTTACCTCTGGTCTCGGAAGTATTCATGCCTTACCTCCTTATACATGTTCTACATACGTGTTGAAATTGCCATGCGTAGTCCGAAACCTTTTTTTCTATTGGATAGTGACGGGGAACAATTAAGATGAAATTGTGCAAAACCCTGGTATGCGTAGTATGCACGTAAACGGAAGAGTTCATAACATGCCTGGAACGCGGAGCTATAGCTGAAGACAGGAAGGATTTTCATAAAATATTTTCAAAGCCCGATTGTCAAAAAAGTGAGATTGGTGGAGAAAAGAAGAGGTTGTCCGCCATTGAAGAGCTTACATGCCTTAAATTTCAGGATTTGATTGTAGAGTTACAATATGTGGTATAGTATAATGTGTAACGCACACAATATATTGTACGTAATGAGCGGAAAACGTGGTTTAAGCCTTATATCTTGTTTAAGGGAATGCAGCGATAATTCATAGATTGGCTGAACGGCTGTGTTCATACGTAATCAAACAGGATTGAATAATACCATTATCGTGGGAGGTCGTTTCGTTTGGGTATGATTCAGCAGAAACAAAAGCTTGAAGGATTGAGCGAGAAAATATTTTTGGACCGTTATGCTTGGAAGGATCCGGATCCGAGTCATGCCAAGGTCGGAGACGTCGTGCTTGTGCTGACGAAGGATGATCCGAAGTTCCCTACCAAGGAAGTCGGCGAGATCGTAAGCCGTGACGGAAGCATCGTGACGGTCAAAACCCGCCGCGGAGAGCTTGTCGAATCCCATGTCGATAAATTGACGTTAAATATAGAGAAAACACCGGAAGAAATGTGGGACCGCCTGGCGGGAGCCATGTCTTCCGTTGAGGAAACCCCGGAGCTGCAGGAAGAGTGGCAGGAGAAGTTCCGTTACATTCTGGATGACTGGAAGCTGGTGCCGGGCGGACGCATCGCGGCTGGCGCAGGAGCAAGCGATGAGCTGACGCTCTTCAACTGCTATGTCATTCCATCCCCGAAAGACAGCCGCGGCGGCATTATGGCGACGCTGTCCGAGATGACGGAAATTATGGCTCGTGGTGGCGGTGTCGGCATCAACCTGTCTTCTTTGCGTCCGCGCAGATCGGTTGTCAAAGGCGTGAACGGTTCTTCCAGCGGTGCCGTATCCTGGGGCGGCCTGTTCAGTTACACCACGGGCTTGATCGAGCAGGGCGGAAGTCGCAGAGGCGCGCTGATGCTGATGATCAACGACTGGCATCCGGACGTCCTCGATTTCATTACGGTGAAACAAACGATGGGACAGGTTACCAACGCGAATTTGTCCGTATGCGTGAGCAATGATTTCATGAAGGCGGTCAAAGAAGACCTTGATTGGGAGCTCGTGTTCCCGGATACAACGGAGCCGGATTATAACGAAGTATGGGACGGCGATCTTGACAAGTGGAAAAAGGAAGGCCGCAGCGTTATCCATTACCGCACAGTCAAAGCGCGTGAAATTTGGCACACCATCATTGAATCGGCGTGGAAATCGGCCGAGCCGGGCGTGGTATTCTTGGAATACTACAACCAAATGTCCAACAGCTGGTATTTCAACCCGATCATTTGTACGAATCCTTGCGGCGAGCAGGGGCTGCCGGCTTGGGGTGTCTGCAATCTGTCCGCCATGAACCTCTCCAAGTTCTACGATGAAGAGAAGCATGACGTGGCTTGGGACGATCTGGCACTGACGACGCGTTATTCCGTCCGTTTCCTGGATAACGTCATCTCCAAGACGCCGTACCATTTCGAAGAAAATGAAGCGAACCAGAAAAAAGAACGCCGCGTAGGTCTGGGAACGATGGGCTTGGCCGAGCTGATGATCAAGCTTAACATCCGCTACGGCAGCCGCGAGTCTATGGCGTTCCTGGATAAGCTATATGGATTTATTGCCCGCGAAGCTTACCTGGCTTCCTCCGAGATCGCAGGGGAAAAGGGTGCTTTCCCGGCATTCGACGCCGAGCTGTATTTGCAAAGCGGCTTTATGAGAAACATGACCGAAGTATATCCGGAAGTCGGCGAAGCAATCCGCGAAAACGGCATGCGCAACGTCACCGTCATTACGCAGGCACCGACCGGAAGCACGGGTACCATGGTAGGAACGTCCACAGGCATTGAACCTTATTTCGCCTTTAAATACTTCCGCCAAAGCCGTCTCGGCTTTGACGAGCAGTTCGTGCCGATCGCCCAGGACTGGCTTGATGCCCATCCGGGCGAGGAGCTCCCGGATTACTTCGTTACCGCGATGGATCTGTCGGCAGAGGATCATATCCGCGCGCAGGCAGCTATTCAGCGCTGGGTGGACAGCTCCATCTCGAAAACGGCGAACTGTCCTGCAGACTTTACCGTTGAAGAAACGAAGCGCCTGTATGAGCTGGCCTTCGATCTGGGCTGCAAAGGCGTAACGATCTACCGTGACGGCAGCCGCGACGTGCAGGTCCTGCAAACCGAGAAGAAGGAAGACAAAAAAGAAGAAACAGCTGTACAAGAAGTGGCGAGCGCGAAAGAAACCGAAGCTCAAGAGCCTGCAGCCAAGCTGCAAGCCGCTGTGGCCGAATCCGGTGCGAAAGTGGTCGACAAGCAGTACAAGCGCCGTCCGCAAGTGCTGCGCGGGGCGACTTACAAAATCAACACACCGTTTGGCATGGCGTATATCACGATCAATGACCTTGACGGCATTCCGAGCGAGATCTTCCTGAACGTCGGCAAAGCCGGTTCGGACGTGTTTGCGATGGCCGAAGCTCTTGGCCGCGTCTGCTCACTGTTCCTTCGGTACGGGGATCATGGCCAGAAGGTGGAGCTGTTGATCAAGCACCTCAAAGGCATTGGAGGCTCGGGAGCCATCGGATTTGGCCCGAACCGCGTCGAGTCTATTGCGGATGCCGTGGCGAAAGCCCTTGAAACGCATGTGAGTTCCGGCTATGACGAAGAACATGACCCGGCTCCGGTTGCAGCGACACTCGCACCGGAAACGGCCGATCACGGCGGCGGTCACGACCACCGTTACGATGATCCCCAAGCTTCGCGCGATCTATGCCCGTCCTGCGGATCGGCGACGCTGATCAATATCGAGGGGTGCAAAACCTGCGGCAACTGTGGGTATAGCAAGTGCTCTTAAGCTGTAATAAAGAAAACTTAGATAAAGATAGATAGATAGAAAAATGATAAGATATGAAAAAGGTTAAAATCAGATAACCGAAAGAAAGGAGTAAGGGGGAACCCTTACTCCTTTTCTGCATTTCTATAGTGTGTTGTCATATGTAGTGCTTTTTTTATAGCATTTCGATCCGCTCCATACAATCCAATAAACCCTTTTGGCTCCGTGTCCTCGTTAGTATCATGCATATCTCCACTTCTTTTATCAACGTTGTACGCAAATATCAGGATTCAAAAAACGACATTTCACTTAAAAATCGGAGAATATGGTGGTAATTATCTAAAGGCTTGATTTGTAGCGATATCTTAGTACAATGGTTTTATGACTACTCAAAAAATGATAAATGATGAGCTTAGAGTCAAAATATTTAAGGCGTTAGCCGATGAAACAAGATTGGACATCATCCGAGCTCTATACACCAGCAGAAAGGAGATGAATTGTGGAGAAGTAGGAGACATTCGCGATACTACGAAATCAAATACTTCGTATCACTTGCGTACTTTAAAGGAGGCGAAATTGATCAAGGTACGAAAAGAAGCTCAAGCGAAGTATATGAGCATCGATTTGGAGACATTTCAAACTTACTTACCCGGATTTCTGGATACGTTGTAGAAAGAAATTCTTTTTTTTTATTCGTTAGTTCAATAATATTTGAACTATAGAACTAACTACAAAGGGTGAATAGAATGATCAAATTAACTGCTCTGTTTTTCCTCATCATGTTTGTTATTGGTACGGATACGTTTTTGATTTCTCCGCTTATCCCCACTCTTCAGGACTTGTTTCATATCCCGACCGAATATTCCGGTTGGATGGTTGGGGCTTATGCTTTAGGTTATGCCATTTTTGCATTAATCGCTGGACCGCTTTCCGATGGATGGGATCGCAAAAAAGTAATGCTTTTTGGCATGGTCTGCTTCTCGGTTTCAACCATATTATGCGGCTTTGCCACAAGTTTTTGGTCGATGTTCGTATTCCGGTTTTTAGCTGGAGTCAGCGCAGCATTTACGGCGCCTCAAGTCTGGGCATCGATCCCTGCTCTGTTTCCAACACCAAAAATAGCCAAAGTATCAGGAATCGTCATGGCAGGCTTAGCTGCTTCCCAGGCGTTCGGCATCCCTATTGGAAGTCTGCTTGCCTCAACCCATTGGTATTATCCTTTCTTTACAATCGGTGCATGTGCACTTTTGGGGGCGGTATTCATCTTCTATGCTTTGCCCGAAATGAAACCAAATCAAGGCCAACAAACCAAGACTCCGATTTTCAGTAGATACATCCCCTTATTGAACAGCCGAATGGCGAGAAGGGCTTTCCTCGCTCACTTCTTATTTCAGTGTGGATTCTTTGCTGCCTTTTCTTTCATTGGAAGATGGGTGACAGATCGCTTTCATCTTTCCATTGATCAAGCGGGGTACGTGATGTTTTTTCTTGGTCTCGGGAATATAGCCGGAAGCTTCGGCGGTGCCTATGTGATCAAAACGTTTAACCGTTTCAATACGCTGGTTGTGGGCTTTCTTGTCTCTATCGCATGTTTTATTGTTTTGCCTCACTTGCCATCGGTTGCGGCTTTCGAAAGTGTTTACTTTTTCATATTCGTTAATATGGGGATCGCATTTCCCCTAATATTAGGAATGCTGAATTCATTAAATCCAGCCATCCGCGGCACGATCTCCAGCCTGGCCAATTCAATCATGTATGCTGCGACAACGCTCGGTTCTTGGGTCGCTGGCCTTATTTACGCGGTTTTTAACGGTTTTTCCGCCGTAGGCATGTTTGCGGCTATATGCTTTGCCGGTTCGTTGTTATCTTTCATATTCAGCGGTATTTTGACCAGCCAAGCGAAAACAAAGAAGGAGATTGCATCATAAATGCATAGAAGAAACTCCTATGGATATTCTAAATCTTTCAAAATTTAACATCCTAAGTATTTGTGAGAATGAATTTGAATTTCTAATTCAAATGGTGACGAACTCTCCACCTTTGGCTTGCCCTCATTGTGGAAGTATAGCCAACCTCTACAAACATGACAGCAGAGAACAGATTTGTATGGACTTGCCTCTTCACGGCAAGCATGTAGTCCTTCTCATAAAGCGTCAGAGATATTGCTGTAGAGACTGCAATCGAACCTTTTGGGAACACTTAGACCACACCATAGACAAAAAGCGAAACTGCACCAAACGATTATTGTCTTATATAGAGACGCAAAGCATTGAACGTACATTTGTTAGCATATCCGAGGATGTTGGAGTACATGAAAAAACAATACGCAACATCTTTCGTGATTACATCAACCGTCTTAGAGAAACGCATCGATATGAAACTCCCAATTGGCTTGGGATTGACGAAATTCACATCATTAAACCAAGATGCGTTTTAACCAACATTGAGGAATGTACTTTGTTGGATGTTTTGCCCAACCGTAACAAGGAAACCGTTGTAGATTACCTCTTACGCCTTCCAAGTATAGGACGAATCCGATACGTCACTATGGATATGTGGCAACCGTATAAGGACGCCGTAAGGGCAGTATTACCAAAAGCTTTTATCATCGTAGATAAATTTCACGTTGTCCGTATGGCAAACCAAGCGTTAGAAACCATTCATAAGCAGATCCTTGAAGGATTATCGCCAAAAGAACGCCGCGGGCTGATGCAAGGCCGTTTTATCCTCTTAAAACGGGATATAGAGCTTACAGAGAAGGATAGGATGACTCTAGACCTTTGGGAAAAGAATCATCCGTCTCTCGTCACTGCTTATGACTTAAAGGAATCCTATTTGGATATTTGGGAATGTGATAGCAGACAAACGGCATTTCTTAAATACAACGAATGGAAAGCTAAAGTACCAACGGAACTGCAATCCGCTTTTGAACCACTGACAAAGGCTATGAAGAATTGGGAGGAAGAAATATTCGCTTATTTCGACCATCGCATTCCAGATGCTTATACGGAATCTCTAATTAGCCTTATTCGAGTCATTAATCGATTAAGAAGGGGATACTCTTTTGAGGCCCTAAGAGCCAAGATACTCTTTGAGGTTCCCACCTTAATCGATAAATTGGGGAAGGACGAATGATAAGGTCTCGAACGATTACACGATCATTACAATCTTTATCGAAAGTCAGAAGGGGTTTCTTCCCATCGGATAGCGTATTGTCTCCGCCGCTATATGTCGAATTAGAACCGGACAGCTAGCTCCGCGGTAGTCCGAAGCCCAGCTTCTATAATGACGTTGGAGTCGCCGCCATGCTGTTGATGACCTTCGATCACCACCACATCCGGATTCTGTATTCCCCACAAACCGATCATGTTCCGCATATAAGTAACTGCCATCTCATAAGGCGCCATATAATCGATTGAATAGTTACCGCCCCGAGCGTTGAGGAGTGCAACCTTCTTATCCGCCGCCAGTCCGATCGGGCCTTCCGAAGTGTAACGGAATGTCTTTCCTGCTTGTGTAAGGTAGGAGATATAAGTAATCAGCGGGGCAGGGACCGTACTGTTCCATAGCGGAAAGGCGAATGCGATCTTATCCATTTCGAGGAAATGGTCCAAATACCGATTGACCAGTTGGGCCGCTTTATCTTCGTTTGGAGTGGGTTCTACACCTTGATTCAACTTGTTAAGTCCACTGATGGCCTTATCGCCATAATACGGCAGTTCGACATCGTAGAGGTCAAGCACCTCCACCTGATCATCCGGGTGCGCTTCTTGGTAAGCCTGCAAGAAAGCTTCGTACATTCGAACACTTACGGATTGATCGGCTGGCCGATCATTTGCTTTAACCATCAATAGTTTTGCCATTTGTAAATCTCCTCCCAAGGTTCTGCCTCACATTTGTTTTTGACAACCTTAAGATAATCTAAAAAGTATGACATCTTACCGTCATACTTAGGAATATCAATTTATCATTTTTTCAATAATGCG
Organism: Paenibacillus sp. SAFN-054; assembly: GCF_051966755.1. Lineage (NCBI taxonomy): Bacteria > Bacillati > Bacillota > Bacilli > Caryophanales > Paenibacillaceae > Paenibacillus > Paenibacillus sp. SAFN-054. The sequence goes on from NZ_JBQCKS010000001.1 coordinate 93,429, forward strand.
GTAAAAACTCTTGGCTGAGAGTGAATGAAGGTTTTTTCTTGCTTGAGCAGCCGCTATTCCCTTTTTTCGATGACAATAAAACAAGTGCTGTCGGGTAATTTCACTTCATTGTAATTCGTATCCAATAGCGTGATTTTGGGAGCCAACGCTTCCTCATATCCCTGCTGCAGATAACTTTTAAGGACTACGATTTTCGCACTATCGCCACAGGTCTCCTCAATGGTTTCGCGGTATTCCTGCGGGGTGAAATATCCGAACTGCTCCTGAACCTCATGAGCATACGCCTCGGGCCCCCAAGTGTACGTATAAAGGAACTCCATGACATCGTTGACGGGAAGCCGCACATGAGTGATGCCACCTGCCGTTTTGAAGGTCTCATACTTTATGGTTCTCCCCTTGAAGTCACGCGCGTATTGATTGAAGATGTCCAAATCGGCAGGGTTAGCGAAACGGATCAGACGTTCCATATGTTCAGGTTCTGTTTTCACTCCGTCACGAATAATAATCCTCCCGCCACGTGCCAGAACTGAATAAGCTTCCTTGAGGATTTTCTTGATCACATCTGCATTAAATTTGGATCCCTCATAGGGGATGTATGAATAAAGCTCATGAAGTACGGAGCTGAAAATGAAAGTGGATACTTCCCCGGCTGGAAAGGTATCCGACAGGTTTAAAGCATCGCCGCGCCGGATATTCCAGCTGCGCCCTTCTTCAAATTTCCGCTTATTTAATGCCGCAATGACGTTTTCTGCAATATCCATTCCTATGATATTTTTCCCGGGAAAAGCAAGGGAAAGCTCATCCAGTAAAGCGCCTCCTCCAGGACCGATGTCAACAACCGTATCGCCGACAACGTAATCAAGAATCAAGCGTTTATGTTCCAACGAACCGTTCATGTCGTCCAGATAGCTTTCTTCATTCTGCAGCCGGTCGTAGGCATCTCGGCGAAATTGAAACAGATCGTACAGCATTACAATCGCTTTCTCGAACAGGGGTCCCGAATTTTCCGCCTCCATGCAGAAGCTGAGCAGGCTTTCGCTGACATTTGAAAAATGGAAATTAAAACTGGTGACATGGCCGTTCAGATCGGTGACGCAGTCCAGGCGGATATGATCATTGACAGGGAAAGCGTGGTTTACAATTTCGGCAAAGCTAATCTGGTCTAAGTAGTGCTCGATAATGCGCTGCCGGTAGACATTGAGAGTCTTCTTACCCTTCGACTGATAATAAAGCCCCACCATCAAATGTTCAAAAGAGATGTGATTACTGGATTGGCCGGCTTCGATGAGCGCAATCATCATCATTTTAATAAAATGCTCGTCAGAAAAACCGCTAAGTGCGGCCTCCACATACCAGAACGTTTTGCCGGGCATCCCATCATCGATACACTGTTTAATCTCAGGATGCTCTAACCAATGGGACAGCTCACCAGTATTATGGCTGCGAAGCTTAACCAAACGCTGAAACGGGGTTTCCGGAGCGAGGTCTCGGTTCAATAGTTGTTCCAGAGCGTCTAACACAAACGTATCGAGCTCTAACCAGAGCTTCTCTGACACGGCCCGAATCATGCACTTATTGTATATGTAGAGTGTCTTCGCCAGTTCATCACGGGTTAGAATTTTCCCGTCGATAATGCGGAGTAATGGTAAGCTTTCATGGAGTTCGACTTCGCCACGCAAGTATTGGCCGATTAAACCATGAGTGAGGATCATGAGGTAAATGATCTGGGACCGTTCATCGGGGAACTCTTCACAGTCAAGAGCTTTCTTGTAAAGCTGAGCCGATCCCACATTATGCACCACCAAGTTTATCCCTTCGTCAGCCCATTGTTTCCGGCGCTTAGTGGATCCGGCTTTGGCTGCATCCGACCATAGCAGCACTTCTGCGAGCAGATCACGCTGCCAATAAGATATATCCTCGTTTTTCAATAGCTCCAGCGTATGAAGTACATAATCCAGAACAGGATTCCGGTAGTGCTCCGCACTTAAGGAAGAAACACGCTCATAATTAATGATGGGCCGTTCAGCTTCAACCAAATATTGCAGTGCGACGTTAGAATACGGTTTATGATTTTGGTATGCAGATATCTCACTTAATACAGACATGGCATTTCCCCACCTTATGATGATTAAAATTTAAGGATATTTTACCACTTTTCAGCTGAGTTCTGATGCAGTCCGAGACCCCTAAATTTTCACCGTGAACCTGATTCCCCGCAAGTGATGATCTGTATCTATGTTTACACTAAAAAAGTGCCCTATCATAAGGGCACTTTTCGTTTCAATATTACATCCATGACAGGATACGAACAAAGCTTTTCAGCGCATGCGGCATACGACAAAAGGATCGTGCAGCGCCTGGATTGCCGCCGCAAGCTCTTCCTCCGGCTGTGCCGACTGTACACTAACATGGTACGTAAATTCATAAAACCCGCCCAGCGTCGCTTTGAAATTGGTTTCCCAGTAGTTGGTCATCAGCCACGCGTAGGCGGCAGGCTTCTCATCAGCGGGCTGCTGGGTATGTACCCGCCGCGTGCCATACTCCAGCGGACCCCACTGCATGAGCGGTGTATCCGGCGACGCAAGAAGCAGCGTGTTCTGCTCATCCTGCCAGGCGATGCCGGCTTGAACGCAGGCGTAATCGAGGCAGGTTCCCGGAATCTGATCTATCCACGGGCGGACCACCCCTCCCGGTTTGTCGGCATACAGCGTGTCTCTAGATGGGTTACCGCTCGTAAACGGCAGCGCGAGGTAGAGGTTTTCCGGACTCCATACGCTGTCCTTGTGAAAGCGCGCGGACACGTCCACCCGGTTCCGGCCTGCATGCACCCGCAGGAACAAGGCGAAATAGGAGAGTCCATCGAGCTGATAGGCCAGCTCCACCGACGCATACAGCGGTCCGTTCTCCAGGGTGCGTACCGATACGAGGCGTCCGGAGAAACGTTCGGCGTGGATGCCTTTACGGTTGCGCCCCATGCGTGCACGGGTGCTCCATACTTGGGAGGCGTCCGTCGGATCGGCAGGCCGGGTCACCTCGTAGATCGGGGTGAAGGCCCCGTACGGATCCTCGCTGCGCAGCATTTCAAGGCCTTGCTCCTTGTTGAACCAGGAGCGGATGCCGCTCTCGGACCAAGTCAGCCGGACGTATGGGGACTCCAGGCTGCCGCGGGTCACGCGGATTGGCGGGTGGCCGCTTGCTGTGTCTGATAATGGGGCAACGATATCGTCCATATCATAGACCTGATCGGCTCCGATCAGACGGGTGTTGGACGTCGTCGTCCCCTCGTGATGGCCCTTCACCAGCGGGCGAAGGAACAGGAAGCAGGTTTCCTGCGCCCCTAGCTTCAACTCGGTCACGATGGTCTGCGGATGGGAGGATTGCTGCGGCAGCACCTCTCCGGTATCCTCCCGCACAACTTCGACGCCTTCGCGAAGGGCGCCGGGTTCCCAGCCGTCCAGCTGGAGCGTGACGAGCTCCATGACTTCGCGCCCGGACAGATTGCTGATCCGGAAACGGTACGGCCGGCCGGGGTAGAGCGCAGCGCCTCCCTGAGACAGCAGCACCTTGTCCAGGGCGCGATAGGCTAGGCGGCTGGCCTCGGCCGCATGTGCCTGCTTGCGGACTTCCAGCAGCTGGACGTTCTTGTGCCACGGTTCATAGATGGAGGAATGGTAGCCCCAGGTATGCTCGGCGTACAGCGCCAGCTGCTGCTCCACATCATCCAGCTCTGCCCGGCTTACCGAGATTGCATCAGGGTCCAGCTTTTCAGCCTTGCGGAGCGTGCGCTGGGCATCCCGGTAGATTTGGGTATGCATCGGGGTAGAGCTGACGCCGTCTGTCCACCAGTCGGGCCAGTCTCCAAGGTGGACGGGGAGCGTGTTCAGATCTTCCTGTTTCAGACGGTCGAAAAAGCCGCTCAGGCTGGTCATTTCGATCGATATCTGCTCCCCGTTTTGCTCGTTCCAGGCCGCGATCCATTCGATGATCCGGCTGTTGGGCGCGCCGTTGTCCGTGCCCAGGCCGGACAGCATGACCGGCGCGAACGTGTACGGATACTGCTCGGCTTCGAGCTGCGCCAAATATCGGCGAATACGGATGGTGGCGATGGCATCATGGATGGCTTCGGGCTCGACCAGCTGATGGTCGAATTCGTCGCGGATCATGTATTTGCCAAGCGCGTCCGGGCAGAGACCCAGCTCGTTGCCGATCATGTAATGCTCGCCGTTCCAGACGAGAAGACGGCGGCCGTCACGCGTCTCCCACCAGAAGGGAGCCTGCTTGCGGCCGAGCGCATACATGCCGTGATGCGTGTGAATGCAACTGAACAAGTGCTGGATGCCGTTGTTCAGCAGACTGTCGGCATAACCCCAGCCGTAGCCGTTGATATCCGCGGTCATGGCGCTGTCCACGCTTGCGCCGATGGAGGCGGCATAAGCTTGGGCTTTGCTGTGGATGTTTCCGAGCAGGCGCTCGTCAGGGAGCTCCGTCATGTTCAGGTAGGTGCCGGACAGCTCCAGATCGCCGCGAAGGACGGCACCTGCAAACGATTGCTTCTCTTCGGGTGAAGCCGTCTTCAGGAACTGCTCGACGGCCCAGAACGTTTCGCAGGTCCAGCGGAATCCTTTCCATTCGGGTCTTGTGCCATCATGGGCGGCGTTCGCGATGTGAAGCGCCTGACGGATGAAATCGACATGGTACTGCTCGATTTTCTCCTGACGTTCGGTGTATCCGATGTCGGTATGGGAATGGTGAATGACGTAAATCGTCCACTTACGCTTCGGCAATGGCGCGTCGGCAAGTTTGATTTGTTGTTCTAATGACATGATTGAACCTCCTTGGGAGACAGGAATGTGAAATATTGGGTTATAACAACCGCATAAGCCGGAAGACCGCCGCATAACCGAAGAAGCCGGGTAAGTCCGGCAGCCCGGGGCAGCTTCATTCAGCCGTAGCCTTGCCTTTGCCTGTAAAGAGCAGGTCGATTCCGCCGAAGACCTGCGGCTGCAGATCTTCTTCATATTGAAGGGGCAGCAGTACCGGAAGCAGTGCCTCTGTCAGGGAAGTGCCGAATAACGGCAGGCTCCTCGCAATTTGGCCGCCCAGAACGAGGCGGTGCGGACGAAATGCGGATGCATAAGGGCGCAGCATCCGTCCGAGCCGCTCGCCGTAAGCATGCCAGACCCGGAGAGCTGCGGGCTCGTTCCGGGCGGCAGCATGGGCGAGGTCGACGACATCCTCGCCGGCCTGCCGCGCCTGCATCCCATCGGCCAGCGCAAGGATGCCGCGCCGTCCGAACTGCTCGTCGACCGGCCTGCCCTCAAACAACTCGGCGTACAGCATGCCGCCGGCTGGCACGCCGTCCGTGCCGCGGATGGCCTGCCCGCGTTCGATGAAGACCGAGCCGAGGCCGGTGCCAAGGGTCAGGCACAGAAGCCGCTCACCCGGGTACCGCTTGGCGGCGCCCAAACCGAACAGGGCGGCATCGTTGCCGAAAGCGATCTCCGCCGAGGCGAGCTCGCTCATCCATGCGCAGCTGCCCGGCAGCCGTGCCCGCCGGTACAGCTCTTGCCTGAGCAGGCTGCCCACCGACAGGCCATAAAGCTTCTCGTATTTGGCGAGTCCCTTGATAAGGCAAACGCCTCGTTCATAATCGAAGGGACCGGGAAATGCGGCGCCGATGCGGAAGGTTACCGGGTGCTCCGCCGCCGACCGGCTGCCCATATAAGCAGCGGCGAGCCGAAGGGTCAGATCGGCCAAACGGGCGGTGATGGTCTCTGCGTCCGCTTCCGAACACGAAGGCTGCTCCAGGCGCGGTTCGGGCAATAGGAGCCCGTTCTCAAGCACGCCGCCCTTGACGAAGGTTCCGCCGGCATCGAGGGCTAGCGTCACAACCGTCCGGTTCGGCAGGCTGCCGCTCATCCTCGTTCACCCGGCTTCCAATGATGCGGAAGCAGCGGGGTATGCCAGCCCGGCGATACTTGGGCCCGGATCAGCGTGCAGGGCCCGGGACCCACCGGCTCAAGCCGATAGCAGCCGGTCGCGGCGGGAATGATGTAGGATTCGGCATAGCTCCATTCCACGGCGGCTGCTGCATCATCGCCTGGGATCAGGCGGACGCGACTTCCTTCGACCAGGTTGTACATGACGAATCCGCCATCGGTATCGTCTTCCCATGGGCCCTCTAGCCGCAGCCTTTTCACTTGAAACAGCAGGTCATCCCGCTCGCCGAGAAGCTCTTCGGTGCTGTTTCCCTGTATGCTTGATATTTCTGGTTTCGCGATCAGATGCTTGTGGACATATCCCGTGTCGAAGCGATCGATCATGTTCTGCTCCGCATGCTCCCGGTTGATCGGACGGGGACGGCCGTCCTGGTCCAGGCGGAGATGATCGTAAATTTTAAAGGTGAACCACCAGGTCGTCGATGAAATTTCGAGCACGAGGTTATGCCTGCCGGCGAAATGGACAGCTCCCGGCGGGATCAGATAGAGGTCCCCTTTGCGGGCTTCCCACACGTTGACATACCGCGAAATGTCCAGCGGCTGGCCTGTATCATGGGCATGATCCACCGCTTGAAGCAGATCGCTGCCGCTTATTCCTTCTTTGAAGCCAAGGGCGACGAGAGGAGACGTTCCAGGCTTTTGTTCCATGATGTAATAGGATTCCTGCTGCGTCATTACCTCGTTGAATGTCCGCTCAATGTATTCCTGCTGCGGATGCACTTGTAGGGACAGACTGTCGCCGTCGATTGTATCCAGGTAATCAAAACGAATCGGAAAATAATCCCCAAACAGCTCCACGTTGCGTCTTCCCATGATTTCCACCGGGTGAGCGGATAGAAGGAGGGAGAACGGAACTTCGATCACGTGGCCGCAGGCTTCGATCAGCAGCGTGTTCTCAGGGGCGATCGGCTCGAATCCCCAGGCGCAGTTGGACAAGTCCGCAGGCAGCCCGCACAGCTCTTTCAAGTACTGACCGCCCCAGATGCCCGGAGCAAAGAATGGCTTGACCCGAAACGGTCTGCCCGCAATACCCTCCAGTACTTGCAGCAGGGACGGGAGGGCCGCCCAAGTGGGGGTATCGGGCTGATTCATGTCGATATAATAATCGAAATCATCCATGTGCTCCCGCCGATAGTTCTCCCACACGGGCCATTCCAGGAACAACGCCTGCTTGTAGGTTTCGACAGGATCACTGCATTCGCCAAGGCCGAGGCTGCCCATGCCCATGCGGTGCAGCTTCTGCTGATTTTCCCTGGACAGATCGCAGTAAGCGGAGACATGGGCCGAAGGAGAGAGCAGGAGGGCTCCGGGTCCCGCAATCACCACCACGGGGATCGGTCCTGCGCCGGCTTCGTTTAACGCGACGAGGTTATTCAGCTTCTGCTGGACATCAAGCAGCCATGTATCTTGCGCCCCCTCCTGAAAATAGCTTTGCGGCAAAGCATCGGCTGCTACCCTTCCAAAGGCGCGGTTATCGGTGAGGTAAGGATGGAATTGGCGAAGGAGCTCCTCCGGTCCTTTCATGTAATGGACCGTGTCCACCAAGACACAAGGGACATTCTGTTCCTGACAGTATGCGCGGAGACGGTTCATCCATCGCTCGTAGGAGGCTCCATGGGCAGCATCGATTGCTACGATGAAAGCCGGGCCGCTATGTTTGTTGTATATGTCGGACCATCGGCTTATCCAGGAGTCATATCCTTTCGATAGACCGGCAAGGACAAGGTCAGGGTTTGCAACGGAAGTGTAATTGATGGGTGAAGGGTTAAAGGATGAGGACATTGCTGAAGTCATGACGCTTCCTCCCTGTATATGAGTATGTGATCATTGTAAGGGGAGAGGGAGAGAGCGTCTTTAAACAATCTGGAACAGCTTTTGTACAATCAGGACATCTTCGGCGGATAATGCTCTTTGCCGGAACGGCCCTCGGCAAACTGCGAACGCCTGAATTTTGCCGGGGATACGCCTATTCGACGGGAGAAAATTTTGGTGAAATAGTGGACTGACTGAAATCCGCATTGTACTGCGATTTCCTTCACCGGCACATCGCCTTGGAGCAGCAGCTGGGAAGCGCGCTGAACCCGGCGTTCCTGAATATAGGGAACGAACGATTGATTCAGGTTGGCTTGAAACAACCGCGTTAAATGGCGGGGAGAAATATGAAGATGCCCGGCAACCAGGCTGAGCGTAAGCTCTTCGCCCAGATTGTCGTCAATGAACAGCTTGGCCTGCCGAAAAAGCGAGCTGTCTTCGGGGCCCTTGTCCGAAAGGTTGCCCGCAATATCCTGCCCCGTTCCGTGAAGGGAGAGAATCGACAGCATCAAGGACATGGAGATATGGCCCAGAATCGGCAAGGAGGGAAGCTTCGGACTCTGAAACATGGAGATAAGCGCTTGCCAGAGATGACCCGCCGGTTGTTTATCCGCATCATGCACCACCGGCCGCCCGTGTTCGGCCAAATGACGGTACGCTTCCAGGTGCGTCGCACCAGTCTGCTGGTCGTCCACTTCGAAGGCGGCGTAGGATAGCGTCAGTCCCGTCGCGCTCCGGATCTGGTGCCAGACGCCGGGCAGGGACAGGAAGGCAGTCCCTTTGCGCAGCGGATGCTCGGTGCCTTGCTCGATATACGATCCCTCCCCGTCCAATACGTAGCAGATTTCAAAGAAGGAGTGGCGGTGCATTGTATTGTCGTAATGGGTGGGCATAAATCCCCAGTACATGATGTTAAGGGATATATCGGCTTCCTCCAGCCGGGTCAGCTCGCGGTTGCAGACCTGATTGGCCCGGCGGAAAACGGTTTGAATGGTCATTTCAGGATGTTCTCCTTTAGGGTGAATGGTTGAATGGTTATGTTCCGTAACAAAATCATGGATCATGCCATTCATTATAGCGAAGATTCAAAGGGCTAACATCCAGAAGATCCTCATTTCGGTCCCTTCCGAATAAATCCTGCCATTTTCAGCCATCCTATAAAAACAAAATCTGGAACAGGATAGGGAGCCGTGCAATGAATATGGATGCCAACAAAACGACGGCTGCGCGAATGAAAGAATTGCTGGCGGCGAATGAGGATATCGTATATCAGCCCTTCCATGTTCATGGAAAGTCCTGCACGCTGGTGTACATCGCGTCCATCATAAATATGCAGGTCCTGCAGGATCGGATTGCCCAGGTCCTGGTCGAGGAATCCGCCAAAGAAGAGGAAGAACCCTGGGTCAGCCGGTTGGAAAAGGGCACATTTTTTCCGCTGCCTGCCGTTAAGGCCCGCACTTTGGAAGAAGCCATCAACCAGTTGGTTCAAGGAAAGGTCATCTTCTGCCTGAACGAAATCAGCGATATCTTTATGTTCGACCTGGTAAAGTACGAGAAAAGGTCGGTAACCCAGTCCCAAAACGAGCTTGTGGTCATCGGTCCCCAGGAGGCCTTCATCGAGGATATCGAGACGAATCTGTCCTTGCTGAGGCACAAGATCAAGCACCCTGATCTCAAAACGATCCGTTACGAGATCGGAGAATATACGAAAACGATCATCTATGTCGTATACATTGAAGGGATCTGCGAACCGGACATCGTGAAGGAGCTGGATCAGGAGCTGCGAAGCATTTCCATCGACGGTGTATTCGGTATCAGCTACACGGCCGAACAGATGAAAAGAGAAAGCCGTACGCCTTTTCCGCTGTTCCAATATACAGAGCGTCCGGATTCGGTTGCTGCATCCTTGCTCGAAGGAAGGGTAGGAATGATGCAGGACGGGACGCCATCCGCGCTCCTTGTTCCGGTAACGCTGCTGTCCCTGATCCAATCCTCCGAAGATTATTACCAGAGCTTCTGGTCCGCGAGCTGGATTCGCATCGTCCGGATTTTTTTTGCTGTCCTTTCGATGCTGCTTCCATCCTTATACGTGGCCATTACCACGTTTCAGCCTGAAATGATCCCGACGGATTTGCTCTTGACCATTACGGCTGCACGAGAGAATGTCCCGTTCTCCGCGCTTACGGAGGCGTTCATTATGGAGCTGACCTTCGAGGGCTTGCGGGAAGCGGGGACGCGGATTCCGAAGCCCGTCGGGCAAACCATTTCCGTCATCGGCGCCATCGTCATCGGACAGGCCGCAGTTCAGGCGGGCATCGTCTCTTCCCCCATGGTCATCGTTGTGTCGATTACGGGAATTGCCTCGTACATCATTCCGCATTTCGAGCTGGGACTGACGCTGCGGATGCTCCGGTTTGTGCTGCTTATCGCGGGCGGAACGATGGGGCTGCTGGGCGTATTCCTGATGGCGTTTCTCGTATTCGGCCACCTCGTCAACCTCAAAAGCTTTGGCGCTCCCTATATGCAGCCGCTTGCACCCTTGATCTTCAAGGAATGGAAGGATATTTTCGTTCGCGTTCCTTCGTCTGCCATGAAGACCCGAAGCACGTCTTACACCACGCGGAATACAAGGAGACAAAAGCCGAAATGAAATCCTGGATACGTTTGACCATCTGCATCCTCCTGCTGATGCAAACAGGATGCTGGTCCAAAGTCGAGGTGGATGAGCAAATTTTCGTGCTGGCACTGTACATCGACAAAGGGGAGAAGCCGGGAACCGTGGAAGTGACAATCAGCAGCCCCTTGCCAAACCGCATGATGTCCGGTCAACAGGCAGGCAGCGGCGGGGGCGGCAAGCCTTATGCGATGGTTTCCAATACCGATTTAACGCTGTCTGACACGATCCGAACGATTCAAAGGGATCTGACCCGGCGCCTCAATTTCGGACATACGCGTGAGATCGTTGTCGGCCGGGAATATGCGGAAGAGGGGATCGGCGAGCTGCTGGATTGGATCGACAAGGAGCCCAGCTTCCATATCAGCACGTTTCTCACTACGGCGGAGGGAAGAGCGAGGGAGATTGCCGGACTGCTGCCCCTGTATGAACAAATGCCGGCGGAAGTGCTGCGTAAAATGACCATGCAGCATACCTTGTTCACCACCAAGGTGAAGGAGTGCCTGATTTCCTACTACTCAAAAGTCGGATTTGCTACCAATTATATGTCTATCTCGGTTAAAAGGATGCCCAGCGAAAATGAACGTCCCGAAAAGTGGGGAGGGATTCACGGTGCAGCCTTGTATCAAGGAGACAAAATGAAAGGATCCCTTCCTGCCGAGGAGGCCAGGGTGCTCGCTTGGGCGACCGGAAGGCTCGGAAAGCAGGTCTTCACGGTGACCTGGGATGACGGCCAAAGCTATGCGAGCGTCATGCTCAAGGATATGGAGGCTGTCAGAAGAGTTAGGATGACCAAGCAGGGACCTCAATTTTCGATCAAGCTGAAGGCTGACGGGAGCATCGTAAACCAAAAGGATGCCAAACGCCGGAATGATACGGAACTGAGCCGCCTGGTCACCGATTTACTCAACAAAAAGGTAGTTCATGAACTTGAATCCGCGCTGGATATGACGAAAGAATCCGAAGCGGATGTATTGAAGCTGGGCCTGCTGCTGGAGTGGAAATACCCGGCATACTGGAAAGGCGTCCGGGATAACTGGCCCAAGGAGTACAAGCATTCGCGACCGGTTCGCATTAAAGCTCAGGTCGATCTCACGAATATAACCAACCAGCCTTAATGACTCTTAGTATGATTATTAATCGGAAAGGATGAGTTCTTCATGCTGGCTGTATCGTTTGCTCTCTTCGCGGCGGTGGAGTGGAAGCTATCCAAAAACAAGGCCTCGGGCAGCAAGGCGTTTTGGTGCATATTCTCCGTCTTTCTCCTCTGGAATCTCGGGGCCAACCTGATGCCTGGCTGGCCGAATTTGAACCGCCTGGTGATGTCGGTTCTTGGCTGGATCATCCAATCATGATCTGCTTGACCTTAATATAAGAGTGAAATGGGGCATATCCATGCGTTCGACATCCTTCCAAAGCTTCCGGTTCGCGTGCATCTATATGCTGACGATTCCGCTGGCCTTCATGATTCCACCACTCATCGCCACTTCCAATTACCAGGGATGGATTCCGATCCTGCTTGGCGGCGCGATCAATGTCGTGCTGATCTTGTGTACCTATAAGCTGGGGAAAAAGGCATCCAAAAGCTCGTGGGCTGATTTCGGAGAGAAAGTAGCCGGCAAATGGGGACATCGGATCATTCAGGCCGTTCTGCTATTTTGGAGCGTTTACTACGTATCCCTGGATATGGAGCAATTCACGCTGTTTTATGGTTTTGTCTATATGCGGGAGACGCCCCCCTGGTTTCTGCAGCTGATGGTCGGGATCGTCATCTGGATTGTGGCTCGCTGGGGGTTCACCTCGATGGTATATATTGCCGACGGCACGTTTATGATCATCCTGATCGGCATCGCCTTCCTTCTGGTCGTGCTCTCGGGTGATGCGGACTATCAGATGCTGCCGGCCCTGTTCAATCATTTCGATATCGGAACCATATCCAAGGACGTGATCAGCGTCATCTCCTGGATTGGAGAGTGGTTTGTCTTTCTTTACATGCTTCCGGAGGTGACTTTCGATAAGAAGACGCTGCGCAACCTGCTGCTATCGAATGCGCTCGTCATTTTCGCCGTGCTGCTTACCTGGCTGCTTGTTCTATTGAACTTTGGACCGCATTACGGAAGCCATCTCAAGTATCCCGTGCTGCAGTTGATCCGGGGAACCTCCTTTACCGGAATTATCGGCAATGCCGATCCTGTCTTCATCGGGTTATGGGTTATGTCGATGGTGGTGCATGACGCGTTTCTGATCTATATCGGGGTTACCTGCATGAGCAAGCTCTTTAAAATCAAGGAGACCAAGCCGCTGCTGACCCTGCTGATGGGCACGGCCATCGTTGCAGCATATCAGTATTCCAGAAATACGACAACGTACCAAAAGGACCTTGCCGAGCAGGCTTTCATTTTGTTTTGGGTCCTCATAGATGGATTGCCGCTCTATTATTTACTGCTGGGCCTGATCCGCAGGAGCGTGAAAAAGAAGAAAACTTCATAGGGAGCCATTCTCTGTCCACCTCATCATGCGGGTTCTTATGTACTGTACGAGATATAAAGAAACGGTACGTCACATGGACGTACCGTTTTTGATGATATATCGCTCCGTGAGATCTGTGGGGAAGACTATGGAGTCATCATCCAGTCGAGGTTGAACTCCGTGTAATAGGTATTGCCGGTAATCCGTTTGCCCGCGCTATTGATAATGGTATCTTCATATGCCAGCCCGATATTGCCGTTGGGAAGTACCGTGAGCGAAGAGTAGGCATAAGTCCCGGTCGTAATGACCTTGGAATACTTCCATGTCGCTCCGCCATCTTCACTGAGCCTTACCGTTCCGTTCGCTCTCGTGGTGCTGGCCGGATTGGCAAGAATGACGCGATCCTTTCCGTCGCCGAGATCCGGATAGTTGATCGCTGTCAGCTGACAGTTTGAATCGATTAATGCGTTATCGGCAAGAGCGGCCGACCATGTCGCTCCGCCGTCTTCACTGATGGAGACATGAACCTTACCGCCATGCCGCATGAACATCCGGAGGTTCCCGTTGCCGTACTCGACAATAGCAGCTTCCGAAATGCTGGATGATGAAGCCGGAGAAGCGCTTCTGGTCCAGGTTTGGCCATGGTCATCGCTGTAAACGACGGCCGTGGTCAATAAACCGTTGGCTGTGGTGGTGTAATAGACGGGAAATAACAATCTTCCTGCATGGGGGCCTTTTTTAATCTGCATGCCTTTGCTTGGCCCTGTGCCCAGGAACTTCATGTTCGGAGCCTTCACCTGAAAGTTGATGTCTACCGGTTCCGACCAGGTCACTCCGTCGTCGTCGCTCTTGATGTACTGCAGGAACGATGTTTTGGTCTCATGAAAAATTTCCGGTTTAATGCCTTGTTTCAAGTATATGTTACCCGAATAGGTCGAACCGTTGTATACATCGCCGTTGCTTCTTACGTTGTACGGGGTTTGAACACCGGTGCTGTTATACACATTTCCATTCGCCCTGATCGTGTATGCGGCATTGCTGTTATCGTATACAAGCTTATAACCGTTCGCATCGAATCCGGTACCTGCTGCGGAATTCAAAGCGCCGATCGCACCTGGGAAATGATCGAACATCATGAACAGGGTCCCTGTTGCCTCATCCTGAAGCATGCTGGGATCGATCGATGAGGAGCCGTCAGTCAGCGTTCCCGGATAGTCAGCAACAATCTGCATCGGTCCAAAGGTGTGGCCTCCATCGGTGCTTCGTTTGATGCCGGCGTTAATGTCGTAGGGAGCGTCGTTGTCATTAGGTATGCGCTGGTCAAATCCTAAAATCACCGTTTGGTTGATCGTGGTCAGCAGGGAGGGGATGCGGTACGAATTAGCGTCCGCAATGCCTTTTCCCAGCAGGGCGACCGGAGGGGATTTATACTGGTTTCCAGTAAAGGTCGTCGTCGTGACGGGAAGGCTCCAAGCCCCTGCTTCCGCTCCGTTTACGGCACGCACTCTATACGTATGGGCCGTGCCGGCCGAGAGCCCGGACTGCGAATACGAATTTGCCTTGCTGCTGATGACGTTACCGTCAATCTCAAGGTCATACCTCGCAGCTGCAGCAGAAGCGTCCCAGGTCACATAAACCTGACTGGAACTTACAGGGACAGCACTCAGGCCGGTTGGAGCCGGTGCTGTATTATTACTCCCTCCAAGCACGTAGACGCTTATTTCGGCCGCAGAAGCAAATCCGCCGACCCCGGCCACGCCTTTAAGCTTGACATATCGTACGTTTGGAACCGTAAATACGGCTGTTTTGAGCGTTCGGTCATTTGTCCAAATTCCGCGGGCCGCTTGCGTGTACTGGATACCATCTGCGCTGGTGTAAATTTCATAGCTTGTGATCGTTCCATTCCCTGATCCGGCATCCTGTCTAGGCAAATAAGTAAGCTTGGATGTGCTGAACGCCTGTCCCAAGTCGAGCGTAATTTCTCTTGTCGTATCCGAGCCGTTCCAAAGCGTATGCCAAATGGTGGATGCGCTTCCGTCCAATGCTTTGGCCGGTTCATTGCCCGTTTGAAAGCTGGATGCCGACGCCGTCATTTGAGACGGAGGGATGAGGCTATCCGAGCTGATGCTGAGCACCTCGCTTGGGCTTAAAGCCTTGCTGTATACGTTTACAAAAGATATGTCACCCGAGAAGTACCACTGGCCGCCTCCGTTGTCGGCATTCCGGCCGACCCACATGCCATTGATGCCTGTTACATTCGCGAAAAATTTGGCGGAAGGGCTGGATGCATTCAGGGCTCCGTCCACGTACATTTTGGTCCCGCTGCCGTCGACTGTGATCACAGCCGTATGCCAATTTCCATCATTGAAGGAGCCTTGGCCGCTTAGCTGGGTTGCGTAGACGTTGTTTTCCCTATTTTCGAAATAGACCGTGCCGTTGTTGACCGTTAAAGAAATATTGCTGGAAGGATCGAGCGTGTCGGAGGCGCTAAGTATGGTTTTAGCATTCGCGGTGCTTGAGGATTTGAATTTCCCGACGATGGAACCCTGCGTCAAGCCGGCCACAGAAGCGATATCCGTTGTTTTGTCCACATATTCGCTGGTGCCGTTGAAGCTTTGATTGATGCCGTAAGAGAGTATAAGCCCATCAGGTAATGCAGCCTTTGCCTGGTTTGTGAAGAAGAGCAGTGAAGACATGGCCAGGATGACAGTCCAAACATAAACTTTGGTTTTACCGTTGCTTCTGATTCCCATTCAATCTCGTGCCTCCTTTAAGATCAGGTGATGCAATTTACGCGATGGACACCGCGGTTCCTGTCCCCCCTTTTTTTGGATAAAGCAAAATTTGAATGTCTGTTATGACATTACAGCGGGTGAACGAACATGGAAATCCCTTTCTTTTTACTTTCGGTATGCTATTTTTACCTTTATGTTATCAAGAAACAGTTGTGAGGCCCGGATGTATAACATGAGGTATTCCAACACGGGACGCGAATATGTTAACATGATTAAAAATATGTGTTCCAGGGAGATGTAACATGAAGAGGAGAATTGTCTGTTTCGGGGATTCGAATACGTGGGGGTTTGACGCCCAGAGCGGCGGCAGATTTGATGAAGACACTAGGTGGACAAGCTTGCTCAGCTCACTTTTGGATGATTCATTTCAGGTGGTGGAAGAAGGTCTGCCGGGCCGGACGAGCGTGTGCGACGATCCATTGACCGAAGGGCTTTCGGGCATTTCCTATATTTATCCTTGCCTGATGTCCCATTCACCGCTAGAGCTCGTCGTCATTATGCTGGGTACGAATGATACCAAAGACCGGTTCGGTCTGACTTCATACAATATCGCCGAGGGGATTGTCAGACTTGCGACCAAAGCCAAAGGGATGGCCGTAGGCGTGAACGGAAAAGCACCGGAAGTTCTTGCCGTTGCTCCCCCGCATATTGGAGATGAGTATGTCCGTACCGAGATTGGAGGAACGATGGGAACCCAGTGCAGCGGCAAATCGAAAGAGATCGCCAAGCACCTCGGCAAGCTGCTGGGGCATACCGGAATACATTTTGCCGACGCAAGCGGGCATGTTCCCATGAACGACATTGACTACATGCATCTGGATCCGAAGGGGCATCGGCTGATGTCTGAATTTATGTATGACCAAATTGTCCGTATTTTACCGTAAAAAGGAATCTTGACCTAACAGGGAACCACGAGCACGCATAACCGTTTTTCGGTACGCTACCGCAGAACGGTTATTTTCTTTTTCCAAAAGCACCCGGAGGCAGTCATGCCTGTGGAATGGGCGGTTTTGTCATATCCGGACCTCTTATGTTAAGTTGATAGGGGGAGGAGATGGAATGAACCGTATTACGATTCTGATCGCGGACGACGATCCGGAAATTGCGGATCTGATCGCCTTGCATCTGACCAAGGAAAACTACCACTGTGTGAAGGTACATAACGGACAGGATGCCATCCAGGCTGTTCATTCGCAGCCGATCGACTTAGCGATTCTGGATATCATGATGCCGAAGTTCGACGGATATGAAGTTACGAGACAGATTCGGGAAAAGTATTATTTTCCGATCATCTTTTTGAGCGCCAAGGCCTCGGACTTGGACAAAATAGAAGGCTTGGTGCGGGGAGCGGACGACTACATGACCAAGCCGTTTAATCCGATGGAGCTGGTTGCCCGCGTGAATGCGCACCTGCGGCGTACGGCACAGCTGACTCAAATGGCCGCCGCGAGCAAGCCTGTGATTGAGGCAGGAGGGCTCGTCATTGATCCGGAACAGCGAACGGTCAACCTGTACGGCAGCAACATCGAGCTCACGCCGAAGGAATTCGATATTCTATATCTGCTGGCCCGGCATCCGAAAAAGGTGTTCAGCGCCGAGAACATCTTCGAGCAGGTATGGGGCGAGGATTACTTCGAGGGCGGAAATACGGTGATGGTACATATCCGTACGCTTCGCAAGAAGCTCGGGGAAGACAAGAACAAGTTTATCAAAACGGTATGGGGGGTAGGCTACACGCTCCATGCGTAAATTCATCAACAGCTTTCGAACACGAATGATATTGCTTTTGATGCTCAGCATGCTCGCTTCCGGCGCGGTGACCTTCACCATCTATAAAATTTTGCAGTATTATTACCGGTCCGAGGTGCAGTTCGAGAATCCGCTGACGCGAATCCGGTATTTTATGAGGGATGTCGGCGACGTCAACGCATTTTTGATCATTTTCGTGCCGCTTGCCGTCCTGTTTTTCTTTCTGTTTACGAAGCCATACGGAACCTATTTCAAGAAAATTTCACAGGGCATTCACGATCTCGCCGAGGGAGAGTTTTCGAATAGGGTACAGATTTCTTCGCGGGATGAGTTCGGAACGATCGGCAAAGATATTAATTTGGCCATGCAAAAGCTCAGGGATGCGATCGAAAGAGGAGACGAAGCGGAGAGCAGCAAGGATCGCCTGGTGCTGAATCTGGCGCATGATCTCCGCACGCCGCTGACCTCGATCATCGGATATCTCGATTTCATCCTTCAGGATCAGGACGTTTCGCAGGAGCAGGCAAGGCATTACACGCAGATCGCCTACAGCAAATCCCAGCGCCTGCAGAAGCTGATTGACGAATTGTTCGAAATTACGAGAATGAATTACGGCAAAATGAAGCTCGATAAAAAACCGCTGGATTTAAGCGAACTGCTGCTGCAGTTATGCGAAGAGCTGTATCCGGTGTTCGAGAAGCACGACATGACCGCCAATCTGTCCGCAGACCGGGAGCTTAAGGTTATCGGCGACGGCGAGCTGCTCGCGCGCGTGTTCGAAAATCTGCTAACGAACGCGGTGCGTTATGGGAGCGACGGACGAATCATCGATATTCGTGGTTATGTGGAGGCAAGCGACGTCGTCGTGCAGGTCATCAACTACGGGGATAGCATTGACGCGAAGGACTTGCCTCATATATTCGATATGCTGTATACAGGTGACCAAGCCCGCACGCACCAAAGCGGGAGCACAGGCATCGGGCTCTTCATCACCAAAAATATCGTAGAGCAGCATGGAGGAACCGTAACCGCGCAGAGCAGCTCGGAACGGACGCTGTTTGAAGTCAGACTGCCTCACAACGCGTAAATGCAAGGAAGGGCGGATATATGGTACATTGATACCAAGTTCGATAGATCGGGGTTGGAACAGGTTGCTGCATAAATTCGGATTTTCCCAGTATGAAAGCAAAGTATATGAAACGCTGGCTGCGACGATGCGGCCGATGGACGCGACGATGATCGTGAAGCATTCCGGCGTACCGAAAGCGAAAATTTACGAGGTAATCTCCCGGATGGTCGAAAAGGGCATGGTGCTTGAGTCCATTTCAGACAAGAAAAAGATGTATACCGCCTTGGCGCTTCCGCTCGTTATTGAAAAGCTGACGTCCGAATTTCAATCGGACATCAAGGAGCTGGAGCAGCAGAAGCAGGTTAAGGAGATTGTCGATGACCGGGTATGGAGCCTGAAGGCCGATACATCGATTGAATCACAGATCAGGCAGATGCTGCAGGACGCGAAGAGCTCGATCCGATACTCCTCCTGGCAGGATGATGTTCTGAAATACCTTCCCCTCTTGGAGCAAAAGGAACAGGCGGGGATACGGGTCGAAGCATTGTCCATCGGTGAGCTCCGCAGCACGCTGAACAATTTGGTTATCATGGAGCCGAGCGAGGAGCATGTGTCGCTGGAACGCTTCCGGCTGCTTATTGTGGATGATGCCGAAGTGATCTTTGCAGGTGTGGAGCATGAGGAGTGGCAGGCGATCATAACAAGATCGCAGCCGTTCGTCCGCGTATTCACGGAGTATTTTTATCACGATGTGCTCCTGAGCAAGATTACGACCAAATACCACGAAGTGTTAATGAACGACAAAGAGATTATGGACCAGCTTCTGCAGCTGCGTTATTAAGCCGAAAATGGAAAATGTCAAAACGGATAGAGAACAGCTCTGTCCGTTTTTTGTGCCGGAAATTTCCCCTTGCTGATGATGGTTATATAAGTTACTATTACGGTAGTAACCAAAGAGCGACATCTTAGAGAAGGGAGTATGCACAGCATATGAATGTTAAAATTTACATCTTGGCCATTGCCTGCTTCGTGACAGGCATGGTGGAACTGATCGTCGGCGGCATTCTTGACCTGATTTCAGGCGATCTTCATATATCCTTAAGCGCTGCCGGTCAGCTGATTACGCTGTATTCGGTTATTTTTGCGATTTCGGGTCCGGTGCTGCTGGCTGCAACCGCCCGCATGGAGCGAAAAAGACTATATCAGATTGCCCTGCTGGTCTTTATCGCGGGCAATGTGCTTTCTTCCGTAAGCTCAAGTTTCCTGATGATGATCATTGCACGGGTGTTGTCGGCTGCGAGCAGCGCGCTGATCACGGTATTATCCATTACGATGGCTTCACAAATGGCGAAGGAGGAATATAAGGCCCGGGCGATCGGCGTTATATTCATGGGCGTCAGCGGCTCGCTCGTTCTGGGCGTTCCCATCGGCATGATGCTGGGGAATGCTTTTGGCTGGCGCGCTCCATTCATGATGATTACGGTATTGTCCGTCGTATCGCTGATCGCAATCTCGCTGCTCATACCGAAGACGCAGCCCGAGGTGGCCATTCCGCTGCGGCAGCAGCTGGCCTCTTTGAAGAACGGGAAAATCATTTTTGGCCAGCTGATCACGGTGCTGATGCTGACGGGTCATTTGACGCTTTATGCATATCTGACGCCATTTCTGCAGGAGACGCTGCATTTGGGCGCATCGGCGCTCAGCCTGTTTTATTTGATCTTCGGCATTGCAGCCGTCCTGGGCGGCGGTGTCGGCGGCTGGGTAACCGATAAATTCGGGCCGCAAAAAAGCATTATTGCGATTGTGAGCACGTTCGCGGTGATCATGTTCCTGATGCCGCTTTCGACGGTTTCGGTTTATGTATGCCTCATTGTCATGGTTGTATGGAGCGCCCTCAGCTGGTCGATTTCTCCATCACTTCAGAGTTATCTGATTCAAACGGCGCCTGAGTCGGCGAATATTCAACAAAGCCTTAACAGCTCGGCCACGCATATCGGAATCGCGATTGGCTCGGCCATCGGAGGCATTGTCATCGAGAAATCCTCCGTATATTACAACGCTTGGGTTGGAGTTATTTTCGTCCTGCTGGCCCTGGGATCTGCTGTGCTGTCGATCACTTGGAAGAAGCGCGGTAAAGCTTCCAAAGCGGCAGGAGCAGCTCAGCCTTTACAGTAAACAGGAGAGGTGTACACATGAACGGGGCTTATCTGTTTGAATCCGCCAAATGCATGGCTTTAACCCTTCAGCTCATGCAGGGCGGTCCGGTAACCGGTTATACGGAGGATCAGGCATATATGGTGCACGAGTCCGGTTCGGGATCGGTATCGGGATACGCGGCAAGCTTGCCGGGCGGGGTTGCCGACTTCGAGGAAGGGACCCTGCCCGAGCGTGGACAACCCATTTACGCAGCGCATGTGACAGGGGAGATCAGCCGTGAATCGCTTCTCGAATTTTATGAAAGACTGTCCATGCTCCGCCAGGATGACGTCATCAACGGACTGCTGACAAGCGGGGAATTCAGGCTTGCGGCTCCCGAACATGCCCATGTCTTCGCTTATGAACGGAGACAATGCGGCAAAAGGCTTCTGATCGTATCCAATTGGAGCAAGGATTATCTCGACTTCAGCTTGGATCGCGATTTTGTGGAGGGAGATATCCGGGTATCGGTGTATCCGCATCTCATGCTCTCGGAAAGGATGCTGCTTCGTCCTTATGAAGCTTTTGCGATATTTGTCTAACCTCCTTGGTAACGTTTCAATAACGTATATATTTGCTCAACATAAGGCTGCCTGCTGAAATCGTGCTGGCAGTCTTTTTTGTGGCATTTTCGACGTCATTAAGCGCAAAAATAATTATCGTATATTTATTTCTAGAAAAACAATACAAAGTATATTATAATACGAATAAGAATACTTAATATGTTGACATAAAGAGTAAAATATATTTTTGTCGGTTGGTGCTCAACTATGCAAAATAGGGAAGTGAGGGATGGGAATCCAGTGAACGATCATCTCGAAACAGGTGTTTTTCCATACGGCGGCATCGACGGTTTAGGCAGGGAGCTTCCACGCAGGAAGCAAACGGGGCCGCAGCGACCTGGAAGGTACGTCGGTCTGTTTTATTTTCTTTGGCTCGGCCAGCATGGTACGGAAGGTCCCTTTGACAATACACGGATATTGGAAGAGTGGCCGGAGTCGGTTCACGACCCCGATCACCCCGCCTGGGGACCGGAGAAAGCCTTCCATTTCTGGGGCGAGCCTCTGTACGGTTATTACCTGAATGACGATGCCTGGGTGCTCCGCAAGCATGTGCAGCTGCTCACCTGTGCCGGAATCGACTTCATCGTGTTTGATACGACGAACGCTTCCACCTACAAACCGGTATATGATGTCCTGTTCCGCGTCATGGATGAACTCAGCGGCCAAGGCTTTCAAGTTCCGAAATTTGCTTTCTATACGAATACGGAGTCGGGCGAGACCGTCAAGGAATTGTACGAGGATATATACAAGCCCGGACGCTACCGGCATTTATGGTTCCATCTGAAAGGCAAACCGCTGATGATCGGCGATCCGGAGGAATGCGACGCGGAAATACGGCAGTTTTTCACGTTCCGGCTTAACCAATGGCCGAATGAGGCGGCCAAAACAGGCGGCTTTCCATGGATCGAGTTCGAACGGCCGCAGCGCGTATTTTTTAATGAAGAAGGCGAGAAAGAGATCATCAGTGTATCCGTCGCCCAGCATCCGAGCGTTGCCATGAGCGATACGCCGTTTTATCACTATGGGGACAATTGGGGGAGAGGGTACTCTGAAGGGGCCGCAGATGAAGAGAGCAGCTCCATGGACGCGATTCTGCAGGGGAGGAACATCACGGAGCAGTGGGAATACGCCCTTGAAGAAGACCCGCACATCATTTTCGTGACCGGCTGGAACGAATGGATCGCGATGCGGTTTAGAGGTGCGCCGGAGCGACCTGTTCTTTTTGTGGATCAAGCGACATTGAACTTCAGCAGGGACATCGAGCCGATGAAAGGCGGGTACGGGGACCTGTATTACATGCAAATGATCGGTTACATCAGGCGATTTAAGGGAATGCCCGATGGGACGGGATGCAGCCATCACATGAAAACCTCCATTTGGGAGGGCGAGCGCTTTAGCGCATGGGAGGATGTGAATCAGCCCTACCGCGATTTCGAAGGGGATACCGCTTCCCGCAGCCATCCGGGCTATGGCGGGCTCCATTATGCCCACGCGACAGGACGAAACGATATGATCCGTTTCAAGGCGGCGCATAACGATGAAAGCCTCTTCTTTTATGTGCAGACGAGGGAGCCGATCACACCCCACGCAGGGCGGCACTGGATGATGCTGCTGCTTCGTCTCGAAGGGCAGCCGCATAACGGATGGGAAGGCTATCATTTCATCGTCAACCGCTGCGTTAAGGATGCATCGACCTCGCTGCTCGAACGAAGCACGGGCGGCTGGAATTGGGAGCTTGCGGCAGAGGTCCGATACGACGTGCGGGGCAGCGAAATGCAGCTGGAGCTTCCGCGGGAAGCGCTAGGTCTCGGCTTGCCGCTATCAGAGCTGCGCTTTGAGTTCAAGTGGGTGGATCACATGCAGAACGAAGGAGACATCGCCGACTTGTACCTATATGGCGATGCCGCTCCGGAAGGAAGGTTGAATTTTGCGTACGACAGCCGCCGGGAAGGCTGACTGCGGCTAGGGATATCGAACCAGGGAGTCAGGGAGGAAACAGACATGGGAACAGAGAGATGGGCAGCAAAATGGATATGGGCGCAGGACGCAGCTTCGGACAACAATGTATACGTGGAGGCGAGATCAACGTTCGATGTTGTCCTGCCGGTGACTTCCGCTGTGGTAAGGGTCAGCGCCAATCAATCCTATAAGCTGTATATCAACGGCAGGCTGGTAGGAAGAGGGCCGGCGCCGGCGGACTTGGAATGGATGTCCTTCGACAGCTACGATGCTGCTGAATATTTGCAGGATGGATTGAACGCGATTGCGCTGGTCGCACATAACTTCGGCAAGGAGCCAATCGTCACCCATCAGCTTCAGGGTCCCGGAGGTGTCATCTGCCAGCTCGATTTCAGCGAAGGACATGGCCCGGAGGCGGGCAAGGTGCGGAGCATCGCGAGCGGCAATGACTGGAAATGCAGAAGGTCCCCGCGCTGGAAGGGCGACGTAAGCCGCCTGCACTTATGGGGCGGTTACCGGGAAATCATGGACCTCGCGGAGGAGGACGGCTGGGAGCAGACGAACTACGATGACTCGAAGTGGCCTTCGGCCGCCATCGTCTCTGAGGCAGAGCAGCCGGATTCGGTCTGGCCGCGTCTGATCCCAAGGGAAATCCCGTTACTACAGGAAACGCTGGTCAGTCCGGTAGCCGTGATTGCGGCCGAGTCTTATCTGGGAAGCGTCCGTTCAGCGGAAAAGCTGCTATCGGCGGGAAGCGAAGGAGATGGGAGGCATGCGGCGGAAATCGATGCTTCGGTGCCGGGTTCATACCCGCAGATAACATATGATTTTGGAAAAGAAGTCGTCGGGTATCCGGAGCTCGAGGTATATGCAGAGCAAGGAGGCGTCCTGCAGCTGTATTACGGCGAATCGCTCGAGCTGGCTTTGGCCGATACATACTTGCTCCGGCAGGGGCACAACCGGCTCACGCCTTTCGGAAGAAGAGCATTCCGTTACATGAAGGTAGCGGTGATGGGGACGCCGGTTCCTGTGCGCATCGAACGCCTGCAGACCCGATTCGTCCATTATCCGTTTACGGACCGGGGCATGTTCCGATGCAGCGATGAGCGGCTGAACCGGATCTGGGAGACGGGGAGGTATACGACGCTCGTCAACAGCCAACATCATTTTGAGGATTGTCCACACCGGGAGGCTGCGCTGTGGGTCGCCGACTCTGTGGTCATGGCCAAAGTGGTATATCAAACCTTCGATGATGCCGCGTTGATCCGGAAATCGCTATTGCAGGCCGCAAGGATTCAGAATCCTGACGGTTCGATTGCGGGTACGGGGCCGCAGCGAAACCCGTTCCTGCTGCCTGATTTTTGCGCGCACTGGCTGTTTGGGGCATGGGAATATTATGCCTATACGAAGGAACATGCTTTTTTAATCGAGGTGTGGCCTTATGTACGGAAGCTGGCATCCTGGTTCGAAATGCAGGAAGACGAGGACGGGCTCTTTGCCAAGGCGGACCGTGATAACTGGTGGTGTTTCATCGACTGGACCGACGATATTGAACGAAAAGACCGCGTGACAGCCATTTCCTGCTTTTATTATAAGTTTCTGAATACGGCCGGACGGATGGCAGAGGCGCTCGGGGAAGACGATCTGGCTACGGATTTCGCGAGAAAGGCGACAGTACTCCGCAGTTCCATCCGCAGCTTGCTGCGTGTACCGGGTACAGCCGTTTTTGCGGACTGCATGACGGATGAGGGCATCTCCGCCAGCGTAACCGCGCAAACGAACTTCGCCGCGGCTTGGTCGGGCATCATGGAAGAGGAAGAAGTATCAGCATTTATCAGAGACTACTATCTGGAGCACAAGCTGCCCCCAATCCGAGGCGCGTTCTTTCAATTTATCGTACTGGAGACAATGTTCCGCTCCGGATTTGCGGAGCAGGCCATCAGCCAGATTCGAAACTATTGGGGAGAGATGCTGGACCGGGGAGCGACGACCTGGTGGGAGACGTTCGATCCGTCGCTTCCCTTCGTCAAGACGCCGAGCCCATACCTGGGGCACACGCCTACGTATCTTCAGGATGCCATTCCGGTTAGCCTATCGCATGGATGGGGCGCATCCCCGACCTATTTGTTAACGAGAGAACTGGTAGGAATCGACATGTCGGAGGCGGGGACCGGGTCCATCTATTTCCGACCGACCGATGTGCCGGGTATCGGATGGGCCGAAGCCATCGTACCGAATGCATCGGGGGACATCCATGCCCGGTGGGACCGCCAGGAAGATGGTCAAATCCTGTTTAAGGCCAGTCTGCCGGCAGGTATGTCATGGGCTTCAGAAGGCCTGGAAAATATTACGGTCGAAAAGGTTGGAAGCAACGTGCATTTAACGGGAGAAATCCCGTCGCGATTAACGGGTCTGCGTTTATCATAACGATTATGATCGTGAACCGGGGCGGGAATAAAACACCCCGGTTCCGGAATTTAAGGCAGCACCTTGTCCTAGCCGGACGAATGCTGCCTTTTTACTTCAGCTGAGCACCATGCCATTCAAAGTATAATATTAGCGGGCAAGAATAAGGGAGAATCCCGAAAATATGCTTTGCATGTCGGTTTTGTGTAAACAACGGTTTATTCTTGCGAAAATCCATGCCTTAACGTATACTTAACTCATTCTATAGGGAGTGATTGCAGAATGGTCATGGAAAAATCGGACAAGACGCCGATGTATCAATATATCATGAATGATATTAAGCGCAAGATCGAGACGGGGGAACTGAAGCCGCATGATCCCCTGCCGACGCAGATCGATATGGCGAAAGAGTATAATACCAGTGAAATTACGTCCCGCCGTGCTCTCTCGGATCTGGTGCAGGAAGGCTTCATTTACCGGATTCGCGGGAAAGGCAGCTTCGTGAACGAGAATATGACGGCTTCTGCCGGGCAAGCGATCCGCACCATTTATTTCGCTCACAAAAACAATGAGGTGAGCACCTTCAACCATCCCTTTTTCACCGATATGTTTCAAGGCATCAAAGAGGTGTGCGAAGAGAACGGGATCGAATTTTATATGTGGAACTTCGGTGAAAACTATGAGCTGCCGGATGACCCCCAGGCGGGAATTATTCTGCTGACAACCAATCACACCTTTGATATTTCGCATCTGACGGCCTGGCAGGAACAGAAACGGCGTATCGTAACCGTGCATTTCTACTATCCGCATCTCGGCATTCCGTACGTGATTGTGGATAATTTGACCGGCGGATACCTGGCGACGCAGCATTTGATATCCCTCGGACACCGCGATATCGGTGTCATCCTGACCGGCAACTCCATTATGGAATTGAACCAGGAGTTTTCCTTGCGCCTGCAGGGATACCGTTTGGCTCTGTCACAGCATCAAATACCGTTCAACCAGGATCTGATCGCCGTGATGAAGGGAGAAGATGAGCGCGGGGATATGGGGTACCGGGGGTTCGAGAAGCTCATGTCCATGGAGCATCCGCCGACGGCCATTTTTGCGACAAGCGATTTCAAGGCGATTGGAGCCATGAACGCGGCAAGAGACATGGGGATTCGTATTCCGGATGATGTCAGCATATTAGGCTATGATGATGTGGAGATCAGTGAATTTACGTATCCTAGGCTCTCAACGGTGAATCAGAATACGCGCAAGCTTGGACAACGGGCGGCCGAAATTTTGCTATTCGAGCTGAAAGGCCAGGAAAACGGATCCGTCAGGGACGAAATCGTGCCGACTGTCATCGTGAGAGACTCGACCGCGCCGATCAAACCGCGCAAACCAGCCCGAAAGTAACTGTATAGTTTAAGATTGCAGCTCCCTGCTTCGCGGGGAGTTTTTTCATAACTCCTCTGCAATCCTTCCACCGGCTCGTTCAATAAGTATACTCTGATTAAAGTTAGTGATTCCGTGCACAGCTTGAAAGGCTTTAATAAAGCAAAAAATTGATTGCATTGGACTAAAGTATACTGTATACTTAATTATGAAAAGTATACATAGACCTTGTCTTTATACTTTGGAATCAGTATCATCCAGTGAAGACTTGAATGCGCTTTATTAATCTCGATTAATCCAGAGGGGGATTCAGGTGAAGAGAAGAAAAGGGTTCGCTGTTTTTGTCAGTGTGCTGATGCTGCTCTCCATGTTGACCGCGTGCACGAAGAGCGGAACGACGGAGACGAGCCAGTCGACGGATCCGGGCACGTCGAATGCGGAAACAAAGAATGAAGGGAAGACGGAAGAGCCCGCTGAATCAAAGCTGTCCGGTAAGATCAACATTTCCCTGCCGGGCGCCTCGGTTTCCGTATGGAATGCGGTTGCAGATGCCTATATGAAGAAGAATCCGGATGTTAAGGTTAAAGTGGACCAGAAGCCTGCCGAGGGTTATACGGAATGGCTCACGGCCCAGTTCGCCGCAGGCGTACCGGACGTGGATCTTGTCGCCAACAACTCCGTAGGCAATCTGATGGCTGACGGCAAATTCATGGATTATCTACCGTACCTGGACAAGACGAACCCGTATACGGGCAAGCCGTGGAAAGACTCGCTTGATACGAAAGCCATGGGGCTGAACATTGAAGCGCTGGGAGCGGAAGACCATCTCTGGAACCTGAACTTCGAATCCGTTCAAATTGTATGGGTTTACAATAAAGAGATTTTCCAAAAGGTCGGCATCACGGAAGCGCCGAAGACCTTTAATGAAATGATGGACGACTTCAAGAAGCTGAAAGAAGCAGGCTATACCCCGCTTGCGCTGGGCGGAGACTCCCAGTCGATGTGGAGCGGCCAGGCCGGATGGCTGGTGCGGGTGTACGCTGACCAGTATTTGCGCGATTACGTGAACATATCCCGTTCCCAGGAGCAGGATTATACGTATCTGCCGGAAGTGGATGAGAAGTGGAAGCTGGACCTGACGGATCCGTTTAACGATGCCAACAGCAACGTGACCAAAAATACGATGCGCCAGTGGAAAGCGATCAAAGACAAGGAAGGGCCATACAAAATCGCCGGCAACCCAAAATGGAAAGCGTATTCAGAAAATTTAAAGCAACTCTTCCAGTATGTTCCTGAAGGATTCTTCGGCGTGAAGGAAGAGCAGGCTTACAAGCTGTTCTTGACTGGTAAAGCGGCGACGATGATGGGAACACCGGCTTCTTACTGGCAGCTGCCGAAGGATTTCGCGGACAGTTCCAAGTCCGGCACGCAAGGCGGCGTCAAGCCTTTTGAATACGGTTTCTATAATATGCCTTCGATGGAAGGGCCGGAAGTCATGGCTCCGGCGCGCACGATCCAGATTCCGATTGGTTTCTATGGTTTCGTGTCCAAAGATGCGGAGCAAAATGCGCTTAATGCGGACTTTATGATGTATCTGACGAGTCCGGAAGGCTACATGGTATATGCCGAAGCGACCCAAAACAGCAAGGACGCCGCGCTGTCCGGCGCACCGGCCCTGAAGGACATCACGCTTCCGGAAGAAATGACGAAGGCCTTCGCCGATTTCAAACCAATCGGCAACATGGAAGGGATCGATATGCCTGCAACAATCATGGCGCGCGGACTCTGGGATCATCAGCCTTCCGTACAGGAATGGGTAGGCTCCGTGCAGAAATTCTTCGCAGGCAAGATCACGACGGACGAATACTTGAACCAGCTCCAGGCCAACATCGACAAATACTTCGAAGCGGCTCTAAAAGAAAAGAAATTTGATCTGAGTGATTTGGAACATCCGGACCGGCGTCCACCTGAACGCAAATAATCTGAAATAGAGATTCCAGTCGGCGCGAACGGCGCTGACTGGAATTCATTACATTAAGACATAGCTGAAGCAGGCAGGAAAGGATCGTGGCTGGATATGGGAAAAACCTTAAGAATATTGATCATGCTGACGATGATCGTCGGACTCCTTCCGCAGGCTGCACTCGCCAAAGACAAATGGTCGATTGATGGCGCGGGCGACATCACGTCCATTTCGGTCTCCCAGGACGGCAGCCGACTAGCCGTGGGAAGCCACGGAGCCAAGGCAAATGTGTTCAGCAGCGACGGAGAACCGTTGTTCGAGTTTGCCGCAAACAACGTCGTGACTGGCGTCCAGCTGCTCGCAGACGGAGAAATGATCGTCTCCTCGGATGATCGCCACCTCTATGCTTTTGATGCAAAGGGGGAGAAGCTCTGGGATAAGAACATGAGATCGCAGATTAAAGGGGTATCCGCTTCACTGGACGGTAAGTTGAGCGCGATCTTTACGCAGCGAAGCGAAGACCTCGTTTTCATTGATGCGGCGACCGGAGAAGAAACGGGAAAAGCTCCGATCGGCGCCATTTTGAAAACGGTTAAAGTGTCTCCGGGCGGGAAATGGATCGCGGTTGCAACGTCGGACCAATTCGTGCACCTGCTCGATGAACAAGGAAAGGTTATCCACAAATTCGGTGCTGGCGGGCAGATCATGGGGATCACCGTATCGGATAACGGGGAAACCGCCGTTGGTACGGATAAGAAGGCCGTTGAATGGTTCGATAAGGAAGGCTCTCCACTGCATAAGTATGCGACCCGCGATGTGGCGACAGACGTCACCTTTACCGCAGACGGCAAATATTTGGGCGTCTCCGACTTATCGGGCAATTTTTATCTGCTAAGCAGCAAGGGCAAGCGTCTATGGGAAACCAAAATGAACGGACAGGGACGAAACGTCGAGATTGATTCCGAAGGCAAGACGCTGTATGCGGGCACGGGGGACGGGCAAATCCTGAAGTTTGACGTCGGTGCCGTCGTCAGCCAGGCGCAGAAACAGGGAAAAGTGAAGGTGGGCCTGTGGGCTGCAGCCAGTCTGATTGTCATCGCGGCGATCTGGCTGGGATTGAATGTAATGAAGAAACGGAACCGTCTCGGCGTGTTCCGCGAGATTTGGAAGTCGAAGTGGGTGTACCTCGGACTTGCACCGACGTTTATACTGCTGCTGGCCTTTTTGTATTATCCGGCTTTCTCGGGTCTGTTCCACTCCTTGTACAAGTGGCAGCCTGGTGCCAGAACGACGTTTATCGGACTCGACAATTTCAATCGGATGTTCCATGATCCGTATGTCGTGAACGGAATCGGCAATTTGCTCATTCTGATTGTGACCGGACTTATAAAAGCGATTATTCCTCCGCTGTTGGTTGCGGAATTAATATATCATTTGCGCAGCAAGCGATTGCAGTACGGCTTCCGGACCATGTTCACGGCTTCCATGATCATACCGGGCGTCGCCATGCTGCTGGTATGGCAGAACTTGTACGATCCCAACCTGGGCCTGTTCAACAAATTCCTGGAATTGATCGGTCTTGGTTCCTGGGCGCATGCGTGGCTCGGGGATCCGAAGACGGCCATTTGGGCGCTGATCTTCATGGGTTTTCCGTTCGTCGGGATTCTGCAGCTGCTCGTATTGTACGCAGGGCTTCTCTCGATCCCGGTGGAGCTGATCGAATCCGCCAAAATGGACGGCGCCGGACTTCCGCGCATCATCCGTTCCATCCATTTGCCGCTGCTTGCCGGCCAGTTCAAATTTTTGATCATTTTGTCCCTGATCGGCATCGTGCAGGATTTCAACAGCATCCTCATCGTGACGGGCGGGGGGCCGATGGATTCAACCTATGTCCCTGCGCTGCAAATGTATTACGCGGCAACGAAGTTCAATGACCTCGGTTATGCATCGGCGCTTGGTGTGTCCATGTTCGTGGTCATCATGGTGATCACCATCATCAACATGAAGTTTATCCAGTCGGAGGAGAATTAAGGAGGGACGAAAGCCATGTATACCAGCCCGGCCAATACCAATGAAACATTGAACGTCAGACACAAAGTCAAATCGCGGAGGAATTTGAGGCTTAAAGCAAGCATCAACCAGGTGCTGATCATTATCCTGTTAAGCCTGCTCGTATTTTTCACGCTGGTGCCTATTTTGTTCATGTTGTTCAGCTCCCTGAAAAGCAACTCGCAAATATTAGGAAACTTCTGGGGGATGCCGGCACCGATCAGATGGGGCAATTACAGCGAAGCGTTCACGAGCATTTGGCGTTATATGGTGAATTCCATCAGTTATGCGGTCGTTGCCAGCATTCTGGTCATGCTTCTTTCGGCAGTGTCAGGCTATATTTTCGCGAAGAAGAGCTTTCCCGGAAAAGAGCTGCTGTTTATGCTGATGCTCGGCATGATGATGGTTCCCGGCGTGCTTACGCTGATTCCGTCATATGTTCTGTATGACAGCATGGGCCTGACGAATACGCCATGGGTCATACTCATCGCGAGTGCGGCAGGGGGGCAAATCTTTGGTACCTTTCTGTGCCGCAGCTATATGGCAGGGCTGCCCGGCGAACTCTTCGAAGCTGCGCGAATGGACGGATCGACCGAAATCGGGGTCTTTTTCAAAATCGTCATTCCGCTGTCGCTTCCTATACTCGCCACCTTATTTATCATGCACTCCGTCGGCGTGTACAACGACTACATTTGGCCGCTGCTGACGATTCAGGATCGGAACCTTCAGGTCATCGCGGTCGGATTGACGGTCTTTACCAAGCAGTTCGGAGTGACCGATATGGGAACGCAGTTCTCTGCGTACGCCATATCATCCGTGCCTCTGCTGCTGATCTTCTCCTTTGGGATGAAGTATTACATTCAAGGCATGACGCAGGGCGCGCTGAAGATGTAACACCCATGAATGCAGGAAAGGCGGTCATCATATGGATGAGTTGTTAACAAAGCTTCCAAAGTGGATATGGCACCAAGACCGTGAAGACAAGGAGCGGGTCGAGTTCGTTAAATCTTTCACGCTTGCGGCGGATGCCGAAAATGTCCGGTTTCAGATCGCGCTGACCGGTGCGGCCGAAGTCGAGCTGGACGGCAGGCTGGTCGGCTGGCTGGAGGAAAGCGCTGCCAATCTATGCTCGTTCCAGTGCCTGGAAGGATTTCCGGATCGGCTGGAAGCCGGCGAGCATTCGATTCGGCTCCGGATCGAATGCGAGTCGCCGATGCCTGTGGCGGGGATCAATATCCATCTGAAAGGCCGGCTGGCGGGTTGTATCGCATATCTGTCAGGGGACGGATTGTGGCTGCGGACGGATGAAACCTGGATTGACAGGGACGGGCAGGCGGCGGCAGTCGTATGCCTGCTTGGCGAGGAGCCTTACGGGGACCTCGAAGGAGGACCGGAATGGTTTGTAGCGGGGGGATTCGGCGATATTCGAACCTCGCCTTTGGTTGACGTTGCTCTGTTAGAGGCGAAGCATGCGGAGGTTACGGTCCGGGGCGGCGAAGTGCGGATAACCGGAAAAGCAAGAGGTAATATTCCGGTTCCGGCGCCAGAGCGGACGGAGAGGCATATCTTCTATCACGTACGCAAACAAACGGAATGGCGGGAAGCCCATCAATATTGGAAACAAACCCGGCTGCATGACATGCCGTCGGTTCTGCTAGACCTGGGCCGGGAATACAATATGCGTTTCCGGATGGAGAACGTTGGATCCGGCCATATAAGCATCGTCTGGAACGGGGCGGAGTCATTGCACGAGATGGAGCATTACGAAGGGTTGATGACCGAGTCCTTCGTGCTGGCAGCAGGCGAATCGGAAGTGACGCTGCCGCAGGGCTTGCGGTATGTCAGATTGTATATTTTGGCAGAGGGACATAGCCGGTTTGAATTGACCTGGCAGGGAGAAGAAGCGGGCGTGCCCATGATACAGCCAGGTTATTTCGAATCCGACTCCGAGCGGCTTCAAAGCGTGTTCGATCTTTCCCTGCATACGAACCGGATATGCCATCAGATCGGATTGTGGGACGGCATCAAACGGGACAGACTCAATTGGACCTATGATTTCTATTTAGCCGCGAAGGCGGATTATGTCATGTATGACGATTTATCCGTGCTTCGACGTTCGATGGAAGAACTCGGCCGGGGGACGCCTGCGGGCTACTGGATGAACGATCTTCCTTCCTATACGTTCTGGTGGCTGAATAACGTATGGGAGTATTATCTGCATACGGGAGACCGGGAATTTGTCTTGTCCTTAAATGAGGAATTAACAAGGCATACAGCCCAGGCGGAGAGCCTGATTGATCCGGTTTCCGGCGGACTGAACGGCCTGACATCGAACTTGATTGAGTGGGTGCCGATGCGGCAAAGCGAGAGCGAGCTCTGCATGCAGGCGTTGTACCGGATGACCGGAGGCAATCTTCGCAAGCTCAAAAGCTATCTGCCGGAGCTATCCCTGCCTGGACTGTCGGCATGGGGGCATATGGACCTGACAGCAGAGGAGTTTCTATCCGGAGAACAGTTGATCACGAAGCTGCTCGGCATCATGTCAGGTTATATCGGTGAGGACCAGGCCCGTTCTTTCCTGGAGGGGTACGCGCCGATGGACCCGATCACGCCGTTATCGGCCTACTGGCTGGCGGAATGCTGCTCCATGCTGGGACTTCCCGAAAAGGCGTGGGACGCCGTATCGACCGTATGGGGGAAAATGCTGGATGAGGGCGCAACGACCTGCTGGGAAGGGGTTACCCTCTCGCATGAAGGCGACTTTCATCATGCGCTGACAACGTATACAGCTTATGATTCCTACCGCATCAGCCTTTGTCACAGCTGGGCCGGCACCCCGATTCACTGGATCATGTCGCGGGTTATCGGCGTGCAGCCGGTCGAGCCCGGTTACGGAAAAGTGGTCTTTCGGCCGCAGGCTTTGGTTGGCGTAGGCACTTGCAAAGCGGCGATCCCGACTCCGCATGGACTCATCGAAGCCGGCTGGGAGCAAGGCCGGCAATTTATTAAGCTGCCTGCCGGGGTCAAGCTGGCGGAGGACGACCGCCTTGTGCGGGACCTTTCATCATCAGTCACGCAGGGCAAATATTCATGACGGGAGCCATCAGCATGAACAAGTATTTGGCCGTTGATATCGGCGCCTCCAGCGGTAGGGTGATCATGGGGACGGTGGAAGAAGGGGCCCTCAAGCTGCAGGAGATCCATCGTTTCGATAATGGATTCAAGGAAACAAACGGGCATTGTTATTGGGATATTGATCTTTTGTTTCATGAAATCATCCGTGGGCTTCAGCAGGCGAAAAGGCTCGGAGTCACAGCGTGCAGGCTCGGCCTGGACACTTGGGCCGTGGATTATGCGCTCGTCGACCCGAAGGGTGAACGGATCGGAGAAGTATTCTCCTACCGGGATCCGCGGACGAATGATGCCGCGCAGCGGTTTCACCAGAACATATCCTTTGAGGAGCTATACGCCAAAACGGGTATCCAGCAGCTGTCGTTTAATACGCTTTATCAGTTATCGGTACATGACCCGGAAGAGCTGGGAGCGGCCGCGCAGATCATGCTGGTACCGGATTATTTGCATTACCGCCTGAGCGGCATCGCCAAAAGCGAGGCGACGAACGCTTCAACAACCCAGCTGCTGAATTTACGGGCACAGGATTATGACCCTGATCTCCTCGCGCTGCTTGGACTGCGCAGGGAGCAATTTCCTGAGCTTGTGCAGCCGGGCTACCGGTTCGGACCCATTCGCGAGGAACTCGTGCAAACCTATGACCTTCCGCAATGCGAGCTGATCTGCGCCGCTACGCATGATACGGCGTCCGCCGTACTCGGTGTTCCTGCCCAGGGAAAAGCCTGGGGATATTTAAGCAGCGGGACCTGGTCCCTGATCGGTGTGGAACGAACGCAGCCTTTGACAAGCCGGACGGCGATGGAAGGAAATTATACGAACGAAGGCGGCGCCTACGGCACGTTCCGGTTTCTGAAAAACATGATGGGCATGTGGCTGGTTCAGCAGGTCCGCAAGGAGCTGGATAATGCGTATTCGTTTGCCGAGCTGGCGGAAATGGCTGCGGCATCGAAGCCTTTCCAATCGCTCATTCCATGCGGCGATGACCGGTTCCTGAACCCGCCGAGCATGATCGAAGCCATTCGGGGCTACTGCGCTCAAACAGGTCAGCCTGTACCGTCTACTCCGGGGGAGATGTCGAGATGTATCTTCGACAGCATGGCCCTCTCCTATGACGTGTATGTGCGGGAATTGGAGGAAGTGACGGGCGAGCGGCTGGAGCAGCTGCATATCGTCGGCGGCGGATCCAATAACGCATTTTTATGCCAGCTGAGCGCTGATCTGCTCGGCATGAACGTGTATGCCGGACCGACCGAAGCGACCGTTCTCGGCAATCTTGCCGTCCAGATGATCGCCTGCGGTGAAATCGCGGACATCCAGGAAGCCAGGGAGCTTATACGGAATTCCTTTACCATTCATACCTATGAGCCGGAGCCGGTAGAACCGGGCCTGCTGGCAGAGCTTCGTGCAAGATACAGAGGACTGGAAAAGGCGATATGAAACGCTGAATGTGAAGACCTTTAACCGATATGGGAGGTAACCATCAATGGACGCAGTCATTCAAAACAGCTTTAATGAAGCGAAAAAGCTTTACGAGAAGCATGGTATCAACGTAGAAGAGGTGCTGGAACGGCTTTCCCGAATCAAAATTTCGCTGCACTGCTGGCAGGGAGACGATGTGAGGGGATTCATGAATAAAGGGCAGGAGCTGAGCGGCGGCATTGCCGTTACCGGCAGCTATCCGGGACGTGCGGAAACACCGGATCAGCTCAGGGAGGATATCGACAAAGCGTTCGCGCTCATTCCGGGAAGGCACAAAGTGAATCTGCATGCGATCTATGCAGACACGGAAGAGCAAGTGGATCTGGATGAACTGGAACCAAGGCATTTTGCGAATTGGGTGAGCTGGGCGAAGGAAAAAGGATATGGGCTCGATTTCAATCCGACCTGCTTCTCTCATGAGAAAGCCAAGGATGGTTTTACGCTAAGCCACCCCGATCCCGAGATCCGGGATTTCTGGATCCGGCACGGCAAGGCTTCGCGCAGAATAGCCGAAT
This sequence comes from Paenibacillus sp. SAFN-054, assembly GCF_051966755.1. Taxonomy (NCBI): domain Bacteria; kingdom Bacillati; phylum Bacillota; class Bacilli; order Caryophanales; family Paenibacillaceae; genus Paenibacillus; species Paenibacillus sp. SAFN-054. Next base: position 129,641 of record NZ_JBQCKS010000001.1, read on the forward strand.
CCTTCGGCAAGGAGCTCGGGCAGCCGTGTGTCACGAATTTCTGGATTCCGGACGGTTACAAGGATACGCCCGTCGACCGCAAATCACCGCGGGTTCGCCTGATGGAATCGCTTGATGATATCTTCAGCGAGCCGATCAGCGAGGAATACAACATTGATGCGCTGGAAAGCAAGCTGTTCGGAATCGGTTCAGAGAGCTATGTCGTCGGCTCGCATGAGTTTTATATGGGATATGCCCTTTCCAGGGGAAAGACCATATGCTTCGATTCGGGACATTTCCACCCTACCGAGACGATATCGAATAAGCTCTCTTCTTGGCTGCTGTTCGGAGATCAGCTGCTGCTGCATGTCAGCCGTCCGGTCCGCTGGGACAGCGATCATGTGGTGACGATGGATGACGAATTGCTGGACATTGCCCGTGAGCTTGTCCGTGGCGATCTGCTGGACAGAACGCATATCGGACTTGACTTCTTCGACGGTAGCATCAATCATGTCGCCGCATGGGTCATCGGAACAAGAAACACGCTGAAGGCGCTGCTGCGGGCGATGCTGGAGCCGATCGATACACTGAAACAGATCGAGCTGGAAGGCGATTTAACCTCCAGGCTGGCGCTCGTGGAAGAGTTCAAATCCTACCCTTTCGGGGCGATCTGGGATTATTACTGCTCGCAGGCAGGCATGCCCGTGAGAGAGGATTGGCTGGCAGAAGTCAAACAGTACGAGAAGGAAGTATTGGCCGATAGATAGTGGAGTTCATCTTACATGACCGTATTCTCATGGTGAGGGTACGGTCTGCTTTTTCAAGATATCAGAAAGTATAAATTCGAAGGTGAATTTGCCTGATAACGCAAGAAAAACAACATCTTGAAGCGGTCTATCTCCTTTGGAAGTATGTCGATAGACGTTTTTCTTATCGCCTGAAACCATTTTTACGAGCGTCCGATTGAAATGGAGGGAACGAACAACGTGACGGAAGCACTGTATGAACTTTTCGTTAATCCGCCTGCTGCTTATCGAGGCAAGCCTTTCTGGTCGTGGAACGGCAAGCTGGAAAAGGAGGAGCTGCTGCGGCAAATCCACGTTATCAAGGAGATGGGTTTCGGCGGCTTTTTCATGCATTCGCGAACGGGGCTGGCTACCGAGTATCTCGGCGATGAATGGTTTGAATTCATCAACGCCTGCTCGGAAGAAGCGGAGCGGCTGGGGCTTGAAGCCTGGCTGTATGACGAAGACCGGTGGCCGAGCGGCTCCGCAGGAGGCCTTGTCACGAGTGAACCCCGGTATCGCCTGAAGTTTATCAAGCTGGAACCCGTGCCGGCGGAGGACTTTGTTTGGTCGGAGTCTGTATTGGCCGCTTTTGAGTGTGAGCTGGACGGCATAGTGTTCAGAAATGGCAAGCAAATTCCAAGGAACCGGAACCCGGAAGTGGTTTCCGGGCAGACCATCCTCGCATTCTCGGTGGTGGAGCAGAAGTCGGAAAGCTTCTATAACGGACATACGTACCTGGATACGCTGAACCCGGAAGCCGTGGAACGATTTATCGAAGTGACGCATGAACAATACAAAGCACAAAGCGGTCAGCATTTCGGCAAATCCATCAAGGGCATATTTACCGATGAACCGCACCGCGGAGCCCTGCTGGACGGATTCGGCATCCAAAATGAGAACGGCCACTGGCATGTGCCCTGGACGTATACGCTGTTTGATCAATTCCGTTCAGTCTATGGGTACGATCTTACGGAGCATCTCCCGGAATTGTTCTTGATGCCGGAGGGCAAGGCGTTCTCTCAGGTGAAATGGCATTACGTTGATCTGCTCCAGAATATGTTTCTTGAAAGCTTTGCCAAGCCGATTCAGGCATGGTGCGAAGAGAACGGCCTGATTCTGACAGGACATACGCTCCATGAAGACAGCTTAACGGCCCAGACAGCGATGGTTGGATCGATGATGCGCTTTTACGAGCACATGGGTTATCCGGGCGTTGACGTCCTGACGGAAGGTAATGTGAATTATTGGATCGTCAAACAGCTGTCGTCCGCAGCCAGGCAGCTCGGGAAGACCTGGCTGTTATCCGAGCTGTACGGATGCACCGGCTGGCAGATGCCGCTCGAAGGGCATAAGGCTGTGGGGGATTGGCAGGCGCTGTTCGGCATCAATGTACGCTGCCATCATTTATCATGGTATTCGATGGCCGGGGAGTCGAAGCGGGATTATCCGGCCAGCATCTTTTATCAGTCGGCCTGGTGGCAAGATTACGGCTATGTCGAAGATTACTACGCCAGATTGGGCGTCATCATGACGAGCGGCGAGGCTGTCTGCGATCTGCTCGTGATCAATCCGGTTGAAAGCTTATGGGGGCAGATTTACCCGGGCTGGTCCAAGGGACTGTCGGCGCAGTCTAGCCGGGTTCAAGTGCTGGAACAGCAATATGCGGATACTTTTCATGAGCTGTCGGGTGCTCAGATCGATTTTGATTACGGCGACGAAGATATGATGAGGCGACTATCCCGCGTTGAAAAGGATAGCATAGGGACCCCGGTACTGCGGGTCGGCCGCGCGGCGTACCGGGCGGTTCTCGTCACGGGAATGCTGACCATGCGTGAGTCCACGCTCCGGATTCTGAAGGATTTCCGTGATGCGGGGGGCCACATCATCTTTGCCGGGGAAGTCCCCGCGTATTTGGATGCCCTTCGTTCGGATGAAGTCAAACAATTCGCTGCGACGGTGAATCATGTGGAGCGTCATGCCATGCTTGGCGCATGCAGGGAATCCGTCCGTACCTGGGTTACTGTCAAGGATGCTGCGACGGGCGCTGCTCTGAAAGATATATATGCTCAAGTACGGTCGGATCAAGGCCGCATGGTTGTTGTGCTCATGAACATGAACCGCGAGGAAACGCATGCAGGGGTTGTCGTCAGTATTGCAGGAAAAGGGTTTGTCGAGGAGTGGGATTGTGCGTCAGGGGAAAGAAAACGGGTGTCCACGATGAACCGAGACGGTTTCATGGAATGGATGACCGGGTTCGCACCGGTTCAGGAGCATGTATATGTTATCGGCAATGAATCGGATAGGACGCTGCCGGAAGTCACATGGACTGTGGATGAGCAATGGTTGGAAATCGAGGGGCCTTATGCGTATCGGCTCAGCGAGCCTAACGTATGCGTTCTGGACAGGGTGACCTATCGCTTGGATCAGGATGAAGAGACGAAAACTCCGGTCGAGATTTTGAAGGCAGACAGACAAATCAGGACACAACTGCATCTCCCGCTTCGGCATGGAGAGATGATTCAGCCTTGGTATGTTGAATCCTTTGGCCTTGCCCAGGCCGACAGGGAGAGGCCGCTTGTTCTTACCTACAGGTTCAATGTCGATTGTGTGCCGGACACGCTGCTGTATCTGGCGCTCGAAAGCCCTGAATGCTTTGAAATTCGGATCAATGGAATACTGCTCAATCATGACGATCGCGGCGAATGGTGGGTCGACCGCTGCTTCGTCAAAGTCCCGCTGCCTGCGGAAGTGCTGTGCCAGGGTGAGAATACCGTGGAGCTTCGCACCCAGTTCCATCAGGGCGTTCCGCTTGAAGCCGTGTATCTGCTCGGAGACTTTGGAGTTAGAATCGACAGCCGCATGTGCACGCTCATCCGTCAGCCGCAAACGCTGGCGGCTGGTTCGATTACCGAGCAGGGGTTTCCTTTTTACGGCGGAGCGATTACTTATAAGCCCATCATTGATGAGCAGCGGACAAGCGAGACGCTGAACATGAACGAGGTAACGGACGCGGGGATCTTCATTTCATTCTCCTCCTTTGAAGCAGCCTGCGTGAAGGTGCATCACGGCGAAGAGCATCAAATGATTGCCTGGCAGCCCTACGAACGAGAGCTTTCAATGGATAACGGGCCGTTGTCACGGCTCGAGTTCGATCTGGTTCTCACGAGAAGAAATACATTCGGTCCGCTGCACCAGCTTCCATTATTAGCGACAAGCTATGGTCCGGGGAATTGGACGACGGAAGGAGAGGAGTTCTCGGAGGAGTTCGTGCTGCTGCCTTCGGGCTTGCTTGATCCGCCAAGACTTGTCAAAAAGAAGACCGTTCCGCAGCATTCTGCCTCTGGATGAGAGTTAGGCATCCTGATTCAGCCGCGATAAGGCGAACAACAGAAGACCGTATCCTCATCGCGAGGAATACGGTCTTCTGTTTGCGAACGAACCGGTTATCTGGCCATCCAGCCGCCGTCCACGCAAAGCACGTGTCCATTGACGTAATCGGACGCAGAGGAAGCCAGGAATATGGCTGCGCCCTGCAGATCCTCGGGCGTTCCCCAACGGCCGGCAGGGATACGCTCGGTAATGGAAGCTTTGCGTTTCTCGTCGGCCTGAATCTGCGCGGTGTTATCCGTGATCATATACCCCGGGGCGATGCCGTTGACCTGAACGCCGCTTGCGGCCCATTCATTGGCGAACGCCTTGGTCAGCCCGGCTACCCCGTGCTTGCTGGCAGTATAGCCGGGTACATTGATGCCGCCCTGATAGGACAGCATGGAGCATATGTTGATGATTTTGCCGCTTCCGCGCTCAATCATATGTCTGCCCGCCATTTGCGATAACAGAAACACGCTGTTCAGATTGAGATCGATGACATCGAACCAATCCTTTTCGCTGTGATCCTTGGCTGGCGTCCGGCGGATGGTTCCTGCATTATTGACAAGAATGTCGATCCGGCCCGTCAGCGACAGGGCTTGATCGAATACGCTCTGAAGTTTGGAGGCATCGCTCAGGTCCGCTTCGATGGCAGCGGCCTCGCGGCCCATAGCCTGCGCCATGTCTACGGCCTCGCTTGAGGACCCTCGGGCAACGCAGACCACATCGGCGCCGGCTTCGGCAAGGCCGATCGCGATTCCTTGCCCAAGACCGCCGGAAGTACCGGTAATCAGTGCGGTTTTACCTTTCAGATTAAACAGATTCATGTGAATATCCGCTCCTTGAATAGGATAGGATCAATGGTTGCCGCTCAGCTCCACCGGAATACCCGCTTGACGGAATTGCTCCAGCGTATCTTCAGGCAGCCCATTGTCCGTGATTAAACAGTCCAGCTCCTGCAGTCCTGCAAAGGTACGGAGTGCCGTCTGTCCGAATTTATGATGGTCGATCACCGCAATGATTTCCCGGGCGGTGTCGATCAGTGCGCGCTTGAATGCAATCAATTCGCCGGTATATATGGTAAGCCCATGCTGCGGGTGTATGCCGGTTGCAGATATGAACGCTTTTTGAATGTTCAGATCTTTGACGTACGCAACGGCTTCCGGACCGGTCAGAATGTTGCGGACCCTGTAGCCTCCTGGAACGACGAGATCGACCTTGTCCTTTTTGGAAAGTTCGCTGATGATATGCACGTCGTTCGTGATGACGGTCAGCTGCTGATTAGGAAGCAGGCGGGCGATCTCAAGCGTCGTACTGCCCCCATCCAGCGCGATGATATCTCCAGGCTGAATCCGCTTCACCGCTTCCGCTGCAATGCTGCGTTTCATATCGAGGTTCCGGGATATCGGCTCCTTCGAGGGGAGGATGCCGAATTGATCTGCCTGTGCAAGCACGGCACCGCCGTGGATACGCCGGATCAAGCCCTGCTCCTCCAGCCGGGTCAGATCTTCGCGAATGGTTTTGCCCGTGACCTTCAGCACTTCGCTCAGTTCCGTCACGGTAACTTCCTTGTTGGTCAGCAATACTTCCATAATCTTCTCGTGCCGCAGTATCGGGTTCATAAACAAGCCTCATTTCGAATCAGGGTAAATAGGAAAGCGTGAGTTTATTTTAAATCCTTCATGTTGACGGGGTCCATATCGGAATATATCTTGTTGTCGCCGGCCATGCCCCAGATAAACGTATAGTTGCTCGTGCCGACTCCGCTGTGGATCGACCAGCTTGGGGAGATGACGGCTTGCTCGTTTCTCATGACGATATGGCGCGTTTCGTCCGGCTCACCCATGAGATGGAACACCACCGCATCCTCAGGCAGGTCAAAATACATGTAAGCTTCCATCCGGCGGGGATGTACATGGGCTGGCATCGTATTCCACATATTACCCGTTTTGAGAAGGGTCATACCCATGACGAGCTGCGAACTTTGGATGCCGTTTTGATGGATAAAGCGGTAAATGGTCCGGTCATTGGAATTTTCGATCGATCCCAAATCGGCTGATTCAGCCTCGGCAAGCGTGACTTTTTGCGTCGGGTAGGACTGATGGGCAGGAGCGGAATTCAGATAGAATTTTGCAGGGCTTTCCGTGTCCACACTCTTGAAGATAACCTCCTGATTGCCCATGCCGACGAAAAGGCATTCTTTATGATCAAGCTCATGTTCCTTGCCTTCCACGGTCACGATGCCTTTTCCGCCTACATTAATGATGCCGATTTCGCGGCGTTCCAGAAAGAAGCTGACGCCAAGCTCTTTTAAATCCGTATCCAGCTTGATCTCCTCGGCAATCGGATAAGCGCCGCCAATGATCAGCCGGTCTTCATGAGTCAGAACAAGCTCCAGATGATTCGGGATGAAGAGCGTAGGGATGTGGAATTCCTCCCGCAACCGTTCCGTATCAAACTGTTTAGCTTCACGTGGATGCGAGGCATATCTTCTTTCCATTAAAAACACTCCTTTTATGTTTAATTATGTTCATTTGGTTCATATAGGTTCACATTAATCCTTTTTTAAAATCTTGGCAACCCTTTTCTTGAGGCCGAAAAGAATTCATGGATGGCAGAATGCATGACCCCGGTGTGCTTTTATTCCCATTTATTGATAGAATAGGTGGAGTGCCTATCGAAGGAGGCGTTTTCTATTGAATGAAAGTAACATTTTAACCCGATTGAGAGAAGAGACGGCAGAAATGCATGTTCGGATGGAAGAGAACCGGTATGCGGAAGCCATTATGAAACAGTCTCTCACAATGGAAGGGTACAAGGAGTATCTGGAGAAGTTCTACGGCTTTATAAAGCCGGTGGAACGCATCATTTCGAATCGATACAATTCAAATATACTTGGGTTCGATGCTGCGGGTCGGGGGAAAGCCAAGCTTCTGGAGGAGGACTTGCTTGCGCTCGGCGTGACCCGTGAAGAGTTAACGGGCATGACTACCTGCGAACGACTTCCGGATGTGTCAAGCATACCCGGGTTGGTGGGTTACTTGTACGTTATGGAAGGCTCCACCCTGGGAGGACTGGTCATTACGAAGCAGCTGAAAAATTTTCTTCCCATAAATGAAGAAAGCAATGGCCGTTATTTTTATAGTTATGGACAGGAAGTTAGGCCCAAATGGAACGAGTTTCGCGAATGGGTCCTCGAGCTTCAATTAACGCCGGAACAAAACGAGATGATAACCTTGGCAGCCAAGGAAACGTTTGATTTGTTGTACCGCTGGGTGGAAGGTGAATAAAGCCATAGCAGATCATTATAATTCAAGGAAGGTTCTGGTACAATGACGAATCAAACCGGCAGAAAAGAAAAGGATATGCTTAACCGCACTTTGCTGACCGAAGGAGATTTTTTGCTCAAAGAATCCATCAATCTTACGAATTGCGACAAGGAACCGATTCATATCCCGGGACGAATCCAGCCCCATGGCATGTTGCTTGCCGTCACCCTGGAGGAGGATCATAAGATTGTACAATGCAGTATAAACGTGGATGAGTTTATCGGGATTTCCAGCGATAAGCTGCTCGGCATGCCCGTGGCAGGCATCATCGGTCAGAAGCAGCAGGACCAAATGCTTGCGGAGGTTCAGCGCTTAAAATCCGAACCTGCGCAGCTCCATTACATGAACATCGTGGTCGATGTGAATGGGGAAGCGAAGGATTTCTACGGAATTCTGCATGAGAGCGATAATTTAATCATTCTCGAAATGGAGCCGGCAACCGATGAACTGGGACCCGTGCTGAATGATTTTGAAATGATCCAGTCGTTTTTCGGCAAAATGAAGCAGACGGACAGCCGCGTGGAAGCCAGCATGCTTGCGGCAGAGCAGATCAAGGAGATGCTGGACTACGACCGGGTCATCATCTACGAATTTGATGAGCAATGGAATGGCAAAGTCATTGCGGAAGCCAAGGAAGAGGAGCTGGAAACCTACCTCGGACACTACTATCCGGCATCGGACATTCCGAAGCAGGCCCGCGAACTCTACTTGCGTAATTGGCTACGAACGATCGTGGACATCAATTACACCCCGGTGGACATCGTGCCGACGCTGCATCCGTTAACGGGCAAACCGCTAAATCTTAGCTTGTCCACGCTGCGGAGCGTTTCTCCGGTTCATATCGAATATATGAAGAACATGGGGGTCGGTGCCACGCTGACCATTTCCCTGATCCATGAAAACAAGCTGTGGGGCATGATTGCATGTCATCATTATTCCAAAAAATACGTCACGCACCGGGTAAGGAATTTGTGCAACTTCCTCGGAGCGTTCTTCTCCAGCGAGCTGTACCAGCGGGAGCAGCTTGACGACTTCCAGTCGGAGCTGTCACTCAAGACGTTGGCGAACCGGATTTCGAGCATTTTTATCGGCAATACGTCGGCAAGCCGGGTCATGAGCCAAATCCGGGAAGAGGAGGAGAATGTCCTTGCCCTGATGGACGCGACAGGGGCCGCCGTAAATTATCAGGGGCAGCTTACGCTGCTGGGAATCACGCCGTCCTCCGCGGAAGTGCGCGGACTTGCGGCTTGGATGTCCAAGCGTCTGTCGGATTATGCCTATCATTCTTCCTGTTTGAGCATCGAATACGAACCGGCCAGGCTCTTCAAGAAAGAAGCGGCAGGGGCCATGTTTATGTCCCTTTCGCCGGATGCTAACGATTATATTGTCTGGTTCCGGCCGGAAGTCATTCAGGTCGTGAACTGGGCTGGAGATCCCGAGAAGGCCGTGGTGAAGGAAGGGGACCTGGAACGGTTGTCACCGCGCAAATCGTTCGAGCAGTGGAAGCATACGGTGGAGTCGACTTCACTGCCTTGGAAGGCCAGGGAAATGCGCACGCTTTCTGACTTGAAGGCAGTTGTCCTCAAACGCACGGAAAACCAGATGCGTCAAGCGGAAGAGCAGGCAAAGCAGAACGCCCGCATCATGCGGGAGAACGAAAAGCGTTATCTTCAGCTGATGGACATGTCCCCCGTTGCCTTCTTCGCGATCACCGACGGGAACATCATGTACGTGAACCAGCAGACGGTCAAGCTGTTCCATGCGGCGAAACCGGAGGACATGCAGGGACAGCGATGGACATCCCTCGCCGATCCGGACTCGGGCAAGAACCTGCGGTATGCGATGATCGAGCTGGAGCACTCCATTGAACCGCTGGTATCGACCGAAGAGTATTTCACGGCATTCGATGGAACGGTCATGCAGCTTGAGGTGACTATGGCTCACGTGATCTATGCGAACAAGCCTTCCATCTTTGCAATTGCAAGAGAAAAGGCGATAGCGGAAAAAGTCGAAGCCGATTTCCATGAAGTTACCGGCCAGCTTGAAAGCTTCGTGTATACCGATACATTGACGGATGTGCCAAGCCGGCGCTATTTCGAAAAGTCGCTAAGCCGCGAATGGGAGCAATGCAGAACCCTTGGAGCGCCGATCTCCGTCATTATGCTCGACATCGACAATTTCAGCACGTACAATATGCTGTTCGGTGTCCAAGGGGCCGATACGTGTCTGCAGTGGATCGCTGACGTCCTGAATGCATTCGGCCGGCCCAAAGGGGCCGTGATCGCCCGATTCCAGGGAGGCACCTTCGCCGTTCATTTGACCCATGGGTCCATAGAAAAGGGGCTGGAAATTGCCGAGCAAATTCGGCAGGCCGTCCTTTCCATGCAAATACCGCTGAATCTCTCGGACGCTTCGGATTACATGACGATCAGTCTGGGGGTAAGCTCTGCGGTTCCCCATGCAGGGAATTCCAGTGTACAGCTGATCAATGAAGCGGAAAAGGCATTAATGAAAGCCAAGCACGAAGGAAGAAATCGTGTTGCCGTCCTGTAAGGCGGTTCCATCCAGACTTGCTTCCCCATACAATTTTTCTTCAGCCCTCTGCCCGTGTTTTAACGAGCAGAGGGCTTTTTGGCATGGAAGAAAACGATCATTTGCGACTTCTTTTCTGCTGAATTAATGAGGATACTAAAAATTTTAATAAATTCATTGTCCTTCGTGGATGTACAAATGAAATAAAAGATGCTACATTGAAGATACATAAACTCTTGTGTCGTAAGGCTTTTTAATAATGTTAATGTCCTTTGTGAGAAGACATATGTATATTCGGGAGGGATTCGCCATGTCCAGTCATGCACTGAATCAGTTTTTAACGGAAAATATTGAAGATTTGAAAAGCAAGGGCCTCTACAACGTCATTGATCCGCTTCAGGGCCCGAACGGACCGACCATTCTCATCGATGGGAAGACGCTGGTTAATCTTTCCTCCAACAATTATTTGGGGTTGGCTACCGACGAGCGCCTGATCGATGCTTCCATCCAGGCAGCCCGCAAATACGGCGCTGGGGCGGGAGCCGTCAGAACGATTAACGGTACGCTGGATCTTCATCTGGAGCTGGAGCGAAAACTTGCCGAATTTAAGCACACGGAAGCGGTAATTACTTACCAATCCGGCTTTAACTGTAATATGGCTGCGATTTCAGCGGTTATGGATAAGAACGACGCCATTTTGTCGGATGAGCTGAACCATGCCTCCATCATCGACGGCTGCCGGCTGTCGCGAGCCACAACCATTCGTTTCAAGCATTCGGACATGGAGGATTTGAGAGCACAGGCGAAGGCCGCCAAAGAATCCGGTCTGTACAACAAAATCATGGTCATTACCGACGGTGTCTTCTCGATGGACGGTGATATCGCAAAGCTGCCGGAGATCGTGGATATTGCCGAGGAATTTGACCTCATCACTTATGTAGACGATGCGCACGGTTCCGGCGTTCTCGGCGGAGGGGCAGGCACAGTGAAGCATTTCGGCTTGTCCGACCGCATCGATTTTCAAATCGGTACCCTGTCCAAAGCGATCGGTGTCGTCGGCGGATATGTGGCCGGTGCAAAGAAGCTGATCGAATGGCTGAAGCTTCGAAGCCGCCCATTCCTGTTCTCCACGGCCATGCCTCCCGCATCGGCAGCGGCATGCCTAGCATCAGTCGATATTCTGATGAACGATCAGACGCTGATCAAGAAGCTATGGGAGAACGGCGACTTCCTGAAGAGCGAACTGAAAAGGCTCGGATTTAACGTTGGCCACAGCGAAACGCCGATTACACCTTGTATTATCGGTGACGAAGTGAAGACGCAGGAATTCAGCAAACGCCTCTATGAAGAGGGCGTGTACGCGAAAGCAATCGTCTTCCCGACGGTGCCAAAGGGAACCGGGCGTATCCGCAACATGCCAACAGCCGCCCACAGCAAGGAGATGCTGAAGCAGGTCGTTTCCGTCTACGAAAAAGTAGGCAAGGAACTGGGCATTATCTAGTCGATCTGCCGGGAAGCCAAACGGGGAGGAATAACGATGAAAAAAATATTGGTGACGGGAGCGCTCGGCCAGATCGGCTCGGAGCTGGTTGCTGGGTTGAGACGTTTGTACGGGTCTGATTGCGTTATCGCGACCGACGTAAGAAATACGGGGCATGAGATTACCCGGTCGGGGCCTTTTGAAACGCTGGACGTGACGGATGACCAGGCGATGTTTGAAATAGCGAAGCGGCATCGGGTGGATACAGTGATTCATTTGGCTGCTCTATTGTCCGCCACGGCGGAAGAGAAGCCGCTGCTCGCCTGGAATCTGAACATGGGCGGCCTGATTAATGCGCTGGAGGTGTCGAGGGAGCTGGACTGCCAGTTTTTCACCCCGAGCTCCATCGGAGCGTTTGGCCCCTCGACCCCGAAGGATCAAACACCGCAGGACACCATTCAGCGTCCGACGACGATGTACGGCGTGAACAAGGTTTCCGGCGAGCTGCTGTGCGACTATTATTATCATAAATACGGCCTCGATACGAGAGGCATCCGTTTTCCTGGTCTTATTTCGTACGTCACGCCTCCTGGCGGCGGCACGACGGACTATGCGGTTGAGATTTATTATGCGGCGGTAAGCCAAGGACGTTATGCTTCCTTCATCGCGAAGGGTACCCATATGGATATGATGTATATGCCTGATGCCCTGGATGCGATTGTCGGGCTGATGGAAGCCGACGCGGCTAAGCTGAAGCACCGAAACGCGTTTAACGTAACTGCGATGAGCGTCGATCCGGAAGCGATCGCGGCCTCCATTCGCAAGTCGATGCCTTCTTTCGTGCTCGAATATGATGTAGATCCGAAGCGGCAGGCCATCGCCGAGAGCTGGCCAAACTCCATTGATGCCTCCGCAGCAGCGGACGAATGGGGTTTTCAAGCCAAGTATGACCTGGACGCGATGACCCGGGATATGCTGGCTCATCTGAGCTCGAAGCTAAGAGTTGCCAAGTAGCTTTAAGTATCCGGTTTGAATTTAACGCGAGGAAGACTGTCTGCTTCGTTCCATTTGGGGCGATGACGGGCGGTCTTTTTTTGATAGAAGGAGAGCCGTTTCTGGAGTTGGTATATTTGTTTGCATAATGGAATGTTAATTTGGTATAATCAATTTGATTATGTGAATAAAGGGACAGACTGGACGTGAGTATATGCAGTCAAACCATAAGCCGTTGTATATGGTCATCATGGAAGATTTGAAAGAAAAAATACAATCCGGTGAATATAAAGAAGATCAGCAGCTGCCGACCGAAGTGGAGCTTGCCGAACAATCCGGTGTCAGCCGGATTACGTCGAAAAGGGCCTTGATCGAGCTTGAACGCGCAGGATTGATATACCGCATTCGCGGCAGCGGAAGCTATGTCAAGAAGCAGGAGGCAAGAAGCCCGCAGGGGGAGTCCGGTGCGGGGACTCAGGCGCCGATCATTTCCATGGTTTTGCCTTATATGGCCACAAGCGAGCTTGATTTCATCAAGGGTGCATCGGATTATCTGGATACGAAGGGATATTACCTCAGCATCCACAACAGCAACTGGAGCAAGGACAGGGAGCGTGAATTCCTGCTCCGTATTCCGAAGAACGGCGCGAGCGGCATTATCCTGTATCCGATCAGCACCATCAGCAACATCGATGTGCTGAACGTGCTGTACTGGAACGATTATCCCCTCGTCATGATTGACCAGTACGTGGAAAGCCTGCCCGTAACGAGCGTCGTATCGGACAACATCAACGGAGGCTATTTGGTTGCGAAGCAGCTGATTGAGCTTGGGCATGAGCGGATCGCTTTCATTTCCAGCATCAGCATCGAATTCAGGAGCTCGGTCCGCGACCGGTATCAGGGCTACTGCAAAGCGCTGCGCGATCATGGCCTTTCCGTCGATCCGGAGCTGGTTATCGCCGATTTCTACCGCGAGGCCGATCAGGATAAAAGCAACACTTTTTATAAAAAGCTGATCAGCCGCATGATGGAGCTTGGAGTAACGGCGATTCAGGCCGAGCATGACCATTTGGCCGTTGATCTGCTGCGCAGCGCGCTGGAGATGGGCATTCAGGTGCCGGGACAGCTGTCGATTGCCGGTTTCGATGATCACATGATCTCCAGTCTTGTAGAGGTGCCTCTCACGACGATTGCCCAGGATTACAGCGAAATCGGCCGCAAAGCGGCAGAGCTGATCGTCCTTCAAATCGAAGGGAAGAGCAAGGGAGCCGAGCGGGCGGAAATACCTGTCCGGCTTATTGACAGAGCCTCTACTTCCGTCATATCCGACGAATTTTCTGTTCAAGAGCAAAGGTAGCGTATGCCGAAAGACCGTCCCTACAGGGGCGGTCTTTCGTTGTGGGAACGGGTAATTCACGGAATGTGAAGGGGGATTTGCGCAGGCAAGTAGGCCCAAGGTTAGAGAACGGCCGGTATGAATTGAATATACTCAACAAAATAATAAGATATATTCACTATTTACAAAATATAGGCACCCGATTATAATAACTCGTGTAAGCGATAGATAAGATATATCTAATATGGTATATAAAGCGACAATTTCTGATTTTCCCTTCAGGATGTACAGCGTATCGCTTATTTTCACAAGGTTGTTATGAAAGCGCATTCTTTTTTGCGGACTCCGCAAATCAAAGGGGGGGATCGGTTTTATTGCTAAGGTTTCATTGGTCTTTTCTGTATTGCGGTTCAACAATTTAATCCGAAACGGAAAATGGGGGATGAACGCGTGAAGAACATGAAGGTACTCTCCATGCTGCTCGTAGTTATGCTTTGTGTATTTACCATTGTTGGCTGCTCGGGCGGCGGCACCGAAGAAGGCAGTTCCAATGAAAGCGATAAAGCCGCACAGCAACCGAAGGAACCGGAGAAAGAGCCTGCGAAAGAGGAGGCGGCAGCGCCGGAAGAGCCCAAAATCGATTTGGGCGGAGACACGATCAAGATTGGCGTATGGTATGACGACGCCGACCCGCGGCTCGTGAAAGAAAAAGGGCCGGCCGAAGAAGAGCAGATCAAACTCATCGATGAAGTCGAAAAGAAATACAATACCAAAATCGAGTACGTGAAATTCGGAGATTACGGCAAATACGTAGAAAATTTCACCACGACCTCCCTCTCCGGCACGCCGTTTGCCGACATCGTCCTCCTCGAGCTGTTCTGGGCTTTCCCGACGCTCGCCAATAAAGATTTCATACAACCGGTAGACGACAAGCTTGACCTAAAGGATCCGAAATATATCGACTGGATGAAAAAAGGCGGAAGCTTCAAAGGCAAGCAGTACGGGATGACTGATTCTTCCCCTTCGCCATACGGCATTTTTTACAATAAAACGCTCGTGAAGAAGCTGGGCCTGGAAGATCCGTATGAACTCCAGCAAAAAGGCGAATGGACTTGGGATAAATTCCGCGATTTCGCCAAAAAAGCGACCAAAGATACCAATGGCGACGGCAAAACGGATGTTTACGGCATCGCGGGCGCCTACGGCAAAATCAACTCGTTCACGGAGCAGTTGATCTACTCCAACAAAGGCACGGTTGACAAGGATGCCGAAGGAAATATCAAATTCTCCCTGAACAGCGAAAATTCGATGGAAGCGCTCCAGTTCGTATCCGACCTGTATAACAAGGACAAATCCATCATGCAGCCGATTCCGGAAGATGCGAACAAGGAATTCGTTGCCGGCAAAGGCGTCATGTACGGCGGCTTCAGCTGGGAGCTGGGCGGACTGCTCGACGGCATGAAGAACCAGGAAATCGGATACGTGTTCTTCCCGAAAGGGCCGAAATCGGACAAATACGTTTCCTATACGCCGTTCGGCAACATGTTCATGGTATCGAAGTATTCCAAGCATGCGGACGTGGCCGCAAAAATTCTGGATGAAATCAGCCTGCATGATGCGGGCAGAAAGCTGTCGCAGCAGTCTTGGGAAAGCTCTTATCCGAACAAGGAATCCCTTGATACGCGCCAGCAAATGGCTGAAAGCATTGACTACATTTCCTATTACGCAATTCCGGATGGCGGAAAACTGTTCGAAGGCGTCGTCAAAGATATCACGACAGGCAAAATCTCACCGTCTACCGCCGTCGATAAGGTCAAGCCGCAGTTCGAAGCCAACATCAACAAGCTGCTGCAGGACAGTAAATAAGAGCCCGGCAGCATAGCAGCTCTAAGGCGTACCCCCATCCCCGGAATTTCCGGGAATGGGGTACATCCGAAGAGAGAGGGGGAGCCCATGCAGAGACCGATAATGAAGGCAGCATCCATCCTGGTTCTGCTGTCGCTTGCCGCAGGCCTTGCAACAGCCGCGCAGGGACCGACTTCCCGCGAGGCTTCAGCCTCGGCCGTACAAGCGCCGGTGCAGCTGGACCTGAGCGGCATCAAAGCATCATTAAAGGCAGGCGGATACGAAGCGTATTTGGCGAAACATAACACCGCCGCGCCTTCCGGCACGGATGTGGTCATTGAAGGAGATTCCTACAGCAAGGCGGAGGGAATGAGCGTGTCCTTGCTGCCAAGCCATGAGGGCATGGAGGGAAATTCCATTCTAACGCAGGATGCCGGCACTGTAGCATGGGACGTCGATATCAAGCAAGCGGGATTATATAACATACGCTTGAAGGTATACACGGAGCCTGGCAAGGACTCCGACATTGAACGGGAGCTGTCCATTGATGGATCGGTTCCGTTTACGGAAGCGAAAAGTCTTGTTTTTAACCGGATTTGGAAAAACGAAAACAACAGCTTTGACCGTGACGAACGCGGCAATGACCTCACGCCGGCACAGGTGGAGGAACATCTCTGGCAGGATTTGACCCTGAAGGACAGCAGCGGGGCGTATGAAGAGCCATTTTTGTTTTATTTCTCCGCGGGCCGCCACAGTTTGTCACTGACTTCGATCAAGGAACCGCTGGTGATACGCCAGATTACGCTGGCTGCACCCGTGAACGTGCCTTCCTACAAGGATATAGAAGCCAAGTATGCGCAAGAAGGATTGAAGCCTGCAGCGGATGTCACGATCAAGGTACAGGCTGAGCAGGCACTTTATAAATCTTCGCCAAGCCTTCTTCCTTATAACGATCGGTCGAATCCGGCGGTGGAGCCTTATCATGTATCCAAGCTCCGAAACAACGCGATGGGCGGTTATGCCTGGAGACTGCCGGGGCAGTGGATGGAGTGGGAGGTTGACGTGCCGCGGGACGGTCTATACCAGATCGCTATTAAAAATCGCCAAAACTATCTGCGGGGCCTTTCCGTGCTTCGTTCGATTTACATAGACGGCAAGCTGCCGTTCAAGGAAATGCAAACCGTCGCCTTCCCGTACGGGAGCGCCTGGCAGATGAACGTGATCGGACCGGGCGGGAGCGAGCCGTATCTATTTCATTTAACCGAAGGTAAACACCGCATCCGGATGGAGGTCACGTTAGGGGATATTGCTCCGATCCTCCGCGCGGTGGAATCCAGCATCCTGGACTTGAATGCGATGTACCGCAAAATTATCAGCTATACCGGCACCCTTCCCGATACGTTCCGGGATTACAACCTGGAGCAGCGGATTCCGGAAATGACTCAGGTATTCCGGGAGTCGAGCGAGCAGCTGTACAGCATCGCACGGGCGATTGAAGGGCCTTCGGGCCAAAGCGACGAACGGACATCCATCATCAATACGGTCGCCTACCAGCTGAAAGACATGGCAGATAATCCCGAATCCGTACCTTCACGCGTAGAGGCGTTCAAAACGAACGTCGGCGCGCTGAGTTCATGGATGCTGACGGTGAATGAGCAGCCCCTGTCGCTGGATTACCTTATCGTGAGCTCTCCGGGAAGCAAGCTGCCGCAGGCCCAAGCCGGTGCATGGTCGAAGCTGGTTTCGGGTACGAAATCCTTTGCGGCATCCTTCTATGAAAATTATGACGACTTCTCGAGCAGCGGCGACGGCGGGAATACGATCTCCGTATGGGTAACGTCCGCCCGGGATCAGGCACAGGTCATCAAAAGGCTGATCGATGACCAATTCACGCAGCAAACCGGCATTCGCGTGAACCTGAAGCTGGTCGCATCGGATGTGATTCTTCCTTCCACGGTTGCGGGCAAAGGCCCCGATGTCGCCATGCAGATCGGAAACGATCTGCCGGTAAATTACGCCAGCCGCAGCGCGCTGCAGGATCTGTCTGCCTTTGCGGATTTCGGCGAGGTGAAAAACCAATTTAACCAGAGCGCCTTCGTGCCTTACGAATATGGCGGTTCCTATTATGCGCTGCCGGAGCAGCAGACCTTCCCGATGCTTTTTTACCGCAAAGACATTTTGGAGGATGAACTGCACCTGAAGGTGCCGCAAAGCTGGGACGATGTGTACGACATGCTGCCGGTCCTGCAAAAGCACAATCTGCAGTTCGGCCTGCCGCAGCGGTCGCTGGATTCGTTCGGCAACGACGTGGCGACCAACAATATCGTCACGATGGCGCCTAATCCGGCCTTCACCATGTTCCTATACCAGAATCAGGGCCAGATTTACAAGAATGGCGGAGCGGCCGTGGATCTGGATTCCGAGATCGGGATTCAGGAGTTTAAGCAGTGGACCGATTTCTACGTCAACTATAAAATTCCGATCACCGTCGATTTTGCCAACCGTTTCCGTACCGGCGAAATGCCGATCGGCATCGTCGATTATACGATGTACAACAAGCTCAGCGTTTTTGCGCCGGAAATCAAAGGGCTATGGTCCTTCGCGCCGGTGCCGGGGACGACAGGGCAGGACGGCAAGCTGCATCGTGAAGTGGGGAGCGGAGGCTCGGCCACCGTCATGTTCAAGCACACGGAGCATAAGGATGCGGCCTGGCAGTTCATGAAGTGGTGGACCGGCAAGGATACCCAAATTGCATTCGGAAGGCAAATGGAAATCCGCATGGGCGCTTCTGCCCGGTACCCGACCGCGAACAAGGACGCGCTGGAGCAGCTGCCTTGGCCGACGCAGGATCTGCAAAAGCTGCAGGAGCAGATGCAGTGGGTGCGGGGTATTCCCGAGGTTCCGGGCGGTTACTTGACCGGACGGAATATCGACAATGCTTTCCGCCGGGTCGTGGTGCAGGGCGAGGATCCGCGCGAAACGATGGACAATTACGTCAGGGCCATGAACGAGGAAATCACGATCAAGCGTCAAGAATTTAATCTCCCGACCGAGAAATGAGGGACCCTTCCATGAAGCAGCAAATTGCCGAGCGTCCCGTCATGCCGGGGGCAGCTCTTCCCGGCAGCGGCTCGCCAGGACGCATGCTCCGGCGCAAAGCCGGGCGGGTATGGACTGAAATGAAGAAGAATCGGCATGCTTATGTGCTGATGGCTCCATATTTCATTATTTTTTGCACCTTTACCGTCATTCCGGTGCTGTTGTCCTTTGTGTTAAGCTTCACCAACTTCAATCTTCTGGAGCCTCCCCAATGGGTCGGTTGGCAGAATTATGCAAGGTTGTTCGTTCAGGACGATATTTTTCTCATCGCCTTGAAAAACACGCTGCTCTTCGCAGCAATCACCGGCCCGATCAGCTATATCGCCTGCTTTATGTTCGCCTGGCTGATCAATGAGCTGCCGCCGAAGCTTCGCGCGCTGCTTACCTTGGTTCTGTATGCCCCGTCGATATCGGGCAATACGTATCTGATCTGGACGCTGCTCTTTGCAGGCGATTCGTACGGCTATGCCAACTCCTTTCTCATGAAGTGGGGCTTTATCATGGAGCCGCTCCAATGGCTTCAGGATTCCCGGTACGTGCTGATGATCCTGATCCTGGTGCAGCTGTGGCTGAGCCTCGGCACCTCCTTCCTGGCCTTTATCGCCGGACTGCAGAACGTGGACCGGACCATGTACGAGGCAGGAAGCATCGACGGCATCCGCAACCGCTGGCAGGAGCTCTGGTTCATCACGCTGCCGGCCATGCGGCCCCAGCTGATGTTCGGTGCGGTCATTCAGATCGCTTCAGCCTTCTCCGTAGCGGAAATCTCGATCTACCTGATCGGATTTCCGAGCGTGGATTACGCGGCGCATACGATTGTGACCCATCTTGTCGATTACGGTACGATCCGGTTTGAAATGGGCTACGCGTCGGCGATCGCCACCGTTCTGTTCACGATTATGCTGACGGTGAACCTCGTTACCCAGAAGCTCCTTGGAAAAGTAGGTGAATAAAGCATGAAATGGGTACTTAAAATGCCGAAAAGACTGAACAGGTCCTGGGGCGTCGATCTGCTGCTGTTCGTGCTGCTGGGCGGCGTGGCCTGTTTTATGGCGCTGCCGCTCGTGTTCACGATCAGCAACGCATTCAAGCCGATCGACGAAATCTTCACTTTTCCGCCCAAGCTGTTCGTCCGCAACCCGACCTTTAAGAACTTTACGGATCTCGTCGGCATTTTCAGCGATTCCTGGGTGCCGTTTACGAGGTATGTATTCAATACGTTTTTCATCGCGATCATCGGGACGGTGGGCCATGTCATTTTGGCATCGGCGGCAGCGTATCCGCTCGCGAAGCTCCGTTTTCCGGGTAAAAGGCTTCTCTTTAACATCGTGGTGCTGTCGCTCATGTTTACGGTATACGTGACCCAGGTTCCGAACTATATGATCATTTCGTATCTGGGGCTGATCAATACCTATTGGGCGATCCTTCTTCCCGCATTCGGGATGACGCTCGGGCTGTATCTGATGAAGCAATTCATGGAACAGATCCCGGATGCGCTGCTGGAGGCAGGAAAGATTGACGGGGCGAGCGAGTACCGCATCTACTGGCAGATCGTCATGCCGATCGTCCGGCCCGCCTGGCTGACGCTGATTATCTTCTCCTTGCAAAGTCTCTGGACCAACGGCTCCGTGACGAGCCACAAATATATTTATAGCGAGCAGCTGAAGACGGTGGATTACGTGTTCGGCCAAATCGCGAGCGGCGGCCTGGTCCGGACGGGTCCGGTCGCGGCGGTTACACTGCTCATGATGATCGTGCCGATCACCGTGTTCATCGTCACGCAGAGCAGCATCATTCAAACGATGTCCACATCGGGCTTGAAGGAATAACAGGAGGACATGCAGATGAAGAGAAGGTTTGCTTTATTCATGATCGCGCTGCTCCTGACTTCGGGCATCGGCGCAGCTCCTGCCTCGGCGGGGGACACCGCCTACAACTATTCTTTCTGGGGGACCCCCGTACCCGCACCGGAGCCTTTCACGCTGGATCAGGTCATATACGGCAGCGAGTGGAGCATCGGGGCGTTATCGTCTCCCCAGGACATCTATGCGGATGGTGAAGGCAATCTGTATATTGCCGATACCGGCAACAACCGGATCGTCATTTTGGACCGGGATTTGAAGCTTATCGGCGCCATTGCCGAATTCGAGCATGAAGGCCAAAAGGACAGCCTGAACCATCCGCAGGGGATATTCGTGGATGCGGACCGGCATATCTACGTTGCGGATACGGATAACCGCCGGATCGTCGAGCTGGACCGGGACGGGAAGCTGGTCCGGGTCGTGAACGAACCGAAATCGACGCTGCTCCGGCCGGGTTTTCAATATCTTCCCGTCAAGCTGGCGGTCGATAAGGCCAAAAGGCTGTATGTGATCAGCCAAGGCAGCTACGAAGGCATTATGGAGTTTGACTCGGACGGCGCATTCAGCGGCTTCATCGGCACGAACCGGGTGAAGTTCAGTCCGGTGGACCTGTTCTGGAAACGGATATCCACCAAGGCCCAGCGCGAGCAGATGCAGCAGTTTATACCGATCGAATTCAACAACCTCGATGTGGACGACAGCGGTTTTATATATACGTCCACGTCGGAGGAGAACTCCGACCAGCCGCTGAAGCGCCTCAATCCTTCGGGAACGGACATCCTGCGCAGCAAAGGATATTTCCCGCCCAAAGGGGATGTGGGAAATCTGGAGGGAGGCAGCGTGCCCGGGAGCTCTATTTTCGTTGACGTTATTCCGGACCGGGGCGGCATGTACAGCGCGCTCGATTCGAAGCGGGGACGCATTTTTACCTATGACAAGGACGGCCATCTTCTGTACGAGTTCGGCGGGCTCGGAAGCCAGCAGGAAAATTTCCGGACGCCGGCGGCGATCGAGATGCATGGCGACCGGCTGCTCGTTCTTGACAAGGACAACAACCGTCTGTCGGCTTTTGTCCCGACTGTCTATGGCAGTCTGATCCGCAGCGCCGTTACCGCGCTGGGCGAAGGGAAGGCGGAGCAGTCGACGGCTGACTGGAAAAAGGTGCTGCAGCTGAACGCGAATTTCGACGTAGCCTACATCGGCATCGGCAAGTCGCTCCTGAAACAGGGAGACAACCGTGAGGCGATGACCTACTTCAAGCTGGGGAACAGCCGGGAATATTATTCCGAAGCCTTTAAGCGATACCGGAAGGAAGTTGTGTTCGAGCATTTCGGTACGATCGTTCTGGTCATCGTGTTCTTCATCGCTGTGGTGATTGCCGGCGTCAAGCTGGCGGGCCGCAAGACGAAGGGACAGTTTTATCAGGAATTCGGCATTGTCCGCAATCCGTTTTACACGATGCTTCATCCCTTTAACGGGTTCTGGGAAATGAAGTACGAGCGTAAAGGCAGACTCAGCGTCGCATTCGTTATTATGGCGCTGCTGGTGATCGCCACGATCGTGAAGCGACAATTCAATGGCTTCGTCATCAACTTCAACAATCCCGAGCAATTGAACAGCCTGGATGAGCTCAAATTCATCGTGCTTCCGTTCCTGCTCTGGTGCATCGCCAACTGGTCGCTGACGACGTTGATGGACGGCGAAGGCAAATTCACCGAAATCATTATCGCGACGGCATATTCTTTGCTGCCGCTGGTGCTGATCTACTTTCCTCAAGTACTGTACAGTAACGTCATTACCGCGGATGAAAGTTCATTCTACTATTTGCTCAATACGGTCGCCATGATTTGGTTCGTATGGCTCCTGTTTACGGGTACGATGACTGTGCACCAGTATTCGGCCGGAAAAACCGTCGTGACGATGCTGCTGACGCTTGTGGTGATGGGAATCATCATCTTCCTCGGCGTGCTGTTCTTCAGCATGCTGCAGCAGATGATCAATTTCGTCAGCTCCATCTATAAGGAAATTTCATTCAGGACGTAGACGCCAAGGAGGAGGGATGGAACGTGGGCATTCGCCAAAAACAAGCCGCAGGCATCCTGTGCGCACTGCTCCTGACAGCGGGAATCGCCGGAGCCGGCATAGGTGCATTTCCTGGAAAAGAAGCTGATGCATCCAAGGCAGAATCTGCTCCGTTAGCGGATTCGCCGGCTGCTGGAAAGGAACAGGCTCAGACTTCGTTAAATATAATCCCGGCATCGGCGCCGCTTCCGAATCTGCCTGCAACCAAGAATACGCCTCAGGAGCTGGAAGCGTTCGGCAAGATGGAAAAGACGGCGGAAAATGACCGGCTCAGCCTGTACGTGAATAAGGAGACCGCGGAAATCGCTGTTCAGGAAAAAGGAAACGGCTATATCTGGTTCTCGAATCCGCCTGGTCGAAGCGATGACGAGCAGGCCTCTCCGCTGTATCAATCCGAAATGTCTGCGCAGGTATTGCTGACTTATTACAACGAAAAAGGGCAGATCAACGCCTTCAACAGTTACGACGACAGCGTCGCTAAGAAACAGTTCAAAATGACACCTGTAGACCAGGGGATACGCGTGGAGTACCACCTGGGAAACATGGCTTCTTCCTTCGCCAACATCCCGAAGGTTGTCGGCAAGGAACGCTTTGAGAAGGAAATTCTGGACCGGATCAAGGATGCGGACCAGCGGGATGACGTGAAATTCAAATTCCGTTTCGACGAGAAAAAGCAGGTGTACGAAGTCCGCAAGCTGCAGGACTATATCGCGGAAGAGCTTTCCGCGGTCCTCGAGGCTGCGGGTTATACGGCAGAGGATGCAGCGCAGGACAACAAGGAGAATGGAGCGGGCGAAGCCGAAGCCTCAGCGGAGGCGGAATTCAAGATTCCACTCGTATATACGCTGGACGGCAGCAATCTCGTCGTATCGGTTCCGGCCAAGGAACTGGCCTTCAACAAAGCCTATCCGATCGCGTCGCTGCAAATCCTGAAATTTTTCGGCGCGGCGGATACGGGCAAAAATGGCTACATCTTCGTACCCGACGGATCGGGGGCCCTCATCCATCTGAATAACAAGAAGCTGAATGCGGAGCCTTACAGCCTGCCGGTGTACGGCAACGACGGAACCTTTGACGTCAAGGAGCGAATCCAGACGAACGAGGTTACGCGTCTGCCGGTATTCGGTCTCAAGCAAAACGACCATGCGCTGATCGGCATCATCGAAGACGGGGAAGCCGGGGCCAGCATCGCAGCGGACGTCAGCGGGCGCAACGATTCTTACAATACCGTCAGCGGCAAGTTTCAGGTGACGGCGATGGACTATTATACGCTGTCCTCCGGCACCAAAACGAGCGCGGTGCCCATGTTTCAGACCGGGACTTATCAAGGCAGCCTGCAGCTGAGATATGCCTTTCTCTCCGGCGCTTCCGCCGATTATTCGGGCATGGCAGCCGCCTACCGGAGCTATCTTGCAGCCAAATATGAATGGAAACCCCTTGATGGATCATCGGAGGCCCCGTTCATATTGGAGCTGATCGGCGCATTCCGCAAAAGCAAATCCATCCTGGGCATCCCTTACCAGTCGACGGAGCCTTTAACGACCTTCGCCGAAACGGAGGAGATGCTGGGCAAGCTGAAGGACGCGGGAATCGGCAGCATCAACCTTCGCCTGGTAGGCTGGTTTAACGGGGGAATCCGCCATTCTTCACCGTCGGACATTGATATCCCGGGCGTTCTGGGCGGAAAGAAGGGATTCATGAAGCTTTCGGATTACGCGAAAAAGAACGGCATCGGCTTTTATCCGGACGCCGCCTTCCTGGAGAAGTACAAAGGCAAAGCGGGAGCGGCAACGCTCCTTGACCGCGGCAAAGCGGAAGTGTACGCCTATAATCCCGTCACTTACGCGAAGGATACAAGCAGGTTCTCCCACTATATTCTGTCGCCGCGCCAGCTGCCGAAGCAGGTGGACGGCTTCCTGAAGGATTATGCCAAGCTTGGCGTATCCGGGCTTTCGCTGCGAGATCTCGGCAAAGAGGTCAATTCGGATTTCGATCCCGCGCATCCCGTAAACCGCCAGGACTCGCTTACAGCCTCGGCCAAGGAGCTTTCGCGCCTCCGCGATGCCGCTGGACCGCTCATGATCGACGGCGGCAATGCGTACAGCCTGCCCTATGCGGGCATGATCGTGAATGCTCCGGTACGCAGCAGCCGCCTGAACATCACGGATGAGGAAATTCCTTTTTTCCAGATGGCTCTGCATGGGTACGTCGATCTGGCCGGGGCTCCATACAATATGGATGAGCTGCAGAGTCCGCGCCACTCCATGCTTCAATCGCTGGAAACGGGTTCGTCCATGTATTATCAATGGTTCGCGGCCGATCCTTCTCAAGTGAAGGACACGGAATATAACGGTTTGTATGCGCTGCATTACAAGGACTGGTTTGACGAAGCGGTGAAGCTCTACCGTGAATCCAGCCCGGTTCTGTCCAAGGTGCGGAGCCAGGTCATTACGGCCCACAGCAAGCTCGCTCCCGGCGTGGTCCGCACGACGTATCAGAACGGAGTCAGCGTGACGATCAATTACAACCATACGGCGGTAGCCGTGGACGGCCTGCAGCTTCAACCGCTGAGCTATCACGTAGGGGGTGAATAACAATGTTCAGAAAACCACTCACCCTGTCCCAGAAAAAGCAGTGGTACGGCGTATTGTTCGTGTCGCCCCTGCTTCTTGGGCTCATCATCCTGTTTCTGCTGCCGCTCATCCAGTCCTTCCGGTTCAGCCTGAGCTCGATTCATCTGGTCGAGGGAGGATTTGCCGTCGATTACAAGGGCTGGTCCAACTATGGCCAGTTGTTCACGACGAATCCGGATTATCCGAGAAGGCTGACAGAATCGGTCACCAATATGGTGGTCAACGTCCCGATCATCATCATTTTCAGCCTGTTTGCGGCTGTGCTCCTGAACCAGAAGTTTCGGGGCCGGGCGCTGGCGAGGGCGATATTCTTCCTCCCGGTCATTCTGGCATCGGCCGCGATCGCGAATCTCGACATCAGCAGCTTCGTCGGGGGCTCGACTATGAGCGGCGGCAGCAGCGAAGGCAGCGGCGGGCTCATGCAGAGCTTTGAATTGAAGAAAATGCTGACCGAATCGGGGCTGGCCCCCATGTTCGTCGATTACATTACGGGCGCGGTCGACCGGATTTACGAGATCATCAGCTCCTCCGGCGTGCAAATTTTGATTTTCCTTGCCGGACTGCAGTCCGTATCGCCCGCTTTGTACGAAGCTTCACGCATCGAAGGAGCGACCGGCTACGAAATTTTCTGGAAGGTGACGTTCCCGATGATGACGCCGCTTATTTTGACCAACACGGTATATTCCATCATTGATTCGTTCAGCCACAATTCCATCAATTCCCTGATTTCCGAAACGGCGTTCAAATCGTTCGAATTTGGGCAGAGCGCAGCGATGTCTTGGGTCTATTTTGCGGTCGTGACCGTGATTCTGGGCGTATCCACGGCCATCATTTCCAGAAAGGTGTTCTACTACGACTGAAAAGGAGGAGAAGGCCATGAAATCGCCTGCCGCATATGCAGACATCATCCAATACCGATTCAACCCGCTGGAAAAATCCAAGCTTTGGCTTTGGGTGATCGTCCGCACCGTCATGATCGCCGGGTTCTGCTTTATCATATTGTTTCCGCTGTTTC
Organism: Paenibacillus sp. SAFN-054; assembly: GCF_051966755.1. Classification (NCBI taxonomy): domain Bacteria; kingdom Bacillati; phylum Bacillota; class Bacilli; order Caryophanales; family Paenibacillaceae; genus Paenibacillus; species Paenibacillus sp. SAFN-054. The sequence goes on from NZ_JBQCKS010000001.1 coordinate 155,983, forward strand.
TGCGCCTGTCGGTGGCCTTCCGCAGCAAAGTCGACATCTACGATCCGACCGTGCTCTGGATTCCGCGGCATTTTACGCTCGATAACATCAAGATCGCCATGGAGGCGACCCACTACTTCTCGGCGCTTCTGAATACCTTCCTGATCTCGGCGGGGACAACGATCATTCAGCTGGCTTCCTGCGCGCTTGCGGCCTATGCTTTCGCCCGGCTGAAGTTTAAGGGCAGCGGCCTGCTGTTCGGGCTCGTCATCTTCACGATCGTCGTGCCGCCGCAGACCATCATGATTCCACTGTATCTGACATACCGGTATTTTGACCTGTTCGGCCTGGTGAAGCTGTTCTCGGGCAAGTCCAGCCTGAACCTGATCGATACCTTCTGGCCGTTCATCATTTCCTCGGCGACCGCGATGGGACTCAAAAACGGGCTCTACATTTATATTTTTCGCCAGTTTTTCCGCGGGATTCCGAAAGAAATCGAAGAGTCGGCGTTTGTGGACGGTGCGGGCGTGCTCAAAACCTTTTACCGGATCATGCTTCCGAACGCCGTTCCGGCGATCGTCACCGTGCTTCTGTTTTCGTTTGTCTGGCAGTGGAACGACAGCTATTACGTGTCTCTATTCCTGAGCAAGGTCAAAGTACTGTCCACGCAGCTGATGGATATGGGCTCGGCGCTCGGCAAGGAACCGGATCTCGTCTACCAATCCATGCTGCTGAACACGGGCGTGCTGCTGCTGACGGCGCCGCTGATCATTTTATACCTGTTCGTGCAGCGGTATTTCGTCGAGAGCGTGGAGCGGACCGGCATTGTCGGCTAATACGGACGGACGACAAATAACCTGGGAAGAGAATGGGGAGCAGAACATTGACTGAATCGAAGACCGTGCATATCATTTCGCACACGCATTGGGACCGGGAATGGTATTTGCCTTACGAGAAGCATCATGTCCGGCTGATCAAGCTGATGGACAATCTGCTGGACGTGCTGGAAAAAGATGCAGGCTTCAAGAGCTTTCACCTCGACGGCCAAACGATCATGCTGGAAGATTATTTGCAGATTCGCCCTGAAAAACGTCCGCTGCTGGAACGCTACATCCGGGAAGGCCGCATTCATATCGGTCCCTGGTATGTTCTGCAGGATGAATTCCTGACGAGCGGGGAAGCCAACGTGCGTAATTTGCTCTACGGGCATCAGGATGCCCAAAGCTTCGGGGCCGTGAGCAAAACAGGATATTTCCCCGATTCCTTCGGCAACATAGGCCAGGCGCCGCAGCTTCTGCGCCAGGCCGGGATCGGCAATGCGGTATTCGGGCGCGGCGTGAAGCCGACCGGCTTCAACAATGAGGTCAGTACGGCTGCCGCTTACGAATCTCCCTACTCCGAGATGATCTGGGAGGCGCCTGACGGTTCGCGCGTGCTTGGCATCCTCTTCGCCAACTGGTACAGCAACGGCAACGAAATCCCCGTGGGGACGGACGCGGCGCGGACGTATTGGGAGCAGAAGCTGAAAGACGCGGGCGCTTACGCTTCCACGTCCCATCTGCTCATGATGAACGGCTGCGACCATCAGCCCGTGCAACGGGACGTGGCCGATGCAATCCGGACGGCAGAGGCGCTGTTTCCGCAGCATCAATTCGTCCACTCCAACTTTACGGACTATATCAGGGACGTGTCCGAAGCAGCCCCCGGGCATCTGTCCGTCGTGCGCGGAGAGCTGCGGAGCCAGCACACGGACGGATGGTCGACTCTGGTCAATACGGCGTCCTCGCGCATATATCTGAAACAGCTCAACAACCGGGGACAGACTCTGCTCGAAAAGGTGGCAGAGCCGCTTGCGGTATTCGCCCACCTGACGGGAGGTGCGCCTTATCCGCACCATCTGCTCGAGTATGCCTGGAAGACGCTGATGCAGAACCATCCGCATGACAGCATCTGCGGCTGCAGCGTCGATGAGGTGCATGAGGAAATGGTCACCCGGTTTGCCAAAAGCAGGCAAGTGGCCGAGGCGATTGCCGCGGACAGCCTGGAGGCATTGGCAGGTCAGACGGATACATGCATTTTTGAGGATTATCTCCATCTTCATGAACGAGATGCCGCATTTCCTTTTGTTGTATATAACACGACCGGCTGGCAGCGTACCGGAGCAGTGACAGCCGAAATCGAGCTCGAACGGATCTATTTTGGCAGCGGCATGAGTTTTCCGGAGATGAAAAGGAAGCTGCGGTCGCTTCCGCTCGCCCCTCTGCGCCTGGTCGATCCGGAGGGGCGTGACATCCCGATGCGCTTCGAGGATCAAGGAATCGCGTTCGGCTACGATCTTCCGGAGGACCGCTTCCGGCAGCCCTATTTCACGAGGCGAATCAAGCTTTATTTCGAAGCGGAACGCGTGCCTGCGCTCGGTTACAAAGCATTTGCCCTCATTTTGGGAGGTACGGAGGACACAGCCTCGAAGCTGAAGGGAACTACTTCATCCTCTGATGAATCCATTCCATCGGATCAGACCGGCTTTCGTCCGACTTCGCTGGTGACCGGCAATCAGCGCATGGAAAATGAATATTTGGCGGTTTCCATTGAGGCGAATGGTTCCCTGACGCTTGTGGATAAAGGGACGGGCCGGGAATACAGCGACTTATGCATCTATGAGGACACCGGAGATATCGGCAACGAGTACATGTACAGGCAGCCTGCCGGAGATAAGGCGATTACAACCCGAAGCAGCAGTGCCGTCATTACGCTTGCGGAAGATGAGCCGTTCCGGGCTTCCTTTGATATTCATCATACGATCCGCATTCCGGCATCGGCCGACGAGAGTCTGGGGCAAGAGCAGAAAGAGCTTGTATGGTTCACAGGCAGGAGCGCAGGCAGATCTGAAGCCGAAACGGATTTGCATATCCATACCCGAGTGACGCTTGAACGTTCCGGAAGGAGCGTGCAGGTGGAGTCGACGTTCATCAATGAAGCGGATGATCACAGGCTGCGGATGCTGTTCGGTACGGGGATGAACGCTTCGAAGCATAAGGCGGAGTCCATCTTTGAAGCGGCAGAGCGAAGTCATGTGCCGGCAGCGGAATGGGCGAACCCGAGCAACTGCCATCATCAGCAGGCGTTCGTTTCGATTCATGATGAGAAGCATGGCTTGACCATCGCCAATCAAGGGCTCCCGGAATATGAGATCCTGACGGAAGGGACGGCGGTCATCGCGGTTACCCTGCTGAGAGCGGTCGGGGAAATGGGCGATTGGGGCCACTTCCCGACGCCCGGAGCGCAGTGCCGCGGGAGTCATACGGTCCGGCTTGCGATCTTTCCGTTCGGAACGGCGGATCAGGGGCAGAAGGTGGTTTGGGCGGAGGCCGATACCATGATCGGCGCGCAGCAGTTCCAGGTTCCGTGGTCTGTACGTCAGACGGGCATTCATAGAGGCAATTTGCCTGTCGTACACTCCTTTCTGAACTGGAAGGGAGAAGATCTCATCTTCTCGGCGCTCAAAATGTCCAAGGATACCGGGAGCGTTATTGCCCGCTGGTATAATGAAGCACACGCGAAACGGTCCTTGACTGTCGAGCCTGCATTCGCGTACAGGGAGGCAAGGCGCAGCAATATTATGGAGGAGCCGCTGGACCTGGCAGACCTGAATTCCATCGAAGCAGGTCCCGCGGAAATTGTCACCATCAGCCTTCAGCTGCCGGAATGATATAATCCGGGAACGATAGAAAATATATAGCGAGGAAATAAACCGCAGCGGACACCTTCCGCCGCGGTTTTGCTATGTTTAGGGCTTCTGGCAGACTCTCGGTGTGTTCGTCCCCGTTGACTGATTTCGACACGCGCGGTTATTGTATAGGTACAACTCGGGGCGGCCTGAAGCTCCGGGAGATGACATAAACGTAAGGTGATTAAGATGCATAAGGACTCCTTGTACTCCCTGATCAAGAGCAAGTCTTTCGTTCTGAGGCGGCTTTCGATCAAGAACCGGCTGCTCGCCGCGTTCATCATCACTTCCATTTTGCCTGTCGTATTCGTCAGTGTGTATTCCAACATGAAATACGAAACTTCCGTGACGAATAAAATCAGCGCCTATTCGATGCAAATTCTGGATGAGCTGTCCCAGAACGCGACGCGCGAGCTGGAGCAGTATGAGACGCTGAGCGAGAACATCATTATCAATCCCTACATCCAGGAAGGGCTGCCCCGGTTTGATCAGATGAGCGACTACGAGAAAAACCAGCTTCAAACCCAAAATGGGGACGAGCTGGCACAGCAAATTTTTCAGCTGGGCAATATCAGCAACGTCATGATCCTGACGAACAGCGGCGAGTCGTTCTACGACCTCGGCTTCGAGCTGTACCCGGCCAAACAAATCCAGTCGATGCTGGAAGCGACGAAGCAATCCTTTGGAAACGCTTACTGGACGTACCTCCGTTCGGGCCGCGGCACCAATACGATTGCGCTTAGCCGCAGAATCTATGCCGAAGACAAGCTGAATAAGCAGCTCGGGTACTTGATCATTTTTATCGACGAAAAGGTGTTTTCGCGCAATATTTATAAGTTCGTCAATTTAGGTGCAGGAAGCAGCATTTATATTTCCGATGCCGACGGCATGGTCATCTCGTCTTTGTCTGATACTATTCCGAAGGGGAGCAGCTTTGCAGGCAAGGAAATTTTCGGACCGATCGACAAACAGTTTCATCAGGAGGAAAAGTTGACGGCCTTCCATACGAAGGTGGATAACCAGCAATTCCTGGTGGCAAGCTCTTATATCCGTTCGGCAAACTGGTTTTTCGTCGGCATGATTCCGCAGAAGTTCATATTGTCGGAGCTTTCGGAGATGCGGCGCAATATCGTGTGGATCTGCCTCGTTGTGCTGCTGTTGTCCGGCCTCATCTCGACATGGATTTATTTTACGATCAGCAATCCGATGCGCTCGCTGCTGCTGTACGCCAAGCAAATCCGGATGGGGCGGCTGGAAGCGACGACGAGCTCCCGGTCCTCTTATCCGGATGAAATGGACAAATTGACGGAGACGATCGACGGCATGGTTGAGCAGCTGAAGCAGCTGATCGGGCAGGTGCAGTCGGAACAGCAGGCCAAGCGGGATGCGGAGCTGAAAATGCTGCAGGCCCAGATCAATCCGCATTTTTTGTTCAACACGCTGAATTCGTTGAAATGGAGCGCCATGCTTGGCGGCAACGAATCGGTCACTAACGGCATCGAATCGTTGTCGGAGCTTCTGCGGAGCACCATTATGGTGAAGGATGAATTCATCCCGCTGCAAACCGAAATCGAGAATCTTCTGCATTACGCGACCATTCAGCGCATCCGCTACGGCGACTCTTTTGTTCTGCATACCGAGGTGGATGAAGAGCTGTCAGCCAATCTGGTGCCGAAGTTTATTTTGCAGCCGATTGTGGAAAATTCCATTTTGCACGGCGTGGGTGACGATGAGCGGAGAGTAGGCATATGGGTGAAGGCCAGCCGCCAGAACCATGTGCTGACCATTTGTATTACGGATAACGGAAAAGGCTTTGACATGAACCAAGCCAAGATAAAGCGTGAATCCCATTCCAAGCTGTCCGGTCTCGGCATTGGCAACGTGGACGAGAGAATCAAGCTGCATTTCGGTGCAGCCTTCGGGCTCGTCATGTCCAGCATTGTCGGCGAAGGCACGCAGACGGTCATTACACTTCCGGTTTATACGAACGAGGGGGATTTGGAGCGATATGTATAAAATACTGATTGTGGATGATGAAATGATTGTCCGGCATGCGGTAAAAACGTTAATTCAGTGGGAAGGCAGCCGATTCGTGTATGCGGGTTCCGCAGCGAGCGGCAAATCTGCGCTTAAGATGATGAAGGAACAGCCCGCGGACATCGTGATCACGGATATCAAAATGCCGGAAATGGATGGAATCGAGCTCATCAAACATTTATTGGCTTCGGGATTTGACGGAGAGATCCTGGTGCTCAGCAACTTCAACGATTTTGAGCTGGTGCGCGAAGCGCTGAAATGCGGTGCGCATGATTATATGCTGAAGCTGACGCTGAAGAGCGAGAATTTCATGCAGACGCTGGGAGAGATCGCCGAGAAGTTGGATGCGAAGAAGCGTCAGCCGCAAGCAGCCCCTGCAGCCTTGCCGCAGGAAGCGGCAGGCGGAATTCAAGAGGTGCTGTCTTCCCTGTACCGATTGAAGGAAGGGGCGGATGCGCCTTGCATCGAACGAATGGAAGACTTATGGCCGCATGATCATGCGGTATATACTTTCGCCATTCAGGTCGAGACCGTAGGTGAGACAAGAGATGCAGGGTCCTTGAAGCATTCGCTCAGCCAATTGTGGAGTGACGTATACCCCGGAAGCACATGGCAGTGCACCCTAGCGGACGAGGACCAGCGTTTCCTGTTCGCAGCAGCGTATCCTTCGGCTGCGGACAATGCCGAGCCGTCGGAAATGGCTGAGCGTATTCGCAGCCTGGCTTCGATGTATTACAGCATGAAGGTAGACATCATCTACGGGGATGCGGCATCCCGGGCACATGAACTGGCAGAGCAAATCCGGCTTTGCAAGGAAGCGCAGCCGCTCTTCTTCTATCAAGCTGCAGGTTCGTGCTGCCTATCTTGCCGGGATGCGGCCGTCGACGAGGACCCCGGTTATCAGCAGCTGGAAGCCGAATGGCTGGAAGAAATCAACAAAGGGCTTCCCGAGTTCCTCGCCAGCTGGGAGCGGCGCGCCCAGCATATGATCCGGGAAGCGGCCTTGCGCAGATTGTATCCACGCATCGTCAAACGGGTCATTTGCGAAGGCATGTGGACCTTGAGCCGCAAATTGGGCTTGGAGCCGCTCCGGGGCTTCGACCATTCGCTTTGGCTGGAGCGCATTACCGGGGCGAATGCCGATACGGAAATGATGACCATCATTGAGGAATTGGCACAGGAGGTGCTCACGCATGCCGGAAGCGTGGCGGGTGTCCGCGCAACCCGGCCGGAGGTACGCAAGGCGCTCGTTTATCTGGAGGAAAACTACCCTCGCGCTGTCTCCATCCATGACGTGGCTATGCATGTGAATCTGTCGGAGACCTATTTATGCCAAATTTTTAAGACGGATACGGGGAAAAGCATCATGACATTCCTCAACGAGCTGCGCATGGCCAAGGCCTACGAGCTGCTGTCATCAGGCCAATGGCTGGTGAAAGAGGTGGCGGCAGAGGTCGGCATCCATGATCCGTTTTATTTCAATCGCCTGTTCAAAAAGCATTACGGCGTGCCGCCTAAACAGGTCAAATCCAAAGAAACTACAGCTTTGCAATAATGCGAACCCAAACCTGCAGCATTCTAAGAGGCGATCATAGAATCGTCCATTTTTTTTGCGAACGTTTTCTGTAAGTGCTTAAAATCGTCCATGACATTCACAGGGTTTCTCCATTTGGCAGGGCTTTCAGCGAATGTATAATGACAACAAACAGACAAGGAGGTCATGAAATGAAATGGAATAAGATTCTATCCGCTGTAAGCGTTTGCGCATTGTCGGCATCCCTGCTGGCCGGATGCGGCAGCAGTTCGGATGAAGGAACAACGGATGCGGCCGGAACGGGTGATAGCGGCTCCAAAAAAGTAGCGAACGGCGAACTCAACATCGCCGTGTTCCAGGGCGGATACGGACGTGAGTACTGGGATCAGGTTTCGGAAGAGTTCATGAAGGAGCATCCGGGTACCAAAATCAACATTACGGCGAGTCCGAAAATCGCCGAGCTGGTCAGACCCAAAATCGTAGCGGGCAATCCGCCGGATTTGATGTATATTGCCGGGGGTGACAATCTGCCGATTCTGGACGGACTCGTTAAAGATAAAGCGCTGACGGATCTCAGCGACATTTTCAATAAAGATGACGGCAGCGGCGCGCTCAAGGATAAAATGCTTCCGGGCGTGCTCGAATCCCGTTCCATGGCTCCATATGGCGACGGTAAAATCTACCTTGCTCCATTCAACTTTGGCGTGCTTGGGCTTTGGTACAACAAGGCGCTGTTCGACCAGAAGAGCATTCAGACGCCGAAAACCTGGGAAGAGCTGTTCGCATTGAACGCAACGGCCAAGGACAACGGAAGAGCGCTCTTCACGTATCAGGGCCTCTATCCGGGATATCTCGATGAGGTGATCATTCCATCCATTTATGACCTCGGCGGGCAAAAGGCACTGGATCAATTTTTCGATTACGACCCTGAATTCTGGAAGAGCGATACGTTCAAGCAGGTATGGGGCAATATCCTGAAATTTGCGAATGAAGATAACGGCTTGATGAAAGGCACCGTTGCTTTGAACCACACCCAGGCGCAAACATCGTTCATGCAGGGGAAGGCCATGTTCATTCCGAACGGCACCTGGTTTGAGGACGAGATGAAAGACGCGCCGCGCGAAGACGGATTCCAGTTCGGATTCCTGGGCATTCCTTCGTTCAATTCCGGCAGCAGCGTGAAAGCGATGAGTCAGATTGAGCAGATCGTCATCCCGGCCAAAGCGAAGAATCCGGAGCTGGCAGCCGAATTCCTGAAATACATTTACACCGACAAGAGCATCAAGCTCAACGCTGAAAAATCCAAAGCCGTCATGGCTGTGAAAGATGCGGCGGATTTGGCCAAGCCATATATTTCCGAAACGACATACAACGTATATAAAGCCGTTGATAACGGCATGGAGCTTGTAAACGGCAGCTTTAAGACGGTGGCCAAAGGCAGCCGGTACAGTCCGAAGGACGAGGTTTACAAATCGATTTCCTCTCTCATGAACAAGCAAATGACCCTGGACGAGTACAGCGAGAAGATGTACAAGATGTATACCGAGGTCAGCAAGGAACTGAAGGACTCGGCGGAGTAATTCTCACATCCCTCTTTAGGCAGCAAGCTATTCAGACAGAAGAGGCTGGCAGTGCCCGGTCCAGCTAACCGGGCCGGGCAAGGCACAGCCCAGATCCAAAGTGAAGGAAGTGGAGAGAATGACTTTAAAAGCACGGCGGCGCTTTTTCATGGCCGCCTGTCTTATTCCCGGCCTGATTCTGTTCGCCCTGTTCAAGCTGTATCCGGCGATGCAGGTGTTCTACAAATCCTTTTTCCTGTGGACGGGGGTTGGGGATAAGCCCAAATTCATCGGCATTAAAAACTTTGTAGACATGTTCCAGGATGACGTATTCCTGCTCGCTCTGCGGAATACCGGATTTCTGATCGTCATCGTCCCTGTGTTTACGCTCCTGATCGCACTGGTCAACGCTTCCATACTGACCCGTACGAAGCTGAAGGAGAAAGGGCTGTACCGTACCCTGTTCTTCTTCCCGAGCATTCTGTCCTTTGTCGTGATTGCGATCCTCTGGTCGTTCATTTACCATCCGACGATCGGATTCTTGAATTCGGGTATGGAAATGCTCGGCCTCGGCGAATACGCCATGGCCTGGCTCGGCGATTCGCGGACCGTGCTGTGGGCACTTGCCGTGACGCTGATCTGGCAGGCAGCGGGCTATTACATGGTAATCTACATGGCGGGGATCGACAGCATTTCGCCGGATCTGTATGAAGCGGCAAGCATCGACGGGGCGACCCCGTTCGAGCAGTTCATTCATATCACGATTCCGATGTTGTGGGAGATTATCCGCATCACGATCATTTTCAGCATCAACGGGGTGCTCACGATCAGCTTCGTTATCGTCACAATCATGACGGCAGGCGGACCGGACCGACATTCGGAAGTGGTCATGACCTACTTGTACCAGCAGGCGTTCACGAACTCCAACTTCGGTTATGCGATGGCCATCGGTGTGTTCGTATTCGTATTCTCCGTGATCCTGTCGCTGATCAGCAACAAACTTACGGAAAGGGGATCCAACTGATATGACACAACTTCAGACCACCGCGGCAGTTCCTTCCCGTAAAGAGCATAAAACCGTGAAACCGATGATCATTATCCGAAACTGGCTGCTCCGTATTGTACTTATTATTCAGGCGCTGGCCGTCGTGTACCCGCTCCTGTGGAACGTGCTTGCCTCGTTCAAGACAAATGCGGAGGTCATGGAAAGTCCGTGGAGCCTTCCGAAATCGCTGCAGTGGGACAATTACGTCCGGGCATTCACTTCCGCCAACATCGGCGATTATATGCTGAACTCCGTTCTGGTCGTCATATTGTCAATGGCGATGCTGATTCTGATGGCCGTACCGACAGCTTACGTGCTTGGACGGATGCGTTTCCGCGGCCAAAAGCTGATATCCAACATTTATATGGCGGGTCTGTTCATTGGCGCGGTGTATATTATCGTACCCCTGTTCATCATCATGAATGACCTGCATATGCTGGACAATCGATTCTGGCTCAGTGCCGTTTACGCGACAGGCAGCTTGTCTTTCTCGGTGTATCTGCTGACGGGATTCATGAAGTCCATTCCGCCCGATTTCGAGGAAGCGGCGATGATCGACGGCTGCGGATACTTCTCCACCTTGTTCCGCATTATCATGCCGATGGTGCGTCCAGGGATCATTACGATGGTCGTATTCAGCTTCTTCGATTTCTGGAACGAGTATGTGCTTGCGATGACGCTGGTCACCAGCGATGCGAAAAAGACGATTCCAATCGGACTCAGCAACCTGATGCAGGTGCAGCAGTTCGCGACGGATTGGGGTTCTTTGTTCGCGGGTCTTGTCATCGTCCTGATTCCGACCGTCATTATTTACATGCTGCTGCAGAAAAAGCTGACGGAAGGCATGATGCTCGGAGGCGTGAAAGGCTAGAACGATAAATATTCAAAATATGCTATCCCCCTAGCCCTGATTCTGGCTTATAATAAGCCGGACAGGGCTAGTGGCGGGAATAGGGCCACAACAGGGCACCGAAAGGGAGAGATCAAACGCTAATGGCAGAGCTAAAGGTACAAGGAAATGATTTTGTGTACGAAGGGAGTCCCCTTCGCATTTTGTCGGGTTCCATCCATTACTTCCGCGTCGTCCCGGAATATTGGCGCGACCGGCTGCTGAAGCTGAAAGCTTGCGGATTCAATACCGTGGAGACGTATGTGGCCTGGAATGTGCATGAGCCGGAGGAAGGAACATTCGTATTCGACGGCCTTGGCGATATCGAAACATTCATCCGTACGGCAGGCGAGCTCGGTTTGCACGTCATCGTCCGTCCGAGTCCATACATATGCGCCGAGTGGGAATTCGGCGGACTTCCTGCATGGCTTCTGGCGGATTCATCCATGCGGCTGCGCTGCTACGACCGGGAATACCTGGCCAAGGTGGACCGCTATTTCGATGAACTGCTGCCGCGGCTGAAGCCGCTGCTCTGCACGAACGGCGGGCCGATCATCGCCATGCAGATTGAGAATGAATACGGCAGCTACGGCAACGATAAGCAGTACTTGAATTACCTGAAGGATGGCATGATCAGCCGCGGCATGGATGTGCTGCTGTTCACTTCCGACGGCCCCGAGGATCATATGCTCCAGGGAGGCATGGTCGAAGGCGTTCTGGAGACCGTTAATTTCGGTTCCCGTGCCAAGGAAGCGTTCGAGAAGCTTCGCGAATACCAGCCGGAAGGCCCTGTGATGTGCATGGAATTCTGGAACGGATGGTTTGATCATTGGATGGAAGAGCATCAATCCCGCCCTGCGGACGATGTGGCGGAAGCACTCGACGAGATGCTTCGCGAAGGGGGTTCAGTGAACTTCTATATGTTCCACGGCGGCACCAACTTCGGCTTCTATAACGGGGCTAATCACATTCAGCGCTATGAACCGACGGTCACGAGCTATGATTACGATACGCTGCTCAGCGAAGCCGGTGATCCGACGCCGAAATTTTATGCGGTTCGCGAGGTGCTCTCACGATATACCGACCTGCCGGAGCTCGAACTGCCCGAGCCGATTGCCAAAAAGGCATACGGCGAGGTGGCAATGACAGAGCAGGCCGGGTTGTTCGCGAATCTGGATCATCTGTCTCAGCCTGTCCGCCGCGCCTGCCCGGAACCGATGGAGAAGCTTGGGCAAAGCTATGGCTTCATTCTCTACTCGACGCGTATCAGCGGTCCGAGAAAAGGCTTTGGGCTTGTGCTCCAGGATGTGCGAGACCGTGCGCTCGTATTCGCGGACGGCAAATACGCAGGTGTGGTGGAACGCTGGAATCCGGCAGGCATTCCGCTCGAGATTCCCGCGGAGGGACTGCAGCTCGATGTGCTCGTCGAGAATATGGGACGCGTGAATTACGGACCGCTGATGAGGGATCCGAAGGGAATTACCGAAGGAATCCGTCTCGGCAACCAGTTCCTTTACGACTGGACGATCCGTCCGCTGCCGCTGAATGAGTTGTCCGGCCTGACCTTCTTGCCGCTGCAAGGCGAAGAAGGGGGAACGGAAGCGGAGGGGCCGGCATTCTACAAAGGAACGTTTGACGTTAACGGCACAGCGGATACCTTTATCCGTCTCGACGGCTGGAAGAAAGGCGTCGTGTACGTGAACGGCTTCAATCTCGGACGCTACTGGGAAGCCGGGCCGCAGCAGACGCTGTACATTCCGGCGCCGCTTCTGAAGGAAGGGCGCAACGAAATTACCATTTTTGAGCTTCATGGAACGAGCCGTCACTCCGTCAGTCTGGTCGACGCGCCCGTTCTCGGATAGACAAAAGCAAGCAATAAAGGGCTGCTCCCGGGTCAATGTTTATTGACTCCAGGGAGCAGCCCTTTGTTTGCTTGTTATTTTTTGGACGTTCCCGGTTGATCCTTGTTGACCGCGATGATTCCATATTTATCTTTAGCATCGGGCGATGCACCGAACCAGATTTCTCCGCTGCCGACCATAACACCTTTATAGTTTACGAACAGCGTGTCCAGCTTCTGATCCGCCAGCGCCTTCTTGACGGAATCCGTCATAATCGAATCGTAATCGGCCAAGAATGCTGTTTTGTCCTTATAGTTTTGGCTTGTGCCGTTCGCGTTCACGCGCAGCGGGTACAGAACGGCATCTGCAACTTGTTCCTTATCTCCGTCCGCAACCGCTTTCTGCACACTGGTGAAGAACTTGTTGAATTGGTCCGGATGATCGATGCCAGCGGTCTCGTAAGGGTTGCTGCTGCCCGGCGGTGTCTGCGAATTGTCCGGCGTTTCCTCCTTAGGGGTGGTGACGTTTTCAGTAGAATCCTTACTATCAACACTATTAACGTCTCCGCTTGCCGTACCGTTATCAGGAGCCGCATTGGAATCATTGGCACTGTTGTCTGCCGGCTCCGTAGTGGAGGCATTTGTGGGCGTATCCGTATTTGTGTCGGCGTCTCCACAGGCGGACAGGGCAAGGCTAAGGCTCAGGACAACCGCCGTTGACAGTATTTTTACCGGATGTTTTCCCGGACGTTTGTTGCAGCTCAATAGAATCATCCCTTTCCATCTTTATGAAATTTATGCGGGTTACTAAAAACCATAACCAATCCGTCATAAATCAAACTTTTTTCATGATAAGGGACAGGACGCAATCCTTTTACGATTCTTCTTCGCCTTCTTCATACCATGGGTTCAGATGCACCATTACGTCCCCCACCAGCTTCATTCGCTGCATAATCGCCTTTTTGACTTCACGGCTGACGTCATGCCCCTGCTTCACGGTGAGCTGGTTGGGGACAGACACCTTTACATCGACGATAATGGCATTGCCAAGCTCGCGTGCACGGATGCTGTCCACCCGCTTGACGTTTGGCACGGAGTAAATGATCGTGCTTAGCTCCGAAAGCTGCTCATTCGTAATGTTCTTATCCATCAGAATATCGATCGCTTCTTTGCCCATTTTAAATCCCAAACGGATGACCAGATAGGATACGATAATACCGGCTGCAGAGTCGCCATATTCGGTATAGGCCCAATGGTATTTGTCTCCGATCAGCGAAATGCCGATTCCGACAAAAGCGGCAGCGGAGGCGTACACATCAGCGATATGGTCGTATGCGGTTGCCATCAGGCTGCGGCTGTTCTCTGCTCTGCCGATCCGGATGCAGTACATGTACAGCGCCTGCTTCCAGATCAGGGAGACGAGAGCGGCGAACAGGGAAATCCAGCTGGCAGCAGCGGGAGGCTCGAAAAAGGACTCAACGGACTTATATACCATGAGCAGCGCCGCCATGATCAGAATAAGGGCAACCAGGCCTGAAGCAATGGCCTCGGCTTTGCCATGCCCGTACGGATGGTCTTCATCCGCCGGTTTTCTTGAGACCAGGGCGGAAGTAAGGGCGGCAATGGTGGCCACGACGTCTCCGGCATTGTGGATGCCGTCCGCCACGAGCACCTTACTGTTAAAAGCGAGACCTGTCACTATTTTTAAAATGGTCAGCAGCACGTTGCTGATCAGGCTGATCCATACCGCAAAAATTGATTTATTCGCCACAGATTTGATTCTCCCTTAGGAATGAAATGTAACTGTCGTCCATTTTCTTATGTAAGAGGGGAGCTAAAATGGGAACCATCCCTTATATAGAATAACCTATTTCCTTTACTTGTTAACCTGCGCACTTCCCCAAGTAAAAAGTATTCGGCAGGGCGGGAAAATATATGCATCCGCAACGGGCTGAAAATTAAAATCGTCCCCAAAAGTCACCCGCAGAGATTACTTCATATCAAACGGCGAAAAAATAATTCCTTCTCATCCGTCATTTATAGTATGTTAAAAGCATAAGGGAGGAGAGGATGATATGGTAATGGTTAAACAACTGATCGTCGGAGACGTTACACAGGAATTGGCCCAAACCCGCCGCGTTCTGGAACGCTTGCCAGAAGAGCACATGGCATGGAAGCCGCACGAGAAATCGATGACGCTTGGAGGACTGGCGACACATCTGGTCAACCTGCTGAACTGGCAACTTGCGATATTTCAATCCCCGGAGGTCGATCTTTCGACCATGCCGCAGCGGCGGAGCGCACTGGAAAGCCGCGCGGATGTTCTCGAGGAGTTCGATGGGAACGTTGTCAAGCTTGAAAAGCTGATTGCAGAGTGTGACGTGAACATGCTTGAAGAGGAATGGACGCTGCGTCACGGCGACCATATCATCCTGCGCGAGCCGCGGGCGATTGCGCTGCGCACCTTCGGACTCAGCCACATGGTCCATCACCGGGCGCAGCTCGGGGTATACTTACGGCTTCTCGATATTCCTGTTCCAGGTGTTTACGGCCCTTCAGCCGACGATACAGCCCAGGTGAACTAAGTTTGTTGTTCCGGGTACGAGCCAAAAAGCCGCAGGTCACCGGCATATCCGCCGGCTTGATGCGGCTTTTTCGTTGTCTTCAAGGTTCAAGCAGGATTTATCGGCTATTCAAATATCCGATTTTAATCAGGGTGTCCTCCCCGTCTGCCGTACCGATCAGCAAGGCGGCGTCCTGCTGCGCCATATTCCGCAGCGGCTGCACGAAGAGCCCGCTGTTGAAGGTCGTACGCTCAATCGCTTTGCTCCACAGGGTGTCACCATGCTCGCCTAGCTTCCAGACCCATTGTTTTGAAACCGTGCCATGCCAGTCCTGGTTGACCGTTCCGGTTGCTATGAAGCCGCCGCCGGGAACGGGCTGGATATCGTTTAACATGCTGCGCTCCAGCGACGGATCAGGTTTGTTGATCCACTTCAGCGCGCCGTCTTGTTGAAGGCTTATCGCATAACCGGTCGTCAGGTAGCGATATCCTCCATCCGGATTCGGGTGGTTATAGTAGCCGGACAGTCCAAGCGCTCCATCGCTTCCCTCGGATAACGCGGTGATCCACAGATTCTCGGTATCCTCTGCCGGCTCGAAACGCTTCTGCCATACGGTTTTCAGGTCTTTATCCCACTTGGCAACGAGAATCTGTTCTTTCCCTTCATTCATGAACGCTTCCCCCGCCAGCACAAAGCCTCCGTCTGATAGAGTCAAAAGCCTGCCCACGTTATCGAATAGGACTCCGCTCAGTTCCGTTTCTTTGATGACCTTGCCGCTGGCCGCAAGCTGTACCAAACAGAGCTTGCTGGCGTTAGGCATGTCGCCAGGCTCGGTAACCGCTGCAATGATGCTGCCGTCCTTCAGCTGAATAGCGGAACGAATTGTTCCGGTCGGAGCAGCGGAAGAAAGATCGTATTCCCATTCCGGCTTTCCCGACGCAGCGAACTTCACGGCGACAGGACCGCCGG
Organism: Paenibacillus sp. SAFN-054; assembly: GCF_051966755.1. Lineage (NCBI taxonomy): Bacteria > Bacillati > Bacillota > Bacilli > Caryophanales > Paenibacillaceae > Paenibacillus > Paenibacillus sp. SAFN-054. The sequence goes on from NZ_JBQCKS010000001.1 coordinate 172,126, forward strand.
CAATCACAAAACCTTGATCAGCGGTACGTTGGATAGAAGAAATGAATTCCAGCTTATGCTTCGCGAACGAAGCGATGGGCATGATCTGTCCGTATGCACCGATCACGGAGATGCGAACCTGACCATCCCCGATGGCTGCATAACGGATCTGGTTATCTCCGTGCTCAAATACGGCGCCCTCCGGAAGCTGAATCCCTGCATACGACAGCATTTCGGGAGGTGCCTGGACCGGCTCCGCCTGCGCAGGGGATGATAACGCAAAAACTACTGCGGCCGATATAGAGGCCAGCAGTAGTTTCCTTGTGGGTATTCGGATGTTTGCCGTCTTCCGTAAGTTCATTTCTGGTCACTCGCCTTCATATCAGTTTGCCCGGGCTGCCTTTATTATGGGCTCCGGCCAAACCGGCTGCAAGCGCTGTTGGTCTTGACTTTCTAAGGAAGAACCATCGACCAACGGACCGGTAGCATAGAACTAGTTGGTCATGCGAGCGGCAGTTTAAAAGACTTTTTGATGATCGGATACAGCCACTTGACGCCGCTTGGCGTCAGGGAATCGGCGACCAGATGGGACATGTACCCGAGGGTTGCGACCAGCATGATTCCTTCAAGCTGGAGCTGCTGTTCAAGACCCGAGCCGATGCCTGCCCATAGTCCCAGAGCCCAGATTGTGTGCGTCATGCCGCGGTGCTTCAGCCAGGGAGCGACAGCGACAAAAATACCGAAGCCCGCAAGCCACATCATATGATGCGACCAGCCGTAATAGAGCAGCACCAAGCCAATGATGCTGACGAGGATGTTGCGCATGAGACCGTCCTTGATGATCAGTCCAAGCAGAAACAGGCTAAGCGCAGTAAGCGAGTATTCCACGACGAAAAACTTCTCCGTAAAATAGAGCCACGCCAGTATCACAATAAGCAGCAAACCGGACCAATAGAGCATCTCCCGCAGCCACTTGGAAAACTGGCCTATCTTCGAACTCAGCATGCTTGGCCCGTCCAGATCCGCGCTGAGCGCAGAAAGTGCAGATACCGCTATGTAAATCGCGGCGTGTTTGAGCGTGAACGGGTAGTGGGCGGCCGCAGCCGCTCCGATCGCAACGCCGATGGCCAAATGTGTTGATCCTTTCATGATTCCTCCTCTGACTGACCTCGATGAATTGAATACAAACATATGTTTGCTTATTCTTTATTATACATGCTGATCCCATATTTGTGCAAAAATTGTTTCTAATATTTACATGTATGTAAGCTTCGTATCGGCTCATGATTCTGAATACTTCGGATCCGGGTCCAAACCAGCCCTGGGTAAATCTCTCCTTCCCAGCAAGTAATCAATGGAGACCTGGAACAAATCTGCCAGTCGATTCAGCGTTTCATAGTCCGGTTTCCTTCGGTTTTTCTCATAATGAGACAAAGCGGCCCTGCTAATGCCGATCGAAGCGGATAATTCCTCTTGTGTCCAGCCCTTTTGCTCCCGAAGCTCCGCAATCCGGTGACCGTACTTCATTCGTTCCCACCCTCCGCAAATGATTCCTTAAATAACCCTTGACATGATACAAAATGTATCGTAAATTAACAGTGTCGTCAATAGTTAAATTGCATTTTGAACCCATTTTCCTAATAAATCAGGTTCTGAACCCCCTTGTATAACCTTGGATTTTTCCTATTGGTGCAAGGAACTACCTGAATAGGGCTTCTCGTGAAGAGTTTGCAATATTCGTTCTTTCCCAACAAAAAAATCTGTCGAAACAACGATACATATTGTTACGTTATTGGTCATAATCAAAGGAACAGGTGCTGATACGATGATTGATACCCATTGTCATATCCTACCGGGGGTAGATGACGGTCCAAGTACCACTGAAGGTTCACTTCGGATGGCGGCGGCCGCCGTGAAGGAGGGACTACATACCATCATAGCCACACCGCATCATGCGACCAAGAGATATACCAATACCGCCCGGAAAATCCGGCGACGGGTCGAGGCACTGAACCGGAAACTATCCAAGAACAATATTCCGCTTCAAGTGCTTCCCGGACAGGAATTCCGGTTAACCGGTCAGTTTCGGACCGAGCATCGGGCTGGGCGGATTCAGACGCTTGCGGACAGCCCTTATGTCCTGGTGGAACTGCCTTCCCGCGGCATACCGTCTTATTTTCATGATTTCCTTGGTTTTATGAAGCAGCAGGGCATTCACACCGTGATCGCGCATCCCGAGCGGAACCTGGACATTATTGCAAATCCGGATCTGGTGCTCGGCTTGATTGAGGAGCAAGGGGTCCGCTTGCAGGTAACAACGCAGTCACTGATCGGATTCTTCGGTGAAGAGGTCAAGCGCACGGCATCGTACTTATGCCGAAAGCGCTGGATTCACCTGATCGGAAGCGATGCCCATAACACGCTGCGCAGAACCTTTTACACGAAGGAAGGCTATGAAGCGCTTGAGCGGCTGTGCGGCCCCTCTTATCTGCAGTCGCTGCAGGATCACGCCGCCCAAATCTTGATTGGAGGCAAAATCGGCCAACTGCATGCTTAAGCTCCGGGAAGTAGAGCCGCCCGGGGACAAATGAAGAGGTTGGGGGAGTCCTAATGGAATTGAAGCTAATGATCCAGATGCTGAGAAAGAGGCTGTGGCTGATCGTCATTTTTGTTGTCGTCTGCACCGCAGGAGCCGGCCTGTACAGCAAATACATGATGACACCGAAGTATGAGGCAACAAGCACTCTGATTGTGAACAAAATGAGCGTGGATCAAGGGGCACGCGGGCTCGACTTGAACGAGATCACTTCCAATATCATGCTCATCAACTCGTATAAAGTGATTATTACATCGGCATCCATTATGGACAAGGTTGTGCAGCAAAACCCCGGATTGAACGCGACATCCCGGGAACTGATCGACGAGCTGGAGGTTATCACGGTTCAGAATTCGCAGGTGATCACGCTGAAAATGAAGGATCCATCCTACGAGCGGGCCATGAATATCGTCAATGCCGTATCGAAGGTATTTAAGGAAGAAATCCCGCAAATCATGAAGGTTGACAACATTTCCGTCCTCGACAACGCCAAACCGGTGGCAGATCCGGCTCCGGTAAGTCCGCGGCTTAAAGTGAACATGGCGGTAGCTTTTGCCGTATCATTTCTGATTGCCGTAGGCATCGTTCTCCTGCTGGAATATCTCGATGATACGGTGAAAAACGAGCATGACGTTGAACGTTACCTGGAGCTGACGACGCTTGGCGCGATACGCAAAATGAAGAAAAGCGATCTGCGGACGCGATCCTCGGCCCGAACCAAAAAACAGGCAGGTGAAAAATATGCGCCGCTCAGCCAGTAAAAGCAAGCTGATCATGAATACCAACCGCAGATCCAACATTTCCGAAGGGTATCGAAATCTCCGCACCAATATTCAGTTCTCGGGCTGGAATCATAGACTGCAAGTTCTGGCCGTCACCTCTACCCAGGCAGGGGAAGGCAAAACCACCACAATCAGCAACCTGGCAGTGGCCTACGCACATGAGGGCAAGAAGGTGCTCCTGATCGATGCGGACCTCAGGCATCCTTCTCTGCAAACGATGTTCAACGTCTCCAACCGGATGGGGTTATCCAATATACTGGCGAATCAATGCACTTACGGTGAAATTCTGCACCAGACAGAGATTGAGAACCTTTCGCTTGTCACGGCCGGACCGGTGCCTCCCAATCCGACGGAGCTGCTCTCCTCGGATAAATTAAAGGAAATCATTGATTTCTGGAAAGAGGAATACGATGTCATCCTGATCGATACCTCGCCGGTGATGGCTGTCGCGGACGGTTTGATCGTGTCCTCCATCAGCGACGGCGTTATTCTGGTCGTGTTTGCGGGCAAGGTGAAGCGGGAGTATATCCAAAAAACGAAGGAAAAACTGGAGCTCGCCAAAGCGAACATTCTCGGCGTGGTCCTGAATCATAAAAAGTACAGCAAATCAGAAGCGCATCAGTATTACTATTACGGTCTTCCGGAATAGCTCTTCATTCGGCGCTCTGCCGAAGGTCATGTCTACTGCACCTTTATCACGGTAGGCACTCGATCATGCTGTGGGTATGCGGATACCTTAGACGTTAATCGTCGAGAGTGTGGTGTGAGGGCGGGTTAGATGCCCGAATCATACTTCGGTTGAAGTATGAGCTATATGAAGGCTGGACATGAAGCTCATACTTTAACATTGCTGAACAAAGAGAAAGCAGTACCTAAAGGGGGATGAAGGCAGTGCATAAAGTCAGAAAAGCGATTATACCGGCAGCGGGTCTCGGAACAAGGTTTCTGCCTGCAACCAAGGCGATGCCGAAGGAAATGCTGCCGATCGTCGACAAGCCGACCATCCAGTATATCGTGGAAGAGGCGATTGCCGCAGGCATTGAGGATATCATCATCGTGACGGGAAAAGGCAAACGTTCCATTGAAGACCACTTCGACCATTCCTTTGAGCTGGAGCATAATTTGCTGCAGAAGGGCAAGCTGGAGGTTCTTGAATCCGTCCGGCGTTCGTCGGCGGTCGAAATTCATTACATCCGCCAGAAGGAGGCGAAAGGGCTGGGACACGCGGTATGGTGCGCACGGAATTTTATCGGAAACGAGCCGTTTGCGGTGCTGCTGGGGGATGATATCGTCAGGTCGGAAATCCCCTGCATCGGACAGCTGGTCACTCAATACGAAACGTACGGGACTTCGGTCATCGGTGTTGGAGCGGTTCCAGCCGATCAGACGCATCGCTACGGGGTGATCGATCCTCTGCATGCTCTGGACCATGCGGGTTCAGCTTATGAACTGCGCAGAGTGGTGGAGAAGCCCGGGCCGGGCGAGGCGCCTTCCAATCTGGCCATCATCGGCCGTTACGTGCTGACGCCAGACATCTTCGGTTACCTGGAACGGCTTGAAGCAGGCTACGGCGGTGAAATCCAGCTTACGGACGCCATCCAGCAGCTCATCGTGGAAAAGGGCTGCGTCGGATATGCGTTCGAAGGAGAGCGCTTTGATGTCGGGGAGAAGCTCGGGTATATTTTGACAACGATTGATTTTGCGCTGCGTCAGGAAGACTTGAGGCTTCCGCTTCTTACGGCGATGGACCGTATTCTGCTGACGGAAAAACAGGAAAAATCATGATCTTAGTAAAAGGGAAGGGAAGCCAATGATGAATAAGGTTTGCGTGGTTGGACTCGGGTATATCGGACTGCCGACGGCCAGTCTGCTGGCGATGAACGGCTGTCAGGTCCACGGCGTCGACGTCAACATACATACGGTCGAGGGGATTAATCAAGGACAGGTTCATATCACGGAGCCTGACCTCGAATATGCGGTTCAAAATGCTGTCCAGAGCGGGCATCTGCGGGCTGCGATGGTTCCGGCGGAGGCGGATATCTTCATTCTGGCGGTGCCGACGCCGTTTCAGGCCGACAACAAGCCGGATTTGACTTATGTGGAGCAGGCAGTACGCGCTATCATTCCGTATCTTCGACCCGGAAACCTGGTTATTCTCGAATCGACGAGTCCGGTAGGGACGACGGAGAAGATCGCGAACTGGATACTGGAGGAGCGGGGGGATTTGAGCATTTCGGATTCGCTTCATTCCGCTTATCATCGCATCTTCGTGTCGTACTGCCCGGAACGGGTGCTTCCCGGACAGATTTTGCGTGAACTGGTCGAGAATGACCGCATTATCGGAGGCATTGACGAGGCATCCACGCGATGGACCGCCGACTTCTACAAGCAGTTCGTCAAAGGTGAAATACTTGAAACCAATGCCCGTACGGCCGAAATGGCCAAATTGACGGAGAACTCCTTTCGTGACGTGAACATCGCATTTGCGAATGAACTTTCCCTTATTTGCGATCACCTGGAAATCGATGTGTGGGAGCTGATCCGTTTGGCAAACCATCACCCGCGGGTCCAGATTCTCCAGCCTGGGCCTGGCGTCGGAGGCCACTGTATTGCGGTAGATCCTTGGTTTCTCGTCGATGCGGCCCCGGAGCAGGCTAAGCTGATCCACACGGCGCGCATTGTAAATGATCATAAGCCGTGGTATGTCGTTGAAAAAGTGCTGCAGCATGCCATGAAGCTGAGATCGCCGGTCATTGCCTGCCTGGGGCTGGCGTTCAAAGCGAACATCGACGATCTGCGCGAAAGTCCGGCCATGGCCATTGTCGAGCACTTGGCCCTGACAGGAATCGGGGCTTTGCATGTAGCGGAGCCGCATATTGAGAAGCTGCCGGATCGTCTTCGGCTTGGCAACGTGACGCTCACCGGGGCGGAGGAGGCAGTAAGGCTGGCGGATATCGTTCTGCTGCTCGTTAACCATGAAGCCTTTCGCGTGATTCAACCGGAGCTACTGCAGGAAAAGATCGTTGTGGATACCCGGGGCTTCTTCCTGCAGAAGCCTCGCGTGCAAGTGGGAGTGTGAAGGGATGTCCACGGTTCAGCATCAAATCAGGCAGCTGAAGAATATGCCTTTGCGGAAGGCCATGAAGAAAATTGCGGTTAAAGCGGTGCAGGAGGCACGTTTTGCGTACAGGCAGCACCGGATGCGCAGATCACCCATAGCGCTCCGTCCCGGGCACTTCCGGGGCTTCGAAACATCCAGCCGCTTTCTTAGTCATCCAGAGGATCTTGAGCTGTATCGGAACGTGCTGATTTCGGACGGTACAGCAGAGGAAATTCTTCGCGACGCGGACCGCATCTGCATGCATGTATTTGATCTGCTTGGTTCCGGCGAAACCGATCTTGGCCCCGCGCTCCCTTGGCATGAGGATTTTAAAACCGGATACCGGTGGGAGAACAAATATTATAAACGGATCGTACTTGTGGATTTGGACAATGCTGCGGACGTGAAGGTTCCCTGGGAGCTTTCGCGTTTCCAGCATTTTTTTACGCTCGGCAAAGCCTACTGGCTGACTCAAGACGAGAAATACGCGCTTGAATTCCGGGCGGAGATTGAGGATTGGATCGAGCGCAACCCTGTGGAAATGTCCGTCAACTGGACCTGCGCGATGGATGTGGCGATACGGGCGGCGAACTGGATTGCCTCCGCGTCCTTTTTTCGTAAGAGTCCCGTCATTCCGGAAGCCTTCTGGACAGATTTCGATGCGTCGTTATATTTACATGGGACATTCATCCGAACCAACCTGGAAAATACGGGAGAGCATACGGGGAATCATTATACGGCGAACTTGGCGGGCTTGGTAGCGCTCGGACTGTATTTCCGGGATTTCCGGGCGGATGGAGGTCAGCGTAAGGGCTGCGATCCGGCGGAGTGGCTTGCGTTCGGCATGCATGAGCTGGAGAAGGAGATGCTCGTTCAGGTTAATGAGGATGGGACGAACTATGAAGCCTCCACTTCCTATCATCGGCTGGTCGCGGAGATGTTCCTGGTGACCGCTATCTGGTGCGCAAGAAACGGTCTGCATTTCTCGGACGGCTATATGGAGCGGCTGGAGAAAATGCATGACTTCATCCTGCAGATCATGAAGCCGGACGGCAGAACCCCGCTTGTCGGCGACGCGGATGACGGGCGCTATGTGATCGCTTCGCGCTACGGCGGCTGGGTACGTAACGATTTCCGCCACCTGTTGGCCGTGGCCGGGGAATGCTTTGACCGGGATGATTTCCGGGCGGCGGGGCAGGTCAGCAGGGAAGATGCATTGTGGATTGCCGGTAAATATAGTCCTTTCACTTTAACCAAATATGATGAGCGGATGTCCGCCGCTTTTCCGGAAGGCGGCTATTATGTGCTGCGCAGCCCGGAAGCCTATTGTCTGATTCGGTGCGGAGAGCTTTCGTTTCACGGTCACGGAGCACACAGCCACAATGACCAGCTGAGCTTCGAGCTGAACGTGAAGGGGCAGGACGTTATGGTCGATCCCGGGTCCTTCATCTATTCCGCGGATTTCCGGGCGAGGAACGTCTTTCGCAGTACTTCCATGCATAACACGCTGCAAATCGGCAATCTGGAGCAGAATGATATCGAAGAACGGAAGCTGTTCTTGCTGAGGGAACAGACTTTTGCCGTGTGCGATGCGTTCAGGGATGGCTATTTTGCCGGGCGGCACCAAGGGTATCTGGAGAAGATCGGAATCGTGCATCAACGCGAGCTGACGCTTACGGAGGACGGGCTCTCCATCGTGGATACGCTTGAATGTGAAGCGGACGCGAAAGGTTTGGCGGCACCCGCGTGTGTTGCATGGGTCTTGGCTCCTGGCGTCACGGCTTCTGGTCAGGGGAAGGACTGGGTTCTAGAAGCGGGTGGGCGCTTGATCGCCATTAGCTTCGACGGAGCTGCCGAGGTGCAGCTTCATGAAAGTTGGGTTTCGACAGGCTATGGTACGAAAACGCCGAGCCGGTTGCTGCGGGTGCATATCCGCAATCACCGTCTGAAGACGGATATCCGTTGGGGATGAATCGGAGGAGCAGAAGCGATGAATCAAGTCATTATCAGGCAGGGAAACGCCGTCGTGGAACAAATACCCGCACCGGAAATTCGGAAGGGAACGGTACTTGTGGCGGTTGACCATTCGTGCATTTCGATCGGCACCGAAATCAGCGGCATTCGGACGAGCGGGGTTCCGCTCTGGAAGCGGGCGGTTCAGCAGCCTGAGAAGGTCAAGCAGCTGATGCGGATGGCCGCGTCCCAAGGCTTGTCGCATACGCGCAGCATGCTCAAAGTGAAAACGGGCACGGGGCAGCCTTCAGGCTATTCGGCGGCTGGCACCGTCATGGAGATCGGGGAAGGCATCACCGACCTGAAGGTGGGAGACCGCGTGGCCTGCGCGGGTGCGCAGTTCGCCCACCATGCAGAGATTATCCGGGTGCCGAGGAATTTGGTAGTTCCGGTTCCGGAAGGCCTCAGTTTGGAGGAAGCGAGCACGGTAACGCTGGGAGCCATAGCCATGCAGGGACTTCGCCGCGCCGCGCCGACCCTCGGCGAAACGTTCGTGGTCATCGGACTCGGCATCCTCGGGCAGTTAACGGTACAGCTGCTCAAAGCCAATGGCTGCCGGGTGATCGGAACCGACCTTGATACCGGCCGAATCGCCATGGCGAAGGGCTTAGGCATGGATGCGTCGATCATGCCCCGGGAGGAAAGCGGCGTTCAGACGGCGCTTCGGCTGACGGACGGTATTGGAGCCGACGGCGTCATCATTACGGCTGCCGCCCAATCGAGCTTAATCCTGTCCGAGGCATTTCGGATGACGAGAAAGAAAGGCCGCGTCGTCGTTGTGGGCGATGTCGGACTGGAAATTAACCGCTCGGACATTTATGAGAAAGAACTGGATTTTTACATCTCCACCTCCTACGGTCCCGGCAGGTATGATCCCGAATATGAGGAAAAAGGCCGTGATTATCCGCTGGGCTATGTGAGATGGACCGAAAACCGGAATATGGGAGAGTATTTAAGGCTGGCAGCAGCAGGGAAGATCCAGATTAAACCGATGGTATCGCGGGTGTTTCCGGTGGCGGAGGCAGCTTCAGCATATGAATATATCCAGCAGCCGGAGGCCAAGCCGATGATGGTGCTGCTCTCTTATCCGGAGCAGAAGGCCTCCGCCTCATTGCATAAAGTAACCGTGAACCCGAATCCTCCCCATTCCCTGAATGGCGGGCGAAAAATTCGCATCGGTTTGATCGGAGCCGGCGAGTTCGCCAAAAGCATGCATCTTCCGAATTTACAGGCACTGTCCGGCTCTTACGTACTGCAGGCTGTCATGAGCCAAACCGGTCATAATGCGGCCGAGACGGCCAGACAGTTCGGAGCCGTCTATGCGGCGACGAGCTATCCGCTGCTGCTGCAGGATCCGGAAATCGACGCCGTCCTGATCGCTACCCGCCATCAGACGCATGCAGCGATCATTCTGGATGCGCTTCGTGCAGGCAAGCATGTTTTTGTCGAAAAGCCGCTGGCGCTTACCCGGACGGAGCTGGAGGAAATTCAGCGCTTCTACGCGGATCTTCCGGAAGGCGCCTTTGCCCCGGTGCTGCTGACCGGCTTTAACCGGAGATTCTCCCCATATGCGGCGAAAATTAAGGAAATGATTGAGCAGCGCAGCAATCCGATGATATTGAACTACCGGATGAATGCCGGTTATCTTCCGCTGGATCACTGGACGCAGACGGAAGAAGGAGGGGGCCGCAACCGCGGCGAATGCTGCCATATTTATGATTTATTCACCTACTTGACGGGCAGCCGGGTGCAGCGTGTCCATGTATCCCATCTTCAACCGGCGACGAAGCATTACACCCATACGGACAACTTCGTGGCCACGATGGAGTTCGCGGACGGCTCCGTGGCCACGGTAACCTATGCCGCCTTGGGCTCGAGAGCATATCCGAAGGAGCAGCTGGACATTTATGTGGACGGAACGAACCTGTTTCTGAATGACTACCGGTCGCTGTCTGTCACAGGCAGCAGAGCCAAGGGACTGGATACGAAGATCAGCAGCAAGGGGCAGCGCGAAACGCTCGAACGCTTCGCCGAGGCGGTTCAGGGACGCAGCGAGTGGCCCATTCCATTATGGCAGCAGGTTCAGGCTACAGAAATCGCGCTTGAGGTGGAACGATCATTATCCAAAGGAATGATGAACCTATGAGCATAACCAGAGTGGCTGCGAAGCAAATTTTGTCATACTTTCCGTTCCGTTACGTCAACGTGGGCCGGGAATTTCATCAATGGCTGGACAAATTTGAGCAGATGAAGCGCATGAGCTATTCCGAAATCCGGGAGGCTCAGCTGAATTCGCTGAAGGAGATCGTCTCGCTGGCTTACGGACAAACGGCCTTTTACAGAAAGCTCTATGACGAACACGGCTTCCATCCCCGCATGCTGCAGGATTTCAGCGATATGGAGCGGATCCCGGTCATTCATAAGGAAGACGTGCGTAAGCACGGCAGGGAGATGGTCGTAAACCGGTATGCGCCGGATAAACTCAAAAAGCTGGGAACGAGCGGAACGACAGGCACCTCGTTGACCCTGTACTCAAACCGTGCCGTCGAGCAGCGGGAGTGGGCAGCCATCTGCTATCAGTGGGCGAATGTCGGCTACAAGCCGGGAGAAGGCCGGGTGGAATTTCGCGGTGCGCTGCCAAGCGGCAAGCTCTGTATCCTGGATAAGTACTCCAGAACGCTGAAGATCAACACGACTGCCATTACGGAGCATAATATCAGGGATATCGTGAATGCCATTGTGGCTTCCGGATATGAGTATCTGTACGGATTCCCTTCTGCGTTGGCACTGTTCACCAAGTTCCTGGTGGACCATCAGCTTACCGGGCTGTATCGGCCCAAAGCCATTTTGCTCGCCTGCGAAATGGTGCATGATTACCAGGTGTATCTGATCGGCAGCGTGTTCTCAAGCTCGCGGATATTTGCCCATTACGGCCAGACCGAAAAGGTGGCGCTGGGCGGTTGGTTGGATGATTCACGTTCTTATTATTTCCTGCCCTTGTACAGTTACGTGGAACAGAATCAGGAGACAAGCGCGATCATTGGTACCTCTTTTTTGAACGACGTCATGCCCTTGGTCCGCTATGAATTGACCGATGCAGCCGCGCGTTTCGACCAGTCGCCCCAGCCGGGAAAAGAGCATCTATTCCCCGTCATCCGCTCCATCGACGGCCGCATGGGAGAGATCATGTATAAGCCGAACGGGGATATGCTTCCTTCGCCGCTGATTGCGATCGCGCTCCGTGGCACCACAACCTTCAGTGCCTGCAAGCTGATCCAGCACCGCTATGATCTGATCGAGATATTGGTGGAATCGACACAGCCGGAAGCTGCCGTGCAGGAGGAGATCAAGATGATGGTCGGGAAGCTCGAAAAGCTCTTTACCATCGACATGAATTTTAAAATCACGATCGTTCCCCATATTGCCCGGACGGAAACCGGTAAGTTCAAGAACGTGGAGGTTCGGGTCGGAAAGGAATCGTTGATCTTATGAAGCTGATCCTGGTTGGTCCGGTTCCCCCGCCGCTCGGCGGCATATCGATTCATCTGCGAAGGCTGGCCGAGGTTCTGCGTTCCCGGCAGAGGGACTTCGTCATCTATAATGAATCGGGCACGGCTGACGCGGAGCTGCAGGTGCTGCCGATGGGCAGCTACAAAACGTTTCTATTGAAGGTCCCTTTTATTAAAGGGGATCTTTTTCATTTTCATTCGATTGATCCCAGGATTCGGATGCTGCTTGGCCTGTACAAGGCGCTCGGCAAAAAAGTGATGCTTACCGTTCATGGAGAAAGCTTGTCGCAGCAGCTCCAGCGTGCGCATCCCGTGGCGAAAAGGCTGCTGCTGGCAAGCCTGAAGCGGGTGGATTACATCGTCTGCGTCAGTGATGCCGCGACACAGATGCTTCTTCAGCTTGGCTTCCAACCGGACCGTGTGCGCACCATTCCGGCTTACATACATCCGGTGGAGCGGGGTGAGGATCATTTGGAATTTCCGCCTGAAGTCCACCGCTTCATGGAGCAAGCCGATTTCCTGATCGCAGCCAACGGCTTCGTACGGCCGCTTCGGGAAGGTGATTTGTACGGCATTGATCTTCTAATCGGGATGGTGAAGGAGCTGCCGGATTCGGTGCATCTGTTGTTTGCACTCCTGGGCGCAGCAGATCAAAGCGCGGAAGAGCGGGCTTATTATGAACGGCTCAAACGCAGGATTGCCGACGATGGCCTATCGGAAAGGATATTTATCTATGAAGCCGTCAATACCGAGCTGTACCCCCTTTTGCATAAGAGCAAGCTTTTTGTCCGTCCTACGCGTATGGATGGGTACGGGGTATCGGTCGCCGAAGCCCTTTATTTGAACGTGCCGGCGATCGCCAGCGATGCCTGCGTCAGACCGGAGGGTACCATTCTGTTTGAATCCGGGAATCTGCCGGCGCTGGTGACGCGGGTGAGGCAGGTCATGCTCGACTACCATACCTGCAAAGAGGCCGTCACAGGCATCATGGCACGGGACTACGCGGCCGATTTGATCGAAATCTACGACAAATTGTCAGGCGAAAGGATGCCTGCGGAAAGTAAAGGGATAGCCCGTGCCAACCGATAACCGGAAAATGCTGTCCAGCGGCGCCGTCTATTTGTGCTCCTCGATCTTGACGCAGCTCGTTAATCTGCTGCTGATTCCGCTCTACACCCGGAATCTGTCTCAGGAGCAGTTCGGCCAGTATGACCTGATCATCAGCGTCCAAATGCTGCTGTCTTTGATGATTACGCTCGGGGTCCACTCCGGAATGGTCCGCTTCTTTAACGAATTCGAGAACAAAAGGGAGCTGCGGAACACGGCACTGACCTTTGCGCTCCTATGGGGAGCCGTCTGTATTGGAATCGCATGGATTCTCAGTCCTTTGGTGTCCCCGCTCGTGTTTGACAGGGCTGAGGGCTCCGGCCTGTACGTTCCTTACGTGGTGATGATATCGGTATTCTCCTGCCTGAACCTGATTTATTCAAGCTTTTATTCCATGCAGTTCAAAGCGCTAAAGTCGAGCGCCATCCAGTTTGCGGTCGTTTTGTCTACGCTGTTATTTGCACTTTATTTTTTTCTTTCCAGGGATATGGGGATCGTCGGCATATTAACGGCTCAGCTGTTCAGCAACGTGCTGGTGTTTATCGTGCTGTTTGCGCTGAATCTCGGCACGTACCGACTGATCATCAGGAGGGATCCGATGCGCAAAATGCTGGGTTATGGCACTGGCCTCCTGCTCGGGGATATTTCCGCCTGGGTTCTCACCTTGAGCGACCGGTTCTTGATCAAAGGATATCTGAACTTATCCTCGGTTGCCGTATATTCCATCGGGTACAAGATCGGCATGCTGATCAATCCGGCCTTTATCACCCCGTTCATGTCCGTTTTTACGGCTTTCAAGTTCAAAGCGTATAAGGATGAGGATGGGCCTGAGCAAATACGGAGGATGTTCCGCATCTATAATTTCGCGGGCTGGTTGTGCATCCTGGGATTGACGCTGTTCGCTCATATGGCGGTCCGGCTCGTGGCAACGGAAGAATACAGCAGTGCCGGTACCTTGGTGCCGCTCATTTCATTCTCGTATTTTTTGTCAGGCAGTCTGGCTTTCTACTCCCTGGGACTTCATATTGCGAATAAAATGCGCATTAACTACCTGATTTCCTTGTTGGCAGCCCTTATTAACGTCGCCTGCAACATCGTATTGATTCCATGGCTTGGGATTTACGGCTCGGCTTTGGCAACGGTAATCTCGTATGCGGTCACGAGCGCCGTTTTCTATCATTACGGTTCCAAATATTATCCGCTCGGTCTCGGTATTTTTTATCCGTATAAATATCTTGCGATTTATGTGCCTGCTTACGCATTGCATGCCGCTTTCATGCGGATCGAGCATTCCTTGCTGATTGAGATTGCACTGAACGTGGTGCTTGTAGCAGCCTTTATTGCCTGCAGCCTGATCTTCAAATTCGTGTCTATCCGGGAACTGACCGGGGACCTGCTGCCGGCATGGAAACGCAAGCCCAACAACCTGCTTATGGAAGGAGCGAAATCGGAATCATGAATACGAAAATCATCTCCGACGTGGACGGTTTTCTGGCGATCCGGAAGGATTGGGAAAGACTGGCCGACCAGGATCCGGATGCGACCTATTACAGCACATTTGAGTTCAACTTTTCCTGGTGGCAGGCGTTCGGAGGCGACAAGAACAAAGAGCTGTTCATCCTGTGCCACTACCGGGATAACGTGATGGTTGCCATTGCACCGCTGATGATCCGCGTCATCGACAAAAAAATCGTGAAATGCAGGGTGCTGAGCTTTCTTGGAAAAGGGGACTATTTCAATTTCATTATCGATTCCAGCAAGTTCAAATCCTCCGCGATCATTCGGGAATTGATGAATACGGTAGAGGAGCATTCGGGAAGATGGGACAAAGTCGAGCTGACTCATCTGCGCATGGATACGCAGCTTCTCAAGTATTTGATGCGACATGACCGGTACAGCAAGCATACCGAATATCTGACCTCCTGCGCCCGGATCAACAGCGAGGATTACTGCTCGTATGCCGATTTCGAAAAACAAATGCTCAGCACCAAGCTTCGCCGCAAACGGGTAAAGCTGCAGGATGACACGGGATACCGGTTCAGAATCGTTACCGGCAGCCAAAGCGAGGATATGTACGATAAAATCGCCCACATTCATCAGCTTGAGAAAAAGTACCTGAATGAGGTGAAGGGCAGACATGAACGTGGCAGCCTGTTCGAAGACAAGAACAACGAGCATTTCCTGAAGCGTTTGTTCAAAGGTAATGATAAGATTTTGTTTTTCTACCTCGAATCCGATGATGGCGAAATCATTATATACAAGTGCTGCTATTTGTACCGGAACGTGCTGTACGGTTGGAACACGGGATATTCGCCCAAGTTCTCCCACTACCACGGCATTTCGGACGTGCTCCTGATGGAGATGGTCGAAAGTCTGTTCCACAGCAGCTGCACGAAGCAGATCGATTTCGGCGCGGGTACGTATTCATGGAAATTCCGCTGGACAAACCGGTTCTCGGTCAGTTATTCCTTCACCATGTGGAATGAATCCAGCCAGCAATCGCGGCTGCTGCGGCTGCTGATGCAGTCCAGGGAAATCGTGCGGGCCTTCAAAGGGCTTAAAAATGCATTATGAATAAAGACATGGAGTGAGAACGAGACATGACAACGGTAGTGATTCGGAGTCTGGAAGAGCTGCGCCGATGGGAACGGCCTTGGAGGGAGCTGACGGAGAACCTGGAGCATCCCGAGATTTTCAGCACGTGGGAATGGCTGCAATCCTATGTGTCCCATCTGTTCGGCTCAAGCCGGCAGCTGTTCGTCATTCTGGTCATCGACCAGGACCAATGCATCGCTGCCGCTCCGATGTGCATCGTCCAGCAGTCTATCCAATGGATAAGCATCAGATCCCTGCAGTTCATTGTGTCCGGAACGGGAGAGACCAACAGCTTCTACATACATAAGCACGTTCACTACATGAAGGCGCTTCAAGAAATATTCGGCGTGCTGCGTGCGCACAGGCAGGAATGGGACTGGATCGATCTGCATAACGTCCATTCGCTGGATCCCGTGGCGGGGCTCATCGGGCAGGTAAGCGGTGCCGATTATGAAGTATTCAGCCATCCCAGATCCATGTCCCCGTACGTGAATTTGGAGCGGTTTCATCAAGGAAAGCTGGCTCGAAGCCGAATCAAGGCGATCGAGCGCAAGGAGCGGAAGCTGCGGAATGACCTTGAGACAAAGCTCGAAATCCATGTGCCCGTGGACGATAGGACATGGGAAAGCCTGATTGACATGCACAAAGAGCGGTGGTAGCACAGCCTGTTCGGCGCTCAGGAGATGATGCGCTTCTATGGCGACATCAGCTCCAAGTTTCATGAGCTGGGCGGCGCGCATATTTCCTATATCGAGATTGACGGAAGCATAGCATCCGCCATGCTGACCTTTAGCCATAAAAGCAAGGTATATCTATATATCACGTCCTTCTCCCGGCAATATATGGAGTACGGCGTGGGTTTGATTCTCCTGAACAGAGTAATGGAGCATTACTTGCAAAGCGGGATCACGGAAATCGATTTGATGAGCGGCACCCAGGAATACAAATTTTTCTGGTCGGATACGGTTCGGATGAACAACCATATCCGCCTGATTGAAAGACACGGCGGGAAGAGATGGCTCAAAGCATACACCCTGCTGCAGGTGAACAAGGATCATCTTAAATCCCTTTTACCCGAGAAAGCGCAGCGCCGCCGGGTAAGCAGATGACGAATCAAGGAGAATGCTTCATGCAGATTGAACGATGCAAATGGTATAACAACGCCCGGTCGCCGGTTTTGTTCATGATCGATGACCTGGCGAATGCCTGGGTGGATATGAATGGCAACGGAACCGTGGAGGAAGGCGAGGACTGGGGATTCTTCAGGGATGGGGAACGGTCCTCGTTTCGTTTTTTGCAGGAACGGATTTTGTCGGATCATCCGGAGATCAAGGTTACCTTCTTCGTGCCGGTAGGAGCAAGAGTCGGCATGGTCAGGAATCCGGTGTGCACCATGTACGCGAAGCCCATCCATGCAGATGAGGCCAGCCGCGACTTTTTCCGCAGCGTCCATCGGCATCCGAATTTTGAGCTGGCTTACCATGGCACGACGCACGGGATCGTAGGGGAGAAAGCGAGGGATTTCGTGCAGGAATGGGCTTCCTTCGCAAGTCTGGATGAAGCGCTCGTCCGCATCGGCGAGGGTCTGGATATATTCATGGACGCCGTAGGCACGAGGCCAATGGGTGGTAAATACTGCGGATACACGAGCAATGCCTTTTCGGACGAAAGCATCGACGAATCCGGGTTTGAGTGGTGGTGCAGGTACTGGAACCGCGGGAAGTCCGAAGGTTTGAACGATGCGTCCTTCGGGAGCGACGCAGATCCCGTAACTAATTACGACATCAAGCGTTTCGGAAAACGGGGCGTTGTGGATATTCCCTCGACCGTGAACGGAGCGCTGTTGAACGGTGTTTATCATCGAAGGAATACGATTAAGGACATCGTTAAGCGCGCATTCAAAACAACCTTCATCCGCTGGAAGCTGCGTGAAATCGATGATTTGCTGGAGCGGCGGCTCGTGATCAGCGTGCAGGAGCATATCGCGCCTTCACGCGATGACGGCAAGAGACAGAGCCCGAACATTTTCGATGACCGCGAGAGCCTGCTCCAGATATTTCGGCATCTCCGGGGGAAAAAGGTGTGGTACTGCACCTGCTCGGAGCTGGCCGAATATGTGAATCTTCGCGATCATGTAGGCATAGAGCATCGGGATCAGCACCATTTCGAGCTGCGCCATGAAGCGCGGTACCGAAAGAAGCTGCTGTCGCTGCAGTTCGGCACAAAGCCGCCATCCCGCATTATGCTTCCGGACGGAAGCATCCTGAACGTGGTGGATGGTGTAGCCAACCTTCCGGTTCTGGAAGGAATATATTCGGTCGTGGATTGATCACAGTCTGCTTGGGAGGAGGTTGATGGAATGAAGGTGCTTTACCAGACCAGGTATAATATCTTCACGCGCAAAGGCGGGGACACGATCCAAATGCTTAAAACCAAGGAGTATATCGAAAAAAGGTTCCCGGAGATCCGGATCGACATGAACGACGATCCGGAGGCTGATCTGTCCTCTTACGATCTGGTCCATATTTTCAATATGCTCCGGCCTCAGGAAACGATTCGTTTCCTTCAGAACGCCAAGACGCAAAATAAAAAGGCTGCATTGTCCACAATTTTCTGGAGGAGCACGGAATTCGAGCGGAAGGGACAGATGGGTCTTCGCAAGGCCGTCAACCGGATGATCAGCTATGAAGGCATGGAAAAGCTGAGAGCCATGTACCGATACTTTCTGGACGGGGAGAAGCATGAAGGGACCTCGCGGCTGATCCGGCAGGGATACACGCGCCTGCAGCGCGAGATTTTGGAGCAGGCAGATCTCCTTCTTCCGAACGGCGAGGGTGAAATGGAACTCATTCATCGCATCTTCAATCTCCCCAAGCAGCTGGATTATTTGGTCGTTCCCAATGCCATCGATGCGGAGATATTCAAATATGATGCCGGATCGCAGCGGGATATCGTGTTATGCGTGGGACGGTTCGAGCCCCGTAAAAACCAGCTCAACCTGATCAAGGCCTGGAGCGGCCTTCCCTACAAGCTCATCTTGGCCGGAACAGCTCATGAAACCCAGCGAAAGTACCTGGACGCAATGCGTAAAGCCGCACGAAACCAGAATGTTGAAATCGTGGACGAGGTGGACCATACGGAGCTGCAAAAGCTGTACAGCCGAGCGAGGGTCCATGTCCTGCCCAGCTGGTATGACACGCCGGGGCTGGTATCGCTTGAGGCGGCGGTGAGCGGCTGCAATATCGTGGTGACGGCAAGGGGAACGACGCGGGAATACTTCGGAGAGGATGCCTTTTATTGCGAGCCCGGGGATATCTCCAGCATTCGGGAGGCCGTTGTGGAGGCCTATCATGCGCCCTTCAACCCGCGGCTGCAGGCCAAAATCATGTCAGAGTACACGTGGGAACAGGCGGCCGAGCGAACCGTTAAAGGATACGCCAAGCTGCTCAGCCCGGGAAATTCGGAGGTGAATGCCGGATGAAGGAGAGTCTGATCGTCATCTCCGACTACGTGGAAGGAGAGCCGGTGGTCGCGTCCGTACGGTTTGCGGGGCTTATGGAACACTTTCGGGAGAAATATGACCTGATCGTCATCCATGATGGAAAATATGGTGCCGGCGCAAGCAAGTATGCAGCCGAAGATTATCCGTATGCCACGATGGACAGCGTCCTCACCCAATCGATGAAAGGGGAAGCCGGCACGAACGGGAGGGGGGTGCTCGGTGAGCTTGCCGAGAATCTGCTCCGCAATCCTTGGACCCTATCCGCCTGGAGGAATTACAAATACAGCAAATTCAAGTTTGACCGGATGAATGCAGCGCTTTACGCGCAGCTGGACCAGGTACTCACGAACCGGATGATCGCAGCAATCTTTGTCACCGTACCGGATGTATACGCGTTATACGTCCTGGATTACATCAAACGCAAGGCCCCGCATTTGCAGGCGGTCATCGAAATCCGCGATATTCTCAACCACAACATCGGGGAAGGGAATCCAAGGTACGTATTCAGGCAAGCCGAGCAGATGGTCGGCAGGCTGGCCGAAGGCGTCATTGCCGTGTCGGAGGGCATCTACCAGCATTACCGGATACGGAATCCGCAGCTGGAAATGGAACTCATCCGAAACGGATACGATGAGCATTTGTTTGAGGACGCTGCATTCCGCAACTTCAGCCCGGATTCGGGTCACATGATGCTGGTTCATGCCGGTTCGATTTATAAAGGGAGAAATGTAAAAGGCTTAGTACAGGGCCTGGATGCATTTTACAAAGAAACGGGGATTTCCGTCACGCTTCATGTCGCAGGCCTGCTTGACCGTCAGGCGATGGACGATATAAACCACGCTGACCATGATGAATCCGGCGTTCAGATCATCATTCACGGGAGCCTTCAGCATCAGGAGGCCATCCGTCTGCTGAACGCAGCGGATGCGGCTGTGATCCTGACGCATCCCCGCGGAAGCGGCTTTGCCATTCCGGGCAAAACCTTTGAATACATCGGTGCATGCAGGCCCATTCTGGCCGTGACGGAGGATCTGGAACTGACATCACTGATTCAGAACCGCTACGGAGAGTGCGCCGGACATGACCCGAAAGCGATCGCAGCCGCACTCGGTCAATTGATCAGGAATCATTATGATTTTTCTGACAGGCACAGGTACTCAAGAAAATTGCAGGCAGAGCAAATTCTCGGATTTTTGGATCATATTACGCTGGATGGCGGAATGGATCCCTTGAGCAGAGAGGTTTGAGTATGCTGACGTTAACGCTGATTCTCCTACCGGTGCTTCTGGCGGGGCTGATTGTTGCGGTCCATATTTTGCCTTACGGCGCGGCAGCCTCTGCGCTGCTGTGCCTCCTGCTTGCCGCGATGGTGAGCAGCATACAGCTGAATATCGGCTATCAGGGCGTATACGTGGACGCGACGGTATTCGTTCTGTTCTGCGTGGATATGTCCCTGCTTGTCCATCTGGTGCTGAAGAGCAAATTCCATACCCTTCACAAAGACAAGGAACACCGTGACAGATTCCAGCTTGTACTGATTGCGTTTGCGGTACTTCTTGTCATGCTGGCGGTGCAAGGCTCGGCGCTTGAAATCATGGAGCCCGGTTTGTACATCTACACGATCAATCAGTTCCTGAATCTGCTGCTGCTGGCCCTGTTGTTTTATTTACTCAGCAAACTGCAGGTCAAGACCTCCACAATTTTGAGCTGCATCGTTGCTTTTTCGGTGTGCAATTCCTTGCTTGGACTCGTTCAATACGTGACGAACCGGTCATTGCTTCTATTCTCGGCAGAGGACTCCATCAATTATTACGAAGGCGTGAAGATCGCCAAGCGGGTGGTAGGCTTTGTCGGGGCGAGCAACGGGGCCGGCAATCTGGGGGCCATTTTGTTCCCGGTGCTGCTCTACGTTTTCATGGAAAGAAAGAACCTGTTCACCCTGGCGGCTGTCGTGCTCAATGCCGCGTTCCTGTTCCTGACCTTTACCCGCATCGGTTACTTGTCCGTCAGCGTCCAGTTCCTGATTTTCCTGTTCCATGCACGACTGGGGATTCGTTATCGCTTGTTCAAAAAACTGGGGGTGATCGCGGCGGCTGCCATTGCGGCCATCCTGACGTACCGGATCTTTTACGACGAGCTGTTCCAAATCCTCTTCCTGGACCGCGGGAATACGGAATCCCACCGCTTCGTCCAGTTTCATAACGCATTCCAATTGCTCCGGGAGCATGCGTGGTTCGGACTCGGTGCCGGACAGTACGTTCCCTATATGCAGAAGTACTACGGCATGGACGATATTGCCCTGCATTCGCAGTTTATCAATACGCTGGTTGAGCAGGGATTGTTCGGCCTTATGCTGTTTTTTCTGGTTTATGCTGCTCTCTTCCTTTGGAGCCTTCGAAAGTACAAAGGGGAAAGGTGGTTTCCGGCAGCTTTGTTTCTCGGCAACTTTATCGTGGTCAATTTTAATCCGAATCAATATTACAGCCTCTGCACCTACACCTTCTTTATGATCGCCTTTGGGCTTGTGTTTACCCGGAAGGATATACTTCCGAGTTCATTGGCCGAGGAAAATGGACGCTTGGACACGGCCAAGTACCCGGCGCCAATGGACCATAGCATCAATATAATGCAAGTGAATAAGGGGGCATGATCATCCGACAAAGGAGGTGCCTTGGATGGCGGATACGACGGGAGTCAATGTGAAGCTGTACGGCGCCAAAGGGGATGGGGTGGCAGACGATACCCCGGCTTTTCAGAAAGCGCTGAACAGTATTTCGCAGACGGGCGGAACGATTGTCATTCCGGACGGCACGTATAACGCGAACATAACCATTACGACATCGAACGTGTATATTACCGGGACAGGGACGCTAAATGGCTGCATTAACCTGTATGGCATACCCACGAACAGCACGGATAGGTTTGCAGGCACGGGCAACGTGAAAATAGACGGCATTACGATCCTGGGAGCGAAAAAGAGAAACGGGATCAACTGCAGATGGTATTACGGCGTTCTCATTACCAATGTCCGGTTCATCAACTGCCTTAAAGCCGTTTATTTTGAGAAGGTCAACAAAACGCAGCATTGTTCGCGCTATACGATAACGAGCAATCAGCTTGTAGACTGCAATTACGGGCTTTACGTCGATTATGCGGCACCTGACGACGGAGGCACCCATGTGGTGGGGGACGTCAATTTCTCCAACAATATGTACGAATCGAGAACGAACATACCGGGCGCGTTCAGCAATATTTTTCATATATGGGCCAAAGGGATCGACGGGCTCATATGCAAAGGCAACACATTCTTTTTTGGCCATACGGGGTTTGAGAAGACGAATATTTATATCGAAAATTTTAATTGGGTCATTATTGAGGGTAATCATTTATTCGAAGCGGTGGAAAGTGCCGTGACGGCGAAGGACGGTTTCAATCTGGTTATTGCGGGTAACAATGTGGCCTGGGCCAGGAAATACGGCATATACCTGTCGGGAATCGTGGGCGGCATCGTGAACGGCAACAACCTGACCTGGAAATCGGGTGAGGATATCCAGTCGACAGGGATTTACATCGAGAATAGTCCGTATTTCATCGGCAACATATCCGCGAATAACCTCTTCTTCCCCGGGGTCTACGCCATTCAGATCAAGGACAGCTCGCTCATCAATATCACGGGCAACAATGCCCGCAGCCAATACGGAAAATATCAGCCCTTAAAAATCGACTCTCCGGCGACCTGCACCTCGGTCAGCGTCACTTCCAACCAGTTCACGAATTATCCTGCAGTCTCCCTTAGTGAAGACTACTATTCCGCAAACCCTGTCAGCACGAATTACTTCAGCGGCAACACGGAAGGTGCGCCATCGGTGCCGATTAAGGGCGTGTTGTCGCAGGAATATATGGCTTTTACGAGTAATGCCTCCGCCGTAGATATTTCCAACCTTACTCTTGCCGTCTTTGCTTATTCCAAATCCACCGTTGTCACCCAATTGACGAAGGAAAATCTGTCCGATTCCCTGCCGCGGATGATCGTCATCTACTCCTACACGGGCAATCTGAAGATTTCGAGGCAAATTCCGAACGTCAAGCTGAAGGGAAGCGGCACTTACGTGACCTTTCCGGCGGACTCCAGCATGACGCTGCTGGTCTACGGATCGCAAATCATCGAGATTTCGCGAAACTTCACCGTATAGCCCAGCCTGGATATATACGACATTGATCGGACCCATACGGGTCTTTTTTTTGAGTTTCAGAGCCATTATAAAACGGAAGAGGTAAGTAGAAATGGCAAAGCATGTATTCATTATCGGTTCCAAGGGCATTCCGGCAAAGTACGGCGGCTTTGAAACCTTCGTCGATCAGCTGACCGCGAGGAGAATAAACAAGGAGACGCGTTACCACGTGGCCTGCCTGGCGGACCGGAGCGGGGAATTCGAGCATAACGGTGCCCGCTGCTTTCAGGTCCGGGTACTGGCGATCGGGAGTGCGCGTGCCGTCCTCTACGATCTCCTGAGCTTGAGGGAATGCATCCGATACATCGGGCAGCATCGGCTGACCGACTGCGTGATCTACATATTGGCCTGCCGGATCGGGCCGTTTTTTTATCCATATAAACGCAAGCTCGAAAAATTGGGAGTTACCATCTTGGTCAATCCGGACGGGCATGAATGGAAGCGGGGCAAATGGAATGCCTGGATCAAGCGTTACTGGAAACTGTCGGAGCGGCTGATGGTCAAGCATGCGGACCTTCTCGTCTGTGATTCGAGAGGCATTGAGACGTATATCCGGGACGATTATGCACGCTACCGCCCAAGAACGACCTTTATTGCGTATGGCGCCGATCTCGCTCCGTCGACACTCGGCTCCGGCCACGGGGAGCTTTCGCAGTGGATGAACGAGCATGGCCTACAGCCGGGCGAATACTATTTGGTTATCGGCCGGTTCGTGCCGGAGAACAATTACGAGCTGATGATCAAAGAGTTCATGACCTCGGAAACGACAAAGGATCTGGTCATCGTCACGGGTGTTGAGCACAACTCTTTCTATGAGGAGCTGCTTGAGAAATGCCGGTTTGACCTGGACCCCCGCGTCAAATTCGTGGGAACCGTTTATGATGAACAGCTCCTGAAGAAGATCAGGGAGCTGGCTTACGGGTACTGCCACGGCCATGAAGTGGGTGGGACCAATCCTTCTTTGCTCGAAGCGCTTGCTTCAACCAAGCTGAACCTGTTATTCGACGTGGTTTTTAACCGGGAGGTGGGAGGCGACGGAGCGGTGTATTTTTCGGCAGATCCGGGCTCGTTCGCAGGCCGGATCCGCGAGCTGGATCAATATGACGAGTTCAGGATCAAAGCGCTTGAGGCCAAAGCCAAGGCGAGAATTTCCACGGAATATACCTGGGAACGCATCGTCCGAAAGTATGAGCATCTATTTCATTCCTTTGAGGTGTTTCATAAGAAGCCGCAGTATGCCCGGAGATTTAAGGGAGAATACAGGGAAAAATTGAAACAGAGTCAGTGACCAGGGAAGCGATCCGGAATAGATCCAAGAATATGAGGTATGTGAATTCATATGGAAATCCTATTTGCCATGATTTATGTGCTGCATCAGGGGATTACGGCTAACCTGGATTTGTTCTATTTTTTGTCGATCATCTTGATTCTGAGGGATGTCATCCAGCGCAGAAAGCTGACATGGAAAGCGATGGGTTATGTGTATTTCGTCGTTTTATATGCATTTTTGCAGGTTACGGTAAACGATCAGGTGGATATGGGACGGCTGGTCATCAATCTCGCCAAGCTGTTTCTGAACGTGATGCTGTTTCTGCAGGTGAAAGAAATGAAGATGGATATGTCCTCCTTTAAAAAAATCATTTACTCCGCTTCCGTGATCAACTTGGCGCTTCTATGTGTGGGTATGGTGCATAAAACGAAGCTGCTGTGGCGCTTAGATGACGACGTGAACCTGTATCAGAAGGTACGTCTGGCTCTGTTTTATGCGGAACCAAGCGAGGCTTCGTTCCATGTGTGCATTTTGCTCACGATTCTGGGCGCATTCGCCCTGTGCGAGACCCGGCTTAAAGGCAACCTGGTGAACCTTTTTTTCATGCTGACCAATGCTTGCATCGTAATCATGTCCGCGGGAATGGGCGGGATGCTTTGTCTGGGATTGGCTTGCGGTGTGATGTACATTTGCTACCTTAGCGACCGTGTGAATATACAGAAGCTTTTGCTGACGATCCTCCTTGCCATGGCGGGGGCTGGAGCTTTCGCTTGGTTCGTGGTCAGCAAGGGCAGCTTTTACATGAGGCTGAGCGATATTCTCAGCGGTACAGACGGCTCCGTCTTTTACAGGTTGAACGTGAGCGCACGGATTATGGGGCAGATTCTGAACCATTCCAACTATATCGGGACCGGGCTTGGCAATTTGAATACAGACACGGTCCAGAATGCTTACTACAGCCAGGGCCTGGTAGGCGTGATTGCCAATTCCTTTATGTATGTCATCGCCGAGGGGGGAATCGGCGCGATCATGCTGCTTGTCATATTCCATGTCATGCTGGTCACGAGAATCCGAAAGCACGAGAGGGTATTCAAGGCCGGGCTGCTGGTGTTCATCCTTGCTTACCAAATCGCCGGCGGTTATTTCACCAATCCCGTGAACTGGATTGTCTACGGCCTTATCGCCAATCAAACGCTTCTTCGCAAGCGGGATGCGGTACAGCCGCATATTTTTAACCAGTCCGTCCCGACAATTAATCCGAATGACTACAGCAAACAAGAACCCGTCTGAATAATGTGTAATGCTATAACACGATTTATAAGATGATGGGTTGGACAGGGAGGTTGAGAACGATGGCTGACAGTATCCCGTTCGTTACGTTGACGGACCCTTCGCGGCTCGCAGAGGAGGTCGCTAAATTGAAAGCGTCCGGCGGAGGCGTTCTTGTTCTTTCCGGCGGCAGCTACCCCGTAAATGCGGACCTGACCGTAGATGCTAGCATTACGCTGAACTTCATGAATGGGGCCAAGCTGAACATTGCTGCAGGAAGAACGCTGACCCTGAACGGAAAAATCGAAGCGGGGATCACGCAGATTTTTGCGGGTGACGGCCAGATTAAGGGAGATCCTCAGGTCAAGGAATTCTATCCGCAGTGGTTCGGCGCGCTCGGCAACGGCAGGAACGATGACACGAAGGGCATTCAAAATGCCATTAACACGGCGGCATCCGTCGGCGGAACAGTCGTGTTCCCTCAGGCGGCGTATATTGCAAGCACCATCTATTTGAAATCCGGCATACGGCTGTCAGGTGAAAAAGGGGCTGTACTGCAGAGCGCCTCGACTTCGTTCCCGGACACGCTTTTTACGGGCAGCGGCATCTTCTCTTTGGAGATCGAGAACCTGGAGGGGAAAATCAGCTTCGATCTGAGCTCAAGCTCCGACTTTACCATCCAGCAGCTTCACATTACTGAAAATGCCGGAAACTGGGCTTTCACGGCGTGCACGAACGGCATGATACTGAACAACCGCATCATTAATACCAAAAACACGACCGAGCGGATCATTTATTTAAGCGGATGTACGGACGTGCTGGTTCAGGGCAACCGGATCAAAAACAAAACGCTGTTCAACAATGTGGAAGGAAACTTGAATACCGGCATTAACGCATCCTCCTCCAAGTATTGCCGGATCATGAACAACCATATAGAGAATTGCGGGGGCCAGGGCATTACGTTTGATACGAATATCGGCTTCACGGCTGCGGCAGATCGCAAATGCTACAGCAATCTGGCGGCGGGGAACATCGTCATCGGCAACGGCCAGGAAGGCATCACCGCTTTCGCCTCCAGCCAATACGAAACGTACGACATCACGATCACGGGCAACATCTGCATCAACAACCGCTACGACGGCATCGAATTATGGGGTGTACGTCAGTGCATCGTGGACAGCAACAGCATCAGCGCGCCTGCCGTCAAGGATTACAGCTTCGGGGCTGTCAACATCTATGCCTCCAAGGATATTATCGTCAGCGGGAATGCCATCGACAACGTGCCCACCTCAGGCATCGCGACCGTGAACGGCTCGAATTATCCGGAACCGAAATGCTCGAACATCATCCTGACGAACAACCGCATTCAAAACTGGAACTACCAGGACATGAATCCGGCCACGAACCATGACCAGATCTGCGCGATCAATTTGTTCGGAGCCGATTTCACCGTCGTGCAGGGCAATCTGATTCTCGACACCCGCGGCGGCAGGAAATACGGAGTCAAAGCCATATCGGTCGTGCAGGGAAGACACCACATCCAGGGCAACGTCAATCCGAGCAACCTTGCGGTGGACGACCATGTTGAAGCGGATATGTCCTGGGCAGGACGGCAGATTGCCGAGAGATTGCCGATGCTGCGCATGTCCCAGCTGCAGGGAGACGTAAACAACGGCAGCGCTTCGGGCATTGATCCGGGCTCCGTGTGGTATAACGCCAACAAATTCGCGCTGTTCTTCAAGGGGTACGAGAAAGCGATGCTGACCCCGATGATCGTTGACGAGACCAGCACTTCGGGCTTCCCCTCCGCGGATTACGCACCGGGCTATATGCATTATCAGAACCAAACGGGCCGTCTCTTTTTCCGCGGTAAAACAAGCAGTTCCAGCGGCAAATACACGGAATTTGTGCTAAAGGATAAATTCATCAATCTAAAGCGGTCGACGGAGGTGACGAAAAAACCGGTGGAAGGCGATACGTACTATGATCCGGTAAAGAAAAAGCCGGTCTATTTCGACGGAACGAATTGGAGGGACTACGCCGGCAACATCGTCAGCGTGAATCCGTAAACTGCCAAAGCTTATAAATAAACCTTCAGAACGGCTTCGGATGATGCCGGTTCTTTTTTTGTTTTTTTCTGCCGCATGACGTCATAACATTCAAATTCTAGAGAAGGTGGCATAGCAATGAATACAACGATGTATGGAATCGTCAAGGAGCACCGCGCCCCCGGAGCGGCCTTCAAGGAGGTGCCCCTCCCTGTTATCGGACCGGACGAGGTGCTGGTCAAGGTCAAAGCAAGCTCCATTTGCGGCACGGATGTACATATTTATAACTGGGATGCATGGGCAGAATCAACGGTGGTGACCGGCAACGTATTCGGCCATGAGTTCGCGGGAGTCGTCGTTCAGGCCGGTTCGCAGGCCGGAAATGTCAGGGCCGGGGACCATGTATCGGCAGAAGGCCATATGGTATGCGGAACCTGCAAAGCCTGCCGGACGGGCAACGCCCACGTGTGCCATCACACCCGCAGCTTCGGAATTACTGCACCGGGCTGCTTTGCCGAGTATGCGGTCGTGAAGGCAGGCAGTATCATCCAGAATGATCGGGATATGCCCTTTGAGCTGGCTTGCCTTCAGGATCCGCTGGGCAATGCAGTACATTCCGTCCTTGCAGGCGACATCGTGGGCAAGTCTGTACTGATCGTTGGAGCGGGGCTGATCGGGCAGATGGCCATATCGGTAGCCAAAGCTTGCGGCGCAGGCCTGGTCATGGCGGCTGATGTTCATCCGTATAGACTTGGCATGGCCCGGCAGATGGGGGCGGATTTCGTCATAGACAGTTCTAACACCTATCTCCCGGAAGCCGTCCACGAGGTGACGGGAGGAGAAGGGGCGGAGGTGGTTCTGGAAATGTCAGGGCACCCGGAAGGAATCCGGAACGCGTTTGAAGCGGCCGCCCGGGCAGCTCGCGTCTCCCTGCTCGGCATACCGACCCGGAACGTAGAACTGGATTTGGGACAAATCATATTCAAGGGCATCCGCGTGGAAGGCATCACGGGCCGCCGGATGTATGAAACCTGGTACCAAATGAAAGGGCTGCTTCGCGGCGGGAGCCTGGGGCTCGATAGGCTGGTGACACACACCTGCTCGCTGGACCGCTTCGAGGAAGCCTTTGCGCTGATGCAAAGCGGCGCCTGCGGCAAAGTCGTATTCTTGCATGAGAAGAACAACCATTTTGAACCGTTACGGGAGCATCCCCTTGCTGAAGCACTGCTGCAGGCGTAACCCAAAAGCGTACCGGAGTCCTAAAGGTCTCCGGTACGCCCGCATAACATTTCATCAATATATGTGTGATTACCCGTGGTTCCCGGCATCGGGGCTTTAGTATACCCGGTCAATCACATCCTCGAAATCGGGTTCCTCCATATGAATGTCCGCCACTTCGCCCCAACCGCTCACCATCCTCAGGATGTCCATTGCATTGACCTGCTGCCGGTTCGCTTCGATATGTACCTCGCGACTGCCGGCCTCCACGACGTGAAACGCGCGGCTTTTGTCCAGGCCGAGCTCGACCGGCAGATGCAAGCTTTCCGGAAAGGGCAGTTGATAGCTTCCTTGAAACGTCACCCGAATACGCGTAGGCAGCCCGATTTTGTGGCGCAGCTGCAGTGTCGTTCCTTCATAACTGAGCTGTCCATCGTTGATGACCATCACGCGGCTGCACAGCTGCTCGATATCATCCATGTCATGGGTGGTCAGCAGGATGGTCTTGCCGAACTCGCTGTTCAGCCTTTTCAGGAATCCCCTGATGCTTCGTTTGGCAGTTACGTCAAGTCCGATGGTAGGTTCGTCCAGGAACAGCACATCCGGATCGTGTAGCATGGAAGCCGCGATATCGGCTCTCATGCGCTGTCCGAGCGACAGCTTGCGGACCGGCGTCAGCCAAAATTCCTTCAAATCCAGCAGTTCCCCCAGCTCCTCAAGCCGTTTCTCTTTGTCGCGGGACGTTACCTTGTACATGTGCGCCAGAATATCGTAGGAATCCTTTACGGGCAGATCCCACCACAGCTGGCTGCGCTGCCCGAAAACGACGCCGAGCCGTTTGGCCACCTGGCGCCGCTGACGATGCGGATCCATGCCATTGATTTTCACCTGGCCTGAAGACGGGTGAAGTATGCCTGTCAGCATCTTGATGGTCGTCGACTTGCCGGCACCGTTCGGTCCGATATAGCCGACAAAGTCCCCTTTTTGAATCGTAAAGCTGATGTCCTTTACGGCTTCCTTCGTCCGGTATTCCCTGGTTATCAAGGTGCGAAGTCCGGATAATCGGCCTCCCTTGACGACAGGTGTCCGAAAATGCTTATGCAGCCCCGTTGCTTCAATCATCGGTAAGGTTTGGTTCATCATGATCATAAGGTCTCCTTTTCTCTTCTAGCTTCCTGTACTTTGATAACGGGTGAGCCCGAATTTCCACAGTTTCAGGCTTAGAGCAAGGCAAAGGCCGGCCAAAACGGCAATCGCGCAAATCAGCCAAGGTCCGTATTCTCCGCGCAGAATAAAGAGGGATGGGACGTAGTTCACAAAACCGACCGGCAGGATGACGAGCAGAACGGAACGAAGCCATGAAGGATATAAAATCAGCGGGTAACGAACCGCGGTCTGGGCTGCATCTTCCGTGAGCGTCTGCAGTTCATTGATTCTCGTGATCCAGAAACCGACCGCGGCGGTAGCCAGTCCGATCGAGAACAGGATGACGGCACCGGTAATGATGGCCAGCAGCGTGTAAGGAAGGGCAACCCAGGTAATTTGGCCGCCCGCCATCAGTCCGTGCATGGACCAGTACAGAATCGTGCCGCCTTGAAGAAGTTCGCCCGGCATGAGGCGGATATTCTGCGACATGAGGGCCATCAGGATCGGAACCGGGCGGGTTAACAGCTGGTCCAACTCTCCGGTTGTCAAATAGTTTTCCAGATGGTGAACATCGCTGGCAAAGGTCCGGTAGAGCGTTTTGGACAGCGTCATAACGGCGAAGAGATATCCCACCTCGTAAAGCGACCAGCCTTTGATAGCGCCGAATTTGTTCAGTACGATCGCGATCATGAGAAACTCGGCGATCTGAATGACCGCGGCCAGCACCGTTCCCAAGATGAAGTTCAGCTTGTACTGCATCCGGCTCCGGATGCTCGAACGGATGAGTACGGCATAAAGATCCAGCCAATATTTGATGGTCATCCGCCCTGCACCTCCACTTTCCGCCTGACGACGACCGTGACCAGGAAGCAGAGCAGTGTGAGCACGAGACACCAGGCAAGGGAACCCAGCAGTATGCCTGCTTGCTCATACCCCAGGTAGATCCGGGTCGGGACGTACAGCAGATACGGATACGGGGACATCCAGCTGACCGCCTGCAGCCAAGACGGCAGCCACTCCACGGGAATGAAGAATCCGGCGAGAAGATTGATCAGGGCGTGATTGACCCAATACAGCCAGCTGGATTCGGTCGTCCATAGAGACGTTGCACCGATCATGTAGTTGATGCAGATAGACATGTAAGCAGCCGCAGCCAAAGCGGCGAAAGCATACAGCAGCGTCGTCCAGCGGGTCGGCAGCGGCAGCGAGAACAGGAGCATGTACAGCAGATAGATGGGAAGGGACTTGTATACGAATTGATAAGCGATCTGTCCCCATTCCCTGCACATGTACAGCACAAATAAATGGACAGGCCGCATCAAGTCAAGCGAAATCTGGCCTGTCCTGACGGCCTGCTGAATGCCGAGACCATTCGAAATGAATCCGGTCACCCACAATGAAGCTTGGGTAAAAGCGATGTAGCCGATCATTCCGTGCACGCCGTATTCGCCCAGAGGGCGGTCCGCTCCGATGCCGATCCAGATACAGGCATAGAGGTAGCCGAAGAGAGCGCTTGCGACGTTGTGCAGCATGTGAGCGCCGCGATAATGCAAATTGCGGGCATAAGCTTTGGAAGCCAAAGTGAAATAGAGCATTGCACACCTCCGATAAGTTTTGCAGCGACGCGGAATCCGTCAACTTCAGTCAAGGCGAACGAGTGAGAAGGATTACATCATACCAAAATCTGGTTTTGGCCGCAATCAAAACTTTCGTAAGGAGCACATGCCGTGCCGGTAAAGGACTTACTTCGCGGCGAGCTGCTTTTTGACGTTTTGCAGAATACCGCTGATCTGGTTTTCAAGCGAAAGAACTTTCTGCTTCTGGGTTTGGATCTGACGCAGCTGGTTCACCAGCACGTTCAGGTCGGCGCGGATTTTTCTAGCGTCTCCGCTTTTAACGGACTGGGTCACGCTCTTCCACATGGGGCTGACATTTTTGTTCAGTATGGTAGCAGTGCTTTTCTCAGCCTTGATACGGGTGCGAAGCGGGTCGGCGCCTCCAAGCGCTGCGCGCAGCTTCTTCTGAGCTGCGGTTTTTTGGGTCTTGGCGGCTGTTAGGGCCTGCTCCTTGTTCTTGATGTCTGTTTTTGCGATCTGCACCGCGATTTTCATCGTTTCGGCCTCTGCTTTCAAGGCAGAGCTGAGCTGCTTGTTTTTGAGCTTGTTTGCGGCTGTAATTTGCTGATTCAGGCCTGTATACATCGACATGAGTGGTTTGTATTTGTCCTTCGCTTGTTTGACCGTTTGTTCCAGCTTCGCGATTTTGTCTGCATCGATGACTTTGATTTGCTTCGTCAGGGCAGACTGTGCTTCTTCATTTTGGTAATGAAGCGCGCTGATGCTTTGCTCTGTCTGCTGCAGCTGAGACTGCAGCGACGTAAAAGAACTGTAAAGCGTAGCAAGCTGGCTTCGCGCCGTTGAATCCGTGGCTGTGGCGCGGTCAACCGCTGCCTGCTGGGAAGCGGACCACTGCATGGTGGCGGCATACGCCGGTAAGGCGAGCAGCGACATGACCAAGACAACAGGAAGCACGGTAAAGCTGAACTTTTTGAACAATTTCATGAAAACAGCTCCTTTGCGGAAATTTCGGTGAACAGCCTATGCGCGCATGAACGCAAAAAACACCCGCAAAAGATAGGCAGGATCTGCCTTCTCTTACGGGTGCTTCAACGTAAGCTGGTCATCGATTAAATTGACACTAATATAGCCAATATGCCGGAAACTGTCAATCTATAGCCTATGCTTTTGCTGAATATCCTTATAACGGACATTAAAAATACACAAACAAAAATAAAACAATATAAATTTCTTTGTTTGTGTTGATTATATGCGTGGAGCGCAGTACGATGAGGGTGTAAAAATACAGATCATATTAAAGGAGAGGCTTGCTGTGAGCACTTCAATCATGGAACTGAACCGGAACGTGCCGACGCTGGAAATCCCGTTCATCCGGGAGATGGCCGAAATCACCTATCATATGTGGAAGTTTGGCTGGGATGAGCGCAATGGAGGAAACATCAGCCGCATTTTGGAGGAAGACGAGGTCAGTCCGTACATCGATTTGAGCGGAACGGGCCGGGTCATCGATCTGTCCTTTCCGGTACCGGAGCTGGCGGGCAAAATATTCGTCGTGACCGGATCGGGCAAATACTTCAGAAACGTCATATCGGACCCTGGCATGAATCTGGGTGTCATCCGCGTGACTCCAGACGGTGAGCATATTGATGTGTTATGGGGCTTTACCGGCAATACGTTTCCAACGAGCGAACTCGCTTCCCATTTCATGAGCCATATTGAGCGTCTCAAGGTCGATCCGAGTCACCGAATTGTCATGCATACGCATGCGACGAATGTGATAGCCATGACGTTTGTGCATGATTTAGATGAGAAAAAATTCACAAAGACCCTTTGGCAAATGTGTACGGAATGCATCGTCGTTTTCCCGGAAGGCGTCGGCATGCTGCCTTGGATGGTGCCGGGCAGCGCGGAGATCGGCCGCAAAACCGCGGAAAAAATGAAGGACCGCCGGGTTGTGGTCTGGCCGCATCACGGCATTTTCGGCAGCGGCTCCACGATGGACGAAACGTTCGGTCTGATCGAAACGGTGGAAAAGGCAGCGCAGGTGTATATGCTGGCATCCGGACACGGGATCAAGCAGAGCATAACCGACCGGGAACTGACGGATTTGGCGAAGGCATTCGGCGTTGAACCTGCAGCCGGAATTCTGGATGCGTAGCTCATCGAGTTGTATCATAAGGCGTTTCTCATAGATTGAATACGGCATTCGTGCAAGAGCGGCGCTTAAAGGCGTGCGCTCTTTTTATTTCCATTGTTACGAATCTGTTGCATACCATGACCTTAAAATATAACCGTTTTCGTCCGCTCTTTACTACGTGAACTTCCACAAATATTTTTGTGAAAATGAGAAGCAAATGCCATATTGACTTGGGCACCTTTGCGAGTAGAATGATGAGCAAAGAGAAGAAATTGCTGGGAATGTTGGGCCTGTTAACAATCCAATACACCGTAACTTCATAAGGAGAGCACATCATGATTTCAATGAGGACGAGGCAGCAGCATCAGCGAAAAGCGTCGGTTCAGCGGAAGAACCTGAGGATTGCCACCATGGAGGGCGTGCCGGCGGTCATGTTTCAGACCCTGCTTGGAGGACAGTTCCTCACCGGCTTTCTGCTCTATCTGGGAGCGAGCTCCAGTCAGCTGGGGTTCGTTCTGGCGATTACGACGTTTGTGAATATCGCACAGCTTTTCGCGGCATTTTTGATTCAACGGTTGAAGAGCCGCAAGTGGACGCTGGTGCTGTTCGTGGCCTTCCACCGAATATTGTGGGGCGCGACCGGCTTGATCCCTTTTCTGTTTCCCGAACCGTATTGGGTCACGGCATTTATTCTGCTCTACACGCTCGCTTTCATGTTCAATACGGTTGGAGGCATACTGTGGAACTCGCTGATCAGCGATATCGTCCCCGCACGCGTCAGGGGCCGCTACTTCGGCATACGGAACACGATGCTGAACGCCTTGGGGACGCTTATCATGTACGGCGGGGGCATTCTGCTCGATCATGAGCCGGGAGGCAAAGGCTTTTTGATTCTGTACATTTTTGTATGGATCTGCATTTTGGCGAATATCATGATGTTTTTCTTTTATCCGGATATGCCGTTCGAACGCTCCTCGGAGAACCGGTTCGTTCCGATGCTGAGGAAGCCGCTGAAGGACGGCGCATTTCTGAAGGCTACGCTGTTTCTTGGAGGATTCCTGTTTCTGCAAAATCTGGTGGTGCCGCTGTATTCATATGTCATGCTTCAGCTGCTGCATATCAACTACCAGACGCTCTCGCTACTGAACGTGGCGCAAACGGTATTCATGATGGGAAGTTTCTATATCTGGGGGAATCTGAACGCACGCTACAGCAACCGGAAGCTGCTGTTCTGGACGCTGCCGATTATCGCGCTCTCCTGTCTGCTGTGGGGTCTGTTATCGGTGCTGCCGATGCTCATCGTGCTGTTCGCGGCACATATTATTTTCGGCATCGGGGTCGGGGGCTTCAACCAGCTCGCCTTTAACTTTATGATCGGGGATACGCCCAAAGGCGAACGCCCGATGTATATGGCCATGTATGCCGCCATCACGGGGGTTGCCGCGTTCTTCGGGCCGCTCATCGGCGGAAATGTTCATGGGCTGATCCAGCATTGGCCGGTATGGACGCAAGTTTACGGCATGCAGCTGCTTGTGGGGATTTCCATGATCGTCGTGACCGTGACCTTGGGGCGGCGGATTTTGAGAGATGCCTGAATGAGCGTTATAATAACATTGAACCGACTTTCTAACTCTCTGGCCGGGCCAGGGAGTTTTTTGACGTTGACAGTCCGGTTTTGAGGGTATATTGGTAATAAGCATGAGGTTTGCCTACAGTCGAAAGGAGAGGAATTCAAGGATGTATATCCAGAACATGTATATTAATGGTCAGTGGAAAGACAGCGCGGAGAAGATGGAGGTGAGAAACCCGGCGACGCTTGAGGTGATCGGGTCGATTCCCAATGGAGGAGCCGGGGCGGCTTCCGCTGCGGTCGATGCGGCGCATGAGGCGCTGCAGTCCTGGTCGGCCATGACGGCGAGCGAGCGCGGCCGGCTTTTGATGAAATGGCATGCGCTGATTGAAGAGCAGACGGATGAGCTGGCCCGGATCATGACAACGGAGCAGGGGAAGCCGCTGAAAGAGGCAGCCGGAGAGATCGCGTATGCCAACAGTTTCGTATCATGGTATGCCGAGGAAGGCAAGCGTATTTACGGCCAAACGATACCGGCGTCTTCGCCAAGCAAAAGAATATGGGTGCATAAGCAGCCGGTCGGCGTGATCGCGGCGATCACGCCATGGAATTTCCCGGCTTCCATGATCACGCGCAAGGTGGCCCCGGCTCTTGCCGCAGGCTGCACCGTCGTCTTAAAGCCTTCAGAGGAAACCCCGTTCACGGCGCTGAAGCTGGCTGAGCTCGCGGGAAAGGCCGGAATTCCAGCCGGCGTGATTAATGTCGTGACCGGTGACGCCGCTCCCATCGCCGAGGCCTGGCAAAAGGATGAGCGCGTCCGCAAAATCTCCTTCACCGGTTCGACGGCCGTCGGCAAAATGCTGATGCAGGGCGCAGCGGAAACGGTCAAAAAGATATCGCTTGAGCTGGGCGGCCATGCCCCTTATATCGTTACCGCGAATGCGGATCTGGACAAAGCCGTCGAAGGCCTCATCTCGTCCAAGTTCCGAAACGGCGGCCAGACCTGCGTATGCACCAATCGGGTCTACGTGGAGGAATCCATCGCGCAGGCTTTTGCGG
Organism: Paenibacillus sp. SAFN-054; assembly: GCF_051966755.1. Lineage (NCBI taxonomy): Bacteria > Bacillati > Bacillota > Bacilli > Caryophanales > Paenibacillaceae > Paenibacillus > Paenibacillus sp. SAFN-054. The sequence goes on from NZ_JBQCKS010000001.1 coordinate 208,835, forward strand.
AAGCGGCTGCGCGGCGGACGGCTGAGCTGAAGGTAGGCAACGGGCTGGATGAAGGCGTGGATATCGGCCCGCTCATTAATGCCAAAGCCGTTGAAAAGGTTCAGCGTCAGATTGAGGATGCTAAAGCGAAAGGCGGACAGATATTAACCGGCGGCGAAGCCTTGAAAGATACCGCAGGTTACTTTGTAAAGCCGACGGTCATCATGAACGCAACCGATGAGATGGAATGCATGGTCGAGGAAACCTTCGGGCCGCTGGCGCCCATCACGACCTTTCGTTCTCTGGAAGAAGCGGTGGAGCGGGCGAATCACAGTCCTTACGGTCTTGCAGCCTATGTATTTACGGAAAATATCAAAGAGGCGATTTATGTCGCGGAAGCTTTGGAATACGGCATTGTCGGCGTCAATGATCCGCTTCCTTCCACGGCACAGGCACCGTTCGGCGGCTTCAAGCAGAGCGGACTCGGACGTGAAGGCGGCCATTTCGGTATTGAGGAATACCTTGAGGTCAAGTACATTTCGCTCGGAGTATAACACGGAACGGCTCTGGAGAGTCGGGTATAAATGGAATAGAAGCTCCTAGAAAAAGAATATAAAAAAACGGATGCACCCGTGTAACTTGGGTGCGTCCGTTTTTAATATCCGGGCAATTATTTGCCGCTGTCCTTGGATTCCGTTTTGGAAGCGTCCGAGTCGGAAGCATCCGTTTTGGCTTCATCCTTTTGCTTCTGTTCTTCTTCAAGCTTGTTCGTAATTTTCGCTTTTGCCTTCACGTCCGCAAGCCATGTTGGAGCCTTGGTCATGATGGCCTGGTAAACCAGCTGATCCTTGATGTCTGCCTTTTTCTCTTCCAGCGTGGCTGTGTGCGCTGCTTTGTAGCCTGTTCTCTTGATGATGTGGTAACCGGCATCCGTTTTGACCACGCCGCTCAGTTCGCCGTCTTTCAGCTTGAATGCAGCATCTTCGAATTCTTTGTACATTTGGTTGCGTCCGAAGTATCCCAGATCGCCGCCGTTTGCTTTGGAACCCGGATCCGTCGATTTTTCCTTGGCCAATGTCGCGAAATCCGCTCCGTCTTTCAGCTGTTTCAGGATGGCGTCGGCTTCTTCTTTGGTCGCTACCAGGATATGGGAAGCCTTAACCTGCTCCGGCGTATCGAAAGAAGCTTTGTTCTCATCAAAGTATTTCTTGACGTCGTCGTCGGAAACTTTCACGTCTGGTTCAATCAGCTTGCGCAGCTTGACCTGCATGTCCATTTGCTTATCAAATTGTTCCATCGTCAGGCCGTTTTGGAGCAAAGCCTGCTCGAAAGCTGCATCGTCACCGTAGTTTTTCTTAATGAAGTTCTTTTCCTTTTCGATGTCGTCCTTCGTCACCTTGATGCCTTTTTTGTCCGCTTCCTGGTTGACGAGGGTTTCGGAAATCATGCCGTCCAGCGTTTGGGTGCCACCGGCGCCGACGAGCTCGCCATAGAGCTTGTCCTTCGTGATTTTGTCACCGTTTACCGTTGCAACCGCTTCGTTGTCTCCGCCTTTGGCGAATGGCGGCTTGATCAGTACGATGACCAGCACGATAGCCAGAACAAGGGATACGATCATCCATACTTTGCTTCCCACCCCGGAGGAAGGAGACGGCGTCGGCGGAACGGCTGGCGTTTTATGAGCGGGTACGGTCGATTTATCAGGTTTGGCAGACGCCGTCGTTGCCTTTTCTGTCTGTGCAGGAACTGGCGTTTCTGCGATAGGCTTATCAGTTTGGGTATGGTCTTCAGGTTGTACGTTCGGCTCCAGGTTGCCCCCCGATTGTTCTTCTGGTGTTATGCCTTCTTCATTATTCAATGTGTCTTTTTCTTTGTCTGACATTAAATCTAACTCCTCCTTTGATATGAACAATAACACTTATGCGTATCACTTTACCAGATTCAGCCGAAATAATCCTTAAGAAGAAATAAATTGTGACGAAAAATTTTTAATACTGTTTTAAGAAACGGCAAAAAAACAGGCTGTCTCCCAACAGGAGTGGGAACAGCCATGATGTGACAAGCAGATGTATCGTTATTTATCGCGTTCGATCGAGACAGCGTGCGCGATGCACGGGATCGTCTCATTCTGCTGGAACGACAATGGAGAGAGGAGAGCACCCGTGGCAACGACCAATATCCGGTTCAGCTCGCCGCGGCGCATCCTGTTCAGCAGATGTCCGTAGGTAACGACGGCCGAGCAGGCGCAGCCGCTTGCACCGGCTTGGACATTTTGGGATTCGTAGTTGTAAATCATCATGCCGCAATCAGAATAGGTCGTTTTTTCCATGGGCACGTTATGCTTTTTGAACAAGTCGTTCGCAATCTCATATCCGACCTTTGAAAGGTCTCCGGTGACGATCAAGTCGTAATATTCCGGACCGATCTGAAGATCGCGGAAATGGGCTTCGATCGTATCCACCGCCGCAGGTGCCATGGCGGCTCCCATATTAAAGGGATCCTTGATGCCCATGTCAACGACCCGCCCGATGGTGGCGGAAGTGACGTATGGGCCGTCCCCTTCCTGCCCGATAACGGCAGCGCCTGCTCCCGTAACCGTAAACTGGGCGGTTGGAGGCTTTTGGGAGCCGTATTCGGTAGGATAGCGGAACTGCTTCTCTACGCTCCCGTTATGGCTGCACGTCGCCGCGAGCGTATGCTTGGCGCCGCCGGAATTGACGATGTAAGCCGCGAGAGCCAGGCTTTCCATGGAAGTGGAGCAAGCTCCGAACAGTCCGAGATATGGAATCGTCAGCGTGCGGGCGGCAAAGCTGCTGGAGATGATCTGGTTCATCAGATCGCCGCCGAAATGGAATTGGATTTGCCCTTCGGTCAATCCGGCATGCTGGATCGCCATTTTGGCAGCTTCCTCCAGAAAGGCTCTTTCTGATTTTTCCCAGCTGTCCTGTCCAAGATACAGGTCTTTGTGAATAATATCGAAATCTTCCGCCAAAGGGCCTTGTCCCTCGAAGGGTCCCACGGACGTGGCGGCAGACAAAATGGAAGGTTTGTTTTCAAATATCCAGCTTTGATGGCCTTTCAGCATAATCGGTTCAACCTCCTACAATATTGGGATCAAAAATGATGTAGGCGATGCCGACGGCAAAGGCCGCGACCGTGCCGAATACGATGACCGGGCCGGCAACCTTGAAAATGCTGCCGCCCATGCCGAGCACGATGCCGTCCCGCCGGTACTCAATGGCTGCGGAAGCCATGGCGTTGGCGAACCCTGTGACGGGGACGGCCGTGCCTGCGCCTGCCCATTGGGCGATTTTATCGTATACTCCAAAGCATGTCAGAATGACCGAAATGAGAACCAGGACGCCTACGGTCGGACTGGAAGCTTCTTTGACGCTGTATCCTCCGAAGTGTACGAACATCTGCTGGACGATCTGGCCCAGCAGGCAAATGAGCCCCCCGACAAGAAAAGCCCTGTACAGGTTTTTGAAGGTGAATTTGCTTGGCTCGCGTTTTTTGGCGAGCGCCTGATACTCCTGCTGGACCGGAGTGAGCTTTTTTTTCGTTTTGCTGGCCATGTATTTCCCTCCTAACGGGTTAATAGCGGCTTGACGTCAGAAATGACCTGATCAAGCTGGATGGAACAGTTCTCATAAAGCGATTTGGCCTCCTGCCGGTCTGTCGACAGGCTGAACATTTCCAGATCCGCCTGACATTTTTTCAGATCCGCATACAGCACGGCCTTTTGCTGCGGCTCAGGCACCTTGACCTTATCATCGAATAAATCCACATAAAGCTGCCCGTAAGCGTCCACCTGTCCGATGTATACGTTATCGAGGGAAACCCCTAATTTCTCCAGCTCCGTATGGATCCATCTGCGGTTTAACCCGCGCGTCGCCAGCGGCTCGTCCATCACTTTGCCGTCAAGAATGACCGTCTGCGGCTCCGCTTCGGGACCGACCTGAATGCCGAGTTGCGAAGGGGTGAGCGGCTGGTTTTGTTTTTTGAGAAGAACGTTGATTTCACCGTTAGGCTCCATGATCGCGAATTCGACCTCCGCTGCCTTGAAGACGTCTTTGCCTCGCAGCTGCTCAAGCAGCTCTTCATTGGTGAGACGCTCCTTTTTCAGGTTGTCCTCGAGGATCTTCCCGTCTTTGATCAGAATGGTGCTTTTGCTGTCGATAAAATCGCGGGCTTTTTTGCTTTTGAGCTGCAAAAACTCAATGCCGAGCGATACAATCACCCATACCGACAAAGAGATGATTCCCAGGTACCATGTCCCTTTAACATCCAGCGAGATGGTAGCAGCCAGGTCACCGATCGTTATGCCTGTGATATATTCGAAGAAGGACAATTGGGATATTTGCCTTTTTCCAAGCAATCGTGTGAGTGCGAACAGCACGACGACGGCCGCCAATGTACGGGTAACGACCTCGACCCATTCCGGCATTTTACATAACCTCCATTTCAGTCTGTATAAACAAATTATGTACTTCTCATGAGATTTTTATGAATGATTTGAAGGCATGGGGGTTAGATTAATTTTCGTACTTATTCCGCAAAGGAGGTGAGAACGGACCATGACAGTATCTTCCCAGGTTAAAACGACTCTCGCTTCTCTGAAGAGCGCGCAAGCCAGCTTGGAAACATTCGCGCTGAGCACGCAAAACCAAGAAGCCAAAAATTTGTTCACCAATGCTGCCCAGCAAACCGAGCAAATCGTGCAGCAAGTGGAGAGCAGAGTTCAGCAGCTTGAAACCGAAGAGCCGCAGTACAAAGGCTTCTAAGTCGAAACGAGTCTTGTTACATACAAGACATGACTCAGTGAAAAAGCAGCGGCGCCGCCGCTGCTTTTCTTTTGTTCATTTTGCACAATATGCGTGACAAAGGGAGTGGCTTTATGGATAATAGGAAAGGATCTTTTCGGAGCATCCAAAAGTTGGGAGGATTATCTTGCATATGAATTCACAGCCGAGCCGGCTGAAGAAGCTGGCGGTGACGAGCCTGATTCTGGGCTCCTTATTCGTCATCATGACCATACTTATCTTAACAGACCATATCGCCTGGTTTGACAACGCCGTCATTTCTGCGGTTCAGGGAATGGAAACAGGCTGGCTTACTACGATCATGAAATTTTTTACATTCCTCGGCTCCTCGCTGATGGCTTCGATTTTGTCGGTGCTTGCCTTTGTTTTCTTGATGGTCGTGCTGAAGCACCGCCGCGAGCTTATCCTTTTCCTGGTAGCTGTCGGAGGATCGGAAGTATGGAACATCATTCTGAAGAATGTGATTCACCGCGCCAGACCGAATACGCACCGTCTGATCGAAGTGACGGGCTTCAGCTTTCCGAGCGGACATTCCATGGCCGCATTTGCACTGTACGGGGCACTTACGTTCTTGCTGTGGAGACATATACCGTCGTTCGGGGGAAGGGTGCTGATGATCATCGTGGGTGTTGCCCTGACGTTATGGATCGGCATCAGCCGGATCTATCTGGGCGTGCATTATCCAAGCGACGTGTTCGGAGGGTATTTGGCAAGCGCGACCTGGCTGATGGTCTCCATCATTCTGTTCGAAAAATACTGGAAGCATCAGGTAAAAGCGAGGTGAAACGCCCGCAAGGGCATAAAACTTGCATGAAAACGGTGCACTCGCGTAATATGATCTCAAGAGGCTTTTGCCTATGAAATATTGGAGAGAAACATTAGAGATCAAAAGGAGTCTGGTTGCAAAACAATGACGTCGTTGAAAGAATTTCTACAGCTTCCCGCAGTGAAAAAAAGCGTGGTCCTCATCTTGCTCGTTCTGTTTCTCTACGTGTTCAGAAGCATGATGAACCTGATCCTGATTACGTTTATCCTGACTTATCTCGTGAACCGGGTCCATTCATCGATTACGCGGCGTCTGACGAACCGGATGGGCATCAGCAGGAAAATTGCGCTGATCCTGATTTATGCCGTGTTTGTGGCCCTTTTATCGGTCGGGGCATATCAATATGCGCCAAAGCTTGTCGCCGAACTGAACGGTCTCATCAATCAAGTGATTAACTTTTACAGCAATCCGCTCGTTCTTACGAACAATGCAGTGATGGATTACATTTTGGATTACATACACAAAATTGATCTGGCCGCCTATCTAAGCAAAGGTTACGATCTCTTGACCAGCACGCTCTCGAATGTCGGCAAATTCGGCTTGAATATTGCCCTCGCCATTATCATGAGCTTGTTCTTCATGCTGGAGAAAGAGAAAGTGACGAATTTCACGGAAAAGTTCCGGGAAAGCAAGTTATCTTATGTTTACGATGAGCTCGCTTATTTCGGTAATAAATTCACCTATTCCTTCGGGAAGGTCATCGAAGTCCAGTTTCTGATTTCGGTGATTAACGCCTGCTTCTCGACGCTGTTCCTGTGGATCATGGGCTTTCCTAATCTATTCGCCCTCGGAATTATGATTTTTCTGCTGGGGCTGATTCCGGTCATGGGTGTTATCGTTTCGTTGGTCCCGCTCTGCGCAATTGCCTTCGGGATCGGCGGCATTCCCAAGGTGATCTACATTCTGGTTATGGTCGCCGTCCTGCACGCCTTTGAGGCATATGTCATGAATCCGAAATTCATGTCCGATAAAACGCATCTGCCGATTTTCTATACCTTTGCGGTACTGATAGTGTCCGAGCACTTCTTTGGCGTATGGGGACTGATCCTTGGCGTTCCGGTCTTCATGTTCCTGCTGGATTTGCTGGACGTTCCGGTTAACCATTCCCCCAAGAACCCGCCGCCCGAGGAACCCAAAGCAAGGAAGCATATCGGATCATCCCGATTATAGGGTGATCCGGCATCCATCGCTCGCTTTGGACAGCTTTACAGCTTCCGTTCTGCAGTGACAATCCGTAATAATAAAAATCCTAACGCAATGGCCGTTAGGATTTTATTATAGTGACTGATGTTTAGATTTCGGAGTGAGCGGCAGGAAGTCTGCGGTCCTGAGGGGGATGGTAGGTGTGCTGCGAAAAGCGTTTGAGCGATTCAGGCAGCTTTTTCTTCAGCTGAACGGCCTGCTCCTGCGTCATCTTGCCGGCTTTGACGGCATTATCGATTTTTGCGCTTTGGACCGCAGTCAGCTTTTGGACAAACACTTCCGTGTCCCAGTTCTTTTTCTCTTTGGCGATTTGCTGGAGCGATTTGCCCTGCTTCCATTCTTTTTTCAGATCCTGTTCCGTCATGTCGAGCAGTGCCGCTGCATCCTTGAAGAGAACAAACTTGCGGCCGTGATGCCCATGGCGTCTGTGCTTGCTCTCGTCCTGCGGCTCCTTGTCGGCAGGAGGCGTTACCTCAGGCGTTGCGACACGGATCTCCGGAGCGGCAGCGGTTGTATGAGCAAAGGAGAAGCTGCCTGCAGTCAACATGCAGGAAACGGCTCCCGCCAATAGCGTTTTACTAAGGGAATTCATCTGGTCACCTCATTGATGTTATGGTTATTGTTTCATATTCTGTATTTATTATGGACTTGTTTGGTGAAAACATACTTCCCTTTTAACGGTCGCTGACGCCGAGTTGTATCATTAAGAGAGACATCGGGTAATATTCCGTATGTAGGAAAAAAACAGCAGCGGCCTATTCGAAAGCCATTGATAAGTTAGAGAGATAGGAGGAGATGCAGCCGTGACATTCGGGGCGCGTATGCTGAAGACGGGAATAGCCGTCACGCTCGCACTATATATCAGCCTGTGGCTACATTTATCCTCGCCGGTCATTTCTGCCGTAGCAGCCATATTTGCCATGCAGCCGTCGATCTACCGTTCCTGGCGCTATTTCCTGGACCAGCTCCAAACCAACACACTCGGAGCCGTCCTTGCCTTGATCGCAGGCTCGGTGTTTTCCAACGAACCGATCGCAGTAGGGCTTGTATGCATTATTGTCATTATGATTTGTTTGAAGCTTAAGATGGGGGATACGATCGGATTAACCCTAGTCACCGTAATCGTGGTCATGGAGGCATCCGGACAATGGCAGTTTGCCCTCACGCGTTTCTCACTGAGCTTGATCGGTATCGTATCGGCGTTCCTTATCAATATTTTACTGTTCCCGCCGAAGCCGAAAATGCAATTCACGGGGCAAATCCAGTCGACGTTCAACCAGATGTCGCTGTTGATGCGCACCGCCATCTCGGATGAGATCAAAGAAAATATTTTCCGGGATAAGAAAAGGGCGCTTGAGGATTCGATCAAATCGCTTTCCGATAAATACAAGCTGCTCGAGGAAGAGCAGAAGAAACTGAAGCGCGCCAAATTCAGCCAGACCCGGCATCTCGTCGTTTACAAGCAGATGCTGAATACGCTGCGAAAGGGCCGCGAGGTACTGGACGCCGTGGAAGAGCATTATTTCCAGTCCGAGCGTTCTACCGAGCTCGATCAGTTCTTCGATCAGCAGCTGGAAAAGCTGATTAAACTGCATGAGCATGTGCTTCTCAAATTCGATGAAAATTTAAAGCCGAATTCCATGGAAGCCCATGTGCTGCTGGAGGAAAGCGATCAATTTATCCAGCAGGTCCTCCAGTATGCGGCAGAGGTGCCTGAGAACAGATTGAGGCTGACGATCGTCGCTTCCACTATGTATGACTACGGGTATCAGCTGGAGCGGCTCAATCGGCTGGTAGAGCATTACCACAAGTCGGATGACGAGGCTTTGTGGCTGTCCTGGCTTAAAAGATAACTTGCAGCAATAAAAAGAGGCGTTCCCAAGAGTCTGAAGAAGGGGACGCCTTTTTTGGTATGCAAATATATCAGCTATTGAAGCGGTAAGCGAACGATAAATTCGGTCTGCTGCGGCGTGCTCACCGCCTCGATGCTGCCGTCATGCAGCTCAATAATGCTTTTGACGATCGCTAGACCAAGGCCCGCGCCGCCGGTATCAATCGAGCGCGATTTCTCCACGCGGTAGAACCGGTCGAAAATGTAGGGAAGGTCCATGGAAGGGATAGGTGCGCCGAAATTGACGATGCGGACGACCGCCTGTTTGCCTTCCCTGACGATTTGGACCTCGATTCGTTTGCCGTCTTTGCCGTATCGCATCGCATTGGTGATCAAATTTTCGAACGCCTGCATGATCTTGTCTCCGTCACCGTTGATCATCAGCTTTTCCTGGGGAGGCAAAAGCTTGATTTCCATTTTGTGATGATGCAGTTGAAGGGTGAATTCGGCAGTCAGCTGCCCGATCAGCTGCACCAGATCAATCGAGGTGCGGTTCAGGGGGATTTGGCCAAAGCCCATGCGGGTATAATCGAACAGATCCGTGACCAGCCGGTTCATCCGCTTCGATTTCTCGTAAGCGATATTCACGTAATACCGCAGTTCGACCTCGTCCTTGTATTTGTCCTCCTCAATCAGTCTCAAATAACCGATGATGGACGTGAGCGGGGTCCGCAGGTCATGGGATACATTCGTGATGAGTTCGTTTTTGGCCTGTGTAGCCATGCGTTCTTCCTGGATCGATATTTGCAGCTGCTTGGCCATGGCGTTGATCTGATCGGCCAGCATGCCGATTTCGTCATTGGACCGCACCTGAATCCGTTCGTCCATATTGCCGTCAGCCATACGTTTGACGCCTGTAATGATGCGGGTAAGTTTCCGGGTTGTGCCCCAGCTGAGCAGCAGCACGTAGAAAACGAACAGGAAAATGATGACCACCGCCTGCCACAGCGAAAATCCGACGATGTCGTTAAGGCCGATGATCTTGTCGACCAAGGGATACAGCTGTTTGAAATTGCTATAGTACATGTTGTTTAGCACTGTTCGCAGAACCAGGAGCGTGATGAAGGTCAGAGCCACGCTCGTAAAGAACATAAAAATAATTTTCCACTGGAGTTTATTGAACATGCTACGCATCGATTTTATAACCTACTCCCCACACGGTTTGGATCAGCTTGTACCCGAGCTCCTTCTCCAGTTTGTCTCGCAGGTTGCTGATATGAACCATGACCGTATTGTTGGATACATAATACTTTTCCTTCCACACCCTCTGGAAGATTTCCTCCGCGCTGAATACCCGTCCCGGATGCGATGCAAGCAGACCCAGGATGTCGAACTCCCTTCCGGTCAGCTGCACATCGTTGCCGTCGGCCGTGACTTTGTGGGTGCTGCGGTTGATCTCAACGCTTTGAATGCGAAGCAGCGTATCGTTTTCAGGCCGGGATTCTGAATTGTACTGAAAGGTACGCCGCAGCAGTGTTTTGACTCTAACCGTCAGCTCGAGCGGATTGAAGGGCTTGATCATGTAATCGTCGGCGCCGGTCATGAGTCCGAGAATTTTGTCCATGTCCTCCGTTTTGGCACTGAGCATGAGAATTGGAATGACTGAGGCCTGATTGCGCATCTGCCTGCACACTTCCAGGCCGTCTACTTTCGGCATCATGATGTCAAGCACGATGAGATCGAAACGACTTCCGGGATCATTTAATAACTCAAGTGCCTCTTCACCGTCATAGGCGCAAATAATATGATATCCTTCGTTTTTTAAGTAAATGGATATGAGGTTCGCGATTTCTTTATCGTCGTCTACCACCAGAATATTTCTCATTTATGTCCTCCAGGCGTTTATAAATTATGGGGTGGTTTGCGCAGAACGGTTCAGCCATCGGGCGAGTCCGGACCCGCTGCTCTTGTTGTCGAAACCGTAATTGAACATCTTGGCTGCGTCTTCGAAGCGCTTTTGGGTATCGGATGCTCCCATGACCACCGCGATAAAACGCTTGCCATCTCTTTCCGAGGTTCCCGTAAAGCAGTAACCTGCCCGCTCTGTATATCCGGTTTTGAAGCCGTCATTGCCGCTGTAAGCAAAACTCTCTCCCGGAAGCATCGAATTGGTAGTGTGAAGCGTTCGCTTCATTTCCGGGATGTATAATTCCGTTTTTTCGGTCACTTCGAGCAGCTCGGGATACGTGCGAATCAGATACCGCGCCATCTTGGCCAGGTCTTTGGCCGTCATTTGGGTCTCGCCCTCCGATGAAGCGGATTTAAACGCCGTCAAGTCTGCGGAAGAGAGCCCGGTGGCATTGGCGAATGCCGTAAGAGAAGATAAGCCGATTTCCCGGGCTGTCGCGTTCATTTGGTCCACGAACGCTTTCTCGCTGCCCGCAATATGCTCGGCAAGAGCGATGGCGGCGTCATTGGCGGAATGGATCACCATGGCCTCAAACATCGTGCGCATCGGAAGCGTTTGTCCCGGCCGCAGGCCGATTTCGGCACCGGTCACGTTGGCGGCATAACGGCTGGCTGTCACGGGCTCGTCCCAAGAGTTGTGACCTTCGTGCACGTTCTTCAGCACCAGCAGCTCCGTCATCATTTTGGACATGCTGGCCGGCGGCAATGCAGCGGATGCATTATGTTCATAATATACCTTACCGGTTTGGACATCCATAAGCACCGCGGCGGATGCATCAATTTTGAAAAGAGGGAAGCGCACAAGAATGGCGGATGCAGCCAGTACGGCCACAAAAAGCAGCGCCAGTGCAATGACAGGTTTCTTTTTCTTCTTTTTGATCGCTTTCATGAAATGCATGCTCCGTTCTTTATATTTTCGTAAACCATTGTTACCATCATAACCATGACTCTTTAAGTGCCTACTAAGATTTTCTTAAGAAATTTTAAAGATTTGATTTTCATTCCTGAGCGGTTGTATGATGGTGTGAATCTTAGCAAGACGTGACAGGCAAAAGACAGGGTACAGAGAGATGGAGGGTTTACATGAAAACTGCAGCATGGGGAAGACGTCCTTTCGCGGAATGTGTGCCTGAACTGGTCGCAGCGGCACGCGGAGATCAGAAGGCAAGCTTGGTCATTCAAAACGTCCGATTGGTCAATGTCATATCCGGGGAAATATTGCCGGGCATGTCCATCGCGGTGAAAGGCGCGCGAATTGTTTATGTAGGACGGGATGTCAGCCATACGATCGGGGAAGAGACACAGATCATTGATGCGGGCGGCAAATATGCTGCACCCGGTTTGCTGGATGGGCACTGCCATATCGAAAGCACGCAGATGACGGCGACGGAATTTGCACGGGCGGTACTGCCGCTAGGTACAACGGGCGGTTTTTTTGACGCGCACGAAATATCCAATGTCCTCGGTTTGGACGGACTCCGGTTTATGCTCGAGGAGGCGAGATCGACTCCGCTAGCTGCATACATGCAGGTCGCTTCATGCGTGCCGTCAACCCATCCGGGTCTTGAGACAACGGGGGCCTATATCGGTCCAGACGAGGTTGCCGAGGCATTAAGCTGGGGCGACGATATGATCGGTCTTGGCGAAGTCATGAACTTTCCCGGCGTGGTGTACGGCGAAGACAAAATGATCAGGGAGATCCAGGAGACGCTCCGTGCAGGAAAATATGCCGACGGTCATTTCACCTGGAAGTCTGACGACTGGCGGCTGCCCGTTTATGCGGCCAGCGGCGTGAGCGGCGATCATGAATGCGTCACGGCCGAGGACGTGATTGAACGCGTCCGGCTCGGGATGTATGCCAAGATGCGCCAAGGCTCAGCCTGGCACGACGTCGCGGCAACGATTAAGGCGCACACCGAGGGCGGACTTGATACGCGAAGAATGATCCTGGTTACCGATGACCGCAGCTCTGAATCGCTCATGAATGAGGGTCATATGAACTTCGTCGTGCGTCACGCGATCGCGCAGGGCGTCAAACCGGTGACAGCTTTCCAGATGGCAACCGTCAATACGGCCGAGCGTTTCGGCGTTTCCCGCGATATCGGAGCGATCATTCCCGGTGCGTATGCAGATATCATTCTGCTTGATGGCAATCTGGCTGACGTGAACGTCGTTATGACGATTGCGGCAGGCAAGGTCGTTGCGGAGAACGGGCAGATGACTGCGGATTGGGAACGTTATGAACTTCCGGCGCTGGCCTTTCATACCGTAAAGTTGGATCGCAAGCTGAATGCAGCGGATTTCGCGATTCAAGCACCGATATCGGATGGAAAAGCCGAGGTTCGTGCCATCGAAGTGGTGGAAAACCATGTGGAAACCATTGAAAGACGGGTACAGGTAGATGTGACGAACAGCGAGGTGCGGCTTGACCCGGAAAGCGGGTTATGCAAAATGGCGGTCTTTGAACGTCATGCCAAAGGCGGTGGTCAGGCGGTGGGGATTCTCACGGGAATCGGGTTTAACAAGCCGGCAGCGATTGCCATGACGGTAGCTCACGACAGCCACAATCTGACGGTCATCGGCAATGACGACGAATTGATGGCAAGGGCCGGCAATATCGTGGCTGATATGCAGGGCGGCGTCGTCATGCTGACGGAGGAGGGCGTATCCGAGTTCCCGCTTACGGTAGGAGGCATCATGTCGAGCGAGCCGTTCGAGACGGTGGCGCGGCAGTCGGAAGGAATCAGCCAGGCGCTGATTGAAGCAGGCTGCCCGCTGAACAATGCGTTCATGACGCTGTCGCTGCTGGCGCTGGTCGTCATTCCGGAAATACGGCTGTCAGACAAAGGCTTGGTACGGATCTCCGCGGAAGGCATCGATATTGTCCCGTTGTTTATAGAGCATGAATAAAGTAGACAGACTCACTTAGCAGATGTCTTGCTTGCGAGATCATGAGGTAAGGTTTAGTCTAAAGATTCTAATTGCATTAAAAAAGGGGAGCCGGAGGCTCCCCTTCATATTTGATTTCCTATTGCATTCTTGATAAAATAGAACGTACGGCTAATCATAAATGATAATGAACATAACAATTCCTTTTCGATTATAACACCGGGAGAAGGAAAAGTCAAATATATAAAAGGGGATGACATGCTGGCATGGACTTGAAGGATCAGGATTGGCAGTACGAGCAGCAGCGGGTCGACAAGGTAACCCGCAAAATCGAAGCCCGCAAAGGAATGCTTGAAGCGGAAGTGGGTCAGGTACGGGGCGATGTGGTCGAGCTGCGGAAGGACTTCTGGGACGAGGTCAGAGTCAATTTCAGCAGCTCCGATGATCTGGGAGAGACCTCAACCAGCTTGCGTCAGCAGTCCCAAGTATTATCCGAACGGGAACGTGCACATTTACAATCCTTTGAGACACTGAAGAAGCTTAAGCTGCTGGCCAAATCCCCCTATTTTGGACGGATTGATTTCAAGGAAGAGGGAGAAGCCGAGGCCGAGACGATATACCTGGGCATTGCTTCTTTTCTGGATGACGACCAGGAAACCTTCTTGGTGTACGATTGGCGTGCTCCAGTGTCCAGTCTGTATTACGACGGTGCTCCGGGTCCGGCATCTTATCAGACGCCGGGAGGCGAGATTAACGGCGAGATGGACTTGAAGCGCCAGTTCGTGATTCGGGACGGCCGAATCAAGGTGATGTTCGATACGGGCGTCACGATCGGGGATGAACTGCTGCAGCAGGTGCTCAGCCATTCCTCGGACAGCCAGATGAAAAGCATCGTCGCGACCATTCAGAAGGAACAAAATGCTGTGATCCGTAACGACAAAAGCCGGATGCTTGTCGTGCAGGGAGCTGCAGGCAGCGGCAAAACGTCGGCAGCGCTCCAGCGGGTGGCATATTTGCTGTACAAATACAGACAAACGCTCACGGCGGACCAGGTCATCCTGTTCTCGCCCAACCCGATGTTCAACAGCTACGTATCGACGGTGCTGCCTGAGCTTGGGGAAGAAAACATGCTGCAGACGACTTTTCAAGCTTATCTGGAACACCGGATTGGAAGGGATTTCGACTTGGAGGATGTATTCTCGCAGATGGAGTCGATTCTCAAAGCGGAGGAAGGACCATGGCTGCAGGTCAAGCAGGCATCGATAGCCTATAAATCATCATCCCTGTTCCTGGAGACCATTCGGAGGTATAAGGATCATCTGGAGCAAAGCGGCATGCAGTTCAAGCCGATCAGGTTCAAAGGCCGCCTTATCATGTCCGAGCAGGCCATGAGAGAGAAATTCTACAGCTATGACCCGTCCTTGAAGCTGGCCAACCGGGTGGAGTTGATGAAGGATTGGCTGCTGAAGGAGCTTGCGCAGTTTGCCAAAGCCGAACGTCAGGCCCCTTGGGTCGATGAGCAGATCGAGGTGCTGGATCCGGACGAATATCAAAAAGCTTACACGCGCATTCGCCGCAAGCAGGCAGCCAAAAAAAATGCGACCTTTGACGATTTCGACCGCGAGCGAAGCCTGCTGGCCAAAATGGTCGTGAACGAGTGGCTGAAACCCGTTCGCAAATGGATTAAACGGATGCGGTTTGTGGATGTCAAAAGGATGTATGAAGCCCTATTGACCGAAAAGGAATTGTTCCTGAGTGTTTCCGGGGACCAAGGGCTTCCCGAGGAATGGGAAGGAATGGGCGCACAAGCAGTGCAGCTGATGAACGAGGGCAAGCTTGCGTACGAAGACGTGACGCCTTATTTGTATCTTCAGGATTTGCTGAAGGGCTTCCAAATCAACAGCGTTATTCGCCATGTCTTTATCGATGAAGTGCAGGATTATTCGCCGTTTCAGCTGGAGTATGTGAAAAGGATTTTTCCGCGAGCACGCATGACCGCTCTCGGGGATCTGAACCAGGGAATTTACGCCCATACGGATGTGCTTGGGGGAAGCCTGGAGTCTCTGAAGCAGCTGTACGGAGCTGAAGATACCGAGGTCATTTCGCTGACCCGAAGCTACCGCTCGACATCAGAAATCGTCGACTTTACGCGCAGCATGATGCCGGGAGGAGAATCGATTGTTCCGTTCAACCGTCATGGCGAAAAGCCCATTGTCCAGAAGGTCGGCAGCCGTGATGAACTGCATCGCAGCATCGTGGCGGATATTCGCCGCCTGAGCGAGCAGGGATATGAGCACACGGCGATCATTTGCAAGACGGCAGAGGAATGCGAGCAGGTCTATGAAGCGCTGAAGGATGAGCTTCCGATGAAGAGAATCGCGAAGACGACGCCATCCTTCGTGACGGGTACGCTGGTGATTCCTTCCTACCTGGCGAAAGGGGTAGAGTTCGACGCAGTCGTTCTTTATGATGCCTCCAAGCAAACCTATCGCAGAGAGTCCGAGCGGAAGCTGTTCTATACAGCCTGTACGCGTGCGATGCACCAGCTGCATATTTACAGCTTGGGCGAGCTGTGCAGCTTTATCCGGGACGCCGGAAAAGATACGTATACACTTCGGTAACCCATTATATCAAGGCTTCCTTTTGCGACGGATCGGTCGCGGAGGGAAGCCTTTTTTCATAAAGAAGGACTTTGGTTCAGCTTAACCGGCTGCCTTTATCTATGGAGAGGGGTTCAGTCATAATAAGCGCGGCTTTATCGTAATAAGGCTTGCGGTATTTCGAAGGCGTACATCCTTTTGCCTGCTTAAATACCGTAATGAAGTAACTCAGGTTATCAAAGCCCGTTTCGAGCGCAATATCGACGATTTTCATGGTGCTGTTCTCAAGCAGCCTGCAGGCTTGCGCGATCCGGTAATGATTGATATATTCCACCGGGCTTTTCTGGGTGAGCTGCTTGAAAAAACGACAAAAATGTCCCTGGCTCATGCGGATTAAACCGGCCAAATCCTTCAGCCTCAAGGCTTCAGAATAATGTTCATGGATGAAATTCAGCACGGTTTTGAGCTTCTCGATTTTGTCGGGGCTGCCTGCGGAAGGCGTGCGGCCGGGTTTCAAGGGCTCGGCGTTGGCGATCAGCATGGCGATGATGCCAAGCAGGTTCGCCTTCGTGGAGAGTTCATAGGCCGGCGGCCGATGTTCGTTATCTTGAAGAATGCGGTCAAGCACGTGCAAAATGTCCTTTTCCCAATCCCGGACTCCTTGGATGAAGGGGGCAGGCCGAAAGCTCTGATCGAGAAGCGGTCCGATATATTTTTCCTGAATCACGTCAAAAGACGGGCTGGTTAGCAGGTCGGGCTTGAATACAATGGCGGAGAAAATGCAGGGCGCTTCTCCCTGAAGAGTGCCGGCGTGCAGCTGGCCGCTGTTAACGAACAGTGCCTGACCGGCACGCACCTCGATATAATCGGTGTCTAGCTGGAACAGTGCACATCCGTTGCGGATTATGATGAATTCCATCTCATCATGCCAGTGACAATCCAGAATGCTGTTGCCGCTGAGTTGTTCAATATCCGGATAGATGCTGACTGGGTACATGGGGTGCCCGTGCATACGGTTCTCCTTAAGCATTTCGCGGTTCATGGAAAGCCTCCTTCATGTGCTTGTATCATCGTTAATACATCAAAATAGTCAAAATAGTGATATAAATAATCAAAATATCAAGAGAAAAGATTTGAAAATATCAATATTATTATACTATATCCATGATGATGCAGGAGGGATTCCATTGAAATTTACAGACGGATACTGGATGACGCGCGAAGGATACGAGGTGCAGAACCCGGCGGATATTCGGGACATTACGATATCAGGAGATTCCATGACGGTGTATGCCGCAACGAAAGTCATACATACCAAAGGCGACACGTTGAACGGCACGCTGCTCAAAGCGACCTTCAGCTCCCCGATGCCCGGCGTCATCAAAGTGAAGCTGAATCACCATAAGGGAAAGTTTGAACGCGGTCCGGCATTTGACATTCAGCAGCAGCCGACTGACGTTCATATCACGATGGATGACGATCAAGCGGTATTGACCAGCGGGGGCTTGAGCGTCCTCGTAAACCGCAAGCAGGGATGGAACGTCGACTTTCTGTTCAACGGCAAGCGAATGACAGGCAGCGGCTGGAGGGGGCCAGCTTATATCAAGGATCCCGGAAAAAAAGCGTATTACCGGGAACAGCTCGATCTGAGCGTAGGCGAATATATTTACGGCCTTGGGGAACGTTTTACGCCGTTTGTCAAAAACGGCCAGGTCGTCGATATCTGGAACGAAGACGGAGGGACGAGCAGCGAGCAGTCCTACAAGAACATTCCGTTCTATCTCTCCAACAAAGGCTACGGCGTGTTCGTGAATCATCCCGAAAAGGTATCGTATGAGATCGCGTCGGAGAATGTTTCCCGCGTGCAGTTCAGCGTCGAAGGGGAGAGTCTGGAGTATTATGTCATCGGCGGCGGCAGTCCGAAAGCGGTGCTGGACAACTACACGAAGCTGACGGGTAAGCCCGCGCTTCCTCCGGCATGGACATTTGGACTCTGGCTGACCACGTCTTTTACGACGGATTACGATGAAGCGACCGTGAATCACTTTGTGGACGGCATGGCAGAACGGGACCTTCCGCTTGCCGTCTTCCACTTTGACTGCTTCTGGATGAAGGAATATCAGTGGTGCGACTTCGAGTGGGACCGGGATATGTTCCCGGATCCTGAAGGCATGCTGCAGCGCCTGAAAGCGAAGGGGCTCAAGATATGCGCCTGGATCAATCCGTATATTGCCGAGAAATCGATTCTGTTCGATGAGGGGATGGAGCATGGTTATTTGGTCAGAACGGAGGACGGCAGCATTTGGCAATGGGATCTATGGCAGGCGGGAATGGCACTTGTCGATTTCACGAACCCTGATGCGGTCGCTTGGTACAAGAGCAAGCTTGCGACCTTGATCGATCAGGGAGTGGACTGCTTCAAGACGGATTTCGGCGAAAGAATTCCGACGGACGTCGTTTATCATGACGGTTCGGACCCTCAAAAAATGCACAACTACTATACGTTCCTTTACAATAAAGCCGTATTCGAGGTGCTGGAAGAACGGCTGGGCCAAGGCGAAGCTGCCTTGTTTGCCCGCTCGGCGACCGTTGGCGGCCAGCAGTTCCCCGTGCATTGGGGCGGAGATTGTTCTGCGACCTATGAATCGATGGCTGAAACGCTCCGCGGCGGATTGTCGCTCGGACTGTCGGGCTTCGGCTTCTGGAGTCATGATATCAGCGGTTTCGAGAACACGGCTCCGCCGGACATTTATAAACGGTGGGTGCAGTTCGGTCTGCTGTCATCTCATAGCCGTCTGCATGGAAGCACTTCCTACCGGGTGCCTTGGCTGTTCGACGAAGAGGCAGTTGACGTCGTGCGCACATTCACCAAGCTCAAATGCAGCCTGATGCCTTATCTTTTTAACTCCGCAGTGGAGTCAACCGTATTGGGCCTGCCGATGATGCGCGCCATGATGCTTGAATTCCCCGAAGACCGGACTTGTGCCGTGCTGGATACGCAGTATATGCTCGGGGACTCCGTCCTCGTCGCTCCGATATTTAATCCGGAAGGCGATGTGGAGTACTATTTGCCGGAAGGAACCTGGACCAACTTCCTTACCAATGAGGTGCGGGAAGGCGGGAGATGGCACCGGGAGCAGCATGGTTATATGACACTGCCGATGATGATCAAGCCCGGCAGCCTGATCGCGGTCGGCCATGAAGACAGCCGCACCGATTATGATTATGCGGACCGTGTGGTATTTCACTTGTTCGAGCTTGCGGAAGGGAGAGAAGCGGCAGCAGACATTGTCAACTTGAAGGGCGAGAAGGAAATGACAGCATCCGCATTCCGAAGCGGAAATGTGATTGAACTGGAAACCCGGGGAAGTGACAAGGAGTGGTCCCTTATCCTGAGAGGCATTGCGGAAGTCGGATCGGTGATGGGCGGCAAGGCGGAAGCCAGCGAGCTGGGCAGCCGAATCATTCCTGATCAGGGCACTTCGGCTCTGCGTATCGTACTGAAATAAGCACATAGCGGTTGACCGATAAAAGGTCTGCATAGTTGCGCGCAAAACAAACCACACTATAACGAGTTATTAACGAACGTAAAGGTGGTTTTGTCATGGAAGACAAGAAGTGGGACTTAGTGGCGCTTGCATCGATTCCCTTGATCATGACGCTGGGCAATTCCATGCTGATTCCCATTTTGCCGCAAATCTCGAAGCAGCTCCATGTGAGCGCGTTTCAGGTCAGCATGCTCATCACCGTTTATGCGGTGGTAGCCATTCTGTTAATACCTATTGCAGGCTATTTATCCGATCGCTTCGGACGAAAAATCGTCATCATTCCGAGTCTGATCATTGCCGCCGTCGGCGGAGCACTAGCCGGAGTGGGAGCTTGGATGACGGACGGCATTACCGCCTACTGGATCATTCTGGGAGGCCGGTTTTTGCAGGGCATCGGCGCGGCCGGTGCTTTCCCGATCGTACTCCCTCTGGTCGGGGATATGTTCAAGAATGAAGATGACGTCAGCAAAAGCCTTGGAATTATCGAGACTTCCAATACATTCGGTAAAGTGCTCAGCCCCATACTCGGTGCTGCGTTGGCTATTTGGCTGTGGTATTTGCCTTTTCTGAGCATACCGGTGCTGTGCATCATTTCTATGCTGCTTGTCCTGTTTTTCGTCAAAGAACCGAAGAAGAAACAGGATGAGGACCACTCCATCAAGCAGTTCCTGTCAGATACCAAAAGCATACTCCGTGAAAAGGGCAGATGGCTTTATGCAATCTTTGCCGTCGGCGGAATCAGCATGTTCATTTTATTCGGTGTCCTGTTTTACTTGTCCGAAACGCTTGAGAGCAAGTACGGCCTGCACGGTGTGGTTAAGGGATTGGTGCTTGCCATTCCACTGGCCGTGCTCTGTCTCGCATCCTTCATCGCGGGCAAAGTCATCGGCAAAAGCAAGAAACGGATGAAATGGACCGGCTTTGCCGGAATGGCGCTCTCTACGGTTTGTCTTGTCATAACTGGATTCAGCAGCCAAATTTATTTCGTGGTCACTTTTTTTTCGCTGTGCGGTGCAGGGATCGGAACGGCGCTTCCTTGCACGGATGCTTTGATTACAGAAGGAATCGAGCAGAAGCAAAGGGGGACCATTACTTCCCTGTACAGCAGTATGCGTTTCATCGGCGTTTCACTGGGGCCACCAGCCGTTTCGCTGCTAATGAAAACGAATCACTGGGTCCTGTTCGGTGTCATGGCGGTGGTCGGAGCCATCGGGGGCCTTCTGACGCTGTTTGCGGTAAAACCTGAAGAGAATAAAACGGATGAACCTACCGAACATCACACCAAGCCGCAGTCAGGCATCATGAGAAAACGGGCTAAAGCCCGTTGATCTGCGGGGGAATTTACTGTCATGCGGCGCCGTCCATTTGAATACAATTTAGGGATGTCCCTGCCCTTGCGCCATTGTTTCATGTTCCGCATGTTCGCGCGAGGATGAAACGCCGCCCCAAGCTCCTTGGCCGAAAGTTCGCTAAAGTGAGCCCATGCAAGAGAGGCGTTAAAGCGGTGAAAATAATAAATATGCAGTACATGACAGCATCGACCGCCCAATGATTCCGTTTTCGTTGCCGCAGTGGACCTGCCGCCGGAAGCGCCCGCTGGCGGGCTGCCCCTTTAAATGTGTCTTTCGTTGTTCCAAGGGGAGGGACATCCAAGCAATTGATCGGTCCGCAGGAATGAACCAGAACAATAAAATGAGCAGAAGTTTAATCCTGCTTCTTCTTAATTTTCAGAACGCCGACTATGGCGTTCTTTTTGTTTATTTTAAAATTTTAACAAATGGGTGTAAAAACAAAAACTTATCTGCTATAATCAAGTCAATTCAAATAAAAACAAATGAAAACAAATCAAAACAAACGATATGGGAGGCAATTCATTCATGGTACAAAGCCGGTGGAATCACGAAGAAGCATCCAAGCAGCAAGCAGGAGTCGATCAATTGGTGTACCGCTCAAATCTGATCGGCAGCGACCGCAGCGTCTGCAACTGGGGCGGCGGCAACACGTCGCTTAAAACGGTCGAGAAGGATTTCCGCGGTCGCGATGTTGAAGTGATGTGGGTCAAAGGCAGCGGTTCGGACCTCGCGACGATGAAAGCGCAGCATTTTACGGGGCTTCGTCTGGAAGATATCAAGCCGCTGATCGAGCGGGATGAAATGCCGGACGAGGAGATGGTGGCTTATCTTTCGCACTGCATGATGGACAGCAAGCATCCAAGAGCATCCATTGAAACGCTTTTGCATGCATTCCTGCCTTATCCTCATGTGGACCATACGCATCCGGATGCGATTATCAGCCTCTGCTGCGCCGATAACGGCAAAGAGATCGCCAAAGAGATTTATGGCGACACCTTCGTTTGGGTGCCATACATCCGTCCGGGCTTTACATTGTCCAAAAAGATTGCCGAAGGCGTCAAAAACAACCCGAACGCGCAGCTCGTGCTGATGGAAAAGCATGGTCTCGTGACATGGGGCGAAACCTCTGAAGCGTGCTATAACCAGACGATTGCCATGATTTCGAAGGCCGAACAATATATTAAGGAGCATACCGAAGAGTCTAAAGTATTCGGCGGCAGCCAAGTGGAAGCGCTCGCAGAGGATTCGCGCAAAGCGATCCTGGCTGCCGTGATGCCTGTCATTCGCGGTGCGGTCAGCGACGTCAAAAAAATGATTTGTACGTATGACGGCAGTGAAGACGTGCTTCAATTCGTGAACAGCAAGGATGCGAAGGATCTTTCCCAGGTCGGCGCTGCCTGCCCGGACCATCTGGTCCATACCAAGCGTACGCCGTTGTTCGTGGACTGGACACCTTCCCCGGATGGAGCCGAGTCGCTCAAGCAGGCTGTGCGCGAAGGCATTGAAGCCTACAAAGAAGAATATAAAGCATACTTCGACCGCAACAAGCACGAGGGCGACGTCATGTTCGAAGCTGCTCCCCGCGTCATTCTGATTCCGGGCATCGGCATGGTGAATACAGGGAAAAGCATCGCGATGGCAGGCGTCAGCGGAGCGCTGTACCACCGGGCAATCGCCGTTATGAAAGGAACGACAGCACTGGGTAAATTCGTATCCTTGAATGAAAATGAATCCTATAACGTGGAGTACTGGCCGCTCGAGCTTTACAAGCTGACCCTGGCTCCTGCCGAAGCGGAGTTTTCCCGCAAAATCGCCTTCATTACCGGCGGTGCAGGCGGCATCGGCAGCGAAACGGCCCGCCGGTTCGTATCCGAAGGAGCTCATGTCGTATTGGCCGACCTGAATTTGGAAGGCGCCGAGAAGGTAGCCGCCGAAATTAATGCGCAGTACGGAGAAGGCCGGGCAAAGGCTGTCAAAATGGACGTGACGAGCGAAGAGATGGTTATCGCAGCCCTGGGCGAAACGGCCTTAACCTACGGCGGCGTTGACATTATCGTGAACAACGCAGGCCTTGCAACCTCGAGTCCGTTCGATGAGACTTCGCTGAAGGAATGGAACCTGAACATGAACGTGCTGGGAACGGGATATTTCCTTGTAGCCCGGGAAGCGTTCAAGCAGATGAAAGAGCAGCGCCTTGGAGGCAGCATGATTTTCGTCGCTTCCAAAAACTCGGTGTACGCCGGCAAGAACGTGACGGCATACAGCTCCGTCAAAGCGCTTGAAGCACATCTTGCGCGCTGCATCGCGGCGGAAGGCGGGGAGCATGGCATCCGCGTCAACACGATTATGCCCGATGCGATCCTGCAGGGCTCGGCGATCTGGAATTCCGGCTGGCGCAACGAGCGCGCGGCTGCCTACGGCATCGAGCCGGATCAGCTGGAGGAGCACTACCGCAAGAGAACGACGCTGCTCGTGAACATTTATCCGAAGGACGTAGCGGAAGGAATCGCCTTCTTTGCTTCCTCCAAAGCCGAAAAAACGACGGGCTGCATGCTGACAATCGACGGCGGCGTACCGGCAGCATTCACGCGTTAATTCCCGATAGGATGTACTTGTAATCATCCATTTATCCAGAAAAGCATCAATCCCCGTCATCACGCATGATTGGGGATTGATTTCTTCTATTGAAGGCCAAAGGAGGAGAAGCATGCGATGAAAGTATCGCTCTTTATTACCTGCATCAGTGATGCGCTGTTTCCGCCGATCGGCGAGGCGATGGCCCAGCTTCTTGCCCGGTACGGCGTCCGGCTTCATTTTCCCGAAGTTCAGACCTGCTGCGGGCAGCCGGCTTTTAACAGCGGTTATTGGGATGAGGCGAGAGCTTCAGCCAAGACCATTTTGGAAGTGTTTGATGACAGTGACTTTGTCATCGTTCCGTCGGGCTCCTGTACGGGAATGATTCATCATTATTACCCCAAGCTGTTTGAACAGGATGCCGTCCTGCTCGAAAAGAGCCGGCGTCTGATAGATAAAACCTACGAATTCACCCAATTCCTCGTGAAGGTGCTTGGCGTAACGGATGTCGGGGCTTATTTTCCGCATAAGGTTACCTATCATCCTTCTTGTCACGGCACGAGGCTATTGGGCATTAAGGAAGAGCCGAGCCAGCTGATGAGCCATGTGGAGGGGATGGAATTTATTCCGCTTCCCTACGCCGAGGACTGCTGCGGCTTTGGCGGTACATTCGCCATCAAAATGAGCGAAATTTCAGGGGCGATGGTGGAGGAAAAAAGCCAGCACGTGCTGGAAACCGAAGCGGAAGTGCTTGTCGGCCTGGACATGGGCTGTCTGCTCAATATCGGCGGCAACCTGAAATTCCAAGGCAAGCCGGTCCGCGTGATGCATTTGGCCGAGCTGCTGTACGAGGGGGTGAAGAACCGTGAGCAAACCGCAGGGGTCTAACGTCAAGGAGCGCGCCAAGTCGGCGCTGAAAGATGAATTTCTGATTGATGCCGTCAAGTTCACAACGGAAAAGCTGAAAAACGGCAAAAAGGCGGCGACCGCGGAGCACGGCAACTGGGAGGAATGGCGGGAGCGGGGCAGGCAGATCCGCCTTCACACCATCGCGCATCTCGATTATTACTTAAGCCAATTTATCGAAAATGCCCGCGCGCAGGGCGTACATGTCCATTTTGCGCCCGAAGCGAAGGATGCCGCCCGGATCGCGGTGGAAATCGCCAAGCATCGGGGAGCCAAGTCCGTCGTGAAATCAAAATCGATGGTGTCGGAAGAGGTTCATATCAATGAGGCCTTCGAGCATCTCGGGATCGAGTCGATCGAGAGCGACCTCGGCGAATACATCATCCAGCTTGCCAATGAGCCGCCGTCACACATTATCATACCGGCCATCCATAAGAATCGCTACCAGATTGCCGAGCTGTTGTCCAAGGAAGCCGGGGAGACTCTGCCGCCGGAGACCAAAATCCTGGCGGGCTTCGCCAGACGCAAGCTGCGCGACAAGTTTCTTGAAGCAGACATCGGGCTGACCGGCTGCAATTTCGGCATTGCGGAAACGGGAAGCGTCGTCATATTTGAAAATGAGGGCAACGCCCGCATGGTGAGTACGGTACCGAAGACGCAAATCACACTGATGGGCATGGAGCGTCTGATCCCGTCCTGGGATGACCTGGAGGTCATGGCGACGCTGCTGCCAAGGTCGGCAACCGGGCAGAAGCTGACGGTTTACATGTCGGGGATTACCGGTCCGAGACGTACACAGGACGGTGACGGTCCGGAAGAAATGCACGTGATCATTGTCGATAACGGAAGGTCGCTGCAGCTGGGTGATCCGGACTTCCAGGAGCTCCTGAACTGCATCCGCTGCGGGGCTTGCCTGAATGCCTGTCCGGTGTACCGGCATATCGGAGGACACTCCTATCCCGGAACGTACAGCGGCCCGATCGGGGCGGTGCTGACGCCGGCATTGAATAAAAATACGCAGGAATGGCATGACATCGCCAACGCTTCCAGTCTTTGCGGTGCCTGTTACGAGGCCTGCCCGGTAAAAATTCCGCTGCATGACATGCTTGTGTATTTGCGCAATCGCAAGGTAGAGCGCGGTTTCACGGCTTCCGGCGAAAAAATGGCCATGAAGGGCTTCAAAATGCTGATGGGCAGTCATAAACGGTTCCGGCAGGCGATCAAGGCAGGTCAAATCGGCCAGAAGCTGCTGGTGCGGGAGGGTTATATCCGCTCGAAGATCGGCCCGCTCGGCGGCTGGACGGCCAATCGCTACATTCCGGCGATGCCGAAGCGCTCGTTCCGGGAACAGTGGCCATCTCTGTCCGCCGAAGCGGATAAGGCTATGCGGCCGATGCCGGAGGCGATGAAATCGCGCATGGAAGAAATCGTTCAGTCGCGCAGGAAGGGAGGAGAACACGCATGAACACATCCGATCCGGAATTTCTTTCAAAGCTGAGAAGAGAATCGGAGGCAGCGCAAAAGCAGTTTATCGGCAACATTGCCGGTCGGCTCGGACGCTCTGCCGTCAGCCCGCAGCCGGCGCATCCGTTCCGGGGTGCGCCCGATTTCTGGACGGCTTACGAGCTGGGCCGTGAGGAGCAGATCGCCCGATTCATGAGCAATTGGCAGGCTGCGGGGGGATTTGCCGAAAGGGCTGCTGCCATGACGGATTTACCGGGCATGATCAGCCGAATTCTCGGGGAACTGAATGCGGCATCTACGGTTCGGCAAAACCTCCCCGAGCTGGAACAGCTCGGTCTTGAAGTACTTCTTCCCGGGCTGCGGCATGATGCGTGGAACGGTCTGGATGCGGACGCGTCTCTTCGAACCGCGGAGAAGGCCGATGCCGGCATCGTGCTTGCCGATTTCGCGGTCGCATATACCGGCTCCATCGTCGTGACTTCGTCCACAGAGAAAGGGCGCTCCGTTTCGCTGCTTCCGAACATACTGATTGCCGTCATTCCGGCGGAACGCATGCATACGCGCCTTGGGGAGGTCATGAGCCGCATAGCCTCGGTTCCCGGCGAACAATTCCCCGCAGGCGTGCATTTCATCTCCGGTCCGAGCCGATCCTCGGACATCGAGAACGACCTGACCATCGGCGTTCACGGTCCGGGCGTGGCTTATGCGCTGATCGTGGGATAAACCCGCCGCCCGCTGTGTTTTATGCGCCTGCCGCTGATCCGGCGGGCTCTTTTAATCGGGGAGGGGACGCGGTCTTGCACCCCAGAATTTACGTCGATAAAATTTTTTCTTTAGATAACAGGATGAGAAAGCGCCAATGAAAATTCTTCCTGTTATCGCAAAGAAAGTTACATTGAAAGGCGGTCTATCTCCTTTGATTTACTGCGATAATTATTTTCTTTATAATTATCATATACCAGCCGGCATCAGCCCGGCGACGAAAGAGGGTAGCTATGTTAGTTGCGGAAAGATACGATAAAATCGTGACGCTCGTAAACGATCGGGGAAGCATCCGCGTCTCGGAGCTGAGCGAGCTGTGCGGCGTGACGGAGGAAACGATCCGCCGCGACCTCGACCGCCTGGAGCAGCAGGGCAAGGTCCGACGCAGCCATGGCGGTGCCGTCAGCGTGAAGGAAGCCCAGGCGGAAACGCCTTATTTTGAACGGGAAGTCATGCATCAGGAGGAGAAGAAGCGGATTGCGAGAGCAGCGGTCGCCCTCATCGAGCCGTATGACCGGATAGCGCTGGATGCCAGCTCAACGGCATGGTACATGGCATCGATCTTGCCGGATATCCCTCTGACGGTGTTGACCAATTCCATTAAGGTGGCCTTGGAGTTATCCTCCAAGGAGAAGATTGAGGTCATCTCCACCGGCGGCATCCTGGCCGCTAGATCGCTCTCCTATGTAGGGCCGATGGCCGAACGCAGCCTGGAAGCTTATTACGTGGAGAAAGCTTTCATATCCTGCAAAGGCGTACATCCCGAGCGGGGGATCAGTGAGTCGAACGAACTCCAGGCGATGGTCAAGCATAAACTGATCAAACAGGCCGCGAATGTATACATTTTGGCGGATGCGAGCAAGATCGGGGTGCAGGCTTTTACTCATGTGGCCGGATGGGAAGACATCGACGCGGTCATTACCGACGGACAGATCGATGCAGCGGCGGCGAGGCTGCTCCGCGAAAAAAATCTTGAACTCATTGTTGCGAATGAGGCGTAAGGATACATGCGATGACGTACAGGACCCAAGTGAGGCTGTCCCGGTGAACTGGCTGACCAGTTGAAGGAGACAGCCTCTTGCTGTACACCAAAAACCTCAAGCATCCCGGAATGGGAAGCTTGAGGTTTTTGTGTGGCAACGGATCAGCGTTTCGGCAGAAGTTTAACGTATTCGTCGGAAAGCTTCATCTGAGCCAGGTTGTAGTCATAGTCTTTTTTATACTTGGCAAAATCCGTGACCGGTTCCAGCGTTTCAAGGTTAATCGCACTGCCTTCTTCAAACGTTTTGCCCGGAATGTACATAATCTCGTTGTTGAAGAAGGACCCGGTAGGCAGGTAATAACGGCTGCCCACGATATTGTTGTCAATGTTGAGCAAATCATGGCCGAATGCCGTGAAATTCTCATCCTTCAGCGATACGCCCAGGAGGTTGGCCAGCGTAGGCAAAATATCTACTTGGCCTCCGACCTGCTTCACTTCTTGCCCAGGTACGCCCGGTACGTGGATCAGCAGTGGAATGTTGAAGCGGGTTACGCGCGGGTCGTATTTGATGCCAAGCGCCTTGTTGATCATGCCTGGATCATTATCCTGCGGCTGCAGGCCGAAGTGGTCTCCGTAAATGACCAGCACCGTATCCTCCCACATCCCGTTTTGCTTCAGCTGATCAATCAAGGTTCCGATGGCATAGTCTGTGTAATTGATCGCGGCCAGGTAATTTCCGAGCTGCGTTCCCTTCAGATCGGCAGGAAGGGTAATCTTCATGCGGTCTTCCGGGATTTTAAAAGGAAAATGGCTGGAAACCGTCACGAACTGCGCATAAAACGGCTTGTTCTGTTCATGCAGCTTGGACAGCGTCTGGATTCCGAATTTGTAAAGTTCCTCATCAGAAGCGCCAAATTCATTGAAATGATCGTTTTTGTAATTCGGCTTGTCGTAATAATGGGTAAAATTCAAAGCCGGGTACAGATCGTCCCGATCCCAGAATTTGACGTCGTTAACATGGAACGTGTCGGCTTCATAGCCGTATTTTTCAAGCAGGCGCGGCATGCTTGGCAGCACCCGGTCCCCATACCCGGTCGACATGGCAACAGCGGCGGTCGGGTAAATGGACGTATTGCTCATAAACTCCGCATCGGAGGTATTGCCCTGGCCGATTTGCTGAAATACTTTTGGGAAATAGAAGCCGTCTTTAGCCAGTTTGTTCAGCACAGGCGTCAGTTCCTGTTGACCCAACGAGAGGTGGATCGGAAAATTCTGAAATGCCTCCATCTGGATGACAATGACGTTCTTGCCCTTGGCCGCTCCGAATAACTTGGCCTGCTGCTGCGGGTTGTTCTGGTATTTGAATTGTTCTTCCGTCAAATTAATCTTGTTCACGGTTTCCTTGATGTCGCCCTTGGCAATGACCTCAGCTTCCTCTTTGGCTTTGATGCCGGCGGCCACCTGGTAATTGAAGAACCCCAGATGCTCAGCCTGCAGCACCTCGTTCGCGATGGTGCGGTCCTGCCGGATAAAGAACACGGACACGGCCAAGGCGACGATGCCGATCACGGCCGGCCATCTTTTGCGAAGCGGCGTCGACATGCTCGGATGCCGTTTCATCAGCTTGCCGACGATCCAAACCACCGCGATTACGATGACGTCAACGAAAAACAGGTAATTAGCCGGTTCGATCGTGGACTGCACGCTATCCTTGATTCCAGCGACTTGCTTAAGCTCAGATAGGGCTGTATAGGTCGGCAGAGTGTTAAAGTGCTGGAAATACAGGGCCGATGCAAAAAAGATGAATGAGCAGAGCACATTGAAAATATAATACACGATTCCTTTGGCCTTGGATGGCGTCACCAGTTCGATCAGCGCGAGCAGCACCAGCACAGAGGCGGCATCTGCCGCCACACGGCTCCACATGATGTCGCCGAAGAAAAAGTAGCGTAAAAGCTGCAGCTTTAACAGCAGCAGTATAAAGATTCCGATGAAGGGAGTCTTTGGTTTCGGTGTGCGCAGATATAAGTCTTTCATACCGACTTCTTTCACATCCTCCGTTAATAATTTCCTATAGTTGTGCCAACCACTACTATATAAGTTTTTTTACACAATGAAAATACTAAATTAACATAGTTTTACCGTGCTGTTAATCACTTTTGGGGCCCTTCGCCACAAATGCCATAAAAAAACACCTCGACCATTTCCTCGATAAGCTTATCCTGGTTTTCGCCATATTGGGTAGATTCCAGCAGGCGATGGGAGGAATCGTTGAGCATGTTCAAATATAAGATCACGGTTTCGACGGAAATGTGATCCGATATTTCTCCTTTGGCCTTGCTCTTGGTAACCAGATCAACGACCATCGGCACGCTGCGCTGCTCGTAATTTTGTTGGACGAAATCCCGTATTTCGGGATCCTCCTTCATCAGCTCGGAGATCGCGGAAGGGTGAAAGGAGTGCGAGGTTTTCTTCTTCTGAAAAACGATGTACTCGATCTTTTCCTTCAGCGTGCCCTCGCCATGGATCAAGGCTTCGAATTCCTCCATCGTGCTTTCCAGATAATCCCGGAACACTTCTCTGATCAAGGCTTCCTTGCTGCCGAAATAATTGTATATGGTCACTTGGGACACGCCGGCTTCCACGGCGATATCCGCGATACGAATTTGTTTGGGACTGCAGGCGGAAAGCATGCCCAGTGTCCTCTCCTTGATTCTGTTCTTGATTAGTTGGGCCCTTCGTTCGAAACCGTTCATGCTTGGATGTCAACTCCGTCTCTCGGCCACTGCCGACTAATAATGAAATTATAGCACATTAATATTTCATATTTCTATTGACGATGAGGATGCGCCGACGTATGATCTGGTTATGAAATATACTGGGTCAATTATTTCATAATTATGTCCCAAGCGGGAGGTTCACACCATGCTCACAGTTTCGCATGTAACCAAGATATTTCCGGGAGGCAAAGGAATTCATGATGTCTCGTTCACCGTGGAGAAGGGCGAAGTGTTCGGATTTCTCGGCCCGAACGGCGCCGGCAAGTCCACGACAATCCGCCACATCATGGGTTTCATGAAGCCGGAGAAAGGCTATGTTCGGATCGGCGGATACGACACCTGGAAGGATCAGGGAAGCTTTCAAAAGCGGATCGGATACCTTCCGGGAGAGATCGCATTTATGGAAGGGATGAGCGGAAAAGGGTTCTTGGACTTCATGTCCAGCCTGCGGGGAGGCATAAACGAACAGCGGCGTGCCGAGCTCGTGAAAAGACTGCAGTTCGATGACCAGACGCCCATCCGCAAAATGTCCAAAGGCATGAAGCAGAAGGTCGGCATCGTCGCTGCGTTCATGCATGAGCCCGAGGTGATTATTCTGGATGAGCCAACGTCAGGCCTGGACCCGCTGATGCAGAAGGTGTTTATTGAGCTGGTTCTTGAAGAGAAGGCGAAAGGAACGACCTTCCTGATGTCGTCGCACAGCTTCGCGGAGATTGAGCGAACATGTGACCGGGCAGCCATCATCAAGGACGGCAGAATCATGGCCGTCAAAAACATTCACGAGCTGCAGGTTGTCCAGCGGAAGCTTTTTGAGGTCACGTTCGAGCATGAAGCGGACCGTGACGCGTTTCTTCAAAGCGGTCTGATGAAGGTTGATTCCTGTCAGGGACACAAGGTGCGTGTTTCGGTTCAGGGCGACTACAACCGTTTTATACAGGAGACTGCCAAATACCCTATTCGCGGCATCGACGTGTTTTCACAGAACCTGGAGGATATTTTTATGGATTATTACGACCGGGAAGGAAGAGAATGACATGAATATGCCATTATATCGCCAAATGATGTGGAATCATTTGCAGACGATGACGAGTTATGCGTTCGGATCGGCCTTTTATATACTGCTCATGTTCTGGATTTATCCCAGCATGGCGACGCAATCGGAAAGCCTGAATTCCCTCATTCAATCGATGCCGGAAGGGATCAGCAAGGCGTTCGGACTGGAAAACGGGTTCGGCAGCGTCGATGCTTTTATATCGGGTGAGTATTATGGCCTGCTGTTCGTGCTCATTCTTTCCATATTCAGCATCACGGCTTCGACCCAGCTTATGGCGCGTCTCGTGGATCAAGGCTCGATGGCGTATTTGCTGGCCGCCCCGACAACCCGTTTCAAGGTGGCTTTGACGCAAGCGCTCGTACTGCTGACGGGCTTGCTCTTCATTACGGCAATCACGACATTGGCCGGCTACGGAGGGTATGCCTGGTTTATCGGGGACTTAAAGGACTTTGATTCAAAAAGCTACTTGCTCCTCAATGTAGGCGCTTTTCTGCTATTCTTCGCCGTGTGCGGCATCAGCTTCTTCATATCGGCGGTTTCGAACGACGAGAAAAGGGCGCTGGGTCTGTCGGGGATCATCGTGTTCGGTTTCTTCAGCCTGAATCTTGTAGGAAAAATCACTGATAAACTCTCATGGATGCAGCATATTTCCCTGTTCTCCCTGTTCAATACGGCAGGCATCGTAAAAGGTACGGTGGAATGGGTACCGACATGCGCGATTTTGCTGGCTGTAGGCCTGGCAGGGTTCGCCGCAGGGGTCATTATGTTCAGAAAAAGAAGCCTGCTGTTGTAATTCAAGCTATACTAGGGACAGGAGATCGATTGACAGGAGGCTGATTATGAAAGCACTCATCCTGGCCGCGGGTTATGCGACAAGACTGTATCCGCTGACCCGGAACATGCCGAAATCCCTGCTCCCTTTAGGCAATGGCACGATTATGGACCTGATTATCCGTAAAATGGAGGAAGTGCCTGCCATTACGGAAGTCATCATTGTATCGAATTTGAAATTTTATGCTGCTTTTGAAAGATGGGCGTTCTCCCGGTCTTTTCAGAAGCCCGTCAAGATCATTCAAGATGGCTCCACAACCGAAGACAACCGGCTTGGAGCGATTGGCGATATCCGGTTTGCGATCGATCAAGAGGGCATCGATGAGGATCTGCTCGTATGTGCCGGAGACAACGTATTCACGTTTGATCTGAGCTCTTATGTGTCTTTTTTCCAGGAACAGCAGACCGATTGCATTCTGGTTCAGCATCTGAAGGATGCGGAGGAGCTCAAAAGAGTCGGGGTGGTCGAGCTCGATGAATCCGGCGGCGTCCTCTCCTTTGAAGAAAAACCCCAGCAGCCCAAAACGGATATCGGCGTGTTTGCGGTGTACCTGTACCGGAAAGATACGCTGCCCTTGTTCGGGGAATATTTGGAGGCCGGTCATCAGCCCGACGCACCCGGTCATTTTCCGGAATGGCTGTCCAGAAGAAAAGAAATAAAGGCCTATTTCGCAGAGGGTGCTAGCTATGACATGGGCACGCATGAGGCATACAGGCAACTGCAGGAGTTGGTAAGGAATGATGAATGACAAGCGAACGAATGTTCTTGTCATGGCGATGCTGAAAATGGTATGATCAGGAAGGAATTTATACCATAAGGAAGTGCGCAAAGGAGAGTAGCCAATGAAAACGAAGCAGGAAAAGCTGGAAGCCTTCGCGGAATTGATCGCCTTTTCCGAGATACTGAAGCGTTTGCCGGAGGAGCATTGGAATGGTTCCATTGCCGTGGGCAAATGGGCTCCGCGCGACATCATCAGCCATATGATGCTGTGGGACAAATATTTTCTGGAGCATGCCATACGGCCGATGGCCGCGCATCAGCCTTTGACGTTAAAAAAACTGGATTTCGACGAGTTCAATCGTGATGCTGCGGTGTATGGGCTCACCCAAAGCAAAGAGGAGCTGATTCGGCAGACGGTGGAGGTGCGCGGAGAACTGCTGGACGTGCTGCAGAGCATTCCGGAAGCAGAGTACGGCCACAAGCATGGAGATGTCATGTCCGTTGACGAGTACCTGCTTGATTTTTACGAGCATGACCGGCATCATATGGGGCAGATTCGCGCATACATAGAGGGCAAAGGATGATCCTTTTCTGTAAGGGGGATCTGCAGGTCAGATCTTTGGAGAAGGACGATGCTGCTCTTCTGGCGAAGTGGCTGAGCGATCCGCGCGTGCTTGAATTTTATGAAGGACGCGACCAGCCCCATGATCTGAAGCGGGTGTACGAGAGCTTTTACCTTGAGGAAAGCGATTCGATCCGCTGTATCGTCATGTATCACCATCAGCCGATTGGCTACATCCAGTATTATGAGATCGACGACGAGGAGCGGGAGCTGTACGGTTACGCGGCAGAGGAACGAATCTTCGGCATGGACCAGTTTATCGGTGAGCCGGGCTATTGGGACCGGGGCATCGGAACACTTCTGGTGCAGTCGATGGCGGCTTATTTGCTGGATCACTTGCACGCCGACCGGATCGTCATGGATCCTCAGACGTGGAACGCTCGTGCGATCCGCGTGTATGAGAAATGCGGTTTCGTGAAGTTAAAGCTGCTCCCGCAGCGGGAATGGCATGAAGGCGCCTACCGCGATTGTTGGTTGATTGAACGAAAGCGCAGTACGCTTGAGTAAAGCTGAGTAATAACATCCAGGGATGTTTCCGGGGTCCGGATTTGGGACCGAGAGGGACATTCTTTTTTTCGTTATGTAAAGTATGAATGGACAAATATCCGGAGAATATCCGGTCCTTTCTGGCATGAAAATGTACAGCCGGATCGTAAACTGGAAGAGAAGCAAGTGATTGGGACGAAGGGAGAAACGGCATGAAAGGAAAGAATCCGC
This sequence comes from Paenibacillus sp. SAFN-054, assembly GCF_051966755.1. NCBI lineage: Bacteria > Bacillati > Bacillota > Bacilli > Caryophanales > Paenibacillaceae > Paenibacillus > Paenibacillus sp. SAFN-054. The sequence goes on from NZ_JBQCKS010000001.1 coordinate 243,267, forward strand.
TGGCCGATGTACGACAGCTCGATCTGGGCGCTTCCCTCCGCCTGCGCAGGGCAGACCCGGTGGAGTGGAGGAGGTACTTCTCCATTTATTATAATCAGGCAGCCGTCGGCTTTGACCGCCAAGCCGATTCGTATTCGCTTCTTCCTGACGAATACATGACTTATTGGCTGGAGGCTGAAGACAGCCTGATCGGCGGTGTGGCCCTCGCGCACGGCGCAATCCGCCATCTGTTCGGCATCCCTCCCTGGGGTCCGGATGGCGAGTGGCTCCGGATGCTTGTCCGCAAGCTTCGGCAGCTGGATCTGAATGGTGAGGGGCCGGCTTTCAACGCATATGACATTCTGGATGACCAGGAAGAAGTGTTTTATCGGGCCGGCTTTCGTCCTGAACCTTACCGTTACCGATGGATGCAGCGGGCTGCTGCAGACTTGCCTTCGTCAGTAGGCAGTATGGGAGAAGTCCGATCGCCGGAGGCTTATCATGAGGGACAGGAGCTGAGACTGAGACTGGAGCGGGAGATCGCACTGTTCCTGTTTAAGCATGCGTCTGAAGAAACCGGGCCGGATCAGGAAGAACGTACGTATGCCGCTGCGCTCCGTAGGCTTCGCCAGCTTGCTGTCCGAAGTTCCGAGGATGGCCTCCGGGCTTCCAGTCTGCTGTACGACAGGGAGACGCGCGCGCTCATCGGCATCTGCCTCATCGGCATGGAGACGGGCTGCCCTACAATTGAAGCGCTTGCCGTAATGCCGGCTTACCGGGGCAGGGGTCTGGCATCCGGCATGCTCGCGCGGGCTCTGAGCGTTCTGAGGGTGCAGGGTCAGCCGCTGCTGCGGATCCGGGTCATGCATGGGCATCCGCTCGAATCTCTTTGTTATCGGCTCGGCTTCATGCCGGGGCCCTTGTTCCTCCCTTCCATGGTTATGTATTGACCAACGAGTCAGCAACGTATGATTCCTTTTTACGCTGTGACAATATATATAGTGTGTTTTTGTCGATATCAATACTATATATAGTGATTGGCGGCAGGTCCGTCTGTTTATACACAGTAAGGGAGGAATCATGGTATGAATCACAGCAAGAACTCGACCGACCCATTATGGTTATCCATTCAGGAATTAATAAAAGCAAATAACACGGATTTACTCAAGGAAAATGCCAATGTGGACGGGAAGTCACCGATGGGACTCATGGGTAAAATCGGCAGCGAAAGCGCAAAAAGATATGCCATGGAACATTTGGTGTCACCGGAAACGAGAAGAGGGATCGAAGGCAACATCCTTTATCCGCATGATCTTGACTTTTATGCGGCAGGCACGACGACCTGCTGTCAAATTCCCCTGGGCAAGCTGCTGCAGGGAGGATTCAATACAGGCCACGGGTACATGCGCGAACCGAAGGACATCAAAAGCGCACTCGCGCTGGCGTCCATTATTTTGCAGGCGAACCAGAACCAGCAGCATGGCGGACAAGCCTTTCCGATGTTCGATACAGACCTCGCACCGTATGTACAAAAAACGTATGAACAGAAGCTGCACATGCTCATGGAGCTGCCTCTTGACGGTAATTTCGACCGTGAACGGCAGGCATGGACCATGACCGAACGGGACGTATATCAGGCATGCGAAGCATTCATACATAATGCGAATTCGATGCATTCCCGCGGCGGCGGCCAGGTTCCCTTCATCTCGATTAATTACGGGACGGATACCTCCCGCTGCGGCAGGATGCTGGTCCAGCAGCTGCTGCTCGCCACGCAGCGGGGGCTGGGACATGGCGAAACGCCGATTTTTCCGATTCAAATCTTTAAGGTGAAGTCGGGCGTGAACTTTCAGCCGAAGGATCCGAACTATGATTTGTACAAGCTGGCTCTGGAAACGACGGCACGCCGGATGTTTCCGAATTTTGCTTTCCTGGATTCCAGGTTCAACAGCATGTACGATCTGGGAACGCGGGAAAGCGAGGTGTGTTATATGGGCTGCAGGACCCGGGTGATGGGCAACGTGAACGGGGATGAAAATGCGATCGGGCGCGGAAATCTGTCCTTCACCACCATCAATATCGTCCGGCTGGCCCTTCAGTCTTCTACCGCCGCAGACTTTGACCGCCTGCTTGAAGAGGCGATGGATATGGCGGTTCAGCAGCTGATGGACCGGTACAGGTACCAATGCGAAAGGCAGGCCGGCAGCTTCCGTTTCCTTTACTCCCAAGGGGTATGGCGGGGCGGGGAACAACTGCGGCCCGAGGATAGTCTGGCGGGCGTGCTGGCCGAAGGCACGCTTAGTGTCGGGTTTATCGGACTTGCGGAATCGCTAACCGCGCTGTACGGTCAGCACCATGGGCAGAGTCCTGAGCTGCAGCGCAGGGGGCTCGCGATCATTCGCAGAATGCGCGGACGCATGGACCGGGAAATGCAGGCAACGGGGCTTAATTTCTCCTTGATTGCCACGCCGGCGGAAGGGCTGGCAGGCAAATTCGTGAAACAAGACCGCGCTCAGTTTGGCACCATTGCGGGCGTCACGGATCGGGATTACTACACCAATTCGTTCCACGTCCCTGTGTACTACCCGATCACGGCCGCGGACAAGATCCGGGTTGAAGCTCCTTACCATGAATTGTGCAATGCCGGACATATTACCTACGTCGAGGTGGACGGCTCCGTCATTCACAATACGGCCGCGCTTGACCGGATCGTCCGCTGCATGGCGGAGCATCAGATCGGTTACGGGTCGATCAATCATCCGGTGGACCGCTGCAAGGCATGCGGATACAGCGGAGTGATAGACCAGGATTGTCCTGTCTGCAGCGCGCCGGACCGGCAAATCGAACGTATCCGCCGCATTACGGGCTACCTGGTCGGCGACATGGATAAATGGAATCTGGCCAAACGCGCAGAGGAAGCAGACAGGCTCAAGCACGGGAAATAGGGAGGAGGGCGGACGAGATGCATGGCATGAAGGCTGGACCGATCTGCCCTGAGCAGAAGGATCAGGCGGGGGCATGGATCATGGACATCGTGCATGACAGCGTCGTAGACGGGCAAGGGCTGCGGACTGTCATATTCAGTGCAGGCTGCCCACATCAATGCGCGGGTTGTCACAATCCGGAATCGTGGAGCATGCGCAGCGGCCGCTGGCGGACCGTCATGGACATCGTTCGGGAGGCTGGCAGCAATCCTTTGACGGACATCACTTTATCAGGCGGGGACCCGTTTATCCAGGCTGCGGCGATGAGCCGGATCGCGACGGAGCTGCGAGGGCTCGGAAAAAATATATGGGCATACACGGGCTATACGCTCGAAGAGCTGTTATCCGCCAATGACCGCCATCAAAAGCAGCTGCTGGATTGCTGCGACGTCATCGTGGACGGCAGATTTGAAATCGAGCTGCGGGATTTGTCCTTGCCTTTCCGCGGAAGCCGCAACCAGCGAATTTGGGAGCAGCAGGACGGTGGGTGGAAACAAGCCTGCGACATTCCATCACCCCTAGGATCCCTATTGGAGTGCTTTATTAAGTTAACGTAACTCATTGACGCTTTCCGGATAATAATTTAAAATGTCATTTCGAAAGGTTCAAATCAACATCTAGATAGTGCAGCACCCTGCTTTTAAACTCCGATTCGTTCGCGAGTGGCGAAATTTTAACGAAGGCCATATACGGCCATCGGTTTCGTTCGCCCCCTGTCCTCACAGACAGGGGGTTTTTGGTTTTGGGTTGGCTGCACATAACTTGGCATCAGGAGGAATGAACTTGAACAAACTGAAATACTCTCTGCTCATCTTGCTTGGCGCTTGCAGCTATGGCGTGTTGTCCTCGATCATGAAGGTAGGCATGAAGGAAGGCTTTACGGTCAGTCAGATGCTTGGCGGCCAATATGTATTTGGTTGGCTGCTGCTGCTGGTCCTGATGCTTATGTTTTCCCGCAAAAAGGTAGCGCCCAAGAGCTGGCTCTCGCTGCTCGCGGTCGGAATTACCATGAGCGGCACGTCGATATTTTACGGCAAGGCTGTCGAGCTTCTGCCCGCTTCGATCGCGGTTGTCCTGCTGTTCCAGTTCACTTGGATCGGCGTATTGCTGGAGGCGGCGGCGGACCGCCGATTCCCGAGCCGCAGCAAAATCGTATCTATTATCATCCTGATTATGGGTACCTTGCTGGCGGGAGGCGTCATTGGTGAGAGCTCCGGCCCGCTGAATATAAAAGGTGTCGTGTACGGCTTGATGGCCGCGTTTACGTTTGCGCTTTACATGTTTGTCAGCGGACGCGTCGGCACGTCGGTACCTGTTTTTAATAAAAGCTTCTTCATGACGACCGGTTCCGGCATCATCGTGCTGTCCGTATTTTCTCCCGCCTTTATGTGGGATGGTGCGCTGGGAGCGGGCTTATGGAAGTACGCGATACTCCTCGGCGTTCTCGGCATTCTGATTCCCGTGCTTTTCTTCGCGATCGGCATGCCGAAGGTTGGCTCAGGTACTGGCGCTATTCTCGGGGCCGCTGAGCTGCCTGCTGCCGTCGTCGCTTCGGTGCTGCTGGTGCATGAGCATGTAAGCAGCCTGCAGTGGTTTGGCATCGTCCTCATATTTGTTGGCATTGCCGTTCCGCAGATCCGTTTTTCGAGGAAAAAGAGTGTTCCCGTCTTCGATAAGCAGGAACCGGCAGCCCATCTTTAGCTTTTATGCCAATTGGAAGATTAAGCTTGAAAGCAGAGGGTAATGTAAACATGTAGACTTCTCTTCTTATTTCGGCCTCGGCGCTTTAGCCGCAGGCTGTTTTTTTTGTATAATGAAAGAAAAAGAAGGAGGCTGCCCGGTTATTAAAAAAAGAACGATCGCATTTCCGAGGATAAGAAGCTGAATGGAGGCTGAAAATCAAGAATAAGCAAAGGAGTACAATTCAATGATCATTAGACCGATGCTTAGGGACGAGTCGGCGCTCATCCGCCATATCGACAGATCCGAAACGATTAATAAAATTTACAAAATGAACGACGGGGTGCTGGAAGAAATCGATGCCGGGCATGAGTGTCCCTCATGGGATGATGCCCATAAGGCGGAGCTGATTGATCGATTCGAAAAAGAACTGCAAAGCGGAGGTATGGCGTTCGGCGCTTTTGACGGTGAAACGCTTGCCGGCTTTGGCGTTCTTGGACACCGGTTACGGGGCAGGAATCAGGACAGGCTTCAGGTGGACTTAATGTACGTCAGCCGCGCCTATCGAAGACAGGGCATCGGTACCCGCATCCTGGAGGAGATTAGCAGGGAAGCACGAAAAAGAGGCGCTTCTTACCTATACATATCCTCGACGGAAACGGAATCAGCAGTGAACTTCTATAGGGCAAGCGGCGGTCACATTACCGATCAGGTGGATGAAGAGCTGTTCCGGATGGAACCCGAAGATATTCATATGCTGAAGAAGCTATAATAGGGATGGCGAAATATTTGCACAATTGGATGAGGGTGAAGAGTTGTTAGTATATATCGGATATGTATTGTTAGCATTGATTCTTGCAGCAGCCGGTATACTTGCCTGGAGAAATTCGAGGATCATCGCGGAGCAGCGCAAGGCCAAAGGAGCCGTACCGGCTGTTTCTTCTTATACGGTACAGGTGTCCCGCCAGGCTGAAGCGGATGATCCCGAACGCATAACACCGCTTTTTGAGGCGGTCTATCCTGAACCGCAGGGAACGGTACGCGTCTGCCTGTGCCGGGTGAACGGAACGATCAGCGAGCTGAAGCTTTCGCATGCGGTACAGATTATGGAGCATACCTGCTCCGAATTTGCGGTTAAAGCAGCCGCCGTTCAGGTCAATGCTTATCACGAAGCCGTCCGGAATGAAGAGGAGAGCTCGGCTGTTGCCCGGCTTGCCCAGGTACTCGGGGAGAACGGGTACTGATCCATCTCTCGGCTACATGTGATAGCCGCCGCTAGGCTCGTTCATAACCCATTCGAGCATGGTGATCATGTCCTCCAAACGCAGCAGCTGCGCCGTCAGCGAATCGTGTACTGTGCTCTCCGGGCGGGCGGCCTCAAGGCGGGTTACCAGCGATTTTTTTTGCAGGGTAAGCTCATTGATTTTGGATTTGATCTGGTTTTCGGTTCTCATGTCTGATTCCTCCAAGAGTTGTCATCTTATGTCTGATTATAGCAGGTTGAAGGCAGGATCCATAATCCGTCCTAAGGATGGACTAAATCTCGTAAGAGGAGTGTGTAGAGAATGAATCTGAAACAATTGGCTGCGGAAAAAGCGGTGGAATATGTTCAAGACGGCATGCGCGTCGGACTCGGAACGGGTTCAACGGCCTATTGGGCGATCCGCCGCATCGGCGAACGGGTTGCCAAGGAGGGATTGTCTATCCAGGCCGTGGCGACGTCGAAGTCATCGGAAAAGCTTGCCCGGGAGCAGGGCATTCCGCTGATTCCGTTCGACCGTCTGGATGGGCTTGATCTGACGATTGACGGTGCGGATGAGCTGGACCGGGATCTGCATCTGATCAAGGGCGGCGGCGGTGCGCTGCTTCGGGAGAAGATCGTTGCCTTCCACAGCAAGGAACTGATCATCATTGCCGATGAGAGCAAGCTGGTGGATAAGCTCGGACATTTCCCGCTGCCGGTCGAGATCGTTCCTTTTGCGAACGAATGGACGCTGGCTTCGCTGGAAGAACTGGGTGCAAGGCCGATGCTTCGGACAGAGGATGAGCGAATCTATGTGACCGACAACGGCAACTACATTGCTGACTGCCGTTTTGGCGTGATCGGGAATCCGAAGGAGCTGCACCGGATGCTGCTGGACCTGCCGGGCGTGGTGGATAACGGCCTTTTCATCGGACTGGCCAGAAGGGCCGTGATCGGACACAGCGACGGCACCGTAACAATCTTGGAAGCGAGATAAGTAACAACAGGCAGGACAAGCGTTACAAAAACCTTCCGACGGCGTTATAAATATGAAAGTAAGATTGACATTTGCGCAGCTTTCGGATATCTTTGCATTAAGATAGTACGTTTGGAGGTTTATTGTATGGCAGACAAAATGAACAATGACGACATGTCCCTGGAATTATTTATCGTACTCGCACGAGCCTATAATTCGGTGGTAGCCCACTCGACCCGGGATATTCAGAGCCATGGGCTGAATACTACTGAATTCGGCGTGCTGGATCTGCTGTACCATAAAGGCCCGCAGCCTCTGCAAAAAATCGGGGAGAAAGTGCTCATCTCCAGCGGAAACATTACTTACGTTGCGGACAAGCTTCAGAAAAAGAACCTGCTCGTACGCAAGGCATCGCCGGATGACCGCCGCGTGATTTTCGCGGACTTAACGGATGAGGGCAAAGCGTTCTTTGAAGAAATCTTCCCGCATCATCAGCAGGTGCTCGTCCATGCAGTCGACGGACTTAGCATAGAGGAAAAGCGGCAGGCCGCCGAGCTGCTGAAAAAACTCGGGCTGTCTGCCGAGGAACGCTTCAAGTCCGGTCCGATCTAAGTAAGTTTCGAGATTCATGCGGCCAGGATCGTCAACGACTGAAATCAGGAAAACAGCCCGATCACCGCGAGCGAAGCGGATGAACGGGCTGTTTTTATTCATGCTGCAAGGCTATAGCCTGAAACGCTTCACTTGTTCTTCAAGACCTTCCCGGAGCAAAATTTCCTTTTGTCTCGGACCCATCAGGTCAAAGTGAGGAAAGGGGTCACGGTTGTGGATATAACGGGAAGGCAGTCCGTGCTGCTCACACCAGCGCTTAAGGCGGGCGAGATCGGAACATCCCACCTTGGTGACGGTCGTCATGCCTGGAAAACGCGGGTCCAGCCAGAAATGCGTCAAAAAAGCCAGTTCACCGCGCCCAACCGCGTTTTTCCACTTGTTAAGCTCCTGCCTCTTAATGCCAAAAGCCATTGATGATCATCCCCAATAGTTATAAATAATCATTCATCCGTTTCATCATTCGTCCGATTTGTTCATCAGCCGTTGCAGCTTGGCTTCCGTAGAAGAACCCGCTGCAGGCGTATATACGCTGCACCGGAGATCGGCAGGACCTTGTACTTGCAATGAAGTGAGGTCAAAGAGCATTTTTCCCATTTTGGCGTGCCGGAATTCGATGACCACTTCAGGTGCGCTGCTGACCTGGCTGTGTTTCCAGAGCGGCAGGAATTCCGGGTCCACCTGCTCCATTTCCTGCAGGAATCGTTCGTACCATGCATCCTCCACATACTGTCCGTAATAAGAGCGGAAGATCGAGAGGAAGCCCATTACGAAATGCTCCCAGTTCACGGCTAAACGGCGGAATTCCTTGCGGGTGAAAAGGAGACGGATCATGTTCCTCTGGTCCGACGGGATGCGGTCGAAAGCAAGAAATACATGTGATGCAGCCTGGTTCCATCCCACGATCTGGCAGTGCCGGTCGGAGATGATCGTGGGGCAGTAATGCAGCTCGTCCACTATTTTCTGTAGCGAAGGGCTGATCTTCGGTTCCTCCTGGAAAGTCAAGCCTGCGCCAGCCGGTGTCTCCATCGCCAGCGAGAACAGGTATTTCCGTTCATCCGCGGTCAGCTGCAGCGCAGAGGCGATACAATCGAGCACGGAGGAGGATACGTTGATGTCCCTTCCTTGCTCCAGCCAAGTATACCAGGTGCTGCTGACGCCTGCGAGCTGGGCAACCTCTTCCCTGCGCAGGCCGGGCGTCCTTCTGCGGATACCGGGCGGAAGGCCGACGGATTCCGGCTGGATCTTGGCGCGCTGGGCAGTCAGGAATGCGGATAGCGCCTGTAATCGAGTATCTCGGTTCATAGGGATGCAAGCCTCCTTTCTGTATGGACATAAGCTTTCAGCATAGTATTCATTATACTAGGATAAACAATAACTTGTAATAGGATAACAGCTATGAAAAGATAATGCCATACAGGAATGTCCAAGGAGGAAGATGATTATGGAAAGAGTCGTCATTACGGGAATGGGTCTGGTTTCGCCGCTTGGCAATGAGGTAACGGCTTTTTGGAATGCACTGCTGCAGGGGAAGTCGGGAATCTCGGCAATCGATTCATGGGATACGTCGCAGATGAAGACGCATATGGCAGGCGTGGTCCGAGACTTCGATGCGGACGGCCGTTTCGGCAAAAGGGAGGCGCGGCGCATGGACCGGTTCTGCCAATTTGCGCTGGCCGCTGCCGAGGATGCGATACAGGATGCGGGTCTCGCCTTGGACCGGGTGGATAAGGAACGAATGGGTGTCTATGTCGGTTCCGGCATCGGGGGCATTTCGACCTTGATGGAACAAGCGGAACTTCTGCGCTCCCGCGGCGCATCGCGGATCAGTCCGCTGCTCGTGCCGATGATGATCTCGAACATGGCAGCGGCCATGATCAGCATCCGGACCGGAGCCCAGGGGCCGACCCTTTCGCCGGTTACTGCATGTTCCATAGGGAACACGGCCATCGGCGAAGCATTCCGGCTCATCCGCTCGGGCGGCGCGGACGTCATCATCGCCGGCGGAGCCGAAGCGGCGATTACGGAAATCTCAATGGCCAGCTTTGGCAATGCGACGGCGCTTTCCACCTGGGATGGCGATCCGGCGCTTGCCAGCCGCCCGTTCGATGCGGGCCGGGACGGCTTCGTGATGGCGGAAGGCGCAGGCATCGTCGTGATGGAGAGCCTGACTCACGCCGAGCAACGGGGAGCGGTGATTCTGGGCGAAGTGACCGGATATGGCGCGACCTCCGATGCCTATCACGTGGTAGCTTCCCATCCGGAAGGCAGAGGTGCATACCAGGCCATGAAGCTGGCGCTCGCGGAAGCGGGCTTGAAGCCAGGCGCAGTGGACGTCATCAGCGCGCATGCCACGAGCACGCAGGTGGGCGACCGGTCCGAAATGCTGGCCATCAAGCGCCTCTTCGGGGAAGAAGCCTGCCGGATTCCGGTGACCGCGAACAAATCGATGCTCGGCCATATGTTCGGAGCTGCCGGCGGTGCGCAGGCCATCGCGATGGTTCAGATGATCCGGGAAGGGCGCATTCCGCCGACGATCAATCAGGAAGTACGCGATCCCGAATGCGATCTGGACGTCGTGCCGAATACGTCCCGCGAGAAAGACGTCCGCGTAGCCATATCCAACTCTTTTGGCTTTGGCGGGCATAATGCGGTCATCGTGATGCAGCGGTACGAGGCTTGATTGGAAGACTAAGCGTCAGATAGGGATGTCTTAACGTTTTAGATTAATGGATCCTGCAAATTGGGTATATCTCTAGTAGCCATACCAAAAAGCAGGAGGAGAGCTTATGAACAACGAGCATTTTGAAGCAGCCCGGCAGTCCGAGGCCGACTATCATCAGCGTTTCTATGATGAGAACGATATTTTTGAAGACGGTACCTGGATGTCCGAGCCGGGACCGGTCGTAATGGACATGCTGGAGCGGCTGCTCCTGCACAAGGAGGATGTGTCGGTACTGGATTTGGGCTGCGGTGTCGGCCGCAATACGATTCCGGTCGCCGAACGCCTGCAGGGTTCCCTGAGCAAGGTCAAGGGGGTGGATTTGCTGGAGGATGCGATCGAGAAGCTGCGGAGCAATGCTGCGGAGTTTGGCGTGGAACATCTGGTCGAAGCGGAGGCGGCGGACGTGGAGCATTATACAATCGCTGAGGATGCGTACGACTATATCCTGGCCTGCTCCTGCCTGGAGCACACGTCCTCCATGGAAGCCTTGACCCGTACCCTGTCAGCCATGAAAGAGGGGACCAAGCTGGGCGGCATCCATGTCATCACGATGAGCACCGACGTGGAGGAAGTGGACCGGAGCACGGGCGAAAGCACAAAGGGCTTGATCGAGCTGAACCTTCCGCAGACCCAGGCGATGGAACTTTTGGACGAAACCTATCAAGAATGGAACGTACTCATCAAGCAGGCGGTTCCCCAGAGCATTGAAGAGGAGAAGGACGGCCGCCATATCGATTTTAGATGCAGCCTCATCACCTTTGTTGCGCAGAAGATCCAATAAGCAAAAAAGCAGCCCACAGGGGCTGCTTTTTCAATGACGAGCTACACGGCCGCCTCTCGGTGATGGAGACGCCCGAGCAGCATAGATAAGATCAGTGCGGCGATCAGGAAGCCGGCAATCAGGCTGACCACGCCTTGCCATCCATATGAGCTCCAGAAGGTTCCGCCGAGCGTGCCGCCGGCGCTGGAGCCTGCATAATAGAAGAACAGGTATAACGAGGATGCCTGCGCCTTTTCGTGCTTGGCACGGATGCCGATCCAGGAGCTCGCAATGGAGTGGGAGCCGAAAAATCCGAAGGTGAAAATGACAATGCCCGTGATTTTAACAGCCAGCAGCGGACTCAGCGTCAGCAGGGCGCCGGAGAGAAAAATGAGCAGTCCGATCCGGAGCATCAGGGGTCTGCCGTGGTTATCCGCCATTTTTCCCATCCAGGTCGAACTGAACGTTCCGGCAATGTAAACGATAAAAATAAATCCGACGAGGGCTTGGCTCAGCGAGTAGGGAGGCGCGATCAGCTGGTAGCCGATATAGTTGTATAGCGTGACGAAGCTTCCCATGAGCAGAAAGCCGAGCGCGTACAGGATGAGGAGCCCTGGATCCTTAAACTGGTTTCCGAGCGATGCCAGCAAGGATTTGAAGCGGAGCGGACGGGCTTCAAAATGCCGGGAGGGCGGCAGCAACAGGATGAAGATGAAGCTGAACACAAGGCCGAGCAGACCGATCGCGGCAATAGCAATCCGCCAATTCCACAGGTCGGTCAGCGCGCCCGTGATGACTCTGCCTCCCATTCCCCCGATAGAATTGCCGCTGATGTATAGTCCCATAACCGCGCCCAGACTCGCTGGGGCGATCTCTTCACCCAGGTAGGCCATCGCAATAGCGGGAAGGCCGGCCAGGACGATGCCGAGAATCATCCGGAAGACAAGAAGGGTGTGGAAATTCGGCACAAGGGCGGTGATTAACGTCAAAACAGAGGCGGTGATCATGGCTACCGCCATGATGGGCTTGCGCCCCCAGGATTCGCTCAGGGATCCTGCGATAATCATGCTGAAAGCCAGAACCAGCGTTGTCAGCGACAGCGAGAGACTGGCAGTGACCGGGGAAATGCCGAATTCCTTGGAAAACTCGGGCATCAGCGGCTGGGTATAATATAAAATAGCAAACGTGTTGAAGCCTCCCGCGAACAAGGCCAGGCTTGTGTTGCGGAAAGCGGATGTTCCGTGCTGGATATAGCTCATGATGTGATGCCTCTTTCTCTGAAAAAGTATGAAAACAAAGCAGCGATTTTCTTATCCAAGTGTACGCCTATGAACAAAGATTTTTCAATACCAGTATGGCATATCAATCATGCCTGGAGCCTATGGGCTTGAAATTATTCGCCCAAAAGGGTAAAGTAACGGAACGAAAACGTTGTACAAGCAACGATGAAGCGGAGGTCTTAGTGATGCTGTTAAATATTAAATCGTACATACGCAAACCGGAGGTTGCCGAATTGTTCTCCTATGCAGTCTTTCCCGACGATCAGTCGGTGGAGAAGACCATTCAGGCATACGAAAGCAATGAGGCCTGGAAGCTTGTCGGCTATGAAGACGGAGAACTGCTCGTCGGCCTGACCGGATACGAAAAATCGGGAAATGAGATTATCCTTCAACATATTGCGGTTATTCCGGAAAACAGGGGGCTTGGGTACGGCAGAGGAATGATTCTGGAAATCATGACGGATGAAAAGCCGGAAAGAGTCGTCGCGGAAACGGACGAGGAGGCGGTCGATTTTTACCGGAGCCTGGGGTTTGTCGTTCACAGCCTGGGGGAGCAGTACCCCGGTATCGAGCGTTTTCGGTGTGTATATGAAGTGGAGGATGAAGAAGAGGCCTGAGCAATGGGGTATTTTGTTCTGCGAAAGGAATCAAGGAGAGACAGCTTCCCTGCGGGAGCTGTTTTTTTTATGAAAAAATGCAACCAAACTTCTTGTTCAAGACGAAGCTTCATGACGGATCGGGTTATGCAGCATTAATAGCCTTCCTGGACGCTCTTGAGGACGTTAGGTAAGCGTTCAGTCTGCCCATTTTCAAAACGCAAGCGACTGTTTATGAGCATTGTCCCTTTCGTCTTTCCTGCCGCATTCATATACTGTTATGAATCAGTAGAGGGAAAGGAAGAGGAGGCGAGGACAAGTGGCGGTTCCCTACACGGCAGTCGGCGACTCACTGACAGTGGGCTTTGGAGCCATGCCGGGCAACGGCTTTGTACCCGTGTACCGGGGCATGGCGGAACGGAGAGTTGGAGAGTTTGTATCCTATGAGAATTTTGGCGTGAACGGTCTGACTTCCGCGGAACTGCTTGCAAACCTGAAGCGCAGCCCCCAGCTTCGCAGTTCGCTGAAAGAAGCCAGGATGATCACCATCTCGATCGGAGGCAATGATTTGATCCGGGCGGCCAAAAGCGCCCCTATGCAAAATGCGGCGCAGCATTTCAACAAGGCGCTGTCGCAGTGCGAGTCCAATTTTGCAGGTATCATGCAGACGATGAACCAGATCAAGCAGGGCGCCAAATCGCCCTATATCATTCGGGCCGTTGGGCTGTATAACCCGTATCCTCAAGTGGATGCGGCCACGAAGTGGGTTCAGCAGTTCAATCGTTACATTAACGGCTACTGGGGCAGCAACTATGCGGCGGCGGACATTTTTTTCGCGTTTTATGGCCGTGAGCGCGAGCTGCTGTCCTTCGATCACCTCCATCCGAACGGCAAAGGATATAAGGTGATCGCCGAACAGCTCAACCGGCTTGGATACTATCCGGTGGCTTGATGGATGAAAAACCGTCATCATAGTAAAAAACAGACCCGCTGCGGTCTGTTTTTTTGTACAATAATATGGAAAATATTCCATTTTAGCTTGGCCCTAAGACAAGGGAGGGAAATATTGAAAAAAGCTTGGATGATTATTGCTCTCACTTTGGGAGCGGCAGCGTTGATATACTTTTTCGGCGTGGACCATAACGTGGTCCGGATCAACAAAACCTTCGAAGGATACAGCTACATGGAGGACGGTTCGAAAGCTTCCGCTCCATCCCGGATTGAGCTTCAAGGTGCTTACAATAAGCGGGAAAAGGTGTTCGAAGGCCGTATGACTCTGGGTGATACGGTTTACGAGAATTGCATGTTCACTTCAGGGCAATCAGCCATTTCCTATGATCATGAGCAGCGCAACGTCATCGGCCGGGTTTATTTCGACGAAGCTATGGAGCAGCTATCGATCCAAATGCCGCTGCCGGTCCGTGTGACTACAGGAAGCAAGTTTCAACGGATTATCAGTGCCCCCGCGGATTCCCCGTCGGAAGCCGCCGATGTATACCGCACGCTCACGATGGATTCGGCCCCATAGCGAGATAGCCCGTACTCTATCTCTTCATCATGCTGAGCACGGCCCACTTGCGTTCCTGACGCTTTTTGTACTTGGGCAGAGAACGGTAGATGTCGATCGATTCCTGAAAAGCGGCCCTGGCCTCTTCCTTCCGTTCGAGTGATTTGTACATCATGCCCAGCAGGTAGTAACCTTCGCAGGAAGAGGATTGAATTTCCTGGAAGCGATGGACGTATTCTACGGCTTTGTCACGATCGCTGTTTTTGTATACGTCCGCGAGACGGAGATAAGGCCGTCCATATTTGACCCGCGGATTCAGCTCCAGGGCTTTCAGTATATAAGCTTCGCCTTGTTGAATGTTGCCCTGTCTCACAAGTACCGTTCCGAGATCATCCCAGAATTCTGCTGAATCCTCTGACTGCGATTCGATCGACTCCAGCAGCTTCTGCGCTTCGGCGTCCTTTTTGCGATCGATCAGAAGCCTTGCCAGCTCATGCTTGGATGAGACGTCGTTCGGGTTCATGCTGATCTGGGAGCGGAGCTTCGAGATTTGCCCCATCCGCTTAAAAGGCTTGGTCAGGCTGGGAAACACGCCAACAAAGCGGCGATCCAGCAAATACACGATGATCAATAACACAAGAACGGCCAGAAAAGGGTTTCCGAGCAGTCTCCATAGTAGAATGAATCCGAAAATTTTCCCCATACGAGTCCTCCTTATATGTTCCTCTTGATTCACAAGCCGCATGCTACGTCGATAATGCGCTGCGGACGCTTAAGATATATTTCGATTGGTCGAGCGGGCTTACGCCATGGCGCTTGCGTTCCGCCTGCACGTCCGCGGGGCATTCCTGGTACCCTGAGAACGATGAGGCCATGATGCCTTTGCCGCTGGTCATCGACCGGAGCTTGACCGGATATTCCAGCGAAGTGGCCGCAGGGATGATTCCCTCAATCGTGCATCTGCCATGCATGATGGATGGAGGTTCAAACTCCGCTCTCATCTGCACCAGATCACTTAAGATTTTCCCGCCGAACTCCTCCGAAGCGGTTATCCGGAAGCGGAGCATCGGCTCCAGCAGGGTGGTTCCGGTGCTGGCGAGACCGTTCATGATGCCCATCGGCGTGGCGACGACAAAGTCGAGTGGATGCGTATGCCACACATGATGCTCGCCGTAGGTGAGCGTCACCTTCAAATCCGTGACCTCCCATCCCCGCAGACCCTGCTGAAGGGCTTCCGGTACACGCCGCTGTACTTCATTCTGGTAGCTGGTCAGCAGATCCTCGCTGCGAACGTTCGAATGGTATTCAAGTCCACTGCCGCGTGGCAGGGGCTCGATCGCAAACCGGAGGATCGCCCAGCAGGGCTTGGGCATCGTATAAGCGATGAAGCCCTCGCCGGATCGTGCAGGCGTTTCCTTGTAAATAACAGAAGGCTGGCCGAAGCTGGCCTGCAGACCGAAGCGGGTGAGCAGCAGGCTGGAGAGAATTTCGAGCTGGATCGTGCCCATAACCTTCACATGCAGCTCACGTTCAGACTGCAGCCACTGCAGGCCTAGCAGTGGATCCTCCTCGGTCAGCTCCTGCAGCGCTTCGACGAGATCCTGATACCGCGCCTCGTCTGTCGCTTGCACCTGAACCGTCAGAAGAGGGACCGCGAGGGAAGGAGCGGGAGGGATGCCGACAGAGCTGCCGAGAATATCGCCGATCCGGGATTGGCTTAGTCCATAGACCGCCGCAATATCACCGGACTGCAGCTGCCCGATGTCGTTAAACTTCTGGCCGTTCATTTTGCGGATTTGCGTCACCTTCTCCTGCACGCCAAGGGTCAGATTGGTGACGGCATCCCTGTTCTTCAAGGAGCCATGATAAAGGCGGACGAAAGCCGTGCGTCCCATCAGCTTATCCCTTTCAATCTTAAATACGATGCCGGAGAGATCTTCCGACATTTCTCCTGATGGTGCAGGTAGATAGTCTATCGCCGCATCCAGCAGCTCGCGGATGCCGATGCCGCGCTGGGAGGAGCCGAAGCAAACCGGAAACGCATCCCCTTGGCGGCTTAGCTTGGTCAGCAATTGCTGAAGCTCCAATGTCGATGGCTCTTCGCCTTCAATGATCCGGACGAGCAGTTCATCATCCAGATCGGCCATCGTTTCGATCACCAAGTTACGCGTCATGCCCCATCCCTCACGATCAGCATCGATGTCCCAGATCGGAACGATGCCCCTGAACTCCTCACCTTCTCCAATGGGAGACTGCACGGGAACGATCTGACTGGATAACAACCGCTGGATGTCCTGCATGAAGCCGGGTACGGACACGCCGACGCGGTCCATTTTATTGACGTATATGAGGGTTGGTATCCTCATGGTTCGCAGCGCATGCCATACGGTTTCGGTCTGGGATTGCACACCATCCGGTGCAGAGATGACGAGGATCGCGCCGTCCATCACCCGCATGGAACGCTCCACCTCGGACAAAAAATCGACATGGCCGGGCGTATCGACCAGATTGAAGGAGATGCCCTTCCATACCAGGCAGGTGGCCGCAGAGCGGACGGATATTCCCCGTTCACGCTCGACTTCCAGCGAATCCGTCTGCGCGGTTCCCTGATCCACGCTTCCAAGCGCCCGAATGGCGCCGCTTTCATATAGCATGTGTTCCGTCGTTGTCGTTTTGCCTGCATCCACATGGGCGAAGATGCCTATATTTCGAAGTGGTTTTGCTGTCATATGCTTATGTAACACTCCATCAACTTATTTTAGTTTGGTGCAGCTTCATGGTGCTGTGGGGCACGAAAGAGATGCTTTATCATTATATCATGCTGCATCAAGCCGGGATGGAGAGTGGGGCGCAAGTGTGCTTAAGGATTCTACTTCTTTCTGGTTATTTCGTAACTGAATTTCCAGTAGGCTTGATTACCGGAGTAACGGCCGCGGTTTTCCGTGACGGTGACCTTCAATTCGATCTTGTTTGTGTTCTGCTTGAGCGAAGAGATTTGTACGGATTTGCTTGCCGTTCCGACATCAGGAATCTTGTCCTGCTCTTCGGCGTAGGCTTCAAGCTTGATCACTTTAGAATTGGAAAGAGTGACGGATTGTCCGGGCATCAGTTGTTTCTGGTTGACCGAGGCCTCCGTGTACCATTGATTTCCGACATGGTTGTTCTCAATGAGCTTCGCGCTTACCAGTTTTACGGTCCATTGAGCGTTCTGCTGCGCTTTGGCGTCGGCAGTGTTGTTTCCGGATGTCAGCATGGCGCATAGCCCGAACAACAATGTAAAGACGAGGATTGAAATCCTTGAACGCATCCTTACCTTCCTTTCTACCGTTTCATTATTGAGGAAATAGTCCACATAGAACTATAGCCCAACTTGTTAAAATATGCCATAATCTATTTCGCGCATCCTGAAACAGGTTCATATTTTCCCCCTTAAGCGTTAATATCGTTTATCGTTTGCAGCCAATAGCATTGGTAGTATAGAAGGGGAAGATCAGCGGCAAATAATACGAACTTCGAAGGGAGCAGACATGATGGAACGATTCTTTTGGAAGGAAGCCGTCGTTTACCAAATTTATCCCCGGAGCTTCAAGGACAGCAACGGTGACGGCTTTGGGGATCTTCAGGGCATTCATTCGAAGCTCGACTATTTAAAAGATTTGGGTGTGGATGTGATCTGGCTGTCGCCGGTGTACAAATCTCCCAATGATGATAACGGGTATGATATCAGCGACTACTACGACATTATGGATGAGTTTGGCACAATGAAGGATTGGGAGCAGCTGCTGGATGGTCTGCACGAGCGCGGAATGAAGCTGATGATGGACCTTGTGGTTAACCATTCCTCCGACGAGCATGCATGGTTCGCGGAATCCCGTTCGTCAAAGGATAACCCGTACCGCGATTATTATATTTGGCGTCCGGGCAAGGAGGATGGTTCGGCCCCGAACAACTGGACTTCCTTCTTCAGCGGTTCAGCATGGCAATATGATGAGCAGACGGAGGAGTACTACCTCCATTTGTTTACGAAGAAACAGCCGGACCTGAACTGGGAGAATCCCAAGCTTCGCCAGTCCGTATACGACATGATGACGTTTTGGCTCGACAAAGGCGTGGATGGCTTCCGCATGGACGTGATCAACCTGATCTCCAAGGTTCCCGGCCTGCCGGACGACGGCAAAGCCGGACTGAGCGACGGCAGTCCGTACTACATGAACGGTCCCCGTATTCATGAGTTTTTGCGCGAAATGAACGAACAGGTACTTTCTAAATACGATATTATTACCGTCGGAGAATCTCCGGGGGTTACGGTCGAGGAGGCGATCAAGTACACAGGCAAAGATCGCCACGAACTGCAGATGGTCTTCCAATTCGAACATATGGATATCGACTCGGGAGCGGAAGGCAAGTGGGATCTCGTGCCCTGGACGCTGCCGAAGCTGCGCGAGGTGCTTCATAAATGGCAGACCGGCTTGGCCGAGGATGGATGGAACAGCCTGTACCTGAATAACCATGATCAGCCGCGGATGGTTTCCCGGTTCGGCAATGATGGCGAATACCGCAAGGAATCAGCCAAAATGCTCGCGACCCTTCTGCATACGCTTAAAGGCACCCCGTATATATACCAGGGGGAAGAGCTTGGCATGACGAACGTGAAATTCGCCAGCATTGACGACTATCGCGATGTGGAGATCCACAACATGTACCAGGAGAAGGTCGTGCAGGGCGGGGCCGATCCGGGGACCATTATGCAGGCGATCGAAACCAAGGGGCGTGATAACGCGCGGACGCCGATGCAGTGGAGTGCGGAGCCGAACGCCGGATTCACGACGGGAACGCCTTGGATTGGCGTGAATCCGAACTACACAGACATCAATGCCGAACAAGCGGTAGCCGATCCGGATTCCATCTACCACTACTATCGCCAATTGATTGCCCTGCGCAAACAACATCCAATCATGGTATATGGCGACTATGAACTGATCATGCGGGACCATGAGCAGATTTATGCATATACACGCACGCTCGGCGAGGATAAATGGTTGATTGTCTTGAACTTTACTGGACAGAAGATTGAACTGCAGCTTCCTAAGAGCATAAGTCTGGAGGGAGGAAGCATCGTGATCGCCAACTATCCGGAGGCAGGCATGGATGACGGTCAGCTGCGTCCATACGAAGCAAGAGTGTACAGCATTAGAGCATAGCAAGGGATGCGGCCTTCTTGGAGAAGGCCGTTTTTTGCGTTTAAGAGACCTGCTTGGCTATACTTGCGGTAGAGTCCTTTGGACAAAGACTAGGGAATGGGGGAATACATATGGAAGGGCGATTGAGCCGCCAGATCGAGTTTATCAAAGAAATCGACCGTCTGAAGACCATAGTTCGGCAAACCTATCTGATGGATGCATCCCGTCAAGAGAATGATGCGGAGCATTCATGGCATATCACGCTGATGGCCTGGCTGCTTGAAGAGCATTGGAAGGAAAGCCGGGTGAATATACTTCGGGTAATGAAAATGCTGCTGGTCCATGACATTGTCGAGATTGATGCCGGAGATACGTTTGCTTACGACGTGAAAGGGCAGGAAGGCAAATGGGAAAAAGAACAACGGGCCGCGGAACGGTTATTCGGGCTGTTGCCGGAAGACCAATCCGGGGAGCTCATGGAACTATGGCTTGAGTTCGAGCAGCAGGAGACCGTTGAAGCGAGATACGCCGCTGCAATGGACCGGGTTCAGCCGCTTCTTCATAACTATTACACGCAGGGAAAAGCGTGGAGGGAACATAAGGTGACCTCGGATCGTGTACGGGAGCGGATCCGCTTCCTGGAGGCGGAGCTGCCGGATGTTCATGCGATGATATCCGGGCTGATTGATGATGCGGTACAAAAAGGCTATCTGCTGCCTTAGTGGGAGGGTGACCGAGTCTATATGACTATACGGATGAATTATTTAAGGAAAATGTATTTATTTTCCAAGGTAAACAAGGGTCTTTAGACCTATTTATCTGTTAGGGATGAAAAGAAGGTGTCCGTCCGCCGATAAATGAATTGAGGTGATACGGATGGCCAAAAAAGGACAGACTTTCTGCTCCTACAGTTTGGATACCAAGAAGAAGGCTGTGGACATGCGTCTTCAGGGGATGACCAAAAAGGAAGTGGCCGAAGCGCTTGGGATTGCCGATATCGGCCGGTTGAAGGTATGGATGAGAAAGTACCGGGAACAAGGGGATTCTGGCTTAATCGATCATAGGGGTCGATCCAAAGAAACGCTTCACAACATCTAATAAAACAAAAGCGAAGATGAATGTCTGAATACGCAAAGGAAAGAGGAGCCGGGATCTGCAGGCTTCTTTTTTTGTACGCCTTTACCGTGATGAATGCCTTTTTAACGGGAAATAGAGAGGTTCGTCCATACAGGAAAGTGGTTCTTTGGCATAACTATAGAGAGTATAGGTCGCTGAAAAGGAAATACTTCTCAGATCACAAGAGACGAATTGGAGGTGTCGGGCGTGCAGAGTCGAAGCGGCAATCATGCCAAAGGCATTGATGTATCACACTGGCAGGGAGTCATTGATTGGAAGCAGGTCAAAAATGCCGGCTATTCGTTTGCTTTTATGAAAGCCACGGAAGGAACAAAGCTGGTGGATGACCAGTTCAGGGCCAACGCAAGGGGCGCTAAAAGCGTGGGATTGCTAACGGGGGCTTACCACTTGACCCGGGCGAAGAAACCCGAGGACGTGAAGACGGAATTGGAGCATTTCGTGCAGATCATTGAAAGCGCAGGCGGAGTGGACTCCTTCAGGCTTCCATTCGTGCTCGATATCGAAACCAAAGAAGGGGGAACGAGGGCGAATATTTCGGCCATCGTCCATGAATGGGTCAGACAGTTCAGGCTTCGCACGGGAAGAACGCTCATGATTTACACGTACCCGAGCTTTATTGATTCATCGCTTGACAGCACGCTCGGCAGCATCCCGTTATGGTATGCCTATTACAGCAGCGGAACGCCAGCGAACAAAGGCGGCTGGAAAGCATGGGAATTTATCCAATATACCAATAAGGGCAAGGTACCGGGGATCAGCGGAAACGTGGATATCGACGAATTCAGAGGAAGCGAGGCGGAGCTTATGGATGCATACAAAACGTCCCAGCCTCCAGCCGGGACGGCTGTTCCCGCTTGGAAAGAGGCTGGAAGGCAGTGGCTGGTGGACCATGTAGGAATCAGCACGGACTGGAAAGCCGATGATCCGCTGGATATAGGCGCGCTCGGGGCGATCCTGTCGAAATATACGGAAGCCGTTATAAATAAGAAAGATTAATCCGACTGGGATATGACCCGAAAAATAGGCTCCTTTCGGAAGCCTGAAATGGGGAGGAGTCTATGCCAAACGCCCGCCTGCGACATACTTTAGAGTATGTTACAAGGAAGGAGGGAATGGAATGAGCGGAGTTGTTGGCGGAGTTGGTTGTTGCAATCCTTTCGCTTCTACAGGTGCCATTTTGGTTC
The DNA here is from genome assembly GCF_051966755.1 of Paenibacillus sp. SAFN-054. Classification (NCBI taxonomy): domain Bacteria; kingdom Bacillati; phylum Bacillota; class Bacilli; order Caryophanales; family Paenibacillaceae; genus Paenibacillus; species Paenibacillus sp. SAFN-054. The sequence continues at coordinate 265,107 of NZ_JBQCKS010000001.1, forward strand.
TCTTTATATTGCTGGTCATTATTACACGATCTTTCTGGTGTTAGTCAATTTGATTCTCCTATAGATTGCAGCTTGTCAAAGGATCCGCTGGTACCGGCACATGCCGCTGTCAGGCGGGTTCTTTTTCTCTTTTGATTCAATTTCTCCCTGCCGGGTATTCAAGTGCAAGAGGTGAGGAGAAATGGATAAAAAGGAAACGGCCAAGGAGCCGGTTAACCGGTCCGAGCTGGAGAAGAAACCAACGCGGATGGATCATCCCGAGCAATACCCGACCGAGAAGGAAAGCCTGTTCGACCGCTTTGAAAGCGAACGCAACGTGGATCCCATACCCGTGGAAGAGCTCAATCAAAATATGAGGGATGAACGCGACAAAGATCATACGAAGGATTCGTCGTCGTCTGAGAAGAAGTACGGAGCAGATTAAGTTGTAGAAAAGAGGAGATACCGGCGTGATTGCCGGTATCTCCTCTTTAGTAGTGCATCATACTAAGTGCGTAGCCCAGGTGAAGTGGACGCCCCTGTTGGCTGGACAGCCTCTTACTTCAGATCCTGAAAGCAGGCCTTGTCATGAATCTCTTGCAGATAGGGTGATCAAATTGAGAAGAACGGTTACCGCACCCAGAATAATGCTGCTCCACATTACATTGGATTCGACAGTGTATACGAACGGGAAAACAATAAACCATACACCTGCCAAGAGGGAGAGCCAGTTTTGCCATGAGCCCCATCCCGAACTGGAGAAGGCCCATAAGGATACGATTAACTGCACTGCCCCGACGATGACACTCGTCCAAAGCGCGCCCTTGTCTTCGGAGTAGCCGGCAATCCAGGGAGCCATAATAAACCAGATACCGATCAGGGCGACAATGGTATTATCGACGCTTCTTAACTTCATCCACACACCTCCGTTTAAAATCGATGCCAACACGAGGGTACGTAAAAATCATATGCGGAAATAGAGGGATCATTACAAGAATATGTAACTTGAGGACGATATCCATATCCAAAAAGCGACGCATAAAAACGGTGCAGTCGTCTAATCGGCTTGTCTACTGACGGATGCTGCCAATCCGCCGCGAAGCAGATTGTCGGCATTCCACCATTTTCATGAGTCGGCTTCACATCAAGAAGGCGGCACGGGGCCGCCTTCTTTCCCGCTAGGACTTTGAACGCCGGTTCCCCCCGCGGGGTCCGCCGCCGTAATGGCCTCCGCCGCCGTGTCCGGGACCGCCAGGACCACCAGGACCACCAGGTCCTCCCGGACCTCCCGGACCTCCCGGACCGCCATGATGACCGCCTGGACCGCCATGATGACCGCCTGGACCTCCCGGTCCGTGATGACCAACAGGATAGCCTCCCGGGTAATTGAAATACCACCAAGGATAAGGGTAAGGATACGGATAATAAGGGTATGGATAGGGGTAAGGGGAAGGGTAATAGGAAGAGGACGGGCTGTATGGATTGTAAGACATTCGCATTCCTCCTGCACTTTCGATTTGTAACAGGGTATGCGAAAGCGGGCGACTCGTGATCATAGCCCGGTAAAAATGGGCGGATGCCAAGGAATATTTTATTCAAATGTTAGGAATGTTTTTTAATCGGAAATTCAGGTGGGAATAAGTAAGCTTTCATGTTTCACTGCACCGGGTTTTGTATATTAATATGTATAACCCCCTTTGATATATAGTACGGATTTGGCTCTGCCGTCTCGGAACGGTCAGAGTCCTTTTTTTTGCGCAGGGCATTTCTGTACGAAATGCCGAAACGGAAAACGGATATGCCCGTTACAGGCATATCCGTTTATTTTTGGTAAGCTCTCAATTTTAATTGGTCCTTGTAAAGAAGCGACTTATATAGATGCGGGTGGATTTTGTACCAGGTTGCCCGCTTGAAGACCTCGGCATAATTTTCGGCCGGCAGTTTCAATGCCTCCTGTCCTCGTTGCAAATCCGCGCGGTTTATCGCTATTCTGACCAGTTCTTTGCTTACAGGCTTTTCGCGTTCAGCACCGGGATTGCCAAGCAGGCAAATTTCAACCGTGCCGATCCCTTTGTTTTGAAGAAGGATTTGGCTGTAAGCGAGCAGGGTATCTGCCGCATCCAGCATCAATTGGTCCGGATCAAGGGCCTCATGCTTCAGGTTCACTGTAACCGTCTTATTGTTGGCTCCCTGAAGCTGAATGTCCTTCGCTTGTGCCACGTCGAGCACTCCCTCGCCTTGAGCGGCTGCAAGTACGTGCCTGACGCTGTCGCGGGTGACTTCAGCATTGGACCAGACGTCCCTTTTTTGCGCTATGTTCGCCTTGGCAGGGTCGGAATTACGCGAGCAGGATGCCAGAAGGAAACAAGCGGCAATCATCATGCATATAACCTTAAAAGGCGATCTGGGCTGCAACTTCATCCCCCTTTCCTCGAGCATAATACAAATGAAGTCTATCAGAAGCAGATCAAGAATGGAATACATCGACCAATTATGACAAATTAGACAAATCCGCGTTACAATTTCTTAAACTCTTGTACATATTCAATAACCGAACTTATAATACCAATATTAGTTAATTTTTATGCCATCATGTGGACGGACCCAAACCTTGATGAAGCCTGTTTGCGGAATTTTGTAAGCGCTATCCATATTGAGACGGTGATGGACATATATATATCATTACTGGATCAGGGAGGAGTGAAGACCATGTTTGATTTAATTATATTCGGAGGAGGCCTGGGAGGCTGTGCGGCTGCGCTTTCGGCCTGCTCGAAGGGACTTAAGGTACTCATGACGGAGGAGACGGATTGGATTGGAGGCCAAAGCACTTCGCAGGCCGTGCCGCCGGATGAGCACCCATGGATTGAGGAGTTCGGCTGCACTGCGAATTACCGCCGGTACCGCGATGAAATCCGCTCTTTTTATATGAAGAATATGCCGCTTGCAGCCGATATGCCGCGGGATGGCCTGAATCCGGGAGGCGCGATCGTGAGCAATATATCTCATGATCCGCGCGTTTCCGTGCATGTGCTGCATGAAATGCTTGCCCCATACCTGCTGACGGGTAGACTGACGCTGCTGCTGGAGACCGCGGCCGTTTCGGTGGACCGAACGGGAAGGGAGCTGCACAGCGCCGAACTGGTAGCTTTGAAAAGCGGGGAACGCCGAATTGTGGAGGGACGTTATTTCATTGACGCGACGGAAACCGGAGAGATATTGCCTCTCGCTTCCATGGAATACGTCACCGGCTCTGAAAGCCGGGCGGAAACGGGGGAGCCGCATGCCACCGAGGAAGCGGATCCTAACAATATCCAAGCCTTTACATATGTGCTTGCTTTGGAATATGACGAGCATGGCAGCCATGTCATTGAGAGACCTGAAATGTACGATGTGTGGAAGGAATATCGGCCTGTCCATTGGCCTGAGAAGATGCTCAGTTTGATCGGTCCGCATCCCGTGACGCTGGAACGCCGGGAGTATGCGCTGTTTGAGGATGGGGACAAATTCTCCTTGTGGAAATACCGCAGGGTATATGCGAAGGATCAATACGATCTGGCGGACGCGAACGAGGTTACGCTTCTGAATTGGCCGCAGAACGATTATTTCATAGGCAATATTTATGACGTTCCGGACGAGGACAAACAAAGGCATCTACAGGGCGCGCAGCAGCTTAGTCTGTCCCTGCTGTACTGGCTGCAGACCGAAGTGCCGAGACAAGGCGGTGGAAAAGGTTATCCTGGGCTGCGTCTGCGTGGCGACGTGCTCGGAACGTCTTCGGGCTTCGCCAAAGCGCCTTATATCCGCGAGTCAAGACGGATCAAGGCGCTATATACCATCACGGAGCAGGACGTTTCGCCGGAGAGCCAGCCTGCCAAATCGGCGAAAAAATACGAAGACCGTGTGGGCATAGGATCGTACAGCATCGATCTTCATCCGAGCTTTACGGGGATCTCTTATGTGGATATTCCTGCCCTGCCGTATCATATACCGCTTGGGGCCCTGATCCCGAGGGATATGGATAATGTGCTTGCCGGCAATAAGAACATCGGCACCACGCACATCACGAACGGCTGCTACCGGCTTCATCCGACAGAATGGAACATCGGCGAGGCATGCGGGGAGCTGGCGGCCTACTGCATCCGGCATGACCGCAAACCTGCGGAGGTGAGGGGGGACGCGGAGCTGCTGCGTGGCTACCAGCAAGTTCTCCGCGAGGCGGGCGTTCAGCTGGAATGGCCAGGCGAATTCTATGAACTGCGGTAGCGAGTGTATAAATATCGTCCGATGAACTTTATGCTTTTTTATTCGCCCAATATTTGCATAGGAAAAGATAATCGGGGGAACCTTATCATGGAAAATAAGTTCACCGGAGGAGGTGAAGCATCCATGAGAAAGAAAGCCGCGATATTACTGCTGTCTGTCAGCATTTGTCTGTTTCTTGCCGCACCGGCATCAGCGGAAGGAAACAACGGAAATATGAATCACCAGATGAATGATATGCATCAAACCGGAACGACAGTGAACAATGGCGCCAGGGATCTGCAGCATGATTTGAAGCGGGACACGATCCGAACCAATTCCCTCGATGATACCGGGGTCCATAAGACGGATTGGGGCTGGCTTGGCTTATTCGGTCTTCTCGGATTGGCAGGGTTGATGAACCGGAATCGGGAATCCAGACGATAAGCATCGGACGATTCTCTTCCCTTCACACGAGCGCCAAGCCTGATTACCGCATCCAATAAATTCACACTAAAAAGCACCTCCTGTCGTATACGGAGGTGCTTTTGCTTTTTGTTCAAATTCAGCAATTATAAAAACAAGTCCTAACCCAGAAGCTCATGTGAGCGAATCCATTCAAACATCCGCTGAATGGCCTTCATATGCATTTCGGGCGGCATGTGGTGCCCGTAACCCTCGTACAGATGCATATCCACATCCGCGCCGATTTCCTTTAGGCGCTCGTACATGTTCAGGCCATGGCTTACATCCACCTGGGCATCCTCTTGTCCGTGAATGATCAGTACAGGACAATGGATGCGTTCCGCCATGCAAACCGGAGAACGGGCTTCATAAGCCCCGGGTACCTTCGCCGGATTTCCCACCACTCTTTTCAGCATGCGCCGGAGCTCAACGCGTTCTTCATACGTTTTGGTTAAGTCGGATACGCCACCCCAAAGAACAAGCTGCTTTATGTAGTCCGTTTCGGCAGCAGCATATGCGGCATTGACGGAACCCCGGGAAAAGCCCATGGCCGACATGCGTTCCGGATCGATAAAATCAAGGCTCGCGAGCAGACGGCATGCCGCGGGAACATCCTCCATATCTCCGCCCCCGAATTCATCGCGGCCTTCGCCACCCTCCGTCCCCCGGTAAACAGGAGCAAACACAATAAAGCCGCACCGGGAAAAGCGCTCAAGCCATTCTGTCTTCACCTGTCCCACCCTGCCGATTCCTCCCCGGCAATAGATCAGAACGGGCCACTTCCTGCCCCTGATGTCCCGGGTTTCACGTTCTCTATTACAGGCAATCACCTGCATGGGCATCTCTTCCGCATCGTAATACTGACGGACCTGAGCCTGCAGTTGAACCAATTCGACGCTGTATCCGTCCGGAAGCGAAAGATATCCCTTTACTTTATAATCGCCGGAGCGATATGTCATATGAATCATCATGCTCGATCAGCTGCCTTTTCACATTGAAGTCGGTATGCAAGCGATTATAGTTCACTGGGATGATTGTACTCCAGCCGCTCTGAAAAGAGAAGCTTGGCAGGGAAGGGTCTAAGAGGGAATACTTAACTTCCGTAATAAGAATAGCCATCGCTGTGAAGGGATAACATATGTACGATTCCAATAAGCGGGGGTGAACAAATGAAAAAGCGATTAGCAGTATCCGTGATTACGGCGGCGATGTCGATCATGCTGGTGGTTCCTGCTTTTGCGAACGGCAACGGAAACGGTGGCGTTAGCAATGGAATGAACACCAACTCGACGGATGGACGTTACAATACGAACAGCGTCCACACCAATGCGACCAATGACAATGACGGTATCGACTGGGGATGGTTAGGTCTTCTCGGTTTGTTCGGTCTTGCCGGACTTCGTAACAAAAGACATGACCCACAGCGTTAAGGCTTACCCGAAAATGCCCCGAGTGGCCCACAGGCTGTCGGGGTGTTTTTTTTATAGGCGTGTAAACATAAAATCGGGCGCCCCTTTCGGGACGCCCTTTCATGGGAGAGGAGAAACCGGACGAAGAGCTTATGGGGAAACGTAAGCTTTCCGCGGTTGTCTACGACATTCGTTTGATGTCGATAGTTAAAGCATTCCCCGGATAAGCCGTTTTATACATGCCTTGCCAAAAATAGATGGCTGTGGTTCCATTTTTCAAATTCGGGGCGGTTGTGGTACGATATCGTCAGAAATAGACAGTTTTCGTAACCATCGAAAAATGTTGCTTGAACTTTATACGCAGAATGGGTGAGTAAACGCATGAGAGTGGTATCGGGTAGCGCCAAGGGAAGACCGCTGAAGGCGGTGCCTGGCATGGGGACGCGTCCGACGACGGATAAGGTGAAGGAAGCGATTTTCAGCATGATAGGCCCTTATTTTGATGGGGGAACGGCGCTGGATCTGTTTGCCGGAACGGGCGGACTAGCTATCGAAGCGCTAAGCAGGGGCATGGATAAGGCCATTTTTATCGATATGGATCCGAAAAGCATTGAAACGGTACGCGCGAATTTGAAAGCGGCAAGGCTGGAGGGCCAGGCCGAAGTATACCGCAATGAAGCGGAGCGGGCACTGAAGGTGCTGGAGAAGCGCGGGGTATCGCTGGATGTCGTATTTCTGGACCCGCCGTACCGGATGAAGAACGGGGATAAGCTGATGGAGCTGATGCATGAAAAAGGGATGCTGAAGAGCGGCGCCACGATTGTTCTTGAGCATGAATCCGGCTATGAATACCCGGAAGTGTTCGGTTCGTTCTCCTGCATCCGGCACGCGGTCTACGGCGAAACGGCGGTCTCCATTTATAAATATGACGAATCGGGAGCAGCCTTGTCCGAGGAAGAAGCTGCCGGGGAGGGAGAAGATCATGTCAATGAATAAGCGCGTTGCCGTATATCCGGGTAGCTTTGACCCGGTAACCATGGGACATCTGGACATTATTCAGCGTGCGGCTAGACAATTCGATGTCCTTGTCGTGGCCGTGCTGAACAACCGGAGCAAACAGCCGCTGTTTACGATTGAAGAGCGCATGGAGCTGATCCGTACGGTAACCGCGCATCTGCCGAATGTGGAAGTAGACAGCTTCAGGGATTTAACTGCTAACTATGTTCGCCTGCGCAATGCTCAGGCTATTGTGCGCGGTGTACGCTCCGTGACTGATTTCGAGTACGAACTGCAGATGGCTTCCACCAACCACAAGCTGAACCCGGATGCTGAAACGGTCTTTATGATGACGAATCCGAAATATTCCTATTTGAGTTCCAGCATCGTGAAGGAGATTGCGGCCTTTCATGGCGATGTGAAGGATCTTGTCCCGGTGGAAGTCGAAGAAGCGATCCGCCTGAAATACAACAAATCCTGACTGGTTAACGGGTGCGCTTTCGTCTGGTCTGCATCATGAGCAGGAGCGAACTGCCGAGCATCACGAGCAGCAAAACTCCTTGCCATTGCAGCAGCTCCGGGATGATACTCCATAAGTCGAACATGCTGTCTTTGTCAGGCATAGAATTTCCGGGACTGCTGAATACCGAGCTTGTGTTTCCTGGAAGGAAACGGAGAAACGGCCAAATGAACCATGTCGCCGCAAAGGCGAGAATCCCGTGGAGGAGACGGACCAAGGAGAAGCGAAGCCAGCTGACCCCGGTTTTTCTGAGCACGGACATCGATTGCAGGAGTGCGCTGATGCCGGTGAATCCCAGCAATCCCGACATCATGGACCACTGCGTCCTGTCTGCGGCAAAAGCGGTGCCGCTCAGATCCCTGGCTCCGAGATGTACTTCGAACAGCCCCGATAATCCGTAGGCGGGAAAATGCGGGACAAGCCTGCCGGCGATTTGGATAACAACGGCAAATATGATGATATACCCGCCGACCATCATTAATGTTTGCACCGCATTGGACACCGTATCGCCGAGGAGGCGGCCGAAGCTGCGACCATCCTTGACATGCGCCCGTTTGGCCGATTGCAGGGATTGGTAGACAAGAGACCGTTCCTTCGCGGGTCGGCCTAGCTGCTTCTCTGCCGCGTCCTTCGGAGAGATCCCGGCCTGCCTGCCTGATCTGCGGTTCAGGAGCAGGAAGGCAAGCAACCCGGTAAGCCAGTGTATCGCCAGAATGATATAACCGGCAGCGGGTTCGCGCATCAGTCCGGTTGCGATCACGATCAAAATCAGCATCGGATTGCAGAAGTGGGCAAGAGCGGCGAGCTTGTTGGCGTCCCTGGCGCTTAAATCGCCCTGGTCGTGCAGCTGGCGGGCTGCCCGGGCACCCCCGGGAAAGCCGGTGGTCATTCCCATCGCAAGCACCCATCCGCCGACGCCGGGGAGTTTGAATAGCCGGTTCATCAGCGGTTCAAGCCAGACGCCAAGCGCATGGACCCAGCCGTAGGCGATAAGGATTTCAGACAGCACGAGGAAGGGCAGCAGGGCGGGGAATACGATTTGCCACCACAGCTGCAGGCCCTGCAAGGAAGCCTGAAAAGCCGGAGTCGGATTACTGACGACGGCTGCCACCAATGCCAGGGCACCCGCACCGAGCAGAAAAGTTGCGGATGCGGGCGTAAAGCGGAGCAGGGCTTTTTTTTTCATGATTTTCACCTCTTTTGAGTAAACATAGCTAGTACCCAATCTATGCGGGGAAGACAACCATCAGACCAGGGGAGCAGGATGAATGAGAGAAGGGAAAAGAATGCAGATAGTAAAAAAACGCGAGGGCCTGCGCCTGATCCTCTACCTTTTCATGGTGGCCCTGCTGGTGTACGTAACGGTTTATATGCCGACGCCGTACATTGTTTACCAGCCGGGCAGCGCCGATGTAGTGAAGCCGATGCTTTCGGTTCAGAAAGGGGATCATCAGGAAAAGGGCGCGTTTATGATGACGACGGTATCGGCCAGCTATGCCAACCTGGTCCTGCTTGTCGTTTCAGCGTTTAATCCGAATGCCGAAATTGACCGGAAGCAGGCGAGGCTTGGGGACATGAGCGAGGATGAATACGCGGCGGAACAGGTGTATCTCATGAGCGATTCGCAGTCCTCGGCCATGGAAGCTGCGTATCACGAAGCAAAGGTGCCATACAGCATCGTTCCTCAATACTTATTTATTTTTTCTACGCCTGAGGGAGAAGAAGCAAGGAAAAACTTCAAACCAGGCGACCGGTTGTCAGAGGTGGACGGAAAAGAAATAACCGACAACGAGAGTTTAAGCAAGCTATTGAAATCAAAGAAGGTAGGGGACCAGGTATCCGTGACATTGATCCGAGACGGAAAGCCGCTTGAAGAAAAGGTAACCCTGATCGAGCTGAAGGACAAGGATACGAACCAGACAAGACCGGGATTCGGAGTCTCGATTGCCACAATGCAGAAGGTCGAGGCGAAGGATCCGGGACTGCAGGTGGATTTTGCCAACACCCGCGTGGGCGGACCGTCCGCAGGACTGATGTTCACGATGGAAATCTTTAACCAGCTGACGCCTGGAGATTTAACCAAGGGCTACCAGGTCGCCGGAACAGGGACGATCGATAAGGATGGAAAGGTCGGGCCGATCGGAGGCGTTCAGCATAAAATCGTGGCCGCCGACCGCAAGGACGCGGAAATTTTTTTCGTTCCGAAGGATAACTACGCCGAAGCCAAAGCCAAAGCGGACAAAATTAAAACCGGCATGAAGCTCGTGCCGGTGAATACGCTCGAAGACGCCGTCGCGTATATGAATGCGCTGAAGGACAAATCTTAGGTAGACCATCGGATCGGCGTCTCCAGGTAATCCCTGAACATCTGGTGGACGTCGGGAGATGGATAGGCATTGGCATATGCAGCCGATGCACGAAGATCCAGCTCCAGCTGCGGGTGCTCGAAGGATGAGGGCCTGACGATAACGGGCAGGGAAGCCGTTTGTTTCATCCGTTTGAGCAGCATTTGGCCACCGCTGCTGAAACCGAGTACCCGTATGTAGCCAGGGCCTTCCGCGAGCGATGAGGGGGACATGACATCCTTGCCATGGCGAAGCAGGATGTGGGTGATCATCCGCTGCAGCTTGGTGTGCGTGTAGCGCTTGGTCTTTAGCGCCTGCAGGAGCTCGGCCGCGCTCGCTTCCTTTAAGGTATAGATCAGCTTCTTAAGGCGATGCTCCAGCCCTTCCGTGACCTCGTGATAGCTTTCCAGCTCCTGCGGAGAACTGGTGAGGAGCAGGTGCATCAGCGGAGCGCGGAGGGATTCCCAGGTTACCGGACCGCGTCCCTCGCGAAATTCGCGGCCGAGGATGTCCAGCGTGGACGCGGGAAGATAAGGCGCTGCAGCGGACAAGTCCTGTGTCAACAGCATGCGGCGCACGGCGGTGGCACTCGCCACGGCTGAGTGGGAGGGCATTTCATCATGATATCCCGCATGGATTCTCGGGATGGTGTAAGGTCGAATCGGGCTCTTCAGACGATTCAGGGCAATAAGATAGTGAAGCCCAAGCGTATGATTCGGCTTTTGGAGCACCTCCAGAATTTCATTTTCGTTCTCCGGCATTCCGGCTGCGGCTGCTGCGGCTCTGCTGTATGCCGCCGGGTAATTCATGCCTTCGCGAAGATGAAATCCGATCCGCTCCTGCAGCTCGGGGCTTTCCTCCGCGAGCGTGCGGGAGAGAGGCAGCAGCAGATCCAGCGTGCCGCTCTCGGTTCCGAAGCACAGGCTGTCCACGACGCCTGTGGCATGAAGAAGGGCAACGCCCCCGTATGCGAACCATTCGGCCGGCTGGACGGCGTAGGAAACCGGCAGCTCAATGACGAGATCGGCGCCCATGGCGAGTGCCATTTCGGCCCGGGCGAATTTGCTGACGATGCCCGGCTCGCCGCGCTGAAGGAATGGGCCGCTGAGCACAGCGACAGAATACTCTGCGCCAGAGATTTCCTTGGCTCTGGTATAATGATGTACATGGCCGTTATGTAAAGGATTGTATTCGACGATCAAACCGACTGCGGACACAGAAATGCTCAACTCCATCCTTTTGGTTTATTCTTATAATATATATCATAAAGGAATGCATCCGCCGAATCCATTTTCATGGGATCGTATACTGCTTCAAGGAATGAGAAAAAAGAGCAAAGTAAAGGTCAAACTATTGACAAAGCTTCCCGATAATCGGTATAATAATTTTTGTTTGTTTGGAGTGATACTTATGCACTTTCAATTTAGAAAAATGGCAGCCAGCAGCGAGCCGCTGCAGGTCCATCAGCAAGTGGATGTAAGCCGATTAGTTCAAGGGCTTGGCGATATTCGGGTACCGCAGCCGCTTCTAGCGGAACTGAGTGCAACCTATGTTGGTCCGGATACGGTAGATGTGCAAGGAAAGCTTACGGTTGAGCTGGACATGTCCTGCTCCCGCTGCTTGAAGCCCGTGCATCAGCACCTGAACATTCCCTTCCACGAGCAGTTCAAACTTGTGAAGCCGTCTGAAGAGACGGAGGACGAGGATGATGACACCAATTACGTGAATGATGAAAATGTGGATCTCATTCCGTACGTGGAGGAATCATTCGTGCTTCATATCCCGCTCACCGTCGTGTGCAAGGAAACTTGCAAGGGCCTATGCCCGAACTGCGGTACGGATTTGAACGAAGGCACCTGCGAATGCGACACGGAAGTAGTCGATCCAAGGCTTGCGGCGCTAAAAGATTTTTTCAAATGAGCATGCAAGCAATTCGTACCGAGGCTTACCAAGCTATCGGTTTATTGAAATAAGGAGGTGGGAACATGGCAGTACCTCAACGGAGAACGTCCAAAACACGTCGTGACAAACGTCGTACTCACTTTAAACTGGCAGTGCCGGGCATGGTGAAATGTGAACAATGCGGAGAATTGAAGCTTGCTCACCACGTATGCAAAGTGTGCGGAACGTATAAATCAAGAGAAATTATTTCGCAATAATGCGGAAGATCAAGTAGTACTTCATCTATGGTGAGGTGCTATTTTTTTTGTCCGCTCTTCCTTTTTGGCTTGCCATGCTTTATACTGTTTTAGTACCAGGTTCTAAAATGATTCGGAAATTTTGCTCGTTTTGCATGCGATCTTAAACGGCCCTCACAAGCCGAATTCATACAAAAGAAGACGTAGGAGGTGCCTCTGATCGAACGGTTGCCCAAGAAACAGCGACATCAGCATCTATTAAAACTCATTGAAGAGAATCCGTTTGTGACGGACCGCGAATTAACCCGCGAGCTGAAGGTCAGCATACAGACGATCCGGCTTGACCGGATGGAGCTCGGCATTCCGGAGCTGCGGGAACGCATGAAGCAGATGGCCGAGCACTCGTACGACCAGGTGCGTTCGCTTCCGCTCGATGAGGTCGTCGGCGAGGTTGTGGACCTGCAGCTGGACAAAAGCGGCATCTCCATTTTTGAAATTCGGGACGAGCATGTTTTTTCACGGACACATATCGCGCGCGGACATTATGTTTTCGCGCAGGCCAATTCGCTTGCAGTTGCGCTCATCAATGACGAGATCGCACTCACAGCGTCTGCCGATATCCGCTTCCTGCGCCAGGTTCATCTGGGGGAGAAGTGCATTGCGAAAGCATATGTAAGATCGATGAACGGGCATAAGGGAAAAGCAAAAGTCGAAGTGTTCACATACGTAGGTGATGAAATGGTGTTCCAAGGCAATTTCGTCATTTACCGCTCAACAGGGGAAGATAACATTGAAGGGGGAATGTAATATGCGGATCGCCATCGATGCCATGGGCGGCGACAATGCTCCCGAATGCAATGTCGAGGGAGCGCTGGCCGCTGCGGCGGAATGGAAGGACACTCATATTATACTGGTGGGGGATGAATCCAGGATTCAGCCTTTGCTAAGCAAAAACGGCGGACAGCTTCCTTCCAACATCAGCGTCCATCATGCAGGCGAAGTGATCGAGCCGGAGGATGAGCCGGTCAAGGCTGTGCGGCGCAAGAAGGATGCCTCAATGGTCGTAGCCGGACGCATGCTGAAGGAGAAGGAAGCCGACGCGATGATTTCAGCCGGGAATACCGGTGCTTTGATGACGACGGGCCTTCTGGTCGTCGGACGGATGGAAGGCATCGAACGGCCGGCCTTGGCGCCTATGATACCGACACTGGATGGAGCCGGGGTGCTGGCGCTGGATCTCGGCGCGAATATGGACGCCAAACCGGAGCACTTGGCACAATACGCCTTGATGGGCAGTCTGTACCGCCAAAAGGTGATGGGGGTTGAAAAGCCGCGCGTAGGTCTCCTTAACGTAGGCACCGAGCCGGGTAAAGGAAATGAGCTGACGAAGCACGCCTTTCCGCTGCTTGATCAGATGCCGATTCATTTTGTCGGCAATGTGGAGGCACGTGATATCATGAACGGCACGTGCGACGTGCTCGTTTGCGACGGCTTCGCCGGCAACATTTTGCTGAAATCGATAGAAGGCACGGCGGGGGCCATGTTCAAGCTGCTTAAGGAGCAATTCAGCCAGAATTTGAAAAGCAAGCTCGGGGCGGCGATGCTGATGCCTCAGCTGCGCGGTCTCAAAGACAAGCTCGACTACAAGGAGCACGGCGGAGCACCGCTCCTCGGTCTCAGCGGCCTTATTGTTAAGAGCCATGGTTCCGCAGACGGCAATGCCATCAAGAACGCCGTCCGCCAAGCCAGAATCGCCCTTCAGAATCAATTGGTTGAGAGCATTTCAAACGAAATTAGCGGGAAGAGAGTGACGATATGAACAATTTACGCCCCGTAGGGATTATTGGCACAGGGATGTATGTACCGGAGAAGATTTTGACGAACGCCGACCTTGAGAAGATGGTGGAAACCAACGATGAGTGGATCGTATCCCGTACAGGCATCCGTGAGCGTCATATCGCCGCTCCGGACCAGGCGACTTCCGATTTGTGCTATGAAGCTGCCGTCAAAGCGCTGGCATCTGCAGGCATGACCGCAGACCAGCTTGACTTGATCATTATCGCAACCGTGACGCCGGATACGTTCTTCCCGTCGACGGCCTGTATCCTGCAGGATAAGCTCGGCGCAAAGCAGGCGGCCGCTTTCGATTTGTCTGCCGCTTGTTCGGGATTTGTGTACGGACTGGCTACGGCCCGGAATTTTATCAGCACAGGCATGTACAACAACGCGCTGGTCATCGGCGCCGACTGCCTGTCCCGGATTACCGATTATACGGATCGCAACACCTGCGTGCTGTTCGGCGACGGAGCGGGCGCGGTAATCCTTGGCGAGGTGCCTGAAGGCCGCGGTTTCCAATCCTTCGATCTGGGCGCCGAAGGGGCTGGCGGCAGTCTGCTGAAGCTGGAAGCGGGCGGCTCCAGAATGCCTTCCTCTGCCGAAACCGTTGAAGACAAGAAGCATTATATTTACATGAACGGACGTGAGGTGTTCAAATTCGCGGTTCGCGTTATGAACACGGCAACGGCAGACGTCCTGAAAAAAGCCGGCAAAACCAAAGAGGACATCGATTTGTTCGTGCCTCACCAAGCCAACATCCGGATTATCCAATCCGCCATGGAACGTCTTGATCTGTCTCCGGACAAATGCGTTGTCAATGTGGATAAGTACGCCAACACGTCGGCTGCGTCCATTCCGCTTGCTTTGGTCGAAGCTGCTGAGCAAGGCCGCATGAAGGAAGGGGACTGCGTGCTGATGGTCGGCTTTGGCGGCGGTCTGACTTGGGGAGCATCCGTACTCATCTGGTAATGATTGAATCTAGTAATTATAGAATCTGTTCATGATTTATTCTAAGGAAGCATCGTAAGGGGAGGAGCCGGACAATGGGGAAAACAGCATTTGTATTTCCTGGACAGGGAGCCCAGTCTGTCGGAATGGGTAAAGACTTATATGAGGCGGTGCCCGCTTCGAAAAATACGATTGACAGTGCGGACCGCACGCTCGGTTTCTCACTTTCTAAACTGATGTTTGAGGGGCCGGACGACGAGCTGAAGAAGACGTACAACACGCAGCCTGCGCTTTTAACGGCCAGCGTTGCCACTCTGGAAGCACTGCGCGAGAAAGGTGTAAGCCCCGACTATGTCGCGGGTCACAGCCTTGGGGAATACAGCGCGCTTGTCGCAGCCGGCGTTTTGAGTTTCGAGGACGCGGTTGCTCTCGTGCGTGCCCGCGGCGAGTACATGGAAGCCGCCGTTCCAGGCGGACAGGGCGCCATGGCCGCCGTATTGGGCGCGGACCGGGCGGCTCTTGAGGAACTTTGCCGTAATATCTCTGAAGGCGGGCAGCTGGTAGAAATGGCCAACATCAACTGTCCGGGTCAGATCGTCGTATCCGGATCCAAAGAAGGCGTAGCTGCTTGCGGCGAGCGCGTCAAGGAAGCCGGAGGCAAGAGAGCGATTCCGCTTGAAGTCAGCGGGCCTTTTCACTCATCACTGATGAAAGAAGCGGCGCAGCGGCTGGCGGACAAGCTGGGTGCGGTATCTTTTCATGAGCCTTCGATCCCGGTTGTGGCCAATGTCACCGCTCGTCCTGCAGAAAGCGCGGAGAGTATCCGCGGACTTCTGGTGGAGCAGGTTTATTCTCCTGTCCTTTGGGAGGACACGGTTGCTTACCTGATCGCTGAAGGTGTCGACACATTTGTTGAGATTGGTCCGGGTAACGTCTTGACCGGTTTGATCAAAAAAATGGATAAGACCGTAAAGCTCATCAATGTGAACACACTGGAGAGTCTTTCCGAGAACTTCTAAGCCTTCATGATGGGAAACCGTATACCAAGAAGAAAGGAGAATCGTGCATGTCTAAACCATTGCAAGGACAAGCTGCGCTGGTGACCGGTGCTTCCCGCGGAATCGGCCGCAGCATCGCACTGGCCTTGGCAGCCGCTGGAGCCAACGTAGCCGTCAATTACTCGGGCAGCGAAGCTGCAGCCCAGTCGGTGGTTGATGAGATCAAACAGCTTGGCGTTGAAGCTTTTGCCATTCAGGCGAATGTGGGTCAAGCAGATCAGGCCGAGCAATTGATCAAAGAGGTAAGTCATGTTTTTGGCCGAATTGATATTCTAGTGAATAACGCTGGCATTACCAGAGACAATCTGATTATGCGCATGAAAGAGGAAGAGTTCGACCAAGTGATCGAAACCAACCTCAAAGGCGTATTCAATTGCCTGAAATCCGTCAGCCGTCCGATGATGAAGCAGCGTTACGGCCGCATTATCAATATATCGTCTGTTGTTGGCGTGCTTGGTAATGCAGGGCAGGCCAATTACGTCGCCGCGAAAGCGGGAGTGATTGGCCTGACGAAATCCTCTGCGCGCGAGCTTGCCTCCCGCGGCATTACAGTGAACTGCGTGGCCCCGGGCTTCATCGATACCGATATGACCCGCGAGCTTTCAGAAGAACTGAGAGGAAAGATGATACAGGATATTCCGCTCGCCCGTCTGGGACAGCCGGAGGAAATTGCCAAGGTTGTGGTTTTCCTGGCCTCCGAAGGGGCATCCTATATGACAGGACAGACTCTTCATGTAGACGGCGGCATGTATATGTAACATCCAAAACAGGCTGAAAGCCTGGAAGAGAACCGTTTTCATCGCCTCTGGCATTTTGAAAACTTTTCTCGTATAATACCAAAGAGGAGGTGAACCGGATGTCCGATGTATTGGAGCGTGTAAAGCGCATCGTCGTGGATCGTTTGGGTGCTGACGAAGCTGAGGTAACACTGGAAGCATCTTTTAAAGATGATCTTGGTGCTGATTCTCTCGACGTTGTTGAACT
The DNA here is from genome assembly GCF_051966755.1 of Paenibacillus sp. SAFN-054. Taxonomy (NCBI): domain Bacteria; kingdom Bacillati; phylum Bacillota; class Bacilli; order Caryophanales; family Paenibacillaceae; genus Paenibacillus; species Paenibacillus sp. SAFN-054. Next base: position 282,027 of record NZ_JBQCKS010000001.1, read on the forward strand.
AGTCATGGAATTGGAAGACGAATTTGATCTGGAAATCTCTGATGAAGATGCAGAGAAAATTACGACCGTAGGTGAAGTTGTAAATTACATACAATCTCATACCTAAGTCATTTGATAAGTCCCGTACTGCTCTACAGGCGGGACTTCTCCTCATTTTTGAATGCAAACCGCAATAACATGAATATATTTGCATCGGACCCGTCACATGGGGGGACATGCAGTCGATATAGAGGTGAGAGTGTTTGAATCATAGAGTGGTTGTAACCGGAATGGGCGTTGTGACGTCACTCGGCCATGACCTGGATACGTTTTGGAATAACTTGATGGCTGGCAAATCCGGCGTTTCCCTGATCGAATCCTTTGATGTCAGCGAATACCCTACACAAATTGCGGCTTCGATCAAGGACTTCAACCCGGAGGACTTCATGGACCGTAAGGATGCCCGTAAAATGGACCGTTTTGTCCAGCTTGCCGTGGCAGCAGGGAAATCCGCGCTTGCGAACAGCGGCCTCGACATCCAGAAGGATGCAGATCCGAATCGCGTGGGCGTTTCCATCGGGTCAGGCATTGGCGGACTCGGAACTTGGGAAGACCAGCATAATGTTTTGCTTGAAAAGGGTCCAAAGCGCGTCAGTCCATTCTTCATTCCGATGATGATTGCTAATATGGCTTCCGGCCAATTGTCGATCATGCTCGGAGCGAAAGGCCCGAACACGACGCCGGTAACGGCATGTGCAACGGGGTCTCATGCGATTGGCGACTCTTATAAGCTCATCCAGCGCGGCGATGCCGATGTTATGGTATGCGGCGGAGCTGAAGCGACGATCCGTCCGACGGGCATGGCCGGTTTTTGCGCGATGCGCGCGATGTCGACCCGCAATGATGAGCCTGAAAAGGCGAGCCGTCCTTTCGATACGGGACGCGATGGTTTCGTGATGGGTGAGGGAGCAGGCATTCTCGTGCTCGAATCGCTGGAACATGCACAAAAGCGCGGTGCCCATATTATTGCAGAAGTGCTGGGCTATGGCCTCAGCGGTGACGCTCATCATATGACCGAGCCGGATCCGGACGGACCTGCACGCTGCATGGCCATGGCGATGCGCGACGCTGGAATCCAGCCGGAGGAAGTGGACTATATTAACGCCCACGGCACATCGACTCCGGTAGGCGACCGTTCCGAGACGATTGCGATCAAGAAAGCTCTGGGAGACCATGCCAAGAAGGTTGCGGTCAGCTCGACCAAATCGATGACTGGCCATCTGCTTGGCGCTGCCGGCGGCGTTGAAGCCGTTATTTGCGGCTTGTCCCTGCAGCATCAAAAAATCGCGCCGACGATTAACCTCGACGATCAGGATCCGGAATGCGATCTGGATTACGTGCCGAATCATGCACGCGACGCGAAGCTTGACGTTGTCATGTCCAACTCTTTTGGCTTTGGCGGCCATAACGCCACGATTATTCTTAAAAAATTCGATGAGTAAGGGGACGATTTGTTGAGTGGAGATCTGAAGCAGTTACAGCAGAAACTTCATATCCAATTTCACAATCGGCTGCTGCTGAAACAGGCCTTTACCCACGCTTCTTATGTCAACGAACACCGGTTTAGCCAGCAGCAGGATAACGAACGCCTGGAGTTTCTGGGCGATGCCGTGCTGGAGCTGACGGTATCTGAATATTTGTATCAACTTTTTCCGAACCGTCCGGAAGGTGAGCTGACGAAGCTGCGCGCGGCAATTGTTTGCGAGCCGTCGCTCGTGAAATTCGCGGAGAGCCTGGAATTCGGGCAGTATGTGCTGCTCGGCAAAGGGGAAGAACTTACCGGCGGGCGTACCCGCCCGGCCCTTCTTGCAGATGTGTTTGAATCGTTTGTCGGGGCTCTGTATCTCGATCAAGGCCTGGAAGCAGCAAGGTCCTTTCTGGAAGCCTATGTGTTTCCGCTGGTCGAGGCAGGAGGCAATCTGCAGATGAGCGATTTCAAGACAGAACTGCAGGAGTTGACGCAGCACCATAACATGGGCGCTCTGGAATACCGGATCGTGGAAGAACGGGGTCCGGCGCATGAGCGCGAGTTTGTCTCCGAGGTTTATATGGGCAATGAGCGTGTGGGAAGAGGATCGGGCCGCTCCAAAAAAGAAGCTGAGCAGCAGGCTGCAGCGGTTGCGCTAAAGCAGCTGAAGCTGGCGGAAATTTGACGGCTCCTGTGTAAATAGTCAAGGACAAACAAAGAGCAAAGAGCAGTCGCAAATGATGAATGGCAGTAGCCTTCAGACTGCTTTTTGCTCTTTCTTCGTTGAAATCAGGCTAATCTCCACCGGGGCCTGGGGTTATGGTATTATAAGGTTTAGAGGTGATTTGGGAAATATGTTTTTGAAGCGGATTGAATTAGCGGGTTTTAAATCGTTTGCCGACAAAACCGAAATGGAGTTTGTCCGCGGCATCACCGCGGTCGTAGGTCCGAATGGCAGCGGTAAAAGCAACATTTCCGACGGCATCCGCTGGGTTCTCGGGGAACAAAGCGCCAAATCGCTGCGCGGAGGAAAGATGGAGGACATTATTTTTGCAGGCAGTGATGCGCGTAAAGCCGTTAACTTCGGCGAAGTATCGCTTACCCTGGATAATGAAGACCATGCCCTGTCCCTGGATTTTAATGAAGTCACGGTTACAAGAAGGGTGCACCGAAGCGGGGACAGCGAGTATTTTATCAATAGGCAGTCCTGCAGGCTCAAAGACATTACGGAGCTCTTCATGGATACCGGCATTGGCAAAGAGGCCTACTCTATTATTGGACAAGGCCGGATCGAGGAGATATTGAGCACGCGATCGGAAGACCGGCGGGGTATTTTTGAAGAAGCGTCTGGAATCGTTAAATATAAATCCCGGAAAAAGGATGCGGTACGCAAGCTGGATGAGACCGAGCAAAACCTGCTCCGGATTCATGACCTGGTGACCGAGCTGGAGGATCAGATCGGGCCGCTGAAGGAACAGTCGGAGAAGGCTATTCATTTCAAGCAGCTGCGAGAACAGCTCAAGACCAAAGAAATTTCGCTCTATGTATATCAAATCGAGCAAATTCATGCGGCTTGGAGCGAAGCGAACGCGAAACTCGCGGTGCTGCAGGAAGAGCAGCTGCAGCTTTCGACGGTCGTATCCGCGCATGACGCGAAGCTGGAAAGTGACCGTGCCGCGCTGCGCAAACTGGAGACGGAGGTCGAGACCCTGCAGGGCGAGCTGCTGCAATACAGCGAGGCCTATGAGAAGAGCGAGGGCTATGCCGAGGTGCTGCGCGAACGCAAGCGAAATCTTGAAGCGAACCGCGAGCAGCTGGCAGGTACGCTCAGCGCCGGCGACGAACGTTTCGAAGACCGCAGGGCGGAAATCGAGCTGCTGGAAACCAAGCTCGAAGCTTCGCAGGAGGAGCTGAAGCAGCTCCGTGACCACCTGTCGGCCGAGGAAACGAAGCTGACCGGACTTCTGGGCGGCATCAGCCAGCAGCAGGAGGAGGACTTGAAGGGGAACCTGCTCGAGCTGATGAACCAGATGGCTCAAGCACGCAACGAAATCCGGTATACGGACCAGCAGCAGGAAACGCTGAATCGCCGGATGAGCCGGGCGGATGAAGAAACCGGCAAGTGGGAAGGCAAGAAGGAAGAGCTGGTGAGCCGCAAACAGCAGCTCGACAGTGCCATTGAAAAGCTCGGGCAGGAAATACGCGAGCTTCGCGGCAGCTACATAACCGAGAGCGAGCGTTACCAGTCCCTGCAGCGGCTGTTCGACGAAAGCCAAGGCATGCAACGCAAGTGGGAGCAGAAGCGCGAAGCGCAAATTTCCCGCCGGGACACGATGAAGGAAATGGCCGATGATTTTGACGGCTTCATGCTGGGCGTTAAGGAAGTGCTGAAGGCTGCGCGCAAATCGGTCCTGAGCGGCGTTCACGGTGCGGTTGCCGATCTGGTGCGCGTGCCTGAACGGCTGGAGCTCGCCGTGGAAACGGCGCTGGGAGCTTCGCTGCAGCATGTTGTCATGGACAACGAGGCGGTATCGCGCCAAGCGATTGCCTTCCTGAAGCAGCGTCAGCTCGGCAGGGCAACCTTCCTGCCGCTCGATGTCATTCGGGCCCGGAACATCGCGTCCGGTGACCGATCTATGGTCGAAGGCGTCGAAGGTTTTGTGGGTATTGCGGCGGACCTAGTGAAGTATGATCCGCAGTACGCTCCTGTCGTCGGAAGCCTCCTTGGCAATGTCATTTTGGCGGAAAGCCTGGAAGTAGCCAACAAAATTGCTGCCCGCTGCCAGTACCGCTATCGGGTCGTCACGCTGGAGGGCGACGTCGTCAACGCAGGCGGTTCAATGACAGGCGGAAGCCAGCACAAAAAGAACAGCAGCCTGCTTGGACGCAAACGCCAGCTCGAGCAGCTGGACCAGGAAATCTCCGATACGGAAGCCCAGCTCCGCAAGCTGGTGCAAAGCATTCAGGATGTGAAAAGCCAGCTAGGAGAAACCCAGGATAAGCTGGACGGCCTCCGCCAGTCAGGTGATGAGAAGCGGGTCGAGGAGCAAGCGTTAACCAGCGATCTGAAACAGCTGGAGCATGAGCTGCGTCATGTTCTGCAGCAGGTTGAAACGGCAGGTCAGGAGAAAACCGGCTTTAATGAAGAAAGCCAGGCACTGCAAAAGACACGCGACGAAGCCGTCAAAAGGCTTGCACAGCTGGAAGAGGAAGAGAAATCGACCCATCAGGCAATCCAGGCCGCGGAGTTTGCCCGCAAGGCAAGCGAATCGGCCAAGGAGGAGTTGCAGACCCAGCTGACCCAGCTCAAAGTCCGGGAGGGCAAGCTGGATCAGGAATGCTTCTCGCTGGAAGAGCAGCTGCGCCGGATGCAAAGCGATTTCAGCTCCCAGGACAAGGAGCTGAGGCAGTCGAAGACGCTGCTTGCTTCCATTGAAGCGGATCTTGCGACCAATGCCAAGGAATCGATCCAGCAGATCGAGGACTTAAACCGGTATAAGCTGAAGAAGGAACAGGCGTCTGAGCAACTCGATTTCAAACGGGCGGCACGGATGCAGCTCTCGAAGAAGCTGGAACAGGACGAGAGCGAGACGAAAGAACAGCGGACCCGCCTCAAAGCGGTGGAAGATCAGCTCCGGCAGACGGAGATCGGCGTTAACCGTCTGGACGTGGAGCTTGAGAATATACTCAAAAAGCTGAGCGAGGATTATGAGCTGAGCTATGAGCTTGCCAAAATGAGATATCCGATTCCGGATGATGTTCCTGCGGTGCAGACCGAGGTTCGTGAGCTGAAGCGCGGCATAACCGCGCTTGGGGACGTGAACCTGGGTGCCATCGAGGAGTATCAGCGCGTTAATGAACGATACCAGTTCCTTAGCGAACAGAAGGAGGACTTGGTTGAGGCCAAAACGACGCTGTACGAGGTCATCCGGGAGATGGACGACGAGATGTCCAAGCGGTTCAAGCATACCTTCGACGCCATCCGTCACGAATTCGGCACCGTGTTCGTCAAGCTGTTTGGCGGCGGACGGGCTGACCTGGTGCTGCTGGATCCCGAGCATCTGCTCGAGACGGGCATCGATATCGTGGCACAGCCTCCGGGCAAAAAGCTGCAGAACCTGCAGCTGCTATCCGGCGGTGAGCGCGCTTTGACAGCGATGGCGCTGCTGTTTGCCATCCTACAGGTCAAGCCGGTGCCCTTCTGCGTGCTGGATGAAGTTGAGGCTGCGCTGGATGAAGCCAACGTCGTGCGTTTTGCCCAATATTTGCGTGAGTTTTCTGAACAAACGCAATTTATCGTCGTCACGCACCGTAAAGGCACGATGGAAGAAGCGGACGTGCTTTATGGCGTAACGATGGAAGAGGGCGGGGTATCCAAGCTGGTATCCGTCCGATTGGAAAATGATGAAGCCGAAATCGCCTGATGGAACGGAAGAGCATTCCATTAGGCAATGCCGATAGAGATGGAGGAGACATATGAGCTTTTTCAAAAAGCTGAAAGAAAGCATTTCCAGCAAAACGGAATCCGTTACGAATAAATTCCGGGACGGACTCGAGAAAACGCGTAAAGGCTTCGTCGAGAAAGTGACGGACCTGATGGTACGCCGCAAAAAAATCGACGAGGAATTTTACGAGGAGCTTGAAGAGATTCTGATCGGTGCCGATGTAGGCGTCAATACGGTCATGGATTTGATCGACTCCTTGCGGGCCGAGGTGAAGAAGCAGCGGATCGAGGACGCGGCCGAGCTGCAGCCGATCCTGTCGCAGAAGCTGATGGAGCTCTTGCGCGGGGATGACGATAACGCGATCCGCATGAACCCGGACGGAATTACGGTTATCTTGTTCGTGGGAGTCAACGGCGTGGGTAAGACCACCACGATCGGGAAAATGGCTCACCGGTTCAAGCAGGAAGGCAAGAAGGTACTGCTTGCCGCCGGCGATACCTTCCGTGCAGGCGCGATCGAGCAGCTGGAGGTATGGGGCGAGCGCGCAGGCGTTGAAGTGATTAAGCAGCACGCCGGTTCGGACCCTGCGGCGGTCATGTTCGATGCCGTTCAGGCCGCGAAGCAGCGCCAGGCGGATGTGCTGATCTGTGACACGGCGGGTCGCCTTCAGAACAAGTCGAATCTCATGGAGGAGCTGAACAAGATTTTCCGCGTCATTCAGCGGGAAATTCCGGGAGCGCCGCATGAAGTCCTGATGGTGCTGGATGCAACCACCGGACAAAATGCGCTGAACCAAGCCAAGCTGTTCGGAGAGAAAAGCGGCGTAACGGGTCTTGTGCTCACGAAGCTGGACGGCACCGCAAAAGGCGGCATCGTCGTTGCCATTCGTCAGGAGCTGAATCTGCCGGTAAAATTCGTCGGTCTCGGCGAGAAAATGGAAGATTTGCAGCCGTTCGATTCCCAGCAGTTCGTCCATGCCCTGTTTGCAGGCCTGATCCAGGAGGAGCAGGGAGAACAAGGGGATCCGGAAGGAACAGAAGCATAGAAGTTACAATCCAAACCGTTGGTTAGTAGAAGCAGCGTAGGTTTGCAAGGAACGCGCGACTTTACCCAATAAGAAAAGCACTGCCTCCCTCGGCAGTGCTTTTTTGCGTTTCTCCAGTACATCAATCGGTAAGTACACGCACGTACTCAATGGCTTTTAGCGGAACAAGAGCAATTTCCCCTGGAGGACCGTACATGACCGGCGGAATCTTCATCATCAGCGAAGCATGGTTCACGGAAACCAGCGTGCCTGTGATCAGGTCTCCCGATGTCATAATTTCGATCTCCATACCGGTGAAGCTGTGAATCAAGGCGATGAAATCCATGAAACGATTACCTCCTATTGAACGGAATTTATATGGCTAAACGGAATGACGACAAGATCGCCATGGCTTTCGCGAAGCTGGACGGCATCCCGGGCAACGGCTAGGATCGTTCCCTGCAGCGAGGTGCCTGCCGTTTCGATTTGAACCTTTGCGCCGAGCTTCAGCTTCAGAAACGCCTCCAATTCCGGATTATCCGTCAGACCGGTCAGGATTTGCTCCTGCAGCCTTTCCACGAGCGGCTGCAATTCCTCCAGCTTTTTCACCTTTTCCGCAAGCCGGAGCACTTTCTCCTTAAGAAACTCCAGCTGTTCAAGCTCATCCTCCAGGTGAAGCATTTGTTTTTTCAGATGCTGGATTTGATGCTCCAGATGGTGAAGCTGATGCTCAAGCTCGCGGATAGACTTGTACAGGTGACCATGCTTCCCAAAAAACCACATCGACACATCTCCTCCTTTTGTTTCTGGGTGTCCCGGTAAGGCTCTGCTAACTGTTTTCTATTTCCTGCTTAAGGGCTGTAAGCTGCCGGAAGCTGTCAAGCTCTGCTGAGCGGATCGCGGCAGCCTGCAGCTTTACTGAGGAAGAGCCGTGCTCTAAGAAATCATTGACGCGTTCTTTGATCGTTTCATAAGGCAGCAGGTAGTCGCAATAATAGCTTTCCATGCCAAAGGATTCGAGAAGGCTCCATACTTTGTTCATCTGGCTCAAGGCAAACACAGGTTTACCTGCCCGGAGCGCTGCGATGGCTGGATGGAGTTTGAACGTAATCAGATAGTCGACATGCTGAATGTAGTTATAGGTGAGGTCGAGCTCCATGAGCATGGGAAGCGTTTCTGCGGAGGCTTTGGGGTTCTTTTCCTTCACGCGCGCAAGCAGCTTTTGGCAGGTGGATAAGTCGGAATACATGTTGGTGGGGTGGTTGATGACGGGAATAAACAGCAAATGATAGCCTTTGTTGGTGAGTTCTCTGGAGAGCCTGACCATGTTTTCAAAAGGAAAAGAGGGATAGGAAAACACGCAAATACCGATGGTGGGACGCTTCGAAAAAGGACGTACCGGGTAATGCTGTTCTTTATAGGCAAACACGATATCCTGGGCCTGCTGCACATGGTGGTGGAAATTCGCTTTCTTTGCGATCTCGGCGGACCTTTTGTCACGGAAGACGGCACGCCTAGCTTTTCCGATATATTCCCTGTAGCGGTCAACCTGTTCCTTGGGCCATGTTTCTTCCGGATATTGGTCGACGATGCCTACCCCGTATACCCAGAGTGGATGGTGGATAAGCTCTTTGGGGAAATAATAGGAGTTAAAGGAATAGGGCGTAATCAAATCCCCTCCACCGACGATCACCCGGTCTACCTCGGAGGGATTCATAAAGCCGTTCCAAGGAAAAACGGTGTGCTCGGCAAAAACCTGCTGGAGCGTCCGCAGAAACAGATCATCGCCGAAATTGCCCATCCCGTAGTACCCGCAAGCTGCGATCTTCACGGTTCATTCCTCCTTTTTGCAGTCGTTGGCGTATCATACACCTTTCCCTTTCACAGGCCTTTCCGTTTCAGGACATGGATAATGACGTTATGTGCCGCCTCTCCACGCTCGACCCAGCGGTTGGCACGGGCAAACGCCACTCTTTGCTCGCGAAGGGCAGCATCATCCGGACGATCCAGCATGAGCCCGAGCTTCTCGATAAAATCAGCATGCGTCGTTGCGGTGGTCACATAAGGCTCCATGCGGATGCATTCCGGCAGCGCGGTGGATAGTACAGGCACGCCTGCAGCCAGATATTCATAAGCTTTAACAGGATTTGTTGCAAGTGTAATGGGATGATATTGAAACGGGATAAGGGCTACATCAATATACGGAAGATAGGACTTCAACTCCTGATGGGGCTTCTCTCCCAATACATGTACGTTAGGCAGACGGGTGTAATCGGGAATGTCGCCGTAGGGTGCCCCGATGGATACGAAATGAATGTCCGGGTGCGCCTCCGCCGCTTTGACCATGAGCTCATGATCGAGCCAATATGCCCAAGCGCCGATATAGGCGACAATTTTACCGGCGGGTAGATCCTGCGGCCGTTTTGTTGCGGCGATATTGAAGAATCCTTCGTCCGCCCCGTTGGGAATCAGCGTCAACGGTTTATCCGGGTAGGCGAGGGAGAGGCGGGAGCGGATGTTTTCGGCTGTACACACGAGATGATCTGCAGCTTCCACCATTCTAGGCTCGTATTTGGCCCATTGCGGAAATTCGTCGCAGCAGTCGTAAATCACGGCATCGGGTCGGTACAAGGAAGTGAGTCTTGTCCGTTGCCTTGCCCAAGTCGTCCATCCGATTACCGGCTGGGATTTTCTTAGATGGCGAAGCTCCTGTCTGACGAATCGATGCGTGTCGGTGAATAAAAACACGTTCGGGGCCGCTTCTGTGAGTTCCCTGCCGAGCGGAGCCAAGTTTTCGAAGAAGACCCGATGCCCCAAGGAACCAAGTTGAGTTAGAAGCTGCTGCGGTCGCTGCTTCATGTAGGTCCAGTTCATCGTTTTCGGATAGATGATGATGGCCACCGTGTACATACCTCCTTTCTCGTGAGTCATTGACAATATATGTTTCACAGTATGGTTAGATTGGATATAGTTACCAATCAAGAAGGAATTGGTGACCAGCCTGCATAAAAATCCCTGCCTTTGACATTCTATGAAACAGCCGGAACCGCGAGTGGAAATGGAAGGAGTGGAAAGGGTATAATGATAAAAAAAGAAACATTGAGAGGATTACTCATGGCAAATACGCATACCTACAGCCGGAGGGAAGAAGTGGCCAACGCCATTACGCACGGAATCGGGGCTCTGCTCAGCATCGCCGCCTTGGTCCTGCTTGTCGTTTTTTCGACGATGAAAGGAACGGCCTGGCATATCGTCAGCTTCTCGGTTTACGGCACAACCATGCTGATTCTGTATCTGAATTCAACGCTGGTCCACAGCTTCAAAGAAGGCAAGATGAAAGATTTGTTCGAGATTTTCGATCACTCCTCGATTTATTTGTTCATCGCAGGCACCTACACGCCGTTCATGCTGGTAGCCGTACGCAGCCCTCTCGGATGGGCCTTATTCGGAACTGTATGGGGCATTGCCATTCTCGGGTGCATATTCAAAGCATTTTTTACGAAGCGCTTTTTGTTCATGTCGACGATTTTTTATCTCCTGATGGGCTGGATGGTCGTCATCGCCTGGGGTCCGCTTACGGCTTCCATCGCCACGGGCGGGATCGTACTGCTGGCAGCAGGCGGACTTCTGTATACGCTGGGTACCGTTTTTTATGTGTGGCGGGGATTTCCGTTCCACCATGCGATTTGGCACTTATTCGTTTTAGCGGGAAGCATCGTCCATTTCTTCGCCGTACTGATCTATCTCCTACCATGGTCATAACGGATCGTTTAGGGCTCTGAAAAAGAAAATAAACAGACAGCAGAAAAAACATTGGGAAGATGACAAGGATAAATGCTTGACATCTTTCTTTGTTTTATGTATGATAATGAACGTTAAAGAAGTGTAAAGTGTTTTTCCTTGACGAAGGGAGTGCCCCTGGATGAGTCAGGAGAATAGGCTCGAGAAAACGAACCGAATCAATCTGTTGTTTGACTTCTATGAACTCCTGCTGACAGAGAAACAGCAGACGTTCCTCAAATATTACTTTCATGATGATTTTTCCCTCGGGGAAATCGCTGCCGAGTTTGAAATTAGCCGGCAAGCGGTGTATGAGCATATCAAACGCGCCGAGCAGGTGCTGGAGCAGTATGAAGAGAAGCTCGGGCTTTTAAGAAAGCATGATCAGCGCACACGGAGGCTGACAGAGCTGCGTAAGCTGCTGGATGCCAGTGCGATGGAACAGGATAATAAATCCCGAATCCAGGATATCGTGGATGAATTGGGAGCATGGGAATAAAGGAAACGAAGGAGGTGGCGGTCCATGGCATTTGAAGGATTAACCAGCAGGCTGCAGAACGTGTTCAGCAAGCTTCGCGGTAAAGGCAAGGTATCCGAGGACGATGTGAACGAGGCGATGCGCGAGGTGCGCCTTGCCCTTTTGGAAGCTGACGTTAACTTTAAAGTCGTCAAGGATTTCGTTGCCAAGGTGAAGGAGAAGGCCATCGGTACGGATGTGATGGAAAGCTTCACCCCTGGCATGGTGATCATTGATATCGTGAACAAGGAGCTTACCGAGCTCATGGGCGGCAGCCAATCGAAGCTGGCGAAGGCGAACAAGCCTCCAACCGTCATTATGATGGTCGGCCTGCAGGGTGCTGGTAAGACGACGACTTCGGGCAAGCTGGCGAAGATGCTGCAGAAGCAGAATCATCGGCCGCTGCTCGTTGCAGGCGATATTTACCGGCCGGCAGCGATCAAGCAGCTGCAGGTGCTTGGCGAACAGATCAACGTGCCGGTGTTTGCTTTGGGAGACAAGACAAGCCCGGTAGAGATTGCCAAGCAGGGCTTGCAGCATGCCAAGGATAACGGCCATGATTATCTGATCGTGGATACCGCCGGACGTCTTCATGTCGATGAAGAGCTGATGGAGGAACTGCGTCAGATTCACAGCGAGGTCAAACCGGACGAAGTGCTGCTCGTGGTTGACGCCATGACAGGTCAGGATGCCGTGAATGTGGCGGACACCTTTAACAAGCAGCTTGAGCTTTCCGGCGTAGTCCTCACCAAGCTGGATGGCGACACCCGTGGCGGTGCGGCGTTGTCCGTTAAAGCCGTCACCGGATGCCCGATTAAATTTGCCGCACTCGGCGAGAAGATCGATGCTCTTGAGCCTTTCCATCCCGAACGGATGGCTTCGCGGATTCTGGGTATGGGCGACATGCTGTCTCTGATCGAGAAAGCACAGTCCAATATCGACACCGAGAAGGCCAAGGAAATGGAACGGAAAATGCGCAACGCGGAGTTTACGTTCGACGATTTCCTTGAGCAGATGGAACAAGTCAAGAAGCTGGGGCCGATCGATCAGATCATGGACATGATCCCGGGGATGGGCAAGCTGAAACAGACGAAGGACCTGAAGGTTGACGATAAGCAAATGGGGCGGATTGAAGCCATCGTTCGCTCGATGACCAAAGCCGAGAAGAGCAGTCCAGACATCATCAACCATAACCGCCGCAAGCGGATCGCTACAGGCAGCGGCACATCACTCGCCGAGGTTAACCGCCTGATCAAGCAGTTCGATGAGATGCGCCGGATGATGAAGCAGTTCTCGGATATGATGGGACCGAAGGGACCTAAAGGCAAGGCATTGAAACAGCTCAAAGGATTAGCCGGCAAAGGCGGAATGAAGTTCCCGTTCCGTTAAAAGCCTGGGAATATATTATTATTTTGTTGAAGGAGGTGAATTTCGTGGCAGTACGTATTCGTCTGAAACGCATGGGTGCTCATAAAGCTCCTTTCTACCGTATCGTGGTATCGGATTCCCGTTCCCCGCGTGACGGCCGTTTTATCGAAGAAATCGGTTACTACAACCCGGTTCAACAACCGGCTGAAGTGAAGATCGATGAAGATAAAGCTCTTGCATGGCTTCAAAATGGTGCACAAGCTTCCGACACCGTTCGCAACTTGCTGAGCAAAGCGGGCGTTATGAAGAAGTTCCATGAGTCTAAGCAGCAGAAATAATGACTGATTGTGAGGGTTATCTATGGAAGAATTAGTTGGTGTTATTGCTAAGGCTTTAGTGGATCATCCCGAAGATGTGACCGTGAAGAAGGTGGAGAAGGACCACCTGGTTGTGTATGAACTGTCCGTACATCCGGATGATGTCGGCAAGGTCATCGGCAAGCAGGGACGGATCGCCAAAGCGCTTCGCACGGTCGTCACTTCTGCAGCAGTCAAAATGGATAAACGCGTGACCGTGGATATTATATCTTAAGGTATACGAAGGGGGTTAGGATACATTTCCTAGCCCTTTTTTGAAAGTATAAGCATGCGGGTTTAACAACCCTTATCTCACAAGAAAAACATCCCTTATCGCGGTCTATCCACTTTGAAAGTACGTCGATAGGCGTTTTTCTTCAGATTACAGGGTGTTTCACCATGAAGAGCGAAACATTCTGTGATCTTATAAATACAAGCTGCGATTTAAGCAGTTCAACACTGGTTAACATACGTCGACAGACGTTTTTTTTATATACGAAAAAAGAGACAGGAATCATTCCGTCTCACATTTGTGCATCTTATATAAAAATGAACTAAAGTTTAACCCTGCTTCTCCTTTCTTTAGTTCAATTTAATAATAAAAGCCGCTCTAGTCCAACGGACGGGCGTTTTTGTTGTCCGGTCCGTGAGGACTGTGCATAAAGCGATTTTATGGCCAGGAGGAAACTATGCCGCAAACACTGATGAATGTAGGCAAAATTGTAAATACACATGGAATCAAAGGGGAAATCAAGGTGTTGCCTCATACGGATTTTCCGGAGATCCGCTTCGCTGCGGATAATGAGCTGCTGCTCGTTCCTGCGGACGGAAAAGCACCGCTGCCGGTAACCGTTCAATCATCCCGATTTCATAAGAACATGTACATCGTGAAGCTGGTGGGATACGATAATATTAACGATGTGGAGAAGTTCAAAGGGAGCATGCTGAAGGTCACGCAGGAGGATTTGGTCGAGCTGCCGGAAAACGAGTTTTACTTTCATCAGATCGTCGGGTGTCAGGTCGAGACGGATGAAGGCCAGGATCTGGGTGTGATTACCGAAATTCTCACGCCTGGCGCGAACGATGTCTGGGTCGTGAAATCGCCGGACGGCAAAAGCATTCTGATTCCGTACATCGACGATGTGGTGCTCGAGGTCAATGTGACTGACAAGAAGGTGCGCGTGCATTTGATGGAAGGACTGCTGTAACATGATGAAGGTGGACGTGCTGACGTTGTTTCCGGAAATGATGGACGGCGTATTTCGCTCCAGCATTCTTGGGAAAGCGCAGGAAAAAGGCATTGTTAACCTGAATGCCGTTAACTTTCGCGATTATTCGGGTAACAAGCATGGTACGGTGGACGATACGCCTTATGGCGGGGGAGGCGGCATGGTGCTGAAGCCGGATCCGATTTTTTCCGCCGTGGAGGACCTGCTCTCGCAGACTTCGGCTGCGCCGCGAGTAATTCTGATGTGCCCGCAAGGAGAGACCTTTACCCAGCAGAAGGCTGAGGAATTGTCTGCGGAGGAGCATCTCATTTTTATTTGCGGGCATTACGAAGGGTATGATGAGCGGATTCGGGAGCATCTGGTTACCGATGAATTATCGATCGGCGACTATGTACTGACAGGCGGTGAACTCCCGGCGATGGTGGTAATTGATTCGGTCGTACGGCTGCTGCCGGGCGTGCTCGGGAATGAAACTTCCGCGGTAACGGATTCGTTCAGCACCGGTCTGCTCGAGTACCCGCATTACACCCGCCCTGCCGAGTTCAGGGGCTGGAAGGTGCCTGATATTTTGCTGAGCGGACATCATGCCAATATTGAGGTTTGGCGGCGGGAGCAGGCCTTGAAACGCACGCTGCAGCGCCGACCGGATCTATTGGAAAGGATCGAGCTTACCGATCAGGATCGCAAGGCGATTAAGAGGCTGCAGCAGGAGCTTGAAGAAGGCGGCGATTAGGCCGCCCTGCTACCACCATCATGAACATTTTGAGGAGGATACCCATGGATTACAAAGTTTATTTTCAAGACAATCGAGACAAGCATTTGAATGAACTGAAGGACTGGTTGTCCATTCCGAGCATTTCGGCGCTTTCCGAGCATAAAGCAGACGTGAAAAAAGCTGCCCAGTGGCTGGCAGATACGATGGCAAAAGCAGGTTTGGAAAATATCAAAATTCACGAGACGAAAGGTCATCCGATCGTTTATGCCGACTATATGCATGCCGAAGGCAAGCCGACAGTGCTCGTATACGGTCATTATGACGTGCAGCCGGTCGATCCGCTGAATTTATGGAAGACGCCTCCGTTCGAGCCGGACATCCGGGACGGCAAGCTGTTCGCCAGAGGTGCGACAGACGATAAAGGCCAGCTGTTCTTACATATCAAAGCGGTAGAAGCGATTCTCTCGCAGGAGAAAGAGCTGCCCGTAAACATCAAATTCTGCGTCGAAGGCGAAGAAGAAGTTTCGAGTCCGAACCTTCCAGGTTTCCTGGAATCGAACCAGGACCTGCTGAAGGCCGATGTCGTGCTTATTTCCGATACTTCGCTGCTTGAAAAGGGAAGACCTGCCATCTGTACAGGACTTCGTGGCCTCTGCTCGCTGGAAGTAGCGCTTCATACCGCGAATACCGATCTGCACTCCGGGTCATACGGCGGAGGCGTTCCGAACGCGCTGCATGCGATGGTCAGCCTTCTCGATTCCCTGCATGACCCGAATGGCCGCGTGAGCGTTGAAGGCTTTTACAAAGGCGTGCTTGAACTGACGCCGGAGGACCGCGAGGAATTCAAAAAGCAATCTGTGGATGAGAATAAGCTGAAGCAGGATCTGGGCCTCGAAGAGCTGTTCGGCGAAGAAGGCTTCTCCTTCGCTGAAAGAACGGGCGCGCGTCCGACGCTTGAACTGAACGGCGTGTGGGGCGGCTTCCAGGGCGAGGGCAGCAAGACGGTCATTCCGAAGGAAGCACATGCCAAAATCACGTGCCGTCTGGTCGGTCATCAGGATCCGCAGGACATCCTCGACAAAATTGAAGCGCATATCCATAGCCACGTGCCTGCTGGTGCCAAGGTGACTGTGAAGCAGATGGAAAAGGGAAATCCATTCACGATCGATCCAAGCATCCCCGTGCTGCAAAAGGCGGCCGAAGCCTATGAGCACGTGTACGGAACGCGTCCGGTATTCACCCGCGACGGCGGATCGATTCCGATCGTCGAAACGTTCTCCCGCGTGCTGGAAGCTCCCGTCGTCTGCATGGGCTTCGGTCTGCCGGACGAAAACCTCCACGCGCCAAACGAGCATTTTAACCTGGAAAACTTCGATCAGGGTCTGCTGACCATCGTGGATTTCCTCAAAAGAGTATAAGACAACCATTTCGAGCTGCCGGTCTGCAAAGGGAATCTTTGCGGCTGGCAGTTTTGCTTTTGGGTTAATTTCTCCTAAATGGTTGCTGCCGCCTTGGATTTAAAATATAATTTTAGTGTGTGAAATAAAATTTTATATTTTTAATTACATTCTGAAATATTCATTCTAATTCTCGGGAGGACTAATCGTGAATATCATTCCGTTACATGAGGACTGGCTGGTATCGATGTGCAAGCTGTGGAACGAGGAAATCGGCGATCGGTTTCCGATGCGCGAGCAGCTGATGCGCCAAAATACGTTTCAAGATGAGAACGTTTACCTGGAAGGATCCAAGCTTGCGATCAACGAACAAGGTGAGCTGATAGGCTTCGTGGTCGCGAAAAAATGGCAGGAAACGCAGCGCGAAATGCGTCTGGGCGACGGTGGAGGCTGGATTCAGGCGATATTGGTGAGGTCGGATGCCAGAGGGAAGGGACTCGGTAGCCGGCTGCTTGAGCACGCCGAACAAGCACTGAAGGAGGCGGGGGCAGAGCTCGCGTATGTAGGTCGGGATCCTTGGCATTACACACCGGGAATTCCGAAGGATCTGCCTGACGCAAAAGGTTGGTTTGAACGCAGGGGGTATGAGCTTCTGTATGAAGCTTTTGATCTGGTCAACTCAACGAGCAGCGCAAACGCTGTGCGGCAGTCGTATGCCGATGGGGCTTATTCGCGGCTGCTGGAAGAGAAGGACAGGGAGGAAATGCTCCGCTTCTTCAAACGCTGCTTCCCGGGCCGCTGGTATTATGAAGCGCAGTGCTACTGGGAACGTGGGGGCCGCGGACGGGAATTTGTGGGGCTGTTCATGGGTGAGGAAATGATCGGCTTCTGCCGGGTGAATGATCCGGAATCGCCGCTGATCGCGCAGAACACCTATTGGGCGCCGCTGTTTGACGGACCGATGGGAGGCATCGGGCCGCTGGGCGTCGATGACCGGTTCCGTGGAAAGGGCTACGGTCTCGCGATTGTCAAGGATGGAGTTGCGGAATTGACGGGCCGCGGCCTGGAGCATCTGGTAATCGACTGGACCGAGCTGGTGGATTTCTACGCCAAGCTGGGCTTTACGGTGTGGAAAGGTTATGATCTGGCCAAAAAAACGCTGAAGTAGTACGGGGATTTGCATGCATGTGGGAATGGTGTAAAATGGGATATTAGGAAGTTTTCCGTTTTTTTGCATTCGTTTTGAATCGATAAGCGAGCAGACGATCAAAGGAGGAGAATGATGAAAATTCTCGAATCCATTTGGAGGTTTTTCGTGCCCAGAGAACGGACGCTCATTTTTACATCTTTTAAAGTGGAAGATTATACCCGGGTGAAGATTCGCCTTTCCGCAAGCGGCATACGGCACCGTTCACGTATCGCCAATTGGAAGGCCGCACAAAGCGGGGGTCCGCCAACCAGAAGCTCGCAGTACTCCATTTATGTAGCAAAGGAAGATGAGGACTTGGCACTCCAGGCTGCAAGGTCCCGATAATATACATGTATAATTGACTATAATTCAAGATGTCACACAAAGAATCCCCGAGCAATTGGCTCAGGGATTCTTTGTGTCCGCATTAATCCACCGATTTGGCGATGGTCGTAAAAATATCGTATTTGATTTGCTCCGGACGCTTGCGCTTGTGATGCTCATCCACAAAACGGTTGATCCAATCGAAAAAATCCTTGGCTTCCTCTTCCGTCAGATAGACTTCGGAATTTGTGAGATTGCCGTAAGGCTTCTCATTGTTTTGGGCATTCAGGAATTTCTTCTTGTTGTCCTCGTAGAGATCGGAAAGAAGCTTCTGCGTCTCCGAAATGAAAATCTTCTTCGCCGCTTCGTCCGCCGCGTCATCGCGCTTGATCCGGACGGCTCCTTTAAACGCATCGTAATATTTGGCGTTAATGCCGTTGATTTCTTTGGTGCTCACGATGTGGATCAGACCGATGCTTTCCAGTTTCTTGGCGTGGTAGTAAACCTTCGCCGGGACCTCGCCCATTTCGTCCGCGATTTCCTTAATGGTTGCCGGGTGGTCCATCCGCTGGAAATGGCTTAATATTTTCATCCGGTAAGGATCCGAATATATTCTTATTTCCTCTATCGTGCTCAGTTCCTTCGTCTCCAATACAAACGCACCTCATCATTTCCTGCATTATCAATATGCTTATTATAAAGCCCGAGGGAATAAAGCACAAAGAATGTTTATGATATGCGGCTCCTCTATACGCCCATAAAGCTCTTCTGTGTCAGAAGCAGCAGGCCCGGGATCATCATGAGAATGCCGAAGATGAGAAACAGCATATCCACGGTGACCCATGTTCCGGCAAACCCGGCGATCAAGCCGCCAAGGGGGATCATGCACGTCCCGAGCATGCTGGACAAGGCTCCGATGCGTCCAAGCATCTCCCGTGGGGTGACTTCCATCAGGTACGTCGAAACCGGGGTGTTAACGAACGAAATCGCGATCCCCATGCCGAAGCAGAAGACGGTGGCGGCGTACAAAGGATACGAAGGAATAAGTGAAGGCACATATAGAAGACCGTAGCAGGCTCCCAGCAGCAGATAGCCGAACACGATGAGCGAGCTCTTTTTGTAATTGGCGCCCTTCTGGCCGATCCATAGCCCGCTTATAATCATGCCCACGACCAGACTGATGCCCATCAAGCTTAAGCCAAACGGTCCGGCATGCAGAATTTCCTTCACATATACGGGCTCAAGTACATTGTAAGGCGTTAGGCAAAGATTCACGAAGGCGGCTGTGAGCATGGTCAGAAGGATCATCTTCTGTCCTTTGACAAATAACAGACCCGATTTGAACTGAGGCCAAAACGTTTGTGGGGACGCGTCATCAACGTCATGCTCGGATGTCTTCGCATCTTCCAATTGAACAGTCGGGCGAACCCAGAAAAAGAGCACCGCGGCGATCAGAAACGTGAATGCATCGATGATCATGGCCCCGGAGACGCCGACCCATGCGATAAGTCCGCCAGCTGCCCCAAGTCCGGCGAGCTCTGCGGTACGGGCGGCGGAAGAAGTCAGGGAATTTCCGCTCAAAAGCAGCTCTTTGGGAAGAACGCTCGGGACAAGGGACATCTCGGCAGGCGTAGAAAAGCATTCAAAGGTGGAATTAATGAAGGTAAAGATGAACAAATGCCATGGCTGCAGGTAACCCATAAAATAGAGAAGCGCCGTCAGCATGACCGTGATGCCTCTGCCCGTATTGGCAATGATGACGATCTTTTTCTTGGACCATCGGTCGACCAGCACGCCTGTAAACAGGCTGAAAGCAATGCCGGGTATAAAGTTCAGGGCAAACAGCGTCCCCATGAGTACTTCCGACCCTGTCAGCACATAAACCATCCAGCTGTAGGCGATCGAATCGATGGAATCCCCGAAGCGGGAAATGATTTTGGCAGCGATCATCATCAGATAAGACTTGTGAACGCTAAGTGCGCGAATACCTTGCCGCGGCTGCGGCTGAATCAGGACCGATTGACTCATAAGGGACAACTCCATTCAACTTTTATTAACGTTAAAATATTTTTGACGTTACACTTATTTTATTCACAATCATTAAAAAAGCAAGAGGTTTTTGAGACTTTTTTCTCCGGATATTGGAAGGTTTGTCCCATTCCTAATTCCTCTTTATAAGCTTGTTCAATTTGCTGTTGCAAATGTTTGAGTTCATGTGTTACAATTAACGCTGTTGTGTGGAATACGGTGGTCCGCTGCGGATGATGAAGGAGAACAGAGGGTTCTCCGGAAGAGGCAAGAACACCTGTACGGAAGGAGGGAGTCCTAGATGAATATCCTACAAGCGATCACTCAAGAACAGCTTCGTAAAGATATCCCAAGTTTTCGTCCTGGCGACACTTTGAAAGTGCACGTTAAGGTAATCGAGGGATCTCGCGAACGTATTCAGTTGTTCGAGGGTGTTGTAATTAAACGTCGCGGTGGCGGAATCAGTGAGACTTTTACGGTTCGTAAAATTTCTTACGGTGTTGGTGTGGAAAGAACTTTCCCGATCAACTCGCCAAAAATCGAGAAAATCGAAGTGGCTCGCCGTGGTAAAGTGCGTCGTGCGAAGCTTTATTATCTTCGTGAACTACGCGGTAAAGCAGCGAGAATTAAAGAAATTCGCCGTTAATAAACGGACAACGTCAAAGGGCTTGATTTCAAGCCCTTTTCGTTTTAGGATAATAAATGTTGAAGGGCTCCGTATAGGGGCTTTTCTTTTCGGCAAAAAATGAATATGCGCGGGACGCATGACAATGTTGCAAGGAGAGGACGGTGAAGTATGCAGCAGGACATTCAGAATGATGGGGTGGAGCTTCGAGAGCAGGATCACAAACCACCCAAAAAAGCGAAAAATGAAGTTGTGGAATGGCTAAAAGCCATTGTGATTGCTCTAATTCTGGTGGCTCTCATCCGCTGGCTTCTCTTTAAACCGTTTATCGTGGACGGGCCATCGATGCAGCCTAATTTTCATACTGGAGAACGGCTTATCGTTAATGAAATTTTGTACGATATCCGGGCGCCGCATCGCGGGGAAGTCATTGTGTTCCATGTACCTTCCGAAGGGAAGGACTTCATCAAGCGCGTGATTGCGGTCGCGGGGGATACGGTGAAGGTAGAAGGCGATAAGGTAACCGTGAACGGCAAACCGGTGAATGAAACCTACATACAGGGCGCGATGGATCAAAGTCATAAAGCAGGTCAGCTGTATAACGACAAGGATTTTCCGAACAGCGCGTTTCCTGACGGCAAAGTGCCCGAAGGACATGTATTTGTCATGGGGGATAATCGTTCCGACAGTACGGACAGCCGGATGATCGGCTACGTGCCGCTTGGCGATATCGTAGGACGTGCAGATTTGATTTTCTGGCCGGTCAAGGACGTACATTTGATCAAACATTAAACAATCCACCGATGCAGCGGCTGGTTGTAGGCAAAAATGAGGTGATGACGGTGACGATTCAATGGTTTCCTGGTCATATGACAAGAGCGCGCCGCCAAATACAGGAAAAGCTGAAGCTGATTGATGTGGTCATCGAGCTGATCGATGCCCGTCTTCCGCTGTCCAGTCGCAATCCGATGATTGACGAAATATTGCAGGGCAAACCGCGGCTTATCATCATGAACAAAGCAGATCTTGCGGATCCTGCCGTAACGAAGGAATGGCAGGCTTTTTTTAAGGAGCAGGGACATACCGCTTTTCCGGTTGATGCTTCCACCGGGACCGGCGTGAAGGAAATCCCGGCTCAGCTGAAGCTGCTCCTGAAGGAGAAGATCGACCGGCAGATTGCCAAGGGCATGAATCCAAGAGCTATTCGGGCGCTGATTGTCGGCATTCCGAACGTCGGCAAATCCACGCTGATCAACCGTCTTGCAGGGCGGAGCATCGCCGCAACAGGCGACCGTCCCGGCGTTACCAAAGGACAGCAATGGATCAAGGTAGGCGGCGAAATTGAACTTCTGGATACTCCCGGCATTCTCTGGCCGAAATTCGAAGATCAGAACGTGGGCTATAAGCTGGCTGTGACGGGTGCGATTAAGGAAGAAATCCTCAATGCGGAGGATATCGCCTTTTTCGCGGTAAAATATCTTGTGAGTTACTATTGGGATTCCTTCCGGGAGCGGTTTGAGCTCGATGAGAATACGCCGCATAATCCGGATGAAAGCGATGAAGTGGTTGCCATTATGGAAGCTGTGGGCCGCAAACGCGGCTGCCTGATCAGCGGGGGAAGGGTCGATCTTGAAAAAGCCTCACGGACGCTGCTGAGAGAGCTTCGCGCCGGAAAAATGGGCCGCTTCTCGATGGAATCACCGTACTAAAAGCAGGGTCGCTTACAGTCAGATAACCGAAGTACAAAGGTAAGAGTTAAAGCCGCCGCAAGGCGGCTTTTTTGCTGTGTTTGGCGAGCCTCGAAGTAGCAGGAAAAAAATGGATGATGGCATGTGGAAGTTATGGTAACCTGATGGAGAGCAGGGGAATGCATGACGTGAGGGGAGAAGAAATTGAAGCGGAAATGGCTAACGGCGACAGGGCCGTGCGTTGTGTTGTTGGCTGCAGCTATAAGCGGCATATGGTTTATGGAACTCGCTCCGGACGTGCATTCTTCAAGGCAGCCGCCAAAAGCGCGGGGGGTCTCCATTCAGCAGGAGTCCATGCAAACGATCAGTCACGAACAATTGTCATCCGAAGTGGTAGACGGAAAGGCCGAAGGCTCAAGGACGTACCCAAGCTCTCTCCGCTCCCTGACAGAAGCGTCTTCCAGGGCCAACTCGCTTCAGGATACGTCATGGCAACAACAAATGCCGTCTCACATGTATTACAGGAACAAGGTCATCGTACTCATGTACCATGAAGTGACGCCTGGCCAGAAAAATAAACAGAGCCTCAATGTTGCCAAGTTCGAACAGCAGTTGAAGCTGATGCAAGCGAACGGCTTTCAATGGATTACGATGAACCAATATGTTGAATTTGTACGGCATGCAAAACCAGTTCCCCCGAATGCGGTGCTAATGACATTCGATGACGGTTATGAATCTTTCTATGATTACGTATACCCTCTTCTTCTTCAATACCACGTGCCTGCTACCAGTTTTCTGATCGTGAATACGATCGACAATCCCAAACATGTCGGTATCCCGAAGTTGACCTGGAACCAGATTCTGCGAATGCATAAGAGCGGGGTGGATTTTTACAGCCATTCCTTCGATTCCCACGCATATGCTCCGCTCGATGCAGCAGGTAACCGATCCAAAGCCTTGCTCCGGGGGGCGGTCTACGTAAAAAAACTCGGCCGGAAGGAAACGACCGCGGAGTACATGGCGCGCGTGCGCACGGATTTGGAACAGGCCAATGCGATTCTACGGGAAAAGATAGGAAACGACAAAAATGTGATCGCGTTTCCTTACGGCGTCTTCTCTCCGGCTTTGCTGAGGGTGTGCAAGGAACTGGATATGCCCGTATCCTTTACCGTGCTTCCAGGGATTAACAGACCCGGCGATCTGAATGGATACCGTTTGAATGCGGGAGGTGCGGACAACGATCCGGAAAAGCTGATGGCTCTGATGAAAAATGCGGCAGCAGGGAATAAGCTTAACGCCGTCAAATCCGAGAGGGAACCGGTGTCTGCCGTAAAGTTCGAAACACCCCATCCTAAGAAACGTGGAAATTCCATCATGGCTGATTAGCAGAAGATCCAGGAAAATGCCATGCAGCAACTCCCCGGATCAAGTATAATGTTCAGAGTGGAAGCTTACGGACAGGGGAAGAATGCGGTCCGGGGAGGGCAAGGAGGAACAACATGACAGACTTGTTGAAATATGAGAAGGAATGCTGGGAGAAATCCTATGAATATATAGCAGGCATCGATGAGGTCGGAAGAGGATGCTTGTTCGGGGATGTGGTAGCCGCCGCGGTCATACTACCGCCTGGTTTGGTGCTCGAAGGCGTGGATGATTCCAAAAAGCTGAGCGAAAAGAAGCGCGAGGCGCTGTTCGAGGTCATCGTGGAGCATGCTGTCGCCATTTCGGTCGGTTATGCCGACGCGGAAACCATTGATCGGATCAACATCAAGCAGGCAGCGCGGCTTGCGATGAAGAAAGCGGTTCTTGGGCTTCCGGTCGCCGCTGATTATTTGCTCGTGGATGCCGAGAAGGTGGACGTGGATCTGCCCCAGCTGTCCATTATCAAAGGAGACGCCACCAGCCAGTCGATCGCGGCTGCTTCTATCGTTGCCAAAGTCACGCGGGATCGGCTTTGCAAGGGAGAATGGGAGGCCAGATATCCCGAGTACGGAATTGCAATACATAAAGGTTATGCAACCAAGCTGCATCGTGAACAGATCACCGCGCTGGGACCTACGCCGATGCATCGCAGGAGCTTTCTGAAGAATCTGGAAGTCGTACAGCAAACCTTGTTCTGAAAGACGTTTATTCACAGCCGGTCGTCCGATGCCGATAAATAAAGGTATGAGGTTTGCTTCGATCGAAGGAGGAAGAGACGTGAACATCGGTTCATTAATTCGGGGCCTGCTTGGCGATACCAAGGCGGGCGATCCGAAACAGCTGGATATGAAGACTGGCCAGGTGGTCAGAGGCGTGGTGTTGAGCGTCTCGGAGGATGGTCAAGAGGCCGTGGTTCAGATTCAGGGCGTCAAGGTAAGAGCCGCGCTGGAGACACCGCTGCAGGCGGGTCAGGCAACGCTGCTGCAGGTACAGCCGCCCGCCGGGAACGGCATGATGGTGCTGAAGCCGCTTGCCGAGTCGCCCTATAGTGCTCTGCCAAGCCAATCGCTGTCTGATGTGCTGAGCTCGCTCGGACTTCGGGATACCGAAGAGGCACGGACGATGGTTCAGGCCATGCAGTCCAGCGGCGTGCCGCTCACGAAGGACAATGCGGAGCTGTTCAGCCGCATCATGTCCTTCAAGCCTCCTTCCGTGCCTGCAGAGCAGTGGGTACAGTCGGCGGCTATCGCCATGCAGCGCGGTTTGCCGGTCACGGCAGAAAGCGTGCGCGGGCTGCAGCAGGCTGTCTTTGGTGCGCCTGTACACGAGCTGCTGGCGGTCCTGGACGAGCAGGTGGAGAACCTTCAGGCGGCGTTAGGACAGGGCAGGACAACTGAAGGCGGCAAATTGGCAGCTTCTGCTCCGGCTATTCATCAAGCTCAGAATGCTCCGGAAGGTGCGGGGAGTACCCCACAGGCAGTACCGGCGCAGCAGCAGGATACGGTTAAGGCCGGAGCTGCAGCCCGGATGGAGAATACCGCCCCAGCAGCGGGCACAGTTAATTCTGGGCATGCTGCTGAGGATGCCGGAGGGCTGCAGCCGCTGCTGGGCAAGCTGCAGCAGGTGCTGCAGCAGCTCCGCACCGCGCCGCTCGCTGGTGCAGGGCCTGTGATGCCGGCACAGCCCGGCATCCCTGAGGGAGCCGGCGCCCATCCTGCGCCGGCCCAAGCGGCGCCGCCGCAGGCGACGGCGGCGCAAGGGGGCTCTGGCGGGCAGACCGCGCCAGAGCCAAGTCCGCCCCTATCCCACGGCGCAGAGCCGTGGGTGGGGCGGATCTTGAAGCTGCTCGGTGCGGAGCACGAGCAGCAGGGCGTGCGCGCGGCCGGCATGGCGCCGCCCGCGCAGCAAGAGGCCGCGGCGGGGAACGCGCGGCCAGCTGGGGCTGCACCGGCCATGGGCCCGGGTGCAGCTGCGCAAACGGCGGGCCAGGCTGCGCCGGGGCCCGCAATCGGCGGCGGCTTGGCTGAGGCCGCCGCAGCCGCCTCGCGGCAGTCCGCGCCCGCGTCAGGTTCAGCGGGCGCAGCGGCTCACGCGCAGCCGGCCGCCGATGCGGTGCCGGGTCATGAGCCGCTGGCCCGCCCGCTGCAGGCTGCTGCATCTCACGCGGCCGCAGCCACCGTCCCGGCCTCGGAAACGGCCGGGATCCGCTCCGAGCATGCCCTGCACAGCTCGGGCTCGCAGGATACGCTCAAGGGTATTCTGCTTCAGCTAGTCGGTCATGAGGATGCCCCGCCGGCGCTCAAGGAAGCAGCGCAGCAGCTCATTTCCCACCTTACCGGCCAGCAGCTGCTGCTGAATACGGACCGGACCGCGCCTTTCGCTCAAGTCACGCTGTTTCTGCCGCTGAACGGGCCGGACGGACAGGAGACAGCATCCGTACAAATCCAATCGCGGCGAGGTCAAAAGGGCGAACTGGATGCTTCCAACTGCAGACTTTGGTTTGATCTTCAGATGAAGCATTTGGGGCAGACGCTGGTGGATGTGCAGGTGGTGGACCGGATCGTCAGTTTAAAGGTGCATAACAATTTGGAATGGGCGGGTGAGCTGCTGGTGAACCGCAGGGATGAAATTTCCGCGGCCATGGAGTCTCTCGGCTATCAGCTGCTAACGCTAAAGGCAGAGCCGCTGCCCGAAAAGGTATTGGAGCCGGCCCGGGGCGCAGCAGAAACGGCTGCCGTTAACGATTATGTACCCCAAAGCTATAAAGGGGTGGATTTCCGGATATGAATTCGAACCCGAAGGATACGGGCGTGTCTTTAAAAAAGGCGGTTGCCCTCAAATATGCCCCTGGCGAGGCCGAAGCGCCTGTGGTGGCTGCCAAAGGCAGAGGCCGGGTTGCCGAAGCGATTCTGGAGAAAGCCAAGGAACATGGCGTGCCCGTTCAGGAAGATGCAGCCTTGGTGGAGGTGCTATCCAAGCTGGATCTGGATCAGCAGATCCCTCCTGAGCTGTATCAGCTTGTAGCGGAAGTGCTCAGTTATATCTACCGTGCGGATCGGCTGGTACAAGAAAGGGAGAGCGAATGGAAGAACGGTTGAACGAAGGAAAACCGAACCGGCGGGAGAAGGGCGCGGCGGCGGAACAAGCCGCCTGCGACTATCTGGCGTCCTACGGATATCGCATAAAGGATCGGAATTGGCGCTGCCGCAGCGGCGAGTTGGATATCATTGCTGAGCTGGGGACGCTCCTGGTTATTGTCGAGGTGCGAAGCCGCAGTCATAGCTCCAGATACGGGACAGCAGTTGAGGCGGTGAATTTCCGCAAGATCAGGCAGGTGAGGAATACGGCTCTTGCGTATCTTCATTACCGGCAGCAGGGGGACAGAGAGCTTCGTTTCGATGTCATTGCGATTGAGCTAGGGACCGATTTAAGCGTCATTTCATTGCAGCACATTGAAGGCGCGTTTTAAGGTTGCTTGATTTTGCATAGATTTAGAAATAGATACATCATACAGATATAAGCGATCAAGAACAGACTTCCGGGAGCCTCCATGGGAAGTCTTTTATTATGCGTAACGTATACATAACTACCACTTGGCAAGGCGGGAGCTTAGCACAACTGTCTTCATGAACCCCGGCAAGGATCACCAGGCGGTCGTAAAGGGGAGATGAAGCATTTGATTAAACGAAAAACTCCGAGAATAAACAGCGGTTCAAGGTCGGTTTCCTGCCTGGAAAAGGTTCGCATCGGCGGCATGGAGCAGTGGCTTCTGATGAGAGGGAAAAGCGTCAGATTACCGGTGCTGCTATGGCTGCACGGAGGGCCAGGTTCTGCGCAAATCGGCTTTGCGCCTTCATTCCAGCGGGATTTGGAGCAGCACTTCATTGTGGTTAACTGGGATCAGCGCGGAGCGGGGCTGTCCTTCCGCAAAGATATCAGCCCGGATACGATGCGTGTGGAGCGGTTTATATCAGATGCTCGCGAAGTGATCGAATACGTTCGGAATAAATTCCGTCAGAACAAAATTTTCATTGCGGGTCATTCCTGGGGCAGCATTTTGGGGATAAAGCTGGCTGAGCGTTACCCTGAACTGTTCCATGCCTATATTGGAATCGGACAGGTCGTTCATATGGAAAAGGGCGAGCGGATCTCTTACCAGTACGCGCTTCGGAAAGCGCGGGAAGAAGGCCATGCGAGGGCAGAGCGGGAACTTTCCGCCCTAGGTGAGAACGCTTATACGGACTACCGTAAGCTCGCAATTCAGCGCAAATGGCTCAGGACATTTCATGGTGTGATGTACCGCCAGCGTGTGGATCAGCTGCTCGTTCCCCGATTGCTGCGTTCTTCAGAATACAATCTCATGGATCTGTTCCGCTTTGTACGGGGCTCCCTATTTTCGATTAAGCACATGTGGGAAGAAGTATGCCGAACCAACCTGGAGAATGTCACACAGCTGCAGATTCCTGTATTTCTATGCATGGGCAGGCATGATTACAACACGCCGTTCGAGCTGGCAGAGGCTTTTTTCAACAATCTGCAGGCACCCGTCAAGACATGGGAATGGTTTGAGAATTCCGCCCATTGTCCCCATTTCGAAGAGCCGGAGAAGATGAACAAGCATTTGATTTATCTGCTCCGCAAAGAGATGAACGGCTTGTCGCTTGTACAACCGGACAGGATCACCAAGAGGACTCCATAAAGAGTCCTCTTTGTCTATTCGACTTCCCAGTCTGCTTGTGCCGGGACAAGCAGAGGCGGTGGAAGTGTGCGCTATGCAAACGTCTCCAGCTGCGGACGATCGAGGTTCCGATATTGAATGGCTTCGGCAACATGATTGGATTGAATCGGTTCCTGCCCGTCCAAATCGGCAATTGTGCGAGCAAGCTTCAAGATGCGATCATAGGCCCTCATGCTGAGCCCCAGCGCTTCGATCGTCTGATGGAGCATGTCGGCTGTGCCCGTATCCAATCTGGCAAATCGCCGGAGCGCGCTGCCTGACAGCTCGCTGTTCCAGCCGATTTGAGGGAGGTGGCTGTATCTCTGCATCTGTCTTGCATGAGCATCAAGCACCTGTGCGCGCATCTCGGCGGAGGAGAGGCTGAACTTCTCACGCGTCCATTCCTTCGGACGCGGGACATCGACCTGAAGATCGATCCGGTCTAGCAGCGGTCCGGAGATTTTGGAACGGTACTGAGCGATTCTTGCAGGACTGCAGGTACATGAATGCCCCGGATGATCGCTTCCGAGATAACCGCACGGACAAGGATTGAGCGACGCTGCGAGCATGAATTTGGCAGGGAAGGTGTGCACAGCCCTGGCCCTGCTGATGGTGACGGACTTGTCTTCAAGCGGTTGTCTCAGCACCTCCAGCACCTGCCGGTTGAACTCGGGGAGCTCGTCAAGGAAAAGAATGCCCCGGTGAGCCAGGCTGACTTCGCCGGGCTTCGGGATCGTGCCTCCCCCGATCAGCCCGCCAGCCGAGATCGTATGATGCGGAGAACGGAAAGGCCGGGTGCGCATCAGTCCCGCAGCGGGTCCTTTAAGCTTGCCTGCCGCACTGAATATTTTGGTCGTTTCCAGTGCTTCCTGCTCCGTCATGGGCGGAAGAATGGTGGGCAGGCGCTTGATCAGCATCGTTTTTCCGGTGCCAGGCGGGCCCATGAGCATAATATTGTGCATGCCAGCTGCGGCGATGGTCAAGGCTCGCTTCACATGCTGCTGGCCGAGCACGTCGGCATAATCGTCGGTTTGGGGCACATGTCCCTGCTCGGTGTGAACGCAACCTGAACGGAGTGCTGCGAAGGAAGCGATGCGGAGGGGTCCGCCTTTTTCTTTGGGAGCCATATCCGTATCCTGTCCGCCTAAGTCGAACAATTCCTTCAGATGGGAAATTGCATAAATATTCATATCCTGGATCAGGCCCGCCTCCGCCGCATTTTCTGTCGGCAGAAGAACGGCAGTGAACCCTTCGCGTTTGGCGCGGTCGACCATCGACAGCACCCCCGACACCGGTCGGAGACTTCCATCCAGTGCCATCTCGCCAATCAGAAGCAGCTTTTCATTCTGGGGGAGCATGAGCTGCCCGCTCGTGCACAAAATACCGAAGGCAATGGCCAGATCGAAAGCGGAGCCTTCTTTTCTGAGGTCCGCAGGGGCCAGGTTGATCGTAACCCGCTGCAGGGGGAAGGTGAAGCCGCAGTTTTTCAGTCCGGCCCGGACACGCTCCACGGCTTCGCGTATGGCTGAATCCGGCAGTCCGATGATGGACGTTTGAGGCAGCCCGTTGGAAATGTCGACTTCGACCTGGATCAACACGCCGTCAATTCCGTATAGACATGCGCTGTACATTTTTCCGTACATAGTTAAAAAAGCACCCTTTCTCTTCGGATCAAGTGAGCTGCTTTCACAGCGCCTAGCTTCCGGCGAAAAAAGGTGCTTCCTTATTTTCAGCGAATGAATTTGAACAAATTGTATGATTGGCAGAGCAAATTGTCAAGAAAATTAGGCCGTGATCTTTGCGGTTTAAAGCTATTCTTATGGTTGCTTGTTTAAAAAAAAGATAATCGTAGTAATGTAAAGAAAAGAAGCGGGCAATTCAATTGCGTGCGTAAAGGTTGATTGTTTAATATTTTATGTTCCTTGTGATAATATTAGCGAATGAAGGCAGGTGATGGAGTAACATGAAATCCAAGGAAATCGTTCCTCAGCTTCTACTTGAAAACCAGTTGTGTTTTGCCGTTTATGCATGCTCGCGAGAAATTACGAAACTGTACCAGCCGTATCTGGATGAGCTGGGAGTCACGTATTCACAATATTTGGTGCTGATGGTGCTGTGGGAGAAAGAACAATGTACTGTTAAGGAGCTCGGAGAAGCGCTGTTTTTGGACTCCGGGACGCTGACTCCCCTTTTGAAAAGGCTTCAAGCCGCCGGGCTGATCAACCGGGAGCGCTCCGCGCAGGACGAACGGAAGGTCATTATCACACTTACGGATGAAGGACTCCGCTTGAAGGACCGGGCGAAAAATGTCCCGGGGGCCATGCAAAATGACGTGTGCATGAATGGGGATGAATTTAGCCGATTGTTGAATGAATTCAGAGGTCTGCTTGATAGGGTGCATCAGATCAATGTGCAAAGAGACGGAAAAACGGCTGAATCCAAAGTAAAATTAACATAAAATTCCAAGTATTCTCTCAAACGGATTATATCGATATCAAAAAGCTGTCGATGTTTACACAGTTTGTTAAGGTAAGCGTTTTAAAAACATGATACAATAGCTTGGGTTTATATTATTTTCCAAGAGATGAGACCCGCCTTGTAGCAGTCATGTTGATAGGAGGATTCCGTAAATGAATATCCATGAATATCAAGGAAAACAGGTATTGAAGCAGTATGGAGTTGCCGTTCCGAACGGAAAGGTGGCCTATACGGTGGAAGAAGCTGTGGAAGCCGCAAAATCGCTGGGCAGCCAGGTTACGGTTGTCAAAGCGCAAATTCATGCAGGCGGTCGCGGCAAAGCGGGCGGCGTTAAGGTTGCCAAAAATCTTGACGAAGTACGCGCATATGCCGAAGAAATCCTCGGTAAAGTGCTTGTCACGCATCAAACCGGTCCGGAAGGCAAAGAAGTCAAACGCCTCCTGATCGAAGAAGGCTGCGATATCCGCAAAGAGTACTATGTGGGCGTGGTCGTTGACCGTGCTACCGGCCGCGTCGTGCTGATGGGCTCGGAAGAAGGCGGAACGGAAATCGAGGAAGTGGCTGCGGCGACTCCCGAGAAAATTTTCAAAGAAGTTGTTGATCCGGCCGTGGGACTACAGGTATTCCAAGCCCGCAGACTCGCGATTGCCATCAACATTCCTAAAGAACTGGTAAATAAGGCCGTTCAATTCATGTTGGCCCTTTATACAGCTTTTGTGGACAAAGATTGTTCGATCGCTGAGATCAACCCTCTGGTTGTAACTGGTGACGGCAACGTCATGGCGCTGGATGCCAAGCTTAACTTTGATTCCAATGCATTGTTCCGCCATAAGGACATTCAGGAACTGCGCGATTTGGACGAAGAGAACGAAAAAGAAATCGAAGCATCCAAATACGACCTGAGCTACATAGCTCTTGACGGAAACATCGGCTGCATGGTTAACGGCGCAGGCCTGGCCATGG
Source organism: Paenibacillus sp. SAFN-054 (assembly GCF_051966755.1). Lineage (NCBI taxonomy): Bacteria > Bacillati > Bacillota > Bacilli > Caryophanales > Paenibacillaceae > Paenibacillus > Paenibacillus sp. SAFN-054. The sequence goes on from NZ_JBQCKS010000001.1 coordinate 313,799, forward strand.
CAACGATGGATATTATCAAATACTATGGCGGCGACCCGGCCAACTTCCTCGATGTAGGGGGCGGTGCGACGACAGAGAAGGTAACCGAAGCCTTCAAAATCATTCTCTCCGACGAACAGGTTAAAGGCATTTTCGTCAATATTTTTGGCGGAATCATGCGCTGCGACGTGATCGCTGAGGGTGTTGTTGAAGCGGCGAAGCAGCTCGGCCTCACACGGCCGCTGGTGGTGCGTCTGGAAGGAACCAACGTGGACCTGGGCAAGAAAATTCTGGCCGAATCCGGCCTGAACATCGTGCCTGCCGATTCCATGGCCGACGGCGCGCAAAAAATCGTTTCGCTCGTAAAATAGGTACCTTTAAAATCGAACAGGGGATGTGAACGAATCGTGAGTATTTTGGTAGATAAAAATACAAAAGTGATTACCCAGGGCATCACCGGGAAAACCGCCCTTTTCCATGCAAAAGGCGCCCTTGATTACGGAACGCAAATGGTGGGAGGTACCTCCCCGGGCAAAGGCGGCACAACCGTGGATATCGAGCTTGAAAACGGCAGCTCCGTCAGCCTTCCGGTTTTCAACACCGTTGTTGAAGCCAAAAATGCGACAGGCGCTACCGCGAGCGTTATCTACGTTCCGCCGGCTTTCGCGGCGGATTCGATCATGGAAGCCGTTGAGGCTGAAATGGATCTGGTCATCTGCATCACGGAAGGCATTCCCGTGCTGGACATGGTGAAGGTTGCCCGCTACATGGAAGGCAAAAAGACGGTCCTGATCGGACCGAACTGTCCGGGCGTCATCACGCCGGGCGAATGCAAAATCGGAATCATGCCGGGATACATTCATACTCCGGGGCATGTAGGCGTCGTATCCAGAAGCGGAACCCTCACTTATGAGGCCGTTCATCAGCTGACGACCCGCGGTATTGGCCAATCGACTGCCGTAGGCATCGGCGGCGACCCTGTGAAGGGCACGGAATTCATTGATGTGCTGAAACGCTTCAACGAAGATCCGAACACGTATGCGGTCATCATGATCGGCGAAATCGGCGGGACGGCTGAAGAAGAAGCGGCCGAATGGATTCGCGATAACATGACGAAACCCGTCGTGGGCTTTATCGGCGGCGTAACGGCTCCTCCGGGAAAACGCATGGGCCACGCAGGTGCGATCATTTCCGGCGGCAAAGGTACAGCCAAAGAAAAAATCGCCAAAATGGAGGAATGCGGCATTAAAGTCGCTCCGACACCTTCCGAAATGGGCTCCACGCTGGTCAGTGTTCTTGAAGAACGCGGCATGCTGGATAAATGCTTGACACATTAATCCGGTATCGGGTTATGATAGCTTGAAAGGTAAGCAACCTTTTATTTCCTGCTTCAGGGAATAAAGGGTTGCTTTTTTTGCGTTGTAGTTAAAATTCCGATTAAAGGAGTGAGCACGAATGGAGCTGCGAATGCTGCTTATCGCGTTGCATCAAACCCCGGGGGTGGGGCGGAGAAGTATTGCACGATTGATTGCGGACGGTTTATTGACGGAAGAGCTTCTTCAATTTTCTTGTGAACAATGGGAGGGACTTGGCTTTTCGATCGAAATTTCGGAGAGGCTTGCGCAGCATTTGTCTGCAGACGCGAATTCAATGAAGCAGCAGGAGGAAGAAAGGGCTTGGGGGATGCAAATCATGACGATTTTGGATGAAAGTTATCCCGAATTGTTGAAAGAAAGTCCCGATCCGCCGTTAGTCCTGTATGCCAAAGGCGATACCGGATTATTGAGGCAGCCCGCAATCGCGATGGTCGGGACCCGGGTCCCGACTGCCTACGGAAGGAAGATGAGCGAAGAACTGGCCCAAGGTTTATGTTCTGGAGGTTTTAGCATCGTAAGCGGTCTGGCCAGAGGAATCGACAGTATTTGCCATGAAGCTGCGCTATCATGCGATGGAGGGACGATCGCCGTGATGGCGACGGGCATGGATGTCGTCTATCCCCCGGAGAACAGGGCTTTATATGCCAAAATGGTTCAAAAAGGCTTGGTTCTCACCGAGTACCCGCCGGGCACAAAGCTCCATCCCGGCCTGTTTCCGCAGCGCAACCGCATTATCGCCGGACTGTCGCTCGGAACGCTTGTTGTGGAGGCGGATGAACGCAGCGGGTCGCTTATTACGGCGGATGCTGCGCTGGATGCGGATCGGGATGTTTTTGCGGTTCCGGGACAAGTGACTTCGCCCAAAAGCCGCGGCGCCTTGAACCTGATTCGACAAGGCGCGAAAATGGTCTGCGGCGCTGCCGACATTTTGGAGGAGTATGATTCATGGTTGCCAAAGGGGCTTAACAATACATACAATAGGGAACGTCAGGTAAATGAGGCCTCCGCGGGCGGAGAAGGTCATTTGACAACGGATGAGCTGCGACTATACCATATACTGGAGCAGGGACCGTTCACGCTGGATGAGCTGCTGCAGCGCAGCCGGTGGGATTTTGGACATTTGCATTCAGTTCTGTTATCTTTAATCATAAAAAAGCAGATTACCCAATTACCTGGTGCTATATATAAAACGATATAACAGAAACGTATTAATGAAGCTTTTCAATGTTGGAGAGGAGGATGAACCGATGGCTGATTCACTGGTGATCGTGGAATCGCCCGCTAAGGCGAAGACGATCGGCAAGTATTTAGGCAGCAAATTTATCGTAAAGGCTTCCATGGGCCATGTTCGCGATTTGCCAAAGAGCCAAATCGGGGTTGAAGTAGAAAACGAGTTCAATCCAAAGTACATTACGATCCGCGGCAAAGGGTCCGTGTTAAAAGAATTGAAGGATGCCAGCAAAAAAGTGAAAAAAGTATATCTCGCAGCTGACCCCGATCGTGAGGGAGAGGCGATCGCCTGGCATTTGGCGCATGCCCTGGAACTGGATAACACAGATAGCTGCCGGGTCGTGTTCAATGAGATCACGAAGCAGGCGGTCAAGGATGCATTCAAGACACCGCGCAAAATTAATATGGATCTGGTCAATGCCCAGCAGGCACGGCGGATTCTCGACCGTCTCGTGGGTTATAAAATCAGCCCTCTATTATGGAAGAAAGTCAAAAAAGGGTTGTCGGCGGGACGCGTTCAGTCCGTTGCGGTCAAGATCATTCTGGATCGCGAGAACGAGATCGACGCTTTCGTTCCCGAAGAATACTGGTCCATCACGGCCAAGCTGGCCAAGGGCAGCTCGGTATTTGAAGCCAAATTCACCCAGCTGGACGGGCAGAAAAAAGAGCTGAACAAAGAAGCGGATGTCGAGGAAGTCTTGAAAGCCATCAAAGGCGCGACATTCAAAGTGGCTGAAGTGAAGGAGAAGGAACGCCAGCGGCATCCGTCGCCGCCGTTTACGACGAGTTCACTGCAGCAGGAGGCAGCCCGCAAACTGAACTTCCGTGCGGCAAAAACGATGTCCGTGGCCCAGCAATTGTATGAAGGCGTCGAGCTTGGCAAGGAAGGCACGGTTGGTCTCATCACCTATATGCGTACCGATTCCACCCGTATTGCCGCCTCCGCCCAGGAAGAAGCGAAAGAGTATATCAACGGGAAATTCGGCGATGCGTTCGTACCCGAAAGCCCTCGCGAATATTCGAAGAAAGCGGCGAACGCCCAGGATGCGCACGAAGCGATTCGTCCAACCTCGGTGCTTCGTGATCCGGAATCCGTGAAGTCCTTTATGAGCCGTGACCAGTTCAGATTATATAAGCTGGTCTGGGAGCGTTTTGTGGCGAGCCAGATGTCCTCGGCCGTCCTGGATACCCTGTCGGTCGACATCGCAGCAGGAAGCGCCGTATTCCGGGCGACCGGCTCGAAAGTTCGCTTCCCCGGCTTCATGAAGGTGTACGTCGAAGGAAACGATGACGGAACGACGGAGGAAGAAAAATTTCTGCCTGCGCTCGCACCGGGGGATAAGCTGAAGAAGGAAGAGATCGATCCGAAGCAGCATTTTACCCAGCCGCCTCCGCGCTACACCGAGGCAAGACTTGTTCGCACGATGGAGGAGCTCGGGATTGGCCGGCCGAGTACGTATGCTCCGACGCTGGAAACGATCCAGAAGCGTGGTTACGTTGCGATCGAGGAGAAAAAGTTCGTTCCGACGGAGCTTGGAGAGCTCATTATAGAGCAGATGGAGCAGTTTTTCCCTGAAATTCTGGATGCCGAGTTTACCGCGCATATGGAGGAAGATCTCGACCATGTGGAAGAAGGCTCGGAAGACTGGGTCAAGGTTTTGAAGGAATTTTACGCCTCCTTTGAGAAGCGGCTTGAGGTCGCCGAGGAGGAAATGAAAGAAATTGAGATCGCAGATGAGGTTTCGGATGAGATGTGCGACAAATGCGGCAAGCCTATGGTTTATAAGCTCGGCCGCTTTGGCAAGTTCCTTGCCTGCTCCGGTTTTCCGGACTGCCGCAATACGAAACCGATTGTCAAGGATATCGGCGTGACATGCCCGAAATGCAAAGAGGGACATGTCGTGGAGCGCCGAAGCAAAAAGGGACGTATTTTTTACGGCTGCGACCGGTATCCGGAATGTGATTTTGTATCATGGGACCGTCCGTCCAGCAAGCCTTGCCCGAAATGCGGCAATTGGATGGTGGAGAAGCGGAATAAGCAGGGAGCAAGGCTTCAGTGCACATCCTGCGACCATGTAGAGGAAATTGAAGAGAACGAAGACAATGACGAGATTGTATAACAGCATGTTGCATGAAGCGTAGGAGGTAATCAAGTTGACTGAAACAAAAAAGGTAACCGTCATCGGCGCCGGTCTGGCGGGCAGCGAAGCTGCCTGGCAGATCGCGAGCCGCGGCGTTCCCGTGAAATTATATGAAATGCGCCCTGTCGTCAAAACACCGGCACATCATACGGACAAGTTTGCCGAACTGGTATGCACCAACTCTCTCCGGGCGAACGGCCTGACGAATGCGGTTGGGGTCCTTAAAGAAGAAATGCGGATGCTGGATTCCATCATTCTGAAGTCGGCCGATAAAAATGCGGTTCCTGCCGGCGGTGCGCTGGCGGTAGACCGCGACGGGTTTTCCGGAGATATCACGAACATTCTTCACAATCATCCGCTGATTGAGGTCGTAAATGAAGAAATTCAGCATATACCTGAAGATGGGATTGTTGTCATTGCGACCGGACCTCTGACTTCACCTTCTCTCTCCGCAGAGATTAAAGCGTTGATGGGAGAGGAGTATTTCTATTTTTACGATGCGGCAGCCCCGATCGTCGAAAAAGACTCCATCGATATGAGCAAGGTATATTTGGCTTCGCGCTATGACAAGGGAGAAGCGGCTTACTTAAACTGTCCGATGAACGAAGAAGAGTTTAATGCGTTTTATGATGCTCTCGTAACGGCTGAAGTGGCGCAGCTTAAAGAATTCGAAAAAGAGGTTTATTTCGAAGGCTGCATGCCGATCGAGGTCATGATGAAACGAGGAAAGCAAACGGCCCTTTTCGGCCCGATGAAGCCTGTCGGCTTAATGAATCCGCACACAGGCACGCTGCCTTATGCCGTCGTTCAGCTTCGTCAGGATAATGCGGCGGGGACGCTGTACAATCTCGTTGGGTTCCAGACACACCTGAAATGGGGAGAGCAGAAACGCGTATTTTCAATGATTCCAGGCCTGGAAAACGCGGAGTACGTTCGCTATGGCGTCATGCACCGGAACACGTTTATTAATTCGCCGCGTCTGCTGGAGCCTACATATCAGCTCAAAACGAATGAGAACCTGTTTTTCGCCGGGCAAATGACAGGGGTGGAAGGATATGTCGAATCCGCCGCATCCGGGCTTATAGCCGGCATTAATGCGGCTAGAATGGCTAAGGGAGAGGAATTGGTAGTTCTTCCGGAAACCAGTACGATTGGAAGCATGGCTCACTATGTTACGCACGCCGACCCCGCACACTTTCAACCGATGAATGCAAACTTCGGTCTGCTGCCCGGGCTCGAGAAGAAAATTCGCAACAAAAAAGAAAAGAATGAGGCACTCGCTAACCGCGCGCTGGCCAGTATCGGTAAGTTTGTCGAAACCTTTGGCGCAGCGAAAACACAAGCAGGAAGTCTAGACTAGGGGGCTTGACGGGTATGGAGATGTCATTCCACGCGACGACGATTTGCGCCGTACGCCACAATGGTAAAGCAGCCATTGCCGGCGACGGCCAGGTGACGTTCGGAGAAAATATGATAATGAAGACGACGGCGAAAAAAGTGCGCAGGCTCTACAGAGGACAGGTTGTAGCCGGCTTTGCCGGATCTGTAGCCGATGCTATTACGCTGTTTGAAAAATTCGAAGGCAAGCTGGAGGAGCATCACGGCAATTTGCAGCGGGCTGCTGTCGAGCTGGCCAAAGATTGGCGTTCGGACCGCGTCCTGCGCAAGCTGGAGGCTCTGATGATCGTGATGGACAAGAGCGGCATGCTGCTGATTTCCGGCGGCGGGGAAATTATCGAGCCTGATGACGATGTTCTGGCGATCGGATCCGGAGGCAATTTCGCGTTGTCTGCGGCACGTGCGCTCAAACGCCATGTCCAAGACCTTGAAGCGAAGGATATCGCTCGCGAGGCCCTGACCATTGCTTCCGAAATTTGCGTTTACACCAACGGCAACATCATCGTGGAAGAGCTGTAAAAGGGGGATGCATATGGATAACCAAAACTTGACTCCGAGACAGGTAGTCGCCGAATTGGATAAATATATCGTCGGTCAAAAACAGGCTAAGAAATCCGTGGCCGTTGCGCTGCGCAACCGTTATCGGCGGAATCTTCTTCCGGAAGAGGACCGCGATGAAATTGTTCCGAAAAATATTCTAATGATAGGACCTACCGGCGTAGGCAAGACTGAAATCGCCAGACGTCTGGCGAAGCTGGTTAACGCGCCTTTCGTCAAGATCGAGGCGACAAAATTCACCGAGGTCGGCTATGTCGGCCGTGATGTGGAATCGATGGTCCGCGATCTGATCGAAACGTCCATTCGGATGGTGAAATCGGAACGCACGGAAAAAGTGAAGGACCGCGCTGAGGAGCTGGCGAACGATCGCATCGTGCAGATCCTCGTCCCACCAAGCGGCAAGAACAAAAACCAGCGGAATCCGTTCGAAATGATTTTTGGAGGCGGGAACAACCATCAGCAGGAACCGGAAGAAGACAAAGAGCAGGATACGGGCATTGTCGAGCGCCGGCGCCAGGTCAAATTCAAGCTGCTTTCAGGCAGCATGGAGGATGACCTGATCGAGATCGACGTGGAGGACACCACGCCGAACATGATGGATATGCTGGCGGGTCAAGGCAATGACCAAATGGGCATGAATATGCAGGAGATGTTCGGAAGCCTGCTTCCCAAACGGACCAAAAAACGGAAGCTGCCGATCAAGGAAGCGCGCAAGGTGCTGACACAGGAAGAGGCGACGAAGCTGATCGACATGGATGACGTGATTGCCGAATCCATCACCCGTGCCGAGCAGTCCGGAATCATATTCATCGACGAGATCGACAAGGTGGCGAGCCAGGGCAAGGGATCAGGCCCTGACGTATCCAGAGAAGGCGTGCAGAGGGATATTCTGCCAATCGTCGAAGGATCAACGGTCATGACCAAATATGGCCCTGTAAAGACAGATTTCATTCTGTTTATCGCTGCGGGGGCATTTCATATCGCGAAGCCTTCGGATCTCATCCCTGAACTTCAGGGACGTTTCCCGATTCGCGTCGAATTGAACAGCCTTTCGCTGGACGATTTCGTGTCGATCCTGACAGAGCCGAAAAATGCGATTACGAAGCAGTATAAAGATTTGCTCAAAACCGAGAACATCGAAATTGACTTCTCGCCCGAGGCTATCCGGGAAATCGCCAAGATTGCCGCGTCGGTAAATGACAATATGGAGAATATTGGCGCCCGCAGGCTGCATACGATCCTGGAGAAGCTGCTTGAGGACCTTTCATTTGAAGCCCCGGAGCTGACACTGGAACAAATGTCGATTACCCCGGAGTATGTCCGTGAGAAGCTCGCAGGAATCGCTCAGGACCGTGATTTAAGCCAGTATATTCTTTAATCACACCAATACCGATGACTGTTGTCACAGTTTATCCCGATTACATTGCAAAAGTGAAAATAACCCGGTCGGAAGCCTAAATGGCATATATTCTGATCGGGTTATTTAGCTATTAAGTAGGTAAATTAGAATCATTTTTGAATGAATGGAAGGGGCTCGCATTTTTTCCTTTCGCAAATCCGAAAAACCGGGACCAATCAAGATTGATTTTGACGAAAAGTGGCGATGCGCAAGATTGATATGAACCTCTGATCCCTTATCCGGAGCAGTTTTAGGAATATCTTAACATAAAATAAGAAAAAAGCCCTCCTTTTGACAAAAAGATAGGGCTTTTTTCTTATTGTAATATAGTCCAATCTCTAAGAAACTTAGGATATACGACAAGTTAGTAAAATTTTCTACTTAAGTCCTAGAAATTTTGATTTTTTTGATTACTTTTGTCGAAAAAAACAAGAAATCGGGAAAACGGTATTGTTAAATCTCTTAAATAAAATATGGAAAAGGGGGACAGCAATATGGATCTCTTGAACAGTACCAGTTTTCAACGCATGGAGGCTGGCCTGCAAGCGGCAAACCTCAGGCAGAGCGTCATTTCCAACAATATTGCCAATGAAGAAACGCCATACTTTAAAAGGTCCGATGTGTCGTTTGAAAACTTGCTGCAGCAGGAAATGAATGGCAGCATGCCCCAGTTGCGAGGGAAGGTCACCAATCCCAAACACTTTGTCATAGGTCCTACAAGTTCTATACCGGGTCCTGTCGTTTCGGTAGACCAATCCACAACGATGAACAATAACCTCAATAATGTGGATGTCGACAGTGAAATGGCCAATCTGGCAGCGAATCAAATCCAGTACAACTCTTACATTCAACAAATCAACGAGCAGATTAAGATGATGCGCGTCGCGGTAGAAGGGAGATAAACGGGAATGAATTTGAACAGCAGCTTTGGTATCAGCGCCTCAGGCTTAACTGCGCAGCGTCTTCGAATGGACGTCATCTCTTCCAATATAGCCAACGCGGAAACGACAAGAGCGTCAGTGGTAAACGGACAAGCGGTCCCTTACCGGCGCAAGATGGTCGTTTTTTCTCCGAATGAGTCAAATTTTGCTAACATGCTTCAGGCTAAAATGAACGGAGAAGACTCAACGTCTGCACGCGGCGTAAAAGTAACTTCCATTCAAGAGGACTCTACGGCTTTTAAGCCGGTGTATAATCCGAATCATCCGGATGCCGATGCAGAAGGGTATGTATACATGCCGAATGTCGACTTGACCAAAGAAATGGTGGACATGATCGCTGCCTCGCACTCCTATAACGCTAACGTCACGGCAATGAATGCTTCGAAGGCCATGGTCATGAAAGCCCTGGAAATAGGTAAATAGGTTCAGTAATTTGAAATAAAAATATGTAAGGAGGGACATTGATGATTCAAAACACCATGTTTTCCACTCAGGCAGTACAGCCGCTGAAAATGCTGGAGGGTGCTCAAAGCAGCGCATCAACACCTTCGGAGTCTCTTAGCAAGTTCGGTTCTTACCTGGAAGATGCCATCAATCAAATCGCCGAACAGGAACAAGCGTCCAAGGATATGAGCAACAAATTCATGCTCGGGCAAGTCGATGTTGACCAGGTCATGATTTCCGGTGAAAAAGCGCTTTTGAGTCTGCAGCTTACGTCTCAAATCCGCAATAAGGCTATTGAAGCCTATCAGGAAATCATGCGTACGCAAGTATAACCGTAGATTGCTAAGATTCGGGTAGGGTGGGTGACGTTGTGAATGAAAGAATCGCCCAATATAAGGACAAGATCGTCCAATATTGGAATCAGTTCAGCAAAAAACAAAAAACAATATTTTTCTCAACACTGGCTTTAATCATCATTGCTATTGTGGTGCTGACCATGCAGCTTTCCAAAACGGAATATGAGGTCGCGTTCAAGGATTTGAACTCAAGCGACTCTGCAGGCATCATGAACTACCTGGATACGAATAACATTCCGTATAAGCTGGGTTCCGATGGTAAAACGATCTCTGTACCGAGTACGCAAGCTGCCCGCATAAAGGTTGATGTAGGCTCACAAGGGATTGTCCAGAACGGATCGATCGGATTCGGCGCATTTGACACTTCTTCTTCCATCGGTACGACGGACAGCGAGTTTAATGTCAAATACAACAATGCTTTGAACGGGGAAGTTCAGCAGCTCCTGACGCGAATGAACGGCATCTCGGAAGCGAAGGTGCTCGTCACGTTGCCGAAGGAAAGCGTGTTTGCCGGGGCGGAAGACCAGGAAAAAGGGAATGCTTCCGTCGTGCTTAAATTCAAGCCGGGATATCATCCGAATCAGGAAACGATCGATGGGTATTTCAATCTCGTCAAAACGGCCGTGCCGAATTTGCCCATTGAGAACATCACGATGATGGAAGGCGACACCGAGCTGCTGCCGTCCTCCAGAGGCGGACAGGGAACGCTCAGCAGTTCCGTGGAAGAGAACTTCGCGCTGCAAAAGAAATTCGAGAATGAAGTGCGTCAGAACGTCAGACAATTCTTGGGACAATTCATGGGCCCGAATAAGGTCGATGTGCTGGTTGTATCCAAATTGAATTTCGATAAAATGCAAAGCAAAGAAAACATGGTAACGCCGGTAGATGCCGAGAACATGAAGGGCATCGAGATCAGCGTACAGGAAATTTCCAAGAATTATACAGGAAAAGCGAATCCGGACAGCGGAGTGGCGGGTACAGGACAGACGCAGGTACCAACCTATCCAAGTGGTTCATCAACAGGCGATGTGACTTCCGAGGATTTGTCCAAGACAGTGAACTACGAAGTGAATCACATAACGCGGGATATTATTTCCAGTCCGTATTCTGTAAAAGATTTAACCATTAATGTGGCGGTTGAACCACCTACCGGACAAAAAACGGTAGATCAAGCAACAAAGGACGCCATTCAAAATATTTTGGTCAATATTGTCAGAGCGTCTCTCGCAGATACAGGTGCTACATATACAGACGCTGACCTAGCTAAAAAAGTTTCGGTGTATTCGCAACCATTTAGTGGAGAAACGACCGAAACGAAAGGTTTGAATCTTTCCAAAGGAGTTCTGTGGGGCATCGGCCTCGCCGCACTCGCTCTGCTCGCAGGCGGTGCTTTCCTGATATTCCGCCGACGCAAACAGAAAGAAGAACTGGAAGAGGATCTTCCGCTGCCGGCTCCGACAGAGTTCCCATCCATTAATATGGAAAGCTTGACGAACGAAAGTCAGGTGCGCAAGCAGCTTGAAACGCTGGCCAAGAAAAAGCCGGATGAGTTTGTCAATCTGCTGCGCACATGGCTTGCTGACGAATAGAGGTAGAGGTGAATCCATTGGTAAAACCAAACAGCCAGGGCCTCAGCGGGAGGCAAAAAGCGGCGATTCTGCTGATTACCCTGGGGCCGGAAGTATCGGCGCAAATTTTCAAGCATCTCCGGGATGAAGAGATCGAACAGCTGACTTTGGAAATTGCGAACGTCCGTAAAGTGGACAGCGTCGAAAAAGAGATGATCCTGTCAGAGTTCCATCAGATCTGCCTGGCTCAGGAATATATATCGCAGGGCGGCATTAACTACGCCAAAGAAATATTGGAAAAAGCGCTCGGGTCGCAAAAGGCTATCGAAGTTATCAACAGGTTGACGGCAACGCTGCAAGTTCGACCGTTTGACTTTGCCCGCAAAGCGGACCCGAACCAGATTTTGAATTTTATCCAGAACGAGAATGCGCAAACCATTGCCCTCGTCCTATCCTATTTGCAGTTTGAACAAGCGGCAGCGATCCTGTCTTCGCTCCCTCAGGACAAGCAGGCGGATGTAGCGAGAAGGATTGCTGTTATGGACAGCACTTCGCCTGAAGTCATATCGCAGGTTGAAAAGGTGCTCGAACAAAAGCTGTCTGCAACGGTTACGCAGGATTACACGAATGCAGGCGGCATCGAATCGATCGTTCAGATATTGAACGGCGTCGACCGGGGGACGGAGCGCACGATCCTCGATTCGCTCGAAATTCAGGATCCGGAGCTTGCCGAAGAGATCAAGAAACGGATGTTCGTTTTCGAGGATATCGTCAACGTGGACAACCGTTCCATTCAGCGGATTATCCGCGACGTGGAAAGCGCGGATCTGCAGCTTGCCCTCAAGGTGGCAAGCGAGGAAGTGCGGGATGTCATTTTCCGCAATATGTCGAAGCGTATGTCCGAGACATTCAAAGAAGAAATGGAGTACATGGGTCCGGTACGGCTGCGTGATGTGGAAGAAGCTCAAACCCGCATCGTAGGTACGATCCGCAGATTGGAAGAAGCCGGTGAGATTATTATCGCTCGTGGCGGAGGGGATGACATCATTGTCTAATTTGATTAAATCTTCCCAATATGTGCCCGTAGAAATGCTTAAAAAGCTGGATTTGGGCCATCGTTACGTTTCTCTCGAATCGACTGAGGATGCGGGAGAAGAAAACGTGGAGGAGCTCCGGAAGATTGAAGCCGACCAAGAATCCAAACGGCTCAGCAAAGAGATGCTCGAGGATGCGCGAGAATTCGCTGAACGACAGGTGCGAGAGGCTTCCGATCAAGCTGAAAGCATATTGAATGATGCCAAAGAGCAAATCGATAGCTGGTGGCAGGAACGGCGGCTGCAGGATGAACACCTGGTGGAGGCTGTAAAATCCGAGGGTTACGATACGGGTTATCGTGAAGGCTCCGAACGAGCGATGGCAGATTTGCAGGAACAAATAACGCAGATGATGGAAGAGGCCCAAACGGTCCTGAAGCAGGCCTATTTAATGAAGGAACAGATTATTCAGGAGGCCGAACCTTTCCTGGTCGACCTGAGCTGCGCAATTGCCGAGAAGGTAATCGATAAGCAGCTTACTCTCGAATCCGGGTACGTGGTCGACCTGATCAAGAACAATTTGCTGCGCAAGCGGGAACAAGGCATCATCACGTTGTGCGTTGCGCCGAAGCATTTCGCGTTCGTACAGGCGGCCCGGGAGGAGCTTGGGGCAGCGATCGATTCGCAGGCTGAGCTGCAAATATTGCCTGACTCTACCGTTCAAGATCGCGGCTGCGTCATCCGGTCTTCGTTCGGCAGCGTGGATGCAAGGATCGATACGCAATTGACGGAGATCAAAAAGGAACTGATCCGGATTGCGCTGGATGACGAGGAGCGGAGTAACCAGGATGAAGATGCTTAACAGCGGAAGATACAAGGAGCACCTGCGTAACCTGGATCCGGTGAGAGTGAACGGGAAGGTTACCCAGGTCATCGGGCTGATGGTGGAATCCGAGGGGCCGGACGCCAGTGTGGGGGACGTATGCTACATTTACCCCACGAAAAGCGCCAAGCCGCTTCAAGCCGAGGTGGTCGGGTTTCGGGACAACAAAGTGCTGTTGATGCCGCTCGGAGAGCTTCAATCGATTGGTCCGGGCTGCGATGTCGTGGGTACAGGAAAACCGTTAAGCGTTCAAGTCGGTTCCGAATTGCTCGGGAAAGTGCTGGACGGCCTCGGTCAACCGCTTGACGGGTCGCTCGTTCCGACGCGGATGCCCTACAGCTCGACTTACAACGAGCCTTCCAATCCATTGAATCGGCCGCGCGTCAAAGAACCGATCAGTATTGGTGTCAGAGCTATCGATGGACTGCTGACGATCGGCAAAGGACAACGGGTCGGCATTTTCGCAGGTTCCGGGGTGGGGAAAAGTACCCTGATGGGAATGATCGCCAGAAATACTTCCGCCGACGTCAATGTGATCGCCTTAATCGGCGAACGGGGCCGCGAAGTGCTGGATTTCATTGAACGGGATCTCGGACCGGAAGGGCTGCAGCGTTCCGTCGTGATTGTAGCCACTTCGGATCAGCCTGCGCTGGTTCGAATTAAAGGGGCCTTGATTGCAACGACCATCGCGGAATACTTCCGAGACCGGGGCATGAATGTCATGCTGATGATGGACTCGGTAACGCGTTACGCCATGGCACAGCGCGAGGTGGGACTGGCTGTCGGCGAGCCGCCTGCGATGAGAGGCTATACACCGTCCGTATTCGCCAGTCTGCCGAAGCTGCTGGAACGGGCCGGAACAGGGCCGACAGGTTCGATTACCGCATTTTATACGGTGCTGGTGGACGGCGACGATATGAACGAGCCGATCGCCGATGCGGTGCGGGGCATATTGGACGGACACATCGTGCTGGACCGGAACATTGCCAATAAAGGTCATTTTCCAGCCATCGACGTCCTTGCAAGCATCAGCCGCGTGATGAAGGATATCGCTCCGGAGGAGCAGATCGAAGCGGCCGACAACTTGAAACGCCTGATGGCGGTATATCGCGATTCGGAGGATCTGATCAATATAGGCGCGTACCAAAAGGGTTCGAACGAGCAGATCGATGAATCCATTGAACAAATACAGCATATTTGGGATTTTACGAAGCAAAAGGTGAATGAGAAAGTAACACTGGAACAGGTGCAGCAACGTTTGATTTCCGAATTTTCGAGGAGATGAACCTGAAGAATGAGATTTAAGTACGCATTCCAAAAAATCGTGGACTTGAAAACCAACGAGAAAACGCAGGCAGAGTGGATGCTCTCCAGCGCTATCGGAGTTCTGCAGGCCGAGGAAAAATCCCTTGGTGAACTGCTGGATAACAGGGAACGCATGGCAAACCAGCTGCAGCTGGCTGCCGAGCAAAGAGCCCCGGTTTCGAAAATTCGCGAATATCAAATGTATGTTGAGCATCTGGAACAATGCATTGAGCGGAAGCATACCGATGTGCACCAGGCGAACGCGGAAGTGGAATTGAAAAAAAGTCAGCTGTCGCATAAGGTGCTCGACGAAAAGGTTTGGCTCAAATCAAGGGATAAAGCAAAGAGTTCCTTTCAGAAAAGCATGCTCCTGAGGGAACAAAGCGAACTGGATGAAATGGCAACGGTAAGGTTCGCGATGAAAGCGAGATAGACGGAGCCGGATGGAGATCAAGCGGTTGCCTCGGGGGTGGAAGAGTTTTGGCAGAGAATGATTTTGAGGTGGAAAAGGAGTCCGCAGGAGGATTTGAGAGGTTTCTGTTTTTCATGATACCCATCATTTTTACGATTGTCCTGATCGGGGTCCTTCTTACCTTATTTAATGTAGATATACGAAACAACATGATGGAATTCGCCAACAAGATACCGGTCGTGAAGAACTGGGTGCCTGACCCGGTTAAAGATCCGGAGAAGACGAAGCTGCAGGATGCTAAAGATCAGGTTAAAAGCGCTAAGGCCACGATTGACGAGCTGAAAAGCCAATTGGCTGCCAAAGATGCCAATCTTCAAAAAGCCAGGGAAGAAAAAGCGCAGCAGGATCAAAAGCTGAAAAGCGTGCAGGACCAGCTGGAGTCGGCGCAAAAATCCGAAGCGGATTCATCGGCGGACGGGAATGAAGGTCAAGAAGATCCTTATGAGAAGCAAATCAAGGACCTCGCGAAAATGTATGCGGATATGAGTCCGAGCAAGGCTGCTCCGATTCTGCAGAATATGACTACCGAAGAAATGGTGCAGCTCCTTAGCGCCATGAAAAACGATAACCGGACGGCGATTTTGGCTAAGATGGATCCGAAGGTTGCAGCCGACGTAAGCATGAAGCTGAAGGATGCGGTGTCCTCCAGCGAACTGGCCATTGCGGCTTTACAGTCGCGGCTGGACAAGGATGCGGGGGAGAAGCAATCAACGAATACCGCAGGACTCGATAAGGCGCAGATTAGTCAAACCTTTGCCAGCATGCCTGCCAAGAGCGCAGCCAACTTGCTGCTGTCGACCTACAAAATATCGCCGGATAAGGTATTGACGATCCTGCAATCCGTAGAAGACGCTACCCGGTCCGGAATATTGGATGCCATGAGCGTGCAGGATGCCAAGACGACCGCTGTAATATTGAACAAACTGATGAGCAAATAGTTTCAGCCGATGTTCCTTTGAAAGGAGGTGAGAACATATGAGTCTCGTTTTTCAAAATATTGCTGGCGGTAACTCGGCTGCAACAAAGACTGCTGTGGCAGGCAACAAGACATCCGCAGGAACGGCGGCCGGTTCAGTCACTTTTAACCAATCGCTTGACCAGCTGATGACGGGTGAAGGAACGCCGCAAAGCGCTGCCGCACTTATCGGAGCAGGATCGCTGCTTGAAGGCTTGATGAAGCTCGTTGGCATGAGTTCCGCAACCGGCGATGAAACGAGTTCCGAAGGACAAGATGCAGTGAAGCTTTTGGATAGCATGCTGGGTGATGCAGAACAGCTTGATGAAGCGGTGACGGCCGATCCGGATCTGCTGGCTGCGCTGCAGGGCTGGCTTGGACAAATTCAGAATATGCTGAACCAGCAAGCGTCCGAAGGTGAGGAAACTGCACCGGTGAACGGCAGTGCGTTGACGGGTCCGCTCTCCGAGCATCCGGCGACCATCCGTTTTGTCGTTCAAGACGGTTTAGCTCAGCTCGTTACCATGCTGCAAAAGAGTGAAACGAATGAAAGCGATCCGCTGCAAGCCATCAAGCTGCTGCAGTCCTTTCAGAACATTCTGACAGACGCGGCGGCGGTGAAGCTGAAGCCATCATCTCCGGCACAAGGCGATTCGGCATCTCAGAATCATCTGAATAACCCAATGCCTGCATTAGCTGGTGGCGAAGGGAAACGCCTAAGCTCCTTGCTGGAGTACATTCAGAAGCAAAGCGCAGGCGAAGCCAATCCATCGGAAGCAGCACCTGCCGTCGCGCTTAAAAACCAGGTTGTGAATACTTCTGCGAATAACATTCCGAAAACCGAGCAAGCTTCCGCAGACGAGCTGACAATGAACCCGGCAGAGAAGGAAACTTCGGATGATGTCTTTACTGCACAAAACACGATTACAGCAGGACAGCTGACGCTTCGGCAAGGAATTCAATCACCTGTCAAGGCATTGACTGCAACTCCGGTACCTGTAGAGAAGTTTTCCGAGGAAATGAGCGGTTTTGTTGTAAGCAAGATGGATTTCATTAAGCAGCAGGGAGTGTCAGAGGCGCGTATTACGCTTTACCCGGAAAATCTGGGACAAGTGGACGTTAAGCTGACCATGCAAAATGGACATCTCGTGGCCCAATTTACGACAGAGCATGCTGCGACCAAAGATTTGCTTGAGCAGCAGATGAGCCAGCTCCGATCTTCTTTACAGACCCAAGGCGTACAGGTTGAAAAATTGGTTGTGAGTCAGAACCAGTCGCTACAATCGCAAATGTACCATGACGGCAGGCAGCCAAACTCGGGTCAGCAGCAAGGGAACCGACGCTCGAAGGAAAAAGAGGCTCCTTCGGATGACGCGATGAAGATCGCGGAAATCGGAGAAGAGCTGAACGAATGGCTGGCCGAGCAGGAAAAGATGCAGAGCGGGAATTCATTTACGGCAAAAGCTTAAATTGGAGGTGAAAAAAGATGGCTGATAATTTTTCAACATCGAATATTTGGCCTAACTACTCCGCTTCAAACGTTGCCAAAGCAAGTTCGAAAACGCAGACGTTGGGCAAGGATCAGTTTCTCAGCATTTTGATCACCCAGCTGCAAAATCAGGATCCGATGCAGCCGATGGAAGACAAGGAATTCATCGCGCAGATGGCACAGTTCTCTTCCGTAGAGCAGCTGATGAATATTTCCAATCAGATTACCGCGATGAACCAATCGCTCGGGAATGTATCCGGACTGATCGGCAAAGAGATTACGTGGAAGGATGAGGGGAATGAGGAGAACGGCGGTACACCAGAGCTTAAAACCGGCATCGTGGACTCCATTCTCGTAAAAGACGGCGTGCAGTACGCATCTGTCGGATCCGTGGCCATTCCATTGACCAAAGTTCTCGAAATCAAGGCAGCGCCGAGTGGAAAGGATTCAACCGGTCCTGTAGAAGAAGCAAACGGCAGCCCGGCACAAGAACCGGCAGATAACAATGCAGGCGGAAACGGCGGCACAGAAACGGCTGGAAGTGGTGAATCCATATGAGCGAACGACTGACGATCGGGCAGCTGTACCCTTCCAAGATCCATCCGGCAGCGCAGAATGCGGCCCAGAGAAGTTCGCAGCAGGATAAACCGCAAGCATCCTTTAACCGAATTTTGCAGGATGAGCTGCTGAAATTCAGCAATCATGCCGCCAAGCGGCTGGAACAACGAGGCATTGAACTCAAGGGCGAACAGCTTGCCCGGATACAGAACGCGGTAGACAAAGCCGCGGCCAAAGGCAGCAAGGAATCACTGATCCTGATGCAGGACATGGCACTCATCGTTAACGTCGCAAACCGGACCGTTGTTACGGCAATGGACGGAAGCTCCATGAAGGATAATGTGTTTACTCAAATTGATAGTGCGGTTGTCATTTCATGACCTGGCTGGCCCGACAGGAGAGCCAGTGGACCGCTGACCGATTGAAGCGGTCCATGACCTATAGAGGAGGAAATTATTAATGTTAAGATCCATGTATTCAGGTGTTTCGGGTATGCGCGGATTTCAAACCAAGCTCGACGTGATCGGCAACAACATCGCAAACGTGAACACCATCGGTTTTAAATCCGGCCGTGTCATGTTTAAAGATGTAATGAGCCAGACGATTTCCGGTGTGACGGCTCCGAATGGAACCGAGCAGGGCGGCGTGAACTCCAAGCAAATCGGACTCGGTGTTTCGGTGGGCTCCATCGATACGGTTCATCTGGGCGGCAGCGCCATGACGACGAACCAACCGACCGACGTACGGATCGACGGCGACGGGTTTTTCCTGGTGAAATTGAATGATGCGCAGGAAACGCCGTTTTTGACACGTGCAGGCGATTTTCATGTGGACGCGGCCAAAAACCTGGTAACATCAGACGGATTTTATGTTTGCGACTCCACAGGAGCTCCGATTACGCTGCAGGAAGATGCTACGGCTTTTTCGATCTCCCAAGACGGCACTGTGGTGCAGAAGCTTGCTGACGGTACGACCGATACGGCCGTGAAACTGGGCATCGGCAAGGTCGTCAACCCGGAAGGTCTGGAGAAGATCGGCGGCAACTTGTTCCGCATGACGATCAATGCCAATCCGGATGGAGCTCTCGATCCCGTGGAGGCGAATGACGCAGAAGCAGGTACAGGAGCGATCGTATCCGGACAGCTTGAAATGTCCAACGTTGACCTGACCGGCGAATTTACAGAAATGATCGTCGCGCAGCGCGGGTTCCAGGCAAACTCGCGAATCATCACCACTTCAGATGAAGTGCTTCAAGAAATCGTTAATCTGAAGCGTTAATTGACTGAATCCTGGGGAGGGGTCATCCTCTCCCTAATTTCCATAGGAGGCCTGCTATGATTTCTGTTACCCGGTTAAACGGCTCACCATTATGGCTGAACGCATTGCTTATCGAAACAGTGGAAGAAACGCCAGACACATATATTACATTGGTCACGGGCAAACGCATGATCGTTTTGGAAAAAGCAGCTGAGGTCATTTCCCTGGTGAAACAATACAATCAGGAAATCGGCGTTCATAACGCAACCATTAAAGTGCAACAATTGGAGGAAAACTCATGAAAAAAATGCTGCCTTGGCTAATTACTATACTTCTGGCTATTACACTGATCGTCGTTGCAGTCGTTCTGCTTACGCCACAGCTGCTCGGGAAAGACGATACCCCGAACACGGCGGCCCAGACGATCGAGGTTCCTAAATTATCGGCGGACGAACTTGTGGAAATGACATCTGAAATCAAGGAAATCAAGACCAATCTTTCGGATCAGGATTATATCGTATTGATGAATTTTGCGTTCCAATTGAACGATAAAAAGTCCAAGGAAGAATTCGACAAGATCAAAGAGTTCAAAATCAAACCGATCATCATCAAAACGCTTGCCGATACCAAGCCGGATGAACTGAAGGGTTCGAAAGGCAAGGACCAATTAAGCGCAAAATTGATCAATTTGATCAATAAAACACTGACTCGAGGAAAGCTCGCTCAAATTGAAATTACAGATTTCGTCGTAACGCCGCTCTAAAGCAAGGATGCAGCCTAAATGCTAAGGAACAAGAGACAATCCTTTTAAGGGGGTGAGATGTTTGGTTGAAGTATTATCGCAAAATGAGATCGATGCCCTGCTGGCTGCGCTTTCCTCCGGCGAGATGGATGCGGAGGAACTCAAAAAGGAAGACACGCAGAAGAAGGTCAGATCCTATGACTTTAAACGTGCAGTCCGTTTTTCAAAGGACCATATCCGAAGCTTGACGCGTATCCATGAAAACTTTGCTCGGTACCTTACGACGTATTTCTCTGCGCAGCTCAGAACTTTTGTGCAGATCAGCGTAGTGCAGGTAGAACAGCTTCCTTATGATGAATTTATACGTTCCATACCTAAAATGACGATCCTGAACATATTCGAAGCCGAGCCGCTTAAAGGGAGAATGGTGCTTGAAGTTCACCCTAACGTAGCCTATGCGATGCTGGATCGTCTGCTCGGCGGTGTTGGCAATGCTCCTGCGAAGGTTAATACGCTTACGGAAATTGAAACGACGATTATGGAACGAATATTCAGCCGGGCTTTCGAGAGCCTTGCCGATGCATGGAAAACAGTTCTGGATATCTCCCCTCGCCTTGAAGCGATGGAGACCAATCCGCAGTTTATGCAAATCGTATCCCCGAATGAAACGATCGCACTGATATCCTTAAGCACTAAAATAGGGGACACGACAGGAATGATCAACCTCTGCATACCGCATGTTGTATTGGAGCCGATCATGTCGAAGTTGTCGACGCATCAGTGGTTCGTATCGGAGAAGAAATCCAGCGTACCGGAGGAAGCCGAGTCTTTGAAATACCGGATCAGCCAGGCGCAGCTGAGCATTATCGCGGAGCTTGGGGATTCAAATATTTCCATCTCAGAATTTTTGGGTTTAAGCGTAGGAGATGTCATCAGCCTTAACAAAACGGTAGATACCGGGCTGTCGATCAAGGTAGGAGACCGCCTTAAATTCATAGGAAGTCCAGGCACACTCAAGGATCGGGTGGCTGTTCAAATTGACGAGATCGTCAGCGAAGGAGTTGAGGAACTTGACGAGTAACGATTATTTATCACAAGAAGAAATTGATGCTTTGCTTAAACAGTCCGAGGCGGGGGCGAGTGCAGGTGCCGGTATGACGAGCGGCTCCTCTGTCGACGATTATTTGACTCCGCTGGAGCAGGATGCTCTAGGCGAAATCGGGAACATCACATTCGGCAGCGCGGCTACCGCACTCTCCACTTTGCTCGGCAAGAAGGTCGAAATCACGACACCGAAGGTTTCCATTATTACGCGCCAGCAGTTCGAGTCCGAGTTCCCTAAACCGCATGTAGCCGTTCACGTCACGTATGTAGACGGCTTTGAAGGCATCAACTCGCTTGTGATCAAGACGCGCGATGCCCAGGTTATCGCAGACCTGATGCTCGGCGGAGAAGGCAATCCTGAAGATCAGGAGCTGAATGAAATCCATATCAGCGCCGTCCAGGAAGCCATGAATCAAATGATGGGGTCCTCCGCGACATCGATGTCCACAATCTTTAACCGGTTCGTGAATATCTCTCCTCCGGGAATCGACATTCTCGACATGGCGAGCGGTGACGGGGTCAGCAGTCTTCCAGAGGAGCAAACGCTGATCAAAATTTCTTTCCGGCTTACGATCGGAGAACTGATCGATTCGACGATCATGCAGCTTCTTCCGATCCATTTCGCCAAAGATATGGTCAATATGCTGATTCATGGCACGGAACCAATAGAACAAGCCGTGCAGGAAACCGCCGCTGAGGTCCCGGTGCAAGAGGCACCGGCTGCAGTTTCACAGCCCGCTCCTGGACAGCAGCAGCATGTACAGCAGCAGCATGTACCGCAGCAGCAGGCACCGGTATATCCTCCTGGGTATGGCGCTCCTATGCAAGGAATGCCAGGAGATATGCAGGGGTATGATCCAAGCCAGCAAATGCCGCAGTACAGCACGCCTCAACATTACGGTGCGCCACATAACCGCAACGTGAATGTACAGCCTGTGCAGTTCTCGAATCTGCAATCCGGTGGATACGGATCCGTCGATCAAAATAATTTAAACTTATTGATGGACATTCCTCTTAAAGTCACCGTAGAATTAGGAAGGACCCAAAAGCAAATAAAGGATATCTTGGAAATGTCTCAAGGTTCCATCATCGAGCTGGACAAGCTTGCTGGTGAGCCTGTCGATATTCTTGTCAACAACAAACTGATCGCCAAAGGCGAGGTTGTGGTTATCGATGAGAACTTTGGCGTGCGTGTCACGGACATCCTTAGCCAATGGGACCGAATACAAAAATTACAATAAGCAAAATTTAGGGAGGATTTTTAATCAATGGCTAACCGTATTCTTATCGTGGATGATGCAGCTTTTATGAGAATGATGATCCGTGATATTTTGTCTAAAAATGGTTTTGAAGTGGTAGGAGAGGCTCAGGATGGAGCACAGGCAATCGAGAAATTCAAAGAGCTTCGCCCGGATCTGATCACAATGGATATCACCATGCCCGAAATGGACGGGATTGCCGCGCTGAAAGAAATCAAAAAGCTGGATCCTAGCGCAAAAGTCATCATGTGCTCTGCCATGGGTCAGCAGGCTATGGTTATCGACGCAATCCAAGCCGGGGCCAAAGATTTCATCGTGAAGCCGTTCCAGACGGATCGCGTTATCGAAGCCATTAACAAAACATTGGGTGTTTAAGCTCTATGCTTAGCGCCGATATGGCTACACCCCAAAGTCCGGGGAATTATGCCCTGTATCTGGTCTATGTCATTGTTGTTCTCGCCGTCATCGTGGCACTGATCATTTTATTGATCCGTTTTCTGGGTAAGAAGAACAAGACATGGTTCACCAGCCGTGCGGTTCGGACCTTGGGGGCTGTAGGGCTCGGTCCGAACAAATCCCTTCAGGTCATTGAAATCGGCAGCAGCTTATATCTGGTTGGCGTCGGCGAGGACATTCGCCTGGTAGACAAGATTACGGATCCAGAGGAAGTCAGTGTGATTCTCGAGGCTTTTGAGCAGGAGTCGGCTGCCCAATCGGGGGCAATCCCTCCGCTCGTTGAAAAATTGATTTCCCGTCTGCGTAAGCAGCAGGGTCCGGTCTCGGAGGACATTGAACTGGAGGATACATCATCATTCCACGAGGTGTTCGACGAGAAGCTACGCAAAATGTCGACACGGAAGGAAAAGATGGAAGAACTTCTTCGCGAAGACAATACTACAGATCGGTTGAGGGATCCATGAAAAAGAAGGTTTTGCTTGCTTGCATCGTTTTGTCGGTTATCAGTTTGCTTGCAATAACAGCGGCTTTTGCAGATCCCATTCCGAATATTGATATCAAGGTGGGCGATTCAGGAGGCAAACCGAGCACCAGCTCGTTGTCAATTTTGCTCCTGGTTACTGTCATCAGCATCGCGCCGGCGCTTCTGGTGCTGATGACAAGCTTCACCCGGATCGTGGTCGTTCTGGGGTTTGTAAGAACGTCGCTTGGAACGCAGCAAATGCCGCCCAATCAGGTGCTCATCGGTTTGGCCCTGTTCCTGACGCTGTTTGTGATGACACCAACGTTTTCATCGATCAACGACGTTGCCCTACAGCCTTACCTCAAGGGCGAACTAACCCAGACACAAGCTCTGGATAAAGCGGCAGAGCCGATGAAAAAGTTCATGTTCTCGCAAACGAGGGAAAAAGACCTGCTGTTATTTATGAAATATACCAAGACGGAAAAGCCTCAAAGCTATAAGGATATTCCGCTCACAGTAATGGTGCCTGCGTTTGCAATCAGCGAATTGAAAACGGCGTTCCAAATGGGCTTTATGATATTTATCCCTTTTCTTATCATTGATATCGTTGTTGCAAGTACCTTGATGGCCATGGGGATGATGATGCTCCCACCGGTCATGATATCGCTGCCTTTCAAAATTTTGCTGTTCGTGCTTGTCGACGGATGGTATCTGGTCGTTAAATCGCTCCTCATGAGTTTCAATACATGAGCAGAGCAAGGCAAAAGGAGGCCGGCCATGACTTCTGATTTCATTATCGGACTTGCGGGACAAGCCGTTTATACCGTGTTGAAGGTCAGTGCGCCCATGCTGCTTCTCGGATTGATCGTGGGTCTGATCGTCAGTATTTTTCAGGCGACAACCCAGATTCAGGAACAAACGCTTGCGTTCATTCCGAAAATCGTGGCGGTATTGCTGGCTATTCTATTGTTTGGTCCTTGGATTTTAACGACGCTCGTGGATTTTACGTATAACATTTTCAATAATCTATACAAATATATCGGTTAGGCGGAACGGTCTATGAACATGCTTCTGCAAAGCCTTCCGGTCTTTATGCTTATTTTTTGTCGAATTACCTCTTTTTTTGTTGTGGCTCCCGTGCTGTCTTCCAAAGGAGTACCGAATACGTTTAAAATCGGCATGTCCTTTTTTCTGTCGGTGCTCGTGTTTTTGACTTACGGGGCGAACCAGCAGCTTCCGTCTGACATGACGTACATTCTTCTCATTATCCGGGAAGTTCTGATCGGTCTGCTGCTCGGCTTTGTGGCCTATCTTCTATTCATGGTGATTCAGACGGCCGGAGCCTTTATGGACATTCAAATCGGTTTCGGGATTGCCAATGTCATCGATCCGATGACCGGCGCTTCTTCACCTGTGCTGGGCAACTTCAAATATATGTTTGCCGTACTGCTGTTCTTAACGATGAACGGGCATCATTACCTCCTTGATGGCATCATACGAAGCTATGACTGGGTACCGTTATCCAATGATTTTTTCCTGAGGCTCTATAACGGGAGCATTTCGGAGTTTCTGGTCAAAACCTTTGGCCAATCGTTCGTTCTGGCCTTTCAAATGTCGGCACCGATCGTCACCGCGCTTTTTTTGACGGATCTTGGTCTCGGGTTTCTGGCTCGGACCGCTCCGCAGTTTAACGTGTTCGTGATCGGCATGCCGTTAAAAGTCATCGTAGGCTTGGCTGTGCTGATGCTGCTTGTTCCCACGTTTTCTTATATCTTCGGAGAGTTGTTCAATATTATGTTTGAATCCATGCAGAAGCTGCTGGGGATTATGGGGCAGAGGCCGACGTAGCAGGATGGGGGAGCGACAGAGTGTCCTATAGGTATCCACTGGATTTGCAGTTGTTTGCCGGCGAGAAAACGGAAAAGGCGACGCCCAAAAAGCGGCAGGATACCCGCAAAAAAGGACAGGTCGCCAAAAGCCAGGAGCTTTCAGGCTCCATTGTATTGCTTGCGTCTTTTTTGAGCCTGCTGATGTTCGGCGGCTTTATAAAAGAACACCTTGTGGAATTGTTCAGGGACGTGTTCATCAATCGGATGAATACGGAAATTTCGATCGGTAACGTGATGAGCATGTCGATGAAGTACGGCATCGAGATTCTGATTCTGCTTGCTCCGCTGTTTGCGACGACCGTGGTCATCGCGCTGGTGGCCAACGTGGCGCAAGTCGGTTTCATGCTTACCGGAGAATCGCTGAAGCCCAAGTTCAGCAAGCTGAATCCGATCAAAGGCTTTAAAAATATATTTTCGGTTAGATCGCTTGTAGAGTTTCTTAAGTCGATTTTCAAAATTGTGATCATCGGGTTGCTGGTTTACCAGACCTTATCGGGGGCGCTGCCGCAGATTGGCAAGCTTTCGGAAATGAACATCGAAAAAACGTTTCATTTTGTGGCAAGCCTGACGATGAACCTGGGGCTGAAAATCGGAGCAGCCTTGTTTATCATGGCTATTCTGGACTACTTATATCAGAAGTATGAATTCGAGAAGAGTATCAAGATGTCGAAACAGGATATCAAGGACGAGTATAAAAAAATGGAAGGCGATCCGCTGATCAAAGGGAAGATCAGGGAGCGCCAGCGCAGAATGGCTATGCAGCGCATGATGCAGGAGGTTCCCAAAGCGGATGTGGTCATTACGAACCCGACTCACTTTGCCGTCGCCCTGAAATATGACGGTTCGCAAATGGAAGCTCCGCAAATCGTTGCCAAAGGGCAGGATTTTGTGGCGCTGCGCATTAAGGAAATCGCCAAAGACAACGGCGTCATTACTATGGAAAACAGACCTCTCGCCCGCGCGCTGTATCAAAGAGGGGAGATCGGGGATGCCATTCCCGCCGATTTATTCCAGGCCGTGGCTGAAGTTTTGGCATATGTATACAAATTAAAAGGCAAGGTTAAATAATCCCATGGGATCGGAGGCATGAAGCCATTGAAAATGAAAGAGATTACGGTATTACTTGGTGTCATCGGCATCGTTCTCATGATGATTCTTCCGATCCCAACATGGCTTTTGGATATATTGCTCGTCATCAACATCTCGCTGGCCCTGCTTATTTTGCTGGTGGCCATGAATACGAAAGAGGCGCTGCAGTTCTCCATCTTCCCATCTTTGCTATTAATCACTACCCTGTTTCGGCTCGCGCTAAACTTATCGACAACCAAGCTGATCTTGTACAATCATAATGCCGGTGAAGTGGTCGCTACCTTCGGGAGCTGGATTGCCAGAGGACAGATCGCAATAGGATTTATCGTCTTCTTGATTTTGGTGGTCGTACAGTTTCTTGTCATCACAAAGGGCTCGGAACGGGTTGCTGAAGTGGCTGCGCGGTTTACGCTCGACGCAATGCCGGGTAAGCAGATGAGTATTGACGCAGACCTGAACGCCGGCTTGATCAACGAACAGCAGGCTCGCGAGCGCCGGAGAAAGGTCGAGCGCGAGGCCGACTATTATGGAGCCATGGATGGTGCCACCAAATTCGTCAAAGGCGATGCCATAGCGAGCATTATCATCCTCATCATCAATCTGATTGGCGGTTTCATTATCGGAATGACGATGCATGGCATGTCGTTTCAAGATGCATTGTCCACATACTCCGTCCTGACGATCGGCGACGGTCTCGTTTCGCAGATTCCGGCTTTGCTGATCTCGACCGCATCCGGTCTGATCGTTACACGCTCTTCTTCGGAAGGCAATCTGGCAAGCGATCTGACGGAACAGCTGATGTCTTATCCGAAGCTGCTGTATATCGTTGGCGGCACGATTGCCCTTCTCGGATTTTTCACACCGATTCATATCATTACCACGCTGCCGCTCGCTTTAATTCTGTTATACGCCGCGTACAGCATGCAGAAGAACATGGAACGCAAGCAGATCGAGGTGGAACAGCAGGAGGAAGAGCAGCAAATTGAAGAGGTTCGAAGTCCCGAAAGTGTCATCAACCTGCTGCAGGTGGACCCGATCGAATTCGAGTTCGGCTACGGACTCATCCCGCTTGCGGATGTCCAGCAGGGCGGGGACCTACTGGACCGGATTATCATGATTCGCAGGCAGTGCGCACTTGAGCTGGGCCTTGTCGTTCCCGTGATCCGTATTCGCGACAATATTCAACTAAAACCGAATGAATACGTCATAAAAATTAAAGGAAATAATGTCGGAGGCGGTGAATTATTACTTAATCACTACTTGGCGATGAGTCCCGGGTATGAAGACGAAAGCATTTCGGGCATTGAAACGATGGAACCGGCCTTTGGTCTCCCTGCTTTATGGATCGACGAAGCGACTAAAGAACGAGCCGAGCTTTCGGGTTATACCGTGGTAGACCCGCCTTCCGTCGTTGCAACGCATTTGACAGAGCTGATTAAGAAGCATGCCCACGAGCTCATCGGGCGCCAGGAAACCAAAACCCTTGTCGACAATTTACGCGAAAATTATCCTGTGCTTGTCGACGAGCTGATTCCAAGCGTATTGGCGATCGGCGACGTACAGAAGGTCCTTGCCAAGCTTCTGCGCGAGAAAATTTCCATCCGAGATCTTGTCACTATTTTCGAGACGCTGGCTGACTACGGACAATATACGAAGGACCCGGATGTTCTTACAGAATATGTGAGACAAGCTCTCTCGAGACAAATCACCCAGCAGTTCTCCCAAGAGGGGGAGACGATGAAGGTGATTACCGTAGGACCTTCGTTGGAGAAGAAAATAGCCGAGAGCGTGCAGCAGTCGGATCAGGGAAGCTATCTGGCAATGGATCCGATGTCCACTCAAACGGTATACCAAAAGCTCAGCGAGCAGGTGAACCGGCTATTGCAGTCCGGACAGCAGCCGATCCTGCTGACATCCCCTACGATCCGCATGTATTTGCGGCAGGTGATCGAACGGACGATGCAGGACATTCCGGTGCTTTCCTACAGCGAACTGGAGCCTAACGTTGAAATTCAAAGTGTCGGAGTGGTGAATTTATGAGAGTAAAGCGATATCTGGTCGATACGATGCCTGAAGCGATGCTCCAGATCCGCAATGACCTTGGCGGTGATGCCGTCATACTCAGCACGAAGGAGACCAGGATTGGCGGTTTCCTGGGCATGTTCAGACAGAAGAAAATCGAAGTTATCGCGGCTGTGGAGAATGAAGAGCAGGCTAAGCCCGCGAAGAAGGACGCCCCTCCAGTGCGTCCATCCATGGCCGTGCCGAAAAATGCAGTACCACAGGCCTACAAAAAGACCGTTGAGGTGACCTCGCAGTCAACGCACAACCCAGCGGCTCCCCTTACGGAGGAACAAACCGCTGCCGCGTCGGATATCCGTCCGAAGCTGAATCAAAAGGCGGAGACGGAATATGGATCTCAGCCCGATTCCCGTCAGGCCGATCTGCTGAAGCTGCTGATGGCGGATGCGGAATCGAATGAGTTTCAGCCAGTGAAGGAGCCGATTCGGCCAACCGCTGACAGACTTGGAAACTCGCCGCAAACCGATGGTGGTACGCCTGTCAGTACTTCACCGGCAGAGGATAAGCTCCTGGAGGAGCTGCGAGACATGAAAGCCTGGATGGCCAGGATTTCCCGGCAGACCGCGATGCAGCAAAGTCTTCCCGATCCGCTGCAGAAGCTTCAGGACCGGCTGCTGCAGCAGGATGTCGATATGGTTTTGGTCCAACAATGGATCGAGGCCACTTATCAACACTGGGAAGATAGAGGAAGAACCCTCGATGCATCAGAATTGGAGGCCTTTTTAGGCGAACAGATTAAGTCGTTTTTGGCAGGCCGGTTTGGCGGAGGAATAGCCAGCAATACCCGTATGGTATACGTGGCGGGGCCGACGGGCGTCGGCAAAACGACGACAATTGCCAAAATGGCCGCAGAGCAGCTGTTCAGATACCATCGCAAAGTGGGGTTCATTACGTCGGATACGTACCGGATTTCAGCGGTGGAGCAGCTTAGAACCTATGCTTCCATTCTGAATGTTCCGCTAGAGGTGGTGCAATCTCCCGGGGATATGCAGCGGGCTCTTCAGCGGCTGAGTTACTGCGATCTGATCCTGATGGACACCGCAGGCCGGAATTACCGCAATGAACTGCTCGTTTCAGAGCTTCAGAGCCTGTTCTCTCCGGTGGAACACAGCGAAACCTATCTGGTGCTCAGCTTGACCTCGAAGACGCAGGACATGAAGAAAATAACCGAGCATTTTAGCAAATACGGGCTGGACAAGGTGGTTTTCACCAAGCTCGACGAGACAGGCAGCTATGGCTCCATTATGAATCTGATTCATGAGTATCCGCTGCATCTTTCATACATGACCAACGGCCAGAACGTTCCGGACGATCTGCTGCTGCCAAGCGAA
The DNA here is from genome assembly GCF_051966755.1 of Paenibacillus sp. SAFN-054. NCBI lineage: Bacteria > Bacillati > Bacillota > Bacilli > Caryophanales > Paenibacillaceae > Paenibacillus > Paenibacillus sp. SAFN-054. The sequence goes on from NZ_JBQCKS010000001.1 coordinate 343,557, forward strand.
GGAACGCTTAGCCGTCTGCTGCTGGGAGAAGAAGGGATATGACCGATCAAGCACAGATGCTCAGGGATCTTGTCATGAAGCGCGAGCAGGAACGTGCCGTGCAACCCGCCGGCGATGCTCCGATGCGGACCGCGAAGCTGATCACCGTGACAAGCGGCAAGGGTGGAGTGGGCAAATCAAACTTCACGCTGAACTTTGCGCTGGCCCTTCAGGCTATGGGGAAAAAGGTGCTGGTGTTTGATGCCGATATCGGGATGGCAAACATTGACGTCCTGATGGGCATTTCCGCCAGGTACAACCTGTACCATCTGCTCCGGCGCGAGAAAACAATCGGTGAGATTATCGAGCGTGGCCCCGGCTTTCTTTCCTTTATTGCCGGCGGTTCCGGCATGTCGGATCTCTTCTCCTTATCGCAGAACGATCTCGACTATTTCACCGGTCAAATCGAAAGCATCGCCGGCGAAATGGACTATATTATTTTTGATACCGGAGCAGGATTATCGAAAGAAAACTTCAATTTCATTCAATCGGCAGATGAATGCTTTGTCGTGACCACCCCGGAGCCTACGTCCATTACCGATGCGTATGCACTGATCAAAGTGGTCAGCGGCAAAGAGCAGGGAACCTCCTTTAAGCTCATCGTGAACCGGGCGGGGGATGAAAGAGAAGCTGTGCAAACAGCCGATAAAATCAAGATGGCAGCTCAGAAATTTTTGAACGTCGATATCTCCATGATGGGATACGTCAGCGAAGACCACCATGTGGTTCAGGCAGTAAAAAAGCAAGTTCCTTTTTCCACGGCTTTTCCGAATTGCATTGCGGCGCGGGATATACAGCGAATAGCTCACCAATACATGCTCATCCCGGCTACCCCGGAACCAGGTGCCTTGACAGGAATCAAAGGATTTATGCAAAAGTGGCTTCGTCGAACAAAATGATTCTTCTGCAATAGGGAACAGGGGTGGAAATGGCATGTCGCCATATAAGGTCATAGTCGTTGATGACTCGGCATTTATGCGGAAAATATTCTCGGATTTGATCGAGAAGGATCCCGCGTTTCAGGTCATAGACTCAGCTGTGAATGGAAAGGAAGCAGTCGAGAAAATAACGAGGCTAAAGCCTGATGTTGTCACAATGGATGTCGAAATGCCGGAGATGAACGGCCTTGAAGCGCTCAAGCTTATTATGGCCGAGCATCCGTTACCGGTCATTATGCTGTCGGGAATCAATGAGGAAGGTATGAAGGAAACGATTATGGCTTTGGAATCCGGAGCCTTTGATTTTATCCGAAAGCCTTCCCTAACCTATGCCCAGCATATTGAACAGGTCGGGGATGCCCTTCTGGAACAGCTGAAGGCGGCCATGAGCGCGCGCGAGCGCAGAGCAGCCTTCCGGGCGGAAGAGGAGAAGCGGCAGCAGCAAAAGGTGGAATCCGTTTCGATGCCTTCACATGCCGCGAATGTGCCAAAGGTAATAGGAAAGAATCAGGAACCTCATAAGCGCGAGGCTGCACTTCCCCTAAAGCAGGAGCCTGCTGCGAAGATACAGGAAAGCCGTGCTAAACCTAAAAAGGAAAAGCCGGTTCCTCCCGTTTCCAAATCCAAGCGCGAACCTGTCTTCGGGCAGGAATCTGCCGTTTCGGCACCGCCTCATGGACTGCATGCGCAGGAACAGCAGGAAGGATTCCGACAGATCGTGGCGATCGGCTGCTCCACAGGAGGGCCGAGGGCACTCAAAGCAGTACTGGAAAAGCTTCCTGGGGATTTGCCCGCACCGGTCGTAATTGTGCAGCATATGCCGCCCAATTTCACCAAATCCCTTGCACAGCGCCTCAATACCTTCAGTGCCTTGGAGGTCATGGAGGCCGAGCATGGCATGACCCTGAAGGCGGGCTGTGCTTATGTTGCACCCGGTGGACGGCATATGCGTGTAGCCCAAGGATCTGGGGGAAGGTACACACTGGTTCTCTCGGACGATGAGCCGTTGAACGGCCACAGGCCATCGGTGGATGTTTTGTTTGAATCGCTGCTGCCGCTCGCACCGCTGAAGCGTCACGCCGTCCTGATGACGGGCATGGGCAGCGACGGAGCGCGGATGATGAAACGGCTTTACGATTCGGGAATCACGAGCACGTTCGCCGAAAGCGAAGAGACATGCGTCGTGTACGGCATGCCGCGATCTGCGGTAGAAATGAATTGCGTAAGCCATGTTTTACCCCTTCAAGAAATCGCAGCCGGCGTCGTTCGTGCTGTGAGATAACGGAAAGTGAACCTATAAAGGAGGTGTCTCACAATGGACATGAACCAATACCTATCCATGTTTATTGATGAGTCCAACGATCATCTGCAATCATTGAACGAAAATATGCTTCTGCTTGAAGGCAGCCCGAGTGATCTTTCGATCGTTCAAGTGATTTTTCGTTCAGCCCATACGTTAAAAGGAATGGCCGCTACGATGGGATTCGAGGATCTCGCCGCGCTCACCCACCAGATGGAGAACGTGCTGGATTTGGTCCGCAACGATAAGTTGGCCATGCAGGATTTTATTTTCGACACACTGTTCAAAAGCTTGGACGCACTGGAATCCATGGTGCAGGATATAACCGAAGGCGGCGAAGGTAAGGCTGATGTATCCCAGATCGTGTCTTCGCTTCAGGCGATTGTCAGAGGGGAAGACCTCTCAGCCAAAGCTTCCGCCGGCGGTGAGGAAGTAAGCTCAGCCGCTGCTGTTTCTGCCGCGAATACCGCTATTCAGCTGGATGAGTTCCAATATTCCGTATTAAACCAGTCGATCGCGGATGGACATCGCGTGTTGTATCTGGACGTTCATATCCGTGAAAATTGCCAGTTGAAGGCCGTACGAGCCTACATGGTGTTCGATTTGCTTGAAAGATCCGGCGAGGTCGTCAAATCCTCTCCTTCCGTGCAGGACATTGAGCAGGAAAAGTTCGAGTTCAGCTTCTCCCTTTACTACATAACACTAAAGGATCCTGCCGAACTACAGCAGCAAATTTTAAGTGTGTCGGAGATTGACAAAGTCACCGTCATGGAGCTTGATCAGGAAACATTGCAGCAAATGAGCGAGCTCGGAGCAGCATCGCAGGAAGCTGCGGCCGCGGTTGCTCCGGCTAAGGAAGAAACCGCTGAGAAACCGCAGGCTGCGGCAGTACCCGTTCAGGAAGTAAACAAACAGGCCCCTAAGGCGCCTGCTGCCAAATCCCCTACTAAGGCCGGAGGTGCGGCTCCATCGCGCACCATCCGTGTAGACATCGAACGGCTTGACGTCCTCATGAATTTATTCAGTGAATTGTTGATTGACCGTGTTCGCCTGGAACAGCTTGCCACCGAGGTTCAGAATCATGCACTGACGGAGACGGTAGAGCATATGAGCCGTGTCAGCTCCGATCTGCAGGATATCGTCATGAAACTGCGGATGGTCCCAGTCGATACGGTCTTCAACCGCTTTCCGCGGATGGTGCGCGACTTGGCCAAATCGCTGGATAAGAAGGTTGACCTGATCATCACCGGCGCAGAGACCGAGCTCGACCGGACTGTCATTGACGAAATCGGGGATCCGCTGGTGCATCTTCTGCGTAACGCTGTCGATCATGGCATCGAGCCTATCGCCGACCGGATCAGCGCAGGGAAACCGGAAACGGGAACGGTCCATTTGCGGGCTTTCCACAGCGGAAATCATGTTTTTATCGAAATCGAAGAAGACGGGCGCGGCATTTACCGGGAAAATATCTTGAAAACCGCTCTTAAGAGAGGCGTGGTTACCGAGGAGCAGGCATCGGGTATGTCCGATGAAGAGGTTCATCAGCTGCTGTTCGCTCCAGGATTCAGTACGGCTGAGAAAATATCCGATGTCTCCGGGCGTGGGGTGGGCCTTGACGTGGTCAAAGCAAAAATCACGTCGCTCGGCGGCCAGGTTACCATCTATTCGACACCGGGCAAAGGGACGAATTTCTCGGTACAGCTTCCGCTCACCCTGTCGATCATTGCGGCTATGCTGGTCAAAATGGGCTCTGAAAAATACGCCATTCCGCTGTCATCGATCGTGGAAACCGGCTTGGTGCGCAAAGAACAGATCCGCACGGTTCATGGCAATCGCATGGTCGAGTTCCGCGGGCAGCATATTCCGCTTATTTCGCTCAGCCGTATTTTCAGCATTGCCGATTTTAATGAGAACGAAGAGGCGGAAACCGAGATTATCGTCATTCACAAGGGCGAACGTCTGGCAGCGCTGGCGGTTGACGAATTTATCGGTCAGAACGAAATTGTTCTGAAAGGGCTTGGCAAATATCTCCCGCCGATTAAAGGGATTTCCGGGGCTACTATCCTGGGTGACGGTCAGGTTGCGCTCATTCTTGATCCAAATGTGTTTATAAAATAGACAAGCCATTCTTTTCCGCATCCGAGCTTGTAATCATAAAGGGAGGTTTTTCTCATGGGAGAGGAAATCAAAGTTATCGTATTTAAACTTGGCAGCGAGGAATACGGGATTGAAGTGGACAAGGTCCAAACGATTGAACGTATGCTTCCGATCACCAGAGTACCTAAAACGTACACTTTTGTAAGAGGCGTCATCAATTTGCGCGGTGTTGTGATTCCGGTCATTGATCTGCGCGGCCGTTTCGGACTTGAAGAAGGCGATTATACCGATCAGACCCGGATTATTATCGTAGCCGTGAACGACATGGAAGTCGGTTTTATCGTAGACTCGGCCAATGATGTCATCGATCTTCATACAGACCGCATCGAAACGCCGCCGGAAGTGGTTGGGGGCATCAAGGCGAAATATTTGGACGGAGTCGCCAAAATCGGCGATGACCGCTTGCTCATCATGCTGAATCTTTCCGAAGTGCTGAACAAAAGTGAAATTATTCAATTGGAAAGCTTAGAGGAGTAGTGGCCGGTGGAGGTCTTTAAGCATTTTAAGGAATTTAAAATGGATGTCTTAAAGGAAGTGGGGAATATCGGCGCCGGCAATGCGGCGACGGCATTATCGCTCCTTTTGAACAAACCGGTGGACATGGCAGTACCCAAGGTGCAGCTTCTTCCGTTCGAAGCGATTTCAGACAAGGTGGGGGGAGCCGAGCAGGTTGTGATTGCGATTTTCCTCCGCGTGGAAGGGGATGCGCCGGGGAACCTTTTCTTCATTCTGAGTCCTGATGCCGCCAAGGGCTTGCTGAACCGGCTGGTTGGCGTGCTTCCCGATACGGAATCCCTTTTCGATGAGATGGAGCAGTCGGCATTATGCGAAATCGGCAATATTTTGGCGGGTTCGTATTTATCCTCACTGGCCGATTTCACGAAGCTGTCCATGTCTCCGACGGTTCCGGCCATGGCAATGGACATGGCAGGTGCCATATTGAGTTATGGTTTACTGCAGTTCGGACAAATGGGAGACGATGCCCTTTTGATCGATACGACGTTTCTGGAGGACGACCACGAGGTGGAAGGGCAATTTTTCCTCATTCCGGATCCGGACTCGTTCGCCAAGATTTTTCAATCGCTGGGAGTACCTGTGGATCATGATTGAAGAGCAAAGCATAGTGAAAGTAGGCATGGCCGACCTGAACGTTGTGCAGCGTTCCGGAGTGATCCGGACGGTCGGCTTGGGCTCCTGCATCGGTCTCACGATGTATGACCCTCAGCTGAAGGTGGCCGGTATGGCGCATATCATGCTGCCGTCATCGGACATTGCCCGCGAAGGACAGCTGAACATCGCCAAGTACGCGGATACGGCTCTGCCTGCTCTTCTGGACAAGCTATTGCAAATGGGTGCTTCCCCCTCGCGCATCGTCGCCAAAATGGCAGGAGGCTCGCAGATGTTCGCATTTGCCGGCACCGGGGACACCATGAGAATCGGACCGCGGAATGTGGAGTCCTGCAAATTGAAGTTGGCAGATCTTCAGATTCCGCTCATTGCTGAAGACACGGGCGGTAACTACGGGCGTACGATCGAACTGGATGCAAGTACGGGAATCCTGTATATCCGCAGTGTACAAACAGGTGTAAAGGAAATGTAGCCATGAAAGGAAATCTGCGGTTTAATCTGGTTTTTGGCGTTATAGGTTTTATATGGACCTTGCTGTTTTCTCTGACAAATAATCTGTTTATGACAAGTGTTATACGTGGGCTGGTGTCTTTTGTCGCATGGTTTCTATTGGCATTCTTGCTTAGATGGGTCTGGACTGTGATCAGCAGCCCGCAGGAACATGCTACGCCGCAGGGCGGAAAGGAAGAGGACAAGCTAACGGGAAACCGTTTGGACTTGACGACCCCAGATGAAAGTGACGAGCTGAACGAGCTGCTGAAGCCAAAACCCGATCAATCCAATGAAAACGGTAATGGTTTTACACCACTCAATCCGCCGAAACTGGTCTCGACAAAGGATCCTGAAGAATTGGCCAAAGCGGTTCGTCACCTGACAGAAAAATAAGGAGGGTGAGGGTAGTGAACGATCGTAAAACTTCTCATCTGAATCACGCCGAGCTTTGGGAACAGTGGAAAGAGCATGGAAATCTGGAAGCAAAAAAGAAATTGATAGAGAGCTATCTGCACATTGTGGATTATGTATCGAGCCGCCTGGCTATCGGTCTTCCGAAGAATGTGTCCAAGGACGATCTGGCCAGCAACGGCGTTATGGGCTTGATCGATGCGGTTGATAAATTTGATTATAAACGCGGTCTCCAGTTCGAGACCTACGCATCCTTTCGGGTCAGAGGGGCGATTCTGGATTCGCTCCGCCAAGGAGACTGGGTGCCCCGTTCGGTTCGTGAAAAGGCGAAAAAGATCGAGGATGCATACCAGCAGCTGGAGCAAAAGCATCTCCGCACCGTATCGGATGCTGAAATGAGCGATTACATGAACGTTTCAGTCAAAGAATTTCAGCATATGCTGCAGGAAGTGGCTGTCATGTCTCTGTGCTCGCTCGAAGATCCTATCAGGGAAGAAGAGTCGGAAACCAGGCTTTCTATTATGGTAGACGACAAAGCGAAGAATCCGGATTATAAGGTCAACGAATTTTATTTAAAAGAATCGCTCGTCAAGGGGCTTGAGAAGCTCACAGAAAAAGAGCGTACCGTCGTTTCGTTGCTATATTACGAAGATTTATCACTCAGCGAGATTGCCGAGGTGATGTCTCTTTCGCCTTCGAGAATTTCTCAACTGCATTCCAAAGCGATTTTACGTTTACGGGGAACGCTGGAAAAACATCGGGATTTGCTGATGCAAAACGACTGACCGCTGTAGAAATGGAAGGGAGGAAAAGGATTGACAGCCCAATTAGCATTGGATAGCTTTTTGAGTGTTACGTTCTCGGACGATAAAAGCGTTGCATATATACAGTTTTCAAAGCGTGAAGAGGGCTTCAAGTGCACAGAAGACGAATTGATGCTTTTTTTGCGCACCCACCAGGTTCAATACGGGATCGAGCGGGATATTATCAGCAGAATTGCGAGCCACCCGGAAGAGTATATGTTCAATCGTACGCCGGTCGCCATGGGGGAGCAGCCTGTCAGTGGAACGGATGGTTACATCGAGTATGCGTTCAAGCTGCGGGAGGAGCGGGAACAAAAGCCGCTGGAAACGGAAGATGGCAAGGTGGATTATAAGGAACTCTTGAATCTGAACAATGTGAAAAAGGGACAGCTGATCGCCAAGCGGATGCCGCCTCAGCCCGGTAAGCCCGGTACGTCGGTAACGGGTGAGATCATTCCGTTTAAACCAGGGAAAGAGGCCTATTTTAAAGTCGGGAAGAACGTAGTGCTCGATGCCGAGCAGACCTCCATGTATGCGGCGATTGACGGATTGATTGCCACGACAGACAAAGGTAAGATCAACGTGTTCCCGGTATATGAGGTCAACGGTGACGTCGATTACAGCGTCGGCAACATCGACTTCGTCGGAACGGTCGTGATCCGCGGCAATGTATTGACCGGATTCCGGGTAAAGGCTGCAGGCGACATTCGCGTCGTCGGCGGCGTTGAAGGGGCCGAACTGGACGCGGATGGTTCAATCGAGATCACGAGCGGCATCATCGGTTACAACAAAGGCTATGTCAAAGCGGGAAGAAACGTCAAAAGCTCGTTTATTCAGGACGGAACCGTTGTCGCAGGCGAGGATGTCATCGTATCGCAAAGCATTATGCATTCAAATATCCGCGCAGGCAAAAACGTGATCTGCAACGGAACCAAAGGCTTGATCGTCGGAGGAAGCATCCAGGCTGGCGAGAGGGTAACGGCGCGGACGGTAGGAAATAGCATGTCCACCATGACCTCGATCGAAGTGGGCGTTCAGCCGGAGCTCCGAAACGAGTTGACCGATTTGCGCGGACAGACGAAGCAGTTCAAGGAAGCGCTGGATAAAACAGAAAAGGCCCTGACTTTATTGAACCAGCTTGCGTCCACGGGACAGCTGACACCGGATAAGGTGGCTCTCAGGGTGAAACTGAACGCGACCCAAAAATCAACGCAGCGGGAGCAGGCTGCGGCAAGAGAACGGATACTTGAAATTGAAAAAACGCTTGAAGATACGGTCAAGGCGAGGGTCGATATCATAAAAATGATCTATGGAGGATCCAAAATCGTCATTGGCAGATATACAAGATTCATCAAGGATCCGGCCGAACGCGTCTCTTTTTATTATCATGATGGCGACATAACGATGGCCCCATATATTTAGAACGTTGCATGGAGGCTAAGAAGTGAAAACTTACCTCTAAGGCGGGTGAATATTCGTGAGTCTGAAAGCGGTAGAAATGCAAATTGCCATTCCCCGTACCACGGAAGCGGGCAAAATACAAAACGATGTTCATCATAGATCCTCACAAGAGCAGCAGTTTATGACAGGACAGCAGATCAAGGAAAGTCAGGATCTCCGTCAGCGGAGTACGGGGATTGATGAGACTGCGAATGCTGCCGTGCGTGAGGACGGGAAGCAGCCTGATTCCAAACGCCAAGGATCTCATGGGCATAAATCAAAGCCGGAGCAGGAGGAGCATCCCGATGCGGAGCACCCGTATAAAGGTCATCATCTGGATGTTTCTCTGTAGCCCGAGGTTTCTCGTCATACGGCATCTAAAATAAGCAGGTAAAGGAGAACAACAGGTTTGAAACCGTGGATGATTGTCGTTTTATTGGGCGCCGCCGCTATAGTTTATGCTCTCATGCTGCCTAAACGGCAAGTCGACAAATCTTCTTCTGATAAAGATAAAATGGTTCAGGAAGTAGAAGCGACACTGGAGCAGTACATGTCTGATATCGAACGCGAAAATGAAGAGCTGGTCGACCTGATCAGCCAAATGAAACAGGAGTCGGCATCCAAACAGCTTGTCCTTCAGGAACAGCTTTCCGAAATGAGGCAGAGACTGATTCAGCTGGAGCAGCAGACGTTTCATCAGGAAGCCCGTCTGGCCGCGGCAGAGCAAGGAAACCATCAGGCAGCATCCGTGCTGCTGACGCAAGCTCAAGAAGCGGCCGCTGCTCAGATGAGCCTCTTTCAGCAGGATCAGGCGAAGGCAGTTATTATAGAAGAGGAAGCAAAGGAACCCTCCATACGGGAACGTTACCCGGAGCTGTTTGAATTGTATGCTCAAGGAAAATCCGTGGATGGCATTGCGAAAGTTGTAGGTATGCAGAGCGGTGAAGTACAGCTGATTCTGCAGCTGGCCAAGCAGGAGGGATCGTTGTGATCAAAAATCGTTCATTCATGACCGGTCTGGGCAGCGGTTTGGTGGCAGGAGCGCTTTTACTGCAGCTGATGAATGTCGGGGCGGGCCAGCAAACGATCGCCGATACACCGGCAGCGGCCAGTCTGACAAAGGAGCAGCTTGAGGAACAGGCGGAAGCAATGGATTTGAAGCTGGTTGACGCTGACGAGAAGCGAATGACGGAAGAGGAATGGAAGCAGCAGATGATCGATCAGAGCTCCAAGCCCCAGGGCAGCGAAGTAAAGGCCCCCGAGTCCGGGAAGAAGACCGAGAAGCCTGCCACGCCGTCGGAGCCGGCTGCCCCGGATTCCAAGGCGAATGGACAAGCGCCAAAGACCGTAAATCCAGCCGCAGGCAAAAGCCCCTCTACGCCCAAAGCTCCATCCGTTAAAGTGAAAATTACGAGTGGAAGCAATTTGACCGACGTTGCCGCCAAGCTGAAGCAGGCAGGTGTCATTTCCGACACGGCCTCTTTCGTAGCAAAAGGCAGAAGCCAGAAAATGAGCACCAAAATCTTATCCGGAACGTACGAGTTTGCGCCCGGGGAAGATTTCAGCAGCATAATCGCCAAAATTACGACAAAACCGCCTAGCTGAATGGACATGCAGCCTGACGGTTTTTTTAATGTTTCCGCGGGAAGGAAAAACACGTGAATAGGCGTTGCAACAGTCATTCACTTATGGTATATTAAATGACGGTGTTAAAACACACGCTGTCGGATTTCGTAAAGGGTGCTTTCCTGATGGAGAGTCTTGACGGGAAATGAAAGCAGCGGAGGACACAATAAAAAACCAAACTTAGGAGGTGTGTGAAGATGGCAGTAATCTCCATGAAACAGCTTCTCGAAGCTGGCGTTCACTTCGGTCACCAGACTCGTCGTTGGAACCCGAAAATGGATAAATATATCTTCACTGAAAGAAACGGCATTTACATTATCGACCTGCAAAAAACAGTTAAAAAGGTCGAGGAAGCTTTTAACTTCGTTAAAGGCGTAGCTGAAGAGAACGGTACAATCCTGTTCGTCGGCACGAAAAAACAAGCTCAAGATTCCGTGAAAGAGGAAGCTGAACGTTGCGGCATGTACTACATTAACCAACGCTGGCTCGGCGGAACTTTGACTAACTTCGAAACTATCCAAAAACGTATCAATCGTTTGAAAGAGCTTGAGAAGTGGGAAGAAGACGGCACATTTGCTGTTCTGCCTAAAAAAGAAGTTATCCTTCTCCGCAAAGAGAAAGATCGTCTTGAAAAATTCCTTGGCGGTATCAAGAACATGAAAGGCCTTCCTAGCGCCTTGTTCATCATTGATCCTCGCAAAGAGCGTATCGCAGTTGCCGAAGCCCGCAAATTGGGTATCCCAATTGTAGGTATCGTTGATACGAACTGTGATCCGGACGAAATCGACTACGTTATTCCTGGTAATGACGACGCGATCCGTGCCGTGAAACTGTTGACTGGCAAAATGGCTGACGCTGTGGTGGAAGCTCACCAAGGCGAAGAAACAACTGCCTAAGTTCAGCAGGATAGCAAGCATAGACATGAATTAAATGAAAAGGGTGGTTGGTAGGTGGATAACCTCTCACTGCCCTTTTTTTAAGATTACAGATGAATTCGGCTCTGTCGAATACATTCGGTTATCGCAATGAAACGACCGAAATGCGGTCTGAACAAACAAATTTAACGAACAATTTTTGGAGGGAATATTCCATGGCAGTTAGTGCTAGTGCAGTAAAAGAGCTTCGTGAAAAAACAGGCGCAGGTATGCTGGATTGCAAAAAAGCGCTTGAAGAAGCAAACGGCGATATCACCAAAGCAATTGAAGTTCTTCGTGAAAAAGGTCTTGCTGCAGCTGCAAACAAAGCCGGACGCGTAGCTACTGAAGGCGTTGTAGAATCCTACATCCACGGCGGCGGCCGTATCGGCGTTCTGGTTGAAATCAACTGCGAAACCGACTTCGTAGGCAAAACCGATCAATTCAAGGAATTCGCTCGCGACATCGCAATGCACATCGCGGCTTCCAATCCGCGTTATGTAGCCCGCGAAGAGGTTCCTGCTGAAGAAATCGAGAAAGAAAAAGAAATCCTGAAGGCACAAGCCCTGAATGAAGGCAAGCCTGAAAAGATCGTTGAAAAAATGGTTGAAGGCCGTATTGGTAAATACTATGAAGAATTCTGCCTGCTTGAGCAGTCCTTCATTAAAGATCCGGACAAAACCATCGCTACCCTGCTGAAAGAGAAAATCAGCACGATCGGCGAAAACATCTCGATCCGTCGCTTTGTTCGTTACGAGCTGGGCGAAGGCATGGAGAAAAAAGTGGATAACTTCGTTGAAGAAGTTATGGCACAAGTTAAGAACTAAGCATTTCCATAGCTCGCTTGAGCGTTTGAATACACAGGTACGATAAAGAGCGGAACACGCCAGTGTTCCCTCTTTTTTCAGAGATCAGCAAGGTTTGCTTTCCATGAAATACCGCCTGATCTCGTAAGAAAAACATCCGCTGCCGGGGCATGCGCCCCCCATCGGAAGTTTTTCTTTAGAGTATGAGAATGACATCAGTTCTGGTATGCTCTGCTTAGGCAGAGCAGGAAGCAAAGGTTTCTTAAACTGGCACCAGACAGGTGCTGTCTTAAAGTGGAGGGTAAACATTTTGAAAGAGCCTATTTTTAAACGAGTTGTCTTAAAGGTCAGCGGTGAATCGCTCGCAGGCCAAAACGGATATGGCATAGATGCTGTCACCATCGCATCCATTGCTGAACAAGTGAAGGAAGTTGTGGAACTGGGCGTTCAAGTCGCGATTGTATGCGGCGGCGGCAACATTTGGCGCGGCATCGCCGGCAGTTCGAGCGGTATCGACCGTGCAACGGCCGATTACATGGGAATGCTGGCTACCGTCATGAACTCGCTCGCGCTTCAGGATGCGCTGGAACAAATCGAAGTGCCAACGCGCGTACAAACGTCGATTGCCATGCAGCAGATCGCTGAACCGTACATTCGCCGCAGAGCCATCCGCCATCTGGAAAAAGGCCGCGTGGTCATTTTTGCGGCAGGAACAGGCAACCCGTTCTTCTCGACGGATACGACAGCTGCGCTGCGTGCAGCTGAAATCGAAGCCGAAGTGATTTTGATGGCCAAAAACAAAGTGGACGGCGTATATTCTGCAGATCCTTTCAAAGACAGCACAGCAGAAAAATACGAGCAACTGACGTATTTGGACGTTCTTAACAAGAATTTGGGTGTGATGGACTCCACGGCATCCTCCCTCTGCATGGATAACAATATTCCGCTGATCGTATTTGCGATTACCGAGCAAGGAAACATCAAACGGGTCGTTCAAGGTGAGAAAATCGGGACGATCGTTAAAGGGAGTGTAGACTAATGCCTCAAACGGTGAAAAAACACGCGGAGGAGCGCATGGAAAAGGCGATCTCCGCTTTGAAAAGAGATTTGGCGACACTGCGCGCCGGACGCGCGACTCCAGCCCTGCTGGACCGCATTCAGGTGGAATACTACGGAGCAATGACTCCGCTGAACCAGCTGGCAAACATTAATACCCCGGATACGCGTACATTGATGATTCAGCCATGGGACAAATCCTCCCTGTCTGACATTGAAAGAGCGATCATGAAGTCTGATCTCGGACTTACACCAGCCAATGACGGAAATACCATCCGCTTGGTCATCCCGCCGCTGACAGAGGAACGCCGTACGGAACTCGTCAAAATGACGAAGAAGTTCGGTGAGGAATCCAAGGTTGCTATCCGTAATATTCGCCGCGACGCTAATGACGATATTAAAAAAATGGAAAAAACCGATATATCTGAAGATGAATCCCGTCGTCACCAGGAAGACATCCAGAAGACGACGGATAAGTTCATCGCGGAAGTCGACAAAGTGCTCGTAGCTAAAGAAAAAGAGATCATGGAAGTATAAGAGACTTGCGGCCCCTCCTATTATGGTGGGGTTTGTGTCTTTTTTTGCAGAAACCCGCATGGAGGAACTAGAATGATCAAACGAGTTCGATCGTGGTGGACACGGGAAGACCAAATACAGCCGCCGGAGCGGTCTATGGACAATGTGCCAGAGCATGTCGCCATCATCATGGATGGTAACGGACGCTGGGCAAAAAGCCATGGACTGCCGCGCTTTATCGGGCATCAAAATGGAATGAAGGCCGTGAAACGAACGACAATTGCTGCGGATAAGCTGGGAGTCAAGTATTTGACGCTGTATGCCTTTTCGACGGAAAATTGGAAGCGCCCCAAGGACGAGGTCGATTTTCTGATGCGTCTGCCTCAGGAGTTTTTGGCTCTGGAGCTGGATGAGCTGATCGAGAAAAACGTGCAGGTTCGGATGATGGGTGACCGCGAAGGACTTCCTTCCTACACGCTTAGCGCCATGGAAGAAGCGGTCAGACGCACAGAGAAAAATACCGGTCTGGTGCTTAACTTTGCGCTTAATTATGGCAGCCGCAAAGAAATTTCGGACTGCATGCGAGAGTTGGGGCGGGAAATTGCGTCCGGAGCTTTGGACCCGGATGACATCACGCCGGAATTGCTGAACCGTCATATGCTATCCAGAGATCTTCCGGATCCTGATTTGATCATACGAACCAGTGGAGAAATGCGGATCAGCAACTTTATGCTGTGGCAGATGGCTTATAGCGAAATGTGGTTTACCGATATTTACTGGCCTGATTTCAATGAACAATACTTATATGAAGCGGTCGCTGAATACCAACGCAGGACGCGAAGATACGGCGGCCTGACTTAGCCTGATGGAGGATGGAGATCGTTGAAACAACGACTGATTACCGGAATAATAGCTGGGGTTGTTTTTTTGGGGCTTTGCTTGCTCGGCGAACTGCCATACCATCTCATCGTCCTGGCGATGGCGATGGTCGGGTATTATGAATTCGTGCGTATGACAAAGGTTCCGCCTTTTAGCGGGACGGCATGGCTGGGTTATTTGGGCGTTCTGATGTTTATGTTTCCCTGGAAGCTGCTGGACATCGAGTTCCCGTTCTCTTGGGACCATGCCATATGGCTGCTCATGTTCCTGTTTATGCTGGTCACGGTCATAACAAAGAACAAAATCGGAATACAGCAGGCTGCGATGCTGTTTTTGGGTGCCGTTTATGTCGGAGTCGGCTTTTTCTATATTGCCGACTCCCGCAATGCTCCGGACGGTCACGGGTTGTTCTGGACCTTCCTGCTGCTTGTATCGATTTGGGCCAGCGACGCTGGCGCGTATTTTGTAGGCAAATGGATTGGCAAGAACAAGCTATGGCCTGCGATCAGCCCGAATAAGACCATTGAAGGAGCTCTTGGCGGTGTAGTCATTGCCATGCTCGCCGCCGTGGTATTCTCTCTGTTTTCCGGCGGTATTCTTTCGTTCGGAAGAGCTTTAGCGATCGGGCTTGCCTGCGCGGTAGCCGGACAGCTGGGTGATTTAATTCAGTCGGCCTACAAGCGAGTCTACGGCATCAAGGACTCCGGGACGCTGCTGCCGGGACACGGAGGAATCCTTGACCGATGCGACAGCTGGATCATCGTTTTTCCGTTCGTACATATCATGATGTTGATGCCTTATTAAATGCGAGAGAAGGTTCGTTATGAAGAAGATTAGCGTGCTCGGTTCCACGGGCTCGATCGGAACGCAGACACTGGATGTGGTGGCGAAGCATTCTGACCATTTTCAAATCGAAGGACTGGCGGCAGGCTCGAATACGACGCTCCTTCTGGAGCAGGTCCGGAAGTTCAGACCACGCAAAATTTCGGTGGGAAGCCGCGAGCTGGCTGAGCAGATCAAATCGGAGGTGCCGGAAGGGACGGAAGTGTTCTACGGGGATCAAGGTTTGATCGAAGTTGCTGCCGGTACGGACGCCGAAATGGTCGTCACGGCGGTGATGGGGAGTCTGGGGCTTCCCTCCACGCTGGCCGCGATCGAAGCGGGGAAAACGATCGGACTTGCCAATAAGGAGACACTCGTGACGGCCGGACATTTGGTAACGGCGCTTGCGAAGCAAAAGGGCGTTAAGCTGCTGCCTATCGACAGCGAGCATTCCGCGATATTTCAATGCTTGAACGGGGAGAACCGCCAGGATCTGGCCAGCATAACGCTTACGGCATCCGGCGGCTCTTTCCGGGACCGGACCCGCGAAGAGCTGAAGCAGGTGACGGTTGAGGATGCTTTGAAGCACCCGAATTGGTCGATGGGAGCCAAGATTACTATCGACTCGGCGACGATGGTGAACAAAGGCCTGGAAGTCATCGAGGCCCACTGGTTATTCGGACTTCCTTACGAGCAGATCAACGTGCTTTTGCATCCGGAAAGCATCATTCATTCTTTTGTGGAATTCAAAGATACGAGCATCATTGCACAGCTCGGCAACCCGGACATGCGGGTGCCGATTCAGTACGCGCTCACATATCCGCAGCGGTGGGACTCTCCTTCAAAGCGCCTGTCGTTGGCTGAAGCAGGAAGCCTCCATTTCCGAGAAATGGACTTCGAACGCTTCCCTTGTTTAAGACTGGCTTATGATTGTGGTAAAATGGGTGGTACAGCCACAACAGCATTCAATGCTGCAAACGAGGTGGCCGTAGCGCGGTTTTTACGCAGGGAGATTTCATTTTTGCAGATTGAGGATATTATCGAAAGAGTGCTCGAGCGGCATCACAACATTTCTGAACCTATACTCGCGGAAATCGAAGAGTGCGACACACGCACACGAGAAATCGCGGCCAAGCTGTAAAGTCGCTTGAGCATATGTTTATCGCCAATGACCCACTCTTCTCCCTTATCTAAAAAATGACTCAAAAGTGATTCTCTTGTGCGGGACCGGAGAATAATGATAATCTATATAGACTGAATTGCGGGTCGAGCCCTTTCGTGAAATCATCGAGGCGGGCCCCAAAGGCTCAAACAGCTCCAGGCGGGCAATAATTCATTCTATGAGGACGGTGCCGCAAGGGTCCGTTCATGGATTATAGAGATTCGGTCTCAGACAATAAAGGGGGATGCTACGAATTGGAAATGGTGCAGGTAGTTTTCTTAACGGTACTCATGTTTTTCGTCATCGTGACCGTACATGAATGGGGACATTATTATTTCGCCAAACGTGCGGGCATTTTGGTACGGGAGTTTGCGATCGGTTTCGGTCCGAAACTGTTCTCTTATAAACGAGGGGAGACCCAGTTCACACTTCGCCTGCTTCCGTTCGGTGGCTATGCGCGCATGGCGGGCGAGGATCCGGAGCTGGTAGAAATCCACCCTGGACAAACCGTTGCCATCCGGGTGAAGGACGGCGAAGCGAAAAAGATTTATCTGGATCAGCTGGATAACCGCAAAAACGTGATTCGTGGTGAAGTGGAATTCATCGATTTGACGGACAGTCTGAAGATCCGGCTCGATGTCGACGGCGAAATTCAGCAGTACCCCATCCATCCGCAGGCTATGCTGGTGGCCAAGTCCCAGGAAACGCAAATTGCGCCGCGGGACCGCCAGTTCGGGAGCAAAACGGTTGGACAGCGCGCCATGTCCATTTTTGCCGGACCGCTGATGAATTTTATCCTTGCTTTCATTCTTTTCGGCGTGCATCTGCAAATGGCCGGTATGCCTTTGGAAAATCCAACCTATGTTCAAATCGGGGAGGTTTCCAAAGATATGCCTGCGGCCGAAGCCAATCTGAAAAAGGGCGACATCGTCGATACGATCGACGGCGTCAAAATCGGTGCGGACTACCAAAAGATGATCGACCTGACGTCGAAGTCCAAAGGCAAGCCGATGAAGTGGACAATCCGCCGCGGTGACGAAGTGTTCAACGTGACCTTGATTCCGCGTGCGATGGAAGGACAGGAAGGCGGAAAAGTAGGGATTACGCCTCAGCTTCCGACCCGCAAAGCAGGGTTTGGCGAAACCTTCACCGGTGCAGGAAAAGACATGGTCGATACGACCAAAATTATTTTCCAGGGATTTGGCCAGTTGATCAAACAATTCAATATGGACGATATTGGAGGGCCGGTTCGTACCTTTGAAGTGACGGGGCAGATTGCCAAGCAGGGCATCGTTCAATTGACGTATTGGGCGGCGATCCTGAGCTTGTATCTCGGAATATTTAATCTGCTGCCGATTCCGGCTATGGACGGAAGCCGGCTGGTCTTCCTCGGAGTCGAAGCTTTACGCGGCAAGCCGGTGGACCCCAGCCGGGAAGGCATGGTCCATTTCGTAGGCTTTGCGATGCTCTTCCTATTAATGATTGCAGTTACCTACAATGATATATTACGATTAATTAACGGATAAATGATGATGAAGGCTCCGCCGCTGCTCGCGGGGAGCACATTCTTGGGAGGAAATCCACTTTTATGTCAAACGATAAACAATTTGTGACCGAGATTACGCCGCAGGGAGAGGATTTTTCCCGCTGGTACATCGACGTGATTAAAAAAGCAGATCTCATGGATTACTCGCCGGTCCGCGGCTGTATCGTATTCCGTCCGGACGGTTATGAAATTTGGGAGCACATCCAGCATGAGCTGGACCGCCGTTTCAAAGAAACTGGCCACCGGAACGCTTACTTCCCGCTCTTCATTCCGGAGAGCTTCTTCCAGAAGGAGAAAGAGCATGTGGAAGGTTTTAATCCGGAACTGCCTTGGGTTACTGAAGCGGGTGGAGATAAGCTCGAGGAGCGTCTCGCCATCCGTCCAACTTCCGAGACCATGTTCGGCCACATGTATTCGAAATGGATCCAATCCTACCGCGACCTGCCTGTTCTGATTAACCAATGGGCAAACGTCGTAAGATGGGAAAAGCGCACGCTGCCATTCCTTCGCACAAGTGAGTTTTTGTGGCAGGAAGGCCATACGGCACATGAGACGGAAGAGGAAGCGCGCGAAGAAACGATGAAAATGCTCGAAGTTTACCGCGACTTCGTGGAAGAATATTTGGCGATTCCGGTTATCACGGGACAAAAGACGCCATCCGAGAAATTTGCGGGCGCCGTGGATACCTTCTCCATCGAAGCGATGATGAAGGACGGCCGCGCGGTACAGGCGGGCACATCCCATTATCTCGGAACGAATTTTGCGGTTGCTTTCGATATTCAGTATTTGAGCCGCGAAAACAAGCAGGAATACGTGCATACGACTTCATGGGGAACGAGTACGCGCCTGATCGGTTCGATGATCATGGTGCATGGCGACGACCGTGGTTTGGCACTGCCGCCGAAAGTGGCTCCAACCCAAGTCATCATGGTTCCGATCGGACCGCCAAAAACATGGGAGGCCGTTGTAGGCCGGACGGACGAGCTTTTTGCGGAACTGAAACAAGCGGGCATCCGGGTTCGTGTTGACGACCGCAGCGATGTGCGCCCAGGCTGGAAGTTCAACGAATATGAAATGCGCGGCGTACCGGTACGTCTTGAAATCGGGCCACGCGACATGGAAAACGGTGTTTGCGTATTGGTATCGCGCATTACCGGCGAGAAGAAAGTCGTTCAGCAGGCGAACCTGGTCGAAGAGGTTCAAACGATGCTGGATCAAGTGCAGCGCGAGATGTTCGACCGTGCCAAGCAGTTTATGACGGACAACTTCTATTCGGTGGATACGCTTGAAGAAATGAAAACGAGCATGGAAGAGAAGCGCGGGTTCTCCCTGGCCGGCTGGTGCGGTTCTGCGGAATGCGAGAGCAAGGTGAAGGAAGAGACAGGTGCAACGAGCCGGAACATTCCATTCAGTCCTGCGGAGGAAAAGCACACCTGCCTGGTTTGCGGACAGCCTGCCAAGCATACGGTTGTTTTTGCCAGAGCTTACTAAGTTTATGATGCATCAATCTATGATAAGATTTGAATAGATTCAGGAATAGACCATGAGGAGCTTCTGCCAGAAATAGGCCCGGTGTGCTTGAGTAACCCGGAATTTATGACTGGGTACAGAAGCTTTTCATTTTTGAGCAAGGGGGAAGAGTACGTGGACAAGTCTGACGAGAAGAGAAAACGGTTTGAACTTCTGATGAAACAGGGTGAAATCCCCCCCGGATTAATTGATCCTTATTTTTTGGATGGATACATTGAACAGGTCGAAACAAGCCGGAGCAATCAGGAATGGGTCATTACGATTGTGAAGGAAACGCTCGTGCCGGCGGAAGTGTACCGAAGTTTCAGCTTGAAGCTGCGGGAGAAAATGCAGCACATCGCCAAAATCTCATTGATCTTTAAATATGGGTCCAACGTGGACCATGAGGAAATTGTTGATACGTACTGGAACTTGTTCCTGGAATGGATTCACAGGGAGATCCCTTCCGTAAACGGCTGGATGGCCAGGGCGTCCCATGAGCTGGACGGGGAAACCCTCATGGTGACGATGACAGACAATATGTCGCTGGAGCTGGCCCGAAAGAAGCAGATCGATCAGGCTCTAACGCGTTTTTACGCTCAGTATTTTGCCTTGCCGCTTCGGGTCAAGGTCCAGGTGGGAGAAGTCAGCCGAGAAGCCATTGAAGCGTTTGAGCAGAAGAAGCAGCAGGAAGAACGTGAAGTGATTCAGCAAATGATGACCTCGATGGAAGCGGAAGCGCGCATGGCCGAGGATGACGGCGAAGAGGTGCGTTTGCAGGTCGGCTATGACATCAAGGAGCAGCCCGTGCCGATCCAAGAGATTCAGGATGAAGAGAAAAAGATTACGGTGCAGGGAACGATCTTCGGACTCGACAGCAAGGAGCTTCGCAACGGCAGCACGTTGTTCATGTTCAACCTGACCGATTTCAGCGATTCCTTGCAAATGAAAATGTTCGCGAAGACCAAGGAAGACTTGAAAATCATGAGCCTGCTGGCCAACGGTAAGTGGGTGAGAGCGCGCGGGCGCGTCGAGTACGACCGCTTCATGCAAATTCCGGAGCTAGTCATGATTCCCTCTGATCTCGTGGAAGTTCAGGCCCCGCCTGCCCGCAAAGATAACGCACCTGAAAAACGGGTGGAATTCCATTTGCATTCGACGATGAGTACGATGGATGCTGTTACGCCTGTGGATCAGTACATCAAAACAGCTGCCAAGTGGGGGCATAAGGCCATCGCAATTACAGATCACGGCGGCGTGCAGTGTTATCCTGACGCTGCCAAGGCAGCGAAGAAAAACGGCATCAAAATGATTTATGGCGTGGAAGCCAACGTGGTCAATGATTCGGTGCCTGTCGTCCTGCAGCCTCAGCCGATCGAACTGAAATCGGCAACATATATCGTATTCGATATCGAGACCACGGGTCTGTCTATTACGAACAGCAAAATCACGGAGCTTGCGGCGGTCAAAATGCATGAAGGCCAGGAAATCGATCGGTACGCCACGTTCGTCAATCCGCATGAAAAGATTCCCTATCATATTCAGCAGCTGACGAACATTACGGACGATATGGTCAAGGATGCGCCGGATCTCGAGCCTGTTTTGCAGGAGTTCGTCAAATTTGCTGGTGACGGCGTGCTTGTAGCGCACAATGCGCGGTTTGACGTAGGCTTTATTCAGGCCTCCTTAAAAGAGTACGGCATGCCGCAGCTGGAGAATCCGGCACTGGATACCCTCGAGCTCGCCCGGCTGCTTCATCCAAGCATGAAAAATCACCGCCTGAATACGCTGGCGGATAAATATAAAGTCCTGCTCGAGAGCCATCACCGTGCCATTGACGATACAATCGCTCTGGCGGGAATATTGAACGGACTGCTGGCGGATGCCGAGAAGATCATGGGACTTACGATGCTTGATCGGCTGAATGATTATGTCGGGAAGGATCTGTCCAATACCCGTCCATTCCACTGCGGCATTTATGCGCTCAATATGACAGGCAAGAAAAATCTGTTTAAACTCATTTCGATGTCGCATACGGAATACTTTAAGCGCGTTCCATGTATACCGAAGTCCAAGCTCGTTGAGATGCGTGAAGGACTCCTTGTCATCTCGGGCTGCGAAAAGGGCGAGTTTTTCGAAACGGTATTAAACAAGACGGTGGAAGAAGCCATCGAGGTTGCTGAATTTTATGATATCCTGGAAATTCAGCCGCTCACGATGTATATGCATTTGGTAGATAAAGGCCTGGTAGGAAGTCCTACGGAACTGAAGTCGGCCATCAAGACGATTTGCGAAATCGGTGAGAAGCTGAATAAGCCGGTCATAGCGACAGGCAACGTGCATTATCTGGATCCCCGTGACAAGCTATTCAGGGACATTACGATCCATGGCATCACCGGCTTCAGCCCGCTGAAGGATATCCGCAAACCGGATGCTCACCTGCGGACGACGGATGAAATGCTGGAAGAGTTCGAGTTTCTGGGCAAAGATAAGGCAATGGAAGTCGTCGTCAAGAACACGAATGAGCTGGCCGACCGCTTCGAGGAGCTGGAATTGTTCCCGGACAAGCTCTTTACCCCGATTATCGAGGGCGCGGATGAAGAGATTCGCAACACCTGCTATGAAACGGCAAGATCCATTTATGGGGAGGACCTTCCGGAGGTTGTGGTCGCACGCCTGGAGAAAGAACTGGAGCCAATTATCAAATACGGTTTCTCTGCCAACTATCTCATATCGGAGCGCCTGGTTAAGAAGTCGAACCGGGACGGATATCTGGTAGGCTCGCGGGGGTCCGTCGGATCATCCGTAGTTGCGACGTTCCTCGGGATATCCGAGGTTAACCCGCTGCCTGCGCATTATATATGCCTGAATGCGGAATGCAAATACAGCGAGTGGTTCCTGGACGGAAGCGTGCCAAGCGGCTTTGACCTTCCTGACAAGACCTGTCCGCACTGCGGAAGCAATCTGAAAGGCGAAGGACAGGACATTCCGTTCGAAACCTTCCTTGGTTTTAAAGGGGACAAGGTCCCCGATATCGACCTTAACTTTTCCGGCGAGTATCAGCCGCATGCGCATAACTATACGAAAGAAATTTTCGGCGAGAAATGCGTATTCCGGGCAGGTACGATCGGTACGGTCGCGGAAAAGACGGCGTTCGGTTATACGAAGAAATACGAGGAAGATCATCATCAGAAATGGCGGGGAGCGGAGCTGAGCCGCCTCGCTGCGGGCTGCACGGGTGTGAAGCGCAGCACGGGGCAGCATCCGGGCGGTATCGTCGTTGTTCCGGATTACATGGAAGTGGAGGATATCACACCGGTGCAGTATCCGGCAGACGATACGAACGCGGAATGGAAAACGACGCATTTCGATTATCATGCCTTTGATGCGAATCTGCTGAAATTGGATATACTGGGTCATGACGACCCGACGATGATGCGGATGCTTCAGGATTTGACGGGCGTGGATCCAACGACCATTCCGATGAATGATCCCAAGGTCATGAGCATGTTTAACTCGACCGAAGCACTTGGCGTCGAGCCCTCCCAAATTCGTACACCTGTTGCCACATACGGTGTGCCTGAGATGGGAACCAAGTTTGTGCGTCAGATGCTGATTGAATCAAAACCATCATCCTTTGCCGACTTGCTGCAAATCTCGGGATTGTCGCACGGAACGGGCGTATGGCTCGGCAATGCGCAAGAATTGATCAAGAATGGCACCTGTAACATCAAGACGGTTATCGGCTGCCGGGATGATATCATGCTGTTCCTGATTTACAAAGCGGGCATGGATGCCAGTCTTGCCTTTAAAATTACGGAAAGCGTCCGTAAAGGCAAGGGCCTGACGCCGGAATGGATCGACGAGATGAAGAAATGCAAGGTGCCGCAATGGTACATTGACTCCTGTCTGAAAATCCAGTACATGTTTCCGAAAGCCCATGCTGCCGCATACGTTATTTCAGCGGTACGTACTGCATATTTCAAGCTGTATTATCCGATTCATTATTACGCAACCTATTTCTCCGTGCGCGCCGAAGATTTCGACATTGAACTCTGCTGCCAGGGATACGAAGCCATCAACCGTCAAATCGACGAGATTGAACAAAAAGGCTTCCAGGCTACAACGAAAGAAAAGAGCATGCTGCCGGTGCTGGAGATGGCTCTGGAGATGACGGCACGAGGGTTCAGCTTCAAAAGCATCGATCTTTATCGTTCGGAAGCAACGCGTTTTATCGTGGATGGCGATTCCCTGATACCTCCGTTCTCGGCGATGCAGGGCATCGGCGACAACGCGGCACGCAACATCGCGGCCGCGCGCGAATTTGGAGAATTCCTGTCCATTGAGGACTTTCAGCAGAAGTCCAAGGCAAGTAAATCCATCATCGAGCTGCTTACCCAAATGAACTGCTTCCGGGGACTTCCGGAAAGCAATCAGCTCTCCTTGTTCTGAGCCCCGGGGGAAATTCCGGTGGATTTCGGCAGGTCTTGACAAGTCCGAAAGGACGCGCATCCCTTGCTGCGTCTAAAGAGCAGTCAAGGAGAGATACTTGTCAGTGTTGCCAGACTATGTTATAATTTTTTTGGCAATCATGGAGATAAAACCGTTGTTTAAAGAGTGGGGCGACCCACTCTTTACTCTTTGGTATATAGGATATTGAAAGTCTTGGAGGTAATAATCTTTGAGCACACCGAAGATCAAGGCAATTGTAGAAGAAATGGTCCAGCCTTTTCTGGATGAGCATAACTTTGAACTGGTTGACGTGGAGTATGTAAAGGAAGGAAGCAATTACTTCCTGCGCGTATATGTTGACAAGGATGGCGGCATTGACATCGATGACTGCGGCATGGTCAGCGAACACCTGAGCCAGAAGCTGGATGAGAATGATCCTGTTCCTACCGCTTATTTTCTGGAGGTATCCTCCCCTGGCGCCGAGCGTCCGCTGAAGAAAAGCGAAGACGTAGCCAAAGCTGTCGGCAAAGATGTGTTTGTGACGGTGTACGAGGCGGTTGACGGCTTGAAGGAATTCGAAGGCCGGCTTCTTTCGTTCGAGAATGAAGAGCTTGTGATTTCGGCGGGCAAGAAGCAGCACACCATTCCGTATGCCAAAGTTGCCAGTGCAAGACTGGCCATTATTTTTTAAGATTGTAGAATTTATCAGTTTTTCAGTGAAAGCTGATGCGATTCTGTAATCGCAAGAAGAACACTCTCTAGACGCGGCTTTTCTTAGCAAGAATACTGCGATAGACGTTTTTCTTACTAATCCAGGAGTTAATAAGGCATGCACCGATTGTGAATTTCTGGATTTTTTACGCGAAACGCAAACTTCACCTGCTGCGACGGCGAAGCCGTTTACGCTTTGGGTGCATGTGATGAAAGGGGGAACTGATTTCCAATGAGTATGGATTTTATTGAAGCGATGAATGAGCTCGAAAGAGAGAAGGGAATCAGCAAGGATATTCTGTTTGAGGCTATTGAGGCCGCGCTGATTTCCAGTTACAAACGCAATTTTAATACGGCGCAAAATGTACGTGTCGATATGAACCGGAACAACGGGGTTATTAAAGTATATGCCCGTAAGCTGGTCGTGGAAGAAGTGCTGGATCCGCGCACGGAAATTTCCGTGCCAGCCGCACGCGAGATCAATCCCCATTTTCAACTCGAGGATATCGCTGAAATCGAAGTCACTCCGCGTGATTTCGGACGAATTGCCGCACAAACGGCGAAACAGGTCGTTACGCAGCGCATCCGCGAGGCGGAGCGCGGCTTGATCTATAACAAGTTCGTGGACAAAGAGGAAGATATCGTAACCGGTACCGTTCAGCGCCAGGACTTGCGTAACTTCTACGTAGACCTGGGCAAGGTGGAAGCCGTCCTTCCGATTGGCGAACTGATGCCGAACGAGAAGTTCAAGCATGGAGACCGCATTAAGGCTTACATCACCAAGGTCGAAAATACCACGAAGGGTCCGCAGATTATGCTGTCCCGCACGCATCCGGGTCTCTTGAAGCGTTTGTTCGAGCTCGAAGTGCCTGAGATTTTCGACGGCGTTGTTGAAATCCGGTCCGTGGCTCGCGAAGCGGGCTTTCGTTCCAAAATCGCGGTATACTCCCGCAATCCTGAAGTGGATCCTGTCGGTTCTTGTGTAGGACCGAAAGGGCTCCGTGTGCAGACCATTGTCAATGAGCTGCGCGGAGAAAAAATCGACATCGTACGCTTCTCGGAGCAGGTGGAGGAATATGTGGCGAATGCCCTGAGTCCTTCGAAGGTTCTCGAAGTCATCGTGTTCGAAGAAGAAAAGATGGCACGTGTCATTGTGCCGGATTACCAGCTGTCCCTTGCCATCGGTATCAAGGGTCAAAATGCCCGCCTTGCGGCCAAGCTGACAGGCTGGAAAATCGACATCAAGAGCGAGAGTCAGGCGGAACAGGAATTCGGCAGACCGAAAACTTCCTCGGCTGAAATGCATCAGGATTCCGTCTCCGTCGATTAATATTAGAAGGACGGGGGTCACGCCATGATGAAGCAAAGAAAAGTGCCGCTGCGCAAATGCGTGGCGTGCCAGGAAATGATGCCGAAGAAGGAACTGATCCGCATTGTAAAGACGCCGGAAGACGAAGTGCTGATTGACCTGACTGGCAAGAAGTCGGGCCGTGGCGCCTATCTGTGCGGTAAAGTTTCATGCTTTAAGCTGGCACAAAAGAACAAGTCACTGGACCGTGCCTTGAAGCATCACGTAAAACCGGAAATTTATGAACAGCTTGCCGAAGATTTCATTTCGGTAGAGGATGAATTCCTGGCGGTCAAGGAAAGCTCGGGCGATGAATAAATTCTTCTCCCGCCTCGGTCTCGCCATGCGTGCGGGAAAGGTGCAGACCGGTGACGAAATTGTGCTGAAAGCGATACGGTCCTCTGAAGCAAAGCTAGTCATACTTGCGGGTGACGCCTCAGCAAATACACAGAAAAAGTTCCGTGACAAATGTGGAACATACAACATCCCTCTGGTGATCGGATTTGACCGCGAAAGTCTGGGCACAAGCATCGGTAAACCCGAAAGAGTTGTGCTCGCAATTACGGATCAAGGATTCGCAGAAATGATCTCCAAAAGCTTGGAGATAATGTCGGAGGTGGAGTATATTGAGTAAACAAGACAGTAAAGATAAACTGCGCGTGTACGAATATGCCAAATCACTAAATATGAGCAGCAAAGAAATTATTACCATTTTAAAGAGACTGAATATTCCCGTGAACAATCATATGAGCGTCATGGAGAA
This sequence comes from Paenibacillus sp. SAFN-054, assembly GCF_051966755.1. Lineage (NCBI taxonomy): Bacteria > Bacillati > Bacillota > Bacilli > Caryophanales > Paenibacillaceae > Paenibacillus > Paenibacillus sp. SAFN-054. The sequence continues at coordinate 370,375 of NZ_JBQCKS010000001.1, forward strand.
TGATTCGGTCTCAAAAGTGGAACAATTTTTTCGAGATATCAAATCGAATGCCGCTGCGAAAAGAGAAAGCGGGGAAGTTCAAACGACAGCCAATACATCTTCCATAAAAAACGACAATCGGGCAGATAAAAATCAGGGCAGCAAGCCGACAGGCCAAAGCCAACCCCAAAAACAACAGGAAAAGCAGGTAAGTATGAATAATAAATCCAATCAAACTACATCCACTGGTTCCCAAAGAACCCAAGGCGGGCAAGATTCCCGCAGAAGCAACGGCTCGTCTCAAGGCGGGCAGTCTAATAGCAGACCGCAAGGACAGCATAACGGAGCAGGTAACCGGAGCCAAGGCACAGGCACGAACTCGGGTAACCGCAGCCAAGGGAATTCCCAGGGCAACCGTACGCAAGGATCTTCACAAGGCGGAGCAAATCGCGGACCGGGCGGACAACAGTCCGGCGGTCAGCGTCCGAACAACAATTCAAGCCGGCCGCAGCAATCCGGCGGCCGTCCACAGCAGTCTGGCGGGCGTCCGGGCGAAGGCGGATCGAGCGATAACAGATCCAACGACAACCGCGGCAACCGCAACTCTGGCCAGAACCAAAGCCAGAATCGCGGCGGCAAAGGTGGAGGCGGAAGACGCTTTGAAGACGGAAACAACAAGTCGGGTTCGTTCAACCGTAACAACCGCGGCGGCAAAAACAACCGCGGCCGTCAACAGCAAAATCAGCCTCCGCGCGAAAAAATCGACAATACGCCGAAGAAAATCATTGTACGCGGTACGATGACCGTTGGCGAAACCGCCAAACTTCTTCACAAGGATGCATCCGAAGTCATCAAGAAACTGATCCTGATGGGCGTTATGGCTACCATCAACCAGGAGCTTGATATCGATACGATTCTTCTTCTTGCAGGCGAATTCGGCGTTGAGGTGGAAGTGAAAATCGTCGTTGAAGACGACCGTTTCGAAACGACGGAAGAAAATGACGATCCGGCTGATCTGAAAGCCCGTCCACCGGTTGTAACGATTATGGGTCACGTCGACCATGGTAAAACAACACTTCTCGATGCCATCCGTTCCACGAACGTAACGGGCGGCGAAGCAGGCGGAATCACGCAGCATATCGGTGCCTATCAAGTCGAGATCAATAACAAGAAAATTACGTTCCTGGATACGCCGGGTCACGAAGCCTTTACGGCTATGCGTGCACGTGGTGCCCAAATTACCGATATCACGATTATCGTGGTTGCAGCCGATGACGGTGTTATGCCGCAAACGGTAGAAGCCGTGAACCATGCGAAAGCGGCTGAACTGCCAATCATCGTAGCCGTGAACAAAATCGACAAGCCGGACGCAAATCCCGATAAAGTCAAACAAGAGCTTACCGAGTACGGTCTGGTTCCGGAAGAATGGGGCGGCGACACCATTTTCGTTAACGTTTCGGCGAAACAGAAGATGGGGCTTGAAGACTTGCTTGAAATGATCTTGCTCGTTTCTGAAGTCAACGACTACAAAGCCAACCCGGATAAACGCGCACGCGGTGCCGTTATCGAGGCTGAACTTGATAAGGGCCGCGGTCCTGTCGCACGCATTCTGGTACAGCACGGTACCCTGAAAGTCGGGGATGCCTTCGTAGCGGGTAACTGCTTCGGACGCGTTCGTGCCATGGTGAACGATAAAGGCCGCCGTCTCAAAGAAGCCGGACCTTCCACACCTGTGGAGATCACGGGTCTGACGGAAGTGCCGCAAGCTGGCGATCCGTTCATGGTATTCGAAGATGAGCGCAAAGCGCGTTCCATTGCCGAGAAACGTTCGATCACCCAGCGTCAGTCCGATCTGGGCAGCAATGTCCGCGTAACCCTGGACGATTTGTTCCAGCATATTAAGGATGGCGAGATCAAAGACCTGAATGTCATTATTAAAGGTGACGTGCAAGGTTCGGTCGAAGCGCTGAAAGGCTCTTTGGCGAAAATCGAGGTCGAAGGCGTTCGCGTCAAGATCATTCACAGCGGCGCCGGAGCTATTACGGAATCCGACATTATCCTTGCGGCAGCATCGAATGCGATCGTGATCGGCTTTAACGTCCGTCCAGATCCGCAAGCGGGAGCGACCGCCGAACAGGAAAAAGTTGATATCCGCCTGCATCGCGTTATTTACAATGTTATTGAAGAAATCGAGCAAGCTATGAAGGGCATGCTTGATCCGGAATATAAAGAAGTGGTTATCGGTCATGCCGAAGTCCGCAACCTGTTTAAGATCAGCAAGGTCGGCACCATTGCCGGATGTATGGTCACTCAAGGCAAAATTTCGCGCAATGCCGAACTTCGCTTGATCCGTGAAGGCATCGTCGTTCATGAAGGCAAAATTGACACGCTCAAACGCTTCAAGGATGATGCCAAGGAAGTTGCCCAAGGATATGAATGTGGTATTACCTTGGAGGGTTATAATGACCTCAAGGAAGGCGACGTCATCGAGGCATTCATCATGGAGACCGTCGAGCGCAAGTAGGTAAAGAGGTGAACAGGTATGGCTAAAATACGTGTAGGACGCGTTGGAGAGCAGATCAAGAAAGAACTGAGCCAGCTCATCCAAACAGAACTGAAGGATCCGCGTATCGGTTTCTTGACCGTAACCGGCGTGGATGTAACCAACGATCTATCCCAAGCCAAAATTTATCTCAGTGTGCTGGGTGATGAGGAACAAAAAGCGAATTCATTAAAAGCTTTGGAGAAAGCGAACGGCTTTCTCCGTTCCGAGCTCGGCAAGCGAATTCGACTCCGCCACACGCCGGAGCTGATTTTCAAATTCGATGAATCAATTGCCTATGGCTCTCATATCGAAAAGCTTCTCGGCGAGATCGGCAAAAACGAATCGAACGAAACCGAATGAATTGAAGGCAAAATGATGTAAATACGGTTTTAAAGGAGAAGGCAATGCAGACCTATGAACAGTCGCTTGAGCTCGCTAAAGAGTTTTTGCTTAAGCATGATGATTATCTAGTAGTGTCGCATATTCAGCCAGATGGAGACGCAGTCAGTTCCACCGTTGCAGTGGGCTGGCTTCTCTCATGTCTGGGCAAAAAATTCACTCTGATCAATGAAGGGCCCATTCCGGAGCGGATGCGCTTTTTGCTTATGTCCGATCAAATCGTGAATATGGAGGAGCAGCCGTTAGAACGCACCTTCAAGCATGTGGTGTGCGTGGATTGTGCCGATTTTGGCAGAGTCGGGCTGACCGCCAAGTATTTTGAAGAGGATGCTCTGCTTCTGAACATCGACCACCATCCGACCAACAACGGGTACGGAACTGCAACGCTGATCAAGCCGGAGGCTGCTGCGACCGCCGAAATTCTTTACGATCTGATCCAAACCTTCGGGTTTAAATGGACAACCGATGTCGCATCTGCCATTTATACCGGGCTGTTAACCGATACTGGCGGATTCCGCTATGCCAACACGTCTCCCAAAGTGATGCAAATCGCTTCCGAGCTGCTCGGATATGGCGTGAACGGACCAGAGCTCTCTGAAAATTTGCTGGAAGCCATGACGTTTCCGCAAATGAAAGTGCTTGTGAAAGCGTTGAATACACTGGAAATGACCCCGGACGGAAAAGTCTGCTGGGTGTATGTGACTCCTGAGCATATGGCAGAGACCGGAGCGGCGAACGAGGATCTTGAAGGGATCGTGAACTATCCCCGCAACATACATGGCGTGGAAGTAGGCATTTTATTTAAAGTCATTCATGAAAATGCGGTGAAAGTAAGCCTTCGATCGGCAGGGAAAGTCGACGTTGCAGCGCTCGCCCAAAGCTTTGGCGGCGGCGGGCATGTACGGGCAGCCGGGTGTCGCATTGAAGGATCCTTGGAATCGATTATTCAGCAGGTGGTAGAGCGGGTGAAATCACAATTATGAGTTTTGAAGGAGTTTTGGCTGTCGCGAAGCCGGCAGGAATGACTTCTCATGACGTCGTAGCCAAAACGCGCCGGATTTTGAAAATGAAGCGTATTGGACATACGGGCACGCTGGATCCGGAAGTGACGGGGGTGCTGCCTTTATGTCTCGGTAGAGCCACGAGAGTCGTAGAATACATGCAGGAACTGCCGAAGGAGTATGAGGCGACCTTGCGCCTTGGAATGTCTACGGATACGGAGGATTTGACCGGCACCATTACGGAGCAGGTTGACGAAGTGAAGGTGACTCCGGAGCAAGTGGAAAAGGTGCTTGCAACCTTCCTTGGCACCATCTCACAGATTCCTCCAATGTATTCGGCGGTAAAAGTAGACGGCAAACGTCTTTACGAGCTGGCGCGCGAAGGGAAAACCGTGGAGCGCAAAAGCCGTGAAGTGACGATATATGAAATTGAAATGAAAGGCTTTGAATGGAATGGGCCCTTTTTGGACGTTTCTTTCAGGGCCCTTTGCTCCAAAGGAACCTACATCCGGACGCTTTGTGTGGATATTGGACGGGCTTTAGGACTTCCGGCGACGATGGTGAAGCTGGTCAGAACGATGTCGGCGGGCATTACGGCAGCGGATTGTCTGACGTTCGAACAGATCGAGCATCTGGTGCAGACGGGCGATCTGCAGGACCGCTTAATTAAGGTGGATCATGCTGTCCGCCATCTGCCTGCCCATACGGTGCTGGAAGAGAAGGCTTCTGCGGCATTGCAGGGGCAACGCCTATCCGGCAGAGCCGTTGTTCCTGAAGTTGCGGCTCCCGGCTGTATTCGCCTTTATAACAGCGCAGGCTTGTTCCTGGGTATCTTTGAAAAGCAGGAAGACACGGGGGCAATCGCCCCGGTGAAGGTATTTCTACCGGAGACGTGATCTTTCTGGATATCAAAATCGAATTGCAGGTGAGAACGTTGTGAAGACTGTAAATTTATCCTATCCTCTGCCCTCCGGCATTATTGAAGAGTATGCTGGGCCGCAAATCGCTGCGCTTGGACAATTCGATGGCGTGCATCAAGGTCATGAAAGCGTCATACGGTCCGCTGTCCGCCTCGCTGAACAAAAAGGAATGCCGTCCGCGGTAATCACCTTTCATCCGCATCCGAAGGATGTCATGAAGAAAGGGAATTATGAAGGGAACCTGACACCGCTGCGGGAGAAACAGGAGCTGCTCGGCGCCATGGGCGTCAACATTCTCTACGTGGTGGAATTCAGCGAAGCCTTCTCCCAACTGAGCCCGCGGGCTTTCGTGGAAGGTATGCTCCTGGCTTTGGGTATCCAAACGGCTATCGTCGGATTCGACTTCCGTTTCGGACACAAGGGTGAAGGTCATGCGGAAATGCTGCGTGAGCTTGGAGGAGGCAAAATGACCGTGGAAATCATTCCTCCCTTTGAACTGGAAGGCGGGAAAGTGAGCAGTTCAGCGATCCGCAAGGCGCTGCAAAGCGGAGAGCTGGAAGAGGCGAACCGTCTGCTCGGTCATTCTTACCGCCTCCGCGGCGAAGTTGTCGATGGGGATAAACGCGGAAGAACGATCGGCTTTCCAACGGCCAATTTGCGGCTTCAAGATCAGTTCGTCGTTCCGGCCAAAGGTGTATACGCCGTACGTACCTTGGTCGAAGGGGAGTGGGTGCCTGGCGTTATGAACATGGGCGTGAAGCCTACGTTCCAGGAAGGCGTCACGGCGCCTAGCTTTGAAGTTCATCTCTTGGATTTCGACCGAGATATTTATGGAGAAAGTCTGGTGGTAGACCTGATCTCGTATATTCGTCCGGAACGGAAATTCCCTTCCATCCAGGAGCTGGTCGCTCAAATTCAAGCAGATGCCGACACCGCGAGGCGGATTTTGGACTCGTCCAAATAACGCGCTCGCGAACGTTTACTTTTACCAGTAAAGTGTGCTATACTGATAAACGTCGCTGGCAAACCAGCGGCAATAACCTTGGCTTGGTTACACGATCTCACCGACGGTAACGAGGCTAACGGCGATTATTTATTTTAAGGAGGTGAACAGGATGGCATTGACTCAAGAACGTAAACAACAACTGATCGAAGAGCACAAAACTCATGAGTCCGATACAGGATCCCCAGAAGTGCAAATTGCTATCCTTACGGAGAACATTACGAACCTGACTGATCACTTGCGTTCGCACAAGAAAGATCATCATTCCCGCCGTGGATTGCTGAAAATGGTTGGTCAACGTCGTAAGCTGTTGGCTTACTTGAAAAACAAAGATGTTAAACGTTACAGCGCTCTGATTGAAAAACTCGGATTGCGTCGTTAATATCCGTATGGTCTACTTAAAGCAGCCTGGTTGTTCACCGTTTGTCCTTTTAGGAGTGACAGCGGGGGCAACCGGGTTGCTTTTTATGCAGGCCCTTATATGAATTTACCCATAACTGGGAATAATGTGTTATGAAAAGGAGGGATTTCATGGAAAGTCGTGTAGAAATGCAGTTGGGAGGCAGACCCCTGATTCTTGAAACCGGGCGTCTTGCCAAGCAGGCCAATGGTGCCGTAATGGTACGCTACGGGGAAACTGCTGTCCTTTGTACTGTAACTGCTTCCAGTGAACCTAAGGATTTGGACTTTTTTCCGTTGACCGTTAACTACGAGGAAAGATTGTATGCAGTAGGCAAAATTCCAGGGGGATTTATCAAGCGTGAAGGCCGCCCGAGCGAAAAGGCGATTCTTTCGAGCCGTCTGACGGACCGTCCGATTCGTCCGCTTTTCCCCGAAGGTTTCCGTAACGATGTACAAGTCCTGAACCTCGTGATGAGCGTGGATCAAGACTGCTCTCCGGAGATCGCTGCAATGATCGGAACTTCCGCATCCTTGAGCATTTCCGACGTGCCGTTCAACGGTCCGATTGGCGGGGTTGTGGTTGGCCGCATTGACGGACAATTCATTATTAACCCTACGATCGCTCAGCAGGAAATCAGCGACGTATACGTGGTTGTTTCCGGCACGAAAGACGCGATCATGATGGTGGAAGCGGAAGCCAACGAAGTACCAGAGGACGTGATGCTTGAAGCGATCATGTTCGGTCATGATGAAATCAAAAAAATCGTGGCTGTCATCGAGCAATTGGTTGAGCAGGTAGGCAAACCGAAAATGGAAGTCAAACTGCACGCGGTGGACGCGGAAGTCAACAAGCAGGTGCGTGATTTTGCCGAAGCCCGTTTGGTTGAAGCCGTACGCATTGCCGAGAAGCATGCGCGCCAGGATGCCATTGATGCCATTAACGACGAAACCGTCACTCACTTTGAACAACAGTACATAGAGACGCCTGAGCTTTTGGGTGATGTTAAAGAGGTTCTCCATGATATTGTCAAAGAAGAAGTAAGACGATTGATTACTCATGACAAAGTACGTCCTGACGGACGCAAGCTGGATGAAATCCGTCCGATCGAGTGCGATACCAGCATTCTGCCACGGACGCACGGAACCGGTTTGTTTACTCGCGGTCAAACCCAGGCGCTTAGCGTATGTACGCTTGGAGCTCTTGGCGACGTACAGATTCTGGACGGAATTGATCTGCAGGAAACGAAACGCTTCATGCATCATTACAACTTCCCGCCGTTCAGCGTAGGCGAAGCCCGTCCGCTCCGCGCTCCGGGACGCCGCGAAATCGGCCATGGCGCGCTTGGCGAAAGAGCTTTGTCCAAGGTCATTCCTTCGGAAACGGAATTCCCGTACACGATCCGTCTGGTGTCCGAAGTGCTGGAATCCAATGGTTCAACATCCCAGGCTAGTATCTGTGCCAGTACGCTGGCTATGATGGATGCAGGCGTGCCGATCAAAGCACCTGTAGCTGGCGTAGCGATGGGTCTGATCAAGGATGGCGAGCATGTTTCCATCTTGACGGATATTCAAGGCATGGAAGACCATTTGGGCGATATGGACTTTAAAGTAGCCGGCACCGCCGAAGGCGTAACCGCCATCCAAATGGACATCAAGATCGATGGTATCGACCGCCAGATTCTGCAAGAGGCGCTGAAGCAGGCCAAAGAAGGACGGATGTTCATTCTCGGCAAAATGATGGAAGCCATTCAGAAGCCAAGAGAATCGTTGTCTCCGTATGCGCCAAAAATCATCGTGATGAACATCAATCCGGACAAAATCCGTGACGTTATCGGAGCAGGCGGTAAAATCATCAACAAAATCATCGAAGAAACCGGCGTGAAAATCGATATTGAACAGGACGGTCGCGTGTTCATTGCTTCTTCCAACGAAGAAATGAATCAGAAAGCTCGTTCGATTATCGAAGGCATTGTCCGTGAAGTTCAAGTCGGCGAAATTTATGTCGGTACGGTGAAGCGGGTCGAGAAATTCGGAGCCTTTGTGGAAATTTTGCCGAACAAGGAAGGTCTTGTGCATATTTCCCAATTGTCCACGGAACGCGTTGCAAAGGTTGAAGATGTGGTTGCAATCGGCGACCCGATTACTGTGAAGGTAACCGAAATCGACCAGCAAGGCCGTATCAACCTGTCCCGCAAAGCGGTATTGACAGCGGAAACCAAAGCATAATCGATGTAACACACCATTTGAATGACAGTACAACAAGACAATCATGGTCTTGCGAAAGAGGCAGAATGTAACCACTTCTGGCTCTTTTTTTTCAGGGTAAGATCAAGTAGCCTCATGCTGCTTACGCAGTGCATTTCCTTATTCATATTCCGCATAACTTGTTCATATGATGGGACAAAGCGGGTAAGGGAGATGAGCGGCGGTATGAATGGAAAAAAGAGTGCGGTTTTGCTGGCTTGTTTTGCAACCGTGGTGGGGATTGGCCAAACCGGCGTAGTCGGGGAATATATACAAGAGGCCAGACAGCAGCCGGCGGCAGTCAGCACATGGGGTCCCAAACTGGATGACGTTCAGCAGGACCCCCTCTATAAACAGATTCTGGAGAAAAGGGAACAAACCCGGATTCAGCCGGTGGACGCGGTAGTGGACCGCGTATGGAAGGCGATTCCCGGTTATAACGGACTGGAAATTGATGCGGAAGAGACGTATAAGCAGGCCAAATCGGCCGGAGTCTCATCTCCGATTACATATGTGTACCGCCAGATTCCTCCGAAAGTCAAACTTGAGGATTTGGGGGCAGAGCCGATTTACAAGGGCAATCCGAACAAGCCGATGGTCGGGCTGATGATCAACGTAGCCTGGGGCAACGAGTTTATCGTGCCGATGCTGGATATATTGGATGAGGAGAAGGTAAAGGCTACCTTCTTTTTTGATGGAAGCTGGCTGAAGAAAAATCCTGACATGGCCAAGGAGATCCAAAAACGCGGTCATGAGCTGGAAAACCATGCCTATACGCACCCCAACATGAGCCAGCTCAGCGAGTACCGTGCTTCCATGGAAATCAGCAAAACACAAAAGCTTTTGAAGGAAAGCCTGGGCGTTGACAATACTTGGTTTGCACCGCCATCCGGGGATTTCAACCAGCAAACGGTGCGAATTGCGCATGGGCTCGGTTTGAAAACAGTTCTCTGGACATTGGATACGGTGGACTGGCGGAATCCTTCACCGGATTCGGTCGTGAATAAAATTTCGAATAAAGTCGAGGCGGGTACGCTGATCCTGATGCATCCGACGGCATCCTCTTCCAAGGCTCTCAAGGGAATGATCCGGGCGATCAAGGCAAAGAGCCTTATACCGGGAACGGTAGGCCAAACTTTGTCACCGGAACGCGTCATCCCCCCGAGCAGTTGAGTGGGCATGATTTTTTTGGTAGCATAGGGAATGTTCAAACCCGGTGGATAGATATTATTTTAGGAGGGCCTTTCGCGTGAAAAAAATTAAACTTACCAACGGCCTGCGAGTTGTCATGGAAAAAATACCGACATGCCGGTCGGTTTCTTTTGGGATTTGGGTAAAAACGGGGTCACGGCATGAAACTCCCGATAATAACGGCGTTTCGCATTTCATCGAGCATATGCTCTTCAAGGGAACGGAGCGTTTCGACGCCAAAGACATCGCAGAGCAGTTCGATGCGATCGGCGGCAACGTGAACGCTTTTACGTCCAAAGAATACACTTGCTTTTATGCAAAAGTTCTGGATGAGCATCTGCCGATCGCGGTTGACGTCTTGTCGGATATGTTCTTCCGTTCGACGCTGGACGCGGGAGAGCTTGCCAAAGAGAAGAACGTCATTCTTGAGGAAATTTCCATGTACGAAGATACGCCGGACGATCTCGTGCATGATTTGATGGCGAAAGCCGTTTATGGCGATCATCCGCTGGCCTATCCGATTCTGGGCACGAAGCAGCAGCTTGATCCGATGGGCCCTGCAGAGCTGAAAGCTTATATGGATGAGCATTATACGATCGAAAATACGGTGGTCAGTGTCGCCGGCAATATCGACGAAGACAGCATCGTAGAGCTTCTGGAGCGCCACTTCGGGCAATTCGATAATCATCAAGCGGTCAAAGAAATCGAAGCTCCAGGCTTTCACAGCAATCTCGTATACCATAAAAAGAAAACGGAGCAGAATCACATCTGCCTTTCGCTTCCGGGATGTTCGATTCATGATCCGCTTCAGTATGCCATGATTCTGCTGAACAACACGATTGGCGGCGGCATGAGCTCCAGGCTGTTCCAGGAAATTCGTGAAAAAAGAGGGCTGGCTTATTCCGTTTATTCGTACCACAGCTCGAATGAAGACAGCGGGCTTTTCACGGTGTACGCGGGAACGGCTCCGAAACAAACGAAGGAAGTGCTGGACCTTACCAAAGAGGTTCTCTCCGACATAGCGCAAAACGGTATTACGGAGGAAGAGCTGAAGAAGGGCAAGGAGCAGCTGAAGGGCAGCCTGATCCTGAGCCTGGAGGGAACGGGCAGCCGGATGAACCGCTTGGGCAAAAATGAGCTTATGCTCGGCAAGCACAACTCCTTGGATGAAATGATCGAAAAAATAGAACGTGTAAGCATGAAGGATGTCGATGCCGTGCTGGACCGGATGTTCAGTGAACCGTTTGCGCTGGCTATGGTTGGGGCATCCGACAAACCGATTGCGGGACTTAGAAGGGATGATTTCGTTGCATTACGTTCAAATTCATAAACTGCCAGGACATGAGGATGTATCTCTTCCTGAGAAAATGTCTTCGGCGGCGTCAGGATATGATCTGTACGCAGCCGTGGAAGAGCCTGTCCTGCTGAACCCGGGAGAGCGCAAGCTGATTCCTACGGGTATTGCCCTGGCCATGCCAGAAGGCCTGGAGGCACAGATCCGCCCCCGCAGCGGACTCGCTTTGAAGCATGGCATAACCTGCCTTAATACGCCTGGAACGATCGATGCCGATTACCGCGGCGAGATCAAGGTGCTGCTGATCAATCTGGGGCAGGAGCCGTTTGCGATTGCGCGCAACGAGCGCATCGCCCAAATGGTGTTCCAGGAGGTGCCGGAGGTTCAGTTCGAGCGGGTGGAAGTGCTGTCTGATACCGTTCGGGGCGCCGGAGGGTTCGGTCATACAGGGAAGTAAACAAGAAAGTCTGCCACGTTCCTGCAACGGAACGCCGGCAGGCTTTTTTTGTGGTTAAATCATTCATTTTGCCCTTCTGTTTATTCAGGCGTTTTCACCGAATGCTAGGCAACGGCATAAGATGCTCCATAACAGTGTTTTATTGAAAGGAGTGACATCCTTATGCTGACAGGAGTCCAAATCCTATTCCTAGGCGGGGATGCGCGTCAGGTTGAGGTGATCCGCAAGTGTTCGGAGATGGATGCCACCGTGAGTGTCGTCGGTTTCGACAATCTGAAGCAAAAGCTCCAGGGAGTGACCAGGGATCATCTGACGGCCGAATTGCTTGCTGCCGCGGATGTCCTGGTCCTCCCTGTCGTGGGCTGCGACGACCAAGGCATGATCCACACGCAGTTTTCGAATGATCCGCTGAAGCTTCAGGATGAGCATATGGCGTCACTGCGCAAAGGATGCAGGGTATATACCGGCATGGCCAAACCTTATTTGCGCAGCTTGTGCGCGCATCATGAGATCAAGCTGGTCGAACTGCTGGACCGGGATGAGGTTGCGATAAGCAATTCCATTCCTACGGCTGAAGGCGCACTCGTCATGGCAATACAGAATACGGATTTTACGATACATGGATCGGATTGCATGGTGCTCGGATTGGGAAGAACAGGGTTTACGATGGCCAAAACGCTGCAGGGCCTGGGAGCGAAAGTCAAGGTGGGAGTCCGTTCGGAAAAGGACATCGCCAGAGCGGAGGTGATGGGCTGGGAGCCTTTCCTGACAAGGGATTTGGCGGATCATGTGAGCAATATTGACTTGATTTTTAATACGATTCCGACTATGATAGTCACAGCACAAATCCTGTCTAAAATGCCTCTAAGCTCCGTCATTATTGACCTTGCTTCCGCTCCCGGAGGATGCGATTTCCGGTATGCGGAGAAGCGGGGAATCAAGGCGCTGCTTGCCCCCGGACTCCCAGGAATCGTAGCTCCCAAAACGGCTGGCCTGATTATCGCCAGCTCGCTTGTACAGTTGATTTCGGATGAGTTCAAGACTCGGGGGGATGGAGAATGAATTGGCAGGGTAAGACGGTAGGATACGCGATTACGGGATCTCACTGCACGCTGGAAGAAATCATGCCGCAGGTAAAGCGGTTTGTGGACGAAGGAGCCAAAGTGGTGCCGATCGTATCCAATTCGGTGCAGGTGACTGATACGCGCTTTGGAACCGCTCAAAATTGGCTGCAGCAGTTGAAGGACATTACGGGCAGTGATATCATTTCAAGCATTGTTGAAGCCGAACCGCTGGGACCATCCAAATTACTTGATGTGCTGGTGATTGCCCCATGCACCGGAAATACGACAAGCAAGCTGGCAAACGCGATGACAGATAGCCCGGTTCTTATGGCCGCCAAGGCCCAAATGAGAAACCTTCGTCCGCTTGTGCTGGCTATTTCCACAAATGACGGGCTCGGGCTGAATGCAGCCAATATCGCCAAGCTTTTAGTGACGAAGAATATTTATTTTGTCCCTTTCGGTCAAGATAGCCCTCATCAGAAGCCGAATTCACTTGTAGCCCAAATGGATTTGATTCCCGAGGCCTGTTACGCCGCACTGGAAGGAAGACAGCTTCAACCGATGATTCTTCAACGGATTTTCTCTGCGTAATGCTGTCTTCTATAAGGGAGACCGTCAAGCGTGATCTATAGGGAGAAACGGTTATAAATGTTCGAAGATCGGCGGCCTTAAAGCTTTTAAGGTATGGATATTGCCCTGTTCAGCGCCGGAGGGGATGCCAGGCTGCGAGCTTGCACCCCAGGGTGCCGGCATGGAGCGGTTTGCATAGACAACACCCACGCTTTTCGTATGGATCCGGATAGGCGGCGGGTTGTTCCAAGGCGAATCCGGAACAAATGATAAACATAACGTCATGATCGTAAGTACGAAACCAGATGAAAATGAAAACATCGGCGCCGGACCGTGTTCGAATTGCTGTTGTATAAAGGGATTCCGAATCGGTTTAGCGTCGAATTGAAGAAGGACTATGAACTAAGAAGACGTAAAAAGATATTTAGCGGAAGCGCCCGGCTTCACCACTTGCGGTTGATCCGGCTTCCCGAACCTATCCGCTTGCGACCGATGCCGCAGGAAAACCGGACGTTTTTTGTAGTGCGTTTAAGCCGCGATCTCGGTGAAGCAATGCCCTAACGTAAGTTGGTGGAGGGTGCGGCATGGAATGCTGCTTGAGGATCGCCGAGAATATCGCTGCTAAACGTTCCGCGCGTTCTTAGTCGTATGGAGGAATGGAAATGAGCATTTTAGTTCAAAAATTCGGTGGCACGTCGCTATCGACACCGCAGGCAAGAGAACTTGTCATCAAACACATCAAGCGCGAACTGGCAGCAGGATACCAACTTGTCGTTGTCGTGTCCGCCATGGGACGTAAAGGGGAGCCATATGCTACCGATACGCTTCTCGATTGGGCGGCTCAGAATGGCGATGCCCTTCCTGCACGCGAAAAGGATTTACTGCTGTGCTGCGGTGAAATCATTTCGGCTTCAACCCTGTGCAGCCTGCTCGAGCACGAAGAAGTCAAATCTACCGTGCTGACCGGAGCCCAGGCAGGCTTCATTACCGATAATCATTACGGGAATGCGAGAATCATGGATGTACGTCCGGATCGGGTTGTGGCAGAACTCGAAACCCATCAGGTCGTGATCGTGACCGGTTTTCAGGGTCAATCCGATTCCGGCGACTTTACGACGCTGGGCAGGGGGGGCAGCGACACTTCGGCTACGGCACTGGGTGCTGCGCTTCATGCCGAAATGGTCGATATTTACACAGATGTAAACGGGATTTTGACGGCTGATCCAAGAATCGTGGAAGATGCCAAACCGCTGCCGTACGTCAGCTATGCCGAAATTTGCAATATGGCCCAGTACGGAGCCAAAGTCATTCATCCGCGCGCGGTCGAGATTGCCATGCAGGCTCAAATTCCGGTCCGGGTGCGCTCTACATTTTCGGAAGACGAAGGCACGCTGGTTACCCAGCCGGAAGGCTTTAAAGACGTTCAACAAGGGATCATGGACCGTTACGTAACCGGCATCGCGTATGTGAGCAATGTGACTCAGATTACGGTGGACTGCGAAGGAGCAGGACATAACCTGCAGCTGCAGGTATTCAAGGCAATGGCCGAAAATTCCATCAGCGTTGACTTTATTAATGTTACCCCAACGGGTGCCGTCTATACCGTATTCGACTTTGATGCAGATCGTGCTGTCAGTGTTCTGCGCGACCTCGGACTGAGTCCCAAAGCGCTTTCGGGCTGTGCGAAGGTTTCCGTCATCGGTGGAGGCATTAATGGAGTACCGGGAATCATGGCCAAAATCGTGGAATCGCTCAGTGAACAAGATATACAAATCCTGCAATCAGCGGATTCAAATACGACGATATGGGTGCTTGTCAAAAAAGAAGATATGGTGCAGGCTTTGCGTGCTCTTCATACCAAATTTGAACTTCACCGTTAAGGGCCGACTGCTGCTTCTAGCGCAACCTATCGTTTGAGGAGGTTATACAAGTGGATTTCGGAAGACTGATTACAGCAATGATCACGCCTTTTAACGAGCAAGGGAAAATCAACTGGTCTGAAACGTCAAATATGATTGAATATTTGATTGAGGAACAGAGATCGGATTCTTTGGTGATTTGCGGAACGACGGGCGAATCCCCAACGCTTCGCGAAGAGGAGAAACTTGAATTGTTTGCGTTCGCGCTCGAGCAAGCCAAAGGCCGCTGCAAAATTATAGCGGGAACCGGCAGTAACAGTACCGAGCATTCGATCCATCTGACGCAGGAGGCTGAAAAGCTGGGTGTCGATGGAGCTTTGCTGGTTGTGCCTTATTACAATAAGCCCAGCCAGGAAGGGATGTACCGACATTTCGAAGCGATTGCCCGCAGCACAAGTTTGCCTATCATGCTTTACAACGTTCCAAGCCGAACCGTAGCGAGCCTCAGTACCGCGACGACGCTTCGCCTTGCCGAAATTCCTAACATTGTGGCGACCAAGGAATGTGCATCCATTGAACAGGTTACGCTGATTGCCGCCGGCGCCCCGGACTCGTTCAGGGTCTATTCGGGTGACGATGCTTCCACACTGCCGGCGCTAGCCGTCGGTGCCTATGGTATCGTAAGTGTCGCGAGCCATCTGATCGGATCTTCGATGAAGGACATGATCGAGGCTTATCTGAATGGAAAAGTTTCCGAAGCAGCCAAGCTTAATCAGAAGCTGTTCCCGGTATTCAAGGGCTTGTTTGAATGTCCAACACCCGTTCCGAATCCTTCAGCGTTGAAATATGCGCTTAATTTGCAGGGGCATTCCGTAGGCGGCGTCCGTTTGCCGCTGGTAGACCCGAACGAATCGGAAGCGGCATTTATCCGTGAACTTGTAGCATCTATATCGAAGTGAACTTAATGAAAACGAAGCAAAGCGCCCCTGAAGGGGCGCTTTTTTGAATTATCAGAACTTCCAAAAAAGTGCCCGGGTTCAGTATCGGAGCAAGTCCCGGTTTGGCGGGGATATTTTGCAAATAACGCCTGTTTTTTTGGGAGAGGATAACTCTTGCTTGGAGGGTGACTTGTGTTTTGCGTTTTTAATCATGTATAATGGGGTCAAGTGACTGGGTGCGGTATATTTTTGAAATATAAATACTATAAAATGGTACGACGTCCAAGACCATAGGAGGTTTAGATTCATTTGTCTAAAAAAAATAATAGCGATAAATTGGCGATATTTGCATTGGGCGGCGTCGGTGAAATCGGGAAAAATATGTATGTCATTCAATATGCGAATGATATCGTGGTAGTTGATTCCGGTTTGAAATTCCCTGAAGAGGACATGCTGGGTATCGATATTGTTATCCCTGATATCAGCTACCTGACGGAGAACCGCGACAAAGTAAGAGGCATTTTGTTAACACATGGACACGAAGATCATATTGGCGGATTGCCATACGTTCTCAAACACCTGAATGTTCCCGTTTACGGAACGAAGCTTACGCTCGGGCTGGTAGAGAACAAGCTGAAGGAAGCCAATCTGCTTGGCGAAACGAAGCGGATTCTGATCAACGAAGATTCCGAGATCGAGCTCGGCTCGACGCTGAAGGCGACATTCTTCAGAACAAATCACAGTATTCCTGACTCTGTCGGTATCTGTATTGCAACACCGGAAGGCAATGTTGTTCATACAGGTGACTTCAAGTTTGACCATACGCCGGTTAACGGCCAGTACGCGAACTTGCAGCGCATGGCAGCTATCGGCGAAGAGGGTGTTCTAGCTCTGTTGTCAGATAGCACCAATGCCGAAAAACCGGGGTTCACGCCTTCGGAGAAGAACGTCGGAGTTGTCCTTGAAGACATTTTCCGCAAAGCGTCGCAGCGCGTCGTCATTGCGACCTTCGCTTCGAACGTGCACCGTATCCAGCAGGTGGTTAATGCTGCTGAATCGACGGGGCGTAAAATTACCGTCATCGGACGCAGTATGGTGAATGTGGTCTCCATCGCTTCCGATCTGGGTTACTTGCATGTACCTGACGGTATGCTGATTGAGCCGGAAGAAGTCAACAAAATGGCTGCAGACCGTGTAGTTGTTTTGTGTACAGGCAGTCAGGGCGAGCCGATGTCGGCATTGACCCGCATGGCCCGCTCCACGCACCGCAAGGTTGATATTTTGCCGGGTGATACCGTTATCATCGCCGCTACTCCGGTACCGGGCAATGAGAAATATGTAGGCCGTACGATCGATGAACTGTTCCGTTTGGGTGCTGATGTCATTTACAGCGGGTCCAATTCCGGGGTTCACGTTTCGGGACACGGCAGCCAGGAAGAGCTCAAGTTGATGCTCAACCTGATGAAACCGAAATTCTTCCTTCCGATCCACGGCGAATACCGTATGCAGCGCAGACACTCCATTCTGGCTGAATCGGTTGGCGTTGATCCGGATAACATTTTCATCACGGATATTGGTGAAGTAATCGAAATTCAGAACGGAGCAGCTCGCAGAGCCGGTAAAGTCACTGCTGGTAACGTACTGATCGACGGTTTGGGCGTAGGCGACGTAGGCAACATCGTTCTTCGGGATCGTAAACTGTTGTCGCAGGATGGTATTCTGGTCGTTGTCGTGACCCTGAGCAAGCAGGACGGCACGATCATGTCAGGTCCGGATATCATCTCCAGAGGCTTCGTGTATGTTCGCGAATCCGAGGGGCTGCTGGACGAAGCCAATCGCATCGTATCGAGCACTTTGCAGAAACTGATGAGCGAGAACGTAAACGAGTGGGCTTCCCTGAAGACAGGCGTCAAGGATGCACTGGGTCGGTTCTTGTACGAGCAAACCCGCCGCAGACCAATGATCCTGCCGATTATTATGGAAGTGTAACTTGAGACCTACCGTGAACAGGTACAGGCTTTATATACCAGCACTTGCTTTTACCGTGTTCGTCACTTAACCAACCACACCATCTGAATACATTCACTCATGCGGCTTACCTTTCATCCCAAGCATAAAGTTATGGACGAGACTTTCTTGGATGAAGGAGCAGCCATGAGCGTACAAATAGCATGAAAAGAAGCGCAGCTATCCGATTTATATCGGGAGCTGTGCTTTTTTTTTGTTGGATTCTTTTCGCACCATCGGCATCGCTTTACTCTCTCGAATGGAAGCGGGTTAGGAAGGGTACAATACGGGGGATCATTTTCAAGGGAGGCATTTTCAAAGATGACAAAGGTTCTCGATGTAATGACCAAAGACGTAAAGACTTGTTCGCCTCATGATCCCGTGACGGCGGCAGCGCAAATTATGCGTGACATCAATTGCGGATCGGTGCCGATCTGCGAGGGAAGAAAAGTTGTGGGCATGATTACTGACCGTGACATTGTGCTGAATTGTGTAGCTTCAGGCCAAAATCCGAACGAGGTTCACTGCCATGACTGCATGACGGGCAGCGTAATTACATGTTCGCCGGAAGATGATGCTCATGAATGTGCCCGTATCATGGCGGACCATCAGATTCGGCGCATTCCTGTGGTGGACAATGGCGAAATGGTCGGCATATGCGCGATCGGGGATTTGGCTACGATCAACATCCATGTGAATGAAGCAGGAGAAGCGCTAAGCCGCATCTCCGAACATCTTCACTAATAGGTTTCAATGTAAGCGAGCACCCGTCTTCGGGTGCTTCTTTTATGACTTACATGCTTTCGCGAGGAATGAGGCTTAAGCAAGGAATAATATTGCTCCGGGTACCGCCATACTAACACAATGAATAAATACGCTTAAGGGAAGGATGAGTTAGCATGTCGCATGAATACCGACAACCTCAAATGGAGGAGCCGGCCACGCCGGAACAGGAGCCAGAGAATCCAACGAAAGCGGCGCTTGACGCGATTCAGCAGTTGGGTCAAATGAGCGTACCTGCAACGAATGAATCCAACATTTTTTGCATGACCATTGTCGGCCAAATCGAAGGGCACATGGTTCTGCCGCCGCAAAATAAAACGACCAAATATGAGCACATCATTCCCACGCTGGTAGCTACGGAACAAAATAAAAATATTGACGGCATACTCATCATTCTGAATACAGTCGGAGGAGATGTGGAAGCAGGGCTTGCCATCGCCGAAATGATCTCTTCCTTGACCAAGCCGACGGTAACGGTAGTCGTGGGCGGCGGGCACAGCATCGGTGTTCCGATTGCGGTATCCTCCACATATTCGATTATCGCCGAGAGTGCGACGATGACCATTCATCCGATTCGTTTGAACGGACTCGTCATCGGCGTACCGCAAACGTTCGAGTATATGGAAAAGATGCAGGAGCGGGTCGTCCGCTTCGTGACCTCCCATTCACGCATTACGGAATCAAAATTCAAGGAGCTGATGTTCCGCACAGGGGAGCTCAATCGGGATGTCGGAACGCCCGTTGGCGGCTTGGATGCAGTTAAATACGGCCTGATGGACGAAGTGGGCGGCATCGGCCAGGCCCTCGCCAAGCTGAATCGTCTGATTGATGACCGGAAAAGAACACAGGATGCGGAGGGAATCAAGCAATGACCTTGCATACAATCATCCCCCTGGAAGCTGTCTGGGAGAAGCAGGAGGAAGCCGAGCCTTCCGCAGAGGTACGAATTCAGGGCATGCTGATGGAAGTTCGGCCACTGGACTTCAATAGAGTTCAGATTATCCGCCTGCTCGACGGTCCTTTGGACAGTTATCTGAATCCCGCCTTCTCGCCGGGACAAATTATTCAATATGTTCCCTCGTTCTAAAATTACTCAGGAATAAAAAACAGAACATAGGTGCCCACGGTATTATATGGTATAATGAGGTTCCGGGGGTGACATTTCTTGGCCAAACGCAAAAAAAGGAAAAAGGCTTTGTTGACCAATGTTCTGAAGTACGAGATATACGGCATTATTCTGATCACCCTTTCCGTCATTGCCTTATCCGGTGAAGCGGCGGTAGGGTGGTCGCTCTCCAAAATGTTCGGGCTATTGCTTGGCCGGTTCTATTTTGTGGTTCCGCTGGTAGGCATTTATTTGGGGCTCAGCGTTATGATTGCCCGGAAGTGGCCCAGTCGCTGGAGCACGAGAAAAAGTGGAATCGTTCTGTTGATCCTTGCTTTAACACTGATGAGCAGCGTTTCATCCTTGGAAAAAAAGCTGTCGCACGTACCGGGCGTCAGTGCCGGACATATTATATCCCAAGTACATAATGATTTGGAGGGTTCGCTGCTGTCATCGGCAGCCGCCCAGGATCATTCCATGATGAATAAAGATATCAGCGGTGGTTATGCCGGTGCCCTGCAGTATGCCGTGTTATTCTGGTTGTTTGGCAATACGGGAACCAAGCTGCTGATGATAGTGATGTTTATCATCAGCTTTATGCTGATCACGAATTTGTCGTATGTGGATTTGATGCGAATTATCCGGAAGCGAATGGTTCAGGCAGGAACCAATGTGCAAAAAAGAATGGCAAATCAGAAAAGGCAAGCGGTCGCATCCGCTCCGAAAGCAGCTCCCCGCAAGCGGCAGCTGCAGCTCCCGGACGAGGATGAAGAGGACGAGCTGGATGAATTTGTGGCTCCCAAAGCCAAACGCGCTACTCCGGTTTTCTTCCAACTGTTCGGCAGCAAATTCGCCAAGCCGTCTGCTGCTGAACCTGTGCAGGGTGAGGATGACGAACTGGACGGAAGCGACATATTGGAGCCTATTGGCCGCCATTCGGGAAATGCATCGCAGCAAGTCGCGGTGTACAACCATCAGGACGATGATGAAATCGATGCTTCTCTTGCAGGCTCATGGGACAGTAAAGGAGAAGATCATCCGCCGTCTCCGATTATCCGTGATTTCTTCGAACAGGTGAAATCGGAAGGGAATGTGGAGGACGAGGATTGGGATGAGAATGAACCGATGCAGGAGATGCCGATGGGTGCCCATAACCATGCGGACGTTGCCGAAGCGGGACTGGATCCGGCGATCGAGGAGAACGCTGCGAAGGCACACAACGCAGAACATCCTGATGGCGATGATTTGGCTGAAGCCATCGATATGACGCCGCCTGCACCACCTCCCAAGCCGTACAAGCTCCCGCCATTCAAGCTGCTTGCCAAACCGCAGAATGGCGGTAAGCCAGGGGATCAGAATGATTACATGCAGACCGCTCGCAAGCTTGAGGCAACGCTCGAGAGCTTTGGAGTTCGGGCGAAGGTGCTGGAGGTCGTACGGGGACCAGCGGTAACAAGATATGAAATTCAGCCGGACATCGGGGTTAAGGTAAGCCGGATCGTCAGTCTGACCGATGACATCGCGCTTGCGCTCGCCGCGAAGGATATCCGGATGGAGGCACCGATTCCGGGGAAATCCGCCATCGGGATCGAGGTTCCGAACAACGAGGTATCGCTTGTAACGATGCGTGAAGTGATGGAGACGCCGATTTTCCAAGACGCACAGTCTAAATTGTCGATTGCTTTCGGCAGGGATATTTCCGGACAAACTATCGTCGGCAACTTGGCCAAAATGCCCCATTTGCTCGTGGCCGGCGCCACCGGTTCGGGTAAATCGGTTTGCATCAACGGCATCATCACAAGCGTTTTGTATAAAGCCAAGCCGGACGAAGTCAAATTTTTGATGGTCGATCCGAAAATGGTCGAGCTGAATGTATATAACGGTATCCCGCATTTGCTGGCACCGGTCGTAACGGATCCGAAACGCGCCTCCCTCGCGCTCAAGAAAATTGTCGTAGAGATGGAGAAGCGATACGAACTGTTCTCCAAATCGGGTACCCGGAATATTGAGGGCTACAACAACCTGATGAAGGATAATCTGCCGGCCGTGCTGCCTTATATCATCGTAATCGTGGACGAGCTCGCAGACTTGATGATGGTTGCAGCCCATGATGTGGAAGAGGCCATTACGCGTCTTGCGCAGATGGCGCGTGCCGCGGGCATTCATTTGATTATCGCCACGCAGCGCCCTTCGGTAGATGTCATTACCGGCGTCATCAAGGCGAACATTCCTTCAAGGATTGCTTTTGGCGTATCTTCCCAGGTCGATTCCAGAACCATTCTGGACATGGCAGGGGCAGAGAAGCTGCTTGGCCGCGGGGATATGCTTTTCATGCCGATGGGCTCCTCGAAGCCGATTCGCGTTCAAGGCGCTTTTATGACGGATCAGGAAGTGGAGACGATCGTGAATTACGTGCGTGAGCAGGGCGAAGCGAAGTATGACGAGTCACTGGTTCCCGAGATTGACGAGAGCCAGCCTGGCGGAGACGAAGAGCTGGACGAGTTGTATGATCAGGCTGTCCAGATCGTGCTCGAAGCCAAACAAGCCTCGGTTTCCCTTCTGCAAAGAAGGATGCGGGTCGGATACACGCGCGCTGCAAGACTGATCGACTCGATGGAAGCGAGGGGCATCATCGGGCCGTACGAAGGCAGCAAGCCGCGTGAGGTACTCGTCTCCATGGAGCAATACCAGCAGCAGAATCGGATCAGCTCCTAATAGGCAGCAAAAAGGCGTCCAAGGGAAATTTCCTTGGACGCTTTTTTCTATTACATTCCGATTTCCGACGATAAACCGTTCATCAGAAATCAAAATTGTCAGGATGGCGTGTGAATTCAAGCAGCTCTTTTTGTGTCAGATAAGGATGAAATCGACCTGGTTGACCATCGTTTGATGTCAGCGTCCTGAAGCACATCCTCCAGAGAGCTTTAGTTTTCTGCTCCGATTTGAATTCATAATCCTAAAATTAAACCGTTCCGAATCGCTTGGATACAACAGCGTTCCGAACGGTTTTTTTTCTTTTAACGGATCTTTTGTCCAGGACAGGTGCTGGATGATTCCGGTAGTCTGAGTTGTTTACAACCTTTCTTTCGTCATGTGCATAGTTCATGGTGGCTATTGTCATAATAACCGTAGCCATCCTAGTCAAACTCACAAGAGAAAGGTAGAGCTGCCATATGAAAAAAGCAAGGTTGTGGATTATCTTTGGACTTTTGGTCCTTTTGTCAACTGCGGTATTTGCGGGTCTGAAGCCTCGGACGGAGGATAAGGCCGAATCCGATAGACAGTCCGTTACAGAGGAAGCAGTACCGACGTTCGGCACGACAATCCTGAAGTACGGGTCATCCGGGCAGGACATTTATGAGCTACAAGGACGCTTGAAATTTCTCGGATTCTATAACGGCAAAATCGATGGCCAATATGGCTGGGCCACTTTAAAGTCGGTGAAATGGTTCCAGTCCGAGTTCGGAATGAAAGCCGACGGTACGGTTGGCGCCAAAACAAAGCTGAAACTGTACAACGCCACGAAAAACTGGAAGCCTTCCGAATCGGCCGCAGGCAATGGACAAGCGGCTGCGAACAATAATAAGGGCAACGAAGGCGGGAAAAGCGAGCCGATGGCTTCCGCGAATACGATGGGCTTGTCCGAGAACGACTTGAAGATTATGGCGAACGCGGTATACGGAGAATCGAGGGGCGAACCCTTTGAAGGCCAGGTAGCGGTAGCTGCCGTCATTCTGAACCGCGTCAAATCGCCAAGCTTCCCGAACACGGTGCACGGCGTCATTTTTCAGCCAGGAGCATTTACGGCGGTAGCGGACGGACAGATTTGGCTTGATCCGAACGACGTGGCCCGCAAAGCGGTTCAGCAGGCTTTGAATGGTTGGGATCCGACGGGAGGCTGCCTGTATTACTTCAACCCGAAAACGGCCACCTCGAAGTGGATTTGGTCCCGCCCGCAGGTCAAAACGATCGGACAGCATATCTTCTGCATGTAGGGTTGTTTTTTGCCCGGAAACAGCAACCGGAGGGTTTGTCTTCGGTTGCTTCTTGACTTTGTAATGGTATAGAATGGAACATATTCATGAAGGTAATGGAAAAACAAATTCATGGCTAAAGGAGTTATGGACCTTGAATAAAACAGCATTCCAACACGGCAACGCGCGGCGTATGCGGATTCACGTCCTCCCTACAAAGCGCTTCAAAACGTTTGCCATATCGCTCTATGCCGGCATACCGCTCGCAGAGGAAACGGTAACGGCGACCGCCCTGACTCCGTTTGTATTAAGACGGGGAACGCAGTCCTATCCGGAAACGAGACAGTTCCGTGAGCAGCTGGAGCAAATGTACGGAGCGGGTTTTGGCTTTGACGTATATAAAAGAGGCAACTATCAAATGGTCCAGTTCCGCATGGATACCATTAATGATTCCTTCGTCAAGAATGAAGGCAGCCTGCTGGAAGCTTCCTTTGCCTTCCTCGGGGAAGTGGTGACTCGTCCTGCACTCGAGGACGGACGCTTTCGGAGCAGCTATGTGCAGGCTGAAAAAGAGAACGTGCGCAAAAAGCTTGACTCCATTGTAAACGATAAAATCAGATACGCTTCCGAGCGCTGCATCGAGGAAATGTGCCGCAACGAGCCTTACCGTCTGCATCCACTAGGACAGCGCAAGGATCTCGATCAGATTACACCGGAAAGCTTGTATTCTTCGTATCAACAATGGCTGAATACAGCGAGCATGGATTTATATGTGGTCGGCGATACGAGCCTCGAGGAAGTACAGCAGCTGGTTGACCGGCACTTTGTCTTCGACACGTCTTCGAATGACGTCAACTACAAACAGGAGAACTCGACGCGCAAAGCAGAAGAAGCACGCACCGTTGTCGAGAAAATGGAAGTAAGCCAGGGGAAACTCAATTTGGGACTTCGGACGTCCATTACCTATGCCGACGAGCAATATGCCGCTGCGCTTATGTATAACGGTATTTTGGGCGGTTATCCACACTCCAAGCTGTTCATGAACGTTCGTGAGAAGGAAAGCCTGGCATACTATGCTTCTTCCCGGTATGACGGGCATAAAGGCATCGGCACGATTCAGTCGGGCATCGAGATTCAAAACTACGAAAAGGCATTAGAAATCATCAAGAAGCAACTGGAAGAAATGCGCTCCGGCAGTATAAGCGATCTTGAGATGTCGCAGACGAAGGCGATGATCCGCAACCTGCTGCTCGAAATCGATGATTCTGCTTTTGAAATGATCGCATATGATTTCAATCGTCAATTTTCCGGTAAGGACCGCCCGCGCGCCGAACTGCTGCAGCAGGTGGAAGCCATTCGGATCGAGGACGTCAAGGCAGCCGCGGCTACCTTTGAGCTGGACACGATCTATTTCCTGAAGGGGCAGAAGGAGGAATAACACGTGGAAAAACTTCAGTTCGATAACTTGCAGGAAACGTTGTACAAGGAAGTCATGGACAACGGGCTTCACGTGTATGTGCTGCCCAAGCCCGGATTCCAAAAAATGTATGCAACGTTTGCCACCAAATACGGCTCCGTAGATAATCATTTTCGGGTAGAAGGCGAGGAGGAAATTTCGGTACCTGACGGTATCGCCCATTTCCTGGAGCATAAAATGTTCGAGGAGCCGGAAGGCGACATTTTTGCGACGTTTGCCTCTAACGGCGCTTCCGCCAATGCGTTTACGAGCTTTGACCAAACCGTTTACCTGTTCTCAGCGACGGAGAATGTGGGGAAAAACCTTGAAACGCTGATTAACTTCGTGCAGCATCCGTATTTCACGGATCAGAACGTGGAGAAGGAAAAGGGCATCATCGGCCAGGAAATCAACATGTACCTCGATAATGCCGACTGGCGGGTATACTTTGGCTTGATCGAAGCGATGTACTCCATCCATCCGGTACATATCGACATTGCCGGTACCGTGGAATCCATCAGCACGATTACGAAGGAGACGCTGTATACCTGCTATAACGCATTTTACCATCCGAGCAATATGCTGTTGTTTGTGGTGGGCGGAGTGAAGCCTGAGGAAATTTTTGAGCTTGTCCGCTCCAATCAAGCCGCGAAGGACTACAAACCGCAAGGGGATATCGAGCGGATCTTCGATCCGGAGGAAGTGGGGGTCGCTGAAGAGCGTCGCGTAGCCAAATTGGCTGTCTCCATGCCGAAGTGCCTGTTCGGTTTCAAGGAAAAGCAAGTCGGGGCTACAGGCAGCGTTTTGCTTCGCCGGGATTTGACGAGCAAGCTGATGCTCGATCTGCTGTTCGGCTCAAGCACTGCGCTGTATCAGAAGCTGTACGATGAGGATCTCATTTCCGACAGCTTTTCGCATGAGTACAACAGCTCGCCGCAGTACGCATTCTCCGCGGTTGGGGGAGATACTCCGGATCCTGATAAGCTGCTCGCGCGCGTGCGCGAAGAAGTCGATGCGATTTTGAAGAACGGCTTCAACAAAGATGACTTTGAGCGAGCACGCAAAAAGAAAATCGGCGGCTATTTGCGGATGCTGAACTCCCCGGAAAATATTGCCCATGAATTTACCCGCTACCAGTTCCGCGGCAGCGACTTCTTCTCCGTGGTGCAGGTGTACGAATCCATTACGCTGCAGGATGTCAACGACCGTCTTCATGAGCATATCGATTGGGATCAGCTGGCGGTTTCGCTTGTGGTGAATCCGTAATGGGCATGGGAGAGGAAAGCTTCACAAAAGCACTGGGGGAAACGACGGTTCTCGTTACAGGCGCAAGCCGCGGAATCGGTGCCGCGATTGCCGAACGCTTTGCGCAAGTCGGCATGAACGTAGTCATTCATTACGGTGCATCGCATGAGGCGGCCAATGATGTTGCCCGGCGCTGCATGCAGCATGGTGCGAAGGTTCTGACGGTTACCGCCGATTTGAAAGACAAAATGCAGATTCTGCGCATGCGTGATAAGCTGGAAAGCCACGGGCTCATGCCGGATATTCTGATTAATAATGCCGGCATTTCCCATTACGGAATGCTGGCGGATGTGACCGAAGACCAATGGGACGAAGTCATGTCGGTTAACCTGAAGGGCCTGTTCTTGTGCACGCAGGCCTTTATGCCGTACATGATCTCCCAGCGATACGGCCGCATCATCAATATGTCTTCGGTATGGGGGATTTCGGGCGCTTCATGCGAAGTGCTGTATTCAACGACCAAAGGCGGCATCAATGCCTTTACCAAGGCCTTGGCCAAAGAGCTGGCGCCTTCGGGAGTTACGGTGAACGCCGTTGCTCCCGGGGCAGTCAATACGGAAATGCTCGGGCATCTCGATGCTGAGGAAAGACGGATGCTGGAGGACGAAATTCCTGCCGGCAGACTGGCGACGCCGGACGAGATTTCCTCATTGGTGTACTTCCTGGCGCTGCCGGAATCCGGTTATATCAACGGTCAGGTGATCAGCCCGAACGGGGGATGGATAACTTGATTCAGGGTGTTCCGTTAAGGTAACGGTTGGAGGGTTCGACCTTGTATAGGGACGGGCTATTGAGGTTATATTACAATTGTTGATTTCAAATCTCAATCGCGCCAAGCCAAGGGAGGACTTATCAATGACTGTACTCAAAAATTTTGATACCTGGAAAAAATTTCTGGGCGAGCGTGTCGTACAAGCCGAAAAAATGGGAATGAGCGAGGATACCATCGCCAGTCTTGCCTATGAAATCGGCGATTTCCTGGACGAGAAGGTTGACCCTCAGAACTCCTCGAACCGCGCTCTGAAAGAGTTATGGGAAGTCGGCAACAAAGAAGAGCGTCACACCATCGCCCGTTTGATGGTCAAGCTTGCTAAGAGAAACGCTTAGCGATCAGACCGTGTCCGCAAGGCCTGTTCATCAATGCATTTCAGAAAAAAGCCCCCGTTTGGGGGCTTTTCTCTAATGGTTACAGTATTGAACTTGTTTTTCACTAACATTTTATATATCATTAACGTGACCCAACATTATGGCAGTGAAATTGGAGCCTCTCCCGCAAGGGCAGTAGGTTTATTTTGTCGAAATAAGTGGGAAAAGTTCAGACGAGGTGTCAAGGTGGAAGCTAATCAAAATAAGCTAACGAAACAATGGTATATGGAATACAGGATACATAAGAACCGTCCGGGTTTGCTCGGGGATATCGCATCCCTGCTCGGTATGCTGGAGGTTAACATATTAACGATTAACGGCGTGGAGGGCAAGACGCGGGGGATGCTTCTGGAAACGGATGATGACGAGAAGATCAGCCTGATGGGCGCCATGCTTAAAAAAGTAGATAACATTACCGTGTGCGCTCTTCGTGAGCCGAAACTTGTGGATATCCTTGCCGTGCGGCATGGACGTTACATTGACCGGGATTCGGATGACCGCAAAACGTTCCGCTTCACCCGTGACGAGCTTGGATTACTTGTCGATTTTTTGGGTGAATTATTTAAGAAGAATGGAAATCAGGTCATCGGCCTTCGCGGCATGCCGCGGGTCGGAAAGACGGAATCCATTATCGCAGGCAGTGTGTGCGCGATGAAGCGCTGGACCTTCGTATCCTCGACTTTGCTCCGTCAGACGGTCAGAAGCCAGCTTTCCGAAGATGAAATGAATCCGGGCAACGTGTTTATTATCGACGGGATCGTCAGTACGATCCGTTCCAACGAACGCCATTATAATTTGCTGCAGGATATTATGGGCATGCCGTGTACGAAAGTGATCGAGCATCCGGACGTATTCGTCCAGGAATCCGAATATACGTATGACGACTTCGATATCATTGTCGAACTTCGGAATAATCCGGCAGAAGAAATCATTTATGATACTTTTACCAGTTCCTATAATGACGACCTATAATACAAATTTTGGATGAGGGGGTGATGGTATGTCCGAACTGGGACAACAGCTAAGAGAAGCCAGACTGCAGAAAGGCATGAGTCTGGATGATGTACAGGAAATGACAAAAATCCGCAAAAGATATTTGGAAGCCATCGAAGCAGGGGATTATAAGGTGCTTCCCGGCAGTTTTTACGTGAGGGCTTTTATCAAAACATATGCTGAAACGGTCGGTCTAGATCCGGATTTATTGCTCGAAGGCCATAAGCAGGAAACACCTGCGGAGCCGGAACCGACAATGGAACCGGTCATTCAGAAGCGCAGCAGCACCCGCTCCTCGGAACGCAATGTCAAGTGGCTGTCAACAACTTTAATGTGGATCTTTCCCATATTGATTATCGTCGTTATTTATTGGTATGCAAGCAGTGCCAGCCATACGAAAACAGATAAGGTAGACCCATCCAAGGTGACGGAAACGCAGCAGGATCCTTCGCAAAAACCTGCTCAAACGACTCCACCTGCAACCGACCCGGGTAAAACCGACGAAGGAACGGATACAAAGGCGCCGGATTCGGGAAATAAAGGCGGCGATCAAACGACGACCCCGCCAAGTGACGGATCGGAAAGCACCGATACTCCAGGGGACGGAACAGGCACGACACCGTCTGATAATGGGACCACAACACCGCCAAGCGACCAGACTGTCACGATTCAGCAGGACGGCAAGAAGGGCAAAGATACGATCTTTAAGGTTGCTGCGGCTCCCGGAACAACAGTAACGGTTGAAATCAAGGCGACCGGAAAGAGCTGGCTTGAAGTTTATAACGACGAGAGCAAGAAAGGCAAGAAGCTTTCGTTCGGCAACACGGAAGAAGGGAATACATTCTCCTTCCCGCTTGAATCATCCGGCATGTACATCAAATCCGGTTACGCGCCAGCGACGACCATTACCGTTGGCGGCCAGGTCATTACGGATGGAAAGACGTCTTCAAGACTCGTTTTGAAAAGAGTGGATCCCAGCAGCGTAGATACCCCCGGCGATTCATCTTCGGGCAGTAATAGCGGCGATGGAAGCAGTTCCAGTGGTACCGGCTCCAGCGATACAGGCTCAACGGATACCAACGGCTGATTTATGCCTTGAGTCAGGAATAAGCTTGCATTTGCAGGGAGAGAATAGGACTAGCTCCAATTCGAGTTTTGTCTTATGATCTCCCATGGAAATGAGGTGTATGGATTATGACAGTCAGCTGGATCGTGACCGGTCTAGGTATCATTGTCAGCCTCCTCGGTTATTATCTGACTCCCAATGCATGGGGTTACGGCATATTGGGCTTCGGACTCGCACATATCGTGCTCGGCATTTTGGACATGTTCAGACAGCCCGCGCGCAGCCGCTAATATGCGGAGTTTTTGCCCATAGAGACATTCCTGTCAACCGGTTATGCCGTCGGGAATGTCTTTTTGGCATGATTTGCACCCCGCCCAAAAGTTTAAATTAGACTTGTCCGCTACATTTTCATATAATATGACATGAAAGTTTTAAGAAAGGACGTGTAAAGATGAGTTCGGAAAGTTCATTTGACATTGTTTCCAAATTTGATTTGCAGGAAATGAATAACGCCATTAACCAGGCGGAGAGGGAAATCGAGACCCGCTTTGATTTTAAAGGCAGCAAAAGCAGCCTGAAGCTGGAAAAGGACGCTCTTGTCATCGTTTCGGATGATGAATACAAGCTGAATTCGGTCATCGATATTTTGCAGACGAAAATGATCAAAAGAGGTCTCTCGCTTAAAAACGTGGATTACAGCAAAATCGAGCCGGCTTCTATGGGCACAGTCCGCCAGCGCATCACTTTGAAGCAGGGGATTGACCAAGAGAACGCCAAGAAAATCAACGTGCTGATCCGCGATTCCAAGCTGAAGGTCAAAAGCCAGATTCAGGGCGATCAGCTTCGCGTTACCGGCAAGAGCAAGGATGATCTGCAGGCAGTGATGCAGCTGCTCCGGAAAGCGGACTTGCCGCTCGATTTGCAGTTCACGAATTTCAAATAACGCTCGTAAAGAGCGCCCGCCAGACTGCCGCTTCATGTTTTTGACAGGTGATAAAACGTTATATTATACTTGTGAGGATTAGTGTAATAAGAACGTTTTTACATAGTTTGTTCCGGTACGATCGTACCGAATTTTTTGAATCTTATACTTTTAGTTTGTTTTATCCGGGGAGGGTGTACATTGAATTTGCCCAACCGTATTACCATTGCAAGAATATGTCTGATTCCGATCATGATGGTGTTTCTTCTGGTGGACTTTAGCTTCTACCCGGAACCTTTGGTCTGGAATTCATACGAGCTGCCCCTGAATCAGTTGATTGCGGTATTCATTTTTATCGTGGCAGCCAGCACAGACGGTATAGACGGTTATTTGGCACGCAAGAACAACATGGTAACGAATCTGGGCAAGCTGCTTGATCCCTTGGCGGATAAGCTGCTTGTGGCCGCGGTTTTGATCTCTCTCGTCGAGATGGGCAAATGCGATTCCTGGATCGCTGTCGTGATCATCAGCCGCGAATTTGCCGTTACCGGACTCCGCCAGATCGCGCTTCTGGACGGCTCCGTCGTAGCGGCGAGCAAGTGGGGCAAAGTCAAGACGGTGATTCAGATCATCGCCATTGTGCTCATGCTGATCAACAATTTCCCGTTTGAGCTGATTGGAGTTCCGCTGGATATTATTGCGACGTGGGCGGCAGCGATCATCACGATTTATTCGGGAATCGATTATTTTGTAAAAAACAAACATCTGCTTCGGCTGACGAATGCGTAATTGGCAATAGGGCTATCCTATTGCTTTTTCTTTCCAATGCGGGCGCCTGTTTGTTTCGGGCGCTTCGTGTGGTAAAGAATAGGGAGATATAGAAAAGCAACTTTAGAGGAGGAATGACAGCATGAAAGCCGAAATCATTGCAGTGGGCACCGAGCTGCTGCTTGGACAAATCTTGAATACAAACGCGCAATACTTGTCCCAGGAGCTAGCGGGAATGGGAATCGATGTATATTACCAGACGGTCGTCGGGGATAACATGCAGCGTCTCCAACATGCGATTGAGAATGCCGCACAGCGAGCGGATATCTTGCTTTTAACCGGAGGCATTGGCCCTACCCAGGATGATCTCACGAAGGACGCTTTGGCAGCTGTGCTGGGCCGTTCCCTTCATATCGACCGTCTGGCCATGGATCAGGTGGAGAAGTTCTTCGTCAATCGGGGGATCGATATGACCGAGAACAACCGACGTCAGGCGCTCGTCATTGACGGCAGCACACCGCTTCCGAATGATACGGGCCTTGCGGTGGGGATCGCGATTGCAGAGGAGAATAAGTTCTACATCGTCATGCCGGGTCCTCCAAAAGAAATGAAGCCGATGTTCGAAGGACAGGTCAAACCGTGGCTGCTCCAGCATGCCTTGACGGATGAAATGCCGATCTATTCCAAAATGCTGAAATTCGCCGGTATCGGCGAATCGCTGCTGGAAGATAAGCTGCTCGATCTGATTCAGGCGCAGAGCGATCCTACCATCGCGCCCTATGCCAAGGAAGGCGAGGTCTCGGTACGCATCTCGACCAAGGCAAGCAGCGAGCTAGAGGCGATGAAGAAGCTGGAGGCGCTCGAGTCGCAAATCCAGAAGCGTCTTCCTAAGCATTTGTATGCCAGCACGGACGTGCCGATCGAAAAAATCATCGTGGACATGATGGCGGACCGGGGGCTTACGCTCAGCGCGGCGGAGAGCTGCACGGGCGGGCTGCTCATGGAGAGCATCACCTCGATTCCGGGAAGTGCCACAATGTTTCTCGGCGGCATCGTATGCTACTCCAATGCCATGAAGGAAAAGCTTCTCCATGTGCCGCATGCGCTGCTTGAAGGCGACGAAGCTCCCGGAGCCGTGAGCCATGAAGTCGCCGAAGTGCTGGCCGAGCATGTCAGAATGATCACGGACAGCGATTTCGGCCTTTCGGTAACCGGAGTCGCCGGCCCCGGATACTCGGAGCGCAAGCCTGTCGGACTCGTGTATGTCGGACTCGCGGAACGCGGTAAGAAAACGGAGGTCTTCGAGCTCCGGTTCAACGGAAACCGCGAAACGATCCGGATTCGGACGGTCAAGACCCTTCTTCATCATTTGTGGCTGAGACTCGTCTCCCACAAGCCGGAATCTGCTTCGGACGAAGTTGTACAATAGGGTGTGAAAGAGGTATAATATAGGTATACGGAAGAACCGTGCAAATTCGATATTTTGCTGCGGTTCTTTTCTTTTCCCGGGGCTGCGGCGAAAAGCCGGAAGGGGTATGATCGGGATAAAAAACGAATGTATGTTCGAAAAAATGCTTGGCAAACGTTCCAAAACAAGGTATGATATATATATAAACGGTGAAGGATGTGAGTTTATTGTCAGATCGTCGTGCTGCGCTGGAAGTCGCGCTTCGTCAAATAGAGAAACAATTCGGTAAAGGTTCAATTATGAAGTTGGGTGAGTCAACTCATATGCAAGTGGAAGTTGTTCCCAGCGGTTCCTTGGCTTTAGATATAGCATTAGGTATTGGCGGTCTTCCAAGAGGCCGTGTTGTTGAAGTATACGGACCGGAATCATCCGGTAAGACGACAGTGGCTCTCCATGCCATTGCCGAAGTTCAGAAGACGGGTGGACAAGCTGCATTTATCGATGCTGAGCATGCACTCGATCCTTCTTACGCAAGCAAGCTTGGGGTCAACATCGATGAGCTGCTGCTGTCCCAACCGGATACAGGCGAACAGGCGCTGGAGATTGCTGAAGCCCTTGTACGCAGCGGCGCTGTAGATATCGTTGTAGTCGATTCGGTAGCGGCACTTGTGCCTAAGGCCGAGATCGAAGGCGAAATGGGTGATTCCCACGTGGGTCTTCAAGCGCGTCTCATGTCGCAGGCTCTGCGCAAGCTGTCCGGTGCAATCGCCAAATCGAAGACGATTGCGATCTTCATTAACCAGCTTCGCGAGAAGGTTGGCGTTATGTTCGGTAATCCGGAGACAACTCCAGGCGGCCGTGCCTTGAAGTTCTATTCTTCGGTACGTCTTGACGTGCGCCGGATCGAGAGCATCAAGATGGGCAACGATGTCGTAGGTAACCGTACCCGCATCAAGGTCGTAAAGAACAAAGTGGCTCCTCCTTTTAAACAGGCTGAGATTGATATCATGTACGGCGAAGGGATTTCGAAGGAAGGCAGCATCATTGATATCGGTACCGAACTGGATATCGTTAACAAGAGCGGCGCCTGGTATTCCTACGAAGGTGAGCGTTTGGGACAAGGCCGTGAGAATGCCAAGCAGTTTTTGAAAGAAAACACGCAAATTTCCGATGTGATCGAGAACAAGATTCGGGAAGCAAGCAATCTTACGACTCTGGTTCCTGCGCCTTCGTCCAGCGAGCTGGAAGAAGAACAGAAGGAAGAACAGGAATTGCTGGAGCTTGAATAGTCGTTAGCCTATATAGAAGGCGCCCTGGTGATCCTGTCCAGGGTGCCTTTTTGCATACCTGCTTGGGTAGGCACTACAGGGATGTACCTGCGAAGACTACATGCTTTTAAATAAAGAATCGTGATCAGGGGGAGACGATATGCAGGAACAAGGGCTGCAAAGGCAGCAAGATCTGATGGATATATCTCATTTCCCTGACGGTCAGGAACTGGTCATAACGGCTGTGGAGCGGCAGCCCAGGCAGAAGGGACGGTATTTGATTTCTTTTGGCGAATACACGCTGTCCATTCATGAAGATGTTATGATCAAGTACCGGATGCTGAAAGGCAATGTGTTTACGAAGCAGGAGCTGGAGGACATCGTCGTCGCCGACGAGAAGCAGCGGGCTTATGTGCAGGCACTGAAATATTTGGAGCACAAGCAGCGTACGCGAAAGGAGCTGGCCGACAGGCTGCGGGAGAAGGAGTATACGCAGGCCGTGATTGAGCATGCTCTTCAGCGCTTGGAGCAGGAGAGCTTGATTAATGACGAGCTGTACGCGAAGCAGTGGGCCGAGCAGCGCATTACGAGCCAGCGGAAGGGGAAAGCTTGGGTCAGGCAGGAACTGCGTCAGAAGGGCGTTGACAAGGCTCTGATCGGTGAGGCGCTGGCTGAGGTAAGTCAAGAACAGGAATATGAGAGTTGTTTGGTCGTCGGAAGGAAAAAATGGAATCAGACCCGCGGGGAAGTCGTGGACAGGAAGCGGAAAACAGGCGCATTTTTAATGCGAAGAGGCTTCTCAGGCGAACAAGTTCGCAAGGTCATCAACCAGCTGATTCGTGAAAATGGGGAAGCGGAAGAGGATATGGAGTATTTTTCATTCGACTGAGGCAGAAGTTAACATATTATGAAATGCACTCTCTTGACAATATCTTTTGACAAATACTAAAATGAATATGAATCTTGTACCGAAAAGAAACCCTTTTTCCTTCCAAGAAAGGCTCGTTTCTGTAAGATTCAGTAGCGCCAATTCATATGGATAATGCCCGTGATGAACGGGAGATAAGAATCGTTGACTTACGATTTGTGTATGATGATGAACGTGTTGATTGAACGACTGTACAAAAATCCCAAGGAATACCTTGGAGGAACCAACGAGGGGGTGAACTTATGCCTGCATGGCTTTCGATCATTCTCGTTGTTGCCGGATTGTTCTTGGGGTTCGTGATTGGATATTTTATTCGCAAATCTCTTGCAGAAGCTAAAATTTCTAGTGCTGAACAAGCTGCATTGAATATTGTTGAAAATGCGAAGAAGGAAGCTGAAGCACTGAAAAAGGAAACGGTATTGGAAGCTAAGGACGAAGTCCATAAAATCCGTACCGAAGCTGAAAAAGACACTCGTGAGCGTCGGAATGAAATTCAACGGCAGGAAAGACGATTGTTGCAGAAAGAAGAGTCGCTGGATAAAAAGATTGAATCGCTGGAACGCAAAGAAGAACAAGTGGCTAACAAAGAGAAGCGCATTGAAGAGACACAACAGCAGATTGATCTGATTTACAAGAGCCAGGTCACTGAATTGGAACGCATCTCCAATCTGACGATGGAGGATGCAAGAAGCATCATCTTGAGCAATGTGGAACAGGAAGTACGGCATGAAACCGCTCAAATGATCAAGGACATCGAGCAGCAAGCCAAGGAGGAAGCGGACAAGAAGGCACGCGAAATCGTGACTCTTGCCATTCAGCGCTGCGCTGCCGATCATGTCGCTGAGACGACGGTGTCTGTCGTGACATTGCCAAATGAGGAAATGAAAGGTCGGATTATCGGTCGTGAAGGCCGTAACATCCGTGCACTTGAAACCCTTACTGGTATTGATCTCATTATCGATGATACGCCTGAAGCCGTTATTCTGTCAGGATTCGATCCGATCCGTCGTGAAATCGCCCGTACCGCTTTGGAGAAACTGGTATCGGATGGCCGGATTCATCCGGCACGGATTGAAGAAATGGTGGAAAAATCACGCAAAGAGGTCGACGAACGCATTCGCGAATACGGCGAACAGGCGACCTTCGAGGTGGGAGTTCACGGACTGCATCCGGATCTCATCAAGATCCTGGGCCGCTTGAAATTCCGTACCAGCTATGGACAGAACGTCCTGAAGCATTCCATGGAGGTTGCTTACCTCACAGGTCTGATGGCCGGAGAGCTTGGGGAAGACATCGTCCTCGCCAAACGTGCCGGTCTGTTGCATGACATCGGTAAAGCGCTGGATCATGAAGTGGAAGGATCACACGTTGAAATTGGCGTGGAACTGGCGAAGAAATACAAGGAACATCCGGTGGTTATCAACAGTATTGCATCGCACCACGGTGATGTAGAAGCAACTTCTGTTATCGCAATGCTGGTTGGCGCGGCGGATGCTTTATCCGCGGCGAGACCGGGAGCAAGACGTGAAACGCTTGAAACGTATATCAAACGTCTGGAAAAGCTCGAGGAAATCTCCGAATCCTTCGAGGGTGTAGAAAAATCGTTCGCGATTCAAGCCGGACGCGAGGTTCGCGTCATGGTACAGCCTGAGAAGATCGATGATGCGGAAGCTTTCCGCTTGGCAAGGGATATTACGAAGACGATCGAAAATGAACTGGATTATCCGGGACATATTAAGGTTACTGTTATTCGTGAAACCCGGGCCGTTGAATACGCTAAATAATTGCTTATTTGAAAAGTGGCCGCGAACTTCCGGCCACTTTTCATCTTTTTACAAAGTAAGCAGACATGAATGAAGGAGGAGAACGTTATTAACGTTTTATTTATTGGAGACATCGTAGGAAGCGTAGGCAGAAAGGCGTTAAAGGACACACTGCCTTCTCTCAAATCGAAATATAACCCGCACATCATTATCGTCAACGGGGAAAATGCGGCTTCCGGGCGCGGGATCACGGAAACAATCGCCAAGGAATTTTTTGAATGGGGCGTCCATGGCATCACAATGGGCAACCATACTTGGGACAACAAGGAGATCTTTGATTTTATCGATGACGAGCCTCGGATGATTCGTCCTGCGAATTTTCCGCCGGGAACGCCTGGTTTAGGGCATACGATCATTAAGGCGAACGGGAAGGAGCTGGCGATTGTGAATCTGCAGGGCCGGACCTTTTTGCCTGCGATTGACTGTCCATTCCGCAAAAGCGATGAGATTGTCGATCAGCTGCGCAAGAAGCATAAATGCATCCTTGTCGATTTTCACGCCGAAGCGACCTCGGAAAAAATCGCCATGGGCTGGCATCTGGATGGACGCGCATCCATCGTGGTAGGTACACATACTCATGTGCAGAGCAATGACGATACGATTTTGCCCGAAGGAACGGCCTATTTGACGGATGCTGGCATGGTGGGACCTAAGGAAGGGATTCTGGGAATGGAACGGGAAGCAGTCCTGCGCAAGTTCAAAACTCAGCTGCCCGTCAGATTCCAGGTGGATAAAGGAAAGTGGCAGTTCCACGGCCTGTTCGTGCAGCTGGATGACGCGACCGGAAAGGCGAAAAAGATGGAAAAGATCCGTTTGCTTGAGGACGACTGGATTATGGACTAAGGAATCTCTCTATAGGGAATGAGAAATGGAAGCCTAAGACTATCGATGTATTTTTACAGGTAAAATTGACAAAAAGAAGGAATTATTTTACCACTCACGAATAACATCTAGTATGTGGAAGCGAACCATTCATCATTCCCAGGGGAGGTACTTACCATGGAAGTATTAAAAGTTTCAGCAAAGTCCAATCCAAATTCTGTTGCCGGTGCTCTAGCTGGCGTGCTTCGTGAACGTGGTGCTGCTGAACTGCAGGCAATCGGAGCGGGAGCGCTAAATCAAGCCATTAAAGCGGTTGCCATTGCCCGGGGATTCGTCGCGCCAAGCGGAGTTGATCTGATCTGCATTCCAGCCTTTACGGATATTGTGATTGATGGGGAAGACCGGACCGCAATCAAGCTGATTGTGGAACCTAGATGAGTCGGTAGGCATGAATCGTTGTTGAAACCTGTTTATTGATATAAGCTGAATCGAGTCGGCGTATGTGAGGGAGCTTCCCTCAGACTTGCATTCAGTTTATATGGGATAGACAGGTTTTTTTGCATTCATCATCGAAAAAAGAAAGGAGAATGTCGTCATGAGCATTCCCGTAATCGATTTTCATTGCGACGTGTTGA
This sequence comes from Paenibacillus sp. SAFN-054, assembly GCF_051966755.1. Classification (NCBI taxonomy): domain Bacteria; kingdom Bacillati; phylum Bacillota; class Bacilli; order Caryophanales; family Paenibacillaceae; genus Paenibacillus; species Paenibacillus sp. SAFN-054. The sequence continues at coordinate 408,650 of NZ_JBQCKS010000001.1, forward strand.
GTAAATTGAGGGAGGATGCGGGCATATCCTTTCTGAACGACCCCAAGCTCGACGTAACCTATGAACGCCTCGTTCAGGGTGATGTATCGCTGCAGTGTTTTGCTATTTTTTTGTCCGAGCAATGGGGAATCCCCCGCTACGAGTTTATATTGGACCAGATCGACGCTTTCAAGACAAGGGTTATGACGACGGCAGAGGGGGTACGCTGGCTTCGGTGGAGGGAAGAGGCATCTATGCTAGCTGAAGAGATCCAAGCGGCTGGCAGCCCGATGGGCGCCCGCAGCAAGCCTTGGGGCCTCTTGTCGGTAGAAGGGGCGGATGGGTTCGAAGGCAGTTTGTTCTATGTGCGTATGTGCTATGAGCTGGGAGTCCGCTTTCTCGGCATCACCTGGAACTATGCGAACTGGGCGGCGGATGGTGTGCTTGAGAAGCGCAAGGGCGGTTTTACCGAAAAGGGCAGAAAGCTGATTGATTTAAGCAACGAACTGGGGCTGCTGCTGGATGTGTCGCATCTTTCCGAGACCGGATTTTGGGAACTGACCGAGCAATCGTCCAGACCATTCATAGCTTCCCATTCCAATGCCAAATCAATATGCATGCACCCGCGGAATTTGAACGATGAGCAGATCCGTGCGATCATCGCTATGGATGGCCGCATTGGAATGACCTTTGTGCCCTGGTTCGTCCGCGAAGGCGGAGAGGAGCCGGTGCGGCCGGAAGAGCTTTTGCCACATATCGAGCATATTTGCGCGCTTGGCGGAGCCGGGAGCCTTATGATCGGATCGGATTTCGACGGTATCGATACCTGGATCCAGGATTTGGAGCATCCGGGGAAATTTCCGGCGTTTGCTGAACTGCTATGCAGGCATTATCCGGAGAATTTGGTTCGCCAATGGTTTTCGGGAAATGCGTTGTCTTATTTAAGCAAACATTTACCGGAAAAAGGGGCACCGGACAGCAAATAAAGCGTGAACCGGAGCGATATGCCATGATGCAGGACATGCAAAAAAACCTTGCTATTTGCTTCGGTTCCTCATAAACTTTTACATAATTATTAGCCGTTTTTTGGGTATCGTGCCTGGGTGATAATCGGATGGCACGCAGGGAGCGGTAGAAGGAGTGGGCTTTTTTGATCAGTCAATTATCATGGAAAATAGGCGGGCAGCAAGGGGAAGGCGTGGAGAGCACGGATCGGATCTTTTCGACGGCGCTCAACCGGCTCGGATATTACCTCTACGGCTACCGCCACTTTTCGTCTCGGATTAAGGGTGGACACACCAATAATAAAATTCGTATCAGTACGCGGCCGATTCGGGCGATTGCGGATGATTTGGATATCCTGGTCGCCTTTGACCAGGAAAGCATCGATTTGAATGCACATGAGCTTCGTCCCGGAGGCGTGGTCATTGCGGACGCCAAATTTGGACCGCTGCTGCCGGAAGGCGCCGATGCACGTCTATTTCCCGTGCCGATCACGTCCTTGGCAGAGGAACTTGGAACTTCTCTGATGAAGAACATGGTTGCTTCCGGAGCGTCATGGGCGCTCCTCGGATTGCCGATGGACGTATTCAACAAAGCCGTCGAAGAGGAATTTGGCCGGAAAGGCGCAGCAGTCGTGGAGAAAAACATCGAGGCTGTGAAGAGCGGCGCGGATTACGTGCTTGAATTGGCTGGAGGTCCGCTGGAGGACTTCAGACTGGAGCCGGCCGACGGCAAGCAGAAGCTGTTCATGATCGGCAACGACGCGATCGGGCTGGGATCGCTTGCCGCGGGCTGCCGGATCATGAGCGCCTATCCGATTACGCCGGCTTCGGAAATTATGGAATACCTGATCAAGAAGCTGCCTAAAGTCGGGGGAACCGTTGTTCAAACCGAAGATGAAATCGCCGCCATCACGATGGCCATCGGTGCAAACTATGCAGGTGTCCGCTCCATGACGGCTTCTGCGGGCCCAGGCTTGTCCCTGATGATGGAAGCGATCGGTTTATCCGGAATGACCGAGACGCCGGTCGTGATCGTCGACACGCAGCGTGGAGGGCCGAGCACGGGACTTCCGACGAAGCAGGAGCAGAGCGACATCAATGCCCTGATTCACGGCACCCACGGCGAAATTCCCAAGATCGTACTGGCTCCAAGCTCCATCGAAGAATGCTTCTACGATATGATCGAAGCATTCAACCTGGCAGACAAGTACCAGCTGCCTGTGATCGTGGTCACCGATTTGCAGTTGTCTTTGGGCAAGCAGTCCTGCGAGCCTCTGGATTACGACCGGATCTGCATCGACCGCGGAAAGCTCGTAGAGGAAGCTCCGGAGCTTGCAGCTGGGGATTTGTTCAAACGATACGAGCTATCAGAGGATGGCGTATCACCACGGGTGCTTCCGGGCCAGAAGCATGGCATTCATCATGTCACGGGCGTTGAGCATGATGAAAGCGGTCGTCCATCGGAAAGCGCCGTGAACCGGAAGCTGATGATGGATAAGCGTCTGGGGAAAATGGACCGAATTACGGTGGAAAACCCGATTCACATCGACGCGCCTTACGAAGAGCCTGAGCTCTTGATTATCGGCATGGGATCAACGGGCGGCACGATCCAGCAGGCTAGGAACATGCTGGGACAAGAAGGAATCACGACGAATCAGATGACGGTCAGACTGCTGCATCCGTTTCCGGCCGAATCCGTCAAGCGCTATGTAGAGAAGGCCAAACAGGTCATCGTTCTTGAACATAATGCAACGGGCCAATTGGCAGATCTGATTAAGCTTCATGTCGGAAGCCGGGACAAAGTGACGAGCGTGCTGAAGTACGACGGCAACCCGTTCCTTCCTTCCATTGTGGCGGACGAGTGCAGAAATGCCTGTATGGCGAGTAAGGAGCTGGTATAACGATGGCTACATTCAAAGAGTTTCGCAACAATATCAAACCGAACTGGTGCCCGGGCTGCGGGGACTTCTCCATCCAGGCCGCCATTCAGCGTGCAGCAGCCAACTCGGGCCTCGAGCCCGAACAGCTGGCGGTCATTTCAGGCATCGGATGTTCCGGGCGCATTTCAGGCTATATTCATGCCTATGGATTTCATGGCATTCACGGCCGTTCACTCCCGATTGCGCAAGGCGTCAAGCTGGCCAACCGGGATCTGACCGTCATCGCCTCAGGCGGGGACGGCGACGGCTTCGCGATCGGGATGGGGCATACGATCCATGCCATCCGCAGAAACATTAACATGACCTACATCGTCATGGACAACCAGATTTACGGTTTGACCAAGGGCCAAACCTCCCCGCGCAGCGCGGAAGGCTTCGTGACCAAGAGCACACCGCAGGGCGCGGTGGAAACGACGCTGTCTCCGCTTGAGCTGGCTTTGTCTGCAGGCGCGACGTTTGTAGCGCAATCCTTCTCCAGCGATATCAAACAGCTGACAGCGCTCGTGGAGGAAGCGATCAAGCATGAGGGCTTCTCGATTATTAACGTATTCAGTCCCTGCGTGACCTTTAACAAGGTCAATACGTACGAATGGTTCAAGGACAATATCGTGCCGCTCGATTCCATGCCGGATTACGACCCGTCGAGCCGGATTGCGGCGATGACCACACTGATGGAGACCGGGGGCATGGTCACCGGACTGATTTATCAGGACAAAAACAAGAAGAGCTATGAGAACCTGGTGCCAGGCTTCCGGGAGGAGCCGCTGGTGCGGCAGGAAGCGCTCCTATCGCGCGAACAATTTGACAATCTTGTAGCGGAATTCAAATAAAAAGCCGAAAAGACGCCCGCATAAGCGGTAGCGTCTTTTTATTTTCGGGTAAAAGGATGTATAATGATGTCTGGCGTACAGATCATAGAGAAAAAATAAGGAGTGATCCACGTGAGTAAAACTGTACCTGTTGGCGTATCTGCAAGACATATTCATCTTACCCAAGAACATATTGAGGCTTTGTTTGGAGAAGGCTATCAGTTGACTGAGTTTAAACCGTTGTCCCAGCCGGGCCAATTTGCCGCTAATGAAACGGTAGCGGTGATCGGATCGAAGGGGCAATTCGATAAGGTGAGAATTTTGGGGCCAGCCCGCAAGGCGAGCCAAGTGGAAATTTCCCGCACCGATTCCTTTGCGATCGGCGTCAAGGCACCGGTTCGCGAATCCGGAAATATTGAAGGAACGCCTGGAGTCAAAGTCGTAGGTCCGAAGGGTGAAATCGAACTGGAGCAGGGCGTGATCGTTGCTGCTCGCCATATTCATTTCCATACCTCGGATGCACAACAAATGGGAATTGCCGATCAGCAAATGCTGAAGGTGCGCGTCGGAGGCGAACGTGGCGTCGTATTCGAGAACGTCATCGCACGCGTGTCGGATTCCTTTGCACTGGACATGCATATCGATACCGATGAAGGCAATGCGGCCGGAGTGAAAACCGGGGATACCGCTGAAATTATCGACTAATACGGTATCACTATATAGACTGCTTCAAGAGAAAAACGGGAGAGAAATCTCCCGTTTTTTGTTGCTTTTGGAGGTGCCGGAAAGTAGATAACAGGAAAAGTTCATGGTATAATTTATTGGAATGCCTATTTAGGCTTGAGGTTTGTTCCTAAGGGAATTGAAGGAGTGATCGACAGCATGGCCAAGGAAACCAAGGATTACTCCAAATATTTTGATTTTTCCGATGCCAAGGTCCTGTCCGAGGATGAACATGGCAAGACCATCCGGATCAAAGGCCGGGAGATTCATATTATTTCGGAGCCTAACCATAGACAGAGCAAGAAGCGCCGCCGGGAAGATGTCCAGGTGCTGTACGATACAGCAATCCCCGAAGACCTTCGGGAGATCGGCAAAGGCAAGCATTACATTGTATATACCTTCGGATGCCAGATGAACGAGCATGATTCAGAGACGATCAAGGGCATGCTGGAAGAAATGGGTTATACGTCCACGGAAGAGCGGAAGGAAGCGGATATTATCCTGCTGAATACTTGCGCGATTCGTGAGAATGCCGAAGACAAAGTGTTTGGGGAACTCGGGCATCTGATGCATTTGAAGAGGGAAAAGCCCGATATGCTCCTTGGCGTTTGCGGGTGCATGTCCCAAGAAGAGAATGTGGTCAACCGCATCATGCAGAAGCATGGCTTTGTGGACCTGATCTTCGGAACCCATAACGTTCACAGACTTCCGCATCTCATCAAGGAAGCGCTGCTCAGCAAGGAAATGGTGGTCGAGGTATGGTCCAAAGAGGGCGATATCATTGAAAACCTGCCGAAGAAAAGGGAAGGACTGCGCGCCTGGGTCAACATTATGTACGGCTGTGACAAGTTCTGTACATACTGTATCGTTCCGATGACCCGAGGAAAAGAACGCAGCCGCAGACCGGAGGACGTCATTGCCGAAGTTCGCGAACTGGCCCGCCAGGGCTTCAAGGAAGTAACGCTGCTCGGACAAAACGTCAATGCTTATGGCAAGGATTTTACCGATATGACATACAGCTTCGGCGATCTGATGGACGATATTCGCAAAATCGACATTCCGCGCATCCGGTTTACGACTTCACATCCGCGGGATTTTGATGACCATCTGGTCGAGGTGCTCGGCAAAGGCGGCAATTTGGTGGAGCATATCCATCTGCCGGTGCAATCGGGCAGCAGCGAAGTTCTGAAAATTATGGGACGGAAATACACCCGGGAAATTTATCTGGAGCTTGTCCGCAAAATCAAAGCCGCCGTTCCCGGCGCAGTTCTCACCACGGATATCATCGTAGGCTTTCCAGGCGAAACGGATGCGCAGTTTGAAGAAACGCTGTCTCTCGTTCATGAGGTGGGCTTCGATTCGGCATATACCTTTATATACTCGCCGCGAGAAGGAACTCCAGCCGCGACCATGGAAGACAATGTGCCGATGGAGATGAAGAAGGAACGACTCCAGCGTCTGAACCGCGCCATCGAGATGCACAGCCGCAAGAGTCACGAGAACCTTCGCGGTCAGATCGTCGAAGTGCTGGTGGAAGGCGAGAGCAAGAACAACGCCTCCGTGCTTGCCGGGCGCACCCGTACCAACAAGCTGGTCCATTTTGAAGGCGGACCGGAGCTGATCGGCAGCTTTGTCCGCGTTAAGATTACGGATGCGATGACCTGGTACATCAAGGGTGAGATCGTCCCGCACACCAATGCAGCTCCCGCATTAACAAGGTAGAGTCAATCCAACGGAATAGGGGTAATAGAAAATGATTGAAAAGGGCCATCTCAACAGTTTGGGCATGATGTCTTACGATACGAAGGACCTGATTATCCGCGACGATATCATGGCAAAAGCCAAGGAATTGGCTGAACTGATTTCGAGCAGCGAAGAAGTGCAGCAGTACCAGAAAGCGGAGGAGAAAATTCGCAACCACGAGCATGTGCAGCAATTGATCGCCACGCTTAAAAAGCGTCAAAAAGAAGTGGTAGCTTTTGAATCTTTTCAAAATCCGCAAATGGTATCCAAGATCGAACAGGAAATGGAAACGCTCCAGGATGAAATCGACGGCATTCCGGTCGTTGTTGAATTCCAGCAGAGCCAAAGCGATATTAATTACCTCCTGCAGCTGGTAATGTCCGTGATTCGCGATACGGTCTCCGAGAAGATCAATGTGGAAACAGGAACGGAAGCCCCACCTTCAAGCTGCGGTTAAGTCAATGAATTAAGGCTGTGGATCTTGGATCCGCGCCTTTTTTTGTGGATGCGGACCGGCCTTGGCCGGCCCGCGGTCACTTCCAACAGAAAGGATGGCCATCCAAATGAGAGGAGAAGCGGACATACGGCGTAAGCAGCCGGATGAGCTGCTCCCGCAGGAGCTGCTTCTTCTGGCTGACCCCGAATGGACTCAAGTAGAGATGTACCTGCATTCATGCGATTGGTTTCTTGCAGAGTCAGACGGCAGGATCATTGGTGTGTGCGGCTTAATGGGATTGGAGCACGATACTGCCGAAATTATGAATGCAGCGGTGGATCCCGCTTATCAGGGCAGAGGACACGGGAAAAGGCTCATTTTGCACACTTTGGCTCAGGCTGCAATAATGGGATATGAAAAGGTGGTCGTCAGGACCGGAAATTCAAGCCTGGACCAGCTGGGGCTGTACCAGAAATGCGGATTCCGAATGACCCGGATAGAGCGGGACTATTTTGTGAACAACTATCCTGAACCGATTTATGAGAACGGTATTCCGTGCAGGGATCGGATTACACTGGAAATGAATACCCGAGAGTAACAAGGACATCATCAATAGAGACAGCAATGGGGGAATCATAATGAATGCATTGGAACAAATGATCGCGCGCGGCGAAAACACGTTTTGGTCGTATCTGGGCTGTGAATTTGTGTCGGCGGACGAGGACAAGATCGTCATCGCTCTGGATGCGAAGGAGCATCATACCAATTCTATGGGTATCATTCACGGCGGCGTCCTGACGTCCCTGATGGATCAGGCCATGGGCATGGCAGCCACGGCTGCCAAGGATCAAGACAGCTGCGTCACGACCAACATCAACGTACATTTCACGTCCGCGATGAAGACAGGAAGACTTACCGTCACGGCTCGCATCCTGCATATGGCTGGACGTTCCATGACGACAGAAGCACGCATACACGATAGCGAAGGTACGCTCGGCTGCCTGGCCACCGGAACGTTCAGGGTCATTCATCGTAAGTAACGCTGCACGGGCCGGTATTTTCCGAAAAACACTTGACATTTCTTATCTGTAAATCATAATGAAAGTATCAAAAAGAGATTATGTGGTGATGAAATGAAAGAACACGGGCAGCAGGCTGATGCTTCACTGGAAGCAAAAGCTTATTCAGCTAAAAAATATCGTACGCCGGACGGCGTGCCGGCGGATATCGTCATGTTTACACTAACCAAGAAGGAACGGAAAACGGTAACCAAGACGCTTCCCATCCGCGAGCTCAAGGTCATGCTGATTCGGCGCAAATCGTGGCCGTTTGCCGGCATGTGGGCGCTTCCCGGCGGCTTCTGCCAAGAAAGCGAGTCGATCTATGATGCGGCAACGCGCGAGCTTAAGGAAGAAACGGGGGTCGACGGCGGCCATCTGGAATACTTAGGTGTTTATAGCACACCTGGAAGAGATCCGCGCGGCTGGATTATCAGCCATGCTTTTTTTGCCCTAGTGGAGGAATGGATGCTGGAAAGCAGACAATCAGCGGACGATGCCGGAGAGGTCGGCCTATTCGGCATCGAAGAGGTGCTGAGCGGATTGGAGCTGGCTTTTGACCACAGGGAAATCATCCGGGATGCATACCTTCGCATACAGCAGCAAATGCTGCATTCCACCATCGCCCGCCAGTTCCTGCCGGAACAGTTCACGCTGAGTGAATTGTATCAGGTCATCCAAACCGTGGTGCCCGAGTTCAGTGAACCGAATTTTATCCGCAAAATTACATCAACCCGCAGCAGACAGGGCATTCTGGAGGAAGTACGGGACGAGGACGGCAAGCCGCTGAGTTCCAACCAGTATTCCCAGCGTCCGGCGCAGTTGTATAAATTTACGGATTACGCGCCGCTGTTATCGATTTATACCTAAGCGGATTGCAGACCGAAGATGATTGGCCGAATGCCGCATTTTACAGGCGGTTCTAAAGCCCGGTATGACAAAGGAGCAGAAGAAGCCGCTACTTGGAGGCTTCCTGCAGACACCGCGGTCAGGGACTGGAAGACAAAGGAGGAAGCCTGCCATGCAAACCGCAGGATTGGCATTACATACGGATAAGTATCAAATCAACATGATGTATGCGCATTGGGTAAACCGTTCGCATCAACAGAAGGCTGTTTTCGAGGCCTACTTCCGCAAACTTCCCTTCGGGAACGGGTATGCGGTCTTCGCCGGACTGGAGCGCATTGTGCATTATATCGCCAACCTGCGTTTTACGGACGATGACATCAAGTATTTATCTGAGCAGGAAGAAAATTATGATTCAGCGTTCTTGGAGGAACTGAGGCAGTTCCGTTTTTGCGGAAATATGTACTCCATGCGCGAAGGGGCGCTCGCGTTCCCGAATGAGCCTCTGATCCGAGTAGAAGGCACTATTATGGAAACGCAGCTGGTTGAGACGGCGCTTCTCAATTTCATGAATTTCCAGACCTTGATCGCTACGAAGGCCTCACGCGTTAAGCAGGTTGCGGGTAACGACGTCCTGCTTGAATTCGGAACACGCCGGGCTCAGGAGGCTGATGCTGCGGTGTGGGGGGCCAGGGCGGCTTACGTCGCCGGTTTTGATGCGACCTCGAATATGCTGGCTGGCCAAAAATTCGGGATACCGACAAAGGGAACACATGCTCACTCCTGGGTGCAGAGCTTTCCGTCCGAGCAAGAGGCGTTCGATACCTACGCGAGAGTCATGCCAGATGACGTCACGCTGCTGGTGGACACCTTCGACACGCTGAAAAGCGGTGTTCCGCATGCCATCGAAACCGCGAAGAAGCTGGAAGCCGAGGGCAAGAGAATGTCCGCGATCCGCCTCGACAGTGGTGACCTTGCATACCTGTCCATTCAGTCCCGTAAAATGCTGGACGACGCCGGACTGCCTTATGTCAAGATCGTCGCATCCAATGATTTGGATGAGAATACGATATTTAACCTGAAGGCACAAGGCTCCCGCATCGATACCTGGGGCGTCGGTACCCAGCTGATTACAGCTGCGGACCAGCCGGCCCTGGGCGGCGTATATAAGCTCGTGGAACGCGAAGTCAACGGGAAGATGATCCCCACGATCAAAATTTCCGGTAACCCGGAAAAAGTATCAACGCCGGGCAAAAAAGACGTGTACCGCATCGTGGATCGGGTTAGCGGAAAGGCAACGGCTGATTACATTATGTTTCCGGACGAAGAAGTGCCCCATGACGGCATGCGCCTGAAGCTGTTCAACCCGCAGCATCCTTATCTGCACAAATACGTGAAGAATTACGATGCGATTCCGATGCTGACCCAAGTATTCCGGAACGGACTGCAGGTATATGAGCTGCCTTCGTTGGAAGAAATCCGGCAGTATCATCGAGAACAGATGGATTTGTTCTGGCCGGAATACCTGCGCAAACTTAACCCTGAAATCTATCGCATTAACATTAGCGAAGAAGTATGGGAGCTCAAGCAAAAGCTGATGGCAGAATATATGCAGGTGGAAGAATAGGAAGAAGAGATTCAGCATTTCGAATGCTGGGTCTTTTTTTATACTGGGGAAAAATCGCTGTGAGAGCATGATAGAATATGGACTCCCCTACCCCGGATTATTTCTCGGGAAAGCGCACAAACCGCCAATTATTGCAAAAGGATGCTTTTGATCGACATGAACAGCGTGCTGCAGATCAATGATTTGTCAGATCGGGCGGTGCTATAATGGAAATGGAACATTACTCAGGGGAGGGAATAGACAATGGAATCATTTCGAGCATTCGTCATCCGGGAGGAAGCGCAAGCACTAGCGGGCAAGGTCGAGGAGCTGACGATGGATCAACTGCCTGAAGGCGACGTACTGATAAAGGTTCATTATTCGGGCGTCAATTACAAGGATGGCCTGGCGAGCCTGCCCACCAGCAAAGTCGTGCCGAACTATCCGATGATCCCGGGCATTGATCTTGCCGGTGAGGTTGTTGAATCGGATCATCCGGACTTCAGCGCAGGCGATTTGGTCTTGTGTACGGGATACGGATTGGGAACGAATCATTATGGCGGTTTCAGCCGGTATGCCCGTCTTTCGGGTGATTGGCTGGTACGGCTGCCTGATGGACTCAGCACACGTGAAGCTATGGGGATTGGCACGGCGGGCTTTACGGCAGCCTTATCCGTCGATCGTTTGCTGCACTGCGGGGTAACACCGGACATGGGGCCTGTTCTGGTTACTGGCGCGACCGGGGGCGTAGGGAGCTTCGCCGTTAATATTCTTGCCCTTGAAGGCTTTAACGTGACGGCAAGCAGCGGTAAGTCGGAGGAACAGAGCGCCTGGCTGAAGGAGCTTGGGGCAGCGGAGGTAATCAGCCGTGCTGAAGCAGCTGTCTCAGCTGCAGGCCCGCTTGTCAAAACGCGCTGGGCAGGTGTTGTCGATCCGGTAGGCGGTGAGCAGCTGGGTGGCCTTCTGAAGAGCATCCAATATGGGGGAGCCGTTGCGTTATCGGGACTTACAGGCGGAACCTCGTTCGAAAGCACTGTTCATCCTTTTATTTTGCGCGGAATTCAGCTGCTAGGCATCGATTCGGTCTATTGTCCGAAGCCATGGAGGAACCGAATTTGGGAGAAGCTCGGGCAAGATTGGAAACCGGTACGGGCTCTGGATCAAGGCATGAAGGAATGTACGCTGGAAGAGCTCCCCGGCATTCTTCAAGCGATTCTTGAAGGAAAGGCCGTCGGAAGAACCATCGTTCGTCTGGAATAAAGCAGCAGGTGCCGCGGGGTGACGGGTTCGCATAATATGCAGGCAATGTAGGCATTCTAAAGCCCATAACAGGCTGTCCTTCGCTCGATCGGCAGCAGTGAAATGGGAAGGGATGAACCGACATGAACAAACCGTTTGCATGGCTGCTGGCCTGTATGCTGTTCATGGCCGCGGTTGGCTGCGACCAGCATACCGTCATTAAAAAAGAAACCAAACTGTATAATTTCGATTCTTATTCCGAGGGAAATATCAGAGCACAATCTCAAGGCAAGGGTTTAAACGGGCAATTGCTGAATGAGCTGCAGCTGACTTTTGGCGCGAAGAAAATACCGCTTACTCATGAAATGTACGCAGAGGATGGCCGCGGAAATATCAGCTATATGTATTATATCCGGGGCAACCCGCAGCAGTACATTAACCTGCATGTGTTTACGGACGAGCAGGAACGGATCAAGCGAATCCATAATTGGTACGGGGATCAGCATCAGATTGATAAGCATAACATGCACACGGTTATATACAGCCATAACCGGGCCTCTTTGATCTACACTTCTTCCGGGAAAGACAAGGGGATGTACGACAAGCAGGTGCATGAGGTGTTTAATTCCTTGTTGAGCCGTATGGATTTTAACGATTAAATCAGACGAAATGCCGGTTCGCTCCATGGAGCTGACCCGGCATTTTTGGTGTGTTTGTGAAGCGAGATTATTCTTTTTTGTAAATCTCTCTCATGACATGGCCCAGCTCAGGAATAATGATCCGCTCCATAGCCAGTTTAACCGCACCTGTGGAGCCCGGAATGGAGAACACGGCGGTGCCTCCTGACGTCCCGGCGATGGCGCGGCTTAGAATAGCCGCTGCTCCGATGTCCTCCGTAAAGCTTAAGTATCTGAAAATTTCTCCGAATCCCGGCAGCTGCTTGTCCAGCAAAGAGGAAACCGCTTCATATGTTGTATCCCGCGGCGAGATGCCGGTACCTCCGGTTAATATAACGGCTTCCACTTTCGTGCTGCCGGATGCCTCATGGATCAATTCGCGGATGCCTTCGTAGTCGTCTTTGACAATTCGGTAGTCCGTAACGCGGTAACCCGCCTTTTCCAAATAGTAGCGAACCAATTGCCCCCCTTTGTCGGTGTCCGGTGTTCGCGTATCGGATACCGTAACGATCATACAGTTAACCATATCCGGGGCCTCGCTGCGGTGTTGGTCTGCTGATTTCATTTCTCTATACTCTCTCCTCTCCCAAGTTTGCATGTCTTTATAGGATATTCCTTTGAAAGACTCAAAGCAATATTTGGTGAGCATAGCGGGTTCAGCGCTCATCGCCGGCAGTTGCGGTGCAGCCGAGGCTGTAGTACACTTTGCTAAAAAACGATTGCCAGCGCAAGAGATGAAGAGGAGAACGAAAAATAAATGTCCAAGTCAACGGTAACGCCAATTTACATACTTTCCGGATTTTTGGGAAGCGGGAAAACAACCCTTCTCCAGAAGCTGGTCTCATACTGGCAGGACCAGAACCTGCTTCCTGCCGTCATTATGAACGAAGTCGGGGACGTCAATCTGGATGGACTGCTTGTATCAGAGCAGGTGCCCATGACCGAAATGCTGGGGGGCTGCATATGCTGCTCGATCCGCGGTGACCTCAGCATGGAAATTGCTGGCTTGATCCAGAGAGAAGCCCCGGACGTGATTGTCGTCGAGGCCACCGGCATTGCGAATCCGATGGAGATTCTGGACGGGGTCACGGAAGCGGCCCTCTATTTGAGAATCGAACTGAAGGGGGTTATAACGGTCGTTGACGCGCCCCATTTGCTTGAGCTCTATCACAATCAAAAGGGTAAAACCTTCCGTTTGATGCAGGAGCAAATCCGCACGGCGTCCTGTCTCATCCTGAATAAAACGGACCGTGTCAACGCAGACGAGCAGGGACTTCTGTCCGCCGTCATGGCCCGCTGGAATGAGTATGCTTCCGTCCTGCCTGCTGTCCGCTGCGAGGTTTTCATTCCTCATGTGCTGAAGTCGTTGAACGGTCCAATGGGAGACCTTCATGAAGGTTCTGAAGGGCATATCGGCGCAGCAGGTGAAGCCGCTGAATCCCATGATCACGAGGAGGCGCATTCACATACGCATCATGAACACGTAATGGTATACACGCATTACTTGAGCGGACCGGTGGACAGCAGTGAATTTGAAAGCTTCATCGCCCAGTTGCCTCGGGAGGTGTACCGGGCAAAGGGCGTCCTGACATTCAGCGATACGGCAAGCCGTTTTCTTTTCCAATATGCATTCCGGGAACCTGACTTTCTGAGCATAAGACCGCAAGGAGACGTGCCTGATGTCGTTGTGTTTATCGGTGAGCATTTTTCAAAAACGGCCATCGAGCAGGGCATGCGGGCGCTTGAAGAGGCCTGAGTGGTTCCACTTCATACTGATTTTTCCTGGTTTCTCCTTCCTCCGATATGGTTAATAGAGAAACAGAGCCAATAATAAACTGGAGGTTGGAAATGATGATGAACCAGGATTTGCAATATAAAGATTGTATCGAGGCTTGCCTGCAATGCATGAACGCTTGTAATGTCTGCTATGTTTCTAGCCTGAAGGAATATGAACTGGCAATGCTGCGCGAGTGCATCCGTTTGGACCGTGAATGCGCGGATATTTGCGATTTCGCCGCCCAGTCCATGATTCGCCAAAGTCCTTTTGTAACCGAAATTTGCGAACTATGCGTTAAAGCCTGTGAAGCCTGCGCCGAGGAATGCAGCAAACATGAGCACACCCACTGCAAGGAATGCGCCGAAGCTTGCCGCCGCTGCGCCGAAGCCTGCCGTCAGATGATGACTGCAGCGTAAGGCCTTGACTCCATAGATTACATAAGCCTGAAGTTCTCTTGGACAACCGTTCAAGCTGCACTTCAGGCTTTATTTGTGCCTAGCGATTGAAACCGCCTCGGATTGAATTCCAGTGGATTGGGGCACTATATGGTTGTTTACCGTATAGCCTCAGACACCTATGGAAGGAGAGACGTTCGTGAGCACACAAGAACGTAAAGCATCTGAATCATTTGTACCGTACATACCGGCATCGAAGTCGCTGCCGGAATTAACGCTGTTATCCATAATTCTTGGGATCGTGCTGGCAGTTGTATTCGCGGCTGCCAACGCCTATCTTGGTCTAAAGATAGGGTTAACCGTCAGCGCTTCCATACCGGCGGCAGTCATCTCCCTCGGGGTGCTACGTGGAATTTTCAAGCGCAAATCGATTCTCGAAAATAATATTGTCCAGACGATGACAACCGCCGGCGAAGCCGTTGCGGCGGGCGCCATTTTTACGATTCCCGCTCTCTATATGTGGAATCAGGTTCCCCATATGAGTACCGTCAGCTTCATCGTGCTGGTCGGCGGTTTCCTCGGCGTCGCCATGATGATTCCCCTGCGGCGGCTTCTCATCGTTAACGAGCATGAGACGTTGCCGTATCCGGAGGGGACAGCCTGCGCCGAAGTGCTGATTTCCGGGGAAACCGGAGGGAAGAGCGCCAAAATGGTCGTGTTCGGCTTTTTGGCCGGCGGATTGGTAAAGGCGCTTGGGGACGGATTCAAATTTTTCAAGACTGAAATTGAAACAGGCATTTATAAGTTCAAAAACTCATTGATCGGTATGGACACGTACCCGGCGCTTCTCGGCGTAGGGTATATCATCGGACCGCGGATATCGGGACAGATGCTCGCCGGGGGCATCTTGGCCTGGCTCGTCTTGATTCCGATGATCGGATTCTTCGGAGCAGGGGATCCTTCGGTGCTGCCACCGGGAGACAAACCTATTCCTGGTCTTGACCCATGGGGAATTTGGGAAGGATACATCCGGTATATCGGAGCAGGAGCCGTCGCGGCAGGCGGGATCATTACGCTGGTCAAATCGCTGCCTATGCTGTTCAGCTCGCTCGCGGCCACGCTCTCCGGTTTGCGGAAAAAGGATCATGAGAAGGTCACCTTGGACCGGACGCATTTTGATATTCCCGGTTTCTGGGTCACGATCATGATCGCGATGCTGGTTATCGTAATTGCTTTCGCCCCGCTAACGGACGTAGGTATCGTAGGAGCCATCGCCATCGCCATCTTCGGCTTCCTGTTCGTGACCGTTGCATCGCGGATCGTAGGCCTGGTCGGCAGTTCCTCGTCGCCGGTATCCGGCATGACCATTGCAACCCTCTTAATTGTGACGATTATTTTCAAGCTGACGGGCTTAACTGGCATGACCGGTATGATCGCCTCCTTAACGGTCGGCGCGATCGTTTGCGTCGCGTTGGCCGTAGCAGGGGATATCTCGCAGGACCTGAAGACCGGCTACCTGGTTGGCGGTACGCCGTGGAAGCAGCAGGTAGCGATGATGATCGGCGTGCTGGTCAGCGGCCTGGTCATCGGATTCATCCTGTCCGTGTTGAACGAGAGCTACGGGCTCGGTTCTGAAGATTTGCCGGCGCCCAAAGCGGTGCTGATGCGTTTGATCGTTGAGGGCATCATGTCCGGCAACCTGCCGTGGGATTTGATTTTTATCGGTGTTGCGGCTGCGGCCGTATTCGAGTTTTTGGGTCTGAACTCGCTGACGGTTGCCGTCGGAATTTATCTCCCGGTCCATGTCAGCACGCCGATCATGGTCGGCGGGATCGTGCGCTGGTTCGTCGAATGGCGTTCCCGCAAACATGACGCCCTGCTGAAAAGCCGAGTGGAGACAGGTACGCTGCTTGCCTCGGGGTTAATCGCCGGCGAATCGCTCATTGGCGTGATCATCGCCATTCTGATTTGGCTGAACGTCCCGATTCCGGGCAATGTCCTGATTGAGAACAACTGGCTGCCTTTCGTCCTGTTTATGCTTGTCGTTATTATGCTGACCTGGATATCCATAGGCCGTAAAAACAAATCCGTTGTTTCGAAGCGGGAGGTGTAGCTGATGATCGGGTTTCGGTCGAAAAAAACAGACATTACCGCAGCGTCCTCCAATTTGCTGGATATGGTACCGGTGTTAACCGATCGGATATCGTCCGTGCAGCAAAACGAACATCGGGTTTCACTGGTGCTTCCAAGACGCAGCTGGCTGGAGCGTCAATCGGTCAAATGGCTGAAGCAGCCTGAAGCCGTGCAGATTCATCTGGATGATCTGGGGAGCGCCGTGGTGCTCCGCTGCAAGGGAGATCAAACGGTTGGACAGATCGCGGAGGATATCCGTCAGAAATTCGGCGAGGCGGCCGAACCCCTTCTGCCCCGGCTCGCAAAATTCATGGACGTTCTGGAAGCGAACAGCCTGCTTGCCTTGCAGCCTTCGGAAACGGTGGTATCTGGCCATATGGCTGCAAAATAAATTGTTTGCCCTTGCGTCCTGATCGAGCGCTGTGTATAATGTTAAAAATTGAACGTCGGTGATCGGGAGAGTAAGGGAGAATAAAGCATGGACAGCGAGCCGGAGAGAGTGAAAGCCGGTACATGCTCCTTCGTGAAACGCACCCGTGAGACGGCTGATCCAACGCTTTTGCCAGCAAAAGTCAGTAGACCAGTCCGGTTAGCCCCGTTAAAGGCTCTGAAGGGAAGCGAATGGATGGATGTTCACCGAAGCCGGATATTCGTTTACTTAGAGTGGTACCGCGGGAATTCAAGGCTCTCGTCTCTATAATGGAGATGAGGGCCTTTTTTGTTTATACCGTAAAGGAGATGTATACAGATGATGTTGTATCAATGGGCAGCCGAGGCGCTCAAAGCGCATGTGCCGCTGGAGGTAACGCGGATAATGGAACTGCTGGAGACACCGCCTTCAGCTATGATGGGGGACGTGGCCTTTCCTTGCTTCGCGCTCGCGAAGCATTTCCGCAAAGCTCCGCAGGAAGCGGCCAAAGAGGTGGCGGACACCTTCAACCATACCTTCATCCATGCCGAATCCGCCGGACCGTATGTTAATTTGAAATTCGATCGTGCACGATTCAGCGGCATGCTGATGCAGCAACTGGAGACGGGCAACATCCCTGAAACGGGGAAGGGTGTCAAAGTCGTCATCGATATGTCTTCCCCCAACATCGCCAAGCCGTTCGGAATCGGCCATCTGCGATCCACGATGATTGGGGCAGCCCTGTATAACATGCATAAGCTTGCGGGGTACGACGTGGTGAGCGTCAATCATCTCGGCGACTGGGGGACTCAATTCGGCAAGCAGATCGCCGCTTACAAAAGATGGGGAGATGACGAAGCACTGTCCGCGGATCCGATTGGCGAATCTTTGCAGCTATATGTGCGTTTTCATGAGGAAGCGGAGCAGGACGACACCCTTGAGCAGGAGGCCAGAGGCTGGTTTCGCAAGCTGGAAGCCGGGGATGAGGAAGCCCGTAAGCTGTGGGCGTATTTCGTGGACGTGAGCATGAAGGAATTTAACCGCATGTACCAGCGTCTGGGCGTCAGCTTTGACTGCACGCTCGGCGAAAGCTTTTATAACGATAAAATGCAGTCTGTGGTGAATGAATTGCGGAACCGGGGACTCCTTGAGGAAAGTGATGGAGCGCTCGTCGTTCGCCTTGAAGAGGAAGGCATGCCGCCTTGCCTGATCATCAAAAAGGACGGTACGACAATTTACCCTACTCGTGACCTGGCTACGGCGATCTACAGGCATGAAGTCATGCAGGCGGACCGAATTCTATACGTGGTGGGAAGCGAGCAACGGCTTCACTTTCAGCAGGTGTTTGCGGTACTCCGCCGAATGGGAATGGAATGGGCTGAAAGCTGCATGCATGTGCCGTTTGGACTGATGAAATTCGAAGGCAAGAAGATGTCCACGCGCCGCGGTAAAATCGTAGTTCTGGAAAAGGTGCTGGACGAAGCGGTCGCCCGCGCAATGGCTATCATCCATGATAAGAACCCCGAGCTTGAGCAAAAAGAACAGGTAGCCGCCGCAGTGGGGATCGGAGCGATTATTTTCGGAGATTTGAAAAACAATCGCGTGAATGAGGTTGACTTTTCGCTGGAGGATGCACTGAATTTCGACGGGGAGACGGGGCCCTACGTTCAGTACACCTATGCCAGAACGCAAAGCGTGCTTGCGAAAGGTGAGGCCTCGGCTAATCCGGATGATATATGTCAGGCGGGATCCGCCGAGGCCGCCAATATATTGGGGGATTCCGGCTGGGAGCTCTTGAAGCTGCTGACGGAATTTCCCGAGAAGCTTGAGCGCGGAATCCGCCTTCAAGAACCTTCAGTTCTCACACGTTACGCGCTTGACGTGGCACAATCCTTCAACCAATTCTATAATAAGGAAAGAATTGTCACGAATGAGCGCGCGGCGCGCCAAGCCAGATTACGGCTTACGAGGCTTGCCGGCGAATCCTTGTCGCGGACGATGAGATTGCTGGGCGTAAAGACGCCCGGCCGCATGTAAAACCGGCAAATGACGGAGAGGAGCAAAGGGATTGACGGGTTCAGCAAAGTACAAAAAGGCGGATTCAGCCGAACTGGTGTCCTTGCAGCGTGCCGCCAAGGTTTATGGTAAGAGCCAGGTGCTATTTGATATTGATTTGAAAGTGCAGACAGGGGAATGCACCGCGCTGGTTGGCAGGAATGGCTCGGGGAAAAGTACACTGCTGCGGATGCTGGCAGGTCTGACCCGGCCAACGCAGGGGCTTCGTCAGACCCGTACTGGTCGGCTGGTTATCGGCTACGTCCCTGAAAGATTTCCGCCCCTTCCCTTCACGCCGTCTGAGTTCCTGCTCAGTACGGCGGACGTAAAGGGGATGGAGAAGACCTCCGGAGAACAGGAAATGATGGATTTACTGGGTCAGCTGGGATTGGAAGGATACCTGAACGTCAAAATGAACCAATTTTCAAAAGGGATGCTGCAAAAGGTTAATTTGATTCAGGCCCTCATGGGCAGGCCGGATTTGCTGCTGCTGGATGAGCCATTGTCTGGACTTGATGTCAAAGCGCAGGAGAGTCTTCTCCGTATATTAGCTTCATTAAAGCTTCAAGGAACGGCTATCGTCATGTCGGTGCATGAATCCACGCTGATCGAGCAGATCGCCGACCGGGTGCTGCTGATGAGAAACGGCAGCATCGTCAAGGAATCAGGGGAACTGTCCTCCGCACAGTTAAATCCGACGCGCATCGTTGCGCGGGGGCTTAACGAGAATGCCGTCAAGCATATGGCAGAACATCCCGGAATTGTGAATTGGACGAATCGATCCGGCACCTGCGAACTCGAAGTCCTTCCCGGCATGACCGACCTGCTCCTGCGGCTGGTTCTGGATAGCGGCGGATCTGTTGTATCGGTGCTGCCCGCTGGAAGCATGGAGCTTCATATAGGCGAAGGAATACAGGATGCGGTGAAAGAAAGGGGATGCATGTAAGTGATTGCCTTAGCCCGGTTTCTGCTGAAAAGCTATACCCGTAAGCATGCTTATTTTTCCCCGCTTGCCGCAACCTTGATTGCCATGTTCATCCTTTATTCCTATAAGCCGAATCCGATTATGGACAGCTATGCGGTTACGTCCGTATTTTTGTTTATCGGGGCCGCTTGGATGGGGCTTACCTTTCTGAATCATGGCAGCCCACAGCAGGAGCAGCTGCACATCATACATATCGGAAGCATGAGAAAGTATCTGCTAAGCCAAATTCTGGCGCTGGTCGTTCCCGTCGTTTTCTTGACGGTAATTTTTATCCTGTTTCCCATTCTGATGCATATGTTTGCAAGACCGGTCCGCGCGGATGAGCTGCTGCTCGCGGTTAGCGGCCATTTGATATTGGGCATGCTTGGCGTGACGCTGTCTCTCTTTTTTCAATCGGCCCGGATGCGAAACGGCACACAGGCCACGGCGCTGCTGCTGATCATGATCATTGTGTCCATCGGTGCCAAATCCATTGCCGCCCTGCTCCCCTCCTCGCTTGTTTGGCTGCCGTGGCTGTTGCCGCCGGTATCACCGATGATGGACGGGCTTCTCCATGCAGGCAGCGGATCGGCTCATGGGGAATTATGGGCGATGTTGGGATACGGCTTCGTATACAGCCTGCTTCTGGGCTTGATTTATGTGTATATTTCCATGCGCAGGGACGCACGCACCTGAGCCTTTTGATGCGAAATTTACGCCGTTTAGTACCTGATATTACTTTCTTGGTTGATGATTGGAGGCACATCCTTTAACATGGAAGCATACGAAGTCATCGCGAATGATGGGTAGGAGGGTATGATGAAACAGACACGGCTCTTGGATAGCGAACATTCCAGAGAATTATTTGCCTATTTCGGACTCGCGGTATACTATTCACAGGCACTCGAGCAGCAGCTCGTCAACTTGTTAATGCTGATGAAGATCTCGCAAGGAAAGGTCCCGACCGAGGAGGATCTTGCCGATCTGTATCATCAGAAGCTGAGCAATTCGCTCGGCCAGCTCGTCAATGAAATCCAGCATCACTTCCCTTTCTCGGAAGAGGAGACCGTCATGCTGAAAGACGTATGGAAGCAGCGTAATTATATCGTTCATGATTACTTTAAGGAGCGTATTCAGGAAACCTTCAGCCCGGCTGGCCGCTCCAGAATGATCCGGGAGCTGACAAGCTTCAAGCAGCAGGCACAGGAGCTCGAACGCAAGCTGCAGCAGTACACGAGCGATTTATATATCAAGCTCGGTCTGGACAAGGAACAGGAAAAGGCAGGCACGCAGCCTCAAGTATAAGGGGAAGAATGCAGGACTGCACTTTTGCCAAAAAAATGAAACCTTTATGAGATCGTCCCCGTCTGAGAAAGTGGAGGTGATCGTTTATGCGTCATATGAAAAAAGCGGCTGTGGCATTGATCGTGTCCTGCTCCCTGATTACAGCGTCATCGGCCTATGCTTTTTCGGACATTAAAGATTCCCGGCAGGAACAAATAGCAACCGTGCTGCACAGCAAAGGCATTATACAGGGCGTGGCTGCGGATAAGTTTGCGCCTATGGACAAGTTGACGGCGGCACAAGGTGTTCAGATGGTTGTGAAAGCGATGGATTTGAAAGCCAACGACCGAGGCCCGGAAACCGGGACAACGCCGTCTGGAGCATGGTACGCTCAAGCTGTGCGAATTGCAGCGCAGAATGGCCTGCCCGTTGCGTCCTTTAAGAACTGGAATGCCAATCTGACAAAAGAACAGTTTGCCGGCATGCTGTATAAAGCCGTCTCGGCGACCGGAACTTATCCGACCATTGAAATGTATATGAAGGTGACGGATGAGGATCAGATCGGGAAGGAAGCCAAAGGGGCCATACAGTTTCTGCTGCTGACCGGCATCGCTTCCCTGGATGCTCAGGGCAGCTTTCATCCGAAGCAGTATTTGACGCGCATGGAGGCAGCCGAGCTGACGTATCATGCGCTGCAGTTCATCCAAAAGCATCAGTCCCAGCCAATTCCGGAAGAAGCGGAGGACGGGGTTTCCGTTCAGACGGTAAAGGTTAACGATCAGGTCAATGAGGTGATCCTCTCAAAATCGGATATGCCGAATCCGGGCTATGGGATGATGCTGGACCGCATCGAATTTCTTGCAGGACAGAAGGCCGTAGCTTACTATCATTTTACGACACCGGAGCCGGGAAAGATGTATCCGCAGGTCATTTCGACCGCTAAAATTTCCTTTTATATCGATAGTGATTACAAGGTTAGCATCCAAAAATTACCCGATGAGGAACGGTTGCCTATATCGATTCCCAGGACAGATCAGGTAACAGCGAAATAAGAGTTCTAGTTGAGTCCTTCTCCGGTTCACGGGGAAGGGCTCTTTCTATTGTCAACGAAGCATCGGTTAAAAGTATAAGATTTCGTTGACGAGGCAAATAGTATTCCCCACTTGCAAGCGATTACAATAATAGCTGAGGGGGGAAGCATATGGCGCAGCTCGCAACCATAACAAAAGCGAAGGACGAAAAGAAAAAGCGGGGAGTCGCTTACCGGATGATCAAGCAATGGGATATCCAGCTGATGGTCATACCGGCGCTGTTATTGATATTTATTTTTTCCTACATACCGATGTACGGCGTTTTTATGGCATTTCAGGATTACAGTATTTTCGAAGGCTTTTGGGCAAGTCCATGGGTTGGATTCAAGCATTTCAGCATGTTTTTTCATTCACCGGAGTTTTGGACCATCCTGCGCAACACGATTGTGATTGCTTTCCTGAAGTTCTGTATCGGATTTCCGGCACCGATTTTTCTTGCTTTGATGCTGAATGAAGTAAGGCACATGGCGTTCAAGCGGGTCATTCAAACCGTCAGCTATTTGCCGCATTTTCTATCCTGGGTCATCGTTGCAGGTTTTGCCATGTCGATCCTGTCCACGGATAACGGAAGCTTGAACATTCTGCTGCAGAAGCTTCATGTGATTAAAGAGCCTATCGGATTTCTGGGGATGGCGGAATATTTCTGGGGAATCCTTGTCTCCACCAACGTCTGGAAGGAAATCGGCTTTGGCTCCATCGTATATCTGGCAGCCATTGCCGGCATTAACCCGAGTCTGTACGAGGCGGCGGCAATGGACGGAGCGGGCCGGATCAAGCAAATGTTTATGATTACGATTCCTTCCATGACGCCCGTCATTGCCATCTTCATGATTCTGGCGATCGGCAATCTTCTGAGCGCTGGCTTTGAGGATATTCTCCTGCTGGGAACCAATCCGGTGCTGAGGGAAGTTTCAGACGTCATTGATACTTACGTATACCGAATGGGCATTACCAATCAGCGCTTCTCTTACGCGACTGCTGTAGGCTTGTTTAAAGCCATCATCAGTGTCGGACTGCTTACCTTTGCAAACATGTTCGCACGCAGATCCGGAAACAGTCTATGGTAGGTTCGGTTAACGTTGGCATGGAATAAGACAGGGAGGCTGCAATCGGATGCATAGCACAAGCTTAGGAGACCGGTTTTTCAGTATTTTCGTCTATACCTTTTTAATCTTGCTTGGCTTCAGTACGTTCTATCCATTTTGGAATGCGCTGGTGATATCCTTCAACGACGGACTGGATACCTCGCTTGGAGGCATTACCTTCTGGCCGCGGGTGTGGTCACTTGAGAACTATAACGTCGTTTTTAAAGACGAACGCATTTTGAACGCTTTTTTGATCAGCGTGATGCGTACCGTGGCAGGAACGATTCTATCGGTTTTTTGCACAGCGGTTTTTGCTTATGGGATGACCAAAAAAGAACTGATCGGCCGCAAGTACTACATGCTGATGTGCATTGTAACGATGTACTTTGGCGGCGGGCTGATTCCAACCTTTCTCGTGGTACGCGGACTGGGCCTGATGAACTCGTTTTGGGTGTTCATTATCCCGAGCTTGATCAGCGTATGGAACATGATTATTTTCCGGACCTTTTTTATGGGTCTACCGGATGGACTGGAGGAATCAGCCAAAATTGACGGATGCGGCAACTGGTCTACCTTTTTCCGGATCATCGTCCCGCTCTCCGGTCCGGTCGTCGCGACGCTCGGTCTGTTTACGGCGGTATTCCACTGGAATGAATGGTTTCTTCCTAGCATTTATATCACCCAGGAAAAGCTGCTTCCGATCCAGTCGATGCTGCAGCAGATTCTGAGCAGCAACATTATGAGGGAGCAATTGTCTCAGCTGGATTCGGCGGCGCAGGCTCGCATGTCGGCGATGCAGAGCGTAACGACCAAGTCGCTGTCCATGGCGACGATGATGGTCGCGACCATTCCGATTATCGCGGTTTACCCATTCCTGCAAAGATATTTTGTCAAAGGCGTGCTGGTCGGATCGCTGAAGGAGTAGCGTTTAGAGCTTTATGCTTTGAACATCAGGATGCTGGCGCAGCTTGTGAATACGGCTTTATTCTTGGCACGGCCTATTCACTGTTGCGTCCTCCTGACATAAATCGATTCTTATAGGAAAAGGGGTTATGTAGAATGAAGAGCTGGAAAAGATCGCTGATTGTGTCACTCGTCTTCTTGTGCACAACGGCCACTGCGCTGGCAGGCTGCGGCGGAAGCAGCGGCGGGGACAGCAAAACAGCCGAGGGAACCACGGGCAACGGCGCGAAGGCCGAAGAGAACAGCGGGGACAAGGAAAGCGGCAGCTCCGGCAAGTTTGAACTCGGCAGCGAGCCTATTGAGTTCAGCTTCTATGGTCACTATGATTGGTACACGATGCCGGCATGGGGCGAAGATGAAGCGAGCAAATGGATTCAAGAGAACAAGAAAGTCAACATTACCGCTATCAATTCCGGCGGTGGCGAAGGCTCAGCCGATCGGAAATTGAATACCATGATCGCTTCCAAAGAACTGCCCGATGTAATCTGGACGGAAAAAGGCAAGGATGTGGAACGGCTGCGGGAAGCAGGAATGCTGGTGGCTTTCGACGATTACCTGGATAAATATCCGAATCTCAAAAAATGGGCAGGGGACTCGACGCTGAATATGCTCCGTTCCAGCGACGGCAAGCTGTATCAATTCCCGAACTGGTATACTTCCCAGCCGGCAGGTAACGCGGGTTACTTGATGAACAGCAAAATATATAAGGACCTCGGCTCGCCAAAGCTTGAAACGACGGACGATCTGTACAACTACCTGAAGGCTGTTAAGGCCAAGGATCCGAAGATCATCCCTTTCGAGCCGGATCTGGCTAAGGACGGTCAAGGTTTGGACATTCTGTACAGTGCCTTCGGTGAAGACCATTCCCCGGTATACGTGAGAGAAAGAGCGGTACCGAATGGCGACAAGCTGACGTCCATTTTCCTGGATCCGGTTTACCGTGAATCCATGCAGTTTGCTTCCAAACTGTTCCGCGAGAAATTGATGGATCAGGATGCGTTGACGCAAACGAAAGATCAGTTGAACGAGAAGGCCTACACGGGACGTTTCGCGATCGCAGCCGGCGCAAGCCCGACGGAATATGGCAGCAAGGGCGACGTGGAATTGAAGAAGAAGGATCCTACGGCAGGTTACGAAATGATCTGGCCGATTCATAAAGAAGGCCTCGACAAGAACAAAATCTTTACGGGAAGCTACAATCAGCTCGGCTGGAACGTGGCTTTGATCACGAAATCCGCCAAGGATCCCGAGAAAATCTTCGCATTCCTGGATTGGCTGACGGGCGAAGAAGGAAGCCGCAACATCATGTGGGGACCTGAAGGCATTCTTTGGAAAGGAACGGACGAGGAAGGGTATCCGGTCTTTACCGATACGTATTCGAGCGATCAACAGAGAACGAGTAAAATTATGGATGCAACGGTGAACCTGCAATGGGTAGGCAATACCGTCTACATCGACAAAGCCAAAATGAAGTTTGAAAAAACGCTGCCGGTAGAAAAACAAAACTGGGAGACCCGTTATCAGTCCAGCATTACCTGGAAAACGCAGTATAACGCAACAGCCTTCGTCAACCTGAGCCCGATGCCGGATACCGAGGAAGGGATTATTCAGGACCGCATCAAGGATATTTTCTCCGAGTCCAGAGCAAAGGCGCTGTATGCGAAGAGCGACGAAGAAGTATTGGCTATATTGGACAAAGCCGAAAAAGACGCCATGGCTGTAGGCTATGATAAATTACTTGCATTTAAAACCCAAAAATGGCAGGAAAACCTTAAAAAAATCGGCGGTTAATATTCAAAAAATGCTATATTAGAATCAGAGAGAGCGCAGGCCGTCCCCCATGGGACGGCTCATGCGCTTTCTAGTTACATATTGAATTTCATGATGACGTTGCGGATGCCTTATACAAGTACATGGGCAGTGAAATTTTCGGTCAGGAGATGATTTCATGTATAAAACCTTGATTGTCGACGATGAAATCCTCGATCTCGATGGGATGAGATCCTTCATACCTTGGACGGAACTGGGTCTGGAAGTCGTGGCTGCCGTTCATAATGGTTTTGAGGCTATGAGTGTCATGGAGCGGGAGAGCATAGATATATTAGTTACGGACGTACATATGCCCAGCATGTCGGGGCTTGAGCTTGTCAAGAAGGCAAAGGAACGGTTTGACCGGGTCAAAGTGATTTTTGTAAGCGGTTATCAGGATTTTAATTACGTAAAGGAAGCCATATCGCTGAATGCCTACAGTTACGTCCTGAAACCGATGGATGACGAGGAGCTGATTGGAGCCTTAAGAAAAATCGTCATGGAATTGGATGGGGAGAGACAGAGGGAGAGAAACGAGCAGGCCTACAGGCAAATTGCAAAAAACGAATACTTGCTTCAGCTGCTTGAAGGCATGGTCACCGAGGATACAATAGATATTTTGCTGGAGCAATACGAGCTGAAGAATGTCTGCTGGCCGGCCCGGGCAGCTGTGATGGAACTGGATGACTTGTCCTGGAAACTGGACCCGGTCTCCGGCCGTTCCAAGCAGGAATGGTTCAACCGGTTCTATGAATCGGCGCTTCCGCTGCTTGAAGCAGAGGGAATACGTCATTTGTGCCGCACATCGAATCAGCGCATTTTTCTTATTGCGGAGTACGGAGGGCGTGTGCCGGATTTGGCATCCGTGGTGCAGCAGCTCCATGAGCTCCATCCATTTACCGTCACCGTTGGCATTGGAGAAGAGACGGAGTATCTGCTCGGTCTCCGGGAATCTTATGTCGAGGCGCTCGCTGCGCTCGATTATAAGCTGATGCTGGGCAAAGGGAAAGTAATCGAACATCATAAGCTGAAGAATGAGGATCCGCAGGAGAAGCCGAACACGGACATCCCGCTTGAGCCGCTTCTGAATGCAGTGCTTCATTATGATTTGGTGAACATCAGCGATGAAGTGGATCGATTCTTCGCCATAGCAGCGGGAATGCGGTCCAGGGTCCAGATCCAGTTTTACGTCTTGAACCTGTGGGCGAGGCTGGAAAGCCAATTGAAATCCGTCAGCGAAAATATGTTTCAGGCTCTGCAGCATGACGGATTGGGCAGGCCGGATCGGATGCTGAACTATGAAACCATCGATGATATGCGCTCCTGGCTGAGATACCGGCTTTTTAGTGCGGCCGAAATCATTCAGTCGAAGCGGCAAAAGAAGAGCGCCAAGCTCGTGGAGGAAATGATCCGCTATGTGAAGCAGCAGCTGAACGACAATGTCACGTTAAAAGAAGTTGCCGATCATCTGTCCTTTTCCCCGAATTATTTGGGTTCGTTGTTCAAGGAGGTTACAGGGACCAATTTCAGTGAATATGTCATTGCGATGCGCATGGAGAAAGCGGGAGAGCTGCTGAAAGATCCGCGCATCAAAATATATGAAGTCGCAGACCAGGTGGGCTACCGCTATATGCCCTATTTCAGCCGTCAATTTAAAGAAGCGTTCGGCATGACGCCGGGCGAATTCAGGAGAAAAATGTAGGTATGGGCAGACCTTATCGGACAAATCCACATCAGCGCATGTTTTTGCCTTTTGGCATGAAGCTGTTTATTTCGTATCTCATTCTGATCATGGTCCCGATTTTTATTTTTGGATATATGGCGAACGCCATTCTCGTCAATCTTTACGGCAAGCAGATGACGACGAACCTGACAGGGACGCTGGCGCAAATCCGCGACAATATCAATTACAAGCTCGAGGATACGGAGCGGCTTTCCGATACGCTTTATTTTGATGAAGGCATGCCGCTTGAAATTATGCGTTATGAGGAGGGCTGGGTCAGCTATCAGACAACGACCAAACAGCTGATACCTAAATTCAGGCAAACGGTCGCTTCGACGAATCGGCAAGTTTGGATGAGCGTATACCTCAAAAATGAGACCCTTCCGGAAATATACAATAATGACGATACCGGATCGGATGCGCTCGCCAAAGGAAAGCACTGGGGCTTGTTTCATTTGCGGCGGATCGAAGACAAGCCTTGGTACAAAAGCTTCCCGGAAGAGGATTATGGCAAAACCGTGGTTTGGCAGCAGGTGGATGACGACAGCCGTTACGGCCGTATCTCGCTATTGCGCAGGCTGGTAGATACGCGGAATCCCACCAAGCTGGAGACGATCGGATTCGTAAGAATCAGCGTGTATCTCTCGGATATTTTCCAAAGCGTCGACATCGACAAAATCGGCAGCGGCAGCATGCTGCTGATCCTGGATGATAACAGCCGAGTCCTGTATGGCTCAGGGAATCACGTGCCGGATATCAAGTCTGATTACAGGATGATGGACGTATCCGGATTCACGGTACTGAGTGAACGAGTACCCGATCTGAACTGGAGATTAACAGCATTGATACCCAATACCATCATCCAGCAGGAAACCCGCAAAATCAATATCTTAACGATCGTGATTTGCCTTGCAAGCTTTGGGGTCATTCTTTTGGTGGCGCTGGGCGTATCGAGATTCTTCTCGAAGCGGGTATCCAAGGTGGTGTCCGTGCTGAGTTTATTTCAGCAGGGAGATTTTCATAAACGGGTGCATTACAAGGGCAACGACGAGTTTACGCTGATTGCGGAATCGCTGAACAAGCTGGGCGAGCATACGGAGCATTTAATTGAGGAAGTGTACATGACGAATCTCAAGAAAAAAGAGGCGGAGCTCGAGACGCTTCAAGCCCAGATCAATCCGCATTTCCTTTACAATACATTGTCATCGATCAGCAGACTGGCGAAGTTCGGCCAGGTGGACAAACAGCATCAGATGGTGATGAACCTAGCTAAGTTTTATCGGCTTACGCTGAACGATGGACAGACGATCATTGCCATTCACAAGGAGATGGAGCAGACTCAGGCCTATATCGATATACAAAAAGTTAAGTATGGCGACCGCATGGATGTGGAGTTTAACATTGAACCAAGCATCGTCAATTTCGTGACTGTAAAGGTCATTCTTCAGCCGTTCCTCGAAAATGCGATGCAGCATGCCTGGTGCGGGGACCGGATATATATCCGCATCAGCGGCTTTTACGAAACGGAGACGGATTCGATCTGTTTCGAGATCATGGATGACGGCAACGGTATGCGCAAAGAGATGCTCCAGCAGGTCATCACAGCCATGAATCAACCCGTGACGGATAAAGGGAGCGGCCGCGGAAGAGGATATGGAATTCGGAATGTGAATGAGCGGATCAAGCTGTATTTTGGAAAAGAATACGGGGTCCAGCTGTTCAGCAGGCCGGGCATCGGCACGACCGTATGGATTCGAATTCCGGTTCAGCGTGCAAAGCAGCAAGCTTCGGAGCGAATCGATGCACAATCGGCGGGATAATGGATTTCGAGAAGCTTCTGTTTGCGCCAAGCAGAAACGGAAGGATTCAGGGAATCGGGGTTGGCTCAAGAGAGAACACGTGCTTGGGGTTATATCCGTTTATGTGTTACGATAGCGCTAACGAATGATGGAGAGCAGGTTTAGTTAGAATGACAGAACATAGACAACAGCGCTTCCGTTTCAGCGAGGCCCCGATTTGGGAACTGCAGCGGAAGTATTTTGAGGACCAGGGGCTTCGCGCGTGGAACAATGACCAGGTCCCGCAGTACATTACGAGCAATCCGATGATCGCGGAAGCATATGCCGGCATGATCTTCGGCTTTCTGCAGGACCGCGCAGGGAAGGGGGAAACGGCGGAACCGGTGACGATTGTGGAACTGGGTGCGGGCGCGGGGCGCCTCGCTTTTCATGTGCTGCAGACGCTATGCGAACTGCGTGATTTCGCCGGTATTCCGCTGCCACCTTTCCGGTATGTCATGACCGATTTGCCCCTGAAAAACGTGAAGAGCTGGGAGAGCCATCCCGCTCTACAGAAATACGTTTCCGAGGGAGTTCTCGATTTCGCGAGATTCGATGCCGTGGCGGATGATGCATTGAACCTGACCATATCCGGAGAGACGATCCGGCCGGGCGATCTGGGACAACCGCTGCTCATTGTGGCGAATTATTTCTTTGACAGCATCCCCCAGGAGCTGATTTATGTAGGCGATGGGCATATTTACGAATGCGACGTCGTCATTGATTATCCCGAGAATGCAAAGCGGCTTTCGCCGGCCGAGCTGCTGGAAAGCATGCATTTGGAGTACTCGCATCGGCGGGCCCCTGCTTATGAAGAGGAACATTTCGCTTATCATGATGTGATCAACCTGTACCGGCAGGAGCTTGAGGATTCCCATATTTTATTTCCCGCAGCCGGACTTGAATGCCTGGAAAGGCTGAACCGATTATCGCGGGCAGGCTTTCTCCTCGTTACT
Organism: Paenibacillus sp. SAFN-054; assembly: GCF_051966755.1. NCBI lineage: Bacteria > Bacillati > Bacillota > Bacilli > Caryophanales > Paenibacillaceae > Paenibacillus > Paenibacillus sp. SAFN-054. The sequence continues at coordinate 439,192 of NZ_JBQCKS010000001.1, forward strand.
GCCGATAAAGGCGACCATCGCCTGGAAAACTGGAAGTTTGCGGAGCCTCCCGAATTGATTTTGCACGGAAGTTTCTCGTTGACGGCGAATTATCATGCGATACAGCAAGTTATGGAGCAGCGGGGAGCGCATGCCCTATTCACTTCCCATTATTATAAAAATCTGAACGTTGGTTGCATTCTGATGCTGGAAGATCCGATGAGCTATGCGAACACGCGGCTGGCCTACCGGCGTTCGATCGAACGCTTCGGACCGGATGAGTTTTTCTCGCTGAAGGAGTGGGTGGATCGTCACCTGGATACGATGGGTCTGCAGCAGCTGCTTTCTTTCTGGAGGCTCGGCGGATATGACGCGGAATTTTTCATCCAAAGCGCGAAGCGGTTCTCAAGCCTGCTGCCGGAGGCTGGTGATGAGGAGATGGTTGATATTCAGCGCGGCATTCACCGGATGTGGTCCTCGTATTACGTGATGGAGCAGCGGTATGATCTGGCGCTTGACGCCGGGCTGCTGCTGTTCGAAATGGAGATGTACGAGGACGCGAAGGTTTACCTGGAAGCATCCTTGGACGCCGACGAAGACGATCCGGTACCGACTGTGCTGTACTGTCTGGCCATATGCAGCTATGAACTAGAGATGCTTGACTTGGCGCTGGAATACACCCGTAAGGCATTAGTCCTGGAGCCCGAGCATGAGGAAGCGCTGGACTTGCTGCAAGCTCTGGAAGCGGAACAGTAACGATATAGCGTTGCTTGAAGCGGTTATTGTGTGTACATCGGCTCCACTTTGGTAAAAGAAGACCCGCAGACGGGCCGCTTTTGATAATAGCGGCCGCCTGCGGGTCTTGTGCATTCCAGACAGGACAGCAAATTTTATGCAAGGGAGGGTGCGGTAGGCTGCACAGGCGCATCTTCACTGGCTGCCGATGCACCCTGCTGGAGCTGATACATTTGATAGTACCGGCCGCCGTGCTGCATAAGCTCGTCATGGTTGCCCCGCTCAACGATTTCCCCGCGATGGAGCACGAGAATCTGATCGGCGCTGCGGATCGTCGAGAGCCGGTGCGCGATAATGAAGGTCGTACGGCCTTTTTTCAGTACTTCGAGCGCACTCTGAATCAGGCTTTCCGTCTCGGTATCGATATTTGCCGTCGCCTCGTCCAGAATCAGGATCGCCGGGTCATAGGCAAGCGCGCGGGCAAAGGAAATCAGCTGACGCTGTCCGGCGGACAAGGTGCTGCCTTTTTCGACAACAGGCTCGTCAAAACCTTGAGGCAAGTGGGCGAGGATTCGTTCTGCGCCGACATCGCGAAGTGCCTTTTCAATCTGCTCGCGGGTGATTTTCTCATCGCCGAGACTTACGTTCGAAGCAATGGTACCTGTAAAGAGGTAAGGATCCTGAAGTACGATCCCCATATGATGGCGAATCCACTGCTTGGGAAGGTCTTTCACATTCTGGCCGTCGATCGTGATCGTGCCTTTTTGCGGATCATAAAACCGGAATAACAGGTTAATGATCGAGCTTTTGCCTGATCCCGTGTGGCCGACGAGCGCGACCGTCTGTCCCTGTTCTGCTTCAAAGTTAATGTTTTTCAGCACGTAATTGTCTTTTTTGTATGCAAAGGACACATCTTTGAACTCGACATTTCCTTTGTAACGCGGCATCGTGCCATCGGTCACATCCTCGCCCGGCTCATCCATCAGCGTGAATACGCGGCCGGCGGATACCATCGAGGAGTCGAGCGCTGCCAGCTGATTGACCATCCCGGTAATCGGCTGGAACAAACGGCTGAGAACGTCTACGAATGCGTACAATACGCCAAGAGAAACAGCCGTACCGCCGGAAAGCGAACCGAAGCCGAAATAGGCAAGGATCACGGCGAACGAAAAGCTCCGGAGCACGTTGACCAGGTTATGGGTCGTAAAAGCGTTCAAATTCAGCATTTTGTTCTGATGCTTCATATAATCATCGTTCAAGGTTTCGAATTCTTCCCGGGTCTGCTTCTGACGCCGGAATACGCGGATGATGGACATCCCTTGTATGGACTCGTTGATAATGGCATTGATTTCACTCAGGCGCGAGCGGATGATCGTATTGTATTTGGTGGCGAACTTCCGGTAAAGGATAATCCAGACGATCAGCAGCGGGATGATAAACAGGCAAACCATGCCCAGCCGGACATCCAGCAGGAACAGGGCGATATAGACGCCAGTTATATAGATGACACCCGAACTGAAGTTGGCAAGCACGGCCACGAACAAATCTTTGACCGCCTCCGTATCGTTCGTGATCCGCGATACGACTTTACCGGCAGGCAGCGAATCGAAGAAATACACCGGCAGGCGCTGCATATGCGCGTATACGTCATTTCGAAGCTTCTGAATGACTTTGTTGGCCGAAGATTGAAGCCAGTAGGTTTTGCCGAATTCCGTAAAGATGCTGATCAGCAGGAAGATGCAGTAGAGCCCCACCAGCTTCAGAATACCTGGAATCTCAGGCTTATAAAAGGAATAAAGCTCGGCTGCGGACAGCTTCTGCGCCGGATACTGCGATACTTTGTCGCCGTATTTGATGGTCATCGTGCCATCCGCAAAGGTACGCTCACCTTGGGGTGCATCTACAGACTGATTGATAAAGTAGAAACTGCGTCCCGATTGCACCAGTTGAACTTGGGAGCCTTTGCTCTCATCCGCATCGAAACGGTCTCCCCGTTTGTAGTAATGCCCATTATATTCAGCGGCTTGTTCAGCCGATGTCGTCTCAAAATACGGCCGTTCGATGCCCAGCATATGATCGTCGATCATGCTTTTGGCGATGAAAGGCCCGGCCAGCTCTGCGCCTACGCCAATGGCGAGGGCAATGAAGGCTGCAATAAAGATGCCTTTGGCGGTTAAGGCGTATTGGAACAGACGCTTTCCCGTCCTGGGTTTAGGAGTCATAGGATGATTCCTCCTCGCTGCTTAGATTGTTTTCGACCTGCTGCCGTTCGAACTGCTCCCGGTACCAGCCGCCACGTTCCAGAAGCTCTGCATGGGTACCTTCCTCGACGATGCGGCCTTCGTCCAGCACGACGATCCGGTCCGCATGTTCAATCGCGGAGAGACGGTGGGTCGAGATGAGCGTCGTTTTGCCGGAGCGGTGCTCGCGAATGTTATCGACGATGCGTGCCTCCGTGCGGGCATCGACTGCGGAGAGGGCGTCATCAAGAATTAGAATCTCCGGATCAGAGATGAAAGCCCGCGCGAGTGAAACGCGCTGTTTCTGGCCGCCCGACAAGGAGACGCCTTTCTCGCCGACGAGGGTTTCGAGACCGTCGGAGAGCGTGTGCAGATCCTTGTCAAATGCCGCGGTGGCGATGGCCTGCATGATGGTGTGGTCATCAGCCTGATGCTTGCCGAACTGAATGTTCTCCCGAACCGACTTGGAGAAGAGGATCTGCTCCTGCGGCACGTATCCGATCCAGCCGTGAAGCTGATCTTTGGCGATGAGCTCGATCGGGGTGCCTGCGATGAGAATATCGCCTGTGCCCGTCGGGTATTCATGCAATAGCTGCTTCAGCAGCGTGGATTTGCCGCTGCCCGTTCTGCCGACGATGCCGAGCGTCTGCCCGCGGTGCAAGGTCAGGTTTACATGCTTCAAGTTATCAACCGTCGAGGTCGGGTAACGGAAGGTGACGTCTTTTAACGTAATCGAATCCGGCGCTTTCACCAGGGACGGATGCGGAACGTCCTGCACGTCCGGCACGACGGATAAGGTTTCATTCACGCGGTCGAGGGAAGCGCTACCGCGCTGCATGACGTTGATCAACTCTCCGATGGCGAACATCGGCCAAATCATCATCCCGAGGTACATATTGAACGATACGAGGTCCCCAAGGGTGATTTGGTTCTTGAATACGAGATAGACGCCAAAAGCAAGCCCGATCACATAGCTGAGTCCCACGCATAAGCGAATCGTGGGCTCGAACAGCGCATCCATTTTGGCAACGCGCATGTTTTTGCGGTACACGTCATCGGCGATATCCCGGAATCTCTGCTCATCGGATCTTTCTTGGACATAAGCCCGGATGACGCGCACGCCGGCAACGGACTCCAGTACCTGGTCGTTCATGTCGCCGAAGGCATCCTGTGCTTCCGTATAGCGTTCATGAACCTTCTTGCCATAGATCTTCATCGCAAGTGCGATGAAAGGGAGCGGCAGAATGGCCGCAAGCGTCAGCTTCCAGCTGATGAGAAATCCCATGGCGAACAGGATCACAGTCAGGTACGCCGTTGAATCGGTCATGACCAGCATCCCGAATCCGGCGGTATTGGCTACGGCGCGCAGATCGTTAGTCGCCCGTGCCATTAGGTCACCGGTGCGATTCCGCTCAAAGAACGGCGGAGTCATGCGGAGAAGCTGATTCATATAACGGGAACGTAGGATGCGTTCCACAAGGTTTGCCCCACCGAACAGCTTGTGCATCCATATGTACGTGAACAAATAAATCAGGATCAAGGTGATGAGGATCAGGACGATGTACTTGGTGAGTGAGGCCCAGGTGATGGAGCCGCGGACGATTTCGTCTATGGCATTCCCCAGCAGACGCGGGGGGAACAGCTCACCGATGCCGCAAATAATAAGCATGAACAGCCCGATCAAATAGCGTTTCTTTTCCTGGCGGAAGAACCATCCCAGGTTTTTAAGTACGGAAAACAAAGCGTTCACTTCCTCTCTTGTTGGGCCAAAGCCGGTATAGGCTGCAATCAGAACCAAGAAATTAAAAAAGGCATATCGCCCGTATACGGACGATATGCCTTGCAATCCTAACATATATCATGCGCACGGTTGATGCGTAGGGCAACCGTGACCGAAGGAATAGTTAATGTTCAATGGCTCCTTGAAACCTGTTTCCAGGCTTCAAAAGTCAGTTCCACCAGCAGGGCTGCACCCATATTCAATTGTCGTTTGGTTAAAATGATCAGGATAGAAATTGAACACGTTGCTCACCCTTTCTTATGGTAATAATTTGAATTCGGACCTCGTATGCAGAGAATTTTATCACCCGCCTCACAAGTATGTCAATTTATATTTTTAGGAGTTGATCCATTAATGTTATGATATATTGTATGTAGGCAACATGGATACCGAACTAAAATGGATGGAAGGGAATGAAGTCGGATGATGCTTCGGATCAGTCAAGACGCGGCAAAATGGTATATCAAGGAATTGGGGCTGCAAAGCGGCAGTGCGCTTCGCTTCTTTCCACGTTACAGCTCTGGAGGAGGACTTCATCCAGGTTTTTCGCTGGGAATATCGGTGGAAGAACCGGATCGTCCGGTGCTTCGGGAAGAGATCGAAGGCGTCGTATTTTTCATGGAGGAACAGGACGGCTGGTATCTAAGAGGCTATAACCTGGTTGTTCGTTACCTGGAATCCCAGGACGACATTGAATATATTTATGAAGAGGTTCAGGAAAATACGACTTCGAACGCCGGGTAATTGTAAATGAAGGTTTGCGGAAGGAGGGAGAAGCTTGTCTCATTTGGACCGTGATTTCCGCCAATACATTAAGAAAACGTCCAAAATTACCGTACATGTAGCTATTCTCGTCAAGAATAAAGCCGGAGAAGTGCTGCTGCAGCAGCGGGCGGGGGCTGAGGAATGGGGGCTTCCCCTCGGTTCGATGACACCCGGAGAATCGCTGGAAGACGCGGCACGCAGGGAATTGTGGGAGGAAACGGCGCTCACGGCGAAGGATATGACGCTGCTAAGCATGTTTTCCGGCCCGGAATTTAAAAGGTCGAGAGGCGGGGACGAGGAATTTTTGATCATTGCGCTTTATGAGGCTAAGGGCCTTCAGACCGAGCTCAACTTTAAGGCGGATGTTAACAAGGCGCTGCGTTTTTTCGGTGAGCCCCGCCCGCCGATCGATCTGCTGTCAATCGCGCTTCTGGACGGAATTCACACGATGAAGGACCCGTCTTGACAGCAGCCTGTGCATGCCGCAAAAACTCCTTTCCGAAAGGAAAGGAGTTTTTGGCTGCTTAGATGTTCCCGTGCATGTTCGCGGAGCTTATATATGATGAGTAAAATGGTCGCTTTCCACGGCAAACTGAAAGTCGTCAATGTCGAATACCTGGACAGGCACCGCGGCGTCGATGATCCGGTGGATCAGCTCCGGCTGGTCAGTCAACAGCGGGGTTTGCTCCCGCTGGGAAACCAGGAGAAGCTCGGTTTCGACGGGATCAAACAATTCCCCGTATGGCGCGGTATCCATGGCATTCACCACGGTTACGCGCGCGCTTTCGCCGATGAGAATATAAGGGCTTTTTGCCCAAGGCATGTTCAATGCCTTTTGGATTTTTTTCTTGTTCAGAGGCTCATCCAGGTAATCGACGAGTTCCCTGACTTTTGCTTTGACATGCTTGTCATCTTCATCATTGCTCATCAGAGGCTCATCGCTTGACAAAAACTCATAAAGCTCAAGCAGGCTGGTGTACGGTATCATATATTCGACCGGCACGGGAGTCAGCAGCAGTTCTCCGTATATAGCCAGCATGACCGCTTCCGTAACGAATTGTCTTGACATTTAGGGCCTCCTGAGGTCCCTGCACGGCGGCAGGGTCTTTGGTTACAGCGCTTCTGGTTCCATGGAACGAGTGCTGCAGCTTAAAAATATCTAATCATTGTAAGAAGCAAATGTCAACCGGGTGATCCTACGGGTGGCCCGGGTAATATAGAAATATGCCGCGAGCGGCACGTGTTCAACTTAGAAAGGGGAGTCGCAAGGCATTGAATCTCTGGAAAGCTTATTATCAATTCGTAAAGCCTTATACCAAGTGGATTATCTTGACGCTGATCATCGGGATGGTGAAGTTCGCCATTCCGCTGACGCTACCGATGATATTGAAATATGTCGTGGATGATCTCCTCATGAATCCGAAGATGACCGTTCAGGAGCAGGCGACACAGCTGTTTCTGATTTTGGGAGGGGCCTTCATTCTGTTCGTCATCGTTCGTGGACCGGTCGAATATTTAAGACAATACTTCGCCCAGCTGATTACAAGCCGGATCTTGTTCGACATGCGAAACAAGCTGTATGCCCATCTGCAGCGTCTGTCCATGCGCTATTACCAGAATACGAAGGTCGGGGAAGCTATTTCACGCTTCATCAACGACGTGGAGCAGACGAAGAACATCGTGGAAGTCGGGATGATGAACATTTGGCTGGACATGTTTACGCTGCTGTTCGTGCTTGGAGTGATGTTCTTTCTTAATCCGGTGCTGACACTGGTGTCAATCGCGATTTTGCCGTTATACGGGATTGCGGTCAACATGCTCTACAAAAGACTGAAGAAGCTGACCAAAGACCGCTCCCAGGCACTGGCCGGCATTCAAGCATACCTGCACGAACGGATTCAAGGCATATCGGTCATTCGCAGCTTCACACTGGAGAAACATGATCATCAGCAGTTCAAGGGGATTAACCAAAACTTCCTGGACAAAGCGCTAGCTGCTACACGCTGGAACGCGCTTACCTTCTCCATCATCAACACGCTGACCGATATCGCCCCACTACTAGTAATCGGTTACGGCGGTTATCGCGTGATTCATCACAGTTTGACGCTGGGAACGTTCGTGGCATTCTTCGGCTATTTGGACAGGCTTTATGCCCCTCTGAAAAGGCTGATTAATTCATCGACCGTGCTTACGCAGGCTTCGGCATCCCTGGAACGGGTCATGGAGCTGATGAATGAACCATACGATATCGTGGATGCACCTGACGCCAAAAAACTGCAGGCGCCTGCGCGAAATATTACGTTTGACGGCGTTTGGTTCAAATACAATGATCATGGGGACTGGGTTCTGAAAGACGTTAACCTGGAGATTAAGCAAGGGCAAACGGTAGCTTTTGTAGGCATGAGCGGCGGCGGGAAATCCAGCCTGATCTCCCTCATTCCGCGGTTTTACGATATTCAACAGGGCAGCGTGCGACTCAACGGGGAGGATGTCCGCAATTTGACGATGGAGAGCGTTCGGGGCTCTGTCGGCATGGTGCTTCAGGATAACTTCCTTTTCAGCGGTTCCGTGAAGGACAACATCCTTGTGGGCAATCCGGGTGCGGACCCTTCGTTGGTTGAAGCAGCCGCCTTGGCGGCAAATGCCCATGATTTCATCATGAATCTGCCTCAAGGCTATGATACCGAGGTAGGAGAGAGAGGGGTCAAGCTATCCGGCGGACAAAAGCAGCGGATTGCCATCGCGCGCGTCTTTTTGAAAAATCCCGACATTCTGGTCCTGGATGAGGCAACCTCGGCGCTGGATCTGGAATCCGAGCATCTGATTCAGCAGGCACTGCAGTCGCTGACGGTGAACCGCACGACATTAATCGTTGCCCATCGGCTGTCGACCATTACCCATGCGGATCAAATCGTTGTCATGGAGCACGGGACGATTACCGAGCAGGGAACACACGCCGAGCTGATGGCATTGGACGGCAGCTACGCAAGGTTGTTTAATGTGCAGCACCTAGAAGTCTGATGGGGTTCGAAAAGGAGCAGAAATCACAAAGAGCCTTGGCTAAGCAGCCAAGGCTCTTTGTGATGCCAATAAGTTCAGGTTCGCCCGATCAACAGCGACAGAATGCCTGCCGCAATCAAGGGGCCAACGGGTACGCCTCGGAATAAGGCGACACCGAGCACGGTACCCACCAGAAGTCCGGCGACAATCGTCGGATTCATGGACATCAGAGTTGCCCCCCGTCCGCCCAGATAAGCGACGAGCATGCCGACGGCAATTGCGAGCAGGGATTTCCAGTTCAAGAACGACTCGCCGATGGTTAGCAGGCTCATTTTACCGCTGGCAAGCGGCGTCATGACCCCAATGGTCAGAATGACGATCCCGAGGGTTAAGCCGTATTTCTCCAGCCACGGAAATACCTGTTCCGCATGCAGTACCCGCAGCAATAGCAGCACGATCATTGCGATCGTAATCGGCGCATTGCTGCTGATGACGCCAAGCGCCGCCAGCAGCAGCAATATGAGTGCCGTCACATCCATCCGGATTCGCCTCCAAGCCATTCATTTATGCTGACACGCGTATTTTCTATTCAAGCCGTATTCTTTACCTCACCGGAGTATGCCTCGTTGACGGTCTTGACGGGTAACGGGTTAATATCTTTGAACAGGCCGTTTACTTGGCGGCAGTGATGTGCTCTGCAATCAGCACGCCGTGGTTACGCCCAGTTTCGATGAACACTTCGTTCGCATTGCGACCGGAGGCGATGACACCTGCAACGTACAACCCCGGTACATTGCTTTCCATCGTTTCCGGGTTATAGAGCGGCTTTTCCATATCCCCATCCAGCTCAACGCCGCAAGAGGACAGCAGCTTGCGGTCGGGACGGAAGCCGGTCAGGGCTAACACGAAGTCATTTTCGATTTCGCTGGTCTCCCCGTTTTTGCTCTCGATGATGACGGACTCCTCAGTAATTTCAGTCACGCGGGATTGCACGTGAACGGTGATTTTCCCTTTGGTCACCATCGCTTCGAATACGGGACGGACCCAAGGCTTAATGTTCTCAGACACCGTTTCGCCGCGATAGATCATATCGATCTGAGCTCCGACACGGATCAGCTCCATGGCTGCATCGACGGCAGAGTTGCTCCCTCCGATAATTGCAACCTTCATCCCGCTGTATGGATGGGCTTCACGGAAGTAATGGGTCACTTTCTCAAGGTCCTCTCCCGGAATTCCTATGTAGTTCGGATGATCAAAATAACCGGTAGAGATCACGACATGGCGTGCTTCGTACTGATGATGCTTTCCTTTGCGGTCAACCGTCTTTACGACAAACGTTTGATCGGGTCTCCGCTCCAGCGTCATGGCTTCTTCATACTGCGAGATGGCCAGGCCATAATGCTCCGCAACCTTCCGGTAATAGGCAAGGGCCTCATAACGGAATGGTTTATCATTGGATGTCGGGAAAGGGATGCCCCCGATCTCCAGCATCTCGGCTGTGCTGAAAAACTGCATGTGGGTGGGGTATAAAAATATGGAATGCACCAGGCTGTACTTCTCGATAATTCGGGTGGACAACCCTCTGCGCTCGCATTCGATCGCGGCGGACAATCCGCATGGTCCCGCACCGATAATGATGACGTCTTGCATCGTTTCTTCCTCCTCTGACTGTAAACAATTCAATTACCATCGTATCGTAATTTACTTACAAAAACCAGCCGCACACCCGGGATTGGACCTTTACAAAAATGTGAAATGCGAATTGACAATATGAATTCAATCATCATATAATTAAACAAACATCAAATTAGATAAACATCAAATTAGTTTTTCTTTTATGATTTCGGAAGCCTATTCTATATTCGGGAAGTGATGATATGCAGCTTGAAAAGATCGTGAATTACCACAAGGCACTCGCAGATCCGACGAGGCTCCGCATTTTGCTGCTGCTGTCTGAAGGAGAAATGAACGGCCAGACTTTGGCTGAGAAATTGAACATTTCTCAGCCGACGGTGACCCACCACGCAGCGAAGCTTAGAGAAGCGGCACTGATTACGGAGCGGCGCGACAAGAATACGGTATATTTTGCCCAGAACCGCTATTTTATCCAGCAGCATGCAGAAGCTTCACTGAAATTTATATTCAAGGAAGGAGGGAAGGACATGATCGAACCCGAGAACGAGCAGGTTAAAGCTGCGGTTCTTCGCAATTTTTTTGCCAAGGACGGGCGCTTGCGCCAGATTCCTGCCCAATATAAGAAAAAACTGATTGCCTTGGAGCATGTGGTGGAGCAGCTGGAGCCGGGACGCAAGTATACAGAAAAGGAAATCAATGAATTTATCAAACAGTTCCACGAGGATTTTGCAACGATTCGCCGGGAATTTATCATGCATCAGTTCATGTACAGGGAAGACGGAATTTATGAACTGAACCCACGTGAGCAGTGGACGAATTGGGAGAACGTGAAATAAAGGGCTTGACACGCGCTTAATAAACTGGTTATGATGTCAGCATATGACAGGAAAGGAGACGATAAAACATGAATAACAACACATTAATTGTCACCGTCGTTCGCTTATTGCATGTATCGGTCTCCTTTCAACGGCCCAAGAAGGTTCCTCTGTTCTAACACAGCATGAGGTGTTCTTTCGATATGCCGCGGAGACTGAATGTCTCCGTGGCTTTTTTATTGCGCATGTGCCGCGCAAGTAAACCCCCCGGAGCTTCTGGCTTCGGGGTTTTTGTCGTTCACAAAGGATTACTGCACGGAGGCAGACAGCAACGTTACATCTCTAACGGTTTTACTAAAAATGAGATAAAGCTGATGCTCAGTACTTTATTTCTTTTTATGGATATAAACAAATCGAAATGATTATAGGGGGCTTTTTATTTGAACGAATTAATGAAATACGGTTGGAATGAAAGATGGGAACAAGAATGGAGCAAGGAGGAACGGAGCCTGCACAGGCCAGGCCGGATTCTTGCCGATTTTGGTCAGAAATACCGGGTGTTCACTGAGGAAGGTGAGATTTGGGGCGAAATGTCCGGCAAAATGAAGCATGCACTCTTGAATGGAAGCACCTATCCTGCTGTAGGCGACTGGGTAGAGCTTCAACGGCTGGATGGCGAGGAACGATGCGTCATTCACGGCATTCTGGACCGGCAAACCTGCATTTCCAGGCAAAAGGCGGGCGTCAAGTCTGCACAGGAACAAATTATCGCGTCCAATGTCGACATTCTGTTCCTGGTGACGTCGCTGAATGACGATTACAATCCGCGAAGAATGGAGCGTTATCTCATTATGGCCTGGAACAGCGGGGTTACTCCTATCATTTTGCTTAGCAAGGCCGACTTATGCGGGGATCCCGAAGTGAAGGCGGCAGAGATGGAGCTGATCGCCCCAGGCGTACCGGTGCATGCGGTGAGTGCAATGGAGGATCAGGGAAAAGAAGCGGTCATCGGTTACTTGAAAGAAGGCGTGACGGTGGCGTTAACCGGCTCATCCGGCTGCGGCAAATCAACGATCGTGAACTGGCTGGCGGAGTCGATCGAGCAGAAGACTCAAGGCATACGAGAGGACGACAGCCGGGGACGGCATACGACCACTCACCGCGAACTGTTCCTGCTGCCCCAGGGCGGGCTGTTGGTGGATACGCCGGGAATGCGCGAGCTTCAGCTGTACGATGATGACGGCGGCGGCTGGGAGCAGGTATTTTCCGATATCGAGGCAATCGGCGAAGGGTGCCGTTTCGCGGACTGTCAGCATCGGAATGAAGCCGGTTGCGCGGTTCTGGCTGCACTGGAGTCTGGGGAACTCGATGAGAAGAGGCTGCAGAATTACCGCAAGACGCAGCGCGAGCTTCAATTCCAAATGAAAAAGGAGGCGAGGAGCGAGCGGAAGGTGAGCCGAAAGGACCGGACGGCGAAGGAACCGGCACGACGCAAATCGTCGTTCTGGAACAACCGCATGCATGATGAATGATCCATATGATCAAGTCGTTTCACCAATGCAATAAATAGTTACATTTATTGGATGTAGAGGCTTTCCTGCGGAGTTATAATTAGGCTTGCCCTACCAATATATAATAGTAGGAAGCTTGCGGGAGGTGGAGGGAGTGGGATTTTTACACTTGTTTTGGGGACTTCTGTTCCTGATTGATATCCGGATTAACGGTTTCGATGTGTTGCCGGATGTGATTGGCTATGTTTTATTCTTTCTCGGGTTCATGAACCTGGAGAGCAAATCGCGGCATTTTCACTTGGCGAAAAATATGTCGCTCGTCATGATCGTCCTATCCGTCGCATCGCTCGTCATCACATGGGCATCCCCCGGAGCATGGCTGTTCAATTATCTGTATCAGCTGGTTGAGGTCATCCTGAATCTGTATATCGTTTTTCATATGTGCTACGGGATCAGTGAACTGGCGGGCCGCAAAGGGTTTCATGCATTCCAGAACAAAGCGATCCAGCGTTGGAGATGGTATTTCTCCGTTGTGATTGCTGCGTTTATCGTCGTGCTGTTCGCCCCGTTGCTTCCTTTTCTGGGTATTGTCTTGGGCGCTTTATTGCTGATCGCGATGGTGGTCATCTATATTCTGATGATGCTGCTGACGCGGGAAGCGGAGCAGGTGCTGCATCGTTAACCGGCGGGTGATTAAAAAACAGGTTTGCGGGTAAATATCTAAAACAGGAAAAAAGTTCCTGAATGAATCTTAAGGGAGAGGATTGATATGTCCATTGATCGGTTTATATTGAGAAAACTGGACTCCTGCCCGGAAGAGCATACCCGATCCAGTTTGCTGCAGCTGTTCAAAATCCGAATTCAGAAAGCACAAAACAAAGTGGAATGGTATTCCTTCAAATAAAGCGATGCAGAAATGAATCTTTTTGGGAGCCTGCTTGACAGGCTCCTTTTTTGTGCAAAAAAAAGCCCCTCTTAGTAGAGGGACAGTGCCAGCGTGTCATTTTCACTTTTGCTGTGCAAAATGGCTTCAGAGCCTTCGATTTCGATGCTGATTAAGGAATTCAGGCATTTCTTTAACGCTCTTTTACCATACTGAATCTTATTTTCTAAGGTGCCGCTTAGCAGCTTCATTATTTTTTGGACAGATTGTTTGTTTTCGGTAGTGAAATAGACTGGGACCAGCTGGTTTTGGAAGCTAATTAACATTCTCATAGAAAAATCACCTCATTCGTGTTATTCCATAGTAGCATTGTAAACTCCGATTATTAAAAATACCTTAAAAAAAGCTTATAAATACTTAAATTGCACACAATTTTCACAGATTCATAGAAATTAACCTACAATGAAGATGAAAAATGGTAAAGTGAAAGTATCGTTTAGAGTTTACTTGAAAAAGGTTATTTTATCACTATTAGGAACAAAAAATAAATGGAAATGATTCTCTGCGCCTATTTTATTTCAAATTTGAATGATTTAAACTAGTTAATTTGTCACAAATTGACATGTTTATGCACGAGTGTTACATTATCATAGAAGTAATTCTATCTTATGAATCATAGATTTGCAGGGGATGAGAGGTGTAGAATATTGATTCTGACTGTGTTGAAAAGCCGCCAGGAGAGAGATTGGTTCGATATTGATGTGCCGGACGACTATCCAGTCATTCAATTAAAAGAAATGCTTGGCATGCGTGTTTACGGGGAAGCACCGCGGGCAGGCCAGCAATATATATTGGAAGGTAAATTTCCGGATGGCCTCTGGTTTACGGTTCGCGATTCGCAGGATATCGCTGAAGCAGGCATACGGGAGGGCTGCTGGATCAGGCTGCAGCGTGCTTTTTCCACCACGGAAGAAGAGGCGCCGGTGTATGGGAAAAGAAGCCTGTTTCAAGATGGGTCAAACGGGGTAATGGGCGATTAAAAGAACAACTTTGGGCAAAAAAACACGTACAAAATACATAGAACCGTTTGGAAGCTAAAGGAGGAGCTGACGCATCGTGAATGTGTTGTATCAACGCTCGCCAAGGATTAAGCCGACGCTGAAAGAAGAGAACATCGAGATTTTGAGGCCGCAGAACGAACCGAGCAAGCCGTCATTTTCGCTGATTTCCATTCTGCTGCCGGCGGTCATGACGTTATTCAGCATCGGGTTTTTTATATACATGAACTTGTCAGGCAAAATGGGCAACAACAACTATATCATGTTTCAGATGGTTTCGGTCATGATGATGCTTACTTCGTATACCATTCCCTTCTTTGTCTACCTCGGCAACAAGAAAAAGTATAAGGAGCAGCTGAAGGAGCGGGTTCGGCTTTATCATGCGGAATTGGATAAACATAAGGAAGAATTCATTCTAGGGCATAAGGAACAGGTGAACGTGCTTTTTGAAGTTCACGGTGATCCTGATGTCTGTTTTCATGTTGTCAAAAACCGCAGCAGCGTACTCTGGGAACGTTCCTTCGAAGATGACGATTTCCTGCATACGCGTGTCGGAACGGGCAGTCTTCCCTTTTACATGAAGATCAAGACGCCACGTCCGGACGGTTATGTAAAGGATCCGCTGCTTGAAGCGGCGCAGGAGCTTGCGGATGAATATGAAACGGTCTCGAACGCTCCAATCGCCCTGCCGCTGTTCCAGGCGAAGGTGATCGGCATCGTGGGGGACCGCGAGGCGGTCATGAATTCACTGCGCGTCATGATCGCTCAGATGGCTGTGAGACATTCTCCCGATGAAGTGAAGCTCGCCGCCTTTTATGAAGAGAAGGACGCCGAGGACTGGGACTGGATGCGGTGGCTTCCGCATACATGGGACGAACAGCGGAGCCAGCGGTATATGTCGGACCGCCGGAGCAGCGCCCATCAGCTTGCTGATGAGCTGTTTCAGCGTTTGATGCGGCGGAAAACGTCGCGGAACGAGCAGAAAAAGAAAACGGCCGAACTGCCGATTCAACTGGTTCTTTTGTCGAGCAGCCAGCTGATCGAGGAAGAGCCGCTGCTTCCGCTTCTGCTCGAGGAGCCGGGGAATGTCGACGCCTGCACCATCATATTGTCTGACCGCAAAGAGACGCTGCCGATGCAGTGTCATTTGATCGTGGATGTAAGTCAGGAGGAAGGCCACTTCTCTTTGAAACGCGAGGATGGCACATTCGACCAGATGAGCTTTGTGCCGGATATCCTTACCTTGGAGAGAGCGGAAGCATTGTCGCGTTACATGGCACCTGTTCGCCTCAAACGCTCCCTGGCTTCAGATATTCCGGATGTCCTGTCTCTATTCGAGATGATGAACATGAAAACCGTCTCTGATTTGGATGTGCAGCAGCGCTGGAGAAACAACCGTTACCCGGACAGCTTGCCGGTTCCGATCGGTGTGCGCGCCGGCGGTAAAAAAATCAATTTGAATATTCATGATAAAATAGAACGAGCGGGTCATGGCCCGCATGGCCTTATCGCGGGAACAACCGGGTCAGGAAAGAGTGAGGTCATTCAGTCGATCGTGGCCTCCCTGTCCGCGGAATTCCATCCTCATGACCTGGCATTCATGCTGATCGATTACAAGGGCGGCGGCATGTCGAATACGTTCATTGATCTGCCGCATGTCGTGGGGACCATTACGAACTTAAGCAGCAGCTTGATGGAGAGAGCCAAGGTTTCGCTCAAGGCGGAGCTGGTCAGACGCCAAAAGCTTCTCAATGATGCAGGCAATTTGCAGCATATTGACGAATATTATAAGCTTCTCCGCCGTGATGGCGGAGAGCCGCTTCCGCATCTGGTCATCATTATCGATGAATTTGCACAGCTCAAAAAAGACCAGCCCGAGTTCATGGATGAATTGATCAGCATTGCGGCCATAGGCCGTACGCTGGGGGTTCATTTGATTCTTGCGACTCAGAAACCGGCTGGCGTTGTTGACGATAAAATATGGAGTAACGCAAGGTTCCGCATCTGCCTGCGCGTGCAGGATGAGGGAGACAGCCGGGATATGCTCAAAATTCCGAATGCGGCCTGGATCAACAAGCCGGGACGCGGATACTTGCAGGTAGGCAGCGACGAAATTTTCGAGGAGATGCAGTTTGCCTGGAGCGGAGCTCCTTATGTGGAGCAAACGGATTCCCCGGGCCGGATCGTACCGACCGAAATCGCGTTGAACGGAAAACGCGAGAATTTGCTGACCACCAGCATGTCGGCTGCGAATTTGCAGATGGAGCAGCCGCCGAAGCAGCTTCAGGTGTTTATTGACAAGCTGGCTGAAGCCGCTGAAGCAGCAGGCATCCCGCGGCTGCAAGGACCTTGGCTGCCTCCGCTTCCGGAGCGGCTCGAGCTGGAGGAATTGACAGGCATAGCCGGTATGGATACGCAAGAGCTTGTGGGCACGGTGGGGATTATTGACGATCTGCCGAACCAGAGTCAAAGACCGCTCCAGATCTCGGTTCAGCAGGGTCACTGGGCGGTATACGGCATGCCGGGACTTGGTAAAACAACGTTCGTGCAGACGCTGCTGATGTCTTTGGCGAGCCGTTTCTCGCCGCAGGCCTGGAACGGCTACATCGTGGACATGGGCCGCATGATGCGCGACTTTGCAGGGCTTCCTCAGATCGGCGGAGTCATGATGGCCGAAGAGGATGACCGGATCAAACGGCTGTTCCGCTTCCTGGTTAAGACAGTATCCCGGCGCAAGGAATTGTTCGCCGAAGCCGGGGTAAAGACAGCCGTAGCGTACCGCAGAGCCCAAACGGCCGAGCTTCCGCAAATCCTCGTCGTCATTGATGGTTATCTGAATTTCCGGAATTCATTTCCGGAAGAGAATGAAATGCTTGAATTTATTATGCGCGAAGGCGGTAACCTAGGCATCACGTTTGTAATTACATCGAACCGCATTTCGGATATATTCGAAAAGGTGCGGAGCAATATAGCCCATGCGGCAACATTTGAGCTTGCAGACGCAGCGGATTATTATTATGCGGTCGGCCGGCCGGCCAGAAACCCGGGTAGCATGCCTCCGGGAAGAGGCCTGGTTAAGGGCCATATCCCTCCGCTTGAATTCCAGGCAGCGCTGCCGGCAGCCGGCGATGACGAAGCCGGCCGTTCAATCAGCCTCCGCAACCAGATTCAGCTGATCGCTCGGTATTATCCGCATGAACAAGTGCAGAAGATTGAGAAGCTGCCGGAACGGATTGCCCTGCGTGACCTCATGCCGTGCATGGCAGGTTTTGATGCCGAGCATCATCGGAAAACTTCCCTGAAGGTGCCTGTCGGTCTGCTGACAGATGATTTGGAGCCATTCGAGCTGGATCTGCGGGAAGGACCCCATTTCATCGTCGCAAGTCCGATGGAAGGCGGAAAAACATCGTTTTTACTTGCATGGATGCTGTCCTTGGCCTATCATTACTCTCCGGAGCAGCTGCATATGTATACGGTAGATTCCCGTTACGGAAGCCGTGGACTATCGCAGATGAAGGAACTCCCTCACGTGCAAGGCACGGCAGCCCGCGAGGAAGAGCTCTCTATGCTGATCAGCCGGGTATATGAGCAGGTACAGGGCCGCGGCAGCGAGGAGAATGAAGGTCCTGCCATTCTTTTGGTCATTGACGATGCGGATATTTTAGCTAAACAATTAAATGACTTTACGATAAAAGATCAGCTCGGATCGATTGTGCGGCTGGGACGTGACCGGAATGTTCACGTACTGCTCTCAGGCGTTCCGGCCGATTTCCCGACATTCGGGGTGGATTGGTTTAATGATGTGAAATCTTGCCAAAGCGGATTTCTGTTCGGGACTTTAGACCCTAATGATTTATCGTTCTTTCGAATTCCTTTTTCGGAGTCCGGTCATGCTCCTGGCGGCTTGAAAATTCTTCCACCGGGACAAGGGTACTACATTAAGCGGAAATTTGCCAGGGTTAAAGCGGCAATTCCGTTTAACGACCCATGGGACAGCAATCACTGGGTCACAGAAATTCGCGACCGATGGCATGTTGTCGTTTGAGGGGAGGTGGCTCATAATGTTGACGATTCATGCTTCCAAACAGGATACAATCACGCTGGATAACAAGGAATTCTTTTTTCTGGCGGGAATTTTGGGTTCGGATCGCCTATTGGGGATCGAGGACCCGTTTCAAGGATATCTGGCGGAGGAAATCGCGGAGGAATGGGATATCGCGAAAGCGTCTCTTCTGGAAAAGGGTTACCTTATAGAGGAGGAGGACAACGGCGTCGAGCTGGCCATGCCTCCCAAGGTCTTCTCACGGGTGGCTATCGCAGGGTTAGCTGAACGCTCCTGCTGGTTAAAGTATAAGCAGAACAACGAAACCTTTGAAGGTTACCTGCACGCAACCAATGAGCGTGTCGTTCAAGTCTGTAAATCCGAAAAGGATTTCCAATATAAACTGGATGAATTGGGCACGGTGGATGAAGCATGCGGCAAGCTGGTCGAGGAAATGGACCTGAAAGACTATGCTCCGGCCGATACGCCAGCCCTTCTGCTGTCCAAGAAAAAATTCGGCGACATCTACAGCCGGGCGTCTGCCCTTTCGCTCGAAGAACTGAGCGATGAACTCGCTGTCGCGACGAATGATATGGAAGGCTCGATTGCACTGGCCCGCTGTTTGAAATACCGGACGGCAGAAGGCGAAATGCACTTATCCACATGGAACGGAAGCAATTGGGAGACCCAAAATGCAGCATTCGTCGTGAATGAATCCATGAACTGGCTTGTCCGCATGAGTATGAGCGGCGATCAGGACTGGCTCATGGCCAGTCCGGCCAGTAAACAACAATTTCAAGAGATGCTGCTTCTATGGCTGAAGCAGTCCGCAGAATCAGATGGAAGGTGATGATCCGTGCGTATTTCTGTTGAACCGGAGGCACTCCGGGCATTAAGTCGTCAGCTGGAGCAGAGCGGCGAGCAAATCCGCCAAATTACTGCTTCTTTAAATCAGGCTTTAGGATCGTTAATATGGGAAACTTCTATCCGTGAATCTCTCTTGAATCAGTGGCAGGCAGCGAATCAGCAAGGAGAGCAGATTTACGCCCTCCTCAGCGAAATGGGAAGAAACGTCCTCAAGAAGGCGGGGCAGTTTCAAACCGCAGACCAGCAGCAGCACTCCATTTTGGGGAGCGCAGCCTTGTACAGTTCTCCGGTGGCCAGCTTTAGGGCAGCGGGCATGCAGGGCGCAGCCTCGATTCTGCCAGGCTACGGCGGACGCAGTGTGCCGATTTCCAATCCTTCTTCCGCAGTTATGGCCGTAAAAGGGCAGAACGAAAACGATGAAGGGATCGATGTCGGCTGGGGATACCAGGGACCGACACCGGCAGGCTGGGCCACAATGGGCTATGGCGCTCTCATGTTAGGAACGATGGTGAAAAGCGGCTTTAACGTTAACATGCGAAATAACGGTTCTGTTGCAACAATCAAAGGAGCGCGTTCACCGTTTGCGTTGAACGAAGGCATCCGCGGAACGCGGTATACGCTGAATAACGCAGCGAAGAATCCCCAGGTGTGGAAATTTGTCGATCCCAAGATCGCTGCAAAGGAATCCTTGTCGATCAAAGGAATCGGTGGGAAACTGGGTTACGCGGGTCTTCTGTTTGATACAGGCGTTTCGGGATTTCAGGACTATGAGCGCGGCGGCGCGACCCGCGCGGCGGCCAGCGTCATCGTCAACGGAGGACTTGGCCTTGGGACGATGGCCAGCAGCGCTGCCATCGGAGCCGCCGTCGGATCCGCGGTTCCCGTGGCAGGTACGGCGGTCGGAGCGGTTGTCGGACTTGCTTCCGGTGTCGTGATTTCTGCGGTTACGGATATTGAGATTAACGGCAAATCACTCAAAACCTATGCGGTGGATGGCGTTGATGCTGCCATCGATGGAACCGTAGAGGGCGTGAAGGCAGCTGCGGAAGGGATCGGGCATGCGGCCACGGAAACCTATGAAGCCGTTTCGGATTCGGTCAAAGCGGTATCCCGCGGTGCGAGCGAGATTGCTGATCAGGTGAAGGATAGGCTCGGCAGCCTGGGCAAGCTATTTGGCTGAAGATGAACAAAGGGGTGAGGGATCGTTGAACAGCAGTGTTCCACAGCACAAGCAAGGTGCCATTGATGATTTTGGCGGAGTATATCCGCTCCGTATCATACGATCCCAGAGCATCAGCCTGCTGCTGCTTCCCAATTTGCTGCTACTCGTTTTGGCCTTTGCCGATCCCTTTGTTCCGATATGGGCTTGGATACTGCTTGTTCCGCTTGTTGTCCTTGATGTTTTGGGGCTCATGATCCTGGTTTCGCCCCGCAAGATGCAGACATTCCATTTGTTTTTTCTCGGCGTACTCGGCATATTGGGTTCTGCAGCTTTTACGGCTGCCGCGAATAAATTGGCTTATGCGACGCTTGGCATGACATCTCCTTGGTTCCTGATCCTCACCGGAGCAGGGTATGTCATCGTATTCGGCCTGATGTATGTCATTCATATGAAACTGTTATATAGCGGTTACTATTTCCGCGAGAATCAAGATTCGTTTACTGGAGAAGAAAAGGGCCTGAGAAAATCCCAAGGCTTGATTCTGGCATGCTCGGGCGCAGGTGTTCTGATCGGAAGCATTCTGATCAAGACATTCGGGGGGTACAGCATGAAAATGATGCTGATTATCATGCTGCTTCTGCTGTTTGCGCTCGCCTATATGATGCTTGCCGGCAATTTGCATAAATATATTTTGCTGAAGAGAAGAGGTTAGCAGGATCTGCGACTCCAGCAAGACTTGTACATATGGTCAATAGAGAGGATGGTTGAACAAACGATGGATGAACGGGAACACACGCAATCTTTGCTTCCGCTCGGATCGGTAGTTCTGCTCAAAGGCGCTCAAAAAAAGCTGATGATCTATGGGCGCAAGCAGATCCAAATGGAAAGCAGCACCTTATATGATTATTTAGGTGTTGTTTATCCGGAAGGATATATCGATCCCAACTATACTTTTTTGTTCAATCATGAGGATATCGACAAGATCGAGTTCACCGGATTTTCCAATGATGAGGAAGAAAGATTTCAGAGACTTCTGGAAAATGTTTCAATCGGATAACATCCGGGTATAAAGAATCAGGACTAGCGACTTTTGAAGAATCTGACAATTTACAGTATAGTCTTGAAGAAAAGAATAGAATTCAACCGAACACTGAAGGAGGCACATTATGGCAGGACGTATTTTAATTACCCCCGAGCAGGTCGATCAGGTAGCGAATCAATTCAAGCAGAGCGGTGAGCAAAGCCAACAAATCGTTTCCAGCTTGACTCAGGCCATTCATGGCATGGAAGGACAATGGGAAGGTATGACCAAACAGCGTTTCTTCCAAGAGTTCCAGGAAGCAGGCAAGCAAATGCAATCATTCGTTCAAATTTTGAACAGCATCAGCCAAGAGCTGACCGCCATTGCTCAGAAATTCCGCACCGTCGACGAATCCCGTTAAGGTGTATTTTCATAGGAACAGAGTATATCGGGATCCGAAGAATCCTAAATATATGCGAAGAAACCGGGTGTTCATGGACTCCCGGTTTTCTTGCAGTCGATTTTGTTTTTGGATAAAGAGAGGGGATGTCTATGTCTTTTCAGCCTAATCCGGGGGAAACGATTCACATCAACGGAAAAGCGTATACGGTAGGCCAGCATCCGGCCGCACCCGGTTTGGCCTATGCCCAAGCTGGGAGGCAGGGAATTGTCTATCAGCTCATTCCCGTCGAAGGCGGGCCGCAAGAGGCGAAGGCTTTAAAGGTCTTTTTTCCTAAATTTCGTATTCCGGCGATGGTTTATCAGTCGGAAACAATGGAGATTTACAGTGAAAGCCCGGGCTTGCAGGTCTGCAATCGAGACGTGCTCACTCCCGAAAGAAACGGAGAAATCATAGCCGAACATCCGGACCTGCTGTATGCAGTGTTGATGCCTTGGGTCTACGGATTAACCTGGTTTGATGTCATCGCAGACCAGCGGCAGCTCAAACGCACGGAGAGTCTCTCGCTCGCAAAGGCGCTTGCCAGCATCGGTTCCGGAATGGAGCAGCGCGGCCTCGCCCACTGTGATTTGTCCGCTCCAAACGTGATGCTTCCGTTTTTTTCTGAAGTCGATCTACCGGAAAAAAGCTCGGCCGTCGAGCTAGTAGATGTGGAGCAGATGTACAGCCCGAAAATGGACCGCCCGGACGTGCTGCTGACGGGCTCGCCGGGATATGCGGCCCACCGGACAGTACAGAGTGGTCTCTGGAGCGCGTATGCCGACCGCTTCGCCGGTGCCATCATTCTTGCGGAAATGCTTGGATGGTGCGATCCGCAGGTCGTGGGTAAAGCCTGGGGAGAAAGCTACTTCGACCAGCATGAAATGCAGAATCCTTGCGAACGGTATTTCGTGCTGAAAAAGTCGCTCAGTCAGAACTGGGGAGCCAAGGTTGCTGATTTGTTCGGACGTGCCTGGGAAAGCCAGGATGTAAGCAGCTGCCCAACCTTTGGAGAATGGCTCGTTACGTTGTCTTCCATTAATGAAGAACAGTTGATGCAGCGGGAATTTGAAATCGCAGCGGATCCGACTGGTGAAGAGGACATGTTGCCTGCGGCTCCGCAAGCAGCTGCTGAGGTGGCTGCGGCGGTATCATCGGCCTCAAAGGCAGAGCCCCCATTCCCTGCACCTTCACCGGAAATGAACGGGAAAGTTCAAGGGCCGGACAGCGGTGTCGTCAACCGTCTGTTCAACCAAGCCCGGGAGATGGAGCAGAAGGGGGATCTCAAAGGAGCGCTTGAAGTTTACCGCTCCGCGCATCATTTTGTGCCTGCCGGTTCGCCGATGCAGGTTGAGCTTGAAGCCGCTATTCAGGGGCTGGAGGATCAGCTGAATCCGAAGCCTCAGGCAGAGGAAAAAGGAAGGGTGCCGATCTATCGTAACCGCAAATGGATGGCGATTGGCATCGCGGCGATTATTCTGATCGGTGGCTCCGGGTTTACGGTGAATCAAATCCTGGCCGACCGGGCGGAGAATCGCCAAAAGGAAGCCGCTGCCAGCGAAGCCCTTGCGAAACAGCAAGCGGAAGCGAAACAGCGGGCGGAAGCGATGCTGGCTGAGCAGAAGCAGCAGGAGGAAGCGAAGCGGAAAAAGGCGCTGGAGGAGCAAAAACGCAAGCAGGCAGAAGAAGCTGCCGCCCTGGCCAAGCAAACCGCCGAAAAACAAAAGCTGCAGGAACAGTACGACAAGCAGGCCAAATATGAGGCATACCTGGCTCAGCAGAAGCTCAGCCAACAGAAAAAGGAAGCCGAACGCAAGCGTCTGCAGGACATGTACGACAAGCAAGCCAAATATGAGGCGTATCAGAAGCAGCTGAAAATACAGCAGGCCAAGGAGGAAGCGGCCCGCAAGGAGGCGGCAGCAAGGGCCAGAGCGCTCCAGCAAAAGCGCTCTAAGCAGGTCGTTTCCCTGATCGCTTACTATAACCAGGCGTATAATGCTCAGAAGGGCGGCAACGTGGCGAAAGCCAGAGAATACGCCAGAAGCTTTGCGAACCTGTATGAGCAGGATGCGAGATATTTCAGAACGGTAGGGAAAACAAGTACACGCGCGAACGGCATTTACAAGTTTCTCGCCAACAAAAACTATCTGCTGCCTAACATCTAGCCACGACTCATCATACACAAAGGGGAGTTATATCAAAAGATGAATTATACCATTCAGGCTTCCCAGCGCACGCCCGCGCTTATTATCTATTTGATTGACATCAGTGCGTCGATGAATATGCTGATGGATGACAAGCGCCGGATCGACGTCGTTTATGAAGCCTTATCACTCGCCATACGCCAAATGGTATTTCGCTCCACGAAGGGGAACCGGCTTACACCTCGTTACCGGATAGCTATTTTGGCCTACAGCGATGATGTCTATGACCTCTTGAACGGTATCAAGGGCATCGACGAAATCGCTGCCGTCGGCTCCCTGCCGGATCTGACGCCCAAGAGATTCTCAGATTCGGCCAAAGCCTTCAGACAAGCCGAACGGATTCTCCAGTCCGAGATACCGCACATGCAGGATTGTCCGGCGCCGCTCGTCTGCCATATGACGGACGGGGTGGCAACCGGTGACGATCCGGAGCCGATCGCTAGGCGCATTATGAGTATGAGCGTGCCGGATGGAAACGTGCTTGTCGAGAATATTTTCATTTCCGATCGAATGCTTGACCAGCCTATTCCACAGCCGCGGCGATGGAAAGGGATACTTCCGGAAACTGAGCTGCAGGACGAGCATGCATCCAAGCTGCGGAACATGTCCTCGCCGCTGCCGGAGAGCTATCGCGAGATGCTGGCAGAAGCCGATTACCTGCTCGCTCCCGGAGCCTTGATGATGCTTCCGGGAAGCTGCGCGGAGCTTGTGTCCATCGGATTCCAAATGTCGGCGGCAACGCCGGTCAGAGCGTAGGAAGGGGTAATCCATGAAAACCAATACGGCTGATACCCAAGACAGCTTTTCGTTTGTCAGTTCCCAGTCTTCCGAGCATCGGCTTTCATCTTACCAAGGGCGTTTTGCCTGCCGATATGCTTACGGACGCGCCATGGAAAGCCTGATCCAAGGGGAGAAGGGACAGGATTTCGTTGGTGTCCAAATTGCCGGCGATGCATGCAACTTTGTATTATGTGACGGTGTCGGCCAGAGCTACCAAGGGGATTTCGCGGCGAGGTTCCTCGGCAACACGCTGCTGGATTGGCTCGGAACGACCCGGGAGTGGTCCTCGGCTGCTTTTACCCGCTTTATGAAGGACATAACCGGTGCGGCATCGGACCAGCTCCAGCAGCTGACGCCGCCCGGAGGAGTTCCTTCGCTGCTGCGTGAAGTACTGGAAGATAAGCAGCGTTTGGGCAGCCAAACGATGTATATCTGCGGCCGGATCGAGCTGCCGCAGGCCAGGAAGAAGCACGGAAGGATCTGGATGGCTTGGCAGGGTGATTCCCGGCTGCGTTTTTGGAAGCACAACACGGAGATCAGCGAGCACTTTCATGCCACCATGCTCACCGCCGAACGATGGTCCACATTGACGGGACCGGTCGGAGGGGCTCCTCATGTATATCAAACCCGTCTGGAGTACGGCATTCCAATGCGCCTACAGCTTTATACGGACGGGCTGGACGATCTGGATCCGATCCGTCAGGTGCTGCCGGACGAACAGATTCAAGTGCTGCTTGACGCGCCGCATACAGGCGGACTGCAGGATGATGCGGCATTTCTCGAGCTTCAGTGGTAGGCAATCATGATGGTGTTCATCAAGCTGTGCTTTTCATGATGATGAAAAGCATGGCTTTTTCGTTTCTAAGCTGTGTGATTCATGGGTGCCCACATCCTTGTTCACATCGGACGGGAGCAATAAAAATGTTTCCCGCACCTGATTAAGCTCCTCCTCTTTTTGGGTAATCTTGAGACAGATGAAACATAATAGAATCAGGAACCCAAAGGAGAGATACGAATGAGCCAGGAGCAGGTAAATAAACTGCGTTTTACAGGAAAAACAGCGATTGTGACGGGAGCCGGTTCCGGCATTGGGAAAGCGGCCGCCATCAAGATGGCTACAGAGGGAGCCAATGTGGCTTTGTTCGATCTGCTGAATGACCGTACCGCCCAGACGGAAGCGGAAATCAACGCCATCCGGCCCGGCGCGGCCCGCGCATTTGACGTGGATACCTCTGATGCCGCACGCGTGGAAAAGGCGGTGCTTGAAACGGTGGAATTGTTCGGGACGGTCGATGTCGTGTTTGCGAATGCAGGCATCAACGGCGTGCTCTCACCGATCGAGGACATGAAGCTGGAGGATTGGCAGCAAACGTTGAACGTCAATCTGAACGGTACGTTTCTGACCGTGAAGTACGCGATTCCTCATTTGAAAAAACAAGGCGGCAGCGTTATTATTACGAGCTCCATCAATGGCAACCGGACGTTTTCCAACTTCGGAATGTCTGCATACAGCACGTCGAAGGCCGGTCAGGTTGCTTTCGCGAAGATGGCCGCGCTGGAGCTGGCCAAATTTAAGATCCGGGTCAACGTGATCTGTCCCGGCTCCATATCGACCAACATCGATCAGAGTACGAAAAAGACGGACGAGCTTAAGGAAATCACCATCCCGATTCAATTCCCTGAAGGACGGCAGCCGCTTGCCGACGGTCCCGGGGATCCGGCCAACGTGGCCGACCTGGTAGCGTTCCTCGGGTCGGATGAGTCCTGCCATATTACAGGGGCACAGATCATTATCGACGGAGCGGAATCCCTGCTCTGCTAAAGGAGATCCTCTCGCATCCTATCCAAAGCCGTTTCCGCCATTGCGGGGACGGCTTTTCTGCTTCCGTTTGACATTCCGCGCCAGCCATGATTACATGGATGAAGTAAACCTTATTCCAGAGGGAGGCTGCCTGGTAATGAGCATCATGTCTTGGCTTGCTGAACAACGAATCCATCAGGCCGTGGACCAAGGGGAATTCAAGGATCTGGCTGGCAAGGGCAAACCGCTTGTGCTGGAGGATCTTTCTCATATTCCCGAAGACCTGCGGATGTCATATAAGATCATGAAGAATGCGGGAATGATACCTGAAGAGATGCAGCTGCAGGGCGAACTGGTCAAGCTGCATCAACTCATTCATGTTTGCGAGAATGCCGGGGAAAAGGAGAAGCTGTCCCGGACGTTCACCGAAAAGAAGCTGCGCTTTCAGCTGCTGATGGAGCAAAGAGGACTCAGCGGCAGCACCGCCTTTCTCCAATACGAGCAGCAAATGCGCGATAAACTGCTGGATGAATAACATGTTCATTTACTCCAAAAACCTCTGTCTTGACCCTTTTCAAAGGTTGAGACAGAGGTTTTTGGCATAAAGTTATCGCTTATGCAGGGATTGAAGCATTTCATCCGTTATCGTGATGGCTTGGGACGGAAGCTTATCCATCTGAAAATGCGGAATGCATTCCCTTGGGGATAAAGGTTCCGGCTTCGGCTGAAGCCCGGCGACCCACATCAGCCAGCCGACGACCTGCCTTGCATCTGTTCCCTGCTCGCGAAGCCAGGCGAGGCTGGTTCCTCCGTGCCTTTTGGCCAGCCGTTTGCCATCCGGACCGATGAATAAGGGGACATGGGCGAAAGTCGGTGCATGAAGATCCAGCGCCTCGTAGAGCATCAGCTGCCGGGGGACCGAATCAAGGAGATCGGCGCCTCGCAGCACATCCGTGATTTGCATCAGGTCATCATCCACCACGACGGCAAGCTGGTAAGAAAACATGCCGTCCGCTCTGCGTACAATGAAATCGCCGCCTGCTGCGGCATCCCATTCCTGCGGACCGGCAATGCCGTCATGAAACGCAATGTGCTTGGAATCCACCTTAAACCGCAAGGAAGGCTGCTTGATCCGTGCGTGAATAGCGGCCTCTTCGTCCGAAAGGGTTCGGCATGTCCCCGGATAGGCAGGGCCTTCCGAAGAGAGTCCGTGAGGCGCGCTCGCGGCAGCGAGCAGATCGGCCCGGCTGCAAAAGCAAGGGTACAGGAGACCTTGACGATCAAGCCGCTTCAGAGCAGCCTCGTAATATTCCATCCGTTCACTCTGCGTGTAGGGCCCGAATGGACCGCCGACATCCGGACCTTCATCCCAGTCCAGCCCGAGCCAGTATAAATCATCTATGATTTGGCTTGCCAAGCGGGGCCGGGAGCGCTGGGTATCAATATCCTCCATCCGCAGCACGAAGGTTCCGCCAAGGCAGCGGATTTGAAGCCAGGAGAGCAAAGCGGCCCAGGCGTTGCCGATGTGCAGCTCTCCTGAAGGCGTCGGTGCGAATCTGCCCCGCACCGGACGTTGATTGTGGCTCACATAAATCGTCTCCTTTGTAAAGGCTTCGTACATTTTATAGCAAACCGGCGTGGATATCCAGTGCTCACGGGCTCTATAATGGAAACAGGACAAGTATATGACGGAAAGACATGGTGAGAAGAAGATGAATGAACTACCAATACAAAGGGTGCTGCCCGAACTGCTGGCAAACCTGAGATCGGGCACTTCCGCCGTTCTCGTGGCCGAACCGGGAGCGGGGAAGACGACACAGGTGCCTATTGCCTTCCTCGGTGAGCCTTGGCTGTCCGGTCGCAAAATCATCATGCTGGAGCCACGCCGTCTGGCGGCGCGGTCCGCTGCTGATTATATGGCTCGAATGCTCGGGGAACAAACCGGCGAAACGGTTGGCTACCGCGTGAGAATGGACAGCAAGACAGGCAGGAATACAAAAATCGAGGTGGTCACAGAGGGCATCTTAACCCGAATGCTGCAAAGCGACCCGGAGCTTGAAGGCGTAGGGATGATCATTTTCGATGAATTTCATGAGCGGAATTTGCAAGGGGACCTGGGTTTGGCGCTTGCCTTGGAATCCAGAGCCGTCCTAAGGGATGATCTCCGGATTCTGGTTATGTCGGCAACTCTCGAAGCTGAGCCGGTTGCCGCCCTCCTGGGCAGCGCTCCGGTGGTCAACTGCCCGGGAAGGCAGTTTCCCGTGGAAACTTTGTACAGGCCGCAGTCTTCCGGGATGAGGCTGGAGCGCCAGATGGCAGATGTCATTCGTGAGGCTGCTGCTGCCCATCCGGGCGATGTGCTGGCCTTTCTACCCGGAGCCGGAGAAATCCGGAGGCTTCACGCCGAGCTGATGCGAGGAGGGCTTCCCGCGGAGGCCGTGATCCGGCCTCTCTACGGACAGCTGTCGCAGCAAGAACAGGATGCCGCCGTGCGCCCGGACCCGGGCAATCGGCGTAAAATCGTTCTGGCGACCTCTATCGCAGAGACAAGCTTGACGATCGAAGGCGTCCGGATCGTGGTCGATAGCGGGCTGATGCGTACGCAGCTCTTCTCTTCCAGAACCGGAATGCCGTATCTGGCAACGGATCAGGTTTCGCAGGCTTCCGCGGACCAGCGACGCGGCCGGGCGGGACGTACGGCACCCGGTGTCGTTTACCGGCTATGGAGCCCTGAAGCACAGAATCTTTTGAGGATCCGGAATCAGCCCGAAATCCGGATGACGGACCTTGCGCCGCTGGTGCTGGAACTAAGCGCATGGGGTGTTCGAAATCCCGGTGACATGCTGTGGCTTGACCCGCCGCCTCAGGAGGCCTTCGAGCGCGGGAGAGAACTGCTGCAGCGTCTCGGCGCGCTGGGCCACGATGGAAACATCACGGGGCGCGGCAAACGGATGGCAGAGCTCGGTATGCACCCGCGGTTGTCGGCGATGCTGCTTCACGCTGGTGATATGGGTCTCGGCGATCTTGGTGCCATGCTGGCCGCGGTATTACAGGAGCGTGACCTGTTCCGCGGCCATGCCGTTGAGCGGGACGCAGACCTTCGGAGCCGCATCGAGGCCATAGCGTTGTGGGAGCTAAGGGGCTTGGCGGCTGCCGGGGCAGATGAAGCTGCGTTAAATCGCATCGCGCTGGAAAGCAGGCATATTCGCAAGCAGCTGGGAATCGCTGCGGTGCAGAAGCCGGATATCGAGAAGATTGGGCTATTGCTGTCCTTCGCGTACCCCGACCGTATCGGGCAGAACCGCGGCGACGGCAAGTTTCTGCTGACATCGGGTCGCGGCGTAGAGCTGCCGCGTGCTCAGCTGCTTAGCCGTTCTGCCTATCTAACCGTTGGCAGCGTCGATGATCAAAAAGGAGCGGACGGTAGAATTTTGCTGGCCGCTCCGCTAAGCCTGAATGACCTGCTGCAGTATCATCAAGACGGGATCACGGAAGAGCTGATTGTCGAATGGGATTCTTCACTCGGCGGCGTCAAAGCGCGAAACCAAGTGAAGCTGGGAACGCTTTTGCTGCGGGAATCGCAAGCAAATCAGCCTGATCCCGAGCAGGTGGCAGCGGCCCTGATTTCAGGCATTCGGCGTGAAGGTCTGGGCATTCTCCCCTGGACGAAGCAGGCCAAGCAGCTCCGTCAGCGGCTTCAGCTGATGCATACGGCGGATGCGAGCTGGCCTGATATGGAGGACGAAGCGCTGCTCGGAAATCTCGAAACATGGCTGTATCCGTATCTTCACGGCATGAGGAACCGATCCGATCTGCAGAAGCTGCAGCTCGTTTCAGTTCTGGAGCAAGCGATCGGCTGGGACAAGAAAACCCGCCTTGATCGCGAAATTCCGACGCACGTCACCGTCCCCAGCGGATCAAGAATCGCAGTGGACTACAGCAATCCGGGACAACCTCTGCTCGCTGTCAAGCTGCAGGAAATGTTCGGGCTGCAGGAAACGCCCACGATCGGTCACGGCAGAATTCCTCTGACCCTTCATCTCTTGTCACCGGCGCAGCGCCCCGTGCAAATTACGTCCGATCTGGCGAGCTTTTGGAGAAACGGATATTTTGAAGTGAAAAAGGACTTAAAGGGACGATACCCGAAGCATTACTGGCCGGATGATCCCCTTGAAGCCGTTCCGACGAGAAGAACGCGTCCGCAATAAGCGCCGCTATGCCCAGCTCTCATGTTGTTTGTTTTTCTATGGAAGAGGGTAATATGAAGACAAACAGTGAAATGGAGGAAAGGGTCATGGATGAGAAGAAAATCGTAGGCGTGTTCGAAACGGAGCAGGAGGCTTCCCGGGCCATTGAGGGCTTGCAGAGCTATGGCTTTCCTTCCACGGATATTTCAGTGATTACGAAGGATCGTGAGGATCTGGAGTCGATTACCGCGGATACGGGTACGAAAGCGCCTGAAGGCGTTGCGGCAGGGGTGGCGACAGGCGGCATGCTGGGAGGCGTTACCGGACTTCTGGCGGGCATCGGAGCCCTGGCCATTCCGGGCATCGGACCTATTCTGGCGGCAGGACCGATCGCCGCAACGCTGGCAGGGCTGGCTGTAGGAGCGGGAGCCGGGGGCATGGTGGGCGGTTTGATCGGCCTCGGCATCCCGGAGGATGAAGCGAAGGACTATGAAAACTATGTAGATAAAGGCAAAATTCTGGTCATCGTGAACGCGGAGGGAAGAGATCGGGAGATCTATGATGTTTTCCGGGAGAACCGCTCGCTGAATGCTGAACGCTATAATAATGATTTAGGCCTGATTACCGATGACACCATCCGTATTCCAAGTGATGATTCCAAACCTCATTAAACATACATGAAAAGCAAACCGGTTGCTGCCTCCGCAGGGCCGGTTTTTTTAAGGCTAAACATCCTTATCTCTTAAGGAAAAACATCTCTAAAGCGCGTTCTGTCACCTTTGAAAGTACGTCGATAGGCTTTTTTCTTATCGTTTCTGCGCAAGATGGCAGGCTTTTTTGGCCCAATTCAAATCCCTTTTCAGCTGCTCGTTCGGGTCCACGGTTAACCACTCCTTCGACAGCCCCAGTTCAAGCAGGCTCTGCTCCAGCCGGATACCATAGGTGAGCTGCAGCAGAAACTCTTGCACGAGAGCTTCCTCCGCTGTAGACTTCAGACTCTCCAGGAGCATCGTCATTCGAAGCCGGTTGCTCAGCAGCAGTTCTTCCGCTATGAATTGGTCATTGAAAGCTTTCATGCCTAACAGGCTTTCCACCACGGGATTCAATACCTTCACCTCTTCAGGTTATAACCGCTCAATTCATCTATTGAAAATAATGGTTGCTCAACAGCTCGAGGACTTGCTTATTCATCTTCATGTTCCTCGTTAACATCTCTTTGAGCTCCGGACAGGAGACCAACGGATACAACGTTTCGAGCTTAATCAACTGCAGGGTATCATGCCTGAGAAGGCCCTGAAATGCTGGGGCAGGTTCTTTTTCCATAGGAGAATTCTCCATTCTTTTCGTGTATTATCCGCAAGCACCGGAAGATCTATCCGTCCATGACAAGAAACGAAATAAAAAGGGGTTGACTAATATCTAAAAATAATATATCTTTAAATCAAGATAAAACAAACGATGCATACAGGAGAGATCAGGATGATCAAGTTTACGAAATATTAGCGGAGTACAAGAGAATCTTATATCTTGAAATAAAGCTAAATCAAATTAAGAATTATAAATGGAGGAATGAAATATGATCGCATGGGGTTTGTTAATTATTCGATTGATCGTAGGATTGACGTTCGCAGGACATGGGGCACAAAAACTGTTCGGATGGTTTGGAGGACCCGGCTTGAAGGGAACAGCCGGCTGGCTTGGTTCAATGAACGTTAAACCGGCGCTTCCGGCGGCAATCATCACAGGTTTGTTTGAGCTTCTGGGCGGTTTGCTCTTTGCGGCTGGCGTATGGACGCCAGTAGCAGCAGTCATGATTGCATTAACGATGCTGGGTGCCATCGTGACGGTACACGGTAAAAATGGATTCTGGGCCACCTCAAACGGCTTTGAATACAATTTGATCCTGATCGCTGTCGTCGTTGGTGTCGCTTTAACGGGTCCTGGCGCCTATCATTTGTTCTAATACAAAGTCGCTCAAGCCAATTGAACATGAAGGAGGACATTTCAATGAGAATGCGTTTATATACACCGGCGATGCAGGGTAAGGGAGCTTTTGACGGAGGCCGAATCACGGAACAAAAACCGATCGGCTTCCCTGGGGAGGGCTCCGTAATTAACCGGGTGGGTCCCTTGTTCTACTGGGCTTGGGCGCATACGCCAGAGGAAGGCTATATTCCGTCCCATCCGCATTACGGTTTTGAAATCATGACGTATGTGCTGAAAGGAACGGCCGCGCACGGTGATTCTCTTGGAACACGCAGCAGCGTGGGTGAAGGGGGTGCCCAGGTTATTAAAGCAGGCAGCGGCGTCAGCCATGAGGAGAGGTTCTTCGGACCGGATATGGAGGGTTTCCAAATCTGGTTTGAGCCTGACTTGCAGCTGGAGGCGAAGAAACAGCCGTCCTATGTGCAGTTTGACCATGAGGAGTTTCCGGTTTACCGGGAGGAAGGGGTACAGGCGAAGCAAGTCCTGGGCGAAGGCTCTCCCATTCAACTGACCGCGGAAGCACGCATGTGGGATATTGAACTGCAGCCGGGACATCAGTACTCGCATCACCTTCAGAAAGGAAAAACGCTGGCAGCTCTGTCCGTCAGCGGAGCGGGAAGCTGGGAATCGGGAGCCGAACGCAGGGAAGCTTTCCATCCGCGGGACTTTATGCTGCTGAACTCGGATGTGGATGAAACCTTCACCCTGCATGCCGCAAGCGAGCCTCTCCGCATGTTCGTCATTGAAGTGCCGGAGCGGGTAAACTATGGACTGATCCCCAAAAAATATTAAAACCATTTGTCAAAAGAGCGCGTCAGATGATATAGTCTGGCTGGCGCTCTTTTTTTCGTTTAAGAGGTGCCCCTAGAGGTTTATATGTGAATGAAGCTTTCTTAATCAGGACGGGAGTGAGATTATGCCGAAAAAGGCGCGGATACGGGAATTGGAGCTGCTTCGCGGCATGGCCTTCCTGGCCGTCGCGCTCCAGCATGCGATAGCCCATTATTCCGTGGTGGACGGAGTGAAAATGGAGGACGGCGTCATCATGACCGTGCTGCTGATGGCGAGCAAGTTTGCCGTTCCTGTGTTCATTTTTATAACAGGTCTCGTGCTTTTCTATAATTACGACGGCAGAATAAACTATTTTACTTTTATTCGCAAACGGTTTATGGATATTCTTGTTCCCTATATCATCTGGTCGGCTGTTTACTTTTTGGTGAGTCACGCCTGGGATATAAGTCAGGCAGGTCAATGGGTTATGATGCTTTTCACGGGAAAAAACAGCTATCATCTCTGGTACATCGTCATGATTTTTCAATTTTACCTGCTGTTTCCGGTGTTCAGGTACGTCATGCGCAAATTTGCGTCATGGATTCCGTTTAAATGGCGTGCTGCGGCATTGACTGTGGCAGGTCTGTTATGCCTGCTCCTCCTGGATCATCTGTTTCAGATCGGCGATGTGATGACCAGAAAGGACCTTCCTTTTCTTACGCCGTTTTTTACGAAGTATGCGGACCGGAACGTACTGTACTTTCTCATTTATTTTATTCTGGGCGCTGCCGCAGGCATGTACCCGGACCGCTGGCAGCACTGGCTTGAGAAGGGGAAGAAGGTGTACTGGCCGGTTTTCATCGCATTATTCGGTTATTTCATCTATGTTACGGTTCAAAGCTTTGGAGCGCAGGATGAGCTTCATATAACATTTAATAAGCTAAATCTGCTGCGGCCGCTGATCACCGTATTTCTTGTAAGCTCGATCTTCGTGTGCTACGAGTGGTCGAAAAGGAAGACAGAGCAGTCCGGGCAGACCGGTTTAAATGTAATGAACATGCTCGGAAAATATTCGTATGGAGCATACCTCGTGCATGCATTGATGCTAAGACAAGGCTACCGGATCGACGATTGGCTATTCGGAGGCTGGAATGTGACGCTTCGCATGCTGATGACCTTCCTGGTTTGCATTGTACTTTCTTACGGGTTGACGATCGCACTCTCCTATCTGCCTTTTGGCAAATGGGTGGTGGGCGTGTCCTCACTCGGTCAAAAAAGACGGCAGATTCCTCTTCAAGGACAAACTCCAATGCGTTCCATAGAGAGAAACTGATCCAATTAAGCCCGCTTTTCGCTTAAAGTCAATTCTTCGCCAGAAGAAGGTTAACGACATGAATCGAAGGCGGGTTCTTTTGGCGCCAACTAATTAATATTTCAACATATGAAAAATTCATAATAGTTAAGATATGTCCTTGTTTAGTTCTTTCTCAGCCTTGAGTTCATGTATCTTTGTCTTTCTCTTTACCGATACCGTATCAAAAAGGTCAACAACCTAACCATGAAAATGACATGCTATGCAATTTGGAAAATAGTCGTTTATAATGGATTTGAATTGGTTAATGAAGGAAAAGAAGCAAAGGGGGAAACAAGCGTGGCTTTTATGATCGCCCAGCGTGCTTTTATTAAGACGTATCTGATTACGATGGTCGAGCAGCACCGGGGATACGGGTATCAAATGCTGGAGGAGATGAGGCAGGAGTTCAAAAGCTTCGGCTACAATCCTCCGCAAAGCGAGATATACCGGGCGCTGCATGAGCTGGTGCAGGAAGGTGTATTTTACCGGACCAAGCAGCTCAAGGGCAATGATCCACGGGTGGATTTTCAGGAAATTGTACTTTATCACTTTACCGATGACGGTCCCGAAAAGGCCAAGCTGTACAAAAAGCAGGTCAAGACCGATTTGGATCGCTGTCTGGGCATGCTGAATAAGGCGGTCAAGGACAACTATTAACGGATAACTCAAAGACTGAAGGAGGAGAAGGGATGATGGAAAAGAAGCTTCGCTTTGGAATACTTGGCACGGCCAGCATCGCCCAGACCGCTTTTATTCCCGGCGTTCAGGGCTCGCGTAAATGCATCGTGCAGGCGATTGCCAGCAGGGAGTCGTCAAAGGCAGCAGAGGTGGCGGAAAAGTTCGATATTCCTGTCTCCTACGGCAGCTATGAGGAACTGCTGAAGGATCCGGAAGTCGATGCGGTATATATTCCGCTTCCGAACCATCTGCACAAGGAATGGACTCTCAAGGCCGCGAAAGCGGGCAAGCATGTGTTATGCGAGAAGCCTGCGGCTTTGAATGCGGAGGAAGCAAGAGATATGGTTGAAGCATGCCGCGATGCGGGCGTTATTTTTGCAGAGGCATTCATGTATCGTTACCATCCCAAGCACCGCCGGATCCGTGAGATCGTGGAAGGCGGGGAAATTGGGGAGATTCGGGCGATACACGGCTGCTTCACCTACAACGATATTCAAGACAAGAAGAATGTAAGGTACCAAAAGCATATGGGCGGCGGGTCGTTATATGATGTGGGCTGTTACCCCATTTCAGCAGCGAGAATGATCTTGAGGGAAGAACCGGTTTCGGCTTCCGTGCAAGCGATGTTCTCTCCCGAATTTGAAGTCGACTTAATGGCTTCGGGTCTGCTTGAGTTTCCGGGGGACGTGTCCGTGACCTTCGAATGCGGCATGTCGGCTTCTCCGCATTGCAAACTCGAGGTGATGGGCAGCAAAGGACAAATTGAACTGCCGCTTGCATTCGGCTGGGAGCATGATGAAGAACCGCCGCAATTGATCGTGCATGTCGGAGATACGCGGAGAGAGGAGCGCCTCGGCGTCTTTAACTCCTTCTCGCTCGAGGCGGACGCTTTGGCCGATGCGGTGCTGGATGATGAAATGCTTCCTTTCGGCCCGATGGATGCTGTCTTGAACATGAAGGTGATCGACGCATGCATGGAAGCAGCGCGAACCAAGACGAGGGTTGCCATCTCGGCGGACTGACAATAATGATGAAGACAAGAAACCCGGTCTCTCCAGAGGAGTGACCGGGTTTTGTTCTGCGTGTATCGTTGTTATCGTTGTTATTACATGCCGTCGTCATAATCCTTTACGTCGCGTTTGGCCGCCATCGCGGGGGTATTGGAGGTTCCGTACTCTTCAACGGTTTCCCAGGCATCCGCGTCGTCAAACCGTCGGTCATACTCCTGGCGTCCTTCACCTGCTCCGGTTGGCGGCGGAGTAATCACTTGCTCCTCGACGGGACGGTCATTTCGCAGGGAGCGCTCCGGCGTATCGTTCACACAGTATGCGGTGTACGGTATGGCTTCCAAGCGTTCGAAAGGAATGTCCTTGCCGCATACCTCGCATATGCCGTATGTTCCTTGATCTATGCGTTCCAGGGCGGCATGAATCTGATCCAGTTCGTCGTTCAGCGAATCATTAATGGCCAGATCCCGTTCGCGTTCGAATACTTCCGTCCCCTGATCGGCAGGATGATTGTCCACGCTAGACAGTTCCCCGGTGGAGTCGTTCAGCGATTCACCCAGGGCAGTGTTTTCTTCTCCGTTTGCCGTAAAATGTCGCTCCAGATCTTTCTTTTCCTCAAGAAGTGTATGTTTGAGCTCCTGGAGCTGAGCTTTGCTTAAATGGCTCATGTGTAAAACTCCCTTCCGCATGTTTAGGATAAGTGTCTGTACAGTTTCCTTACCCGAAAGTGATGCGGAACAATCACGGGAGCGTATGGCAATGGCCCTATTCCCAAAAGTTATAGCGTGTCTTCACCAGCGAGACGGCAAGGGTACGTCCCATTCTCAATCTGAATCGTCGGGTGTTCAATGCCGAACTGATCATGGAGATCCTGAACCGCCTGCTGTATGATCTGATCATTGTTGCCCGTTACAGAGACGACCAGGTGTACTGTGAGCGCGGTTTCCGTCGTACTCATGCCCCAAATGTGCAGATCGTGCACGTTCGTTACATTCGGGAGGGTTGATAGATAGCTGCGGATGGCCGCTGCGTCAATTTCGGGAGGCA
This sequence comes from Paenibacillus sp. SAFN-054, assembly GCF_051966755.1. Taxonomy (NCBI): domain Bacteria; kingdom Bacillati; phylum Bacillota; class Bacilli; order Caryophanales; family Paenibacillaceae; genus Paenibacillus; species Paenibacillus sp. SAFN-054. Next base: position 476,939 of record NZ_JBQCKS010000001.1, read on the forward strand.
CGCTGTCAAGCGCCATGTTCAGCGAATCCTTCAGCAGGCCCCATGTGCTGATGAAGATGACGACCACAATCAGCAGGCTGACGACTGGATCAAGCCACAGCCAGCCCGTGAACATGATGACGATGCCTGCGATGACTACCCCTAGGGAAACACCGGCGTCCGCAGCCATGTGCAGGAATGCGCCGCGTACGTTGAGGTCGCCTTTTCGTCCCGAGAGAAAGAGAAGCGCGGTCGCAGCATTAATCGCAATGCCTACCGCAGCCACCCAAATGACCGTTGACCCGGTGACGGGCTCGGGATTCGCGAAACGCTGGATCGCCTCCCAGGCAATGATGAAGATGGCTGCCAGCAGAAAAATGGCGTTAAACAAAGCCGCCAAGATGGAGGAACGGCGGTAGCCGTAGGTTCTGCGCTCTGTTGGCAGCTTTTTGGAGAGCAGGCTGGCTGCCCAAGCCAAGATGAGTGCAAGCACATCGCTTAAATTATGGCCGGCATCCGCGACAAGGGACAAGGAATGGCTGAGATAGCCATACGCGGCTTCCACAATAACAAACAGGGTATTCAGGATGATTCCGAACAGAAATGCTTTGTTGTAGCTGGCCGGCCCGTGATGATGGCTGTGGCCTTCATGATGTTCATGATGATGGGCATGCGATGCCGACATGATAAACGACCTCCTGCAAAAGATAGTATGTGGTTGAATTTACACTAACATATGAATATGTACTCATGTATTGATACTACCACAATCCCGGTATAAGTCAATGTCTGGGAAAACCTGAGCGAAACCGGCCCATTTCTTTGGAACATTCTCCAAAAAAGCACCGAACCATTTTCATATTCACGCTGGTTGTGATATAAAAAATAAAGGGGATGTATATTATATAAGGATTACCTTAGCGTAGCAACCGATTTGGAGGTATTGGCAATGGATGAACATATGCAGCGCCGACTGGATAAACAGAGAAAGCTGTTCAAGCAGCTGGGGATACAATTGGATGCTCTTTCGATTCACGAAAAGGTATTTACAACAAAGCTTCGGGGGTACGATCCGGAAGAGGTGGATTCCTACCTGGATGAAATTATTAGCGATTATGAACGTTTTTACGCGACCATCTCAGATTTGATGGATAAATGGCAGGAGCAGCAGCTCGCACTGCGCGAAATGAAGTCAAGCTCCCGCCCTGAACCTGACCGTTTCGCGATCGATCCGAAGCAAATCGAGGATATCGTGCTCAAGATGGAGTACAACCTCAGACAGCTCAAGACCAAGATCAGACCGGAACCTGATTTCTTCGTGGATTGATAACGCAGCCTACATATGGACATGAGAAGCTCCTCCGGGATAGCGTAAGCTATCGTGGAGGGGCTTTTTGTTATGAGAAAAGGTGAGAGGAGGTGGGATATAGTGGTAAACTGGAAGGGAGCTTCAATACAGGAATAAGCCGATAAGAAAATGAGTTGGAAGAATAAATAAGGAGTGAGATGTATGAAAAATATGGAGGAACTTATTGTTGAAGATAACGCATGGACGATGATTCAAGAGTGGATGCGTGATTCAGAAGCCCATATCCATATCCTTGAGAACACTAAAGCGGAAGGTGAAGAAACACTCCATCGTCTGCAAATTACCAATAAATCGACGATGGGGGCCATTGCCCTGGAGTGTGGTGGTTTAGTTGTTGATCATGGTTGGCTGTACATACTTGGTTCCGGACACCCTGAGATATTTGGCTCTTTGATTCATAACAGACACCAATCGCTTCTCGAAGAAGGATTCGTTGTTGCTTATGATGTGGTTGGAGGTATTTTTGCTATAAATGCAGGAGAATTTGATCAGAGTACTCGTCATATTTATTATTTTGCGCCGGACACTTTGGAGTGGGAAGACACGGGTAAAGGGTATACGGATTTTATCTATTGGGTATTACACGGTGATCTGAATACCTATTACGAAACCTTTCGATGGAGGAACTGGAGAGAAGACGTGAGTGAATTAAATAGCGATCAAGGGATATCCGTATTCCCATATTTGTGGACAGAGCAAGGCAAGGAAATTGAAAACTGCCATAAAAAAGCAGTTCCTATTCAAGAAATATGGGGAGTACAAAATGATTTTAGAAATGCCATTAACAAACAGGGCAGTTAGTAAGATCGACAAACACTATAGATAGACAGAAACCTATTTATTAAAAGGCGGATATTATTCTTAGATCGCATCTTAGCAATGACTGACCCGCTAAAAATGGAAAGGAGCGGATTCATGGAAATTACTTTATTCAGGGCCAGTCTTCATGAAGCAGTAATCATACATGAGATGCAAGTTCAAGCATTTGATTCGTTACTGAAAAAATATCAAGATTATGAAACCAGCCCTGGAAATGAATCATTGGAACGAATTATAGAGCGGTTAAATCAGTCCGTTATGGACTATTACATTATAAATAGCTATGGCGTTCCCGTAGGTGCAATCCGAATTGTAAAGAAAGCCAATAGAACCTATCGAGTAAGCCCTATTTTTATATTACCTGATTATCAAGGAAAGGGCATTGCTCAAAAGGTCTTTCGTATGATAGAAGATTCGTATGCTGATGCGCTAATATGGGAATTGGATACGATCTTACAATAGAAAGGTAATTGTTATCTTTATGAAAAACTAGGATACAGAAACACGGGAGAATCCAAACAAATCAATGACAAAATGACAATCGTATTTTATGAAAAACATATGATCCGGATTTAACTTGAAAACAGATTACATCTATAAAATCGATGAGGGTGATGAATGGTGGAAGAATCAAATCAGACGGAAAGTATTGTAACCGACATACCAAATAACATAGGCAAACCGGCAATGCGCGCACTCACCCATGCCGGGTATCAGCATCTGGAACAATTCACAAACATTAGTGAGTCAGAAATTCTCAAACTTCATGGCGTGGGACCCAAAGCTGTGGCTACAATTCGCAGAGCACTCGAAGAGAAAGGCTTGTCTTTTGCAAAAAAGGCTTGAGTTTGAAATCTTTGATTCTTTAGGCGGGTTATTGGTCCTTACGGGATAGAAAATGCATACAAATCAATTCAGCTTACACAGGAGGCTTACATGTTTAGCAGGGATGGTGTAATGAATTGCTCGAGAATTTGGACATCGATTACCGAACGAATGATGCATTTGAATTTTTATTAGTGGCTCAGCGCTTATAAAGGATGGATCTTATGAATAAATTCGAAGAGGCAGTTCAATTAAGAAAATCAGGAAAATTCGAAGAGGCGCGATCTCAATGGCTTGAGTTACTCGATGAACAACCGTTGAATCCCTCTGTTTGGTATCAATGTGCCTGGATTCATGACATTCTTGGATTAGAACGTGAAGCCGTACCTTTTTATAAGAAATCTCTGGAGCTGGGGTTGCAGGCAGAGGAAAAACAAGGCGCATTATTAGGACTTGGAAGTACGTATAGAACTTTGGGAATGTACGAGGATGCCCAATTCATATTTGAGCAGGCCATGAGAGAATTTCCAGAGCGAAGAGAATATCAGGTTTTTTATGCCATGGTTCTATACAATCAGAGGGCATACGGTGAGGCCATGTCCATATTATTCAAGCAATTAGCAGAGACAAGCAGCGATGAGGGGATACGGAGCTATAAGAAGGCGATTTTGTTGTACTCAGATCAATTGGACCGGATCTGGGATTAAAGCGAAACATATCATGTATGAGTCTAAAAAGAGTTTATCGTCTGCCGAGATTTGAGTCGGTTGTGCAAACGAACGGATAAACTGGAGGTAGCGTATGAATATAAGAAAAATCAATGCCAATGGCGTAGGAATCGCTTATGTGGTCAGCAACGAAAAGATCATAACGGATGTTCAGTCTGCGCTGGATCTCTTGGCCACGGTCAGCTATGAAGTGGATTGCAATCGTATCATTGTAGAACAATCTGCGGTATGTGACGACTTTTTTGATTTAAGAACACGCCTTGCCGGAGAGATTCTTCAAAAGTTCATCAATTATCAGACTAAAATTGCAATCATTGGTGATTTCTCCATCTATTCAAGCAAGAGTCTTAAGGATTTTATATATGAATGCAATCATGGAAGGGATATATTTTTCCTGCCTGGTGAAGATCAAGCTATTGAAAAACTGAGCAAGGTGTAAGTTAAAAGTGCTTGAGAGAGCGCTGACTTTAGAAAAGGAGGGAGTATGGATGACATTTATTTATTTAATGAACAATCTGAAGCCGTTAACGAAAGAAATCATCGAGCGTCATGTGGAATATTTAAAAGGTCTGGAATCACAAGGAAAACTTGTACTCTGTGGCCCTTTTACGGATTATCCGGGAGGGATGGTCATTATTCTGGCGAAGGATTTAATTGAAGCAACAAACATTGCAAATTCTGATCCTTTGATTGCATCAGGAAGCAAAACATATGAAATAAGAACGCTACAACCGGCCAATGAAGAAAATAATTATTTGCTATAATCCAGGACAAAACATGTTCTTTGTTTCTATGGACTCCCTTTATGCGTAAGATTAACTCTACCAAGTACATAACATAACTTTAATTGGGACGAACGGGGGCAGCGTTTTGACCTATTTATTCCAAACCATGACGCAAGAACAGGCAGAATGGATTGCGTACCATTGGAAGTATGAAGATGAGTACTCTTTTTATGATATGGCGGCGGATCCAGAGGATTTAAAAGATTTTTTGGATGAGAAACAACGAGGTTTTTCATACTATGTTGTCTACAAACATCATGAGGTGCGCGGTTATTTTGTTTTTAATACAAAGGAGATAGGCGTTGTTCATATAGGCTTAGGTATGAGACCGGAACGGACGGGAAAGGGCGAAGGCATACGATTCTTATAATCAGGAATGAAATTCGCCCAAAAGAAATACTCTCCTGTGAAACTCACGTTATCCGTAGCAGCGATTGGTAGAGTAAAATGCTCATTTCATACATGGAAAAGGATCGTGCCTTGGTTGTTTATGATACGAGGGGTATACTAATGTAAGCAGCATGAATCGAACAAAAAGTGGTGATCGAATTGGCAGTAACCGTAAAGGACTTACTTCACCTGCCCTCGTTTAGAGGAGCTGAGGTGGTTGCCGGAACAAGCAGGCTTCATCAGACCGTCTCCTCTTTATCGGTATTAGAGGTGGCGGATGTCAATTTCTTTTCGCGAATTATTCAAACTGTTCAAGAAGAGTGGTATGCCGAAGAGCTGGTCATCAGTTCTTTCTATTCCATTAAGGATAGCGTGGAGCAGCAGTGCAGAACGGTTCAATATCTGCATGACCTGGGTGAAGTGGGACTGATTCTGTACTATGTCGGCATTGTGATGCCGGATATCGCCGATGAAGTGCTCGAGCTGGCCGAATCCCTGAATTTTATTATCATCTGCATGCCGAGAAACGATTACTCCCTCCGGTATAATGAAGTCATTTATGAAGTCATGGAGGCGATCGTCAGCAATCAGAATGTGAATGAGCATTTCGTCAATGAATCACTGGAAAAGGTTTCGCTGCTGCCGGAACATTTGCGGAGCGTTGAAATTACCCTGAAGCTGCTGTCAGACCGGATGAAGGCGAACATCGTGCTGACAAACAGCAACCTGGATATCATCAATCGCATCATGTGGCCGCGTAATTCATCGCTCGATGTGGCCGATCTGATCCGGTCCATGGCGCCAGCCATTCTGAACGGCAGAATGGGGGAAGGCGAGCTGAATACGTCCTGCTTTGTTGAATACAAACGTGTTCATCAGAAAAACGGGGAGACCCTCTATCTGTTTCTCATCAAAGAAAACACGAAGCTGCCACCGAAGACGATGGATCAGATCAGCGAGGTGGTGCAGGTGGCCATCAATTTGTGGGGAGACAAGCATAACGAGGTCAGCGAATATGCTCTGGTTAAGGCGATCGTGAATGATGAGAGCGAAAAAATGCGCAGATTGGCCCATTTGCTTCATATCGACGTATCCGCCATCCAAATGATGTGGCTCATTTATATCCGAGATCTGTCGGAGGAGAAGAGAATCCGGGAAGATCTGAAAGCATATCTCTCCCAATATTATAAAACCGCCGTCATTCAGACGATTGATCATGGGATTGTCGTATTGCTGGGAAACTGCTCCTATAAATACAATGAGTTTGAAATTGCAGCAGAATATATTGAAGCGACGAGTCTCATCGGTGAAATATCAAGCATCGTCTACTCCCCAAGGATGCGGAACACGCAGGATGTAAGACGAATGTACCAGCTCGTCCACGAGGTCTCCAAAGAAGTTCACCGCATCTATCATCACCGCAAGCTGTATACCGCTGCTGAAGTCCGGAACATGAAACGGGCCATCGACTTCAGCAAGCAAGGGGAAGAGGTCACCGAAGAATGCTTGTCCGTTATGGAGCCGATCATGGACGACCCGGACGCTTTGCAAACCCTGATGACTTTTCTTCTGGATGCGAAAGGAAATATGGATGACTGCAGCAAGCTGTTGTTCGTACACAAAAATACCGTAAAATATCGCATCAAAAAAATTTGCGAGCTCATCGGTTACGATGTAACGATCAATTCAGAATCGTACGATGTGTATACCGCCTGCATGGTCTATCGTCTTATCCATACCTGAACCCAAGTTCCGATGTTTTGTCCAATCCGACAAAAACATCGGATTTTTTTTTGTTTTCTGAAAAAGACGGCCTCCTGTGCTTTCTTTTACAATGAATAAAACAATTCGAACGAATCAGGGTGGAGGGATCCTATGAATACCGTTAAAAAACATCAATCCTGGTTCAGTCTAGGGATCATCTGGGCCGGAGCGGTCATCAGCATCCCGAGCTTGCTCGTAGGAAATACGCTGATTGCCGGCATGGGATTATCGAAAGCACTGCTCGTCACGCTCGCAGGGTACTCGATCATTGTGCTGCTCATGATTTTGCAGGGCATTCAAAGCACCGATTTGGGAAGACCGACAGTGCAGGTGGCAGGCCAGGTATTTGGCAAAAAAGGATCACGGACGATTCTATCCATCATCCTCGCCATTGCGTGCCTGGGATGGTTCGGTATCCAGGCGAATGTGTGCGGTGCGGCATTAGCCAATTTGTTGGCCGTATCCGGCATGAACATCCCGGTGCCGTTGGCATCTCTCATTTGCGGTTTCGTCATGGTCGTTTCTGCCGTCTATGGTGTTAAAGTGCTGCGGGTGATCAGCTATATCGCGGTACCTTTGTTAGTGGGAATCAGCCTATATGGGCTGATCGAAGCTTTAACCGGTAACTCCCTTCAGGTCATTCAGCATTACAAGCCCGAAGGAGCAATGACCTTTACAGATGGCCTTGCGGTCACCTTGGGTTCATTCGCCCTAGGCGCTGTCATCGCAGGGGATTACTCACAATTTTCGGGTAAACGGTCCGATGTCCTGAAAGCCGCTCTTTTTGGCATTATCCCTGCAGGCTTGCTGATGATCGGTGCAGGAGCGGTCTTGACGATCGCTTACCAGACCAGCGATATTACGGCAACCTTTTTGAGTATCACGACTCCGTTTATTGGCGGTGTGGTCTTAATCCTGGCCACATGGAAGACGAACCTCGTGAACGCCATTTCGGGCGGAATTGCCTTGATTAATGTGTTCAACGTATCGAAGGAGAAGGAAAAGTGGGCTGTCGGCATCGCGGGAGCGATCGGGACCGTACTCGCCGTCGTCGGCATTCTCAACTATTTTACTCCGATCATGTCCATCCTGTCGGCCATGATTCCGCCGGTGGCAGGCGTGATGATCGCCTCTTATTGGGTGCTTGGCAGAGGTGATAAGAAGCGCTGGCAGGAGGTCGAAGGGGTCAATATACTGGGCGTTGCTTCCTGGCTTGTAGGCGCGCTCATTGCTTGCACCCCGGTCGTGTTGTCCTTCTTCCCAAGCTTGCCGCAGGTGCCGAATCAGCCGTTGATCGGGATTGTCATTTCTTTTGTCGTGTATTATGCAGGATATCGTTTATCGGCTCATAAGACTGTCATATTGGAGGAAACGTGAATGAGATTAATAGATCAAGCAGCAGTTGAGAACATCGCCGTCGGCGCCGCATTCTTAGGAACCGGTGGAGGGGGAGACCCTTATATCGGCAAATTGATGGCTCTCTCGGCCATTCAGAAACATGGACCTGTCAAACTATACTCGGTCGATGAGATTCAGGATGAGGACTTTTTCATTCCGGCCGCGATGATGGGTGCGCCTTCCGTACTCGTGGAGAAATTCCCTAAAGGGGACGAATTCGTGAAGGTGTTTCAGAAATTAGCGAATTACTTGGGGAAAGAACAGATCGCCGGTACGTTTCCAATGGAAGCCGGGGGCGTTAATTCGATGATTCCCATCGTCGTTGCGGCTCAGCTGGGATTGCCCCTGATCGATTGCGACGGTATGGGCCGGGCATTCCCGGAGCTTCAGATGGTGACGTTTAACCTGGACGGCATACCGGCGACGCCGATGGCGATTTCGGATGAAAAAGGGAATATCGGCATCTTTGAGACCATCGATAATCACTGGACGGAGCGGCTCGCAAGAGTGGCTACGGTCGAGATGGGGGCGAGTGCTTTAGTCAGCCTGTATCCGGCCACGGGTGCTCAAATCAAGCAAAGCGGCGTTCATCATATCGTGACCCTGTCCGAACAAATTGGAGCCATCATTACCATGAAGAACCGGGACGCGAAAGACAAGCTTCAGGAACTGCTGAAGCTGGTGTCCGGCTATGAGCTTTTCCAAGGCAAAATCGTGGACGTCATCCGGGAAACCAAGGGAGGATTTAACCTCGGCCGCATGCATCTCGAAGGGATCGAAGCGTTTAAAGCCGGAGAGATGAAGGTTCATTTTCAAAATGAAAATCTGGTTGCCGAATTGAATGGTCAAGTGGCTGCAATCACGCCGGATTTGATCTGTCTGGTCGATTACGAAACCCTGCTGCCCGTGACGACGGAAAGCCTGAAGTACGGAAAGCGGGTACGTGTGATCGGACTGCCTGCTCATGAAAAATGGAGAACGGAAAAAGGCATCGAAACGGCAGGTCCAAGATACTTCGGATATGATTACGATTACGTTCCGATCGAGGAACTGGTGAAAAAGGCGGTGGCTGATCATGTATAGAATCGGGATCGATGTAGGGGGCACCAATACGGATGCCATCATCCTGGACGAGAATCATCATTTGATTCATGCGGTAAAATCACCGACCAGCCTGGATATTAAAACGGGAATTGAAACTTCATTGCAGAAACTGCTGCAGGAAGCAACCATTGATAAAACTCAAATTACGCATGCCATGTTAGGTACGACGCAGTGCACGAATGCCATTGTCGAACGTAAAAAGCTGGCCCAAGTCGGCGTTATTCGTCTGGGTTATCCTGCAACAGCTTCCGTCCTCCCGTATACGTCCTGGCCTGAAGATATGGTAGAGAAGCTGTCGGGTCAATATGCTCTGGTTCACGGCGGATATGAGTATGACGGGCAAGTGCTTGGAGAAGTGGACGAAGAAGAAATTACGGCTCTTCTAGAAAAGTGGCGCGGCAGCGTCGAGTCCATCGCCGTGATCGGCGTGTTCTCATCCATTAAAAATGATCAGGAATTCCGAATCCGCGATCTCATCGAGCAGGCGTATGGTCCGGAATTCCCTGTTTCCTGTTCTTCATTGATCGGATCGGTCGGCTTAATTGAGAGGGAAAATGCGACCATACTGAATGCAGCCCTGTGTAAAGTCATCGAGACGACAACCCAAGGGTTTGTGCAGGCGCTCGAAACAGAAGGCATCACCGACGCAGCGGTATTTTTATGCCAAAACGACGGGACATTGATGTCGATTGATTACGCCAAACAGTTTCCGATCCTTACCATTGCCTGCGGGCCGACGAACAGCATACGCGGCGCCTCTTATTTGGCGAAGATCAAAGATACGATGGTGCTCGACGTGGGAGGGACGACATCCGACATCGGGGTTTTGCAGGACGGCTTCCCGAGAGAATCTTCGGTTGCGGTCGAGGTCGGCGATATCCGGACGAATTTCCGCATGCCGGATATTATTTCCGTAGGGCTTGGCGGGGGAAGTATCGTGCGCTCTGAGAACGGCAAAATTACGGTCGGCCCGGACAGCGTCGGATACAAGATCGGACAGGAGGCCCTGGTCTTTGGCGGGAGTACGCTCACAACGACAGACATTGCAGTTCGGCTGGGTCTCGCAGAAGTCGGGGACAAAAACCTGGTAGCCCATCTAGATGAAAGCTTTGCTAAAGAGGTCCAAGCGGAAATTGCGACCATCATTGAGCAGGCGATTGATAAAATGAAAACTTCGTCTGGTGATGTGGAGCTCGTGCTGGTCGGCGGCGGCAGTGTCGTCATTCCCGACTCGATCCGCGGGGTATCCCGGATGATCAAGCCTGAGAATGGGGGCGTGGCCAACGCCATCGGCGCATGTATAGCTCAAATCAGCGGGCAATATGAACAGATATATATCTATTCTACCGAGCCCCGCGAGGAATCGTTAAGGGATGCACGGGAGAAAGCCGTGAATCAGGCGGTGCTGGCTGGCGCTGACCCGGCTACGATCGAGTTGGTTGAAGTGGAAGAAACACCGCTGGCTTATCATCCGGGCAATGCGACAAGGCTCCGGGTGAAAGTCGTAGGTAACATGAAGTAATAGAGAGGCTTCGCGCGAGTTGTTATAACTTGTGTGAAGCTTTTTTTGTTATCAGTGAAGTTCAATGTGATGAACCATGGATGGCAGATCAATTAGAACGATTGTGCGTAAATATGTTAAAAGGTAAAATATAGTGGATACCGCAAAAGATGATTTTGAATGAATGAAAACGTCATAGATCAATAATATATGGGAGAAACATACGATGCTAATTGAAAAAAATTTATCACTCCATGATTATGACCTGAAACGGATGGTCGAAGATAGCAAAGCTGAGGGCCATCAATTCGTAAAGAGATTGGTTGATGAATACGCGGATGGGAGTAACAAATTTGATAGAAGAGGGGAATCACTTTACGTTGCAAAAATCGAAGGTGAAGTAGTTGGAATAGGTGGATTGAATGTTGATCCGTATCTTGGCCGTAATGATGTAGGTCGAGTAAGGCATTTATATGTGTTGAGTAAGAATAGACGTGCCGGAGTCGGAAGAGAACTTTTAAGTACAATAATCATAGAAGCACAGAAGCATTTTGAGACTCTCACTTTATATACTACCAATCCAGTTGCAGATAAATTGTATAGAGATGTTGGCTTCTCTAAAGCTGAAGGGATTTATAAAGCTAGTCACGTATTGAACCTAAAGAAATAATTGCCGAAAATTTATAACCCGTGAGCTGCTCTGGGATCGTCAATGAGGTTTCTTGTGAAAATAAAGATGATTATTGTAACCGCAGTTCTGGTTTGGTTAGTACGGAATTCATCATGAGAAATCAAATTAGAATACAGGAGGTTAGTCATGCCTAAATATATAAAAGTTGAAGGAATAGTTGAAATTAAAGAAAACGAAGATAACGATTTTTTTATGGACGAATTTATAGAATTCATAGAAAAGCACAAATGGTATTTTGGTGGCGGAAGCAAAGAAGTAGATGAGAATGGGGAAGATGAAAATCACGATGATGAGGAGTAACTTGATGATAGCACTTAAAGAAATAGACCGAAGCAATTTTTTTGATGTCATTAAATTGGGTGTGTCTGATGAACAAAAGGGCTTTGTAGCGACAAATGTATTCTCACTCGCACAAGCTAAGGCTTTTCCGGAATGTATCCCTTTGGCTATTTATGCGGATGAAGTCCTCGTGGGATTTACGATGTATTGCTTAGATCAGGAAGATCATGAATATTGGATTTATCGGTTAATGATCGATACGAAGCATCAATCCAAAGGATATGGAAAGGCTGCGATGGAAAAGCTCATTGAAAGGATTCAAGACGATAAGCAGCACCGGGTGATATTCATCAGCTTCGAACCCGAGAATATGTGGGCACAACAATTATATGAAAAATTGGGATTTGAAGTAGACGGCCGGGTGATCGATGGGGAAATCGTATATAAACTGGAGTATTAATCAAGGAGCACACCATGAAGAGAATTATGGTCATCGGATCTGGCGGATCAGGAAAATCTACTTTTTCCAGTAAACTATCCGAAGTTTTGGGATTACCTGTATACCATTTAGATGCTTATTATTGGAAGCCGGGATGGGTTGCAACCCCTAATCACGAATGGGATGAATTTCAAAGAGAGCTTATTCTTAATGATGAATGGATTATTGACGGGAATTATAACAGAACGTTGGACATTCGAATGTCGAGGGCAGACACGATCGTGTTCTTTGATTTATCGCCATGGGTAACTACTTATAGAGTCATTAAACGAAGAATTACATACCATGGAAGAACGAGACCCGATTTGAATGAGGGATGCCCTGAGAATTGGATTGGGAATTCATCAAGTGGGTATGGAACTTCAGAAAACAAAAGAGACCGGGAATTCTCGAAAAGCTAACCAAATACGAACATGAAAAGAAAATCATCATACTGAGAACACGAAGAGAAGTTGCAGACTTATTAGATCAAATAAATTCGAAGACCTTGTAGTCATAGAATGATAGCTGATCTTTATTGGTCAGAACAGAAGAAAGCAGGACCATGGGGAAGCTTATCCGAGCCTCCCCATGGTTATTAATATAATGAGCTATCGAATTTCCTTGATCTTTGTAAGATCCCCGCTGCATAGAGCTTCAAGATGATCAAATATTTTACGAGCAGGCCAATCCCACCATTGAATGGTTAGGAGATGATCAATGAGTTCGTCATCAAATCTTTTCTTAATGATTTTGCAGGGATTTCCGCCAGCAATATGGTAAGGAGGAACATCTTTTGCAACGACTGCATTGGCTGCAATGATTGCTCCATCACCAATGTGCACACCGGGCATGATCGTAACATTTTGACCGATCCACACATCGTTTCCAATGACCGTATCACCTTTAAAGGGTAAGTCTTCCAGTGTTGGAGTCGACTTCTCCCAGCCGTTGCCCATAATGTTAAATGGATAGGTCGTGACACTGCCCATCCGATGGTTTGCACCATTCATGACAAATTCGATACCCTTTGCTATTGCACAAAATTTTCCGATGATCAGTTTATCCCCAATAAATTCATAGTGATGCGTGACATGCTCTTCAAATTTCTCAGCACCTTCATTATCGTCATAATAGGTGTAGTCACCGACTACAATAGTTGGACGTGTTACAACGTTTTTAATAAAGCATATACTTTTGATTGCCTCATTGGGGTAAACCGCATTAGGGTCTGGTCCATATTGCATATCAAATTCCCTCCTTTAAGAGAATACAGTGCTCTGCTCGATTATATCTTATAAATAATTCAACATACACCCATGTATGACCAATTTGTTTCCAAAGTTGAGGTGACATGAGATGTTTCAATCACGGGAAGCTCATCATGAGGATTTTGCGATCATAGCAGCCATGCCGCAGAATCAAGAAGAATTATTTTACATGTATCCTAAAGGCGTGTATCCCGTTCTTGCAGAACAGCTTGAAGAAGCAGCTTCAATGCGATTTTCACCCACGATCGTAACCTTTGAGGGAGCGGTAGCCGGATACTGTAATTTATATGATGTCACAAGAGAACAAGAATGCTGGTTAGGAAATGTGGTCGTCCATCCGTGGTACAGGAGACACGGTGTCGGAACGTTCTTATTGAACACGATGAAGCAAATAGCTGTTCACCAGTATCAAGCTAAACGGCTTCATTTGATTTGTCATAATACGAATACCAAAGCGCTGTTGTTTTACTATAAACAAGGGTTTAAACCATTTGACATCAAAGTGATGGAAGATTACGAGAAGAAAAGAATAGCCGGAATAATGATGTCTGTGGAACTTTAAAAAGGATGAGAAAATCATCCAGCGGCTTGATCTGATAATGAACAAAATTAATATAAACCTATCTGTTTGTAAGGGAAGGGGGAGACACTTGGTTAGCAATGAAATACAATCCCAAGCTGCCACTTCATTTGGATTCGATCCAGGCACATTAACATTTGTCAGTAACTCATGTAATGAAGTGTACAGATTTCGTAAAGGCAACCGCACATTCTTTCTACGCTTATCCGAAAAGCCAGCCGAATTTGAAATGAATATCAAAGCTGAAGTTCATTGGGTTCGGTATTTGGCTGAAAGCGGTGTTCGTGTTGCATTGCCCGTTGAAACAATTGAAGGTGAACTAACGGCTATATGTCAGGATCATGAGAATGAGAAATGCTTTATTGCAACCGTGTTTGAAGAGGCACCAGGGAAATTCTTTGATAGTGATCCAGAGCTGTGGGGGCCGTCTTTATTTAAAACATGGGGCGAGACCATGGGTGCTATACACCGGTTAACCAAAACGTATGATTCGGGTGATATGAAGTTAAAAAGAATGGACTGGAGACCCGCGGAATTCCATAACCCTCATTTATATCAGGGTCATTACTTTTTACTTCTTAGTAGGCTTAGAGCCGTAGAGAAACAGTTGGAGGCCCTGCCCAGGAACAATCATTCGTACGGACTGATTCATTATGACTTTCACCCCTATAATTTTCTTATTGATCATGGTGAAATAACCCTATTTGATTTTGATGATTCATTGCATGGCTGGTTTGCGATGGATATGGGGATTTCGGCTGCACATGCCGTGTGGTGGGGCTCACATCTAACAAAATGCGAATTTAAAAGTGAGTTTGCCAAGCATTTTTTATATGAGTTTCTAGAAGGTTATATCAAGCAAAACTATCTGGAACAGGAATGGATTCAGAAGATTCCCTTGTTCATGGAGTATAGAAATATCAGTTCTTACTTTTGGTGGCTTCATCAATGGGATGGCAAAGAAGAACATCTTACCGAATTCCAAAAAAATGCTATTGTCGATGCCGTAAACCGGATTGAAAAAGATATCCCTTTTGATGGTTGTGATATTCAATTATGACGAGTGTCGTCTAGTTAAAATAGGCTTAAGAAAAAGAGGATCAATGATGCAGGAATTAGTTCAAGAGGATTTTTATAGGGTCAAGTCTTTAATTGATGGCGGACATCCGCATCCAGAAGTGATTTCAATCATCGAGCTTAATAACCCAGGTTGTATATTTGTTGATCAAATATGTAATCCAAGAAGCGCACTCGTGTGGAGTAAGGGCATTCAAGGATTTTATCTCATAGGAGATCACACCAATGAATCATTTGTGCGTTCTTTGGATGGATTTATATCGGATCATGTGGAACCAAAGCTGAAGGCGCTTTCCTTGAATCGATTGGAAATATCAGGTCATCATACGAAGTGGGATTTTGAATCCATGTTTCCCTCAAGGCGGCTTTATCAATTTGAACAATTGATATTCAAGCTGTTGGATAAACCTAATATTATGAATCAGAGTAGGTTTAAAACGATCAATCTTAAAACGAACGATTGGGAAAACGGAAATTTAGCAAACGCAGAGTTCATAACTCAGCATATTCAGTTGTTCTGGTCTTCGCAGGAAGATTTTAAGAAAAAAGGATTTGGTTATGCTGCAAACGATGGATCAGAAATCATTGGTGTTTGTTACTCGAGTTTTGTGACGCAGGATACTCATGCGGTTGGAGTTGAAACCGTACCTCACTATCAGGGAAAGGGAATCGGAACGTATTTAGCATCCCTGTTAGTTGAAGAGATCTGGGAAAACGGATTTTGCCCTTATTGGGATTGCTCATTTGATAATGAAGCCTCGAAACAATTAGCACGGCGCTTAGGTTTTCAACTAGTTCACCGGTACATATGCAAGGGCTTTGGAATCTGAATATGCAGGTTAGGAGCCTTGGTCGTTAAATCCAAGACTCCTTTTTTGAATGATTTTTTAACTCCTTAAGCCTCAACGCAACATTTACGCCGGTTAGTTGTCCCTTTGAATTTCCAATAGAAGTTTAAGTTCATGTTCATCGAAACTGAAAATATGATATAACTTCAATACTTTTTGGATCGTTATACATTATGTATTAAAATCAAGGCGGAGAAAAAGGGGATTTACATAGATGAAAAAAACAGCACAAAGAAACCTGCTCATAGCCCTGGCATGTTCACTTTTTTTATCGGCAGCATTGTAATAGTAAGGCCTTAAATTAAGGATGCTATGAACAAGGAGCCAGTAAATAAACCAGGTGTAAGACATACAACGGAAGCAGAAAGACAACAAATTTTAAATTCCACCGAGTCAATCACAACGAAGTATGGAACTTTTAAACGAATGAATACGACCCAACCATTACCTAATGACGGTGTAGTCTATGATCCTAAAGATGTTAATAAAGACACAAAAGTCATTATGATGGAGGGTAGGAGATTCGATCGAATACCTGACTAAAAGAAGGGTTAGGGAGTGAATTTATGACAATTTCGAATATAGATGTGTCATTTCGAGTACATACGCGGACGGATACTGAAAAAATCGTAAAAATGATAAACCGCGATCCCTTTCACATGCTGAATGGAATATCTGTTATAGAGTTTGAACAAAGTTTGGATGAACCAGGTAGACGAATCCGAGACAATACTTTCGTTGTAGAAATCGGTCAATCAACCGTCGGTTATTTCTCTTTGAGTTTCGTTGAACAGAATATTCGTAACGATGTTACATGTTTCGGGACAGTGGATGCTGATTGGCGTAGACGTGGAATTGGTACGGCGATATTTAACTTTATATTTAAACAACTCGAAATGAAAGCAAGACAAGAGGCAAAGCCCATTTATTTCAAACACCGCGCGCTCACAAGTATTGTTGGAGAATCCGCTATAGGAATTAACTTTGGAATGCTGGAGCAAAACACCTTGGAGAACCGACGTCTGAAAAATATAAAAGATTATAATATGGTCAGCCAATCATCAGATTTTCAATTTCGACCCCCAACCGTGGATGATGCAAAAGCTTGGTCAGATATTTATAATGAAGCCTTCAAGGATCATAAGAGCATAGAGCATGTAGTTCATGAATTTCAGGGAGCCGGTTATTCTGAGAAGTTGTACTTGCTATGCTTAAATGAGTTTAATGAACCTATTGGAATTCTCTGTTCGAATCTTAGAGGAATTCATGCTCGAATACCAACTATTGCTGTGAAAAATGAGTGGCAAAGGCACGGTGTTGGGAAAGCTTTATTACAAGAAATCCTGAAGCGATTAAAGCAATCAGGTGCTGAGAGTGTTCGGTTAACCGTTGAAAGTAGGAACGATGCGGCGAAATCATTGTATAACAAATTTGGCTTCCAATTGGAATATAAGAGGATTCACTATATTGCTACATTTTTGCCTTAGATTTGTATCTAGCTTAACGATTAAAAGTCAACAAAACTCCCGGAGGTAATGCCATGGAGATCATATTCATTCGTCATGGACATGGCGAACATCTCATAGATCATCCGAATCGATTAAATACTCTACATCCTGGTCTGACGGAATACGGAAAGATGCAGGTTAGCCAACTGCGAGAACAATTGATATTTACGGACGATGACCTGATCCTGGTTAGCCCGACAAGACGAACGATTGAGACGGCTCAGATTCTGGACAATAAACATAACTTTGTGATCTCTCCCCTGGTAGGTCCAAGAATGTTCCCGCAAATTCCGGATTTGCCTTCCTTAGCTTGTGACCAGATATACGCCAAGGATGAGCTTGCGCATTCTTATAGTCATATCGAAATTATGGATTTAGGTTTGGACTGTTGGGGAGAGGGAATTAATAGAATAGATGCAGTGCTTTTTGAGGAGTATGCCAAGCAATTGATCGGTTGGTGTCAGGAAAGACGGAAGCGGCTGATCATGATTTCACACGACGGCACGATTACGAATTATCGCATTGTGTTAGGAGAGCATGGATTGACTAGAAAGGATTTCCTTGGCGAGGCAGGGATGTACCGAATTGAATTGTAAAAAGATTGAGGAATCCGGAGCAGCACGTATTGTTATTGTCGAAACCATCCGTCGATGGGTACCGTATAAGGAGATAACACGTGTATATGGAGGGAATAACATATGAGTGAACAAGGATGCATCAAGTGCGGTAGCAAAGAGGCACGGACGAAAGAAGTAGCCATGACCGGTACGGGACTTTCCAAAATGTTCGATATTCAGCACAATCAATTTATCGTCGTGTACTGCGAGAATTGCGGCTATTCCGAATTTTATAATAAAAAGTCTTCAGCGGGTTCGAATATTTTAGATTTGTTTTTCGGTTAATTTGGGAAAAGAAATCCCTCATCCGCGCAGGAAAAATACGAGAGCCACTTGAAATGAGGACCACACGACCCAGCCAAGGATAAGGGATATCTAAGGTCTGGGTCGTTTTATAGATGGGGATGGGGGCTAGACCGTTCGTGAATTGGTAGTATATAAATATGAAGCAGGCGTTTATGGAATGAGTGCTTCTCTATAGAATAATATGAGCACTTAGCGGAATAAGCGGGGTATAGGGGGATGAGAATGGGCGTTATGTATTGTGGTTCACCATCCATTAGAATAAGGAAAATAATCGCTGACGATTACTTGATGGTCTACCAGTGGAGTAAGGATGACTTGTTTTGTGATGCAAACGGTTGGGAGAAAAATAGAAAACCAGATGAACTTCAACGATGGTGGCTTCAGTGTGTCAACAATACTGCGGATGATTTTATTCGAATGGGAATTGAATACAACGGCAACCTCATCGGATATGCGGATTTGGCTTGTATGAAAGACCACACGGCCGAGTTAGGCATTGCCATTGGTGAGCGTACTTTGTGGGGGAAAGGCATTGGAATGATTTCCGCTAGATGCATGATGGATTATGCCGTTAAGCAGCGGGGTATCACACATTTTTACGCAGAAACGCACGAAGCGAATGTGCGGTCCCGAAGAATGCTGGAGAACATAGGTTTTAAAGAAATCAGTAGATTGGGCAGGGAAGAATACTTAGGCAAGGAGGACCAACTTATACAATTCAGTATTGTTTTAACGGCGTAGATTATAATTTGAATATTATCATGTTAATTTCAACTCGCCAATCTCTAACGGAAGGTAATAGGCCATGGCGGAGGGGCAGAATTAGACAAGCAAATAGACCATCTATCCTTATCGTAGAAAGGACAAACAACCATGAAGTTTTCATTTGACGTTGGGAACAAGGAGAGGCATAAAGTTGACTTTAGCTTTAATCAATTTTGGGGGAATTTAAGCATTCATGTGAATGGGAGGAGAATCGTTAGCACTTCAGAACGGTTTCATTCCATTTGACCAAAGTATACGAATTTACCGTAGGAACAAATGAGGTACACGTGGTTAGAATCGAAAAAATAAGGAAATTGGTATTTGCCGGTTTTCGAAAAACAAATTATAAAGTGTACCTAGATGAAGATCTGGTTGAGCAGTTAGAAGGCTGGTAAACCGGCAACCTTCCATACTCTTACATAGAATAGTGGGTGGTAAAATGGACCTGAAGCTTGTTCCTGTAACTCCAACGGTTAAAAATAAACTATCTAATTTATATCAGTTTTATTCTTATGATTTTAGTCCCTATACAAATGAGGATGTAAACACGGAAGGAACATTTGGAATCAACATTGATTTCTTCTGGGAGGGAGATGATCGGTGGAAACCGTATTTTATAGAACAGGCAGGGGCGGTTGTGGGGTTCTTGGTTGTATTATTAGAGAATTTAGATATCGACCCTGACCCTACCCATGTATTATTTTATGATTCTCCGAAAGTACAGAAGGAAGGGTATTGGCCATGCTGCAGCAAAAAAAGCGTTTGAGCTATATCATGCCGATTGGAAAGTCGTTCAGATGGCGAATAACACTCCAGCTATATCCTTCTGGAGAAAAGTCATTGGTGATTTTACGGACAATAAATACATAGAGACATTTAGATCCGATACAATGAAATATATTCAGGAATTCACTACTAAAGGTGGTTAATATGAAAAAGTTACTTTGGACGATTGCCGGGGCAGCCGTCGCGGTTTACATTATATTTTCCCCTTCGTTCACGGGAGAGCTCGCCGTTCGAAAGCACTTATTGTTTACTTTCCATCCGATCCAAGCCTTCAGCAATGCTGTTCAAGAAGGAAACATTAAAAATGACCCCAGATATGGAGACTTATACGTAGTCGAAGGAATGAAGACTCCTTATATCTATGTTAAAAAGTCTGCCCTTGGTTGGAGCGTATCTTCAAAAGGAACCGGGCCATAACACGGCAGGGCAAAATTCATTCGACTGTCATATGTAACATATAATTAATAAAGACTCTTCCGATCGGTCGGAAGAGTCTTTTTTTGTTCCCTGCTATGAACGGTGAACGATTAATGGCAGGCGGGTCAAGCCTTGGCCAATGGCCGTGGTAGTCAGATTCTCCTCGAGCTGAAAGCTGGGATCAGGTTCAATCCGGGAGAAGCTCTCCATGAAAGAATGGATGCCGATGAGGGCTTCCATTCGAGCCAGAGGGGCGCCCATACAGAAGTGTGGTCCATTGCCAAAGGCAAGATGTTTTTTGTTGTTAGGACGGTGTATGTTGAGGGTGAATGGATCTTCAAACATTTGTTCATCCATATTGGCAGCGCTCATCCATGCGACAACCACATCGCCTTTTTTCAGATCCATACCGAGCACTTGGTTGTCCTGCTTCACCGTCCGGTCCAGTTTGGTGATGTTGAACCTGTAGCGGAGCATTTCTTCGATTGTGCCTGGAAGAAGGTCACGGTTCGCATGTACTTCAGGGTATACCTCGTTGTTATCATATAAAAAGGAATAAAAGGTGTTGGCTAACAACTGGCTGGTTGTTTCGACGCCTGCACCTAGAATAAACATGGTCGTGCGGACGATCTCATCATCCGTGAATTTTTCCCCGTCCACTTCCGCTTGTATGAGATCGGAGATGATGTCATCGGCAAGCTGTGAGCGTTTCTGCACGACGTAGGGATAGAGGTACGCATAATATTCTTTGGCCGCTTGGCGCTTCTGTTCATTAACGACTTCCGCATTATCTTTCGTGATGGGAAGAAACAGAATATCCACCCATTCTTTAAACAGCTGCCGGTCTTTGGATGGGACGCCAAGCAGTTCAGACATCACGATCACCGGAAGCGGGCTGGCGAAGTCCTTAACGATATCAATAACAAAGCTTTCTTGGTCATGGTTACCCATATCTTGAATCAGCTGCTGAACAACCTCCTGAATCCGAGGTTCCCACAGCTTAAGGCTCCGTGGTGTAAAGGCAGCGGACAAGAGTGAACGCCGGTTCTTATGCTCCGGGGGATCTGAATTGATGGTATTGATCTTGCTCGTCCGGTTGCCTTCATCATTGTCCGCACCAACGCTTAGCGTTGTACGCGTCCGCACGCTGGAGAAATTTTCGTAATCACTTAATACTCTCTTGACATCATCATACCGGAATACATGCCATGTGTTGGTTTCTTCATCATAATGGATAGGCTCATTGTGCAATTTGTGTTTGTACCAGTCATAGGGGCTATATTCTTCGGATTTTGTCCGGAATTGGGTGATTCCGGCCAGTGAAATAATCTCATTTTGCATGGAACTTTCCTCCCGGATTGCAGACTTGTGTTGCAGCGATTGCCAATGCATATGTTAATTTAACATATGTATTTATTGGAAACAACCGCCTATCGCCCCATGCCAAAAGGTTTAATTCAAGTATTTCGAACAGGCATATTTCATTGCCGCAGTAAGCGTAAATTGGTATGCTAGTAAAGAAAAGTCCAGTCGAAATACTTGAGAGAAGACAGGGCACAATCACATATGAGAGAGCAGGAATTATGCATTATGTACATTGATTTACTCATTTTAATGCAGATCGAACAATCCCCTAAACATGGGTATGAGATAAAAAAGAATATACAAAATGACCTTGGACATTTGTTGGTGATTAACCACAATATGCTCTATCCGGCGCTGCGCCGTTTTACGGAAGAGGGAGCGGTCAGGAAGAGGGTGAATGAGCAGGAGGGCAAGCCGAATCAGGTTATATATGACATTACGGATTCCGGTAAGCGGAGAATTATCGAACTCATCAATGAATTTACCGAAAAGGACGCCAAGCACGAAATTGAATTCCTGGTTCGGGTGTCCTTATTCCATCGTATTTCTCAAGAAAACCGGCTGCGCATATTGGACATGCGAAAAAAAGATTTGGAGACCCGTCTGGCGGATATCGATCGACGTCAGAATAGGCAAGATGAGCAGAATGTGTTCTTGAGTGAGGTTTTTCAATTCTCCGGCTCGCGTGCGAGAAAGGAATTGACGTGGATTCATGAGTTGATCGGCAAGATTGAACATACATAGAATTTCTCAATAAACATCTACAAAATGGACAGAAAGGACCCGTTCCGTCGAGGTCTCAAACTGAATGGTCACAAATACTGCAAATTCCTTCGTTCCACTTCGAAGCAGAAGTTTGAATTTCTCTTCCGTAATATTGGACGCCGCCTGGGTACGGCCTACATGCAAATAATCAATGATGGAAGCCTGATAACGTTTCAGCGTCTCTTGAACCGCAATGTTCCCCCATTTGGCGTATTCCGGCTGGGCATGCGCTTGATTAGAAAATAATAAAATGAAGATGAGTAGAAACATGAATCGCATTTTTTTCAAGGTTTAGCCTCCTCCAAAGAATAATTCCATAGTTAGTAAAATCACATCAAATCATACCTCATGAGTCCGGATTTTCCTGTAAAATAATGTATGATAATCGTCCTTACCGAAAAAGCGATCCACGGAGGGAAAATGAAAAAAAGGCTGCTGTTGATCATCGTAAATTTGGCAGTGACTTTCTTGTTATTTATGTTCGGCCACTCCATGACGACTAAACCTGGAATCAGCTCCGGGAATGGAAACCCGGCAATTTTATTGTTTGTCCCGTTGGCCATTTTATTTATCATTTTGGTCCTTCAATGGGTTGCTCTATTCAAGAATACGAAGCTATCCTGTGCGAAAATCGTGATCCTATGGCTGATCATTGCCGGACATTTCACGATCGGAATTTATTATCAAATGACGAGTTACCGGAAATACCGTATTTTCCTGAGTCGTGTGTACGAAGAGAAATTTGGGGAGATCGATTGGCCATACATTAAATCCATTACTTCCGGACTGTCCATTCATATCAACAATCAATATTTTAATGGGAACACCTTTTTATTGTTTGTAAGCTTATCCTTATTTATATGGGGGCTGTTTCGCATGGTGAAATCGGCAGTGAAAAGGAGGATCGACCTATGATAGTTTTGTTAATCATATTCGTACTCCTCATATTGATGAGCCACAGCAGCCTGTATGTCATCCAAAAAAAGCAACTTGAAAACCAAGAGAAAATGATATCCCGGTTAGATCATATTTTGTTGGAAATCAAACAAAGAGATCAAAACCATTAGTCATCCATCACGTCTGGGGGAGATAGAATGGATCATGTCAGATATCCTATCGGAAATTTCGAGCCCATAACCCGATTATCCGCTGAGCAGCGAAAAGCTCTAACGAACCAGATTGCCGGACTAACGGGAACATTACGGGATTTAACCAAACATCTTCATGAGGAACAGTTCCATACGTCTTACCGCCCTGGCGGGTGGAACATTCAACAGATCATTCATCATCTGGCCGACAACGATATGAATGCCTTTGTGCGATTCAAGAGAACTCTAACGGACAACGAACCGGAAGCCTCGAGCTATCGGGAAGATTTGTGGGCTGAATTAAATGATTATCGCGATGTCCCGATACAAACCTCTCTCATGCTGCTCGAGGCCCTTCATACCAGATTTGCAATTTTGCTGAGAGGAATGACGGAAGCCGAGTTTAGAAGAACGCTGAGAACCCAAGTGCTCGGCACGATTTCACTGGATATAGCGCTCCAAAGATTGGTATGGCATAACCTGCATCATATATCGCATATTCAAATGATAAGAGGGATGAGATGAATGCCCACAACGCCAAAGCTGGATTTGACCGATTCGGAGAGAGCACTGCTCAGGAAATGCAAAATCAAAATAAGTGAAATCAAACAAGTATCCTTGCAGGAGCTAAGCTCCGCTCTGGATGTTTCAATACATAGGGCAAAAGAGCTGAAGGCACGGGTGGAGTTTCAGAGTATTCCTTCGATAGGACCGCGGTTTGCGGGTGATCTGATACGACTAGGCTATTATTCTTTAACGGATCTCATAGGCAAAAATGGAGCGCAGCTGTTCGAGGACTTAGAACGATTGGATGGGCCCGGCATAGACCCTTGCGTGGAGGATCAATTCAGATTGGTTGTTTATGCGGCAAGTCATGGCGAAAGTGATAGGCAGTGGTGGGATTTTACGGAGGAAAGAAAACGGTATAGGAGCAAGAGGGAGCAGAATGGGAGGTCTGTATGATGAGCATCACCTATTATCTCGTCAGGCATGCCATCAAGGAAAAAGCTGTAGGAGATGTGTCCATAACCCCTGCAGGTATGCTGCAAGCGCAGTTGACCGCCCGATTTTTCAAGAGTCTCCCGGTCACGATCATCGTCTCAAGTCCACTCCGGAGAGCTTGGAGAACGGCAGAGTATATTGCTCTTGAGACCCAATCCCCCTTAGTGACGGATGATCGCCTGCGGGAACGCGCGAACTGGGGAGATTTGCCGGGGCAATCATTCGAAGAATTCGTAGAAATGTGGAACCGATCCACGCATGATCCGGCATACGTACCTCCCATAGGGGATACCGCACAGCAGGCTGGCAGCAGATTGTCCTCCTTACTTGCTGAGCTTGCCGGGATCCATCCGCAGGACAGCCATATCGTTATCGTAACACATGGGGGTCTCATCACGGATTTTTTGGTGAATGCTTTACCTGAAAATCAGCTCCGGGTCTGGCATCCTGATTTTGTGGCTGTACAAAGCGAGCTCATCCTTGAGTGCTCCATTACCGAACTCGATTATGACAGCGGGCGTTACCGGATCAATGATTTTGCTTCCATAAAACATTTGAAGTCATAAATCGCATGAAGCACATGAAATCATCGTTATGTCAGACAAAATCCTATCATTGTTATGAGGTGTGCGAATGTCACAGGTATTAACCGCGGAAACAGTTCAACTCATCGAAAAATCCGAAATGGAGTATATGTTGGACCGAATGACAGCCATTCAGGAAAGAGTGGGCAACCCGGAAGGGGTTGAACTTAAACATTTTGGGAGTGCGCTGGCGTTATACAGCCGAACCATGCCTTGGCCTGCTTTTAACACCGTAAAAGGGATCGCAAGTGCAGATCTCGAATGCATGGATGCCATCCTTGATTTCTACCGAACCCGGGGAAGATCAGGTCAATTTGAAATCGTCCCTTCGCTGGTGGATCAACGTTATTTGAAGCAGCTGTCGGAGCGGGGGTACTACCAGTCCGGCTTCCATGCATCTTTGTATACGGAGCCGCGTGAAATTCATGAAACTTCTCCAAGCCATATTCGCATTGAGGAACTTCAGGAGGATCAGTTTATTCAGTACGCGGCCATTCACTGCAGGGGAACCGGATTACCCGATGAAGGAATTCCTTCTGTTGCCGCGAATAACCAGGTGTTATATGCACGTCCTGGCTGGAAATTTTATATTGCCTACGCGAATGAAGAACCCGCTGCAGTAGGCGTTATGCATATGAAGAACGGCATTGCTTCACTGACCTTTGCGGCTACGCTCCCTGAGTTTCGCAACCAAGGCATCCAGCAGCGCCTTCTGGAGACAAGAATCGATGAAGCGTATCGGAGCGGGTGCAGATGGGTTGTGGGACAATGTGCTTTTCTATCTCGGAGTCACCGGAATATGGAACGGGTAGGCATGAAATTAGGATACGTCAGAACCTCCTGGACAGAACGATGATGACTGGGAGGACGTTATAATGAGGTGGTTTAGCTCCGTCTTGTTATGTATTGTCTCCATGTCGTTATCTAGCTGTGCACAGGATTCAAAGTCTCAATTGATGGGTGTTTGGGAATCGGATCAAGCAACACAGGCAGCTGGGGAGAGGGATTTAGTGCTTGGAAGTTTCAATCATTTGGAAATCGGCAGTACCCATATCCATGCCACGACCTTTAATATGGTCTCAACAAATGGCGAGGAGACGCGGAAAACGTTCTCTTACGATTCTCAAGATTTGGCCTATGAATGGACATCTGAGCATCGGATTGAAGTGGACCAGATCGCGTACGAGGTACTGCTCAAGAAGAATGAAATGATGCTGAAAAACGACGTCATCGAAATTCACTACAATAAAATGAAATAATCTCTCTAGAAGGCAGGAGGGCCACGATGCTGTTAAAAGGGAAAAACGCAGTTATTTATGGAGCGGGAGGACATATCGGCAGTGCGGTTGCGCGGGCTTTTGCGCTTGAAGGGGCCAGGGTATATCTTGCGGGACGCACCCTGTCAAAGCTGGAGGTTGTGGCGCAAGAAATATCCGGCATGAATGGTGTAGCGGAAGCAGCCTGCGTTGATGCGCTTGATCCCGAAGCTACCTGAGCATCACTTGAGAGACATTGTGCACAAGACAGGCACCATTGATATTTCTTTTAATGCCATCGGAATTCGGGGAGACCTGCAGGGAACCCCGCTCCTCCAGATGCCATGTGCTGAATTTGTTGAACCCATTCAGACAGGGGTTACAACTCACTTCCTCACAGCGACGGCGGCGGCTCGGCATATGGTGCGACAGGGAGCGGGCGTTATTCTAACTCTATCGGCTTCCTCAGCCGTATTGTCAGGAAGAGAGCGGCGGTTTCACTGGATCGGCGGCTTCGGAACGGCTTGCTCGGCTATCGAGTCCTTTACACGCACTTTGGCTGGCGAGATTGGTCGGGATGGAGTCCGTGTAGTCTGCTTGCGGTCCGATGCTATTCCGGAAACATGGTCTGCGGGAGCTGATGAAATAAAGACATACATGGAACAAGGAACCGCATTGGGACGGCTTCCCACGCTCCATGATATGGCCCAAGCTGCGGTCCTCATGGCATCGGATCGGGCCAACGCGATGACCGGAGCCATTGCAAATCTGACTTGCGGCTCCATTATGGACCAATAGCATGAATTGCATCCGCTAATATGGCCTTATCCTATACATAGGATTTAAATGAGGAGTGACGTGGATTGCTTCATTTCATCAGTTTAAGTATCCCGGCGGCTGTATTCCTTCCAAATCTGTTTTTCTTCATCATGCCGCCAGTTCATTCACCGGAACAATCCGATAAAAGTGGAGGTTTGCTGCTCCGTGCTGCAGAAGGACTTGGGAGGCTTGGCGTGCTTGCGTTGCCTATCTTTTCGCCGATACATCTTAGTCGGCCCTATGAGCTTCTTTCTTTCATAGTCATGTTGGCTTTTCTCGCATTCTATTATGCCGGTTGGATTCGCTACTTCACCCGGGGACGTGAATATCGGCTTCTGTTTTCACCCATGATTCATATTCCCATTCCAATGGCGGTTGCTCCGGTATTGTATTTTATCGGTGCCTCGATCGTGCTTCATTCTTACGGGTTATTGATCAGCAGCGTGATTTTGGCCATTGGGCATATCCCAAGCAGCCTTATTCTAAGCCGCCAAATGAACGATTAATATTAGAATTTTATCGGGATTGGAGAAGAAAAAGTGAAAGTTTCGATCTATTTGACTGATTCGAGCAACGGTTAGATTTTTAGATTGAGGAATTAGACATCATGGGGTGTGGAGGTTAAGGATGAGAACGTATATTTACATAGTCAGGCATGGCGAAACTCCCAAAACCGAAGGAGACGAAAGAACGCGGGGATCCGCACCTGGAAAGCATGTTTTTGGATCCAGTTTACCCGTTGCCCGGGGGAGAATCCAATCAAGACTGTCAAAAGCGGGCTGTTGCGGTATTGACAAGGATTTTGGGAGACTATCAAGGACACCAAATAGTCATCGGCACGCATGGTATTGTCATGACACTGATGATGGGATATTTTAATTCACGATATGGCGGTTTCGAATTCTTAATGCAAACTTCGAAACCGGATATTTATCGGATGGAGTTCGAGGAAGAGCGGCTGATCGAGGTTCGGCGATTGTGGGATAGGGATGAAAAGGCGATAACAAGGAGGCAGCTTCGATGACATGGTCACAGTTACGGGCCACGATCCGGGGTTTCATTGCACCCGAACTGAGAAGTCGGATTGATATACATGTCACGCGATATCATGAAGCTCATGACGCTCAAGGAGAAGCATGGATTACTTTAGATGGGAAGAAGGTCTTCGGGTGCGGATATTATCACTGGTACATGAATCCACTGCCGATCACTGTTCACGATCTAAGCATCGAGCATGGCTATCATGAAGATTTTTTCGAAACGAACATTCAATCGCATGAAGTGGAGACGATTATGAATTCTGGTTTGCATGATACAGGCCATTTGACATTGAATTTGAAAAAATATCCTCAACTGCCTTTCCGCGAAATCATTGCCTCCAACAACCCGGTTTATAAAGCGTTCGGGATCATCGACCGCAGACTTGGAAAGCGAAGATTTAAGCGGATTGAAATCAACGAACATGACCATGCCCTAGTTAAACGGTTTTATCTATTGAGAAAAGAAACATTTGAGAGAGACACCAGATTGCATGGGGGTATACAGTGAGCCTATATCGTTTTGTTGCAGCTAATGCTTCTATACCGGAAGTGGATTGTACAGGTGTGCAAAAAATTAAAGTTAAGGATCTGGCCCGTATGAAAGCGAAGCCGCCTGCCGGCCTGTCTTGGGAAGACTTTGAAGAAGAGACCGAAATTTTGTATGCGCATTCTGAAGATGCTTTGGAGCAGCTGCATATATTCCACTGTACGAATCCCCCAAACGGGATTGAACAGTATATTACAAGCCAACAGGTGTATTGGCTGGAAGGCAGTTTAGGCCCAGACTGCATGCAGCAGTTATATCACTACATCATGAACTTACCTGCTGGTGTAAGCATTGAATTATGGTCGCTTTGGATGGGAACCGAAAAACAGCCCGTGGAGTACAAACGAATGGACAGAGCTTTACTGGAACCCAGTGATTTGAGTTTTATCCGCCAAGAAAACAGCTGTTTATTCATTGAACATATGTAACCAGGACAGTTGAAAGTGTAAAAAATGAAGGGGGAAGTTTATGAATTATGTATTCTTTTATCTCAATATGATTCGAAATGTCTTTATTAACTTTTTCCAGGATGGCATATGGGTTGTGGGGTTCTTATTTTTGCTGAACAAAACTTTTGAAAGCCAAAAGCTGATAAAATGTTCCAAAGTCGTCAGTATCATCGTACTAGCATTAATATTGCTGTATTCAATCTTCAGAAGCATATAACAGAAATAACTCACGAAGAGAAGATTCAAGGCCAAGACGGGAGAATACATAAAAATTTAACGCATAAAGTCTACTTGGAAAAATCATTACGGGGAGAGGGGTCCTGAAAATGAGGCGTACGCTGATTCAGTCCGTATTATTCGCCAGCCTTTTGATTCTTGTGTATTATGGCGTGCAAATGGGTATGGGGTATTTTATGACACTCCAATACGTGCCGGAGGCGTTCGATAACATTTCGTCTGTCGAATCTTTGCAGAGCTCTGTATCCTTCGGCTCTATAGCAAGGCCGTATAGCTTTACCGTCGAATTGTTGGGACTTCTGGTTATCGGAATGGCTGTCTTCATCGCTGGGAAGTTTCTGATCATAAGAATGAAGGGTTATTTTACGAAGTAAACTCACACAGAACCATAGAATGGAGAGATGAAGCATCGTGGAACAAGTCACCGTTTCGGCGTATGACCCGCAGTGGGCTGCTCAATATGAACAAGATAAAATCCTTATATCCGATGCATTATCGGATATTGTATTAGGGATCGAACATATCGGCAGTACATCCGTGCCAGGGCTTGGAGCCAAACCGATCATAGATATCATGGTTGGAATTCAGGATCTGGATCAACTGAAAGAAGAACACATCACCCGATTGTCTGGCATTGGCTATGAATTCGTGCATCATCCCGATTTTCCGGAGAGAAGATTTTTTCGGCGCGGTGCGTGGCGGGCAGGGACGCATCATTTGCACGTATATCAATACAAGGGAGACCACTGGAACAAGAACCTGAACTTCCGCAACTACCTGATTCGGCATCCGGATGCCTTGGAAGAATACCATCGTTTGAAGAAGGATTTAGGTGAGAAGTACAAGCATGACCGGGCCAAATATACGGAAGCTAAAGCTCCGTTTATTCAACATATTATCGGACAAGCGATGAAGGAAGAAGCTGAATGATGGTTGTGCAGGGGAGATAAGAGGGGAAGTCTACGCCCTTGCCTGAGAAAGAGGATGAATGATGCAGAGCAGAATCCAGAAGATTCGAGAAGAAGAAAGAAAATATCATGAAACCTGCTACAATACACATCAATTGTTTGAACAAGGGTCCTGGCTGCATAAGCCCGTCAAAACAGTCCTAGATGCACTCTCAAATTTTGATTCATCCCCTTGTGTCAAGGTGCTGGATCTTGGTTGCGGCGTTGGCAGGAACAGTATCCCGATCGCCGAATCGTTACGAGGACGAGAAGGGGGCGTCATATGCGTGGATTTGCTCGAATCTGCGTTGACGAAACTGACCCGCTATAGCCAAGCGTATGGAGTAGATGAGTATATCGAAACGAAGTGCTGCGATATTGGCGATTATGACATTGCCCCGGGTGAATTTGATTACATCGTCTCGGTGTCCGCGTTAGAACATGTGGAGTCGCTGACGAAGCTGCATCTGTTGCTGGAGCGAATGGTTCAAGGCACTACAATGGACGGAATCAACTGTATCGTATTGAATTCCAACATCCGTGAAACAGATCTGCTAACAGGTATGGAACTCGATCCCAATATTGAATTAAACATGACGACGAGCGAAGCCAAGCAATTACTTGCTGCGGTGTATGCAGGCTGGGAGCTGGTTTATACGACTGTAAAATCGCTTGAATTTACGATCGAGAGAGGCGGCCGGCAAATTCTTCTTGGTTCGGATGCCATCACATACGTGGTGAAGCGTGCGGGGTAACCATCTGAGAACGAATCATCAAGCAAGCCGCTTTAGGAGGTGTCCAAAGAAGATATGGAGTTCATCGGAGAAATAACCGATTCTGATGTAGGTGTGGTCCCTTCCGAAGACAAGGGTGCTTACCACGTTCGGAAGGCTGCCCGCGCCATCATTTTGAATGGAAACGACAAAATCG
Organism: Paenibacillus sp. SAFN-054; assembly: GCF_051966755.1. Taxonomy (NCBI): domain Bacteria; kingdom Bacillati; phylum Bacillota; class Bacilli; order Caryophanales; family Paenibacillaceae; genus Paenibacillus; species Paenibacillus sp. SAFN-054. The sequence goes on from NZ_JBQCKS010000001.1 coordinate 508,253, forward strand.
CTCTGCTCCATGTATCCCAGAAAAACTATCATAAGCTACCTGGTGGCGGATTGGAAAAAGCCGAAGATATTCAGGAAGCTTTGCGCCGCGAAACGCTGGAGGAGGTAGGGATAGAGATCGACGTAATCGATGAAGTGGGGATGATTATGGAGTTTAGAGACCAATATCAACTGCTACAAATTTCGTACGCCTATCTAGCCGTCGCTGCTAAAGAGGTTCGCTGTCCGGAGTTTACGGAAGATGAACGAAAAGATGGATTTGTATTGAAATGGGTAAGTATGCAGGAAGCTATGCAGCTGCTGGAACAGGATGAACCTGATGACTATACGGGGAAATTCATCGTCGCGCGTGACAGGGAATTACTGGCACAGGCAATTGTCCGATATGATAAGGCTGCCCGAAAGATGTAGCCCAAATAGAGATTCCGGAAGAGAGGTATGGCTAATGAATATACATATTCGAACGCTGAGAGCAGAAGATCCGGCGATCATTTCGCTCTCGTTCCAAGAACAAGGATGGGACAAGCCCGTCGACTTATATACGAGGTATCTCGAGGAGCAGCACAGAGGCGAGAGAGTCTCGATTGTCGCAGAGGTGGATCACCAATTTGCAGGTTATGTCAATGTCCTGTGGAACTCCTCGTATCCTCCCTTCGCTCAACAGAGCATCCCCGAAATCAATGACTTTAACGTTCTGATCCGCTACCAGCGGCAGGGCATCGGCACAAAATTAATGGATCGGGCCGAGGAGGTCATTAAGGAACGTTCAGGCATCGCCGGCATCGGCGTCGGTTTATTCGCGGATTATGGGCATGCTCAAATTTTATATGCCAAACGCGGATATATTCCTGACGGACGGGGCATTTATGATGGCCAAAAACACCTTGCCTATGGAGATAACCTGATCGTTAACGATGATGTAGCCCTGTATTTGACAAAAAAGTTGAGTTAGAAATGAATAACTATAAGCAAGGGCGAATTTAAGCCCGAGATGAAGGAGTGATGCATATCACTCCTTTTGTCGTTTCCGAGCATATACAATGGATTCCAAATACGAAAAAAGGTGGAGAACCTTATGGAATCACCTTGTGTTTCAATGGAAAACGGCCCGATCGGCGTGATGTGGAAAACGGTCTCCGAGGACTGCAATCTCGCATGCGATTATTGCTATTACAGCACATGCAAAGGCAAGCCGGGCAAATCAATCAAGAAAATTGATTCTGTACTGCTGGATTCATTCATTCAGGAGTATATGTCGGTATCCCAAGGGGCGGCTTCCTTTGCGTGGCAGGGCGGGGAGCCGCTGCTCGCGGGTTTGGATTTTTTTGAAGAGGTGGTGGCCCTGCAAGCCAAGCACGCTCCGGCGAATACGGTGATCAGCAACTCGCTGCAGACGAATGGTACGTTAATAACCGAGCGGTGGGCACGATTTTTCAATAGATACCATTTTCTATTGGGTGTGAGCTTGGATGGTCCGCAAGCGATTCATGACCTTCGAAGAGTGGATTCGCAAGGCGGAGGCAGCTTCGATCGGGTCATGAAAGGAATTTCGCACTTGCGGAACCATGATGTGGATTTCAACATTTTGACGGTAGTCCACAAAGGGAACGTAGGAAAGGCGAAGGAGCTGTTCGAGTTTTATGAGCAGGAAGAATTCAGATTTGTCCAGTTCATTCCCTGCATGGGGTTTCATTCCCAACATACGGCGCAGCCTGGCAAATATGAGATCTCGCCCAAGGAATATGGGGACTTTTTATGCGCCGCCTTTGATTGCTGGTACAACGACGGAAATCCGTACATATCCGAAAGGTTCTTTGATAACATGCTCAGCGTTTATGCGCATCGGGAATCCGAATTATGCGTTCACCGAAAGTCTTGTTCGCAGACCCTGATTTTGGAGCAGAACGGTGACGTGTTCCCTTGCGATTTCTATATTCATCCGGACTGGAAGGTGGGCAATGTTGGCGCCAACCGACTGACGGAAATATGGAGTCATCCCCTGTACCGCGAATTTGTGGAGTTGAAAACGAAACTGCCAAAGTCATGTCCTTCCTGTCCCTGGCTTTCACTCTGTTACGGCGGTTGTCCGCGCAGCAGGACATGGAGCGATGATATGCAATCCTCCGGGACGGCCTATTTCTGCGAAAGCTACCGGCAAGTTTACGCTTATGCGCATGAACGAATGAACTTCCTTGCAGCTCGGGTTAGGAGAGGTCTGTTTGAGCAGGGAACTGCAGCCGCATACCGGGGAAAGCGACCGGGCAGAAATGATCCGTGTGCCTGCGGCAGCGGCCGGAAATTTAAACATTGCTGTGTGGATTTAACTTGAATGCGGGCATGCCAGTTTAATATAAGTTAACTTTAATGGGAATTACGACCCATAATATGGTAAAATTAAGCTTGATACATCCGGATAATTTAAAAAATGATGCAATGGAGGTCTTATGCTCGTATTATTGGTGGTTATTGTCGTCGCGATCGGCTTTTTTGGTTTGATTGGAAATCAGTATTCATCGCTCAGAAGAATGGAAGAAATGCAAAAGACGCTGGAAGAAATACGGGATGAGATTAAATCCAACTAAAACCCACCTCAACTTCATCCATGGTGGGTTTTGTGCCATATTGCAGAAGAGGTGTTAGGAATGGTTATTGTGAAGACAGAAATTCTTATCGATGTTCCCGTGGAGACATGCTTTGATCTGGCAAGGGATATGATCCTTCATACCCAAACGGTATGGAAGCATACCAAAGAACAAGCCGTCAGATGTACCGTGGAGGGAAAGATCGGCCAAGGCGAAATCGTGACGTTTCAAGCGACCCATTTTCTTATCAGGCAAGAGCTGACATCCAAAGTAACGGACTATCAAAAGCCGCATTACTTTGCGGATGTCATGGTGAAGGGGGCCTTTAAAAGTCTGCGTCATGAGCATGCTTTTGTTGATATCCAGGGTAAGACGTTGATGAAGGACACGCTGATCTTTGAAGCCCCTTTCGGATTCATTGGATGGATGACGGAAAGGCTCGTGCTCAAGAGGTACATGAGAAGCTTTCTGGAGCATCGAAATCGCCAGCTGAAAAAGTACGCAGAGAATCAAGGCTGATGGATGTTTGGTTAATAGACGTTCGATGGAGGAGGGAAGCCAATCAAACTGAAAATCAAGCATTACATCATGCTGATCGTAGTCGCATCTATTTCGATTGCAATTGCAGTGAGTTATTTCGATTACAGGGAGATTCGGGTAAGCGACCGAGACATCAAACCATTCAAGATTAAACTCCAAGCTACCATCCAGCAGAAGCACTCGTTTACGATGAATGAGGTGACGAGTTTTGAGTGGGACCGAATGATCGTATTGGAGCCTTATATGTCAATCGAACAGATGGAGAAGGCTGCAGGGAGCAGGTGGACAACAAGTTCTTACATAGGATATTTGCTCGAAAGATTGAAAGTCGACAAGTATCCCCTACTTGATGATGCTTATTGCAAACTGGTATTTTTAAAGCAGGATCAAGTCGTGCTGGACGTAACCTTGGATCGCAACTCTGCAGATTTTCTCCCCATTTCTCAGCTCCATTACTCAGACAGGTCCAGACTAGCTGTCCATAAGGGAAATAACGGGGTTTTGATCACATGGAAAGAAAATGAATAACGCTGGGGAGGGAACATATTGCAAGGAATGGAACTGAGTCGTCGATTTTACGCGGAAATCGTGGATCCGATCATCGAATCTTATGCACCGAATTTAGCCTATTCTGCTGCGCTCATTGGTCCCGGCAGCGAGGTTCTAGGCTATGATACGGAAATGTCGAGAGACCATGACTTCGGGCCTCGTGTGATATTATTTATCTTGGATTCCGATAAGGAGCATACCGAAGCCATTACAGCCTTGCTGGGTCAACAGCTGCCGCAAACCTTCAACGGATTTCCTGTTCATAAATCCATGACCGTCATAACGACCTTAAAACAATTTCTGAAGAAACATTTGGCGATGGATATCCACGAACCGCTGGAGCTTACGGATTGGTTGACGTTTCCTTCACAATCACTGCTTGAGATGACGAGAGGTGAGGTTTTTAAGGACGTAACGGGACAGTTATCTGTCCTGCGTGAGCAGCTCCGATATTATCCCGACGATATCTGGTTGTATCTCATGGCGTCCGTGTGGCAGCGGATCGGACAGGAAGAACATCTCATGCTGCGTGCCGGTTACGTTCACGATGAGCTCGGATCGTCACTCATTGCTTCACGCATTGTGAGGGACATCATGAATCTTTGTTTCCTACTTGAACGGCAGTATGCACCGTATCCCAAGTGGTTTGGCACGGCCTATCAGACTTTGCAAAGCAGTGAGCTTTTAGCCCCCTGCCTGATGGGTGTGCTTACGGCGTCAACCTGGAGAGAACGGGAGCGACTGCTCCATGTGGCTTATACATATTTAGCAGAATGTCATAACAAGCTTGGGATTTCGGACAGAATTCCCGAGGAAGCTTCACCCTTTTATGAACGGCCCTTTAACGTCATAAAAGGCGAAGGGATCGCCGAGCGGATTGCGGGACGAATCCAGGACCGGGCGTTGCGTGAGTTATCTCGGCATCGGTTGATTGGCGGGATTGATCAGTTGACGGATAATACAGATTTTCGAAATTTGTGCACATGGGAAGGTGGACAAGGCAGGGCGGCAAGGGAACGCTTGAAGCGCTTTTATGACCCGGCCCGGAATGATTAGAATGCAGAATGGAGTATAACGTATGTCCAAATCCAAAAGGTTAATGGAGCTCATGATGGCAGTGAACCGAAAGCGAAAGTTTACGGTGAAGGAGCTTGCACAGGAGTTTGGGGTATCGTCGCGTACGATGCTCAGGGATCTGCAGGAGCTTAGCGAGCTGGGCGTTCCACTGTATTCAGAGGTTGGCCCCCATGGAGGATATCAGGTGCTGAGAGAGCGGGTGCTGCCTCCCATTGCTTTTACGGAGGAAGAAGCGGTTTCCGTCTTTTTTGCTGTTCATGCGCTCCGGCATTATTCGTCGCTGCCCTTTGCGGCAGAATCCTCCGCAGCCTTAAGGAAGTTCTATCACTACATGCCCGAGGACACCCGGGGGCGCATCGATCAAATGAAGAATCGTGTTGACTTCGTAATGGCTGTCAGGGATATTCCGGCTCCGCATCTTGCCGATTTGCTTGAAGCGGCCATTCGCCAAATCGTGCTGAAGATCGATTACCATTCCCGAACTGAGCGAACGCAAAGAGAGATCCAACCCATCGGTATTTTCACGAGAAACGGCCTATGGTACTGTTTGGCATATGCTCTTGAAAAAGAGGAAACACGCGTGTTCCGGTGTGACAGAATACATGCGGTGAATGCTTCGGATACGATTCCCTTGGATCTCCGGCATATTCATCTTGCCAATCGCGAAGAGCACGGGATGAACAGCGATGATAAGGTACGAGTGTATGCCGAGTTAACCCGCGCAGGCGTGATGACCTGTGAGACAGATCCGTGGCCGTTCTTGGCTCTTCATACCCGGGAGGATGGAAGCGGCTGGCTGGAAGGGAATATGTCGAGAAATGACTTGATGTTTTATGCCAGGTTTTTTATCGGATTGGGAATGGATGCCACCGTCAAAGAACCGGAAGAGCTGTTAAGCTGCATCCAAAGCAGCCTTACCGAACTGATGGCCAAATATAGCAGCAACAACTGAAAATCATCCCCGGATGCGGCGGAGAGGACATGCCAATGAACGAGGAACTGATCGTGATGCCTTATCAGCCCGGCTGGGCTAATGAATTCTATGAGATCGCAAGCCGATTACGCGGTGCACTACAGGATATTGCCCTGCGGATCGATCATATCGGATCGACGGCTGTGGAGGGGCTGGCTGCCAAACCGGTAATCGATATTCAAATTTCGGTCCGCAATTTGGAACCGGTTAGTGTCTACCAATCCCAAATGGAAGGTCTGGGATATATCTATAGAGCGGATAATACGGAAAGAACCAAGCGTTATTTTCGGGAAAGCGGATCGATGCGCCGAACGCATATCCATATCCGCGAAGCCGGGAGCTTCTCAGAGCAATTTGCTTTATTGTTCAGGGATTATCTGCGGACTCATGCGGCTGATGCACAACAATATGCTGAGTTAAAATATCATCTGGCGGACTTGTACCGTTATGACCGTGAGCGGTATGTTACAGAGAAAGAGCCGCTGATATGGGAAATCATGCGCAGTGCAAGCCGCTGGAGTCAAGACACAGGATGGAGACCCGGACAGTCGGACCTGTAGGATGTTGAGGAATATAACAAACGATATGGAATCAGGTAGAAAACGGAGGGAAGGGGATATGACATGTCAAATGACTTAAGCATTTCTGATATCAACAAATTACTGCATTATATGGATTACTTCTCGGGACCGCCAGATACGTTGTACCGGGAAGTCAACGGCTATCGCTGCGAAGCAGATACGATGCTTGCCTTCCGCCGAGCGCTCGATGAGACGGGTTTCCCGATCGTATTTGATTGGAGCCAATGGATTCGTGATCATGAAATGTATCAAAATATCAACATGGACATCGAGGAGCAGATCATGCATGCGGATCTGTACACCCTTCGTAAGCTGATGACCAGTTATATCCGCGGGGATCGTTTTAACGAGGGGCTGTTCCTGGCCGCAGCGACCGGCGGTAAAATCAAGCAAATGCTGATACGTCTTCAGGAACTGACAGAAGGAGGGACGGATGGATCCACCCCTTTTCGTTAGGATCGTCGATCCCTGTAAAATCAAAAAACGGTGATATTCATCACCGCCTTGAATCAATCTTCTTTCTCGTCTTCTTCCTGCAGGCATATTTCTATAAAATCGTACAGATTATTGGCTTCAACGGAGCGGTTGCCCCAGTCATGCCAAGCATATAATACCTGCCCGTAAACGCCGTCTTCCGCGGGATCGGTATCCAGGCATAAATAGTCTCCGGCACCGTTCTCCGCAATGGGAATCCATCTGGGGTTCCACAGCAGAGGCTTAATCCCGGTCCCGATATCCATTTCCATATGTTCCGGATTGAATTCTTCCTGCAAGAAGGTCCAGTTGTCCAGTATGGCGGAGGCGGGCGTCAGGGTGAGATTGCGGACAAAGCCGTCGGAACCAGCGGTCCAGTTCTGGCCGTTATGTACTTTATAGAACTCTTTCATTTCTACGGGCAGCTTGGTGCCCAGCTTGTCTTCCAGTGCCGATAATTCTTCATCTGACGCCCCGGGCAGCAGGTTCAAAGCTTGTTCATAACCCGCCGTATGCGCTGCTCCCTTATCGATGATGCGCTGCCAGAGCCATTCTGCTTTGTTCATTAGGCTACCTCTCTTTCTCTTCCCCTATCATACCCAATATGGTTGAAAGATGCATTAAAGTCTTGAAAATCAAGAATGCGATCGGCGCGACTTCAGCCTGTTGCCTTACGTATATAGAGAGAGGTTCCTTCGAAAATCATAAAATGTATGGAGACACAAATATGAAGCTAATGCCTGAATACGCCCAAAATATTATCGTGTGCGTTGTTTTCCAAAACACATGGAAATGGTATATCACGGAGCGGGAATATTGGTTCCTGAACGTCGAAATGGAAGACCGTTTTGGCATCGAAGTACTGGATGAATCGACTGCGGCGCGCTTTTTACATCAGATACAGGATTTAGAGGTGCCTGTCAGCGAACTGGCCAATATGCTCACGGAGCTTGAAGCAGTGTTCCAAAGCTATGATGATGTCCTGGAATTCATTCCGGCGATGTACGTCAATTTTGACGATAAGGTATTATACTCGTTATTTCCGGAGCCGATGTCCTTCGAGCATTACGTTCCCGCAGGATGGACTGGCGAGTATCTGGATTTTTTGAATATCCTGCCTGCAGACCAGCAGTACTGGATGATTCAAGGAACCAACTTTTTTGAGAACATGTATGCGAGATGGAAGCCCTCCGGCTCATGAATCCGGAACGCACGGACATGGCTTGAACACTCCAATGGCATAGAGAGGGGATATGATGATTCACATTAAACCGATTATAGAACAAGATCTTCCGGCGCTAAGCCGTCTTTACGAGGAATTAATGGGCATGCCGACGGACGAAGAACGGATGACAGAAGTCTTTCAGTCTGCGAAAAAGCTTGGCAGCTACCACATCCTGGGCGCCTTTCACGAAGGGGAATTGGCTGGATCCGTTATGGGCATTATCTGCTTGGATTTGGTGGGCCGTTGCAAGCCATTTATGGTTATCGAGAACGTGATCGTATCCGACCGGATCCGCAGACAGGGCATCGGGAAGAAGCTGATGGCCGAAATCGAACGAATCGCAATCGAAAAGGACTGCGCCTACATGATTTTGGTATCCGGAGAGAAACGCAAAGAGGCACATGTTTTTTACGAGAAGCTGGGCTTCAGGGATGAGCAGGTCGAAGGTTACCGCAAGCATTTATAAATGGGCGTAATTCCGTCAATCTTTTATCCTACATTACATAAGGGGATTAACAATGAACACACTCACTTTATATCGCTTTAATGGCACAGAGCAGTACCGCCTTTCCGAAGCATCAGCTTACGCAGCTCTGGTAGGCGAAGGGCAAGAGCGCAGCGTCATGCTCTGGTTTGAAACCGAGACGGACACGGAACCTGTGGTGCGTTTACCGGATCCGGATGAAATATATAACAACCCGAGCGCTGAAGTGACCGTATACATGGATGTCCTGAATCTGAATGAGCCCGGCGTACGGGAATTCAGCTTTGAGTCGGGTTACAACAAAGACGGAAGCAGCCTGGATGCAAGACTTTATTATTTTGAGCATCAAGAGGTATGTCACAATCAGGTTCGGTTGGAATACAAGGGAGAAGGCATATTTCATGTCTGGTGGAGCGGAACGACGATGGACGTAAATTATTATGATGGCAGCAAGCCGGATACCCGCATCGAAGTGGAAGGCGAATTCTTTTTCGCCGAATATAAGACATGGCAGGCTGAAACGTGATGAGTGAAGAATGCGAAGCATTGGAATTCATAGAACCGTGGGAAGCGGAAGGATTGGACCGATTGCTGCATGATGCCCGATCTTAGGGCGTATGCCGACGACTAAGATGGAATCATAGAAGAGAAAGGGCCCGCCGATGACGGCAGGGTCTTTTTGTCGTCTTAACACAAACTTTTCGTTCCTTTGACGCAGCGAAAACACTCATTGTCTAAGATGAAATCAGAATGGAACGGAAACGTTTTTGGATAGTATTCTAAAGGAGCGATGCATGATGACCAACATTAAAGATATAGCCAAATATTTAGGCATATCCGTTTCGACCGTTTCACGGGCTTTGAATCATTATCCGGACGTGAGTCCGATCACCAAGATCCAAGTCATGGATGCTGTCCAGCATTTAAATTATCGGCCGAATGCCGTTGCCAAGGGCTTGATTCAGAAAAAGACGTTTACGGTTGGGCTCATGCTCCCCGATATTTCGGAGCCGATATGCTCGCAGCTCGCCGCTTCCGTGGAAAGAACGTTCTTGGATCAAGGTTATCAGGTGGTGTACAGCAGTATGTATGGGGAACCGGACAGAGAAAAGCAGTTTATCCTGAATGCGATGTCCCGGCAGTTCGACGGTCTGATCGTAAGCCCCGATGTTCTGGACGATGAAATGATATCGCTGCTATCGGATGTGCGGATCCCGATTGTTTTCCTCCGGCGAAGAACGCCTGAGGGGCTGCCATATCCATATATTGATATAGACCATTATCACGCAGCCTCGGCAGCGGTGAGACATTTGATTCTACGGGGTCACCGGCATATCGGAATGATCCATTGGCCCGCAGGTTCGTTGGCAGAGTCCGAACGGGAGCGAGGATATCTGGATGCGATGTCGGCTTACGGGCTAATGCCCGAGACGATAGGGGAGTTAGGGGGAAATACCCGTGAACAGGGAAGGGCAGCGATGGAGGAGCTTTACCGCCGATGCCCGGACCTGACGGCTGTGTTGGCCGGTAATGACATGCTGGGCCTCGGCGCACTGGAATGGCTGCATCAGCATCAGATCCATGTCCCGGGGCGGATTTCCGTCATCGGATTTGATCATTTGGCTTGGGCAGCTCTTCCCTGGCTTCAATTAACCACCATGGAGCAGCCGACTGCGGACTTGGGAAGAAGGAGCGCACTAACCCTGCTCCGAATGATGAGGGATCCCAAATTACTGCCGGTCTCGGAGCTTATGGAAGCGAAGCTGGTGGAGCGCGGCTCGGTGCTTAACCTGAATGTCGTTCCAGCCCAACCATTGAATTGATGAGAGCCTTGAACAAAAGGTATAAGAACATCCTTGGTGACAAAGGGTGTTTTTTGGCGTGAAGGAATCTTGGGGAATATCCCCTACAGCATATACAAAAAGCATAATATATGGAATAATCCGGGTAGGTATTCGGGAGGAAAGAAGACGGATGGAAACCAAGGATTCTTGGTACCGGCTGTTTGCTTTAAACGAATGGGGATTCAAAATCCTCGGCATGTTGATTATACTTGTTATTGTAATCGGTATCATTGCGATGCTTAAAAGATTAATCCGATCCAAGCCGGACCAACCCGGCATCTATCATTCATACAATCTTAGAGAAAGCGGTGACCGTAGTGAAAGGAATCGAACGAATTCATCAATTGATCGAAAGCTGGGTGGAGGCCGGGAAAATCCCCGGCGCAGTGATCGGCATTCAGGCAGGCCATCGGCACAAATGGCAGGCGGCTTACGGAAGCGCCTCGCTCGATACGATTTTTGATGCCGCGTCCTTAACGAAAGTCGTGGTTACGCTGCCGGCTATCATGCAGCTCGTCCAAACCGGTAGACTGTCTCTGCAGGATTCCATTCAGCAATATATTCCGGAGTTTCGTCACTCCGAAGTCACCATCGAGCACTGCCTTAGACATGTATCGGGCTTGCCCTCGGTCCTGCCGGATTTCCGGGAGCGCTACAGCCCGATCGACATTCAGCAAATCTTTGCCCTGGAGCTTGAATTCAGCCCAGGTGAGCGCGTCCAGTACAGTGACATCGGGATGGTCCTTGTCGGATGGATTGTTTCGAGGTTGACACAGCAATCTTTGGATGAATTCGCGCATGAATCTATTTTTCAGCCGCTTGGCATGACGGATAGTTATTTTAACCCGCCTGCCGCGCTGCGTGAGCGGATTGCTCCCACCGAGTGGGATGGCGAGAAGTATCTGCTTGGCGAGGTGCATGATGAGACTTGCTATCGTCTTGGCGGTGTGGCGGGCAGCGCCGGTCTATTCACTACGGTGGAGGACCTTGCCAAGTATGCGAAGGCGTGGCTGGACCCCGAAGGCAATCCCTTGTTAAGCAAATCCATCATGGATGCCTGCACCCATTCCGTGTACAATGGGCGCGGGATTGGCTGGCAGGTGCAGGAGGGTCCGGAATCAATGCTATCCTGCGGTCCCCACTGGCCGATCGGCAGCTTTGGGCATACTGGCTACACGGGAACGAGCCTGTGGATTGACCCGGTACATGATCTGAGTGTCGTCTTTTTGACGAATGCGGTGCACTTGGGAAGAGACAATGAAATGCGCGAGATGCGTCCGATTTTGCATGAGACGGTTAGAGCCGTTTTCGCGAAATAGGGGAGGCACAAAGATGGGAATCGACGAATTGATCTCCGTGGGTCCATATCATGAACAGTGGACCAACAATTAGATGAATCGCGACTACTTGCGAGCTCATCCCGAAGAAGCACAGAAGGATGCGGAGCATTAAGCAGAAGAACGTGCAAAAGGGAGTTACCATATTGCTTGCCTATTCCGTTGCGAAGGCTGCATTTATGCAGAACTTATTGGAGCGGGCCAAAGAGTACAACAGACGATGATGAGGCCCTGATGTATGGATTGTGTTGTAAGAAATATTCAGAACACCTAGGAGGTATGGCAATGTTGTCCATCAAACTGCCGAAAGAACAAAAGGAAGAAATAGTCCGAAGCGTGCAGACTTATTTTGAGGAAGAGCGATCCGAAAGCATCGGACAGCTGGCCGCGGAACAGTTGATCGATTTAATGATCGGCGAGCTTGGACCCTACATATACAACAAGGCGATCGAGGATACGAGAATGATGATTACCGGAAAAATGGCTCAGATCGATGATGAACTCTACGCACTTGAAAAACCGCTTCGGAATCGCAGGTAGATCGATTGGCCAGGATTGCGGGTCAAGACGGTAGCGGAAGGGGTGATGGCATTTGCGCGAGCATCATTCGGTAATTGTGAAGGTTCTGGCCTGGGCATGCCTGATCGGATACGGCGCGTGTTTGTTGTTCTGGATGTTCCGCGGTTTCGGCCGGACCATGCATACGGAATACAGGTATAACCTGATCCCCCTGCATACCATTCTCGGGTATATGGCGAATGCGAATTCACATAACATGAAAACGACGGTCATCAATTTGGCCGGAAATATCGGTGTTTTTGTGCCATTCGGGGTACTGATTCCGATTCTATTCGATGGATTGAAAAGATTCGGCCGTTTTATTGGGTGGTTTACCGCATCCGTGATCGTCTTGGAGCTCCTGCAAACGTTTCTCAGAGTGGGAACCGGGGACGTGGATGACGTGATTTTAAATGGGATCGGCGCTTCTTGCGGCTATGTGCTATACAGAAGATTCGCGCCCGAACATCGGAATGGGGGAGGCGTACGATGAAACCAAGAGGCTCGGATTTTTATGATGATCCATCTATCTTTCGTTCTTATCAGGACAGAAGGAGCTGGAATGAAAATGCCAACGATACGATCGAAAAGCCGATTATTATGCAGCTGCTCGGGGATGTAGCCGGTAAGCGGGTGCTGGACCTGGGCTGCGGGGAAGCCGTGATCGGTAATGAACTTCTCGCGGCGGGGGCGGCATGGTACGCAGGAATCGACGGCTCGGCGAATATGATCGAGGCGGCAAGGCAAAGGCTTAACGGCACGGACACGGAAATTATACATACATCCCTTGAGGATTGGGAGGCTCCGACCGCTCAGTATGACATCGTGCTCTCCAGGCTGGTGCTGCATTATATTGAGGACATCGAAGCGGTGTTCAACAAAGTTAACCAAGCGCTGGTTGGCGGGGGAAGTTTTATTTTCTCGGTCGAGCATCCTGTCATCACATCCTCTTACGGGCTGCCGAGGGGGGAGGGCGCGAAGAAGGACTGGACCGTTGACAACTACTTTCATACGGGTGCCCGTAATCAGGAATGGCTTGGCGGCAGGGTAGTCAAATATCACCGCACGCTTGAGGACATCTATTCGTCTCTTCTAACATCGGGCTTTCGGATCATGAGCCTAAAAGAATCCAAACCAGAAGAAGGAAACTTCCTGAACCGGGAGACCTACCTGCGGCGAATGAGAATCCCTCTGTTTTTGCTGATGAAAGCCGAGAAACCGCTTGAATAACTGACTCGTTAACCTCAGTACCCATTGAAAGTGAGCGTGATTGCGACGATAAAAGGATCCAATCTTTTGCTGCGGTTTATTCTCGAGCTTGTCCTGCTGTTTGCTTTAAGCTACTGGGGATTTCATGTTCCTTCCGGCTTGTTAGTGCAGATTCTGCTCGGAATAGGCCTGCCGCTGCTTGCGGCAATCGTGTGGGGAATATACATATCGCCCAAAGCTCCGGTCAAGCTGCCTCTTCCCGCGGTGCTGCTCATAGAGGCGTTATTATTTGCTGCAGCCACCATGTGCCTGATCCTTTCGGGCTTCGCAATCTTTGCCGTCATCTTCGCCTGCGCGGCAGCGATCAATCGGTTTATCATTTTGAGATGGAAGCACCAGGATTTCAATATATAGCGGGTCGTGTAAACAAAAAGATCGATCCCCTCTAAAGAAAATACAGATGAAATGTTGCTGAACGCCTGTAAAAAAGCAAAATTCACGACTGTAATTGAGATTAGAAATGAAGTATTTTATAAATATGTCTTACTTCACGATCGGGGCAGGTTAGTGAAAAGATCTATAATTCTAATTCTTGGTTTTGTTTAAAAATATGAGCTAATATCATAGTATGAGTTTATGGAGGAATAACAAATGAATAATACGGATTCTTTAGAGTTAGTACACTTCTCGAATGAGCATATGGATATTTTAGATTCTTTTGAACTTCCTAAAGAGCAAGCTCAATTCACATCGTTGCCAAGCAACTATAAAGAAGTAGTGGAAGGTCAGCATCGAATTATTATACTTAATGATAGGGAACCCGTTGGATTCTTCTTATTACACACAACTGACAGGGTGAAAGATTATTCCGACAACCCACAGGCTATGTTACTAACAGCATTATCAATTAATCAAGTTAAACAAGGAAAAGGTTATGCTAAGAAAGCTATGTTATTACTAAGCAAATTTGTTGCTGATGAATTCCCTGACTGTAATGAAGTTGTTTTAGCTGTTAATCACAAAAATATAGCTGCTCAAAAACTGTATCAAAAAGTTGGATTCCGAGATACAGGACTTAGAAAAATAGGTATAATTGGTGAGCAGTACATCATGAATTTAATGATATAAAATACATATTAAATAGTTCAGTTTCAACTAACGGAAGCATTTGTTCAATGGAGACAGCCAAAAAAAGAGCTGTCTCTATTTTATTAAGGTATTAGCAACAGTCTTTACGAACAAAGCCTTTTTTTATTGCAATCGTGCAGAAGACAAGCGATATATCCTACACAGGTTCCTTGATGTTGGCATTAAAGGTATAATCAAGAAAATGGAAGGGGATTAAGAACTGCATGAACTTGCGTAAACATATGAACCCGGCCGCTAACCCGGCCGCGATAACGGATACTCAGACGCAGGAGCAGCTGGATATACTTCTTGAATTGAACCGGATCTTTACGCGCATCGAAGGGCAATTTTGGCTTCGTGGCGGATGGGCTATCGATTTTTTGCTGGGGGAAATCACGAGACCGCATGAAGATCTGGACCTTGTCACTTGGATCGATCAACGGGAGGCGCTTGAAAAGTCACTGCTGGATGCAGGCTACGAGCGATTTCCGGTCAGCGGCAGGCAGACGGATTTCAAGAAGGGAAACGTCGATATCCAGTTCCTTTATTTGACGCATTCGGAGGATGGACATTTGATTCCTAACGGCCTTCCGGAATGGGTGTGGCGTCCCGACGCTTTGCAGTCCGAACGGCATCATCTCGGCGGCATGGAAATCCGTGTTCTGAGTCCGGAGCAGTTACTGGAAGAGAAGGAAGTCTATGAGCAGATCGGAAGAACGCCTCGTCCGAAAGATCTGAACAGCAAAGAGATATTGAAGAGAATCATAGAACGTCGGCAGGTGAAATGAAAATCATGCAACAAGGATCATTCAACAAATCAATAGGCTAAGGGGAGGGGGAGCTTTATGGCAGAAGGGCGTATTTTAGGCATTGCGTACAATGTGATTCCCGTTCAAGACGTGGAGCAGGCGGCAGCTTGGTATGTGAAGCATTTCGGCTTCAATATCCGGCATCGCAGGGATGGCTATTTGAGTTTGTTTCGTGATAACCGGCCGATTTTGGATTTGATCCAAAGCGACCATGACTCGCGCGCCACCTTTGAAGTGAATCATCGCAAACGGTGGGTGATCACCTTGTTTACCGATCATATGGAATCCCTGCATGCTTACTTGGCATCGGAACAGGTGAAGGTAGGGAATATCGCCGATGAAGGTCAATACGGCAAGTTTTTTGTTCTTGAGGACCCTGACGGTAATCTGTTCGATGTGTGGGAGCATCATGACTGCGAACTTATCTATTAAACCTGGTTGGATTTATAGCAATGGGGGAGGGGTTTCGGTGATCATTCGTTTATGCGGGCAGGAAGATCAGCACATGATTTACGAGATTATCAATGATGCAGCTCAGGCTTACAAGGGTACGATTCCGGAAGATCGATATCATGAGCCCTATATGACGGCAGAAGAGCTGAGAAATGAAATGGAAGACGGCGTCGTATTTTGGGGAATGGAGATCGAAGGTCGACTCGTCGGCGTCATGGGGATACAGGACAAGGGCGACGTGTCCCTGATCAGGCATGCCTATGTCAGAACGATGCAGCGTAGTGGCGGGATCGGAACGAAACTGCTGGATCATCTGATCTCGCTCACGGATCGGCCTGTTCTGATCGGAACCTGGAGTGCGGCGGATTGGGCGATACGGTTTTACGAGAAAAATGGCTTTCGCCGCGTAACCACCGCGGAAAAAGAAGAGCTTCTTCGGCAGTACTGGAACGTTCCTGAACGCCAGATCGAGACGTCCGTCGTTTTGTGCGATAGCAGATGGACTGCTCGCAGCGAATCCAACGAAACGAGTGTCGGCACATGACCTTTCCTCAATTATTCGAACATCCGCCTGTATTCGAGACACCCCGTTTAATATTGCGTCGATTGCATATGGAGGATGCAGAAGATTACTTTGCCATGGCTTCCAATCCGCTGGTATCCAAGCATACGGTTTGGGATACTCACCAATCTGTTCAGGATTCCATTGCGTATTTGTCTATGCTTCAGAAGAAAATGGATTCGAATCAGTGCTTCCACTGGGGAATGATTGATAAGGAGAGCCATAGATGGATCGGTAGGGTCGGGTGGATACATCTGGAGCCTTTTCACGGACTTGCCGAGGTCGGATTTGCACTTCATTGCGGCTGGTGGGGGCAGGGAATCATGTCGGAAGCGGCAGGTGCCGTGATCAGGTACGGATTTGAGGATTTGGATTTAAACCGGATTGAGGGACGATGCAACGTCGGCAATGGGGGTTCGGAACGTGTGCTTCAGAAGCTGGGCATGTCTTTTGAAGGCATTTTGCGGAAACAGCTGAGAATCAAAGGGTATCATACGGATCAAAAAATGTATGCAATTCTCAAAAGTGACTTTCAGAATCAACAGGAAGCTTAGGTGATGAGCTATGTCTACAACGCGCATTCGAACAGAAACACCAGCAGACTATGATCAGGTTGCCGCCATGCTTTTTCATGCTTTTGGAAACCGGGCGGATGAAGCCGAACTGGTGAGAAGAATTCGGGAAACAGAAGGCTTTGTACCTGAACTGTCCGTTGTTGCGGAACAGGATGGGGTCGTTGTCGGACACCTTTTATTAAGCAAAGCATGGATTGTGAACGGTAAATCCCGCCAGGATGTACTCGTGCTCGCACCGCTCGCCGTCAGTCCAGACTGCCAACAGCAGGGCATCGGCAAGCTATTAATGCGAGAGGGCTTGAAAAGGTGTCAGAAATCCGGCTATGCACTGGTCTTATTAATAGGCCATCCGGAATATTATCCTAAATTCGGGTTTACACCCGCCCGTGCCTATGGATTGGAGCTGAAGCAATTCGATGTGCCGGACGATGTCTTCATGGTATGCGAGCTGCAGGAAGGAGCGCTGGGCCGGATAACAGGCGAGTTGGTTTATCCGCAAGTCTTTGTCGAATAAGCAAGTCTACAAGGAGGACCGAAAAAATGATACTTGAAGCTGCCATGTTACAAGTGAAGCCGGGCATGAAAGCGGATTTTGAAAAGAGCTTTGTTCGGGCATCTGCAATCATCTCCCGCATGAAGGGCTATATCCAGCATGAATTGCAAAGGTGCTTGGAGGAAGAAGGGAAATATATTCTGCTGGTGAAATGGGAGACGCTTGAAGATCATACGATCGGGTTCAGGGGCTCGGACGAGTACCAGGAATGGAAGGCGCTTTTGCATCATTATTATGATCCATTTCCGACCGTGGAGCATTTTGAGACGGTATATGAAAATAAAGGGAATGAAATAAGCCTTCGGAATAGGCGTTTTGACGATGCTTATGAACCGAGAAGGCGCAGCAATTCCGGAAGGTTTGTCGCTGTGTTCTTCGTTGTTGTGCTTGTCCTGCTTGCTCTCATCGGGGTAATTCAGTTTGTGTCTGCTGGCTGATGCCTATCTGTCATTGGGGATATGGAAGCTATGCTTCTCGGAGGTAGAAGCCAAGCCAATACTATAGAACCGAGGGTGATCAAGCATGAAACGGTCTTTATTTAAAAAAATTCATAGTGAGGGAAACGCAGGGACATGGCGAACCAAGTCTAGTGCTGGCTTTTCGTATGCACTCATCTTATTCGGATACCTCTTTAGTGTGAATATGACACGGGAGTTTTGCTTAGGTGACCAAATCATTGAATCCATGGGGCTGGCAGCATGGAGCAGCAAAACAGGACTTCATGTATCCGTTTTTTATGGAGTCGGCTTTATGATTTGGGGCTGGCTGCTGGCAA
Source organism: Paenibacillus sp. SAFN-054 (assembly GCF_051966755.1). Classification (NCBI taxonomy): domain Bacteria; kingdom Bacillati; phylum Bacillota; class Bacilli; order Caryophanales; family Paenibacillaceae; genus Paenibacillus; species Paenibacillus sp. SAFN-054. The sequence goes on from NZ_JBQCKS010000001.1 coordinate 526,540, forward strand.
GATGGACGATGAAACAGCATCATCCGCAGCTCTTTAAATCCATTCCTTATGTCATCCTTTTCCTTTTACTGGCGGGCCCCTTGATATTTCGTATGGCTTTTTAAAGCAGAAGTAATTCGCGAAATGTGAGGTTTACAGAAATGAAAAGCAGGAAAACACAATTGGTTTTGGATGCGGCCGGGGTTCTGATCGGAAATCTTACGCCCCTATTTTGGGAGGCTGTTGCTGTCCGCTCAAAGATCGATGCAAGAGGTATAAAGCATCGTTTCAAGCTGGAAATGAGACAGGAACTATGGACGGGGCAGGCCCGGGAAGAAGATTTTTGGGTTTGGATGGAGAACTCATTTCCCGGTTCGGACAGAAACGAACTGCTGCCGGTACTGCAAAGAGCTATACAACCGCTGCCTGCATGGTACCGTCTGGAGGATTGGAGCCAAGTGACAGACCTTCATCTGCTGAGCAATCATCGCTGGGAGTGGCTTGCTCCCATGCTGGAGCCGATGGAACCCTTTATACGGAGCGTTACGATTTCCAGTCGAACGGGATATTGCAAACCCGACCCGGCTATCTTTCGAATCGTAGAAACATACTTTCCTTCGGGAGCACAAGTCATCTATGTGGATGATCAGAATAAGAATTTAGAAGCAGCGCGCAGCATGGGATGGGAAACGATACTAGCCGATTCCGGGCAGCACTGGCTTAACTCAATCGAAGAATTATGCACTGCTAAACAGAAAACATCGGAGGATTCATGACTAATCAGAGAGTTCGGATGGACAAATACCTGATTCGTAAAATCATCGCCGCATTGCTGTCTGCCGTCGTATTTTGTGGTTTCCTGGCAGCTTACTATTGGATTTCTCGTCCGTCGTCGGCATCCGCTCCGAGCACGTACTCGTATCGCTTCAGGGAATTGTTTGTGATTTATATGATGTATGCGGTGCCTGTCTATCTCGTATTTGGTACGGGAGTATCGATGCTGGTGGACGTGTGGCGCAGCCGGTGGATTCGGAGACATGAAGGCCGGAGACTTGGTCTTGCCGTTGCCGTGCTGCTGCATGCAGCAGCAGGCGCGCTTTTATTTATACTGTTCATTGGCTATGCTGACACGGGTTCTGTGTCAGGGCTAGGTCTGGTAACGATACTGAGGTCGGGGCTTTTCGGTGCCGCTGCCGCTGTGATTTACTGGGCGCTGGATGCATTGCTGGCGGCCTTTTTTCGAACAAGAAGGCGTTAGCCCAAGGAGGCAGTATGAAGTTATATCATTTCAGTGAAGAGGCGGATATAGAAGTGTTTCATCCGCGGGTCAAAGCCAACCGCACCGATATGCCACCCGTCGTATGGGCGATCGACGAGATGCATGCGTTCACGTTTTTCGCCCCGAGAAATTGTCCGCGCATCGTGTATGCCAGGCATGAAGGACTGCATGAGGATGACGAAAAGCGGTTTTTCGGCCATACGTCCTCCAAAACGGTGATCGTCTTTGAGAATCGCTGGTACAACCGTATCCTTGTAACAACCTTGTTCCGTTATGAGCTTCCACCCGAAACCTTTGAGCTTTTTGATGCAACGGCTGGATATTTTATTTCCAGGGAAATGGTAAAACCTGTCGAAAAAACAGAGATTAGCGACCCTCTTTCGAGGTTGATGCGCATGGGCATTGATGTGCGATTTACGCCTGATCTGTACCCGCTGCGGGATGCCGTTCTGAACTCGTCGCTAACCCAGTTTGGCATTCACCGGTTTGAACATGCGTTACCGATACTTTGAGATCTAATGTCAAGGAGGGCTATGATGGAGCAAAATTGGCGTGAAGAGAAAGCCGCTGATTACCAGGTGTATACAGCCGAAGGCAGTCATGAAGAGATTGGCCGAAGCACGGCTTTGCGCGGGAAGTTCGCGATTCACCCGCAAGAGGAATGGAATGCCGAACAGAAGGCGTATGCTTTGAAATGCCGGGATGTCGTACAGGACATCTATCCCGAAATCATTGAAGAATTTGAGGGCTACGCCAAGGCACTCGACCTATCGGAAGAACAGTGCTTATGGCATTTCACCTTGGGCGTGCAGGGCGGCTGCAGCGCGATTGCGCTGCGGACGGGGGAAGGCATGATGGTGGGACGCAATTATGATTATTATTACTTTGAGAATCGCCGTCATCTGATTCATACCAAGCCAAACAAAGGATTATCCCACATCGGTATGCATGAAGGCTTGATCGGCGGGCGTTTCGACGGGCTGAATGAGAAAGGATTGTTCGTCAGTTTTAACGGGGCGGGACCCCATCCCGATCCGGCACCGCCGGGGATGGCTTTCCATCTCATCGTCCGTTACTTGCTGGAAACCTGCAGCAGCGCGGTGGAGGCGCTTGAGAAGCTGATGAAGCTGCCGGTCAAAGAGCCGAAAAGTTATTTGCTGGCGGACTCGAATACCGCGTTTGCGGCGGAAATCCACATCGACCGCAGGGAGCACAGAGAGATGACGGATGAGGATATCCTTGTGGTCACCAACCATTTTGTGCATCCCGAAATGCGTCCGTACCAGCCGGAGTGGCCGAATTCCGCGAGCCGATACCGGAGGCTGAGCGAGCAAGGGAGGGGGTTATTAACCGCAGCGAACCCGTCAGTGCAAGCCCTGCAATCGTTAATGGCCGATCATGAAGCTCCCGTTTGCGGACATACGGAAGGCTTGGCGACATTCTGGTCCTGTACGGCATTGCCGGGAAAGCGTCAAATTCAATACAGTCTTGGAGCCCCGTGCCGAAACGAGTATACCTCCCCATTGGATATGAGCTTAGCTTGATTGCTCCTTGGACAGCGGCATAAAGCCGCTGTTTTTGCTGTTTCTCCAAAATAACAACAATAAACGTAGAAAAGTTCCGTAATTGAAACGGATATATCGAGAAACGAATGAAATCTTGAGCTATATTAAGCAGTAACGGGACCTGAGTGTCCCAATCGGAAAGGAGCGTGGCTGCTATATAGATGGAGGGATTTTGCCGGTCCGAAAGTTAAAGCGCTTTAACTATTGCCAGGGGAAGGGGTAAAACGATGAGGACGAGGAATAAAAGCAGGACCCTATGGAACAAAGCGGCCTTACTTACCGTAGCTATAGCGCTGCTCGCATGGCCATTCCACCAGAATGTTGATGCGAGCGATGTTGGCAGTGCTTCAAAGGAACCCTTGAACAAGAAAGCCGTAATGCTGGCCGAGTGGAAATTCAAGGATCAGGGGAAACAGGGGATGCACCCGGCAACGGGGGGAGTATATCAACCTGCGTCCACCCTGCAGCAGGCCGGAGGCACATTTGAGAATTATGATGAAGAGTCGCAAGATATCAGCTATCAGGGATGGGATGAGGCGAAGACGCCGAAATACTGGCTGGCGACGCTCTCTACTGCAGGCTACGGCAGCATCAAGCTTTCTTCCGAACAGAGCTCATCCGGTTCCGGGCCGAGCGAATTCAGGCTGCAGATCAGCACGGACTTGACGAATTGGTCCAATGTGCCGAATGGAACTGTAAAGATTCCCACCGTATCAAGCTACGATTGCCCGAAACAATCCTGTATGCTGAAGAACATCTCCCTGCCTCAAGCCGGCGACAAGGAAATTCTATATATTCGCTGGCTGGTCCAAGCCAACAAGGCAGTGGATAGGAAGGAGAATCCGTCCGGCATTGGCGGAGGCGGCTCCAGCCGGATTCGTAACATCGTGGTAACAGGCGAGCCTTTAACGGGAAAGGCGCCCGTGCAGCCGACGCTGGATGTCACCCGTTCTCCTCTCCATCAGGCTGAGAATGTGCCTGCTGCCGATCCGCTGTCCGTTCGGTTCAGCAAAGAGGTGACGTTATCGGATGAAAATGCGATCCGGGTCACGGACGAACAAGGACACCCGGCGGCAGGCTTCCATGCAGAAATTGTGCAAGGGCATACCCTGCAAATTCAGCATGATCCGTTCGGATACAGCAAGCAATATAAGGTTTCTATCGGCAAATCGGCCATCCAAGGAAAGGACGGGGTTCCGCTTGCCCGCAGCGTATCCTGGAGCTTTGCTGTTCAGGATTCGCCCACGATGCCAAAGCTGATGAATATGACGTTTCATGGAGATCCGCGAACGAGCCTTTCTTTTGCCTGGTATACGGAGTCCAAGACCGGAACGAAAGTTCAGGTGATTGAAGCGACCCGCGTGAAGGGAGATAATTTTCCGGAGAAATCAGCCCATGAATATTACGGCACGGCCGATGAGGTTGCAACCTTCATGGATGGAAAAGACAGAGAAACCGGCCATAAAAGCAAGTTCTACAGCCACAAGGTAACGGCAGATCAGCTGAAACCGGGCACGACGTATAAGTTCCGCGCCGGAGATGGAACGGAGTGGAGTCCGGTAGGCTCTTTCACCACGGATTCCGAAACGCCGCAGCCCTATCACTTTATCGTAGGCTCGGACTCCCAGGCTTCGAATCAGGCCGAATTCGAACCTTGGGCGGATACGTTCCGCAAAGCAATCAAGCACATTGGCAGCCCTAAATTCCTCATCAACGCAGGCGATCTGGTCGATAACGGCGATCTGGAGCAGCAATGGCAGTGGCTGCTGGGCACCGCGAAGGATTCGCTGCTGAACGTGCCTTTCGTCCCTGTGCTCGGCGGCCATGAGGTCAACGACTGGGATGGGGATGAAACCACGCCGAATAACAACTTCTACAATCATTTCAATCTTCCGCGTAACGTTGTGAAAGCGACCCATGACGGCTCTGTGTATTCCTTCGAATACGGCGACGCCTTATTCATGGTTTTCAATTCGGAGTTTGACGGGAAGCTGAAGGCAGACGGCTCCGTCAACTGGGATGACGACAAGCACGAGCAATTCTGGAACCAAGTGGACTGGATGCGCAGTACCGTTGCCAAGAGCGACGCCAAATGGAAGTTCGTCACCTTCCATAAATCGCCGTACGCTGCCGGAGACAATTCAGCCCAGTGGGAAGATCAGCGCGTGAATTTTTACAAGGACCATCTGATTCCCGTATTTGACGAGCTTGGCATCGATATGGTGTTCGAAGCCCATGACCATATGTATATGAGATCCTTCCAGATGTACGATGACAAGATCGTTGATCCTGAGGATTTGCAAAAGGACGGGGAAGGCAACGTCATCGATCCGAAAGGGACAGTCTATCTGATGTCCAATGCGCTTGGGAATAAGTTTTATTACAAAAACAACCAGTACAAAATAGGCGCGGACGGTGAGCCGGAGGAAAAGATCGGACCGGACGGCAAACCCGTTCCCTATGACGATTATTTTGCCGCGATTGACGAGCAGCCGGAGAAGAAGATGTTCACCGATGTTTCCGTCTCGGATAAAATACTCAAATTTGATGCGATGACGGCGGCGGTAGAGGATGAAGGCAAGCCTGGCTTCACTCCAGAAGGGCTCGGCGTGTATGATCAGTACGGCATCAAACGTACGGACACGAAACCGAATCCGGTCGAACAGGCAGCAGTCGTGATGAAGGACGGGCAAGCGGTCATCTCGTGGAAAATGCCGTCGTCAGGGGAAACGGTAAGGGGATTCCGTATTTATGAAAAAGACGATAAGATCGGCCGTTACTGGAGCAAATATGTGCCGGTTGAACCGAACAAGGAACAGTACAGTCTCATGCTTGGCGAATTGGACCCTGCGATACAGTATCACATCGTGATCCGGGCCGTGGGAGCCCGCAACAATTCTGCCAAAGTGGAGTTAACCACGCTAAAAGGCCTTTCGGGATATGAACCGCCATCCGCGCCATCTCAACCGGAAGGTCAAGGAACGTCACCATATCGGATTCAATTGTCCTGGGATTCCCCGAGCGGACCGCCGCCTTCAGGATATCGTGTGTACCGAGACGGCAAGCTGGCGGGGACGAGTGAAGGCACCGCCTACGAAGACAACGGTCTGGAACCGGATACGGTGTATGAATACACGATTAGGGCGATCAGCGAGCATGGGGCTGAATCGCTTCCTGCGGCAGCCATCGCCGTCAAGACCCAGTCGTATCTCAGCGGAGCATTAAGACCGTTTCCGCAGCACACGGAATATGCGGCAGGATCCATTACGCCAAACCATGTGAGCAAGGTACGAATCGATATGACCGTAACGCGGCTTTATGACGAATGGAAAAAGAAGTACTTGAAATCCAATCCCTATATCAAAGCTTCCGACCCTGCTCAGTACTATGTGTGGTACGCCGATGGAGACTGGTTCGAAAAAGAGCATGATGATGCGCTGAATCTCGATTACGACGCCATCACCGTTTCGGAGGCCCATGGATACGGCATGCTGATCACGGCCTATATGGCAGGTCATGATCCGCAGGCCAAAGCATACTTCGACGGGCTATACCGATACTTCCGGGCCCATCCCAGCAGTATTAACCCGGATCTGATGGCCTGGAAGCAGGGGGATACCGGAAAGTCGATCGTAGATGTGGATGGCGTGGATTCCGCGACCGACGGCGATATGGATATTGCTTACGCGCTTCTGCTGGCGGATCGCCAGTGGGGGAGCGGCGGGAAGATCCATTATTTGGCCGAAGCCAAAAAGGTCATCCAGGCGATCATGAAGAATGACGTGAATCACGCGGAATGGACGTTAAAGCTGGCGGATTGGGCGGATGACAACGACGCCAAGTACGGCAAAGCGACTCGCCCGTCCGATTTTATGCTGCAGCATATGAAGGATTTTCAGCGGGTGACCGGAGATCCAGCATGGGGCAAGGTCGTCGATAAGACGTACGCCGTGAGCAGGGAACTGTTCACCAAGTACAGCCCGCAAGCCGGAATGCTTCCCGATTTTGCCGTGAAAAAAGGGGCCGGTTACGCCCCGGCTGAACCGGAATTCCTGGAAGGGGTGACCGACGGGAATTACAGCTACAATTCGTCACGCACGCCATGGAGAATCGGCACGGATGCTCTGATGACAGGTGATGAGAGAGCGAAGGAACAGCTGAACACGTTTACAAGATGGATCCGCATGACCGTCAATGATGACCCATCAAAGGTGCTTGCAGGCTACAAGCTCGATGGTTCGGCGCCGCTAGAGGATTACCCGGATTTAACCTTTACGGCTCCCATGATGGTCGGTGCCATGCTGGATGCCTCGAACCAAAGCTGGCTAAACCGCCTATGGGACCATAACGCCTCGATATCCACGGAGGAAGACGTTTATTTCGGGAATACGCTCCGGCTGCTCAGCATGATCGTGGTTTCAGGAAACTGGTGGTCGCCGGGTGCTTAACCCGGAAATAGCAGGTTTTTCCCGATTGACCGACCTCTTGCCAGCCTTCTGAAGCCGGATGAGCGGATGAGAAACAAAAAGACCTTGGCGCAGCCAAGGTTTTTTTGTTCTGTTTTGAAGAATATGCTTGGAATATATAGAGTAAGAGTCCTAAGTGGCTTATAATAAAAATATGTAAAAGGTTACAAGTGCCGGTGACAATGAGGAGGTTCGGGTCTGATGATTCAAAAGTCTCCTGGTGGATCGTATTATCCATACGGCTACAAGGGTGGGGAACTCCACTGTCTGAAGTATGGAAGCTACTATGCGGATGCAGCAGCACTTCTGCAGACGATGCGTGCGGAAGAAGCATTCGTTTTATCCAAAAAACGGATTCTGCCGTTCTGGGTCGATCTGTATCACACCCGCTGGACGGAAAATGCATTAGAGGAACTGCTGGTAAGTCTGGAAAGGATTCAACATCGTATTTCCAAATTGGCTCTTGTCGGACTGCGTTATCGTGATCGGATACGTCTGAAGAGAATCCAAAAACGGCTCGGGATAAAGCTTGTTCTCCAGGTGCATTTTTTTCGGGATCCGGAGGTTGCCAAATCCTGGCTCGTAGGTGAAGCCTAAGCCTGCACTTCCTCAGGGGAAGGGGTCATAGGCAGCTTAACCGTGAATGTCGTTCCCTGATCCGGAACACTTTCGACCTGGATGGATCCCCCATGGTTATGAATAATATTCTGGGTGATCATGAAACCGAGCCCGGTGCCGGTATCTTTGGTCGTAAAAAAAGGCTCGCCCAGCCGCTCAATCTGCTCCGCTGTCATCCCCCGGCCCTCGTCCTTCACATTGATCAGCGCCTCTTGATCGCCTGAGCGGGCGGAAACACGGATGGTCCCGGCAGCATCCATGGCGTCCATGCCATTTTTGAGTAAATTAATGAATACCTGCTTTAATTGATTGGTTTCCCCGATGATCCATAGGGAAGATTCCGGACGTTCCAGTTCAATTTCGATATTTTTGAGCGCGGACTGAACCCTCATTAACGTGATGACCTGGTCCAGGACGGGCAGGATATCAATGGGTTTGCTGTGGTGTTGGCCTTGAGGCTTGGACAGTGCAAGGAGTTCATTAACGATCAGCTCGATTCGTTTAAGCTCGGATTCGATAATGTCATAATAGGTCTCGGAGCTTTGCTTGGAAGACCGCATCAGCTTCATGAAGCCGTTGATAGAGGTGAGGGGATTTCGGATTTCATGAGCAATGCCCGCTGCCAGCTGTCCGGCCATCGTAAGCTTTTCGGACTGCATCATATATTCCTCTTTTTGCCGTTGTTCCGTTATATCCTTAAAAACGCCTACCGCTGCAGGCTCGCCTTCATAGCTGATGATCAGCGTAAAGCCGTCCACGAATTTCTGCTGTCCATCCAAACTGTTGATGAGATACGTGATGGTGGGCAGGGCTTGAGATTCTGCGAATTTCTTGCGGCGTTCCGATAACGCGACATGATAGGAATTATCCACGACGTCAGAAGTGGGGATTCCGATGACTTCGCTTGAATCCTTCGCATGAATCAGACGCAGTCCAGCCGGATTGACATATTGGATAATACCTTTTTTTGTAATCAGCACGGCAAGGGGCATCTTTTCCAATAGTTGGTGATAGGAATGCTGCGTGTCTTGCAACAGCGTTTCGGTCGCACGGATCCGGCTTTCGATATCCATCCAAGGGGTTCGATCCTCGAATTGCGCCAAATAGTGGAGAGGGTCTCCATCCTCCTGAAGAATGAGATGCAAGTGAATCTTAATCTGCAGAAGCCTGCCGGCCAGATGCTGCATAGGCTGTTCCAACGTACCCGAAAGAAGCTGTCCGGATCGGAGCGTTTGACCGAATTCCTTGATCGCAGTTAACACGTCCGAGTAGGCATCGTCCAGGTGGGAAATAGAGTGAAGTTCATGCCGAGGATGTCCCAGAAGATCACAAAAGGCCGAGTTGATTTGTAAAAAGGTTCCGTGAAGCGAAATAAGAGCCATACCTATAGCAGCATGCTGAAAGGCAGGATCAAGACGCTTAAAATGATCACGAAGCGGCACTGTAAATCCCCTCTCTTTTTCCATTTGTCTGTCGGATTTTTAAACATATTATAATCATGTTCCGTCGTCCTCTTCAATGAAAGAATCAAAGTTTACTGCCGTTATTCGGTCCGGATAGAAGATTAGAATCAGATTGCATCATTTCCAAGAGAGGGTTTTATTGGAATATTGGCGAATGAACAACATATAACCTTGTCAGAACACAATAAAGGAGTGAATACCATGACATTAGGCAACACGGAGTCCAGACTTGAATCGCTGGGCATTGTGCTACCGGAATCAAGCACACCTGCGGGGAAATACGTCAATTGTGTCATGATAAACGGTTTGATGTTCGTGTCTGGAAAAGGTCCGTCCGGCCACCCGAGCGGCAAATTGGGAAGCGATTACTCGACAGAGGAAGGATACCGCTTTGCCAGGAGTACCGGTATTGAAATTTTGGCTGCCGTGAAGTCTGAGCTTGGCTCGCTTGATCTAGTGAAGCGTGTAGTGAAGCTGCAGGGCTTTGTAAATGCACAGCCTTTTTTTGAAGAGCATCACAAGGTGCTGAACGGCTGCTCGGATCTGATGATCGAGGTGTTCGGCGAGCGGGGCAGCCATGCCAGATCCGTGTTCGGGGCCGTGTCCGTCAGGGACAATCTGCCGATTATCATCGATTCGATTTTTGAAGTGGAAGCGTAATGCAGAGCCGATGAAGGCAGGGAATACATATAGGTTCACGTCCGGTTCACGAAAGTGAGGACGATGCATGAGTCGCCTATTGCTGAAGCTGGAACACACGAATAAGGAGATGAACGGATGCAGACAATTCTTTACCTGGTGAGGCATGCAGATTCGGCTTATACGCCTGGACGGGAAAGGGAGCGAGGGTTGTCGGATCAGGGATTTGAAGATGTGCATAGAGTCCAAGAGCTTTTGCGGAATGAAGAAATGGATGCTTTCTATTCCAGCCCGTACCGAAGAGCGGTGCAAACCGTGAACGAAGCCGCCCTTGCAGCGGGCAAACAGCTTGTTCTCGTGGAGGATTTGAGGGAAAGATCCTTGGCAGAAGAACATTTTTGCGTCAAAGGCGAGCATTTTCAGGACATGAAAAAGCGGCTTTACGATAATTTTGATGATGCATATCCCGGGGGAGAATCGAGTGCTGAGGCACAGCGCAGGGGAGTGCAGGCTATACTCGGTATATTGGACCGTCATGCCGGCCACCAAGTGGTGGTCGGCACTCATGGCGACATCATGACGCTCATCTTGAATCATTTTGACCGGTCCTATGGTTACGACTTTTGGAGATCGACTTCTATGCCTGACATTTACAAACTGGAGTTTGAAGCACAGCAGTTAAAGCGTGTCACCCGATGCTGGGACAGTGGAAAGCCATATGATCTGAACACAGAGGTGCTGTCCGGATGACCGCGGCTGCGATGATTGTGCTGCTGCTCCTGAACCTGGCCGTTCTGCTGCATATCAATCATAAAATACCAAAGCGAAATTATGCCAAGGAGGCCTTGGAGTGGGATCGGCAGCAGAGCGAAGGCAGGAATGAAGATGCCTGAACCAAGAACCTTTCACGCAGGTTGGCCTTCCGAATCGTACAAGAAGCTGTGACGGATGATGCATCCCGTCCGGCTTCTTTTTTTTGCCTTTGAACCTATCGATGTAAGGACGGCGAAACGCAACTCTGCTATATTGAGATTATTATAATTGCAAACATTGCTAAAGGGTGGGAATTGTTGTGAGGAATGCTTCCGTCGCTACATTGATTTTTCGCTTTTTCGTGCCTTATGCCCTGATCTTGCTCGGATCGCTGCTTGTCGGCTGGTTCGCATACCACAAGACATCGGCTCTTGTGGAGTCGGAGACGATGAAGAGCAACGGGGCGGCCTTGGGGCAGATCAGGGAAGCGCTGGACCGGCGTTTTGCCGAAGTGGAGACCATTGCCGAGCAGATGTCCAGCGAATCCAAGATCCAATCCTTTCAATTCGTCAAGGCTCCCTACCGGGACACGAATCCATACCGCTTGTGGGATTTGGAAAAGAGCTTGTTCGATTACCGGATGTCCAACCATTTCATCGTCGATTACTACATCGCCTACAAAAACAGCGGCATGTTTATTTCCCCCCGCAAAGTATACAATGCGCGCCAGTTTTACAGTCTGCAGCTCCATTACGACGATATGACATATGAGGACTGGTATAACCAGCTGTTCGGTACTTATTACTACAAAACCTACAAGCCGGGAATGCCGGTTACATATGAAGGCAAGCCGTACTCGGTTGTGAGCTACATGCAGTCCTTCGGAACGAAAGACAGCGGCGGCGTGATCACCGTCCTGATCAACAACAAGCAAATTCAGGAAATGCTGCAGAATATCGACTCAGAACAGGGGGGATTCGCTTATGTGGCGGACCAGAACGGGAACCTGATCAGCCAGGTGGGGATGGAACCGGAGTCCAACCAATTGAAAGCGCTTCCTGTACGGGAAGGGTTTTCGCAAATCCAATGGAACGGACAAAGAATGTTGATCACGCGAACAACTTCCGGCTATAACGGATGGTCCTATGTATCCGCTCAGCCGGAATCCGTCGTTCTCGAAAAAGCGAACTATATCAAGGAGCTTACGCTCACCGTGTTCATTCTGGCTTTGGTCGCAGGCTTGTTCGTGGCGGCTCTGCTCGCCTACCGGAGCAGCAGGCCGGTGTTCAAAATGCTGCAGCTGCTGCCGCTCATGCCCGGCGCCAACAGGAAGCGCCCGCCGCTCGGCAATTTGATGGACGATATCCGCAGCTCCGTGTCGGCGCTTGTGGAAAGCCATGACGCTTTGAACAGCCGCTTGGATGCACAGCTGCCGCTGCTGCGGAGCGTTTTTTTCGATAGGCTGCTGCAGGGAGGATTTACGTCCAAGGAAGAGGCCGAGGCGGCAATGGAGCATTCCCGGATCGAGATATCAGGGGATCTGCTTACTGCCGCCGTGATTCAGCTGCGAGGTTACCATGCCCCCTACAATGAGGCGATGCTGATGGAGCTGGACATCGTCAAGCTGAGGATCCGGGACGTCATTTCGGCGATCGGACCCGAGGAATGCGGGTGCGTTCAGATCCACGACTTGAGGGAAAACAAGCTGGCGCTCCTGTTCCACGGCGAAGGACGGTCCCGTGTCCATTTTATGGAGGCTGTGAAGCAGCTGCTTAACAAGCTATACGGAAGCCTAAGGGAAGCCAGTAATGCGGGGCTGCTGATCGCCGTCGGCACCTGCCAGACGAGATTGACGGAAGTGTACCGTTCCCATGGCGAAGCAGAGTTTCTGCTGCTTCATGCCGCCTGGAGCGATCAGCAGCCGATCCTGTATTACGATGACGCCGAAGTGCCTGTTCCGGCTTATTTTTATCCGTTCGATGTGGAGCAGCGCTTGATTCAGCTCGTAAGATCGGGGAACAAGCCGGAAACGGCGCGCCTCATCGGCCAGATCCGGGAGAAGAACGGGGGAGCAGCCCGGGCGGCCGTCGTCCAGCGGCTGCTGGCCCAGGAGCTGTGCGGTACGCTGATGAAATGCTGCGAGCCGTCCGGCACCGGAGAGGATGCTCTGAATGAAGAGGTAGAGGTGGTTCTCAAGGCTTCCGACCCGGCACTGCCGCCTCCCGAGGCGCTTCACATGCTGTTTCAAGCAATGCTCGACCTTTGCCAGAAGCAGGAGGATCGCAAGCGGAGCCATAATGATTCCCTGGCGGGCAGGTTGATCGAATATATCGACCGAAATTACTCGGATCCCGATTTGAGCCTCTCCGTCCTGGCCGGCGAAGCCGGGAATTCGGAAGCTTACGTCTCGTATTTTTTCAAGGAGCAGACGGGCATGAATTTTTCGGATTATCTGGAGCATGTGCGGATGGGAGAGGCAAAGCGCCTGTTGCAGCATGGCGGCATGCCGGTCAGCGAAATTGCTGCCCTTACCGGCTACCTGTCGCTGAATACGTTCAGCCGGGCTTTTAAAAGGGCAAACGGGATCAGCGCGACGGAGTTCCGCAAGCAGCAGCAAGTCCGGGAAGCTTGATGGGGGCTTGAAGAAAATCCGCAGCGGGCAGGCTTGTAAAACAGCTGACTGCCTGTGCGAATCACCTGCTATCTAAATAAATGAATAACGTCTGAAACCGGAATAATCCCTATTCTAAAGCAGGGCATATCGCTAAAAACATGCAGATTTACCCCGGTCTTGGGCAGCGTCTATACTTCAGTCACCGGCCGGAAATGCAAATTAGAATTAGGGGGTGACCGGGCTGAATCTTTGGAAGGACATCACGCGCAAATGGCAGCTGTACGCGCTGTTTGCTTTGCCGCTGCTCTACATCATTATATTCAAGTACGTGCCGATGTACGGCGCACAGATTGCGTTCAAGGAATTCAACGTAACCAAAGGCATCGGAGGCAGTCCATGGGTAGGGTTTGCGCAGTTTGAACGTTTTTTTCATTCGCACGAATTTTGGAGACTGCTGCGGAACACGCTGGTGATCAGTTTTTATGCCCTGCTGGCGAGCTTCCCGTTTCCCATTATTCTGGCGCTCGGTCTCAACTATGTGAAGAATCGGCGCTTCAAGAACACGGTTCAAATGATTACGTATGCGCCGTACTTCATATCGCTCGTCGTGCTCGTGGGACTTCTGCTGCAGTTTCTCGATCCGCGTACCGGACTGATCAACTCGATGCTCGGCTGGTTCGGCATCGGGCCGCTCCATTTCATGGCGCAGGCCTCCTGGTTCAAGTCGATCTACGTCTGGTCGCATGTATGGCAGAATACGGGCTTTGCCTGCATCATTTATTTGGCGGCGCTATCCGGCATCGATCCGGCTTTGCATGAAGCAGCCGTGATGGACGGTGCGACCAAGGTACAGCGGATGCGCCATATCGACATCCCGGGTATTCTGCCGATTGCGGTCATCCTGCTGATCCTGAATACGGGGCAGATGCTGGAAACGGGCTTTGAAAAAATACTGCTCATGCAAAATGCGCTGAACCTGCGCTCATCCGAAGTCATCGATACGTACGTGTATAAGGTTGGACTCGTCTCGCAGGCGATGAATTTCTCTTATGCGACGGCCATCGGATTGTTCAAGGCGGTGATCGGCTTCATTCTGCTGATTATCGTGAACCAGACAGCCAAACAATTAAAGCAGGAAAGCTTATGGTAGAAAGGCGGCGGAAACCTTGCACAAAGCGAAAATGAAAGAAGCCGGCTCTGACCGTCTGTTTACGATCGTGAATTACTTCGTGCTGACCCTCATCATGATTATCGTGCTTTATCCGCTTGTATATGTTGTAAGCGCTTCATTCAGCTCGAGCAGCGCGGTTCTGTCGGGACGCGTATGGCTATGGCCCGTCGAACCGACGCTGGACGGTTACAAAGCCGTATTCAAGAACGGCATGGTGGTCCGGGGCTTCATGAACACCCTGTTCTATACGGTGGCCGGGACGGGCATTAATCTGCTGTTTACGGTTCTCGCGGCCTACCCGCTGTCCCGAAGGGACTTCCGCGGTCGCAGCATGTTCATGCTGTTGTTCGTGTTCACCATGATGTTTAACGGCGGGCTCATCCCGACCTATCTGCTGGTCAAAAATCTCGGCATGATCGACACTGTCTGGTCGATGCTGATTCCGTCGGCCTTGTCGGTCTGGAACGTTATCATCATGCGGACGTATTTCCAAACCACGATTCCGGGCGAGCTGCTGGAAGCTTCCCAGCTGGACGGATGCACCGACTTCCGGTTCCTGCTTCGCATCGTGCTGCCCCTGTCGGGGCCGATCCTCGCCGTTATTGCCCTGTTCTATGCGGTGGGGCACTGGAATCAATATTTTAACGCGATGATCTTCTTGAAGCGGGCGGATCTGTATCCGCTGCAGCTCATCCTGAGGGATATTCTCGTGCAGAATGAGATCAACATCGACATGCTTGGAGACGCCAAAACGGCAGCGGCGCGCCAAGGGCTCCGGGAGCTGCTGAAGTACTCGCTGATCGTTGTCACGTCGGTGCCGCTGCTCGTGGTTTATCCGTTCGTGCAGAAGTTTTTCGTGAAAGGCGTCATGATCGGCTCGCTGAAAGGCTAAAGACAGTCGAAGAGTTCATTAACATTGAAAATTCATGGAGGGTTGTTATGTTCATGTTCAACAAAGCCAGCAAAATCACGGGTTTGGTTCTCGCTGTCAGCCTGCTGCTCGCAGGATGCTCCGGCGGCACGAAGGAGGGAAGCGGGGAAAAGACAGAGACCCAAGACCCCGCTGCCAAAACGATTGAGTTATCTGCGCCGGGCACGTACCCGCTCGTCAAAGAGAAAACGACGCTGAAGATCATGGTGCGCGGCAACCCGCTCGTAGAAAATTTCGAAACGAACGAATTCACCAAATGGTACGAGGAAAAAACGAACGTCCATATCGAATGGGAGGTCGTTCCCGAACAAAGCATGCAGGAAAAGCTGAACCTGGTGCTGGCAAGCGAGGACTATCCGGATGTCATCATGGGATTGAACGTATCGCCGACACAGCAAATGATCTACGGCTCGCAGGGCGCGTTCCTGCCGCTGAACGATCTGATCGAAAAGGAAGGCACGCAAACGAAAAAAATGTTCCAGGACAATCCGGAAATCAAGGATTCGGTGACTGCGATCGACGGCAACATTTATGCGCTGCCCGAGGTGAACGACTGCTATCACTGTTCGATGAGCCAGAAAATGTGGATTTACGAGCCTTGGCTCAAAAAGCTTGGCCTTGAAATGCCAAAAACGACGGATGAGCTGTACAACGTGCTGAAAGCCTTCAAGGAGCAGGATCCGAACGGCAACGGCAAAAAGGACGAAGTGCCGCTATCGATCACGCAAAAATCATGGCGCTCCACGATCGACTCGTTCCTGATGAACTCCTTCATCTATAATCCGGTGTACGGATCCAGCAGCAAGCATATGTACATCAAGGACGGCAAGCTGGACGTCGCATATAACAAACCGGAATGGCGCGAAGGGTTGCGCTATCTTAACAAGCTCTATAAAGATGGTCTTATCGCGCCCGAATCCTTTACGCAGGACGAGAATCAGCTGATCCAGCAGGGCGAAAATCCCGGCACAGTCATCCTCGGGGCATCCACTGGCGGTCATGAAGGCGTATTTACGCAGCTGATGGGCGAAAGCGGGCGCTGGAAAGAGTATAAAGCCGTTCCTCCGCTGAAAGGGCCGGGAGGCGTGCAGTATGCCGCCGTCGACACCACCGCACTCACGCCGGGCTCCTTCATCATCACGAAAAAAGCCAAGAATCCGGAGCTTGCACTCCGCTGGGCAGACGGGTTATACGAGAAGGAAATGACGCTCCGCAGCGTCTACGGACGTCCCGATCAGGAATGGCGCGATGCCAAGGAAGGCGAGATCGGCATTAACGGCAAGCCGGCGGTGTGGTCTGAGCTGAAGTCGTTCGGCACCGTTCAGAACGTCAACTGGGCTCAAACCGGCCCGGCCCTCCGTTCCAACGATTTCCGCCTGTCGGCCGTAGCTAAAGGCGACGACGATTTAGAGGTGATCCTGTACAACGAGACGAAGAATAAATATGAGCCGTATAAGCCGACAGATGTCAGCACGGTGCCGCCGTTGTTCCTGACGAACGAGCAGGCGTCCGAAGTGGCCGACCTGGCGAAGACGATCAATGACTACGTGGATGAGATGATCGCACGCTTCGTCATTGGCGACGCCAGCCTGGATGCGGAGTGGGACAGCTACGTGAGCCAGCTGGACAACATGAATCTGAAGGGTTATCTGGAAATCTATCAGAAGGCTTACGACGACAAGAACAAAAAATAAACACGCAAATGGAGGTTCGGACAGCCAATGAATCCGCGTTTTGAAAGAACGCTTCCGCTGATGGACGACCGCTTCGGTTTGTTCATTCACTGGGGGTTGTACGCCATCCCGGCCAGAGGAGAATGGATCCGCAATAATGAGCGCATTCCGAATGGGGACTACCAGACGTTTTTCGAGGAATTCAATCCGGTTCATTACGACCCGCGCAGCTGGGCCAAGGCGGCGAAGGCTGCCGGCCAGCGTTATGCGGTACTTACCACCAAGCATCATGACGGCTTCTGTCTCTTCGACAGCCAGCTGACGGAGTACAAGGCGACGAATACGCCGGCGGGAAGGGATCTGATCCGCGAGTATGTGGACGCATTCCGTGAAGAAGGCATAAAAGTCGGCTTCTATTATTCCTTGATCGACTGGTATCATGACGATTATCCCGCTTATAACGACCGTCATCACCCGATGCGCGGCAACGAAGCCTACAAGGATAAAGCGATCGACTTCGACCGCTATCTCGACTACATGCACGGGCAGGTTCGTGAGCTCCTGACGAACTACGGCAAAATCGATATCATCTGGTTCGATTTCTCTTATGACGACATGACCGGCGAGAAGTGGCGGGCAACCGAGCTGATCCAGATGATCCGTTCCCTGCAGCCGGATATCGTGATCGACAACAGGCTGGGCGGCAACATCATGGCCGAGGAGCCAGAAATCTACGCAGGCGACTTCTTCTCGCCCGAGCAGATCATCCCGCCGGAAGGCATCGTGAATGCGGTAGGCGAAGCCATTCCTTGGGAAGCCTGCATCACGCTGAATGATCACTGGGGGTACCATGCCACCGATAAAAATTACAAATCCCCGCGCCAGGTTGTCCGAGCGCTGGTGGAATGCGTAAGCAAGAACGGCAATCTGCTGCTGAACGTCGGGCCGGATGCGAAGGGCGAAATACCGCAGGAATCGCTGGATATTCTGGATGCGGTAGGCAAGTGGCTTCACCGCAACGGCGACAGCATCTACGGCTGCGGCATCGCCGAGCTGCCGAAGCCGGAATGGGGCCGCTATACGCAGCGCGGCAGCAAGCTGTATGCGCATGTGTTCGACCGCGGCATCGGGCCGATCTATTTCCAGGGGCTGAAAGGCCGGATCAAGAAAGCAAGGCTGCTGTCGGATGGCAGCGAGCTGCACGTACAGACGCCGTGGATGGCGGATCAGTACTCCGATACGGAGAGCGGAGCCTTCATTCACCTGGCCGGCGGGGATCTGCCGGATGAGCTGGATACGGTGATCGAGCTGGAGCTGGTGGAGGAATAGGATAGTTAGGATGAAACACGGCCCAAGGCAAATGCCTTGGGCCGTGTTTTTTTATTTACTCAACTTTCACCTGGAAATCAGCTTAAACCCTTAGGCTGTGTCCAAGTATCCACTACTTCGCTAAGAGTATGATGAGCTTGGCTACATAAAACTCGCAGCAAAACACTGATTATATTTCCTCGCCTAATAATTTACTGTCTTATCCCCCTGAAAGCCTTGACATAGAGTGCACTCTAGTTGATATGCTTTAAACTAATTTCATCGGAAAGGAGTAATGTCAGATGTGGAGCATCTTATGAGTCTGCAAATTAGTCAACTCGCCAACGAGACTGGATTATCCATTCATACCATTCGTTACTATGAGAAGGAAGGTATTTTTCCGCCCGTAAAGCGTAATGAAAACGGTATTCGTATTTATGATTCCGAAGACATGGAATGGATCCAATTCGCTTGCCGCCTTCGCGAAACGGGAATGAGTATTGCTGAAATGAAGAAATTCGCACAACTCGTCATTCAGGGAGACGAATCTAAAAACGAGCGTATTCAACTGCTTCAACAACAAAACATGCGAATCCAAAACCAAATGGAGCAACTAACACGCTGCATGGAACTCATCAATCGCAAAATCGAGTTATATTCTTCCCAAGCAGGGGACTAGAGGAGAAACGAAGGATGAAGACGATATTAATTACGGGTGCATCGGCAGGAATCGGGAGAGCAACGGCATTATATTTCGCGCACAAAGGATGGAATGTAATTGCAACCATGCGGTCTCCTGAAAAAGAAACGGAATTGACCAAGGTTAAGAACATTGTTGTCACCCATCTCGACGTTGAAATCAAAGAATCCATCCACAACGCGATTGAGCAAGGGATTTCGACATTCGGAAATATTGACGTGATTGTAAACAATGCAGGTTACAGCGCATTTGGTATTTTTGAAGCTGCAACTGAAGAACAAATCCAGAGACAGTTTGACGTGAATGTTTTTGGCCCGATGCGGGTCATTAAATCGATCCTGCCTCATTTCAGAAAGAATGGTCAGGGACTTATTATCAATATTAGCTCCGGAGGAGGAAGGCTCGCACTTCCGTTGTTTTCTCTTTATAATGCTTCCAAATTTGCCCTAAACGGACTTACGGAAGCTCTATTGTACGAGTTAGCCCCACTCAATATTCGGGTAAAGATCGTGGAGCCGGGACGAACGAATACCGATTTTGCCGGCAGATCTATGGACCCGCTGCAGGATGCCCAATTGACGATGTATAGTGAAATCGAGCAAATCATCGGATCCGTGTACCAAAGCTTATTTGACCCTCAACAAATCGATTCTCCGAATCTTGTCGCCGAATTGATTTACAAGGCGGCAACCGATCCTTCCAGCCAATTGAGATACCATACCGGCGAAGAGTTAATGAAGGCACGTGAAGAACTGAACGAAGATAAATTTATTAGCAATATGGCACAAAGTTTTGGTATCCATATCCCATAATATCGCAGTAAAAAGATTTCGTTGTACATCCCATGGTAGCAAGGACAAAGACGAACAGTTTCCTGTAAATCGTTCTGTTCGTCTTTGCAATAAACGACCTGCAGGAAAGGATGATCTAAATGCAGTACCCAACCGTTCTATTCGACCTTGACGGCACGCTGACCGATCCAAAGACCGGGATCACGAAGTCGGTGCAGTATGCACTATCCAAAAGGGGGATTCATGTGGAGGATTCGGATACGCTTATCCCGTATATCGGTCCTCCGCTCGCGCGGTCCTTTCAAGAAATCCACACCCTTACGGAGCGGGATTCCATACAAGCGGTTGAAGATTACCGGGAATATTTCAAGGATCGGGGCATCTATGAGAATGAACTGTACCCCGGCATGAAAGAATTGCTGGATCTGTTGAAGCGGCAGGGGAGGAAGCTCATCGTGGCAACTTCCAAGCCAACGGTATTTGCACGAGTCGTGCTGAAGCATTTTGAGATCGATACGTATTTTGATGAGGTCTGTGGGAGTAACCTGGATGGAACGCTCTCGGATAAGTCAGAAATTATTGCTTTCATACTTGATGAGTGCTGTGTGGATAAGCGGGGGGCCGTAATGATCGGCGACCGGAAGCATGACATCATCGGCGCGCAAAATAACGGTATGGATTCCATCGCAGTTGCCTACGGATACGGCAGTGATGAAGAATTAACGGCCATTCACCCGACGTATAATTTGAAGAGTGTTCAAGAGCTGCAACAGTTTTTTGAGGGGGATGAATAAAAGAAAACGGAAGGCCAAGGCCCTCCGTCATCGGTTAGCGTTCTGATCTTACATAAAAACAGTCTTATACCGAAACCGCAGCCTCCGCAGCTGCGGTTTTGCGCTCTTTAAACATGAAATAATAGATTCCCGAAGCGCTGATGTACAGCACGCCGGTCATACTGAACGTAATGGCATAGCCCCAATACGTCCCATAGGTGGTCAGCAGGAAGGACTGCAGCGGTCCCATCGTCGCCCATCCGAGCATGAACGCGGTCTGCGTCATGGAATTGGCGATGCCTCTGCGGGCATCCGATACCCTGTCCACCATGATGGACGACTGAATCGGGTTCGCGGCATTCATCAGGGCCTGGCGGAACAGGAAGCTGACCGAAGCGATCATGAACAGATTCGTGAAGCCGGTCAGCAGAAGGAACGGCAGCGACATCATCTGGAACAGTACGACAGCCTTCACCGGGCCGACCCGGCTCACGAGCGACGGACCGATGAGCATCGATACGATCGTCATCACCTGACCGAGCGATATTAATATGCCCACGGCCGACAACGATACGGCGAAGCGGTTCGTAAAATATAAATTCAAATACGGAACGACCAAGCCGGAGCCCGTGCCGACGATCAGCTGCGCAAGGGTGAATTTCCAAATGGCTGTCCAGTCATCCTTGGCCCGGACCGGCAGCTTCGCGGGTTCTTCGGTCACAGAAGTCTCGATTCGTATTTGTTCTTTCGCCGGCTTCTTCACGAACAGCAGGGGAATAAATGCCAGTACGCTCGCTGCTCCACCAGCAAAGAGTACGGCCTGAAGGCTGTGGATTTTGCTCCAGCCGGCCTGCTGCAGCAGATCCGCGAGGAAGCCTCCGCCGCTGCTGCCAAGCACCTGGGCGGCAAGCACCAGCGAGAAATGATAGCTGAACATTTTGAGCCGCTGCGCTTTGGTCGTATTTTCTGCAAGAAAGGGTACGGCGATCACCTGAAAGAAGGCGGCGAAAAGCCCGGCCGCAACCGAGAGGAGGATCAGTCCTGATTCCCCGCTGACCCAAGCTCTGCCCATGAAGCTCAGCCCCGTCAGCATGGCCCCTAGCAGAAGCAGCAGCCGATGGCTGACGCGGTCCGCGATCAGTCCGATGGGAATGAACACGAGCGCCGTGGCCAGGGACTGCATGCTGACAATCGTACCGTTCATCGTATCCTCGTAACCGAGTGCTTGAATATATAAATTGTAAAGCACCGAGAACATACCTGTTCCAATCTGGTAAAGCAGGTTTGCGAGAAAAAAGAGTTTAATATTGCGTCCAAGCTGTTTCCAGCCTGATGTTACAGCATGCCATACATGCATGGTGTCAGATCCTCCGTTTGTCTATGGTGTAAAGTGACCGTTTGGAAAGCATTCTTTCCTATTGTAGCAAGGGAATCTACGGGAGGAAAGCAAAATTTGGAAGATGTCCTTCATAGGGGGACAGTGAAGGTTCTTAAAGAAATGAATGAATATCATTTTATATCATGTTAGCATCTCAAGAGTAAGGATGAACTGTATATGAAAGGATAATCCATTCATGGATGCTAAATTCGAAACGCTCCCAAGTTATCGTCTTGCGTATGTGCGTCAGACCGGTCCTTATGGAGCTGGCAATGTTTCGGCGATGGAGGCGCTAAAGGATTGGGCTATGGGCAAAAATCTGCTGACAGAATCGGCTGTTTTGTTCGGCATTCCGCAAGACAATCCCCAAACCACGTCGCCTGAACAATGCAGGTATGATGCATGCATCGTCATTGCAGAAGGTGACGTCGTGGATGATGCGGTCCGCAAAGGCGTGTTGAACGGCGGCGACTACGTGGTGTTTACGATCAAGCATACCGCTGAAGCGATACAAAACGCATGGGCAAGCATTTTCCCTATCATACACAGCATGGGGTTCCAGGTGGACGACAAACCGGTGTTAGAGAGGTACACTGGCATTTTGCTAACCGAAAATGACTGCGAAATCTGCGTGCCCGTCAAGCCGATTTGAAAGTACCGAAACATTTTGAATCTGCTGCTCGTACAAAAGATGAAGAATACTCAGGAAGGTGTGAAAATTTTGACCGAACCATTGACGATTGTAGAAGTCCGCTCCATGGAGCCGATGCTGAAGGAACAGCTTATTCCCCTACTCATTGACGTGGTGCATGCAGGAGCTTCGGTCGGCTTTTTGCCTCCATTGTCCCGCGAGGAAGCCGGCCGTTACTGGGAGCAGGCGCTTGAACCGGGCGTCCGGATGTGGATTGCGATGCGGGAACGGGATATCGTAGGCACCGTGCAGCTGCACTTGGCTTTGAAGGCGAACGGCTCGCACCGGGCTGAAATCGCGAAGCTGATGGTGTCGCCGGGATGCCGGCGCAACGGAATCGCAAGATTTCTGATGCAAACGGCGGAGCAAGCAGCCTCATTTGAGAACCGGTCGCTGCTGGTGCTGGACACCCGCGCTGGTGATCCGTCCAACCTGCTGTATCAATCCATGGGATATGTGGAAGCCGGACGCATTCCGCGCTATGCGCAATCGGCGGACGGCTCGCTGGATGACACTGTATTCTATTATAAAGAAATATAAAAAATTGCTGTTATCAAAGGAATGATCGCGGATGGTCGATGTCTTTCAGGCAACTGCCGACGAGCTGGAGGATTTGGCTCCCTTGTTTAATGAGTACCGGATGTTTTACAAGCAGGCATCCGATGTGGACGGGGCGCGGGGCTCTGTAAGGTACGAATCTGGAGGAAGGAGGACAAGACTTGATGGAATTTGAACCGCAAAACCGCCTGGAGGAGCTGCTGGTGATGGCTGCGCAGGATCCGGGAGCAAGGCCGGATTTTTACCGAGAGCTGCTTGATTCGGACATCTATACGATTCAAGTCGGCGTAGAAGCACGGGGGCTTGACCCTCATATGCTGGACCGGGGGGATCGAGTCCATTTGATCCACGTCCAGTTCGATGAAAAAGAGTACGTTCCGATCTTCACGTCGCTGCTGCGGCTGCAGCAGTTTATCAAGGAGGAAGCGCATTACATATCCATGAACGCAAAGGATTTGTTTGAGCTTACGCTTGGCTCGGAGGCTCTGTTGAACCCTGGGTCCGGCTACGGCAAGGAATTTTTGCAGGAAGAAATCGCATCACTGCTTAACGGCTCGATCTTTGGCCCGGTCACGTCCCGAGAGATTAAGAAGGATACGCAGATCATGATTGGTCAGCCGGCGACGGTACCCACGGAGCTGCTTGAAGCGCTCACGAGCCGGTTCCAGACCATGAAGCAGGTTACATCCGCGTATAGCGCTCATTATTACGATCCCGAAACGGATGAGCGCCCGCATACCTTGATTGCGATCGAGTTCACCGGGGAATGCGAACAAGTGATGAGAGAAGCCGGAAGCATTGCGGATACAGTCAGGGTGCCCGATCCGCCGGTCGATTTTATCGAGCTTTCCAAGGACTCGGGGCTGTACGATTATTTCATGTCGACCCGGCCTTTTTACCTGAAGAAGAAATTCAAACTGTTCTAAAAGGAGCTGCCGAACATGGAACGGACCATGATATGGAAACGGCTGGACGGAACCGGTATGGAATACTGCACGCACAGCTGGGGTAAGCGCACGGAAATCCGCGGAAAGGTCATCCGATCGGATGAAGACGGGGCAGCTTTCGTCGAATACTCCGTTCTATGCGATGAGCTAGGGAACACCGAGCAGGTGGACATTGAATATGTCAGGACGGACGGCACGCAAACGATGATGCTGCGAAAGGATGCAGAGCATCGCTGGACGCGTAACGGTGTTCGGTTGCCCGCACTGGACGGTCTGAAGGATATCGATATCGGCGTGACGCCGTCTACGAATTGGCTGCCGATTCGCCGCTTGCGGCTCGGGGTCGGAGAGTCGGAGGAAATGACCGCCGCTTGGGTCTGTTTACCCGAATTCGAGGTGCAGCCCCTGCAGCAAATGTATGTCCGCATCGATGAAACCACGTATGAGTACCGTTCGATAACCGGGTTTAAAGCACTTCTGCGGACGGATGATGAAGACGTGGTCCGGAATATGAAGCGGCTTGGGCCGAAGTGGACGAAGCGGGCTCCGCAATCTAGCGTTTGACGGATGGTGTTTTGCCCGAGTGGTAGAATATATAGCCATAAAAGACAGGCGGCGCAAGAAAGATTCATTTTCCTTCTCTATGAAATGGGTGCTGTTCCTACGACATTCATCGTTTCGATTTAGTAGATTCGGCATAGAATACAGTATCCTTCAGAGAAGGGAGGTGATCGGCATGGCGATTTTATTGCCTCAGCAGTTTTTTAACCTGGCGCCAAATGTCGGCAAATCCTACTACGAGAACCTATCTGGCGGGGTAAATGCGGCTGTCACGGTTCAGAACAACGCGGCGAACGCGGTGAGTCTGGTCATCACTCGCGTCGACGCTCCGGTAATTACGTACGTGATACCAGCGTTCAATAGCTTGACGCTTTCGGTCAGTCATTTGCTCGTGGCTGCGCTGCTGTCTGACGCAGGCGCCGTATTCGGCACGATCCAGATCGCGACGTCCGATTTTTAATAATGGATGGACAGAGCCGAAGAGACGAATGAACCATAGCAACATAAAATTACGGATCGGCCGATAAGGGGCTGGTTCGTTTTTTTATTGCAAAAATGAAGGTAACTCGCGGTTATTTGTCGAACAGTTATGATTTGGGCAGGACGAGTACGTGCTGGACATGCTGAAAAGGTGGTATAAGGGCCATGGATAAATTAAGAAAGCACTCTTCAAAATAACCATTTTGAGGAGGACAAAATATGCCAATCGTATTTAAAAACAGCAAGCATATTGATGCCGGGCAATTGAACGAATTGTACGACGACGTTCAGTGGTATGCGTATACGAAGGATATGCAGCTATTGCAGCAAGCCGTTCAGCAGTCGCTAGACGTAGTGACGGCCTGGGATGGGGAAGTGCTTGTCGGATTGATTCGCGTCGTCGGGGATGGATTAACGATTATTTATGTTCAGGACATCCTGGTGCGGACCGCATATCACAATCAAGGCATCGCCACGCAATTGATGAAACAAATGATGGACAGATATCCGGATGTTCGGCAAAAGGTACTGTTAACGGAGGAAGCGCCTGACGTCAGGCATTTCTACGAAAAGAACGGCTTCCAATCCTGCGATCAGGGATCTTTGGTGGCATTTGCCAGGTTTAATTAGAGTGACACTGCTCAGGCATGGCAAGTCATGTTATGGAGCACAAAAGGGTTGGCCTCTGGATGAGGCCGCCTTTTTTTATTGTAGAATGACCGGTTGAGTGATACGTGAAATCAAAAACCGCCCAATATGCGCCTGGTTTAGATTTCGCGTCAAAAAAAGCTGGAATTCATGGCGGGAAGAAGGTATGATATAGAAAATTCTTATATATCCAATGAAAATACTATGGATTGAAAGGGGAAGTGCCGCCATGAACTTAAAAAAGCTGGTTATCCCGTTCATCCTGTTGATCATTCTGCTGATTCCGGTTGGCAACAGTTACTTCTCCTATCAATCGCAGCAAATAAGCAACACAGGTGCAGAGGCATTTGCCAACAATCTGAAGGCAGCCGTCTCCGGCAATAAACCGTTTGAAATGTCAGACTTGACCCCGGTTGATTGGGATACGATATATGTATTTCACCCTTATGCAACGAAAAGCGAAATGGAAAAGACGACGGGCAGCACCTGGACGACTCGGAGCTCCTATGTTGGCTATTTGCTGGAGCGGACCTTCCTCGGCGAATACCCGCTGGATGATGATTCCCTGAACAAGCTCGTGTTTATGAAGGATGGCCACGTAGTAATGGACGTAACCTTAAACCGTTCCCTGGCCGATTTTACGGCGATCCGGGAAATCCGGCATGATCAGGAACTGAAGTTGGAAGGGGCGGATGGGCAAAGAATCGTGATCTCGAAACCATGACAAAACTGAATAAAGGATAGATGCTTAGATCAGATGCCTTAGCAGGTGGTCTGTCGTGATGTGCAGGGGATTTCTGCAGAAGGTATATTCTCGCTTTTTCTGATATGCTAGAATGAAGATCATTGATAAGCACTTATACATACGAAGAAGAAGAGATAGAAAGGCAGGAGAGAATGTCAGAAGAAATCCGTTACCGCGAAGTCAGGCATGTGAGTTTTTGGCTGTGGCTGATTCTGGTGCCTGTGGTGGCCTTGTTCTGGTACGGGGCGTATTCACAGCTTATCCTTGGCCGTACTTTTGGAGCAAAGCCCGCTTCGGACGGCGCGTTACTCATGCTTTGGGTGATTGCAGGCGTCGTTCTTCCGATTCTGCTCGGCATCACGACATACCGTGTCAAACTCAACGAACGACACTTGTCGCTCGCATTTTTTCCGTTTTACCATCAGAAAATACCCGTACAGGATATCAAGTCGGTTGAAATGCTCAGCGTGCGGCCCTTCATGGATTACGGCGGCTGGGG
This sequence comes from Paenibacillus sp. SAFN-054, assembly GCF_051966755.1. Classification (NCBI taxonomy): domain Bacteria; kingdom Bacillati; phylum Bacillota; class Bacilli; order Caryophanales; family Paenibacillaceae; genus Paenibacillus; species Paenibacillus sp. SAFN-054. The sequence continues at coordinate 553,770 of NZ_JBQCKS010000001.1, forward strand.
TCTCAAAAAATATGGAGACCGGACCGCGCTGATGGTTAAGGGCAGGCAAGCCGTTCAAATTAGGCTGCACAATAAGAAGCTGTATGTGATCACCATACCGACAAGCCGCAGGCTGCACGATGATTTGCAGGCTCTGATGGATGGCGGGGCGTGAAAGGCGATATCGCAGAATAAGTAAAAGACGAGGAGAAGGAAGATACTCCTTGTCTTTTTTATTTGTAAACGATGAACCTGTTCGAGATTGTATCTGTTTCTTCTGGATTTCTTCACCGGTATGTCTTTTTCCTCAAAATCTTCTTCTCTATCAAAAAATGCGCTTGCGGCTATAACAAATGCTAGATTCCCCACATAGCATGTATGGAAATGACGAAAGGAGATGAAGCTCAGTGCTGGAAAATGCATTAGATAACCGTACGCAAGGCGACGGTACAAGAGGCGACCGCACAAGAGGTGACAACACAAGAGGCGACCGCACAAGAGGCGACCGCACAAGAGGCGACCGCACAAGAGGCGACCGCACAAGAGGTGACAACACAAGAGGCGACCGCACAAGAGGTGACCGCACAAGAGGTGACAACACAAGAGGCGACCGCACAAGAGGTGACCGCACAAGAGGTGACCGCACAAGAGGTGACCGAACGGAAGGATCGCGTGGCAACCGTACTCGTGGTCCGCTCGGCAACCGCACGAGAGGCTCGCGTGGGAACCGCACAGGCGGTTCACGTGGCAACCGTACCGGTGGTTCACGCGGCCGCGCCTAATCGGCAGCAACTTAAAAACAGCAGCTCCTGGATTATTCAGGGAGCTGCTGCTTTTTTATCAAATCTTTGTTTCTGTGCCTGTTTCCTCTTATTGCGCGGCAGAAACGTTGTGAAGCGTCAGGAACGCATCATTACCAGCAGAGAACGAGAAGACAAGCGGATGATATCCCGTCGCCAATTTGGACAAGTATGTTGTCGTGAACCAGACAGAGGATTCCTGCACAACGTAATCCTTCCCGCGTCTCAGCAGACCTGAATCATCCTGGACGGAAAGGAGCTTGTTGCCATTAAGCGTTAACTTGACGCTTGGAATGTCCGAATTCTGCTTGAACGCAATTAATTTGGCGGACAATACGGATTGGGAAGCAGGCAGACCGCTCGCTTTGATGCCGATTTCGTTGAAAGGGATCGGCTTGAACTCAGGCAAGCGATTCGCTAATGCGTTCAGTCCCGCATCTGTGATCCCCGCTTCTCCGTTTGCAGGATTCAGTAGCCCGGATATTTCCTTTACTTCCGTATTTAGCGTCAAGTTGTTTTCAAAGGTGCCGAGCTGCATATTTTGCGGGTCTCCGGTAATCGGACCGCTATTAATGAAGATGTTGTTGCGAACCACGTTCCGCTTCGGCAGCAGCGGTTCGTCATTCAAAATATTCGGCAGCGACGGATAGCGTTTGCTCCATAGTTCGCCCTGATACGGCACCTGATCGAATTTGCTCATCAGGGAATCGTAATTTTTTTCACCCGGCTTATAATTTCGCGTCATGAATGCGATAGCCGTACCGGAATTGTTGACGATATTGTTCTCCACGACATTCTCACGGCCATTCGCCAGTTTGAAGGCCTGTTTGCCGATATTCGAGAAAACGTTGCCGCGCATCTCGACGCCGCTCATGTAATCATCAAGATAAATGGCTGCCGTGGATACCCGCAAATTGCTGGCCACGATATCGTGAATGAAGTTATAGTTAATGGCATTGCCGCGCCATACAAAGCTTCTTCCCGAATAAATGGCCGAAGCGTCGGCTGTCTCCTTCACGACATCGTAAATGTCATTGTATTCGATCTTATGGTCATTGCCCCGGAACTGGATCGCAAAATGGGGAGCGTTATGCATTCGGTTATGCGTCGCACGGTTGCCGACCCCGTTCACCTCCACGGCTGAAGCATAGGTCAGCTTGACCCGCGCGTAATTGGAAATATCGTTGTTGTCTGCGAAGTTGCCCGCTGGCGTTAACGTCGCGGCATCGCCGCCGTTCAAGGAAATTGCTCCGTTCCCCATGCCATAGATCGTGGAGCCGAAGATGCCGTTGTTGCTGCCGCTGTTTACTTTGAGCGCGTAACCGCCCATATTGCTGATTTCGCAGTAACGAATCAAATTGTTGTCGCCGCTGCTCATGTCGATGGCATTGCCGCGGCTGACTTTCATGGACAAATGGCTGAAGGTGATGTTGGAAGCGCCGTTCATCGTGATCAAATTCTGATCGAAAAGGGATAACCGAATATCTGCACCCTCAAGCGTCGTCGGCGGGTAGAGATAGAGCATGCCGCTGCTCCGGTCCAGATACCATTCTCCCGGGGCATCCAGCTCTTCCAGGATGTTGTAGAAATAAAACCGCTGTCCGGCTTTCATGCCGTAGCTGGTTCCTTTATAGCTTTCGATTTGTTTCTTGTTAAAGTCGATCGATTTGATCTGCAGGTCATTGGTTGCCCAATCATTCCCCCAATACCCGAGCATCCAGGTGTCATCGCTCTGCTTCCAAGGATGAAGTCCATCCTCATTGTACGTAAAGGTGAAGCCTTTTCCCGCCGCGTCATCCGCCTTATCAATGACATCTCCGACGGTGGCGAATCCGTTATTCGGCCAACGGGCCAGGTTCATTACGTTACCGCTCACGAACAGCTCAGGCGCCACCTTAAGAATATTGCCCAGCATGCCGTAATCCGTGATGCCGAGGGTTTTCAGGTCCAGCTGCCGTACCTTGCCCTGAGCTTCCTGCGGAATTCTCGCCAGGGTCTCCGAATCCGAGACGGCGTGGAATGCGGATGGATCCAGCGTGATACCGCCGGTAAACGTCACCTTTTCACCTGGATAAGCTTCGTAAGTGACAGGGGATTCCACAGTTCCGGAATCTTCTTCATTCAGCTGGAAGGTTTCGGTAAAACGGTATTCCCCGCCGCGAATCAAGACGGTAGCGCCGCCGGCGGGAAGGGCTCCTTCTTTTTTCATGGCCCTGATGGCATTCCGGGCCTTTTCGAGCGTCGCAAAAGGCTTCTTAAGCGAGCCGTCGCCTTCATCGCTGCCCCCGACGGACACATACAGCTTTGCCGCAGTGCCGGGTTTGCTTCCGGCTGCCATCCCGTTCACCGTCAGGGACAAGCTGCCGCACAGCATGATGCTCATGGCCAGAAACCATTTGAAACCGGTCTTTACTCTCACATTTCCCACCTCGCGCATGATAGAGTCCGCTCCTAAGGAGAGCGGTTCCCACCATCATACAGCGCTTACATTTTGACTTGGAATGTGCCATGCTAACTTACATTGTTGTAAAACTAACATCGTACATCCCCTGTCTGTATTCGGTCGGGGACAGCCCGTATCTTTTCTTGAAGGCTTGCGAGAAATGCGATACATCTTTGAATCCGCTCCGATAGGCGATTTCGCTCACACTTGAATCGGTGGATTTGAGGAGCTGCTGTGCTTGTTCCAGCCTGCGTTCATGGATGTACCGCATCGGGGTCATGCCCAGATGCTTTTTGAACATACGGATAAAATAATTCGGGTGAAAGTGGGCATTGCCGGAAAGTTCCTGAATGGTCAGTTCCTCCGATAAGTGCCTGTCGATATAACGGATCGTTTCGAGCAAATTGAGCGGGGCAGCCGCTGCTGCATCTGTTCGGTCGTTCAGCTCTGCATGATCCATAAAATATGCGATGATGGACAGCAGTGCGGATTGAATTTTGAGGGAAGACGCAGGACCGCTCTCCGCCAGGCTCTCAGTAAGCCGCTGGAAATCATGGTGAAGCTCGGGAGAGTGACCTGCTTGAACGACTTTGGGTATGCCAAAGAGCTGAAACAGTCTCGTGAAATCAAGGTTCGATTTAAAATGGCACCAGTACTTGGTAAATGGCGGGCCGCCAGTAACAGAGTAAGATTGCAGCGTTCCCCCCGGGATGAAGACAAGCTCGCCCGGCTTGGGCCACAGCTGCTCGCTCCCTACCTGAATCCAGCCTTCACCCTCCGAAATATAATACAGTTTGTCATAACAGGGAATAAATTGGTGCCTTCGCCACTGCGGACTGCAAATGGAACGTTTGGCCAAGAGCAGCTGTACGCGCAGGGCCGATAGCTGGCTGTTTATGAAATGCTTGTTGTCATGATCCATCTCCCATTCTCCTTTGCTGTCTTATGCGCTGGATATCGCTGTAAGGTCCGGCCACCTCCCGGTAAATGAGATTCTTTTTTTGATGTATTCGTGTCATGAAACCCAAAACCTTCCTGGCCGAGGAAACGGAGGACGCAGGATCGCTCTCTTGATTTTCCTGCCGACGGTGACTATAGTCGAACATAATAAGCTAAAAGAGAATTTTATTAAAGGGAAGAGAGAGTTACCTTGAAGGAGGAGTCCATATGAGGATCGTAATCCATGGCGTCACGCTTGAAGCAGTGGAGGGAGATATTACGAAAATCGCGGCCGATTGCATCGTGAATGCGGCCAACAGCAGCCTGCTTGGCGGCGGTGGCGTTGACGGGGCTATCCACAGGGCCGGGGGTCCGACCATTCTTGCCGAATGCGTTCGGATTCGGGACCGGCAGGGTGGCTGCCGGACCGGCGATGCGGTTATCACGGGAGCAGGGAATCTGGACGCGAAATACGTCATCCACACCGTGGGACCCGTATGGAATGGAGGGAGTCACGGAGAGTCGGAGCTGCTTCGCAGTTGCTATGAAATATCGCTTAAGATTGCAGAGAAACATCAGGCTGCAAGCATTGCTTTTCCGAATATCAGTACGGGTATTTATCATTTTCCGAAAGAAGCAGCATGCGAGATCGCCGTTGATACATCCATAGAGCTGGCAAAGGACTTCCAGTTCATCAAGCATATTCAATTTGTATCGTTCGATCGGGAGAGCTATGGAATCTACAAGCAGAAACTGGAACAATGTATACGCGCATAAACTGCTACAATAAATGATGCCGCCAAAGGCTTTTTCCATGCTTTTATCCGCATAACGCATTATACTGATAGTAATTCGACAATCATGCAGGCAAGTGGCGAAAGGAGCAGGCTTTGGAAGATTCATTACAGAAGGAACGGGAAGTCATGAAGCTATGTCTGCTCGCAGGGCAGATCATGCTCCAGAGCGGGGCAGAAACCTACCGGGTGGAGGATACGATGATGCGCATCGCCTCGTCCTACGGTATCGACCATACCCATAGTTACATGACTCCCACGGGTATCATTTTTTCTCTGGAAGACCCGCAGCCGATGACGCGGCTGAACCGGATCACGGAGCGGACAACCCATTTACATAAGATCGACAAAGTGAATAGCCTTTCCCGGCGCATCAGCGAGGGCGGGCTTTCCATTGAGGAAGCTTACCGGGAGCTCGTGGAAATCGACCGTACGCAGGCCATTTATCCATTATGGCTCAATGTATTGATGGCCGCCGTAGCCAGCGGATGCTTCCTGATCATGTTCCGCGGCACGTGGCCGGATTTCGTACCGGCGATGCTGGCCGGGGGGATCGGCTATTACTGCTCGGTACTGCTGCACCGACTGATTCCGGTCAAGTTCTTCGCCGAATTTTCGGGTGCGCTGATGATCGGGTTATGCTCGGTTTTATTTGTGAAATACGGGTTTGGCAAGGCGCGGGACATCATCATTATCAGCTCCGTCATGCCGCTCGTGCCCGGGCTGCTCATCACGAATGCCATTCGCGACCTGATGGCCGGTCACCTGGTGTCCGGCTTGTCCAAGGGGGCGGAAGCGTTCATTACATCTTTTGCGATCGGCGCGGGCATCGCGTTCATGCTGTCGTTTCAATAAGGGGGCATCAGGATGATGTATGTAGAACAAATCGTAACCAGCTTCATCGCTTCTGCCGCGTTCGGCATGATATTCAACGCCCCGAGAAAAGCATTGATCCAGTGCGGCTTGGCCGGTATGGTCGGCTGGGTGCTGTACATCTGGCTGCAGGATATCGGTGTCCAGAGATTGACGGCGACCGTCGTTGCCGCCTATTGCGTGACGATGATCAGCTATATTTTCGCCAAAAAATACCGCACGCCGATCATCGTATTCAGCGTCTCGGGCATCATTCCGCTGGTCCCCGGGGGACTGGCTTATGACGCAATGCGCAATGCGGTGGAGAATCAGTATGATCAGGCGGTGCAGTCGGGGGCTGAGGCGTTCATGATGTCCGGAGCCATCGCGCTCGGGCTGCTGTTATCCGAGGTGACCAACCAGGTCATACGGAAAATTCGCATGTCCAGGCTGTCATGACAGTCGTCCGGTCTAAGCGCCGGGCGTTTTTTATGCGATTTGCCGGGGGGAAGCAGAGGTCAAGATGTGCGTTTACATGAAACTATAAATGCCTGGGAATTGGAGGACAACGCATATGGAAAAGAGGATGGTCATCGTGCTCGCTCCGGATTCATTTAAGGAGAGCATGACGGCAAAACAGGCATGTGAGGCCATGCAGCGGGGAATTCATAAGGCGAATCCATCTGTTCAGTGCATTCAGGTCCCGATGGCTGACGGTGGCGAAGGGACGATGCAGTCCCTCGTCGATGCTACATGCGGCACCGTGTACAGAGCAGTGGTCAAAGGCCCCATGGGCCACGAGACGGAGGCATTGTACGGAGTGACCGGGGACGGCAGAACAGCCGTGCTGGAAATGGCAAGCGCAAGCGGAATCGGCCTCGTCCCGGCTGCGGAACGCAATCCCATGCTGGCTTCCTCCTACGGCACAGGCCAATTGATCCAGGCGGCGCTCGGGCAGGGGATCGAGAAGCTGCTGATCGGCATCGGCGGCAGCGCCACGAATGACGGCGGCGCAGGCATGCTGCAGGCACTGGGCGGAAGGTTGCTGGACGAGGAAGGAAGGGAGCTCGGTCCCGGCGGAGGGGAGCTGGGTAGACTGGCTCAGATCGACCTTCAGGGTCTGGATTCACGAATTCAGCGTGTCCAGATTGAGGTGGCATGTGATGTCACGAATCCGCTGTGCGGTCCTGAAGGGGCTTCCTATGTATTCGGACCGCAAAAGGGGGCTACGCCGGAGATGGCCGGCAAGCTCGATGACAATCTGCGGCATTACGCGGCAAAGATCAGCTCGCACCTTAACAGGAACATTGCGGACGTTCCAGGTGCGGGAGCTGCCGGAGGACTCGGGGCCGGATTAATGGCATTCCTGAACGGTACGCTGAGGAAAGGAATCGAGCTCGTCATGGATTATACCGGTCTGGAGGAAAAGGTAAAACGGGCGGATATGATCTGGACAGGCGAAGGAAGCATGGATTTCCAAACCCGATTCGGCAAAACGCCATTTGGCGTGGCCCAGGTGGCACATAAGCACGGTAAACCGGTTGTGGCGCTGGCCGGACGCATCGGAGATGGCGCGGAGACATTGCATGTCCATGGAATCGATTCGATATTCGGCATCATGCCGGGAGCCGCATCACTTGAGGAAGCCCTGCTTCAAGGGGAGAGAAACCTGGAACGCACTTCGGAAAATGTGATGAGACTGATGATGTCACTTGGAAAATAAGAATAATGCGCGATGATCTAAAGGAATGGTTCGTGATCGATCCATTCATCAAAAGATGATATCACCAAGCCCGGTCATGCAGGAATAAACAAGGCGGATCAAGTCTCTTCTTGATCCGCCTTCTTGATGTTCATTTGATTCCAATCCGCATTCTGTAGCTGAACAGCACTTCCAGCTTCCGGTCGTGAAAATGCTCGTTGACCAGCGCGTTGAACTTCCGGATTTCATTGTCCAGGTCGTCATAGCCGAGCTTCAGCACGGTTTGCAGGCCGCCTTGGCTAAGCGCGAGGCCAATATATCTGGCAGCGTCACATGACTCTATGTTATGAAATACGATTTCTCTCGCATATCGGAAATGGCCGCTTTCCTTGATGCGCGCAAGATGCGACTCTTTATCACGCTTCACGGCTCGATCCTCCGCTTCTTGCCTTTTGGCCAACAGCTCGTCGGCATGGGCAAGGAGTTCGACGTAAGCTTTCTCAACCGGCCATGAGGCGGATGGAGGCCAGTCGCAGTCATAGGCCGCGAAAATGCCTCCTTTTTTGAGAATCCGGGCCACCTCGTTCAGCGTGCTGACAGGCTCCATCCAATGGAAGGACTGCGAGCAGGTAACGAGGTCTGCGGAGCCGTCTGCAAATTCCAGCTGATTGGAGTAGCCGCTCATGAAACGTATGCTGCCACGGACCTCCGGATCCCGGAGCTTCCCAAGCTTGGATTCGGCTTTGCCCCGCATGTCGTCGTTCGGCTCGACGCCAACGATATGGTCCGCATGTCCGGCCCATACGAGGGTGGAGAGTCCCGTACCGCAGCCCACGTCCACGACAAGCTCGGGCCTGTATTCCAGATACCCCGTCAGAATCTCCACAACCTTTTGCGGCGCAGCCGGCCGATGCCGGTCATAGGTATCCTCGTAGCCTGAGAAGCGTTCGATGTTGCTGAAGCGGTTCCCTTCCGGTACACGGCTCATTCGCCGCGCTGCTCGAAGCGTTGTACGATTTCCACGATGACCTGAACCGCTTTGAGCATATTGTCGACAGAGACATATTCGAACTTGCCATGGTAGTTTTCGCCACCGGTGAAGATGTTCGGCGTAGGGAGTCCCATATAAGACAGCTGCGACCCGTCGGTACCGCCGCGGATCGGCTTCACGATTGGCTTGATGCCGAGGCTTTCCATCGCCGCATATGCGATGTCTACGATTTCTTTTACGGGCTCGATTTTCTCCTTCATATTGTAGTACTGGTCCCGCATCTCCAGAACGATGCGTTCCTCGCCGTACTTCGCCTGCAGTTCCTTCACGATGCGCTTCATATTCTCTTTTTTGTTCTCGAATTCGGCTCTGTCAAAGTCACGGATGATGTATTCCATGCGCGTGCGCTCGGTGTCGCCGTTCTGGCTGAGCAGGTGGTAGAACCCCTCGTAACCGTCGGTATGCTCCGGGGCTTGTTCGGCAGGCAGCATGCCATTCAGCTCCATGGCGATTTTTACGGAATTGACCATTTTGTTCTTGGCCGTGCCGGGATGGACGTTGGTACCGTTTATGATGATGCTTGCTTTGGCCGCGTTGAAGCTTTCATATTCCAGCTCGCCCAGCGGGCCTCCGTCCATCGTATACGCGAATGTGGCGTCAAAGGCTTTGACGTCGAACTTCTCGGGACCTCTGCCGATCTCTTCATCCGGTGTAAAGGCCACTCGGATTCTTCCATGCTTCACTTCCGGATGGGCGATCAGATACGCCATGGCGGTCATAATCTCGGCGATGCCGGCTTTATCATCAGCCCCGAGCAAGGTCGTTCCATCCGTCGTAATCAGCGTGTGGCCCTGATATCCGGATAGCTCCGGGAATTGCTGGGGTGACAGCACGACGTTAAGCCCGGAGTTCAGGACAAGGTCGCCGCCATCATAGTTTTCCACGATTTGCGGGTTGACACCGGCACCTGTGAAATCGGTTGCGGTATCCACGTGAGCCAGGAAACCTATGGTCGGCACGTCGCGGTCCGTATTGGCAGGAAGCGTAGCCATCACATAGCCGTACTCGTCCATGGAGACCTCCTGCATGCCAATCGTTGTCAGCTCCTCGACCAGCTTGCGGGCCAACGTCAGTTGTCCCGGCGTCGAAGGACAAGACGGGCTGTCCTCGTTCGATTGCGTTTCAATCCTCGCGTAGGCAATAAAGCGGTCCATAATCTCCTGTTTCATATCGTTTGTTCAGCTCCTTGAATGTAATGTCGTCATTTATGTAAAAAATCTACTTGATTTCTATGATATCACGTCATGAAAGTAAAATCACAGGGAGGCAAGTAACGAAAGGGAGACGAACGTGTCAAGAGAATGTATCATTCACACAACACCGAACAAAAGGAATAGGTTAGTCTCTTCATGCTTGTATTCTGCCTAGGAGACGAACGAAATGCTTCAATTGAGGATTTAATGACAGTTTTATACAATGAATATTGCCAATTTTTACTTGATGGATATAATGAGGACATATGTTCTTGTATGGTGAAGCGAGAAATGGAGGGATGGAGATGGCGAAGCAACCACGTGTAACTCAGATACGTCTTGAGTCTTGGACAGATGAAGATGCCAACGTAGAATTACTGCGTCATACAAATGTTCCAGAAATGACAAAGCACTTAGGGGGTCCAGAAACCGAGGAGCAGCTCTTGGCACGCCATAAGCGATATCTGAAGGTCAACAAAGCGGGGGCTGGACGGATGTGCAGCATCGTGTTGCTCCCGGGTCACGAAGTGGTTGGCGCTATCGGTTATTGGGAAACGCTCCACCACGGTGAGACCGTGTATGAGATGGGGTGGAGTGTAATACCACCGTTTCAAGGAAATGGCATCGCTGTTGCAGCGACCGAAGCAGCGATATCGAGCGCCAAGTCAGAGCAGAAACACAGGTTTGTTTACGCATTTCCATCCGTCGACAATCTTGCTTCAAATGCAATTTGCAGGAAGAATAACTTCTCGTTCATCGGTGAGTGTGAATTTGAGTACCCGATAGGGAGTTTTATGCGGTGCAATGAATGGCGTCTGGACTTAAACGCGACAATATGAGTCAGAGTCGCATTATCGTCAGTGTATTATTGAATTCATGGTTACATTGGTTTAAATTCCGCCTTTTATCTTAGGCGGTTTTCTTTTGGTTAAAAATCAACATGAGAATTAAACATAGCCATAAACAAGTTGCAGAAAAATCGTTGGGAATGCTGTTGACTCTCACGTTACGTTATTCTCTATAGTGAAGATGAAAGGAGGAGAACATCCATGATGGTTAAGGAAGTCGCGGAGCTGGCAGGCATCAGCGTGCGCACGCTGCATCACTATGACGAGATCGGCCTGCTCCACCCAAGTGCGACGACGGAAGCCGGATACCGCATCTACACGGATAAAGATCTGGCGCTTCTGCAGCAAATTTTGTTTTTCCGGGAGCTCGATTTTCCGCTCAAACAGATCCGCGAGATCATGGGGCGTCCGGATTTCGACCGCAGGGAAGCGATGGAGCTTCATCACAAGCTGCTGCTGGAAAAGCGCGTCCGGCTGGAGCGGATGATCGATACCTTGGAGAAGACGATGAAACATGATAAAGGAGAGATTGAGATGACGAACCAGGATAAATTCGCGGGATTTGATTTCAGCAGTAATCCCTATGAGCAGGAGGCCAGAGAACGCTGGGGCGACAAATCGGTAGACGAGTCGAATGAACGGTGGAAGAAGATGTCCCCGCAAGGTCAGGAACAGCTGGGCGAAGAGATGAACGCCATTTACAGGAAGCTGGCCGGGCTGCGGCACGAATCGCCAAACGGAGAGGAAGCGCAGAAAGCGATAGGGGAATGGTATGCATTCCTGAACCGGATGGGCCATTATTCGCCGGAAGCTTTTAAGGGGCTGGGGCAAATGTACGTTGATGACGTGCGCTTTACGCGCAACATCGATCAATTTGGCGAAGGGCTGGCGGCGTTCATGCGGGATGCAATGGCCGAATATGCGGACAGACTTTCATAAATAGAACGAAAGTGCGTTCATTGTTCAATTACAGCCTATACCGACAAGGTATCGGCTGTTTTTTCGCCGCATAGCGCATATAATTGAGTCATACAACGGAGGTGGAATAATATGGGAATTTTTAAGGATATCATACATACGGAGGAAGCGCTGGAGCAGCTTGCCGGGCGACCGAAAGAGCTTGTGAACCATAAGGTTATCGGTCATTTGGATCATCATTGCCGGAATTTTATATCGTTATCTCCGATCGTTTTCGTGGCAACCAGCGGCGAAGGGGGGAAGTGCGATTGTTCTCCGCGGGGCGACGCGCCGGGCTTTGCGTATATTGTAGACGATCATCATCTCGTGCTTCCGGAGCGGCCTGGAAACCGGCGTTATGACTCTCTCCGGAATTTGCTTGACAATCCGCAAATCGGATTGATATTCATCATTCCCGGCATGGAAGAAACCTTGCGCGTCAATGGCCGGGGATACGTGATCCGGGACAGCGATCTGCTTGAGCACATGGCAGCCCAGGGTAAAGTGCCGGCAGCCGGAATCGGTGTCGAGGTCGAGGAATGCTACATGCACTGCGCCAAGGCGTTTAAAAGGTCGAAGCTATGGGCACCGGAAACATGGCCCACTGCCGATGTTCTACCCGATCCGGCTGCGATCATCGCCGAGCATGCAGGAAGGCTTCGGCTCTCCAGGGAAGAGGTACGGGCATCCATGAAGGAAAGTTATGAGAAGCGGCTTTATTAGATATGAAAGGATAGTTAGGCGGAGTAGGGAGTTCACCGAATCCGGTAAATCGCTGTAGAGGGCCGCATGAATTCATTGCGACTAAGGAGCTGGCCTCCTTCATCCGAAGGGGAGGGTTACCCGGGCGGAATTAGCCAAAATGATCTATCTTTTGAATCAACGGTAATACCAGTACGGAAGAAGCTGGGTGCGCTAAGCCCCCGGCTTTTTCGTCACCTGGCTTCTTTTTTCATGGTATACTATTTTCAATCGCAAATTCGCATTTACATGGATACGAGTAGGGATTGTCCTTCATGAAAGGAATGCGGGCAGAGCGGAATTATGCGCCCATTCTGTGAATACGGAAGCTTGCGGAGAGAACGCTCGTTATTTTTGGCATACGATGAAAGGCGGACTGCAAGAGGACGGTCAATACACCACAATCGCCAAGCTTCGTCAACGGATAAGGAACATCTCTGGAAGAATAAAGCTCAGAGCTATCAAAGGAGTGAATCCTGTTGCTAACCTGGTTCGAATATAACTGGCAGGTCAGGAATGAATGGTTTGATGTATTGTCGTCGCTGCCGCAAGAAGAGCTTGTCAAGGAGCGGTCCGGCGGCGTCGGCTCGATCCTGAAGACTTTATTTCACATCGTGGACGTAGAGCTTAGCTGGATTCGTGCCATCGAGGGGATGGAGGATTGGGAACCGCTTTACGAAGACTATCCAACCTTGAATGCGGTCAAGCAGTTCTCTGAAGAAGGACGTGCACAAATTCAAGCGATGTTGTCCGTGGCGGATGCGGGTAAGCTTCGTTCCACCGTTCGGGTCAGCTGGCATCAGGAACCACTCGTTTACGAAGAGGTCCTTCGTCATGTCGCTGCGCATGAAATCCATCATATCGGCCAGATTTCCATCTGGGCCAAAGAACTGAACATCAAACGGGTCTCGGCAAATTTTATTGACCGCGGTCTCGGAAGCGCCTTGCAGAAAGAAGAAGAAATGCATACGATACTCTAATACGAAAGTAGGTTTGAGACGCCATGCAGCGAATTCGGCGCATGAGCCGCGAGGATGCCGCAATCATTGCAGAGTGGATCTATCCTGAACCTTATAGTCTGTACAGCATGGATGGAAGTGAAGAGGATATAGCAGAGCTGATGAACGGTGATTATGTATCCTGCCGGGATGAAGAAGGCCTTATCATCGGGTTTTATTGCTCAGGCATTTCGGCACGTGTTCCCGGTGGTTACGAAGCGGGAATTTATCACAATGACAAACAAGTCGATATGGGTTTGGGCATGAAGCCTGAGCTTACCGGACAGGGGCAGGGTGCCCGTTTCGTGGAAGACGGCATCAAGTATATGCAGGCTGCCTTTCCGGGTAAGGGGATCCGGCTTGTCGTCGCCACGTTCAATGTCAGGGCCATTCGCGCTTACGAAAAGGCAGGGTTCGTTCAGACCTGCACATTTCCTTCCCATGTCAACGGGGCTTCGGTCGAATTCGTCTGCATGATACAGCAGGAGAAGGACGACGCCAGCTGGAGTTAATAACGTGGTGGCCGGTTTCAAGCAGGAAGCCGGCAGTGTATTATTTTACCATGAGCGATCTTCTTGACTTTTGGCAAAAATTTGGTTTTCATCATATAGGGGAATAAATAAACATCATGCGTGTAATGGGCAATAATCATGAATCTATGAAAAAATCAGGTGAACAACAATGCGAATTGCGCTTTTTGATTCAGGGCTAGGCGGATTGACCGTCCTTTCTGAAGCCGTGAAGCAGCTGCCCAGCGAGGACTTTTTATTTTTTGCCGACACGCTTCATGTACCTTACGGCACGAAAACGAAGCAGCAGGTGCAGAATTATGTGCGTGAGTCGCTGGACCACATCTTAAAGGAAGACATCAAGGCGCTGGTCATTGCCTGCAATACCGCAACCAGTGCCGCGGCGGAGGAGCTGAGGCAGGAATACAGCTTTCCGATTATCGGCATGGAGCCCGCGGTTAAGCCGGCCGTTGAAATGAACAGGAACACGGGAAAAAGAGTGCTGGTGGCCGCCACGCCGCTGACGCTTCATCAATCGAAATATACCCAGCTGGTATCCCGCGTGGACGACCACAGCATTGTGGACTCCCTTCCTCTGCCGGAACTGGTGACGTATTGCGAGGAAATGCAGTTTGATCCGGAAGTGATGACGGCTTACTTTAACGACAAATTTGCAGCTTACAATATGGAGGATTACGGTACGCTGGTACTGGGATGCACCCATTTTCCGTTTTACAAGCCGCTGCTTAGCCGTATTTTGCCTGGGCATATCGAGATTATCGACGGCAGCCCGGGCACGATCCGCAGGCTCCGCCAGGTGCTTAAGGAAAAAGGCCAGCTAAGCGATGAAGGGAGCGGGAATATCCGTTTTGCATGCTCCAGCCAAGATCCGGCTTATGTGATGAAAATGAGGCAGGCATTTGAGCTTTTCCATAACCGCAAAGAAGCTGCTGCTGTACAGCAGGAGAAAGCGAACGTAAACGGATGAGCGGTTAAACCGATCAGTCCAAGCTTTGAGCCAATTCCCGTAGGGCTTGGCCGGCATGGTCCGGGTAAATTCCGCCATGATAACAGATAACGGTGCGGGCATCATAGGCAGCGAGCTTTTTGATGGATTCCGCGGCTTGAATCATATCCAGAGATTGCTCCGGATCAGGCCCGCACAGCCGGCCGTCAACGACGCGCAGGGCATCGGCGGCAATCAGCGTCTTGCTGGGAATGTGGTACAGACTCATATGACCGGGGGTATGGCCCGGCGTAGCAATGACCTCGATGCCGCCGCATAGGGGCAGTATTTCTCCGTCTTGAATCACACGGTTAACGGGTGATTTGGGCGGATTTTTTAATGTGGAGAGAAAAGCCTGCTTCCACGCCTCCGGAACATCGCGCGGAAGTATGGATTCCGCTGCGGCAAGAGCTTCCGGCGTGATTTTGAGAAGCATTCGCTCACCCTCGATATAGGGCTTCTCTTTGTCGCTTGCCAGCACTTCGATCGGCTTCTCCGCCTGTTCGAGCATGGCAGGCAGGCTGCCGATATGATCGATGTCTTGATGCGTGAGGATGACATGGGTCAGATCGTTCAGCGTGCAGCCAAACGATTCGAGCGCCTCGGCAAATCGAAGGACTTGACCAGGATAACCCGTATCGATCAACACGGCATGCTGGCCATCGTGAATCCATGTGGGATGAATCGTATCGGTGCGACCCATCACGACCGAGGAGATGCTCAGCATGTGAATCTGGCTTGCGTTGTTTGGTTGGTTCATGATATACCCTCCAATTATTATTCTCGTTAAGCAAGGTATATCATATCCCCACACCTATTAACTGTCAAACGTAAAAGATTTAATTATAACACAAAATTATTTATTTGTCAATATAAAAATTATAGGCATACAACCTCCCGGTCCTGCTCCATCCTGACCAAAAAAAGAGCCTGATTTCTCAAAGAGAAATCAGGCTCTGCCATAGGAAGATGAAACTGGATGAGTTAAATCGAATTAAGCTTAAATTCTGTCCTTACATTAATTCAATGGATAGGATAGATAGATGGAGAACACGATTATTCCGGTTTAACGAGAATTTTAACCTGGTTCTTTTCCTTAAGCAGGGTTTCGAAGCCTTCGGAAAGAACCTCCTCCAAATGAATGCGTTTCGTGACAAGCTTATCAGCCGGGAAGTAGCCTTTGGCCATCAGGCTGATGACCGCTGGAAATACGTCACGGTAACCGATGATGCCTTTGATGGTGCGTTCCATCATGACAACGTTGTTCGGATGGATCGGAGCTTCCTTTTCAAAGATGCTGACGATCATAAGCTCGCCGCCCATTTTAGTAGACTCCAGGGCCTGCGTAAGGACAGGAGGAACGCCGGTCACTTCATAGGCCACGTCCACGCCGCCATTCGTACGTTTGTGGATTTCCTTCACAGCGTCAAATTCCTTCGGATCGATGACAATGGCGCCGAGCTCGGCTGCCTTTTGCTTGCGTTCCGGGGATAGTTCAACCGCGTAAATCTCGGATGCTCCGGAAGCCTTCAACGCCTCAATAACGAGCAGGCCGATCGGACCAGTACCGAACACAGCCGCTTTGTCGCCGACCTTCAGCTTGCTGGAGCGAACGGCGTGAAGCGCAACCGCCGACGGCTCCACGAGAGCACCCTGCTCATAAGACACGGAATCCGGGATTTGGTGTACCATGACTTCATCCGCAGCCACGAAGCCAGAGAATCCGCCGCCACCGCCTGCAAGGCCCAAGAAGCCCATTTTTTCGCAAAGATTATACTTGCCCTGCTGGCAAGCTTCACATTCACCGCATGCATAGATCGGTTCGACAACGACCCGGTCTCCGACGCTGACTTTCGTTACGCCTTCACCGATTTCAACAACTTGTCCTGAAAATTCATGGCCCATCACGACCGGAGCTTTCTCGCCTGTTAGAGGATGAGGGGCTGCTTGCGGGATGAAGATCGGACCCGAAGTGTACTCGTGCAGATCGCTGCCGCAAATGCCGCACCATTCCACTTTGATTTTGACTTTGCCTTTGGCAGCTGCCGGTTCTTCGATGTTATCGAGCCGCAAATCTTTTTGTCCATGCCATCTTAGTGCTTTCATGAAGTCATCTCCAGTTCAAATATTGAGTGCTTGACTATGATTAGATGAGCTATTCACGCTCATAAAAGGAAACGTTTCCGAAAACTAATATGTCACATCTTCACGAAATTGTCAAACTATAAACTGTGATATTTTTGCATGATAAAGCTATGACGGATAAGTAATCCATCAGCTCTGCGGCAGTTGTGTTCCCCGTCGGATTTATGGAAAAAAACATTAATGGTATAATAGAATTAAGTCATTGAAAAACGCAATTAAACGGGAAACGATTCCGGAACAGAAAGGGACTCAGGCATCTTGTCTAACAAATCCAAAGTAACGATCGAAGATGTCGCTGCCAAAGCGGGTGTAGGGATTGCGACAGTATCCAGAGCGATCAACAATTCAGGAGGCATCAGCGAAAAGACCAAGGCCAAAGTGCTCCAGGCGATCGACGAGCTCGGATTCATTCCCAGCATAGCGGCACAAAGCCTTAAAGTCCGTAACACGAACCAGATCGCGCTCGCCGTGCCGGATATCCGCAATGCATTCGTGCCCGAAATTGCCTGGTCGGTCGAGCAGGCGGCCAAGCAGCATGGCTACCGGGTCGTGAATATCAACACCTCGGGGATTGGTCAGTTGGAGCTGGAAACCGTCAGGGATGTCAAAAAGCTTCATGTTGACGGCTTGATCATTCTTCCGCTCGCCTACCCGAAGACATTCGTAGAGCTCGTCAACAAATCCCCCGTTCCAATCTCTGTCATCAACTATGGGAAGAGGCTCTCGGAGGATATCAAGGCGGATGTCGTCTGCCTGTCGCAGCAGGAAGGTCGTCTGGCGATGGAACATCTAAGGAGTATTGGCCGGACGCGGATCGCTTATGCCGGGGCGCCCAGGGACATTATCGAGGAACGGTATAACGCCTATGTGAACTCGCTGAGCCATGTGGACGTGTCGCTGGCCTATTTCGGCGAGGATTTTTCATTGAACACGGGGGCGAAGGCGGCCGACTATTTTAAAAGTTTGAAAAACATGCCGGACGCGGTGTATGCCGGAAACGACATGGTAGCGATCGGTCTGATCAACCGGTTCAAGGAGCTAGGCGTCCGCGTTCCTGAAGACGTGGCGGTCGTGGGCATTGACAACAATATTTGGACGACGATCACAACGCCGCAGATCAGTTCGGTATCGATCATGGGGGTCGAGGTCTCAAGGCTCGCGACCGAGCTGCTGCTGAAGAGAATCCGCGAAAACGTCAAGGGTGTGTACGAGAAAGTTCAGTTCGAGCCGAGACTCATCGTCCGGGAATCGACGGTAAAAATGAAGCGGAGCCTCACGTATTTGGAATAGAGGGGTAGCCGCAGCAGGCAATAAGGAACAAATAAATGGAGATGGGGACGGTCGAGGAAAAGGAGTTTGCTGAATGGCTGGAACATCTTCGGACATCAGGTGTACGCATACTTCCCGGACGCGAACGGGACGAAAAGGATAAACGCTCCGTTTATTTCCTGGATCCCGACGGACACCGTTTCGAACTCCACACAGGCAGCCTGCAGGACCGCTTGGAGTATTACAGGGCAGACAAAAACCATATGATATTTTATTCTGAATCCTAAAAACAGGGGGAAATATATGACAACGATCGGTTGGGTCAGACATGGCATTACAGATTGGAATGTGGTAAGACGGGCGCAGGGACAAACGGATGTGCCGCTGAACGAAACGGGGCGCGCCCAGGCGCGGGCGCTCGCTGAACGGTTCAAGCATGAGCAATGGGATGCCGTGTATGCAAGCGACCTGTCGCGTGCCAGAGAAACGGCTGAAGCCATTGCGTCGGCGCTGGACATTCCGCTCCACGTGGATGCACGCCTCCGCGAAATGGCCTGCGGCAAAATGGAAGGCACAACAGAAGAAGAGCGCATCCGCATGTGGGGCGAGGAGTGGCAGGACATGGAGCTTGGTATCGAGTCCGGCGAGTCCATGGTTTTGCGAGGTATGGAGGTTGTCAGGGACATTTGTCTGTCTTATCCAGGTAAACGCGTGCTGGCCGTAAGTCACGGAGCGCTCATATCGACGCTGCTGCCTGCGCTGGTTCCGCATATGAATATCCGCGAGCATCTGCATAATACCTCGGTAACGCTGGTCCGCCAGCTGGATGAGGCGTGGGTGTGTGATCTCTATAACTGCCGCCGTCATCTGGATGCGGCGAATCTGTAAGAATATACAACGAACCGGATCGCTGCCCGAGGCCTGACAAAAAGCCCTGAGCGAAAATTGTAAGCATTGTCATACAGCGTACAGCGTCTCTAACGTCAATCTCGTTCTTTGCATGTTGCAGCGTTGTGCAATTCGGGCAGTGAAGGTATACTTTGGATATTGCCGGTGTGTTCATGGCTTGGGCGAATCATGCAGCGTTCGGGTACGGACAAGAGGGGGCACCGAGAAGACATGGCGTTGAGTGGGCGAAGGATAGAATGGAGACCGTCCCCGGGTCATTCGGGCAGCAAAAGCGCTTTTACATACTCACGCTTGGGATGGGATGACAAGAGACTTATGATTACTACCGTAACACTGAATGCAGCCATCGATAAGACATATTATCTTCCCGCTTTTCCGCTCGGCAAGGTTTCGCGCGTTCAGCGTTTTCACGCCGCGCCCGGCGGCAAAGGGATCAACGTAGCGAAGGTTGTGACCCAATTGGGCATACCTGTCATTGCTACCGGTTTCACGGGCGGAATGAACGGGGAAATTATCAAGCAGCAATTAACGCAAATGGGGATTGCGCATGATTTCGTGGACGTTGAAGGGGAGTCCCGGATTTGCCTGAACATCCTCGACGAAGGAAACGGCACGTCTACGGAGCTCCTAGAGCCAGGGCCGATGGTCTCCGAAACGGCGCTGAAGCAAATGGAAGAGAAAGTCCGTGAACTTGCTGCTAAATCCCGAATTGTCTGCTTTAGCGGCAGCCTGCCTGCAGGTGCGCCCAAGGATTATTACGTGGGACTAGTCCGGATCGCCAAGGAAGCCGGCGCTTATGTCATTCTCGATGCCAGCGGCGACGCACTGCGCCTTGGCATCGAAGCCAAGCCTGACATGATCAAGCCGAATGAAGAAGAAGTGGCAGCTCTGCTCGGCATCGAAGTGTCTGATGAAGAAGCGCTTCGGACAGCGGTTGAAACGCTTGTGCAAAAATACGGCATGGACCGCATCAGTGTATCTTTGGGTGGAGCCGGTTCTTTGACGGCTGTCAAGGGCAGCAGCTACCGGGTTACGACGCCGAAAGTGGATGTGGTCAACACGGTGGGCTGCGGCGATTCTTTTGTGGCGGGCATGGCCGTATCATTGGCAAAGGGCTTGTCCGTGGAGGAAGGATTGGCGATGGCATCCGCGGCCGGAACATCCAACGCGATGACCGATCAGGCCGGGCAGATTGATCCCGTCATGTTTGAAGAGCTTCGTCAACAAGTACGGATAGAGCAGTTATAATCCTATATGTTGTGGTGGAATAAGATATGGCCGGGCGCTTGGCGTCCGGCCTGTTTGAACAGGTGCTCTGAGCGTATAGAGGAATTCGTGCCGTTTCGAAGAATCCTTCTAGTACCGAAGAACAGGGGGAGGGCGAAATCATGCTGCTTGAAGAACAAGGAATAACGATCAGCGACCGCAAGGATCTGCTCCAGCCGGACCGGATCATCGCATTTCTGAAAGGCAGCTACTGGGCCAAAGACCGGCCCGCGGAGCTGATTAAGGCATCGATTGATCAATCGATTTGTTTCGGCGTATACGAATCCGGATTGCAGGTTGGCTTCGCCCGCGTCGTAACGGACCTCAGCACCATGTATTATCTTTGCGATGTCATTATTGATGAAGGCTGCCGCGGGCGCAGCCTTGGCAAAAAGCTGGTCGACGCCATCGTGAACGACGACAGATTCGCAAAGCTGCACGGCATTCTGGTGACGGCAGACGCCCATGGATTGTACGAACAGTATGGCTTCGTCCGCGATCCCGACCGGACGCTTCGCAGGACGCGCCGGCAATGAAGCAGGCGGTAATGACAAACGACAACTCGATGAAAAGGTGAGCAAATTGATTAAGGCAGTGGTTTTTGACTTTGACGGCTTGATGGTGGACACCGAAACACCGGCATACCATGCTTTTTGCAAGGTGTACGGCGAATACGGCCAACAGCTTCCGCTCGAAACCTATGCACAGTGCGTAGGAACCTCTTTTGACGTGTTTAACCCGTATACATACTTGGCGGAAATATTGCAGCATTCTGTGGACAGCGATGTCATACGCAAACAGGTCGACGTCCGGTATCGCGAGCTGCTGCAGCATATTGAACCGAGACCCGGCGTGATCGATTATTTGAAGGATGCCCGCAGACTGGGACTGGGAACTGCCCTGGCTTCAAGCTCTTATTTCAACTGGATTGAGCCCTATCTCACGAAGTTTAATCTACACGGGTACTTTGATTCGATCAATACGGCGGATCTGGTGCAGCAGGTGAAGCCGGACCCCGAGCTGTATATGCTGTCACTCCAAAAGCTGAACGTGCGACCTGAAGAGGCCATCTCCTTTGAAGATTCCTTGAACGGATTCACCGCTGCCCGAAAGGCAGGACTTCGTACCGTGATCGTGCCGAATGAAATGACCAGCACATTCCCTTTTGAGGCGTATGATCTGAAAATAACAAGCATGTCCACCACGTCCTTGGAAGAGGTTATTGAGCGGCTCGAGCGGCAAAACCGGGTGGAGACATTGGAATAATTACCATTATATAGTGGATAAAAAGTTTCATATTTTTTGTCGCAGACCAATTGACGGATGCGGGAGCGCCCATATATGATTATGAATAATCCATTGATAGTATGGAATCTTGCATTCTGTACCCAAAGCGGCGCTTCTTTTTTTTATCTTGCTGCTTTAGCGCTTTCGAACACAAAAGCAATGTAGAGGAAAATTTTGGAGGGGTCTAAGATGCTGAAAAAGAAATCATTGTTAACGGTAGTGATGTCTGCGCTCCTCGTCACGGCGCTGGCCGGCTGTGGAAGCACGGACGGAAAGAAAACCGAATCGGAAAGCGCGGGCTCCGGCAGCGGACAAACGGAATCGAAAACGTACAAAGTCGCAATCTCGCAAATCGTCGAGCATCCTTCCCTGGATGCCACGCGCGAAGGGTTTCTGGCGGCTTTGAAGGATGCCGGTTTGACGGACGGCGACAATCTGA
Organism: Paenibacillus sp. SAFN-054; assembly: GCF_051966755.1. Lineage (NCBI taxonomy): Bacteria > Bacillati > Bacillota > Bacilli > Caryophanales > Paenibacillaceae > Paenibacillus > Paenibacillus sp. SAFN-054. The sequence goes on from NZ_JBQCKS010000001.1 coordinate 575,897, forward strand.
AAGTGAACTACAAAAACGCACAGGACGATCAGACCAATAACTTGTCCATTGCCAAGACCATTGCATCGGAAAAGAACGATTTGGTGCTCGCCATCGCGACGCCTTCCGCACAAGCCGTTGTGAAAGAAGTGAAAGACTCGCCGGTCCTGTTCGCGGCCGTGACCGATCCGATGGATGCGAAGCTCGTATCGAATCTGGACAAACCGGGCGGCAACGTATCCGGAGTATCCGACACAAATCCGGCTGCGGTACAGAAGTTAATGGAATTCATTGCCAAGAACTTCCCGAACGTCAAAACGGTTGGAGTTGTCATCAATGAGGGCGAATCGAACGCGGTCGTCATGTCCAAAAACGCCGAGGAGGCGCTCAGCAAGCATAACATCAAGCTGGTGAAGGCGGCGATTACTAACACCTCCGAAGTGAAGCAGGCTGCTGAGTCACTTGTGGGACGCGCGGACGCCATATTCATTACGCTGGATAACCGAGTGGTCAGCGGCGTAGATACCATCATCCAGGTAGCCAACAAAAACCATATTCCGTTCTTCTCGAGTGATCGTGACACCGTCGAGAAAGGCGCATTTGCCACCGTCGGCTTCAAGTACTACGATCATGGTTACCAAGTGGGGCAGATGGCTGTGGATATTTTGAAAAACGGAAAAAATCCGGGCGACATGAAAGTAACGATGCAGGAGAAGCTGGATTTAATTCTGAACCTGAAAGCTGCTGAGGCCCAAGGTATTACGGTGACTGACGAGATGAAGAACGAAGTGCAGGACAAAGAGAACAATATCATTCAATAACAGTAAGGATTGGTTAGGGGAGTGGCGATATCCTTCGTCCACTCCTTTCATGTCATAAGGAGGAATTCATCATGTTAAGCTCTCTCTTGGGTGCGATTGAACTCGGCTTGCTCTATGCTTTGATGGCACTTGGAGTATACATTACGTACCGTATCCTCGATTTTCCGGACTTGACGGTAGACGGCAGCTTCACGACGGGCGGCGCGATCGCCGCAGTGATGATTGCCCATGGCTATAACGCCTGGATTGCAACGCTGGGAGGCTTCCTTGGGGGAATCGCCGCAGGAGCTTGCACAGGATTGCTGCATACCAAAGGCAAGATCAACGGTTTATTATCGGGGATATTAATGATGATTGCCTTATATTCCATTAATATGAGAATTCTAGGCAAACCGAATGTCGCCATCATGGAAGAGGACACTTTATTCACAATCAATCCATGGATCTTGATTCCGCTTGTCGTGATTATCGTCCTGCTGTTAATGAATTGGTTTTTGCATACGGATCTGGGGCTTGCGCTGCGTGCGACGGGCGACAATGACCGGATGATCCGGAGCTTCGGTGCGAACACGGACACGACCAAAATCATCGGCGTCAGCCTTGCCAACGGATTGGTAGCGCTCTCCGGTGCCCTGATTACGCAGTCGTCCGGCTTTGCGGACAGCAGCATGGGGATCGGCATGATCGTGATCGGACTCGCTTCCGTCATTATCGGCGAAGCGATTTTCGGTGCCCGGAACGTGATCCATGCCACGATTGCCGTCGTATTGGGCTCTGTCGTTTACCGTATCGTGGTCGCCTTCGCCCTCCGGGTGGAATGGCTGGATGCTTCCGATTTGAAGCTGATTACCGCCATTATCGTTATTTTTGCGCTCGTATTCCCGACCGCAAGCCGTGCAATCAAGCAGAAGAAGCTTGCCAAAAGACGCACCGCCGAATTGACGGGCGTTCTTCCGAAAAGCACCGCAGGAGGTGATCTCCATGCTTGAAATCAACCAGGTCTCCAAGCTGTTTAATCCGGGTTCTCCCGATGAGAAGATCGCACTGAATCATATCAACGTGAACCTGCGCCCCGGAGATTTCATCACCTTGATCGGCAGTAACGGCGCCGGCAAATCCACATTGATGAACATCATTTCCGGCGTTATGAAGCCGGATGCGGGCGATGTCAAGATCAATGGAAGGACCATAAGCCATCTCCCTGAATATCAGCGCAGCCGCTGGATCGGCCGTGTATTTCAGGATCCGATGGCCGGTACGGCGCCGCACATGACGATCGAGGAAAATCTGGCGATGGCCTTTGCCAGAGGCAAACGCAGAGGTCTGAAGATGAGTCTCAAAGCAAGCCGGCGACAGATGTTCCGCGAGTCTCTCGAACGTCTCGGCATTGGACTCGAGAACCGCCTGCGCGCGAAAGTCGGCCTGCTGTCAGGCGGAGAACGCCAAGCGCTAAGCCTGCTCATGGCTACCTTTACCCAGCCGGATATTCTGCTGCTGGATGAGCACACGGCTGCGCTCGATCCGGCTCGCGCTGAGCTGATTACGCGATTGACGGAATCCATTGTCCGCGAAATGAACCTGACCACGCTGATGGTCACGCACAACATGGAGCAGGCGATCCGTCTGGGGAACCGTCTGATCATGATGGATAAAGGTCAGATCATCCTGGACATCGACGAACGCCGCAAGAAGGACCTGACCGTGGAAGAACTGCTAGGCGAGTTCGAGCGGATCAGCGGACACAAGCTCTCGGATGACCGGATGGTGCTTGCATAGGATGTACGTTCCGTAACGCTCAAACCCGCTTCGGGCTTTTCCCCGGGCGGGTTTTTTTATATGATGAATAGGAGATTGCTGAGATCGAAAATTATGGAAAAGGTGGCGTTTCATATGGTATCACTTGCAAGTCTTTCATTTGAAGATATCATTCAGCAGACGGATATGCGTTTTAGCGGCTGGGATTTTTCATACTTGGGGAACACAGGGAGATTAAGAGAGTTCCCGCTTCGCTGGAATTATTTTAATCTCATAGCGGAGGCTTTACGTCATAGCGACAGCCTGCTTGATATGGGCACCGGCGGCGGGGAGTTTCTATCGAGCTTATCGAGGCTTCCGGCCTATACATGTGCAACCGAAGGATATGAACCGAACGTGGAGGTGGCCCGTCGGCGTCTGGAACCGCTTGGTGTAGCGGTATCGTTCATCACGGAAGACGAACGCCTGCCATACGAGGACGGGACATTCGATTTGATTATCAATCGCCATGAATCTTACAGTCCGCGGGAGCTACACCGAATCCTGAAGCCCGGAGGCTGGTTTATCACCCAGCAGGTCGGCGGACAGAACGATCAAGAGTTTAACGAGCTTCTGGAGGCTCCGAATGATGAGTTTGCACACTGGAATCTGAGCTATGCGACCGCCGAGCTTCAACCTTATTTTGACATCAAGAGAACAGATGAAGAGGTGACGGTCTCCCGATTCTATGATTTAGGCGCTGTCGTGTACTATTTAAGCGTCATTCCGTGGCAAATTCCGGACTTCTCGGTAACGAAGTATGAAGCCCAGCTTCGAACGATTCATGCCATGATCCAGCAAAAGGGTTTCTTGGACACGAAATGTCACCGTTTTGTGATCGTCGCTCAAAAGAAGTTATAAAATAGGCTTGCTTCATGAACCGTGATAGACCTTCATTACAGCCGTTTTAAGCTCAAACTTGACCGGGTGGTTGATTATTCAGGCGACAACTACTAAAATATTGCAGTAAGCTTTTTGTGGATTCAGGGGACGGGGGGGGTACTATTGCGGAAAAGATTAAAGTTGAATATCGGCTCCAAAATTACGCTTGGCTACATATTAATTTTAGTCTGCGTCGGTATATTTTTGCTGGTTGTCACGAACCGGGTTGCATCGCTGCAGCAGGAGGCAGATTTCATCAGCCAGCATGATATAGAAGTCCATGACTTGGCGAGCAGTGTGGAAAAGTCACTTTTGGACATGGAAACAGGCCAGCGGGGCTATGTCATTACCGGGGATGCCGCTTATCTTGACCCCTATAATCAGGCGAGTTCCAAGTGGGAAACAGATTATAACAAGCTGTACCAGCTGCTGACGGATAATCCTTCGCAGCAGGAGAACCTGAAGGATATCCAGGCGAGCATCAACCGGTGGATTCAAATTGCCGGACAGCCTGTAATTGAATTGAAGAAGAATGGGAACACCGCTGAGGTGGACCAGTACTTCGCCAAAGATCCCGGTAAAGAAGAAATGGATGCGATTCGAAGCAAATTCAGTTCTTTTATTAACACGGAAAAAACACTGACGAACGAACGGGTCCAGACACTGGAGGAGCGGAATAACAGGCTCATTGCAACGATTTATATTTTGTGGATTGTCGCTGCGGTGCTGTCTGTATTGGTGGCTGTGACGATTTCCAGAAACATTGTGACGATCATAAAAGACGTGACCCGCACCATTAAAGGCATGGCTGCGGGCGGCAGTCTGGATACGAGGATACAGGTTCGCACGAACGACGAAATTGGAGAGCTCGGGCGTTCGACCAATGAGTTGCTTGATGTGGTGCAGAGGCAGGGAGAAGTTAAGGACGAAGTTGCAGCCATGTCAAGCCTCCTTCAGAACGAGACCGGCATCCGCAGCTTGAACGAAAAGTTCGTGCACCGATTGGCGGAAGTGCTGAAAGTTCCTTATATTGCGCTCTATTCCGCCGAGAATGGCGAGCTTGAGTTAGCGGCATCTTATGCTGCCGGCCATGACGCCGTAGGGAAACGGAAAATCGCCTTCGGAGAAGGCCTTGTGGGGCAATGCGCGTTAGATGGCCGGATCATTACGCTGGATCAGCTTCCGGCCGATTATATTCAGATTGCTTCCGGTCTCGGCAGCACAGCACCTTCTTTCATCGTGTTAGCGCCATTTATATATGAAGGAAACACGTTGGCGGTCATTGAAGTCGCTGCCCTGGACAAGCTTGACGCACACCAGATGGAAATGCTGAAGCAGCTGGTGGCTGCCGCAAGCGGCACGATGCACAGTGTGATTACCCGGATGGAGATCCAGCGTCTGTACATGGAAGCTCAATCCTTGAATGAAGAGCTCCAGGCCCAGTCGGAAGAGCTTCAGGTCCAGACCGAAGAATTGCAGGTGCAATCCGAGGAGCTGCAAATGCAGACGGATGAACTCCAATCTTTGAATGATAAGCTGGAAATCCAGAAGGACCAGGCCGAGAGTGCCGCAATTGAGCTGGAAAAGTATGCGGGGCAGCTGGAAACCAGCTCGAATTACAAGTCGGAATTTTTGGCCAACATGTCGCATGAACTCCGCACGCCATTGAACAGCATGCTTATCTTGTCTCAAATATTGGCGGAGAACCGCTCCGGCAACTTAACGGAAGAAGAAGCGAATTACGCATCGGTAATCCATACATCTGGAACAGACCTTCTTCATTTGATTAACGATATCTTGGATTTATCCAAGGTCGAAGCGGGTAAAATACAGCTTGAAATTTCCGCCGTGAGCATATCCGAGCTGCCGGAATCGATGGAACGCTATTTTGGAAAAGCGGCAGAAAACAAATCGATTCAGTTCACATGCAACATTGCTCCGAATGTTCCCGATCTGTTCTACAGCGACGAGCTCAGGCTCCACCAAATTATTCGGAATTTGCTGTCCAACGCCTTCAAGTTTACGGAACGCGGTGAAGTCAGCTTGAGCATCTACAAGCTGGATTCGATCCAGACAGCGGAATTCACGATTCCGAGCGAAACGCTCGCTTTTGCGGTCCGCGACACGGGAATCGGCATTTCGGAAGACAAGCAGAAGCTGATCTTCGAAGCCTTCAAGCAGGCGGATGGAGCAACGGCCCGCAAGTTTGGCGGAACGGGGCTCGGCTTGTCCATCTCCCAGCAGTTTGCCAAACTGTTGGGCGGCGAACTCATGGTCCAAAGCGTGCCAGGTATCGGAAGCACCTTTACACTGTATCTCCCGTGCCGAACGGAGCATGTGGATGTCTCGCCTATGATCCTGATGCAGTCTGAAGCGGCTGTAGGAGCTGCGTCCGGAGCCGCATCGCAAGCTGCGTGGCTTGGCAGCGGCACTTATCAGCCGGAAAACGTGGGTAGCCGGGCCATTTCACAGCACGGTGCGGAACCAGAGCCGTTATTCTTAGAGGAGACGGAACTGTTCGAGGGGAAAAAGGTGCTTGTCGTAGACGATGATATACGAAACGTATACGCGTTAGCGAACGCTTTGGAGCGCTATAATATGCATGTTCTGACGGCTCAGAACGGTTATGAGTGCCTGGATATCCTGCAAACAGAGAAGGATATCTCCATCATTTTGATGGATATCATGATGCCGGAGATGGATGGCTACCAAACGATGAGAAACATCCGCGGCACGCTCGAGCTAACCGATTTGCCGATTCTTGCCTTGACGGCGAAGGCCATGAAAGAGGACAGAGACAAATGTCTGGCTGCAGGCGCTTCGGATTACCTGAGCAAGCCGCTGAATATCAACGAAGTCATCTCACGGATGAAGGTCTGGATGACCAAAACCGAAATAGAATAGGATGTAAGAGACGCGCGATCCGGTAATCGGCGTCTCTTTTTCTTTGACTGTTGAAGCCGCATATCAAACAATACATTTTGACCTTCTAGTCAGGTATGACTATACTAGTAGTTAGGAAATGAACCGAAGGAGCTTTAACGATATGGATGAACGTGAACTGCTTGTTTTGGGGCTGCTCATGACCCAGAGCCAACATGGTTATCAGATTAACGATTTTATCGAGCGGAATTTGGGACAAGTGTCCGATATGAAAAAGGCAACGGCATATTCCATTCTGAAACGTTTGGACAAACAGGGCTGTGTGGATGTAACTACCGAACAGGAAGGGAATCGCCCGCCCAGACAGATTTATTCCATCACCGAGCAGGGAAGGATGCTCTTCTTTGATTTGCTGCGCGCTTCATTGGCCCATGCCGAAAATGTCACGCCCGCTGGAGATATCGGCCTCATGTTTATAGATCATCTCTCCCGAAAGGATGCCAAAGAGCTGCTCGAAATCAAGCTGGATAAAATGAACCGGTTGATCGAAGCTTGTTCCTCCATCCCTCTGCATGATGAGGGAATCGGAGTGAATCTGTCTTTTCGGCACCGGCTGGCCCTGTTGGAATGCAACCGGAAGTTTCTGCTGGAGACGATTCAGTTACTTGAGCAGGAAGAGATTTCTTAACGTAAAAATGGAAAGACCTCTGACAACGTTATAAAACATATTCAAAGACGCATTCCGCGGGGAATGCGTCTTTTATGCTTGAATCAATGGATCAATTTGCTTTCTTTCGCTTTTTTGACCAAGCCGGCGGAGAGTTGGTTGATAACGCCTTTCAGGGCGACGCCGATCATCAGGGTAACGGCAGAGAATATGGCCATGATAAGCAGATCGTTCCTGACGATGCTCCAAATGATTCCGCCCACCGATTCGCGCATCATGCTGATGCCGTACGTAAACGGCAGAAAGGGATGAATCGCCCGGAAAAAGGGCGGCGTAGTCTGAATCGGGAACGTGCCTCCCGAACCGGCAAGCTGGAGCACGAGGAGGACGATGGCCAGCGCTTTGCCGACGTTGCCGAATACGGATACGAGTGTGTATACCATAAGCATGAACACGGCGCTGTTAATGAGCCCAAAGACGATAAACCATGGTTTATCGACGACATAGGTGCCGAGCAGGAACATATCTCCCGTGGTTACGCAAAGGGACTGAAGCAGAGCAAGCGTCAGAAAGGTCAGGAACCGGCCAAAATAAATTTCGTAGCTCTTGTAGGGATGCTCGCCGTGCACCTCCGTAGTAATCAGCGATACCAATAGAGTTGCCCCCACCCATAAAGCCAGCGTGGAGAAGAATGGCGACATGGCAGATCCGTAATTCGGAATCGGGTACAGCTGATTCTCCTTCAGAACGACCGGCTCGGCAAAAAACTGGCTTTCCAGCTGAAAATTATTTTTGAGCAGACCGATGACCTCCTGCAGGCTGCCCTCGGATTCGAACTCGCGCATCCGCTGTGCAAGCTCGGATATCTTGGCCTCGACCGCGGGCAATTCTTTTTGGATCTCGTTCACCTTTTGCGTCCCGATCGTGAGTCCCCTGGAGGCGTCCCCCAAAACCTTCTGCACGTCCGGGATGCTCTTCAGAGCGTTGTTGAGAACCGTCCGGCTCTTCTCGGCCGTTTGCTGCGCCTTCTGGAGTCCGCTCAGAATGGCCGGCTGGATCTCGCTGTCATACCTGCCGAGAATGTCGCCGAGCAGGCTCGACGCGTCCCCGGATACTTGATTCAGGCGGTCAACCAAATCAGAGGCGGGCTTTTCGCCCTTTTTGACGGCGCTGCTGATGCTATTCACGAGTGTCTGCTGCTGTTTCATCTTCTCTTGAACCTGTTTCAGCTTGGAGCTTACAAAACCGATCCGGTTGCCTGTTACCTGATTCAGCTGGTCGAACCAGTCTATAAGCCGGCTTTGAACTTTAAGTCCAAGCTCAAGCCTTGAAGAAACGTGATCCAGCGTATCCGTCACCACGGATGGATCTACATTCGGATCCTTCAAGACAGCGGTGAGCTGCTGGGTCGATAGGGCAGTCTGCTGAAGGAGCAGCAGGTCCTGCTTCACGCCTGGACCGATGTCTTTGGCCGCATCCGACGCCGAGGATAGGAATGTATCAAGTCCTCCGGCGAATTCCTTGCCGTTCTTGGCGATATCCGTCACGATCGGCAGGTTTTTCTGTGCCTGATTCACCAGCTGGTCGGTCTTGTGGATATCGTCCACCGCGGTGTGAACCGCATGGTTGATCTCCGGGAAGTTTTTCTCCAGCTTAAAGACGAGCGCCCGAACCTTCTCGATGGTCGGGAGCTGCTCCTGCAGTTCGATGCCAAGCTCGTTGAAAATTTTGAAAATGGTTCCGTTCGCGGTCTTTACGAAATTTTTGCTGACCTCCTGAATGATGCCGCTTGCTCCCGAAGACGTGATTTTCGGGGAAACGGCGTTAACCTTTTCATTGACGTAGTACAGAATTTCGGCTTTGCTGGGATTGTCGGATAAGACGGTGGCGATCGTGGCCGAGAAGCTTTCGGGAATGACGATGCTTGCGTAATAGTCGCCGCGCCGCACGCCTTTCATCGCGTCCGCCTCACTGACGAAACGCCATCCGAGCTTATGGTTGTCTTTAAGGGACTGGACGACCTCATCACCAAGGTTGATGGCTCTGCCTTTCATAGTCGTGCCCTTGTCGTTGTTGGCAACCGCGATGGCAATATCGCCAGTGTTGCCGTAGGGGTCCCAAGATGCCTTGATATTAAACCAGGCATACAAAGAAGGCAGCATCACCAGTCCGAGAATGATGATGAGCGCTGCCCAATTGGTTACGATATTCCGAATGTCTCTTCCAAAAATAAGTGCAATATTTTTCATTGGGTCGCCTACCTCGCCTGTGACTCAGGTTTTTGTTAGTATTTCATGGGACAGGAGGGAGCATACCCCTGATCTGAAATTCCCATAGTTAACCACAAGTTAACCCTCACAGGCGGGAACGAAACGATTACCAGTCCATCCGGCGGCTGAGCGACGTGATATGGGCGAGATGATGGCGACCGTGCCATGCATAGAGTCCGAGATGGCGATCCAGTCTCGTTTTTCCGTTCACCGGATGCACATACGCACGTTCCCAATCGCTCGGCTTGAAGTTTCTGAATAGCAGGACCATGCGGGCGTGGATGCCATCCAGCATCTTGAGTGAAACCTCCGGAGCCGGGGTCAGGGAATCGGGAAGCTCTGCCCATAAGGCCTCTTCGTACGGCTTGATGACGGGTTCATCTTCGGTCAGCGCCAGCTTGATCCGCAGCAGCGCGTTCATGTGACTGTCTGCCAAGTGATGGATGACTTGGCGTACGGTCCACCCTCCGGGGCGGTAGGGTGTATCCAGCTGTTCCTCGGACAGGTTGCCGGCAGCATCCCTGACTTGGCTTGGAAGCGCGCGGAGTTGGTCGATCCAATAGCTGCGGTCGGCCGGACTGATCGCGTCAGATGCCGTGAATTCTCCAATCGGATAACGTAAATCAGAACTCATCATATGTACCTCCTTAATAATGTCCAACGCGTTTTCGGATGCCTCGATTGGTCTTGTTATTACTATATGGCCGAATCGCGCATAAAACGAACTTTTTCACAACTTTAACATAACAGTAGGTGAATCTACAGGAAATTTTTTGGGGCAAACCTGACGTATACCGCTTTGAAAGCAGCTATATCCATATAGCCCCGCCTCCGTTATAATAGGAGCAACATTCAGGAATGAACGGAGCGCGGCATATGAGATGGAACCGAGCGTATTGGACTTTCAGCTTGTTTTTCTTTGTTCATTTTTTCGGCTTTTCGTCCGTCATGTCATTGTTCGGGATTTGGCTTGGACAGGCGGTCGGGCTGGACGGTACCGAAAAAGGTGTCGTTTTTGCGATCAATTCGCTGGGAACGCTTTGCTTTCATCTGCTCTACGGCTACGTCTCCGATAAAATCGGCCTGCGCAAGCATCTGCTGTCTGTCATTATCGGGTTGCTCGTACTCGCAGGGCCTTATTTTCAATTTGTATATGGCCCGCTCCTGCACAGCAATCTATGGCTTGGCGCTTTTGCAGGCAGCATCTACATGGGGGCAACCTTCAGTTCCGGCAACGCCGCGATGGAATCCTTTATCGAGAAGATCAGCAGACTGAGAGCCTTCGAATATGGAAAGGCAAGGATGTTTGGTTCGCTGGGATGGGCGGTGGCTACCTTTTTTGCAGGCCAGACCTTCAATCTGAATCCGAACTGGAATTTCTGGATTTGCACCGCAACGGCCTCGGTACTCGCGATTCTGCTGATCCGCACAAAACTTCCTGCGCAAGGGACGGTGCCGGAAGAAGGGGGCGATGAGGCTTCCAAATCTCCAGAGCCCTTCCGCTTCTCGGATATGAAACGGCTTGTTCAGAATCCGAGGTTTTGGGCGTTCATACTCTACATCGTTGGGGTGATGTGCCTGGTCCCGGTATACGATCAGCAATTTCCGGTGTACTTCTCCTCCCTCTTCGAGACGAGCGAAGCAGGTAACCGCATGTATGGCTACCTGAACAGCGTCCAGGTATTCGCGGAAGCGCTGTGCATGTTTCTGGCACCGGCCCTGATCAATAAAATAGGCCCCAAAAGGGGCCTGCTGCTTGGCGGATTGCTGATGTTCATCCGAATTTCGGTATCCGGCATTGCCGACGGACCGCTGGAGGTAGGAGCGACAAAGATCATCCAGGCTTTGGAGCTTCCGGTCATGGTCATTTCCATCTTCAAATACATCCGCGTGAACTTTGACTTGCGGGTTGCATCTACCCTTTATCTTGTGGGCTATCAATTTACCGGCGCTCTCGGAGGTTCCATCCTGTCTCCGCTTGCCGGAAGACTTTATGATCATATCGGCTTTGCCCAAACCTATTTGTGGATGGCCGGATACGTTCTGCTCTTTACGCTTATCTCCGTATTTACACTCTCCGGCAGTCCGCGACGGTCGGATCAAGGAATGTTGTACTGCGCAAGCTCGGAGACGGTGACGAAACGGTAGCCTCTTTTGGCTAACTCGGGCAGTATTTCTTTTAAAGCATCGATGGTTTGCGATTTCCCCTCCACGTGATCATGCATCAGCACGATGTCGCCGTTGCGGGCGTTCCCCAGTACTTTTTTGACGATTTTGCCGACTCCGGGCCGGTTCCAATCCCAAGTATCCTGATGCCAAGACCACATGACCACCAAATAACCTTCTTTTTTGCAGGTCTCAATCATCCGGTCGCTGTAATAGCCCCCAGGGGGACGGAAGAGATAAGACCTTTTTCCTGTTGCATTAAAAATGGCATCCTGTGTCCGGCTGAGCTGGCTTGTGATGCTGTCGACCGAGCTTCTGCGGTTAAAATACGCATGATCATAGGTGTGATTGCCAAGCTCATGGCCTTCTGCAGCGATTCTTTTGGCCAGATCCGGGTTTTTCTCCACCTGTTTGCCGACGACGAAAAAGGTTGCCTTGGCGTCATATTGCTTGAGCAGATCCAGAATATGCGTCGTTTCTTCCGGATCCGGGCCGTCGTCAAAGGTCAAGGCAATAATTTTTTCCTTATTAGGTATTTCCCAGATGACGTCTCCGCGCTGTTCATAGTATTCACGTCCTTTATTTCCTGAAGGAGCGGCAGAGGAAGCTGAAGCAGCCGAAGCCGCCACTAGCCATCCTGCGCAAGCTGCCAGCAGAGTACGTCTTAGGTAAATATGCATTATTCAACCTCCATCTTGCATGAAATGGTACATGGGTCCGTCCGTAAAGTCCGTTGGTAGTATGCGACGGAGCTTGAGTAAACATACATAGCCTGCCTATCGCAGGCATTTTTCCCGGCTTCATGCTACAATGTTCAGGAACGAAAGGCGATTTCGGAGGGATACACGCATGTCAATGTCTTATAAGCAGATCAAATGGATGATCTTAATCGTGCCGACCTTGACGGTAGGCCTGTGGGAATATGTGCGCCATACGCTGTTGATGCCATATCTATCGATGGAAGCAGGCAACTTTTTAACGCCGGTGTTCGTGTTTCTGATCAGTATGACCTTGCTCAGCCAGCTTTTTCACCGGTTGGAGCAGGTGCAGGAGGAGCTGAACCGGGAACGGGCGGAGAATGCGGCGCTGGCAGCGAGGGATATGCTGGCACGCGAGCTTCATGATGGAATCGCACAGTCTCTGTTCCTTCTCTCCGTAAAAATGGATCGTGCAGAAGCACAGCAAAAGAGTGCACAGGGAGAGTCTTATCTGGAGGAAATGCGCAAGCTGGTGCATGAGGTGAACCGGTATGTCAGACAAGCCATTGCCAACTTGAGGTTTCCTTCGCAAGGCGATGAAAAGGAGTACGAGGATTCCATCAAATCAAGAATCGAGCACACGGCCAGCGAAGCCTTTATCGAACCGGTCCTTGCTTGGACCATTCCGGATACAGGCTTTACAGCCAAAGAAAAGGTAGAGCTGCTCGCGTGTATCCGCGAAGCGCTCCTCAATATCCAGAAGCACGCACAGGCGAATCAGGTAAAGATCACGGGACATGCGGAGGGGAACTCGTGGATCGTGCGCATTGATGACAATGGAAGAGGTACGTCAGAAGATCCGTTTCGCATGCAGGACCGGTATGGGCTTCGGATTATGAAGGAACGGGCAGAAGAGCTGGATTGGCAGGTTAACTTTATTTCCCTGGAGCAAGGAAGCAGGGTCGAAATCCGGAAAGGGGATGGATAGACGTGGAAAGATACCGTGTCCTGATTGCTGATGATTCCGCGCATGCTCGCGAGGCTGTTAATGAAATATTGGCCGCAGACGATCTGTTCGAGATCATCGGTCAGGCCAGAAGCGGTGAAGAGGCAGTAACCATGACCGAAACCCTGATGCCGGACCTGATATTAATGGATATCCAGATGCAGGGTATCGGAGGGCTTGAAGCCACTCGCCAGATCAAGCTGCAGTATCCGTATGTCAAAATCGTCATTATCACCGTTTCTGATGATGCATCCCATCTGTTCGAAGCACTTAAACAGGGAGCGCAGGGCTACCTTCTCAAAAATTTGTCACCGTCGACCTGGATCGAATATCTTCGTGCCATCATGAGTGACGAGGCTCCTTTGAGCCGTGAGCTGGCTACGCAAATTCTCAGAGAATTCCCGCTCGCATCGAAAAGTCCGGAGCACCATGAGACCCTGACCAACCGGGAACGGGAAATCCTAAACTGGGTTGCATCCGGCCTGACCAATAAAGAAATCGCGGCTGAACTGCACATCTCGGATCAAACGGTCAAGAATCATTTGAAGAACATTTTGCAGAAGCTTCATCTGGAAAACCGGGTGCAGCTGACACGATATGCTTTGGAAAAGGGGCTTGTGGGACGGAAGCAGGGCTTGTTTACCAAGCTCTGGAAGGAGTAAGCGGGAAGTCATATTTTTTACAAGTTCTATTTAAGAGGTGTCACATTCGTACGGGCGGGGAGCGCAGGCTTCCCGTCATTTTTTTGGTTTCCTGCAACTGGATGAATCGGATTAAAAATGGTAATAATGAACTCATCAAACAGCAGGGGTGCAGACACATGTCCGGCAAAATCAGCTTCGGAACCAAAAGACAACAAGATGCGAATCCGAAAGCGGAGCCGATGCAAGAAGCGATGAACGGCTCCCTGTCGGCTGACATGAAGGAGAATCTGCAAAAAATCCAGGACGATATGGGGAACAGCCAGGATTTAATTATCCGCCAGCTCGAAACGGAGCGGCTGGAGCTCCAGATGGCGTTTGTGTATATTGAAGGCCTCGTAGATAATACGGCTGTTTCGGAATTCACGATCCAAACGGTCCTGGATGAGACCAGCAGCATCTCTGATTCTGTGAATAAACCCGGCCTTGATGAACTGGGGAGGGTCTTCAAGCATCAAGCCTTTTCCGTCGGCCAAATCAACAAATCCTCCGAATGGAAAGAAGTTTATATGCATCTGCTGAGCGGAGATACGATCCTTTTCCTGAATGGCAGCGATGAAGTGATTATCGCGGGGACCCAAGGGGGAGAAAGGCGATCCGTCACGGAACCCTCCTCTCAGACCGTTATCCGCGGGCCGCGCGAAGGATTTACGGAATCGATTCGCACGAACACTTCCCTTCTGCGCCGAAAGATTAAGAGTCCGAATCTCTGGCTAGAAGAGATGAAGATCGGCCGAGTGACGAAAACCGATATCGGTGTGATGTATATTAAGGGAATCGTCAGCGAGGAGATCGTGGATGAGGTCCGTAAGCGGCTCTCCCATATTGATATCGACGGCATTCTCGAATCCGGGTATATCGAAGAACTGATTGAGGATACCAATTTCACGCTGTTTCCAACGGTATATCACAGCGAACGCCCGGACGTCATCGCAGCCAACCTGCTGGAAGGCAGGGTGGCGATTTTGGTGGACGGGACTCCGTTTTCGCTGGTCGTGCCGAGTACGTTCAACATGTTTTTTCAAGCGGCGGAGGATTATTACAACCGCTTCGATGTTGGCAGCCTGATTCGGCTGCTGCGCTTTCTTTCATTCTTCATCGGCCTTCTTTTGCCCTCCCTGTACGTTGCGATTATCACCTTTCACCAAGAGATGATACCGACGCCATGGCTTCTCAAGCTGGCGGTCCAGCGGGAGGGCGTTCCGTTTCCTGCTTTTGTCGAGGCGATCATCATGGAGACGGTGTTCGAAATTTTGCGTGAAGCTGGCGTCCGTATGCCGCGAAGCGTCGGGAATACGATATCGATCGTCGGGGGTCTCGTGCTCGGCCAAGCAGCCGTAGAAGCCGGGATCGTATCTCCCGCGGTGGTCATCGTGGTTTCCCTTACGGCCATTGCGAGCTTCGTCTCACCGGCCTATAACATTGGAATTACCGCCAGAATGCTGCGTTTTTTATTTTTGTTCGCTTCGTCTTTTATGGGCATATACGGCATGGCTTGTCTGCTGCTCATCATGCTGCTTCACATGTGCAGTCTTAAATCGATGAATGTTCCTTACATGGCGCCATACGGGCCTGCGATTCTTTCGGATATGAAAGACACGCTGCTTCGTGTGCCGATGAAGGTCATGAGGACAAGACCAAAAATGCTGAGTAAAAACAATCCGGTCCGGCTAAAGCCGCATCCATCCAATAAACAGAACAATGATTCCGAAACCGGAAATTCAGCCGGTTCCCCTGCTCATGCAGAGGAATCCTCCCATTCCAATGAGGGCAGTCAGGGGTCAAATCCGTCCACCACGGGCGGCAAGGAGTGATACATCATGCAAAAGCGATTATGGCTGCTGGGTATATGCCTGCTCTTGATGCTGACGTTGAGCGGCTGCTGGGACAGCAAGTACCTGGATGATCTGGCGATCGTCGTCGCCATCGGAGTGGATACAGACCCGAAGAATGATGATAACATTCGGGTTACGATACAAGTCGTTGTGCCCAATCAGGTATCCGACTCGCAAAGCGGCGGAGGGAAAGAGGGCATACCGGTGACCAATTACACGGGAACCGGCCAAACGCTGCTGGAAGCTTTCCATAATATGACTGTGCTATCCCCGAGAAGAATCTACTTCTCCCATAATCAAGTAATGATCATTGGAGAGGAGCAGGCGAGAAAGGGGGTTAAGGATCTGTTTGACCTGGTGGACAGGGACCCGGAAATTCGGACGGATTTCGACATGTTGGTTGCGAAGCATGATACCGCCGAAGATATCTTAAAAACGGTCACCTCCATGGAAAAGATTCCGGTACAGCAAATTTACGGCATGATCAAAACGTATCATCAACGCGTAGGCGCGATTTATCCGGTCCAGGCCAGAGAATTCATAGATTTGCTGCATAGTGACAAGGGGGATCCGGCCATACCGAGCATTGAGCTGATCGGAGACGCGACCGAAGCCCAGAAGAAATCCAATACGGATCAGATCGAGCCTGAGAATTATCTGCGCATGAGTTCCATGGCTGTTTTCCAGAATGGAAAGCTCTCCGGCTTTTTGAATAGAGATGAATCCAAGGGGTTAACGATTGTCCGGAACAAGCTGGATCGAATGGTTATCGAAATCCCGGTAGGAGAGAACGGCAGGGTATCCGTATCCCCCGTCCATAACCAGACGAAAGTGAAGGCTGGTTTTTACCATAATAAACCGGTCATCTTTATCAACGTCGAGCATAAAGCCTTTGTGCTTGAAAATAACAACGCGATCATTCAACTCCAGGATGAAAAGCAGATTCGCTGGCTGGAACGTGAAGCTGAGAAGTATCAGCGCAAGCGGATTCTGAAGAGCATGTCGAAGCTCCAGGAGATGAACAGCGATGCAGCCGGGTATGCCAAATACGTGTACCAATCCAGCCCGAAGTACTGGACCCGAAACAAAGGCCATTGGGACGCCATTTATCCCGAAATACCAACCCGGGTTCAGGTCACTGTAGACATCGTTGGAACGGGAATCCGTACGAGAAGCTATATCGGCGAAAAATAAGAAACACGTCTATCGACTTGCGATATCAGGAAGGTCTAGCTTCAAATTTTATACTTTCTGATATCTTAAAAAGGAGTAGCGAAGAATGCATTCAGAGGTGGACGCGTGAACTCATGGATCGGAATCGTCTTTGCGGGATTGTTGACAGGCATCATTCAGGCCAATTATTTGAGAAGGCAAGGCATGACACGTGACGTCCTTGTCGCGACGGTGGTTCTTGCAGCCGGATTGGTGCTTTACTTGCTGGTGTTATTCGAAGCGCCCATTTCGACGTTAACGCATTTAATCGAGTGGCCTCTGAAGCCTCTATATAAACCGCTCGCGAGATGGATGATGAAAGGGACGGACAATGGATAAAGCTAAAATCACCTCGACTCAATTTGCCATCATGATGTACATGTACATTCTGGGGACGGCAGCGATTATACAGCCGCATACGATAGCCATGATAGCCAAATCGGACGAGTGGTTCTCCATGATTCTGTCCATCTTTATCCAGCTCGGCTTCGCGTGGCTATATATGAAGCTGGCACTGAAATACCCCGATGAGACCGTCATGGAGTATAGTCAGCGCATTTTAGGGAAGAAGGCGGGATGGCTGGTCGGTCTGGTTTATTTGCTTTTTTTCTTGATTCTCGACGCTTTCATATTACGGAATATCAGCGGCTTCTTCAGCTCAGTCATTTTGCCGAGAACTCCACTCGATGTAATCAGCATTGTGTTCATGCTCCCTGTCGTGTATGGCGTGTTCCTGGGCCTGGGCGTGATCGGCAGAATGACGGAAATTTTGCTGCCCATAGCGGTAATTGTGTTCATTCTCTCTTCCATGCTTCTCATACCAAAGGTTGAATTGAGCAACCTTTTGCCGATTTTTCCGGAGGGTGTTATGCCTGCCATCAAAGGGGTGTATCCCATTATCGGTTTTCCCACGATGGATTCCATTGTGGTCCTGATGCTGGTGCGATTTATCGTCGACAAGGAAAAAACGAGAACCTATTTCTATATCGCGAGCGCAGCGGCGCCGTTTACGCTGGTCCTGATCTCGCTGTACACCATTGCGGTGCTGGGGATCGATGAAACGATGCGTGCCACATACCCCGTGTACGATCTGGCCAAGGAAATCCGGGTCGAACGGATATTTGAACGGGTAGAGGCGCTGGTCGGCATCATCTGGATGAGTACGACGTTTGTCAAAATCACCCTTTGTTTCTATGCGCTGACGATCTCGGCGCTCGAGCTGTTCAAGCTGACCGCCTACAAGTACTCCATCATCCCCTTCCTGTTCCTGCTGCTTCCCATGTCGAA
This sequence comes from Paenibacillus sp. SAFN-054, assembly GCF_051966755.1. Classification (NCBI taxonomy): domain Bacteria; kingdom Bacillati; phylum Bacillota; class Bacilli; order Caryophanales; family Paenibacillaceae; genus Paenibacillus; species Paenibacillus sp. SAFN-054. The sequence goes on from NZ_JBQCKS010000001.1 coordinate 594,098, forward strand.
ATGGGTGTTCGACAATCCGGCGGAAATGGAATATTTCCTCGGCTTTGTATATACGATGTTTGCTTTTATTCCAGCTTTGCTGATCCCGCTCATCTTACTGCTGGTGAGCAAGCTTCAAACCAAGAAAGGGAATAAGGGCAGCTCTGAAACCGATACGCAAACGATGGACCCGCATAACAAAAAGAGCCCGACTGCCGAATAAACGGCAAGGAGCGGACTCTTTTTGTGTTCAGCCGATAATAATCCGGCCTTCAGGGTAGTTGTACAAATCCTTCTTACGGTCTCTGGACAGCGCGTACACGAGCGTAAGCGGGCCGATCCGCCCAAAAAACATCAGACAGATGATCCAGACCTTGCCCAGTGGAGACAAGTGCGTCGTCATGCCCATTGAAAGACCGGTCGTTCCGAAAGCCGAGGTGGATTCAAACAGGATGGTCATAAAGTCCTGATGCTCGGTAACGGACAGCAGCATGGAGAACAAAATGATGAGAAGCAGCGACAGCAGCGTCAGCGTGATCGCTTTGTAGACGACATCCTTGGCAATTCTTTTCCGGAACAGCACCACATCATCACGGCCGCGGATCATGGCAAGCACAGCGCCGAGCAGAAGGACAAAGGTCGTTATTTTGATGCCGCCGCCGGTCGAGCCCGGCGCAGCCCCGGTGAACATCAGCAGGATCAGCATGAACTGCGTCGATTGACGGAACAGACCGATATCCAGAGTCGCCACGCCGCCGGAGCGGGTCGTTACCGACTGGAACATGGAGGCTAGGAATTTCCCTCCGCCATGCAGCGGTTTAAGCGTATTCGGATTGCTGAACTCCATGACCAGAATGACGATCGTACCAATGCCCACGAGCAGCAGCGTTGCGGTCAGAACAACCTTACTGTGAAGCGACAGTTTGCGTGTCTTCGGGAAATCTATGATATCCGATAATACGATAAAGCCGATGCCGCCCAGAAAAATAAGGCCCATCATCACGATGTTGATATAGGGATCATTGACGAAAGGTACCATTCCGCTGAAGGGGCCGTTTACGGTTCCCATCAGATCAAATCCGGCATTGTTAAACATGGAGATGCTGTGGAAAATGCCGAAATAGACAGCCCTGCCCAGCGACAGCTGGAGTGAGAAATAGAAATGGACAGCGAGCAGGAGCGCGCCAGCCAGCTCTACGAGCAGAGAATACAGTATGACCTTCTTGACCAGCCGCACCACTCCCTCGATCGTGCCATGGTTGAGGGCTTCCTGCAAAATCAGCCTTTCCCTTAAGGAAATCCGCTTATTCAGCACAAGCGCAATCAGGGTGGCCATGGTCATAAAGCCGATTCCGCCGATCTGGACCAGCATGATTATCACGGCTTGTCCAAAAGTGGAGAACGCCGTTCCGGTATCCAAAACCGTGAGTCCTGTGACACAGGTGGCGGAGGTCGCCGTAAACAAAGCGTTTAAGAACGGAATCCGGTCGCCGCTCACAGAGGAGATGGGCAGGGACAGCAGGAACGTTCCGAGCGTAATAATCAGCAAAAAGCCGATCACCAAAATTTTGGCGGGAGTCAGTATGTTTTTCGTAATTTTCTTGGACTGAATGGAACTTCACCTTCTTCATCAAGCGCTCCTCATATTGTACCCAATTATTCTGCAATTGTCTTGGCTGAAGAACGGATGATGAGCTCGGACGGCAAAATGACTTTTCGGGCGTCGGGTACGGCGCTGCCTTGAATGCGTTCAACCAGCAGCTGAATACCCATGGCGCCAAACTGGTATGCCGGCTGAGCGGCTACCGTGAGAAACGGATCGAGGGCGGAGGAGAGGTCCAAATCGTCAAAGCAGACGACGGACATGTCCTCCGGTACGCGAAGTCCGCGTTCCCTCAGCGCGTTAATGACGCCGACCGCCAGAAAGTTGTTGGCCGCGAAAATGGCCGTCGGCGGTGCTGTCAATTCAAGCAGGCGGCTGAGCTGATCTTCATCCTTGTAATCACGGTAGCTTTTATGAACGACAAGCTGATCATCAAGCTCGATTCCATGGAGCTGCAATGCTTCGGCATATCCCTGGTAGCGCAGCCGGGCGGTGGATACGTCCAAAGAACCGTTGACAAGCGCAATGCGGCGATGCCCGAGGCCGATCAAATAATCGACGAGATTGCGCGCACCCTGCTTGCTGTCTCCGGAGACGATATCCGATTCGATGCCGGGAACCGCCCTGTCCATGATGACGAATGGGATATTGTGGGCACGAAGCTTCTCGAGATGCTTCAGGGAATGGTCGCCTGCCGGAGCGAATAATACCCCGTCCACGCGGGTGGACAGAATCATGTCCACATAGTCCTGCTCCTTGTCGTAATCCTCGTCGCTGTTTCCGAACAGGAGGCGGTAGCCAAGCTTTTTGGCGCTGTCTTCCGCACCGCGGGCCAGACTGGTGTAGAACGGGTTGGTGATATCCGTGATGAGTAGGGACAAGATTTGCGTCTGCTGCAGCACCAGGCTGCGCGCATTGGAGTTCGGTATGTAGTTTAATTCCTCCATAACCTTTTTGACGCGTTTTCGCGTCTGTTCGCTGATTCGTCCGGTATTGTTGATGACTTTCGACACGGTCATCGCGGACACATTGGCCTTCGCCGCAATATCATAAATGGTAACCATATGTAACTCCTTCTTCTACATAAAATAAAACAAAAGTTCATCAAGTTCCCTTGAAAGGGTTCAATAACAGGAGATGACCTCAAACATTCTTTAGTTGCTTCACCTGATCAGATGACTTCAGATTATATATCGGCCAAGTTCCGATTCTCATAGAAAATACGGATTGACAGCAAGCGTTTTCATTGCTATTTTAAAGTTATCGATAACTCATTATACAACAGGTAACTCCGAAAAGACCACGGATATCCATGCAGCCCATTTTATTGTAATGATTAAGAAAAAACCAGGCACAGGTAATTTCTCTCAGCATAAATGACGGCTGCATTCTTTTTTAGCAGTAGGGTTATCGATAACCCTAAATGTTATAGGCATGATATTCATTGAATTTTAATCCCTGAGGAGGAAGAAGCAGATGACCACAAAAGATGCAAGATGGAAGCAGGATTTTCCTAAAATCGGTATTCGTCCGACGATAGACGGAAGAAGGAAGGGTGTCCGCGAGTCGCTTGAGGATATGACCATGAACCTGGCGAAGTCGGTTTCGTCTTTTCTCAGCGAGAACCTGCGCTATCCGGATGGCTCCGAGGTGGAGTGCGTTATCGCGGATACATGCATCGGCGGCGTAGCCGAGGCGGCCGCCTGCGCCGACAAATTCGCGAAAGCGGGGGTTGGCGTGTCCATTACCGTAACTCCTTGCTGGTGCTACGGCACCGAAACGATGGACATGGATCCGGCGATACCGAAAGCCGTATGGGGCTTTAACGGTACCGAAAGACCAGGCGCCGTTTATTTGGCAGCCGTATTGTCGGCACATGCGCAGAAGGGCCTTCCGGCTTTCGGCATTTACGGCCGGGACGTGCAGGACCTGAATGATCCGTCCATTCCGGAAGATGTACAGGAGAAGCTTCTCCGTTTTGCCAAGGCAGGTATGGCTGCAGCTCTGATGAAGGGCAAATCGTATCTGGCGATCGGCTCGGTATCCATGGGGATTGCAGGCTCGATGATCGATCCGGATTTCTTCCAGGAATACCTGGGCATGCGGAACGAATACGTCGACATGTCGGAAATTACGCGCCGCGTCGAAGAGGAAATCTATGATCCGGAAGAATATAAACTGGCATTGGCCTGGGTGAAAGAAAACTGCGTCGAGGGACCGGACAACAATCCGGAAAGCATCCAAACGTCCCGCGAGAAAAAAGACAAGGACTGGGAAATGGTTGTCAAAATGACGCAAATCGTCCGGGATCTGATGGTGGGCAATGAGCGTCTGGAAGAGCTCGGCTTTGCGGAAGAGGCGATGGGTCATAACGCGATCGTATCCGGTTTCCAAGGGCAGCGCCAATGGACGGACCACTTCCCGAACGGCGACTTCCATGAAGCGATCCTGAATTCCTCCTTCGATTGGAACGGAATCCGCGCGCCTTACTTGGTTGCGACCGAGAACGACAGCCTGAACGGCGTATCGATGCTGTTCGGCAACCTGCTCACGAACACGGCCCAAATTTTTGCCGATGTCCGTACATACTGGAGTCCGGATGCGGTGAAGCGCGTGACGGGCTACGAATTGACGGGTCTCGGACAGAATGGATTGCTGCATCTGATCAACTCCGGCCCTGCGGCCCTCGACGGCACCGGCGAGCAAATGAAGGACGGCAAGCCAGTCATGAAGCCTTTCTGGGAGATCACGGAGGAAGATCGGGACAACTGCTTGAAAGCAACCTCCTGGCGTCCGGCCGCGGTGGAATATTTCCGCGGAGGCGGCTTCTCGTCCGACTTCCTGACACGCGGCGGCATGCCGGTAACGATGTCGCGACTCAACTTGGTGAAAGGCCTTGGACCGGTGCTGCAAATTGCCGAAGGCTTTACGGTCGAGCTGCCGGAAGAGGTTCATGACAAGCTGGATAAGCGTACGGATCCGACTTGGCCGACGACCTGGTTCGCGCCGAATTTGACGGGAGAGGGTTCGTTCAAGGATGTGTATTCCGTCATGGATAACTGGGGAGCCAACCACGGCTCGATCAGCTACGGCCATATCGGCGCCGACTTGATCACGCTGGCTTCCATACTCCGCATACCGGTCAGCATGCATAACGTGAATGAGGAAGAGATCTTCCGTCCTAGAGCCTGGGGACTGTTCGGAACAAACGACCCGGAGGGCGCGGATTACCGTGCGTGCAAGAACTTCGGACCACTGTACAAGTAGGGCTTAAACGGCATAGATGGGGTGAGTGACTTGAGTACAGAATCATTGCGGATGATGGCGGTGGATTTTGGCGCGAGCAGCGGCAGAGCGGTTATCGGCAATTTTGACGGCGAGCGGTTGTCCATTCAGGAGGTTCATCGTTTCGATAACGAGCCGGTTCAGCTCGGAGAGAGGCTCCATTGGGATTTTCTTCGGTTATTTCACGAGCTGAAGCGGGGGATCATGAAGGCCAGGCAGCAGCTTGGTGCTTCCCCTGCCTCAATTGCCGTGGATACGTGGGGTGTGGATTACGGCCTGGTGGATCCGAAGGGGCGGCTGGTCGGCAATCCTTACCATTACCGTGACTTACGGTCTGAGCCTGCGATGCGTGAAGCCTTGAAGCTGATACCGGAAGCAAGCTTGTATGCCATAACGGGCGTGCAATCGTCCAGCATCAATACGGTATATCAATTATTCGCCGATGAGCAGCTGCGGCTGAACCAAAATGCGGATGATCTGCGGATGCTGCTCATGCCGGATTTGTTTCATTATTATTTGTCCGGAGACATGGCCAGCGAATACACGATCGCCAGCACAAGCGGTCTGCTGGATCCGGTCAAGCGGGAATGGAGCCTGCCGGTGATCGAGGCGCTCTCGATTCCTGCATCGCTGTTTAACCCGGTCATCATGCCGGGAACGCGTCTTGGTGCACTGCGGACGGATATCCGCGAAGAGCTGTCTGTGGACGCGATGCCAGTCATCGCAGCTTCAGGACATGATACGGCAGCTGCCGTCGCGTCCATTCCGGCGACATCCGGCCGATATGCCTTTATCAGCAGCGGCACTTGGTCGCTGATGGGCATCGAGCTTGACGAGCCGATTCTGACCGAGCGCAGCCGGGAGCTTCTCTTCAGCAATGAGGGAAGCGCCGAAGGAAAAACGCGCATGCTCAAAAATATTATGGGACTCTGGCTGCTGCAGGAGTGCCGGCGCAGCTGGGCGATGGAAGGAACGCAGCTGGGTTATTCGGAACTGACGGAAATGGCGGAGCATGCCCCGCGTAATGCAAGCTACGTGGATGCCGGAGATGCCGTGTTCCTGCCGCCCGGCAACATGCCGGAGCGCATCCGGGAATACTGCCGGGCAAGCGGCCAGGCGGTGCCACAGTCCCGTCCGGAAATCGTTCGCTGCATACTCGAAAGCCTTGCCTTTAAATACAGACAGACCTTGAGCGAAATTGAAGAGCTGACAGGGGAACGACTGGAGCATATTCATATGGTCGGCGGTGGCATACAGAACAGCCTGCTCTGCCAGTTGACCGCTAATGTCACGGGCCGTACCGTTATCGCGGGTCCCGTGGAGGCGACTTCGATCGGGAACTTGATGATGCAGGCGAAGGCGCATGGGGAAGTCAGCGATCAGGCTGACATTCGCGAAGTGGTCCGTCAATCCTTTCCCCCGGAAATTTATGTCCCTCAGGATGCGGACGAATGGGAAGAACGCTACCAGCGTTTTTACCGGCTGCTCGTGCTTCAGAAAACGAAAGGTTAACGCGGCTATGGTTCGGTTCATACCGCTGGCAATCACAGGATAGGAGAGTGCATGGGAGATGACTGAATTACTGGAACAAAAAGTACGTGAGGAATTGACGCTATATGCCCGCAGAACGGTAGCCAAAGGGCTTGTTGTCGGACCGGGAGGCAATATCAGCGCCAAAGCAGGCGATATTATGCTGCTGTCTCCAAGCGGTTTCGCGCTGGAGGATATCGAACCGCATCAATGGATCCGGGTGGAGATCGAATCCGGCAAGGTGCTCGATAACGAAGTCCGTCCATCCTCCGAAGTGCTGATGCACTTATACGCTTACCGCGAAAATCCTGACATCCAGGCGATCGTGCATACGCATCCGGCTTATTGCATTGCTCTGACACTTGTCGCTCAGGAACTTCCGATGCTGTTCCCGGATCAGGCTGCGCTCGTTGGCGAAGTGACCTTCGTCCCGTACGTGCTGCCAACGACGGATTTGCTCGCAGATGCGGTCGCTGCCAAAGTCGGACAATTCAATTCAATTTTGCTCGAAAACCACGGGCTGGTGACCACAGGCAAAAACCTGCGTGAAGCTTATTACCGTACCGAGGTTGTGGAAGAAAGCGCTAAAATCTATCTTGCCGCAAAGGCCGTTGGGACTCCCAAAGCCCTGACTGACGCAGAATATAAAGAGATTCAATCGCTCGAGAGCGAAGCGTACCGGGTACAGCTTTTACAGAAGCTGCAATAAAATAAATTATTCATAGCTGAATACTTGACATTAAACCTTGTTATCCTGTAATGTATGGAAAAACAAACCTTCGGGTTTGCCATACATCATGAAAAGCGGACCAAGAATGCCAGAGCTGCATTGCCCTTGCGAGCTGTCGGATGAAAGAATCTGCGGATTCGGACCTTTCGGCCGGGAGAAGCCCGTTATGCTGCATGATATGCTGCTCTGCACGAGTTGATCCATTCGTCCTTGCTGCGAGAATAACAGGGTGATACCACAAGCACATTCATCCCTATAGGGAGGATGTGCTTTTTTAATATAAATGCATAATGTTACATAAATAGTAATAATGTTTGCTAGATTTTTTGAAGTGTAGTGAACGAATGGTAATAACATTTCCACAAATGTTCGTGATTTAGTCTATTATTAGCATTTTATTTTAAATGAAACGCCGATTTCATCTTGATAATCTTTAAAATAAGAAAGAACTGCGTGAATTTTGTATTGTATATTATACAGTGCGATGCTAAAATGCTAACAAGCTTGGCTGCTATTCTTACAGATTCATATAGAGAGTAAGCGGATGTTGATTTGACGAAGGGGTGGTGGACATGAAGAAAAAGACGTTTAGCAAGCTGCTGATCAGCTTATTTGCTGTGGCGGTGCTGGCGACCGGATGCTCTAGCGGGGGAAGCGAAAGCAAGCCAGAGAAAAAAACGGTAGAAGGCGTACCTGACAAAATTGCCAAGGACGATCAAGTGAAAATCATGGTCGTACGCAAGATCGGCGGCGATGACCACACGGCACAGTTTTTGGCTGGTGCGAAGCAGGAGGGAACATCGATGGGATTTACCGTGGATACCTTCTCGGCTAACGGGGATACGGCCAAGTTCCATGATGCGATCTCGCAGGCTCTCGAAAAAGACTACGACGGATTTATTATCTCTCATGGCGATGATGCGGCAACCGTGGAGGACGTGAAGAAAATTACGGCGAAAGGCATTCCTGTCGTCGCATTTGATTCCAATCCCGACCTGAAAAACGTGGACGGCGTTACGCTGACTTCCCAGGATGACGAGAACTTGGCGAAGCTGGCTTTGACGCAAATGAATGAAGAACTGAAAGGCCAGGGCAATATCATCTATTTGTGGGTGGACGGTTTCCCGCCGATGGTGAGACGTATGGCCGTTTACAAGGATTTCCTGGCAGCAAATTCCGGGATTAAGGAAGTTGAACGCTTCGGAATCGCGTCGGGGGATGTTTCCGTACAAACGCAAAACGCCGTTTCGGCGATGCTTACCAAACATAAAAAAGGTGAAATCAGCGCGATCTTCGCTACCTGGGATGCTTTTGCCATCGGCGCTGCGCGCGCAGTCAAAGAAGCTGGGCGAGACGAGATCAAAATTTACGGCATCGACGTTTCCAATGCCGACCTGCAGATGATACAGGAAGACAAGAGTCCGTGGGTGTCCACCGCAGCGGTGGATCCGAAGGTGATCGGACAGGTTGACGTTCGCATGCTCGCGAAGAAAATCGCCGGCGAAGACGTTCCGCAAACCTATGACCTTGCTGCCACACTCATTACGCAGGACAAACTGAAGAGCGCTGCGGAAAGCATCAACATGGTTAATCTTGCAGCGGTGCTGCCAGGCTGGGGAGTCAGCGACGCATTTGAAGAGGCTTGGATGACAAAATTGAAGGAAGCTTACGCCAAATAACTCTAGTGTATTGTAACGGGGCTGTTCAGCGGCCGCAGGTCAAGGGAAGTGCTGCATGACAGCACTTCCCATCCTTGCGATGAAATCCTTTTTGGAAGGTGACGGGATGGGTGAAGGCAAGCCAATAACATTGCAAATGAAGGGTATTTCAATTGAATTTCCCGGCGTGAAGGCGCTGGATCAGGTGGATTTTATGACGACGACGGGCCGTTCTCACGCGCTGATTGGCGCAAACGGTGCGGGCAAGTCGACGCTAATGAAGGTGCTCTCCGGTGCATACGGCCACTATACGGGCCAAATCTACATCGATGAGGAGCCTGTACATATTCGGAACCCGAAAGACGCTAAGGATTTGGGCATCCAAATCGTGTATCAGGAAGTAGATACCGCTCTTGTGCCTTATTTGACGGTTGGAGAGAACATCATGCTGGATCATACCGTAAACGACATGGGGAAAAGGCAGATCGTTTCTTGGCGAGGCATTCATGCACGCTCGAAGGAGATCCTCGACAAAATGAACGTGGCCGTTTCATCTAGAAAGCTGGTCAGCGAGCTGACGCTGGCAGAAAAACAAATGGTTCTGATCGCCAGAGCCATCTCCAAGACGTGCCGCTTTCTCATACTCGACGAACCGACGGCGCCCCTGAGCCATACGGAAACGGAAGAATTGTTTCGGATCGTCCGGAACCTTAAACAAGACAACGTCGGCGTGATTTTCATTTCGCATCGTCTGCCGGAGCTGTTCGAGATTTGCGACGATATTACCGTCATGAGGGACGGGGAGCTTGTCGTCCGCAACAGCATCCGGGATGTGACGCAGAATCAAGTCGTTGAATATATGCTGGGACGGAAGCTGGGGGAGCAGTTCCCGAGGCTGGACGTCGAGAAAGGCGAAAAGGTGTTTGAAACGATCCATTTCGGCGATGGGGAAAAGCTTCATGACATCCATATCCATGCCAAAAAGGGTGAAGTCGTCGGCATCGCCGGACTTGTCGGGGCGGGGAAGACGGAGTTATGCAAGGCGCTGTTCGGAATGGGCAAAGCTCCTACGGGAGAAGTCATCCTGCATGGGAAGAAGCTGCGTTTGCGAAGTCCGCATGAAGCGGTCAAGCAGGGTCTGGCCCTCGTTCCGGAAGAGCGGCGCAAGGAAGGCATCTTGGTCAGCGAATCAGTCGCTACGAATATAACTGCGGTCAACCTGGTGAAATTTTGCCGAATGAATCTGTTTTTGGATTTTCGCAAAGAAAAGGAAGCGGCCCGCGAGCTGATTCAGAGCCTTGACATCAAAACGCCGGGGGAACAGGCCAAGGTCCAGAACCTTTCCGGAGGCAACCAACAGAAGGTCGCGATCGGAAAATGGCTCATCACGGACGCCGAGGTGTATATCTTTGATGAACCGACCAAAGGCGTAGACGTCGGAGCGAAAAAAGATATCTTCGAGCTGATCTTACAGCTTGCGAAGCGCGGCAAATGCGTCATTTATGCATCCTGCGAGCTGTCCGAAATGATCGGGATCACCGATCGGATGTACGTGCTATATGACGGTAAGATCGCCAAAGAGCTGGAGACAAGCCGGACGAGCGAAGAAGAAATATTGTTTTATTCCACGGGAGGAAGGTAAGCATGCATACAACCAAAACGATCCGGACTTCAAAAGCTCCCAAGTCATTCGGCTTTTTCGATTTCTTATATAAATACGGCACCCTGATCACCATCGGACTGCTCATCGCCGTCTTCGGGCTGATGTCCGACAGCTTTCTATCGCCGTCGAATATCATCAACATTTTGCGTTCCATTTCCATTGTGACGATCATCGCGATCGGGATTACCATTTCGTTGTCCGTCGGCGGATTCGACCTCTCGGTCGGCTCGGTCGCTTCTTTGGCCAATGCCCTTGTCATTTCCATGTTCGTATGGCATGGTCAAGGCGTATGGATGAGCATTATTTTAACGATTCTCATCTGCTTGTCTGCAGGGATCATCAATTCCTTTATGATCGTCAAGCTGAAAATACAGGATATGCTGCTTACGCTGGCCATGATGTTCGTTTTCCAGGGCATTGCGCAGACCTATACCAAGGGGGCGACTTTGTCCCAAAACATGATTATGCCGGATGGCTCCTTCTCCACGGGAGTGATCAGTCCCATTTTCGCCAAAATCGGGCAAGTGCCATGGATCATTATCATCATGCTTGTCGTTGTCGTGCTCGTGCATGTGTTTCTGACATATACGAAGCATGGCCGATATATGTATGTGATCGGGGGCAACAGGGAGGCCGCGAAGCTGTCAGGCATCCCCGTGAATAAGTATCGCGTTACGGCATATCTGTTATCCGCCGCGTTCGCGGCCATCGGGGGAATTATGCTCGGTGCCCGCGTCATGACGGCGGAGGTGAATTCAGGCGCTCCATATCTGATGGATTCGGTTGCCGCAGCCTATATCGGTTTTGCCGTGCTCGGGGCAGGTAAACCCAATGCCATCGGCACGTTTGTGGGCGCTGTTCTGATCGGGATTTTGCAGAACGGACTGGTAATGCTCAGCGTTCCTTATTATGCGATGGATATCGTTAAGGGCATGGTGCTGGCCTTTGCTCTTGCGATCACGTATTACAAATCCAAATAACCGGGAGGCGTTTTGACGATGCACCAGTTTGAACGGTATTTCACGATGAATGAGAACGATGCTATGGATTATGCCGCAACCCAGTTGGATATTTTTGAGCAAGGTGCCTCATTGACCTGCAAGGAAATCGGAGACGGCAATCTGAACTACGTGTTCCGGATTGCGGACGCCGCAAGCGGGAAATCGGTCATCATCAAACAGGCTGGCCCGGTCGCCCGCATCTCCGCCGATATCGAGGTATCCACGGACCGAAACCGGATTGAAAGCGAAATCCTGAAGCTGCAGCATGAGCTTGCTCCGGGGCTTGTACCGCAATTTTTCCATTATGATCCCGTGATGAACTGCTGCGTCATGGAAGACTTGTCGGATCACGACATCATGAGAAAAGCACTGCTGGAACACAGGCAATTTCCGTTGTTCGCAGACCATATTTCCACGTTCATGGTGAATACGCTGCTGCTCACCTCCGATGTGGTGATGAATCACAAAGACAAGAAGGATCGGGTCAAAAGCTTCATTAATCCCGATCTGTGCGAAATTTCGGAGGACTTGGTCTATACCGAGCCTTTCTATGACTGTCCCCGGAACGATATATTCGAGCCGACACGTGATTTTGCCAAAGCATTCCTATGGGAAGATGAAGCGCTGCTGCTTGAGACGGCCAAGCTGAAGTTTGAGTTTATGAACCATGCGCAGTCGCTGCTGCACGGGGATCTGCATTCGGGCTCCATATTCGTGAAAGAGGACTCAACCAAAATTATCGACCCGGAGTTCGCCTTCTATGGCCCTGCGGGTTATGATATAGGCAACGTGATTGCGCACCTGATTTTTGCATACGTCAATGCGGACTATGAGTTGAAGGACCCCAAAGCGAGGGAAGCGCAGAAGGAATGGCTGCTTTCCTGTGTGGAGGACGTCATTGATCTGTATCGCGGGAAATTTCTGGACTTGTTCCGGGAGAAGGCTGCAGACCGCTCGGCATGTATTCCCGGCTTTGACCAATATTATCTGAATCAGATGATTCAGGACGCATCGGCCGTGACGGGACTGGAGCTGATTCGCAGAATCGTGGGGCTAGCCCATGTGAAGGACATTACCGGGATTGCCGATGCAGATGCGAGGGCCCTGGCGGAGAAGCTGTGCCTGCGGATGGGCAAGGCTTTCATCATGGACCGCGCGGGCATGGTAACGGGCGAGGACTTTGTCCGGGTCGTGACCCTTTACTCGGCTGCAGCCGAATCCAGGTAGATCCATAACCCCATAGACAATCACAGGATGAAACAGCTAAACCTACTGAAGGAGTGGGACGGAAAATGGATAATAAAGCGTTCAAGATGATTCAGTCTGTCCTGTTGGATGATGCCCATGATACGCTGATCCTGCTGGATCAAACCTTGCTGCCGAATGAGAAGGTATTTTTGCACTTAAAGGAAATGAAGGATATCTGGGACGCCATCTATCAGCTGAAGGTTCGCGGGGCTCCGGCGATCGGAATCACGGCGGCATACGGCCTTTACCTTGGAACCAAAGCTTCCAAGGCGGCAGCGTTCGAGGAACTGCATGAGGATTTTATGAAGGTGAAGGCATATCTTGCTTCATCCAGGCCTACGGCTGTCAATCTGTTCTGGGCGCTGAACCGCATGGAAAACCGCCTGCTTCAAGAAGCAGAGAAATCCGTTACCGAAATCAAAGACGCCCTGCTGCAGGAGGCCGAACGGATTCGCGAAGAAGACGAGCAGGTCTGCGAGAGCATCGGCAAACATGCGCTGTCCCTGCTGAAAGAAAACTGGGGCATTCTTACCCACTGCAATGCCGGAACGATTGCCACGGCCAAGTATGGAACGGCACTGGCACCGATTTACCTGGGTCAAGAGCAGGGATACAACTTTAAGGTATATGCCGACGAAACCCGTCCGCTGCTGCAGGGAGCCCGCTTAACGGCATGGGAGCTGCAGGAGGCCGGCGTCGACGTGACATTGATTTGCGATAACATGTCTTCCATCGTCATGAAGGAAGGCAAGATCCAGGCCGTTCTGGTCGGCTGCGACCGCGTTGCGGCGAACGGCGATACCGCCAACAAGATCGGTACCTCGGGGGTTGCCATTCTGGCAAAACACTACGGCATTCCTTTCTATGTATGCTCGCCACTATCCACGATTGATCTGGCATGCAAGTCGGGGGACGATATTCATATCGAGCTGCGTCCGGACGAAGAGGTGACGAGCCAATGGTACGCGAAGCCGATGGCACCGAAGGACGTTCAGGTGTACAATCCTGCCTTTGACGTGACGGACCATTCCCTGATTACGGCCATCGTAACGGAGAACGGCATTGCATATGCACCGTTTGAGGAAAGCCTGCCGAAAATGTTCCAGCTCTAGAGTGTCCGATATACAAGGCCTTATCATCAGAATCGTGGAAGCAGGCGGCTCAAGGGTTCAATCTTGGGCGGCCTGCTTTGTTGTTATTCAATGAAGTTTTGGCCGCGAGTCCGCTTGACACGCTTCCGGCTAATCCTGTAATGTATGGACAACAACATCAGGCTTGGCGCCTGGATAATATCGAAAAAAGCTGTGACCAAGACCAACCGTTCATTGCACAACGCGATGCAATAGAGAAGGAACCCTTAGGCTGAAAGGTTTCGCATTGCGGCATGAGCTTCCTACCTTGCGAGCTGCCGGGGAACGACTCTGAAAGCCGTTCCTTACCGGCCGGGTCTTTCCCGTTATTGTATGATGAGAACGGCGTTTCCCTGCAAGCCAGCGGAGGAGCCGTTGAATATGGGTGGTACCACGAACACATTCGTCCCTGAGCCGGGTTGAATGTGTTTTTTTGTACCCCAAATAACTTATAGGAGATGAACGGTATGAGACAACAACAGATGCTGATTCCTACGCTGAGAGAAGCCCCTTCGGAAGCCGAGGCCAAGAGTCACAGACTGATGCTGCGGGGAGGCTACATCCGGCAGCTGGCTGCCGGAATGTATACGTATATGCCGCTTGGCAACCGGGTTCTGCACAAGCTGCAGCAGTTGATTAGGCAAGAAATGAACGACGCCGGGTTTGATGAGCTGTTGATGCCGGCGATGCAGCCTGCCGAGCTGTGGGAACAGTCGGGCAGATATTCGGAATATGGTCCCGAACTGATTCGGCTCAAGGACAGACATGACCGCGAATTCGTGCTCGGACCGACCCATGAGGAGGTGATTACCGCGTTCGTGGCGGCAGAAGTGGATTCCTATCGGAAGCTTCCGCTTCGCTTGTACCAAATTCAAACCAAATTCCGGGATGAGCGCCGTCCCCGCTTTGGACTCCTACGCGGACGGGAATTCCTGATGAAAGATGCCTACTCATTCGATACAGATTGGCAGGCGCTCGACGTCTCTTATCAGAGCATGCTGAGAGCATATCACCGGATCTTCGAACGATGCGGCCTTGAGTTCACCGCCGTTGAAGCCGAAGCCGGCTCGATTGGCGGGGAAGGGGAGACGATCGAATTCATGGCACTCGCGGATATCGGCGAGGATACGATTGTTACCTGTCCTTCCTGTCATTACGCCGCGAATCTGGAGAAGGCGGTTTTCGGGCAACCGGAGTCCACATCGCCAGCGGAAACGGGAATTCCCGCCATGGAGGAGATGTATACACCCGATATCCGTACCATTGAAGAGTTAAGCGGCTTTCTCAAAATTGCACCGCAGCATGTTCTGAAGACGATGATATATTGGGTGGATGCCAAGCCGATTGCCGTTGTCGTGCGCGGCGATCATGAGGTGAACGAGTTTAAGCTTAAGAATGCACTCGGCGCTTCGCAAGTCGAATTGGCTGATCTGGAATCTGTTGAGAAATGGACCGGAGCGCCGCACGGATTCGCGGGCCCGGCAGGTCTAAGGATTCCGGTATACGTCGATTTGGATGCAGCCGCAGTTCCCGATGGCGTTGCGGGAGCGAACCGCAAGGATTATCATTTGCGCCACGTGAGCATCGGCCGCGACTTCGAGCCTGCGCAAATCGGAGATTTCCGGAACGCGGCCGAAGGAGACCGCTGCAGGCACTGCGGAGAGAGTCTGGCGTTTAGCAGCGGCATTGAGGTTGGCCATGTGTTCAAGCTCGGAACCAAATACAGCCAGTCGCTGGGCGCAACCTTTACCAATGCGGAAGGAAGAGAAGAGCTGATGATCATGGGCTGTTACGGCATCGGGGTATCGCGGCTCATGTCGGCTGTAGCAGAGCAGCACTGCACAAATACCGGCATCGTCTGGCCGCTCTCGCTTGCACCGTTTCAGGTTCATATCATACCCGTATCGGTCAAGGATGAGACACAGGTCAGCTTGGCGGAAGAACTTTACAACAAACTGAAGGCTGCAGGTATTGCGGTGCTTATAGATAACCGTGATGAGCGCCCGGGCGTGAAATTCAAGGATGCGGATCTGATCGGAGCGCCGCTGCGAATCGTCGTAGGCAAAGCGGCTGCAGCAGGCGAAATCGAATGGTCCGATTTGCGCGGCGGTCAAGCTAAGGAGCAAATCCGCTCCGAAACAGCGATCGATCATGTGCTCGCTATTTGTTCCTCTCTATCCGGGTAGATTATAATGAAGAGATACGCAGTATAACAGGTCATACGGGAGGAATTACATCATGATAATCAGACCGGCTTTACGCAAGGATGCACAACAGGCAGCAAGACTGCTGTACGATGCCCTGCATGACGTGGCCCATCAGCTGACGGGAGAAGAAAGCGAGGCGGATGCGGTCCGAGTGCTTGAGCAGTATTTTGATAGTGAACAGGGACGTCTTTCTTACCATCAGGCCATTGTAATGGAAGTGGAAGGAGAGGTAGCCGGCGTCATCGTCGTTTATGGCGGGGACGAAATCGGAGCATTGGACCGTCCTATATTAGAACGGCTGCGGTCCATGAAGAATGACCCGGGCCTTACTTTGGACAAAGAATCGGATGAGGACGAGTTTTATATCGACACGTTATCGGTATCCCCCAAATTCTCCGGTCAAGGCATCGGCACGAAGCTGATTCAAGCAGCCGAAAAGCGGGCGAAAGATCGCGGTTACCCTAAAAGCGCAATGGCCGTCGTAACTGACAATACGCGGGCCTATTCCCTTTATCAACATCTCGGATATGAAGTTGATAAGGAAATCATGATTAATGGCCACGTCTATTACCATATGATTAAGCATGTATAGAATAAAAGACGACGATCGACATTAAACGAAAGTAAAAACCCGGTCTTCTCAACGAGGCTCGATGCTAACCATGCATCGGGCTCCGCTGATCCACAGATCCGGGTTATTTCTTTGCTTGCCACTCCTCGCTTGTCACCCCAAATAAGATGTGATCTTCCCACAAGCCGTTAATCCGCAAATAACGCTTGGCGATACCCTCTTCACGGAAACCTGATTTTTCCAGAACCTTCCTGGAGGCTGAATTCCGCGGCATGACACCGGCCTGAATGCGGTGAAGTCCGAGTACGTCGAAGGCATATTGAACGCTGAGACGAACGGCGTCCGTCATATAACCCTTGCCCTGCTGATTCTCCGCGATAAAATATCCGAGATTGGCGTTTTGAAACGCTCCCCGGGCAATGCCTGTTAATGCAACTCTGCCCACCAGCTCGCCAGTGTCACCGAGGAATATTCCGAACAACCTGGCGGAAGCATTGTCCTTGTCGCCGATCCCTGTCATGATATCCTGAATCTGGCCTTCCAATGTGAAATACGCCGGATCGCGTATGGGCTCAAAGGGCTGCAAATAATCGTGGTTTTGGAGTCTGAGCTCGAGTAAGGCTTGTGCATGTTCCGTATGTAACAGCTGTAAATATAAACTTTCATCCGGGTTTGTAAGCATGAAAATCTCCTTTCGTATTCCTGAAAATAGGTCGGAGTAAAATTGTATGCTTTTGCCGTGCGTTTAGCAATCTTGTCATCCTGGAATTTATGAACTTCCATTCCACCATTTGGGCATCTACCTTGCGTGGTCTTTTTGATAGGATAGAGGAAGTGAGTCAAGAATTTATCGATCTCTATTCTTTTATTCTATTATAAAAAGCGAGGCATTTCCCGTTGAAGAAACTTGATAAAGCTTTGGCCGTGTGTATGGCATCCCTCCTCTTGTTTGGCTCGTTCAAGAGCGGCGTTTCCGCTGCCGCATCCGCTCCCTCGCTGCCGTTTGACGATATCCGCAGCAGCTTCGCCAAGGACGAAATCGTCGAGCTTGTGAAGGAAGGCGTGGTGGAAGGCACAGGATACCGGACATTCGAGCCGAAGAAGAACGTCACGCGCGCCGAATTCGTGGCGATGACCGACCGTTTGTTCAAGCTGGAACCCGTTAATGCGAATATGGCTTCCTTCCATGACGTTGCGGCAAAAAGCTGGTACTACAGTTGGGTAGAAGCTGCCGTGCAGCTGGAAATCGTCGATGGCAAGAGCAAGACCGAATTTATGCCCACGGCAAAGATTACGCGGCAGGAAGCAGCCGTCCTGATCGTCCGTGCGATGAAAGTCGATCCGGGGAACCGTACGGCGAATGATCTGCCGTATGCTGATGCGAATCAGGTTGCATCATGGGCCGCTCCTTATGTACTGGCTGCGCGAAGCCTGGGGCTGATGGACGGAGCAGGCGGTAAATTCCGCCCCAAAGACGCGATGAGCCGTGAGGAGACGGCTGCCGTACTCGACCGGGTGCTGAAGGATAAGGTATGGTCTAAAGCGATTCATCAACCCACCAATCTTCGCCTCCAGCTTGGCTGGCAAAATGGATTAACGACGTCGCAATTTCAGGAGAAGATCAAGAACTCGAACGTCAACACCTTGATCCCGCGCTGGTTTTTCCTCGAGAGCGCTCAAGTGCCGGTTTCAAATTATGCAGATTCCGGCCTGATCGCCTGGGCCAAGCAGAATAACAAAAAAATATGGGCGATGCTCGGGAATCATTCCGATTCGGCTCTAACGCATCAAATCCTCTCGGATACGAGCAAACGCAAAACCGTGATCCAAAAGCTCACCAGCTACGTCAAAGCCTACGGGTTGTCAGGGATCAACGTGGATTTTGAAAATGTAAGCCCGGAGGACCGCTTGCCGCTCACCGCTTTTATCTCCGAGCTGGGGACAAGCCTGCGCGGTGCGGGAGCCGTGTTGTCCATCGACGTGTCGCCTGATCTGGGTACGGATTGGACCGAGGCTTTCGACTATGAAGCGCTCGGGCGTTATGCCGATTATGTTATCTTAATGGGCTACGATGAACACTGGGATGGAGACCCGGTGGCCGGTTCGGTGTCCTCCTTCCCGTGGGTTGAATCGGCATTAAATCGAATGCTATCCGTGGTACCGGCTTCCAAAACGATTCTGGCGCTCCCGTATTATACGCGGGATTGGACCTTGAAATCCGGCGGAGCCGTCTCCGAAGAGCTGTCTTTGATTCAGCAGGGTCAGCGTATGCGATCCGTGTATTATAACCGGGAATGGGATGAACAGCTCGGGCAGTATGTCGTAAGCTACATCCGTCAGGGTTACGAGCACCGGATCTGGGTGGAGGACGGACGTTCCCTGGGGCTGAAAACGATGATGGCCGTGAAACGCGGCGTTGCAGGTTTTGCATACTGGTATATCGGCGCAGAAACGGAAGACCTATGGACAAGCTTATCGAACGCGACCCGTTATGCGTCGTATTAAGCGTGATTCGAAAGCTTATATAAATGGAAGTGATGATCAATCCGATCCGAGAGGGTCGGATTTTAATATACTTATATGTTATAAATTTGTTGAATTAATCGTTCTAATAAAATAGAATAAAGATAATAATGGAAAATTAAGGTGTTTGGAGGACGTCGGATGCAGCTTCTGGATATGTCGTTTAAGGGAAATTCCTTTCAGGTCGAAGGGCAAAGCTCATTGCTGTTTGAAAGCGCGCTTGGCATCGCCGCTATGACTCACAAGAAGCTTCATGATGCGCTGGACAAGCCGGATGCCTATTGGAAGCAGCTTTGGGAGAACGTTTCGGGCTCATTAAGACGGGAGCTGATTTACTGCGAAGAGCATCAAACCTGGAAGATGCTGCTGCAGCTGCTGCATATGCAGGCGTTTGCTTCGGTGGCTGCGCTAGAATCCTATGTGGAGCGTCTTGAAAATGAGGATTTTAAATTTATCGTCCTTCCTTATCTCGGCCGTACGCTGCAGCCGACGCGAAGACTTGCGGCAGAAGGAGACGCAGATGCTGCTGCGAAACTGATCGCGGCTTGCGCCTCCCATGAATTTTTTCCTGAAATGATACGAACGGTTAGCCAATCCGAAGCTGAAGGCTTAAAGAGGCATCTCCTATCATTGCTTAAGCTATGGGATGTAGAGGTAGCGGCCGCCGAAGCGGAAACGAAATCCGCCATTTTGAAGAGGGACCTTGCCAGGATAGAAACATGGACAAAGACCTGTTCACCGGAGGAAGTTGTCCTGCGCGCGGCTGGAGTTGAATACCAAGCGGAAGCTGGCGTCAGCCGGGTCCTATTGATTCCGCATGTCATTTACCGTCCGTGGACGATCGAGGCCAACATGGAGGGCGTGCAAATTTTTTACTATCCCGTCAGCAATGAAAGCCTTTCGGCGGACAATGATCCGTATCAGCCACCCGGCCGGCTCGTGCAATTGTACAAGGCTCTTGGAGATGAAAAAAGACTTCGTGCGTTAAAACTGATTGCTGAGAAGGAACGCTCCCTGAAGGAACTTACCGATCTTCTGGGCTTGGGTAAAACGACGGTGCATCATCACCTGGCTATTTTGAGAGGAGCGGGACTGGTTCGGGTCAAAGAGGGCAGCTACTCCTGGAACACCCATTCCTTGAATCATCAGGATTGTGATCTCCGCTCATTTTTGGGTCTGGAGCCGACAGACTCATGATTCCCATGAACCGAAGCGGGAGGAGTGAGAGCCGGACCTGGAATACGAGTCTAAGATGGCTATGCGCAGACCAGATGCGCGGGGTTCTTGCAGGTACGGCGGGAACGTTCGTTTTATCCTGGATGCTGTACGAGCTGACCGGCTCCAAAGCGGCGATGGGCGGGTTATGGCTGCTCAGCTTATCCGGACAATGGCTTGTGCAGTGGATTGTCGGCCCTTTTATAGACCGGTGGAAAAGGATTACAGTGATGAAAGTTTCCGAAATGGTCAGGGGAACTGCCTATTTATTCGTATTTCTGATGTGGATCACGGGTAATAAAGAAGCATATGTTTTAATGCTAGGATCCTTTCTGAGCTCCGTGCAAATCTATGATGCCGCAGCGGGAGCACTTCTGCCCAAGCTGGCACCGGCCGATCGGTTGGTCCGGGTGAACGCTGCCATATCGGGCTCCGTACAGCTGATCAGAGTACTGGCAATGCCGGCAGCAGGCCTGCTGACGAGCGTGCTTGCGACGGAGATCCTACTGCTGATGTTGTCGCTGTTATTTTGCGGCGTATGGATTACAAGCGCTTTCATACAGGAGGCACCGCAAGCCTCATTGGAGAAAAGAAGCTGGAAAGCGAGCTTTCACAATGGGATACAAGTGTATCAGGCAAACCCCGTATTGTACGGACTCGCGCTGCTGGTTTCGGTAACAAGCTTCGGTGTGTTTGCCACCCAATCGATGAATATCCCTTATGTGTCGGATGTGCTGGACGGGGGTCCGATCGATTTCGGATTGTTTTCAGCGTCTTTTCCACTGGGTTACGTGCTTGGATCTATCATCATCGGACGGCTGCGCGAACCGGGTCCTTACCTGTATGTCGTGATGAGCGGGGCTCTGTTTGCCGGTGGCGTAACATATCTTTTGCTTGGCGCTGTAACCCAGTTGACGGCTGCGCTCCTCATTGAGATGGCTGCAGGTATGATGATGCCGTTCTGGAATGTTTACAGCAGCACTTTATACTATCGAATCGTGCCCGAGACGGTACTTGGACAAGTCCTATCCGTTCGATCGCTCCTAACCAAAGCTATTACTCCCTTGGGAGTGATGTACGGAACGTATTGCGCTTCCGCCTATGGGTTGCCGCAGCTGTTTCAGTCGGTGGGAATCCTCATCTGCATCATCTCTGGGGCGGGCATGCTGGTTGCCGGAAGGTCAGCATCTAAACGGCAGGACGACGCATGGACTGCAGGGGAATGAACTTCTTTCTACTGTATACAAGCTATCCGTATAAAATGATACAGAGTAGCCTTGCTTCTTCTTAATTTTCATCTGGGAATAGGTGGGGAAGTACTCTCCTTGTCTTTAGTCCGAACATTGTAAAAAACATATACGGGTGCTAAACTGGGCCCATATCGTTTTGTGACATAAATAAGCAATATGCCACACATGAAGGCGTTTCTTGATGGTATGTAAAGTGTAAATCTCTGAGAATAAGGTGTTTCAATGAAACAAGGATATAGAGACAGAATAGCGCAAGGAGGATGAATATGAACGTTGCAAAGAAAGGAGCCGCGCTTATTCGTGAGGTTCATCAGACGCATGTTCCGTATGGAACTTTGGCGATCTGGTTCCTCGGACAGGAAAGCGTGATTGTTAAAGGGGATGGGGTTACGGTCTATATTGATCCATATGTATCCGATTTTCTGGACAGGAACGGACCGGTTCGCTCCTATCCTGCTCCAATTTCTCCCGAGGACATTACTGGAGCGGACGTGTGCCTGATTACACACGAGCATGACGATCATATGGATGAAGGTACACTTACAGTATTCAACACTCAGAACAGCAACGCTTTAATAATGGCACCTGCATGTTGTCGTCAAGAGCTGCTTCGCATGGGTTTTGATCGTGCCTCCTTGCGGACAGCAGATATCGCTGAACCGATGGAGGTGTTCTCCAAGTTGCACCTCACGGTCATCCCTGCCGCTCATGAGGAATTGGAGCAGGATGATAGGGGGCATTACCGTAGTGTAGGGTATGTATTGCGCCTAAATGGGGTCACCCTATACCATGCTGGAGACACGGTGATATATCCAGGTTTGAAGGAACGTCTCATGGAAATCTCACCCGATATTGCGATGCTGCCGATCAATGGTGGAGATTATTTTCGCAGGGAGCAAGGCATCGTAGGCAATATGAGCTACAGGGAAGCAGCTGAATTGGCCGTCCAAATTGGGGCTGAAACCGTCATTCCGCTACATTATGATGTTTTTGCGGGGAACAGCGAGAAACCCGGTTATTTTGTCGATTATTTATATGAACGGTATCCTGAACAGAAATGTCATGTCATGGCACGCGGAGAACGCTTTGTGTACGTGGCTTCGAGAACTTTTTTAAAAGAAGATAACTGAAGCAAAGGTGGACGGGGAGAGTTGGGAACGAAGTTCCTATTATTTGGATGGGCTTATTCATATAACGGAGTGGCAGAAACGAAGGATGGCGGGCTCAGCTGGACCGTGCTACAATGAATTGTTCGAAGTAATAGCACGGGAGAGGAAGCATCATGAGAAAAACCGCACCTATACCAACCGCCATACCGTTAACGATCGGCATTATCGCCGTTTCGTTTTCATCGATATTCGTCAAGTGGTCTTCGGCTCCGGCATCCATCCAGGGCATGTACCGGCTGTTGTTTACCGCCTTGCTGATGCTGCCGTTCATCAAACCGCATCTCGCGGAACTGAAATCGCTGCCTCTCAAGAAAGCAGGCATGCTGTTTGCTTCCGGATTTTTTCTGGCGCTGCATTTTCTGCTGTGGATGGGATCGCTGAAGCTGACGACCGTATCAAGCTCGACGATTATTCTCTCGCTGGAGCCCGTATTTATCGTCATTGGTGCCTTTTTCATCTATAAGGAGCGGACATCCTCCTTCGCCATGTTCGGCATGGGCGTGGCCATGATCGGAGCGGTCCTGATCGGGTGGGGCGATATCGGTGTGTCACGCGAGAATCTGATCGGCGATCTGCTGTCGGTGTTCGGTACGCTGGCGGTTTCCGTCCATATGCTGCTCGGTCAAAAAATGGTGACCCAGGTGTCTTCTTTCATATACAGCTTTGTCGTATTCTTGTCTGCTACCGTCGTGTTCGCCTTGTATAACCTGATTGGCGGTATTTCCTTTACGTCCTATCCGGGAAAGGATTGGGGCATGTTTGTGCTTCTGGCCGTGGTGCCGACGGTATTCGGACATCTGCTCTTCAATTGGCTGCTTCAGTATGTATCGGCTTCCACGATCTCCATGAGTATTTTGGGAGAGCCGGTAGGGGCGAGCCTGCTCGCTTTTCTGCTGCTGCATGAACAGATGACATGGTTTCAGATCGCCGGCGGCGTTCTTGCGATTTCCGGCTTGATCGCCTTTTTGAACGCGAATCGGATCCGATGGAAACCGCGAAGACGGAAGACCAACGAGCAGCCATTGAAGTCTGTCTCGTAATGCAGTAAGCCTGTGTGCAGGGCACCCTTAGGGGTGCCTTTTTTGTGCTGGTGACGTATGTATCCACGCAGAAAAGCATTTTATCGGCGAAGATTTAATAGTAATAATTACGAATAACTTGCCAACTCGAAAAATCTGTGTTTTAATTTTAAACGTAATGATTACGAATAAAACTTATGTAAGTCGTTTAAAAGGGCTTGGGGGCATACAAGGAAAAAATTTTAAGTATTTTTAAATCGTAATAATTACTATTAGGGAAGGAGATACATATGATTCTATGTTCCATGAAAGATATTGTATTCGGATTCGAACAAGAGCCTGTCATCCGGAACGTTTCCTTGGATGTCCATGCAGGCGAATTCATCGCCGTCAGCGGTCCCAACGGGGCCGCCAAAACGACGCTCCTGAAGCTGCTGCTCGGTCTCGTTCAGCCATGGCAAGGCAGCATTCACTATTCGCCGGAGATCCGCCAAAGCTCTGTCGCCTATGTCCCTCAGCAGGTGTCAGCTTTTAATCCCGGATTTCCCAGCAAAGTCATTGAGCTGGTGAAATCGGGCTGTTATCCCGAGCTGGGTCTATTCCGCCGATTTCGGAAGGAGCAGCACGTTCTGGTGGAGGAAGCGCTGAAGGAAATTGGCCTATGGGATCTGCGGCACCGTAAGGTCGGCGAGCTTTCCGGAGGCCAGAAGCAGCGGGCATGCATCGCAAGGGCCATGGTGCAGCAGCCGGATCTGCTCGTGCTGGATGAACCGGTGACAGGCATGGATGCCGCCAGCAGAAGACGGTTTTATCAATGGATGCAAAGGGTGGTCAGGAAGCAGGGCAAAACGGTGATCATGGTGACCCACGATCTGGAGGAAGCGAGCGATTATTTGGACAGAGTGATTGATTTGAAAGGGAAGGAGGTGAATGGCGATGCTTCAATATGAATTTATGCAGCGAGCCTTCCTGGCGGGAGGACTTATCGCTTTAATCGCTCCAATCTTAGGTGTGTTCCTGGTATTGCGCAGGCAGTCCTTGATGTCCGATACCCTTTCGCATGTATCCATGGCTGGAGTTGCCCTTGGGAGTGTGCTCCATGCAAGTCCGGTGTTATTCGGGTTTGCGTTTGCCGTTGCGGGCGGCTTAACAATCGAGCAGCTCCGGCGGACCTATAAAACATACAGCGAGGTCCCGGTCGCCATTATCATGACCTCGGGCCTGGCATTAGCCATGGTGCTGATGAGTCTCAAAACCAGCCTGAACAAAAGTCTCAGCTCCTATTTGTTCGGCTCGATCGTTGCGGTCAGCAGTTTCCAGCTCTTCGCCATCGCAGGGATCACCGTGCTTGGACTATTGTTCTTCATCATCCTCCGGAGGCCGCTCTACAGCTTGACGTTCGAGGAAGACACCGCCGCTGTCAGCGGGGTACCGGTCAGGCTGCTGTCGTTTGCATTCGCGGTGATGACGGGCGTGATCGTGGCGGCCGCCATGCCGATTGTCGGTGTACTGCTCGTCTCCTCGATGATCGTGCTGCCATCGGCGTTCGCGCTTCGCTTGGCAAGCGGATTTGCTTCGGCTTCGACCATTGCCGTGATAACCGGCCTGGCCGGCGTTTGCGGCGGCTTGACCGCTTCATATTATACCGACACCCCTCCGGGAGGCGCCATTGCGCTAATTTTGCTCGCGATTCTTCTGACAGGAGTCTGCACTCAGCGAATCGCGAAGCAAGGAATCAAGCGGCGAGGCCGCAAAATCAAAACCGATGTTCAGCTGACCCGGCAAACGATGAATGAAGGAGGATTCAAGTCTTGAAAAAAAGGAGTAAGCAAATGATGAAAAAGTGGGTTCCAATGGTATCCGCATGTACTATCGCCGCTCTTGCCGTTTCGCTCGCTGGCTGCGGTCCTGGACAAGAAGAAGGCACTGAAGCCTACGCGCCTGGGGGAACAGCTCCGGCACAAAACAGGCTGCAGATCGAGGCAAGCTTTTATCCGATGTACGAATTCGCAAGCCGGGTGGCCGGCGATCTGGCGGACGTACATCTGCTGATTCCGGCCGGCGTGGAGCCGCATGATTGGGAGCCGACACCGAAAGACATCGCATACATACAGCAGGCGGACATGCTGGTGTACAATGGTGCGGGCATGGAAGGCTGGGTTGAGCAGGTTCTTGCCGGCGTGGATCGTCAAAACCTCAGCGTCGTTGAAGCAAGCAAAGGCTTAGAGCTGATGGAAAGAAGCGAAGATGACGAAGAACAGGAAGCGGGGCATGAGCCTCATAACGAATCGGAAGGGCATGAAGAGGCGCATTCCCATGAACATGATCATGAACATGTTCATGGCGAACTAGATCCGCATGTATGGCTGTCGCCCGAGCTGGCCATCCTGGAAGTCCGCCGAATTGAGAAGGCTCTGAGCGAGAATGCGCCATTATATCAAGAGGCATTCGCCAAGAATGCGGATGCTTATGTCGCTGAACTGAAGCAGCTGGATGCGGACTTCCGCCATGCACTCGGGAATGCAAAGCGAAAGGATTTTATTACGCAGCACGCCGCATTCGGATATTTGGCCAAATCCTACGGGTTGACGCAAATTCCCATTGCCGGGCTGTCCCCTGAACAGGAACCGTCCGCAGCCGCCATGTCGGAAGTCATTGATTTCGCGAAAGAGCATCAGGTCCAAACGATTTTTTTCGAGACGCTCGTATCCTCGCAAGTAGCTGACACGATTGCAAGCGAGCTTGGCGCAGCTACGGCCGTACTCAATCCGCTGGAAGGGCTCTCCGAAGAAGATCAGGCGAACCATCTCGATTACATCGCGGTGATGCGTTTGAATTTGGAAGCGTTGAAGAAAGCGCTAAATGAATAAGAAGCGAGGGGCGATATGTCCTTAACCATTTTCAGGGTGATTTGCGACTTGAAATGATTTCTTTCTCTCAAATGTTGCTATTATTCTTCCATTCCTTCACACTGAAGATAATGGTTTGAAGAAATGACATCTGGGAGGATCGAAATGGCGAAACAAAAAGTAGCGAAAAGGCCGACTCGGGATGAGTTTGTGCTGGAAGAGATGGGGAATCAATTGAGCGAAGCCTTTTATGAGGAATCCGAGATCGTGCTGACTGTCTGGGGCCGGGAAGAAACCGTGCGGGGGCGGATTGATCGGATGGATTCACGGACAGGCAAAGTGCATATCATTCAGGACGGAATCATCACCAAAGTCCCTTTCATGGATATTATGTCGGTTAATTATCCTCGCGACTAAATAACATAAACGGTTCAACGTGTTTTTCATACTGCCAGCTTTTGGGCTGACGTGTCATGAGCTTTCCATATTCCGGACAAACTAAGAGAAAACGGCTATGGAGGATTATGACATGAAGGCAGTGACGTACCAAGGACGCAAGAAGATTGAAGTGAAGGACACGCGGGATCCGGGACTTGAGAAGAAGGATGATATTCTGGTCAGGGTGACCACGACCGCGATTTGCGGTTCAGACCTGCATATTTATCATGGGCTCATTCCAGGCATGTACGACAATTACGTCATCGGTCATGAACCGATGGGTATCGTGGAAGAGGTGGGCCCGGACGTGACGCGCGTCAAAAAAGGAGACCGGGTCATCATCCCATTCAATGTTTCTTGCGGGCAGTGTTTTTTCTGTCAAAATCATATGGAGAGCCAGTGTGACAACACAAACGACGCGCGGGATACAGGGGGATATTTTGGATATTCCGATACGTATGGAGGTTATATGGGCGGGCAAGCGGAGCTGATGCGCGTTCCTTACGGTAATTTCGTCCCTTTTGCCGTGCCCCGGGAAGCCGAGCTGGAAGATGAACAGATTCTTTTCCTGTCCGACATCATGCCGACTGCGTTGTGGGGAGTGGATAACGGAGGCGTTAAAAAAGGGGATACCGTGATTGTGCTGGGATGCGGACCGGTGGGGCTGCTCGCGCAAAAGTTCGCCTGGAAAAAAGGGGCGAAGCGGGTTATCGCAGTCGACAACGTGGACTACAGGCTGGATCATGCTTGGAAGCACAACCATGTGGAGACGTATAATTTCGAAACGGTAAAGGATCTGGATCAGTACTTGCTGGAGCTGACGAAAGGCGGAGCTGATGTGGTGATCGACTGCGTCGGGCTGGATGCCAAACGCACGCCGATCGAGAAGATCGAGACCAGCCTTAAGCTTCAAGGCGGCTCGCTTGGCGCATTCGACATGGCCGCGAACATGGTCCGCAAGTTCGGCACGATTTCGGTCGTCGGTGTCTACGGTTTGACGTATAACATGTTTCCCTTCGGACATCTGTTTGAACGGAACATTACGCTGAAAATGGGGCAAGCCCCCGTAATCCATTACATGCCGGAGCTGTTCAAATCGATTCAAGCCGGAGAGATCGACGCGACCGACATCATTACCCATCGCCTGCCGCTCTCGAAAGCGGAGCATGCGTACAAGATATTTGATGAGAAACAGGAAAATTGCATTAAAGTGGTTTTGAAACCATAACGCGTATTTGTTCAAACGGATGTTCCCGAGGAAGCGGGACATCCGTTTTTTCGTTTATTCGTGTTTTAGCCATAACATAGATCATAGATTTTTTAACTTTTTTGAAGAGATTATTCCATATTCGTGCTCCGGGCGTCCCGGTACAATGAAGCTACAATGATGTAAACGCTTCCCACGCAGATCAAATCAGCAGAAACGGGGGACTAATGTGAATGCTTTGTTAAGTCTCGAAGGAATCGAAAAGAGCTTTCCCGGCGTGCATGCCCTAAAGCAGTGCAAGCTGGAGCTGCGGCCGGGCGAAGTACATGCACTGGTCGGCGAGAACGGAGCCGGCAAATCGACGTTGATGAAGATTGCTACCGGCGTATATACGAAGGATGCCGGCCGCATTGTGTACAAGGGCGAAGACATCGAACTCCCGAATACGCGTGCGGCAACAAATCTCGGAATCAGTATGATTCATCAGGAACTGAATCTGCTTCCGCATTTGACGATCGCCCAGAATATTTATCTCGGCCGGGAACCGAAGAAGCTTGGCTGCCTGGTTGATGACCAAGAGATGAATCTTCGGGTCAGCAGGCAGTTCGAGCAGATGAACCTGAAGCTGGATCCGAGGATGCTCGTTTCGCAGCTGAGCGTGGCCAAGCAGCAGATGGTGGAAATCGCGAAGGCGCTTTCCTTTCAATCGGAAGTTCTGATCATGGATGAACCGACGGCGGCGTTAACGGAAACCGAGATTCAGGATTTGTTCCGGATCATCGCCCAATTGAAGCAGCAGGGAGTCGGCATAATCTATATTTCGCACCGGATGGAAGAACTGAAGCAAATATCCGACCGGATTACCGTGATGCGGGACGGAGCGTATGTCGATACGGTGGAAACCAAGCATATGGACGTCGATCATATCATCCGCATGATGGTTGGAAGAGAACTGTATGAGACGGAGTCGCTTGCGCCCGTCGGTCCCGATGCGGAAACGGTACTTGAGGTCAAAGGATTGTCCCGAGGAAGGGAGCTGAAGGATATCCATTTTCACTTGAAAAAGGGAGAAATCCTCGGCTTCGCCGGTTTGATGGGCGCGGGCCGGACGGAAGTGGCAAGGGCGATTTTCGGGGCGGATCCGGTAGATCAAGGCGAAATTTATATCCGCGGCGAGAAGGCCAAGATCAAAAGCCCGCACGATGCGGTGCGCCAGGGAATCGGCTACCTGTCCGAGGACCGCAAACGGTTCGGGGTACTGGTGGATATGGACGTTGCCAGCAATATCGCTATTGCTTCCTATAAGTCATACCGGAATCTGGCGGGCTGGATGAAGGAGGGGCCGATTAACCGGACGGCGGAGCATCTTGTCCAATCGCTGTCGATCAAGACGCCAAGCATCGGTCAGAAGGTGAAATTCCTGTCCGGCGGCAACCAGCAGAAGGTCGTGATCGGCAAATGGCTGACGCGGGATTGCGACGTGCTGATCTTCGACGAACCGACAAGGGGCATTGATATCGGGGCCAAAAGCGAAATTTATAAGCTTCTTGAAAACCTTGCGGCTGCCGGAAAGTCGATCATCATGATCTCCTCCGAGCTGCCTGAAATTCTAAGGATGAGCCACCGGGTTATCGTCATGTGTGAAGGCCGGATCACGGGAGAGCTCAGCGCAGAGGAAGCGACGCAGGAAACGATCATGAAATACGCGACGATGCGGTCGCGGGTTATGTAGAACGAGGTATAGGGGGATTACGCATGAAAGGTCATTCAACACAGACAGCAGCCGCCGGGAAACATCTGGTGAAGAGTACAAGAATGAAAGGTGCTGCGAGGCAGAAAATACTCGCCTTTGCCAGCCTGATTATATTAATTGTGGTGTTCAGCGTCATGTCCGGAAATTTCTTCCGGTTTGATAATTTGGTCGGTATCATGCTTTCGACGGCCGTCATCGGCGTCCTGGCGCTTGGTTCCACCTTCGTCATTATTACGGGCGGCATCGACCTTTCGGTCGGAACCGTCATGACCTTCTCCTCGGTCATGGCAGGCGTGTTCATTACGTATTGGAATGGACCCGTGTGGATCGGTGTCATTGGCGGGATTCTTGCGGGGTCATTTTGCGGACTGGTCAGCGGTTTGATGATCGCCAAAATGAAGATTCCGCCGTTTATCGCTACGCTCGCGGTCATGATGGTCACCAAGGGGTTGTCGCTCATCATTTCCGGAACGAAGCCGATTTATTTTACAGACAAACCGCTATTCAACCAGCTGACCATGGGCACGATTCCTGCCCTCGAGATTCCGAATGCGGTCTGGATCTTCCTGATTGCCTCCGTCCTCGCAAGCTTTATTCTGTCGAAAACCATCGTCGGCCGTTATAACTTTGCGCTTGGCAGCAACGAGGAAGCAGCGCGGCTATCCGGCGTGAACACCGTATTCTGGAAAGTCATCATCTATGTCATTACGGGTACCTTCAGCGGAATTGCGGGAATTATGATGGCTTCCCGCCTGAATTCGGCACAACCGGCACTCGGCAGCGGTTACGAGCTTGAAGCGATCGCAGCGGTTGTCATCGGCGGCACGTCGCTCAGCGGCGGCATGGGCTCGATCCTGGGAACGGTTATCGGGGCTCTGATCATGAGCGTACTGACGAACGGACTTCGTATTCTGTCGGTTGCCCAGGAATGGCAGACCGTCATTGTCGGAATGGTCATCATTCTCGCAGTGTACATGGATATTCTGCGGCGCAGGAAAAACAAGTCGTAGCATCGCGGTTAACGTGCGGTATCGCCTTCCTAAGGGGAGTTTGCATACGAAAAAGCGTTCAATTTAATGAAAATGAGGGGGAATACGGATGAAGAAAAAACAAAAGAAATTGATCCTGATCAGCGGGGTGCTGGCGGCGGTCATGATGCTGAGCGCATGCGGCAGCGGAGGAGACAAGGAGGCAAGCTCAGGCAAGCCTTACATTCCGGTCGTATCTAAGGGATTCCAGCATCAATTCTGGCAGGCAGTCAAATCCGGCGCCGAGAAAGCGGCCAAGGAATTCGACGTCGAAATTACCTTTGAAGGCCCGGAAACCGAAACGCAGGTCGATAAGCAGATCGAAATGCTGCAAACCGCCCTCGACAAAAAGCCGAGCGCGATTGCTTTCGCGGCGCTGGACAGCAAGGCTGCGGTTCCGCTGCTCGAAAAAGCCAAAGCGGGCAATATTCCGGTCATTGGCTTCGATTCGGGCGTAGACAGTGACATTCCGCTTGCAACGGCAGCGACGAATAACAAGGCAGCCGCCGCGCTTGCGGCCGACAAAATGGCGGAGTTGATCGGCGGAGCCGGCGAAATCGCGCTTGTCGTCCATGACCAAACCAGCCGCACGGGCGTAGACCGCCGCGACGGATTCAAGGAGCAGATCGAGAGCAAATATCCGAATATCAAGATTGTCGATATCCAATACGGCGGCGGGGACCAATTGAAATCCACCGACTTGGCCAAAGCGATCATGCAGGCCCATCCGGACCTGAAGGGCTTCTTCGGCGCCAATGAAGGCTCGGCCATCGGCGTGGCGAACGCGGTCAGCGAAATGAAGAAGAGCGGCAAAATCATCGTCATCGGCTATGATTCCGGCAAGCAGCAAACGGATGCCATCCGCAATGGCACGATGGCCGGAGCCATCACGCAGGATCCGATCGGCATTGGCTATCAAGCCGTCAAAGCAGCCGTTCAGGCCATGAAAGGCGAAAAGGTAGAGAAAGACATCGATACCGGATTCCACTGGTACGATAAAAACAATATCGATTCCGACGAAATCAAGCCGCTTCTTTACGAATAATTCCCAGAAAAGGAAAGGAATAATCCGAAAATATAGCATAGCGGAGACTGCGCAAAAGCGCTTGTCTCTGTTATGCTATTTACAGTTACTGCATGCCAGCGGAAGCGAAGCCTAAGGAAGGGGGGAGCCCGGTGTACAAGGTGATATTGATCGATGACGAAGACGAGGTTCGCGAAGGGATCCGCAACAAAATTTCCTGGGAAAGCTGCGGCTTCGAACTGGCCGGTGAATACGACAACGGGCACGACGCGCTGGATGCCGTCGACATCGAACGTCCAGACCTGATCGTGACCGATATATGCATGGCGTTTATGGACGGGCTTGAGCTTGCACGCATCGTGAGCGAGCAGTACAGGGATATCAAGGTCGTGATCATTACCGGCTACGAGGACTTTGAATATGCGAAGCAGGCGATCACATACCGGGTTCAGGAATATTTGCTGAAGCCGATCAACGCCCGTGAATTTACGTCC
The DNA here is from genome assembly GCF_051966755.1 of Paenibacillus sp. SAFN-054. Taxonomy (NCBI): domain Bacteria; kingdom Bacillati; phylum Bacillota; class Bacilli; order Caryophanales; family Paenibacillaceae; genus Paenibacillus; species Paenibacillus sp. SAFN-054. The sequence goes on from NZ_JBQCKS010000001.1 coordinate 626,672, forward strand.
CTCATGAATCAAATGAAGACAGAGCTGGATGCCGAACGGGAACAGCGGCGCAATTTAAGCCAGCTGCGTATCCAGCTGAATGAGTCCCTGCCGCTTCTGCGCGAACGGTTTATGGAAAGGCTTGTTTTTACGCGGATCGCCCCCGAGATGCTGCAGCGGAAGCTTGATTATTTTCAGATCCGGCTGGAAGGGCCGTCCTATATTGCTCTGGTTATGGATCTCGGTCAGGCGGGCGGCAGGCGGGAGCAGCGTGACGAGCAGGAGCTCCTGCAGTTTGCTGCCTATAATATCGTCCAAGAACAGCTCGAGCAGGACGGAAGCGGCATCGCTTTCCGCACCCGGGATGACCGACTGGCAATCATTTTGCAGGGCAGGCCGGAGCATTTGGAGCTGAAGGCTCAGAGGGTGGCGGATCAGGCGCGGAGCAGCCTCGATAAATTTATCAGGCTTCCTTCTTCCATCGGCATTGGCAGGAGATGTGAAGCGCTCGAGGACATTTCGTCTTCTTATCAGGAAGCGCTCTCATCGCTGGATTACACCTTTTTGCTGGGGGAAGGCAGGATTATTTCCATTCAGGACGTGGAGTACGGGCACGCGGCACCGGCTTATACGGAGGCCTGGGAAAAGCGGCTGATCAGCTCGCTGAAAACAGGACATATGAGTGAGGTATCATCGGTATTCCGGGAATGGTTCAGCGAATTGAAGCAAGGCGGCGTTTCGGTGCAAAGATGCCACAGCATCCTGTATCAAATCCTGATTGCGATGATGAAGCATGCGGAAGAGACCGGTCTGGGCGATGCGAGCCTGATTCCGTCCGATGCTTTCACCAGGGTAGCTTCATTTCGAACCCTCGATGAGGCGCATGCGTGGATTGAGGGCATGAGCAAAGACATACTCGTTAATCTAACAGAGCAGCGCTCCTCTCATATCCGTTCGCAAATGGATACGGCGGAAGCTTACATCCGGGCGAATTATCACGATGAGGGGCTGTCCCTTCAGCAGGTCTGCAGTCACCTTTTCATGAGCGCGAGCTATTTCAGTTCGTTGTTTAAGCAGCATACCGGCGGAACCTTTGTGGAGTACGTGACCCGAATCCGCATGGAGAAGGCCAAGGAGCTGCTCGTTACGACACGTCTGAAAAGCTACGAAATCGCCGAAAAGACGGGGTATGGCGACCCTCAGTATTTCAGCGTGCTCTTCAAAAGGAATACCGGGAAAACACCGAAAGAATACCGAATGCAGCAGGAGAGCGTTCAATCATGAATTGGATGAGGTTGTTCAGCCGCCGCAGCATTCACATGAATATCGCCATTGCATTTTCCTGCCTCATCCTGTGCACGACAGCCATTTTGAGCTTTTCGTCATACCGGTTGTCTTCGAGTGCGGTCACCAGCAGCTCCATCCAGAATACCTCCCAGCTCATCGAGCAGGTGAAGGTCAACATCCAGACCTATATCGGAAATATGGAAAGCATCGCATCCCTGGTCATATCGAGCCGCGACGTCATGCGTTTCGTCGACGCCACGGCGGCCGAGCGAAATTCGGATGAATCGTTGAAGCGGGGCGCGAGCCAGTATTTGCGATCCGTGGTCCAGTCGAGGAAAGATATCGCGTCCATTCTCTACGTCAACAAGGACGGGGATTTCGTATCGGATCAGGTCCACGCCATCATGAAATCCAAATCGGAGTGGATGCAGCAGGACTGGTATAAGCTGGCATTGACCACCTCCGAGGAGGTCGTATCTCCTTCGCATGTGCAGCATATTTTCGAAGACGAGTACCGCTGGGTCGTATCCATCAGCCGAAAGCTTCCGGCGGCAGGCCAGTCGCAGGAAGGCGTGCTGCTCGTCGATCTGAACTATAACGTCATTAACGACCTGTGCAGGCAGATCGAATTGGGAAAGCGGGGGTATGTGTTCATCGCTTCGCCATCAGGCGATCTGGTATACCATCCGCAGCAGCAGTTGATTCACTCGGAGCTGAAGTCCGAACAGATGCAGACCGTGCTGGACATGCAAGAGGGCAGCATTAAGCTCGGTAAATCGGAAGAAAGCAAGATTTACACCGTAGCCACCACTTCTTTCGGCTGGAAAATCGTCGCGGTAACCTATCCGGATGAACTGATCGAGAATAAGCGCCAAATGCAGACTTCTGCGGCTTTATGGGGCGTGCTGTGCCTGATTTTTGCATTGACGATCTCCATTATTTTGTCCTATGCACTGACCAAGCCGCTGAAAAATCTGGAGATGCACATGAAAAAAGCCGAGCGAGGCAATTTCGACATCCGGGTAGATATTGAAGGTACGCATGAAATCGGCAAACTTGCCCGCACGTTCAATCTGATGATTGCGCGTATTAAAGAACTGATGAACCAGATCGTGCAGGAACAGGAGATGAAAAGGCGCAGCGAGCTGAAGGCGCTTCAATCGCAGATACAGCCGCATTTTCTCTACAACACGCTGGATTCGATCATCTGGATGGCCGAGTCGGGAAAGGTGGATGACGTGGTCGAGATGACGACAGCGCTTTCAAGGCTGCTTCGGTCCAGCATCAGCAAAGGCGAAGAGCTCGTTCCCGTGTCGGTCGAATTGGAGCATATCCACAGCTACCTGACGATTCAAAGCAGACGTTACCGAAAGAAATTCACCTACTCGATCCTGGTGGAGGACAGCATTCTGGAATCGCCAATCCTGAAGCTGGTACTGCAGCCGATCGTAGAGAACGCCATTTATCACGGAATCAAGCCGAAACCCGATCAGGGCCATATTCAGATCCGGGGATGGCGGGAGGCAGATACGATTGTCATTACGATCTCGGATGACGGCGAAGGCATGGATGCCGATAAGCTGCGCACGGTGCTGATGGATAAACCCAAAGACAGCAGCGGAACCGGCGTCGGCGTAGCCAACGTCAATCACCGGATACAGCTGTACTTTGGACATCAATACGGTCTGCATTACGAAAGCGAGCGGGAGGAAGGAACCGTTGTCACGCTGAGGATTCCTTATATGGAAGGAGAAGTGGGAAACGATGGGGAAATGGGTAAAATGGACGCTGGTTAGCCTGCTGTTGGCAGCTCTGGCCATGGCAGGCTCGAGCAGCTACAAAGCGATGTCCCGAACGCTTCATCCGAAAAAGCCCTTCATCGTTTACATTCCCAAATCTGTGGATCCTACGATCGAATTCTGGGTTGTCATGCAGCAGGGAGTCATGATGGCCGCCAAGGAATTCGGTGCCGACGTGAAGATCATGGGCACACGAACGGAGCGGGACGTGGAAGGTCAGATTCGGATCGTGGAAGAGGCCATCGCAAGCAAACCAGACGCAATTCTGCTGGCAGCCAGCGATTATATCAAGCTCGTTCCGGCGGCACAAAAGGTTGAGGATGCCGGTATACCGCTCATTATGGTCGATTCCAACGTCCAAGGCGACATGCCGAGGAGTTTTATTGCGACAGACAATTACGAAGCCGGACGCAAATCCGCGCAGCTGTTGAAAGAACATGTCAAGCCTCATGAGAAAATTGCGATCGTCAGCTACATTCAGGGTACGGGAACTTCTCTGGACCGGGAAAAGGGAGTAAGGGACGAGCTGAAGAAAGGTGGGTACGACAACATTTTTGCCACGATTTTCAGTGACGGAGAGGTACAAAAATCCTACGAACTAACGCGGGATTTGTTGATGATTCAACCGGACATCCGCGGTATCGTCGCCTTGAACGAGCCTTCGACCGTCGGCGCAGGCAAAGCTATTTACAATCTGGGGCTTCAGAGCAAGGTGAGCCTGATCGGCTTTGACAACTCCAACAGCGAGATCCGGCTGATCGACAGGGACGTCATCCAGGCAACGATCATTCAGCGGCCTTTTAATATGGGGTATCTGAGCGTCAAAACGGCCATTAATATTATCAAGGGACAGAACGTTCCAAAAATGCTGGATACGGGTTCCAAAGTCATCACCAAGTATAATATGTACACGAACGAAAACCAGAAGCTGCTGTTCCCGTTCGAAGATGAGCTGCCCGAGAATTGAAGATGGCAGGCGGACATTCCTCTTCACGTATCCGTGAACTGACTCAAGCCTTAGCGAGCCAAATCGTCCAAGGATCCTTCTCGATGATCGGGGCGGATCCTTTGATTTGCGCCGAGATATAAGCGATCAGGTCTTCCAGCTCTGCGTCACTGCATTCATGGAGGATGGAGCGGCCGGTACGCCGGCGCAAATCCTCGAATAATTCTCCGGTATTCTCATATATAGCCCGCGTTTCCCAGAGCTTCAGCTCCCGGATTTCATCGAATCCGCTGGCCTTTAGGGCAGCTGAGGTGGCCTCGGAGGTGTGTCTCCGTGAAACTTCAGACTCCGCCAAGCGGGGATATTGTTCGAAAAAGTAGCCGCGGATGTTCGTAACAGATCCAGGCAGCAAGCTATCCTCGGGTGTCCGGTCTTGAACGATGAGCGTTCCGCCGGGCTTCAAGATCCGCCGCGCTTCCGTAAAGCAAGCCCGCAAATCCCGGAGATGGTGAATCAGCGCCCGTTCGAGCACGACATCACCATATTCGGAAGGCAGTCCTGACCGGCATGCATCTCCCTGATGCCAGGTTACTTTCGCCGAGTCATCCGCTGACAGGCTGACTTCCGCACCTTTCAGCATTTCCGCCGAAAAGTCCACGCCCGTGACATGCTCAGCGCCCAGCGCAAGCAGTGCCCGCGTATAGATTCCTCCCCCGCAGCCGATATCTATGGCTTGTTTTCCTTCAAGGTCCACGTTATCTGCAATCAAATCCAGCCAAGCGGCATCCGCTGTGCGAGTTGTATAGGACTTGCGATTATTCGGATCATGAAAATTCATCGGCATGCGTATACCCTCCCTATTTAGTTCCGTATAGTGAAACCTAGTCTTGTATTATGGGATGATTTGATTTGTATTATAAGGCATTCAGGCTCGGATGAACATGATTTTTCAAAAAAAATGACAGACGTTATAAATTGTTTAGAATTGCCCTCTAAGATCAATGGCAGGAGGGGATTGGACAATGAAAGTACTGGAAATCGAACATATTAGCAAAAAGGCAGGACGGCGCACGCTAATCGGCGACATGTCCTTCGATATTTTGAAAGGGGATGTCTGCGGCTTTGTCGGACCGAACGGTGCGGGGAAAACGACGCTGATTCGCATGATAACGGGACTCATCAGACCAGAGGAAGGAAGCATTCGTATCGAAGGGTTTGACGTGCAGCGGGATCGTATGAAGGCGCTTGGCCAGGTCGGAGCAATCGTGGAGTCGCCCATCTTTTTTCCATACATGTCCGGCAGGGATAACCTGCTGAATCTGGTTAAGCTGCATGCGAACATTCCGAAAAGCGAACGCCATTCGCGCGTTGATGAAGTCCTTCGGATCGTGGGTCTGGATGCTCGCGGCAAGGATAAAGTGAAGACATATTCGCTTGGCATGAAGCAGCGCCTTGGCATCGCTCAGGCTCTTCTGGGCGATCCGAAGCTGATTATATTGGATGAGCCGGCCAATGGACTGGATCCGATGGGAATCCGCGAGCTGCGGAATCTGATTCTGGAGCTGAACGAGAAGCATGGCATCACGTTTTTCGTATCCAGCCACTTGCTGGATGAATTGCAGCGGATATGCAGCCGCTTCGTCATCATCAAGGAAGGAAGACTGGTATGGCAGGGAACGCAGGAAGAATGGCAGGAAATTGCCGGCACCAGCAGTCTCGAAGATCATTTTGTGGAGATGATGACCTCATGATGAACCTGCTGCATAGTGAATGGGAACGTTTATGGAAACGGAAAATCGCATGGCTGGTCCTGATCGCCATACCATTGATCATTATAGCCACGGCTAAATATTACACAGGGCATAATTTGGCGGTCCCGGTGGGGAGCCCCGAGCATACGACCGCGGAGAATTTTCCGGTCATGGCCATGATCGAGCAGCTGATCATTGTGTTTAACGTGGTTGCGCTGATTCTGCTGACCTTGTCTTTTACAGAGGAATACCGGTCGGGACAGCTTCGCATGGTGATGCTGCGGGCATACAGCAGCAGCCAGCTGTTCTGGGCCAAGTGGCTGGCATTCGCGCTCATGATGGCGCTGTTCTTCATTGTGTATCTGCTCATGGCGGTTGCGGCCGGGTATCTGTTCTTTCCATCGTCGCCTCAGCAAATGCTGTTTTATTACGATCATGCCGTACCGAGCAAGGATATGATTGTATACACGCTCGGTTACTATGGGATGGCCTATACTTCGATCATCGCGATGGGTTCCGTGTTCATTGGAATCGGCGTGCTGTCTCGCTCATCGACCGCAGCTATCGGCCTTGGCATGGGGTTCCTGCTCTGCTCGCTCGGGTTTCCACTGGTGTTCGATCTGTCGAACCGCGTGCTGGGACTTGGTCTGCCGGGCATGCTGAAATATTTGTCGCTCTCCGAAATCCAGTTCAGCGGCATTGCCGTCATGATGTCGAGCGCGGATAAGCTGAAGGACATGCATGCCGGCGCATGGATGATCGGCGCCATAGCCGGTTACACGGCGATATTCTTGGCAGGCTCCCGTCTGCTTTTTACCAAATCAGATCGCTACACTTAAAAGGAGGACACAATAACATGCTACAGCTTATGCAAAGCGATTGGCAGCGGATGTGGAAGCGCAAGAAGACGCTTGTCAGCCTGCTGATCTTCGTCGGCATCGTTTTACTCGATTGTTTGTTTTTGAATATGCAGCACCTGGGGGCGTTCGATAACGTATCGACGGTTCCGCTGACAGCTCAAAACTTTTCACTGTTTTTGTTGAAGGAAGTGTCCTTTTTCCTTGTGCTGATTATCGGCCCGATTCTAATGATTGACAGCTTTAACGGCGAATACCATGCAGGACAGCTTCGCCTGGTTCTGATCAGACCGATTTCGGTCATGCGGATGCTCGCTGCCAAATGGATCAATTTGGCGATCGTGATGGCCTTGTTTCTCCTCGTGACCTTTGCGGTCGGCGAAATCTTCGGCCATTTGTTCAAGCCAAGCGTGGACACAGTCGTATTCTTGAATCCGGACCGTTCTTATGACCCGGCTGGAGCCTTCCTGTACTGCTTGGAATCTTACGGATTGTTCATGCTGATTATGCTGGCCCAGCTTAGTCTGACGGGGCTCATCTGTACGGCGCTGCCAAGTCCGATCATCTGCTATCTTGGCTGGGTCGGAATTGCAGTCGGCTCGATGTACGTGTCGGATACGTTCAGCTTCCTGCTGTTCGGCATATCGACGGTCTTTGAGTGGATGGCGGGAAGCTATGCTCATGCCTTTGTGCTGCCGGTGATGATTTGTATGATTCTGGGGTTTGCCGTTACAATGTTGTGGTGGCACCGTAGAAACTGGGTGAAGTAATGCCCGGATAGCAGGAGAGTGGGTTATGCAGGAGAAAATTTTGATCGTAGACGACGAGGCTGATATCGTATCTCTGCTTGAGCAGGCGATGACGGCGGAGGGGTACGAGGTATGGACCGCTTCGGATGGGCAGCAAGCGCTGAATTTGCTGTCCAAGGCGCCGGATTTGATCATCCTTGATGTGATGATGCCGGGAATGAATGGCTTTGAGCTCTGCCAAATGATCCGGGACGAGGTCCATTGTCCGATTCTGTTCGTGAGTGCAAGACAGACGGAGGCGGACCGCATTCAGGGCTTGTCCATTGGCGGGGATGATTATATTACGAAGCCCTTCAGCCTGCGTGAGCTTAAAGCCCGGGTGGGCGCACATTTGAGAGGCAGCCGGAGGGGCCGGGATCACGCGCAGGATCGTTCCCTGCTTCGTTATGGCGTGCTTCGGATCGACCTTAAGGGACGGGAAGTGCATGTGAATCATGCGGTCGTGCCTCTGGCGGCAAAGGAATTCGATATCGTGGAAATGCTGGCGCTTCATCCGGGGCAGGTATTCTCCAAAGAGCAAATTTACGACCGGATCTGGGGACTCGAAGCCTGCGGCGATACCAGCACGGTCACGGAGCATATCAAGAAAATCCGTGCCAAGCTGGGCAGCCATGATCCGGGAAGCAGCTATATTTCAACGTTATGGGGGGTCGGCTACAAATGGGAAAGATCGGATTCATAGAACGACTCCCCCTGAAAAGGCAGCTGATTCTAACATTCATCTGGACGATGGTGCTGAGCGTCATCTGTTCGGTGATCACGATTGGGTTCGGATTATGGGGGCTGTCCAGAATAAGCTGGCTCCAGCCCGCGAACGCCTATGAAAATAAGCTTCCCCATATCGTGAATTACGCCCGCTCGCAGCATGAAGCGCTCATGGAGCCTGACAGCCGGGCGGAGCTTGAGCAGCGAATTCCACTTGAAGGAATCAAGTATCAGGTCGTGGATTTGGACGGCAAACCGGTGTATGGAACGTTACGCGAGCAGAAAATTCCAAACCGCTCAGCCCTGATGGATAAGCTGAACAAAACGGTATCCGTAGGCGGTTCCTTGCGTTTTGGAGGGCAGTATTTGCGTGTGGCCCCGATCATTTCAGCAAAAGGGGATTTGCTAGGCGCCCTCCTGCTTCAATATAAGCTGGAGGTTTCGGGTAAGCATACCTCAGCGTTTAATTGGGTCAACGTAGGGATGATATTGATTTTCCTGGTATCCCCGTTTATGTACATAGCGATTTTCACTTATTTATTCGCGGCGAGGTTCGGCAGAAGAATTGCCAGGCCGGTGCATGAGCTTATCGAGGCTTCCCAGCGGATTCGCGACCAGGATCTTGACTTTACGGTCAGTTATAAGGCCGATAACGAGCTTGGACTGCTGACGGAATCCTTTGAAAATATGCGGAGCGCGCTCAAGGACTCTTTGCTAAGAGAGTGGAAGCTGGAGCAGGAGCGCAGGGACATGATGGATGCGATTGCCCATGATTTCCGGACACCGATGACGGTGATCCAGGGAAACGTCGAAATGCTGGCTGACACGCCGGGCATGCCGCGGGATAAGGCCGAAGCCCATCTCAAGGTCACCCTAGACAATATCCAGCGCGTCAATCGTCTGATCCAAGATGTGCAGGTAGCATCCGAGAAAGACATGGAGTACTTCCCGCTCAGAGCCGCGAGGGTATCTTTGGCGGATTTTCTGCAGGACAAGGAACGCGAGATCGGTTATGTCTGCAGCTCTCAGCAGGCTGCTTTTTCATTTCAATATGAGGACGAGTCGCCGGATTATGGTCAACATCTATTCATGGATGTGCAGAGAATCAGTCAGGTACTGGACAATCTGATTTCGAACAGCGTCCGCTATCTTCCGGCCCGTAAAGGCTGGATCGGGGTCCATATCAGACGGCAGGCCGCATATCTGGTATTCGAGGTTTGCGACAACGGCACGGGCTTCCAAGCCAAGGATGTGCCTTATCTTTTTAACAAGTTTTACAGGGGGAATCAGGGGCAGTCCGGACTGGGACTTTATACCGCCAAGATGATCGCTCAGAAGCACGGAGGAAAGATTCACGCATTCAACCGGCAAGGAGGCGGAGCCTGTATCCGGTTTACGATTCGCACGGACGGTGCGGAAGCAAATCATGTGGAATTTTAAACCAAAACGTAACCGGCATGTAACCTTCAACCGTGATGATTCTACTAAAATGGAACTGTAAATAAATAACAGAGGTCCGTTAGGAGAATAGGAACGATGAAAAAAAGAAGCAAAATCATCATTGCGGCCGTTGCCGCATTCTCGCTGTTATCCGGTTCCGCTTTGGCCGTAACGGCAGGTCCCCGGCTTTATATCGATAAGGAAGAGTTCGCGAGCAGTTATTTGAAGCTGAAGATGGAAGACGGCACCGCTATGGTATCGCTACGTGCAATGATGGAACTGATCAAGGGGGAAGTCACTTATAAAGACGGCAGCCTCTACGTTTCCATGCCTGAAGCCACCGAGCTGGCAAGGCAGGTTCACAGCCTGCAGCAAGCGCTGAAGGCCAATACCCCTGAAGAAGCGGCCGAGTTCTGGATTCGCGGCATCCAGACAAGAAGTGGTTCACTGCAATATGCGGTGATGACGCCAGCCATGCAGGAGCGAACCAAACAGGAATTCTCCGATAACTACTGGGTTACGGGTGGCTCCAGTCCGCATATGGGTACGGTGACGCAGATGCAAAAACAAATCCTGTCAGCGGATAAAGTTCAAATCTCGTTTGACTATCCGCTGATCGTTTCCGGCGCAGTATACGATACGGGCAGAGCCAGTCTGGTGATTGAGAAGGAGAGCGGGGGAGCCCATGATATTTGGGCCATTTCGGAAATTTCGCTCCTTGATCCAGGCGATACAGGCTTGATGGTCGGTGCCAAGAAAATGGATACCAAGAAATAAGTATGCAGCTCAGAAAGGAAGCCAGGATGACAGCATCCCGGCTTTTTGTCATTTTATGATCGGTATCGCATCACATGGGATCAGGCTCGGTAGCGCTGGCGCCGATGCGCTTTGCGGAATAACCGCAAAGGGATGGCATACCACTTCCCCTTTATCGCCTTGCGTTCAATCGCTTGATATATAAGCAGCTTCTCCTGTTCCCTTTGGATGGTTACGGCGTTCTTACGGTCGGCTTGATCATATTCCAGCAGCTTTTCTACAGTAAAATACTCCAGCATACGTTTCTCCCTCGTTTCGTTCTATTTGTTTCCAATTATGAGCTATCCAAAAGGGACTAAAAAGTGTATACTTGCGAAAATGATTTTCCCCTTTTAGGCATTAAAGCTATCGAAGGAGGGTGAAGACGAATGCTGTTGAAGGAGCAATACCTGATGCTGTACAGCCGGTTTGCCGGCGGAAACGAAGCGGGAACTGCGGTTAAAGTCACATTAGAGGAGCTGGCGGATGCGTTATGTTGCACCGTGCGAAACGCAAAGCTCATTCTGAAAAAGCTTGTGGAGGAACAGCTGATTGAGTGGCTCCCGGGGCGGGGGCGAGGCCATTATTCGCAAATTACGTTTCAAGAAGGCAAGGAGGGCTTCCTCTATCAGCTTTCCATCGGGCTGGCCAAGAGCGGGGACTATAAGCAGGCCTTTGAGATGCTAAGCAATTATGGAATCGGAACTCAGGCCAAAGAGAGATTTATCGACTGGCTGAACGGGCATTTCGGGTATAAAAAGGAAGAAGGGAGCGAAGGGCTGCCCGGCAGCGATACGCTGATCTTCCCCGTTCTCCTTTCTCCCAAGACGCTGGATCCGGCGGAAGCCAATTATGCGTTTGATTCGCACTTGCAGCGGCAAATTTTCGACCGGCTGCTGTCATTCGATGAGCAGCTTGAACGGATCGTTCCAGGGATCGCCCATCACTGGAGGTCAGATAAGGATGCCACCGAGTGGACTTTTTACCTGCGCAAGGGCATCCGGTTCCATAATGGACAGGAGCTGACATCCAAAGACGTCACCTATACGTTCGAACGCTTGAAAAAAGGAGCTCAAAATGAGTGGATTCTGCGTGAGGTGGAGGCGATTGAAGCGTTAGGCCCGCGCGTGCTGCGCATCCGATTACGGAAACCAAACCGGATCTTCGACCGCTTTATGTGCTCAGTGGGTGCCTCGATACTTCCTTTTGAACTGGCCGGGATAGAAGAAAATTCCTTTTGGCTGCTGCCGATCGGCACCGGACCGTTCCGGGTCATATCGTATACGAAGCACCGGATCGAGCTCGCGGCGCATACTGCATACCATGATGGCAGGCCATATCTGGACGGCGTGGATATTGTCATTATGCCCGAAGATTGCAATCCGGAGTCCATCGGTTACCCAGCTGTCCTGCATACATGGGGGGAGTTCCGGCAAGAAGGAGCGGATGAGCAGGACTACAGCCGGAACAATCCCGGGAAGCTGAGGCAGGCCTGCACGTTACTGTCCTGGAATTTAAACCGGGATGGCGCGCAGCAATCCGAAGCCTTCCGCAGAGCGGTGCGCATGATTATCCAGCCGGGAGAAATGATCGCTGAGCTGGGCGGAGCTCGCATTCTTCCTGCCTTCGGCTTCCGGCCGGACGACAGTCACGCGCACGTCATTGATCCGCTTCGTCCGGAACGCGTTCGGGCTGCCTTGAAGGAAGCCGCATACAACGGGGAAACGATTCGAATTTCGATATACGATAAATACAAGGAAGATGCGGAGTGGATCCGGAAACGTCTGTCGGAATGGGGAATAAGCACGGAAATGGTGGATTACAAGTCATGGCATGTCGCCGACCTGACCATGTCAAGCATTGTGCTCGCCGAGGATGAGGTTTGCGAGATCGAAACCTATGAGAACCGGAGCAGCGTACTGAAGAAGTATCTGAATGAGGAGCGCATGAGCTGGATTCAGGCGAGAATCGATGATGCGCTGAGTGCAGGAAACGTTGAGACAAGACGGATGATTCTACGCGAAGTCGAACAGTATTTGCGGGACGAAGCGTCGGTGATCTTCCTCCACCACCGCCAGCTGAATACGTTTTTACATCCATTCGTACGCGGCATCAGCCTGAACGCCCTGGGCTTTATCGATTTTAAGGATGTTTGGCTTGAGAAGCATGATTAATTAAATGTAGAGTCATCCTCTTCACCTGCTGCCTGCATAGGCGGCTTTTTTTGTGCGGAATTTCATGCACATGCGTGGATGTCGACGATCACGCATCCGGCCGCGCCATATGGATACATAGAAGAAACCGAAGCTTCTGATGCTGTTGGAACAGCGGATTCAGAGTAGCGTTGATGTGGAAAGGAGCTGGGGAAATGATCATTTTTATACTAGGAGCAGACCGCACAACCGATGCGGGGCTGACTGTGGATTCAATCTCGCTGTTGCTGCCGCTCCACCGCGTCGTGCCGGTGCCGGCCGGCTCCGTGCATATAGCGAATGAAGCGCTCGAAGGCGCCTCGGATTCGGCATGCATGACGATTCGGGCGGGCAGCATCATTCATGAAGGCATGGAAGGAAGCATGGAGCAGTTCGCTGTGCAGCTGGAGCGGGACACGCTCCCATGGGTACACCTGTTGACTGATGAGGAGGCATCCGTTTTAAAGTCCAAATTCCGGCCTGGAGAGGCTGGGCCCATCCTATGGAATCTGCGTATGATGAAAGAAATGGGACTCTCATTTCTTTGTGGTTCACCTTATCCATTTGACGGTCTAATGGAATGGCAGCTGATGCATCTTATGTCGAGGACCACTGCCGGGCGCTCCGTTCGTTCCAAGGCATGGGCTCCTCCAAGACGCAAATTCAAGGACTGGCAGCGCAAGGAGCTGGAGTGGGTTAAGCTCGCGCCCTTCTTCAAGCCTTTAGACAATGCATTGAATCCCTTCGAGAATGCTGCTATTCCCAAGGTTTCCATCGTTCTTGCCGTATACAACGAGGCTGATTACTTCCGCTGGGCTGCGCAAAGCGTTATAAGCCAAACCTCTGCAAGTTGGCAGCTGCTGCTGATTGATGACGGATCGACCGATGACACGCCGGCATGGATGGAGCAGCTGGCAGCCGAAGAACCGGAGCGCATTCACTACGTGAGGCTCGCCCGTAACGTAGGCAAGGCGGCTGCCTTAAATGCAGCTCTCCCTCATGTTCGCGCCCCGTGGCTGCTGGAGCTGGACGCTGACGATTGGCTTGACGCCGATTGCGTGGAAAAATGGAACAAAATCGCATCAGTCTTGAACCGCGACACGGTGCTTGTCTATGGAAATCATGCGGAGTGGAGGCAGGATATCACCAGGAACCTGTCGTATCGGGGGACATATTCAAGTCCGGAGCGGCTGAACGGGAGCGAGCTGCTTCAAGCGGGGGTCCCGCTCGCTCCCAGGCTGATGCGGACCGAGACGCTGCGCATGCTGGGAGGCTGGCGCACGGATGATCCGGTTGCAGGACGCCTATATGAAGACATGCATATGATTCTCCGGCTGCTTCAAGCAGGGGGTGCATTTTGTTGGAACGAATGCGTCTATAATCGCCGAATCCGGTTCAACAGCATTACCCGAAAGAACCAGGAGCAATATGCAAAGTGGTGTGCATGGGCTCGAACGACGTATCTTATCTGATCGAAACTGATGACATTGAAGATAAAAGACATAGTGTAAAATACTTCACAAAATAGACGAATAAGTGTATACTTTCGTTGTAATCGATTACAACATTTCAGCAAGAATCATAGAGAGGAAGAGGATACATGGGACGACTAACAGGTAAAGTAGCCATCATTACAGGTGCAGCGAACGGCATGGGGGCGGCGGAAGCCAAATTGTTTGCAAGCGAAGGGGCGAAGGTGGTCGCCACCGATCTGAATGAAGCTGCACTGCAAGCGGTTGTGGATGAAATCAAACAGGCAGGCGGCGAGGCTGTCGGCATGAAGCATAACGTGGCGACCGAGGCAGAATGGAAGCATGTCGTGGAGGAGACGGTAAGACGTTATGGCAAGGTGGATGTACTCGTCAATAATGCAGGAATATCCACGACCATGACGATTGCCAATCTGGAGATGGAGCAGTGGAACAAGGTGCTGGATATCAATCTGAACGGATGCATGCTGGGGATGAAATACGCGATTCCGGAAATGCAGAAGAACCGCTCCGGCTCGGTCATCAATATTTCCTCGATCGGGGGCATCGTTGGAATGGCAGGCTCCAGTGCCTACACTGCGGCCAAAGGCGCGCTTCGTGCGATCACCAAAGGGGCAGCCGTGGAGTTTGCCAAAGAAAGCGTGCGGGTAAACTCCGTACATCCGGGCATCATTGAAACGCCGATGACTGCGCCAAGCTTCCAGGATGCCACTCCGTATTACAAAACGTTCACTCAGCTCCCTTACTTTGGCAAACCTGAAGACGTCGCCTATGGCGTGCTTTTCCTCGCATCGGATGAGTCCCGTTTCATGACGGGGGCCGAGCTTGTGATCGACGGCGGCTGGACAGCCTTGTAATCTTAACAATCCAGCTCAGATGTGCCCGAAAGCTGGAGCGGCAACATTCCATTGTCGGCTTCGGGTTAACGCAGAACATCCCTGAACGGATATCCATCCGTCAGGGATGTTATATTATGGCTGCATAATTCCATCGGGGCGCATACGATAGGGACCCATGATCGATAAATTCATGAGCATCTCGGCCATTTCCTCTTCCGGGTAGGGCATTTGATTCTCCACCCACCAGATGATGATCTCGAGGAATGCGGATTCGACATACTTGATAACGACATCCCTTCTTGCGGACAAATTAGAGTCATCGGGCTCCGTCCTATTGATGCCTTCCGATATGAAATGATGCAGCACGTCCAGAAGGCCTGCGGAGAACGCAGGGATGCGGTTATTCACGAGCAGTGCCTGATACTGGCAAAAATGCGCACTGACATGCTGAAACATCCGGATGAAGATCGGGTGGGCTTTCCCGCTGTGGAAATCGAAGGGCAAGTCGTCTTGCTGATTCAAGATGGATTCGCTGAGCTCGTTCAGCAGTTCTGCAATGCATTGCTGGACAAGATCTTGTTTATCACTATAGTGTAGATAGAACGTCGCCCGTTTGACCGTCGCTTGATCTGCGATGTTCTGGACGGTAACCTGTTCGTATTCCCGTTCCTCCAAAAGATCGAAAAGAGCATTTTTCAGCAGCCGCTGCGTTCTTATGACCCGGGGATCCATTCGTTGTTGGGAAGCCATTGATCCATACCTCCAAAATCCTGCTGGAATAAAAGGAACGAAAGCCCCTGGGGACTTTCGTTCAATTTCGTGTGAAGTGTCTATTCATCATATAACGGAATGGTAAACGGTTCAATAAGGGCGAAGGACCCAGGACTGCGTTATGCGGGAAATTTAGAATTTAAAAATCTGAATGGTTTTCTGTAGCTGGAACACAGCTTCTCTCATTGCTTCGGTTTCCTCCACGACAGCCTCGATGGACTTCATCTGTTCGTTCATGGAAGCCGATACTTGCTCGGTACCCGCGGAAGATTCCTCCGTAATGGCTGAAATATTCTGGATGGCACCGGAGATTTTCTGGGCGCTTTCGAGCATCATATCGCTTTCATTGGAGAGGGCAGTGATCTGCTCGGTTATGTATTGAACGCTTTCCACGATATTCGAGAAAATCTGCTCCGCTTCACGAATCATTTCATTCTGCAGGCGGACGACTTCCTCGTTGACTTGAATATTCTCGATGGCTTGATGTATGCCGAGCTCTATGCTCTTTACGAGCCCGAACACTTCCTGCGTTGAAGCTGTCGATTCCTCGGCCAGCTTGCGTACTTCCTGTGCGACAACGGCAAAACCTCTGCCATGTTCGCCGGCTCTGGCCGCCTCAATCGATGCGTTCAGAGACAGGAGGTTGGTTTGCTCTGCCAACTCGGAGATCGTTTTGGTAATCTTGTTGATGCCGTATGCATTCTTGGAGAGCGCATCGATGGTTTTGGCTACCTTTTCTGTCGCTTCCACGTTTTTGCGCATGCCGTCGGCCTGTCTTTCGACGGACTGGCGTCCTTTCTCGACGAAGCCCAGCGTCAAATCGGACTGCTTTTTCATTTCCTTGGTGGAGTGGACATAGTTGCCGACCTTGAGCTCGATATCCTGAATCGATTCGGTCATGCCGGAGACGTCTTCCGAGATTTCGCCTGCACCGATGGCAAGCTCGTTGGAAGCGGAGGCAACGGAAGCCATGACGGTTTTGAGCTCCTGGTTCTTGTCGGCAATGCCGCGGCTTGCTTCGATGACCTTACGTGTGATGCCGGATGCGTCGGTCAAAATTTTCTTGAGCTTGTCCACCATGCTGTTGAAGGAACGGCTGACGTCACCCATCGAGCCGGATTCGTCCACACGGTTGGTAAAGTCGCCCTTGGCGATCCCGGCCGTTACATTGGCAATGTTCTCAAATGAAGATGTAAGCGTTCTCTCGACAAACCGGGCAAGCGGGTATGTCAGCGCTGCCAACACAACCACGAAAATCAAACCGATGAGTATTTTGCCGATCAAGATAAAGATCACAAGGGCGGGTATGGCGAACAAAGCCGCAACCAGATAGCACCCCGCGATCACTCTCTGGGACAGCGGAAGATTTTGCAACCACGACATAGGAAAAAGGACCTCCTTAGTATGTACTAATTCTACCATATTATAGCACTCACCCGGATCAATGGTCTATAAACGTTTACAAAATAAGCTAAAATGTATAAATCTTTTGACATGATTCGATATACCTCTAGGCAGGTCATGAAAAAAGCTGACGCAAAATGCGGCAGCTTAAACAAAAGTAATGGACCGGAGAAGTGTGTTTCCTTTCTATAGATATATCAGGCACGCACATAACGGCGTCTTCCGATCCGGGAGGCAATCGCGCCTTCCTGTATGAATGCCTGGTGCAGCAGGTCGGGGTTCAGGCCTGAACCGCCTGCTTCGAACTGGGACAGATACAGGAAATCCGGGTGGATGACCTGGTCGGTCTGATAGGCGGATACCATACTCCCCGGTATGCGGTGCCGGTTCAGCTTGGTTATGATCGCCTGGGAAGGGACGATGCCGATCCCGTGTCCATAATACAGATCTTCCTCAATCTTGATTGTGTTCTCTCCTTGCCATTCAATTTGGGCCGGGTTGACGTCCGGATTTTTGAAATACAGCACATCTCCCGGCAACGATTGGGAAGCCCCATATTTCTCAATAAGCCGCAAGTCGCTGTCGTAATGCCAGTCGTAGAGCAGCAGGTCTGCAAACATCCGGTTAAAGTCACTTTCCTGAATGGAGTCCAGCACTCCCTTGTATAGAACAATGACTATCGCAGTTGCGCACTCGAAACCGTAAAGGGTTCCATTCGCGAAAATATCCCGGATGCCCTCCGCCGGAGTTACGTCCCGCCTCAGTTCAAATCCGCCCCTGCTGTTCAAATTCCAGTACTGCCCATTACAGTGGGAATGCTCGAAGTCTTCGAACTGGGCGCCGCTTCGTTTGAGCGCTTTGGCCGCTTCCACGATGGCCGTCCTGAGTCTCAGCTCGAATAACAGGTGGGAGAGCGAGACATAACGGTACACTTCAGGGCTGTTTTTCTTGGAAAGGTAAATTTTTTGCCATAATGCCGGCCAGTTTCCGACCTCCAGCACGGCTTCCTGATTACCGATCAGAATCAAAACCGCTTCACGCTCCTTTCTGCAGCCTAAGTAGAGCATATGATGCGGACAAACGTATAAATGTCATATTGGCGCATATTTTTGCGGCCGGGGTTATGACAGAAGCGGCATCCAAGGTTGCTATACTCCGGTTTCTACTATAATATTTTGTAAGGCAAGAACGATTATATGGAACAGACTGGAGCAACCCTAATGAAAAGATTCAAAAAGTTTTACGTTGAGCTGACCAGCCGCTGCAATCTGGCATGCACTTTCTGCCCGCCTACGCACAGGGCGACCAACTATATCACGATCGAACAATTTACCCATACGCTGGACGAGATCAAGCCTTATACCGACTATATTTATTTTCACGTCAAGGGTGAACCGCTGCTGCATCCCCATATCGATCAGCTGCTGGATATCGCCCATGAGAAGGGCTTTAAAGTTAACATCACTTCCAATGGAACCCTGCTGCATAAAGCGGGACCCAAGCTGATGAATAAGCCGGCACTTCGGCAGATGAACTTTTCGCTTCACAGCTTTGACGGCCATGAAGGCTCCAAGGACAAGGATTTGTACATCGCCAAGGTACTGAATTTCGTCAAGGAGGCGGTAACGGGTTCGAATCTGATCGTATCGCTGCGCCTGTGGAATCTGGATATGGACAACGCGACGAATCTGGAGAAGAGCCGCAACCGTGAAATGCTGGAATATATCGAACGGGAATTTAATCTGAATTACAGAATCGACGAGAAGGTTGAGCCGGGAAAAGGGATCAAAATTGCCGACCGCATCTACATCAATATGGATCACGAGTTTGAATGGCCCGATTTGCAAGCGGAGGAGGACTTCGGTCCGGGGTTCTGTCACGGTCTTCGCAATCAGGCAGGCGTTCTGGTCGATGGCACCGTCATTCCTTGCTGTCTGGACGGAGAAGGCGTGATTAACCTGGGTAACATTTATAAGGATGACTTTCACAATATTATTGAAGGCGAGCGCGCAAGGAACATTGTGGATGGTTTTTCCCGCCGCGAGGTCGTGGAGGAGCTATGCCGCAAATGCGGCTACCGGAAACGGTTCAATCATAAGGCGAACGGATTCGCCGACGATGCAGACAAGGAAGCAGTAACGGTCTGACAGCGATGAGTCGAAAGGGGAGAATGAATCCAACATGAACCATTCGTTTCTATTGAAAGCGGAGTGGGACGGCGGACGCAACAGCGAGGGAAGAATTGAAGCTGGGCAGCTGAAGACGGCTATATCCATACCGAAAGAAATGGGAGGTCCCGGCATCGGGACCAATCCGGACGAAATGCTGCTCGGCGCCGCAGCGACCTGTTACTTAATCACGCTTGCGGCAGTGATGGAGAGGGGCGGACTGCCGGTGGACAAGCTGAGCTTGGAATCGGAAGGGATTGTGGACGTGACGAACAACATCTTCACGTATGTCAGTATCACGCATAAACCTCATGTACTGCTAAAGGGCGAAGCATCGGAGAAGGACATCGAGCATGCGCGCCGGCTGGCGCTAAAAGCGGAAAGCTCCTGCATGATTTCGCGTGCAGTAGCCGGTAATGTGGCAATCAACACGGAGCCGCGCATTGAGAAAAATCCGGTATAGCTGAGTGTACAAGGCAAGGCAGCTTTAAACGTGACCGGTGAATGACAAATCCGGCAATGCCCGCCCAGAGCTGTTCGAGCTGGTTCGAGGCGAAGGAGCACAGGTTGTATGCGCGGCCGCGCAGATGCACAGCTTATAGATAGGACGTCCCAGAGTTCGTCTACGGACCTGAGGGCGTCCTTTTTGCATGGTTTCCATGCCGTACCACAAGAGGCGGCAAAACGCATCCCTGTGGCTCTTTCTTCTGCTGCGGGATTATGCAAAGATTAGCTATGGAGGGATGGCATGATGTTCACCGATTTTAAGATCATTGAAGGCCGGCCGCTTACGGTGCAGGTCAAAGAATATTTGAAGCAGTGGATTACCAAAGGCAAGGGCAGGGTCGACCAGAAGCTTCCGTCCACGAGGGAGCTGAGCACGATGCTGGGAATCAGCCGCAATACGCTGGTGACCGTATATTCGGAGCTTGAGGAAGAGGGATTCATCTATACGGTTCATTCCAAGGGAAGCTTCGTGTCCAAGGTGGGCATCGCTTCCGTACCTTCGTGGTCGCTCGATTGGGCCCAGAAGCTGAACGGAAGGACGAGACAGGCGGTAGAGAATGATCTGATGAAGCGCGACTTGCGCGGCGAAAAGGGTATGATTAATTTCGCGAGCATCGCGCCGGATGAGAAGCTGTTCGATCTGGCCAGCGTCAAACGGGCATTTCTGGACCGCATGTCGCTGGAAGGAGAGATTCTGCTTAACTACGGCTATGCCAAAGGCTACAAGCCTTTGATCGAATACCTGACCGGATACATGGAAGCGAAGGGCGTCGACATGGAGGGCAAGGACATTCTCATTACGAATGGCTTCACCGAAGCATACGACATGATCGTCTCTTCCCTGGAAGTGCCCCGGAAGCACATCCTGTGCGAGAATCCGACGCACCATACCGCGATCAAAATTTCCCGGCTTCACGGATACGAAGTTACGGGCATTCCCATGGATCAGGACGGCGTGCGGATGGACCTGTTCCAGAAAGCGCTGGAGGAGCAGGAATTCGGACTGGCGTATCTCACGCCTTCGTACCATAATCCGACAGGTGTCGTCATGTCGGCGGAGAAAAGGGTGGAGGTGCTGCGGCTGCTTGCCAAGCATCGGATTCCACTGATCGAGGACGGGTTCAATGAAGAGCTGCGGTATTCGGGCTCCCACATGGCGCCGCTTGCAGCCTTCGGCGGCGAAGGGAACAGCGTCATTTATTTGGGGAGCTTCTCGAAGATTTTATTCCCCGGCATCCGCATCGGCTGGATTGCGGCGGACCGTGAGCTGGTTGACGCGCTCGTGAGCGTGAAAAGGGCACGGAACATTCATACGTCCACGCTCGATCAGGCGGTGCTGTACCAGTATTTTCATAACGGCAATTTCGAGAAGTACTTGAAACGGGCAAAATCGGAATACAAGCGCAAACATGAGCTGGCGGTTGCCTACTGCACCGAGTTCATTCCCCATAAGCGCCTGACGGGATCGGGTGGGCTGCATTTGTTCATTGAGCTTGAGGAGGGGATGGATGCGCGTGAACTTCTTGCCGACTGTTACCGGCAGGGGGTCGTCTATACCGCCGGGGACGTTTTTTTCACGGATGGAGGCGGCTCGAACACGCTTCGGCTCGGTTTTTCAAGGGTAACCGACGACGAGCTTCGGCGGGGCATCGAAATCATCGGCCAAGCGGTCAAACAACGAATGGAGGCATAAGCATGAAAGTAGGAGTCATCATGGGCGGCGTTTCATCGGAAAGGGAAGTTTCGCTCGCCACCGGTAAAGAAATGCTGGAGCATCTTGATCAAAACAAATATGAAGCCGTTCCGATCGACATCAAGACCAAGCAGGATCTGCTTGAGAAGGCCCAGGGAATCGACATCGCGCTCCTTGCACTGCATGGCAGCTTCGGCGAAGACGGAACGATACAGGGCACCCTTGAAACGATGGGAATACCCTATACGGGCTGCTCGCTTCTCTCGTCAGCGATCTGCATGGATAAGGACTTGAGCAAACGCCTGCTTCGCTATGGAGGACTCGAAACACCGGACTGGACCGTTTTGCGTACGTTGGATGACGTGAATGACGGGCGTTTGGCTGCCTTGGACTATCCCCTGGTGATTAAGCCGAACGCAGGCGGCTCCAGTATCGGAGTGACGCTTGTGCGGAATGAGGAGAGCCTGCTGACGGCGCTGCGGACCGCCTTTTCTTACGGCGAAGAAGTGCTGGTTGAAGCTTATATTCAGGGCGAAGAGATCACCTGCGGTATTTTGAACGGTAAAACTCTTCCGATTGTGTCGATCAAACCTAACTCCGAATTTTTTGATTATGCGTCCAAGTATGAGCCGGGACAATGTGACGAGCAGGTCGCGACATTCGGAGAAGAACTCGATAAGCGCATCAGACAGGCGGCGGAAGCAAGTTATGCGGCCATGAAATGCAGCGTTTATGCCCGCATCGACATGATGCTGAAGAACGGCGTTCCCTATATCCTCGAGGTGAATACGCTGCCGGGCATGACAAAGACCAGCCTGCTGCCGCGCAGCGCCTTGGCTGCCGGGATCTCCTTCCCCGGATTGCTGGATGCCATTATTGAAGGCTCCCTGAACGAAAGAAAACCGTCCCCCTCAATGCCTGCCGCGAACGTTCCTCGATTTGCGTGACCTGGGAATGGCGCCAGGCGGCTGCTTGCGGATCCAGCGGATAAAAGCTTTCATGGCCGCATCCTGCTGAAGAGCGGCGACGGTAGTGAGACCGAGGTCGACGATCTGCTTGTTCGTATATAAATGATGAATCTGTTTATGGCAGGGAATGCACAACTGCGCCGTAGGCAGCTGCGCACCGCCCCTTTCCTTCGGGGTCAGATGGTGGACCGTCGTAACCACGCCTTCCCTTCCGCAGCACTCGCATTTACCATTGTCCTTCATTCAACGGATCACCGCTCCTTTCCTTATAAAATAACCCAAAACGCGCTACCTTAGCATCCCGTAAAAAAAGAGGACCTCTTTTAGTAAAAGAAGTCCTCCGTTAGCTTATACACTACAGAATCACATTAGTCCTTGTAACCCAGCTCTTTGGCAATCAAATCCGCAAGAGCTTTGCCCCCTTGAGGTTTCAAGTGAACCCCGTCCGGCTCGAAATACGATTTGCCTTTGCTAGCCGCATGCCAGTCGAGAAGCTTCGTATTCGGATAGGAAGCGGCGGCTTTTTTGAGCGCAGCATTCACGGAGCCTTCCCAGCTCCGCGGCACGCGGGCATTCACCAGCACGATGGTGCGCACGTCCTGAAGCGAACGAAGAAGCGAGCCCAGCTGCTTGCTGCTGAAAGGACCGTTCGTGCCCAGCTCGATGACGACCAGATCCCCCAGCTTCCCTTCCGAGCGCAGGTCGCTGATCAGCATCTCCGCATCAGCCATCTGCCTGCCGATTTTGCCGTCGATGACAGCCCCCGGAATCAGCTTGCTCAAATGGGACTGGGCATCCAGCAGGATTGAATCGCCGATGGCCGTGACGGGAATGGATGCTTTCCCATCCTTGGCGGCAGGTACGGATGCACCGCTTGGCTGTGATGGTGTAGAATCATGCCCGCTGCCGCCCGCTTTAACCGGGGTCTCCGATGTCACGGGGGTGCTTGCCTTCTGCGAATCCGAACGGCCGGCTTCAACCGAATGGGGCTGCTCGGCTGCTGCGCCTTCCCCGGGACTTACCTCCGAAGCGGCTGCAGTCGCATGTTCGCCTTGGGTTTGATCGGAGCTTCCGTCCTGCAGGTTTGTATCGGATGAAGGTGCCTGCACGGCGCTGACCGGGGCTGCCTCCTGCGGAATCATAGACGCATTCACCTGCGTATGAAGCGCGAATCCCGTGCAGGATATTACGATGAGCAGCAGTACCGAGGCCGATGTTATCCACCCTTTGAGCGGTACGAGTGTCAGGCTTGCCTGCCCCTTTCGGATTCTGTTCCAAGCCCTGCCGATCAAGCCGCCGCGTATCGGTTCCTCTATATATTTGTAGGAGATCGAGGCCAGGAAGACGCATGCTGCGGATTGCAGAAGCGCACGCCATATTTCGGGTTCCGTATTTGTCTTAGACGTAAGTATGATGACGGGGTAATGCCATATGTAAATGCTGTATGTCCTGACGCCAAGCCATCGCAGCGGCTTCATGCCGAGCAGCTTACCAACAAGGCTCGCAGGATGGGAGGCAGATGCGATAATAAGCGCAGCCAGCATCGAAAGAATCCACAATCCTGCAGGGTACAGGAAGGCGGCATATTCATTCGTTGTCCATACCATGATGAACACGGCTGCAAGAGCCGCGAGACCGAGGCCATCCAGCACCAAGCGGGATTTAAGCGGAATTGTTGCAGACAGCTTGCGGCTCGGCCACACGATGCTGAGCGCGGCTCCGATCAGAAGCGAAAAAGCTCGCGTATCGGTTCCGTAGTATACCCGGCTCGGATCGTTTCCCGGATCGTAGAGGAACAGCATCAGCAGCGCAGATATCGCGGCAGCCGCCAGAATGGCGAGGAATAACGGTCCGCGGCGTTTCAGCAGCTTCATGCCGAGCAGCAGCAGGAGCGGCCAGACCAGGTAGAACTGTTCCTCTACCGCCAGGGACCACATATGCCCGAGCGGGGAGATCGGACCAAACTTTTCGAAATAAGATACTTGATGAAAAATAAGATACCAATTGTTTGCATAGAGCAGCGATGAAACGGCATCTCCGCGCAGGACGGACATCTGCGAGGGTTTAAACAGCGTTACCCAAGCGCAGACCGCCGCCAGCATGACGAACATGGCCGGAAGCAGCCTTCTGCAGCGCCTCAGCCAAAATACCTTCAGATGAATGGTCTGGCTGCGGCTCCATTCCGAGGTTAACAAATCTGTAATCAGGTAACCGGATAAGACGAAAAAGATACTGACGCCGAGCAATCCCCCAGGCGCCCAATCGACGTTCAAATGATATAAAACGACAAAAAACACTGCTAATGTTCGGAGTCCGTCCAATCCGGGCATATAACGTTTATCCGATTTATTCTGATTATACATATGGACAAACCCCGTTTTGTGAGCGGAAAACGCCACGTGTATAAGCTGATATGTATGCAATGCGGTTCCTTCTTCTGATGTTCATGTCTTGATGCCCTCCGTATGTTATGGTGAAAGTCCTTATTCACAGGTACTAACTTTATCATATGGATATGGGGTTTAAGTTACAAAATGATTGCTTTCACTTCACATTTTATTCATTATGAAAGTGTTACCAATTATTCCTTGTACGGGGGGCGATCACAATGGAAATCAGGAATTTTACGGATTTTACGGCCGGAGAACTTACTCAGCTGTGGAATGAAGGTTTTAAAGGATATGCGTCTGACATGACGATGGATGTGGACATGTTTATGAAAAGAATTCCGGAGAACCACCTTTCTCTGGAATCATCTATAGCCCTTTGCGATGAAGGCAGGCCGATCGGTTTCGTCATGAATGGCTTCCGGAACGTAGACGGACGCCTGACAGCCTGGAACGGGGGAACGGGCATCATTCCCGAATACAGAGGCAGAGGCTGCGGCAGTCAGCTGATCGGCGCAGCTTTGGATTTATACCGGGAAAAGGGTGCAGGTGTAGCCCTTCTTGAGGCGATAAGCACGAATGAGCCTGCCATCAAGCTGTACTCCAAGATGGGGTATCAGCTCATCGATCAATTAAGATATTACGAACTGAAGGAGGGGCTGAGTCCAGGCGTTTTTGCAGTTGAAGCTGAGCAGCCATACCGGTTTTACACGGGACTGCCTCAAGACATTCAGCATTTTGCCCTCCCGGTAGGTGAAATGCCTTGGCAGACGCATTGGCAGAACATTATGAACGGGCAATCGGTCATTGCATTAAATGACCACGGACAGGTAGCCGGTTATGCATTGTTCAAGAGGACCTTCGATGCGCAGGGGGAGCATAGCGCGACGAATCTGTATCAATGCCGTACGGTTGATGTTTCTGACGAGGAAGCACCAGGGCTGCTGAAAGCGCTGCTGTCTCAAGTCTATGCGCCTTTGGATAAAAAAGTAGTACGGCGCACGGTGAATTTACCGTTATCCCAACAGCCACTCGTACGTATTCTGGAAGAGGCCGGCTTTAGGCCGTGGATTGACCAGGTCCATATGAAATGGTCGCTGAAGGAGACACCATAAACAGTCGGTTAAAGCAGCATGATGTCGAAGAAGAAAGTCGAAATATGTAAAATTTGCAAGAACACAAGCCATGGATGTATCATTGTCCATGGCTTTCTTATTTTTACACGATGACGGAAGATTAATCGAAGAAAGAAGGTGCCCGAGCTGGAACTGTATTTTAGAGATAACTTCTTCAACGCCGGCTATACGGAAATCGTGGATGCGGATCAGAAACCTGCCGGAAGTCTTGACCTTAAAAGTGCCTTTGGCTCATCGCTTGATGTGAATGGTGCTCATGGAGAACGGGTGTGCAGCGGCAAATTCCGGTTATTCTCGAATAAATGGGAGATTTCAGATAACGATGACCGGATTCTAGGTGTGTTGAGACATCGTCTGAGCTTTTTGTCCAAAAAATTCGAATACGAAACGGACAGCAGGGGAGCATATGAGATTTTCTCTCCCGCATTCTCCAAGGAATATACCATCACGGATGAATCCGGAAGGGCGGTGGCCCATTTTGCCAAAATCAACGGGTGGTTCGAATCGGGGGCATTTTGCCTTCGCAATGAATCTGAAAGCCTGGATAGCTACGAACTGATCGCCGTCATTATGGGCGTTCATGAAACGAATAAGAGGGAATCGAATGCCCACCACGCCAACATGCCATAACCTGCGGTAAGTATGCAGAAGTTAGCGGCAAAGGGAGTACGGACTTCAGACGCTTGTTTTGAAGTCCGCTGCCTGTTATGATTATGTCCGTATTGTAATCGGTTACAAAAGGAATCAAACCATAATAGGGGGAAGTCACATGGCGAACACAAGTATCATTTTGCGCGTTGAACTCAATCATGAAAAAGCCACCTTCGGAGATGTGGCAGCCGCGATCAGCAAATCGGGCGGCGACATCACGTCCATCGACGTCATCCGTCCGGGCAAGGACTTTTCTGTTCGTGACATCACCGTAGAAGTGGTGGATACGGAGGAGAGCAAGGTGGTCGAATCGCTCAAGCAGCGTGAAGGCATCAAGCTGATCAACGTGTCGGACCGTACGTTCCTTGTTCATCTGGGCGGAAAAATCAAGATTCAACCGACATTGCCGATTAAAAACCGGGATGACTTGTCCCGCGTATATACGCCTGGGGTTGCCAAGGTCTGCACCGCTATTCATGAGAATCCGGAAAAGGCCTATTCGCTTACCATTAAACGGAATACCGTTGCCGTGGTCAGCGATGGTACGGCGGTGCTCGGGCTGGGGGATATCGGCCCTTATGCGGCCGCTCCTGTTATGGAAGGCAAAGCCATGCTGTTCAAGCAGCTAGCCGGTGTGGATGCGTTTCCGATCTGCCTGGATACGCATGATACGGAGGAGCTGATCCGGACGATCAAGGCCATGAGCCCCATATTCGGGGGCATTAACCTGGAGGACATCAGCTCACCGCGCTGCTTCGAGATCGAAAGAAGGCTGACGGAAGAGCTTGAGATTCCGGTCTTCCATGATGATCAGCACGGCACGGCCGTCGTTGTCATTGCAGGCCTGCTGAATGCCTTGAAGGTCGTGAACAAACGCATCGAGAACATCCGCGTGGTTGTCAACGGGATTGGCGCCGCGGGTGTCTCCATTTGCAAAATGCTGCTCAGCGCAGGCGTGACCAAGCTTGTCCCAGTTGACCGGGATGGAGCGATTGTGAGAGGCGGAAGCTATTCGCACCCGATGTGGCAATGGCTTGCCGACCAGCCTCAGGTTGAGGCGAATGAAGGCTCGCTTAAGGAAGTGATCAAGGGCGCGGACGTATTCATCGGCGTATCCCGCGGCAACCTGCTGAATGGTGAGGATATCCGCGGCATGGGACCGGATCCGATCGTATTCGCGATGGCGAATCCTGTTCCCGAGGTATCGCCTGAAGAGGCGCTTCCCCATGCCAGAGTATACGCGACGGGCCGCAGCGATTATCCGAACCAGATTAACAATGTGCTGGTGTTCCCCGGGCTGTTCCGGGGTGCGCTGGACTGCAGGGCGCGCTGTATCAACGAACCGATGAAGCTCGCAGCCGCGCGTGCGATCGCGTCGGTCGTTACCGGTGGCGAGTTGAACGAGCTGTATATTATTCCGAGCATATTTAATGAGCAGGTCGTGATCGAAGTGCGTAAAGCCGTGGTACAGGCTGCTATTTTGACCGGTGTGGCCCGAAGAATACCTAAGGATTTCCGTTAATCCGGTGTATCTATGTCGGACATAAAGAATCCCCCTCTCTCATTAAGGATGAGAAAAGGGGGATTTTTTAGTGCCGATTAAGGAAGCAGGAGCGCCTTCGGATCGATCGGAGGTACCAGGCCTTCTTCGGCTGCTCGTGTAAGCAGGGAGGAGATCGCTGCGTAGCCATCCTCCCCCAAACTGGCGGTGAAGTCGTTCACGTATAATTGAATGTGGGCATCCGCTACTTCCGGGTCCATCTCCTGCGCATGCGCAAGCACGTACTCCCGGGACTCTTCCGGATGAGCCCATGCATACTCGACGGAGGCTCGGGCCCATTGCGAGATAGCCTTCAGATCAAGCGTCCGTTTGGCAATGATGGCGCCGAGCGGGATCGGAAGTCCGGTATCTTGTTCCCACCAGTTTCCTAGATCGGTCATTAACGTGAGGCCGTAATCGGGATATGTAAACCTGGCTTCATGAATGACCAGGCCTGCATCGATCTGGCCGTCCCGAACGGCTGGCATGATTTGATCGAATGGCATGACCACGATCTCACCTACGCCGCCCGGAACATTCTGGGCCGCCCATAACCGGAACAGCAGGTAAGCTGTTGAGCGTTCGCTTGGAACGGCAACGCGGCGTCCGGCCAAAGCGGCAGGGTCTGCATTGGCTTGCCCGCCGCCCGAAGTCAGAACGAGCGGACCGCACCCTCTTCCGAGAGCGCCTCCGCAAGGGAGGAGGGCATACCGGTCGAGAACCCAAGGCAGCGCAGCATATGAAATCTTGAGGACGTCATAATCGCTGTCCTCCTGGGCTGCCAAATGGTTCGTGATGTCGATATCGGCATAAGTCACATCGAGTTCCGGGGCACCGGGAATCCGTCCGTGCGTCCAGGCATGAAATACGAACGTGTCATTGGGACACGGGGAGAACGCTATCTTCATTCTGTCAATAACCTCCTTAGATGCGCGCCTGCGATTTCAAGCGCTTCAAAAGCCTCTTTCATGCGCCAGGCCGACCGATCCCTCGGACCGACGGCATTCGATATGGCGCGTACCTCAAGCACAGGCAAATTCCATAGGCCGGCTGCTGTAGCCACGCCGAATCCTTCCATGCCTTCCGCTGCCGCCTCGCTGATTCGGGCAGTCAGTGCGGCCGTTCTTTCTGCCGATCCCGTTCCTGTTGTCACGGTCAGTATCGGTCCGCTGTGGACGGAAATGCCGGCCGACCTCATCTGATCGGTTAAAGCCTGCACGAGAACGGGCTCGGGAATCGCCACGGAGCTCCCGAATCCAAGCTCGTCCACGCTGAGGAAACCATCAGGCGTTTCTGCGCCTAAATCCGCCGCGATGATCCGGTCGGCGACGACGATGGTGCCGATATCCGCTTTGCCGGGAAATCCGCCCGCGATGCCGGCGCTGATGACAAGACCGTATTGGGAGCAAGGGAGCGCGGCTGCTGTTCGCGCTGCGGCCGAAGCCGGCCCGAAACCCGCAAGCTTTACGTCAAAGATTGCGGAATCGCCGATGCCGCGGAGCACGGCCTGACGCTCTGCTTCGACGGCGGTCATGATGAGGATCCGTCCGGAATGCAGAGCCGCCCGACTCTGCTCTGAGACCTTTTCCAGGCTATTCATATTTGGTTTCAAGCTGGAACCTCCTTTCCTGTCATGCGGTAATAAGTATCTATGTCTCAATGCCAGTCAACATAAGACCACAAATATTACCTTAGCGCGATCCGGACGTCATGTAAAGCGGATCAGCCATTCCAGACACGAAGGTGGGACAGGCGTTTGACACCCCATGACTGGAGGTGAATAATGAAATGGTACATGTATCAACGTCATATCCAACTCATTCATGTCTCAAAGGAGGAAACCGCATGCTAACGGAACAGCAGATCAAATCAGCGATGCAATCGTATATGGACTGCTTTAACCAGGATGATTTGGAGGGGGTGCTTTCTCTCTTTGCGGAGGAAGCTTCCATCGAGGATCCCGTCGGGACGGCACCGATCCGAGGGAAGGCTGCCATTGCGGAATTTTACGGAAGAGTGGTCAACGGAAAAACCCGAATCCGCAGGGACGAG
Source organism: Paenibacillus sp. SAFN-054 (assembly GCF_051966755.1). Lineage (NCBI taxonomy): Bacteria > Bacillati > Bacillota > Bacilli > Caryophanales > Paenibacillaceae > Paenibacillus > Paenibacillus sp. SAFN-054. The sequence continues at coordinate 656,838 of NZ_JBQCKS010000001.1, forward strand.
CCCATTCGGGGCTCGCACGGGAATTCGGGCGCGATGGCCATTCGTATCGAGAGTCAAACCGCGGATGCGATTATGCTCTTTCATGTCATTGAAGTCATGACTTTTGACGAAGAAGGGCACATCACCAGCATGAAAGCATACTGGGGACAAAGCGACATGGATCAAAAATAACCGGATTATGTTACATTTTATACGTGTTGGAATGGTCGATCTTTACCGTAACCTTGACATTCCCGATATCGATTGCCGGAAGCAGCGGACCTTCGCTGCTTTTTTGTTTCCACAACTTGTAATGGTGACGGTACAGCCATTCTTCAAAGCCATAGAGATCGGCCCCTTTTTGCTTGGCGTTTGCGAAATTTTCTATAATATCCCTCTGCAGAATCTGCTCTGCTTTGTTCTTCATTTGATGTTCGTCCATTCCTTTTTTCCACGCGGACTCTATTATACTGGCATGGACTGTGACTTTGACATCGACAGCGACCTTGCGGTTTCGGGTATTTAACCGAAAGTCAGAATGAGTATGCTGCATGATAAGCGTCGAAGGGGAGCCTCGGGTTGCATCCAAGTTGAGCGGATAACGTCTCATATGCCTGAAACTGATTATTCTGGCTCCGCTGAGCTCTTCTTCGCTGATCCAGCCTTTTTTCACTCCCCGTTGTATAACGAACGCACCTTTCAGTTCCAGCATCGGATCTTCCTTTTTGTTGGTTTTCCAATGCTTTGTCGTTAAGGATATGTCGGGTAACAGCATGGCTGCGGCAGGCTCGCGGATCCCGTCCATCAGCTTATGCAGACGGATGGGCTCGACGGCGGAGTGCTGCTTGTATACTTCCCGGGGTTCGAATATTTCCAGCATCAGGGGAGATTGGTTAAACGTCGTTTCTGTATTTAAAATTTCTTCGACAGGTTTGCGGGTTCCGAAAACCCAAGGGGTGTAACGAAGATCCCTTGATCTGAGCAATTCTTCGAAAATATCGGTTAAGTTCCCCAAGGCGGATTCGGTCAATACGATGGCTTTGACGTGGGTCCATAACGTTTGGTGCTGCGAGGATGCATATAAGTCATTAAAAGCCATCGACACGGTTGCTCCCTCGCCCCTGCCTACCCATGATGGGGAGGGGGTGGGACTGCTGCCTCCGCCGCTATCGCTGTTTGCAACCGCGCTGAAATCAGTCAGCTTTCCATATATCACGTAGTGGTCTTTCACATAATCGATCCCGACGGCCGTAATGATATTCATATCCTGTACAGCCTTCTGATCCCAGCAGCCGGTAAGTACGATCGAACAAAGCAGCAGCATGACCATGGCTCTCAAAGCACGATCACCGTCCTTTCCGGGTAGGATCCTGTGTGCGCAGTACTTTTGGACGTCGGAACATGTCCCTTACCGGCTTGCGCATCAAGCCCTCCCATACGTCGCGGCTGACGTATGGCGAAATCGGGGCGAGATAGGGAACGCCGTAGCATTCCAGCGTGGCGAGATGCAGAACGAGCGAGAACAAGGCAATGAAGAAGCCGAACATGCCAAGCAAAGAAGAGAGTGTTAATACATATAGCCGCACGATCGAGGTCGTCCCCGCCAACACCTGATTGACCAGCGTGAAGGTGGCGATAATGGTGACCGCAACCATGACTACCATGGTGGGGGAAGTGATGCCGGCACGTATGGCTGAATCCCCGACGATCAGGCCGCCGACCACAGTGATGGTTTGTCCGACGGACTTCGGAAGCCGGATGCCTGCTTCATGGAAAACTTCAAACAGAAACAGCATCATGAAGGCTTCAAGCGGTATGGATAATGGCAGCCCTGTTCTGGAATTCATAATGGTGGCAAGCAGCGGCGTCGGAAGCTGTTCAATATTGTAGCTGGTGAGGGCAATATAGAACCCGGGCAGAAAGATTGCAATCAGAAGTCCTGCCAGACGCATCGTCCGCTGGATGGTGACAATGTGAAAGGGCATGTTGGTATCTTCCGGCGACTTGATCAGGGATGTCAGGGTAATGGGAGCAATGATCGCCATGGGTGAACCGTCGAACAGCACCGCAAATCTGCCGCTCAGGATGCTGTCTGCCACATAATCCGGCCGTCCGACGTAATCGGTAAGCGGAAAGATGCTCCTCAGGCTTCCTTGGACTAGGTCTTCGATTTGCGACGTGCCGATAATGGCATCTCCATCGAAGTTCTCCAGGCGGCTGCGTATATCCGTAATGATATCCTCATTAATAATATCTTTGATGTAAAGAAGGGATACCTTCGTTTGGCCGCGCTCGGATAGCACGAAATGTTCTACGCTGAAGGACTGCGTTTTAAGGCGTTTGCGAACCAAAGCCACGTTGGTGGAAAGCGACTCGGTAAAACCGTCGTGAGGACCTTTAATGGAGGCTTCGGTGGAAGATTCCTCAGGTGAACGATTAGGCTGGTTGCTGACATCCATCGTGAAAAAGGCATGAAGCTCCTGAAAAAATACGACGAGCATGCCTCCGAAAACCTGGATGTCCAGTTCCTTCAGGAGCTGGTCGGTTTGGATTCGGCTGAGAGGGATATATTGGCAATCCTCAATGTCTTCCACCGCCGAAAAGCCAGTCTTTCCATACATTTTTTCAAGTCGGGGCAGCACGAACTGATTGATTTGCTCGGCATTCGTCATGCCATCGCAATAAATCAGCAGGATAGTCTGCTTATTTTCCTGCGTGCCTACATAAAACGGATGCAGGATCACATCCTGACACTTGGCATAGTATTGTTCAAGGAATGCTTTATCGATGGATTGATTGTTGTTAGCGAACGGATAAGGAGGGTTAACCGGATCCATGGTCCTGATGCGCCTTCTTTCTGGATGAGATATGAGCCAAGATGAACAAGATGCAAGTCAATAGACCCAACAAAACAAAAGATGCCGGGAAATAATAGTTTTTCAAAAACCTCAGGAAATGGATATCGTCCGGACCATAATGGTTCAGGCAATAGAGTACGATAACCAGTGACAAATAAGTTAAAATCCGGGTTCTCTTCTTGTTAATATCCCAAATATCCACCATTAAATACAGCGCAAGGGAAATACGGATAAACGCTCCGGACAGCCATTGGTAGATCGAGAAGAAATCCGTTTGTGAAATGTATTTGCCCAAGGTCGCGATTCTCCACTCTTCGTAAGCCGGATACCTCTGCCTTTCCGCCTCGAACGGGTCGAATATGGTTATAGCGCCAATCAGCGGTCCCAGGGTCAGGCCGACCAGCACCAGTGCAAGGATCAGAAGCTGCCAGCTCTTGGCGGGCTTACTCAGCTTGGGCTGTAGAAAAAGGTAAACGAATATTTCAAAGGATCCGGAGCAGGCATAAATGATTCCTGTGCCGACCGGTTTCCAGCCGTTTTCGAGAACGGGCAGCAGCTGGGAATAGTCCTTGTACTGCACGTTGACGATCATAATGAAAATGCCAAGCACAACGACAATCGGCAGCAGAATTCCCGAAGCCGTAGCAATCGCCTTAAAGCCTTTGACGACGGCATAAAAGCATAATGCTAGCAAAATGAGTGAAGTGACAAGGACGGGCGTTGCGGACAAAAAAGTGATTTTTGCCCAATTGGTCGTATCGAAAAGCGTGTAGTAACATATGGTAAACATAAATAGAGATATCAGCATTTTGAACACGAGTGCGACAGCTTTTCCAAAATGACGTTCTAACCAGACTTCAATTTTTTGGTCCTTCATTTGTCTGGCGATTGTATATATCATGCCTGTAAGCACAAGCAGGGGTACGACAGAAATAATGACAGAGATCCAGGCGTCCCGCCGCGTTGCCTGCAGCAGGAGAGGTATGATGAACACGTGGTTCATAATACCAATGGATAACAGAATGACCATGATTCCTTGAGAAAGCAGGGGTTTGCGCGAATTCATTGTTGTCACCTCGGAAATAATTTACATTTATAAGGAACATTATTGACGCACCGATGCCAATGGATACACGGGAGGTCATGAAATACATCCGGTGGAGCGAAAAAAGTCCTTTCCAAACTCTGCAAGCGATGATGAAATGACACATAGCGTTATGCCCGGCGATATATTAGAATAGATAGGTCTACACTAAAAAAGGTACTCATGCAGGATTGTAATCCTTAATTATGAAGTTGAAAGCGAGAAGGAACTCTAATGTTGAATAACCGGATGACTTTTGAAAATTTATGTGTGCGAAACGAATCGCTTGCAAGCCATTCTTCCTATCAAATCGGAGGAAAGGCGAATTTCTTTGCAATGCCGGAAACGGTTGAAGAGCTATTAACGCTGCTGCAGGGGTGCAGAACGCATGGCCTTGACTATTTTATTTGCGGCATGGGCTCCAATTTGCTCTTTCCGGATAACCCTCGGGAGGACACCCTCTATATTTCGTTGAAAAAATTCGTGTATTGGGACATTCAGCCGTCCCGTTGGTTTATATCATCGGGGACACCAATGTCTATGCTGGCCGTAAGCGGCCTTATGTTCGACATCCCCGGATACGAGTTTACGTACTTGCTTCCTGGCGGACTTGGAGCAGGGATCTATATGAATGCCAAGTACAATCACCACCAAATCAGCGACATTATCAAAACCGTTTATTACGTGGACCTGTCCGATCCGTCTTTGTCGATGCAGTCCATTGATGTATCCGAATGCAAATACGGTTACAAGCAGTCCATTTTCCAGATGAACCCCTGGTTAGTTGTTGGCGCGGATATGCTCGCAGTCCCTGGTGCGGAGCAGATCGCCGCTGGCCATGAGCTGCTTGCCCGCTGGAAAGGGAAGGAAGGCATGTCGACGCTCCAATCGTTCTATTCCTACATGGCTGAAGAAGCGTCGGCGTTAACGAAGAAAGGTCATGCGATACCGTCCGAAATGAGCGACATTGCCGTTTACCGTAACGGCAAGCGCCATTTTGAGTATCCTTCCTGCGGATCGGTGTTTAAAAACAACTATGACTACGGCGTGCCGGTCGGTGCGCTGGTGGATCGTCTGGATATGAAAGGCTTGGAGCATGGCGGGGCCATGATCTCCCCTTATCACGGAAATATGATCATCAACCACAACCACGCGACCGCAGAGGATATCAAGTATTTGATGAACACGATTATCGAAGGCGTCAATAAGGCATTCGGATTTGAACCGGAGCCGGAAGTTGTACTAGTGAAGTAGGTGCCGTATCTACAAAGTGGCAGCAACAGAAGAAACCTTTCCTTCCGGAAAGGTTTCTTCTGTTTTATTGAGGTGTAATAAACCAATAAGATTCTAAAAGAAAGTATTGCAAGAGAGAAGCTAGGAATATATAATAAAAAAGTAAGTAAATAAATTATTGGAGGTAACTATACATATGTCGAATGAATTTTTCTCTGTACTTAAAGGTAGACGCTCCATATATGCAATCAGCAAGGAAGTATCGGTATCTGACGAGAAGATCCAGGAAATCGTGAATGAAGCTGTCAAATATACACCATCGGCTTTCAACTCCCAAAGCGCCCGCGTTGTCGTTCTGCTCGGCGAACAGCATGACAAACTGTGGAACCTGACCGAAGAAACATTAAGAGCTGTCGTACCGGCTGAAAATTTCCAATCGACGGCTGATAAAATGGGGGCATTCCGCAGCGGCTACGGTACGGTGCTGTTCTTTGAAGACAACGCGGTGATCGAAGGTCTTCAGTCCCAGTTCGAACTGTATAAAGATAACTTCCCGATCTGGTCCCAGCAATCTTCAGGCATGCTCCAGCTGGTGATCTGGGCGGCGCTGGAGGCTGAAGGGCTTGGCGCAAGCCTGCAGCATTACAACCCGTTGATCGACCAAAGGGTAGCAAGCGAGTGGAACCTCCCTGCGAGCTGGAGATTGATTGCGCAAATGCCGTTTGGTAAAGTGGTAGCACCTGCAGGTGAAAAGCAGTTCCAGCCGCTTGAAGAGCGGATCAAAGTATTTAAATAAGATTTCATGGCCGGTGTGCCGGCGCATAGAAGAAAAGGACGGTATCCCAAGCCCTTGAGGCTTCACGGGAACCGTCCTTTTTGCTTGCATTTCCGTCAGGTAGAAGACTTGCCGCGTGCGGCGCTAAGAGACCGGATCTGTTCCTCCAGGATGCCGCTTGCCTTGCCCATAAAGTGGGTGATCACCTTCAGCTCCTCCTCGGAGTATGAGGAAATAAGTTCAACCATGGTATCATGCAGGGGGCGATAGATCCCTGTAACCTCTTCTTTATATTCATACTCCGGCACGATGATCACTCTCCGCCGGTCGCTCGGATCATTCTGTCTTCGCACATAACCTGCCTTTTCCAGCCGGTCGATCAGTGCGGTGATGCTGCCCGTTGCCATCCCGGTTATTTTGGACAGCTCGCCGGCGGTGATCGGGCCGGTTTCGCGCAGAATGTCAACTGATTTTAAATCATTGTTGTATAAGCCGAGTGAGGCAGCCACGTTTTGTTGGTATAAAACCGTGCGAGTTCCGAGTCCACGCATCAGGGAAATCAGCGGCTCCAGTTGATCCTTTGCTTGTACTGGCTGATGGCTTGACAAATGGCTTACCTCCTTTTAAAATCTCAATATCTCGATTATCGAGATATTTGATGAACGAGGGGAATGAACATGTTCATTCTATCGAAATCATGAATCAATTGTAAAGGGGTTAACGGATGGAAGCTTCGAAAAGCAACATAAAGCTCGTTGTGGCAGGCTTATTGCTTGCTATATTCATGTCAGCCATAGACAATACGATCGTCGCAACGGCGATGGGTACGATCGTTTCCAAACTTGGGGGCATGGACAAGTTCGTCTGGGTGACATCGGCCTACATGGTTACGACCATGGCAGGCATGCCGATCTTCGGCAAACTGTCCGACATGTACGGCAGAAAAAGATTTTTCATATTCGGGTTGACGGTCTTTCTGATCGGTTCGGCGCTGTGCGGACTCGCGCAGTCGATCGAACAGCTCAGCGTGTACCGGGCGATTCAGGGGATTGGCGGCGGAGCGCTGATGCCGATCGCGTTCACCATCATTTTTGACATTTTTCCGCCGGAGAAGAGAGGGAAAATGACGGGTCTGCTGGGGGCTGTATTCGGAGCGGCCAGCGTCGTCGGACCGCTGCTCGGAGCCTATATCACCGATTATTTCGGCTGGGAATGGATATTCTACATCAACGTTCCGCTCGGCATCGTATCATTTGCGCTGATCATGAAGAATTACAAGGAATCCCCGTCGCACACGAAGCAAAAAATCGACTGGTGGGGGGCTTCCACGCTCGTCATCGCGGTTATCAGCCTCATGTTCGCGCTGGAGCTGGGCGGAAAGCAGTATGACTGGAGTTCGGCTCCGATTATTTCGCTCTTCACGAGTTTTGCGGTCTTTTTCGTTATCTTTTTCTTTGTGGAGCTGCGGGCCAAGGAACCGATTCTGCCATTCTTCCTGTTCAAACGGCGTTTATTCGCTTCCTCGCAAATATTGGCGTTTCTGTATGGCGGCACCTTCATTATTCTGACCGTCTACATACCGATTTTTGTTCAAGCGGTGTACGGCGGCTCGGCAACCAACGCGGGATTGATCCTGACACCGATGATGCTGGGCTCGGTTGCGGGCAGCTCCATCGGAGGGATCTTCTCGACGAAAACGAGCTACCGGAACCTGATGATTATTTCGGTCGTCTTTTACATTGCGGGAATGATCCTGCTGAGTACGCTTACGCCGGATTCGGCGCGGATTCTGCTCACATTGTATATGATTATCGTAGGCTTCGGCATGGGCTTCTCGTTCTCGCTGCTGCCGACGGCGTCGCAGCATAACCTGGAGCCGCGCTTCCGCGGAACGGCCAACTCGACCAACCAGTTCCTCCGTTCGCTCGGCATGACGATGGGCATCACCATCTTCGGCACGATCCAGAATAACGTGTTCACGAGCCAACTGGCTGAAGGCTTTAAAGGCATGGGTGGGGGTGCCGGCTCGGCGGTATCCGACTTCGGTGAACCGCGACAAATTTTTGAGCCCAGCGTCCGCTCGAAAATTCCTGAGGACATCCTCAGCAAAATCGTCGATGCGATGTCGAGTTCGATTACGCATGTGTTCCTGATTGCCGTGATCCCGATTGCGATTGCCGTCATTTTCGTATTCATGATGGGCAAATCGCGTGTGACGATTGCGAAGCAGCAGAACAGCCCAAACAGTCGTGAAGCTTAAGCTGAAGAGAAGCGCCCGGTATACGGGCGTTTTTTTTGTTGGAAACATTCGTTTTTGGCAGAAAAATGACAGATTCATTGACTCATAGTAAAATGGGAAAAGGCAAGCTGAAACGACTTATAACATAATGAAAATTAATGTCGAGAGAGGATAATGATCATGTCGGACGAGAAATCCAATCGTGAGGTACAAAGTGATCACGTACATACCGGCGAATTGCTGAATGCACTCATGGCATTAAAAAAGGGTGATTTTTCTTATCGGATGCCCTATGACCACACCGGGATCGCCGGCAAAGTTGCGGATACATTCAATGAAATTATGGAAATGCAGGAGAACCTGGTCAACGAGATCCAGACGGTTGCCAAGGTGGTGGGCAAGGAAGGCAAGCTTACCCGCAGGTTCTCACATAAAAATACGGGCGGTTCCTGGCAGCAATCGGTCGAGTCGCTTAACGGACTGATCACCGATCTGATACAACCGACAAGCGAAATGGTTAGGGTAATCAATGCGGTCGCCCAAGGGGACCTATCGCAAACGGTGGAACTTGAATTTGAGGGCAGACCACTGACCGGAGAATATAAAAAATCAGCAAGCAACATCAACAAGATGGTAAACCAGCTCAGCAACTTTGCATCCGAGGTGACGCGGGTTGCCAGAGAGGTCGGGACAGAAGGCATTCTTGGCGGACAAGCGGATGTCAAGGGCGTATCCGGGACCTGGAAGGATCTGACGGAAAGCGTTAACAATATGGCGGCGAACCTGACGAATCAGGTGCGAAGCATCGCCCAGGTCACGACCGCCGTCGCCAAAGGCGATTTGACCAAGCAGATTACGGTGAACGCGAGCGGGGAAATTCTCGAGCTTAAAAATACGATTAACACCATGGTCGATCAGCTCTCGACATTCGCATCGGAAGTCACGCGGATGGCGCGCGAGGTGGGTACGGAAGGGAAGCTTGGCGGCCAGGCGAATGTGAAGGGCGTGTCGGGTACATGGAAGGATCTGACCGACAGCGTCAATGATATGGCGTCCAATCTGACCGATCAGGTCCGCAATATCGCCGTCGTTACAACGGCGGTCGCGAACGGGGATCTATCGAAGAAGATTACGGCCGACGTGCAGGGCGAACTGCTTGAGCTTAAAAACACCATCAATACGATGGTGGATCAGCTGAGCAACTTTGCTGCGGAGGTCACACGTGTCGCGCAGGAGGTTTCCGCAGAAGGCAAGCTTGGGGGCCAGGCGGAGGTTAAAGGAGTTTCCGGCACCTGGAAGTTCCTGACGGACTCTGTCAATACGATGGCGGGAACACTCACCGATCAGGTCCGCAATATTGCGGAAGTGACCACGGCTGTTGCGAAGGGCGACTTGTCCAAGCATATTACGGTCGACGCCAAAGGCGAGATTCTCGAAATGAAAAACACCATCAACACGATGGTGGACCAGCTCAGTACTTTTGCCTCCGAAGTGACGCGCGTGGCGCGCGAGGTAGGTACGCTGGGCATGCTCGGCGGTCAGGCGCAGGTCAAAGGGGTAGCCGGAACATGGCGCGATTTGACCGAAAGCGTAAACTACATGGCTTCGAACTTGACGAATCAGGTCCGGAATATCGCGGTTGTTACGACGGCGGTCGCGAACGGAGACCTATCGAAGAAAATTACGGCCGACGTGCAGGGTGAGATCCTGGAGCTTAAGATTACGATCAACACGATGGTGGATCAGCTCAGCACGTTTGCATCCGAGGTCACGAGGGTGGCGCACGAGGTCGGCACCGAAGGTAAGCTTGGAGGACAAGCTCAGGTAAAAGGGGTCGGAGGAACCTGGAAGGATTTGACCGAGGGCGTCAATAACATGGCCCGCAATCTGACCGACCAGGTTCGGAATATCGCGGATGTAACGACAGCCGTCGCCAAGGGCGATTTGTCCAAGAAGATCACGGTTGACGTTAAGGGTGAGCTGCTGGAGCTGAAGAACACCATGAATACGATGGTGGATCAGCTCAGCATGTTTGCTTCTGAGGTCACGCGCGTGGCGCGCGAAGTGGGAACCCAAGGGAAGCTTGGAGCCCAGGCGGACGTGAAGGATGTCTCCGGCACCTGGAAAGATCTAACCGATACCGTCAACAATATGACACGAAATTTGACGATTCAGATGCGTAACATTGCAGGCGTTACGACGGCAGTGGCAAACGGAGACTTATCGAAGAAAATTACGGTAGAGGTCAGCGGTGAACTGCTGGAGCTGAAAAATACCGTGAACACGATGGTGGACCAGCTGAATTCCTTTGCATCCGAGGTTATCCGCGTGGCCCGCGAGGTGGGCACCGACGGCAAGCTGGGCGGCCAAGCCCAAGTGCTAGGGGTTGCAGGAATCTGGAAGGACCTGACGGACAATGTCAACGTGATGGCGAACAACCTGACGGACCAGGTCCGCGGCATTGCAAAGGTCGTCACCGCGGTGGCGAACGGGAACCTGAAGCAGAATTTGACCGTGGAAGCCAAGGGCGAAATCGCCGAACTGGCGGATACGATGAACAATATGATCGAAACGCTCGCTACGTTCGCCGAGCAGGTTACGACCGTATCCAGAGAGGTTGGAGCCGAGGGCAAGCTGGGCGGACAGGCAAGCGTTCCAGGCGCTGCCGGTACGTGGCGCGATTTGACGGATAACGTAAACTACATGGCGAGTACCCTCACGACGCAGGTACGTGCCATCACCAACGTAGCTACAGCGGTAACGAACGGAGATTTGTCGCGGACCATCGATGTGGCGGCTGCCGGCGAGGTAGCATCCCTGAAAGACAATGTGAACGAGATGATCCGCAACCTCAAAGAAACGACGCGCATCAATACGGAGCAGGACTGGCTCAAAACGAATTTGGCCAAATTCTCGCGCCTGCTGCAGGGACAACGGGACCTGAACGCCATTGCCCGCATGATTCTGAGCGAACTGGCGCCTCTGGTTTCGATGCAGCATGGCGTCTTCTATATCAATGAGCCAGTGAACGGGGAACCGATGCTGTCGCTCTTTGCAAGCTATGCGTACCAGAACCGGAAGCATCTCTCCAACCGTTTCCGCGCAGGAGAAGGACTGGTCGGACAGTGCCTGATCGAGAAGCAGCGGATTCTGCTTACGAATGTGCCTAATGATTACGTTGTGATTTCCTCGGGACTCGGCGAATCGGCGCCGCTGAACATCGTGTTGCTGCCGATTGTGTTCGAGGAGCAGGTTCTGGGCGTGCTTGAGCTTGCTTCATTCCGGCCGTTCAGTGATATTGATCTGGCTTTCCTTGACCAGCTGACAGAGTCGATCGGTATCGTGGTCAATACGATGCAGGCCAACCGCCGTACGGAAGAGCTGCTGAAACAGTCACAGTCCTTGACGGAAGAGCTGCAGAAGCAGCAGCTGGAACTGCAGCATACGAACGACGAGCTGGAGGACAAGGCGAAGCTGCTTGTCATTCAAAAGGCTGAGGTGGAGAGCAAGAACAACGAGGTGGAGATCGCCAAGAAGTTCCTGGAAGAAAAAGCCGAGCAGCTTGCCTTAACGTCAAGATACAAGTCGGAGTTCCTGGCCAACATGTCCCATGAGCTGAGAACGCCTCTGAATTCACTGCTCCTGCTGGCGGAGCAGCTGGCGGATAATCCGGATGCCAATCTGACCGATCATCAGGTGAAGTTCGCGAAGACGATTCAAGACTCCGGTGTCGAGCTCCTGAACCTGATTAACGACATTCTGGATTTGTCGAAGATCGAATCGGGTACCGTGTCGCCAGACTACAGTGAAACGTCCGTACCTGCGATGATGGACGGACTCGACCGCTCCTTCCGCCACATGGTGGATGACAGCAGGCTGGAATTCAACATCAAAATGGACAGCAATGTGCCGGACGTGATCGTGACGGATCCGAAGCGGCTTCAGCAGATTCTGAAGAATCTGCTCTCCAATGCCTTCAAATTTACGGAGGAAGGACAGATTCAGGTTCATCTGCGTACAGCCAAGGATGGCTGGAACACCGAGAATGAGCAGCTGGAACAGGCTGCTACGGTGCTGTGCTTCTCGGTCAGCGACACAGGCATCGGCATTGCGGATGAAAAGCAGCAGATCATCTTCGAAGCTTTCCAGCAGGCTGACGGCAGCACGAACCGCGAATATGGCGGTACCGGTCTGGGCCTCGCCATCTCGCGGGAAATCGCCGCGATGCTGGGCGGTGAGCTGACCCTGTACAGCGTTGTCGGTAAAGGCAGCATTTTCAACTTGTATCTGCCGATCGACACGGAAGTGCCTCACAAGGAAGAGCCGGTCAAGTATGTTCCGGAAGTCATCGACGTGACACCGCCGGAGCAAAAAATATCGTTCACACGCAAAAGCGATCATATCAATGATGACCGTGACCGGATTGAACCGGGAGACAGAGTATTTTTGATCGTTGAGGACGATACCAAATTCAATGAAATTTTGCTGGAGATTCTTCATAAGAAGAATATTAAGGCCGTCATTACGACCAAAGGCTCGAATGCGCTTGAGCTGGCTCGCAAATACAATCCGCTGGCAATCACGCTGGATTTGCGGCTCGGCGATATGGACGGATGGATGGTAATCGAGCATTTGAAGAACGACATCCACATCCGGCATATTCCGGTTTGCGTAATCACCGTCGAGGAAGACGAAGTCGCTCTGATGCAAAAAGGAGTTTATGATTACATTTGCAAGCCGGTGACGAATGAGGACCTGGAGAATACGCTTGACAGGCTGAACCAGTTTGCCGACGAAAAGGTTCATCGGCTTCTGATCGCCATGTCGGACGAGAGCCGCCGCCGGGAAGCGATTGAGTTGATCGGAAATGCGGACGTGGAAATCACGGCAACGGATTCCGCGGAAGAGGTGCTCTCGAATCTGAAGCAGAACCAATATCACTGTGTGCTGGTGGATAATGACCTGAAAGACATGGACGTGCTGCAACTGATCCGGGAGATGATCCGGATGCCGAAGAACAAGCATGTGCCGATTGTCCTGAACCGCAGCAGCAAATGGACCCACTCGGAAGAAGAGGAGCTCGAGGATCTCATGAAATACGCGGTCCTCAAAGAGGTCAAAAATGCGGTTCAGATGCTGGACGAAACGAGCATCTTTCTGCACCGGGACGCAGAGGACCTTCCGGAAGAGGCCCGGGCGACGATTACGAAGCTGTATCAATCCGACGACATGATCAAATACAAAAAGGTGCTCGTCGTTGATGATGATATCCGCAATGTGTTTGCCTTGACGACGATTCTGGAACGCCACAATATGATGGTTATTCCGGCAGAGAACGGTTATGAAGCGATCCGATTGCTGGAAGAGACCCCTGATATCGAGATCGTGTTGATGGACATCATGATGCCGGTGATGGACGGGTACGAAACGACGCGCGCCATTCGTGAGAAACAAGAATTCAAGGATCTGCCGATCATTGCTTTAACCGCGAAGGCGATGAAAGGGGACCGGGAAGAGTGCCTGGAAGCGGGAGCTTCCGACTACATTACGAAGCCGGTTAACAGCGCGCAGCTGTTATCGATGATACGCAGCTGGCTGGGCACGGAGACGGAGACGGATTCCTCTGGCCGAAGCGATTCGGAATAACAATGAATTTAGGAGATACGCGCTGCAGGGTGATAAGAGCCCGCAACGCGTATTTTTTATAAGAAACCAGAAAGATACCCTCCAAGTCTGGCTTCCTAACTTGTCAGCCTCTCCGATCTCCGACCTTTGAATGTTTTGCCTGCAGGCGTAATGGTTAGACTCTTAGTAGGCAGAATACTGAGAAGACCACTCCAAAGAAAGAAGGGCTTAATCATGAGCGAGCAACTGAATTCGGTTAGAGAATGGCTTGATAAGCATATGAATCAAACAGTGTTAATCCGCAAGGAGGAACAGGACGATCTGGATGAAACCCGGGTTCAACTGGAAGGTGTCGAATACAAGGAGAGCGTGGAGACCATCGACGATTATGCCGAAGGCAGCTCCCTGATTCTGCATGGTCCCGGCAGCGTGCTGAATGAACAAGGGGATATCCCGCTTCCACAGAGCGCCTTTCAGATTTATGTTGACGGCTTGTCGGAATGTAAGGTGGAAGACAGCAGCTTGACGATGACAACCGAAAGGGCAAAATATATGATTTCAGTACAATCTTAATTCCGTTTTATCCGACGGAGAAGGCTCAAAGGCAAAACAAGAAAAAATTTCTTATATTAAAACTTTGTCATATGGTCGCGAACGTGGTAAAGTAGATGATGACCTTTTGACTGAATTTGTTTTATGGTCATGCATACGGAATAGATGAATGATGGGAGGGGAAAAGCATAGGAACGGTGGATCGCAAAAAACAGGTGCTGGAAGCCGCTTCGAGATCGTTTGCCCTGTTCGGATACAAGGCGACGACCATGGAGCAGGTTGCCAAAATCGCAAACGTGGGAAAAGGTACCATATATACGTTTTTTGATACGAAGGAACGGTTATTCGATGAGATACTGCATGGGGTCATTTCCGAAATGAAAACCATTATTCAGCGGGAAGTCGACCACGACAAAACGTTCTTCGATAATCTGTTCCGCGTACTGGATTCTCTCCTGGAATTCCGCAGTGAGCACGAACTCCTCATGAAGCTGTCCCAGGAAGTCAGGGACGTGGGCACTCCTCAATCACAGGAAGCGATGAACCGGGTCGAAAGCGTCATTTTGGGCTATATCGAGAAAGAAATCCGGCATGCCATTGCACAGAAGGAACTGCGGGATTGCGATCCGGGCATTGTTTCTTTTCTCATGTTCAAAATGTACGTGGCTTTAACATCCGAATGGAACAAAAATCACGAACCGCTGACAAAAGATCAAATCAAAGAGCATATCCGTCTCTTTTTGGAGGATGGGCTCGCAGTGCATGCATAAAGCATAGGGCACAGACAACGAAGTAAAGACCACCAAGACTTAAAGCGAATACGGGCGAATCAGCTTCGGACGGTTTCACTTTCGGGGCTGCTTTCGTCTGCGTATGCATGACCAATCGGATAAATCAGTCAGAGATATGGTGAGAACACAAACTTGGAAAAGGGGGACTACCACGACATGAACGCAATATCCGTGTTTTTCAAAGATTTGGGCGCGGCGTTGAAAAACCCGAAAGTGCTGATCCCCGTGATCGCCGTCATGTTTATTCCGATTATGTACAGCGGTGTATATCTGGCAGCCTTTTGGGATCCATACGGTCATTTGGACCGTTTGCCTGTAGCCGTGGTGAATAAGGACAGCGGTGCCGAGTTCAAAGGCAAGGAGCTGCAAATCGGTTCGGATTTGGTCGATGAACTGAAGAAGAACAAAGATTTCGGCTGGGAGTTTGTCAGCGACAGGGATGCAGATAAGGGTATCCAGGAGAACCGCTATTATATGAAAATTACGATTCCCGAAAATTTCTCCAGTCAGGCGACAACCCTGATGGATGACCAGCCTCACCCGGCTACGATCCTGTATGAGCCGAACGGCGATTACAACTTTATCGCTTCACAAATCGGCAATACAGCGATCAAGGACATCAAAGCCAAAGTCTCTGCGAAGGTGACCGAGTCTTATACGGAGAATTTGCTGGACAATTTCGAGGATGTGTCGAACGGTCTGGCAGATGCGGGCGAAGGAGCCGGGAAGATTCATAACGGCAGCACCGATCTGGATGACGGAGCCGTTAAACTGAAGGATAACCTGAACAAGCTGGCTGCCGGTACGCTGGAAGCCAAGGACGGCGTGCAGCCCCTTGCCAAAGGCGCAGGAGACCTGAACAAAGGGGCGGGCCAATTGAGCGCCGGTTCCAGTAAGCTCGCAAGCGGACTGGATCAGCTGAATGCTGCAAGCGGGCAGCTGATTCAAGGGGCGCAGCAGGCTGAGCAGGGAGGGCAGCAGCTGCATACCGGACTCCAAAGCTCGCTGGACGGCGCGAAAAAGCTGAACACTGGTCTTCATAGCTCTGAACAAGGAGCGGGCAAGCTGGAAACCGGCCTGAAGTCATCCGAGCAGGGAAGCGCGGATTTGGCTTCCGGATTAAAATCCTCCGTTGACGGAACAACGAAAGTTTCCGAAGGCGCGAAGGGGGTTGCGGATGGGCTGCAGCAGCTGGCCAAATCCAGCCCAGAGCTCGCGCAAAGCGCAGACTTCCAAAAGCTACTGGCTGCCAGTCAGGCAGTGGCGGATGGAAGCGCCAAGGTTGCGGCAGGTCAGCAGAAGCTCTCCGAAGGCGCTGAAGCTCTGCATGGCGCACAAAAGCAGCTTCTTGACGGCGCGTCCGAGCTCCACAGCGGACAGAAGCAGCTGCTGGGCGGAAGCGGTCAATTAGTCGAAGGCCAAGAGCAGCTCGTTCAAGGGGCTGCGAAACTGAATGATGGACAAAAGACATTGACTGCCGGGCTTACAACCTTCGGCGAGAAGCTGAACGAAGCGGCCGGGGGCAGCAAAGCGCTCGTTACCGGCTCGCAGCAGCTTGTGAACGGCACTTCGCAGCTGGAAGGTGGCGTCAGCAAGCTGTCCGGCGGTTTGACGACGCTCGCCGACGGCTCGCAGAAGCTGAATAACGGAGCTGGCGACCTGGAGAAGGGAATCACCAAGCTGGATGACGGCTCTAAAGAGCTGCAAACGAAGCTGAACGACGCGGCGGACAAAACGTCTGAGCTGAAAAAGTCGGATGAGCTTGTCAAAATGTTCGCCAAGCCGGTCGAGTCCCAAGAAGACGAGTCGCGCAAAATTCCAAACTACGGAACGGGCCTGACACCATATTTCATGTCGCTCGGCTTGTTCGTCGGAGCACTGATTTCGACGCTTGTCATTTCGCTTAAAGGCACGACGGTAGAAGGCGCATCCGGCTTCAGCCGGTTTGTCAGCCGTTCCCTTTCCTTTGCGGGTATGAGCTTGTTCCAATCGGTTGTCGCAGCAGCCATTATTCTGCTTGGACTTGGCCTGAAGGTACAAAGCGTGCCGCTGTTCTTCCTGTTCACGTTCATTACGAGCTTGACGTTCATGTTCATCGTGCAGGCCGTCGTGACGTGGCTGGATATGCCGGGTCGGTTCCTGATCATCATTCTGCTGATTTTGCAGCTGACCACAAGCGCGGGCACATTCCCGCTCGAGCTGATTCCGAATTGGCTCAAGCCGCTTAATCCGTGGCTGCCGATGTCGCACAGCGTTTTGGGTTATAAAGCAATCATATCAAGCGGCGATTTCGATCTCGCATGGAAGCAGGCAGGCATTCTTGGCCTGGTTGCAATCCTCTTCCTCGCGCTCACGCTGGTCTACTTCTTGTGGCGCGGGCGTCAAAACAAAGAGAATGCACAGCATCCGGCGGAAGCTGTCTAAAAGGAATTTCAAGTCCTGATCCCTTAGGGATCAGGACTTTTTCCCGAGATCAGGGTATAATATAGAAATCTGAAAGGAATGAGGGATTACATGATTACGATTAAGAGTAAGGCACAGATTGAGCACATGAAAGAAGCCGGGGCAATTCTTGCTGCCTGCCACCGGGAAATCAAGAAAATGATCGTACCCGGCATCACTACCATAGAGATCGACCGTTTTGCTGAGCAATTCATCCGCAAGAACGGGGCGACCCCGGAGCAAAAAGGGTATAACGGATTTCCCTACGCGACATGCACTTCGGTGAATGATGTCATCTGCCACGGCTTCCCTGGCAAAACGGTACTTAAGGACGGCGACATTATTACCGTGGACATGGTCGTGAACCTGAACGGCTGGCTCGCTGACTCCGCGTGGTCTTATACCGTCGGCCAAGTCTCCGAGCAAGCGCAGCATCTGCTCGACGTGACGAAAGAGTCGCTATATAAAGGCATCGAGCAGGCTGTGATCGGAAACCGGATCGGCGACATCTCCCATGCCATTCAGGTGTACGCCGAGTCGGAAGGCTTCTCGGTTGTCCGCGAATTTATCGGCCATGGTATCGGCAAGGATATGCATGAAGAACCGCAGGTACCTCACTACGGACCGCCGAATGTGGGACCACGACTGAAAGAAGGTATGGTGATCACGATCGAGCCGATGCTGAACACAGGCACCTACCGCAGCAAGATGGACAGCGACGGCTGGACGGCCCGCACGATGGACGGAGGCCTGTCCGCCCAATATGAGCACACCCTAGCCATTACCGCTAACGGTCCGGAAATATTAACGATGCAATAAACGTAAAAAAAGAGAGGCTCCTTAGCCTCTCTTTTTTTGTACCCGAGTTCTTTAATTTAACGAAACCGCCACAAAAGCAACTATTGCGATAACGATGGTAACAGCGTATATCGTTGTCAGCTTGGCGATATTATGCTTGGTCTTTTTGACATAGTTCGGATTTTTCTTCTTGTTCTCTGCAGAAAATCCAACCCAAAAGGTCGTGACGAGTGCCAAAACGGCTACACCGATCACGAGAACATACATCCACATGCAGTTCACCGTCCCCTGAAATGTTCAATAGCATAACATTTCTATCATAACACGGAACAGATCGTTATTTCACTCTTTGTTTGTATTTTCCCGAGCTGTCAATCTTGACTCTCACGTCAATCGATTTGATCGATTGCTCGTCAAGGGTGAAGGGCTTGAGACGGTGAAGTTCGCGCCATTTCTTCGGGTATTTGCGGTACAGCTTCTCTTCCAGCATAAAGACGTCGGCATGTTGTTTCAGCCCCTTTTTATAGCTCATCAGAATTTCATTTTTTACGACGACGCCAGCCATTTTCTCCAGCGTATCAGAGGAATTGTTCTTGATCAGCTCATCAATATAGGCATTGATAGACACGCGGATCACGTATCGGGCCTGACCGTTATCGATCACAGGCTTGATGTACAGATGCGGTTTGACCAGTATCAAGGAAGCGACCGGCCTTCCGGCGTTGGCATCGGGTATGTTAATGGGGGAACGTTGGAGCTTTCTTTGAATCCAGCGGGTGCCTTTGAGGTCATCTTCGCTCAACAATCCGCGATACTCCTTATTGTGGAAGAAGTAAGCTCCGTTGATGCGGAACATCGGTCGTTCCTCCTTATCCTCGTACCAGATGCCGTTATCAATCTCAAGGGAGGGGATCATGGCAAGACCGCTGGGCTCGTCCATTTGGGCAATAATCTTGAATGCGTACACTGGCAAAATGAATGACCTCTGCGAGTAGATCTGCTGCGGCAAATTCATTATTGTCTCGAGCGGCGAGAGATTCAGGATCGATTTTTGCGTCAAAATATCCTTCAGCGGCTCTTTCGTCCCGTATAGCAAGATGTTGTAACGGATTTCGCGGTAGCGGTTCAGCATCTCGTATATTTCCACCATACCGTGCTGCATCGTATTTTCCGTAACGATGACGGATTTCAAATGTCCCCAAAACACCCTCAGCTGGGATGTGGAATACATCGTCGTAAGTGCCTCCGTCACGGTTCGTCCTTCCCCGGTTCCGACCCAGATGGGTACAGGCTTGCCAATTTCCGCATTGTCTGCCTTGGCTACATTGGTAAAATTGAGAATCTGTGCATAGCTCTTGTATTTGCCATCCTCGTAATCGATTCCGAGCGCAGTCACGTATGCCATATTCTGAATGTCTTTGGAATTCCAGCAGCCCGGAATCAACATCAAGATCAGGAGGCACAGGGTTATATGCGCAAATTTTCTCATGTCGGATTCTCTCCTTGATGCTCGGAATCTACGGTATTCAGAAACGTCGGCTTCTTGCGGAGCCATTTCCAAGGGGCGCGCAGGACAGACTTCAGGAAGTCCTTGGGCATCATGGGGGACAAGGGAGCCAGATAGGGTATCCCGAACGTCCGCAGTCTGGACATGTAGGCAAGCAGAAGGATCAAACCAAGGATCAGCCCGTACATTCCTAAAATCGACGAAACAAAAAACAGGCCAAAACGAAGGACGCTGACAACGGAGCTTAAGGTCTGGTTTACAAGGGTCGCTCCGGCGACCGCCGTTATGGCGCCGACAACGACGGAGGATGGAGAGACCAATCCGGCCCGGATCGCGGCATCTCCGATGATCAGACCGCCGATGACCGTCAGGGTTTGCCCGATGGAGCTGGGCAGCCTCACCCCCGCTTCCCGGAATATCTCCAGCAGGATTAGCAGAAGAAACAGCTCCATCTGAGCGGAGAAGGGCAGTCCCATCCTGGCTGTCGATATCGTTGCCATGAGGCGGAAGGGGATTTGATCCTGATGAAACGCCGCCAAAGAGACCCAGAACGAAGGCAGAACGATGGATATAATCAAGCTGATGCCACGGATCATCCTTACGAAGGAGACATAGATGTAGTTGAAATGAACATCTTCCGGTGATTTCATAAGGAGCGACAGCGATCCCGGGCCGATCAGAACCATGGGATTACCATCAATCACGATGACGAATCGCCCGCTAAGCAGGCAGGTAACGACGTAATCGGGGCGACCCGTGAAATCGAGAAGCGGGAACAGGGAGTACTTCGAATCGGAGATCATCTCCTCCAGCTGATTGATCGTGTACAGACCGTCGATATCGATTTGGGACAAACGTTTTCTTACCTCGGACAGTAGTTTCGGGGAAATGATATCATCGAAATACAATAGGCCAACTTTGGTTCTTGTACGTCTCCCTATAATGGATTCTTCGCAGCAAAGCGAATTGCTCCGTATCCGTTTGCGGATCAGCGCGACATTCGTGACAAAGTCTTCGTTAAATCCGTCTTTGGGTCCTTTAATGGATATTTCAACGGTCGATTCTTCAGGCGAGCGCTTCGGAACGCTGCTGATATCCATGGAATACACTTCATTGGTCAACGGGAAGAAGAGGATAAGCCCGCCTTGATAGACGGTATCCTCGAGATCCTGGGGTTTGACGGGTTTTTCCAATGCAGTTAAAGGAAGCCTTCCGTACAGTTCATCCTGCTGTTTGATGTCGAAACCGTTCATATGGTACATCTTTTCAAGCTCGGGCAGGATGACGAGGCTAATTTGGTTCGAATCGGCAAGCCCATTGGCAAAAATCATGACGATCTCGGAAGAGGCTGAATCCTTTTGCATCCGGTACTTCCGTATGACCACATCAGCGGATTTGGAGAAGAGCTGTTGTAATTTTTGCAGCGTCCATATGGGCTGTTGGGTTACGGTTTCGGTAGAGTTCATGCGGCTCCCTCCTTATTTTTGCGGGGCAAGAATGTGATGCCAAACCAGATTAAGGACAGCAGCAGGCTGGAAAACAAGGTGATGGGAAAATAATAGTGATACATCGTTTCATAGTATGTGTCCTGGCTGATCGGAAACATGGCGATCAAGATATAGCTGAAGGTGACCGCAAGAATAAAACGATCGGCCATGACGCGGTTCTTGAAGGGCAGCATTTCGGCGAGCAGAAACTGGGCAAGGCTGATCCGGACCGAGGCCCCCGCGAGCCATTGATATACGGACAGGAAATCCACATGTTCCACGTATTCACCGATTTTTACCAGTCTCCACTGCTCATAAGGCGATTCCATTTGTTTAGCTGCTTCAGCCGGGCCGAATTCGGTGATAGCACCGATGACGGGGCCTAGCGTGATATAAGAAATAATTAATCCATAGACGACCATCTGCCACGGCTTAACTTTGGATTTGATCCGGTGCTGCATGGTCAGCAGGACGAGCATCTCCACAAACCCGCCGCCGACATACACCATTCCATGAATGGGGGGGTATAGTCCGTGTTCGAGAACAGGGGTCAACATGCTGAAATTTTTCTCGGAGCCATTGGCAATGGCAACGAAAAATCCCAGGACCACCACGATGGGAAGCAGAATGCCGGCACCGATCGCAATCGAATTGATGCCGAGCTTGGCTGTATAGAAGCATACAAACGCGAGCGTTGCGATCAGCACAATTTTAGGTGTTGCAGGCAGGTAATTGCTGATCGTCCAACTGGACGTATGATAGAGGGTTACCCCTCCAATCAGGTACAGATGAACAATCATCGGGGCAACCAATATCCAGGAGATGACCGGGTTTGTCCGTTCTGCAATCCAGGGCTGTAGCTTTTGTTGATTGGATCTTTTCATGAAAAAGGCCAGCAGTAACGTCCATGGAACAAGCAGGACCGTCGTGAACAATACGGAAATCCATGCATCTCTGCCCGAGGCGTCCAGTACCATCGGGTTAATCACAACATGACTGGTCAGGCCGTTCATGAGCATGAGCAGCAGGCAAATCTGAGTGACGGAAACCTTGGTTGAATTTTTCATGTTAATCTCATCACCCATTTCATACCGTGTTATTGATATCAACTGTATTATGCCTTGATTCAGCCAAATTTATGTAGGAAAAGTAGTAAAAGGGAAGGAAACTTACAACAACTAAAAAAATCAACATATGAAAAATTCACAATAATAAACCATAATCTGAATCTAGCACCACATCACAAATCTTCAACTCTCTACCTTTCTTGCTGAAAAAGGAAGTCTCATTCCAGCCTCTCTTTGTCAATTTATTTATTATCAAAAAAAGGACAGCGCGCTAAGATAGCGTCGCTGCCCATGAGGTATTTTGCTGTTATTCTTTGTTCAACAGCTCTTCTCCCGCAATTCCCGGGTTTGTCATTTGGTAAGGATCGAGAATAATATTCAGCTCTTCCTCCGTCAGAACATTGTATAGGAGGCAAAGCTCGCGTACGGGTTTGCCGGTCGTGATCGCTTCCCGGGCGATACGGGATACGACCTCGTAGCCTAGATGAGGATTCAGCGCGGTAATAATGCCGACGCTGTTCTCCACATATTCGCGGCAGCGCTCCACGTTGGCCTGAATGCCTTCGATGCAATGCTCCCTGAAAACACGGAAACCGTTATTCATGATTTCGAGGGATTGCAGAAGATTATAAACCAGAACCGGTTCCATCACGTTCAGTTCCAGTTGGCCTGCTTCAGAAGCAAGACAGATCGTATGATCATTGCCGATGACCTGGAAGGCAATTTGGTTGATGACTTCGCACATGACCGGATTGACTTTGCCAGGCATGATGGATGATCCCGGCTGTCTTGAAGGCAGGGTCAGCTCGCCGAGCCCTGCCCGGGGGCCGGAAGCCATCAGCCGAATGTCGTTGGCTACTTTGGACATGTTCATCATGCAGATTTTGAGCGCTGCGGATACTTCGGTATATGCGTCCGTATTCTGGGTCGCGTCGACAAGATGATCAGCCGGTTTGATCGGGAATCCGCTCAGGTCAGCCAACACCTCTGCGACATGCTCGATATAACGGATGTCTGCGTTAAGCCCTGTTCCCACTGCTGTTGCGCCCATATTAATATGGAGCAGGTTGTACTTGGTTGCGCTAAGACGCTGGATATCCCGATCCAGTACGCGTGCATAAGCCTGGAATTCCTGGCCTAGACGAATCGGAACCGCGTCCTGAAGGTGGGTGCGTCCCATTTTAATGACGGAATCGAATTCCTCAGCCTTCTGCTGGAATGCCTGACGAAGGTCGCCCATCGTCGTGAGCAGCTTTTCAATCATCGTCAGCGTCGCCAGATGAACCGCAGTGGGGAAGGAATCATTGGTTGATTGCGCCATATTGACGTGATTATTCGGACTGATATCGGCATAGCTGCCTTTATCTTTGCCGATCAGTTCAAGTGCGCGGTTCGCGATGACTTCGTTGGTGTTCATATTAATAGACGTGCCAGCTCCGCCTTGAATCGGATCCACGATGAATTGATCGAGCCATTTGCCGCCGATGATTTCATCGGCCGCTTGCACGATCGCATCGCCTTTGGCTGGGAGCAGCCGTTTAATCTCCATATTTGCGATTGCAGCACCCTTTTTGACCATAGCCATCGCGCGGATCAGCTCCGGATGGATTCTTTGGCCCGTAATCGGGAAATTTTCCGCTGCACGCATCGTTTGTATGCCATAGTAAGCTTCTTCGGGAACTTCTTTGGTGCCGAGAAAATCTTTTTCTAATCTCATGAATACATTCCTCCGAGTTTTGTGAACTGGATATTAGAGTCAGATGAGAACGCTTTAGATATCGGACCCGCTACCATTATACGGGTTAATATCCGGAACTGCTAGTCCTATGTCATTAGAGAATGAAAAAAAGGCGGATTTGTCCGCCGGTGAGCTACACTTGTACAACATTGAGCCAAACATGCTGGTTTTGCGTACCGGGAGAGGGCGAAATACAGCAAAAGACCTGCCGCTTATCGGCAGGTCTTTTGATCAATCCTTCATCTGATTAGATGGAATTCAGAACCTTGACATCGGGGTCCACGTCGGCTTCATAATCCACGCCATCCGTCTCAAATCCGAAGAGCTGGAAGAACTCGCGTCGGTAGCCTTCAAGATCCGTAAGCTCATATATATTATCCGTTGTCACGCTGTCCCATAGCTTCACCACTTCGGCTTGTACATCCTCGCGAAGCTCCCAGTCATCAATACGGATACGGCCGGATTCATCAACCGGCGTTTCACCGTCGAGATACAGGCGATCCGTGAACAGGCGGTACGTTTGCTCGATACAGCCTTCATGGAGCCCTTTCTCCTTCATGATCTTGTACAACGAAGAGATATAGAGGGGAACCACCGGAATCGCCGAGCTGGATTGGGTAACCAGTCCTTTGCTGACGACCACGTAAGCCCGTCCGCCGGTAGCCTTCAGCTGCTCATTCATTTTCAGTGCTGTCGCTTCAAGATGGTCTTTCGCCTGGCCGATGGAACCTTCGCGGTAGACGGCTTGCGTAATTTCCGAACCTATGTACGAGAACGAGATCGTCGTAGCATCCTCCGTGAGTACTTCAGCACCGCGCAGCGCCTGGATCCAGTCTTCCCAGTCATCGCCGCCCATGACAGCGACCGTATCATGAATTTCTTTTTCGGTAGCGGGCTCCAATGTGATTTCTGTGACTTCACCGGTATGGAAATTGACGGTTTTGTTGGTGAAAGGTTTACCGATGGGCTTCAGGACGGAGTTGTATACCTCTCCGGTTTCGGCATCGGTTTTGCGGGCGGAAGCCACGCTGTATACGACGAGATCCACTTTGCCCAGCTGTTCTTGGATCAGCTGGATCGTTTTTTCCTTCGTTTCCTTGGCGAAAGCGTCCCCGGTAACGCTGAACGATTTCAGACCGGCAGCTTGGGCCGCCTTTTCGAATGCTGCGGAATTGTACCAGCCTGCCGAAGCCGTGCGTTTTTCGGAGCCGGCGCTCGGGCGGTATACGCCAACCGTATTGGCGTGGGCGCCAAAGGCTGCGGTGATTCTCGCTGCAAGTCCGTATCCCGTGGAAGCGCCGATCACAAGCACGTTTTTCGGACCCTGGATTTCCGGTTTGGACTGCACATAGTCGATTTGTTCCTGGACTTGTGCCGCGCAGCCTGCAGGATGCGAGGTGGTGCAGATGAATCCGCGTGTTCTCGGTTTAATGATCATATTGTACGTGTCCTCTCTTCCAATAAAGAATACTAAATGAGATTTTCAGAAATACTCCTTCCTATTGTATCAATTTTTTGCAAAACGACAAACCGCAAGACGGAGAATGTGGAGAATATAAAGATGAACTAGAATTTTAAATTGACATTGATAATCATTATCAAATAAAATAACCAGGATGGATGAAATCAATTGTTCATATATAACTCATACATAGAAGGAGGCAGTATACATGTTTATTCAAATGCGGCGAATCGTTGTAACGGCAGGCAGCGCCGAGCAAGTGGTGGCAAGGTTTAGTAAACCTGGACCAATCGATGCCATGGAGGGGCTGGTCGATAAGACGATCATGAGTTCCAAAATCAGCAGGGAAGAAGAGGAAGTTCTCGTCATGATCCGCTGGGAATCGCGGGATGCTTGGAAGAACTGGGAAAAGAGTGACGTACATCTGCAGGGGCATCGGGCTAAAAAGGGACAGGAGCCTCCGGCACACGTCATCAGCACCAAAGTAACCATGTACGAAGTGCACGGTGTAACCCAAGGCCAAGCATCTGTGGACCAAGCCTAGCAAGCTTAGATGGCAGTCTCAAAACCTCGGGAGAGGGCGTTAAGCCCCCAATCCTGAGGTTTTTTGCATTCATCCCGAATTTAGATTCCTCTGAGTTTGATAGATTGATAGATTGATAGATTGATAGAATATGGATAGAATGACCATGAAAGATAAGCTTGCCTGGAATAGGGGGTGTCGACGATGGAAAGCATGACGAAAGCGAAATTGACAAGGGATCAAATCAGAAGACTGGTTGACGAACATTTCGGCAGGGAGATCCGCATCCATGATTATGCCGAACTTCATAATGGTTGGTTTAATACAGCGTACGATCTGCTGCTTAGCGATGGCAGAAGCGTGATTCTGAAGGTGGCGCCGGAGAATCAGGTGGAGACACTCACCTGTGAGAAGCACATTATGAGTAATGAAGTGGGCGTATTGAAGCTGCTTCATGAGAAGGGGGCCATCCCGGTACCGGAGGTCTATGCATATGATACGAGTTTTAACTTGATTCCAAGCGAGTATTTCTTTATGGAGAAGGTCGCGGGCCAACCATACAATCTCGTTAAGGATTCTCTAACCGAGGATGAGCAGGATGCGATCGAAGAGGAGCTGGGGCGTTACAACCGGCAGATCAATGAGTACGCGGGCAGCGCTTTCGGACCATTTTTTGAAAATAGTGAAGATGCCTATCCGACTTGGCGGGAGGCTTTCAGCGGCCTGATGTCCGATTTGCTGTCGGATGGCAGGAAATTCGGCGTCCGGCTGCCTATTGTATACGAGCAGATTGAAGAGGCGGTTGCAGCTAAACTGCCGATCTTGAATGAGGTGACAGAGCCGAGGCTCGTTCACTGGGACTTATGGAGCGGAAATGTGTTCGTGGATCAAGGCCGCATCACGGCAATTATCGATTGGGAACGCGCATTATGGGGAGACCCTTTGTTTGAGTATTACTTCAGCCATATGGAGAATTCAAACGCATTTTATCGGGGATACGGCAGCCGGTTTGATGCTCCGCACGAGAAAGAGCGGCGAAAGCTCTATGACCTGTATTTGGATTTGATTTATGTCATTGAGTGCCGTTCCCGGAAATACGAGGATCCGGATCACCTCCAGTGGGTGGAAAAGAATTTCATTACGGGCTGGAATACATTCCAAGGTTAATCGATGAATAATAAGGAAGGCGACCCCTCACGCATATGCGTTGCAAGGCCGCCTTTGATTGTTTCCAAGCTCGCATCCGATCAGCTATGGGAGGCATGGATGTCACGGATGCTGCGGCCGCGCGCGAAAGCGTGAACCGACTTCAGGCTGTCCAGCGTATGGAAGCCGTACTTGCCATAAATTCGCTCGACAGATTCATTGATGGGGAACACCCATAATTTACGCATCCCTTGCCTGGAGGATTCATGCTGAACGAACCGGATCAATTGACCAATGAATCCCTTTCCCCGGTATGCTTCCAGGGTGGCCACGCTCTCTAGTCTCGCTTGATTTTCATGTACAAAGATGCAGGCGGTAGACACCGCAGTTCCATCATGACGGAGGAGAAAGTGCATATAGTTGGGATGATTCCACTGCTCCATAAACACCTTTTCCATCGTTTCCTTGCCACCGAACTCCGATATGCTGCATTCGATATGCAGCGCTTCATGCACGTTATGGGCATCAACGCGCTCGATTGTCGTTGTGGGCGGTTGCAGGCT
This sequence comes from Paenibacillus sp. SAFN-054, assembly GCF_051966755.1. NCBI lineage: Bacteria > Bacillati > Bacillota > Bacilli > Caryophanales > Paenibacillaceae > Paenibacillus > Paenibacillus sp. SAFN-054. The sequence goes on from NZ_JBQCKS010000001.1 coordinate 684,707, forward strand.
CATGGATTCGAGATGCCCGTCCCACAGCTGGACAGGACTGATTAATTCTTCGGTAAGAAAATGATGATGGGCCAGCGCCTCGAGTAAACGGCCTTGCTGCTCCGGATTGTAAATATAGAACCTCGGTATAATTCCCTTTGACTCGTAAAATGTTACGACTTCATCGATGACGGTATCCGGATCGAGCACTTCGCTGCTAATGTGGGCATGATTGGCATCATAGTAATTCACCTGCCGTTCATTGCAGAACAAAGCACCCCATTCGGTATCGATGCGTTCCGTGAAAGTCTCTAAATAAGCAAAATCCATTGCCAGGATATCCTCTACATGGCCCATAAGGCACCTCCTTAAGCGGTTGTGAATCTATGAAACTTCACCCGACTTCTTTCTTCCATACATTCGATAGAGGAATATGCCGAAAAGCATGCCGATGAATGACATGACGGAAATGGTGAGATACATCGTTTTGCCTCCGAACGCCTGATACAGCGCACCACCCGCAAAGGAGGCGAGAATGCCTGATACTCCGAAAAAAAGCAGTGCAAGCACGGTTTGACCGGTTGCTCTCCATTCAACGGGAACGATGCTGTACAAATACTGAATGGCCGCCGTATAGAATACCGGGAACGTCATAATTTGCAGAAGCTGGATATATGCCAGCCAATTCGGGTCCGTAATCCATGCAGAGATAAAGAACCGGACGAAATAGAAGGCTCCGGCAATGGAGATGATCGCGAGCTCTTTATTCTTGCGCAGCCACCAGAAACTTAAGGAGAACACAATAATTTCGCTGCCTGCAGCAAGGAACCATGCCAGGCCGAGCAAATCAGGTTTGCCTCCCAGGTCCTTGATGTAGAGTCCGAGGAACGTGTCGTTCATCCGTGCCGGAATCGAGCTGATGAAGACCAGGACGAGAAACAGCAGCGTTTCCTTGTTGCTCAGAAAGCTCTTCAAGCTTTTCATCGTTACGGGCTTGCTCGAAACTGGCGCATCCGGCATGAAATAGGTCACAATCAGGCTGAGTAAGCCGAGTCCTGCAAAGGTGTAACCGAGACTATGCGCACCATAACGTGTCATCAGATATCCGGCAAGCAGCGACATGACGGCGTAACCCAAGGCACCGAAGGTCCGGAGAGAGCCATAGCTGATTCCCGCAGATTCGGCCACCCGGAAGTTCAGGCTTTCCGTTAACGGATCGATGGGCATGAGAAAGAAGTACGTCAGCATGACGAAGACAATAATCAAGGCATAATGATCGGTGCTGTATAGCAGATAACCCGTCACTGAAGTACACAGTACGAGAATGAGCAATACTTTGCGGATGGTTCGGGTCCGGTCGCTGATCATTCCCCAGAGCGGCTGGGCGATCAGGGTAATGAAACCGCCAATCCCTACAATCGTGCCGATTTGCGATTCATTCAAACCCTGTTCGCTGAAATAGAGCGGCAGGAACGGGATAAACATCGACAGGAGAGCAAAGAAAAGAAAATTAAAAGATTTGACTGTTACGGATGATCTCATGGATTATTCAGTTCCTTCTTTTCAAGATGTGAAGACAGCAGTTCTGCTATTTTACCATAGGAACGTACATATGGCGTGAAGAAGTTGTAATTAGCCGAGATAAACGTGCGTGGGGCAGATATGGTACACTATGATAAGTTGTACGGTTTCAAGCGATTAGCATAAAGAATTCATAGAATAGAATAATACTTGGGAGAATATAACGATATGAAATTGGTGTCATGGAATGTCAACGGCTTGAGAGCCTGCGTCAATAAAGGATTCAACGAGTATTTCAAAGAAATGGACGCGGATATGTTCAGCGTGCAGGAAACGAAGCTGCAGGAAGGGCAAATTTGCATGGAGACAGGTGAAGAATACAGCCAATATTGGAATTATGCGCTGAAAAAAGGGTATTCCGGTACAGCGGTCTTCACGAAAAGGAAGCCTCTTTCGGTCTATTATGGCATGGAGGAGAATGAAGAAGCCGAAGGACGTCTGGTCACTTTGGAGTTTGAACATTTTTACCTGGTCAACGTGTACACGCCGAATGCCAGAAGGGATTTGTCCCGTCTGGAACTGAGAATCGAGTGGGAGGAGCGCTTTCGCCAATATGTGACGACACTCGATTCGAAGAAACCGGTCATCATTTGCGGTGATCTGAACGTCGCCCACCAGGAGATTGACCTCAAAAACTGGAAGTCCAATGTGGGCAACTCCGGGTTCACGCATGAGGAACGCGGCAAAATGACGGAGCTTCTAGGCGCAGGCTTCGTGGACTCCTTCCGGCATTTCAACCCGGAGCGGAATGATGCATTTACGTGGTGGTCCTTCATGCCGAAGGTAAGGGAGCGGAACATCGGTTGGCGGATTGATTATTTCCTCGTCTCCGCACGGCTCGTGCCCGCGCTAATAGATGCGCGGATCGACCCGCAGGTGATGGGAAGCGATCACTGTCCGATCATACTGGAGCTTGATGAGTCGAAGCTTGAAATGATTGCTTCTCAACACTGATTTTTATTGAAAAAAGGACTGCTCCGGCATACACCGGAAAGCAGTCCTTTTAAAGTTATGCTAGTGTTCAGTTTCAGTTAGCCCATACCCCGTTCCGGAACACCGGCTCAATCGTGCCGTCCGGCAGTTCGCCGTCAATCTCCAGCTGCTCGGAGCCGACCATGAAATCGACATGCGTCAGGCTGACATTTGCGCCGCGCGCAAGCAGTTCTTCCTTGCTAAGCTTTGTGCCGCCTTCGATGTTCACCGGATAGGAGCTGCCGAGCGCAAAATGGCAGGAAGCATTCTCATCGATACCGGTGTTGTAGTATACCCGCTTCATCTTGGAGATGGGCGAGTCGAAAGGAACAAGCGCCATTTCCCCAAGGTAAGAGGCACCTTCATCGGTTTCGAGCAGGGATGTCAAATGCTCACGACCGGAAACGGCGTCATATTCCGTCACCTTGCCATCCTTGAACGTTATCTTTATTCCTTCTACCAGGCGGCCGTTCAGGTTCAGCGGAAGCGTGCTCGTGACGGTGCCGTTCACGCCGGTACGGTGAGGCATGGTGTAGATTTCTTCGGTCGGCATATTGGCGACAAAGTAGTTGCCTTCTTCATTATGATCCCCGCCGCCTAGCCACAGATAGCCTTCAGGCATCTCTACGTGCAGATCGGTTCCAGGAGCACGGTAATGCAAGGCTTTGTAGCGCTTGTTATTCATAAATTCCTGTTTCTGTTTCAGCGTCTGGATGTGTTCCTTCCAGGCAGCGACCGGATCATTGTCTTCTGTCACCCGGTTCATTTGGAAGACGGCCTCCCACATCGCGTCGACACGCTGTTCCTCCGGAAGATCGGCGAACACCTTGTCGGCCCACGCTTTTGTCGGGGCTTTGATCAGCGACCACGTGACCTTGTTACTGCGCACATAGGATTGGTATTTTTCCCGGGCAACGGCAGCCGCTTTCACGGCTGTGGAAACCTTGGAAGAATCGATGCCGCGGAACAGCTCAGGATCAGGCACTTTAATATGTAAAACCGCGCCGCGGCCTTCAGCAAGCTGTTCCATCGTGTCTGCCTGCCATTTCGGATAATATCCGAATGAATCGTCAGCCGCTTTTTCGTAGCGGATTCGGGTGATCTTCTCATCATCCCAATCGACCTGAACGAATTTAGCTCCGGCCTCATAGGCTTTCGCAACAACATGGCGAGTGAAGTCCACGGCTTCCAACGGAGATTGTACCAGCAGCACCTGTCCGGGCTGAATGTTGACGCCCACTTGGATGACGAGTTCAGCGTATTTTTCAAGCATGTGATTGAAGTTTTTCATCAGCGATAAGTCCTCCAGTTTGTTCGGTATCCCTTTTAGTATAACCCCAATCGTTTCCCCGTGCCTTTGAATTTTGAAGACTCGCCCGTCAGCTCTTGATCGCGCCTGCGGCAATGTCCGAAATGAACTGCCGGCTGACGAACAGGAACATGATGATGAGCGGGATGACGGCAAGCAGCGTGCCGGCGATAATCATTGCGTAATCGGTTGTGTATATTCCGTTCAAGGAAGCTAAAGCCACCTGCAGCGTAAATTTCCGTTCATCGTTCAGAATGATCAGTGGCCATAAATAGTCGTTCCAGGCGCCGATGAAGGTAAAGGCTCCAAGGAAGGAGAGAGCAGGCCGCAAAATGGGCAGTGATATGCTCCAGTAGAGCCGGAAAAAGCCGCAGCCGTCGATTTTGCCTGCATCCAGTAGTTCCGAGGGCACGGAGTCCTCCGCGTACTGGCGAATCCAGAATATGCCGAATGCATTCGCCATGCCCGGGATGATCAAGGCCTTAAATGAGCCCACCCAGCCCAGTTTGGTCATAATGACGAAGGAAGGGACGAGCGACAGCTGGGCGGGGGCCATCATGGTGGCGAGCAGAAGCACGAACAGCCACTTTTTGCCCGGAAACGTGAATTTGGCGAATGTATAGCCGGCAAGCGAATCGAAGAACAGCACCAGAATCGTACTTGCCGTTGCGACGAACAACGTGTTCAGCAGCGTCCGAAAGAAATTGATGTTATCGAAAACGCGGGAAATATTATCGAATAAATGCGTACCGAACCATAGTTTTGGCGGAAAGCTGTAAATTTCGGGCGTGGTTCGTGTCGCCATGACAGCCAGCCAGTAGAACGGAAAGACGGAGACCATCAGTCCGAGGATCAGGCCAAGGTACAATAAAACGTTTTTGCTCCGCAGCATATGAATCCCTCCCGATAGGTATTGTTCATTATTTCGCTCCGTTTCCCTGAACCACTTTCCAGTTGATAATGGAGATCAGGGCAATGAGCACGAACATGCCCCAGCCCACGGCAGAGCCGTACCCGAAGTAGTTGTTGATGAATGCCTCGCGGTACAAATACAGGACAATCGTCAGACCACCGCCGTTCGCGCCGCCGTCGTTGCCGACCAGCACCTGCGACTCCGTGAATATTTGCATGCCGCCGATCGTAGAGGTGATGAGGGTGAACAGAATAATAGGGCGAAGATTCGGAAGCGTAATACGGAAGAAGGATTGAACACCGGTGGCACCGTCGATTTTGGCCGCTTCATAAAGTACGGACGGAATGCTCTGCAGCCCTGCAAGGTAAATCACCGCATTGTAGCCGACCCAGCGCCAGATGACCATGAAGGATACAGCCAGCTGGATGCCCCAAGTATGGTTCAGCCATTCAACAGGATCAAAGCCGAACAGTGTGATGACATAATTCAATAGGCCGTAATTGTTAGAGAAAATGGTGCTGAAAACGATCGATACCGCGACCAGGGACGTGACGTTCGGCAGAAAGTAGCCGATGCGGAACAACGTGCGGAATTTAATGAACGAAGCATTGAGAAGAAAAGCAACGACAAGAGCGGAGAAAAGCATCGGTACCGTAGAATAGACCCAGATCCGGAGCGTATTGCCCACGGCTTTCCAGAATTCCGGATCGGTTAGCATAAAGCGGTAGTTATTGATGCCGTTGAAGGTCATATCGCCGATGCCGTCCCATTTTTGAAAAGACAGGTACATGGAGAACAGAATCGGAAACAATCCGAAGACGGCAAACAGAATGTAAAAGGGGGATATCGCCAAGTATTCCTTGCGGTGCCTCCAGATTTCCGAAGATAATTTGCGTTTGCCGGAGACCGGATACGTTCGATTCGGTTCCAGCGGTTGTCGAAGCGGTGCTCCCATACATTTCAACCTCCCCAGTTGATGGTATGAAACGGAATGCTTCGTTTAGCGAAGCAGTTCTTTTTTCACGCGTTTCAGGGCGGATTTCCACGCTATATCCGGGTTTTTGCCCAAAGCGACGGACTGGAGCTCCCGGCTCACGATACCATTCAAATTCGCATACTTGCTGCCGAAATACGCCGGTTTGACGTTACGGGCTGATTCGGTAAAAATATCTCCGGTGCTTTGGCCGCCGAAAAAGTCCTCTTGTTCTTTCATGACCGGAGCATCCAAAGCCTTGGAAGCGGAAGGGAAAAGGTTAATATCTTTAAAGGCCGTGACCTGGTTATCCGGATTCATCAGCCATTTCATCACATCGAAGGCTTCTTTGGAATGCTTGCTTGTTTTCATAATTGCGAGGAAGGAGCCGCCATTATTTCCGTCGCCTCCCGGTGCCCTGGTGACGCGCCATTTGCCGGCCGTAGCGGGAGCCGCATCCATCAGAATTTGCTTGCACCACACGGCACCGACGAAGGAAGCAATTTTGCCATTGTTCATCGCGGCATTCCATTCGGAGCTGAAGGTGCCGGCATTCGCTACAAGTCCCATTTGCGATGCTTGCACGGCAAGATCCCAGGCTTTCTTCATTGATGAATCCGGGGTTTCTCCGATGAATTCATCCTTTTTGTCAAAATAAATTTTGTCCGATTGTGCGTTGACTTGCGTATAGATGCCGCTGATGTTATCGGTCAGCTTCACGCTGCCTCCGAGCACCTGCTGCAGCTGTTGTCCTGCCTTGAAATAATCCTCCCAGGTGCCCATCTGCTTATGAACCTCTTCGGGTTCGGCCGGAAGACCTGCCTGGCGAAACAGATCCTCCCTGTAAAATAAGGCGGTAGGTCCGGTATCGATCGGCATTGCGATCATGGTGCCTTCCGGCGTCACGCCCATCTGCCATTTCCAATCCAAGTAATCCGGCTCAATCTCCTTCGCGCCCAGATCATACAGATTGACGAAACGGTCAGCATTGGGGAACAGCTCAGTTACCCAATCGTTAAATGCAACGATATCGGGTCCGTTGCTGCCGGCCGCCAGGGTAGTCTTGAGCTTGGATTTGAAATCACCGCCGATCTTTTGGGCATTGATGCGCACGTCCGGAAATTGCTTTTGTACGGCCTGGATCAGATTGTCGTCCAGACTACGGTTCCAATACCATAATGTAAGCGTTTTCTGATTAGGGGTCGACGAATTGTTGGAGCATCCACCAAGCATGAACACGACAATCAGCAGCCAGAAGAAGTAGTTTCGGGTTTTTCCCATCCACTTAACCTCCATTCCTGATTCAGCAGGGTAACTTAACTCCTATCCACATTATCTAAATTATGTATAATGAGTATATATTAATCGCTCTTTTTTACATTGAAACGCTTGAGCATTGCCCAGCATGAAAACTTTAATATCAGGAGTGTGATTGTATGCGGCAAACGGACGTATCGCTTCCGAGAAAAAGCACGGAGGAATTAGGCATTTCCTCGAAAAACGTTATCGGCTTTTTGGACAGCCTGGCAGAACGTCAGATTGAAGCTCACAGCTTTATGTTGTTGCGCCATGGAAAGGTAGCGGCAGAGGGATGGTGGAATCCTTATTCGCCGGAACTTCCCCACATGTTGTTCTCGCTCAGCAAAAGCTTTACCTCGACCGCCATCGGCATGGCTGTGCAGGAGGGAATACTGAAGCTAGAGGATCCGGTGGTTTCTTATTTTCCGGAAGATTTGCCGAGCGAAGTGTCATCCCATCTGGCCGCCATGCAAATACGTCATCTGCTGATGATGGGAACCGGCCATGACACCGATACGATGGATACGCTTCATGCATCGGAAGACGGCAATTGGGTAAAAGCATTCCTGAAGCTGCCTGTCGTCCATGAACCCGGCACGCATTTTCTCTATAATACGGGTGCCACCTATATGCTCTCGGCCATTTTGCAGCAAGCAGCAGGAGAGAGTTTGCTGCAGTATTTGCAGCCCCGCTTGTTTAAACCGCTCGGCATCCGGCAGCCAACTTGGGAAACATGTCCGCGCGGCATACATACCGGAGGTTTCGGTTTAAGTGTTACGACCGAGGATATCGCGAAATTCGGGCAGCTGTATCTGCAAAAAGGCATATGGCATGGACAGCGGATTATTGAGGAAGCCTGGATTCAAGAAGCAACGGGTAAGCAGATCGCAAACGGCAGCGGAGATGACAGCGATTGGGCGCAAGGATATGGTTATCAATTCTGGCGCTGTCGTCACGATGCTTACCGTGGAGACGGAGCGTTCGGCCAATTCTGCATCGTTCTTCCTCGGTATGACGCCGTCATCGCAATGACCTCAGGAACAAACGATCTCCAAGGCGTTTTGAACTGTGTCTGGGATCACCTGCTGGATGCATTTCAGCCGGAGCCGCTGGAAGCTAACGAGTGGACGGGGGAGCTCCAGGAGCGCTTGAAGCAGCTGCATTTGGATCCTCCGCGGTTTGAGCCTGATTCCCAACGGGAAGAGGAAATAAACGGAATTCGTTACCGGCTCGAAGAGAATGAAATGGGAATTGGCGGCCTTCAACTGGATTTCGGGACAGATGAAGCCATACTGACTCTGATGACCGCAGAAGGAGAACGCAGGCTGAAACTAGGGCGCCAAGAATGGATCGTAGAATCCTTGCAGCTGTTTAACCCGCAAACCGAACTGTTCGCTTCCAGTTTTACCTGGAGCACGCCTGACCAGCTCGCGCTTACGATCCGCGGAGTCGAAACGCCGTTCTGTTTTACACTTGAGATCGCCTTCAAGAATGAGGAGATCGAATTGAAGCAAGGGATCAACGTATCGTTTGGTCAAACGGAAAGCGAGCCGGTCAAGGGATTGGCAACATAGATTCATCGTATAACTGCGTTACAAACATAGGATTAGGACCATTGGTTAGCAATGTTAGAAAGCTTCCTTGAATAGATCGTACACAGCCCCTCCACGTGATTTGGAGGGGCATCTTCATGTTACTTTGAAGCTGAAAACGACAGGATAATGATCGCTGAACGGAGCTTGCCAGGTGAAACTTATCGCTACGAGATTCCGTCAATAGGGATGGAGGTGAGATCATTACGATGAGCATGCGTAAATTTAATATAGCTTCGCTGCTGCTTGCGGTCCTCCTGGTCGGTTCTCTTACCGCTTGCGAAAGCGATAAAGGGACACCGTCTCCCGGGAAAAATCCGAATCAATCGGTGAACGAGCCGCAGGCGAAGCCGGATAACGAAACGCCAAGTCCGGCTCCCCAACCGGCGGGTCCGCCGCAAGAGAAGCCTGAGGTGACAAAGGAAGGTAAAGGCAGCTTTACCGGGCTTGCGGATTCTCACACGGTTGAAATTATTGTGGACGGACAACCGATGGCTTTACAATTTGGAGAAGAGCTTCAGTCCAAGCTGCAAAGCATCCGGGCCGAGCAGCAGGTGGTGTTTCAATACGAGGAGAAAGCGATCGAAGGCGATGATTCGCTCAAGCAGCTTGTCTTAAAGGACATATCGACATCCGGGTCAAAGGAAGGAAGTTCGCCGATGGATAACGCGCTGCCTGCTGAGATGAAAATCGATGTAACCCTTGAGGGCATGCAGGAGCAGCGAACCGCCAAGCTGGTTCACGGTGACGGCTATTCCTTGTACCGTTTTGAACAGTTCACATTCGATCCGGGCAGAAACCTTCTGTACATGAACGTAGATCCCGGTTACCAGGTCCGGATTGAGAAGCTTCCTTCCGGCTTCGAGCTGGAGGATCTTGAGCTAAGAGGGCAAGAAGAGCTTGGAAAGCACGGCGGCGTCATGAAGCTGAAGAGCGGCGAACTCCCTGAACCGATGCAGGACGCAAGCCTGTACCTGACCGTTCAAGGCAAAGGCGGGATGAGCGAATATATCGTGAAGGAGCTTGATGGCAGCAGCTACGTTTTCCATGTGGATATCCCGCAGAGAGAAGCTTCAGAGGGATTTGTGCCGCTTGCGTTTGCCTCACTGAACACGATCCGAAATCACTAGTGTGATGTCAAGAAGCTGCTGCGGGAAACATCCGTGAGCGGCTTTATGGCATTGATGTTACAACGAGGGTACACGGAGGTGCTGCCGGCCGCCGGATTTTTCTCCTGACAAAAGACGCATCGTTTGCCCTCTTTCCGACCGCAAAGCCGCAGCTTTGCTCGATATTGCGCAAGCGCTTCGGATTAATATTGCAGAAAATGAAAAGAGCCCTTAAGCGGGCTCTTTTTCTGTTGGCGCGGACGGCGCCTGCCATAAGATCATATGATGGGTACTACTGATTTTTTCATAGAACAACTTCGAATCTCGTTTGAACACATGCATGACGACATGGATAACAAACCAAGCGTTGATGGCAAAAGCCGTGACGCTGATCAAAAGCCTGGCAATATTCGGCACTTGGTCAAGGGAGCCTGCGAGCAGCAGATTGATTCCGAAGTACACCCAATACAGCAGCCCGTATCGCTTCAAAAGCGCAGCCAGTGTGATTCGCGAACCTTCTTTAACCAAGCGGATGCGTACTATCCATTTTCCTGGCGTAAGCCCGTTCGTGAGCCAAGGCACTCCAATGAAATATAGTCCAGTGGCGATCCAGAAGGATGCGCGGATATGAAGCAGGAAGCAGATGGCCATCAGGATCGGCCAGATCACGGAGTCGATCAAAAAAGCGATGGCTCTGCGCGTATACGATACTCTCTTGGTGGACAGATCGACATGCTCGTCGAGCTTCTCGATTCGCGGCAGAAGCCCGGATATCCATTCTGCGGCCAGATAACCGCAAATGCCGCCGAGCGTGTTCATGATCAGATCATCCACGTCGAACACGCGGTACGCATGATCATACAGCCCATAAATGCCTGTCAGCTGGGTGATTTCAAAGAATAGGGAAAACAAAAATGAGATGAAAATCGAGCGAATCAAGCCCGTACGGAAATAATATCTTAGCACCATGCCAAAGGGAACCGTCAGGACGATATTGAACACCACTTGCAGAAACGCCCGTTCTTTCAGCAGATGAATGTACGTCGACGGATCGGAGCCGGTGACCGACGTTTCCTTCAAAATATCGAGAATAAAATTCAGCGGAAGCAGCTGCAGGGCTCCGGAGGCGAGCTCTGCATTATGCCGGGAAGCCGGCAGCGGCAAAATGACCAGAAAAAGGGCGTTCAACAGATAAAGAAGAAACAGATATAGTACGAATGCCCGCACTTTATTCACGTAACCGTATTTTCGGTATTGAACGATCAGGAACGGCAGGGTGAAGAGCAGCGCCGCAATCGGGAAAGACATAAAGGCATAAGAAATGGGAAACAGATAGGAATGTAGCATGGGTAACACCGCCATTCTTGGGATCAAATATAGGCCTGAAATACAGCCGAGTACGATCATAACATATGAAAAGGTCATTTCCGTTTAAATTTTGTTTAATTTTTCAGGCCGTCTACAGCTTTTTATTCATAATGATGCTGAATAGGTTATACTGAACTATGCGTTTCGAATTAATAGATCGTCATGATGATGAAATACCAGGAGGATATGGATGGGACAAACAGATCGTACCTTACAGAAAAAATTGAAGCCTAGACATATCAGTTTTATGGCTATGGGCGGCGTGATCGGAACGGGTATATTCAAGGGCAGCGCAGAAACGATCGGACTGGCGGGCCCGGGTGTCATTATCACGTATATCATTGCCGGGCTGCTTTTGCTCGTGGTCATGGCAGCAATGGCGGAAATGGCTACCGTATATACGAACCGGAATATGAAAGATTTTGTCCGCGAAGCTTTCGGGGAGCGGGTTTCCTTTATCATGGGCTGGATGTACTGTTTTATGTGGCTGTCGGTGTGCGTCATCGAGATTATTGCGGCAGGGAGCTTTTTGCAGTATTGGCTGCCGGGCGTGCCGCTATGGACGCTGAGCCTGGCCTGCGCGGCATTCATTATTTTGATTAACTTACTCAGCGTAAGCACCTTCGGGGAGTTCGAATTTTGGCTAGCGGGCATTAAAATCGCAATGATCATCATCTTTATCGTGCTTGGCGCGTGCCTAATATTCGGAATCATCCCAAGCGATCACACCCCGTATTTGCATAATTACATGAACTCGGGAGGCTTCCTGCCAAACGGCCTGTCCGCGGTCTTTTCGGCGATGCTGGTCGTCATGTTCTCTTATGGAGGGTCTGAGCTTATCGGTCTCACGTTAACGGAAACGGAAAATGCGGAACGGATTTTGCCAAAGGTAGTCGGTAATTTCATTTTGCGCATCATCCTGTTTTTCACGCTTCCGATTCTGATTATTTGCGGACTTATTCCGTGGAATCAGCTTGGCCCGGACAGTAGTCCATTCGTGCAGGTGCTCTCGTCAACAGGGTTGTCCGGGGCTGCGCACATCATGAATTTTATCCTTGTGACCGCGGTATTATCGGCTGCGAATTCAGGCGTTTACGGCGCGTCCCGCATGCTGTTCTCCATGGCTGCGGCGGGCGAAGCGCCCAAGGCTCTGACAAGGACGAACCGTAAGGGCAGCCCGGTCAATACGCTGCTTCTGTGTGCCGTCATTCTGCTCGCAGGCTCCATGCTGGGGATTATTGCGCAGGACCGGTTGTTTCGGGTATTGATGGCCGTACCGGGTTTTGCGGTGCTGCTTGTATGGATTTGCATCGCGCTCTCGCAGCTGAAACTGCGTCCCCGCTATCCTTCGAAACCATCCTTCAAAGTTTGGGGATTTCCTTATGTGACAGGCGCTGCGGTGGTCAGCCTGGCGGTTATCGCGCTTCTGTTTCTCATCGATAAGCAGAACCGCTTCAGCATCGGCATATGCTTGGCTGTGCTCGCTTTGCTCATGATTTGGTCCTTGGCTAAATTCAGACCGGGAAGGGATGGCGCTTAAGCTTGCCGGCCACTTTTTGACGGGAACAAATGTTCCGAAAAAAGGATTGACATCATCTCCGATTCACAGGTATAGTAAGATCAAAACATACGGATGGAAGCGGGAGAAGCACCTCGCAGGAACAGGCCCCGGGCCTAGTCTTGCCGGGTGCTTTTTCTTTTCCCGCCGAGACGTCCGCCGAGATGGGAGATGAAGTTGTTGATAAATCGAAGAAACTGGCGTAAGCGTGCCGAAGTCGGCTTGGCAGCGGTATTAAGTTTGCTTCTTGTGCTGCTCTGCCTGCCCGAAAGCGCATTAGCCTCAGAATCGGGCTGGGATGCGGCCTTGGTCAGCGTAGAGCAACTGCATGATGCATGGACTTCGGTGGAGTCCTTGAACAAAGAGGACAAACAGCAGATCCAGCAGCTTCGCAAGCAGAATAACGATGAGCTGAAGCGGATCAACGCAGCCGTGCAACGGATTGATAAGACCAAGCTTGATCCATTGAAGCTGCAGGCGGACCAGGTGCAGAAGAAATATGCGCCGCTGCTGGCTGAATACGCGGAGCTTGGCAAGAAGGCGGCAGAAGCCAGAAAACGCAAGGACTCGAAATCGGCGCTTCTATATGATTTGAAACGAAACCGCATGAAGACCTCTGTCAATCATGCTCGCCAAGAGATCAAGCAGAAGAAGGAAGCATATTCCTCAGCCCGCAAACAAGCAGCGGTCAAGGCCAAGGCCGTGAAGGATATGTTGGCGGGAATCCAGCCTATAAAGAAGCAAATCACGGCAGAGAACTCAAAAATAACGGGCTGGAACCAATCGAAGTCAGCTGCGGACAAGCGTTATAAATCAGCTGTGAAGCAGGGGGATGCGATCTCCGCCGCAGTTGAGCTGAAGTCCATGGTGAATGCGTCCAACCAAATCCGTTCATCGCTGGGCCGGATCATGGATTGGGAGAAGGCAATCAGGGAGAAGCTTCGCATCGCCCAAGGGAAGCTTCCTGCTTCTGCATAAATCTTCCAATCCTCCAACTTCCGGGTAAGTTTCACTCAAGACGGGGCTGATGATACCTGGAGGTTGGTATACTCATCTGCGATGTCGTAAAATAAAAGAAAGACTCGCAAATGAATGGGAAAAGGAGATCAACATATTTATGGCAACGGTTAGAGAGCTGCTCAGCGAAGCTGATTTCGAGGAAGCCGAACAGCGGAAGCTTCCGATTCGTGTATTCCGCGACGATCATTTGATTGATGCGATGACCTATATCGTGCGGTTCACGGACACGACGATTATTACGCAGAAGGATGTCGGGGACATGACATATCATTCCCGGCGGGAATGCCAGTTTTATGAACTGAAGAAATAAAGTAGAGGCGACCTGCCGGGTAATTCCCAGTGAAGGTCGCCTTCGTTGTTAAAATCGGTTTATCGTCCTCTTATGACGATGCTTACTTTTATCATGAATAGTTATGACGATAAAGTTCCTGAATGCCCGAGAAATGTATTTTTGGGGATGTAGTCCACCAGCTTGATGATGCAAGACGCGGAGATTAACCGGGGCGAATGTTTGCGAAAAAGCGAATATATGATGCGGCAGATGTGGTAACTAGGGCGAACGTATGTGAAAAAGCGAATATAGTATGGGGTGTGTGTGGTAAACGAAGCAAATGTATGCGAAAAGGCGAATATAGTATGGGGTGTGTGTGGTAAACGAAGCAAATGTATGTGAAAAAGCGGATATAGTATGGGGTGTGTGTGGTAAACGAAGCAAATGTATGTGAAAAAGCGAATATATGATGCGATGCGGACAGTAACTGGGCGGTAACTAAGTCGTATATATACGAAAAAGCGACTACATAAAGTGGTATGGGCAGCAAACGAAGCAAATGTATGCAAAAAAGCGAATATATGATGCGATGGACAGTAACCGGGGTGAGCGTATGCGAAAAAGCGAATATATGATGGGGTCTGGGCGGTAGCTAAGACGTATGTATACGAAAAAGCGAATACATAAAGTGGTATGGGCAGCAAACGAAGCAAATGTATGCGAAAAAGCGAATATATGATGTGGCAGGCGAGGTAACTAAGGCGAATGTATGTGAAAAAGCGAATATATGATGGGGTCTGGGCGGTAGCTAAGACGTATGTATACGAATAAGCGAATATATAAAGCGGAACGGGTAGTAAACGAAGCAAATATATGTGAAAAAGCGGATACATGATGCGGAAGAGGCGGTAACGAAGGTAATCTCCCAGGCAATAGATGATGAACTGGCGCAGCTTGGTGTGAATGGAGCTGTTTCTTGGCAATAACCTCTAGAATGATGAAAAGCCGCTGATCAGCGGCTTTTTGCATGTAACGCGGTAAGCGGACCCCGGTGAATGCTGAGCGTCATTCAATGGCCCCGTCTTTCTTTGGGAAGACGCTTCGGTTCACGATCTCTGCAGCCAGGTACAAAAGCGGAATGGAAACAAAGACGCTGATCCGGTAGCTCGCGGCATATGGCCAGTCCGAAAGCGTGCGTATCGTGTACGTCAAGAGATGGATGGCCATATTGGTGAAGCAAAAGGCATAGCTTCGTACCATCCATTTGCGGTGGCTCTCCACCCGCCCTTTGCGGATTTGGATAATGGAGATGAGCGTAAAAGCCGGCCACAGCATGTTCAACTGGTTAAACGCAATGCTGACACTTCGCCCGCCTGTTGCATACGGCGCCATATAACCGGAGGTGAGTCCCACGATCATGACAGATGCAAAGTAGGTATAGCCGTTCCATCGATGGAACCTTGGGTATCGGGTTCTCGTGGCTCTTGAGAAGTTAACGGCTCCCGCGATCATGCCGATGGCTGCGAAGACGACATGTACTCGCATCGCGGTCAGCCAAATGGGCAGGTTCAAAGGATGATTCAAGTCGGCTTTCCATCCCAAAAAGGCCGAGGCATCAGGATCCTGGTACAGGACAGTAAATGCGATATACAGCAAAAAAATGATCATTACGGCAATCATAAGAACGTAAGACAGCTTGCTTTTAGACATAACATGCTCCGCTTCTATTAAGATACGGTACTTTCAAGACACCAAGTGTATTTTACCATGAATTTCTTGGAGAGGCACCGCACGTGCAGGCAAGGTGAACAATCTTTATAATAATAAATAAAGCAATGCTGACCGAGGCATGTCGGCGGCCTGAACGGAAGCGAAGGGGATTATGAATTTGGCAGCGAAAAGAGAACGAATCATAGAGCTCATGTGCAGAAAGATTCAATCGGAGGAACGTCTGATCGGCGTTGCCGCCGGGGCGGGAATATCGGCCAAATATGCGGTGAAGGGCGGAGCAGATTTAATCCTTGCCTTGAATTCCGGAAGGTTCAGACAGATGGGGCTCGGCTCCATTGCGGGGCTGCTGCCTTTTGCGAATTGCAATGACATGGTCATGGAGTTCGGCTCAAGGGAGATCCTGCCTGTCGTCGGCGATACGCCGGTCATCTTCGGCTTGTGCGGTACGGATCCGACGATCGATCTGCCGTCTTATCTGGGACGTATCGAACAGAGCGGCTTTGGGGGGATCATCAATTACCCGACGCTTGGACTTATTGACGGCCAGTTCCGTGAAGCGTTGGAGGAAGAGGGAATTTCCTATTTGCAGGAAGTCGAAGCGGTACGGCTTGCGCATGAGCGAGGGATGTTGACCATGGCGTTCGTCTTTAACACGGAGCAGGCTGCCTTCATGCTGGACGCGGGTGCGGACGTGATTTGCGCTCATCTGGGCGTTACGGCCGGAGGCTTAATGGGCACGAAAAAGGTACTTTCGCTGGAAAAAGGAGCGGAAATCGCGAGACAAATCTTTGCCGTTTGCGACCAGTCCGGACGAAACCCTGTCAAGCTTGTCTATGGCGGTCCTGTGCACACGCCGATCGATGTGCAGTACATGTATGCCAATACGTCAGCGATGGGTTATGTCGGTGGCTCGAGCTTCGAGCGGATTCCCACGGAAGAGGCGATCGTGGAGGCAACGCACCGGTTCAAAATAACGGGGCAGCTGGAGCAGGATGAACCATTGATGGACAAGCTGAGCCATGCCGGCGAACCTTACGATTATGTGGCTTATGTAAAAGAATTTATTGCCGACAACTATATGAACAACATCTCGCTAACGGAATTGGCCGATCGTATCCATGTGTCGAGAACGCATCTCAGCGCGCTTTTCAACAGGGAAGTAGGCTGCAGCTTTCCCGAATATATCGCGAAGTACCGCATTCATAAGGCTCAGGACGTGATGAAGCATACCAAGCTTTCTTTGGCACGCATTGCGGAGCTCGTCGGTTATCCGGACTATGTGCATTTCAGCAAAACCTTCAAGAAGTACTCGGGCTGCACGCCGCAGGTATACCGGAAACAAATCGGCGAATAGCTGCGGCTTCAGCGAATCGGACAAATATACATAAAGATCATACAAGGATACGATTACTTTATGTTGAAAGCGCTGTATTATGGGGTTGTAAGGTTCACGGCGGCGGCCCGCTGGGCTGGCGAGGTGCCTGATCTCAAGGAGAATCTAGGGAGGTTATACGGTGAAAACGATAGCCATTGCCGGAACATTCGACTCAAAAGGTGCAGAATTTTCATATGTAAAATCGATTATTGAGAGCTTGGGGTTGAACGCATTCACGATCCACAGCGGTGTGTTCGAGCCCATGTTTACGCCTGACGTATCCAATACCGAAGTCGCGGAGGCGGCAGGCCTTGACCTCACAGAAATCGCGGCCAAGCGGGACCGCGCAGCCGGGACGGAAGCTTTGGCGAAAGGCATGGAGAAGCTCGTACCAAAGCTGTACGCGGAAGGCAAGTTCGACGGTATTCTTTCTTTTGGCGGTACCGGCGGCACATCGATCGTCACAGCCGGCATGAGAGCGCTGCCGATCGGCGTACCGAAGCTGATGGTGTCGACAGTAGCTTCAGGGAATACGGCACCTTACGTGGGAACCAGCGACATTGTCATGTTTCCATCCATCGTAGACGTGGCGGGCCTTAATTCATTCTCGACCAAGATCTTTACCAATGCCGTACATGCCATGGCCGGCATGGTACAATTTGAATCTGAGCCGCCGCAGGACAAAAAGCCGCTCATCGCCGCCACCATGTTCGGTGTTACGACGCCTTGCGTCGACCATGCAAGAGAATATTTGGAGGAGCAGGGGTACGAAGTGCTCGTATTTCATGCAACAGGGACCGGTGGACAAACGATGGAGAGCTTGATCGAGGGCGGCTTCATTGACGGTGTGCTGGATTTGACGACGACCGAGTGGTGCGATGAGCTAGTCGGAGGTGTGCTGGCGGCAGGGCCACATCGGCTCGAAGCGGCAGGTCGCCATAAAGTGCCTCAAGTCGTCTCGACGGGGGCGCTCGATATGGTCAATTTCGGCCCGTTTGAAACTGTACCGGAGGTTTTTAGAAGCCGCAATCTATACAAGCATAACCCGTCGGTCACCTTGATGCGGACGACGGCAGACGAGAACCGCCGATTGGGCGAAATCATTGCCGGAAAGCTGAATCAGGCGGAGGGCCCGACCGTCCTCATGCTTCCTCTGCAGGGCGTGTCCATGCTGGATGTCGAAGGCGAACCGTTCCATGGGATCGAGGAAGACCGGGTATTATTCGATACGCTGCGGCACAACATTGACCGGAACAAAGTCGAATTGATCGAAGTAGACACAGATATTAACGATCAGGCCTTTGCCGTCGAAGCTGCCAAGAAATTGGTGAAGCTGATGCAAACGAGTCAGACGCTGAGCCGCGTGAACTAACATATCCGACAGGAGGAAATCATACGATGAAAACGAGACAAGAGATTATAGCCGAACTGAAAAACGAGGTGTCCGCAGGGCATGTGCTGCTGGGGGCGGGAGCTGGGACCGGGATTTCGGCGAAAAGTGCCGAAGCCGGCGGAGTAGATCTCATCATTATTTATAATTCCGGGCGGTACCGGATGGCAGGCCGCGGTTCCCTTGCGGGTCTGATGGCCTACGGTGACGCGAATCAGATCGTAGTGGACATGGGAAACGAGGTGCTTCCCGTCGTCAAGGATACCCCTGTGCTCGCTGGCGTGTGCGGAACCGATCCGTTCCGGATTATGGATATCTTTTTGAAACAGCTCAAAGAGCAGGGATTTGCCGGTGTGCAGAACTTCCCTACGGTCGGCCTGATAGACGGTGTATTCCGTGCGAATCTGGAAGAAACGGGGATGGGATATGATCTCGAAGTCGAGATGATCCGGAAAGCACATGAGCTGGATCTTCTGACAACACCGTACGTATTCGATGTGGAGCAGGCGAAAAAGATGGCGGAAGCCGGGGCTGATATCCTTGTTGCTCATATGGGGCTCACAACCAAGGGGACGATCGGTGCCAAAACAGCGCTGCCCCTTGATGATTGCGTGGACAAAATCCAGGCTATCTGCGACGCGGGCAAGGCGGTGAATCCCAACATCATGATCCTGTGCCATGGCGGCCCTATTGCCGAACCGGAAGATGCGGAATACGTTCTTTCACGGACTAAAGGGGTTGAAGGCTTCTTCGGAGCCTCCAGCATCGAGCGCTTTGCGACCGAGGTCGGGATCAAGCAGCAGACGGAAGCTTTTAAAAACATATTGAAATAAACGCGGAATAATAGTATTTGGCGTTTGATCCATCCAGGCCATGGCTGTACGGAAGAGGGAAGCAGGTTCGCGATCCCGTTCCAGCCATGGCTTTTGTGTACGGTGATATCTATCCGTTGCATGCAGCCGCCGCGTCAGCTGGTGCCAACGCTTCCTGATCCTCAATAAAAGCCTTCGGAGCGCTGTTAACCGATATGCTCTTTAATTTTCCGCCCGGTCTTAATAACCCCGTAACCAAGGAGGGTGAACAGGAATGCGTAAATCACCGTGACGGGGATTGCGACGGTCCAGATCATTTCACTCCATCGATTGATCAACCCGATCATCATAACCAGGAAAGTCGTTACATTGGAGAGCAGCACCACAGCCATGATACGCTGCATTTTTTTGTACAGTCCGGCAAGGGACTCCCGGTCCGTGTACAGTTTCTGGACGGATTTCGGGCTCCATTCCCGGCGGAAATAATGCCAGATGCCGTGATAGGAGGTTACATATTCCCAACCGGCATCGCCATACAGGTCAAAGTATTCCTGAGCGGGTCCCGTTGTACCCAGTCCGGGCTGATAATCGAGACAGTACGTATAGCGGACGGAAGAATTCTTTGCGAAAGTACTCTTCATAGCGCCTGGCTTTACAAGATGCAATCCTTCCGCAGACAGCTTGTTAATCCATTGTTCCTCCTGTTCATAATCCCAGCTTAGGTTCAGACGATAGCGTTTTTCCAATGAATGTTCCAAAAGATATCACTCCGTTTCGCTCGATATCATGCGTCTTCCAACCTTCGAAAGCTCCTCCAGGCGAATGATTTCCGCTTGCGCGACCTGCCTGCCTAACAGGGTAATGGCGTACATTTTACGCCTCGTGTCCGTACCTTGAGGTCCGGCATGGGGTTCGATCAGGCCTTTGTTCTGCAGTGTGTTCAGCGCAGTGTATAGCGTGCCCGCACCGATTCTGACCCGGCCGCCGCTCATGTGCTCTGCATCCTGCATGATCCCATACCCGTGAGACGGGGACTTGTAGAGAGCAATCAGAATATAATAAAACGCCTCGGTCAGAGGCAGCATTTCGTCAGGCGAATTCAAAACCGCTCCTCCTTTCGAATTATATATCGTATATCGATATAATAATATTCGATATATCGAATGTCAATATAGTTTTGGTTTCGCTGAGCAATATTCTTTAGTGAAGGAGAGCCCGGTTAAGAATGCGATAACCACTCCAGTATTGGACATATGTCATCTTGAATTTGACTGATGGAGGAGAAAAGACCTGTTTTCCGATGCATCCAAAGACCCGTGATTTTCATGTCTAAGCTCCCTATACTATTTAATATATAAAATGGATGAACCGGTGGGCTGTGCCCTTGCACGCTTGAAAGGAGGTGATAACCAATGAATGCCATTCACTTACTCGCGGGCATTCCGGGCAGCGGCAAAAGCCATTATGCCAAGGAACTATGCAAAGAAAAGCGCGCCGTGCTGGTCGCGACGGATACAATCAGGCAGAGGTTGTTCGGTAGCGAATCGAAGCAGAAGAAAACGTATGTGGTGTTTGACGAAGCTTTCGCGGAAATGGAACAGGCGCTGGCATCCGGCAGAAACGTCGTGTTTGATGCGACGAACGTCAGTCGCGACCGCAGGCATAAGTTCCTGAAGCGGTTCAAGGATGTTCCGGTTGAATGCCACGTATGCGCTGTGCCGTATGAAACGGCCCGGGAGAGAATTCAGGCAAGGAAACGCCGGCTGGATGACAAGATCATGATCAAGTACGCCAAAAATTTCGAGTTTCCGGTATGCGGAGAAGGCTTCACCGATCTGCACCTGATTCACCTGCAGGGCGAAACGAAACTGGAGCGCGTTAAGCTGGAGCAGCTGCTCGCAAGCAAGCCTGACCATACAGATTTGTTCGGCTATTTGTCCGTAAATCCGTACTTTGAAATCATGCTGGGATTCGATCAAGAAAATCCGCATCATTCCAAGACGCTGTCGGAGCATACCCATGCCGTTTTCGATTACATCAACGCATTCTACGAAGGCAGGCATCTGCTGGCCATGCAGCTTGCGGCGCTGTTTCACGACGCAGGCAAACCGCTGTGCAAAGTGTGGAAAGAAAACCGCGGATACTATTCCTATTACGGTCATGAACATGTATCGGCAAGCATTGCCTGCCAGGTACTGAAGGATCTTGGCTACGAGGATGATTTCGTCCTGCATGTCGTCCACCTCGTCGAGTTTCATATGGACATTTTGCATGGCGGGGACGCAGGTGCATCCAATATCTATCATCTATTGGGGGAAGACCTGCTGGCAGAGCTGTATTTTTTTGCGGAGGCGGATACGTACGCGAAGTAACGTCTGATATGTAAGGCAGCAGGAGGTGATGAACATGAAAATCAAATATCCAAGGACGATGCATCTGCCATGGTCCCGGGGTTACACGGATGACGATAAGATATGGAGGAATACGGATCCTTTTAAAGGTCAAGAGGTTGTCATTACCGAGAAAATGGATGGTGAAAATACCACGATGTATCCCGATGCCATCCATGCCAGATCACTCGACAGCAAGGACCATCCTTCCAGACACTATGTAAAGACGCTGCACGGCGGAATCAAGCATTTGATCCCGGAAGGCTATCGCCTATGCGGGGAGAACGTATTTGCCAAGCATTCGCTTTCTTACGCCGCATTGCCAAGCTACTTTATGCTCTTCTCCGTATGGAACGAACACAATCTCTGTTTGTCCTGGGACGAAACGGAGGAATGGGCTTTGCGTCTCGGCTTGGCGGTCGTTCCGGTTTTGTACAGGGGCCTGTGGAGCGAGGAAGCCGCGAAGGCATGCTATACCAAGCTGTCCCGTTGCGGGGGAGAACAAGAGGGTTACGTCGTCAGACTTGCATCCGCTTTTTCCTATCAGGATTTTATCCGAAGCTCGGCAAAATTTGTAAGACAGAATCACGTGCAGACGGATGAGCATTGGCTGAGCAAGCCGATCGAACCGAACCATTTAGCCTGATCCAGGGGGATCGAGGAATTTGAAAGACATTCTTAAATTTTAGTAAGGGGCGCGATGATCATGTAATCCGAACCGGAAGTATACAGAGTAATGCCATGGAAGTTAAACAATTGAAATTTTTTCTGAATTTTATATGAGATCAAAAAAGAAGCAGGTAAAGCCCAAGTTCGTTTTTTATAGCAGCATAAATAATAAAATAATTCTCTGGCCCGTTTAAAAAGGTTGTACAGCGGGTATAGGAGCGCATACATAACAGATGGAAACGATGAAAGGATGACAAACGAGATGACGGAAGAAAACAACACATCCGGATGGGATGCAATCGATCAGCAATTATCGAACGTATACGGAGAGCAGGAGCCCAAGCATTACGGAACTCTCCTTCCGTATTCGCTGGGAGGTCAGGACCCGCTGGATGGCATCAGCGCTTATCAAAGCGATACGCCGCAGCCCCACTGGCATTTCGTAACATATGGTTTCTCGGAGCTGTATGACAAGGAATCGGATATTGCTGAAGAAAGCGGCTATGGATTTGAATTAACGTTTCGACTGACCCGGTCTGCTGAAGAGGAGGAGCCCCCGGCATGGGCGTTGAATCTGCTTCAGAACATGGGGAGATACGTATTTAACAGCGGCAACGTGTTCCGTTCCGGCGACTATCTGGACGCGAACGGCCCGATCTGCCTCGGTTCGGAGACGGAGCTGACCGCGCTTGCTTTCGTTCATGATCCGGAGCTTCCCGGAATGGATACGCCGAATGGAAGAGTGGAATTTTTGCAAATGGTCGGCATCACGAAAGACGAACTGGAAGCGATGCAAACATGGAACACGCTGGGCGTCCTAAAGGCCGGTCTGAAGTATCTGCCGCATTATATCACGAATTTGGGACGCGGCACGCTGCTTCAGTATCCGGACGTAACGGAAGCGGTTCAGAGCGGCATGGAGACAGACGGCTCAAATACGGGATTCTTATACGTAGACCAATTGGCGTGGACGCCGGGCAAAAAGGGCCTGTTCAGCAAAAGCCCAGCCACGCTTCGTCTCGGAGCAAAACAGGCAGGGATCATCGGGAAACTGCTGCGTGGACGCATCATGAAAGGGAAAGGTCTTACCTTGGTTGGACCCGAGATCCGTGCGGTGTTTGAGCCTGGAAACCAAGCGGAATGCCACGAGCAGGATAACGAGGTGAGAATGGTGCTGGATGAGCAGACGGCGGCTGATTTAAGCCTGAAATTAATTCCCCAAGCACAGCGGGTCGAACTTGATGCACTTAAGGGCGTAGCCATTCAGATCGTCCCAACCCACATCAAGGATAACGAAGGTAACGTGGTCGAAACGATCGGTTAAAAATAAAGGGAGGTATGAGCCTTGAACCAGGCTGCTGAGGCCTTTTTGCAGGATGTTTGGCCGCGGATTTCGGAAATTTACGACAAAGAGAATCGAAGAATTGGGGATCTGCCGAAAGGAAACAAGCTCCAGGCAGGCATCATGAATTACTTGAAAGTCGCTTGGAGAAAACCGAAGCTTAGGGAAGGTTACGGAACAATCCATATCGATGTGTACGAACCGTTCGACTGGAGTGACGATTCCTATCGATCGGACGCGGGAGCTTACGTTGCCGAGCTGACGGACGAGATACTCACCGAGGATCTTTTTCCTGCGTTGTTCGAGCGGTTGAAGCGTATCTTTCTCGATGGTCCTTATGTTCCGACATTCTTCGATTACCGGCTGGAGTTCGTACTGGAATTTGAACGGGACGGCAGTCCGTTAAAGCTTAGCGATAATCTGCGAAATGAGACGAAGCTCCTTGATTTGAAAAATCAGCTGGATACGTTCATACATAAAAAAATCATGCCCGATCTTCCGGTGCTCCCAGCCCGCGAGGATGAGTTTTTCTTTGCGAGACTGCTCCTGAATCCGGATGTTTTCGAGCAAAGCCAATCGGCGGTAGAACCGCTCATTCGGCGTCTCAGCAACAAATTAGCATCCAAGCGAGAACGTTTGACTGCGTGGGAGGGCGAATTCGGCAGGGCATTGAAGGACTGGGCCGAAGAGCGTTTCCTGCCCCGCCATTTTCGGCGGACCGGTCATTATGGACTGGAATGGACGCTGAAGGAAGGGGGAGACCATGAAGCCCCGCGTCAAAACGAGCTGGACTTCTTTGTTTACGCGGCGAAGGAGATCGGAGCTGCCGATCCGGATACCCGAAAGGAATACCTGGATCTGGCCGTACTGCTCGGATCGGAACAGGCTGCGGGCTTTCTGGAGCGTGGAAGCGGTCATATCGAAAGTATGCGCAATGGCGAGCGGTTTGAAGGCAAAGCGAACGATATTCTGCAGACGATCGAGATCCGGCTCCGGTCCGAAGAAGAAGCGGCCTACGGGGAAGCACTGGATTACATCATCTCTCTTCTGCACCAAGGATTTTCGAAGGAGTACAAGCTTTCCTTCAAGAGCAGGGAGAAGCATTATGTACCGCTGAACAAATTGGCCAAATCGCAGCTTCATCAATTTTTCGGGAATGCCCTCCGTTATCCATCGCTGTATCCGCGGCTTGCAGAGTATGCGGAGCTGGCAATGGAGGAATTCGCCTGGTATGGGGACGTGGAACCGGGAGAAAAGTCTGCCATGCCGGGAACTTATGCGGTTTTCGGTCTGGGATTATACAGCGAAGCGTACTACCCTTTGGTTATGAAATACATGAAACAGGTCGATACCGAGCACCAGTCCGTGCAGGACGGCTATGCAGATGCTTTTATCGATGCACATGGCCTTACGGCTGAACTCATGCCCGTGTTCGTATCCATTCTGCTGGGCGGGAACGATTCGGCGAAGCCCGTGAAGACCGCGGTAATCGACACTCCGGAACTGGCCGAAGCCTTATGGAGGGAGCTCGCACCCAAAGAAGACTATGAACGGGAAACTGTGCTGTACCGCATATTCGGAAGCCGGAGCAAGCTGGCCCAGCGTGCCAAGCGGGAGTTGCCTCCTTTACAAGAGAAGCTGGAGCAGCTGGTGGAGTGGATTCGGTAACAGAAGACGGGAGAAGATGACACCATGGATTGGACCGAAGCAAGCAAATCGAAGGAGCTGAATACGATCCGCATGGCCGTGGAGCAGCTGGAACCGAATGAACGGGACGCACGCGGCAGAACGCCGCTGATGCTGCTCATCACGAACCGGGTGTCCGTGGAAGGAATCAAGCTGCTGCTGGATCAATCCGCAGTTGATCTCGAAGCCGAAGACAAACTCGGCGATACGGCGTTGAAAAAAGCGGTCAAATTCAAGCAGACGGACACCGTGAAGCTGCTGCTTGCGAGCGGGGCGAAGCTGGATTCCCCCCTTGGCATCCTGGGTACGGCATGGAATGCGGCGAGAACGAACAAGATGATGGCGGATCTGCTCCTCGGCACGAAGGGTGCCGTCCGCCTTACGCTGACGGAACATGAGGAGGGAATCGTTGACGGCATCCTGTACGAAGAATCGCTGGACTTGATGACCCGGCGGATTGGCGAGCTGAATTCGCCGGTTATACTGCACGCGGTCGTGAACGGCTATAATTGGGACGACGGACCAGAGCCGATGCTGTCGGCGCTGGACAATCCCGCCTGTGCCGAAATTACGCTGCTGGATATGTACGAGCTGGCGGATGCGGCCTATTGGCTGGACATGAGTGAAGAAGAGCTAGGAAGATCGGAAGATTATGCAAGCTGGCGGGTTCTTGCGGAAGGACTAAAGGCAAAAGTGGATGACTATTTCCATGGCATCGGTTAGTTTACATAAAGAAGACCGGATCGCATAGAGCTGTCCGGTCTTTATTGTTTCATGGCCCGGAGAAGACTTTACGTCTGATCCCTAAGAACTATTTTTATTTGACATTAAGACATTAAAATTGTACATTATGAATTGAACAAACGTTTAAAATTATTGTTCAAAACATATGTTTAAATGATGATCCGATGAAACTCATCTAACCGAAAGAGGCGAATGACGATGAACTTCAACAACATTACGGTTGCCGGCAGCGGCGTTTTGGGCAGCCAAATTGCTTATCAAATTGCTTTTAAGGGTTTTAACGTAACGGTTTATGATATTAACGATGAAGCTTTGGAGCGCGCCAAGGAAAGAATTCAGAATTTGAAGCCGCGTTATCAGGCGGATCTGGGCGCTTCGGAAGCAGATGTCAATGCAGCAGTCGGCCGGATCACGTTCCAGAGCGATTTGAGCACAGCCGCAGCGGACGCGGATCTCGTGATCGAAGCGATTCCTGAGGTCGTGCAGATCAAAACGGATTTCTACAAGCAACTGGGGGAAGCGGCCCCGGAGCATACCGTGTTTGCGACAAACTCCTCCACGCTTCTGCCAAGCCAGTTTGCTGAAGCGACCGGCCGTCCCGGGAAGTTCCTTGCCCTGCATTTCGCGAATGAAATTTGGAAGAACAACACGGCGGAAATCATGAAGCATTCGGGAACGAACGGTGACGTGTTCGATGCGGTTATCGCTTTCGCCAAATCCATTGGCATGGTGGCGCTGCCGATCCACAAAGAGCAGCCCGGTTATATTTTGAATTCGCTGCTCGTGCCTCTGCTGGAGGCCGCTCAGCTATTGCTCGTCAAAGAAGTTGCCGACGTCGAAACGATCGATAAAACCTGGATGGTAGCGACCGGAGCACCGATGGGTCCGTTCGGAATCCTCGACGTCGTAGGCATCAATACCGCATACAATATCGGCCTCTCCAAGGCCAAAGCGACAGGCAATCCGAATTTCGAGAAGATTGCGACCATCATGAAAGAGCAATATATCGATAAAGGCAAGCTGGGAGCGGCGACCGGTGAAGGCTTTTACCAGTATCCCAACCCAAGCTTTGCACAACCGGATTTTCTGAAGAGTTAACCCGTAAAGTATAGGAGATTGTGATCATGGGGAGATGTCCAGCAGATGATATCATTTGTGGATATCTCCTCTTTTTACGGGTTAGGATTGTCATATGATCTACAGGATATCCAGTGAAAGGGTAACAAATTCGCTTTTCAAAGCCTTAAGGAGCTTATATAATGTACAGATAATCGCTGGGGAATCCCTGGACAACCTTATCCGAGACGAACATGGAGTATGAACAAACCTATGAACCTAAAACGAGCGAATGCAGATAAAGACAAAAACAAAGAGGTTAAGACCCAGATTTTGAATTCGGCCAAAAGGCTGTTTTCCAAACACGGATATAACGGCACGACCGTAAGACAGATTTGCGATGAGGCCAACGTTTCGCTGGCGCTCGTTTCATATCATTTTGGCGGCAAAGAGAACGTGTTCTTCGAGCTGTTCGATCCGCTTCGGCAAACGTTCATGGACTCGGGCTTCGACTTATCCGACCCGAAGGAGGACCTCATCCGTTTCTGCAAAATGTTCGTGATTTACCGCTACGAAGAGCAGGACCTGTTCAATATTTTGCAGCAGGAATTGTTAATGAAAAGCCCGAGAATCGAGATGCTGAAGGATGTGTTTCTGCCTTCCTGGGAACAGCTCCGGCTTATTTTGCTGGCCTGCAGGGAAGAGGGGATTATCGATTGCCCGGCGAAGGACATGGCTGTCAACTTCGTGATGGGGACGCTGATGTTCTCGTTGAACAATCCTTTTTTGAACCCTTCAAGCATCAGCCACACGCCGGAGGAAGCGGCGGATTTGGCGGTCGGTTACATTATGAATGGTCTCCATGTGAAAGAATCAAGGAAATAGATAAAAAGGCTGCGCCCCGTGCGCAGCCTTTTTTTGTATTTGGTCGGGTCATTTATTGTAGCGGCACCTGTTTGGACAAACGCTCGAATACAACGATATAAGGATTCAAGTGATTTTGGATGCTTTTCATATATTTGAGGTCAGCATCGTTCTTTCGCTGCTTCGCGGCGGTTTCCGCAGGAAAGATAGAGTAGCTTTTATGGATGGAGCCCTTGCGGTAGTCAGCGCTGAAGACCATTCCTTTTGTAAAAGAGGCTTTCATGTTCAGGTTGCTTCCCATGATATTAAATGTCTCTTGGGGGCTGGTATATGTGAAGCTGAAATCGGGATCCGCCAGCGCATGAATGACATTATACCCGGTTTGCAGCAAGCCTTTCTGAAAGGTTCCGGTTTGGATTTCGTTCATGGTGACGCTGCCTTCGCCATCCGTAACTTTATGGGTATAAGTGCCATTCCCGTTCATTTGATCCTGTTTCCAGGTACCATGATACACGACCTTATGCTTCAGGCCGTCTTCGGTGTACTCATTGATATATTTGCCCGAACCCTCCCGTTTACCGTCGACAAAGTCACCGGAGTACTGCTTGCTGGTACCCCATTGAATCGTTCCGCGTCCGTTCGGTTTACCATCACGGGCTTCTCCGTAATAGGTTGCTTGCTCCGAAATTTGGATCCATTCCTTGGCAGACGCGGCGTTTGCCTTTGGATGTAAAGGGGTCACGATGGAAGCGGTGGTCATGGCGGCGCACAGGGCCAATGTTACGGATAAAGCAGTGAAGTTCTTCATGGGTGTTCTCTCCCTTTCGGATATGTATTCCTGTCGTTTTGCTTCGTACAGCTAAAGTGCTTTCCAGAATATAGACGATAAACCGAGGAATAAGTTGCTTTATTATGCTTGCTCATCCTTGCCGAAAAGAAAGCCTGTATAAGTCCTTGCAATGAAAGCGATTGCCCGGTTTAAGCAGCCATGTTTAAATGGAATTAGATCCGGGCATGGGTCCGATAATTGGAGGGATAGAATTGCAGCCTAATTTCAGTATCCAAAACAAAATTGCCATCGTAACGGGTGCCAGCAAAGGCATCGGCTACGGATTGGCCAAATCGTTGGCAGAGGCAGGGGCAATCGTTGCAGTAATGGCACGTAGCAGGGATTCGCTGGAGCAGCTGGTGCAAGAGATTGCGGATGCCGGAGGAGAGGCGAAGGCGTATGAGCTGGATGTAAGAAACGTGGAACAAATTCAAAGCGTGTTTGCCCAAGTGGCTAAGGACTTTGGACGAATCGACATTCTCGTGAATAACGCCGGCTTAGGCGAAGGGATGGCCGCAGAGGATGTCACCGAGGAATATTGGGATGCGATGATGGACGTTAATTTGAAAGGCGTTTTTTTCTGCTGCCAGACTGCCGGCCGCATCATGCTGAAACAGGGCAGCGGCAAAATCGTCAACGTGAGTTCGCAGGTCAGCGTAGTAGGCATACCGGATGGCGTGGCATACTGTGCTTCGAAAGGCGGGGTGAATCAGCTGACGAAAGTGCTGGCGCTGGAATGGTCCGGACGCGGCGTGCAGATCAACGCCGCCGGACCGACGTTCATCTATACACCGGGTACGGCCGAGCGTTTGGATACGCCTGATTTCAGGGAAGGGGTTCTGGCCAGAATTCCTGCCGGGCGGATCGGTACGATCGAAGACGTGGCAGGGGCGGTAATTTATCTGGCTTCACCAGCATCCGACCTTGTCACGGGTACGCTGCTGCTCGTGGATGGGGGATGGACGGCGCAATAGGTACCGGAATAGGGCGGATACAACCTTTTATAAGGGAACACGAAAATAAGCTTCCCTTTGCCTGTGGCCAAAGGATGAATAGGGGAAGAGATGCGACTTAACCCGCTCATGATCGAGTTCCCTCGTTGAACAATATGTTGAATGATATGAGAATGAGCTGAGCTCCAGATACTTCTGGAGCTCTATTTTTAGTTTTGTGCGTTAAAGCTTTAATATCATATTGCCTACAAGGAAGCAATTGGTTATAATTTCCTTGATTCCTCAAATTTAATATATATTCGGAAGGGGCTAGCGAATTGAAAAAGAAGGCAACAGTTGCATTCATCTCCGTAGCCATGCTGGGATGTCTCGGAACGGGCGTTTATGCCGGTTCGAATCTTCAGGAAATCAAGGCTTATCTAAACCCCGACATCAAGTTCAAAGTGGATGGCAAACCTGTTCAACTCCAAAACAGCAGCGGCGCGGTCATTACTCCCATTTCGTATAAAGATACTACATACCTACCGGTCCGATCGATTTCAGACCTCTTGGGCGTAACCGTGAATTTTGACGGGAAAACCAATACGATTCAATTGGGTGAACAGTCCGAAGGCGTGTCCATCGCGGCGGGATTCGATTCCTCCTATCACACCAAGGATCCGAACATGACAGTTTACAAAGGCAAGGATTATAAGGATGTTTATTTTGATAACGGTAGCGGCACCCGCGGCAGCTCGTTCATGCTGTATCCGAAAGGGAAGTACCAAAAGCTGTATCTACAAGTGGCGGCGATCGGTTCGGACATTGAAGATTTCAAGATCCAGGATAGCGACACGGATACGGTATTGAAAAAGCAAAATATTACCGTTGAAGATGGACTTGTCACGATTGAAGTGGACGTAGCCGGCGTGGATTCACTGTTCGTTCATGGCACTGTAAAGACTGGTGGTTCCGTCTTTATTCCGTTGACAAGCTCTTATTATAAATAGAGAGATACTCTAAATATCAAACAAACGTGGCAAAGAATGCCCCGTGTCCTTTCCGATTCGGAATGGAGGCGGGGTTTTGTGCGTTAGAAACATATTATGTTGCAAAGCGAGGGACAAGAAAATGGGCTTCGAAAAGGAACACGAACAATGGTTAAGTGATCATCTCAAGCGAAGGAATGGGGAGCGGCTTGATGCTCTAAAACGTGGTCATGGCTACGGAAACCGGTTGTTTGTCGAACGGGTATGGTGGCCGCTTGCCGGACATTTTCACGGATTGCACCCGGAGTATGAAGTTATGGACTGGCGTGGAAGATCCTACTTCGTGGATATTTTGTGGGAGGTAGGAGCGACGCGCATTGGTTTTGAAATTATGGACTATGGCTCGCATGGTACGGATCGCAGTAAATACCGGAGAGATTTGAACCGCGGGCTTTTTCTGCAGTCTCAGGAGTGTACGGTACTTTATATCTCGCTTGATGAACTGAAGGAAAACCCCTCTTTTATTCTCTCCACGCTGCGGAGCATGCTATATCCTTATTTGTCAGCGGACAAAACCGCTAAAACAACAGCCAAGGGCACTTATTCCAGAATAGAGCGTGAACTGATGCGGGCAGCCATCCGTCACAATCGTGTCCTTCGCCCGGCTGATGCTGCGAGAGAGCTGGAAATGCACACGATGACGATCATTAAATATTGCCGTATGCTGGTGGATAAAGGTAAATTTCGCCCTGTGGCAAGAGGGGCATCCCAGCGAATTACATCCTACGAGTATATAGGGACACTCCAAAGCGTAGATCTGGTTTAGCTAATGTATTAACCATGTGACTGTAACGAGGCTATTGTATGAGAAAAGCGAGTACATGAGGCGACACGGACAGTAACTGTGGTAAATGTATGCGAAAAACCAAGTTCATGATGCGTCGTAGACGTTTTCGAGGTAAATATATGCGAAAAATCGAATACATAATGCGCCGCGGGCGGTAACCGAGGCAAATATATGTGAAAAATCGTATACATGATGCGACGCGGACAGTAACCAAGGCAAATGTATGCGAAAAACCAAGTTCATGATGCATCGTAGACGTTTTCGAGGTAAATGTATGCGGAAAATCGAATATATGGTGCGATGTGGACAGTAACCAAGGCAAATGTATGTGAAAAATCGATTACATGATACGCCACGGACGATTTCGAGGGAAATGTATGCGGAAAAGCGAGTACATAATGCGCCACGGGCGGTAACCGAGGCAAATATATGCGAAAAATCGTATACATGATGCGACGCGGCCAGTAACAAAGATTCGAGGTTAACAGCAGCAGATGGTTGCACGTTTACCGCCGGGTTGCCTCGCAATATATCAAGAGACTCCAATGGGGGACACTACGTTGTTCCACAAAAGAAATGGACCGCGTCCGACGCGGTCCATCTCTTTTATTTCAGGTATGATGGCTTTATTAATATCAGATCTAACGCAGGAAGTGACGCCTAAAACTACCGACATCGTTAGGTCTAAGCGGACCATATCCACCTTAGCAAACAATATGCTCATCACGTTATCGGCTCTCCGGACTCCAAACGATATTAACCAAGTGATATCATGATAGGATTCCAGGCTATTCCTCTCCGGTAGCTATCGGATTTTCGCTGTACGAAATCCAGTCGCTCCAGCTCCCCGAATACAGCTTCACCTTCTCGTAGCCCGCTTCTTTTAAGGCAATAAAATTCGGACACGCGGAAACGCCGGAACCGCAGTATACGATTATTTCTTTATCCGCAGGGAATTCCTTATAATGATCCTGCAGCCGATCGGATGGTATCCATTTACCGTCTTCGCCTACGAGCTGCTTCCAGAACTTGTTTTTGGCGCCTGGAATATGGCCCGCGACAGGGTCCATCGTTTCGTCAAAGCCCTGATAACGCCGCGGATCGCGCGAATCAATGACAATAACATCTTTGCCGGCAGCTTCTCGCACGTCTTCCATGCTTGCGAGAATTTCAGGATGGAGGGTGTATGTATAGCTCGAAGGAACGCGGATCGGCTGGTCAGCCGTGACCGGGTATCCGGCAGCTTTCCATGCGCCAAACCCTTCATTCATTACATATGCTTGTCCGTGACCCAAATATTGAAGCAGCCACCCTAACCGCGAAGCATACATGCCGCCTTGATCATCATAGGCTATGATCCGCGTTTCGGGGCTGATGCCTTTTTGCGCCAGCGTCCGGCTCAACTGCTCCGGGTCCGGGAGGGGGTGACGACCGCCATGCTCCCTTACTGGAGAAGACAGGTCTTTTTCCAAATCAAGATATATGGCGCCAGGAATATGTTCCTTTTCATAAGCTTCCCGACCGGCGTCAGGCCGCCCCAGTTCGAAACGACAATCCACGATAGTCACATCCGATTCATACATTCGTGCCAGCACCCATGGTTTACCCACAATTGAACTCATGATTATCAACCGCCTTATATTGTATGATGATTTCTATTATATCGATAGACGTAAATTTAATAAACCGGGTTGACAGTATGGATAGAAACGTATAGAATAAATACCCGTAGGGGTATTGAACAACGCGAATTCAGCCCCGCATTTTTATGGTCGATTTAATACCCCATAGGGTATAAAGAATTGAAGAGGAGGCTATCATTATGAATAACCCGTTATGGAAAGATATCACGCCTGAAGAAGTTACAGCACTCATTCAGAAACATAGCGAAGATATCCAATATATCGATGTACGGGAATTGGCCGAGTACAAAGAAGGGCATATTAAAGGAGTCAAACTGATACCGCTCAGTCAGCTTGAAGTCCGTCATGACGAGATCGACCGGAGCAAAGACACCGTGATGATCTGCCGCAGCGGCAATCGCAGCCGCCAGGCTTGCGAATTTCTGGCCTCTCACGGGCATCGTAAGCTCCTGAATATGACAGGCGGCATGATGAACTGGCAGGGCGATATAGCGAGAGACTAACCGAACGGGAATGCCCGTTTATCCCTCATAAGCGTTTAGCGTGCTTTTTCTTTGAAATATCACATTGAAAAGGGTGAAGGTATGGATATCAGAGTTGACCGCGTCGTCGACGCGAAAGGGCTGGCCTGTCCGATGCCAATCGTCCGCACCAAAAAGGCCATCAACGAATTGAATGCCGGTCAGGTGTTGGAACTACAGGCGACCGATAAAGGATCCGTAGCTGACATACAGGCCTGGGCCAAATCGACCGGCCATCAGTTCCTGGGAACGCAGCAGGAAGAAGGCGTTTATCGGCACTATGTTCGCAAATCCGAGCCGGATGACGTGAAAGAGGAAATTACATTTCCGCATTCGGTACGTAACGATGAACTTGAAGGGCTGCTAGACGGGGACAAGGAAATTCATATTTTGGATGTCCGCGAACCAGCTGAATATGCCTTTGGACGCTTGAAAGGAGCCCGTAATATCCCGCTTGGCGATTTGGAGCAGCGCATCGGCGAGCTGGATCCGGAGGATGAGCTGTACATTGTGTGCCGTACAGGCAATCGCAGCAATATGGCAGCCAACTTCCTAACGGAAAAAGGCTTTAAAAATATTAAAAACGTTGTACCCGGCATGTCCGGATGGACAGGTTCCGTAGAACGGGATTAATCCATGATGGACAATGAGATATCAGAACAATGATTAAAAAAATAATTTATTTGGAGGAATTTAAACATGGCAACGAAAGTGGCAATTATCGCAGCAAACGGTGGAATGTTCGACGCATATAAGGTATTCAACATCGCAACGGCAGCAGCAGCAAGCGACGCGGAAGTGGGCATTTTCTTTACGTTCGAAGGATTGAATCTGATTCACAAGCAGGCTCATCAACAGCTGCCTATGCCTGCAGGCGCTGAGCACTTTGCTGAAGGCTTCCAAAAGCAGAACGTACCTTCCATTCCGGAACTCGTATCGATGGCTCAGGAATTGGGCGTTAAAATTATTGCCTGCCAAATGACGATGGACGTCATGAATTTGAAGGAAGAGGACTTTATCGAGGGAATTGAGGTTGGCGGCGCGGCTACCTTTATCGATTTTGCCAAGGACGCTAACATTTCCTTATCGTTCTAATCACTTGGAGGAGGAGAAAACATGTCAGAAGAGATGAAGCAAAGTGCGCTTACCCTGATGACGCCTCACGTGCTGACGCAAATCGTCACAGGCCAGGAGGAATTGTTCATTCTGGACGTGCGCAATGAGACGGAGTTCAACGATTGGAAAATCGAAGGCGAGAATATTGAAATCATCAACATTCCTTATTTCGATCTGCTGGATGGGGTAGATCCGGCTTTGGACCGCATTCCGAACGGCAAGCGCCTGCTCGTTGTATGCGCCAAAGAAGGCTCGTCCCAATTTATAGGGGAGCAGATTGTGGAAGCCGGACGCGAGAATGTATACTACCTTGAAGGCGGCATGAAGTTATGGAGCGAGCATTTGGAGCCTGTCAAGGTCGGTGATCTGAAGAGCGGCGGGGAGATTTATCAATTTGTTCGAATCGGCAAAGGTTGCTTGTCCTACATGGCGATTTCCGATGGAGAAGCCGTAGTGATTGACACCGCACGCATGATTCAGCCGTATATCGATTTTGCCGAAAGCAAAGGCGTGCAAATCAAGCATGTGCTCGATACCCATCTGCATGCAGACCACATATCCGGCGGACGCGAATTGTCCAAGAAAGTGGGAGCATCTTACTGGCTGCCTCCAAAAGATGCGGATGAAGTGACGTACCCGTATCACAAGCTCGAGGAGAACGGCGATCTCCAGTTCGGAAACGGCAAGGTGAACGTTCACCCGATTTATACACCGGGTCACACGATCGGAAGTACATCCTTCCTTATCGATGATCAATACCTGTTGACAGGGGACATTCTGTTCGTGGCTTCCATTGGACGCCCGGATCTCGCAGGCAAAGCTGAAGACTGGGTAAGCGATCTACGCCATTCCCTGTACGGACTTTATGGCAGCATGCCTGAGCAGCTGGTCGTATTGCCTGCGCATTTCGGCAAAGTGACGGAGCTGGATCAGCAGGGCAAAGTGTCCGCCAAGCTCGGCGATCTGTTCCAACAGAATCCCGGCCTGAACATCTCGGACGAATCCGAGTTCAGAACGACCGTGACCGAGAATCTGCCACCGCAGCCGAATGCATACCAGGAAATTCGCCAAACCAACATGGGCAAAATCAATCCGGACGAAGAGCAGCAGCGCGAGATGGAAATTGGTCCAAACCGCTGCGCTGTCCATGACAACTAGAACAAGAGCAAGGACAAGGAGGAGTTAACCAATGAACGCAGATAAAGTGCTAGATGCCAAAGGACTGGCATGCCCAATGCCTATCGTCAGAACAAAAAAGGCGATTGAGGAGCTGCAGTCAGGGCAAATTCTTGAAGTCCAGACGACCGACAAAGGATCGCAAAACGATCTGACGGGCTGGGCCAACTCGACGGGACATCAGCTGATGGAAAGCAAAGAAGAGAACGGCACGTTCACGTTTTGGATCAAAAAGAAGTAAGGCTGGAACGCAAAAAACAAACACTCCGCTGCAACGGAGTGTTTGTGATTTTAAGATATCAGAACGAATGAAATACGAAGCAAGCCCTTCATTGAAATCGCAAGAAAAACAACATCGTGAAGTGGTCTGGCTCCATGGGAAGTACATTCATTGACGTTTATCGAATGACGTTCTCGTGAACATCGTTGTAAACGATTCTAACATCCAAATGGGCGTAGGTTTCTTCCTTATAATGATGATGGGGGCAGCTTTTGACGCAGCGGAAGGCATCCGTTTCGACAAGAAGGCTTTCGGAGCAATCCGGGCAGCGGTCTTGAAAAAGGCTTTTGATTTTGTTAAACAAATTCATTCACCTTCCTATTCCAATGGATTTACTTGGTTATATTATAGCGCTACTTATTCCGTTAGTATAGTGCTTTTCAAAAAAGTTTATGCGCAAGTTGAAGCGGCAAAGGGGGTGCGTTATGTGGATGTTGCAGGTTATTTCATCATGTTTCTGATCGGACTGGTTGGATCCTTTTTCTCGGGACTGCTCGGGATTGGCGGAGCCATTATCAACTATCCGCTGCTGTTGTATGTCCCCGGGCTGTTCCATGCGGGAAGCTTCACGGCCAAAGAGGTCGCCTCCATCAGCATGTTCCAGGTGTTCTTCTCTTCGCTGGCGGGCATTCTTGCGTTCAGAAAGCAGAGCAAGAAGGAAAAGCCGCTGATGCATAAAGGGTTGATCACGAACATGGGGATCAGCATCCTGATCGGAAGTCTGGGAGGAAGCGTAAGCTCGCGATATCTTCCAAGCGATACGATTAATATCGTGTACGGCGTTTTGGCCGTTATTGCCGTCATCATGATGATGATCCCGAGCAAGGGAAGCCGGGAGGAAGCAACGCTGGAGTCGATTACTTTCAATCCAATTATCGCCTCGGTGGCGGCATTGCTGGTCGGAATTGTATCCGGCATCGTGGGAGCGGGGGGATCCTTCATTCTTATTCCCATCATGCTGACGGTGCTGCAGGTTCCGACCCGGGTCACGGTCGCTTCCTCGCTTGCGATTGTGTTCATTTCCGCCATCGGCGGTGTATCAGGCAAACTCATCGGCGGTGGAATACCGCTGCTGCCAACGCTCTTCACGGTCATCGGAAGCGTGCTGGGAGCTCCGTTCGGGACACGGGTAAGCCGTCATTTGAACGTCAAATATCTGCGTATTGGACTTGCAGTTCTCATTGCCGCAACCGCCATCAAAATCTGGTGGGGGATCATCGGTTAAAAGGCAGGATTCCGGTTGACTGAAAGCGTGGAATTCGTTTAAAATAAAACAAGAATTAAGCTGTAATAAAGGCGATGGAGTTCGCCATAACCGCCGCAAGGCTGATGACTCCTACCAGTGAAACGTTGTGCGCACTGGTAGGAGTCTGTTTTGTTTTCTCTGCTCCTGCCAAGCGTGCGCCGCATTTCATACATACCGTTAAGGAAAAGGGGCATAACAGAAGTGATGAAGAACAGGGACAGATGGAAAGTTGATATGTTATCGCATGCATGGCATGCAGCGTTATTTCGAAGCTTCTTCAAGTGGATTTGGCTCGGAGGGGTTGTCGGCTTATTGAGCGGTTCGGCATCGGCCGTCTTTCTGATCGCTCTTGAGTACGTGACCGATACCCGGATGCAGCATCCGTGGCTGCTGTATTTATTGCCGCTTGGCGGGGCTCTCGTCAGCTTCGTTTATATGAAGTATGGCAAGAATAGCTCCAAGGGCAATAATCTCATCATAGAGCAAATCCATAACGGCAATGAGGCGATTCCGCTGCGGATGGCCCCGTTAGTGCTTTTCGGAACGCTCGTTACCCATTTGTTCGGCGGTTCCGCTGGGCGTGAGGGAACGGCCGTGCAGATGGGCGGAAGTCTCGCAGAGCGTTTCGGCAAATGGATCAAGGCTGGAGCCCTCGAACGAAGAATTCTGCTTATGTGCGGCATTAGCGGCGGCTTCGGCTCGGTATTCGGGACGCCGCTTGCCGGAACGGTTTTCGGCCTTGAGGTTATTGCGATCGGACTTATCCAGTACGAGGCGCTTATCCCTTGCTTCACTGCCAGTCTCGTCGGGCATCTGGTCACAACACAGCTGTGGGGCGTGGAACACATCCAATATCCGCAGATGATTGCGCCAGCCCTGAGCCTTGCCGTCCTTTTAAAAGTGTTGGCTGCATCGCTTGTATTCGCCCTGGCGAGCATCGGGTTCAGCGAGCTGACGCATGCTCTCAAGAAGGTGTTCGCCAAGATCTTACATAACCCGATGCTCAAAAGCGCGGTTGGTGGACTGATCGTGATCGGCCTGGTGTTCTTGGTCGGTTCTCGCGATTACTTGGGACTTGGCATACCGCTGATTACGGATTCCTTTGAGCAGGACGTTCCGACCTTCGCCTTTTTGTGGAAGCTGATATTCACATCGGTTACACTGGGAACAGGCTTCCAGGGCGGCGAGGTGACGCCGCTGTTTGCCATCGGGGCGACGCTCGGTCATACGCTCGCGGATCTATTTTATTTGTACGGTCCCTTTTTGGCGGGACTTGGTTTTATAGCTGTCTTTTGCGGTGCGACGCATACGCCGATTGCCTGCTTTCTGATGGGGATCGAGCTGTTCGGCTCGAACGGAGCGGTGTACATGTTTATCGCATGTCTGATTAGCTATGTGTTTTCCGGCTACAGCGGGATTTATACCTCTCAGTTGATCGGCATGTCGAAAAGCCACCTGATCCAGGTACCCGAAGGCACAACGCTTGCAACAAGACAGAAGCTTACCATGCCAGCGCGCAGGTCGAAAGCTCGGAGAAATGATGGTAAAGAGCAAGAGTAGGAGTATGAGTAGGGCATGAGGTTAAGTATGAGCATGAGCATCGTTTCTTTGTAAGGAAAGGAGCATGGGTATGAAAAAGATATGGAAAACGGGCATAACATTGATACTCGCCGGTATTCTAACCGCGGGATGCGGCGCCGAATCCCAGACCGGACCATCGGAACCAGAAGACGGGGCAGCACCCCATCAGAACGCGAATCAGGGCTCCGGCATCCCTTCGGACACGGATAATGCCTCGCCTGGAACGAAACCAACGGAACCGGAGAAGGACCCTGTACCGAAGGATCCGGCATTGGATCTGCTGAACAAGCTGAGCACGGAGGAGAAGATCGGCCAATTGGTGCTGGTTGGCATGGACGGTACGGTAGCCAGCGATGCTGCGAAAGAGCTGATCGAGAAGTACCA
Organism: Paenibacillus sp. SAFN-054; assembly: GCF_051966755.1. Taxonomy (NCBI): domain Bacteria; kingdom Bacillati; phylum Bacillota; class Bacilli; order Caryophanales; family Paenibacillaceae; genus Paenibacillus; species Paenibacillus sp. SAFN-054. The sequence goes on from NZ_JBQCKS010000001.1 coordinate 724,254, forward strand.
TGTGGGCGGCTTTATTTTCTATAAAAACAACATCGAGAACACGAAGCAGGCGCTGCAGCTCTTTAACGATTTAAAAGAGGATAATCAATCGAATCCGGTTCCGCTCTGGATGAGCGTCGATGAGGAAGGCGGGCGCGTATCCCGGATGCCGAGTGAGCTTGCAAAAATACCGACCAGCGAAGCTATCGGCCAGAAGGATCATCCGGAGCTGTCCAAGGGCATCGGCTCGATACTTGGTCGCGAGCTATCCGGTTTCGGCCTTAATATGGACTTTGCGCCAGTGCTTGATATTAACAGCAATCCGGACAATCCCGTCATAGGCGACCGCTCCTTCGGCGGCAGTGCGGATGTGGTGAGCCGGCTCGGGATCGCCACGATGGAAGGCATTCGCGAGCAGAAGGTAGTCCCTGTCGTCAAGCACTTTCCTGGGCATGGGGATACCTCCGTCGATTCGCACATCGGTCTGCCTGTCGTGAACCATGATATGGCCCGGCTTCGTGCAATGGAGCTGGTCCCTTTCAAGGAAGCAATCAAGAATCAAGCGGAGGTAGTCATGATCGCCCATCTGCTGATGCCTAAGCTGGATCCGGATCATCCGGCATCCTTTTCGCAAGAAATCATTACCGGTCTGCTTCGGAACGAGCTGGGCTACCAGGGCGTGGTGATTTCAGATGACATGACGATGGGAGCCATCGAGAAAAACTACGAAATAGGCAATGCATCGGTCCGTGCGATTCAGGCCGGGGGCAATATCATTCTGGTCGGCCATGATTACGGGAAGGAAAAGCGCGCGATTGAAGCCTTGTTAAAGGCTGTTAAGGATGGATCGATATCTGAGGATGTACTGAACAACCGGGTCTACGCCATTTTGAAGCTGAAGCTGGCTTACGGCTTGACCGATAAACCGGCAGCAGGACCGGATGTGCAGGCGATTAATGCGGATTTGAAAAGCCTTCTGAAAACGTACGGATTGCGCAAATAGACGCCGTTTATCTTACGGATCACCTAAAGAGCAGCTCAGGGTAATTGAAACCCAGGCTGCTCTTCTTTGTTTATCAACCGTACCGTTATGGCTGTACCGACCGCCGCTTTCTAACCCGGAAAGTTCGGATTCAGGGTGAACTGCCTGATAGCTTGCGGCTGCCAAACAGCCTCTTGAGATCAAGCTCGGAGAGCGCTACGCCAAGGAGAACCAAGATGGCCCCGAGGTAGCCTTGAAGTGTCAGCGTTTCCTGCATGAAACAAATACCGAAGACCGCGGCGACCACCGGTTCCAGCGCGAAAATCAAGCCGGTATGCGTCGGCGTGGTGTACTTCTGGGCGATGGCTTGCACGACGAACCCGACAGCGCTGCAGACGATCCCGAGCGCAAGGACAGACGCCCATCCGGATGTGGAGCCGGGGAGGTGCGGAGTTTCTAGCATGTAAGAGAAGACCAAGCCGACCAAGGCAGCAAAGCCAAGCTGAAGTATCCCGACATTCAAAGCGTCCGTTCTTTTCGCCGCCCGCCCGGTCAGAATAATATGCACAGCAAAGAGCAAAGCCGCAAGCATGCACCATCCGTCTCCGGATCTCCAGGTCGAGTGGGGCTTCAGGGTCAACATGCCAATACCGATAACAGCAAGGAGTATGCCTCCGACCAGACGCCTGTCCGGCTTGTTTTTCGTAAAAATGGCCGTTAATACGGGGACGAATATCACAGTGAGGCTCATGAGAAAGCCTGCATTCGAAGTCGAGGTGTTTTGCAGTCCCAGCATGATGGAAGCAAACACGCCAAACAGCAGTAATCCGAGCAGCGAGGCATACAGCAGGCTCAGCCGGTCGGAACGCAGCAGCCTCCTGGTGAATATACAGCACGTGGCTGCAAAAGCGACGCCGAAGCGAAGCGCGATCAGATTGAACGGCTGCAGTGCATCAAGTCCGATTTTCATGAATAAGTAGGAGGACCCCCAGAAAAGGGTGACCATGAGTATAAGTAAGTCTGCTTTATACTGTTTCATTGCATAAGCCCCAGCCTTTACGTTAAAAGATCTCGTTTGTTGTTGTGCCTGAATCAGTATAAATGGTATTTTAGGGTAAGAAAATTGAATGTTTATAATCATTAACATGAATAAAATTCATGTGTAAATGATAGAACGGGCATGGGATGGTGAAGGGCGTTTGAGTTTGATTAAATATGAAATATTGCAGCGGGTCGTAGAGCTGGGAAGTTTAACGAAAGCGGCGGAGAATCTTGGTCTGACGCAGTCCGGCGTCAGTCACGCGATTCACAGCCTGGAGTCTGAATTCGGCTTCCCGCTTCTCAGCCGGAGCCGTTCCGGCGTGAAGCTGACCGATAACGGACAGCGTGTACTCCGATATATAAGGGAAATGCTGGTGGTACAAGAGCAGCTGAAGCAGGAAGTAGCCCTTATCAACGGGATTGAAGTGGGCACTATCCGTATCGGCACGTTCACGAGCATCTCCGTGCACTGGCTGCCGGGAATGATCCGGCAGTTCCTGAAGCAGCATCCGAATATCGAGGTCAGGCTGCTCGAGGGGGACTATCATGAGATCGAGGAATGGCTGCTGAAAGGGGAAATCGACTTCGGATTCGTATCGCTTCCGACGATGGATTCCTTTCGTATTATCCCGCTGCGGGATGACCGGATGCTCTGCATTATGCCGCAGGAGCACCCCTTGTCGGACCAGCCCCTGATCCGTTACAGCCAGATCGCGGAGGAACCTTTCATCATGCCGAAGGAAGGCAGCGATTATGACGTACGCAGGGTACTCCGTAAAGGTGGCATTAAGCCGCCGGTTCCGTTTCGGGCTGCGGATGATTACGCCATTATCGCGATGGTGGAACAAGGGCTGGGCATCAGTATATTGCCTGAAATGATTATCCAGGGAAGAACGAATGATATCATTGCCGTTGAATTGGAGGATCGCAGCTGCCGCAGCTTGGGAATTGCCATGAACGCATCCCACAGCAGCACGCCTGCCGCGCAAAAGCTGATCCGCACCGCCAAAGAGTGGCTGACAGGCTGGCAGCCTTTACCGCAAACCGGCGTGAGGCAAAGCGGTCACAAAACGGTATTAGGCCTGCCGCCAGATACACGCTGAAATGCGGCATGACGGCGATAGTGGGCAAGGTGCTGCCTTTATATAAAGAACATGACAGATAATACAATCCGCAAATGCGGTGGGTTAGGAGATGAAGCAGCTGGAACACGTACGGATAGGTATCATAGAGGACGATGTCAAGATCGCCGGCTTGCTGAAGGCTCATATTGAGAAATACGGATATGAGGCCACGGTTGTCGCCGATTTCAATCGGGTGATGGAGGAGTTTAAGGAAGCGGAGCCGCATCTCGTTCTGCTGGATGTGAATCTGCCGAGGTTTGACGGGTTTTATTGGTGCCGTCAGATCCGATCGATCTCGACTTGCCCGATCCTGTTCATTTCAGCAAGGGAGAGCGAGATGGATCAGGTGATGGCGCTGGAGAACGGCGCAGATGATTATATAACCAAGCCCTTTCATTATGATGTAGTCGTGGCGAAAATCCGCAGTCATCTGCGGAGAGCGTACGGTTCCTATTCCGCGAAGACGGAGGAGAGAACGGTGGAGGCTTCAGGGCTCGTACTGTACCCGGAGCGCTTCTTGCTGACGTGTAACGGCCAATCGGTCGAGCTGACGCAGAAGGAAGCTGTATTGGTGGAAGCCCTCATGAAAAAGGCGGACCGGATCGTCAGCCGCGGCAGGCTGCTGGACTTGATGTGGGAGGACCGGCACTTTATCGACGACAATACGCTGAACGTATATATCACGAGAATACGGAAAAAGCTCAGGGAGCTAGGGTTCCATGAAGCGGTGGAGACCGTCCGAGGCGCGGGGTACAAGCTGCGGCTGGAAGGGCAGGATGGATCATGAGATTGTTCCTGAGAGAGCACAGGCCGCTTCTCCTTTTCTACTTGCTCCAGTTGATACTCACCACGATCTGGTATTCACTGGCTTCGGAAGAATACTCTGTATCCACGCTTGTCTACGGCGCCTTGTTAAGCATCGTAGTCTTGCTGCTGTATCTCGCTTTCCGGTTCTACAGCTATAGAAAGCTGTATGCCAGACTGGAATCGCCGCTCGGGACGATGGATCAATCCCTTAACGAGCTGGGTGAGGCGCCGCTTGCAGAGGCTGCGGGTGATTTGCTTCGAAGTCAGTTTCAGCTATATCAAAACGAGCTTTACGACACGCAGCAAAAGCTTGACAATCATGCGGCCTTTATTAACCGCTGGGTCCATCAAATGAAAACGCCGGTATCCGTCATTCAGCTCTCGCTGCAGGACCTGGATCTGGAGGACGAGACGGCCAACGGCATGCAGGAAGAAATCGACAGAATGAAAAAAGGCCTTGAAATGGCGCTCTACACGTCCAGACTGGATCATTTCGAACAAGATTTCAAGGTAGAGGGCATCCAGCTGCTGGATGCGGTAGAGCAATCGGTTGCGGAACATCGGCAGTGGTTCATCCGTAAAGAAGTCTATCCTGAAATCGTGATCCCATCCGAGCTGTCTGTCATTACCGATGCCAAATGGCTTGCTTTCCTGCTCGGCCAAATCATCGTCAATGCCGTGAATTACACGTCCGAAGCGGGAAAAAAGATTGCATTTCTGGCATCTAAGCAAGGCCGGAATACGCTGCTTGAGATCAGGGATGAAGGCATCGGCATCGCCAAAGAGGATTTGGGCAGGGTATTCGAACCTTATTTTACGGGCAATCAGGGAAGAATGTATCACGAATCGACTGGAATGGGACTGTTTCTTGTGCGGGAAGTATGCCAAAAGCTCGGCCATCAGGTGGAAATCGAGTCCGAGACCGGTAAAGGAACGACAGTGAGATTTACTTTTCATCATGAAGCCGGTTAAGGCTTAAGACGCTGCGGGTTCCGCGGCGTTTTATTATTCTGCACGAACGGCATGGCCGAACAAAACCTTACAAAAGTTTAAGGTTCGGGTAAGGCGAATCCATAGTTTACTTGGAGGCAGTCCGCTAAAGTGGAATACATAGAGAATGTGAATGAAGGAAGGAGATTAGTAGCAGTATGACGGATATTTTAAAGGTCACCGGACTCAGCAAGGTTTATCCAGGGAAGGTGTCAACAAGAGCGTTAACCGATATCGGTCTTACCATTCAGAAAGGGGAATTCGTCGGCGTCATGGGTCCTTCGGGTAGCGGCAAAACGACGCTGCTCAACATGGTATCCACGATCGACACGCCGAGCTCCGGCACGGTACTGATTAACGGAAGCAATCCGCATGCCTTGAAGAAAAAGGAACTGGCGCTGTTTCGCAGACGCGAGCTCGGTTTCGTCTTTCAGGACTTCAATTTGCTGGATACGCTCACCGTGGCGGAGAACATCGTCCTCCCACTTACGCTGGACAAACACAACCTTCGGACCATGGAGGTCAAGCTTCATCAGATTGCAGAGCGTCTCGGCATTGCGGATATATTGAACAAAAGAGTGTATGAAATATCCGGAGGGCAAAGGCAGCGTGCGGCGATCGCAAGAGCCATCATCCCTGAGCCTTCACTGTTACTGGCCGACGAGCCGACAGGGGCGCTGGATTCGAACTCCTCGCGCACGGTCATGCAGACGATGGAGAAGCTGAACGAAGACGACGGCGTTACCATGATGCTCGTAACCCATGATGCACAGGCTGCTAGCTACTGTCACCGGGTCGTGTTTATCAAGGACGGGGTTCTGTCCGGCGAAATCCGCAGGGGAGACAGCCGTCAGGCCTTTTTCCAGAAAATCATCGATATGCTTTCGTATTTGGGAGGTCATGCGAATGAGCTTTCGACAATTCGCGTTTAACAACGTCAAGCGCAATGCCCGCGCCTATTTTGCTTATTTGATCAGCAGCAGCTTCATGGTGATGGTGTTCTTCACCTATGCGCTGTTCATCTTCCACCCGGACATCGACCGCACGCAGATCGGTTCGAACGTGCAGATGGTCATGCAGATCATGGAATACGTGATTTACATTTTTGCTTTCTTGTTCGTCCTGTACTCGATAGGGACGTTTTTGAAGGCAAGGAACAAGGAATTCGGAATTTTGACGATCCTGGGCGCCACGCAGAGCCAGCTAAGCAAGCTTGTCTTTGTCGAGAACATGCTCATCGGCGCGCTTTCCATCTTCACCGGGATGGCAGCGGGGCTGCTGCTGTCCAGGATGTTCTTGGCGCTCAGCGCACGGATGATCGGCATTGAGCAGCTCGGACTGTATTTTCCCGTTCAAGCGATCCTGCTGACGGTGTCCTCATTCATCGTGTTGTTCGTTGTCATCTCGGCCTTCACCCTGATATTCATTAACCGGAATCGGGTGCTTGAGCTGCTCAAGGGATCAAGCAAGCCGAAGAAAGAACCCAAAGTTTCGGTGCTGGTATCTCTGCTCGGCATCCTGCTGCTCGCCGCCGGTTACTTCACAATCGATAAGAGCCTCACGGTCGCCGCGGTAACAGGCATTGCCGGTACGTACTTCTTTTTCACGCAGATCACCGTTCTGCTGTTTCGTTTGCTGAAGAAGAGCCGCCGCCTGACGTGGAGAGGGACCAACTTGATCTGGATTTCGGAAATGGCTTATAAAATCAAGGATAATGCACGAATTTTGTTCATGGTTACCGTACTGACATCCATTTGCTGCATGGCCGTGTCCTTCATCATGTCGGTGAACGTACGCAGCCAGAGCTTGTATCAGTCACAACCTTATCCGATCAGGTATTATCTGAACGATCCGGGGCAGGCTGAGCAGGAACTGCAGCCTCTTCTCCACAAGCTGGACGAAAAAGGGATACACTATCAGATGTATCAGGTCGAATCGTATACAGCGAACGCCTCGGGCCGCAAACCGGATGTATCCGTTATGCCGGCGACCAGCTACGCACGCATATCGCAGGCGCTGGGACTGCAGAAGGCAGGCCCTTTGGAAGGGAAAGAAGCGGTACTCGTGCAGTCGGATAAAGAAGCCAATAATAATCCAGGCTGGAGTCCCGGTGTCCCTGTTAAACTGAAAAATCCCGAATCCGAGCTGAAGATTTCCCGAGAAATCCGGACGAAGCAGGAGGTTTCGGTGGTCTCCGGTACCAATCTGTTGATTGTCACCGATTCTCTCTATGAACAGCTGAAGAAGCAAATCCCCGCGAATAAAAGCTACTGGATTACACACGCCTGCCTATTCATGGTACCGGCATGGCCCGGAGGCGTGACACCAGGCAGAGACGACGACGAGTACAAAGTCGGCGTAGAGCTGAATGAATGGAACTATGCCCGCTTGGGCAGCGGTGAAGCGTCCAATCTGATGATCATCCGGGGCGGGGAGTACGGCATGCATGAGCAATCGGTGTCCATGATGAGCTTTGTCGGCATTTTCATTGCATCCCTGCTGTCGGTTTGCTCGGCGAGCTTTCTGTATTTCAAGCTGCATTCGGAGCTCAGGCAGGATCAGCAGATGTATATCTCAATGTCCAAGATTGGTCTTCGCACCGGCGAAATGGGAAGATCATCGGCCATCCAAATTGCCGCCCTGTTCTTCATCCCCATCGTTGTTTCCACTATCCAGACGTTAGTGGTACTAAACCGGGTCAAAGAGGGCTTTGATCTTGACGATGTCAATCAACCTGTATTAATAGCCTCTGCCGCTTTCCTGATCGTTCAAGCCGTCTATTTCCTTCTGGTGAGCTCGCGGTATATACAGAAACTCAAGCGCGTGATGATGTAGTTAGGAGGATTTGCCAAGGCGAATCCCTATGGTTAAAAAGCTATTTTGTTGATAAAAAGCCTGTTCTCCGCTAATCTTAGATCATCTATCCGGCGTACTCGCTTATGAAGCGGGTGACGCCGGAGCTCGCGGAGGATATGGCATGCGTATCAGTTTAAAATGGAAATTTACCGGCTTTCTCGCTGTGTTGCTTCTCTTCGCGATCGGGCTGCTCAGTGTTCTGATCCTGAAGGGGATTGCAAGCAACCAGCAGCAGCAGATGGAACAAACGATGCAGCAGCAGGCCGATGTGGCGTCCGACAGAATCCGGCAGCTCTTCGTGACAGGGACCCAGGTGGACGCATCGACATTCATGCGCCTGCAGGGCCCTGCTTTGGCGCGCGAACTGGGAAACGTAAGCGGCATGAGGGTGATATTGTATGATGCTTCGGGCAAGGAAACGGGGGATTCGCTTGTGATTGCGGAGAAGCCGGACGTTCGTCAATTGCTGGATTATGCACTGGTAAATCGAATCGCTTACGAGGTTCACGGAGACGTGCTGGAATATATGACCCCGGTGCAGAGCGGCCAAGGGCAGCTTGGCGTCATTCACTTTCAGACCTCGGTCAGCAGCCAGCATCGCTTTTATTCCAGCATGCAAAAGCTGTTTTGGATTGCTGGAGCAATCGTTCTTGGCGTTTCTTTTATTTTTGGCATCTTATATATGAACAGGCAGGCAAGCGCCATCCGCCGGCTTAAACAGGCAACCGACCGGATTCGGCGAGGGGATTACCTGGAGACTCCGAGCCTGCGGCGCAAGGATGAGCTTGGCGAGCTGAGCAGCGGCATTTTTGACATGAATCAGGCCATCCAGACCCACGTGCAGTCCTTGCAGGAAGAGCAGGCCAAGCTGCTTGCAACGCTTGAAAAGCTGCGGCTCCTGGAAAAACAGCAGAAGGATTTTATCCATAATATCAGCCATGAATTCAAAACGCCGCTGACGTCCATCAGAGCGTATGCGGATCTGCTGCATATGTACCCGGATGATCCGTCGCTTATACAGGACGCGCAGAAGTCTATTGCCAAGGAAGCAGGGCGTCTGTACGAATTGGTGGAACGTGTACTCCATCTCGCCGCTGCGGAACAATACGAATTCGATCATCACCCGGAAGAAGTGGAACTCGAAGAATTGCTGACCGATATCGCTTCCCGGATGAAAGGGAAGGCCGAGCAGTTCGGCATTACGCTGCATGTGCAGCTAGAGCCTGCACGGATGATTGGGGACCGGAACAATCTAACCCATATTTTCATCAATTTGCTGGATAACGCGATCAAATACAATGCAGCCAACGGTTCGGTTACAATTTCGAATCGGATCGTGAACGGACAGGTCGAAGTCAGTTTTCGCGATACCGGAGTGGGCATTCCCGAGGATCGGCGCGAGCTGGTGTTCGAACCGTTCTACACGGTCAATCATGACCGGGCAAGGAAATCCGGCGGCAGCGGTTTAGGCCTTGCGCTTGTGAAGCAGCTTACGAGGCAGAACTATGGGGACATTCGGGTGGAAACCCCTGCGGATGGCAGTGGAACCGAATTTATCGTTACATTTCCGCTGTCTTCCGACAAATGTTTATAAGTTGGAAACATTTCGATAACTTTTAGAAATCATTCTTCCCTATACTCAACATCAGAAAGAGGTTACGACAAAGGAGGGGGCCGCAATGAAAAAGACAAGATGGCGGCTAATCGGTTGTGCGGCGCTTGCTGTCATGATTGCGGCCGTGACTGGATGCAGCGGAACCGGGAGCGAAAATGTGACGGTCATAAATCCTCCGATTCGGGAAGCTGCGGGCAAAGTAGAGCTGGAGCGGATTGACCGCCAGGAAGATTCCTATGGTCTGGCCTGGCTGTCGGATTCCGAAATCATTACCACGCACCAGCCGAAATGGATGGAAGGCGAGCTCACCGTTCATTCGCTCGTGAAGGAAAAGGAACCGGACCGTCCGCTTGGAGTTCGGAATGCGCTGACGGTCAACCCGTCGCCGGATCTCACCCGCTTGTTCATCAGCAATCAGATGGAGGCCGGCTTCGTGAATTTGGCGGATGGCACGACAACGAAGTTGGATATCCATGAGGGAATGACCTCCTCCCTGAACGGGAACGTACGCGGGGTATGGGTCCGGGATCAAGCTTATGTGCTGGCGACGGGAGACGAACTGGTCTTGGCCGAATCCGGCAGCGGGCAAGTCACGCCGCTCGTCCAGCTGAAGGATGCCCAGACGATCGTGAAGATTGATGCAGCATCACGGACTGCGGATCCGGGCCGGTTTACCGTATACTATTTGGATCAAGACCATGCGCTTTATGCACTGGATGCCGCGCCTTTCCAACATCACGGATCAGAGGGCGTACAGGCTCCGAAGCTGATTCGCGGCAAGGTGGAGGACTTCTCCGTTTCACCTGATGGCAGCCGGTTGGCCGTTGCCGAAGAGACCGGTGACAACAAAAATACAGTATTGCTCATCCCCGCCGATGGCAAAGGTGAAACAACGATCTTGGCCGAGGGGCGTCTTGCCAGACAAATATCCTGGTCACCGGACGGATCCAAGCTCGCCTATTCACTATTCAACCTTGAAAGGGGCGGATCGGGGCTGTATGTTATGGACGCGAAGACGGGCCACACGACGCTGGTCTCTTTGTACCCCAACCTGCAAAGCCTGCTGCTGTGGAGTCCTGACGGCAGAAGGCTGATGATGAGCCAGGAGAATCCCGAGATGAACCTGACGACGGTGAATACCAAGCTGATGACCGAGATCTACCGTTTTAAATGATTTGAGATAAAGAGAGGTGCAATGGTTTTGAGGAAGAAATCGATATGGATGCTGCTCGCTTTGACGAGCGCCATCGCGATTGCCGGCTGCGGGAATGCCAATAACGTGACGGTGCAGGAGCCGGTAAAGCAGAATGAACCGCAGGAGAATACGGCTCAGCCGCCTGAGGAATCGAAGGAGGATACGCTTGAACAATTCAAGCTCCTCACGGCGCAGGCCAAGGAACCGGGAGAGGTCATTGCTTTTCTGGATGAGAATATGCCAAAAGTGGATGCCAAGCAAGGGGATCAATTATTTCTGGAGCTGGAGAAGTTCTACGACCGGTATTTGCCCAGCCTGAACGATAACTTCCAGACGATGCTGTCCAAGCCGGAAACCGCGCAAAAAATGAACGAAATCGGTTATCCGATCGACATCAACAATATCAAGGGCGACGATACCCTGAAACAGTGGCTGCTGAATCAGCAGGATGGGGGACTTGCGCTCGGTAATACGGAAGGGATGTTCTATTGGAAGGTGGACTACAAGGCGCTGCAGAAATTTAACAATAACGTCTCGAACGATATCAAGAGCTATATCGCGCTCAAGACCGAGGAATCCGAGAAGCCTTATTTTGAGGATGGTGCCATCACAATTACGCGGGAGCAGCTGGGAGACCGGATTTTGAAGGCAGAGTATTATCTGACCGAGAACCCGGACGGATTGAGGGCCAAGGACGTGCTTCAAATATATACCATGTACTTGAACACCTATTTGTCGGATTATCGATATGACGCGGTAGACGATAAGACCTTAAAGCTTCTTCCTGCCGTCAAAAAAAGCTATCACGATTTTATCAGCGGCCACCCGGAATCCAAGACGGCCATTCTGGTCAAAAAATATATCGAGGTTCTGGATCAAAACCATGACGTCATTTACGAAAAAGGAAAAGACAGCATTCAAGGACCTCCCAAACCGGATATACAATCCTTTTGGGACTCCATCGATATGAAGGTGAGCAGTCTGTTTGTGTCTTGATAAATCATTGTTCAATAGACGCGGATATTCCGCGTCTTTTTGCGTCTGTCGCCCAGCGGAAGCAGTCCCCTTCAAATGACTTCAAGCGGCAATCTATGTATAATCGGATATGAAAGTTTGTAAACAGTACATACGAACAGGAGTCGTTCATACATGAAAGAAGGATATCAAAAGGGGAACTGGAGAGCTTTTATACGCTTAATACGCGAGACGAAGCCCTCCGTGTGGATGTTATCCGTCGCGGTAGCTTTGAGCATCATTTCAACCTTGGTCAGTCTTGTTGTGCCGCTGTTTACGAAAGGGCTGGTGGACAGCTTTACGGTGGACAGCATCAAGCCCTCCCAGATTGTCTGGCTTGTCGTCAGCTTCGTCGCTTCCGCCATTTCCGGGGGCATCTCGATTTATCTGCTGAACAGGCTTGGACAGGAAGTGGTCGCCAAGCTGCGCGACAGGCTGTGGAAAAAGCTGCTGAAGCTGACGATACCGTATTACGACAATCATCGTACCGGTGATACCATCAGCCGGATGACCAATGATACGGCGGTGCTTAAAGGACTGGTAGCGGAACATGTCACGGGCTTTTTCAACGGTGTCATTTCCATGGTGGGGGCCATCGTTATTTTGCTCCTGCTTGACTGGAAAATGACCCTGATTATTCTGGCGGCGATTCCGGTCACTGCTGCCGTACTGGTTCCTTTGGGACGAATCATGCTGCAAATTTCTCGCCGCCTGCAGGACGAAACGGCGAATTTTACGACGGTGTTGAACCAAGTGCTCTCGGAAATCCGTTTGGTGAAAGCCTCCAACGCGGAAGAGCGGGAGACCCGTGTCGGGGAGCAGGCCATTCAAGGCTTGCTCAAGCTGGGCATCCGGGAAGGTAAAATCCAGGCTTTCATCGGGCCGATCATTTCCTTCGTCATGATGGGACTCATGGTGCTTATCATCGGCTACGGGGGCATGAGGGTGTCCAGCGGAGCACTTTCTGCCGGCGATCTGGTGGCATTCATCCTGTATCTGGTGCAGATCATCATGCCGATGAACCAGATTACGATGTTCTTCACGCAGCTTCAGAAATCCGTCGGGGCCACGGAAAGAATCGTCAGCATCCTCGAAGACGGTCAGGAGAACGTATCGGAAGGCAAGACCCTCTCGGGTCCGATCCAGACGATCGAGCTTTCGCATGTGCATTTTTCGTATGAACTTGGCGATACCGTCCTCCATGACATCAGCTTTTCGCTGGAGCCTGGCAAAGTGACGGCTGTCGTCGGGCCGAGCGGCGGTGGCAAAACAACCCTATTCTCCGTCATCGAGCGCTTCTATCTGCCTGATCGCGGCACGATTCGGGTTGGCGGGCAGGATGTGGCCGAGTTCTCGCTCGAGTCCTGGCGCAGACAGATCGGATATGTTCCTCAGGAAAGCCCGATTATCGCAGGGACAATCCGTGACAACATATGTTATGGCATGGACCGTGAGATCGGCGATGACGAGATGAAACGGGCCGCTCATATGGCATATGCCGATATTTTTATCGATGAGCTTCCTGAAGGCTACGAAACAGAGGTCGGAGAACGAGGCATTAAGCTGTCGGGAGGCCAGCGTCAGCGGATATCCATTGCCCGCGCCCTGCTTCGGAATCCGCAGATATTGATGTTGGACGAAGCAACGTCAAGCCTTGACAGCCAGTCGGAGGTGTTCGTGCAGAAAGCGCTGCAGAACCTCATGAAGGGGCGCACGACGCTGGTCATTGCCCATCGTTTATCGACCGTTGTAGACGCTGACCAGATCCTTTTCATAGAAAAGGGCCACATTACCGGCAGGGGAACCCATCATGAATTAATAGAAAGCCATTCGATGTATCGCGAATTTGCCAACCAGCAGTTGCGGATTGCGGATATCTCTTCTCAGGCATCTGTTTGATCTTTATTGACTTTGAAGGTCCCGGACTCTATAATGAATTTATACCCCTAAGGGTATAACGGAGTCATATTTCATGGAGGTGGAATGCATGGCGGTGACGAACGTTTCGGAAAGTAATTTTTCTTCGGCCGTGATGAAATCCAATAAACCGGTTTTGGTTGATTTTTGGGCCCCATGGTGCGGTCCCTGCCGGATGGTTGCTCCCGTCCTGGAGGAACTGGACAAGGAAATGGGCGATAAAATCAAAATCGTCAAAGTTAATGTGGACGACAATCAGAGACTGGCATCGTTGTTTCAGGTGCAGAGCATACCGACAATGAAGCTGTTTAAGGATGGCCGCGTGGCTGCGACCTATGTAGGCTTCCAGCCCAAACAACAGCTGAAGGCACAGTTAGAACGACACATCTAAGAAAGTTTAATGACCGTTTAGGGTAATGAATGATGATCGGCATTTAACATATATTCGAGGAGGAACCTGCATCCATGTGGTGGTTGTTGTTATTGATCGCCGTCCTCGCTGCGGTAGCGGCCTGGTGGGCCGTGCGTGAATATACGCCGGTCACCGGGCTCACTTTCGTGAATCCTGACGAGCTCCGGGGACAAGTGAATGAAAGACAGGAGCTGCAAATGCTCGATGTGCGAGATGCCGTGGACTATATCAAGCATCACGTGCCGGGGTCCATTAACATTTCCATGGGGAGGCTGCCCTTTGTTCATCAGTCGCTACTGGCATCGGAAGAACCGGTGCTGATACTGGCGGAGAACTGTCGTCAGACCAAAAAGGCGGCGCGCATGCTGAAACGTTATGGATTCATGCGTTTATATGCACCCCGGCATGGAGAAGGAGCATCCGGCTGCGGTGTCTGCTGCTAACCTGAGCAAGCGTTCCAAGCTTAAGGGGCATCCGTACGGGGCGGTATTCAACTTTTTGCCTGAGAGGAGGATAAGTCATGGAATATGACGGCAGCGTCATCAGACGGCTGAAGCGTCTCGAAGGCCAGACGCGGGGAATACTGAAGATGATGGAAGAAGGCAAGGACTGTAAAGAGGTCGTTTCCCAGCTTTCGGCTGTTCGCAGCGCAGCGGATAAAGCGATAGCTTACATCGTGGCAACGAACCTTGAGCAGTGCATTCGGGAGACCAAGGAAGAACATGGCGATCCACGCCGTCAGGTGAATGAGGCCGTGGAACTGCTCATGAAAAGCCGCTGAGAGAACTGGAGGCTTGGAGGTTTAATTGAGGACGTAACGGGTAAGTATAGGCGGGAAAGCATCTTGCAGCTTAGGAGGAGGTACATTATATGTTCCACTACACCATTGAAACCGCCAAAACGCCCGAAGAAGCGATCGAGTCGCTTACATCCCATTTGAAGGAAGAGAAGTTCGGCGTGCTGTGGCATCTGAATTTGCAGGAAAAGCTGAATGAAAAGGGAGCCGATTTCAAACAGCCGTATCATATTCTTGAAGTTTGCAACCCGTTGGAAGCGAAGCGGGTCCTGACCGAGGAGTCTGTTGCAGGCTACTTTCTTCCTTGTAAAATCGCGGTGTATGAAGCAAACGGAAAGACCCAAATCGGCATGCCTAAGCCGACAGCTCTGATCGGGCTGCTGGAGAACGATGCGCTCGCAGCCATTGCGGAGGACGTTGAAAAACGGTTGATCGGCTGCATAGACAAAAGCCGTTAATGCATATGTATTTATGAAAGAAAGGGCCCGGCGATAAGCGCTGGGCCCTTTCTTTCCTATAAAGGAGAAAGTCAAAAGCGAAGGCGCAAGTTATGATGATTGCTTGTCGGGAGTAAACGAGGCTGCTTGATAATGCTTGTATCCACCGGTCAAATTCGCGACATCAAATCCTTGTTGCCGTAAAATTCGAACGGCGGTGTATCCTCTGAAACCGACTTGGCAGTATACGAGCAGCTTCTTGGATGGATCCAGTTCATTGCTGCGCTCCCTTAATTCATCCAGCGGAATATTCACGGCATCGGGGATGTGGCCGGCATCGTATTCCTGCGGTGAGCGCACATCGAGCAGGAAGGTGTTCTCCGGATCGCGATCCTGAATGTCGGTTAGAGAAATGAGCGGAGAAATCCCGCTAAGATCGTTCTGAGCAACGAAGCCTGCCATATTCACCGGATCTTTGGCGGAAGAATAAGGGGGCGCATAGGCCAGCTCCAGCTCCGTCAAGTCGTGAATAGTTCCTTTCAGGCGAATGACCGTGGCCAGAACATCGATGCGTTTATCCACGCCGTCGTGTCCCAGTGCTTGTGCACCGAGCACCTTGCCTTGCGGGTCATAGATGAGCTTGAGCGTTATGGGCTCGGCTCCTGGATAATAACCTGCATGTGATCCGGGATGAACGAGCGCAGCATGATAAGGGATACCGAGGCGCCGCAGGGTGCGTTCATTGCTGCCCGTGCTTGCGGCGGTGAGCCCGAAAATTTTCAGGATGCTCGTTCCTTGCACCCCTTCGTACCGGGAGGGAAGTCCGGCAATATGATCAGCGGCGATCCTCGCCTGTTTGTTGGCCGGACCGGCCAGCGGCACGGACGTTTGGCTTCCCGTGACCCAATCGGTTATCTGGATGGCATCCCCTACCGCGTATACGCCGTCGTAATTCGTCCGAAGATGTTCATCTACGACGATATGGCCTTTAGGACCAAGCTCGATGCCCGAGCCATGAAGAAATGCGGTATCCGGCGCAACGCCAATCGCCAAGATGACCAGATCGGCATGATGGGTATGGCCGCTTTTCAGGGTAACGTTCACGCCGTTGTCATCCGCGGAACCGAACTTGGATACAGCATCTCCGAGCAGCAGACGGATGCCGTGCTGCTGCATTTCTTGTTCGGCTATGGTGACCACATCATCGTCGAATGGGGCAAGAATGTGCGGGGAGGCTTCCACCAGAGTCACTTTAAGGCCGCGTTCCGTCAGCACTTCGGCCATCTCCACGCCAATGAATCCGCCTCCGATCACGGTCACCGTCTTAACAGTCTCCAAATCCACCATGCTCTTCATGCGATCCGTATCCGGGATGTTGCGAAGGCTTAAAATTCTGGGGTGATCGATACCTTCCAGGGACGGTCTGATCGGTTTGGCACCAGGAGAGAGGATCAAGACGTCGTAGGACTCTTCATAGGTCTCCAGCCCATTTTGCCGGATCGTTACACGTTTGTCCTTCGTATTAATCCCGATGGCTTCATTGTTGACCCGGACATCGATCTTTGAGCGCTTCTTCATGGTTTCGGGCGTTTGAACCAGCAGCTTCGAGCGGTCTTGAATCGTACCGCCTATGTAATAAGGCAGTCCGCAATTAGCAAAAGAAATGTACTCATCGCGTTCTAGCATAATAATTTCGGCATCTTCGTCCAGTCTTCTGAGTCTGGCGGCAGCGGTTGCGCCGCCGGCCACGCCGCCGACGATGATTACTTTTTTACTCATGGAAGTTTCCTCCTCAAAATGATGTATCTTGCTGCATTGGGATGGGGACGAATCCAACTTCTCTAAGACAGGATCTCAACGACCTCGGCAGCCTTGGGATCCTTCAAGCTATAAATCACTTCACTGCCCGTGCGGATTCCTTCGATGATTCCTGCGCTCCGCAGCTTTTGCAAATGCATGGACAGGGTCGATTGCTGAACCTTCAGGCAAGACTGCATATCCGTAACGTTGCAGCTCCCTTTTGTCATCAATTTCTTGACGATGCAGATTCGAACGGGATGGGCCAGCGTTTTCAGCCATTCAGCCTGCTGCCGGAATTGGTCAGACATCCTTAACACTTCCTTCTTTTTGATTACAACGTCATGATATCATGATATCATGATATGGAGATGTGATATTTGTCACACTTGATTGCGCGGTGTATTACCTATGATGAAATGGAGGACGGACTGACGGTATTCCGGTAAGCGGGTCGGTCTGTACATCAAACGATCTTAGTCGGGTTTCAAAGCCGCCCCAAATGTTGACTTTCATAAAATGGAAGGAGCCTTTCAATTGCAGGTAATTATGCTTGGTCCCTTAATGCTGAAATATTCGCTGCTCATGATGATCGTGGCCGTGGCTGCAGGTTATTGGACAGCGCTGACCCGGATCAGACATCTGGAAACTGTGACGCGCAAGAATGTTATGGACGATCTCCTGACAACCCTGCTCATTGGGATACTGGTATGGAAATTCAGTACGATTATTTTTGACTTTAAGTCTGTCATCCGGTCGCCGCTTTCTTTGCTTTACTACTCGGGCGGGATGCCCGGAGTCATACTTGCCGTTGTTACCGGGTTCATTATTCTCGCTTATAAGTGCTTCAGGTACCGCAAAGCATGGGTGCTCTATGCCAATACGGCACTGACATGGCTGATGTCCGGTTACGCTGTTTTTAGCCTCCTCCGGTTTATCCTGATAGACGGCGGAATACCGGCCGTCAGCTGCGCTCTCGTTTCAGCATGCGTGATCGTATATCAATTTCGTCACAAAGAGCAGCTGTACAGCACCTATCATCTGAATGTAACGGTGCTCTGGACGGGACTGGCTTTATTCGCCTCATCCCTTCTAGACAAAGCCCATGATCCCGTATGGTTAGGGATCGGAAGCATGCAGTTGTTTCTGATTTTTGTTTCCATTCTTTCTCTCGTTTTGAAGGTCATTCAGGAGAAAAGAAAGCCGCTTTAATAAAGTTAAACACTTCCCTAATATAATAAAAGGGAAATAAGAGATTCCTTGCGACCTTTTAGTTGCTCCACCTAGGACGTAAACTCGCAGTTTTTAAATTCTGTTTCTGCATAAGCCGCGCATATACGCGGCTTTTTTTGGTGATCATACGAATTTTAGGCCAGAGTTTCATTGACATCTTTCCGGTAAAGTGAATATAATGTGCTTAACAAGTTTATATATGAATATATGCTCATATTATATTTACAGTTTGGATCGGAGGCATTACGATGGCAGAAGCAACCGGCAAAGTGAAACGGGAGCTCCTTCTGGACGGTTTGGATTGCGCAAGCTGTGCCATGAAAATTGAAGACGGCGTGAAGAAAATGGATGGCATTTCAAGCTGCTCCGTCAATTTCGTGAAGCAAACGTTAACCTATGAAACCGATACAGAGAACGAACAGCTGTTGACCCATGTGAAGAGCAAAATCAGAAAGCTTGAGCCGCATGTGAAGGTTCTGGATCATCCCAAGCCTCGTGGCGCTGGCAAACCATCGGGACATTCGCATCATCATAACCAGGGTCACGATCACGCACATTCGCATCAACATGCACATGGAGAGGAAAGACATTCTCATTCTCATTCTCATGATCATGGCAGCGGCGGGACGAAAGTGATGGCGATCCGGCTGGGCATCGGTGCGATCCTGACAGCTGCAGGACTGCTGCTGAATGCGAACGCCTATGTCGAACTGGCCATTTTTCTGGCTGCCTATTTGGTGGTCGGCGGCGATATCGTGCTGCAGGCGATCAAGAACATCATCCGCGGTCAGGTCTTCGACGAATACTTCCTGATGTCGGTTGCGACGATCGGCGCCTTCGGCGTCGGACAGTATCCGGAAGGCGTCGCGGTTATGCTCTTTTATCAAGTCGGCGAGATGTTCCAGGGCATCGCGGTGAACCGTTCCCGCAAGTCGATCAGCGCGATCATGGATTTGCGTCCCGACTATGCCAACCTGAAGTCTGGCAGCGAGACGAAACGCGTAGCGCCGGAAGAAGTGCAGGTTGGCGACCTGATTGTGGTGAAGCCGGGCGAGAAAGTGCCTCTGGACGGCGTTGTGATTGAGGGAAGTTCATTGGTGGATACATCGGCATTAACGGGAGAATCCGTTCCGCGCGAGATGGAGACAGGCAGCGATGTGCTGAGCGGGTTCGTGAACAAGAATGGCGTGCTTACTATTAAAGTCACGAAAGGTTTCGGCGAATCGACCGTATCCAAGATCCTCGATTTGGTGCAAAATGCGAGCAGCAAAAAGGCGCCGACGGAAAATTTCATCACTAAATTCGCCAGATACTATACGCCGGTCGTTGTGATCGTGGCGCTGCTGCTGGCGCTTGTGCCGCCGCTGATCCTGAGTGGAGCCGCTTTTTCGGATTGGATCTACAGAGCTCTTATTTTCCTTGTTATTTCTTGTCCCTGTGCACTTGTGGTATCGATCCCGCTCGGCTTCTTCGGAGGCATCGGGGCTGCGTCCAAATCAGGCATTCTGATTAAAGGAAGCAACTATCTGGAAGCGCTGAATGATGTTGAGTACGTTGTGTTCGACAAAACGGGCACACTGACCAAAGGCGCCTTCAAAGTAACGGATATCCATCCGGTCGCCCAGGGTAAAGATGCGGCAGATGAACTGCTCGAAATTGCGGCTTACGCAGAATATCATTCGACGCATCCGATTGCGGAATCGATTCGGGCCGCCTACGACCATGAGCTTGACGAAGCCCGCATTGACGATTATAACGAAATTTCCGGGCACGGCATTCAGGTCAAGGTGGATGGGAAGAATGTGCTTGCCGGCAACGCCAAGCTGATGCATCCGGAAGGCATCTCTTTCGAAACGCCGGGACAGGCGGGAACGACCATTCATATCAGCATGGACGGCAAGTATGCCGGTTATATTACGATTTCGGACGAGGTGAAGGATGACGCAGCTGAAGCCATCCGTACCTTGAAGCAGATGGGCAAAAAGACCGTCATGCTGACTGGGGATTCCAAATCTGTTGGCGAAGCGGTTGGCCGCACGCTGGGACTCGATGAGGTCCATGCCGAGCTCCTCCCGCAGCATAAGGTTGAAGAAATCGAGAAGCTGGACGCCAAAAAATCCCCGAACAAAAAGATCGTGTTCGTCGGGGACGGAATCAACGACACACCGGTGCTCGCCCGGGCGGACGTCGGTGTCGCGATGGGAGGTCTTGGATCCGATGCGGCGATCGAAGCGGCGGACGTTGTCATCATGACAGACGAACCGTCGAAGATCGCAGCTGCGATTCACATCGCGAAACGTACGCGCAGTATCGTCTGGCAGAACATTATTTTCGCATTGGGCGTCAAAGGCATCTTCCTGCTGCTGGGCGCTTTCGGGATTGCGACGATGTGGGAAGCCGTTTTTTCGGATGTCGGCGTTACGCTTCTTGCGGTGCTGAATGCCATGCGTGTACTGAAGGTGAAGTAGTTACACCGCAGCAAAGCCTCCTGTCATGACAGGAGGCTTCTTGTTGCAGTGATTCTATTTGATTTCGTAAGGCAGCTCAAAGGTCCACAGATCCGTTCCGTTGTGCGGGGAATCAGGATCTGTCACGCCGAAGTCGTTGTCGTTCACAATGACGATCTTGCGGCCGTTTACAAGCGAAATGCCTTCGATTTTTTCGTTAGGATATTTGAATTCGACTGCATCCAGGACGGTACGCTTGAGCGGTGTTTGAATGCCTGCTTGAAGCAGTTCGTTCAGGCTCAGCTGCTCGAGCGTTTTGCCGGTCTTAGCCGTTTCATCGTATTGGCCGAGGATGTTCGAAGCGTTCTTCAAATCGATCGAGAAGATTTTTTTCAGCTGAGCCGCATCTCCGGCATTTTTGTCGCGTTCATCGATCAGGAGCGTATTCTCGTTGACCACGTACATGTCGGAAATGACGATATCCGATTGCTTCAAGTCCTTAAACTGTTTGGCGTCTTCGGTTATATACGCGTACTCGGCAACCGGCTTCAGCGTGGAAAGGTCGATTTTAAGGATGCGAAGCGTGCGGGAATTGTCAACGCTTTTGTCGGGATTCCGAAGCGGGCTTTGCATCGCCATGAACATCCATTTGCCATCCGGCGTAATTCCCACCGCTTCAGCACCGCGATTCTGGCGCCGGGTCAAGTACACGGCAGGAAGAATGGTCTTCAGCGGCAGTGCGGATGTATCCAGCTCGGAGTTGATTCCTATTGGCGCGATTCGCTGAAGCAGGGTACCGTCCCGTTTAACCTGCACGAGGTATGGACCGTATTCGTCAGAAATCCAGAACGTGTCGTCCTGCGGGTTATAAGCCAATCCTTCGACATCCAGACCATAGGGGTCATAAGATATCACTTGTTTGGCAGCTTGATCGTAAGGCACTTCATCTCGGGATTGAAGGTTCGGGAGACCCGTAATGAGATTCGTGCCCGTGACCGGGTCCTTGCCGTTTATTTTCAGCGGAATCGTATCCAGAATGCTGATTTGATCCTGATTCAGCTGGATTTTATAAATGGTCGGCGTGTAGCTTGGAAGCGGGAAGGTGCGGCGAGTCGTGCCGTTAACGTCCACCTCGCCGTTCGGTCCGCGGTCGGCCGTCGTATAGAATACATTGTCCGGATCGCCCGGGATATGGGTGAGCGAGGAACCGATGCCGAATTTGATACCTTCCGCCAGATCCTGATGATGAAGCGTATATTTGCCTGTTAATGAAGGTTTGTCCGTGAATGACGCGGTTTTGGTTGCAAGGTCGTAATCGACGTATTTTCCGAGCAGGTTCGCGAGGTCGCGTACAGGCAAAAACAGGCGTCCCTCCTGCTCAATAGCGGGCGTGGAGGGGGTGAAGGCATTACCGTTTGCGGAGTATTTCACTTCCGGCGAAGCGGCATGGGCGGATGGTAGCATAGCGCTTCCGACGGTCAGTGCGGCGAGCGCGGAAATAAACCATTTTTTGTTCATATTCGAGAGAAACCCCTTTTCAAATGATGGATTCGTAGGTTATGTATCATAGGAGTATTGTATAGGCCGATTATCAACGCCGCGTCAACGGCATGTCAGATGAACGTAAAATGTCGCGATGGATGTACATGAGCAGGAAACAGGCAGAATAATCTGGTACAATAGGGGTCACTAAAGAAAGATTCTTATTTGGAGAGAGGGATATTGAAATGAATATATCGGAAGCCATTCGAACACGCAGAAGCGTCGGCAAAGTCACGCAGGAGGATGTTCCCACTTCGCAAATCGAGCAAATTCTGGAGGCAGGCACCTGGGCACCGAACCACCGGATGACCGAGCCATGGCGCTTTTTCGTGCTTCGCGGCGAGGGACGCAGGGTGCTCGGGGAAGCGCTTGCGGACGTCGCTCTGGCGATGTCGGCTGATCCCGCTTCGCCGGAAGCGGCAGCCGCCGCGGAATCAGCCCGAATGAAACCGTTGCGTGCTCCTGTCATTATTACGGTAGCCGTGACGCCAAAAGAGCATGAGAAGGTCATTGAGCTCGAGGAATACGGCGCCGTATTCGCGGCCATTCAAAATATGCTGCTTGAAGCCCACGGCCTGGGTCTCGGCGCAATCTGGAGAACCGGTGAGCCGACCTATCATGCGAAAATGAATGAGCATTTCGGACTGGGCGATCACGACAAGGTGCTAGGGTTCATATATCTGGGCGTACCGGCAGAAGTATCGCAGACGAACGCCAAACGCAAACCTTTTCAGAATCTTACCGTTTGGGTGGATGAGGAAGGCCCTATCGGAAAGCCGGAATAATCAATCATACTAATAGCCTTTTGGAGCCTGAGCACGTGTGGATGCGCGTGTTCAGGCTTTTGACATTCGGTAATGTGAAGAAGGAGCATTCAAAGCACAAGAGGACACAAAAAAAGACTCTCTTATCAACCAGAGAGCCTGCTCTTTTTTACCCGTGCTGGGTATGCTGAAGCGTCTGAACAAAAATTTGTTCGATATGCGTATCATCAAGCGAGTAGTAGACGGTTTTGCCTTCCTTGCGGCGTTTGACGATTCTTAAATTCCTTAAGTAACGGAGCTGATGCGATACGGCCGATTGACCCATGCCTAGCAGAACCGTCAAATCATGGACGCAAAGTTCTCTCTGCAGCAGCGCATCAATGAGCTTCACCCGGGTAGGGTCGCTGAACGCCTTGAACCAGTCGGCAACCTGTGAAGCTGCTTGGTCATCGATCAGTCCTTCTTTAATTTTGCTTAGTTCCGATTCTGAACCCATGCAGGTTGCATCGCATTCTTCAATCGGATGGATGGGCTGTTCCATGGATTAATCACCTTTCTATCGGTTCCGAATTCAATTGGATCATCCCAATTATATCAAAAGTCGCTCTTAAACGGAACGATTACAGTTAAGAAAAAGAGGGGAAGGCAGTCTCTCCCCTGTTAGAAGTCGGATGATGATTTCATCATAACCTGAAAGCTCTAAAAACATACGATCTCGTGATATACTTGATGATATAGCGGGATTCGTCCAGAAGGAGAGATGATGTTTGGGCAAAAAGACACGGATTACGGTACTTGGTGTTATTTTATCCGGTATGCTATTAGCCGGTTGCGGAGCCAAGGAGGCTTCGGTACCGGCGAACAGCCATGGGGATGCAAATCAGCAGGTAGCAGCAAACGGGGATTTGCAGGAAATGACCGCGGGAACGGACAAGCTTCCGACGTTTTTGGATGCGCTGGATCCGTCTCTGAAGACGGCGTACGCGACAGCCGCTGACGTAAAGGATATTTTGGGTTCGATCCCGTGTTATTGCGGATGTGGTGAAAGCGCGGGGCATCAGAGCAACCTGAATTGCTTTATCAAAGAGGAGAGTGCTGACGGCAGTATCGTATGGGACGACCATGGCACCCGCTGCGGCGTTTGCGTGGAAACCGCGATGACGGTCTCGGAGCTGAGCAAACAAGGCAAATCGGTACAAGAAATCCGCGATACGATCGACACGACCTACTCAACGGGTGAATATGCCGCTCCAACGCCTACGCCAGAAGTATAGCGCCTGATCGATGACGGGGGGAAACAGCACGGGTGGCAGCCTGTGCTGTTTTTATTATGCTATTTTGCGTATGGATTTTCTCGATATGACGCATTTCATAACGGGAAAAATGAACTTTTTTTCCGATCAGGCTCATTATGGTTTAATATGTATATAGCAAATATATATAAAAAGTATGGTGAATCTTGATGAATATGAATACTCGGATCCCCTTGTATCAGAAAATCCAGCAATACATACTCGAACAAATACGCACGAGCGGTCTGCAGCCTGGGGAGCGGATCCCTACGGAGAAAGAGCTGATGGAACAGTTCAATGTCAGCAAAATCACCGTTGTCAAAGCCCTTTCCGGCCTGGCTGACGAGAAGATTATCGACAGGGTTCCCGGGAAGGGCAGCTTTGTCGGCACCAGCAAGCGAAAAGACGCCATCGCAGCCGCGCTGCCGGATCAACCCGAAGCAAGCGGTACAGCTGCTCTCAAAACCAGGCTGATCGGCCTCGTCATACCATCGATATTAGACTATTTCGCGATTAGGCTGATCAATGGAGTCCGAACGATGCTGGGAGAGCACGGATACCGGGTGGTGATCCTGCTGTCCGAGGGTGATATCGAGAAGGAAAAGGATGCGCTGAAGACGCTTCAGACCATGGGAGCGGAAGGTATACTGATTTTCCCTGTGGACGAGGAGCATTACAACGAGGAAATTTTGAACATGAAATTCGCCGGCTATCCGTTTGTGCTCATCGACAGGTTTTTGCCTGGCGTGGAGACCGATTACATTGCCGCGGACGGCAAGCTCGGCGCTCGCCTCGCGGTTGACTATCTGTGGGAGCTCGGGCATCGGCAAATTGCGATATGCTCGGATTCGCCGATCCAGACGGTGACCGTTCAGGAACGAATCGAAGGGTACATCAGCGCTTTGAAAAGCAAAGGTGCCATGATCAATCCTGCGCATATCATCACGGATTTTCATATCGAAAGCCTGAAAGATGCGGAAAGCCATCCGCTGTTCCGTTATATGCGCAACCGAATGGCAACAGCGTACATTACGTTAAACGGAAGATTGGGCGTCCAAATGTACCAACTCGCAAGGCAAGCCGGACTTAAAGTACCCGATGATCTGTCCATCATCAGTTTTGACGAGCCGACATCTGTTGTCGATGAGTTCAGTATTTTTACGTATATCAAGCAGTTTGAATATGAAATTGGAAGCAAAGCAGCTGCAACCATGCTTGACGTCATCCGAAGCGGGAAGCGGGAACAGACCAGGAAGTACAGCAAAATTTTGCTGAATCCCGAGCTGGTGCCAGGGCAAACGACGGGGAAACCGCCGGAAGAGCCGAAGGAATAAATAACAATAACAAAAGCAGTCATCAAAAATCTTTTCCCATGTGGAAAGGATTTTTTGGTTTGCAGAACTAGGGAAAACGTCCGAAAAAAAGGTGCCTATGGGTTCATTTTCTAAAAATACATATTGAACATATTAAATATATAATATATTATAATTCCAAAGTCTGTAAGAAACCGCAAGCGTTAAGGGAGGGAATAAACGAAAGCCAGACAAATGAACAAAGTGTAACCGCTTACAATTATTAGGCAGGTTCATCAACCAACTGGAAAAGAGGTGAGTTTCATGAAGTCATCCTTACTCTGGAAAAGGGTGTGGCGCCACAAGCTGTTTTACCTGTTCCTGATGCCCGGCATTGTATGGTTTTTTATGTTTTCTTATGTTCCGCTCTATGGTCTTCAGGTCGCGTTCAGGGATTTCACGTTTGTTGGCGGCTTTACGGGGAGCCCTTGGGCGGGGCTGAAGTACTTTCA
Organism: Paenibacillus sp. SAFN-054; assembly: GCF_051966755.1. Lineage (NCBI taxonomy): Bacteria > Bacillati > Bacillota > Bacilli > Caryophanales > Paenibacillaceae > Paenibacillus > Paenibacillus sp. SAFN-054. The sequence continues at coordinate 750,298 of NZ_JBQCKS010000001.1, forward strand.
GCAATTCTTTGATTATTACCAGTCCTCAGACATCATCCGGAATACCATTGTCATCAGCTTGATGAAGCTGCTCATCGGTTTTCCGATGCCGATCATGCTGGCAATCCTCCTCAATGAAATCCGCACCATGAAATTCAAGAAAACGATCCAAACGTTATCATACCTCCCATACTTCGTCTCCTGGATCGTGGTCGTCACGCTTATGCAGCGTCTTCTTTCCCTGTACGGAGGACCGCTGAACGATCTGCTATCCTCCTTGGGGACGGAGCCCGTCCAATTCATGAACAATACGACATGGTTTTATCCGTTAGTCCTGGGCTCGGATATCTGGAAGAACATCGGCTGGAATTCGATTATCTATATGGCTGCGATTGCAGGTATCGACCAGCAGCTGTACGAAGCCGCCAAAATCGACGGTGCCGGCCGCTTCCGGCAGATTTGGCACGTCACGCTGCCGGGAATCCGCAATATCGCAGTCATCTTGTTCATTCTCGCGACGGGAAGCTTGATGAGTGCGGGATTTGAACAGCTGCTTCTGTTAAACGGGCCGGCAACCGCCAACATAGGCAGCGTGCTGGACGTGCATGTCATTACCTCAGGCATTCAGCAGGGCCGGCTAAGCTACGCGGCAGCGGTCGGGCTATTCCAAAGCACCATCGCCCTGATCCTGATCGTGACCGTGAACTGGATTGCCCGCAAAGTCAGCGACGTATCACTGTTTTAGGGGAGGGCTTTGATGAAAACCCGTTCGTTTTCCGTATTCAATGTATTGAATTACATCCTGTTAACCCTGTTTGGATTCCTGATGATCTACCCGTTCATCTATATTCTCATTTACTCGCTGAATGACGGAAAGGACTCGATGCTGGGAGCGCTCTATTTCTATCCGCGCAAGTTCACCTTGGAAAATTATGCGCAGGTATTCGACAACAGGCAGATCTGGCAGGCTTACAAAATCACGATTCTGCGCACGCTGATCGGCACTTCGCTGCATGTGCTGCTGTGCACGCTGATGGCTTACGCACTCTCGAAAAGGACGCTGCCGGGCCGAACGTTCTTTACCTTTTATATTTTTCTGCCCACGATATTCAGCGCCGGCTTTATTCCGTATTTCATTACGCTGCAAAAGCTGCACTTGATCAACTCGTTTTGGGTATACGTGATTCCGATGCTTTTCAACTTCATGCATATCGTCATTATCCGGACGTTCCTGCAGGGCATACCGGAGGAGATCGAGGAATCGGCCCGCATTGACGGCCTGAACGATTTTCAGATTTTTCTGCGGATCATCCTGCCGTTATCCGGTCCGGTCATTGCAACCATATCGCTGTTCATTGGCGTGGCTCACTGGAATGACTGGTTTACGGGTGCCTATTACGTTTCGAACAAGAATCTCATCCCCGTGCAGACGCTGCTGCAGCAAATGCTGACAGAAGCCGAGGCGCTGTCCTCTTCCATGCAGAGAGCGGCGCAGCAGGGCGGACAAACCGTGAACGTCAACATGGCAGGGGCTACGCCGGAATCCCTGAGGATGGCACTGCTGGTCATCACGGTATTCCCGATCCTGTGCGTGTATCCGTTCCTGCAAAGATATTTCGTCAAAGGGGTTATGATTGGCTCGGTCAAAGGCTAAGGATACAGGTTCCTAACCGGAACTTGATCATATCAATTTATGTTGGGGAGGGTTCATATGGCTAAATTGCGTGTGAAAGCGGTCTGTACTTTGATGGGGGTCATGATGCTGACCGGCCTGTTGTACGGCTGCGGCGGAGGCGGAAACGGTGAGGAATCCGGCGAAGGCGAAGGAACGACGCTGACGATTCTGAACAACTGGAACGGTTCATCCGGTCCGGACGGCGATACGACGGCCGTGACGAAAGCGATCGAGGAAAAGACAGGCATCAAGATCAAGATCGACTATACGAAAGGCAGCGAAGTGGAAAAGGTCAACACGATCTTCGCAACGCAGGATCTGCCTGACATTTACACCGGTCCTGCATGGGGCGGCGAGCTCGACGGCATTATTAAGGCGGCCAAAGAAGGGCAGCTGGTGGATCTCACCGACAAAATCGACAAATATCCCAACCTGGCGAAAGCCATCGCCAAAGAAAACGTACCTCCGGCATTGTACGAGAAAGCCATTGGAGGCATCGACGGCAAACAATACATGATGTACCAGAACCAGCCCGCCACGGGAGATGACGTAAATGACTGGCTGTACGGTTTCTACGTGCGCAAGGATATCGCGGCTAAAGTGGGCGTCGACCCGCAAGCCGTAAAGACGAAAGAGGACCTGTACCAATTCCTGAAAAAGATTAAGGATGCCAACCTGACGGAGAACGGAATGCCTGTTATGCCGCTCGGCGGCTTCCATGACGGCTGGGCCGTCGGCATCGGAAACACGCTGTTTTATGGCACCACCTATGTAGACAAGGGAGACGGCAGTCTCGAGAACGTCTTCTTCACGAAAGCTTACGAGGATTACACGTTGTATTACCGCAAGCTGATTGCCGAGGGGCTGCTGGATCCGGAAGTGTTCACCCAAACGGACCCGATCGCGAACGAGAAAATCAAGCAGGGACGCATTGCGGTGTTGGCCGCCCACTATCCTGCCATTCTCGACGCATCGAAGGATTATGTGAAGTCGCATCCGGGCACGGATTACGTTCCGGTCGGACCGCTTGAGAGAGCCGGCGCGGAAGCGAATCGTCCCGTGGATCTGGGTATTCAAGGGAACAACGTAACGGTCATCACGAAAAAAGCCAAAAACGTCGATGCCGCGCTTAAGCTGCTGGACTTCCTCGCTTCGGACGAAGGCTTCCTGCTCGTGCATTACGGCGTCGAAGGCGTCCATTGGGAGAAGGTCGACGGCAAGCCGGTCGCCAAGAAGGAATGGTTCGACAAATTTTATGAGGACACCACCGGCAAAGTGAAGCGCAATGAGGGCATTGCCATCGGACTGGAGAATATGACGGGTCTGGACCGTATAAACTCTGTCGGCGGCGGAGACATCTGGGCGGACCAAGATCGGCTCGCGGCCATGGACCATGCACGTAAAATTTTGCGCCCGAACGGCATCAGCGTCATATCAGCCTTCAACCCGTCGGACGTGATCACGAAAGCGCCGAATTGGGAGGCGCTCAAGCCTTCCATCGATCAGATGGGCGACGTATGGAAGCAGGCGATTTTCACGAAATCGGATGATGCGGCGCTGAAAGTGCTGAATGATCTGCGGGACCAGATCAAGAAGACGGGGTACGATGAAGCGATGAAGTACGTCAATGAGGAATTGAAGGGTAAAGAAGTCGTGAAACTCGCCATGCCGAACTGAGGAGGACTTGCCTAAGATGAAGCGTCTAGCGAAAAAGGCTCCGGAGTGGACGGGATTCCAGGAAGCCAGGCCTTATGGAGCTAAGTATGATTTGCGCACGGACTTTGTGATGGTCTATGGAATATCCGAGGATTTGGCTGAGCGCATTGCAGGATGGAAGAAAGCGGGGTACACGGTCCATTTGATGACAGGGGTATCCTGGGGAGAATACCAGGACTATCTGTATGGTAAGTATGATGGACGGAATCACTGGGATGAAGCGCAAATGGATCGAAGCGGTCGGCACGTGCTTCACGGTAAGGACGTCCCTTATATGGTCCCTTCCATTTCTTTCGCCGGTTATCTCGCTGCACATATCAAACAAGCCATCGATGCCGGCGTCGAAGCCATTCATATGGAGGAGCCCGAATTTTGGGCGGTGTCCGGCTATTCGGAAGCCTTTAAGCGGGAATGGCTGAATTATTACGGCGAAGAGTGGAGCCCGCCGCATGCTTCCTGCGATGCGCAGTACAGAGCTTCCAAGCTGAAGGCGGCCATGTTCTATCGGGCGATGGACCGGATATGCAGCGAAATGAAGGAGTATGCCCTGACCACATACGGCAGGACGGTCCGTTTCTACATTCCTACGCATAGCTTGATCAACTATACCCAATGGAGAATCATAAGTCCGGAGGCCTTATTTGTCTCCATGCCTTCCTGCGACGGATTTATCGCCCAAATTTGGACGGGAACAAGCCGGACGCCGAATGTCTATCAGGGAGTCCGCAGGGAAAGAACGTTTGAAACCGCCTATCTGGAATATGGAATGATGCAGGAGCTGACCAGGGGAACCGGACGTGAAATGTGGTTTCTTCATGATCCGATCGAAGATAACCCTCGATACACCTGGACGGATTACGAGCAGAACTATTTGGCTACCGTCACGGCATCGCTGCTCCATCCGGGCGTGAGCCAGTACGAGGTCTGCCCATGGCCTTATCGGGTGTTCGAGGGTACGTATCCGAAGGAGGACGGTACGGGAAAGGAACCGATTCCAGGAACCTATGCCACCAAGCTTCAGACGGTGATGCATATGCTGGGCGAAATGCACAAACATGATGCGGATATTCGTGAAACGGCTTCTGTATCCGGTATTGGTCTATGCCTCGCCAATTCGGCCATGTTCCAAAGAGGGGATGTAGAGCAATCCGATCCAGAAGCGGACTCCGCACGTTATGATGGAACGGGTCCGGATCATTCACTAGGGGTGGCGGAGAGACAGCTTCTGGACTGGTCCCCGTTCTATGGTTTGGCGCTTCCGCTTCTCAAATACGGAATTCCGCTCAGACCGCTTCAATACGACAATATTCTTCACTTTCCCGGATATCTGGATGACTACAGGGTTCTGCTGCTCAGCTATGAATTCATGAAACCGGAGCATCCCGGTATTCACCAGGTTTTGGCAGAATGGATCCGGGAAGGCGGTATTCTGATCTACATCGGGGATGGCAGTGATCCGTATCATCAGGTCAAGGAATGGTGGAACCGGGACTCCAGGCGTGAAGCTTACGGACATCCCGAGGAGCATTTGTTTGAATCTTTGGGGCTCGGACGTGTGCCGGAAGAAGGCAAGCATGCAATTGGAAGCGGGGCATTGATCCTTCACCGCCGGCACCCGGCGACTCTGGCCGAAACGGTTGAAGGTGCCGAGCTGGTCAGAAACAGCGTCCATCAAGCACTCGCCATACGAGGGGAAGACAAGGAATTCAGTGCAGGCGAAGTGCTTGACATTCACCGGGGGCCTTACCGAATCGTTCATGTTCTGGATGAGCAGGCGAAATCTGGTTCCACCCGCGAGTTTGTGCTCGAAGGCTCCTTTATTCAGCTGTTTGACGAGAATTTGTCCGTGCTGAAGAAGGTTATGCTGAAGCCTAATGACAATGCGCTGCTTTATGATTTGGCCTGGCTGGATCAAGCCCCGCTGCAGCCGCGCGTGCTGGCTGCGTCGTCAAGAATCCGGAATGAGGAATATGACGCGAATAGCTTATGCTGGACTTCGGAATCTCCCGAGGGAATTATTGTGAGCATCCGGGCCAAGGTTCCCCGTCCTCCGGTTCAGGCAGCCGTCGACGGAGCGACGATGGAATTTGAGTATGATATGGAGACAGCTACCGTGGTGTTGCACTTTCCCGGAAATCCGCAGGGCAGGTTCGTCAAGATCAGCTGGTAATCATCAGGAATGCAGCCGGAGCGACTTGTCATGTGAGAAATAAAGGATGGAATGCTCAAAGTCATAGTGAGCCCGATAAATGAATCAAGACAAGGATGAGATCGGTTCATTCCCGATCCTCCTTGTCTTTTTGCGTTATCCTATGGCTCTACCTTCCACTTTACGTTATCTCCCGTAAACTGACGGTCTGCCAATGTAATTTCCCATGACTGGGTCTGACTGGCGTGAAGTCGCTTACCGGATGCTTTGTGATCCATATATTTCCAAGTACCGTCGACATCGGTGAGTTTCCATTTCACGTTGTCGCCGGTGAATTGGCCATCGACGAGGGTCACATTCCAGTTTTGAGCGGTGCTGGCGTGCAGTCGCTTGCCCGTGCCTTTTTGTTCGATGTATACCCAGCCTGAGCCCGCGTCCACGAATTTCCACTGTACGCTGGCATCTTCAGCCTGAGCATCGAGGTTGACTTCGTCAGCCGTCCCCGTTAGGGCATGAAGACGATTATTGCTGCTCTTATGCCGGATAAAAGAATACGCTGATGACTCCCCCGCTGGTTTCATTTTCAACACTGTAAGCGAATGTTTCGGGAATGTATAAGCCAATGTCGTTCCTCCCTGGAAATCCGTAACCTGGGTCGTCTCGATTCGGACATTGTCTGGACTTTGCAGTGTGTTGCGAGAATTGAATTCCGGGCTTGCGAGGGTTGATGCCTGGACGCTGCCGTCAATACCCATGCCGCTGAGGGAAATGACAGCATGGACATCGTCGAGACGATCCGTATTGGCTACCATCAGATGGACGTTTCCTTGATTATCCTTGGAAGAGAGGATGTCAAGCTTCTTCACCGTTGGATTGCCATTCATGGCCGGATTGTTCATTACGTCGGTTTGCAGGATGTTTCTTCCGAAGTTTTTGTTGAACAATTCCATCGTAAGCGCAACCGGAGACAGAACAAAGTCCTGTAGTTGTCCGTTTCCGTCAACATAACGCTGGATCACGGCTTGTTCGCCGACACCGACGGAGTCGCGGGATCCAATCGTATCGATCAGGGTATGCTTGTTGGCGTAAGAAACGTCTAGTTTGGACAAACCCATTAACATTTTGGCAACGTACAGCGCCTGGCCGGTTGAGTTCAAGTAGCCTTTATATTGCGAGGATAAACCCGCAATCCCGTATTCGGTCACAACGACATCCATGTTGTTGTTCATGGATTTCATTTTATTGACCATGTTGTTTACGCCGTTGACTTGGTTTTGTGCGGTAAGCATGATGCCGTCATGATAGGCTTCCATCGAATCCTTGCCGTTATTGGAGCCATAGGCGTGAAAGGCGACTCCGTCATACGCGAAGGAACCCATGGCATTGAAGAAAGCTTGGTCATGCAGGCACGAGTATACTTTTACGTTCGGATCTACCGCCTTCATCGCCGCGACGTAATCCTTGAAACCGTCTTTGATGGCGGTATAGCTGGCTGTAATTTTGGCTCCAATCGGTGGTATGTTTCCGTTGATCCCGTTTCCGAAGGTGATTTGTCCTGTCGAGTCGTCCAGTAGGTAGACATTGGCGGAACCTTGGCCATTCAGGTCGTTGACTTCGTTCCAAAGCACATCTTCAACGTACAAGGACACGGATTGGGCTTTAAGCGGTACGTAACGGATCGTTTTGACCTGATTCGCCGCGCCGTCGCTTAATGCGGCGGAGGCTCTCCAATCCTCGTCCATGACCACGTTTTGCTTCGTAAAGGATACTTCGCCCCCGTTAGCGTATTTCTGCTGGTAAGTACCCTCGCCGCTGCCGGCTGTCCAATATCTTTGGGCTTCCAGATATAACTCGTTGCCAATTTCGAATGCGCCCACATGATAAGGTTCGGGGTGCCCGTTTAGCGCCCGGACGTCGGCCCAGGCGATTCCGCCGTTTGGATTCGTGCCCGCCGCTGCATTGAGATACTCCACCAGATCGGCTGCATCGGCCGCACTTCCATTGCCCACATTGTACATGTAAATAAGGGAGGAGCCGGTTGCCTCGGCTTGACCCGCCGCTTCATCCACCCCGAAATTCACTTCCAGGCCCGGGCTTGAATTCGGCAGGCCATGGATTACCTTTTTTCGTTGCTCCACCGGTCCGATCGTTCGCTTCCAATCGAACAGGTTCGCGGCCGTGCCTGCAGGATAACGAATCGATCCAAAGCCAACCTGCCTGTATAACGCGTCGAAGTTTTGGAATACCTGCTTGGCAGCGGGGTCCCACATGCCGTAACCGTCATTCACGAACCGGTTATTGGCTCCGTAAATTTTCGCATCCGCCGTATGGATAACCTCATTCATTTGAATATTCACGGATACGGGCGGATCAGCGGCTAACACAGCTGTTGGCGCAGTGAGTGGTATGCATAGAATCGAAGCGGCGGTCAAAGCGGCGAGCTTAAAGAATGGTTTAATATGCGTTCACCCTTTTCACTAAATTTGCAAGCGCTTACTTATTTGCATATTAGCATTCGTCTTTCACTGCTGAAAATGTTCATTTGTTGGATGCCGGATGTCGTTATTTCGTCTTGTACGGATTTAAAATTTTATTAATTTGATATCGTCTGCATAGAGTTCACCGACACCCTGCATGCTGATCCGGATTTTAGTAAGTGAGGAGGGGGAGGGTTCCAGACGGGCGTTTTCTGCCACCAGCTTCTTGTTAAAGCTGAGGTTGAACAATTTGAGGTCCAGATCGGCTTCGAGTTCGATCGTATTCCAGGTGTTTTCTGCATATTGGATTCCAGTTCGAGTCCATGTCGATTGATATGTATAGGAAAGGGTGCCCGAGTTGTTCAGACTGACCCTACCTACATAACGGTTGAAGGCATCCAGCAGATGCACGCCGATGGCTGCCTGAACCTGCCCGGGCCTAAGCCTTAATTGAAGCCGAAAGGTCCCCGTGACGGAAGAAAAGCTTCTTTCGGCAAAGGTTACGCTCGTGCCGGTCGTTCGCAAGCACATCGCATTGCCGACCAGATCCGGAGCTTGCAGGACGCTGACGCTTTCCCCGAAAAGGTCAAAATGTTCAGGGGTCTCTTCCAGGTGTTGGTCATCAAAATGTTCAAACATGACGACATAGCCCTCTTTCGGAAAAGGCTTCAGGCGGGCGTTGCTGGGTTCTGCTTGCAGCTGCGATTTTCGGTATTCGGAAGGAGAGTATCGGAAGAAGGATTTGAAAGCTTTGGAGAAGGAATATACATCTTCAAATCCAAGCGATGAAGAGATATCACCCAGCGTGAGCGTGGTATCTTTCAAAAGCGAAGCGGCATGCTGCATTTTGATTTTATTCAAATATTTTTTGGGGCTGATGGATAGGGCTTCGGTAAAGGCGGTGGTGAAATAGGAACGGTTTTTCCCCGCATGATCAGCAGCTTCCTGAACGGTAATTTTGGCAAAATGGACATTGATAAAATCAATGCTTTCCTGAAGCCAATGCCGCTGAAGAGCAAGAGACTCGGTAATTGGAATAGAGGCTCTCAGATGATCGATCAGGTTATAAAAATCACCCATGATGGACATGCCCTTTTCGATCGTGCTTGTCTCCAGCTTGCCGCACATCGTTTGAACGATATCAAGGACGCGGTTATCGATTGAACCGTACAGAAGAGGGCGTGAACGGGATAGTCCGGCATAATTCAATAAGGCTTGGGCTTGAGGACCTTCGAAGGAAATCCAGAACATGCTGAGCGTGTCGCTGCGTTCCGTCTCGTAGGCATGCAGCTGCTGCGGAAAGAGGCAGAACAGGTCCCCCTTGGAGACGGGATAGTCCGTGTCCCCGTATCTCACCGTGCCTGTTCCAGACAGGACGAAATGAAGGCTGTAATACGTCAAAAAACGCGAAGGAACAGCATAATTGGATTTAGCCTGATTCATACCCGCGCGGACAAACCAGAGTCCGCCCTGCTTCTCTAAAAGCGTAGGACTTAACAGCCAATGCTGGACAAATTCATGCTCGTACTCCTTCATCATTGTGACTCCTTTTGCCGCTGATCCACGATCGCTAACAAGCCTGCCATCGCCAATCGTCGGATCTATGCATCGTTTTTAAGAGTATAAAGGATGCTGGATCAGCTATTCAGCTTTATTGCCGATTATCCGAAAATATGACAAAAAGACCCGACGATATAGCCATAAGATCAAAATTAATTTTCTTATAATGAAGGCAAGCGAAGTCGAATGAAACTTAGCGAACTTTGATAAAAGGTGGGTTAAACAATGAATTTGTTCAAAAGGCTAGCGGCTGGAACGGCTGCCCTCAGCCTCGCTGCATCATTGGCAGCATGCGGCGGGGGAAGCAAGGAAGATACCAAAGCATCGACGGCTTCTGGAGGAACCGGGGCGGAAACGAAGAAGCAGGTTGAAATTACATTCGCCAACTGGATTTCCGTCGAAGATGCGACCAAGGAAGCTTACGCAAAGCTGATCGAGGATTTCGAATCGAAACATCCGGGCATCAAGGTGAAATCTTTGGGCATCCCGTTCAACCAGTTCAAGGACCAAGTGCTGGTGAATTCCGCAGGCGGCAATCCGCCGGACGTGACGATGGCGAATCAGAACTTCACGGCTGCCTTCGTCGGAGCAGGCATTTCCGAACCGCTTGAAACGCTGCTTGGCACAGATGTGGTTGACGATATCGTGGAAGGTAGCAAAGCAGGCGTTACATACGACGGCAAAGTCATGGCCATGCCGTGGGCACCGCATCCGAACGCATTGTTCTGGAACAAGACCTTGTTCAAACAAGCGGGACTCGACCCGGAGAAGGCACCGGCTACCTGGGATGAGATGGTTGCCGCAGCGAAGGCGATCGCAGCCCTTGGCAAGAGCGAGAAGGGCAACCCGATCTACGGCATCGGCGAAGGTTCGGCATCCAACTCCTTCAGCGGCAATATGCTGCTGCGGACGACCCTTTCGTTCGGCGGATATTTCGTGGATGACAAAGGCGCTGTCGTTTATGACCAAGGTACGGGCCTGAAGGACGCCCTTTCTTATTATCAGGAAATCATCAACAACAAAATTTCGCCTAAAGGGGCCGATTACAAAGATCTGCGAGGCATGTTCGCCAATGGAACGCTCGGCATGCTGGTTGACGGGGATTTCGGACGAACGAACTTCAGAACGATGAGCGGTAAAGGCGAAGCCTTCGATAAGGAGTGGGGAGTCACCGTCATGCCGGTGGGCAAAAGCGGTCGAAGCGAAACTGTGTTTACCGAGCATCAGCTGCTGATCGCGAAGAACTCGGAGAAGAAAGAAGCGGCAGCCGAATTCGTGAAGTATCTGGTATCCAAGGATGCCATGGTCATCTACCACAAGTTGAACGGTACCATGTCGGCGCGCAAATCCATTGCTTCCCTGCCCGAAATGAATGAGGACGATTATGCCAAGGTATTCAACGAGCAGATGAAGACGGCATCCCCGCTTCCTGCAGCCAATCCGAAGTTCGATAACGCCATGAAGGAATCCTCCGACATGATCGTGCTTGTGACTGACGGCGGCAAAAGCCCGGAAGAAGCGATCACGACTGTGATGCCGAAAATAAAAGAATTGTATAAGTAAATAGAATTGTATAAGTAAAAGGAATTATATAAATAAGCGGAAGGCTAGCATCCCGGCAATCCGTGAAATAGAAGGGAGACAGTGGAGTCTGCTGTCTCCTTTTTTAACTGGGTTGTGGATCGATCCGTACAGACAAAATTGAGACACTGGGTGGTGAAGAAGTGTTCGGATTAAAGCGCCAGCAAAGCAATATTATTTTCGCGATCTTACTGCTGCTGCCAGCGATCATACTGATGGGTCTGACCATCATAAGTCCGCTGATCAGCTCCATATTTTTAAGCTTTACCGATTACACGCTCCTGAATCAGGAGAATAAGTTCAATAACTTTAGGCATTATGCCGATATTCTTGCTTCGCCGGAATTCTATCATTCTTTAAGAATTACGCTGCTTTATGTTGTATGCGCGGTTATTACGGATCTGGTACTGGGCCTATTGATGGCTATGCTTCTGAACAGAAACGTCCGTTTCAGAGCCGTATTCCGCAGCTTGATCATGATTCCGTGGGCTATTCCGACCATTGTAACGGCATTGGTATTCATGTGGATCTACCAGCCGGATTACGGGGTTTTGAATGCCGTCGTGAAAGGCCTGGGATTATCTTCGGAAAATATCAACTGGCTGACCAGCTCCGATTGGGCCTTGTTCTCGATCGTGATCGTTGCCGTATTTCGTCAAACGCCATTGGTTTGCGTCATGCTGCTTGCAGGTTTGCAGAGCATTTCCGTCAGCCTGTACGAAGCGGCCAAAATTGACGGGGCAAGCGGCTGGCGCCTGTTTACCGGCGTGACCCTTCCACTTCTGAAACCGGTGATCACGAGTGTGTCGCTCATCATGGTGGTCAACAACTTTCAAATGTTCACGCTCTTCTTCACCCTGACCGGCGGCGGTCCGGCAGGCTCCACGACTTCGCTTGCCATTTTGACGTATGAAACTGCCTTTTCCCGTTATGACCTGAGCAGAGGCTCCGCGATCGGCGTCATTTGGCTGCTGCTGTTATTCGGCTTTTCGCTAGTCTATACGCGGATCATGAATCGTAATACCGATCATTAGGAGGGTCACCATGAATATCGCACGTCATCTGTTATTCAAAAAGGAAGGGCTTACGTATTTTCTTCTTCTTATCCTGCTGGTCCTATTCCTGTTTCCGGTATACTGGATCGTCGTCACGTCGCTGCAGGCTAACAGTGATCTGATGCAGCTGCCGATCCACTGGTGGCCATCGAAAGTCACCTGGAACAGTTACGCTGAAATTCTCCAATCGAGCGTGTTTTTGACCTTTTACAAAAATACGGCGATCGTTGCGCTCGGCTCAACGATCCTGTGCATTATCGTATCGATCTTCGCCGGATACGCGCTTTCCCGCTTCAAGTTCCGGGGGAGCAACCTGATCACGCTGATTTTTCTGTCGGCACAGATGTTTCCGACCGTGACGCTTGTGATCGGCCTGTACCGTCAATACCAGGCGCTGCATCTGCTCAATACCTTGTTCGTGCTGATTCTGGCTTCGACGACGATGGCTTTGCCGTTCAGCATTATGCTGATGCGTACGTTTTTTAACGGCATCTCCCGGGAGCTGGAGGAAGCTGCCGAAATCGACGGCGCCTCCCGCTTCAGGACGCTGTTCCGCATTATCGTGCCTTTGTCCAAACCGGGCATTATGGCTATTGCGGTATATACGTTTCTGATGTCCTGGGACGACTTTTTGTTCGGTTTGACGCTTGTCAGCGACATGGACAAAAGAACGCTCAGTCCCGGTCTGTCCTTATCCTTTCTAGGGGAACAGGCTTACAACTGGTCGGGTGCCACTGCAGCGGCTGCAGCCGCAACCTTCCCGCTGCTTCTCGTCTTCATGTTCCTGCAGCGCTACATGGTGGAGGGCCTGACGGCAGGCGGAGTCAAGGAATAAAAGAACACGAACGGAGGAAAAGACCATGAATACGAAATCCAAACGACCCAACGTCATTGTGTTTTTTACGGACCAGCAGCGCTGGGATACCTCGGGACTTCACGGAAATCCCATGCGGTTGATGCCGAATTTCGACCGGATGGCGATGCGAGGCACTCACTTCACGCGCTCCTTTACTTGCCAGCCCGTCTGCGGACCTGCGCGTTCATGCCTGCAAACGGGACGTTATGCCACGGATACCGGCTGTTTCGCCAACGGAATTCCTTTGCCGGAGGATGCCAAAACGCTTGCCCATTACTTCCGCGAGGAAGGATATCAGACGGGTTATATCGGCAAATGGCATCTCGCCGAGGAAGAACCAGTGCCAAGCGCAAGCCGCGGGTCGTATGAAGAATGGCTTGCGGCCAACATCCTTGAATTTACTTCGGATGCCTATCACACGGTGCTGTACAATAATGACAATGAACCGGTTTCCCTGCCAGGGTACCGCGTGGATGCCATGACCGACGCGGCGATACGGTACATTGACAACCATAAGGAAGATCCGTTCTTCCTGTTCGTGTCCTACCTGGAGCCACATCACCAGAATCACCTGGACGACTACCCTGCTCCGGACGGATATAGGGAGATGTATACGGGAGGGTGGTTACCGCCTGATCTGGCTGCGCTGGGAGGAACCGCCCACCAGCATATCGGCGGATATTACGGAATGGTCAAGAGGCTTGATGAAGCGTTCGGACGCGTTCTGGATACTCTGAAATCGCTCGATCTTGATGAAAATACGGTTGTTCTGTTCACGTCCGATCACGGCTGTCATTTCAAGACGCGCAACGGGGAATACAAGCGAAGCGGCCACGATGCTTCCATCCGCGTGCCGACTGCAATCACCGGACCCGGCTTCATGGGAGGGCGCCAGGTGCAGGAGCTCGTCAGTTTAATCGACCTGCCGCCGACGCTGCTGGACGCCGCGGGAATCGATATTCCGGATCATATGCAGGGAAAATCCGTTCTCCGCCTTTTGAATGGAACCGAGGCTGACTGGCCGGAAGAGGTGTTCGTCCAGATCAGCGAATCCGAAGTGGGCCGGGCCGTTCGTACGCGGCGCTGGAAATACGGCGTAACGGCCAAAGGGAAGGATGGCTTTACCGTTCCCGGATCGGACTCCTACGAGGAAGCCTATCTTTACGATTTGGAAGCCGACCCGTATGAGCTGACCAACCTCATCGGTCTTTCGTCGCACCGGGAAACGGCCGATATTATGAAGGAACGTCTGCTGCGACGGATGAAGGAGGCCGGGGAGAAGGAGCCTGCTATTGCCGATGCGCCTGTTCTGCCTGGCGGACAGCGCCGGGTGAATAGGAAGGAAGCGCTATCCTAGTCCGCTGACGCTTATGCTACAATAGGTTAAGTTTGCTGCTTCATTTCAAGCACTGTAAGTAATAAAAATTGAACTGAAGTGAAGCCCTGCTTCTTCGGATTACATCCGTAATACAGGTGAAATGCTTTCCCTTTCTTTAGTTCAATTGATATAGAAAGACGGGATGATCCTTGCTCAAGCCATTGCGACTGAAACGAAGCACCATGGGACGGAAAATGTTCATAGCTTTGCTGTGTCTTGCAGTGATTCCGCTGGGATTGTTCGGCTATGTGTCTTTTGCCATTTCCAAGCATACGATTGAGGATCAGGCCTATGCGTCGAACCTGAATACGCTGGGACTGATTTCTGAGAAATTGAACATCATGGCCGCCGACCTGGGGGCGATTTCGAATATTTATTTCTCCAACGACGACCTGCATTCGATACTGCTCCAACCTGCGCTGGGACCTTATGAGGACTGGGCGAAAAAGCAGTTCATGATCAAAACGATCATCAATTTCAAATATTCCAATACATGGCTGGAATACAATACATCCATCTTCGGGTTCAACGGATTCGAGCTGCATACGTTCTATGACGGCTCCAAAATCGGGCTGGATGCATTCAAGCAGGAGCCGTGGTACCGGGAGGTGCTGCAGCAGAAAGGCAAAATCCTGTGGGTGTCCAATCCTTCGCCTATGCTGCTGCCCACGGTTAACAATGAGCCTTACATATCCGCTGTCAGAGTGCTGAAGGATTTCGAAACCGATAAGAACGTGGGTCTGTTGTTTATTAACGTCAATGAAAGCTTTCTGTTCAAACAATACAGTCAGGCGCTTAAGGATTACGAAAACTTCTACCTCGTAGATAACAAAGGCCGGATCATCTCCGCAGCCGACAAGTCCCTGATCGACATGGATATCAGCGGAACCGGCTATTACAAGCAGATCCGCTCCGGCGCGAGCAACCATTTTACCGCGGACGTGGGCGGCCGTAAGACGCTGGTTACGTTCAAGCCTGTCGACCAGACGGGATGGAGCATCGTTGCGTTCACGCCGCTCGACCAGCTGCTCGGCAATATCTACAAAACGCAGCTGCTCAATATCATGGCCTTTTTCCTCGTTCTGCTCGTATCCATTGCGGTGTCTTATTTTATCGCGCGGCGTTTCTCGGTTCCCATCAAAAAGCTCTATACAAGCATGAAAAAGGTGGAAATGGGCGATTTCAGCGAGCGTTCGGAAGTGGAGCGGGAGGATGAGATCGGCGAGCTTTCGCGCAAGTTCAACCGCATGATCGGGAAAATAGAGGAGCTTCGCGACAGCCTGCTTCGGGAGCAGGTCATGAAACGGAACACCGAATTCAAAGCGCTGCAGTCGCAAATCAATACGCACTTTTTATATAACACACTGGCATCGATCCGGTACATGCTCATGACGCAGTCCACGGATAAGGTGGACGACACGATCGTCGCACTCGTGAAGCTGCTCAAGAAGACGCTGTCGGATGAAAGGGAATATATCCCGATCGTGGAAGAGATCGAAAACCTGAAAAATTACGTGCTGATCCAAAAAGCCAGACAGAACGAAAAACTGAGCGTGGAGTTCGAAATTGACGAGAGCATTGGACATTATCTGACCCTCAAGCTGCTGCTGCAGCCTTTGGTGGAGAATGCCGTGTTTCATGGCATTGAGCCCAAAGACGGTCCGGGACGAATCTGGATCAGGGGCCGGCTTTCCGGGGAGATCATCGTATTCGAAGTATCGGATGACGGAGTGGGGTTCCCGGCGATACAGGGCCAAGAGGGAACAGATATAACAGATGAAGTGTTCCATTCCGCCAATGGGACGGGACTCAGCAATATCAAACAACGAATTCAGCTTCATTTTGGCGCGAGCTACGGGATGTCCATTTACAGAAACTCGCTGGGCGGAACGAGCATTTGCCTTTGGCTGCCCCTATTCATGAAAGCGGAGGATCTTAAACAACCATGAACATTCTCATTGTCGACGATGAAATACAAATATGCCGCTGGTTTGAAATGCTGATCCGCAAAACGGGGCTGGAAATCGAAATCGCAGGTATTTGCAGCAATGGACAGGACGCTTTGGAAGCCTGCAGAAACGAAGCCGTGGATATCGTGTTTACGGATATCAAAATGCCCGTCATGGACGGCATTACGCTGATAAAACAACTGAAGAGGGAGTTTCCGTCCATTCGAACCTTGATCCTCAGCGCCTATGGCGAGTTCTCGTTCGCATCGGAAGCTCTGAAATCGGGGGCGAGCGACTATGTTCTTAAGGCAGAGGTGACCGTGGACAGCCTCAGGGAGGTGATCCTCAAAATCCAACGCGATCTGGAAATGGAGCAAAAGCGAAATCATGAGGTGCAGGTGATTAAGAGCAAGCTGAATCAAAATCAATACGAGCTGAGGGCACTTTATTTCAAAAAATTGATGGAGGGGGACGCCGCGGCAGCGGAGCGGCTCGAAGCCGAAAAAGAATTTCTGGGCTTTTCTCTGCACAATAAACATCTCATCCTGCTTGCGATCAGTGTTGACGAATATCCCCAAATCCTCCATACGGGAAAAATACGTACCAGGGAGCTGTTGAATCTTGCCGTCATCAACATCCTGGACGAGACGCTGCAGTATGAGGCAGGGAGCGGATGCAGCTTTCTGGCAGAGGAGAACGTATATGTGGCCGTATTCAATACCCGGCAGAGCGGGAATAAGTCCCTACGGGAATCGACGTATCAATTCGTGCATCGGATTAGCAGCCATCTGTCCGATTACTTGGGATTATCCGTCTCAATCGGAATCAGTCTATCCTACAGCGATATGAGCCGGATGGGAAAACAACTGACGGAGGCCGTCTCGGCGCTTCAGGAGAAAAGATTCTACGGCAAGCGGGTCATTGCCTGGCACGAGGAAATGGCTCAAAGCACACGGGGCAAAGAAGAAGGATTTAATCTATCCGAGTGTACGGCAGCGATAGAACGCAGGGATTACGCAGGAGTCGGCGAGGCGATCCAAAGCGGGCTGAAATCGATCGGGGCCCGGCAGCTGCTGTCTGCCAAGGAAGTCAAATCACAGGCGCTGGGAATGATTTATTTTTTGCAGCATCAGCTGGGACGCGTCGGGATCAATCAGAAGAAGGCCCGATTGGACGCCGGCGCACCACATGAAGAAATCAGAAGGATGGACACGTTTCAGGAAATTAAGGATTGGCTCACCGCCAAAGCCGACAACCTATTGAAAGAATCCGCCGCCTCCATGCAGCCGTACAGCGAGCCCGTCACCAAATCGCTCCAGCTGATCCAAAGCGCTTATGCGGATGATATCTCCCTGTCCCAGATTGCCGAGCAGGTCCATTTGAACAAAACCTATTTAAGCGAGCTCTTCAAAAAGGAAGTCGGAACGAGCTTTAACGACTATTTAACCCAGATTCGCATCGATCGGGCCAAGGAAATGATCCTTGCCGGCAAGCGGATGAGCATCCTTGCCGAACAGGTGGGCTATCCCAATGCAAGTTATTTCACAAAGGTGTTCAAAAAAGTTACCGGCATGACGCCGGGCGAATATAAAAGCTCGGCTGAAAGCGGAAGCTGATCATCGGAAGCGGCGTGCAAATGAGTTCATATTGCACGCCGTTTTTTTGTGCATTCGGGATGTGTCAATCTGGGACGCTAGCCGCCATCCAATGATTTAGTAAAGGGTATCCGCAACCTGAACGAGCTCATCCGGTGTATACAGAGGAACGAACTGTTTGTCTTTAACCTGGTTGGAAATGAGCAGGTATGTGATCCCTTCATGCCTCCAGGTAAGTGCGCTGGACTTTGAATCGCTCTGAATCCATGTCTCTTCTCCGTTTTTAAGCCTGGGACCGGCTTTGCCCTTTGGCGTGGAATCATCTCCGGGATTGCTCTCCACCAGAATCAGCTGGCGCCCCATATCCAGACTGGCGTAGGTAAGCTGAATCATATCGAATGGAGCTTCGATTACGCTTGCGGCAGTACTGGTAGGAGGAAAGGGAAGTTTAATCTGTTTGACCTCGAACGGAAAATCCTCAATGGTTTCTTCGAAGGAGGGGGCCGACGGATCCATATCCCATTTGAGTCCTTTTTCCGTGATGACCATACGGGTATTGTTAACGGGCTTCCCGACATTTGTATACACAGGGTCTTTGGAGCTGCAGCCTGCCAGCAGCAAGTGAATGGAAATGAAGCCGATCGCGATCATGCCAGCGTATTTGGACAAAAAGGACACCTCTTTAATCTAGTTTTGCTTACATGCATTATCTGCTCTGTCATTCGTTGTATACTTTAATAAACGCTTGTCAGATCATAGATGTTATGAGTAATCCTTCCAATATTTGATGAAAACATCCATCCTTTCCGTCAGCTGGGGAGTAAGAAATATTGCGATTTTCAAAAAGGCATAACCTTTTGCGCTCGAGCTTCATCTAATCCTTATGCATTCCAAACCGGTGATGGATCATAGATAAAGGAGACCGTGACGTGTGGATATCAAACAAGAAGTAAAAAAGGCCCGGAAAGGGGATCAAGAAGCATTCATCCGAATCGTGCTTGGCATGAAGGCAAAAATGTACGGTTTGGCTTTTTCAATACTCCGCAGCAACGAAGATTGTGCAGATGCGATTCAGGAGACGATACTCAAGGCATATAAATCGCTGCATACGCTTAGGAAACCCGAATATTTTCAGAGCTGGATTTATCGGATTCTGGTGAACGAGTGCAACCAGCTGCTTCGAAACAAAGCGAGAGTGGTGCCGGTGGCGGATGTGGATCAAATTGCGAAACAAAAGATCGAAAACAGTTACGATGCGTTCGCGATCAGGGAAGCAGTCGAGCAGCTGGATGAGCCCCTTCGCCTGGTCGTGAACCTGTTTTATTTTCAGGATTTATCGATGCGCAGTGTCGGCGAGGTGCTCGGTATCAAGGAAGGCGCCGTGAAGGGGCGCTTATTTCGGGCTCGGCAGCAGCTGATGCATATTCTCGGTGATTCGCCGGAAAGGATGGTTTCTCATGAATCCCAATGACATGGAAACGAAGCTGAAACAGGCCGCTTGGACTTCCGCCGATGAGGTGCCGGAAATCGTGGAGCACAAAATGAACGAAGCATTCAGACAATTGCGAAGCATCCCCATGAAGCGTCGCAGCAAAAAGAATATGGCCTGGGGCATGGCAGCCGCCGCATTTATGCTGGGTCTTGTTATATTGGGTTCTGCCTTTGTTTCTCCGACCATGGCCAATTCCTTGAAAGAGGTACCTATTCTGCAGGAACTGTTCAAGCTTACACATCATCTGGGGCTGCAGACAGCGGAAGAAAAGGGCATGCTGGAAGACATCAACCAAAGCGTTACGAAGAACGGGGTCACCATTCGGATCACAAAGCTGGTCTACTCGGGATCAAGCATCTATTTCGTATTGGAAGAGGATACATCCGATCATCAATTCAATAACCGGGACTTTAGCATGAGCGGGAAGGTCAACGGCGAAGAGGTGGATATGAGGATGTCGCGTGGCCCATTGAAAAATTGGGGTCGAGATGATGCGCCTTCCGCGACGATCGTGACAATTAGCCATGCCGAATACAGCTCCAAGGACGGAACGAGATACAACTTCCCGGACGAATTCACGCTGAACCTCAAAATCGGATTGGTTGGCATGCCGAATGATGTTTTTCTCTTCGATATTCCCGTGAAGAAGAATGAAACCGCGAGTAAAGTGTTTATCTCCGACGATCCGGCTAAAGAATGGGGGAAATACCGAATCGGCCTGGAGAGCATCGAGTTTACGCCCGTCATGACAAGGCTGACTATGCATGAGGATAACGGATTCAGAAAAACAGGCGATGATAATACTAGATTCGGTTACTTGCTCGTGGATCAGGATGGCCATCAGGTGGAGAGCACGGGATCATCTTTTGGCATCAAGATCAAAGGAAAGGATTTTATGGCCATGACCACGGATTTGGAACCTTTCCCCAAAATTCCGACATCCATTACAATCAAGCCATATATCGATGATTTCAAAAACGACAAAAAAACCTTCATACCTGAACTTGAGATGACCTATCCCGTGAAGTAAATCATTGTCGGGTGTGAGCAAAGCTCATTTAACGATGCAGTATGAGGAGAAGCCGCCGTGACGAGCGTTACGAGCGGCTTTATTCGTTCCTTCCATAAAATAACTTTTAAAAAACCTTGTAAGCGCTGTTGTCAAAAAGGAAGGATTGTGGTATTTTAAATGTGTAACCGGTTCCACATTGAGGAGAGATCAGATATGGCAACCATTAGAGATGTGGCGAAGCATGCTGGCGTTTCGGTAGCAACGGTTTCCCGGGTCATCAACGAGACAGGCTATGTCCATGAAGATACCCGCAGGAAGGTTGAAATCGCTATCAAGGAGCTGCATTATACGCCCAATGAGGTCGCAAGATCCCTTTACAAACGCAAATCAAAGCTGATTGGCCTGCTGCTGCCGGACATCACGAACCCCTTCTTTCCCGAGCTGGCTCGCGGGGTAGAGGATGAAATGCAGGAGAATGATTTTCGTATTGTATTCGGCAACAGTGACGAGAATATGAAAAAGGAAAAAGAATATATACAAACCTTCGTGCAAAATAACGTGGTAGGGGTCATCGCCTCCACGAATCACCCGGATACCGATACATACCGGAAACTGAACATTCCGGTGGTGTTCCTGGACCGGACGGCGGATAACCGCCCCTCGGTTTATGCGGACGGCCGCGAAGGCGGCAAAATCGCCGCACAGGAAATGATTGCCCGCGGTAGTAAGCAGATCACGGTTATGCAGGGACCGAAGCATATCCGCCCGGCCCAGGACCGCTATCAGGGTGCGGTGGATGTCCTTAGCGATCAGGGAATCCCATTCAATGTGATCATGACGTCATCCTTTTCCTTTACGGAGGCAGGAACATGGGCAAAGGAATTGTTCGAGCAGCATCCGTTCACGGACGGCGTCATTGCCAGCAACGACATAGTCGCCACAGCCGTTCTTCATGAAGCGCTCAGGCTCGGTAAGAATGTACCGGAGGATGTGCAGATCATCGGTTTTGACGATATTCCACTCAGCAGCTTGCTGACGCCGTCCCTGACGACGATCCGGCAGCCTGCGTACGATATGGGTAGAGCAGCGGCACGGCTGCTTGTTTCATTGATTGAGAACGATAACATAGATAATAATACGATACAGATGCCCGTGACCTTTACGGAGCGGGATACGACGAGGAAGGTGGAGCAGCATGGCTAAAATTATTGTGGTAGGAAGCTCTTCAATCGATCTTGTGGTGACGTCTACCAAGCGTCCGGGAGCCGGTGAAACGGTTCTCGGCGACAGCTTCAAGACGGTGCCCGGAGGCAAAGGAGCAAACCAGGCGGTTGCCGCAGCGCGTCTTGGTGCTGAGGTAGTAATGATCGGTCGCGTAGGGGACGATCATTTTGGAGAAGCTATATTGAACAACTTCAAATTCAATCAAGTTTCCACAAGCTATGTGGAACCGGTTACACATATGGAAAGCGGAACCGCTCACATCACATTGGCGGAAGGCGATAATAGTATCGTCGTCATCAAAGCAGCCAATAATGAAGTAACACCGGCATATATCGACAAATCCATCGATGCGCTAAGCGGTGCAGACATGGTCATGATCCAGCAGGAGATTCCTGTGGAGACCGTCACTCATGTCAGCCGAATTTGCAAAGAAAAGCAAATTCCGCTGCTGCTGAATCCGGCTCCGGCGCGGCCGCTGGAGGAAGAAGTCATTGAAAATGCGGCCTACATCACGCCGAACGAGCACGAGGCGGAAATTCTGTTCTCCGATTTGAGCGTTTCGGAAGCGCTGCGCAAATACCCGAACAAGCTGTTCATTACCGAAGGCAGCAAGGGCGTACGTTATTTTGATGGTGAGAAAGAAGTGCTTGTGCCATCCTACAAGGTGGAAGCAGTGGATACGACAGGAGCGGGCGACACGTTCAACGCTGCATTTGCCGTGGCATTGGCTGAAGGCAAGCCGATCTTCGACAGCGTCCGCTTTGCCAACCGGGCCGCATCTTTGTCCGTGACGAAGTTTGGCGCACAGGGCGGCATGCCAAAGCGGGATGAAGTGGAGGCGCAGATGTAATGAAAAAACAAGGGATGCTGAACAGCCATATATCCAAAGTATTGGCCGATTTGGGCCATACCGATACGATCGTCATCGCGGACGTGGGACTCCCCATTCCCGATGGCGTGAAGAAAATTGACCTGGCACTGACGCTCGGGTCGCCGAGCTTCGAAGAAACGATCAATGCGGTTGCGGCTGACATGGAGATTGAGAAGGTTGTCATTGCCGAGGAAATCCGCTCCGATAACCCGGAAGCCCATCATTTTATACAAAACAAGTTTCAGGGATGCACCTTGGAGGCATGTCCGCATGAACGGTTCAAGCAGCTTACACAGCAAGCGAAAGCCGTCATCCGGACAGGCGAAGCCAAACCTTATGCAAACGTTATTTTGCAGGCTGGCGTCTATTTTGGTTAAAGCATCCGCTTACGAAGTCAGATTTTGCTGCGAAGTATCTCATAGAAGCAATGCTCCGCAAAACTAAGCAGTGCTTACGAAGTCAGATTTTGCTGCGAAGCATCTCATAGAAGCGATGCTCCGCAAAACTAAGCAGTGCTTACGAAGTCAGATTTTGCTGCGAAGTATCTCATAGAAGCAATGCTCCGCAAAACTGTTTGGAGGGGAAGAACCAATGCACATTCAAATGAATGGAATCCACAAAGCCTTCGGCGCGAACCAGGTTTTGTCCGGCGTGGACTTTGATCTGCGCGAAGGCGAAGTTCATGCCCTCATGGGCGAGAACGGAGCAGGGAAGTCCACATTGATGAATATTCTAACCGGGCTGCATGCCCGGGATGAGGGAACCATTCTCGTTGACGGGAAAGAAACGTATTTTGCCAATCCGAAGGAAGCGGAGCGACAAGGCATCGCTTTTATCCATCAGGAATTGAATGTATGGCCGGACATGACCGTGCTGGAGAACCTGTTCATCGGCAGGGAGATGTCTTCGGGCTTCGGGCTACTGAGAATGAAGGAAATGAAGTCGCTCGCGAAGGAGCAGTTCAAGCGTTTGTCCGTCGATATCCCGCTGAACGTGGAAGCCGGGCAATGCTCGGTCGGCCAGCAGCAGATGATCGAGATTGCGAAAGCGCTGTTGACGGATACGAAGGTCATTATTATGGATGAACCGACATCCGCTCTGACCGAAAGGGAAATCGAAAAGCTGTTCGAAGTCATTGCTTCCTTGAAAAAAGAAGGCGTATCCATCGTGTATATTTCACACCGCATGGAAGAAATATTCACGATATGCGACCGGATCACCGTGATGAGGGATGGCCGGACGGTAGACACCAAAGAAATCCCGCACACCAATTTCGATGAAGTGGTCAAGAAAATGGTTGGCCGGGAATTGACGGAGCGATATCCAGCCAGAATGCCGGAACCAGGCGAGGTGGTGCTGGAGGTAGCTCATGCATCACGAAAAGGATTGTTCGAGGATATATCCTTCCAGGTGCGTGCAGGCGAAATCGTAGGCTTCTCGGGCCTGATGGGCTCGGGGCGCACGGAGATCATGAGGGCTTTGTTCGGACTTGACCATCTGGACAGCGGCGACATTCGCGTCTTTGGTAAAAAGGCAGACATCCGTAAACCGGTTGACGCGGTGAAGCTTGGAATCGGATTCATCACGGAAGACCGGAAGGACGAGGGCTTGATTCTGGACTTCTCCGTTCGGGACAATATGGTGCTGCCAAGCTTAAGCGGCTTTACTTCCAAAGGGATCATTTCCTCGCAGAAAGAGAAGATATTCGTCGATGCGCTCATCAAGCGGCTGCATATCAAGACGCATTCGTCCGAAACGGCGGCAGGCAATCTGTCCGGCGGTAACCAGCAGAAGGTCGTCATTGCCAAATGGGTTGGCATCGGTCCGAAGCTTCTTATCCTGGATGAACCGACCCGAGGCGTGGATGTGGGTGCCAAGCGTGAAATTTATCAGCTGATGAATGAACTGACGGGCCACGGGGTTGCCATCATCATGGTATCCTCCGAATTGCCGGAAGTGCTCGGCATGAGCGACCGCATCGTAGTCGTTCACGAAGGCCGGATTACAGGCGAATTAAATAAAGAAGAAGCGACGCAGGAAAAAATAATGACGCTGGCAACAGGGGGACAGTAATATGACAACGATGAATGAAGCAAAAACTTCCAAGGGCTTTCAAATGTCGACCATCACACAAAAGTTAGGACCGCTCCTCGGTCTGATTATTCTGATTATTATTGTATCGGTTCTGAATCCAAGCTTCTTGGAACCGCTTAACATTCTGAACCTGCTCCGGCAGGTATCGATTAACGCTTTGATCGCGTTCGGCATGACCTTTGTCATTTTGACCGGAGGCATCGATTTGTCGGTCGGCTCCATTCTGGCATTGTCCAGTGCATTTGTCGCCAACATGATGGTTGCCGGCTTTGATCCGATCCTCGCCATCATTATTGGCTGTTTGCTGGGCGGCGTCATGGGTATGATTAACGGACTTTTGATCACCACCGGCAAAATGGCGCCTTTTATCGCCACCTTGGCTACAATGACGATTTTCAGAGGATTGACACTCGTATATACCAACGGTAATCCGATTACCGGACTCGGCGACAGCATGACGTTCCAGTTGTTCGGCCGCGGTTATGAGCTGGGGATTCCGGTTCCGGCTATTACGATGATTATTACCTTCGCGATTCTGTGGGTGGTACTGCACAAAACATCCTTTGGACGCAAAACCTACGCGATCGGCGGCAACGAAAAAGCGGCCATCGTTTCCGGCATTAAAGTATCCCGCGTTAAAATCATGATTTACGGACTCGCAGGTCTATTGTCCGCTTTGGCCGGCGCCATTCTGACATCCCGTCTGAATTCGGCGCAGCCAACCGCAGGCACGTCTTATGAGCTCGATGCCATCGCAGCGGTTGTCTTGGGCGGTACTAGCCTCTCCGGCGGCCGCGGACGCATCGTGGGTACCTTAATCGGTGCGCTCATCATCGGTACTTTGAACAACGGACTGAACTTGCTCGGCGTATCTTCCTTCTATCAGATGGTTGTCAAAGGTATCGTTATTCTGATCGCCGTACTGATTGACCGGAAGAAATCCGCATAAGGGAGAGAGACATTGATGAAAAAGCTAACGTTCTTACTGGCAGCACTTCTGCTCATTTTAACGACGGGATGTTCCCTGGAACCGCCAAGCTGGGCGAAGCCTAAAACCGGCGGCGACATTAAAAATATGAAAATCGGCTTGTCCATCTCCACCTTGAACAACCCATTCTTCGTGTCTTTGAAGGACGGCGTTGTAGCCGAAGCGAAGAAGCACGGCATTGAAACGATTGTGGTTGACGCGCAGAACGACTCGGCCAAACAAAGCAATGACGTGGATGACTTGATGCAAAAAGGCGTTAATGCACTCTTGATTAACCCGACCGATTCCGCTGCCATCTCCACCGTCGTGCAGTCGGCGAACAATCTTGGCATTCCGGTCATTACCCTGGACCGTTCGGCGGATAAAGGGGATGTTAAGGCACTCGTTGCATCGGATAACGTCAAAGGCGGCAAGATGGCTGCCGAATATATCGAGAAAATTCTCGGCAAAAATGCGAAGGTCGTCGAGCTTGAAGGTGTGGCAGGTGCTTCGGCTACACGGGAACGCGGCAAAGGCTTCCATGATGTAGCGGATAAGGAATTGAAGGTCATTGCCAAGCAAACCGCCGACTTCGACCGCACGAAGGGACTGAACGTCATGGAGAACCTGCTTCAGGCGAATCCGAACGTGCAAGCCGTGTTTGCTCATAACGACGAAATGGCCCTTGGTGCCATCGAAGCGATTAAGAGCTCCGGCAAGGACATCCCGGTCATCGGTTTTGACGGCAACGAAGATGCCCTGAAATCGATCAAGGAAGGTAAGCTGACCGCCACCGTGGCACAGCAGCCGGATCTGATCGGACAAATGGCCGTTCAAGCGGCGTATGATGTCCTGCAGGGCAAGACGGTTGAAAAATTGATTCCTGCACCGCTGAAGCTGGTAACGAAGGAATAGAAGCATAACAGCAAAAGACCTCCAACAAGAGTTGGGGGTCTTTTGCTGTATGTAAGTTGTCTTCGGTTCAGGACGTCTCGACGAGATTTTTGAGCAGCTGCAGAACGGATTGTCCTTCTTCATCGCTTGATTCGGTTACCTCTGCGCTTGAGCCCGGCCTGTTATCCTGCTGTTCAATACGAAGCAGCGTACTGCCACTTTCGTCCGTTAAGATATAGCTCATGATGAAATAGTTTTCGGGTTGGTCTTCCAAGCCGGGCCGTGGCGCGAATAACGAATACTTCAATGAGGTATAAGGGGTGTACTCCAGGACGCTGCCCCACTGCTCGAAGGTCTGTCCTTCCCACTCATTTCGAAAGCGGATTTCGCTGCCAACCTGCCAATCAGTAAGGAGAATACTTCCATACTGCCATTGCTTCACAAGTTCGGGCTCGGTCAAGGCCGCCCATACTTGGGACGGGGCCGAATGAATCCGAATGCTGGATATACTTGTGGACATAATCATCATCGCTCCTCAGGGTATCGAATCTTCTAATTAGCCCCATCATGCCGGATCAAAGGTAGATATATCAGATATTAACAGACGTGAATGCAGGTGACAATATATCCTTAGAATCCCGAGCGATAGCAAATAATCGCTTTATTTTGCAGCCTGCACGGACTCTGCCCAAATCAAATACATCATTCCGCTCCAATATCGCTCCATCCGCTGAATCCGAAGACCGGACTGATTCACAATTTGTATAATATTTCGGTTCCAGTTGCAGCCTGACATTTGCCGAGCAAACGGGTTCGCAACATACTGGGCGGATTTAAGCAGTATATTGCTACCAAGTCCATGTTCAAGCAGATATACCCGGCCTCCCGGTTTAACCCATCGGCGAATGCTGCTGAGCACGCGAACCGGATCGTCGTAACCACACAGAGAGAGGGTAGAGACCACGCTGTCGAAGGAATGATCCGGGAAATCCAGGGTCTCGATATCGCTCTCGATAAACTGTACCTGGATGCCCAGCTCATCCGCTATCCGGCTTGCGCGCTGCAGCATCATCGGACTGAAATCCGCCGCCGTCAGGCGAACCCGATCCATATTATAATATGGAAAGTTAGCCCCGGCACCGACGGCGATCTCCAAGACCTCCCCGTGTACGTCTCCCAGCAACCGGCTTCTCCATGAGCCAAGCATGCGTTTGCGCGTGCTTTCTTCATATCTAGCGGATTGCTTATCAAATTTTCGGATCAGAGACCTTTTATTCATCGGGATTTCTCCTTCGTGTATTTATAAGTCTTATTGCTGATCTTCATCTCGCATCATCTCCATCTGCTTGAATACGCCGGCAGCGTACATGGGTCCCCTCAGCGTTAATTTCGTCATGATCAGCGCGATTTCCTCCGGTGATTCCCGTCGTCCCCGCATTAACCACTCCTGAATAATGCCGAAATGCGCAGAGGCAATGTAAGATATGAGATACTCCGGAGGAACCTGTATGTTTTCCTTTTTGATGAAAGAAGCTACTTTCTTCTCAAATAAATATTCCCACATCATGGATTTTAGCAGGGGGTGGAAAGCAGGGTCACCCTTGGGACCAAGGATTGTTTTCAAGAAATCGGCATGCTGGCTCATGTATTCGAATACCTCGACGATTTGTGGCACGGGGCGATCCGGGGAGAGCATTACATCCGGCTGAAACGGCTGAACAGTACGGATGATGGAGACCAATCCTTCGATCAGTTCCTGCTCGCTCCGGCGCAGCAGATCGTATTTATCCTGATAATGCAAATAAAACGTTCCTCGGTTAATTCCGGCACGGCTTGTAATATCCTTAACCGTCAGGGCTTCGAAGCCTTTTTCTTCGATCAGCGCCGTCAACGAGTCGCGAATAACGGCTTTCGTGCGGATGACGCGGCGGTCGGAAGCTTGATCCATCGGGAAAACTCCTTCTTCACGAACTGATTTCTGCTCATACCTTCGTAAATGAGCACAATCCGCGATTCTGTTCATTGTAGGGTAAGGTTGGTAACCATTATAATAAAGCTATGAAAGATAATCAACGAAGTGTTCATTATCTTGTGGAGGTGATGCTCGTGGAGACGATCATCAACGTACAGCAGGTCAGCAAGAGCTTCAGCAAAAAGGCAGTACTAACGAATGTCAATCTCAACATCGAAAAAAGCCGAATTTACGGACTCATTGGTCCTTCCGGCGCGGGAAAAACGACGCTCGTCAAAATGCTCGTTGGCATGGAAGCGCCAGACGAGGGGCTGGTGGAAGTGATGAATACGACCATGCCCGATCTCGGCATGCTCCAGAGAATCGGCTACATGGCTCAGTCGGACGCGCTGTACAATGAACTTACCGGAGAAGAAAATCTTAAGTTTTTTGCCTCCATGTTCCGGATGGGGAGGACGGAGCAAAAGCAGCGGATCGGCTACGCGGCAGGGCTGGTCAACCTGACGAATGAATTATCCAAGAAGGTGTCGGCATATTCGGGCGGGATGAAACGAAGATTGTCGCTGGCCATTGCCCTGATCCATAACCCGCCGATCCTGATACTGGATGAACCGACTGTAGGCATTGATCCGGAGCTGAGGCAGTCCATATGGGCTGAGCTGATCCGGCTCAAGACTTCCGAGCAGAAAACGATCATCGTTACGACGCATGTCATGGATGAGGCGGACAAATGCGATGAACTGGCCATGGTGCGCGAAGGGCGCATCATAACGAGCGGGACACCAGAACAGCTGCGGAAGCAGTATGAAGCTGCGAATCTGGAAGAAGTATTTGTGCGGGCGGGAGGGAATAACGCATGAGAATCCGCGCGCTAATCCTGAGAATCGTTCAGCAGCTGCTGCGAGACAAACGCACGCTGGCGCTGCTATTCCTCGCCCCCTTGCTGGTTTTGTCGCTCATGTATTATTTGTTCAACCACGCGGGCAGCGCATCCGGCGCGAGAATAGGCACTGTGAACATAAATCCTGCCATCCAGGAAATGCTGAAGCAAAAGGGCATGAAGGTGGCTGTCTACGACCATGCAGACGGGGACATCCTCGTGAAGGAAAAGCTGGATGCATTGATCGAAATGAAAGGCAGTGCGCTCCATTTGATTCTGAAGAACAGCGACCCGTCCCAGTCCAAAGCGCTGCAAATGGCGATCAGCCAAGCGGCTGCAGGCATGACGGCAGATTCACCCAGACTCGCGATCACGACGGACTATGTGTACGGCAACGCCGACACGACCTTTTTTGACACGCTCAGCCCGATATTGATCGGATTCTTCGTCTTTTTCTTCGTGTTCCTCATTTCTGGCATCGGGCTGCTGCGGGAACGAACAACCGGAACATTGGAGCGCCTGATGTCCACTCCTGTGCGGAGGGGAGAGGTGATTACCGGCTACCTTGCGGGTTATGGCATTTTTGCTTTGCTTCAAACGGTGATCGTCGTACTCTATTCAACCTTGGTTTTGGGCATCGATCTGCAGGGATCTCTCGGATACGTGTTGTTGGTCAACGTTTTGTTGGCTCTCGTGGCTCTCTCGCTGGGCGTCCTGCTGTCGACCTTTGCCGCATCCGAATTCCAGATGGTCCAGTTCATACCGATCGTCGTTATTCCGCAGATCTTTTTCGCGGGAATCCTTCCGCTGGATCATATGGCGGCATGGGTGCAGGCCATAGCGAGAGTCATGCCGCTATATTACGGGGCCGACGCCCTCAAAAGCGTGATGTATCAAGGACTTGGATGGAATGCTATCGCATGGGATCTGGCGGTCCTCATGGTCTTTGCTGCACTCTTTATCTTTCTTAACATCCTGGCGCTCAAAAAATACCGGAAGCTGTGACAAGCGGGATTACGACGGTTCTTTCCAAATTGTCTGTAACCATAGGAAGATGCCTTACGTTATGATATTGAAGCTTAACGGAGCCTGCGGGCACTTACGACCGATAGCGTAACGGAGGTGTTCTTTCGTGAATAAATGGATAGGATTTGGTTTGTGCTTCATGGCTATGTTACTTGTAACAGCGTGCGACAACGATAAAACACAATTTCAGCTGACGACCGACTGGGTCGATTTTGTCATGCTGAATGAGACCACATACACCCGCGTGCCGCAGGGTACGATCCTTGCAGATCCTTCTAAAATTTCGACGGATTCGCCCATAGGCATGACGACCTTTGAAGTGTTCGAGAATATCCGGAATACTGGATACCAGCCAAAAGAAGGCGATGCGGCATATTTGCCCGCAGGAACAGCCATTTACGGTTTAAAGAGTCAAACCGATCACAAGGTGATTGCGGTAAAGGACCCGGCAGAGGTGAGCGGCTTCAAGTTATATGCTGCAGATCATTTCGACTTTGATTCATTGGCTGCCCAGCTGGATTTAAAGAGCGTGAACCGCATCGAAATATACAAACGGTACCCCAAACGGGAGCGATTAAGGGAGTTGACTGGAGAAGAACTTAAGGATTGTATCCGGCTATTGGAACAAGGTGAGAAGGACGCGGCGTATCAGCCCGGGCCAAATGTCATTTTGACCTACTATGACGCTGTTTTTTACGGTAATCACCCCTATGCTTTATCCCGCGTTTTGGCGGATGACGGCAGCAGCTTTGTTTTCTATGACGACGAGATTCGCAAGATCCCCCGAAGCATCGGACAGTACCTAAAATAGGGCGGATATGGATTCTGAAATTAAAGGAGATGCCAAGGCGATATGACAACAGCAAAATCATTCGAATATCCTGAGCTAACGACGGAACGTCTGCAGCTGAAACTTTTGGCTCTTCAGGATGCGGAGGAGGTCCTTTGGCATTTCGCCGACGAAGATATAACGCGGTTTATGGATATTGAACCCATCACGAGCCTCGAAGAAGCTAGAGAGATTATACGTTACCATTTGGAAGATACGGGCTGCCGCTGGGGGATCTATGATCAAGTATCCCAGTCGTTCATGGGAACCTGCGGGTTTCATTATATAAGGAATGCGGACGAACGATGGAGCGCAGAGATCGGCTTTGACCTTGCCAAGAAATTCTGGGGGAAAGGCTACATGTCGGAAGCGGTGAATGCGGCCCTAGGCTTTGGTTTTGAGACAATGAAACTTGATGTGATCGATGCGACCGTTGAACCGGAAAACAGCAAGTCGCTCCGTCTGTTGGAGAAGCTGGGATTCATGCGAGAACAA
Organism: Paenibacillus sp. SAFN-054; assembly: GCF_051966755.1. Lineage (NCBI taxonomy): Bacteria > Bacillati > Bacillota > Bacilli > Caryophanales > Paenibacillaceae > Paenibacillus > Paenibacillus sp. SAFN-054. The sequence goes on from NZ_JBQCKS010000001.1 coordinate 782,024, forward strand.
GAGCTCCAGAAAGGACTCGTGTATTTTTATAAGTACCGCTAGGCGCAATAAAAACCACTCTGCGGGAGTGGTTTTTGTTTTGATAATCAGATGCTGAACAATTTGGCGCCTCGCTTTAGGTTTTAGCGTAAAGCTTCCGCAACAATAAACAAAAGCCGCCCTATTGCGGCTTATTTATTTTACCCAACAGGAACTAGCGGAATAAATTTCGCCGCCAGCCGATTTGTATTATAATGAAAAAACAGAACAAATATTCTATGAAATGGTGATGTGCGGTACCATGGACTTTGATAAAAAACCGCTTGATTTTGCGGAGATCGATTTAACGGGCGATCCGGAGCAGGGGGAAGGCAAGCTTCAGGGCATGACGATTCCCGAGCGGAAGGAGCATCCCAAGGAAGCTCCGATTCCTTATGTCAAGGCGCTGCCGAGAGAACAACTTTTCGTCCAGCAGGCGAAGGTATTTGCGAACCGGACTGGAGAACAGGTGCCTTTTGTGCCTTTTATGAGTTATTGGCCGACGTATGACCAGATGAATGAAGAGCAGCTCAGCTGGTATTTGTACTGGAGAACCGAAGTGCGTGAGGATCAATATTTGTTTACGGATTTATCCTACATATTCGTCTATCTCTATGAACTGATTCACGGCGTCGGCTGGGACCAGCCCTGGGATGGCTACGAAATGATGATAAGGCTGTGGAATGCTTACGCCAAAAGATACCCCAAACTGAACGGGTACTTGGCGGATTGGGTCTGCGATTTCGCACTTGTTCATCAGCTGGATATTCCTTATATGGACATACTCTCCCGGTCCCAGGCCGCAAAGACGGGCGAGCTGTTCGATCTGGAGCTGGAGAGAAGGTTCACGGAAGAGCCGTCTTCGCTTATCTTGGATGATATTTTGACGCTATCGGATTACGATGCGGAGCGAAGCAAGTTCTATGCGGAAGGCGGCCGTGACCTGATGGAGAAATTCACTCCCAACGTGATTGCGCTCGTCGATTCGTATATGCAGCGGACCACAGGTAAGAAGCTGATCTACACTTTCTATAAGGGACAAGGTCGAAAGGTCGACCGCTACTTGTTCCGGAACGCCCTCTATGATGCCTCTTTGTACGGCAAGACGTTTACGCTGCATATCGCGCCGCTGCGCAAATGTCCGCCCCTTCGCTACTACATCACGCAGCTGCTCCGGTGCACAGAGAATAAGCTGAGAGAGCTTACGCAATTCAAAGGACGGCTGCGGGGAGTTACGCTGTTAAGCGAGACGGAAACGCTGATCCAGAAGTATTTGACGAAGGAATTTAAACCCGAACAGCCTGCGGCACCTGGCATCTCCATTGATCCGGGGCGGCTCGCTGCGCTGCAGCAGGAGAGCGAGGAGGTGCGGAGCATGCTGACTGTTGAGGGATGGAATGACGAGACAGACCCGGCTGCATTGGACAGTGATCCTCCTGCTGCGGCTGAGGGCAGCTCGGACTCAGCTATCTTGGTACCGTTCCACGAGAATGAGCCGCCGGAAGAGCAGCGGACGGTGCCTTACCATCCTTCGTCGGAGGGACCGATGATCGGCGTATGGGATACGGAACAGGTAGAGCCGGAATGGACCGAGTTTGCGGAGCAGCTGGAACCCGTGCATCTGGAAGTACTGCAGGCGTTGATATCACGTGCAGCACTTTATGAGCTTCAACAGATTGCCGATAAATACGGAACGATGCCAGCCCTGCTGCTGGATGAAATTAACTCCATTGCGATGGATACGATCGGCGATCTGGTGATTGACGGTGAAAGTATATCGGAAGATTATGAGCATGTTTTTGAATCTTGGAAGAGGTGAGAGCTTTGGCAGAAGTGAAAATACCAAAACGCTTGACGACAGCGCTGGTCAATTCATTGACAGCAGGTGTCGTACCGCGAATCGGACTTGAGCATATCGCCGTGGGAAGAAAGCCGGAGGTTGAGGCCATTTTGCGGGATATGGACAATATCGCTGAGGGCGGCGCGGCCATGAAGCTGATTACGGGGCGGTACGGCAGCGGGAAAAGCTTTCTCCTGCAAACGATCCGCAATTATGCGCTCGACCGCGATTTCGTCACGGCAGATGCGGACCTCTCGCCTGAAAGAAGGCTGGTGGGTACGAAAGGACAGGGACTCGCTACCTACCGCGAATTGATGACCCATCTGTCCACGCGAACGCGTCCGGACGGAGGTGCGCTCGAGGCCGTCCTGCAAAAATGGATTTCCGGAATCCAGCAGGAGGCAATGAGGGACAGCGGGCTGCGTGCCGGCGATCCGGCGCTGACCGGCGAAGTGGAGAAGCGCATTTTCGAAGTGACGTCCGCGATGCAAAGTCTGGTGCACGGTTTTGATTTTGCGCGGGTGCTTGCTGCTTACTGGAATGGCTACAAGCTTGGGGAGGATGATCAGAAGCAGGCGGCGCTGCGCTGGCTGCGCGGCGAATTCCCGAATAAGACCGAGGCCAGAAAAGAACTGGACGTCGGCGTGATCATCGATGACGACAACTGGTACGACTATATGAAGCTGTGGTCGGAATTCATGGCGAAGATCGGCTACAAAGGGCTGCTGCTTTTTATTGACGAAGGCGTCAATTTATACAAAATATCAAACAGCGTATCGCGCACGAGCAATTATGAGAAACTGCTGACGATGTTCAATGATACGATGCAGGGCAAAGCCGAACATCTCGGGATATTCATGGGCGGGACCCCGCAGTTCGTGGAGGACGAGCGCCGCGGCTTGTTCAGCTATGAAGCCTTGAGATCCCGGCTCGTTGAAGGCCGGTATGCCGGACAGGGATACCGCAACTATACGGGTCCGATTCTGAAGCTGGATATGCTGTCCCATGAAGAAATTCTGATTCTGCTGCAGAAGCTGCTGCACATCCATGCGCTTCATTTCGGATATGCGCCATCGCTAACCGATGAGGATTTGATTCAGTTCATGGAATCGGCTGTCGGGCGAATGGGGGCGGACGAGCTGCTTACACCGCGCGAGGTGGTGCGCGACTTTATGGATTTGCTCCACACGCTTCATCAGAATCCGGAGGCATCCTTCGGCAAGCTGCTGGGAGAGCGCATGGCAGCACCGGCTGCCGCGGACCAGGAAAAGGATGATCTGGATGACTTTTTGGCGGAATTCGAGCTATGAGCAGCAGCGACAATCAGATTTTTTATCGTTTGGCTCCTTTTATACAGGAATTCATCTACCGGAAGCGCTGGGATTCGCTCCGTCCGGCGCAGGTTGAAGCCCTTAAGATTTGCATGGATTCTCCCCACCACATGCTGATCGCCGCGGGTACCGCTTCGGGAAAAACAGAGGCGGCGTTTTTCCCTGCCCTGACCGAGCTGCATGAACGTCCATCCGCATCCGTCGGCATCCTGTATATCGGACCGCTGAAGGCGCTCATTAATGACCAATTCGAACGGATCAAGGAACTGCTGCGGGACGGCAATATCCCGGTATGGCATTGGCATGGGGATGTTTCGCAGTCGGAAAAGAGCAAGCTCATGCGCAATCCGTCCGGCGTGCTGCAAATTACCCCCGAATCGCTGGAAGGACTGCTGATGAATCGTCCGAATGCGATTCCGGCCTTGTTCCATGATCTCCGGTATATCATCATTGATGAAGTCCATGCCTTCATGGGCGCGGACCGGGGAATTCAGGTACTGAGCCAAATGGCGCGCATCGAGACAATGACAGGCTGCTCACCGCGACGAGTCGGCTTGTCTGCGACGCTGAGCGACTATGATGCGGCCAAAGCCTGGCTTGGCGCCGGCAGCGCGAAGCCTGTCGATGCGGTAGCCGTGCCGGGCGGCCGCAAGCTGAGGCTGCGCGTCGAGCATTTCTCATTTCCGGATGCGCGCGACGAAGAGCAGGCGGAGCATCTGGCCAATGCGCGCAAGGCTTACTACAATTTTGTCTATGACAGCACGCATCTGAAGAAGGCGCTGGTGTTTACCAACAGCCGCTCCGACGCAGAGCTGACCACGCTGGAGCTGCGCAGGGTGGCAGCGCACCGCCATCAGCCGGATGTGTTCCATGTGCATCACGGCAGCATCTCGGCGATGCTGCGCGAAGAAGCGGAGGCAGCGCTGAAGAGCGGCCCCGGGCCAGCAGTCGCTGCGGCTACGCTGACGCTTGAGCTCGGGATCGATCTCGGCGAACTGGAACGGGTCGTGCAGCTTGGAGCTCCTTACAGCGCATCCAGCTTCGTACAGCGGCTGGGACGATCGGGCAGAAGGAACGATGCGCCATCCGAGATGCTGTTCGTCTGTCCCGAAGAGGAAGACGAGGATGCGATGCTGCCTGCACGGATGCCATGGACGCTGCTGCGGGCGATTGCCGTCATCGAGCTGTACGTCAAGGACCGCTGGGTTGAACCGCTCGATATCCGAAAGATGCCGATCGGCCTTCTGTATCATCAGACGATGAGCATACTGAAGAGCCGCGGAGAGGCTACGCCTGCGGAGCTGGCGGCCGATGTGCTGTCACTGCCTTCGTTCAGCGAGATCTCTCCAGACACCTATAAAGTGTTTCTGAATTATCTGCTCCAAACCGACCATATGGAGTGGACCGAACAGGAGAGCCTGATCATCGGCCTCACGGGCGAGAAAATCGTGAACAATTTTCGCTTCTACGCTGTGTTCAAGGATGATGAAGAACATGCCGTCTATAACGGCTCGGAGGAAATTGGATCGATCACGACCGTGCCGCCACCGGGTTACTGCTTCTCTCTGGCGGGAAAGCTGTGGAAGGTAACGGAAGTAGATACGAAGCATAAAGCCGTCTATGTAAAAGCAGCCCTGGGAAAAGTCGACACGCTATGGCTTGGGGCAGGCGGCGACATCCATTCCTTAGTCGTAAGGAAAATGCGCGAAGTGCTCGCTGATAGCACCCTGTATGCTTATCTGTCTCCGCAAGCGGTGAACCGTCTGGAGCGGGCACGCAGGCTGGCAAGAGAGAGCGGGCTTCTGAAATCGGTCGTGATCCCTGCCGGAGGCGATTCCATGTTTATTTTACCGTGGGTGGGAAGCAAGCCGTTTCGGACACTCGAACGTTTGTTGAAGAACAACTTGTCACAGCGGCTATCCCTCCGTTCCATCGTGCCCATGGAGCCCTATTATTTTGTCGTTGCCGGAAAAGCCGACAGTCAGGTTCTGCTGGAGCAAATCATGAAGGAAATCGCAGCATGCACCGATCCTTCAGTGCTTCTTGGACCCGATGAGGCTCCTTACCTTGGAAAATATGATGAATTCGTTTCTCCCGAGCTGGTTCGGCAAGCTTTTGCAGTGGATGGATTGGATGTCAACGGACTCAAGCGAGGATTGCGTGAGGCATTGGGGGAACCTGGCTCTCAAGGTTCGGCCTAAGCTTGGAAAGGCATCGGCATTTTCTAAGGAAATGCCATACACGCATACGGAAGATCCGGGGAACTGGATCTTCCGTTTTTTTATCTGTACAATGTCGTTTTGGCCGCAAATCGGCACTCGCTTCAATCCAAGCGGCACTTGCAGCCCTACTCCTTCATACTGTGAGACGTTGAATAACTATCAATGATCGCAATCGTATCGACGATTCCATCATACTCCATGGCGTGGAAGAGCAGAAGGTTTTTTGCGGCTTTATCACTTTTGGGAGCGTTGTTACTCAGTAACACCCGCTTTGTCATGTCAAATACATAGGTTAATGGTGCATCCGGGGAGGTGGGCATATGAATATCTCCATAAATGCTCTCAAACTGGTCTTTCCTCATGCCGATTTCAGCATTCAAGGCGGTTTTATAGTGGTCCTTTGCTTCTGCTCCCAACCTAAGGTACACAAGCTTGCCGTCCCGATAAGATGCACGAACACTAAAATGATATTCCATTTCACCGTTTCCCGATTGTTCTTTAACCTTACCCAATATCGCCTCTGCGTCCGCCTGCTTCATTCCATAATACAGCTTTCTTCCGTCCGTCTTGCTGACGATGCCGAAATCTTCCACGGTGTACTTCTTTTCATCCTTTTCGCTGCTGCAGCCTGCCAATGCAACGATGAACAAGATCAGAAGTGCGCAAGCGGTTCTCATCATTTCCCTCCTTGTTTGAATTTACTAAATTTTACAACAACTCCAACTGTCCGCCAATCGCCTTTTGGAATAACGGTTTGGAACATACATCAGAATCGCTTTCGCGATATTTCTTTATTTTCATTTATCCCGATAACTTACCCTATTGACGCTCGCAGTGAAAAAAGTGAATATAGTACATATCCTAACATTTAGCGTTACCGTATCGATTCGCGAGAGGAGGGAATTCATGAAGCTTGAACGCCTGATTTCCATGATTTATATGCTGTTGAACAACGAAATTTTGTCAGCATCGGCGCTGGCCGAGAAATATCAGGTGTCGCAGCGGACGATTTATCGCGATATAGACGCCATTTGTGCCGCGGGTATCCCGGTCGTCTCTTATCAGGGGGTGAATGGGGGCTACGGCATTATGGAAGAGTATAAAATGGATAAAAGCTTACTCGGAGCGCATGACGTGAATGCCATCGTGACCCTGCTCCGCAGTATGTCAACGATTTTTGAGGATGAGAAAGCCGAGGAAACAATACATAAGCTGCAAACCGTAAACAAAGATTCGCAAGCTTCTGCCATGTCTCTCGATATCGGCAGCTGGCGGCCCTATAACGAATCGCTCCGCATGATCAAGGATGCGATATCCAGCAAAAAGGTTCTGGAGTTCGATTATGTAAGCGCGAAAGGGGAACATGCGAAGCGGTTCGCCGAGCCGGTGAATTTGCAGTATAAATATGACACATGGTATTTGTACGCGTATTGCCGATTAAGAAACGGATACCGGGAATTCAAGCTCCCGAGAATCATGTCCCTCGTGGTTACCGGGGAGCATTTTCTGCAGCATCACGAACCGAAGGTTGCAAGGGGTTCTAACAGAACGACGAACGAGGGAGGCGGGGATTCCGGCTGCGACATTGTGTTGAAATTTTCATCCGAGTGTATGGCAAGAGCGTTGGACTTTTTTGCGGGGATGGAAAGGCAGTTTAACGCCGATGGTTCGCTCACCATTATTTTGAGGAATCAGCACATGGACCGCATGAAGTGGCTTTTACCAATCATGCTCAGCTTTGGAGACGGGGCTGAGATCCAGGAACCGACGGCACTTAGAAAAGAAATCCGGGGCATCATTAAAAAAACACTGGAGAAATATCGCGAAGTATGACAGTCAGCTGTCATACTTCTTTTTTTATGATATTCACAGGTCAAAGATATGGATGATGAGAATAGGAGTGAGGTATTGGAATGATGGAGCAAAAAAGCAGGCTGGCGATCGTGATCTCGGCGCTATTATTAGGCATCCTGATGGCGTCCATGGATAATTCGATCGTCGCGACGGCCATGGGCAGCATTGTAGGCGAAATTGGCGGAATGGACAAATTCGTCTGGGTCACCTCGGCTTACATGGTCGCGGAGATGGCAGGCATGCCGATCTTCGGCAAGCTGTCCGATATGTACGGAAGAAAAAGATTTTTCATATTCGGGATCATTCTGTTTATGATCGGATCGGCCTTGTGCGGAACGGCACAATCGATCACACAACTGGCGGTGTACCGGGCGGTCCAGGGGATCGGCGGCGGGGCATTGGTTCCGATTGCCTTTACCATCATGTTTGATACGGTTCCGCTTGAGAAAAGAGGAAAGCTGGGCGGATTGTTCGGTGCGGTGTTCGGTATCTCCAGTATTTTCGGACCGCTTTTGGGAGCTTATATAACAGACTACATCGCCTGGCAGTGGATATTCTACATCAACCTGCCGCTCGGCCTCGTGGCGCTGTGTATGATCGCGGCTTGTTACAAGGAATCTCATGAGCATTCCAAACAGCCGATCGACTGGGCCGGGGCGGTTACGCTGCTCGGAGCGGTCGTGTGTCTGATGTTTGCGCTCGAATTAGGCGGTAAGCAGTTAGCCTGGAATTCAGCCGAAATACTTAGCCTGTTTGGCGGCTTCACGCTGCTGACCGCAGCGTTCCTATACCTTGAGACCAAGGCTAAGGAGCCGATCATTACGTTCCAATTATTCAAAAACCGGGTCTATTCCACAAGCGTGATCATCGGCCTGTTCAGCGGAGCCGCATTTATCGCAGCATCGGTTTACATTCCGATTTATGTCCAAGGCGTTCTGGGCGGCTCGGCTACAAACTCGGGGATGGTTCTGCTTCCGATGATGTTTGCCTCAGTCGTCACCGCAACGCTGGGAGGAAGCATGATGAACCGGTATTCATACCGGTCGATCATGAGCAGTTCCTTGCTCGTAATGACGATTGGGATCCTGCTCCTTACGACACTAAACCCGGATTCTTCCCGGTTCACCGTGACGATGTATATGATTCTGGTCGGACTCGGAATTGGAGCATCCTTCTCGGTACTCGGCAATGCGTGTATTCATGGGTTGTCTTACCGGCAGCGGGGAACGGCGAGCTCCACCTTCAATTTCCTGCGCTCGCTCGGGATGACGCTTGGCATTACGATGTTCGGCATGATTCAGAATCACGCGTTTTCAGGTCAGATGAACGGGATTTTCAGCAGCAGAGGGGAAGTGCCTCAGGCTTTGCAAATGGAAGATCCGCACATTCTGTTATCCGAGCAGACTCGCGGATCCATTCCGGAGGAGGTGCTGACCGGCATAACCGGCGCCCTCTCTTCTTCCATAGCACAAACATTCACTTGGGCGATCCTTCCGGTGCTGCTGGCATTGGGTGCATCCTTGTTCATGGGCAGGTCGAAGCTGGATGCGACCGCGGAGGAGAGCGATCCGCTTGAGGGAGCCGATCCTTCCGGCGCCCAATCAAGGGTAGGTGATTACTCACCTGTTCAACCCTGACCGGATCGAGTCAAGCTAAATCGTCGACGGGATCGTTTGTACCAAAAAAAAGCATCTGCAGCTTCTGCCGCAGATGCTTTTGGTATGGGAATCTTTTTTATAAAATCCATGCCCCGATCAATCCGCTGACGATCCCTGCGAGGGCGACGCCACCGACGACGAAGGCCAGCACTTTTTTGGGAAAGGCTCTGCCGACAATCAGGACGGATGGAAGGCTGACCGCAGGAAGCGTTACGAGTAACGCCACAGCCGGACCGGTCCCAATGCCCAGCGTCAGAAAGGATTGGATAATCGGAATTTCAGCTGCCGTCGGAATGACGAACAAGGTGCCGACGATCGCAAAGACGATGATGGCTGCAATGCCGCCGCTCACCCATACGGGGAACATGGTCGATTGGAAGGCCCCAAGCAGCAGAACGGCGATCAGATATGCGGGGACAACGCTGAGAATCATGGTGCCCAGGCTTTTCATCCAGCGGATCAGGAAAGAGCCTTGCTCTGTCTGCTCTTCCGGAACGGTGGTTACGGATGCCGGGACCTCGGCTTTTCCGGCGAACCGGTTCGCAAAGTAGCTGACTCCAAAGGTGAGTACCAGTCCGAAGACGATCCGCAAGAGCGTGAACTTCCAGGAAAGGACGAATGCCATGAAGATCAGCGTCGCCGGATTAAGCAGCGGATTGCCGAGCCAAAAAGCCAGCGCAGCCCCGATCGAAACGTTGCGTTTGCGCAGACCGCTTGCAATGGGCGCGGCGCAGCAGGTGCACATCATGCCAGGCAGTGCAGACACACCTCCGATGAGGGTGCTTTTAAAGCCTGCTTTGCCAAGCTTCCGGTACAGCCAGTTGACGGGCAGCAGCACCTGTACCAATGAACCGAGCACAATGCCGAGAACCGCCGCTTTCCATACTGATTTGAAATAAGCTCGGGCGTATTCATATGCGGCATGCCAGGAAGGTCCACTCTGGTCCATGCCCAGGATCGACGATCCGATGGAGTGCTTGGACGCTGCCGTAAAGGCTTTATGGTAATAGGGCCACCACTTCACGTACAGCAAGCCGATGACCGCAATAATGACGAATACGAGTGCCATCCACATGGATTTTTTAGCAGAAGGACGGCGGGGCGTTGAACTGATAGGTGACATGTTTTTTCCTCCTTGATGAAACGAACAAGTATTTATTTTAGTCCTCTCTTTGAAAAATAACAAGAAAATATCCATTTTCAATATGGAAGTTACATTTTGTTTTCATTATTTTTCCTTTTTCATAACAAATCCTCATCAAAACAGATGAATGAGTGATAGGACACACAGGGGCTCCCATATAATGGATATTAACCGGAAAAGAAAGGAGGCTCACACACTCTGCGTACTCGTCTTCGCCCATTCGCAGCAATGCTACTCATTATGCTATTGGGCTGGATCATCCCCACGCCTGTGCATGCGGACACACAACGTGCGGGCAGCGATCTCATTATCGTCAACAAAAAAACGAATAAACTGGCTTTTTTTCAGAATGGATCCCTGATCAGGGAATTTCCAGTCGCCACCGGCAAAACGCCATCACTCACGCCGGAAGGCACGTTTGATATCGTCAACAAGATCAAAAACCGTCCGTATTACAAAGAAAAAATCCCGGGAGGAGATCCAAGAAACCCGCTCGGCGACCGCTGGATCGGGTTGGACGTCAACGGAACGAAAGGAACGACATATGCCATCCATGGAAACAGCAACAAAAACTCCATTGGCAAATATGTCAGTGCCGGCTGCATCCGTATGTATAACGATGACATTCATTGGCTTTTTCCAAAAATACAGCTTCATACGAAGGCCATCATTACATCATCTAAGCTTTCATTCGAAGACATTGCGCAAAAATCCGGCTACCGCGTCGGAGAACAAATATTTGAAGGGAGGCTGCTGATCGACAAGAAGGAAGCGGCAATGCGAAACGATATCATTCTGTATCAATCCCGGATATATATCCCATTGCGGGCAGGCATCGAATTGTTGGGCGGGGAGGTGCAGTGGAACGGACAGAATCAAACGGCCACCATCAAGATCGGCAATCGGACGATTGTCCATAAAGCGTTATCCAGCCAGGCCGTCGTGAACGGCAAGACCGTAAAGATCACGGCTTCCCGCATGCGGGATAACTCCCTGATGCTGCCGCTGAGAAATTTCTCGGAGTTATCGGGATACGGCGTGCAGTGGGATGGGGCTTCGAATACGGTGTCTATTACTTCTCCAAAATCACATTGAACCTCCAATGATCCGCGGCGACGCGGATTTTTTTCTGCTTTTTGTGGGTTTTGGATGGATGATGCATATTGTGGGGAGTGTATGGTACGGAGGTAGATGTATGCGAAAAATAGAGTACATGATGCGCCGCGGGCAGCAATCGAGGCGAATGTATGCGAAAAATCGAGTACATGATGCGCCGCAGGCAGTAACCGAGCCCAATGTATGCTGAAAATCGATTACATGGTGCGCCACAGGCAGCAATCGAGGCGAATGTATGCGAAAAATCGAGTACATGATGCGCCGCAGGCTGCAACCGAGGCGAATGTATGCGAGAAATCGAGTATATGATGCGCCGCGGGCAGCAATCGAGCCCAATGTATGCGGAAAATCGAGTACATGATGCGTCGCAGGCTGCAACCGAGCCCAATGTATGCGAAAAATCGAGTATATGATGCGCCGCGGACAGCAACCGACCCTAATGTATGCGGAAAATCGAGTATATGATGCGGCACAGGCAGTAACCGAGCCCAATGTATGCGAAAAATCGAGTATATAATGCGCCGCAGGCAGTAACCGAGCCAAATGTATGCGAAAAATTGAGTACATGTTGCGCCGCAGGCAGCAACCGAGGCGAATGTATGCGAAAAATCGAGTATATGATGCGCCGCAGGCAGCAACCGAGCCCAATGTATGCGAAAAATCGAGTACATAATGCGCCGCAGGCAGCAACCGAGCCCAATGTATGCGAATAATAGAGTACATGATGCGCCGCGGGCAGCAATCGTGGCGAATGTATGCGAATAATCGAGTACATGGTGCGCCGCGGACAGCAACCGAGCCAAATGTATGCGGAAAATCGAGTATATAATGCGCCGCAGGCAGCAACCGAGCCCAATGTATGCGAAAAATCGAGTACATGGTGCGCCGCACCCGAGCCTAATGTATGCGAATAATCGAGTACATGGTGCGCCGCGGCACGGCATAGGCTATGATCGAGTATTGACGAACCGTGAATATTCCCTATAAAATATGAGGGTTGCGTCACTTTACCATAGATCAATTAACCGCTTAGAGAGGCATCCCATGAACAGAAAAATGACAGACATTATGTTCCTTATTCTCGGGTCGTTTATTTTCGCGCTCGACATCAACCTGTTCGTCATTCCGCATGATTTGGCGGAGGGCGGCGTCACGGGAGTCACCATCATTCTTTATTATCTTTTCAAATGGTCGCCCGGTCTCGTAAACCTGATTCTGAACGCAATCCTGCTCCTCATTGGATATAAATTTCTGGACAAGCAGACGACTTGGTACACGGTGATCGCTATCGTATTCAATTCTCTCTTCCTTCATTTAACGGAGGACTGGACGATTGCATCGAATGAGCTGCTTCTGAACGCCGTATTCGGCGGCGTGTTCGCCGGCGTGGGAATCGGCCTGATCGTGCGCGCAGGGGGCACCACGGCAGGAAGCGTCATTCTGGCGCGAATCGCCCATAAATATTGGGACTGGAATATCAGTTATGCGCTGCTGTTCTTCGATTTGATCGTGGCCTTCTCATCGTTCTTCATTATTGGTGCCCAGAGCCTGATGCTGACCATCGTCATGCTGTTTGTCGGCACGAAGGTGATGGAATTTATCATTGAAGGCTTGAACCCCCGCAAGGCGGTGACGATCATTTCCAAGGAATATGACCACATCGCGCAAGAAATCAACATGAAGATGGAACGCGGGGTCACCGTCTTCCCTGGATACGGCTATTATACGAAATCGCCAAAAGAAGTCCTGTACGTCGTCATAAACAAGCAGGAAGTCCCTTTCCTTAAAAAAATCGTGAAATCCGTGGACAAGGACGCGTTCATTACGATTCACGATGTCAGGGATGTGTTTGGCGAAGGATTTATTGATTTGGCAAAATAGTCATTGATTTGGCAAAGTGAAATACGATCAACCACAAAAAAAAGCCCGATTTCCACCGGGCTTTTTTGGCGTTCCGGCGGAAATTTCGTTCTGCGGATATTTATCCGCGTGCCGCCGGCCCGTCAACCTGCGGTCAAGCATTGCCATCAGCGATGGAACGCACCTACAATAGAAAGAGGATCATGATTTGGAATTATGGGAGGTGCTGACAGCATGCTGCTTACCATGGAACCGATGGGCGATTCGGCTCTGCTGATTCAATTCGGTGATGTTATAGACGAAGGCGTGAACGCAGCAGTCCACGCTGCTGCGCTTGAGCTCGAACGGCATCCATTTGAAGGGTTTGTCGAGTGTGTGCCTTCTTTTACGACGCTGACCGTGTATTATGATCTCATGCATCTGAAGGCATGGCCCGCCAATCAAACGGCTTTCGATTGCGTTCGGGCCATTGTGACGGATCGTTTGCTGAACAGCGGGAAGGCATCGGCGAATCCGGTTCAGGTTGTCGAGATTCCAGTCTGCTACGGGGGAGAGTATGGACCCGATTTGACATATGTTGCGGAGAAGAACGGACTTAGTGAAAGCGAAGTGATCCGTATCCATGCGGGACAAGAATATCTTGTGTACGCGCTGGGGTTTGCTCCAGGGTTTCCCTACCTCGGCGGTGTTCCTGAGCGCATCGCTGCACCCAGAAAAACGACACCGCGGCTGCATATTCCAGCCGGCTCGGTCGGCATCGCGGGTACGCAGACGGGTATTTATCCTTTGAATACTCCGGGTGGCTGGCAACTCATCGGAAGGACGCCGCTTGCGCTGTTCCGTCCGGAGCAGGCGCTCCCCGTCCTGCTGCGCAGCGGACAAAGAATCCGCTTCAAAGCCATCAGCGCTGAGGAGTATGATCGATTGGCAGGTGGACACAAGTGAGTCTGGAAATTACGAAGAGGGGCCTGCTTGCAACGGTTCAGGATATGGGTAGACAGGGATACGGCAAGTATGGGATCAGCGGCTCGGGCGTTATGGACCGCAACGCGTATCGGTTGGCTAATTGGCTTGCAGGCAACCGTGGAAATGAGGCTGTTATAGAAATTACATGGTCCGGCTTTTCCGTGAAGTTCACCGAGGATACCCTGATTTCGATCGCCGGAGCGGATCTGGGCCCCGAAAGCGGGGGCATACCGGTACCGATGTGGCGGCCGGTCTTTATGCGCAGGGGAAGTGATTTGACATTCAAGCGGCCGGTATCCGGCTGCAGATCATACCTGGCGGTTCACGGGGGAATAGACGTGCCGGAGGTCATGGGCAGCCGCAGCACATACCTTCGCGCAGGCATTGGAGGCCTGAAAGGCAGGGCGTTGGAATCCGGCGACGTTCTTCGCGCAACTTCAGACACTGCCAAACTATGCTGGACGATCCCGGACGGAGTGAATTTTCGGTCGGTCAAATGGTCTGCCGCCCCCCGTCACGCTGATGGTTATGCTCAGCAAACGGTCCGAGTCACGCGCGGCCGTCAAGCAGAAGACTTTCTTGACTCTGCCATCGGCCTTTTCTTTGAGGGAGAGTATAGGGTGAAGCCCGAATCCGACAGGATGGGATATCGGCTATCCGGTCCTGCTTTGCCGCTGAAGACGCCGCGGGAGTATGTTTCCGAAGGAGTTACGGCAGGAACGGTTCAAGTGCCTGCGGACGGCCAGCCCATCATTCTGATGGCGGACAGGCAGACGCTCGGAGGCTACCCTAAAATTGCGCAGGTCGCTTCGGTCGATCTGCCGCTCGTTGCTCAAATGCCGCCCCGCGGAGTCATCCGGTTCCGCGAGATTTCCCAGGCGGAGTCGGAACTTCTGTACGTGGAGCAGGAGCATCGGATGCAAAGACTGAAAAGAATGATCGACTGGAAGCTGAAGGAGGAGTTCCATGCCAACCATTGATTTGAACTGCGATATGGGCGAAAGCTTTGGCCGCTACGTGCTGGGGGCCGATTCGGAAATGATGAAGGAGATTACATCCGTCAATATCGCCTGCGGCTATCATGCGGGAGATCCCGCCGTGATGCGCCAAACGGTCCGCATGGCGATCCAGAATGGCGTCTCCATCGGAGCTCATCCGGGATTTCCCGATTTGGCAGGCTTCGGCAGGAGACGGATGGAGGTGTCCCCGGGCGAGGCGTATGACATGGTAACGTACCAAATCGGGGCTCTGCTCGGGTTCATCAAGCAGGAGGGCGGCTTACTGAGACATGTAAAAGCACATGGAGCGCTGTACAATATGGCTGCAACGGATCATGCTTTGGCCGAGGCAGTCGCCGGAGCGGTTCATGCCATCGATCCTTCTGTGATCCTGTACGGGCTTGCAGGCAGCGAGCTGATCCGTGCGGGGCAGAAATACGGGCTTGCGACGGCTTCGGAAGTATTCGCGGACCGCACTTATCAAGATAACGGCACGTTGACGCCAAGGAGCATGCCGGGATCGCTGATTGAAGACCCGGTACAGGCCGTTGGACAGGTACTGCAAATGGTCAGGGACGGCGAGGTGACGACGCGCAGCGGCAATAAAATGATGATTCATGCCGACACGGTATGCATCCATGGGGACGGGGAACATGCCCTCTCTTTTGCCAGATTGCTCCGCTCGGCTCTTCGCCAGGAGAACATCACGATCCAAGCATTAAGAACGACATGAGGGAGGCAATCACGTGAAAATTCTGGTTACTGCATTTGAAGCTTTTGGCGGTGATACCGTCAATCCGACGCAAAGGCTGATCGAGGATCTGGCCCGGGAGAAGATCGAAGGGGCCGATATTCATACGCTGCTGCTTCCGGTAATTTTTGATGAATCCTCAGAAAAGCTGATACAGGCCGTCAAATCATTGCAGCCTGACGCCGTTATATGCTGCGGTTTGGCATCGGGGCGGACGTCCATTACACCGGAACAGATCGCCATTAATCTGAAAGAGGTTCCACGGGAATCCGTTGTAGCGGACAATGCCGGGAACCGTCCCTACAACGAGGCGATCAACCCGTACGGCCCCGATGGATTATTTACCCGGCTGCCGATCCGCGATATGGTTGAAGCGATGCGGATGAAAGGAATTCCGGCCTCCATTTCCTACTCCGCAGGCACTTTTATTTGCAATAATACGATGTATGCCCTTCTGGATTACATCCGCCTGCATGATCCCCAGATCGCCGGGGGGTTCGTTCATTTCCCCGCTTCCGAGGAGATGGCCATCCAGAAGCCTCAACTGCCTTCGTTATCGCATGATACGATGCTGAACGGTTTAAAGACGATGGTACATACGTTGATACAACAACTTTAGATAGTTGTCTTTTGATTTGCCCATGCGGAAGCGTGGGCTTCTTTTATAGAGAAGGGTTTACAGCAATTAACAGCTTCTTTTCAATAAAAATGATTGACAAGAGGGCTCTTGGAACAGCTATAATATGTAGACCGATCACTATAATCAAAGGTGGTGAATACCGATGGCAGGCAAGCCCAATTCACGAGAATCCATACTGGATACGGCATCCAAGCTGTTCTTCAGTCAGGGTTACCATGGAACGGGATTGAATCAGATCATCAAGGAAAGCTGCTGCCCGAAAGGATCCCTTTATTATTATTTTCCGGAAGGCAAAGAAGAGCTGGCGCTTAAATGCATTCACCGTTCGAAGATGCTCGTGGCGGATAAATGGAACGATGTATTCGAGCAGATCCCCGATCCGGTACAGGCGGTTCAGCAATTCATTGAAAATATGGCGAAAGAAGCGTTTGAATCCGATTTTGAAGGCTTCATTCCGTTCAGCTTCTGGATGGCGGTCGAAACTTCGGCAATCAGCAATTCGTTAAGGGAAGCATGCCAGGACGTGCTGGCGACTTGGCAGAACATTATTTCCGGCAGGCTGGTTCGGGAAGGGCTTGAACCCCGGCGTGCCGATGAAGCGGCTGAAGTGTTACTGTCGATGCTGGAAGGGGCATTGATCTTGGCCTTAACGAACAGAGATACACGTCATATTTTACTGATTTCGAAGTATGCGGGTTTACTTCTGAACGAAGTGCTTGGTCGAGGACAAATTTAGATAGAGACATATGGAGGATGAGAATTTGGAAGCAACCATACATCACAAGAATGAACAAACGCAAGAACAAAAGAAATTTAAAGTCATTCCGATCATGATCGCCCTCTTGATCAGCGGTTTTATCGGGATGTTCAGTGAAACGGCGCTCAACGTAGCTTTGAGCGATTTGATGACGCTGCTGCATATCGAGCCGGCAACGGTACAATGGCTGACAACCGGTTATCTGCTCACGCTCGGTATTCTCGTGCCTGTTTCCGGATTGATTCTTCAGTGGTTTACGACGAGACAGCTGTTCGTGACGGCGATCGCCTTCTCGATACTCGGAACGCTCATCGCGGCGCTTGCTCCGAATTTCGAAATGTTGATGCTGGCACGCGTTGTCCAAGCCATTGGTACAGGCATTATGCTGCCGCTGATGTTCAATACGATTTTGGTCATTTTTCCCCCGGAAAAAAGAGGGGCAGCCATGGGCATCATTGGACTCGTCATTATGTTCGCGCCAGCGATCGGGCCTACGATTGCCGGCCTGTTGATCGAGCACTTAAGCTGGCACTGGATTTTCTGGCTGTCGCTACCATTCCTCGTTATTGCACTCATTTGCGGTATTCTGTTCATGCAAAATGTCTCGAAGATTACAAAGCCTAAAATCGACGTGCTGTCGATCATCTTGTCTTCCTTGGGCTTTGGCGGCATCGTATTCGGCTTCAGCAGTGCCGGCGAGGGAAGCGGAGGCTGGACAAGCACGAAAGTCATCGCAGCCCTTGCGATCGGGGTCGTTGCTCTGATCCTCTTCTCCTGGCGCCAGCTGCGGATGAAAGAGCCGATGATTAATTTGCGGGCATTCAAATACCCGATGTTCACGCTCGGCACGCTGATGGTATTCATCAGCATGATGATCATTCTGTCATCCATGCTTGTACTGCCGATGTTCCTGCAGATGGGCTTTGGCAAGACGGCATTCTATGCAGGCTTGATTATGCTTCCCGGAGGTATCATCAATGGTATCATGTCGCCGATCATGGGACGCCTGTTCGACAAGTACGGTCCCAAGTGGCTCGTATTCCCCGGTTTCCTGATCGCCGCCGCCATGCTGTGGTTCTTCTCGGGCGTTACGCCGACCTCGGCGGTCTTTCTCGTCATTGTGCTGCATTCATGCCTGATGATCGGGATATCCATGATCATGATGCCGGCGCAGACGAACGGTTTGAACCAGCTGCCTCAGCAGTACTATCCGGATGGAACGGCCATCATGAACACGCTGCAGCAGGTTGCCGGCGCCATCGGTACGGCGCTCGCGGTCAGCATCATGACGGCGGGGCAAACGCGTTACGTGAACAATCATCCGGACAATCCGAATTTGCTCGACGCACTGACGTCCGGCGTACAAGGCGCATTTATCTTCGGCATGATCGTCGCGATCATCGGTTTTGTCGCGGCGCTGTTTATCAAACGGGTAAGAGTAAAATAAATCGAGCAGCTGCCGGGAATTCCCGGCAGCTTTTTGATTTCTCAAAAGTTTTTTCCTGATAATTCCGGTTCTAAATCCGTCGTAGCATTTTGTTCATAATCGTACTAAGATAGACTTTGTGACAAATGATACAAAGAAGGGGATTTTACAATATGGCAGTACGAAGTAAAGAAGAGGTCTATGACTTTCTATCCCGGGCAGAAGTCGTTGCTGTGGGGACCTCGAATATGGGTTCGCCGCGGCAGCGGATGATGCATTTTGCCGTGGACGAACAATTCAACATATATGTTTCAAGCATGAAAGGCGATCCGAAGGTCATTCAATGGAGCAACATACCGGAAACGGCCATGCTCATCCATCAAGGCGAAGAATTCATCAAGATGGAGGAATGCGAAATTATCGGTAGAGCAGAGGTGCTGAAAGATCAGAGCGAAAGGGATAAGGCCGCACTGCTTCTGAAAACCCGTTCTCCGATCGTCGGGCAGTTCACGGAAATCGGTGCCCTGGACCGGCTCGAGTTCATTTGCATCCGTCCGTTTACCGTGAAATACCGTTATGTACCGGAGATACTCCAAGGCGAGCCGCCAACCGTATTTGAATTTCATGAGAACCGCGAAGCCGTCAGCGTCTGGGATGACGTACGCGCGAAAGCGAGAGCCTGGAAGGAAGCGGTTCGTCCGTTATCGCTCACGGCGTCCCTCGTGCCGATTCTCCTCGGCGGAGCGCTCGCTTTGTCTCTGACGCATACACTGCATGCGGGCATGTTCATCCTGACCTTGATTGGGGCGATCCTGATTCAGGCGGGCACCAACATGATCAACGACTGGAAGGATGCCGAACGGGACAATGACAACATCGGCGGCATGCGCCCATTCACCGGCGGGTCGAGAATGATCCAGCTGGGATTGATCTCCAGGGCGGACATGGGATTTTTCGGCCTGTTATTGTCCATCGTTGCGGCCCTGATCGGCGTGTATCTGGTTGTCATCAGCGGCTGGCAGCTGATACCACTGATCTTGTACGGCGTTTTTGCAGGTTTGTTTTATACGAATGAAAAGGGTAAGTTCTCATTTATTAACATTGCACCAGGCATTGCCGAAATTCTGATCGCGACGACCTACGGTGTCTTCATGACGATGGGCGCTTATTTCGTACAGACCGGTTCTTATTCCTTCAAAGCATTCCTGATCTCGCTCCCGGTGGCCTTGTTCGTTTCCAACGTGCTGCTGATCAACCAGTTTCCGGATGCCGAATCGGATGCGAAGACAGGTAAGAATACGCTTGTGGTCCGGCTTGGCAAACGCAAATCCAAAAATGTCCTAACTTTCTGCTTTGTGCTGGGGTACATGATTATCGCTTTGCTGCCGATCCTTCATTATGCTCCTTACACGCTTTATTTTGCTTTCCTGTCGATTCCGTTCGCGGGTCAGGCTATCCGGTATGTGTGGTCCAATTACGATAAGAATGCGGCGGATATCATTCCGAGCAACGCGCATACGGCCATCAACCATTTGTTTACCGGGCTGCTCTTTGTATTCGCGTATTTGCTGACGGAGCTGAATATCATCGTTCCGCTTGTGTATTTGGCCGTATCCTTTCTTTTCATTTTCTGGGTCTGGAACTACATCGAACGGCAGCGCCGGGTGATGAACGATTTCCGTAACGCCTTCAAAAAATAATCACTTCCTCTTTAGCCGCAGAATGCCGCTCCGTTTGGAGCGGCACTTTTATTTGAGCAAATATGCGCATTCAATTAACCTTTTGCTTCCCGGACGCGTCAAATAGATAGGTGTCGATGCAAAGGAGGATGTAGGTGTGAATAGAATTCGAAATTTGATCATGGCGTCGGTTATTCTGCTGGGTGCAGCCCAGACAAGCGAAGCTTTGGCTGCCTCGCGTGAAGCGAGCTTCACGGATGTTCCCAAGAAACATTGGAGCCATGAATATGTGGCATGGGCCGCTGGGAACCGCATTATCACAGGGTACACTGATGGCACGTTCCACCCGGACGGTGCCGTGAAGCCAAATGAGTTCGTGGCCATGTTGATACGCACATACCAGCCTGCGGATTTCAAGCAGAATGCCGGAGCGAAGAATTGGGCAGAGCCTTACCTCGCCTATTGGCAAAAGCTTGGCTGGGAGCTGCCTTCATCGAAAAGCGGCTTAACTCGGGGAGAAGCTGCCATCTTGATGATTAACGCTGCTGGTAAGGAAATGCCCCTCCAGAATGCCGTCGAATATTTGCTGGCTAGCGGCATTTCGGAAGGCAAAGAGGACGGCACGGCGGCAGGTTTTAAGCCTGGGGATCCTTTGACCCGCGCCGAAGCCATCACGTTCCTGAAACGCTTCAAGGAGTTCAATGCCAAGCTGCATGTCAAGCCACTCCAGGATACATTCTTATATGAGAACCCAACTTATAGCTTCACGCTGCGTCTTCCCAAGAGCTGGGAAGGAGAATATGAAGTGAAGCAGACTTCCTTCCCGGATGCGGAAACCGTAAACCTTGACTTCGTCCATACCCTCAACAAGGAATATGGCGGTGTGGTTTTCACGGTCTCGATCGTTTCTCCGAAACAATATGCGCAAATGGTGGAGGACGGCGTGGTCCGCATGACCAAGCTGGGGGCATCCGGTCAACAAGTCTTTACTCTGGTTCTTCCGGGGGATGTCCAATTCGATCCAAACGATCATTACAGGGCAGCTGAATACCAGTCGATGGTCGACGCGATTCCGGCCGTCCGCAGCTCCTTTAAATTAAGGCTCTGTAAAGTTGTAGTAAAACTTAACGGATGCTTGGAGAGCGTATAAAACCTATGCAAAAGAGAAGGGCTTAGAGCATTATCGGATTAAATCAGACGGTTGCAAACATGTTATCAAAGGCTTGTATCACATTCAAAATGTCAATGGTCTCCATTCTCGTTTGAAGCAATGGATAGACCGCTTTAAAGGTGTGGCTACGAAATATCTTGATAATTACCTTGCATGGTTCTTATTTGTTGATAGTCGTAGTAATGAAAGCACGAAACAGCATATAAAAGAATTTCTATTAACATCATTTGTATATGAAATGACAGACACATATGAAAGTTTACGACTTTCAAAATCCAATGTAGAGATAAATATACGAAAAGAATTGGGGGGGAAATGTATGTCACAAAATGGAATTGTTTTAGTAGCAAGTGTCTCAGTCTTTAGTGATGATAAAGTCTTGATTATCAGAGAGAATAAACCTACTGCTTTTAATAAGTGGAACTTTCCGGGTGGACATATCGAATATGGTGAAGACATTCTCTATTCAGCTCGGAGGGAAGTTAAAGAGGAAACGGGGTTTGATGTCAACCTGATTGGTACTACTGGTGTATATAATTTTATAAGTAGTTCGAACGATCAAGTTATCTTATTTCATTTTATTGGTGAAGTTACTGGAGGTTCTTTAAATCTCGAAGAGGATGAAATTACAGACAGTAAATGGATAAAAATAAATGAACTTGTAACATTTGAAAATGAGGACTTACGAGAACCAAATGTAATAAAGCAAATAATTGATAACCTCTTAAAAGAGAGTTTTCACTCAATTAGTGTGTTTAATAAACAACTTAAAAATATTTCTAATTGAGTTAACGGTGATGGTTAGTTAAACAAGAATGGAGGAAACTCAAAAAATAGGGTTTCCTACAATTTTTATGTATTATCAACATTAAGATTTAACAAAGCCTAAATTAAAATCAATTATAGAGTTTGTAAAAACCATTCCCTGCCGAGAATGGTTTTTTATTTTGGCTGGTAATGATCAATGCCAGAGGTTGTCCGTAAAGAAACCGTGTTTAAAAAACTTAAAATAAGGAAGCTTAAAAAAGATGGAAAGACTTGATCCCCACGTGGATTAGAAACAGGAGTAAGCAGAGAAAGGGATTTGTCCAATGATAAACAGATTCAAACGGCTGTTGATCGGCAGGCCTATGAAAAGCGGCGAAATCGAGGGTGAGAAGCTGACCAAGCTGAAGGCGCTGGCAGTCCTGTCGTCCGATGCGCTGTCCTCCGTAGCATACGGTACCGAGCAAATTCTGATCGTGCTGATGGCTGCGGGCTTTGCAGCCGTCTGGTACTCGATTCCGATTTCTGTTGCGGTCCTCGGACTTTTATTGATTCTCATCTTATCGTATCGGCAAACGATTTTTGCATACCCGCAAGGCGGCGGCGCCTACATTGTCGCCAAATCGAATCTGGGCGAGCCGGTGGGGCTGCTGGCCGGAGGTTCTTTGCTTGTTGACTACATATTGACCGTCGCGGTCAGTTCCTCGGCGGGTACAGATGCCATTACGTCTGCTTTTCCGTCACTCCATGATCACCGGGTGCTTATCTCGCTCATCATGATCGTATTTCTGACGATCCTGAACTTGCGGGGAGTGACGGAATCGGCCTCCGTATTGGCAATCCCCGTTTACCTGTTTGTGATTTCAATCTTTGTCCTGATCATCGCGGGCATCTTTCGATATGCGGCTGGAGGCATTCACGCGGCCGCGCCCGCCTTCGGGACAACCGTTTCAAACGTCAGTCTCTTTCTGCTGCTGAAGGCCTTCAGCTCCGGCTGCTCCGCCCTGACGGGGGTCGAAGCGGTGTCTAACGCGATTCCTCACTTCAAGAAGCCATCCGAGAAAAATGCGGCGACGACGCTGCTCCTGATGGGCATTATTCTCGGGGCCATGTTTATCGGAATCAGCTTGCTGGCGTATGGGTACGGCATTGCTCCGAATCCGAAGGAGACGGTCGTCTCCCAAATTGCGAATGCCACTTTCGGGAGGGGCATACTGTACTACTTCATTCAGGGAATCACGGCGCTTATCCTGTTCTTGGCAGCCAATACGGCGTATTCGGCCTTTCCGCTGCTTGCCTTTATGCTGGCAAAGGACAAATTCATGCCCCGGATGTTCATGGTGCGGGGCGATCGGCTGGGGTTTTCGAACGGGATCTTGAACCTGGGCATCCTGTCTGCGTTACTCGTCATCGTATTTCAGGGGAATACCGAAAATTTGATTCCGCTCTATGCACTCGGCGTGTTCATCCCTTTCACGCTGTCGCAGCTCGGCATGATGATCCGCTGGATTAAGCTCCGGCCCGCAGGCTGGAGAATCAAATTCGTCATCAATACGATCGGCATGCTGACAACGTTGACGATTGCGCTGATCTTTGTGTTCACGAAATTCACGCATATCTGGATGGTATTTATTTTTCTGCCCATCGTGATATTCGTGTTTTATCAGACGAAGCGCCATTATCTGAACACGGCCGAGCAGCTTCGGATCGACGTGCTGCGCGACAAACCGGTGATCAAAGGCAATACGATCGTCGTTCCCATCGCCGGAATCACGCAGGTCGTGAAGCAGTCCATCGGCTATGCCAAATCGGTCACAGATAACGTCGTTGCCGTCTATGTCGGGTTTAGCGATGAGGAAATCGAACGCATGGAGAAAAAATGGGAGGCGTGGAACCCGGGCGTTCGGCTGATCGTGCTTCGTTCAAGCTATCGCAGCGTGCTGCGGCCACTGGTCAAATTCATCAACACGGTGGAATGGAAGAACGCCGCAACCGACCACATTACCGTCCTAATCCCGCAATTCATTACGAAGCATTGGTGGCAGCATATTCTGCATAACCAGACCAGCCTGGTGCTGAGGGCATACTTGATTAACCAAAAGAACGTCGTCATTTCGACCGTGCCCTTTCACCTGCATAAATAACGGATTCAAGCCTGATACGATGGTATCAGGCTTTTCCTTTTTTCCGGAATTGGTGAGGAGAGATGTTCTTGAATTGCCTGAACTGCTGAATGAAGTAGCTGGAACTCGAAAAACCAACCTCAAGGGCGATGCTCGTCATGCTCTGGTTCGTGGTCAGCAGCAGCTTTTCGGCCTCGGTAATCCGGATATAGCTGAGGTAATTGGTGAACGTCTTGCCCATGATCGCTTTGAATCTTCGCGAAAAATAGCTGTAGCTCATATTGCAGAGACTGGCGGCGGTTTGGGCATTAATATCGTTCATGTAGTTGTAGTCGATGTATTCGAAGACTTTCTGGAGCATCTGGTATTCGCTGTCATTCAGCGAATGCGCCACTTCCCAGCCCCAATGCTGATGCTGGGTTTGGCGGAGAAACCACAGGAAGACGCGGCATATCAGCGTACGGACCGCAAGCTCGAATCCAAAGCCCTTGGCGCTGAATTCCTCATAAATCTCTCGAATCAGACCGGGAATGGGCGTATCTTTGATATCCGGTTCGGCGAATACCCTCTGACCGCCGGAATCGGCGAGCGTAAAGGGAAGGATGTATTTCGATTCCAGGATCGTGCGTGAGGTGGAGTACAGAATTTCGGGATCAAACTTTACAACAATATAGGATACCTCTCCGTCATCCATGGAATAGATGGAGTGCGTTTCATGGGAATGGATCAGGATCAGATCGCCTTTTCCAAGCACATGGCATGTGCCGCCCAGGTATACTTTCGCCTTGCCGGAGAGGAAGTACAAGATTTCGATATACAGATGCCAATGCGGCTTCACGATGCAGCGTGAGGCCTTACTGGAATGGATCATGCTCTCGTAAGGAAAATGGATTGATCCCATCGCGGATCGGTTCGATTCAAAATAGGCTTCTTGCATCGACTTCGGCACCTCGCTTCACCATGACAAAAATTTTATATTTTACAACAGGTTCATTGTATTACTTATTTGGCGATTTTGGTATCCTTACCTTGACTTGTTACACAGGAGGAGGCATATCCATGAAGAATATAGCGCTCCAGCTGTATTCCATTAAAGAACTGACAAGCACGGATTTTTTGGGGACGCTGAGAAAGGTGGCGGACATCGGTTACGACGGCGTCGAGTTTGCCGGATATTTCGGCACATCGGCAGCGGATTTGCGGCAGGCGCTGGATTCGTACGGCCTGCGGGCAGCGGGAAGCCATATCGGAATATCCGATCTGATGCTGGAGCTCGACGAGACGATCGAATACTCGCTTACCATCGGCAGCCCTTATATCATTTGCCCGGGACTGCCGGATGAGATGCGTGAAAGCGCTGACAGCTATAAACGTACCGCAGAACGGCTGGACCGGATCGGGGAACGCTGCAAGGAGCAGGGTGTACGCTTCGGCTACCATAATCACGGCATCGAATTCCAAAAGTTCGAGGGGCTGACCGGCCTGGAATGGCTGGCGAACCATACGCATCCGGATCATTTGTTCTTTGAGCTGGATACATACTGGGCTGAGCATGCGGGCTTACGGTCCATTGACTGGATTGAGGCCTTCAAGGAGCGCTGCCGGATTTTGCATATTAAGGACATGAAGAGCGCTCAAGACAAACGGAACACGGAAATCGGCTCGGGCATCATGGACTTCGTGGCGATCACGGAAGCAGGCAAGCGTCACGGCATCGAATGGTTCACGGTCGAGCAGGAGGAATATGAAATTCCCCAGCTGGACAGCATTGCAGCCAGTCTCACATATCTTCGACAAATATTATAAATTATATATTCAAGGGAGATGACGTCAATATGGCAGAGCAGGAACAAAAGAAATTGCGGGTCGGCATCATCGGGTGCGGCGGAATCGCAAACGGAAAGCATATCCCGAATCTGAACGCCAACAAAAACGTTGAACTGGTCGCTTTCTGCGACATCATCGAGGAGCGTGCGGTGTCGTCGGCACAGAAGATCGGCAAGGAAGATATCGCCATCTATACGGATTATAAGGAGCTATTGAAGGACGAGAGCATCGACCTCATCCATGTATGCACGCCGAACAAATCCCACTCCTTCATTACGATCGCCGCGCTGGAAGCGGGCAAGCATGTCATGTGCGAAAAGCCGATGGCCAAAACTTCAGAGGAGGCCAGAGCGATGCTCGAAGCCGCCAAACGCACAGGCAAAAAACTGACGATCGGCTACGATAACCGCTATCGTCCGGACTCGCTGCTGCTGAAGAAAATCTGCGAGCGCGGGGATTTGGGAGATATTTATTTTGCCAAGGCCCACGCTATCCGCAGACGCGCGGTACCGACCTGGGGCGTATTCCTGAACGAGGAAGAACAGGGCGGAGGACCGCTGATCGATATCGGTACGCATGCCCTGGATTTAACCCTGTGGCTGATGGATAACTACAAGGTGAAAAGCGTCGTGGGGAATGTTTATCACAAGCTCGGCAGCAAGAAAGACGCGGCGAACGCTTTTGGTCCATGGGATCCGGAACAGTTTAAAGTGGAAGATTCCGCTTTTGGATTCATTACAATGGAGAACGGGGCTACCGTAACGCTGGAATCCAGCTGGGCGCTGAACACGCTCGACGTGGGCGAAGCCAAAGCGACCTTGTGCGGTACCGAAGCGGGGGCGGATATGCGCGACGGGCTGCGGGTGAACGGAGAAGAGCTGGGTCATTTGTATACGAAGCAGCCGGAGCTGAATACCGGAGGCGTGGCATACTTCGATGGTAAGTCGGAAAGCCAGGCGGCAAGAGAGTGCAGACTCTGGATCGACAGCATTTTGAACGATACCGAGCCGATGGTGAAGCCTGAGCAGGCGCTAGTGGTCACAGAAGTGCTGGAAGCGATCTACGAATCTGCGAAAACAGGTAAAACCGTGTATTTTGACTAGAGTCCATAGCGAGAAGAGAAGCTCACCCTTTTGTCAAAGAGAGAGTGGGCTTTTTTCTTCATAAAGAGTTGTAATGATTGGTTTGTCGCGAGTGTGATGATATCCTAAAATGAAATAAATGAGGTGGCTGAAAATGATCAGAATCGGCAAAATTAGTTATTGGCACGTTCACGCATGGGATTATACCAAACAGGCACAGGAGCATCCTGAAGCCGAAATCGTAGCGGTATGGGATGAAAATCCGGAACGGGGGCAAAAAGCAGCGGATCAGCAGGGCGTTACCTTTTACAGCTCGCTGGATGACATGCTGGCCCAGGACGACATCGATGCTGTCATCGTGGACGCACCGACGCGCATGCACCGTGAAGTCATGCTCAAAGCCGCTGCGGCGGGCAAGCATATTTTCACCGAGAAGGTGCTTGCGCCATCGCTGCATGAGGTGAATGACATTTTGCAGGCGGTCAACGACCATAAGGTGAAGCTGACGGTATCCTTGCCTAGATTGAACGACGGCTATACGCTTGCGATCCGCGAGATCCTGGATCAGGAGCTGCTTGGCAAGGTGACGCTGGTACGCGTTCGTCTGTCGCATAACGGGGCAACGGCCGGCTGGCTGCCGGAGCATTTTTACAGTCTTGAAGATTGCCTTGGCGGAGCCCTCATTGACCTGGGCTGCCATCCGATGTACTTGACGCGGCTGTTCCTGAACCAGGAGCCGGTAGACGTAAGTGCGCAGTTCGGTTATATCACAGGCAAAGAAGTTGAGGACAATGCCGTCGCAACATTGTCGACGTCTACAGGAGCCGTCGGAATCGTGGAGGCGGGCTTCGTGAACAATTTCTCCCCGTTCTGCATCGAGGTCCATGGTACTGACGGCACGCTGCTGTATGGTACGCCTGACGAGAAGCTGCTCATCCGGACTTCCCGGAAGGAAGAGTACAAGAACGAGTGGGTAGAGCTGCCGGTGCCAGGCGCCCGCGAGAGCGCGTTCCATCAATGGATCGGTCACATACAGAATGACACGACTGCCGATGAGAACCTGGCTTTTGCTGTGGAATTGACGAAGCTGATGGAAGCCGCCAACCAATCGGCACGTGAACATCGGAACGTCCGCTTGTCGGAATTGAAGTCCTGATTCCCTATCAGGTAAGCCAGGGCAATACAGCAGATAAGCTTGCGTATCAGCATTAGACAGCATAAAGCGCATCTTTAAGGATCTGGGGACGGACGAGCGATCGTTCAGCGAGATCCGGAGGAGATGCGCTTAATGCTGTATCCTGAAGAAAGGTGGATACAAGGAACCCATCGAAGCGATTACCGGGATGGGAGGTATGAAGCCTACCGAATACGGGAATAAGAACACAAAATTATAGGAGGATTTCAAATACGTGGGGAATACAATACGCATTGGCATAATCGGGAGCGGAGGCATCGCCGGAGAGCATGTCCGCGCCTACAAGAACATAGAAGACGTCGAGATCGTCGGCGTCGCTGATATTTTACCCGGAAGGGCAGAGCAGTTTATCGAGCGCTGGGGGCTGCATCAGGCCAAAGGATTCGACGGTCATCATAAGCTGCTGGAAATGGATCTGGACGGAGTCACCATCTGCACGCCGAATGTGGCACATCATCATACAACGGTTGATGCCCTGCTTGCCGGCAAAAACGTCATGGTCGAAAAGCCAATGTCCGTGACACTTGAGCAAGCCGTTGATATGGTGCAGATATCCAAGCAGACCGGTAAAATTCTGAACATCGGCTTTCAGCCGCGATACGATCCGAACATGGGTCTCATTAAAGATCTCGTACATAAGGGTCAACTGGGCAAGGTTTATTATGTGGAGACAGGCGGCGGACGGCGCCGGGGAATGCCTGGAGGAACCTTTATACGCAAGGACATTGCGGGAGCGGGGGCGATGGCAGATATCGGCTGTTATTCGCTCGATTTGGCTTTGAATACGCTGGGCTATCCGAAGCCTTTAACGGTATCGGCTTATACCTCGAATTATTTTGGCACGAATCCGAAGTACCACCCGGAAGCCGGCAGCTTCGATGTGGAGGATTTTGGCGTTGCGATAATCCGTTTTGAAGACGACCTGGTGCTGAACTTCAAGACCTCCTGGGCGATGCACATGGATACGCTGGGCGCAACCATGTTCCTTGGTACGGATGCGGGCATGAAGGTGACTCCCGCGGGAAAAGGACCATGGAGCGGCGTATGGGACGGCAACGTGGGTTCCGTATCCATATTCCACGATATGCAGGGGCATCACACGGAAAGCATGATTCCTTTGATCGATCATCAGCTGAGCGTATTCGAAGAGAAGATCAAGGATTTCGTGCGGGCGCTTCGCGAAGGCGGACCTGCGCCGATTCCCGGTGAGCAGATTCTGCGCAATCAGGCCATCCTCGATGGCATTTTGCGTTCGGCGCAAATCAAGAAGGAAGTCGAAATCCACATCCCGGATATCGGTTAATTACCAGACGTTGAGCTAAATATCAGTATTGAGATGATTATATGACAGACGAAGCTGATTCTCTGTGATAAATGTTCCTATTCAGGAAGAATGACATAGAGTGTATATGGAAAAGACCGGGATCTGCCAAGGAACCCGGTCCTTTTGTTCTTTAAGTCCGTTCCGCAAAAAATGGCTTGTACATTTGAAAAAATATGGTATATTTGAACTCCTTCCTTATTTCCAGCATCTCACAAACGGATCATTTCCAATTGCAAATCAAATCAGGAGGATTTCATTTCATGTACTGGTTCAAGTGGGATCTTAATCTCAAAATCAGGCTGATCGGCGATTCACTGTTCAACATGCTGTTCTGGATGTACTTCCCGTTCATGACCCTGTATTTCAGCGGGGAATTCGGCAAGTCCGTGGCAAGCCTGCTCATGGCCATTCCACCCTTGGTCAGCATGTTTGCCAACCTGCTTGGTGGCTATCTGTCCGACCGTTACGGACGGCGTCCTCCCATGCTGGCAGGTTACCTAATCCAATCCTTGATGTTCGGCGCGTTTGCCTTGTCCTCGAACCATTGGCTCGATTACGCGGCATACATCGGGATCGGGCTCGGCGGTTCGATCTTTTCTCCGGCCAGCTCCGCCATGGTGGCGGACGTGACGCCCGAGAAGGACCGGAGGCTCGTTTTCGCCACCTTCGTGACGGGTCGGAATATCGGTGCTGTTTTCGGGCCAGCTCTAGGCTCCGTCTTCTTCATCCATCACCGGACGGCGTTGTTATGGGTTTGCACAGCCGTCACACTGCTCTATTTTCTGGTGGTTCTATGGAAAATTCGCGAAACGCTGCCGCAAAGGCCAGAGGTTCGGATGAAGACGGAGACCGTATCCCAGCTGCTGAAAGAGCAATTTTCCAACTATGGTGTCATTTTTAAGGATAAAGCTTTTGCCATCTACATTATTGCAGGCGTATTGGTAACGATCGCTTTCATGCAGCTGGATATGTATCTTGCCACCTATGTGAAAGAATATGTGCCCGCACAGCCGCTGCTGACATGGGGCACATGGAGCTATACGCTCAGCAGTACGGATGTTTTCGGATGGATGCTGGGCATTAACGGTCTGCTTTTTGTCGTCGGCGTTCTGCCGGTTACGAAGCTGTTCGAGAAGACGAGCGACCGGAACGTTTTTATCATTTCCTCGGTTATATTCGGTCTCGGGATGTTTCTGATCGGACTCACGACCCAGGTATGGCTGCTCTTTCTGTTTATCATTATTATGACAATCGGCGAGATTTCAAGGTCACCGGTGACCGAAAGCTTCGTCAGCAAATATGCACCGGAGCATGCCAGGGGACAGTATATGGGAGCGGCCAATTTGCAATACTCGTTCGGTCGTTTTCTTGCTCCCGTGACGGTACTGCTGTCCACGTGGCTTGCGCCCACGTTCGTGTTCGGTATCATTTTGTTGTGTACGCTGATGAGCGCGGCCTTGTATATCCTGCTGTTTAAGATCATTCCGGAGGATCGAACGAACCGGAGGCCGGACCGGGATTCCGCTTAAATGCATTTTCGCTGAAGCTTAATGTTATCTTTTTCCGTGAATAGGGCAACCCTGTGAACAGGATCCGAAAACATCTACAGGAGGAAGAATCAGCATAATGAAAAAACAAGCGATCTGCCTGAGCGTACTCGGCACTTTGGTATTCGGAGCAGCATCTTTCATTTCGTCCGCTTGGGCGAAATCAGAGGAACTACAGCTGAAAACAGCGATCATCGATTCCAAAGGAGTCGAAGTGGGGACAGCCGTACTGACACAAAAGAAGGATGCTGTTCAAATCCATATCGAAGCGAAGAATCTTCCGCCGGGCGAACACGGCATTCACTTCCACGAGACAGGCAAGTGCGATCCGCCGGACTTCACGTCGGCTGGCGCGCATTTCAACCCCCAAGGGAAACAGCATGGCTTCAATAATCCGAAAGGTTATCATGCGGGTGACCTGCTGAACATTCAGGTGAAGGCGGATGGCACGGTCGTTGCCGATCTGGAGAGCAAAGCCGTAACCCTTGAGAAGGGGGCTGCCAATTCCTTGCTGAAGGACGGCGGCACATCGCTTATGATCCATGAGAAAGCCGATGATTATGTTACCGATCCTTCCGGTAATTCCGGCGCTCGCATTGCCTGCTCGGTGATCCGCTAACCCATGATATAAGCACGTGAAAGAACGGCCCTGAATCGGGGCCGTTCTTTATTTTGCGCGGCAATGCTTGTAATACTTGGCAAAGGCTGCTCAGCTTGCTTCGACGGCTGTGCCCCTTGGGCGTACAGCACGATACCAACTCCTGCAGAAAAAAAAGATCAGTGCCGCCTCAATGATGTCCCCTCCATAATACATCAGTACGGCTCCTGCTTCTGCCTGCATGGGGGAAACGCCAGCCGGGGGATGGGCATATATGTACTTGGACAGGATACCGTGCCCGGTAAGCGCAATAATCAAGATCACGGCGCGTAGAACAAAGCTCCGCCGCCAAGGTGCCGCATCCGATTCCAGAATCGACAGCGTAAAGACATAACCTGCCAGAAATACATGCAGATGAACCGCCAAATAGAGGAGAGAATGCAAATGCATGACCTCATATAGACGGGTCGTATACAGAAGCCACAGACCTCCGATGTTAAGCAAAGCGGCCACAGCCGGATGACTGATCCAGTGCAGAGGCGAAGACTTGAGCAGCCGTGCCAGTTTTCTGGCGTTAACCGTACTTAACGCGCGCAGAAGCAATTTAACGGGAGCAGCCATGGCCATCAGGAGCGGGGCGAGCATGCCGAGCAGGAGATGGCTGAACATATGCGTCTTGAAGTTCATGTGGACGCCGCTTGGCTGTGAAATGAAGACGGATAGTACCGCGGCAGCGATGCCCGTATACCAAAGCAGCATGCGGTAAAGCGGCCAGGCCTTACCTTGACGATAAGATCGTGTGACAGCCCATCCATATAGTAATCCAGCGCCAGCTAACAAGCAGAGCAGGATGATAGCGGGCAGGCCGGATATCGGTGCATTCTGGTGATCATGCATGACGATGTCCTTCCGTTCTTTGAGTTCTGGCCGATTTGCCGCGGATGATCAGGTATATACCAGCAAGAATCATCGCAACCGCAATGATGTTCCAGGTCAGATCATAGGGGGTGAGATTCACGTTGTACCGGATTTGATGAATCTCCATCAGCTTATGCTGAATGATACCGTCATACAGTTGGAATCCGCCGCCGCCGACGAGCATGCCTCCCCACCAGGAAGTAAGGGAGAGTTCACGTTTTCGCCTGAGATCAGACATCATAAAAAAAGCAGCCAGCGTCGCGAACCAGCTGAAGGCATGAAACAGCCCATCGGACACCAGCCCGATGCCCGACGTAGACTTGTCATAAAAATGATGCCAATGCAGCAGCTGGTGAAAGACAACCTCATCGATGAAGGCCACAAAGCCGAGGCCGAAAAAGACACCCGACCAAATGCTGCGGGCCCGGCCGGAGAACCGTTCAGCTTCTGCACGTTTGGATTGTATGTTCTTGCTTGTCATCGCGTAAATCATCTCCTTTATTGATGGTTTCAACATTATTTCCATTTTCTAAACGAGGCAGACGGCACGAGGCAGATATGCTGACATTCAAGATATAACGATTGAATCATGCACCTTTCGTCCAATTTGAACAAAACCATAGGAGAAATCTTCATTTAGCTTCTTTGTTGTGTTCTGACACATTAAAGCGCCAAAACATACGGTTAAACCGCAATGCTTTGCGGTTTTTTGTTATTCCAGCGACCTGAAATAATGGTAAAAAGCTGAAAATTCCTCGTTGACCTCCTGCGCAGGCTGTGATAGATTCAAGAAAGAATGATATTAAGTGGATAGTTTTACTCGGAATTAAATAAAAAAGCATGTTGACGCGAGGTGGATGGGTTGGAGCTTCAAGTAACAAACAGTCCTTTTAATCAAGAACAGGCAGACTTATTGAACCGTTTACTGCCAACGCTAAACGGATCACAAGCAAGCTGGCTCAGCGGATATTTGGCTGCTTTGCAGGGCGCTTCGGCAGCTTTGCAGCCGGTTCAATCCGGTACGGCTACTGCGGCTGTGACAAATACGGCTTCCTCCAAGGAAGTCACGATCCTTTACGGATCACAGACGGGGAACTGCAGCGGGCTTGCCCAGAAAATTTCGAAGAAGCTTACGGAGCAGGGCGCCCAGGTTACCGTCTCGTCCATGAGCGATTTTAAGCCGAATGGACTGAAAAAGGTCCAAAACCTGCTGATTATCGTCAGCACGCACGGCGAAGGGGAACCGCCTGACAACGCCATTTCGTTCTATGAGTTCCTGCACGGCAAACGTGCGCCTCAGCTGGAGGGTCTATCGTACTCGGTGCTTGCGCTCGGGGATACTTCCTATGAATTTTATTGCCAGACGGGCAAGGATTTTGACAAGCGACTGGAAGAGCTCGGCGGCATTCGGCTGGCAGAACGCGTGGACTGCGACGTGGACTTCGACGAGCCGGCAGCGGAGTGGATGAATGAGGTAGCCAAGGCACTTGGTGCGGGCAGCGGGAGTGGTGTCACAGGCTCTCAGACCGCTGCACAATCCGCGGTAGCTGTGACGGAATCCGAATATTCGCGCACGAATCCTTTCCAAGCGGAAATCCTTGAGAATCTGAATCTGAACGGACGCGGCTCCGACCGCGAGACCCGGCATCTTGAAATATCGCTAGAGGGCTCCGGGCTTCAGTATGAGCCTGGGGACAGCCTTGGAATTTATCCTGAGAATCATCCCGACCTGGTTGACGAGTTGATCGGCGCGATGGAATGGAACCCTGAGGAATCCGTCACGATCAATAAAAGTGGTGATCAGCTGAAGCTCAGGGATGCGCTGCTGCGGCATTACGAGATTTCCGTGCTCACCAAGCCGCTGATTACGCAGGCTGCCGTATTATCCTCAAGCCAACAGCTGAAGGACCTGATTGGAACGGGACATGAGCTCGAACTCAAGGCGTATCTTGAAGAGAGAGACCTGCTGGATTTGGTAAGGGATTATCAATTGAAGGGCATCCCTGCCCAAAGCTTCGCCGGAATTCTCCGTAAGCTTCCGGCAAGGCTGTATTCGATCGCCAGCAGCTCTAAGGCCTATCCCGATG
This sequence comes from Paenibacillus sp. SAFN-054, assembly GCF_051966755.1. Lineage (NCBI taxonomy): Bacteria > Bacillati > Bacillota > Bacilli > Caryophanales > Paenibacillaceae > Paenibacillus > Paenibacillus sp. SAFN-054. The sequence continues at coordinate 816,921 of NZ_JBQCKS010000001.1, forward strand.
AAGTTCATGTCACGGTGCGGGCGGTTAGATATGACGCTCACGGTCGCGGGCGATATGGCGTGTGCTCCGTGCAGCTGGCGGAAAGGCTGGCCTCAGGAGATTCTTTGCCGGTCTACATACAGCATAACCCGAATTTCAAGCTTCCCGTGAACCCGGACACGCCGGTTATTATGATCGGACCCGGCACAGGAGTGGCGCCGTTCAGAGCATTCCTGGGTGAGCGCGAGGAGAGCGGAGCGGAGGGTAAGACATGGCTGTTCTACGGCGACCAGCACTTCTCCACGGATTTCCTTTATCAGACGGAGTGGCAGCGCTGGCTCAAAGACGGCGTACTTACGCGCATGGACGTCGCTTTTTCAAGAGACACCGATCGGAAAGTTTATGTCCAGCACCGGATGCTCGAGAGAAGCCGGGAGCTGTATGAATGGCTTAAGGAGGGGGCTAGCATCTATGTGTGCGGGGACGAGAAGAACATGGCGCATGATGTTCACGCCACCCTGGCAGCCATACTCGAACAGGAAGGCGGACTAAGTCCGGAAGAAGCGGCGGAGTATCTGCTTCAGATGCAGCAGGAGAAGCGTTATCAGCGGGATGTATACTAAGCCTGCGGAATCCTTAGATCGCGAGAGGAGAAGGACGAATGTCTGAGAATCATTTATTGTCGAATAACAGTGCTCCGCATAGTGACGTTGAGGAAATCAAGCAGCGGAGCAACTATTTGCGCGGAAGCTTGACCGAAACGCTGAAGGACCCGATCACCGGATCGATACCGGAAGACGACAACCGGCTGATGAAGCATCACGGGAGCTATATGCAGGATGACCGGGACCTTCGGAATGAACGCCAGAAGCAGAAGCTGGAGCCCGCTTACCAGTTCATGCTGCGGGTGCGAGCGTCTGGAGGCGTCGTCACGCCGGAGCAGTGGCTGATGATGGACCGGCTTGCGTTTAAATATGCGAATGGCAGCATCCGTCTGACCACCAGGCAGTCCTTCCAGCTGCATGGTGTTCTGAAATGGAATCTCAAGAATACGATTCGCGAAGTGAATGAGGCTCTGCTCACCACTCTCGCTGCCTGCGGCGACGTTAACCGCAACGTGATGTGCAACCCGAATCCCCACCAATCGGAAATACATGCCGAGGTGTACGATTGGGCCTGCCGGGTAAGCAAGCACTTAGACCCAAGGACGACCGCGTATCATGAAATATGGCTCGATGGCGAAAAGGTTGTATCAAGCCTAGAAGAGAGCGAAGAACAGGAGCCGATCTATGGTCGGGTTTATTTGCCCCGCAAATTCAAAATCGGCATCGCCGTTCCTCCTTCCAATGATGTGGATGTTTTTTCGCAGGATCTGGGGTTCATCGCAATCATCGAAGACGGCAAGCTAGCCGGATTCAATGTGTCGGTCGGCGGCGGTATGGGCATGACGCACGGGGATCCGAAAACTTATCCCCAAGTGTCCAAGGTCATCGGTTTCTGTACGCCGGAGCAAATGATCGAGGTGGCGGAGAAGACGGTAACGATTCAGCGGGATTACGGGGATCGGGCGGTCCGCAAGCATGCCCGGTTCAAGTATACGATCGACGACCGCGGGATCGGCTGGTTCAAGGATGAATTGACTACCCGACTGGGATGGAAGCTGGAAGAAGCTAAGCCTTTTCATTTCGAGGATAACGGGGACCGTTACGGATGGGTAAAAGGCGCCAATTCCAAGTGGCACTTTACCCTGTTCATTCAAAGCGGCCGCGTGAAGGACGAGGAAGGGTACGAGCTGATGACGGGTCTTCGCGAAATTGCGAAGGTGCATACGGGTGATTTTCGTCTAACGCCAAACCAGAACCTGATCATCGCCAACATCAGCGCGCAGAAAAAGAAAAAAATCGAGGCGTTGATCGAACAATACCGGTTGACGGACGGCGCGCACTATTCCTCTTTGAGACGCAATTCGATGGCCTGCGTTTCGCTGCCAACCTGCGGCTTGGCTATGGCGGAATCCGAACGTTACCTGCCATCGCTTCTGGATCAGATCGAACCGATGCTGAAGGATGCGGGACTGCATGAAGAGGATATCGTGATCCGCATGACCGGCTGTCCGAACGGCTGTGCCCGGCCGATGCTTGCTGAGCTTGCTTTTATCGGGAAAGCACCGGGCAAGTACAACATGTATTTGGGCGGCGGCTTTGCCGGCGACCGTTTGAATAAGCTGTACAAAGAAAACATAGGCGAGAAGGAAATTCTGGAATCGCTGCGGCCGATTATTTCCCGGTATGGCGCAGAGCGGCAGCCTGGAGAACATTTCGGCGATTTCACCATTCGGGCCGGTTACGTGCAGGAGGTTCGCGACGGTCAAGAGTTTCATGCGCAGAATGCATTGATCTGATGATGGAAGAATAACCCTGGAATCAGGGTTATTCTTTTGTTGTTTTGGGGCGCTGCGGTTTGAAACATGGGCTTTTTTTATGCTAAAATGAATATATATGAATTTTTCACAAGAGGGAGGGATGGGATGACGACACTGACAAAAAGACTCCGTGTGCTGTTTATCGTGCTCCTGGGATGCATCCAAATGCTTACTTTTCCCGTTTCCTTTGAAGAGGAAGTCACCTCCCCCTACGGCAGTGAAACCGAGACGGTTCATAACCGGATCGACCCGCAAAGCAAACCGCTTACACGTAAAACTCCTTCATTTATACAAAGATTGATCATCATGGCAACGGCGCTTCCGCTGATCTTTGTGATGCCGCTGCTGCTCTTGCTGCGTATTCCCAAGCCCCGATTACCTTTCATACCTTACATTCTTATACGCAAAAAATATCTCATGCTTCTGCCCATCAAGTTCACCTCGAGTTATGTGGCTTAACCTTCCTATATTTAGACGGTTCCCGTGCATTGCATCTTGCCAAGCGCATGCTGCAAAAACAAAAATTCGGAACGGTTTATTTCTCATATCCAAAAACCCCTGTACATGACCATCGGGATGTGTATGAATTGGCTGTAACGTGATAACGTTTGGTGTTACGATTTTAAAAAATGAAGGGTTCGATCACTTTTTGAAACCCTCACTATATGTGAAAAATATCTCAAACTTAATCAATCATTATATATTCAGGAGGAAGTTATTTATGGAGATTCGTGAGTCTGTATTACCCGGCATCGGGATGAAATATCAAATGGATACGGCCAGCGGTGATCGCGTCGTGATCGTGATTCATGATGACGGAAGAAGGGAAATGTACCATTTTTCATATGAGGACTACGATCAAAGCATTTCGATGGTGACCCTTGAGGATCAGGAAGCAAGGCAGCTCGCTGCTCTTGTCGGCGGCATGGTGTATAAGCCCAGACAGCTGGAGAGCGTGGAGATGGCTTTCGACGATTTGACCATCGAATGGTACCGGATTGAGCCGCATTACGGGTGCGTGGGACACTCGATCGGTGAACTGGACATCAGGCAGAATGCAGGTGCTTCCGTCATTGCTCTTATCGATAAAAAAGCCGGAAAGCAGGTCAACCCTGGCCCTGACGCCATTATGAACGCGGAGGCGACAGTCGTCGCGGTAGGGGAGAGGCAGCAGCAAAAGCGGTTCAAACAAATTCTTATGAACGGAAGCGGGTGATCGGATGGACCATTTGGTATTTGAAATTGGCTTGGCACTCGGATTGATAGCGCTTGGAGGCTTAATATCGGCAAAGCTGCGCTTCTCGGTCATTCCGTTCTACATTCTGATCGGGATGGCCGTCGGCCCCCATGCGATGGAGCTGTGGCATTTCGATTTCAGATTTATTGAGAGCTCCCCGTTTATCGACTTTATGGGCAGAATCGGCGTCCTGTTCCTTCTGTTTTATCTCGGACTTGAATTTTCGGTAGGTAGACTGATCAAATCGGGTCGAAGCATCGTGGTTGGAGGATCGATCTATATAGGGATCAATTTCACGCTCGGACTGCTTCTTGGGTTCCTCAGCGGATTCCCGGCAGCTGAAGCATTGATCATTGCAGGCATCACCACGATTTCGTCCAGCGCGATCGTGGCTAAGGTGCTGGTGGATCTCAAACGGACGGCGAACGCGGAAACCGAGATGATTCTCGGCATCATCATGTTCGAGGACGTGTTCCTCGCCGTGTATATCTCCATTCTCTCGGGCTTCGTACTCAGCGATTCCAGCTCGATCGGAGGGGTTATGCTATCCGCGCTCATCTCGCTCGGCTTCATGCTCGCGGTCCTTGTTCTCGGCCGCAAGGCGGTGCCGCTGCTGAACAAGTGGCTGCGCATCCGCTCCAATGAGCTGTTTGCCCTCGTGATTTTCGGTTCTTTGTTCCTGGTAGCGGGTTTTTCGGAAACCATTCACGTGGCAGAAGCGATCGGAGCGCTTCTTGTCGGACTGGTGCTCGCGGAAACGGAGCATGCCAAACGCATCGAACATTTGATCATGCCTTTTCGGGACTTCTTCGGAGCGGTATTCTTCTTCAGTTTCGGCCTGTCCATTGATCCGTTGTCGCTTGGCGGGAATGCTGTCTGGCTGGCAATGGCGGCGGTTGCCGTAACCTTGATCGGAAACTTCAGCGCAGGCATGCTTGCGGGCAGGACAGCCTCCTTGTCTCCCAAAGCGTCGGCGAATATTGGCCTGACCATCGTGTCGCGGGGCGAATTTTCCATCATCATGGCCAATCTTGGCAAGGATCGCGGTTTGATGGATATTCTACAGCCGTTCTCGGCTATCTATGTGTTGATTCTTGCCATTCTCGGGCCGCTGCTTACCAAGCAATCCAAACCGATATTTTCGCTGCTGAACCGGTGGATCAAATTTAAGGACAGGCGGGTTACCAAAGAAGAAGTGCTCTAACCATTCGAAACCGTGAACAAGGGTGTCATTCTCAAGTGGATCCGGAAGCCGAGCTGCTGCTTCTGAACTTCCTGCGCAAGAAATCGTCGATGCAATGAATAGTTGGAGAGCTTAGCTGACAGAAACGGCCAAGAACCCTGAATGATTCAGGGTTCTTGGCGTTTCCATCGAACTTGCATGACGAATAGCTTGATTCAAGCGGAATATTCACGTGTAACTATACTTAAGCTGACATATCCAATTCAGCTTATTTTTTATAATACAGAATACTTAACGAGGTGAAACCTTACATGAACGCAGAATCGTTTGTTTTCCGAATCAATGACAAGAGCTACAAGGCTAGACCGGGCCAAACTATCCTGCAGGCATCCGGGGATACCTATATTCCAAACGTGTGTTATCACGAGCAATTGGGACCGATCCAGACCTGCGACACATGTCTTGTCGAAGTGAACGGTGAGCTGATCCGCGCCTGCGCGACAGAAGCTCAGCCGGGCATGATGGTCCGTACCGATACAAAGCTGGTGAAGGAAGCCCAGCAGGAAGCCATGTCCCGTATCCTCGAAAACCATGAGCTGTACTGCACCGTCTGTGACAATAACAACGGAAACTGCAAAGTACATAACACGACGGAATTCTTGGAGTTGGATCATCAAAAATACGAATTCAAGGAAAAACCGTATGAGAAAGATATGTCGCATCCGATGTACCGGTACGATCCGGATCAATGCATTTTGTGCGGACGCTGTGTGGAAGCCTGCCAGGACCTGCAGGTGAACGAGACGCTAAGCATTGACTGGAGCCGGGAGCACCCTCGCGTCATTTGGGATCAGGATGTGCCTATCGACGAATCCTCCTGCGTGTCCTGCGGACACTGCGTTACGGTATGTCCATGCAATGCCTTGATGGAGAAATCCATGATCGGCGAGGCTGGATATTTGACCGGAACGTTTGCGGATGTGCTTGAGCCCATGATCGATCTCACGAAGGAAGTCGAACCCGGTTACCGGGATATATTCAAAATTTCCGAGATTGAAGCTTCGATGCGTGAATCGCGCATTAAGAAAACCAAAACGGTATGCACCTACTGCGGTGTAGGCTGCAGCTTCGAGGTGTGGACGAAAGGACGCCACATCCTCAAAGTTGAGCCGAATGAGCAAGCTCCGGTGAACGGCATTTCGACCTGCGTCAAGGGCAAGTGGGGCTGGGATTTCGTGAACAGCGAGGAGCGTTTGACCATGCCATTGATCCGTAAGGGCGACGAGTTCGTGGAAGCCAGCTGGGAAGAAGCCATGGACTATATTGCTTTGAAGCTCGGCGGCGTCAAGGATCAGTTCGGTCCGGACGCAATCGGTTATATCGCATCCTCCAAGTGCAGCAACGAAGAGAATTACTTGTTCCAAAAGTTTGCCCGGTCCGTGATGGGAACGAACAATGTGGATAACTGCGCCCGGTACTGTCAGACCCCGGCATCCAAGGCGCTGCTGCGCACGGTTGGTTACGGAGGCGATTCCGGAACGATCGAGGACATCCAGAATGCCGGACTCGTCATCATTATTGGTGCGAACACGGCTGAATCACATCCCGTACTGGCAACAAGAATCAAGCGGGCGCATAAGCTCCATGGTCAAAAGCTTATCGTATCCGACCTGCGCAAGAACGAAATGGCGGAACGTGCCGACATACATCTGCATCCGAAACACAGCACGGATCTGATCTGGCTGAATGCCGTGTCCAAGTACATCATTGATCAGGGCTGGGAAGCCCGCGAATTTCTGGATCAGCGCGTCAACGGCTATGAAGAATTCGTGGAATCCCTTCAGAAATACACACTGGACTTTGCCGAAGAAATGACGGGGATCAGCAAAGAAACCCTGATTCAGGTGGCTACGATGATTCACGAGTCGGATTCGACGTGTATCTTGTGGGCGATGGGCGTCACACAGCATAAAGGCGGAACCGATACAAGCACGGCAATCTGCAATCTGCAGCTTGTAACGGGCAACTTCGGCAAGCCGGGCACCGGAGCCTATCCACTGCGCGGACATAACAATGTCCAAGGTGCTTGCGATTTCGGCACCCAACCGGGTGCGTTCCCCGCTTATGAATCGGTTGAGGACGAGGAAGTACGCTCCCGTTATGAGCGGGCTTGGGGCGTAAAGCTGCCGCAGCATATCGGCTATAACAACCATGAAATGGTCGATGCCATTCAGGAAGGCAAGATCAAAGCGATGTATCTGTTCGGAGAAGACATGGCGCTTGTTGATGCCAATGCCAATCTGGTGGATGAAGCTTTCAGCAAGCTGCAATTTTTTATCGTTCAGGATGTCTTCTTCTCCCGCACCGCACAATATGCGGATGTCATCCTGCCTGCAGCTCCAAGCTTGGAGAAAGAGGGCACGTTCACCAATACAGAACGGAGAATTCAGCGGTTCTACCCCGTGTTCGAGCCGATGGGCGAATCCAAACCGGATTGGGAGATCATCCAGATGGTAGCCAACGCGATGGGCGCAGGCTGGAATTACACGCATCCTTCGCAAATTATGGACGAAGCAGCCGTCTTGGCTCCGTTGTTCGCAGGGGTGAGCTATGAACGACTTGAAGGCTGGAAGAGCCAGATTTGGCCCGTTCAGCTCGACGGTACGGGTACGCCGCTATTGTATCAAGACGAATTCCATTTTCCGGATGGAAAAGCGAAGCTGTTCCCGGTGGATTGGACGCCGCCGCAAACCTATGAACAGAAGTATGACCTGCATATCAACAACGGGCGGCTGCTGGAGCATTTCCATGAAGGAAATATGACCTATCAGTCTGCCGCATTGACGCATAAAGCACCGAACGCATGGCTCGAAGTGTCGCCGGAGCTTGCCGCAGAGCGTGGAATCAAGGATGGCGCGACGGTACGGCTCACTTCTCCTGACGGCGCTGTTAAACTTCGCGTGCTTGTCACCGACCGGGTGAAGGGTAATGAGCTGTATCTGCCCATGAATACGTCGAGCCGAAATCAGGCAATCAACTTCTTGACAAGCAGCGAGCATGACGAAGTCACGGATACGCCGAATTATAAGGAAACAGCGGTGACGATGGAAGTATTGTCATACGACGGGGAGCCGCCGCTTCCGAAATCCAATCATCGAATCGATACGCAGCGGAACCCGCAGATCGGCGTTCGTGTGCAGGATAAATGGAACCGTCCGGACTTCGTACCGGTTGAAGAGGTTATTCAGAGGGAGGAGGTCTAGAAATGGCAAGTCCAATTACGCAAATTAACCGTCAAAGCCCGACCGAAGAAGAAATAAAAGAAAAAGATTTGGAGCGCCTTGCCGAAGGGGCGGCCAAAAGCAATCCGGGGCTGCTCATGTTCATGGATATTATTCAGGAAATGTATGAGGCAGGTTATCTGGATATCGTACACGGCATGGTGAAAAACCGGGAAAAGGTGCTGCCTCACGCGTTTGATTTCATCAAGGTATCCGGCATGCCTGTGGTGATGAAGAATGCGGTAACAGGCCTTCAGTTTCTCAGCACGCTGGAGCCTCATAAAGTTCAGCGTACGATGAACGCGGTCAGCAAGGGCCTGAATAAAGCACTCGATACGGAAACGGAAGAGGACCAAAAAGGATTTTTTGATCTACTCCGGATGATGAAGGATCCTGACGTCAACCGTTCCATCACGATGATGCTGAACTTCCTCAAAAGCATGGGAGAACAGCTCGGGAATACCCCGCGTACAGTGAATCGGGAAATGAACCGCGATAAGCAGCAGCTGATGGACGAAGTTTGATATCTTCACACATTCTCTGTCGATGGGGATCGGTACTTTGTGATATGATCTTCATATCAGCATGAGAAGGCAAAAGGGACCTTGAATAAGGTCCCTTTTGCGTACATACACCCATGTTATCTAATCACCCTTTGAAGGAGCGTGCATGCGTATGGAGGCCATTCGAAAGCCGGTGCCCAGGGCACCGTGGAGGCTATTTCTCGGAACGGCATACTATAGAGGCAGAAGGTATATGGAATGGCTGTTTGGTTCAGAGCGCTTTGCCAAAAAAAGGATTGATGCGCCACTGCCATGCCTGATTTCCAGTCATCAGACGCCGATGCTCAGACAACTGAAGGATGTAGACATGTGGATGCAGCATAACAAAATCACCAACTTGAAGATTGCCATGGAACGGCTTCAGGGCTTGACGATTCAGCCTGGCGAAACGTTATCGTATTGGAGACTCATCGGCAAACCGAGCAGGCGGAAGGGATACGTTGACGGCATGGTGTTGTTCTACGGCGGATTCAAGCCCGGAGTCGGCGGCGGGTTATGCCAATTATCCAATTTGCTCTACTGGATTACACTTCATACGCCGCTTGATGTAACAGAAAGACATCGCCACAGCTATGATGTTTTTCCGGACGCGAATCGGACACAGCCGTTCGGGAGCGGTGCAACCTGCGCATATAACTACCTGGATTTAAGAATCAAAAACAACACGAATGAGCCTTATCAACTTATGCTCGGGATGCATGACGGCAATTTGACAGGTGAATGGAGGTCGACGATTCCATCGCACCACCGCTATGAGATTTACGAGAAGGAGCACCGCATCACCCAGCATTATTGGGGCGGATATGAGCGCTACAACAGCATTTTCCGCAGAAAATATAACCATAATGGCGAACTTCTGTCAGACGAGTTCATTACGGAAAACCGGGCCCTTATGATGTATCAGCCATTTTTGGAGTCCGGAGCCTAACAGCAAAAACGGGAGGTCGTTGAGGAATTTTTATGCCTGCCCTCAGAAGTTATTCAGTTTATGGTTTGTTTAGGCCCGAATGCCTAGTATAATAGAAAGAAAGGAAAGGGAGGGAGTCGTATGAATACGGTACCGGATATGATGGATCAAGAACAGCACGCGGACACCTGCTCTGGTGACCACTCGGAACGGAAAAGCCATCACTCTGAGAAGGTTAAAAACAGTCTGATCAGCCGATTGAACCGCATTGAAGGTCAAGTGCGGGGGATTAAAGGACTGATCGAGAAGGATACGTATTGCGATGATGTGCTGAACCAGATTGCCTCCGTACAATCCGCACTGAACGGCGTAGGGAAACTGCTGCTGGAGCATCACATGAAGAGCTGCGTAGTCCAGCGGATCCAAGAGGGCGATCAGGAAGTGCTTACGGAATTGATGACGACGATGAATAAGTTGATTAAGTAAATTGTTAAAGCCGCCATGTGCGGCTTTTTTTATTTGAAAAGCAAGTCATCTTTTGGATTTAACAATAGGATACGGGGGTAAAGTAAAAAATGTATTGACTCAATATAGGGTGGTGGGGTATACTACGAACAAGAGATACATTGGAAGACATTGTCACAACTGAAATTGGGCCATTCAACCGAAATTCCGCCCATTCTGCCGAAATGATATAAGGAGTGAATCAATATGGAAGCCGTTGCTTCGAAGAATCAAAAGCAGTCGACGCTGCAAATTACCGGAATGACCTGCGCGTCGTGCGCGAGCCGGATTGAAAAGGGTTTAAGCAAAATGGAAGGCGTGGAATCCGCCAATGTGAATTTCGCTTTGGAAAGAGCCAGCGTGTCATACGATCCGGATAAGGTAAACGCCAGCGATTTGGAGACGACAATTCAGAAGCTCGGGTATGGTACAGCGAAGGAAGTTTCCCATTTCAAGCTTGAAGGAATGACCTGTGCGGCCTGCGCCAACCGAATCGAGAAAGGGCTTGGCAAACTGCCAGGGGTAACCCGCGCCTCCGTCAACTTTGCCATGGAGACGGCTACTGTAGAATATGCACCAGGCGAAGTAACCGTATCCGATATGCAGAACAAAGTTAAGCAGCTTGGCTATAAAGCAGTGACGGCTGATCAGGAAGAAGGTTCCCAGGCGAACCGGAAAAGCGGCATACGCTCGCAAAAACGCAAGCTGCTTATCTCGGCCATTCTTTCCCTTCCCCTTCTCTGGGCGATGGTTGCACATTTTTCTTTCACATCGTGGATTTATCTGCCTGATGTATTCATGAATCCCTGGTTTCAGCTGATTCTGGCTACGCCGGTTCAGTTCTATATCGGACGGCCGTTTTATGTAGGCGCCTATAAAGCGCTCCGCAACGGAAGTGCGAACATGGATGTGCTGGTTTCGCTTGGAACGTCTGCAGCCTATTTTTACAGCCTTTACCTCACGATCGATTGGTATGCGAATGGCGGAGGCATGCACCATGCGCCATCCATGTATTATGAAACGAGCGCCATTCTGATCACGCTTGTTATTATGGGCAAACTGTTCGAATCGCTGGCCAAGGGCCGGACCTCGGAAGCGATCAAATCGCTGATGGGCCTTCAAGCCAAAACAGCGCGAATTATTCGCGACGGGCAAGAGCTGACGGTACCTGTCGAGGAAGTTATTGCCGGAGATACCGTCCTCATTCGGCCGGGCGAGAAGGTACCCGTGGACGGCGTGGTTCTTGAGGGGGTATCTTCAGTTGATGAATCCATGCTCACAGGCGAGAGCCTGCCAGTGGAGAAACAATCCGGCGATTCGGTTATCGGCGCAACGCTTAACAAAAACGGCGTACTCCGAATCCAAGCGACCAAGGTAGGGAAAGAAACGGCTTTGGCCCAAATTATTAAAGTCGTGGAAGAAGCGCAAGGCTCCAAGGCTCCAATTCAGCGTGTCGCCGATGTCATCTCGGGAATTTTCGTTCCCATTGTTGTCGGGATTGCGGTTGTCGCTTTTCTAGCATGGTACTTTGTCGTTACGCCGGGTGATTTTGCCGGATCGCTTGAGAAAGCGATAGCAATTCTCGTCATCGCATGCCCTTGCGCCCTGGGGCTGGCAACGCCTACCTCCATCATGGCGGGGTCCGGCCGTGCTGCCGAGCTTGGCATTCTCTTCAAAGGCGGAGAACATTTGGAACAGACGCATAAAATCGATGCGATCATCCTGGACAAAACAGGCACCGTGACCAAAGGTAAACCAGAGTTGACGGATATCATCACCGAGGGAGAACCGGAAGAATTCTTGAGATGGGTAGGTGCGGCGGAGAAAAACTCCGAGCATCCGCTCGCGGAAGCCATCGTTGCCGGAATACAGGAGCGCGGAATCAATTTGCCGGATACGCAGCAATTTGAAGCCGTTCCGGGATACGGGATCAAAGCCATGGTAGAGGGCAAGGAATTGCTGGTCGGTACGCGCAGATTAATGGAAAAATACGGCGTCGATGCAGCGCATGCTTATGATGTGATGGCACGTCTTGAGGAAGCAGGCAAAACAGCAATGCTGGTCGCCGTTGATAACGAATATGCGGGCCTCGTCGCCGTAGCCGATACGATCAAAGAGACGTCGAAAGAGGCTGTCAGCCGCCTGAAGGCGATGGGCATCGAAGTGATCATGATCACCGGTGACAACGAACGTACAGCCAAAGCCATTGCGGCCGAGGTCGGCATCGACCATGTCCGTGCCGAAGTTCTGCCCGAAGGCAAAGCGGAAGAAGTGAAGAAGCTGCAGGCACAAGGTAAAAAAGTCGCCATGGTAGGGGATGGAATCAATGACGCGCCTGCCCTCGCTACCGCGGACATCGGCATGGCCATCGGCACAGGAACAGATGTGGCGATGGAGGCGGCGGACGTTACCCTGATGCGGGGAGATCTGTCGAGTATACCTGATGCGATCTATATGAGCCGCAAAACGATGAGTAACATCAAACAAAACCTGTTCTGGGCACTGGGTTACAATACCCTCGGAATCCCGGTCGCGGCTCTTGGACTGCTCGCTCCCTGGATCGCCGGAGCGGCAATGGCGCTCAGTTCCGTCTCCGTTGTATTGAATGCGCTCAGGCTGCAGCGGGTGAAGGTTCGTTAATAAATTCGCAAAAGGGAGAATAAGTCGTGGAAGAAATGATTAAGATTGCGGTGTCGACACCCCTTCAGGAGGGCGGAAACGTCATCATACCAGAGCAGCTCCGGATCATCGCGGATGCGGCCGGGCCGAAGGCTAATATTGAAATAACGCCGTTCCGGCAAATTTATGTGGAAATCCCGCTTTCAGATTCAGAGCGGATTCGAGGAGAACTGGATCGGTCCGGGCTTGAGGTATATCCTGCGGGAGCGGTGATCAAGGGGCTTATCGCCTGCCAGTTTTGCAAAGGGGCTGAAGCTGCAGGCTTAAGCGTCGCTGAGTCCATTCACCGAGCCACAGCGGGAATCGAAACGCCAGCTCCGCTTAAGATCGGGTATGCAGGGTGCGCTCTCGGAACGAGCGAACCTCTATTGAAAGACATCGGTGTGGTGAAAATGAAGGACACTTTAAGCGTGTATGTCGGCGGAGAGCCCAAAGGGATAAAGGCTGCGGTGGCGGAGCTCTTAACGTCCGGCCTTTCCGAAGATCAGGTCATTCCCATCGTCATGAAGCTGATTGATTATTATAAAGCCAATGCTAAGGGGAAAGAGAAATTCAGCAGGTATGTAGGCCGGATGTCGGTGGATACGCTGAAGAAAGCGGTACTCGATTTCACGGCAATATAAAAGGAGGTGAAGTGTCATGCAAGAGACGACAATGAAGGTGGCAGGGATGAACTGCCGCTCCTGCGTCCGCAAAATAGAAAATGCACTGGGAGAACTGGGCGTTAAAGGACACGTGAATTTTGATGATGGAAGCGTCCATGTGATATTCAATGAAGCGGAAATCCGGAAGTCTGATATTGAAGACGTTATTCGCAGTAAAGGCTATCAGGTTACCATGGAAGTCAAGTGATAATCATTAAGATAAGGAAGTGAGCATCATGGAGAAATCCGTTAAAATCTACACGATCTCAACCTGCAGCGACTGTCATCAAGCCAAGCGTTATTTCCAAGAGAACCGCATTCCGTATACCGAATTCAATTGTGAAGAGAATGAAGATTATGTCAGGGAAGTATGGGAACTCACCGGTAAACAGACCGTTCCAACCCTTGTCATCGATGACCGGGTATTTGTCGGATTTGCGGAGAATTTTAAAGAGATTGCCGCCCTTCTAGGCTAGTCCGTACTTGGATACCATAAATCATAACATGCGAAAAAATAAGAGCCGCCTCCAGGGTAGAACGGGGGCGGCTTTTCTAGCATTCGAAGTGAACGGAAATGATGAGGTCGGCTATTCGTGATAGAATAGGATATACTTACGATTTAGTAAAGGCGGTGGAAAGATGGGTTTTACACAACAGGAAATGAACAATATTCGCGCCCAGTCGCGTCAGATGGAGCAGGAAGGCGTCATTACTCCGGAGGCACTTCAGTACATATACGATAAAAAACTGTTTCACTTATTTGTCGCAAATGACCTGAAAGGAAACATGACCCCTCTGCCGGAATCGATCCGGATATTTCAGGAATGTGCGTATATTGATGGAAGCTTCGGCTGGCTGGTAACGATCGGAGCGGGCGGCGGATATTTTGTCCCGTTCATGAGTGAGGAAATCGGACATAAAGTTTATGCGCATTCCAAGTCCGTGATTGCAGGCAGCGGTGCCACAACCGGAACAGCCCGCAAAGTAGAAGGCGGATACGTGGTTAGCGGACGCTGGAAATACTGCAGCGGTTCGAATCATGCCACTACATTCACGGCCAACACGCTGCTCGAAACAGAGGGCGGAGAATCGCAAATCGTCACAATCATCATGGAACCTGACCAGGTTGAGATTATCAAGGATTGGAACACGTTTGGACTGAAAGCAACTGCAAGCCACAGCATCGCAGCGCATGAAGCTTTCATTCCTGACGAAATGACTTTTTCATTCTCGGAGTTTCGTTCCCATGAAGAAGAAATGCTGTATACCTATCCGTTTTTGCCATTTGCGCAGACTTCATTTGCAGGCGTCACCATGGGGCTTGCGGATCATTTTCTCGAAGCGGCGGAAGAACTGGCGCTCACGCGAGGCAACTCCAATGTCCTCGGCAAGCTTGAAGAGCAGAAGCAGGAGTTTGCTCGTCAAAAGGATGCTTTTTACCTGGTTCTGGACAAATCCTGGGAAGAGCTCGGACAAAAAGGAAAGCTGACCCCTGAAATGGAGGAACGGATCTCCTATGAATGCATAACGGCAGCTCGGGCATCTCTGGGCTGCGGTCTGCACTTGTTCCCGCTGCTGGGCCTATCGGCCTGTGTGGAGGATACCGTGGTTAACCGGACCTGGAGGGATTTGCAAACGGCGTGCCAGCATGCACTTTTACGCGGATGACAGGAAGAAAACGGCAGTTATATAAAATGAACTTAAGCTTAGCCCTGCTTCCCCTTGATTCCAAACGGAATACTGGAGCAGAAAGTATACATTCGAAACAACGGAATCCGAATACTCGCATTTCACGCCGACAGCGGATTCCCGCGAGGAGGATCATGATCGGGAACTGACGCTTCATCGCCCAAAGCGATCTTAAAGTAACTTTTAATGCTAATTTTGATGAATTGCAAACTGCGTTTTCAGAAAAAAAGCATGACGCATTTGACATATGAGAGTATAATTCTCTCCATGTCTACGTTTTTACGGGGAGTGAAGTCAGATGCGTCAACAATATAAATCCATGCTTCTTTTGATGTTTCTCATATTGGTCTGGGGAGTCAACTGGCCGCTGTCCAAGTTTGCGCTGCAATACACGCCTCCGGTGCTTTTTGCCGGGCTTCGCGCTTTGATCGGCGGACTGATTCTCGTCATTGCAGCACTGCCTCGGTATAAACAGCTGCGGTTCCGCCAGAATTGGCCTATATATCTATTGTCGGCATTGCTGAGCATCGTGCTTTATTACGGCGTTCAAACGATCGGCCTGCAGTATACGCCGGCGGGCTTGTTCTCTGCCATCGTGTTTCTCCAGCCTGTCCTTCTGGGGTTATTCTCCTGGTGGTGGCTCGGAGAAAGCATGACAAGACAGAAGATGATCGGCCTCTTGATTGGGTTTGCGGGCGTGGCTACCATGAGCGCCGGAGGTTTGACGGGAAGCATCTCGCCAATCGGCATCATTCTCGCGATTGTGACCGCGCTGACCTGGGCGCTGGGCACCGTATATGTCAAGAAAATTGGTCACAAAGTCGACTCGCTGTGGCTGACAGCCATGCAAATTACCATCGGCGGCGTGATACTGCTCGCCACGGGCAGCGGGATGGAAGATTGGTCGGCGATCGTATGGGATCCCTCTTTTATTGCGGATACGGTGTTCATTGCCATATTCGTCATCGCGCTGGGCTGGTTCGTTTATTTCAAATTGATCCACGAGGGAGAGGCAAGCAAAGTAGGTTCTTATACTTTTCTTATTCCTTTGGTATCCATTGCAACAAGCGTGTTATTTCTGGACGAGCACGTATCGCTGAATCTATTGATCGGACTTATCCTGATTTTGGGCAGCATTATTCTAGTGAACGTACGTTTTCGCAAAGAAAAAGAAACGCCGGAGCTTCAATCTGTTACATCATCGGATGACGTCAATGAAGCAGCTTGCCGTAATCTTTGATTCTTACATGTACCTGCACAGAGATGTCCGCATCGGCGTATACCTGTTTCCAGTCCAGTTTGTGCCATACGTCATGCGGGAGCGAATTGCGGACATGCTGGCCGATTCCTAGGGGATCGGTCTTTTTCTCCTGCATCAAGCGGATTAAAGCTGCGCATTTGGACTGGACGGCCGCTGTTATTTCGCTTTCCAGCTTCCGCTGGTCCTGCTGCTTTTTCATATCCAGATCGCCGATATATTCGAGCAGTGAACCCTGAAGGTTGACATGAAGGGATACCTTCAAGCGTTTATTCTGGAGCAGGCCTTTGGACGAAAGGACATTGACTTTGCGGTGACTGCTCAAAAATTGGAGGGCAGCCTGTTCGCCATCGTCACGATTTAAATCCACATATAGATCTCCCGCACGCACGTTGTGATGAAGAAGGCCGAAATGCATTCGGTCCTCCGGCTGGATTTTACCTACGTATTTATCCCCGTTAAAAAGGCCGATGCCATTAATGATTAGGCTCGACTTCTGCTCTTTGAGGATATTCACCACGGGATCGATCCCGTCGTCATAATAATCCCTGGCGAACGTGTACAAATTGGTCTCCGGAATTTCTCCGGCTTTTGCTTCTGTCCGGATCAGCGAATCAATATATTCTCCTGCGGTAGGTCCTTGGGGATAATCATTGCGATGGAGCAGATCCTGCGGATCCGCCTCGGCAATAATGACATGCAGCCGCGTGCCGATGGACGGATCCCGAATGAGGGAATCGAGATGCTTCCAAATGCCCTTGGCAGCCAGCTTTTCCCCGAACAGCACCTGACGCAGCTGCCCGTTCACGAGCTTCCGGTTATTTTGCCTGTCGAAATACATCTTGGCATCCTTATCGGACTTGGCGATCGTCGAATAGACGACGGCATCCTGGTGATTGGTCTTGGGAATGCTGATCGTGACCCGGAGCAATTTGCCGTCGCCATCTGCAGCATCGTAGGATATGGTCCGGATGAAACCCGCATTCTCCAAGATGTGTTCATCCGTACATGAGGTTAACAACAGAAGCAGCGGCAGCCATACCAGTTTAGCCTTCATTTTTGGGGCTCTTTCCTTTCAGCTTGAGATATTGAAGCACCAGAATCAAAAGGACCGGAATACAGAAGGCCAGGCTGACTTCGACGAACAGGACCTGCCGCAGCAGGAGCTCCGATTGTGCCAGGTATTTCGGGACATAACCGATGAAGAACAGGAGAGCTACGACTCCGAATTCGATCCGGCCCGGCTTGATGCGCGGAAAAACCTGCTTCAGCGTGGACAGGGAGGCGAAGCAGAACATGACGGTCGTGATGAGATTCCCGAACACGAATACGACGAACACCAGGGTCTCGATCCGGTGGACGAAGGGTAATTCAATGAAATCAAGCAGATTGATGACCGGATACAGCAGGGACTGAACCTGGCCAAAGCTGAAAAATCCGAAGGAAGTCATGATCACGACAAGCAGAGACAGCGTGATACACCAGTGTCCCAGCAACACCCCCGTAAACAGCCTGCTTTTCTTGTTCACGAACGGAAACAGGAACAGGCATAATTCGAAGCCGACAAAGTTGGTGTAGACCTCCATCCAGTTATGAAATGAATGTCCCTGAGCCGCATCCTGAAACCAAAACGTAGTAAAACGGACGGTTTTCCATTCCCTGAAATGGTAAAAGGAGAGCAGCAGCGTCCATATCGTCATAATGAAAAATACCGTATTCGCCTTGCTGATATTGTAAATCTGCTTGATCAAGAGGCAAAAAACCATCAGGCAGAACAGCAGAAAAATGAACATCGGATTTGTCGTTTGGAAAGAAAGCATCTGGAAGATCAGGAAGTAGTTCTTCCCTATAAAAGATGCGGCTACGATCCAAAAGAGCCCCAAGGCCAGGTATAAGGGATATAACACCGGTTTGGGCACGGCAGCCTCCATGATTTGAAACAGGGAAGCCCCTTTTCCTAATTTATAGACCAGCCAGTACAAGGCGATATTGAAAGTCGCAATGACAGATAGAAAAAGGTAGCCGGCCCAACCGTTGGTGCCGATATTTTC
Organism: Paenibacillus sp. SAFN-054; assembly: GCF_051966755.1. Taxonomy (NCBI): domain Bacteria; kingdom Bacillati; phylum Bacillota; class Bacilli; order Caryophanales; family Paenibacillaceae; genus Paenibacillus; species Paenibacillus sp. SAFN-054. The sequence continues at coordinate 835,318 of NZ_JBQCKS010000001.1, forward strand.
TGCTACGAGACGGGGGAGGCTGAACAAGGTTATGTTCATTTCCGTCATGAAAATCAGCAGAGCGATGTGAAAAACATTTAATTTCTCGTTCAATGGACTCACCGTCTATTTCCGCATTTTATTCGTCGTTTTATTTTTGCTTTTGACGATCGACGGCCGTTTTTTCAAACCCCAGAAAGGTCCGCGAATATAGGTATCCAGCATATCCGCAAAGTTTATCGGTGCGAGTGGCGTCAGATAGGACGTGCCCAGGTTGGTCACGCCTGCCAGATGGATCACGACAAGGCCGATGCCCATGATGAGCCCCAAGTTTCCCAAAATGCCTGCCATGATGATCAATCCAAAGCGGATCAGCCGGATTGAAGCGCTCATGATATAGCTTGGGATGACGAACGAAGCGATCGCGGAGGTTGCTACGGCGATGATCAGGATGTTACTCGTGAACCCCGCTTGCACGGCAGCTTGTCCGATGACGATACCGCCGACGATGCCGATCGTTTGTCCTACTTTGGTCGGGAGCCTTGCCCCCGCTTCGCGGAGCAGCTCAATTGTGGTTTCCATCAACAATGCCTCCAGCAAGGGCGGGAACGGAACCTTAGCTCTAGACTCCGTCAAATTCAACAGCATGGTATGAGGGATCATCTCATAGTGGTACGTCGTGACCGAAACGTAAAACGCGGTGAAGCCGATCGTGATCAAAAAGCCGATGAAACGCAGAATCCGGAGAGACGTTCCCAGCAGCCATCGTTGGTAATAATCATCCGGGGACGAGAAAAAGTCGAAGAAGTTCGTCGGGCAGCTGAATGCCGAAGGGCTGCCGTCCACGAAGCCGACGATTCTTCCTCCAATCAGCTTGGAGGCAATCGCGTCAGGCCGTTCCGTCGTCATGAATTGCGGGAAGATCGAGTTCGGATTCTCGTCGATGAGCTGTACCAGCATATTCGAATCCATGACGGCGTCATATTCGATGTTCTCGATCCGCTTTTGCACGATTTCAACCAATTCCTGATTGGCGATTTCATCAATATACATCAAGACGACATCGGTTTTGGCAATCTCCCCGACCTGCAGCTTGACTGTTTTCAGATGAGAGCTTTTGATTCGTTTCCGGATTACGCCCAAATTCTGGGATAAGTTCTCCACGAACCCGTCATGCGGTCCGGAGATGACCGTTTCGGTTTCGGACTGCGCAATCGTCCTGCCGACAGGACTGGATATATCCACGAGATAGGTCCGGTGCTGGAAAAATATCGCCGCTCTGCCTTCCAGAATGCCTTTAATGCATTCTTTGGCATCATCTATTTCAGTGTATTGTGACCGCTTGAGGATTCGTTCCGCTTCTTCTTCCGAAGCACCGGAGAATGGATGGACGATTTCCTGGGTGATTTCGTCGATCCCCGTCAGATATGCGAGGTAAACAATATCCATGCTGCAATCCGGATAGGTGCGCTGCACGATATCTATGCAGTTTTGAAATTCCTTCAGCGTATGCTCCAGGGTAGGTATTTTTTTCGGCTCTTCGGGTAATACCGTTTCTTTCTCTTCCTCGTTGCCCTGCATCATGAAACTCTTCAGTTTCTGCATCAAACCCATCTTCAACACCTCGAGGATATTCTTCCCAAAACCTTTTCCGATATGCACCTTTTGGAAGAAGAGGGAGGATCATCATTTCGAATTGCAGGAACAAACGTTCGATGATATAATTACAAAAAACGTACATATTGAAGTCATGATTATTCTATTGAAGAGGAGTTTGAATAGTGATGAATCACGCAGCGCTGCTCGTCGTCGATGTACAGAACGGGATGTTCCCGGCGTCGGATCCGGTATATTCGGGAGAAGATCTCTTGAAACGGATTAAAGGATTGATCGAACAAGCCAGAAGCTGCCAGGCCCATGTGATTTATGTGCAGCATAATGAAGGGCCGGGCGAGCAGTTGGAAACAGGAACGGCGGATTGGGAAATTCACCCTTCCATCGCTCCTGAGAGCGAGGATCCCGTCATCCAGAAATTCGTACCGGATTCCTTTCACGAAACGGAGCTGCAGGAGCTGCTGAAACAAAAAGACATTCAGCGGCTTGTCATCGCGGGCATTCAGACGGATTTATGCGTGGAAGCGACGAGCAAACGGGCGAGTGAACTGGGATATGATGTGACGATTGCCAGAGATGCCCACAGTACATGGGGACAGAACGGGCAAAGTGCCGCAGAGATTATTGAGGAGTATAACCATCGCTTTCAAACGTTCGCCAAGCTCGAGGATGCATCCCGGATCAGATTCTAATCTTTCCGGTTCCGTCAGCGGCCATCCGACCTCCGCAAGAGCATGGGCATACATCATGGCAGGGCATGAGATACATCATCTGAACGACATTCGCCAAAGGTATCTTGTTTAAGTTCTGCTCTGTACTTCAATAGACTCGGCTGCAGCCATGAGCTCATGGTGGAGCAGGCTTAACGGGATGCTCCTCCTAAGAGAGCATCCCGTTTTTGTTGAACAGGTCATCCTCCGACTTATTAATATCACGATCTTGCTTTTCTATTCCTCATACCTTTTTCTTCAATATTTTCAGGATATACTGTTAGCAAAGAGGTGATTCCACATGTTGATGTCTGAGGATCCAGAGCTGACGGAAGAGAAGTGGCAGGCTATCGTCGGCAACGATGAATCGTACGATTTTATATTTTTTTATGCCGTTAAGTCTACCGGGATCTTCTGCAGGCCTTCCTGTAAATCGAAAGCGCCCAATCGTGAAAATGTTCGAATCTTCCGGGATGCGCAGCAGGCGATTCGAGAGGAATTTCGTCCCTGTAAACGCTGCAAGCCTACCGGGGAACGTCTACCGGACCATGAATGGGTCGCAGTCATGACAGCATATATGGATAGAAATTACGCGTCCGCTTTAACCTTGACCGATCTGGCGGAAGCCTGTCATGGCAGCCCTTACCATTTGCATCGAACCTTCAAGAAAATCATGCAGATGACGCCTGCTGAATATCTGCATCACATCCGTATCGATAAGGCGAAGCAAGTTTTGCGAAGCAGCGATTGTTCAGTGGCGGAGATTGGCACGTCGGTCGGCTTTCCCCATACGTCATACTTTATCGCCCAATTCAAAAAGAACACCGGCTGTACGCCAGCCGATTACCGGCGGCAAAATCATGGGATGGATGAATAAACAAGGGGGGATATCTGTTGTACATACAGATGAAACAGAACGTATATTGGACCGAATTAAAGTACGAAGACTGGACAATGCATATGGCCGCAACGGCGGACGGACTGTGTTATGTAGGAACGGCCAACAAGCCGTATGAAGAAATGGAGGCATGGGTATTCAAGCATTTCCGGGACCATGCCTTGGTAAGAAATGACGTGCATATGCTGCCATATGCCGAGCAGTTGATGGATTACATGAAAGGCAGCCTTCACGAATTTTCCATACCTTTCGATTTGGCTGGCACACCATTTCAAGTCTCCGTGTGGGATGCGCTTTGCAAGATACCGTACGGCGAGACCTGCTCGTATTCGGACATTGCCAACCGCATAGGAAAACCCTCGTCCGTTCGGGCCGTAGGCACGGCAATCGGCGCGAATCCGGTCTTGATCTCCATTCCATGCCACCGGGTCATCGGCAAGAATGGTGCCCTAACGGGATACAGAGGGGGACTTATGATGAAGACGAGGCTGCTGGAGCTCGAGAAAAATGCTTGCGAGGTTGGCCATCATGCATAAAAGCACGGATGAACTTGTTCGTGGGCTCGATTGGAATAGCCTTCAGCAGCAACTGGATGAGCAGGGATTCGCCACATTCCCGCCGATTCTGTCTGCGAATCAATGTGCCGAATTTATCCAAGCTTATACGGAAGAATCTCAGTACCGGACAACGATTGATATGAAAAGATACCGGTTTGGCGTGGGGGAATACAAGTATTTTCAGTCTCCGTTCCCGGATGTGCTTCTTCAGCTTCGGAAGGCATTTTATCCCGAACTCTCACTTGCGGCCAATCGCTGGTTGACACATCTTGGTCAGGAGCGACGTTATCCCGATTCCCTTGATGTTTTCTTGGAGGAATGCCACCAAGCAGGACAAACCCGGACAACGCCGCTCATTCTCAAATACGAAGCCGGCGGGTACAATTGTCTCCATCAGGATTTGTATGGCGATGTTTTTTTCCCGTTTCAGGTTCTGCTGACCTTAAACCAACAGGGAGAAGATTACGAGGGCGGCGAGTTTTTGCTGGTGGAACAGCGGCCGCGAGCGCAGAGCAGAGGCCATGTCATACGTCTTGAGCAGGGTGCCGGTGTGATTTTCCCAACAAGCTTCCGCCCGGTCGAAGGAACCAGAGGCTATTATCGAGCGACGCTGCGTCATGGCGTTGGAACCCTCACATCCGGAACAAGGTACAGTCTCGGCATCATTTTTCATGACGCTACATAAGAGGGCGGGTTGTAATTCCGCTAATTGGAGGCACGCATGTCATACAGAATGGAATATAAAGATCCCAAATCCATGCTCAATAAGGGAACCGGATTTTTGTCCGGATATACCCATTCTTTAAACCCTTACACAGGCTGCTCGTTCGGATGCTCCTATTGTTACGTGCGGCAGATGCCCGTCTCCATGTTTCGCGGAATGCCTTGGGGAGAGTGGGTGGATGTGAAGCGGAATGCCGCTGAAGTGTTCCGTAAGGAACTGCAGCGAGCCCGGCAGCAAGGGGAAGTGACCATTTTCATGTCATCCAGCACGGACCCTTACCAGCCTGCAGAAGCTTCGGAATGCGTCACTCGTTCACTGCTTGAGGTGATGGTGGACAATCCGCCCGATTTTTTGCTCGTGCAAACCCGAAGCCCGCTTGTCAAACGCGATATTGATTTGCTGCAGCAGCTCGGAGACCGGGTGAGAGTCAGCATGACTCTTGAAACGGATCGGGAAGACATACGCCTTCACTTCACGCCGGGTACGCCTCCGATCGAGGCAAGACTGAGAACGTTAAGACTGCTGAAGGAACAAAATATACCGGTACAAGCTACAATTGCGCCCCTGCTGCCAAGCAGTGATGACTTTCCGGCCAAGCTGTTCCCTCTGGTGGATCGAGTCTGCATTGACGATTATTTTATGGGTGACGGTTCAGGTGGCAAACGGACGCGTAGACTTGGGATCGATCGTCTCTATGAGGAACTTGGCCTGGAGGAATGGTATCACCCGGAAGCCTACAAGAAGCTTTATGAGCGGTTTTTGAACATGTTTCCGGCAGAAAGCGTTCGGATCAGCCAGAAGGGCTTTGAGCCTTAAGGTTATCTTATTGAATCATGACAGCAACATATGCAGCCAGTTCCATATTGAATCGCAAGGAGAGTACCGATGGACAACACTGTTCGTGAGCAGTTATTCATGCTCGCCGAGGAAGATTACCGTAAGTTTTCAGCTGCGCTGATTCCGAATATATCGAGTGTTCTTGGCGTAAGGCTCCCGAAATTAAGGAAGCTGGCCATGACGATTGCGAAAGGGGATTGGCGAGCTTACCTGATGCAAGCAGGTAACGACTATTTTGAAGAGATCATGCTCCAGGGCATGGTCATCGGATATATGAAGACGGATTTGGATTCCAAGCTGAAGTATGTGGCGGATTTCGTTCCCGTAATCGATAACTGGTCCGTTTGTGACAGCTTTTGCACGGGCCTGAAATTCGCCAAGGACCACCAGGAGAAGGTATGGGATTTCCTTCAGCCCTATTTACGTTCCAGACGGGAATACGAGCTTCGCTTTGGGCTGGTCATGCTTCTCAGTTATTACGTCAACGAGACGTACATCAATCGTGTTCTCCAAACGGTCGACTCCATACAGCATGAGGGGTATTACGTTAAAATGGCGGCGGCCTGGCTGCTGTCGATCTGCTATATCAAGCAGCCTGAAATCACAGCAAAATACCTCCAAACGTCCTCGATAGACGATTTTACATTTAATAAGGCGCTTCAGAAGATGACAGAGTCCTACCAGCTGGATCCGGAGACGAAAAGATGGATTCGAAGCATGAAGCGAAAGAATGTGAAGTCGTAATGGGCAAATCATTTCGCCCTGTGCTCCAAAAGATAGGTGCATGCCCATGCAACCTTTTATTTAGGGTGCCCGTCAGAAAAATAATGAAAAAATATCCATCTGGGGGCAATGATCATGAATAAAAAGTTAGCAGGCATAGCCTTTATGACCGGAATCCTTTCCTTTATGCTGCTGCAGCCTCAGCACACGTTCGCAGCAGATTCTTTTAAGGATGTGGACCAATCCAGCTATAAGGTGCAGATCGAAGCACTAAAGAGCAAGGGGATTGTGCACGGATTGAATGATCAGGAATTTATGCCGCAAGCGGAACTGACACAGGCCCAGGGGATCAAGCTGATCGCAGATGCCATGCACCTCAGTCTGGCGAGCATTGATTTCAATAAAGCACCGGAAGCCGCCAGTTTGTTCAGCAAAATCAGCAATCATGCCTGGTATGCTGAAGCTTTTATCAATGCGCACTATAACGGGCTGGATATTCCGTCCGATATTGATCCGCAGATGCTCATGACCAAAGAGCAGTTTACTCATTATCTGGTTCAGGCTCTGGAGACAACAGGGGAGTATCCGCTGATCAAAATCTTCATTGAAATTCATGACGAAAAGGACATTACGCCAGCGTATCAGGGAACGATCCAGCGGTCGCTCGTTTACAAGTTTACGGCGCTCGATGACAAGCACAATTTCAATCCCAAGCAGATGATGAAGCGGGATCAGGCAGCCGCAATGGTATATGAGGCTATTACGTTTGCCGAGAACCATCAGAATCCGATTTCCAATCCCTAATCACCGAATTTAAGTTAGGGAATTCCAGCCTCAACAGGCGAAGGGAGTTCTCTTTGGTTATCCCGTGCAATTGAACCCCGCAGGTATACGGTGAATATATGAATCTGCCGAATATGTGTGATTGACGGAGTCGATATAACCAAACCTTTAAGCGAAGGAGTTCATAGAATAGATTAAATCGGTTCATAGGAGGTGTTGTGGATGTCTGAGGTCGGTGGAGCCTTTCGTAGTCCTGGTGCAATCCTTGTATTGTTCATTTTGCTCGTCATCATCATTGCTTCCGGATGCTTTGGTGGCAACGCATACTAATCTAGCTTGGTCTCAAATGTTTACGAAAATGTGAATATGTGCTATAACCTTAAAAGGTTGATTCTTCATTTTCATATGAAGGTCAACCTTTTTAATCGTAACCCGGATTCCATTTGATTGGTTTTTAATATGGTTGTAAGATCGTTAACATCTCGTGTTCGCTGAAGAGAGATGGGGGAGGATATTCGTGTTTCGTTACATCATGCCGTCCAAGCGTACGGTCGTCTGGATGCTTTTGCTTTTGATCGGCGGTTGTGCTCTCAATTTTATTATGCAGGCTGCCTCACTGAGGAACATAGGAAGCGTAATGAACTGGATTTCGCAACATTATTGGCTTTATATTTCGGGAAGCTTATTTTTCTTCTTCGTTCTTCTCGTATTCAGCGCCATAATTCCCAACGTTTATTCGGGTGCGCTGATTGCGTTTCTCGCATGCTTCATCATTTCGGTGGTCCACTACAAGAAGCTCACCACGACCGGAGAACCGCTGTTTCCATGGGACCTGCGTCAGGTCAAGAACGTGCAGGAAATGAGTAAAATCACCAAGGGGATGATCTCCCCGTATATGCTGATTGCGGCTATCGTTGTGCTGATTCTGCTGGTTTACCTGATCATTAAGCTGCCCAAAATCAAAATCCGTCTTCCGCTGCGAATTTTAATGGCAATTATATCCATCGTCTTTATCATAGGCTTCATTCAGATGATCAGCGGACAGACCTCTCTTGCCAAATCCATGAAATATCAGAATATTCCTTGGAATCAGAAGGCGAATTACAACCAAAACGGTTTTCTGTATGCCTTTACGGGCAACTTCAAGCAGAAGCTGATGGAAAAGCCGGAAGGATACAACCGGGAAGCCATTGCGGCAATTGCCCAAAAGTACAGCTCGCTGCCCGATCCGTCCGCAACAAATGCGCCAGCAGAACAGCCTAATATAATGTTTATGATGGACGAAGCGTTTTTTGATCCGACGCGCCTGCCGGGTTATCGCTTCAGTGAAGATCCGCTGCAGTTCATTCATCAGAAGCAGGATGCAACGCCATCGGGATATTTGCTGTCCCCCGAATTCGGCGGAAATACGGCAAATGTTGAATTTGAAGCATTGACGGGACTGTCCATGTATTTTCTTCAGGACGGCTCCATCCCATTTCAGCAACGGGTCGTGAAAATGTCGTCTCTGCCTTCAATCGTCAGCATTTTGAAAGACAGAGGATACCGTGCCATGGCGCTTCATCCGTTTGACAACACCTTCTATAATCGAAACAAGGTCTACCCGATACTAGGTTTTGATCAATTTACGAGCGAGAAGGATTTGAAAGAGCCTGAACGACTTACGCCGAATGGCTATATTACCGATAAGTTTGCTGTTCAGGAAGCGATCAACGAGGTTAAACAATCGGACAAGCCTACGTTTTTGCACCTGGTTACGATGCAAAATCATTTTCCGTTCACGAAAGGGCTGAACGGACCCAATACGATCACGGTCGATGGCGTGAAGCCGGAATTCAAAGACGAGCTTGAAACGTATGTGCAGGACGCCAAGCTTACGGATGAAGCGCTAGCTTATTTAAGCGAAGAGCTTACAACAATCCAGCGTCCTACGATCGTCGTATTCTGGGGGGATCATTTGCCCGCCTTGTCCGCAGGCATTTATACGGGGGCTGGATGGGATTCCAATCCGAGATTGAAGCATGAAACCAAGCTGATGTATATAGCGAATTTCGATATCGGCAAGCAGTCCGTGGGAACGCAGAGCCCCGCCTTTATCGGACCGACGATTTTCAAGATGAGCGGACAGGCACTGCCCCCATATTACAAGATGCTTGAAAAAGTGAAGTCTGAAATTTCCGGCTTGAGTAAAAGCGTTCGCATCGGTGCATCCGGTCCGTTAAAGGAATTGACGTCTGAGCAAAAAGAGATGCTGAATGATTACAGGCTGGTGGAATACGATATGCTTGAGGGAGAGAATTACGCCAAAGATTTGATGTTTTAACGCAGGAAGGATTCAGATTGCATACATGCCGAGGTAAAGGAGGACGATTCAATGCAGATTAAAGGCATACACCATGTTTCGGCCTTAACGACCGATGCACCGCGCAACTACGACTTTTATACAAAGACGCTGGGTATGCGCCTAGTCAAAAAAACGGTGAATCAGGATGAACCGTCGATGTACCATTTGTTCTATGCGGACGAAAAAGGGAATCCGGGCACGGATCTGACCTTCTTCGAGATTCCGATGCTGGCAAAAAACGATGAAGGAACGAACAGTATATCTGCAGTATCGCTTCGCGTGCCGAATAACGAGAGCTTGGCATTCTGGGAGGAGCGATTTGAGGAGCTTGGCGTCTGGCATGAGCCGATAGCTGAACGGGCAGGCAGAGCAACCTTGGCGTTCAGGGACTTTGAGCAGCAGCGGCTGATACTGGTTTCGGACGAGGGGAATGACGGCGTCGCGGCCGGAACGCCGTGGGATCAGAGCTCGATCCCTGTGAATAATGCAATATACGGTTTAGGCCCCGTTAAAATTACCGTGAAGGAAGCGGCGCCTTCGGTCGATGTTTTGGTCAATCTGCTAGGTTTTCGTCATAAAGGCAGTTATCCGTCCGAAACTTTTGGGCAACCGGATATTATCGTCCTGGAGACCGGTGAAGGCGGAACGGGAGCGGAAATCCATGTCGAGGAACGCCCGGATCTCCCTGTAGAACGCCCTGGCCGGGGCAGCGTGCATCATGTCGCTTTTCGCGTGGAGGATGAAGCCGAGCTGAGGGAGTGGATCGACCGGATCAACACCGCTGGCCTGCAAAATTCGGGATTTGTTGACCGCTTTTACTTCCGTTCCTTATATTTCAGGGAACCGAACGGAATCCTGTATGAACTGGCTACCGATGGTCCCGGCTTCGACGCGGACGAGAACATCAAGTCTTTAGGCGAATCGCTCGCACTGCCACCTTTTCTGGAAGAGCACCGGACACGGATTGAGAAGCTGCTGAAGCCGCTGGATACGACGCGGGGATGATGTATTTGAGATAAGCTGAAGAACACCGCACGGGTATGCGGTGTTCTTTTCGTGTAATTATGATTTTTTAACGAGAATGTATTGTTTTTCTATCCAACTGAATTGTTCTCCAAGTTCAAAATCGCTGAGATCCAGAACCCTATTCAACGATTGGTCTTGAGGCTCTTCCAAGCTGCCCATTCCATCATCCCATCCGGCATACATCTCCATTTCGCCGCCCGGCATCAAATTCCGTTTCAAATAAGCAAAAAGCTCTTGGGCGCATTTATAATAAACTGAATAGGCCTCGGGCGATTTTGAGAGAAGAAGGGGGTTATAATTAAAAGAACCTCCTTCTGGAGATAGTTGATAGACATAAGGCAGACGGAAATGAGGAAATCTCTTGGCGTTCGTTGCAGGTCCGGTAATATAGATTCCAGCGGCATCTAATTCTGTTTCAAATACGATACGATGATCCACTAGTGTATAATTCGTGCCGAAGGAGCCAGTCGGCAGCTCTTTCTCTGAAGCGATGTAGTACACTAAAGACATTCCTCTAGACCTCCCGCTCAAAAGCAACGATCCAGTCTCCCTGGATCGATGCATACCCCGCATCGCCTTCCACAACGAGACCATACAGCTTTTTTACGTCCAGATATTCTTTTCTCTCCCCATTATCGAATTCCAGCGTGATGTAATAATATGTCCGGGATGAGCCGCCGGAATGAATGAACCCGTTATCGTCATCGTGATGGTGGCTTGAGCTATGCTGCACCTCCGTGCGTTTGGACACGATACGGGCGTAGGTGGAGGAGCGAGGTGAACGAGCGTTTTTTACATACCGAGCACCGTTTAGAATGAACATGGCAATCACCACAACAAAACCAATTGCAATTAAAATAGGAACAAGCGTAAACATAAAATCAAACCCGCCGCCAAATGGCGGTCCCGGATTCATCATTCGTATTCCTCCTGTCTAACTTTCGGTTTGTAATTAGTACGTACTGACAAGTATTTCCGTTTCAATTGTCGAACCTATTGTTACCCTGACATATAAGAAACGCTTTTTATGTATAAAAGTTGAATTCAATCAAAAAAACAATAAATACCATTTCATGATATAATTTACGCATTATTGCTCATTGGAGGGATCCATATGCCGTTCATTGATATCCAAGGTGTCAACATTTACTACGAGGAGAAGGGCAGCGGGGAACCGCTGATTTTTCTTCACGGATTGGGCATGAGCTTGCCGGCTCATCGACTTGAAATAGATAAACTATCTGAGAAGTTTCTTGTCATTGCGCTTGACGCCAGAGGGCACGGCAGATCAGATCGACCGTCAAGGTTCACATTACAGGACCATGTGAATGATGTCATTGCGCTTATGGATCATCTGCAACTCCGCAAAGCCAGCTTGCTCGGCGGCTCCATGGGAAGCTATATTGGGCAGGGAGTAGCCATTGCTGTCCCTGAGCGCATCGAGAAGCTGGTCCTTGTCTCTGCAAGGTCCAGCGGTAAAACGTCGTCTACATCCCGACTGCTTGCAGATCATCAGGAAGAGGTAGCCGGCATGTCGTCTCAGGAGGCGGTTCAATATTTGTCAAAATATATGTTTCATCAAACCGAACAAGCCATGAAATGGATGGACGAATATCATAAGTCATTCCATGCGATGACCGAAGCGCAGCAGGCAGCGGCCAATAAGGCGCTGGAAAACTTTGATTGGCGGGACGCATTATATCAGATTACAGCCAAAACGCTTGTGATTGGCGGTATCTTTGATCCTTTAAATCCTCCGGGGGAAGGAGAATGGATCGCCTCACGCATTCCACGGGCGGTGTTTGTCGGATTTAGCCAATCCGGCCACGCACCGAGCGTTGAAGAGCCGGATCTTTTCATCGATACGGTCACAACGTTCCTGGAGTGCTCCGATCCTCGGGATGTACTGGAACTCATCGATACCTTTCTAAGCCGCTTGAAGCTATACACACCGGAACAGCTATGCAGGCACAGCGGGAAGCATCCTTGGTCTCTTGGCCAGCTGTATGATCATGTCATTGTCGTGGCGCAGGAGTATATTGCCAACGCTGATGAATGCTTGAGTGCAAGCGAAGAGCAGCCGGAAGGGAAGACAGAAGCGGGCAACCTGTTGTTCAGGCTGCAAAGCTTTCCACCGGTTCGAATTCAGCTTCCGGATTTACCGGGCAATACGCCTGGCAACGATCACAGCAAACAGTCACTGGCTGAAGGTCTACTAGACATGAAAGATAAGCTCAACGCCCTCAGAAACAGAGTGCTGGAAACAAATCCAAAGTATAAGGTCCGGCATAACGGTTTCGGATGGCTGAACGCTAAAGAATGGCTGGATCTGGTGGAGATGCATACCCGGCATCACCTGCGTCAACGAAGCGAGCTGGAGAGGGCGGCAGGCATCGTCCCGGCTCACAGCAGTTTAAGCTCTTTACAAAGCTCGACCAATTGATGAACGCCAAGAAACTGCTCGCGAATACGCTCATGGATGGTGCGAATGGCATCTTCCGTGAGCTTTTTTGCTTGCTCGACGTTCTGATCATCCAGCGCCTTGACGATATCCTTCATTCTTTTGAGAAAATAAACGGTGCTCCGCAGCGTGCGAATAAGCAGGATTTTCCGGATATCGGCAGGTGTAAACATACGATATCCGTTATCCGGATCCCGGTTTGCCTGCAGCAAGCCTTCCTTTTCCCAGTGACGAATAGCCGAGGTTGCAACACCGGCATAAGCCGCAGCCTCGCCGATCGTCATGCGGTTTTTCAGCTTTTGGTGGGGGAGGGAGGGCAGCTCCAATCGTTGCAGAAGCTCCAGTGTCTGGTCAGCAGCCACTTTCTCCTGATAGAGCTCGGCTTGGAGCTTGTTGACCATAACGAAGGCCGTATCAGCATCGGACTCCTGAATGCAGCGGAGTACGTCACATGTCGCGCCGACGCCAAAACCGGGAAACATGGCCCGAAGGCACCGGAAATACGCCACATGAATGCGGGTGTACAAACGGTACCCGTTAGGTGCTCGGTCCGGTGAGGGAACCGCCCCCCATGATTCATAATGGCGCAGCGCACTGGTGCTGATATTCAATGCTTTGGCGATCTCGCTCGGTTTATAGATTTGCTTCATATCGGGTCCTCCGTCCTCGAATGGTTTCGAGAACAATATACCAGACGCATTCCTCCAGAACAAAACTTATAGTAAAACCTTCAAGCTGCTTGAGAGGCTTCTGAAATAACTAAGCTGTGATAAGTTGATCAGCGGCTCTCAAAGCTTAGCACTTGCATGAATGTAGTAGAGTGAAGGTATATCCATTCAAGGAGGAATCGATATGAAGATGACGAATGAACATCCGGGAATCGAAGAGTATGCGGCATTAAGACTTGCAGCCGGCGCTCGGCCGATCCGGGAAGAGGCAATAGCGACCGGACTCGGGCATTCGATTTACATGCTCACGGTCCGGGATGAACGTGATGCACTGATTGGTATGGGAAGAATTATCGGAGATGGAGGCTGCTATTTCCAAATCGTTGACTTGGCGGTACATCCGGCGCACCAAGGAGAAGAAATCGGCAAAGCCATATTAAGCCGGCTTCTTGAATACATTGACGCCAGTGCCCCTAAAGAAGCGAACGTGATGGTCATATCGGATTTGGCCGGGATCAAGCTGTACCAGTCCTTCGGCTTCAAACTGGTGTATCCAGATTACTACGGGATGGTAAGACAGGTAAGCGAATAAATCGCGTTTATGGAGCATTGCGTTTAGTAAGGGAAGGGAAAATACACTCAGCGATCGTTCCAGCCATTTCCGATCACCTGTCGCTGGGATGCGCTCATCCGGAAGTCGCGTTGATCTGCAGGTGAACAATTGCTTGGGGGCCCAATGACAACCGTTTCTTTAATCGGCGCCAGCGCAGCCGTGATCTGCTCTTCATTCAGGCAGTAGGTATGTGCCAATATCTCTGGAGGAGTCAGCCGCAGCAGGTCCGAACCTGCAATGAACTCCGGAACCGGTGCATCGAAAATGGCCAATATATGCGTATCGTCCGAGGTTGCGATCTCGTAATGCCACCAGCCCTGCGGTACGTTAGCGACCTGGCCCGGCATGACCGGAATGTTAACGAGCTTCTTGGTAAACGGGTTCACCAGAGAAACGACGGCCGAGCCGGAGATCAGGTATACGAGCTCCGAAGCATTTTGATGAATATGAGGCTCGACGACATTGGATTTGCTCAAATAAATATCCAGAAGGGAAACATTCCCGAGGGTATTTAACTGCATAACGGAAAGGGCGTTGATAAAGTTCCGGCTGTCCTTTTTAAACATCGGATTGTTTCTCAAATCGTACGAAAATTGAACCGATGGTGATGTGAAATCCATATATGAAATCATGATTTGTGTTTCACGTCCTTCGCGATTTATGGTTAAGTGCCTTGTCGCAATATCCTATGCCGCAGCTCCGCGAATGTCCCTGTACCCGTACGCGTTTCCTTTATTAGGTAGAAATGGTTCCTGTGAAAATGATATAGTGAATCTAGTATTCTATGAATACGAATCTATCACTAGATAACAGGAGAACCGAACAATGAAGGTATTTGGGAAAATTATGTTGAGTTCGATCATTTTTGCCGGATCTTTAACTGCTGTCCCGATGCACGAAACGAAAGCGGCTGCCGGAAAAGTAAGCATTATGCTGGATGGTTATCCGCTGCCTTTTCCCGTACAGCCGACGGTCATGAATGGGACGACGATGGTACCGTTCCGTGCCATATCTGAAGCCCTTGGCATTCAGGTGGTATGGGATCAGAAAGCCCAGAAAATTACGGCGACAAAGCAAAATGAAGGCGTCTCCAAGCAGGTCGTACTTAAAATCGGGAGCAAGAATGCCCTCGTAGACGGCAAAACCGCACCGCTGGCCGTCGCACCGCAGACCATTCAGAACAGCACCATGATTCCGCTCAGCTTTTTCAGCCAGCAGTTCGGTGCGGCAGTATCCTGGGATCAGCCGACTCAAACCGTATCTATCATTTCGCCGCAAGAGGATATGTACACCCTCGGTTTTTATGCCATATCGGCATTTGATGAGCGATCCTATATTCCATCCTTTGATTCCGTCGCCTTCGGTTGGAGCCGGATCGAAAAGAATGGTCAATTTACGACCGAATCCGCGGGCAAAGAGCATCGATGGCCCCAAGCCGCGGGAGATATTACGCCGGAATCCATCATTCAAGATGCTTCCGGACAGGGAACGTCCCCCTATTTGATGGTCTATTCGGTAGATTCCGGTCTTGAGCTGACCAAGAACCTGGAAGATATGACGCTGCAGGAGGAAACGACAACTAACATCGTGGCAACGGCATCCGGGAAAGGATTTAAAGGCATTGCGCTCGACCTCGAAGGACTGGGGCTAACGGGCGATAAGAACAAAGTGAAATCCGAGTATAATGCATTCATGAAAAAGTTGTCTGCAAAAGCGCGTCAGGCGGGGCTGAAGATTACGGTCATCGTCCATCCGCTAAACAGCTCCTATAAAGGTTATGACTATAAGACCTTGTCGCAGCTGGCGGACGATTTGGTGATCATGGCTTACGCCTACGAGAACGAAAAAGCGCCTGAGCCGCTGAATAAAGTGGATGAGGCGATCCGGCTAGCACTGAAAGAAACGACAAAAGACAAGCTCATTCTAGGCATTTCGCTGGGAAGCGAGAATGCGGAATCCGTTCAGTCCAAGATTGGCCTAGCCAAACGGTATGATTTGAAAGGCACGGCATTCTGGCGGCTCGGAATCATCGGTCCGTCGGCTTGGACGCAAATTAATCAGTCTATCCTAATGAAGTAATACAACCGAGTAACGGCGGTTTGACGCGAAAGTTATGTAAATTTTATATAACAATCTGATTTTAAATGACAAAGAGGATATGAGTTCATCCAATGAACTTCATATCCTCTTTGTCATATCGTCTATTAAACTGCGGGAAACCGTTTAGAAATACGGTTGATCTATAGAATAGGGGACAGCAGCCTTGCAACGGATTCCTTGATCCGGATCCATCTCGGCCGCTCCAGATATTCCTGCATCGTCAGCTGCCTGGAGACACGCAGGTCGTTGTCAAAAACCTCCGTTAACCGCTGGGAAATCCGGTCATCATACAAGAAAGCGTTGACCTCGAAATTGAGCTTGAAGCTGCGGTAATCGATGTTGGCGGTACCGACAGAAGAGATTTCTTCGTCGATGACGATCGTTTTGGCATGAATGAATCCGTTATTGTAAAGATACACTGTGGCTCCGGTTTTCAACAGTTCGCCAATGTACGAATACGTCGCCCAGTATACGAAGATATGGTCCGGCTTATCGGGGATCATGATCTTCACTTCCACGCCGGATAACGCCGCTATTCTCAGTGCATCCAGCAGGCTTGCATCCGGGATGAAGTATGGTGTTTGAATATAGATCGATTTTTTGGCCGATGAAATCATTTTGATATATCCGTTTTTGATATGCTCAAATTCACTATCCGGTCCGCTGGTAACGATCTGCATTCCGATTTCTCCCGCGGGACCGACGCGCGGAAATAAATTCGGCGTGTATGTAATCGAGTGGTGATGCGATGCTTGATTCCAGTCCAGGATAAAACGGATTTGCATGGCATAAACGGCGGACCCGTTGATCCGCAGATGCGTGTCCCGCCAGTAGCCGAACTTGGAGTTAAGCCCCAAGTATTCATCTCCCACGTTAAACCCGCCGACGTAGCCGATTTCGCCGTCGATGATGACAAGCTTGCGGTGATTGCGGTAATTCAGCCGCAGGTTAATCAGCCTCAGCCTCGATGGGAAAAAAGCCTCGGCCAATCCGCCGGCGGCGCGGAAATCACGAAAGAACTTTTTGGTCAGTTTTTTGGATCCAAGCTGGTCATACAATACCCTTACTTTAACGCCTTCTCTTGCTTTTTGTGTGAGGATGCCGATTAACTTTTTGCCGAGGGTGTCGTTCTGTATGATGTAGTACTGAACGTGGATATAATCTTTTGCAGCATCAATGTCTTTGAAAAGCTTATCGAATTTTTCTTGTCCGTCTGTGATGATATCGACGGAATTTTCTTCAGTGAACATCGAATGGTTGTTGTTCAAGTGCATAAAGATCAGGTCGCGGTTTTTGCTGGCGGATTTATTGTGGAAATCGTATGTTCCCGACCGGATTTGTTCCACCTGCTCCAAAAGGATTTCTTCCACGCCTATTTTCTTTAAATCCCCCCAGTGAAACAGACGTATATGCCTGAAATTCTGGGCAAACAGCAGGTACAGCATGAATCCTGCGATCGGAATAAAGGAAAGGACGAGCAGCCAGGCCCATGTGGCTCCGGCGTCGCGCCTTTCTTTGAATACGACGACCAGAGCGAATATGAAATTCAGGAAAATGATCAACCCTAATATGATAGATGAGATATTCATTGCTACGTTGTCCTCCTACTACTTCTTGCACTCCATGTTACAACATTTGTTGCAAAGCGGATATATCATGTTTCAGTCGATCGAGAAAATGCCGTGAGATCGCGGAAGCAGCATGATCCTTTTGCTGAATGACACCCAGGTAAACAGGACTTTCCTGGGGAAGGTCGAAATCCAGAATGACGGTATCGTCATCGGCAAATAGCGGCTCGGTAATAAATGAGTAATTCAGACCGACAGTTACGGCCATATGATTCATGCAGGCCCGGCTGATCAGGGCTCGATTATTAGTGGTGTACGCGATATCCACCTCGCCGTACTTTTTCTGGAAGTCATCCATAAACCATTTCACGTAATCGTCATTGTACAGGACCACGGATTGCTGCTGAAGCTCATGTGGCGTGATGACCTTTTGGAAGGCTAACGGAGAATGAATGCTCGTTGCGGCAACCATTTTGACCTTGAGCAGCCGTTCGAAGCTGACGCCCAGATGCTCTACCTGACGATCCTTGAATAAAATGATGAAGCCCAGGTCGCTTTTATCGTTCATGATATCGTCGATGATATCCTGCGAGCCTTGTTCCACGATTTCGATTTTGACCCGGGGATACTGCTTCTTGAAATCAAGTACCGCCTGTTCAAGCAAAAACATCGGGCCGGGGATGGCAGCAAGCCGCAGCCGGCCTTGGATTGTACTGGAATAACCCTGGGCTGCGTCTTTCAGTTCCTCGTATTTTTGAAGCAGCTCCATGGCTTTTTTGATGATCGCCGCACCTTCTGCCGTAGGAACCGCCCCGGAACGGGAACGCTTCAAGACCGTGACTCCCCATTCCTCCTCGAGGCTTGAGATCGATTGACTGACTGCGGAAATCGTCACATGAAGATTGTGTGCAGCTTTCGATATGGAACCCGTCTTCGCGACTTCGATCAGATACTCGAGTTTCTCGATATGCATACGTTCGACCGATCCTTTGCTTTAAGAAATACTTAAGTTAAATTCAAAATGTTTAAATTTTATTTAATCAGTAACGATGATACCATAGATATAGAGCCTAAGGTACCCTTGATTTTGCAGCTGCATGAACAAGCTTAAGTTTTATCGATATTTTGTTCAACGACGCGCGCAATTATTTGAGCTTACCATAGCATGCCTTCTTACTTAAACGGATGGGAGAGATATACATTGAAATTTAAAGATAAAGTAGCGATCGTGACCGGCGGAGCCAGTGGAATTGGGGAAGCCTCCGTGAGACTGTTTGCGCAGGAAGGCGCCAAAGTTGTCATTGCCGATTTCTCGGATCGCGGACAAGCCGTATCGGATGAGATGAACAGTCAAGGCTTCGACACCTTGTTCGTCAAAACCGATGTTACGAAAGAGCAGGAAGTCATTCGCATGGTCGAACATACGATAGAAAAATACGGCAAACTGGACATCCTGTTCGCCAATGCGGGCATCGCGCAGGATGGACCTGCGGATCAACTGGCTTTTGACAGCTGGCAGCGCACGATTGACATCAATCTTTCAGGCGTCTTTTTGTGTGATAAATATGCGATCAAGCAAATGCTGGCTCAGGGCAGCGGCGGCGCTATCGTGAATTGCGGTTCGATCCACAGCCATGTCGGCAAATCCGGAGTTACTGCTTACGCATCCGCTAAAGGCGGCGTGAAGCTGCTCACCCAAACGCTTGGGGCGGATTACGCGGGGAAAGGGATCCGCATTAATGCAGTCTGCCCAGGTTACATTGACACCCCGCTTATCAAAGGCAGAACCGAAGCCATCACGGAGCATCTGGTCGGTCTCCATCCGATGGGCCGTTTGGGTAAACCGGATGAGGTCGCGAAAGCAGTCTTGTTCCTGGCAAGCGATGACGCTTCCTTTATTACCGGAACCAGCTTGCTGGTCGATGGCGGATATACTGCAGTTTAAACACAAACTCCATAGAACATGACCGGACCAGCCGTTATTGCGGCTGGTTTTTCTTGTGCAGCATGGAAGGAGGAACTGATGATGGGAGCATGGAACATTTATGAGGAGATTGAAGGGATAGAAGAAAGCGAGGAATCGGTGGCTTGGAGAATAAGCGAAGTGACATATCAGAGCTCGTGGCTGCGTATATGGAGCGAATACGTTACCGTGGACCGGTCGCGTGTACGGCGGAAGTGCTGGCAAGTCTGCAGGAGCATCACATCCATGCCGTGCCATATGAAAATCTGGATATTGTGAATGGTGTACCCGTATCGCTCGAACGAAAGCATCTTTACGACAAAATCGTTACACGCCGCCGCGGCGGATTCTGCTTCGAGCTGAATGCTTTGTTCGGCTGGCTTCTTGAAGAACTTGGCTTTCAGGTTACCCATTATTTTGCGAGATTTTGGCGGGATGAGCCGAATCCGCCGCCCATGCGCCGGCATCACATTTTGCGCGTTGAAGTTGAAGGGCAATCTTATCTTTGCGACGTCGGCGTGGGAGGGATCGTTCCGGTGAGGCCGCTTGCGCTAGTTGAAGGAGCTCAGCAGCTGCAGGGTTCCGAGTGCTACCGGTTGAATCGGGATCCGTTCTATGGCTGGATATTGTATGAGCGTAAACATGAGAATTGGAGCCGCATTTATTCCTTTACGGAAGAGCCACAGCTGCCGCAGGACTATGCTATGGCTTCGTATTGGTGTGAGCATGCTCCCGAGTCTATTTTCACGAAATCCGCCATGCTGTTCATTCGTACACCGGAAGGCAGGAAAACCGTGGCTGGGGAGGAATTCAGGTTTTTTACGGCATCGGGTGTTGAAACATACGTACCCACCTCCAGGGAGGAGTATGAACAAGCGCTTGCGGAGCATTTTGGTATTGTTGGTTCGAATGATGGCAACAAGATGAAGTGAAAAGTTTAATTCGTAAAGGCATTCCGTCAGAACATTCCTGCGGTTGCCTTTTTCTTGTATTCACGACCATTGCAGCTTGCAATTTGAAAGTGATGATATATAATGTATAAAGCGGACAAACAATATCCATGTTATTAATTTATAGGGCAAGGTGAACGAAGTATGCATATGAAAACGGGCGTCGAGCAATCCGTATACGCCATTCTTTTACTGAACATGCTACCTGACAAGGCCGTGCTGCCCGGTGAAGCGATCAGCCAGCAATTAGGCGTATCGGCCACCTATTTTCAAAAACTGCTCCGCAAGCTGGTCAGTGCCGATCTGATTGCTTCCGTCCCGGGCATTAAGGGCGGATTCAAGCTCAAAAAGCGGATCGAGGACATCCGAATCTATGACGTTTACCTGGCCATAGAAGGACAGCAGACGCTGTATTCATCCAGCGGCATCCTGAACGATATGCTGGAGCTCCAGAAAGAGGATCAGTGCTGCCTGCTGTCCCACTTGATGGAAGAGGCGGAATCGGCCTGGAAATCCGTATTGAAGCGGGAGACGGTAGCCAATGTGGCGGAAGAGATGAAGGCGGATCGGTTTATGCATAAACTGCAATCATTGCAAGCATGGGTACAAGATAAAATGGTTGTTTAATGATAGAAAATGTATGGCTCAACAATTCGATGAAAAGAGGTCATGTGATGATTCCAAGCTTGGCACGAATCAATGCGTTAGCTAAAAAAGAACGTGAAGAAGGATTGACGAATGCCGAACGGGTGGAACAGCAGGTGCTGAGAGAGGATTATCTCCGTGAAATCCGCGGTCAGGTGCTTCATTCCTTTTCCGGTTTGAAAATCGTCGATCCGCTGGGCAATGATGTGACTCCGGAGAAGATACGAATGAAACAAAACGAAGAGGCCCGAAAGCTTCTTCACTAAGAAAGAGGTGCAGCAATGGATAACGGACATACGCAAACCAAGAAACAGCTGAAAGATATAACATACTCCGTCTTGGATCTCGCGCCGATTACGGCGGGAAGCACTCCCGGACAAGCGTTTAAACATACCCTTGATCTGGCACAGCATGCAGAGAAGTGGGGCTATCACCGCTTCTGGCTGGCCGAGCATCACAGCATGCCGGGCATCGGCAGTTCGGCTACATCGGTCGTGATTGGTTACGTCGCTGGCGGGACGAACACCATACGCGTCGGCTCCGGCGGGATTATGCTGCCGAATCATGCGCCGCTGGTCATTGCAGAACAGTTTGGAACGCTCGAAGCGATGTACCCTGGCCGGATCGATCTGGGACTCGGACGGGCTCCCGGCAGCGATCAGCTGACGGCGATGGCACTCCGCAGGGACGTCCATGCGAATGGACAGGAGTTTCCCGAACAGTTAGAGCAGCTCAGATCCTATCTGGATCCGAACTCCAAGTACAAGCGGGTACGCGCGATTCCCGGCGAAGGACAGGAAATACCGATTTGGCTGCTGGGCTCGAGCGGCTTCAGTTCCGCGCTGGCTGCCAAGCTGGGACTTCCTTTTTCTTTTGCAAGCCACTTTTCGCCGGAGTATACCGTGCCTGCACTCAATCAGTACCGGGCACAATTTCAGCCATCCGAGGTGCTGGATAAGCCTCATACGATGGTTGGTGTTAATGTATATGCCGCAGATACGACGGAAGAAGCCCAGTATCTTGCCACGTCGCATCAGCAGCAGTTCCTGAGCCTGATCCGGAATACGCCGGGACAACTGCAGCCTCCTGTCCGCTCAATGGAAGGGAACTGGTCCGAGCAGGAGAAGGCGATTATCATGAAGCAGCTGAGCACATCGATTATCGGTAATCCCGATGAAGTGAAAGATAAGCTGCAGGCTTTCCTGGACGAAACCCAGGCGGACGAAATGATCATTAATACAGCGATCTATGATCACGACGCAAGATTGCGTTCGTATGAAATTGTAGCCGACATTACGGGTAAGAAAGCATAACGCGAACGAGGTTCCAAGAAGACCGGACCGGAGAATCATCTCTGGCCCGGTCTTTTTTTGCGGCAAGCCCTACTATTAACGTAAATATCGAAAGCAAGGCTCCCGCTCAAAATTGTAACAATCCATAGGTAGCCAGCCAAAAGACTTAATTGCTATAATGGCTATTATGAATATGATGGACAAGAGGGGAGAAGCATCAATGCAACTAACGAACCAACAATCACAGAACCTGTATGAACTGTATCCCGTTCCTCAGAGAATCGTACCGCTGGGTGGCGAGGTTCAGCTGGGGCAATCCATACACATTGTCACCGTTTCGGAATTGAAGGAGGCCACGCTGCCGAAGCTTCAGGAAGCACTGCGCGCGATCGGCTGTGAAAGCTCGATTTCCAGCGAGTTATCCGAGGGGCGAACCAACATCGTATTGGCATTGGATGAGCATAAGGACCGTCTCCATGATCTGGGGGTAGAATCAGACACCGCTCCGGTGCATCGCGAGGCATATGAACTCACAGTTCACGAGAATCTGATACGCATTATCGGCTCGGACCGTGACGGAATCCACTATGGGGTCGTCACGTTATCTCATATGTTAATGCAGAGCTCTGGAGGCTCCATGAAGTCCTGCTCCATTGAGGATTATCCCGAAATTTTGTATCGCGGCTATATTGAGGGCTTTTACGGCTATCCTTGGAGCCATGCGGACCGGATGGATCTCATGGCGTTCGGAGGCAACCAGAAGCTGAATACATACATTTACGCTCCGAAGGACGACCCCTATCACCGGAAGCATTGGAGAGATTTGTATCCGGATGACAAAGCCAAGGACATCGCAGAGCTCGCAGCGGCGGGACATGCCAACAATCTGAACTTTGTCTGGACGATTCATCCTGGGGACTCGATCGATCTGTCCAGCGAAGAGGACTTTCAGTCCGCTAGAACCAAGCTGGAGCAGCTTTACGGACTTGGAGTACGTCAGTTCGGCATCTTGTTCGACGATCTGGTAGGAGTTCCTAACGGCAAGCAGCAAGCGGAATTTATCAACCGCATTGACAGTGAATTCGTGAAGGCGAGGGGAGATGTCCGCCCGCTCCTGACTGTCGGCACACGGTATTGCGAAGCGTGGGGGCCGTCGATGACGGACTACTTCAAACCATTCGTCGAAACGCTGCATGAGGATGTCGAAATTATGTGGACCGGCGCGGCGACCATGTCCAACATTTCCAAGGAGCAATATGATGCTCCCAAACGGTTAATCGATTCTAACCGTAATCTTTCGGTCTGGTGGAACTATCCGGTCAATGACTATTGCGATTCCAAAATCTTGATGGGCAGAATCGAGAATTTAAGCTCCGATCTGGACAATGTCAACGGCTTCTTCTCGAATCCGATGAACCAGGCGCAAGCCTCCAAGCAGGCTTTGTTCTGTATTGCGGATCATAACTGGAACACGGATGCGTACGTTGCACAGGCTAGCTTCACCGCTTCCTTTAAAGCGCTTGCGCCCGAAGTGGCGGAAGAATTGGAGCTTTTTGCATCGAACAGCTGTTATTTAAAAGACGACGGCGGGGTCAGCGGAGATTTCCTGTTTGACGAATCGTGGGAACTGAAAGAAGACGTGACAGCATTAATCCAAGGTTTCGAAGCGGGGCTCGATACAGCCGGAGCCGCCGCTCGGCTGAAGTTGCATTTCGAACGCATGGAGCAAGCGGCAGATCGGATTCAGGAAAGATGCGAGAACCCAAATCTGGTTGAAGAGCTGCAGCCATTCCTTCGGGCCTTCAAGCTGATGGCGGAATCCGGGCAAAATCTGGTAAAAGCCTTGAGTGCTTTGCGTGATGGAAATCTGTTGTATATGGAACAATTTCTTGAAAAATCACAAAAGCAGCTTGCAGCAATGGAAAATTGCAAGGTAAACCGCCTGAAGGAAGAAATTCCGTTTGATTTCACGGTGGATGTAGGGACACATGTGATCAAGCCGTTCATCGCCGACATGATTGTTAGAATCGCTGTTAAAGCCGGAACGGAAGCCGCTGCACAGGAGCTGAACTATGAACGTAACAACATCGCCCTGGCATCCCGCGGGGTTTCGGCAGAAGCTTCAAGCAGCGTTAACGAGAACGAAAATGCTTCCAGGACGATCGACGGCAGCATCACCAGCGGCAAATGGTGCTCCAGCGAGCATCGCCCATATTTGACGGTCGATCTGAAGGAGCCGAAGACAATCCGGCAGTACCGGATCGTGAACTGCGGGCATCCGGAGGCACGGGAATCGAAATACTGGAATACGATGCATGCGCAGATTTTGGCAAGCGAGGACGGGGAACGTTTCACCTTGATTGACGAAGTCGTGAATAATCGCGAAGACGTGATCAACCGCATTCTTCCGAAGGAAGTCGTGGCCCGTTATATCCGGCTGCAAATCATTGAGCCGGCACAAACCAGTAAGGATGGAAGCGGCCATACGCGTATCTATGCCTTCGAGCTGTTCGAAGAGCTATATCCGGAGCGTTCGGAGAAAGTGTTAACCTCAGACATGACTTGGGATACATCCGGCAGATTCACGATCCGCAGTGTTCATGAAGGGGACATCATTTCTCTTTACGACTCACTGGATTCCGTCACGCCGTTGGTCTCGTCTGAGGCGGTGTCAGTGGATGGGCAGGATGTTGTATTTAATGACATATCCATGTATAATACTGGAAATCGCGTTTATGTCGAGCGGACAAGCGGATTGCTGCTGCCAAGCGTGAGGACGTCGAAAGGTAAAGCATAACGAGCAGGATTCTATCAGTGGTTTGTCTTAAGCACTCCCTTATCTGTGAAGGTAGGGAGTGCTTTTGTTTCATGCAACGAATAGAGGAAAGGTGAGAGAGCATGGGTATTATTACAGCGGTCGTTTATAGCATCATTTTTACCGTTATAATTATTATGCCTGTTATATACAGGCTGAACCGACGAATTTCGAATCTGGAAGACAAGATCAACTCCAAGCTTTAGCAAACAGATATTCATAGGCACAAAACGCACGTTACATATGAGCCAGAATATTAACCAATTTACCAAACGGGTCCCTTACATAGAATCTTCTGACGCCCCATGACTCGTCCGCCGGTCCGTATTCGATATGCATCCCCTTCCTGAGATGAGTATTCAATCTTTCAGTTATCGAACCGATAATGGATATGAATACATAGGATACAATATTTTCCTGAAAAGGGGTAGCTTTCAATCATTTCATTATCGTCGTAGAGAGGAAAGAATATAACGGTGAACAAAATTCTGGTCGTTCTATGTGCTGCTTTATTCGTTTGGAATTCGGAAGCGGCCGCATTCTCGAAGGGATTTGAGCAAGAAACAAACGTGTCATCCATGGATGAAGCTTATGACGAAAATGAAGCCTATGTAGAACAGGTTGCCGATGACATGGAAGAAGGCGAAGAAGAGGAAGATGAAGATGAGGGCATCATCCATTACTCATGGGGTTATGAAACGGAGCTATCCAATCATTGGGCAAGTGAGCTTTTTTATTGGGCAATACGGCATGATATTGTGAAAGGCTACACGGAAGGTTCTTACAAGCCAGATCAGCCGATTACAGAAGCCGAATTTCTAACGGTATTATATCGGGCGTGCGGATTATATATCAATTATTCCTTCTACCGTGACGAGAGAGGTGGACAATTGATGGTAGCCGGCGGGCCGTACCACTCCGCTGAGAGGACGAACGCCCCAGCTCCGGGATTATATGATACGGCACTGCGCAATAAGCCGATCGACAGGGCAACCGCCGCAGCCATTATTGCGGGAGCACAAGGCTTGAATTACGAAGGAGAGCGTTTGTACAAGTATCTTGCCGGCCAAGGATTGTTATACGGAGATTCGCAGGATATCGAACAGTTTGAGGCTAATCGAACACTGACTCGGGCTGAAGCGCTGCGCTGGGTTCGGCAGGTCATCGTTAAGGGAATGGTTAATATCCAAACCAGGCCTAAGGAACTCTCAGAGGATATGCAATCATGGACACGAGAACCACAGGAGCTACAAGCATGGCTGCCCGATTTCGCAGCCGTGGAGGTTAGCCAAGAGCATTTCGACATGCGATCAGCAAGCGGAGAGCCTCTTATCCACTTGGACGATCCCAAAAGCGTGATTGAGCAGCGATTCGGAAAGCCGCAGGAAATCGTACATAATCAGGGTACTGCCTGGGCGTCTTACCAAGACTTTACCATACATTACGACAAATCGGACCGCGTTGACATGTGGAGGATCACTCGTTCCGATTATGAAACTCAAATCCCGCAGTATCGCTTAATGGGAGACATACAACTAGAAAAGAGCACGTTATCGGATCTCCTTCGTCAATATGGCTCATTCGGGTTTGACGGAAAATCAAACATCATGTCGAACTATTATGAGAAACAATCCGATGGTCACTACGAACCGCTGGCGTTGATTTCCAGGGGCAGGCCAGTTCGGAACCCGGATCAGACGTATATAATTTCTTTTTCCTTTGATTCAATAACTACGCAGGTCGAAGGAATTTACGTGATGAAGGAATCCTATGATGATTTTGTAAGATTCATGAATCATGACCTGAGCGAATAGCCGCTAAAATAGCCGCAGTCCTTGGATCACTCCGGAGACTGCGGCTTATTCAATAAAAGGCTTATGGTTGTTACATCACCGGATCGCCGCCCTCGCCGCTCCACGTCATCTCGGTGAAGGAGGAAGGGGATGATGAAGTTGCCGTGTTGGAGCCTGAAGCATACAGACCGCCGGAGACTCCCGTCATCGTATAATCGGTGTAGAGCTTGTTGGAGGCGTAGCTTGTGTGTATCATGGCACCGGATATGTTGGAAACGGTCACCCCTTTGAGCTCAAGATTGCTGCCGTAGGATATTCCGTCCGAAGCGGTCATTTTGTTGGCTTTGAATGCCTGGCCCGTAGAGGCATTGTTTTTGACTGTCGTGTTGATAATCTGAACATTGTTTGCCCGCAAATAGAAGCCGTTATTGCCTACGGACGATTCGGGTACGGTGTTCTGAAAGTCGACCGTGGAGCCCACGACTTTAATATGATGCGTGCCTTCCTTGAAGTCGAAGCCGTCATTAACCGTCTTGATGGCCTTGCAGTTCAAGAATGTGATATAGCCGCTCTTATCCGCATTCGGGCTCGTCGTCCAGTTTTGATCGGCATCACCGACGTAAAAGCCCTCACCGAACTTTCCGCCAGTGCCCGTACTCTGCGCAGTGCTGTCCGAAATCAGCCAGTATTGGCTGTTCTTGCGGATTTTGAAGCCTTCTGCCTTCGTGTTTTTAACCGTCACATTCGTTACATAGCCATGTGACGCTTCAATCAGAAGACCTTTGTTGGACTGTGAATTGGAATTGATCGTCACGTTCTCCAGCTTGTAATAATTGTTCTTAATATGAAAGGCCGCATTGCCTGCTGAGGACGTAAAATTGAATATGGCGCCGCTTCCCGCTCCCCGGATCGTAATATAATTACCGGCGGAACCGTTCATGGACGTCGCGATGGTTCCATCCGAGACCGAGTAGGTACCGGATACCTCGATGACATCCCCCGGACTGGCGCTTGAAAGATAGCTTCGCAGTGTCGCCACGTCTCCAGCCGGAACGGTCAGGGTTGCCGCTTTGACGGATTGGATCGGATACAACGCGAATATGAGTATAAAGCTCAACAACGGCACCATGCTTCGTTTGAATGAATGTTTTTTCATCATCAAACCTCCCATTTTTATTGTTGTTGCTCCGAATCTGACAGTCTGTTACCGACGTTTACACCCATCTCAAACCACTGCTATGAAATAAAAGTATCACCTCGCTTCCTTTTGGTTCAGATTAGTTTAAGCGCTTTCATTATAAAACAGCGGGAATACCAGATTGCCGCACGATAATATCATTATTTCATCCTCATACGATACCGGTGAGGGGTCATGCCGTACTTCTTCTTGAACATGGCGATAAAATAGGAAGGGTAATTAAACCCGGTTACTTTGCTGATTTCCTCGATGGTAAGAGAGGGGACGGCAAGCAGTGTTCTGGCTTCCTCCAAGCGTTTTGCATTCGTATATTCGACGATGGTCATGTCCATTTGTTCCTTGAACAGCTTCGACAGGTAATTCGGGGAGAAATGCAAATCGGCCGCCATGTCGGTCACCGTGAATGACAGGTGATAGTGCTTGTCGATCCATTTGACCATGGTTCCGATGAACTCCGTCGTCGACGCAGAAGGGGGGTGAGTTAAGGAAGGGCTTGGCTGTTGGGGATAAATATGACTGTTAAAATACGTAAAAAAGTAAAACAGGAACAGGGTGACCACCTCTTTCCGCAGCGTCGGCTGAACGACCGTCAAGGTTTCATACAGCTGCGAAAATTCATTCTCCATATAATTGCCGTCCTTGGGAGTTAGATAAAAAAGCTGATATGGCAGGTCATGATCCATAAACTGCGACAGGGCTGATGCGAGCTGAGGCAAAGCAGCCAAGAACGAATCGACGACAGAGGATTTAATTTTGAGCAGGGTGCGAACATAATCGGGTGGCGCGTTAACTTTGATGCGGTGAATCTGGAACGGCTTGACGAGAATCAAGGTGCGCGGCTGCAGCGTGAACTGCCGGTTATTGATGATGTATTCTCCAGTGGCTTCGTGGATGTACAGAACCTCCAATCCTTCATGGGCGTGAAAATATTCCACTGGCTCTGATAACACGCTTCGGTAATTAAATACATACAGATTGTCTGTCCACCGGATCGCATTGTGAATTTTCATCCGACTCATACCTCCTTCATGATTGATCCTTCTTCGGTTTAAAGGATGGCACTACCATGGTATTCAACATGAACATGGACTGGGTTTTACTTCAATGGGTAACACGAACATGTCGGTTTCTGCCGGTTCGATCATGCGTACGATGCAGTAAGGAACGTATTCAAGTCAGGACTGGAGAATAAGCCGTGACTATGCATGTGCATATGCTCTATGGCTTGTTTGTATTTTAAAGGGAAGTTATCAAAATAGTAAAGGCAAGAGGATAAAAGTAAAAATAAAGGTATTTACTATGAAAAAGAAGTTGATTATATTACATTTGTAAGCGCTTTAATAGAAAAATCCAGAGAGGGGGAAATGTAACAATATTATAAATCCGCATTCGCGCTTGAACAATGAATAATCCATTTAAGGAGGAAACCTAATGAAACACAGGCGTTCGCTCATTTCGGCATTCACGATTTTAGCATTATCGCTATCCTTCCTCAGTTCAGGCACGAATGATTCGGTATATGCAGACACGGCAAGTCCACCGGCTCCCTATGGCCCCGTTCCAAGCGCCAAGCAGCTGGAGTGGCATAACATGGACATGTACGCTTTTATCCACTTTGGGATCAACACGTTCACCGACAAGGAGTGGGGGGACGGAACGGATAGTCCCGCATTATTCAATCCAACGCAGCTGGATGCCAATCAATGGGTAACTACGCTTAAGAACGCCGGATTCAAAATGGTTATTCTGACCGCCAAACACCATGACGGCTTCAATCTGTGGCCGAGTGCTTATTCGGATTACGGTGTGAAGAGCAGCCCGTGGAAGAACGGCAAGGGAGATGTCGTGAAGGAGCTGTCGGATGCAGCCCGGGCGCAAGGAATGAAATTCGGCATCTATCTTTCGCCTTGGGATCGGCATGAGAAGACGTACGGATCGGGTGAAGCATACAACCAGTTTTATATGAACCAACTAAGGGAGCTCCTGACGAACTACGGGGAGATTAGTGAAGTATGGTGGGATGGAGCCAAGGGAGACAACACGCCGCAGACATACGATTTTAACGCTTGGTCAAGCCTGGTACATGAACTTCAGCCAAATGCGGTTATATTCGGCGGTTCTCCGAACAATGATGTTCGCTGGGTCGGTAATGAAAACGGGCTTGCACCGGACACCCTCTGGTCCAAAGTAGATGCGGGAGGCAATCCAAGTCCTAATGGTATCCGATGGCTCCCTAATGAAGCGGATGTGTCCATCAGACCAGGCTGGTTCTATCACCAGAGCCAAGACGGCTCTGTCAAATCCCTCAGCAGCCTGATCGATATTTATAACCGCTCTGTCGGTCATAATGCGGCGCTGCTCATGAATGTACCTCCGGACCGAAGAGGCCTCATCACCGATTATGACGTGAACAGACTGAATCAGTTCCGGCAATATCTTGATTCCGTATACACGACGAATCTGGCTACAGGGGCAACAGCTACCGCGACGGAAACACGCGGAGCATCCTTCTCGGCGGGGAACATGCTTGATTCGAACAGTTCGAGTTACTGGGCTACCTCTGACGGCGTGACGGCCGCTTCGGTAACCGTGAACCTGGGCTCGGCCAAAACGTTCGATATTCTCAAGCTCCAGGAATATATACCGCTGGGGCAGCGCGTAAGCGGGTTCAATGTGGAGGTGCGCGAGAATAACACTTGGCGGACGGTCTATACCGGACAGACGATCGGTGATCAGAAGCTGATCACTTTCCCGAGCGTGACAGCGGACCAGCTTCGTCTGAACATCACCTCCTCGCAGGCGAGTCCCGTGATCCATTCGCTTGGCATTTATAGAAGTGTAAGTGGCGGTAACGCCGCCGATTTGGCATACAACAAAACGACAACTGCCAGCAATGAGCATTCGGCTGATTATACAGCGAGCAAAGCAACGGACGGCAATAGCGGCACGCGCTGGGCAACCAGCGATGGAACGACGAACGCCTGGCTGCAGGTCGACTTCGGGGCGCCCACGACGTTTAATAAGACTGTGATTACGCAGCTCGGTCAGCGGATATCCAGCTATAACATTCAGTATTACAATGGTTCAAGCTGGGTGAACGCCTATAGCGGAGGAGCAGCGACAACAACGCAAACGGATATGTTCCCGAGAGTCACAGCAGACAAAATCAGGCTGCAGATCAATAACGGCACGAATCCGACCATTTATTCGTTTGAAGTCTTCAACGTTCCGGATCCCAATGAGAACCTTGCACTTCAGAAAACCGCCACGGCCAGCAATACCCATTCCGCACCCTACAGTCCAAGTAAAGCCGTCGACGGGCAGACCGGCACCCGGTGGGCAACCTCCGATGCCACGACCAGTGCATGGCTGCAGGTTGACTTCGGTGGGCAAACACAGTTCAACAAAGTGAAGATTGACCAGTTTGCCGGCGCACGGATCAAAGACTACCAGATTCAATATTTCGACGGGGTGAACTGGCAGAATGCATATACCGGCACCAATCCCGCACAGCAGCAGACGATTACCTTTCCGGCTGTATCCACCGACAAAATGCGTTTGAACATTCTGAGCAGAAACGGGAATTTAGGACCGAGCATCAATGAGTTTTCCGTATTTATGGACCCAGCCCAATAGAATTACGTTATGTAAAAGGAGCAGCCTCCATGCGCAACGCTAGGGGGTTGTTTCTTTTTTGAGCTATCCTTTATTCATAAGCATGTATGTATTTTCTTATGAAATTTTTTGTGATTTTGACAACGATTTCAAAGACGCCGAAACGCCAAGGATGTGGTATGCTTTTAAAAACTGATATTGAATATACATATGTAACATGCTAGCCAGCAACAGAGTCTACAAAAGAGAAGAAGGAATGTTATGAGCTTATGGGTTAAGGAATCTTCTTTCTACAAGAGCTTTTTCAGGTTGACTTTGATGATTGCGCTTCAAAATATCATTACACTCGGAGTCAATCTGTCCGACAATCTGATGTTGGGCGGTTACAGCGAATCGGCTCTTTCGGGCGTTGCGCTGGCGAATCAAATCCAGTTCATCCTGCAAATGCTGGTGATGGGCGCGTGTGAAGGGCTCGTTATACTGTCCTCCAGAAGCTGGGGCGCCAAGAATCTGGAATCCGTCAAAAAGGCGGCAAGCATCGGGATGCGGATTGCGCTGCTGGTCAGCGTGGTCATGTGGGTTGTCGTCTTCTTGTTTCCTCACGCATGCATGTCATTATTTACGAACGAGGAGAACGTCATCCGGGAAGGCGCGGAGTATTTGCGCATTATATGCTTTTCCTACGTCTTCTTTGCGGTCACGAACGTGCTTCTGGCTTCCCTGCGCAGCGTGGAGATCGTGCGTATCGGATTCATCGTGTCTTTATCGACGCTGATCATTAACGTGTGCCTGAATTACGTGCTGATCTACGGCCATTTCGGCTTTCCGCGCATGGGAGTCAGCGGTTCGGCGACAGCCACTTTGGCGGCAAGAATCATCGAAACGGTGATCGTGATCATCTTCGTCAAGCGATTCGACCGCACCCTGATGCTGAAGCTGAAGGATTTCTTCCAGATCGATATGGAATTGTTCAGGCAGTATTTGCGCATCGGATCTCCGATACTGATGGCGAATGCCTTGTGGGCCTGCGCCATGGGCGCGCAATCGGCCATCCTGGGTCATATGGGCGAATCGGCGATAGCCGCGAACAGCGTTGCCACGACCATATTTCAGCTGGTTACGGTCATCATCTATGCATCCGCAAGCGCAACAGCCGTCGTGATTGGCAAAACGATCGGGGAAGGACACGTCTCCAAAATCATCACCTACAGCAAAACGCTGCAAATGCTCTACCTTGCCATCGGCGTGTTGACCGGTCTGGTGCTGTTCATCACGAAAGATTATGTCACGGGGATGTACTCTATATCCGCGGATGCGAAGACGCTATCCGTTCAGTTTATGACGATATTGTCGATCACGGTGGTCGGAACGGCTTATCAAATGCCTGCATTGACGGGAATTGTGCGCAGCGGCGGAGATACGAAGTTCGTGCTGTATAACGACTTTATCTTTATGTGGCTGGTTGTATTGCCTGCCTCGTTTGTATGCGCGTTCGTTCTGGATTTATCGCCGCTTGCGACGTTTATTTGCCTCAAGTGCGATCAGATTCTGAAATGCTTCGTGGCGATCGTGAAGGTGAACCGCTACAAGTGGATCCGGACATTCCAAACAGACAAGAAACCGTCAGAATCAAGCGAACAGATGGCTACCTGAGTTACGAAGCAAACAGGGCCCGAATGATTTCGGGCTCTTTCATGTGCCTGAATCTATAGAGCGGGAAGAAGCTGCATACCGCTCACTTGTACACATCATATGAACAATTTCAAGGTTTGACTCCTGAAAGTTTAGGGGTTAAACTAAATCTGGTTTTGAGGTGAGGGAATGGATAAATATATCGAATCAGCGGATCTGTTTGAAGAGATTATGATGCGCGGCGCGGAGCAGATGGTTAAACGAATTGACCATCCGTTATGGAGAGAGTATTCCCCGCAGCAGCTGCGGCTGATGAAGCTGGTGGAGCAGATGGGTTCCATGACAGCAGGGCAGCTGGCTGACATGACCCAGGTACACAAAAGCGCCATATCGAACCGGTTGAAGAAGCTGACCGAAAAAGGATTGGTAAAAGTAGAGCGTATGGAGCACGATAACCGTATCTCTGCCATTACCATTACACCGGCCGGAAAAGCAACGGTTGGACAGGCTTACGAGGTGCTGTACGGTCATATTAAAAAGCTGGTGAAAGAGTCGCTCGCGGAAGATGAGCTTGACCAGTTCATTCGCTCGCTTCGGAAGCTGAAGCAGATGCTGGAGAGGGCTGAGCATCCACCAGATTCGAACCGTGAATGATCATGTCCGCAGACTGGTCTGCTGACTTCGTCCTGATCACGTCTCTTAGCTCATCTAAATCACCGAACATTAAAGAAAAGAGGTCATGCACCATGGAAAACAAAGTCACTGTCATTACAGGTACAGCAACGGGACTTGGAAGAGAGACAGCCATCAAACTTGCTGCACTAGGACATCAACTGGTGCTCGTGGATTTTAATGAGGAAGCAGGGGCGGAAACCCTGTCGCTCGTGAAAGAAAAAGGTGCAGAAGCGATTTTCGTCAAAGCCGACGTGTCGAATGAGGCGGACGTGCAAAACTATGTGAAGCAAGCGGTGGATACGTTCGGAACGATCCATTATTTCGTTAACAATGCGGGCATGATGGTTTCCCTGCGGCTTCTGCATGAATACAGCGTAGAGGAATATGATCGCGTGATGAATGTCAATTTGAAAGGCGCATTTTTGGGCCTCAAATACGTCATTCCGGTCATGCTGGATAATGGCGGCGGCAGCATCGTCAACACAGTATCCTCGAACAGCTTTAAACCGACAGCGTTCAACGGGCTGTACTCGGCTACAAAGCACGGCATGGCAGCATTGACGAAATCGATCGGACAAGATTACCAGCAGCAGCACATCTACTGCGTAGGAGTAGCGCCGAACTCGATGAAAACCGGCATTGCCAACAAAGCGGTTCAAACGCTGACACAGGAACGCGGAGCGCAGCTCGCGGCATCTACGGGCCCGAACATTGCTGCGACTCCGCAGGATATTGCCGACACCGTTATTTTTGCACTGACCACCGGCGCTCCCATGCTGACCGGTACGATCGTCAACTGCGCGGGCGGAGAAATTTTCAACTAGGATTATCGGTTCCACAATCATGTCATCATATGGGATAAATCAGCCGTGGAGCTTGCCGCCGAGCATTCGTTCCGCGGCTATTTTCCTTTTAAGCCTGCGAACTGGCGGCGTCTGGATAAGCTGGTCTTTTTGTGTCAGGTACTTTCAAGTTCCCATGTTACTTAAAAGTGCGTACTTTTATTTTCCGCTCAGATGCTTCATAATTAATGTTGTCAGAAGTTGAAATCACATCTGCTCATATGATCAATCATTACATGGATTGACAATATATAGATTATTATTTTGGGAGGACATCTTAGATGAGAAACATACTGCAAGGAAAACTGGGTTTTGGCACGGCGCCGCTGGGAAACATGTATCGCAATATTCCGGAAGAAGAAGCAATCTCCACCGTAGATACAGCCTGGGAGAGCGGTATCCGTTACTTCGACACGGCTCCGCTATACGGATCGGGGTTGGCTGAGATGCGTCTTGGTGAGGCACTGTCCAAAAGAAACCGGGACGAATACGTTCTAAGCACCAAAGTAGGCCGCATTATTTCGGACGAACTCGAAGATCCGTCTGCACGGGATCTGGGAGAAAAAGGTGGGCTTTTCGAATTCGGACGCAAGAATAAAGTCATCAACGATTACAGTGCGGATGCAACACTTCGCTCGATCGAGGATAGTTTGAAACGTTTAAAAACAGATCGTATCGATTTTGTATATATTCATGATGTCGCGCAAGACTTTTACGGCGATCAGTGGATTTCCCAATTTGAAGCTGCCCGGACTGGAGCATTTCGTGCGCTCACACGTTTGCGTGAAGAAGGGGTCATTAAGGGATGGGGACTCGGAGTCAACCGGGTAGAGCCGGTTGAACTTATGCTGGATTTGGAAGAAGCCAAGCCGGATGTCACCTTGCTTGCTGGACGTTATTCCTTGCTGGACCATGAGCGTGCGCTGCAGCGGGTCATGCCCGCAGCCGTACAACATCAAATGGACATTGTCGTCGGTGGTCCATATAGCTCAGGAGTTCTTGCGGGAGGCACGCACTTCGAATATCAAAAGGCTTCTCCGGAAATCATGGCAAAAGTTCAGAAAATCAAAAATATCGCAGATCGTCACCATATCAGCATCAAAGCGGCAGCCCTGCAGTTTTCACTGGCTAATCCGGCGGTAGCTGCCGTCATTCCTGGCGCGAGCAAGCCTGAGCGAATCGCAGAAGACAAAGCAGCCTTGAATACCGTGATTCCGACAGCGTTCTGGGAAGAAATGCGCGAACAAAAACTGGTAGCTCCGAATGCACCGCTGCCAATCGACGTGAAATGAAGAGGATTAAGGGATGAGTAAACCTTATCTATAATCAATGCTATCTAAATCTATCAGAAAAGGCATTCCTGACGAAGGGATGCCTTTTTCTTATGTCACTTAACCGAACAAGCCCGCAGGAAGTTTGGCATCCCAATTGCCGGGCTGCTTTAGACCGAGTGCATGGACAGCGACCGCCGCCGTGTCGACGATGCTCATCTGCGGCAGCGCCGTGCCTGCTATCACGCCAGGGCCTACGCAGCCCCAAAACACATTCTTGTCCATCGGATGCTCGCTTCCGTGATTGTATTTGTGATCCCCGCCACCGCCATGGTCCGTGAGCAGGATTATCAGACTATCCTCCAGCATTCCCTGCCTTTCGATGGCATCCAGAACGATGGCGAAGAGTCCGTCAGTTATGGAAATCGCCTTCAAATATTCGGGCGAATCCGGTCCGTAGCCGTATTTGTGGCCGGAGCCATCCGGCTCGTCGAGCTGCATGAACAGCAGCTTCACGTCTTGATGCTGCTCCAGATAGGATTGAATCGAAAGCACGAGCTCGGCATCCGGTAACGATTCCTTATGTATGCCAATATTCTCTTCAATAATCCCGCCATTAATAGGCGTCCAGCTTGAGAACGCAGCCAGCGCCGCATCCGGCCACGCTTCCCTGGCAAGTCTGAATATAGACGGATACGGGGAATCGGGAGGG
Organism: Paenibacillus sp. SAFN-054; assembly: GCF_051966755.1. NCBI lineage: Bacteria > Bacillati > Bacillota > Bacilli > Caryophanales > Paenibacillaceae > Paenibacillus > Paenibacillus sp. SAFN-054. Next base: position 872,326 of record NZ_JBQCKS010000001.1, read on the forward strand.
AATGCCTCCGCTGCGGCAACCTCGTTATTCAGTTGGTGCTTTGCCGGCAGGACCCCGTGCAGCACCGATCCCCAGCATTCCGCACTGATCGTTGGCGACTCGGCCTGTGCCGTATAGGTAACCGCTCCCTTTTGCAAAAATGCGTCTATGTTCGGCGTTTCGGTGTTCTGAATAAAATTGCCTGCCCCATCCATACCCAAGATGAATACCCGTTTAATCGTATGACCATCGCTCTTCATCCAGCAACCTCCTTTATGGTCTTGTGCTTGAATACGCCCATAGCATAAAAGAGTCTCGCAAGCGCTGTCAATATCCGGATGAAACACTTTTGAAAACGGTAAAGATCTTATTACTAGGAAGTCAAGATCTGCTAACTGGAGGTCAGAAGGGCGGGTGTTGATGTTCAGGCTGTCATCGGGGGAATCGGGAAAAGCCGGCTTGCGCATCGCGCAAGCTGGCTTTTAATTTACACTGTACAATGGCTTAATGGACTACGGAGCTTAGGATTCAATATTCATTTCGGTATCCTATGACGGACCCTTCCGGCTTTTTTGCGGCTGCTTTTGCCGGCAATCATACCGGTGGATAAATTCACCGTGTTTTTTACAGTAAAAGCATCACCGGCTCGATTCGGCTCTCCAGGTACGGACGTAATCATCTCGTCCTGCAGCATGATGCCGCGATCATCCGTCGTTAATTTGGGATTCTTCCCGTTTAGTCGGCAGCAGCTGAACGATACAGGGGTAATTTGTGCCATTCTGGCAATGTCTGTTCCAACCTGAGGCGCTTCGACGATCCACTCAGCGGACGACTGCGGTCCCGTGTAACGCTTGGTTTTCCGAAATGTCCAGTTTTGTGTTGCGTTTCGCATGTAAATGAGCCAGGTCGAGCCTCTGACCTTGGTAATAACGGCATGCATCCGGTCACCCGGCTTCACCGGCATCGGAATCAGAGTCATTACATCGGGCAGAATTTCCCACCAAGCATAGTATTCTGCTCTGCCATTCACGTAATCATGACCGGTTCCCGTTTGAATCAGGCTCATGTTGCCGAACCCGTCAATGCCAATCCAGGCTGATGAATATGATGATGTGGAGCTTGGGCGCACAAATGGAACGTACCACTTCGCGGATATGCGGCGGAAAGACTTGGTACGGCCTGAAATCGCATAACCGCTCCAATTGGCCGAGATCCAGCCCAAGCTGTTCAAACGCGGTTTGCCTGATCGATCCAGCTTGCAAACTCTATGAAAAGTGTTCAAATATTCCACCACCTATCAAGTTGTTAAACTATCATATGCGCTGATAGAAAGAAGGAGTGGGGGGATGGAACCTATGAAAAGCTTGATTTTATGCCGATTTAAGCAGGAAAATAGTAACTTTACCCTGATGCCTTTTGTTTACATAGAGAGAGTATCGTTTCGAATAACGATTGGAGGTTGTGATTGAAGAATGTCAATCAATTGGGCCAGTATTTTTGTGACGTTGGTGTTTATAGGGCTTGTCATCTCAGGAATTATCCTATTGCTGAAAATGGTATTTAGAGGAAGATAGCGTCGTTTAATAAAGGTGTGCAGAAGTTTTTTACAGAGATGTGAACAGGAAGAGAGCTGCTGAAGCAAGCAGCTTTTTTTGTTTTCTGTATTTACTTTATAAAGTAATTAAATTACTCTGTAAATAATAAGGAGGGATATAATGGAGGATTTTCATCTGAATGTGGCATTACTCCGTGCTCGAGTACCTAATCTTACGGTTGCTTCGCGGAAAGCAGGGCTGCGTCCGGCTACCGTGTCCAATTTATGTACCGGGAAAATACCGATCGGCAGAGCAGAGGTGCGGACACTGGCACTGCTCGCTTCCTTAGCGGGCTGCACCATGGATGAACTGATCATTCGAGGTAACCCAATTTCCATGATCGAAACCGGAATCAAAATGGTGGATTTATTGGCGCCGGTTGTTAAGGGGGGAATGACCGGTTTTGTTGCGCGACCAGGCACGGGACAAATGGTTCTGATGGCTGAAATCATGCATCGGTTGAAATTGAAGAATTATGCCGTGATATTCTGGAAGCCTGAAGTCGCTGTAGTAGGTAGCGATGAAATTGTTAAGGAATCGGATTGCGTATGTAACCATGCAGACGAGGTGTATGAGCGAATTCTGGAGTTTGGACCGGAAAGAGAGATCATCCTGGGAGCTGACAGGGCAGTGGTGCTATCAGGCGAAATGTCCGGTTTACGGGAAAAGCTGAGGGGAACCACAGGACTGAAACCGATCACCACGATGCTGGTGGATATTAGCGGTGATGCTGTCGACGAAGACACTCCTTTCGGACCGCTCGATACATTCCTGCGATTCGACCCGGAGCTGACGACAAGAGGCTTATTCCCGGCGCTTGATCCCGTCGTTTCCACGTCGATTATCCTGGAGGGAGCGGAACTGGAGCCGACACATTTACAGATCCAGCAGCAGACCCGTAAATTGTTAAGACGTTATCGGGAACTTAGGCCGTTAGTGGGATTCCGCGGCATAGAGAAACTATCTGAGTCAGAAAAGATGATGTATAGGCGGGGTGAACGCATGGAAGCTTTCCTGTCACAACCATTTTACCTGGCCGAACCCTACACGAAGAAAAAGGCTGAGTGGATTTCTCTGCAGGCAACGCTCGAAGATGCCAGGACGATCCTGGATGGCGGAGCGGACCTGATTGCATCTGATTTGTTGTTTTTTACAGGCAGGATAAAAAAGAAGACGTAGTCGATTCAGCGTCACATCCATTAAACCCCTTGGATAAGGAAGTGTTTAAAATGGCAGTTCATGTTCTTCCCATGTTAAAGGATAACTTGATCGGATCATTTACGGCAGAGGTGCCGCCTGTTTTGACAATCGATTCAGGAGATTCCATCCACTTTCAGACACCTGATGCAGGCTGGGGAATAGGAAAGAGTTATGGAGAACGGTACAAACCTTTTGAAAGAATCATAACTCGGGATGGAGGCCATGCGATGATTGGCCCGATATATATTCGGGAAGCGAAGCCGGGTATGACACTGGAAATCAAGTTTAACCGCATCATTCCCGGCAATTATGGTTTCACCTCGGCAGGAAGGTACCCGAATTGGCAAAATCAAAAATTGGATTTAACCTCATGCGAGGAGATTAATCTGGAATGGACGCTGGATCATCATTCGATGACGGGGAGCTGCCGGATCAGAGACAAGAATTATTCCGTGGGACTGCGTCCTTTTTTGGGTGTCATCGGCATGCCGCCGGAAGATACGGAAGTACATTCAACCTGGCCTCCACGATACTGCGGTGGCAACCTGGATTGCAAAGAACTCGTAAGCGGAAGTACGTTGTACTTACCTGTCTCCGTGGCGGGAGGATATCTGGCCATCGGCGACGGACACGCGGTGCAGGGTGATGGGGAAGTAAGCTGCCAAGCGATTGAATGTCCGATGGATGGGGTGGAAATCACCGTAAACCTCTTACATGATCTGACACTGAAGAATCCGAGGGCAAACACGCCTAACGGATGGATTACGCTCGGTTTCCATGAAGATCTGAACGAAGCGACTATACAGGCGCTGGATGCCATGCTTGATTTGATGGGAGAGCTGTATGGGTTGAACCGGGTTGAAGCCATTGCGCTGGGGAGCTCTGTCCTCGATCTCCGGGTGACTCAAATCGTAAACGGCGTAAAGGGTGTTCACGCATGCCTGCCTCACGGGGCGATCCGCATCTGAGCCGCAAGCTCCAATGCACCCGGTAACAATTAAATTTCTATATTTTCCTTTTCAAGAAAAATTAGAGTGCCAGGTCATCTTTCTGCGTGCTAAATTAATAGTAATGCCAGGGATGCGTATTTGATAGGGAGCTATTCATCAGCTAGAGCGCTGGCGTATATATTTAATTAATCAGATACGGTTTGATGACGGGATGTGAAGCATGACAGGAACGAAGCGAACGATTGATGCGATTTGGCGCATTGAGTCAACGAAACTGATTGCTGGATTAACGAGAATGGTCCGTGATGTTGGACTGGCGGAAGACTTGGCACAGGATGCGCTTGTCATAGCGCTCGAGCGTTGGCCTGAGGCAGGCATACCGGATAATCCCGGAGCCTGGCTCATGACGACGGCCAAACGCCGGGCTATTGATTTGCTTCGCAGAAACAAGGTCCGGGACCGAAAATACGAAGAGCTCGCCCGCAGCACCGATTTATATACGGATCAGGACCTTGCGGTTGGACTTGACGGAGAAATCAATGACGACATTTTGAAGCTGATATTTATGACTTGTCACCCGGTTTTGACGCGGGATGCGCGAGTAGCCTTGACGCTTAAGCTGCTTTGTGGACTTTCTACGGACGAGATCGCGCGAGCTTTTCTTACATCCGAATCAACGGTTGCACAGCGGATCGTACGGGCCAAGCGCACACTTCATCAGGAGAAGGTGCCGTTCGATGTCCCGGCAGGGGACGAGATGAGAGACCGTCTGTCCGCGGTGCTCGAAGTCATTTATTTGATGTTTAACGAAGGTTATTCGGCCACCTCGGGCAAGGATTGGGTAAGGCCTCTTCTATGCCAGGAAGCGCTCCGGCTGGGCAGGATTCTTGCCGAAGTAGCGCCTGAGGAGCCGGAAGCCCATGGGTTGGTGGCTCTGATGGAGATCCAAGCATCGAGGCTGAAAACACGTATCGGACCGGGCGGTGAGCCGGTTCTGTTGATGGACCAAAACCGGGCAAAGTGGGATCAACTGCTCATCCGCCGCGGATTGGCAGCACTGGAGCGCAGCCGTAAGCTGGGGAATCCATATGGTCCTTATACCTTACAAGCTGCCATTTCCGCTTACCACGCTCAGGCAACCGAGCCTTCGGATACGGACTGGCCGCGCATTGCTGCATTGTACGAAGCATTATTGCGCATTCAGCCTTCTCCAATCGTAGAACTCAATCGAGCGGTTGCGGTGGCCATGGCCTTCGGACCGGCCTTCGGCTTAGAACTGATCGACGAACTGAGCAAGGGAGCTGCGCTGAGAAACTATCACCTGCTGCCCAGCGTCCGAGGTGATTTGCTGTTCAAGCTGAACCGTTTCGAAGAGGCACGTTCAGAGTTCGAGCGCGCCGCGGCGCTGACACGAAATGAACGGGAACGCGTGCTGCTGCTTGAGCGCGCTGAGCTGTGCCAGAACCGCTGAAAAAGTTTTTTTGGAAAAATTGATGGATCTGTCGATATTGCCGATCGCCGTTCGTCGTATGATTGAAGGCCCGGAAAATCAGGTAATGGATAAAACCGGAATGCCAGATAATAGACGAAAAGAAAGGTTGTTGAACAATATGGGAGCACAGTTAAACGCTTATATCAGATCGGACAATGCAAGGGTGCAAGCAGAATTTTATAAGGAAGCCCTGGGCGGCGAAATTATTGTGGCGAAGTCATACGGGGAGATACCCGGTACGCCGGAGGCTATGAAGGACAAAATCATGCATTTGGCGGTTTCCCTTGCAGGCAGCAACATCCTCATGCTGTCGGATGCTTTTGAACCGCTTGCCGCTAACCGAAGCATCAATTTGGGTTTATCGTATGACAGCGAATTCGAAGCCCGGACAGCTTATGAAAAACTTGGGGAAGGCGGAGAGCTGGTCTATCCGTTCGAACTCCAGCCATGGGGTGCGTACTATGGCGAAGTGGTGGACAAATTTGGTGTAACCTGGCAGATCGTCAAGCAATAACGCAAAAAAATGGGATGTTTGAAGGACCGCCGGAAAGAAAAATGATCAAGAGAAACGATCAAGCTGCGTTAAGGACAAGCCGCTGATGTTGATACGCTGACATCCTTACTGAGTCAGGCTTCTTCGACTTTTTAGCCTGATAAAAATACATGACATAAACATTACATATTACTGGCGTCGCAGAACTATTTGCGGTGCCTTTTTTGATTAATCGCGAATTATTTACTTGACTTTATCATCACGCTTAGGTTTATAATAACGTTAATTCTAGATCCGGCTAAGATCAAAGACAAGATTTCATACACGAGCCGCCCAGAGAGAGAAGCCACCGGCTGAAAGCTTCTTACGGAAACCGGTTTGAAATTACCCCTTTGTAGCCGTGGCGTTGAACCTGCATTCCAAGTTTAGAATGCGGCAGTAAGCGGCACCGGTTCGTCCCCGTTATCGGATTCCAATAAGAACCTGCAACAGCTCTTCGGCCACGGGGCCAAAGTCTATTGCTGCAGGTTGAATGAGGGTGGAACCACGAGCTGAACGCACTCGTCCCTTGGTGGAGAGATGCGTTTTTTTGCGTTCATAAATCAAACTAAAACGAAAGAAACGGAGGTAAAATGACATGGAGATCCAAGTGATGCTGCCAGATGGAACAAGTAGGAGGTATGCGAAAGGCACCACGATAGAGCAAATCGCCGATTCAATCAGCATCGGGTTGAAAAAGAGTGCAGTCGCAGGCATGATTGACGGCAAGCCTGTTGATCTGAACGAGCCCGTAGATGCAGATTGCAGGCTGGAAATCGTGACGCTGGATCATCCGGCGGGATTGGAAGTATACCGGCACAGCACGGCCCATCTCATGGCACAGGCGATGAAGCGGATTTACGGTGAGCAAGCAGTTAAGCTTGGCATCGGCCCCATCATCGGGGACGGATTTTATTATGACGTCGATATGGAGAAGCCATTGTCATTGGACGATCTTGCAGCCATCGAGAAGGAAATGACCCGCATTGCGCAAGAGAACCTGCCGATCGTTCGGAGGGTCGTAAGCAGGGAAGAAGCTTATGCATGGTTCGAAAAGCTGGAAGAACCGCTAAAGCTGGAGCTGATCCATGATCTCCCTCAGGATGCCGTCATCTCGATTTATGATCAAGGCGAGTTCTCCGATCTGTGCCGGGGACCGCACCTGCCATCGACTGGACGCATTAAGGCGTTCAAGCTTTTGAATGTGTCAGGAGCATATTGGCGCGGCGATTCAAACAACAAAATGCTGCAGCGGATTTACGGAACGGCGTTCCCGAAGCAGGCTCAGCTGGATGAGCATCTTCATTTGCTGGAGGAAGCGAAGAAAAGGGATCATCGCAAACTTGGCAAGCAGCTAGAGCTGTTCATGTTTTCGGAGGAAGCGCCAGGGATGCCCTTCTATTTGCCAAAAGGCATGACGATCCGTACGGAGCTTGAGAATTTCGCACGGGATATGCAGCGAAGAAGAGATTACGAGGAAGTGCGGACCCCGCTCATGATGAACAACAGGGTGTGGGAAAACTCCGGGCACTGGGATCATTACAAAGATAATATGTACTTTACGAACGTGGATGAGACAACATATGCGCTCAAACCGATGAACTGCCCGGGTCACATGCTGATCTTTAAGAATAAGCTGCGCTCTTACCGGGATCTCCCTCTCCGCATATCAGAATTCGGCCAAGTGCATCGGCATGAATTCTCCGGAGCGTTGAACGGCATGCTTCGCGTTCGGACATTCTGCCAGGATGACGCGCATGTATTCGTCCTTCCGGAGCAGATTGAGGAAGAGATCGGACGGATCATCGAGCTGATCGGCGATATGTACCGGGTGTTCGGATTCGAATATCATATCGAGCTCTCGACGCGCCCTGAAGATTCCATGGGTTCCGACGAGCTGTGGAACCAGGCGGAGCAATCGCTGCAGAGTGTGCTCGACAACCGCGGGATCGAATACCGGATCAATGAAGGGGATGGCGCCTTTTACGGTCCGAAGATCGACTTTCATATCCTGGATGCCCTGAAGCGGAGCTGGCAGTGCGGTACGATTCAGCTGGATTTCCAGATGCCTGAGAAATTTGATCTCGATTATGTCGGCGAGGACGGCCAAAGGCACCGCCCGGTCGTTATACACCGTGCGGTGTACGGTTCCATTGACCGCTTCATGGGCATGCTGACCGAGCATTATGCAGGAGCCTTTCCAATGTGGCTGTCACCGGTTCAGGCGAAGCTGCTGCCGGTATCCGAGAACTATATCGATTATGCGTATGAAGTGAAAAAGTCGCTGGAGGAAGCCGGCATTCGGGTTGAGATCGATGCGCGAAGCGAAAAGCTCGGCTACAAGATTCGCGAGGCTCAGCTTGAGAAGGTACCTTACATGCTCGTGCTTGGCGAACAGGAGAAGAGCTCGGATAACGTCTCGGTCCGGAAACGCGGCGAAGGAGATCTGGGAATCATGACGGTCCATGACATTTCGGCTAAGATCCGAAATGAGATTATAGCGAAAGAATAGCACGCTTCATGGATTCGTTCCTGGAACGGAAGATAACCACACTGCTTACGTAAGCAGTGTGGTTTTTTAATAGGGAAAGCCCTAACGTGACGCTCATGAATACCCCATCCAAAAGTAGAGACAATAAACGTATTCCCATTCTTGTACAGGAGGAATTCAACGTGAGAAAGACTGTGTTTCTGCTATGGATTTTTGGTTTGCTGCTCATGCCTGCCGGGGTCACTCATGGTGACGGCGTGAGCTCTAACGTCTGTAAACCGCTTGTTAAGATCTTTAAGAAGGATGTCAAAGAGGAAAGCGGAATCTGCAAAGTGGAGATCATGCGCAAAAACATCCCGGTTACGAACCTGGGCGTCGCGATGCTTCCGGAAACCATTGAGCTGGGTTTCGGAGCTAATTTCCAGAAGGCCGGTGACAGGACGGTAGTGATTGGGGAATTTGCGCTTTTAGGAAATGAAGTGAACCGGGTGATCGATGTTCTTCGTAAAGGAAACATCGAAATATCTGCCGTTCACAACCATCAAATTGGCGAGAAACCTCCCATCATCTATATGCATTTCCAGGGGATCGGAAGCATGGATGCGCTTGGAATGACGGTCCAAGAAGCCATAAAAGCAGCAGAGCAGGGCTGAATTCTTGAATTCCAGGGGTCTTGAATAGAAGCCGTTCAGTCTGATGATTGAACGGCTTTTGGCGTTTTAATCAAACAAATTGTGCGGCTTCATGGAATTGAGGACATATGTCCTTTCTTTGAATCGTGGATTTATTATTTAATGATTATCAAATATACGTTTTCTAAGGAGCATGGAGCCATGAAAGGAATCATTTTTGCATTGTTAGGCGGCGCATTCATTACGCTGCAGGGAGTAGCCAATGCGCGCATATCCCAGGGAATTGGCACATGGCAGGCAGCTGCCCTTACTCAGCTTACGGGTTTTGTTGCGGCTCTGGTGCTTCTGTTGATATTCAGGGACTTCAAGCCTCAAGGCTTCAAAAAGGTCAAACCCCTGTATTTGAGTGCCGGAGCTTATGCGGCGGTAATCATTTTCAGCAACGTAACCGCGATTCAGCATATCGGCGTGACGCTTACCGTGGCCTTGGTGATTATCGCTCAGCTCGTATTAACATTCCTGATGGATCACTATGGATGGTTTGGCCTGCCAAAGAAAAGAATGGGTCTCTCGCAATTTGTCGGTATCGGCATGATGATTGCGGGTGTGGTGATCCTGAAATTTTAATCGTATAATGGACCCGAAAATACAAGTAAACGGGAAGAATGAGGGATAAAGCTGTCATGAAAGAGACCAAAGACCACTTACGGATCGCCGATTATATGCATCAGCATCAATTAGAAGATATTTTTCATGAGAAGCTGCATCCTCATATGAGTCTTTGCAGCTTTGAGAAGGGAGAGCTTATCTGCTCCCAGGGTGAGCCGGCCTTATATTTGTATGTGCTGGTCAAAGGGAAAATCAAGGTATACAACACCTCTACCGAAGGCAAAACGCTCATTATTTCTTTTAAAAATGCCCTCGAAGTGATCGGGGATGTGGAATATATCCAGGAAGCTGATTTTATCAATACCGTCGAGGCGGTTTCTCCGGTGCATATGATTGCCATTCACCACCACTGGCTGAACATGTACGCGAAAGACCACACCCCGCTGCTTCAATTTTTGCTGAAAATCATTACGGGCAAGTTTTATATGAAATCAAATGCGCTCAGTTTCAATTTGATGTATCCGGTAGAGGTCCGGCTGGCAAGCTATATCCTGTCCGTATCGTTTGATCCTTCCGATGTTCTGTTCACCGGACAGCTGAGCACTTCGGAGCTTCGCGATGCGGCGAACCTGATCGGTACAAGCTACAGACATTTGAATCGCGTCATATTGCAGCTGTGCAACGATGGAATTCTGGAACGGGGCAAAGGCTTCATACACGTGAAGGACCGTGAACGGCTTTCAGCCATTGCCGGTGACAGCATTTATGAATAAATGAAGAACGAATAGGAGTGATCAAGAATGTTACTGGGACTTTTACTGGCATTGCTCGCCGGTTCTCTCGTCAGCCTGCAAAATATTTTCAATAATAAAGTCAATGTTCACATCGGCTCCTGGACAACGACGACGTTGGTGCTGGGACTGGGTTTTGCTGCGTCCTTCATCCTCGGGTTGTTGTTTGAGGGAACGGCGATGTTTAATCTTAGTCAATTAAAGCTTTGGTACTGCTTCAGCGGTCTGATCGGCGTGGGCGTTGTAACCTGCATGGTGCAGGGGATCAACCGACTGGGTCCGACCTTTGGCGTTTCAATCAGCATGGTCGCTCAGCTCGGGTTCGCCTTGCTGTTTGATTCCATGGGCTGGTTGGGACTTGAGAAGGTGGATTTTACGCTGAAGCAGCTGGCCGGTGTACTGGTGATTGTTGGCGGTATTCTGATATTTAAAGTTGGAGGCCGCAAGAAACCTGTGAAGGAGATTGACAACCCCATCATGGGAGCCTGCGAAGAAGGAGCATAACGCCCGGAAGCTGTTGCTGCTGATTGCTCGTACGTTGCCAACCGAATAACCTTCCCAGGAAAGGGTAATGTTATACAGAGTCTGATTGCAGAATCCGGTTGGGAGGGTTTCAAAATGGAGAACACTACGAATATACAGGCAATTCCAAACGGCAAAACGCTGGGCGGGTATCTTTTGGATCGCTTAAAAGTAGAAGGGATCACCGATATTTTCGGCGTGCCCGGCGATTATAATTTTAGTCTCCTTGACACGCTGGAGCGGTATGAAGGCATTCGCTTCGTAAATGGCAGAAACGAGCTGAATTCCGGCTATGCAGCAGATGCATATGCACGGCTTAAAGGACTGTCGGTCCTGATAACGACGTTTGGCGTCGGTGAAATGAGCGCTTGCAATGCGATTGCCGGCGCGAACAGCGAGCATGTCCCCATCATTCATATCGTCGGATCGCCGCCGAACACGGCGCAGCAGGCGAGGAAGCTGATGCATCATACGTTGATGGATGGCGATTACGATGTATTTCGAAAAGTGTATGAGCCGATCACGGCCTACACAGCCGTATTAACCCCTGAAAATGCAGCCATCGAGATTCCAAATGCGATTCATATTGCTAAAAAGAGCAAGAAACCGGTATACCTTGTCGTAGCGGACGATCTGGTCAATCAGCCCATTATGGCTCATCAGGAGCCGGAAATGCCTTTAGCGGCGACGAATCAGACGACGCTTCAAGCGGCGGTTGATCAAATCAAGCCCATGTTGAACGGCGCTCAAAAAGTCGTATTGCTGGTGGATGTCAAGACACAGCGTTTCCATTGGGAAGAATACGTGCGCAAGCTCGCCGAAACGATGAACGTACCCGTGGCATCCACCGTGTTCGGGAAAGGGGCTTTCGATGAAAGTCATCCGCAATACATCGGAATATATGGCGGAGCTTTCGGAAGTCCTGACGTGAGGGAGATCGTGGAATCTGCCGATGTCGTGATTGCGTCCGGATTGGTCTGGTCAGATACGAACACGGCGAACTTTACGGCAAAGCTGAATCCGCTTCGGTTGATCGATATCCAGCCGAATCTAGTGAAGGTGGCTTCAGCCGAGTATCCGAACGTGATGGCGGAGGATATACTGCTGGCGCTACAGACATTGGGATATAGGCAGCAGGAGGAGGTATCCAAGCCGGCATTTCCTTACGATATATTGAAGGGGAATGCCGCCGATCCTCTCAGAGCGGCATCGTATTATCCGCGGTTTCAACGCATGCTGAGCAAGGGCGATATCGTCATTCCCGAAACGGGAACCTTCTTCTACGGCATGTCGCAGGTGAAGCTGCCGCAGGATGCAACCTATATCGCCGAGGGGAGCTGGCAGTCGATCGGTTATGCCACGCCTTCCGCCTATGGCGCATGCATTGCGGCACCGAACCGCAGAGTATTGCTGTTCACCGGCGACGGGTCGTTGCAGCTGACGGCGCAGGAGATCAGCTCGATGCTGTATTACGGCTGCAAGCCGATCATCTTTATTCTCAACAATGACGGCTATACGATTGAGAAATATTTGAATGTGAAAACGGAAAACCAGACATACAACAAAATTCCGCAGTGGTCTTATACCAAGCTGGCGGAGGCGTTCGGAGGCGATGCTTATACCGTAACCGTGCGCACCAATCAAGAGCTGGATGAGGCTATTACGAGAGCTGAAGCCGAATGCAGCAGCAGATTATGCATCATTGAGATGATCGTTAGTGATCCCATGGATGCACCGGAGTATATGATGAACATGCGGAACTATATGGAGCAGCAGAAGCAATAGAGCTAGGAATGGCGTATCAATATGGCTATTACCCCGTTTCTTGGTGTGAAGTACAACCGGGAAATGGGGTTTTCTTTTGATAGGAAGCTTTTACCTCAGGTGTTATAGTTAGTATAAGTAGAATTCAGGTTTGCACTAGGAGGATCATGAATCATGGCAGAGGCATTAAAAGCAATGTACAATCGGGAGTTTTTGCAAGGATTCGGCGAAAAGGTACGAAGTGTCTACCCGGCTTTCGATATTCAAGGCTTCATCACCCATATCATGGATCATTCTTGGGAGGAGATGGCCCTGAAGGCAAGAACGCGGCGAATCACTGAGGCGCTTGGTCATGGTCTGCCGGATACCTACGATGATGCCATCCGCATTCTGTTTCAGATCGATGAGGAATGCGTCGGATTTCCTTACTTATTCTTTCCGGACTTCGTAGAGGTGTTCGGACGAGCGCCGAAGGATTGGGAGCTGTCCATGCAAGCCCTGGAAAGGTTCACGCAGCGCTCATCCGCCGAATTCGCGGTGAGAGTGTTCATTATTCAAGATCCCAGGCGGATGATGAAGCAGATGCTGGATTGGTCCGGGCATCCGAGCGAACATGTCAGACGTCTCGCAAGCGAAGGAGCCAGGCCGCGCCTGCCGTGGGGACAGGCATTAACAATGTTCAAGAAGGATCCGTCTCCCGTGCTTGAGGTGCTGGAAGAGCTGAAGGAAGATCCGTCCCTTTATGTTCGTAAAAGCGTAGCCAACAATATGAACGATATTGCCAAGGATCATCCGGAGATCATTATCCGGCTTGCGAAACGCTGGATGGGCAGCAGCCCTCATACCAACTGGATTGTCAGACATGGCTGCAGATCGCTGATCAGGCAGGCAAATCCCGAAATCCTGGAGCTGTTTGGCTATGCGCAAGCCGATGAGGGGGTAAGCCTTGCCGAGGAATCGGCCCTTTCCGTCGAACCTGTGGCAACCACTATTGGAGGAAGCAGCGAGCTAAGCTATACGATTGCAGCACGGGAAGGCGAGCCAATCCGTCTGAGGATCGAATACGGGGTATATTATGTAAAAGCAAACGGCCAGACCTCACGCAAGTTATTTCTGTTATCCGATAAAACGGTGCCCGGCGGAAGCAAGCTGTCCGGGACACGCAAAATCAGCTGGGCGGATTTGACGACACGCAAGCATTATCCGGGTGAACATCGCATCGTACTGCTGTTAAACGGGCAGGAAATCGCTGAAACCAAGCTCATGCTTCATGCCGCGCCACAATAAAAAAATCGGGGTTGCGGACAACAGAAATATTCTATGGTCAGCAATGCATCCGGCGAGCCGCCGGATGCTTTTTTTATAGCATATGCTTGACTTTCAAGGCGGTTATGAGTAATAATGTACGCGCGTACATAAATAAGATGACGAGAAGATTTGCAGTGAATAGATGGTGAAAAGAAGGGGCGTGATTCCCAATTGTAACTAGAAAAGCGGTTGCCGAACTGGCCGGCGTATCGGAAGCGACGGTTTCCCGCGTTCTGAACCATGTCGGACCGATGAAGGAGGAAACGAGGCGCCGGGTGCAAGAAGCCGCCGAACAGCTCGGCTATTACCCCAATGCGATCGCCCAAAGTTTTGCCCGCCGCCGAAGCGGTAATCTCGGAGTGGTCCTTCCATACGTGCCCAAGGTGAATATTTTCTCGACGTATTATTTCTCCGAGATTCTGAACGGCATTGGTGAGCAGGTCCGGGAGCTTGGTTATGACATGCTGCTCATTTTCCGCACGCCTGAAACGGATCGTGGTTACATGGATTTATTCCGCTCGCAGAAGGTGGATGCTTGCATCCTGCTCGGTACGACGGATACAGCTGAGGAACGAGAAGCTTTAAAGGCGCTCGCAGAAGCCGGATATCCTTTTTGCCTGGTCAATCAGCATTTTGAAGGGGAGAGCTTCCTGGAGGTGGATGCGGACCATGAACGCGGAGCGTATGAAGCGGTTAAGCATCTGCTCAATGAGGGTTTTCGCCGCATCGCTTTCTTGAACGGTCCCGCGCACTACTCGAATAGCAGAGACCGCTTGAGGGGGTATGTGCGGGCGATGACGGAAGCAGGCATATGGGAAGGGGATGCAGCGTCTGACGATTTCATGAAAGCGATACCATTACCTTGGCTGGAGACCGGAAATTACAGCCGGACCAGCGGATATGAGGCAGCATCACGATTCGTTCGCAGCATCGGCCATATCGATGCGGTATTCGCCGCAAATGATCGGATGGCTATCGGGCTGATGCAGGGATTTCGCGAGTTGGGACTGATTCCGGGCAGGGATATTGCCGTCGCCGGATACGACGATTCGGATGGCGCTCGCATCACGGACCCTCCGCTAACAAGCGTGTCCGTTCCTTTTTATCGGATGGGCCAAGAGGCGGCGAAGCTGGTTCTGCAAGAGATCAAGCCGCAGGATCACCAGAAGGATGACGGTGGGCACCGAAATCATTCGATGCAAATGGAAACGAAACTGGTGATAAGAGCATCGACGAGAAGGAGCAGCGCGCAGGGATATTCATCGCATTTAAGATAAGAAGGAGGATGGATTTCAATGAAACAGATACGTGTCGGAATGGTAGGATACAAGTTTATGGGGAAAGCGCACAGTCACGCATACCGGGATATCCCGATGTTTTTTCCTCAGATTGCCCAGCCCGTCATGCAGACGATTTGCGGGCGTGACCCTGAAGGCGTATCCCTTGCGGCCAGGCAGTTCGGCTGGAACGGATATGTGACGGATTGGCATGATTTATTGAAGCGGGATGACATTGACCTGGTCGATATTAATGCGCCAAGCGACATGCACAAAGACATTGCGCTTGCAGCCTCCAAGGCGGGAAAGCATCTCTTTTGCGAGAAGCCGCTCGCTTTATCGCTTAAGGATTCACGCGAGATGCTGGCAGCGGCCGAAGCAGCTGGGATCAAGCATATGGTCGGCTTTAACTACCGTTTCGCGCCGGCCGTTCAGCTTGCGCGTCAACTGATCGAGCAGGGAAGGCTCGGAGAGATCTATCACTTCCGCGGCTGGTTCCTTCAGGATTGGATCATTGATCCGGAATTCCCGCTCGTGTGGCGGTTGCAAAAGGACATTGCGGGTTCAGGCTCGCTTGGAGATTTGGGTGCGCATACGATCGATCTCGCCCATTATCTGCTCGGCGACATCGAAGAGGTGATCGGGATGAGCGAGACATTCATAAAGGAACGTCCGCTTCCGGGTTCCATGAGCGGACTCAGCGCCAAGGGCAGCCAAAGCAATGAAAGAGGTGCCGTCACCGTTGATGATGCGACTGCCTTCATGGCACGTTTCGCAAGCGGTGCGCTTGGCACCTTCGAGGCTACCCGCTTTGCTGCCGGACATCGCTGTACGAATTCCTTTGAAATCAATGGCAGCAAGGGCAGCGTGAAATTCGACTTCGAACGGATGAATGAGCTGCAGGTTTATTTTACCGATGACGATGAGGACGTTCAGGGCTTCCGCCGAATTCTGGCAACGGACCCGGCTCATGCATATGCCGAAGCCTGGTGGCCTCCCGGCCATACCATCGGGTTCGAGCATACGTTTATTCATGAAACGGTTGAACTGCTGCAAGCCATCGAGGAGGATCGCCAGCCGGTGCCGAACTTTGCGGACGGGGTCAAATGCCAGCAGGTGCTGGAGGCAGTAAAGCTGTCGATAGCTGAGCGGCGCTGGGTAAGAACGGAAGAGCTATAAACATAGAAATCAACCCGAAGGAGATGTTCACCAATGAAGAAAGCATTGATCGCATGGGGAGGCTGGCTTGGGCATCAGCCTGAAGAGGTCGCTGGTATTTTCAAAACGGTTTTGGAGCAGGAAGGATATGAGGTGGAAGTAGCAAACACGCTGTCGGCTTTCGATGATGCAGCCAAGTTGAAAGCGCTTGATCTGATCGTTCCGGTCTGGACGATGGATGAGATCAGCCAGGAGAGGGTCAATAATGTATCCGCAGCCGTGCAGAGCGGTGTCGGTTTGGCAGGTTGTCATGGCGGGATGTGTGATGCGTTCCGGAACAACGTCGACTGGCAGTTTATGACGGGCGGCAACTGGGTGGCTCATCCGGGCAATGACGGAACACCGCACCGGATCCACATTGCCAATACGTCCAGTCCGCTGGTGGAAGGGATTGAGGATTTCGACGTTTCCACCGAGCAGTACTATCTTCATGTCGATCCGGCCGTCGAGGTACTGGCAACGACGCGGTTTCCGGTAGCGGATGGTCCCCATGTGCTGAACAAGGCCGTCGACATGCCGGTAGCTTGGACGAAGCGCTGGGGGCTCGGCCGCGTGTACTACTGCTCGCTCGGGCACCAGGCGAATGTGATCGAGCTTCCGCCGGTTAAGGAGATGATGCGCAGAGGATTGACGTGGGCCGCAGAAGGTAAATTAAAGGCGCAGGATCAGGCAATAGGCGGAGCGTATACGGGAATGCAGGATAGCCAAGTTTAACAGAGATTATGAACCGAAAGAGGCTGTTGGACATGAAAACACTGAATGTTGGTATTATTGGCTGCGGCAATATCAGCGCCATCTATTTTGAGAATCTGAAGTCGTACAGCACCGTACACGTATCGGCATGCGCGGATCTGGATGTCGGGCGTGCAAGGGCCCGGGCAGAAGAGTTCGGTATATCGAAAGCCTGTACTGTGAGCGAGCTGCTCGCGGACCCGGAGGTTGACCTCATCGTGAATCTTACAATTCCAGGCGCTCATGCGCAGGTGTGTCTCGATATCCTGGATGCAGGCAAGCATGTCTATGTCGAAAAGCCCCTGGCAGTGACACGTGAAGAGGGCCAGGCCATTCTCATGAGAGCAAAAGAGAAGGGGCTTCTCGTCGGCGGCGCGCCGGATACGTTTCTTGGAGGCGGCATCCAGACCTGCATCAAATTGATCGAGGACGGCTGGATCGGCATGCCGGTCGCCGCAACCGCGTTTATGATGGCGCGCGGGCATGAGCATTGGCATCCGGACCCGGAATTTTATTATGCCAAAGGCGGTGGTCCGATGTTCGACATGGGCCCATATTACTTGACGGCTTTGGTCGCGATGCTCGGGCCGCTGAAGCGGGTGGCAGGCATGACGAAGATTTCGTATCCGGAAAGAACGATTAGCAGCCGCAAAAAATTCGGTCAGACGATTCAGGTCGAGACGCCGACTCATATTGCCGGCGTGCTGGAATTCCATAGCGGGGCCATCGGCACCATGATCACATCCTTTGATGTGTTCGGCGACAGCCAGCTGCCAAGGATTGAGGTCTATGGAAGCCAAGGCACGATCAGCGTCCCCGATCCGAATACGTTTGGGGGGCCGGTCTTGCTGAAGCGTCACGATTCACAGGACTGGAAGGAAATTCCGCTGTCCCATGGATATGCCGCCAACTCAAGAGGGATCGGCGTCCTGGATATGGTGCATGCGATAAGCAGCGGACGGATGAACCGGGCGAATGGAAGCCTTGCCTACCATGTGCTGGAAGCCATGCATGCATTCCATGATTCCTCCGACCATAATCAGTATTACATGATGCAGAGCACATGCGAACGCCCTCATCCGATGCCGCAGCATTTGCCGTATGGCGTGCTGGATTAGAATTGCCATGGATATGCCGGGAATATATATTCTCTAAATTTTTATAATGAACCCGTTAGTAAATCGCTCTGATGAGAATGGTTGTTTGAACGCATCCATTTGATTGAAGAGCGTTTTTTTTGTCTTTTGCTTATTCGGCATGGTTCGTCCCCCCGCAGCTACATACCTATTGTTAGCAGTGGGAGCTTCAAGGAAAGAAGAAATCAGTCCGAAGGCTTCCTGTACTGCTTCCGGAAGTTGTGCGGCGATAACCCGAACCGATCCTTGAAACATCTTGAAAAATAGCTCACCTGCGAAAAGCCTACTTCCTCCGTAATCCGCTGGATGGAGGCGTCCGTCTGGATCAACAGGCTTCGTCCCTGCTCCAGACGGTACTGCAGCAAATACTCCAGCGGAGTGCGATTGAACGTGGCTTTCATGCATCGGGCCAAATAATTTTCATGGACATGAAAATGAGAGGACAAGTCCTTGTTGCTTATCGGCTGATCATAATGCTGTTTGAGATACAGTTCAACCTGTTCGGCTAATTGCGCGCTACGATCCTTCTGGTGACGGTCCATTTCAAGACATTGGACGGCTTTCATGAATGTCATCTGGGTTTCCCACAATGCCAGCTTGCCGGGCTTCAGCGTCGAAGCCATGAGCAGATCAAGTACGTTGAACAATTCCGCCGGGTAGGCAACTTGCTGATATTTGGGAAGATGTATGGTTGTATGTTCCGCATGAAAATGAAGCTTGGAAATGGAGGAACTCCCTGTTAACTGATCCGGCTCGTGCTGATGTAACCACCGGTTAGGTGTTTGAAAATGGAACCAGTAGAAGGACGTTTCCGAGCGGCATGCCCCGGTCGGATAATGATGCTTGTCCGGCTCCAGGATCAGCGCCTCATTCGCTGTCAGTTCCCATGTCTGATTCTCTTCACCCAGCGACAAGGCTCCGGCTTTGACGATAATGACATCAAAATAACCGAGTCGATACCGCTCCGGATGCGATTCCCCTTTCCGGTAGGTCGTCACGTTGCCCTCGATGAAATAGGGGAAGGGAGGGGCAAGAAAGGAAAGATACCCTGAACTCTTCATGATGCTTCTCCTTTGTGTGAAATCGTACAACTAATGGTTCGGATATGTGATGTTTCGAAAAGGGCGTTCTGCTACAATGACCCATATGGAATTCAAAATATGAGCAATATCAAGTATATCACTTATTATTTTGAATTGAATCAGGAATTAAGTATGTAAGATTACATACGAAAGGAATGGTTGTTCTGGTGAAAAAGATTACGCCTGTTAAGCATGTGGTCGTGGTAGACCGATTCTGGAAAACGTATAAGGATGTCGTGGCGAATGAGGTGATTCCTTATCAGTGGAAAGCCCTGAACGATCAGCTTGCGGATACGGTGCCGAGCCACGCGATCGAGAATTTCCGGATAGCGGCCGGGGAATCGGACGGAGAGTATTACGGCACGGTATTCCAGGACAGCGATGTTGCGAAATGGCTGGAGACGGTCGCCTATAGCTTGAGAGACCATCCGGATCCGGAGCTGGAAAAGCAGGCCGACGACCTGATCGGATTACTTGGCCGAGCACAGGCGGAAGATGGTTATTTAAATACCTACTATATGCTCAAGGAACCGGATCGCCGGTGGACGAATCTGCGGGACAATCATGAGCTGTATTGCGCAGGACATTTTATTGAAGCGGCGGTGGCTTATTACGAAACTACGGGGAAAAAAGCGCTTTTGCACATCATGGAAAAATACGCAGCACTGATTCAACGCGAATTCGGCCCGGAAGAGGGTCAACGCAGAGGTTATCCGGGTCATGAAGAGATTGAACTCGCGCTCGTGAAGCTGTATGAGGTGACCGGTACGGAAGCCTACCTGAGCCTAGCGCGCTATTTTATCGATGAGCGGGGACGCGAGCCGGTATATTTCATAGAGGAACGCGAAAAGCGGAAGGAATCCGGTGCGCCTCCCACATGGAATGACGAAAACAACATGAATTTTGGTCTGGGGTTTGCTTACCAACAGGCACATAAGCCGGTGAGAGAGCAGACGGAAGCAGTCGGCCATGCGGTGAGGGCTATGTATTTGTACATCGCCATGGCCGATCTGGCTGCGATCACAGGGGACATAGAGCTCAAGAATACCTGTGAGCTGCTGTGGAAGGATGTCACGGGGCATAAAATGTACGTGACAGGCGGGATCGGATCTGCCGTTAATGGTGAAGCCTTCACCTGCAGCCATGATCTGCCGAACGACAGTATGTACTGCGAGACATGCGCGTCGGTCGGGTTGGCTTTTTGGGCAAGCCGGATGCTTCAGCTTACCCCGGATCGCCAGTACGCGGATGTGTTAGAGCGAGCCCTCTACAACGGGACGATTAGCGGAATGGACCTGGACGGCAAACGCTTCTTTT
Source organism: Paenibacillus sp. SAFN-054 (assembly GCF_051966755.1). Taxonomy (NCBI): domain Bacteria; kingdom Bacillati; phylum Bacillota; class Bacilli; order Caryophanales; family Paenibacillaceae; genus Paenibacillus; species Paenibacillus sp. SAFN-054. The sequence goes on from NZ_JBQCKS010000001.1 coordinate 892,953, forward strand.
ATGTGAATCCGCTCGAAGTCAATCCTTTTCAGAAAGTGAGAAAAGACCAGAATCATGTCAAGACAGAGCGTAAAAAATGGTTCTTCTGCGCCTGCTGTCCGCCGAATTTGGCTCGCATGATCGCTTCCGTGGAGGATCACGTTTACGGACAGAGCGACGATACCTTGTATGCCCATTTGTATATCGCCGGAACAACCAAAGTATCCTTCCATGGCAGGGAGATGGAGATAAAACAAACACATGATTATCCTTGGGACGGCAAGATCGAGCTGTGCATAGCTGCTGCCGAAAGCGTGCGCTTCAATCTGGCACTTCGTATTCCCGGCTGGTGCAAACATGCCCGGTTATGGATCAACGGGGAAGAAGTGGCGGCAGAACCGATGACAGACGGTTATGTTCACATCAGCCGCAGCTGGTCTGGTAACGACACCGTCACACTCGAGCTCCCCATGCCTGTCGAACGTCTGAGAAGCCATCCGCTTGTATCGATGAACCAGGGACAGATTGCCCTCCAACGCGGGCCTGTGGTGTACTGCGTGGAAGAGACGGATAACGGAAGCAACCTGGCAGCACTGCGCATCCCTCATAACAGCAGCTTCAAGGCTGAGTATGACGAACAATTGCTGAACGGAATCGTGAAGATTACGGTAGACGGGTACCGGGTACAGGCACCGGCCGGACTTTATTCTTCCGAAACGCCGAAGCTGCTTCCACAGACGATAACGGCGATACCTTATTATGCCTGGTGCAACAGGGAAAAGGGCGAAATGCGCGTTTGGGTGCATGAAAGCGGAAGCTGATAATACAGCCAGAAAAAATGGTCTCCTCATAAATTAAAAAGCTGATCTCGGAATACTAACCGAAGATCAGCTTTTCTTATTTAAAACGCTACGCCAATACCGCCTTCGCCGGCATAGACACCCATGATCGGCCCCATGTTGGAGAACAGTATTTCCTTGAATGGGTGCTTTTCCAGTATTCGTTCCTTAAATTCCAGCGCACGCTTTTCGCAGTTGCTGTGAACGATGGCGAGAATGCCTTTTTCATAATCATGCGGCTTTTCCTCGAGACGAGCCATAATGCTGGATAAGGCCTTTTGAAAGCCGCGGTTCTTCTCGACCACTTCAACCGTTCCTTCTGCGCTGACTTTTAGAAGCAGCTTTATATTAAGCACGGATGCAACCGCTCCGGATAACCGGCTCAGTCGTCCGCCCTTCATGACATTTTCAAGCGTGTCCAGCGTGAAAAACGCGCTGATATCCTTTACCTGCTGATGAACCTTGTCTTTCAGCTCCAGGATGCAGCCGCTCGTTTGCGACCACTTTGCCGCGAGAGCCACGAGCAAGGAAAGACCGCCGGAAAAGGTCTTCGAGTCGATGACTTCCACCCGTGCCTGATGGCCTTCTTCTTCATACATTTCTTTTGCAATCATGGCGGCTTGGTATGTGCTGCTGATGTTGGACGACATGCTGATCACAAGAATATCCGTCCCGTCTTCCACTTCCTTGAATTTGTCTAGAAACTGCTGCGGGCTCGGACTGGCCGTTGTCGGCAAATCCTTGGATTCACGCATTTTTTCGTAGAAAGCGCAGTCATCCAGATCCTCATGCATTTTTTCGTTCTGAAAATGAACGGCGAGCTTTACGATCGAAATGTTGAATTTCTCAATGTACTCAAGGGGCAAATCAGAACCGCTGTCAGTAATAATCTTGATTGGCATTAGGCGGATGCTCCTTCAAATTCCGATTGGACGAATCCTCACATATCAAGATGTTGTTGTGATAAGCAGCTGATCTTGGCATATGTTGAGGTGATTTAACTCTACCTTATATTCGTCCTGAAGTCTATTAACCATCAAAGGGGACAAACGAATATTAAGGACAATTAGCACAAGCTTATATGTGTTTGCCAGAATACATTAACCTTTATAACAATGAATTACGAGGTGAACGAGGATGCCCGCAAAAAGGAAGTTGAAACAAAATAAAGCTTCGGCCAAATGGCTGGGACAGCCGGTCATGGTCGTCTTGAAAGACGGCAGCTGCTACATCGGTACGATGAGCAGTATGGATCGTCGAGGTGTAACCTTGTCGTCTTTGCAGCCGGATCAGCAGCATGCCCTTCTTCAAAGCAGAGAAAAAGCACAAGTTTCCGGATTATTAAGTTCACTGTTCTTTGGTGGGCTCACACGAGCCGCGCGGCCCGCCGCAGGCAGGCCCACTGCAGGCAGGGGGGGCGTTGGTTACAGAAGGCCGGGAAACGGGCGCGGAAGAGGGATGTTTGGGATGATCGGACAGATCGTTCCCCATATCCGAATCGGCATGAACGTGATGAGATCGATCATGCCTTTGATGGGATTATTAAAATAGGCAGGCGCTATTCATGATGTGCGGAGCATTCCGGGGAAGGAAATTTCTTCACTTCCCCGGGCCTTTGCTGATTTAAAATGGAGAGCGGAATAGATCCTTATGAGCGAGCCCTTAAAGAGGACATGGCTTCAAATCATGGGCTTTTGAATAAATTTTATTGAAAGCCTTTTCATCATGGTTTAAATATGGTATCTTTTAGTTAACCTAAATGTGTCTAAATTGTGAATGGATGCTGAATCAGCGCGTATGATAAAGCATCATTGTAATGAGGAGGAGCCACCCATGATGACATTACTGCTTATTTTGTTTACTGCCGCGTTAATCGGAATATTGATTTTTGGTAAAAAGCATGAGGTCCTGATTGCGATAGTCATGAACGCGCTGTTGTTCATCGCACTTGCCGTCGGTTTTGGAATGAACAATAATCCTAATGGACTGTTTTATTTGACCGTAGCATTTTATTACGTCGTTCCCATGTACGTTGTTATTGGTCTCTTTGCGATTATGAAAAAGAGCCGCAATAAAGAGAATTCGCTGGTATAACGATGAATATCCACTGGAGTGGTGAAATACGCCGAGCAGGCTTCCCATTTCTGAATATATGAACCGGCCCCGGAAGGGAGTCGGTTCATTTCATGTTCTGATTACGATATAAAAGGAAGGGAAGATGTCCATCAGAAAGCTGGCGAACCGTGATATCCACGGCTGCTGGGGAATCCGCCGACAGGCGGGTTCCCTTTTTTTATTGCGACTTAGAAGTCTTCATGTAAATTCATGATTGGGATGATCCGCGATGAATTGGTTCACAATAGGTGTAATCCATTCATGAAAAGGGAGATGATGCGGCAAGTGGAAATATTTCTGATGGTTCTTGTTCTGCTGATCCTTATAGGCATCTCCAATGTCGTCAACCATTTTCTGCCCGTTATTCCGGTCCCGTTAATTCAGATCGCTCTCGGCGTGATTGCGACCTTTATTCCAGGGCTGCATCATATTCCGCTCAATCCGGAGCTGTTCCTATTGCTCTTTATCGCACCTCTGCTGTTTAATGACGGTAAAATCACACCACGGGATGAGCTGTGGCAGCTTCGTTCCAGCATTTTGCTGCTTGCGCTTGGCCTTGTGTTCGCCACGGTGCTGATTGCGGGTCCGTTCATTCATGGAATCATTCCTGCGATCCCGCTGTCGGCCGCTTTTGCCTTGGCAGCGATCTTGTCGCCGACGGACGCGGTCGCGGTCGGTTCGCTTTCCGGTAGAGTCAAGCTTCCGGGAAGAATTATGCGCCTGCTGGAGGGTGAAGCATTAATGAATGATGCTTCCGGACTTGTCGCTTTCAATTTTGCCATCGCGGCGACGGTGACGGGTCATTTTTCTCTGCCCAAAGCGATTGGGAGCTTTCTTGTCATCGCGGTAGGAGGCATCATTGCAGGAGCATTGCTTGGATTTTTGGTCATCGGCATTCGGATGCAGCTGCGGCGCTTGGGTATGGAGGATGTGACGTTACATATGCTCATCATCATCCTGACGCCTTTCATCATTTATTGGATCGCGGAGGAAATGCATGTGTCCGGGATTTTGGCCGTCGTTGCGGCCGGGGTAACCCATGCCATCGAACGGGATAAAATGAGAAGAGCATCGGCGAGGCTGCGCGTCGTTTCGGACAGCACCTGGTCGGTGATTCTTTTTTCGCTGAACGGCCTTGTGTTTATTTTGCTGGGACTTGAAATCCCTGCTGTCATCGCGGAGGTATGGAAGGATCCCGCATACAATAACGGACAGGTTATCGGATACATCCTGCTCATCACCGCGGTCCTGATACTGCTTCGTTTCCTCTGGGTTTGGGCTGTGAACAGGCATTTCCGATCGGCCCTGCTCACGGCGTTGTCTGGAGTCCGGGGTGCATTGACGCTGTCGGCCGCCTTCTCGATACCGCTCACGCTGGCGGACGGCAGTCCGTTTCCGGAAAGAAGCTTAATATTATTCATTTGTTCCGGCGTCATTCTGCTCACCCTTATTGTCGCGAGCTCACTTCTGCCGGTGCTGACACGGGAAGCGAAGACAGCTCCGGACAGTCTGGAAGAAAATGAACGCGAGGCCAGGGTTCGTGTGCTGGAAGCGGGTTTGCTCGCCATTCGCGAGGAAATCAATGACGATAACCGCCAGGAAGGCATGGGGCTGGTTTCTTCCTACACGCACAGGCTGCAGCTGGCGAAGCTGAAGAACAGGACTGAATTGGGCGATGCTCTGAAAGAAACCCTGGACATTCGGCTGAAAGCATTGCAGGCAGAGAAAAGGGTCGCTGAGCAATGGCTGCGGGAGGGAAAGATAACGCCTGGGCTTGCGAATAAATTTCAAACGTCGCTTGGCAAAATCGAAGTGATGCTGACCACCCGGTTAAAGCTTAGAAAACTGCTGATTCTGGGCTGGGTCATGCTGCAAAGAATCGTCCGCAGAGTCATGAAAAAGGACAAGCCCTTCGATGTCTCGCATCCCAATTGGAATGCATACAAAGCACTCAAATTGTCGGCCATTCAGGCGGCCATTGAACAGGTGAAGAGCTTGGAGTCTACAGTGAGTCCGGATGCGATCCAGACCATTCTGGCTGATTATCGGGGGCTGGAACTGCAGCTGCAGAGTGATTCGCATAGGAATGAATATGGTAAAAAGCTCAGCGCCGAACGAAGGGAACTGGAGCTCAAAGCCATACAAGCCGAACGAAACGAAATACAGACCATGTTTGAAAAAGGCGAGATCAGCCGCGCGCTGGCCAACACGCTGCGGATGGATGTTAACGTCCATGAAGGTCATGTCTACGAAACTCAGACGGCTCACGTGGACGAATGAAAAACAAGGTTTACAACCTCACATGAAGATGGTAATATTTATCAAACCATAAACGCGGCGAAGAGAAGAGTAAATGAACCGGAATTCATACAGAGAGCTCCCATAGGCTGAGAAGGAGCAGGATGACGTTCATTGAACCAAGACTCTGAGCGGGGCGCCGGAACTTGGCAGCAAGGGATGGCGCGACAGGAGCTCCTGTTACAGAGCTAGGGTATAAGCAGCCGAGTGGCGCCGCCGTACCTGAAGAGGCGAAGTTCGTGAGGACTCCGCAAACAGGGGTGGCACCGCGATCATCAATCTCGTCCCCAAGACAACAGTCTTGGAGGCGGGATTTTTTTGTTGTTGAGGCGTTAAAAGATGCATTTTATTTCAGGGAGGAAGCAGGAATGAAATCAGAAATGAATGATGAAACCATGGATTTTATGACCAAAATCGTCAAGGAGGATGTCAATGCAGGAGCATACAGCAGACCCGTCGCAACCCGGTTCCCACCCGAGCCTAACGGTTATCTGCACATCGGCAGTGCATACGCGATTCATATCAGCCATTCGATCGCGGGCAAATTCGGGGGAGTGTTTCGTTTGCGTTTTGATGATACCAACCCTTTGAAGGAGGATATCAAATATGTGAAGGCTATACAAGAAGATATGCAATGGCTGGGGCTCCATCCGCCCGTTTCTTTCGGTTCGGACTATTCCGACCTTTATGTTGAGGCTTCGCTGAAACTCATTCGAAAAGGCAAAGCTTACGTATGTGACCTGACCCCGGAGGAAATAACGGCTTATCGAGGAACGCTAACCGAACCGGGGAAGAACAGCCCCTACCGGGACCGTTCCGTAGACGAAAATATCCGTCTGTTCGAACTTATGATAGAAGGGGATTTTCCTACCTCGGCTAAGGTTCTCCGCGCGCGGATCGATATGTCATCCCCGAATATCAACCTTAGAGATCCCGTGTTATAACGCATCATTCATGCCGAGCATTATCGCACAGGAAATGACTGGTGCCTTTATCCCATGTATGACTTTGCCCACCCGATTCAGGACTGGATTGAAGGGATAACGCATTCTTTATGCTCTGCAGAGTTCAAGGAACACCGTCCGCTCTACGAATGGGTGCTGAACGAGCTTGAGGTACATGAGCCTCCCAAGCAGCGTGAATTCGGCCGATTGAGCATATCCGGACTTGTTACAAGCAAGAGGTATCTCAGGGAACTGGTTGAAGGAGGTTATGTCGATGGCTGGGACGATCCGAGATTGTCCACGTTAAAAGCATTCAGGCGCAGGGGAGTGACCCCCGAAGCTCTTCAAGGATTCCTGGAATCGTTGGATGTATTCAAGCAAAATTCCACCGTCGATTCGGCGATGCTTGATTATCATATCCGCCAGGATCTGAAGGGGAGGGCAATCAGCGCCATGGCAGTGCTGAATCCCTTGAAGGTGGTCATTACGAACTACCCTGAAGAACAAACAGAGCTACTCGTTTTGAAAAACAACGAATTCAATGATGCCATGGGTAACAGGGAGGTTGTCTTTTCCAGGGAATTGTTTATTGAAAGGGAGGACTTTATGGAGGATCCGTACGCGGGCTTTCACCGTTTATTTCCAGGCGCCGAGGTACGTCTGAAGGGAGCATATTTCATCCGCTGCGAGCGCGTGGTCAAAGATCCGTCAACGGGAGAAATATCCGAGCTTCATTGTTCCTATGATCCGTTGACCAAAAGTGGCTCGGGCTTCCATGATCGGAAGGTCAAATCTACAATCCACTGGGTTTCTGCGAAGAATGTCTGCATCGCGGAAGTGCATGTGTATGATAAACTCCTCCACGGGAATGCTGTGATCTCCGAATCGGATAACGATTGGAAGGAGCTTGTTAATCCCGATTCCAAGCGTGTCATTAAGGGAGCTGTTCTTGAACCCGTCATGGCAGCCGCAAGCAGCGGGATCACCTATCAATTCATTCGGCATGGCTACTTTTGCCTGGACTCGAAGTATTCTCACGCAGGTCAGCCTGTATTTAACCGTGTAGTTTCTTTGAAGGATTCCTGGAAAAAGAGGAACGCGTAGCCTTCAAGTCCGAAAGTCATATCAACAAATCTCTTATAGTGATCGGCCGCCAGATCTGCAGGATGTCGTCCAGCGGGCAGGCGGCCCTTTTGCAGGTCAACGAGTATATCATTCTTCTCCAATTGTAAATCAAAAATTTCTTGACATATAGGGTAGGGGGCTATACTATATGTTTATCAATAATTATGGTATTTTATGGAGGAGGAAAGAAATCGTGAAGAATCATGCACAGTCCTTACCGCAAGCAGATCCCAAGCGCTGGTTAGCACTGGCCTTGCTATGCCTTGCCAATTTTATGGTGATAATGGACACATCCATTATCGGCGTTGCACTGCCAGCCATCAAAGAAGCGCTCGGCTATACGCAGGCTAGTTTGCAGTGGGTATTCAACGCGTACGTCATTTTCTTTGGCGGATTATTGTTACTTGGAGGCCGTTTGTCCGATCTATTTGGTCAGCGCCGCATATTCATGTGGGGATTCTCCATCCTAACGTTAGCTTCGTTACTGGCAGGGCTTGCTTGGAACGAGGAGGCGCTTAATGTTGGCCGGGCCCTGCAAGGATTCGGTTCCGCATTAATCGCCCCATCTGCGTTAACGATTGTCATGATGCTGTTTGGCGGCAACCCCAAAGAGTTAGGGAAGGCATTAGGCTTCTGGGGCGCATCGGCTGCTGCCGGCGGGTCGGCCGGCGTGTTTCTCGGCGGGGTCATTACCGAGTGGCTTAGCTGGCAGTGGACCTTTCTCATAAACGTACCCGTGGGTATACTTGCGTTGCTCCTGTCACCTGGACTTTTAGCCAAAGGAACGCGAAGAAAAGGTAGCATTGACGTGATTGGCTCCATCCTCGTCACATTGGCCTTGGTTTTGGTGGTATATGGCATTGTTACTGCAGAACACAATGGTTGGGGAGCGCCGACCACGTTGTGGACGCTGGTTTCGGGAGTCGTGTTATTTATCTTGTTCCTGATCGTTCAGGCTACGAAAAAAGAGCCGCTCGTTCCACTGAAGATTTTTAAAGCACCCAATCTGGCTGCCGGCAATATTGCCCTCATTATGCTGGCCAGCGGTTGGATTCCGCTGTGGTATTTCCTTAATCTCTATATGCAGCAGGTGCTTAAGTTTTCCGCTTTCGCCAGTGGAGTCGGCTTGCTGCCGATGACGATCTTAATTACGGTCTTCATGATTGCGATTACCGGTAAATTAATCGGAAAATTCGGGATCAAAGCAAACCTGGTCATTGGATTGGTTGCACTCGGAGGTTCGATGCTTCTGTTCGCTGGCTATACGCCGGTTGATGGGAGCTTCATCGCCAACGTGCTTCCAGCTTCCTTGCTTGGTGCGCTTGGCATGTCGCTTGCCTATATTCCGGCGACGATGTCGGCCATGTCAGGGGCTAAACCCGAAGAAGCAGGGCTTGCATCAGGTCTCGCCAATACAAGCTACCAGATTGGATCCGCTATCAGTTTGGCCATCATGGTTGCGATTGCGGGCTCAGCATCGGCTTCCCAAACTGGTGTTGATCCGGTCGCCGCGCTCAACGAAGGCTTTCAACAAGCATTTTTTTGGTCCGGTATCGTTGCTCTTGCTGGTGCAGTTCTTGCGTTACTGTTGATCCGTTCGCCTAAGAAGGGTGAAGCAAGCAACACGGCTGCCATGTAATTCTTAAATCAGGTTCCTGAACCAATTCAAAGAAGGAAACGGAAATATGAGCGGGATGAATGACGACGATCAATAAACTGCAAACTGCACTTTTAAGCAGCAGCAACGCAACTTCTAATGTCTTCATTTATACAGGGACTAATTATACGGTAGTGGGGTATTCTAAATTCATAAGAATGAAATTGGAAAAGATCACGAACAGTCAGAGGCATCACTTCAATCCGGTAGTTACTTTAACTGGAGAGAAAAGTTGGCTTTTGTATCCTGACTGAATCCGATTTAAGGTCAGGTTCGGGTAGTGCAGCGGCAAGTGTATAGAAATGACAACTGCGATCAGTGTCGGTCGTACTTAACGATTTGCGGCTGCACCGAGTCAAGATGCGCTCAGCATCCTCCAACTTATCAGGAAACGGAGTTGTACGAATGAAGAAGAGATTCATCCTCGTCGCTAATGCGATTATCGCATTCAGTGTATTAACAGCATGCGGCAATATAGAGGATTCTAAGCCTGCAGGCGGAACTAACCATGCAGATCATGGAGCCAACAGCGGGCAAGAAAACGATGAGAAGTCTGCAGGGAATGAAAAAAAGGAGGCGGAAAATATGGATCACGGAGGCGGCCACGGAGGTCATGGTACAGATGCGAAGTCAGCAACAAAGGAACTGCATGCATCGTTTGCTTTCACCGCAGGCACTGCCAGAGCCAATGAAGAAACGGAATTGACCATTCAAGTGAAGGATAACAATGGGGAACCGGTTAACAAATATGATGTCAATCATGAGAAGCAGCTTCATCTCATCATCGTCAATCATGATTTGTCGTTCTTTAATCACATACATCCCGAGTTTAAGGGTGACGGCACATTTACGGTGAACACTTCGTTCCCGGCTGGAGGTGAGTACAAGGTATTTGCGGACTTTACTCCGACTGGCGGCGCGAATACAACCCTTAGCGAGTGGGTGAAGGTGGAAGGCAAGGAGGGTAAGCATACGGCGATTGCAGCTGACGCGCAACTGGTGAAAGAAGTCGGTGGCAAGGAAATCGAGCTGGTCATGAGCGCCGCCAAGCCGAAAGAAGACGTAACCATGACCTTTAACATTCGAGATGCGAAGACGAAGAAGGGGATCGATAATCTGCAGCCGTATTTAGGAGCAGTCGGCCATGTGGTCATTCTTTCGAAGGATGCGGAGCAGTATCTTCATGTCCACCCAATAGACGAGAAAGCGACTGGTCCGAAAGCCGAGTTCGCGACTTCTTTTCCACAAAGCGGCATGTACAAAATTTGGGGACAATTTCAACACAACGGCGAGGTTTTCACTGTTCCATTCGTTGTCAATGTACAGTAACGGAGGGAATTAAACTTGTTCTGCTAATCGGGTCATTGGACCTGGAAGTAATGTAGGTGAATTTCGGATTACGTATATTAAAAGGCGATCCCATCATGAAAGCAAGATGGGATCGCCTTATGTTTATTTCTTTTGTACGGTAATCGTCCAGGACGCGTCATCGATCTGCTCAAAGTTTGTCACGGCGTGACCCGCTTCGGCGGCCCAGCGTGGAATTGCTTCCGTTGCCTGGGTGCAATCGAAATCAATGACAAGCTCATCGCCGCTGTCAAGCGTCTCGATGGCTTGCTTGGCCTCGATCAGCGGGAACGGGCAAACCATACCGACTACTTCCAGTTTCTGTTGTTTCATGGTTAGGACCTCCTTAAGTTGTTGTGGTGCGGAGTGCCGCACTGGATTCGAGTTTGGCTTTGGTACGAGGGCGTACGAAAACGAAATAGGATGCCGTCCAAGTACCCAAGATCATAAATGCCAGGGAAACCCAGCCTTGCCAGGTCATCATGGCGGTCATTACCAGACCGTTGCCGATGGAGCAGCCGCCGGCCCAACTGGCGCCGAATCCCATCAGAATACCGCCGGCAAGGCTTGAAACGGCTGTCTTGGCATCTGGTGCACGGAACCGAAATTCACGGCTGCCTTTCGCAGCAATAAAGGATCCGATGAAAATGCCCAGCACGAGAAACATACCCCAGTTCACGTATTTATCGCTGTCTCCGGTAATGAGGTACTGTAAAATATTCGCGGAAGGCGTCGTAATGCCAAGGCCGGACATTCGTCCCGTCGCTTCGCTGAGCGGCCAGGCCAGCAATGCGATCAAACCGACTAATATGGCCGTGAAGAACGGATGCCAGCGCTTCTCGAACAGCAGATGATTCAATCCCTTGCGTCTCGCTTTCATGGAAGGAATCGCGATCTTCGGTTTCCGCAGCTGCCGTACGACCAGCACAATCGTGATGATGGCGAGCAGAGCAATAAAAGGCCACACGGACAAGCCGAAGGTTGCCGGAATGGAGTTGACGGGAGCGTCGTACTTCTTGATTCCTTCATTCACGGGAACCAGGGCTCCCGACTTCATGATGGCGCTCATCGTCATATAACCGAAGAGGGCGATCCAGCTTCCAATCAGTCCTTCCCCGGCCCGGTACCATGTTCCCGTCGCACACCCACCGGCAAGAATGATGCCGATGCCGAAGATGAATGAACCAAGGATCGTGGCGACCCATGGGAAAGCTCCCGCGCTGAATTCAATGATTCCGGCCTGGATGAGGGCAAATACGCCGATACTTTGAACCGTAATCGCAATCAGCAGGGCATAGAACATCCGATTGTCTTTCGTCAGGTACATATCCCTGAATCCGCCCGTCAGGCAGAAGCGGCCGCGCTGCATGACGAACCCGAGCAGCGCGCCGCATAACAATCCCGTGTATATCATCTAAAAGCTCCTTTCATTTTCTAAACACAAGTAATTCGCTTTGATTTATTGGTATTTAGATTCTAGCAAATATGACATGGATGTCAATGGTCAATTATTCCAAATGAAGTTATGAATTAGCTTCGTTTTCCAACTCCGTCCGTTAAAAAGATCTCGTGTCATGGATTGGGATTCGTTCATTCTCTGATATACTTAGAAGGAATAAAGTATTAGCAACCATGATTGAAAACAGAGCAGACGGACGTGATAAGGTAAATGGGGAAGATGAACAGAACGATAGGTTTGCTGGCCCATGTGGATGCCGGGAAAACCACCTTTGCAGAGCAGCTGCTATATCATACGAACAGCATTCGCAGCCGCGGTCGTGTGGACCATCAGGATACATTTATGGACAGGCATGAACTCGAACGAGCGCGGGGAATTACGATTTTCGCGGATCAGGCAGTTATGGAATACAAGGGCTCCGCTTATGATCTGATCGACACGCCAGGCCACGTCGATTTCTCGGCCGAAATGGAGCGGGCGGTTCAAGTGATGGATTATGCCGTCGTGATCATCAGCGCGGTCGAAGGCGTCGAAGGTCATACCGAGACCGTATGGCAGCTGCTTGATAAATATGAGGTGCCCGTTTTGATATTTATTAACAAAATGGATCGCGAAGGCGCGAACGTGGACAGGGTCATGGACCAAATTCGGCTCCAGCTGTCCGGCGACGCGTTTCTCCTTCCCGGCTCATTAACCGGCAACATCCCGGATCAAGTGACGGAATTCATCGCTGAATGCGATGAAGAGCTTTTGAATGCCTATCTGGATGGACGTGTTGAAGCCGGCATGACGATTTCTGCCATAGCGGCACTCTTGAAGGAACGCCGTATTTTTCCGGTGATGTACGGTTCAGCCCTGCAAGACCAGGGCATTACAGATTTTCTGGACAATCTGGAGCTTCTAACCAAAGTAGTCTATAATACAGCGGACTCCATGGCCGCGCGGGCTTTTAAAATTCGTCATGATGAGCAGGGAGTGCGTCTCACTTACATGAAGCTTCTTCAGGGTAAGCTGAAAGTTAGAGATGAATTAACGTATACCGATGCGTCCGGAGAGCGAACAAGCGAGAAAATTACGTCGGTACGGGTGTATAACGGCGGAAAATATCAATCGGTTGAAGCTGCCTCCGCAGGGCAGCTCATCGCGGTGACCGGATTATCCGGCGTATCTGCCGGACAGGGCCTTGGTGCGCTTGGCGGTGAGCTTAGGTCTTTTGATCTGACACCTGCATTAAAATCGAAGGTCCTATTTGACCACTCCATGCCTGCTCGGGAGGTAGTTCGTTGTTTTCGAATATTGAACGACGAAGACCCATCGCTTGGTGCCGTTTGGGATGAAGCGCTCAAGGAGCTGCATATTCACGTTATGGGAACGATTCAGCTGGAAGTGTTGGCTCAGGTTGTACCAGAGCGCTTCGGATTCGGCGTTACGTTTGGGAAACCGGAGATTTTGTATAAAGAAACGGTACGGAATACGACGATCGGTTACGGCCACTTCGAACCGCTCGGTCATTATGCGGAGGTTCACTTGCGGCTCGAACCCGGACCGGCAGACAGCGGGGTCATTTTCGTTAATCGATGCCACCCGGATGATCTCAGCCTCGGGTATCAGCATTTGATTGGACAGCATGTGAAAGAAAGGGATCACCGAGGGCTGTTAACGGGGGCCCCATTAACCGATGTCGTCGTTACCCTTTTGTCCGGCCGGGCACATCCCAAGCATACAAGCGGAGGTGATTTCCGGGAAGCGACGATTCGCGCACTGCGCCAGGGGCTCGAAAAAGCAGAAAACCGATTGTTGGAACCGTACTATGCGTTCAAGATCAAAGTGTCCGTGGACCAGATCGGCAGGGTCATGTCCGATATTCAACAAGCGCAGGGAAGCTTTGAGCCTCCCGAAATCCAGGGCGAAACAGCTGTTATTGCCGGAGAGGCTCCCGTAGCCACGTTTATGGATTACGCAGAGAAGCTGGCATCGTTCACCAAAGGAAAAGGCGTTCTGACGCAAAGGCTGAGCGGTTATAAACCATGCAAATCGGTGGAGCAGGTGTTGGACCTGAAACAATACGATAAAAACGCGGATCCCGAGTACACTTCATCATCCATATTCTGCTCCAAAGGCAAGGCGTTCAGCGTCCCGTGGGACGAAGCCGAAAAGTATATGATTCCGAATGATTACACGATTTAACATGACGACGCCACCGTTCGAACGGTGGCTTTTTTGTGTTCGCTTGGTTCGTTAATGACAGTTCCAGTGAGCTGGTCTTGCGAGAGCTGCAGGAATCCGGGTATGGTAATCTCCTTTTGCCGCATTCACTTGGGCCTGTGTAAGGAAGAGGCTTCCTGTAAGATCCGCTCCGCTGATGTCAGCATCGCGGAAGTCGGCACCGATGAGATCCGTAAATCTCATATCAGCCCCCCGCAGATCGGCAGCGATCAGGTATGCGCCACGCAGGCTATGGAACCTTAGGTCGGCATTGTTCAGCTTGGCGCTGATCAGATCGGCACCCCGGCTCGCGATTCGATGCCGTTTCTCAGGGCCCTTGCTGCTGCGCTTGGCTTGGTTTCGCACAAGCTCGCTTGTCCGCAGAAGTATTTCGTTAATCCCGGCACGGTGAGCCGCTACATCAAGCTGCAGCAGCGAACCGGGATCTAGATCCGTGAGCTGCTCGGTTGCTCGCAGGGCATGGCTCAAATCCTTGAAGAGCGGCTTTGCGGCTTCCAATGTAATAGCCTCGTTCAAGTACCACAGAAGCTCATGAAGCTGCCACATAACGGGAAAAGCTTCGAACATCTCATGAGCCATTTCGGGAGACTGACGCCAGTCGCGGCCTGCGTAGGTCGCTTGCGATATTTTTTGGCCTGCCCCGAAGCAGTCGTAGACGGTACATCCGCGCATGCCGCGGTTCCGAAGGCTATCGTGGACGCCGCAGCGGAAGTCGGACTGGAGATTGCGGCAGGGGGTGCCGGCATTTTTGTCAAAAGCAAAGTCTGAAGATGCAGCAAACGGAAGGGCAACGCAGCAGAGCCCGAAGCAATTCGAGCAATCTGCCTTCAGATGATCGCGGTTTATATGGTTTGAAACGTGAGGATCCATGGACATAATCGTGATAATTCTCCTTTGAGCAATGCATAAGAGTAAGTGATATTCAACTAATAAATGGCTATTTCGTATCAAATTTTAACCTGATTGGTAAGTGGCAGCAACAATTTCTTTTCCTTTATATCTTTAAAAGCTAAACTCCCGGGAATTAAATGCCGTTGCCAAATATAAACAATATCGTTAAAATACAAAATAGTACGATCGTTCTATATTGTGGCGTAACCGGGGAGTTGTTGCGAATTTTTTATATGTCTATATTAGAACGATCGTTCAATTTGTTCGAAAGTGGTGAATCACTTGAATTGGGTCTATTGGATTATGGGAGGATTGAATGTTCTGATGTGGGGGACGATCGCCGTTATATTTACGGTAAAAGCAAAGGGAATCGGAGCACTGCATCAAACAAAGGAAAAGGATGGGGGCGAGCAGCCGCTCATATCCGTCATCATAGCAGCCAGGAATGAGCAAAAGGCGCTTGAGCGATGCGTACTGTCTCTCGTCAAACAAACGTATCCGAAGCTAGAAATCATCGTGGTAAATGACAGGTCCGAAGATGACACCGGAACGATCATTGCCAAACTGGCAGCTTCTTATCCGAATATTGCTGGGATTAATATCAACGAACTGCCTGAACGCTGGATGGGGAAGAGCCATGCGCTTCTGCAGGGGACCAAACAGGCCAAGGGGGAGTGGCTGCTGTTTACCGACGCTGATATATTATTCGATCCGCAGTGCCTCGCCAAGGCGATAACATATACGGAAGAACATCAACTGGATCATCTGACAATGATTCCTGATTTTAAAGGTCCGAATCTGTTCGCCAAATGGTACGCTGCCTTCATATTCATGAGCGCTTCTTCATTCGGCCAACTGTGGAAAATCAAGGATCCCAAAGCGCAGCAGTCCCTCGGGGTAGGCGCATTTAATCTCATCCGAAAAGACGTGTATGAGCGAATCGGTACTCATTCCGAGTTCGCCTACATTACGACAGACGATGCTGCACTGGGTAAAAAGGTTAAGCAGGACGGATTCCGTCAGGATGCGATATATGGAACGCGGATGGTTGCGGTATGGAACTGGTATGAGAATTTGGGACAGCTAATCGGAAGCGTGGAGAAGTCGGTTTTTAGGTATTCAAATGCCATCCTTACGACCATTTCTTGTCTTCTGACAATGATTTACCCCTGGGTGGGTTTATTTATCGGACCTTTGTCGGCAAAAGGGTTATGCGCATTCAGCCTCTTGTCCGTATTCTGGCTTTACGCGGTATATTCGAGGCACTCGGGAAGCGGTTTCTGGTATGGCATTGCTCATCCGATTGTCGGCCTCCTGCTGATTATCGGGGGTCTGCGGGGAGCAATCAGAGCAAGTCGGCGCGGGGGCATGACCTGGCGCGGGACAACATATGACCGGAAGGAACTCAAAGCATGAAAAAAGCGGCAGTATGGGGGCTTTATTGTGGCTCCTGCTGCCGCTTTTATTTTTACTTCGTGGGATGGTTACGGATTCTTTTACACAAGTTCAAAGGGTCAATGTCACAGAGCAACGATTAAAACAGCGCTAAGTGCTCATCCTACATCTTGTTAAATGGGAGCAAGCACATTTTTAAAAATCGCTTGACTATTCATTTTCTTGGCCTTAATATAGCTTAAGTCTTTAATGTTTAACTTACTAAATAGTTAACTGGTTATTAATTAGTAAGACTACATAAAAGAAACTTAAATAATGATGTGCTAAAGTATGTTTCCATCGCTTTGGTTCATTGTAGGCATTGATGATGTTAAGGAGGTTTTCAGCTTGGCCAAAAGCGAAATGCTGTTTGAAGTGACAGCAATGTTTCGTTCCTTATTAAAAAACTTGTCCCATGAATGGAACAAAATCAGCGCAAAGGAGTATAACCTAACCTTCCCGCAGTTTCAGGTTATGTTCACACTGAAGCATCGCGGTTCACTGAAGGTGTCGGAGCTGGCGGAACTGCTCGCTTTAACCTCACCGGCTATTACGAGCTTGACGGATAAATTGATAGCAAACGGATATGTGCAGCGGGAGCGGGCAGAGAGCGACAGAAGAGTGGTGTATACCACGATCACGGAAAAAGGCAACGCCATGCTTGAGAAAATTGTCGAAGACCAGAAGGAGTTCATCCAAAAGTTTTTCGGCATGCTCTCGGAGGAAGATATACAGCATCTGAGAAGGATCTTCTCTTCAATGCTTTTGGAAATAGATCATACTAACTAACAGAGGTGACACAGGAAGCATGGAGCATTTAACGCTTAAGCGGAAAATAACGATCATGATCGCGATCATGGCTGCGATGTTTTTTGCCGCAATCAACCAGACGATAACCAGTACGGCAATGCCGCGGATTATCGCGATCCTTGATGGGATGGATTATTATACATGGACCATCAATATTTATTTGCTGACTTCTACCATTGCGACGATTCTCGTCGGCAAGCTGTCAGATATGTTTGGACGTAAGCCATTTATTCTTGTCGGTATATTATTCTTTATGGTCGGAGCGTTTCTCACAGGAACATCAACCGACGTGTACCAATTCATCATTTACCGCGGTATTCAAGGTATTGGAGCGGGCATTATCCAGTCGACGGCCTTTACGGCGGTTGGCGACCTGTTCCCGCCGCGTGAACGCGGCAAATGGATGGGACTTATGACGGCCGTGTTCGGCTTCTCCAGCGTGCTCGGACCGACGCTCGGCGGTTATCTCGTCGATCACATCGATTGGCACTGGTTGTTCTGGATCTTCCTGCCGCTCGGCGTCGTAGCGTTTATTATGATTTTGACGCTGTTCCCGAAAGTGGACCGCAAACGGGGGCAGAGCATCGACTACTGGGGTTCGTTATTCCTCACGACAACGATCGTTCCCCTGCTGCTCGCTTTCTCGTGGGCAGGTACGGAATATCCTTGGGGTTCGTGGCAGATTCTTAGTCTGATCGGAGGCTCTATCGTATCGGCATTCATCTTTATTCTTATTGAAAGAGTCGTTAAAGAGCCTATTCTGCCTTTAAACCTGTTCAAGAACAGTGTGGTCACGATTTCCAACATCATTGGCTTCATCATGAACTTCGGTTTGATGGGCGCCATGATTTATATTTCATTCTACGTGCAAGGCGTGCTTGCCATTTCTCCGACGTATGCAGGTTATGTCACGCTTCCGATGTCGATTTGCATGGTGGTAACAAGTGCCATTACGGGACAACTGATCGCCAAAACAGGCAAGTACAAGCGATTTGCACTGATCGGTATGCCGATCATGATTATCGGGATGACGATCATGATCTTCATGGACAATATCGCATTAACGATACTCAGCCTGGTCGTGTTCGGTGTTGGCCTCGGTTTGGGGATGCCGGTCTTCTCACTGGCTACTCAAAATGCGGTTTCTCACAAAGAACTCGGCGTAGTAACGGCCTCCACGCAGCTTTTCCGTAACCTCGGCGGTACGATCGGTATCGCGGTCATGGGTACGGTTATGTCCAACAGCCTGACGAAGAACCTGAAGGAAGCTCTGCAATCGTCCAGCGCTCCGGATTTCAGCAAAGTGGACCCGCAGGTGGCGCAAAACATGCTGTCCTTTGCCAATCCGCAAACGCTGATGAATAAGCCGCTGGTGGATAAGACGGAAGCCAGTCTTCCTGCCGACGCCAAAGCGCTCTTCGTTCAGATGATTGACAGCATTCGCGACGCTTTGGGCAGCACGCTCTCAACGGTATTCTTTACGGGAACGATGGTACTGATCGTAGCGCTGCTCCTCGTATTCTTCCTGAAGGAGCTGCCGCTTCGTTCTTCCAACCAGTCTTCGGACGCAGGAGAAGCCAAAGCGCCTGGGGCACATGAAGGAAAGACAGTCACAGCAGAGTAAAATGAAACGCAATGCACCATACCCCAAGCAGCTTGCTGCTTGGGGTATTTGTTTTATTTTACGGCGCAAAATAACAATGAAGGAACAAATAGGTTGACAGCTTCATATCATGTAACTATAATACAATTAACAAAACGTTAAATGTTAATTGATAAACGAATCAATCATGGATGAGCGAGGTGGGTATATGTCCAATGAACAAGCGCTTGAGCACTATGATGTGAAAAAGTACAGAACGCCAGATGGCTACACCTCAGATATTGCGGTTTTTACGATTCTTTCCGAGAAAGAGGAGCCGTTCAAGCCGCCCGTAATGGACCTTAAAATTATGCTGATCAAACGCAGTCTGGTGGACAGCGAAGGACGGCCTAATATGGAGGCGGGCAAATGGGCGCTGCCGGGCGGATTCGTGGATCCGCAGGAGTCGGCATATGAGTCGGCGCAGCGGGAGCTCCGGGAAGAGACCGGCGTCGAGCAAATTCATCTGGAGCATTTCGGTGTGTATGATACGCCGGGACGGGACCCAAGGGGCTGGATCATTTCCAATGCGCATTATGCTATCGTCCCCGAACATCATATTTCCAACCGGGCGGCGAACGATGATGCAAGCGAGGTGGAACTCTTTTCGGTGGATCGTGTTCTGGAGCTGGACCTTGCCTTTGACCATCATATTATTATCCAGGATGCCATCGCAGTGATCCGCCAGAAGCTGCTGGAAACGACGATTGCAAAGCAGTTTTTGCCCGATGAATTTACGTACTCCGAGCTCCAGGCCGTGCTGATGACGGTGACGAAGGATCCGGCCATTGCCTTGGATGCCGCATTCGCGAGAAAAATTAAGTCATTGCCTTTCATCCAGGAAGCCGAGGGGAAAAAGACGACACGAACTTCCAAAAAACCGACGCAGTTGTATCGTTTCATCGACATGGAAGTCAATAACTCAATCTATTACAACAAGAAATAAATTTTTTTGCTCAGTATATTTAACAATCAGTTAAATGTTATTTATTCGAGGAGGAATTCAGCATGAACATGAACACGGACAAGAAAAAAGCGCTGATCAACATCGATTATACGAATGATTTTGTAGCTGCGGACGGGGCATTAACTTGCGGAGCGCCAGGGCAGGCGATCGAGCAGCGAATCGTCCAACTCACGAAGGAGTTCATCGAGCAGGGGAATGTTGTCGTCTTCGCAATCGACCTGCACTATGCCGGAGACACGCTTCACCCCGAAACGAAGCTGTTTCCTCCGCATAATATTGCAGGAACCCGGGGCCGCATGCTTTATGGAGCATTGGAGCCTTTGTACCAGGCACACAAAGACTCGGAACATGTCTATTGGATGGACAAAACGAGATACAGTGCGTTTGCGGGAACGGATTTGGAGCTTCAGCTGCGAGCACGAGGAATAACGGAACTGCACCTGGTCGGCGTATGCACGGATATATGCGTTCTTCATACGGCCGTCGATGCCTACAACAAGGGATTTGAGATCGTGATTCACGGTGATGCGGTTGCGAGCTTCGATCCCGAGGGGCATGCATGGGCTCTTCGCCACTTCAAAGGATCGCTTGGTGCCGTGGTAGAGTAAAAAGGAGGGGAACCGAAATGACTAAACGAACATTGCTGCCCGAGGGTCCTTATGCAGACGACAGCCTCGCGCTTCATACGGACAAATATCAGATCAATATGGCGCAGGCCTATTGGAAAGACGGTATTCATCAGCGGAGGGCTGTATTCGAGGTTTATTTCCGGAAAATTCCGTTCCAGAACGGGTACGCCATTTTCGCGGGACTAGAACGCGTCATCCGATATCTTCATGATTTTCGTTTTACGGAAAGCGATTTGGCTTATTTGAGAGAAGAAGGCTATCCGGACGATTTCCTTGAATATCTGGCTTCGCTCCGTTTCAGCGGGTCGGTCCGCTCGATGAGAGAAGGGGAGCTGGTCTTTGCCAATGAACCGATCATGCGGATCGAGGCGCCGCTGGCAGAAGCTCAAATCATTGAGACTGCGATATTGAATATCGTTAATTATCAGACCCTGATCGCAACCAAAGCCTGCCGTATCAAGCAGGTGGTAGGAGAGGAAACAACCATGGAATTCGGCACCCGCCGGGCACAGGAGCTGGACGCAGCCATTTGGGGCACCCGGGCCGCTTATCTTGCAGGCTTTGACGCAACCTCGAATATGCGTGCAGGCAAACGCTTCGGCATTCCGACGGCGGGTACCCATGCCCATGCTTTGGTGCAAGCCTACCGGGACGACTATACTGCCTTTCGCAAATATGCCGAATGCCATGCGGACTGCGTGTTTCTTGTCGATACGTATGATACCCTTCGGTCGGGCGTTCCGACGGCGATCCAGGTTGCGAAGGAGTTCGGGGATCGGATAAACTTTAAGGGAATTCGTTTGGATAGCGGCGATCTGGCTTATTTATCTAAAGAAGCACGCAAAATGCTCGATGAGGCAGGCTTCACGCAGGCAAAAATCTATGCTTCGAATGACCTTGATGAGCAAACGATCCTCAACCTGAAAGCCCAGGGAGCAAAAATCGATGTGTGGGGCATCGGCACGAAGCTGATTACCGCTTATGATCAACCTGCATTAGGAGCCGTGTATAAGCTGATTTCCATTGAAACCGAAGACGGCCAAATGGCAGATACGATCAAGATCAGCTCCAATCCCGAAAAAATAACGACGCCGGGACGGAAAAGAGTCTTCCGCATCATCAACAAAGCGAACCGCAAATCGGAAGGGGATTATATTGCGCTGGAGGACGAGGAACCTCAGAAGGAGACATGTCTCAAAATGTTCCATCCGGTCCACACCTATATTGCCAAGTTCGTAACCGATTTTGAAGCGAGGGAGCTTCACCAACCCATATTCGAACAAGGGAAACTGGTCTATTCCATGCCGCAGCTGGAAGAAATCCGATCCTTTGTGAAGGGGAATATGGACGTTTTGTGGGATGAGTACAAGCGACTCTTGAATCCGGCTGAATACCCTGTGAACCTGAGTCAGAACTGCTGGGACAACAAGATGAAGCTGATCGGCGAAGTGCAGCAAAAAGTAAAGCAGCGAAAGTGAAAGCATAAGGAGGTCCATATGGCTAAAATAGGAATATACGGTTCATCCTTTGATCCCATCACGAATGTACATCTCTGGACGGCTAGCACGGTAGCACACCGCTGCAGGCTCGATCACGTCATATTCCTTCCCTGCTCCAGCAAAAGGACTGACAAAACGCTGCATATCAGCGACGAAGATCGATGGAGAATGATTGAGCTGGCGATACAAGGCAATGACAAATTCGTTGCGGATGATTATGAAATGAAGCAGGCCGTATGGGAGATCGCGACGTACCTGACGCTGAAGCATTTCAAGGAACGATATCCTGATGATGAGGTGTATTTCATTATGGGAGCGGATTTGCTGCTGGATATCGGCGAAGGTAAGTGGAAGAAATCCGAGGAATTAATCCAGGAAAACCGGTTTATCGTCATGGCGAGAGACGGCATTAACATGCTGTCGGCCATCAGCAAATCGCCGATCCTCCGGAACGCCGATGATGGCAATACGTTTCACCTCATCGATAAAGGGCTGGCAATGGAGATTAGCTCCAGCTATATCCGGGATGAGTTCAATAAGGGCGGAGAGCCGCGGTATTTGGTTCCGGACGCCTGCTACGACTACATTAAAGCCCGTCGATTATACACATAGAAAGGGAGAGAAAAGTAATGAGCACACAAGAGCAAACCATCAAGGAACTGCATGTTAAACCGGTGATTAACGCCAAAGAGGAAATCCGGAGCCGTATTGACTTCCTCAAAGCTTATTGCAGAAAGGCCGGCGCCAAAGGGTTTGTGCTTGGCATCAGCGGCGGCCAGGATTCCACGCTTGCCGGACGACTTGCGCAGCTGGCAGTCGAGGAGCTTCGTGCGGAGGGATATGAGGCTACATTCTACGCTGTCCGTCTACCGTTCGGCGTTCAAAGAGACGAAGACGATGCCCAGGAGGCGTTGACGTTTATCAGACCGGACCAATCTCTTGATTTTAATATCGAGAACTCGGTTAATGCATTCGCCGACACTTATACGGAAACGACTGGCAGTCCGCTGCCCGATTATCACAAGGGCAATGTCAAAGCGAGAATGCGGATGATTGCCCAGTATGCCATTGCGGGAGAAAGACAGTGCCTCGTCATCGGAACCGACCATGCAGCCGAAGCAATTACAGGCTTCTTCACTAAATTCGGTGACGGCGGCGCGGATATTATCCCCCTTACGGGACTGACCAAAGGCCAGGGGCGAGAGCTGCTGAAAGAACTGAATGCCAAAGAGCAGCTGTATTTAAAAACACCTACGGCGGATCTGCTGGATAACAAACCGCAGCAGGCCGACGAAACGGAGCTTGGCATGAAATACAACGTCATCGATGAATATCTGGTAGGAAACCGGGTCGTTGCGGATGAGCAGGAGAAGATCGAACGCCGCTATAAGAACTCGCAGCACAAGCGCGAATTGCCGGTAACGCCTTTCGACGAATGGTGGAAATAAACATAATAGATTTGGATTGAAGTCCCGGACTGCAGCCAGCAGCCGGGCTTTTTTCTGTATACTCACAAGGAGGAAAATGATTATCACCAAGTACCTTGCAAAGCACAGTACTAGGTGATATTATAATACCGAAAGGAGCGGACTGCGATATGGAAATGTCAGAATGGACTTCTCAGGCTAGGCGAGGCATCTTGGAATATTGCATCCTGCAGCTCATCGGCAAAGAGCCCAGGTATGGTTATGAACTGGTGACGCTCCTTGACCAATGGGAACCGTTAGCCGTTACGGAAGGAACGCTGTATCCGCTGCTGCGGAGGCTTCTTAAGGATCAGTACATCGAATCGTTCTGGAAGGAATCCGAATCGGGGCCCCCGCGGAAGTATTATAGCTTGACGGCATCTGGAAGGGACTTGATGGGGCTCATGTCGGTTGAATGGAATAAGATCAGCACGGCTGTCGGATATATACAAAGATATGGAGGAGAGATTCCATGATGAGTACACTTGGAAGGTCGTACCTAGAGAAATTGAATCGTCACTTGGAGAAGCTTCCGGACACAGAAAGGCTGGATGCGGTAATGGAGATCGAAAGCCACATTGCCGAAGGGATTGCGAATGGACAGCCCGAAGCCGTTATTTTGTCTCGCCTCGGAGATCCGCGGAAATTGGCCAAGGCATACCGAAGCGAGCATATGGGCGGAGTCGTTCAGACCAAATCGTTCAAGGGCATCCTGAGAATGATCGGATTTTACTGCAGCACCGGCCTGCTCAGCATCATGGTGATTCCAGTGCTGGCAACGGTTGCTTACGGATTCGGATTTTGTACCATTCTCATCCTTCTTGCAGGCATTCTCCGTACGTTCGGGGCTTCCTGGATCGATATGTCGTTATGGCCGGGGATGGAGGTTCCTGCTAACTACAGCATGGTTTTTGCCATTGTCGTTGCAGCAATCATCGGAGGAATTGCCTGGTTCTGCTGGAAAGGACTCAAAAAATATCTTGCTTTCTTATCTGAACAATATCGACGTTCACTACCCGTGAACCGAACAGCTGAATTTTAATGCCTTCGCTTATACGCTGCATTATCCGAAAGCATCGTTCCAAATAACAAAGCCTCCTTCAAGGTGAAGGAGGCTTTGTCTTGTGTCCCACGGAAATTAAGCGGTTTTATCGGTTCAAGCGGTAGCCGCCATGGAAGACGGGACCGACATATTCGTTGAACTGATAGCCGCTGCGGATGGCTGCCGATACGAAGTCTTTCGCTTTGGATACCGCTTCTTTCACGCTCAATCCGTTGGCCAAGCCGCCGGTAATGGCAGCCGCAAAAGTACAGCCTGCGCCATGGTTATACGCCGGCTCGATCTTGTCCGATTCCAGAACGGTGAAGTCTGTACCATCGAAGTAAACATCAATGGCTTTCGCGCCATCAAGCGCTTTGCCGCCTTTGACGACAACGTTCTTAGCTCCGAGAGCATGGATTTTGCGGGCAGCTTCCTTCATTTCATCAATCGAAGAGAGCTTGCCAAGTCCCGAAAGCACGCCAGCTTCAAACAGGTTAGGTGTCACGACCGTAGCCAGGGGAAGCAACAGATCACGGATGGCATCGGCGCTTTCCGGATTAAGGACTTCGTCCTCGCCTTTGCAGACCATGACCGGATCAATGACGACATTGGATTGATGATTGTTCTTGATCGCTTGTTCGGCGACACGGACGATGTCGACACTTCCGAGCATACCCGTTTTCATTGCGTTCACGGGTCCACCCGCAAAAATTGTTTTGAGCTGCTCCGCAACCAAAGCTGCATTAACGGGATAAACGTTATGGTGCCACCCGTTGTCCGGATCCATCGTTACGATCGTTGTTAAAGCGCTGAATCCGTAAGTGCCGTATTCCTCAAATGTTTTGAGATCGGCTTGAATGCCCGCGCCTCCGCTGGAGTCACTGCCGGCAATAGTTAACGTTTTGATCATGTTGGACACGTTCGATTCCTCTTTTCCTGCAAAAAATTATGTAACTTACAAAATCGAGTTGATTATACCAGAAAATCGACGGGAAAGTTGGCTTTTTGGCATAATAGTGCAAACAATATATAAAATGAACGCATGTTTAACGCTCGTCCCCCTATTTTTCGAAGAAGAGACGCAGCTTATTCACGACCTAGGGGGCTGCCTCAGCGCTCGCTTTCGTAACGGGATAAACCCCGGAACAGCTTGCTGACTGTTCAGGGCTGTTCTCTGAAACACGGCTTACCTTATCTTCATGCTCCATATCCGGGAGAATGAGGGACGGCTGCCACTCAATTTTCCATGTATGTCCCTTGTCATTCTTAACCTTGGTAAGCCTAAGTTTGTACTTCTCCTGAATTTCGCCGATAAAGGTGCGGATTCTGGCCGAGTAATCCATCGTATAGTCCGAAGTTTCATATCCCTTAATCGGCGTCCCTGCGGTGACTTCAATGGCTGTCACCCCCATATCACCGAAGATGGATTGGTATTTCTTAACGAACTGCTCGCGCGTAAGTCCCGACTGATCCAGCGATTCCGGGGTCATCAGATCATATAGCTCTTCGAAATTCTGCGTCTGCAAACTGAGTATGTAGGATTGTACCGTATCATTCGGGGTTTGTTCCTCTAACTGACCGAAAAAGTAAACGTATAAAGCCAAAACCGATGCAGCCAGAAAGGAGAGCAAACCGTACATGACGATTTGTTTTCGATTCATTGCGATTAACCTCACTTTTGAAAAATAATTCACAAACTGTTAATATAAATGGATAGTTCGGGTAGTGCCCTATGTAACTATAAAATTTACCAATACAGCAAACAATGGAACAAATCTGATGATTTTATCATTTTTGAACGATGGGCATCAGATTCTATACATGTTCTTAAGGAAAGTGAGAGATTCGTCATGCCGGATATCATGAAGATTGTGGTAGATACTGCCGGCCAAAAGGGTCATGGTTCATTTCAATATCTTGAGCAGGGGAAAAGCATCACCGTTGGCAGGCATACAGGCATGGATCCGGCTGCTCTGTCCCTCTATAACCAGCTCGTTTCCAAACAGCATTGCCGCCTGTATCGTATCGGTCAAGTTGTCTATGTCGAGGATTTGGGAAGCAAAAATGGCACCGAGATCAATGGGAAGCGACTGATTCCGCATCAACGCACGCTGCTGACTGCGAAGGACAGCCTGACGCTCGTGAATGGCCTCGTGGGACTTGCGCTGGAAATCGGCAATGACATGGAAGACACCCGGGAATACCGCATTGCGGATCTTCTTGACCGCGAGGTACGGTTGAATGACGATCTGCAGAGCATTCAAGTCGGGACGGACCAGCTGACCTTGTCTAAAAAGGAATATCAGCTGTTCAAGCTGCTTCACAGCCGCCTGGACCATTTTGTGACCAAAGAAGAGATCATGCAGCAGGTATGGCCGGAGCGCTGCTTGGAAGATGCCGAGCTAGTCGGTATTGATGAAGTTAACTCGCTCATTTACCGGACCAACAAGAAACTGGGTGCGAACTTTAGCATTAAATCGGTATACAAGAAAGGCGTATTTATGAAAAGGAACGGGGATAGCAGCTAAAGAGGGGTGCTGCAGCAAGCAGAGGTGGATTCGGATGAACTCCGTCCTACGGGACGGAGTTTTTTTGTGCATACAGAGTGATTATGAAAGATTTATGATCTTGCCCCTTCAATCACGAAGGAAACAGCACAGCTGTAGCGAAAGCTATACCAAGGTTTAACGTAAAGCAATATATCAATCGGAGAAGAAGGTGTAAATATATTGTCGGAGCACTTAAAGCTATGGTATGACAAGCCGGCTGCGTTGGAAAGCGAAGTTACGGAATCCACCTCGTGGAACCGCGCTCTTCCTGTTGGAAACGGAAGGCTGGGCGGTATGGTCTTCGGGAATTGGCCGGAGGATAGAATTCAGATGAATGAGGAGTCCATTTGGGCGGGCCCCCCTTTACCGGATCACATGCCTGGTGCGAAGGAAGCGATCAGACAAGCAAGGACGATGTTATTCGAGGGTAAGCACGAGGAAGCCGAGCATCTGATTCAGAACAAGGTGCTTTCTCCTCATACGGGACCGCGAAGCTATCAACCATTCGGCGATCTGTGGCTGCAATCCTTGACTTCGCCTGAAGGCGCCGGAAAACCGACAGAGTATCGGCGTGAGTTGGATCTGGATACGGCTATCACTTCGGTAACCTACCGTGAGCTGGGCATTCGCCATACACGCGAAATCTTTGCCAGTGCGGTCGATGATGTCTTGGTTATTCGCTGGAGCGCCGAAGCAGGCAATCCAATCCGTGCCGTCATCCGGCTGACGCGTGATACAGATGCCGTTACTTCCGTTATCGATAACGAAACTCTGCTCCTTGAGGGTCAGGCTGCGCATGGATCGGAGCATCTGGGGGTCAAATTTGTGGGGATGCTCAAAGCAGTTGCAGAGGGAGGAGTCTTGAAGCAAGTCGGGAATACGCTGGAAGCAACGGGAGCCGATTCACTTACACTGTATCTTGCTATCCGTACGGATTATCATTTCAAGAACCCCATGGAGCCGCTGAAGCATGACTTGACGAAATTATGCAAACAAGACCTCCTCGCTGCGATGGCCAAGCCATATGAATCATGCAAAGCGGATCACGTGGCTGAACATCAGCGTTTGTTCCGCCGGGTTGAGCTGGAACTTGGAGCAAATGACGAGGAGCCGGGCGTTCAAGAATCGTTACCGACGGACCAAAGGCTGTCCGCATTTCAAGAAGGGCGAAAAGATGCGGGGCTGGCTGCCCTATATTTTCAATACGGAAGGTATTTGCTGATTTCCTCCAGCCGTGCCGGTTGTATGCCAGCCAATTTGCAAGGGATATGGAATCCTCTTATGGAGGCTCCTTGGGACAGCGACTATCACCTGAACATTAATCTCCAAATGAACTATTGGCCTGCGCAGGTGAGCAATTTGGCTGAATGCCATCTTCCTTATTTCGATCTTTTGGAGGGACTGGTGGAACCGGGAAGAAAGACGGCCGACGAAGTGTATGGCTGCCGCGGTTTTGTCGCGCACTATACGACAGATGCATGGTTGTTTACAGCTCCGCTGGGGAGAATCAGCTATGGCATGTGGCCGATGGGAGCAGGCTGGTGCGTCCGCGATTTTATGGAATATTACCGTTTCACCGGTGATACCGCTTTTCTGACTGATCGTGCTTATCCGATCATGAAAGAGGCTGCTTTATTTTTCCTGGATTGGTTGACCCGGCATCCTGCGACCGGACAGTGGGTTTCAGGGCCTTCGTCTTCGCCGGAGAACATGTACTACACGCCTGAAGGGGCACAAATCGGACTGTGCATGGCACCTGCGATGGATCAGCAAATTATCCATGAGGTGTTTAACCATGTCATAGAAGCCGCATCCGTTCTGCAAATCGACGAAGACTTTGCTAAGGATGTCTCCGGCGTGCTGAAGAAGTTGGCACTTCCAGGCATTGGAATCGATGGAAGGCTGCTAGAGTGGTGTGATGAAGTCGAAGAGGTGGAGCCCGGACATCGCCACATCTCCCATTTATACGGACTGTATCCCGGATCGCAGTATACGCAAATGTCGGCACCGGACTACATGGCTGCCGCACAAAAGACGCTTGAATACCGTCTCTCACATGGCGGTGGGCATACAGGCTGGAGCCGGGCGTGGATCATCAACTTCTGGAGCCGGTTAAAAAATGCAGAGGAGGCACATAGCAATCTTGAAAGCTTACTGAAGCATTCAACGCTTCCCAATCTGTTCGACAACCACCCGCCATTTCAAATCGACGGAAATTTCGGGGGGACGGCAGGGATCGCCGAAATGCTGCTGCAAAGCCATACCGGCGTTCTGGAGCTGCTGCCTGCGCTTCCGTCAGCGTGGAGAAACGGACGGGTGAAGGGTCTGAGAGCACGCGGAGGTTTTGAGGTGGATCTGGAATGGAAGGATGGAGAACTGACAGGCTGCCGTATCCTGTCGCTTCTGGGCCATCCGTGCAGACTCGTGTACAGCGGTCATTCGACAGAATTCAATACGGCATCAGGAGAAGTGTACGAACCCTTCGCACGCGGAAAGTGCGTGATCTAAAACGGTATGCTGGAATCTGTTTCTGTGAAACAGGTTCCTTTTTGTCTTGGTCATGTTAAAGCCTATTTTGTTTACGAAATCTCAACGATAAAAGTGACTATGACAAAATCGATCCAGGTGATACAATAAGTGAGTCTTTTTTTCATAAAGCATTATGCGCAACCGGGGAGGAAATCAGCATCAATGAAACATGCGCCATTCATTGCCGTGGAAGGTCCGATCGGAGCCGGCAAAACAACGCTGTCTTCGATGCTTGCGGAGGAACTGGAGCTTCCGATCGTGAAAGAGATCGTGGAAGAGAATCCATTTATCGATAAGTTTTATCATAACATGGATGATTGGAGCTTTCAGCTTGAGATGTTTTTTCTCTGCAATCGTTACAAGCAGCTTAAAGAAACGGTAAGCGAGTATACGGAGAAAGGGAAGCCGGTCATCTCGGATTACCATATTTATAAAAATTTGATTTTCAGCGAACGCACGCTTAAAGGAACGGAGCGGGACAAATATCGCCAAATCTATCATGTCCTGACCGATGACCTGCCCAAGCCGAACATTATTCTATATATTCAGGCAGACCTCGATACTTTACTCAAAAGAATCGCCAAGCGGGGCCGTTCTTTTGAAGAAGGGATGGATCCGGGCTACCTGCAGCAGCTGATAGATGACTATGAAGATGCGATGTCTTCCCTTGAAGCACGCGAACCGGAGACTCGGATTGTGAGGATCGATGGCAATGCGGTCGATTTTGTCGAGAACAGAGAACATTATGAAGAGATTTCCTCTCGAATAAAGGAGCTTATGGAATGAATCAATATCATATTCCGGATGAGGCTGTCATTACCGTGGCAGGTACCGTCGGAGTGGGCAAATCCACGCTAACCGCCGCTTTGGCGCAGCAACTCGGTTTTAAAACTTCTTTGGAGCAGGTGGATCATAACCCGTATCTCGAGAAATTCTACCATGACTTTGAACGCTGGAGCTTTCATCTGCAAATCTATTTCCTGGCCGAGCGTTTCAAAGAGCAGAAGAAAATATTCGAACTCGGCGGGGGCTTTGTACAGGATCGTTCGATCTATGAGGATACGGGAATATTCGCGAAAATGCATGCGGACCAAGGCACGATGTCCAAAAC
This sequence comes from Paenibacillus sp. SAFN-054, assembly GCF_051966755.1. NCBI lineage: Bacteria > Bacillati > Bacillota > Bacilli > Caryophanales > Paenibacillaceae > Paenibacillus > Paenibacillus sp. SAFN-054. Next base: position 923,511 of record NZ_JBQCKS010000001.1, read on the forward strand.
CGACTTCGAGACGTATACGAGTCTGTTTGAGGCGATGGTCATGACGCCTTATTTTCCGCATCCGGATGTCCTGATCTACATCGAAGGCAGTCTGCCTTCCATTCTGAACCGGATTCAGATCAGGGGCCGGGAGATGGAGATCCAGACAGACGTGTCCTACTGGGAGCATATGCATGAACGGTATTCCGCATGGATTAACGAGTTCAATGCATGTCCGGTACTACGGTTGAATATCGATGAATACGATGTGCATGATCCGGCCTCCATGGACGACATTTTGAAGCGCGTTGGACAGATCATCACCCCTTCCACAGCAAAACTATAGCAACTTAGCGGGATACACGCCCTTGTGTATCCCGCTTTTTATGTGCGGAAAAATCGCATATTCCCTCCGGACGATTTCACTGACAGCATTCCGGGCCGGATGGTAACCCGGTTTCGAGGACAGCATAACAGGCGAAACTTTTGTACAGAGGAGCGGACTAAGATGCCATGAACAACATCAAATCCCACCCATTTGCAATCGGATTCCTCCTTATTGCAATCATGATCTGCATCATCGTACTCATGGTACACCTCGACAGCCGTCATCATGAAACGACAAATAAAGCTTCAAAGCCCATGAAGGTGAGCAGTGCAATGGAAACTAGGGACATGATCCGGGCAAGAAACGAACTGGACAACGTATTTCCATTTCATGAAAAGCCTTTGAAACAAAGAGCTTATTTCGGCAAAGGGAAAGGTTCTCATCTGATCGTCGTTCAGCTGGAATCATTTCAGAATTTCCTGATCAACGCTTCACTTCAAGGACAACCGGTCACACCGGTCATGAATCAATTATCGAAAGAGAGTTTATATTTTCCGCGAATATTCCAGCAGATCGGCATCGGAAATACGTCAGACGCCGAATTCCTAGTCAATACTTCCATATATCCGGTTGGTTCGAAGCCCATGTCCACCACATTCAGCAGCCGGATGGTCGCAAGTTTAGCCATGCGGATGCAGCAGGAAGGCTACAAGACCCGTACCTTTCATGTGAATGACGTCAGTTATTGGAATCGCGATGAAATGTATCCGGCTCTGGGCTTTCAAAAGTATTACGATCGTCCCTACTATCGCAACGAAACGTTCAGCCGCTTCGGCGCATCGGATGAGGAGCTGTTTCGGGTTGGGATGAACAAAATGAAGGCGATGGATGAGAGCGGAGAGCTCTTTTACAGCCAGTTTGTGACCGTATCCAGTCATTCGCCCTTCACCATTCCGGAACACAGCCGCACGCTCAAGCTTCCTTCGTCGCTCCGTGACCGAAGGCTTGGCCATTATTTGTCCTCTGTTCATTATGCGGATTACGCGCTCGGAACCTTGATCAGCAGTCTCAAAACATCCGGCTTGTGGGATCGCAGCGTATTCGTCGTATATGGTGATCACTTTGGTCTCCATCGAAAATATCATCAGCCGGAAGAGATCAGCCGGATTTTGAATGTACCCTATGATCCACAGATCAGCACGTTCAATGTACCTTTGATGATCCATCTTCCGCATCAGCATGAAGGCAGAATCATGGACCGGACCGGAGGACAGGTCGACCTGATGCCAACGATCATGAATATTATGGGTATTCGAAATCAGGCGGAAAGCACCATGTTCGGACATGATCTTCTCAACATTGAGCATAACATCATTGGAATACGCTACTACTCGCAGCCGGGCACCTTTGTCAACGACGAAGTGCTTTTTGTTCCGGGTGTAAAAGGTTTTGCGGATGGCATGGCCACATCTATCCGCACGCTGCAGCGCGTGGAGGATATCCGCAAGTATAAATTCGAATACGACTATATACTGCAGTGGATGAAACTGTCGGATCAATATGTTAAGAAGCTGCCTTCACGGAAGCCCGAAACATGAATAACTTTTTCGGGATAATCAATACTAAATGCCAAGGAATGTCTTTCCACCTGAGCAAAGGAGGTACATAAGATTGAATCCCATTGAACAAAATTTGCTTGTCGGGGCATTGGGCGGCGTGAATGAAATTGGTAAGAACATGTATTTCATACAATACGCCGATGATATCGTCGTCATCGACTGCGGTTCCAAATTTCCGGATGAAAGCTTGCCGGGCATTGATTTGATCGTTCCCGATATTGCCTATTTGCTCGAAAACAAGGATAAAGTCAGAGGGCTTATCGTGACGCACGGACATGAGGACCATATAGGAGGCATCCCATATTTCCTTAAGCAGCTGAACGTTCCGGTGTACGGATCAAAGCTTACCATCGGATTGATCAAGCTGAAGCTGAAGGAGCACGGACTGCTTCGGGATGCGAAGCTTCATTTGATTGATGCGGATTCCAGAATATCGGCCGGCGTGATCGAGGCTTCCTTCTTCACGACCATCCACAGCATTCCCGATTGCCTGGGCATTTGTTTTCAAACGCCGGAAGGCAGTGTGGTTCATACGGGGGATTTTAAATTCGATATGTCACCGGTCAAAGGACCCTTCCCGGACTTGCACCGCATGGCAGAGATCGGAATGCAGGGGGTCAAGGTGCTTATATCAGAGAGCACCAATGCGGAAAGACCAGGCTTCACACCGTCGGAGCGAGTCGTGGGGGAGCATATTTTTGACGCCTTTGCCGGTGCCAGGCAGCAGGTATTCATATCGACGTTCGCCTCCAATGTGAATCGTGTCCAGCAGATCATCGATGCGGCCATGGCGACGGGACGCAAGCTGGTCCTGCTCGGCCGAAGCATGGTCAATGTCGTGACGATGGCCAAGGAGCTCGGTTATTTGAATTTTCCGGATGATCTCTTGCTTGCTCCGGATGATACGGAGCGGTTTCCAGCTGAGAAAATCGCCGTACTATGTACTGGTAGCCAAGGTGAACCGATGGCTGCACTTTCGCGCTTGGCGAACTCCAAGCACCCCCACATTGAAATTCTGCCCGGGGATACGGTCATTATCGCCGCAGGCGCGATCCCCGGTAATGAACGCAATTTAGCGCAGGTCATCGATAATTTGTATGTGCTTGGGGCTCGGGTAATCTACGGTACAGGAGCTGCCACGGGTATGCATGTGTCCGGGCACGGGAGTCAGGAGGAGTTGAAGCTGATGCTGACGCTTATGAAGCCGGAATTCCTGATCCCCGTTCACGGAGAGTTTCGCATGCTGTATCAGCATCGCCAGCTTGCGGAATCGGTGGGGGTGCGCCCGGAAAATGTGTTTATCATTCAGAATGGCGATACGATCCGAATCGAAGAGGGCAGAGCTTCCCTCGGCCCGAAAGTGCCATCAGGAAATAGTCTGGTCGACGGTCTGATGATTGGGGATGTGGGCAATATCGTCCTGCGGGATCGCAGACAGCTGTCTTCAGACGGAATGCTCATAATCGTAACGACGCTCAGCAAGACGGAGAGGCACATGGTCGCATCCCCAGAAGTCATCTCCAGAGGCTTTGTGTTCGTCAAGAATTCCGATGAGCTGATGACTGAAATCCTCGATATCATTACCAAGACGATGAACGACTTGACCGAAGCCGAGACGACTCAATGGAGCCTGATCAAGCAGACGCTTAAGGATCACGTCGGGCAATTCGTGTACAGGCAAACCAAGAGAAGACCGATGATCCTTCCGATTATCATTGAGGTATAGTGCAGAACCAACCCAAAGAAACATAAACGGCTCGAATGCCGTTTATGTTTCTTTGGGTTATAAACTGAAATGCATATCTGAACGATCCGGCCTCATAACACGTCAGCCGTCAGGTCGAGCCATTCCATTTCGTGCTTCGTCAGCTTGATCAACGAGCCTTCGTCGCAGGAGCGAAGCTCTTCGGCGGATTGAGCTCCGATGAGTGCGCACGTTGGAAACGGTTGATTCAGAACATAGGCCAAGGCAATTTGGATGGCTGTTGCGCCTTTGGCTGCAGCCAGTTGTTTGGCCCGGTTCAGTCTTTCCCAGTTATCGTCATTATAGAAGACTCTCATCAGATCAGCGTTGTCACGGACTTCAGGAGTGAACCTGCCCGTAAAGAATCCTCTGGCTTGCGAGGACCAAGAGAACAAGGGGAATTGTTCCTGCTCATGCCAGTCGCAGGTTTCCGCATCCGCGGTTACGCAGCCAGCCCAGAAAGGTTCGTTCGGTTTGGCAAGGCTGAGGTTCGGGCTGCTGAACGCGAATCCGGTCAAGCCATGAGAGGCGGCATAGGCATTCGCTTCCTGAATCCGCTGCCAAGTCCAATTGGAAACACCGATCGCTCCGACCGTCCCTGACTTCACATATTCGTTCAGCGCTTCGATGACTTCACCGGCTGGCACGTTCGGATCATCGCGGTGCAGAGCGTAGAGATCGATGAAATCCGTCTGCAGCCTTTCCAGGCTTTGCATGAGGTCTTCACGGATGTGCCGCTCACTTACCCGGGGGCCATTCTGGTCATGATGCGCGCCTTTGGTCAGGATGACGAGCTGATCCCGGTTGTTTCTTTCCTTCATATAGCGGCCGATCACTTCCTCGCTCTGGCCTCCGCAGTAAATATGCGCCGAGTCGATGGAATTGCCGCCTATAGCCATAAAGGCATCCAAGTTGGCGGCAGCTTTATCATAAGAATCATGGTAAAAATAGTCAGAGCCCTTCATTAATCTGGACACAGGCTTCGTGAGCCCCGGAACCGTTATATACTCCATAAATCTATCCTCCTGACGGAATGTAATTAAAGGTTCACCCGTGCATGTTCCCGGGCGGATAACAGACAAGCATCAAGGACTTTCATATTCCGTATGGCATCCTCGGGAGAGAATCGAAGAGGAGCCTCGCCGCGGATGGCCTGAGCGAGTTGATCCGCTTGTTCGGTGTATGCGTTTACATCCCGCGCATGAATTTCTTTACGTTCGCCATTCGTGGTGATATAGAAATTGCCGCTGCCGGGCGATGGCGTGACGAAGGCGGATGGAACCTCAATGATACCCTCCGTGCCGAGTACTTCCAGCGGATTGCGGGAAGCAGCCCACATGCCGCAGTCAAACGAGAGGGATACGTCCCCAAACTCTACCAAACCCGAAGCCATCATGTCGACATCACCATGCTCCGGAGAGAAGAACGCATTGACCGTCACCGCTTGGGGTTCCCGGCCTAGAAGCAGTCTTGCCGCATTGATCGGATAACAGCCCACGTCATAGAGAGAGCCGCCGCCCCAATCCTTACGAAAACGCACATTGCCCGTGCTGCCGGAGCTGTTGAAGGTAAAGGCGCTGCGAATGCCTCGAATCTCGCCGATGGCGCCCGAATCGATCAAGTCCTTGATCGCGTCGTACCGCGGATGATATCGGTACATGAAAGCTTCCAGCAGATATACCCCGGCATGCTTTGCGGCTGCGGCCATTTCTTCCGCTTCTTCAGCCGTGAGCGCAAGCGGCTTTTCGCAGAGGATATGCTTGCCGGCCTCGGCCGCACGAATCGTCCATTCCTTGTGAAGATGATTCGGAAGCGGGATATAGACCACATCGATCGACGGATCTGCAAGCAGTGCCTCATAACTTCCATAAGCGTTTTCGATATTCAGTTCATCAGCTGTTTGTTTTGCTTTATCCCAATCCCTGCTCGCGATCGCCACAACCTCATTCCATTCGGACAGCTGGACTCCGGGAATGACGGATCTCTTGGCGATACTGGCGCAGCCGAGAACGCCCCATCTCAATTTACGGTTCATGCTCTTTACCAACTCCTCAGGTTCATTTATGATGATATTGCGATTATAAAAGATTAGTTTTGAAATTAAAATAATATTATTTTGCCACTCATTATAACAATATTGTCATTCAAGGAGTGCCCATGAAACGTCAAATCCATCTGCTCACACTGCCGCAAATGCCGTTTTTCTGTTTTCCCGAATCCGTCGGCATCTACCAGAACGACCCTGAACACAGCGTATCCCGCAAAGCAGGGGCCATGAACAATTTCAATATTCATTATGTTGCCGCAGGCAAGGGCTATGTGGAGACTGATCATGCTGTCCACGAGCTGCGCGCCGGAGAAGCCGTGCTTTATTTTCCCATGCAGCAGCAGAGGTATTACAGCAGCGAGGACGATCCGTGGGATGTGCGCTGGGTACACTTTTACGGAAGCGGGCTGCAGCATTATCTGGTGGAAAGAGGGCTGAATGCCAGCCTCCTGTGGACGATCCGGCAGAAGGAGATGTATGAAAAGGCTCATGAGGCGCTGCTGTCGGAAGCCGAAGCGAGCCGGATGCTGCATCCGATCCATCTGTCCACACTGACGTATGCATTATTAAGCGTGTTCGTCGAACAGGCAACGGCCTTGACGAATAATAAGCCGAGCTCTTCGAACAGCCGGATTTTGGAGCTACTCCCGATGATGCAGCAGGAAGCCGTCAAGCCTTTCAGCCTCGAGGAATGGTCCGATAGACTGGGTGTGAGCAGTTATTATTTCTGCAAGCTGTTTCGCAGCGTCACGGAAATGACCCCCATGGAGTTCATCACTCGCTGCCGGCTGCAGGCTGCCAAACAATGGCTTTTGGAACGCAAAGATACCAGCATCGGACAAATCGCCGAAGAAGCCGGATATCCCAGCGTCAGCTACTTTAACAAGCGTTTTATGGAGCATGAAGGGATGACGCCTACCGCCTACCGGCAGCTTTATGGCGTACACAGACATTGATCTGACCTTTACATAACAAAAAACGGCAGCAGCTGCCGTTTTCTAGTTTATTGCTCTGTATCTATATCTTAAGCTGCATGTGATACAGGTTCGCATACATCCCGCCGTGCTCCAGCAATTTGTCATGCGTTCCTTGTTCTAGGATGCCATTCTCCGTTAACACGATGATGCGATCTGCGTTTCTAACCGTGGATAATCGGTGGGCGATGACAATGGTAGTGCGGTTGTTTCTTAGCGCCTCAAGCGAATCCTGAACGGCTTTTTCGCTTTCGTTATCGAGTGAGCTGGTCGCTTCATCTAAAATGATAATGGGCGGATTTTTCAGGAAAACGCGCGCAATGCTCAGTCTTTGCTTCTGTCCGCCGGACAATTTAACGCCTCGTTGACCGATGTCCGTATCATATCCATCCGGCAGCCCCATGATGAAGTCGTGGGCATTGGCCATTTTGGCGGCTTCAATCATTTCTTCCCTCGTTGCATCGATTCTGCCATACCTGATATTATCCAGAACGCTGCCAGCGAACAAATATATCTCCTGCTGAACGATCCCGATCTGTTGCCTGAGCGAGCGTTGGCTTATATCCCGGATATCCGTTTCATCCAGCAGAATAGCTCCGTCCGTGACTTCATAAAATCGGGGAATAAGCGAGCATAAGGTGGTTTTACCCACGCCGGAAGGTCCGACCAGCGCTACATACTCTCCTTCCTGGATTTCGAGCGAGACGTTTCGCAGTACTTCGTCGCCACGTTCTTTATATTTAAAAGAAACATGTTTGAATTTGATATGTCCTTTGGCATGCATGAGCTCGATCGCATTTTTAGAGTCTTGTATATGGGGCTCGATTTCCAAAATCTCCATAAACCGATCAAAACCGGTGATTCCCTCCTGATAAAGCCTCGCAAAGTTCACCAGACGCTGAATGGGCTCAATCAGAATGCCGACACACAGGACAAAGGTGAGAAGATCCGCCAGTGCAAGGGAAGCATTCACAATGGCTGTTCCTCCAAAGACAATTACTGCGATCGTAATCAAATTCGTAAAGGCAGACATGCCCTCGGCAAAAAGGGTTTCGCTCTTATAGCCTTCCTTGCGGCTTTTCACGAACCGTTTGTTCGCTAACGCAAATTTATGAGCCTCGATTTGCTCGTTGTTAAATGATTTTACGACCCGGATTCCCGAAAGGGTATCCTCGACCTGGGCGTTGATGTCGCCAATCCGGTCCTTGCTTGTTCTTAATGCCGCATTCATTTTCCTATTGAAATAAAAGGCATGCAGCGCCATGAAAGGCAAGAAGAGAAACACGATGATCGCAAGCTTTACATTCATGCTGATCAAGATGACAAATGTGCCGGAGAATTTCAGTAATGCGATGACGATATCCTCCGGTCCATGATGATACAATTCGGTAAGCGACAGAATATCGTTCGTCGTCCGGGTCATTAACTGTCCGGTCTTCTGTTCGTCGTAGAACCCGAAGGGTAGCTTCATCAAATGATCGAACAACTCGCTTCTCATGTCGCTCTCCATCTTGGCTCCCATCACATGGCCCTTATAACCGATAAACATGTCACATAGAGTATGAACGATGACCAAGCCGAGCATAAATGCGCCTAACAGGTAAATTTGATTAAGAGCCTCCTCCGGGGGGCCGTCCAGCACGCGTAACGTGAGATAACGGACGCAAAGCGGAAGAATGAGGGTAATGGCCGAAACGATTACGGCACATGCCAAGTCCGTTATTAACAAGCCTAGATAAGGCTTATAATAGGACCAGAATTTTCGGGTTCGGGATTTCAAATCGTTGACCTCCATAAGGCTGGAGGGTTAGTGAATAAAGTCCCTCCGGCAAATTGTGATTTGGGCCGACTTTTTCGTTTTTCTCATCGCAAATCCTCCGTTTCCTAAGTAATCGTTACATAACCTTATATTACTGCATCTTCTAAACGATGATATATTTCTTATCGACACAAACGGGCTCCTTTTGATTTGCTTTTTTTCACCAAGGGTAATGAAAATAGGGGAGAGTTGTCCCACGAAACCCGAATAATTTGGGATGAATTGCAAACAAAGGAGCGGATACAGCATGAATAACAACATGAATAAGCTGCAAAACAAAGTCGCAGTCATCACGGGAGCCGGTTCAGGTATCGGTGAAGCCACCGCCATTCGAATGGCTGCCGAGGGCGCAAAGTGCTGCCTTATCGATAAGAACGAACAGACCGTAGCCAGCACTGGAGAGCACATTAAACAGGCCGGTGGCGAAGCCATTTGTTTCACCGCCGATATATCTAATGCGGAAGAACTCGCTACAGCCATAAAGGCTACAGTAGAGAAGTGGGGAAGCATCGACATCTTGTTCGCCAATGCAGGTATCCTGGGTACCATATCTCCGATCGAGTACTTCCCATCGGATGAATGGGCTGGAACCATTACCAACAACCTGGTGGGGACGTTCGAAACGGTCAAACAGGTTATTCCCCATATGAAAGAAAAAGGCGGTTCCATCGTGGTTACCAGCTCGGTCAGCGGCAATCGGCAAATTGCCCAGGCAGGGTTCACCGCATACAGCACGTCGAAAGCCGGCATCGCCGTGTTCGCGGAGATGGCTGCTCTCGAGCTTGCCCAATACAACATTCGCGTAAACGCCGTTTGCCCGGGTTTAATAGACACGAATATTTTCGATTCACAGAAGGAATCCGAGCATGTGAAGGAGATTAAATTCCCGTTCGAAATTCCTCAGAACGGCATTCCGCTGACGCATGGCGCAGGTAAGCCCGAACAGGTGGCAAACCTCGTGCTTTTCCTTGCCTCTGATGAAGCGAGCCATATCACAGGCACGAAGGTATTCATTGATGGGGCGGAAACGCTGATCAAGGGATAGCAGCAGATGAACAGACAAAGGACCGTCTCCGTGGGAGACGGTCCTTTGCTTGCATAAACTGCGATTAAGGACTGGAAATGCTTAATTGGGCAGCTTTCGGATCATAAGCAGCCGAGAATCCCATGTACTTCAATAAGGTTACAGGAATCATCGTGGCTCCGCTGACCCCGTATATCGGACTGAATAACATCTTTTTCTCACCATTGACTGTGACTTCAAATGGTTTTGAATCAAACGAAGCGACGGTATCTTTGTATCGGATGCTATATTTCTGGTGCCCGTCCAAGGAGACTGTAACTTCGAGCGATGCCCCAAGTTCCTTAACCATACTCTTCAGCGGCACGCTGACCAGGTTATCCTTTATTACTGCAGGGAAGGACGCAGGCATCAGCTTGCCATTCACGACCACCGTAACGGGAGTTTGAATCCGCTGCGGGACATATTCCATTCCATCGTCCGTATGACGGGGAACTCCAACCTGATTCCACGTATTGGCTCCCCAGCCCCAGACTTGACCGCTTGCATCGATTGCCAGACTGTGCGTATCACCTGCCGATATCGAGACTGCTTGCCGTATTCCTTTCACAATGCCTTCCTTGCCAGCCGGATTCTTCCCATATGTCCACACCTCCCCTTGTTCTGTCAGGAGAAGGGCGTAGCCATTCGCAGCTTTCACATTTTGGATCCGCAGCTTGGGGTAGATTTTAGCTGGTTTTCCGACTAGCTTAATAGACGGCGAGGACGGATCTATGGACCCTTTCCATGCAGTACCGGTTTGATCTATTCCATAGATCTTATACTGCGCGTCGGCGGAAATCTGCTTCATTGCTGGCAGGTTCCTGATCTGTGAGGGAACGGATACATTGAGTCCGTTGTCCGTCTGGCCAGCTGTGAATGCCCAGACGGCGCCGGATGTATCCAAGGCATAAACGATGCTTTCCGCAGTAACCAGATCAGTGATTTTGTGAAGCCCATTGATCTGTTGCGCTTTGCCGGATTCACCTGTTTCCGCATTTCGCATCCATGTCCACACCGTACCATCGGGCTTCAATGCGAAGCTGACATAATGGAGAGTATACACCCGTGAAATGCCGGATAGGGAGGTCAACTGACGCGGCGGCTGCGTTTGGGTGGAATTTCCGAAACTCTCGCCCCATTCCCATACGGTCCCGTCTTTCTTTAAGGCCAGCTGGTATCCGTAGCCGCTTGTCGCAATTGAAGTAATGCCTGACATTGAACTCAGCCGAACGGGAGCATTCATGCTGGATACCGAAGTTGTGTCCGGAATTCCCAGTTCGCCGAGCAGATTGCGTCCCCAAGTCCATACGGACCCGTCAGCTCGCAAGCCGACAGAATAATATGCACCGGCCAGTACTTGAGTAAAGGCAGTGTCTGCGATTTTGAAGCCGTTAGGAAGCACATTCGAAGCAGCAGAAGCAACATGTGGCGGCTGCGGCTGTCCCGCATTGGCGGTCTGAATCGATGCAGCATGCGTAAGGCTGATGAGCGCCGCCAGCGCAGTTACTGAGATGCTTTTTATGAATTTTGCAGATTGAAGACGATTTAACATGACATCCTCTCCTTAACTTCTAACCTATCTGAAACTTTTAACCTATAAGGGTCATAACGCCTCAAAGTAAAGAAAAGTTGCAAGAAAGATACCCCGGGGGAATTCTTTTGAGAATATAGTTAACATAATTAATATTATGTATCTCGAATTCTCTATTTTCAGATCCAGGAGATTACGGTTTTGTTTTTTTTCTTTTTTGTGAACACGTCACCGCTTGTCATATGGTACAATTTTCATGTTAAGGAAGCTTTACTGTCAGGATGAGATGCAAGAGCAAGAGGGTATGTTGACAGGTCTCATCGTTACTAAACGGCTTTAACAGGAGGGGAACGACACGACATTCAAAATGGAATTGATGGAGAGAGCGCAATGATTTGTAACGAATGCTGGAACTTATGTACAGATAGATCGTAAGAATATTTCAAAAAAGGAGTTACCTATACGAGTTTGATCTGCTGCTAACCGGCGGCTGCCGAGAATATAGAAGTCATATAAGCAAGCAAAGGGACTATGCAGAGGGGGCGCACCTTATTGAAATTGACGAAATACATAAAGTTTATCGGACTTATCGCAGCTGTGCTGATTGTGAACATCCTCGTACTCTCGCCCGGATTTATCGGTGTCAAGATCGGCGGTGGTCCATTACAGGCGGCTATCGGTATCACTTTGCTGGCTGCCAGCGCTTTGTCCCTCCTCTACGGAAGCTATGTCTGGCTGTTTAAGCCGCCCGTAGTGCGGCCCGTGAGAGAGATCAAAACGCATGAGGATTACGTGGAGGCGCTTCAGCGCTTCAAACACATGAGAACGCTTGAAGAAGACATCACCCTGGCGTTGGAACAGCTCGAACGACTGCGCAAGAAGAAAGCGACCTTGCTGGGTGTATTGAATCAGCGATTTGATCCCTCGGAGCTCAGCTTCAAGAAGTTCGATTCGGTCACCTATGAAGTGGAGAAGCTGTTTTACCTGAATGTCAGAAGCATTCTGAACAGACTCGGCGTCTTCGACGAATCGGAGTATAGAAACGTCATGAATCAGAAATCAAACAAATTCTCCAGTAAGCTTCAGCAGGAAAAATTCAACCTGTATAACGAGTACATATCTTTCATGAAAAGCTCTCTGGGAACCAACGAAGAAATATTGCTCAAGCTCGACAAGCTGCTGCTTGAAATATCCCGTTTGGATAGCTTCGAGCCGGGTGACATCGATCAAATGCCTTGCATGCAGGAAATCGATACGCTGATTAAGCAAACCAAATTATATAAACAGTGAGAGGTGCAATGAATGGCGAAAAAGAGCAGGTTTTTCATCATATCCGGACTGATTTTGGTTATCGTATTCGTTCTTGTTTATGTCGGAGTCAACCTGACTTCCAATCTCGGAAAGACCAAACCGCAGGTGACTGCGCAGGATGCCGCCAAGCGGCTGAATAAACTCTATTCGAACATTTCGGTTAGAACCGATACACCTGTAAAAGGCCAAATCGACCTGAATCCGGTGGATGTTGCCGAATCCCTTCCGGAAATCACCAAATTTCCGATCACCGTAGATAACACCACGGATAATTTCGTGGAAATATTCTCGTCTCCGGAGAAAGGCGGCACCGGAATCGACGGATGGCTGTCTGAGGTTGCCGGAGATTTTAACAAAGCCAACATCAGCGTGAACGGAAAACCGGCCTCAGTCAAAATCCGCAACATCGCTTCCGGAACAGGCGTGGACTACATTAAATCAGGCAAATACGTTCCCGACGCCATCACCCCTTCGAATGAGTTATGGGGAGAAATGATCAAAGCGGGAGGCGTCAAAACCACGCTCATATCGAAACGGCTCGTAGGAAACGTTCCGGGCATTGTTTTATCCAAGTCCAAATATGATGCTTTAGTGGAGAAATATGGTTCAGTCAACGTCAAAACGGTTACCGAAGCCATTGCGAACAATGAGTTTTCCATGGGATATACCGATCCGTTTGCCAGCTCGACAGGCCTCAATTTCCTTGTAACAGCACTAAACACCTTTGATAGCTCCAACATACTCGGTGAGAAAGCGGTTCAGGGCTTTGAGAAGTTCCAGGCTAACGTGCCTTTTACGGCATCGACCACCATTCAAATGCGCGATGCTGCCAAATCGGGAATGCTGGACGGGTTCGTATTGGAGTATCAAACCTACGCGAACGCGGCGGATCTGAAGGGCGGCTACGTGTTCACCCCGTTCGGCGCACGGCATGACAGCCCGTTATACGCATTAGGGAATCTGCCTGCGAACAAACAGGAAATTCTGAAGAAGTTCGCTGACTTCGTCGCTCAGGATAAGTACCAAAAAACTGCGCAGAACAATGGCTTCAACAGTCTGGAGGATTATAAATCGGAGCTTGCGAACGTCGACGGCAACACGCTGATCGCCGCACAAAAGCTGTGGAAAGAGAAGAAAAACGGCAATAAACCGATTGTCGCGGTGTTCGTAACGGACGTGTCCGGCAGCATGGCGGGCGAACCGCTGAACCGCCTGAAGGAGTCCTTGCTTAAAGGGCAGAAATATCTGGGCAAAGACAACAGTATCGGCCTCGTATCGTATTCAAGCGATGTCACTATTAATCTGCCGATAGCCAAGTATGACACGAATCAGCAATCCATGTTCGTCGGTGCGGTGAATAGTCTGCAGGCGACGGGCGGCACGGCGACATTCGACGGCATCGTTGTTGCGCTCAAAATGCTTCAGGAGGAGCTAGCGGCGAATCCGGCCAGCAAACCTATTATCTTTGTCCTCAGTGACGGCGAAACGAATGAAGGAAATACGCTCAAGGATATCAAGGGCTTGATCGAAGCCTATAAGGTTCCGATTTATACGATCGGTTACAATGCGAATATCAAGGCGCTCCAGAGCATCTCGAGCATCAATGAAGCGGCAAGCATTAACGCGGATACGGATGATGTTGTCTACAAAATCGGGAATTTGTTTAACGTTCAAATGTAATCCATGAATCACCCATAGCCATTTGATAATCATTCGAGGGGGAAGAATATGTCATTTTCCATGGAAGTCGCAAGCCCGGAAGAAATCAAAGCCGCAATCGAAGAGGAGGTTAAACCGGTACCCGAAGAGGTCGCCAAGCTTCAGGAGCTCGCAAATTCCAATGTTGCGGCGATTATGGATCTCGATATCGAGTCGCTGGAGAAGAGAAAAGAAATTCTTCAATCTATTGATGCTTTTGGATTAAATACAATGAAAATGTCCTCTGACAAAAACACGCTGCTTCAAGTATCTGTCGGCAAGCTTTCCAAGACGGGAGATGAGGGAGGGGATGTCGCCAAAGGATTGGCAGAACTGCATACGCAGCTTCGGGATCTGGATCCGAGTGTCGTCGATTTTGCCAAAACGGGCCTTCTCGGGAAGCTGTTTAATCCGCTGCGAGCGTATTTCCTCCGCTATGAAAAAGCGGACGGCGTGATCGCCGATATCGTGGTCTCGCTGGATAAAGGCAAACAAACACTGAAGAACGACAATACGACGCTCGAAATCGAGCAGCAGACGCTTCGCGATTTGACGAAAAAGCTGCAGAAAGAGATCGAACTCGGCACACTGATGGATCAATCGATTGAGACACAGATCGAAGCAGCCAAAGCACGCAGCGAAGATCCCGATAAAATCCGTTTCATCACCGAAGAAGTCCTGTTCCCGCTTCGGCAGCGCGTCATGGATCTGCAGCAGATGATGGTAGTCAACCAGCAGGGAATCATGGCCATTGAAGTGGTCATCAGAAACAATAAGGAACTGATCCGCGGGGTCGATCGGGCGAAGAACGTCACGGTTTCCGCGCTGAAAATCGCCGTTACGGTGGCCAGTGCCCTATACAATCAAAAGATTGTCTTGAAAAAAATTGAGCTTCTCAACCAAACGACGAATGAACTGATTGCCAGCACTTCAAGAATGCTGAAGAATCAAGGAGCTGAAATTCAGAAGCAGGCTCTAGAGGCAAGCGTTTCGGTCGATACGATGAAGCAGGCGTTCACAGACGTCCTGTCTGCACTGGACTCGATCAGCACTTACAAGCAGGAAGCGCTGCCCAAAATGCGGGATACCATCCATCAGTTCAGGGAAATGGCTGACAGCGGCGAGAAACAGATTCTGCGGCTGGAAAAGGGTCATAAATTGGGCTTGTGAGCTGGAATGGCTCGGATACAAAAAGCAAAGCCTCCACAGTTCCTTCGGGATGTGGAGGCTTTTGACTGTTTAACTGTCATTAAACTGATTTGACGTTCTGGATCAGAATGTGGCTGTGAGGTAAAGACGGCATGTCGCTAAAACTGAAGCTCAAATCCTGCTGCGGAACGTCATAACTCATTCGATTCGCCAGGTAATCAAGGCTTTCCTTCATGATCTCAATAGTGATCCATTCGCCAGCGCATCGATGCCCCGTCGAATGATCGCCCCCGCCTTGAGGGATAAAACCAAACGGAGTTCCTTTCCAGTCCTTGAATCGGTCCGGATTGAAAAGCTCAGGATTGTCCCAGAGCTCAGGGTGATGATTCGTACCGTAGAGATCCAGAATGGTTAGTGTTCCTTTTTCGAACGCGTAGCCGTTCCATACAAAATCCTTAACCGGACGAGCCGGCAAAATGGGGAAGAAGGGATAGAATCGGCGGACCTCCTGCACGAAATGTCCCAGTTGTTCTTCGCTTGCATCGGCCAGCTTCCTGCGTTCTTCCGGCTGCTGGATGACAGCTAACGCGGTGAACGCAATGTAAATGGCGACGGCAACGATCGGACGAATAATATTAATGATTTCTACCGCGGCGACTTCGGCATCCAAAAGCTCGCCTTGAAGGTTCTTGTGCCATGAGAATGAATAGAGGGCCGTATTTTCCGGTGGATTGATCTGTCCATTCCGGACGCTCTCGACGAGATCACCAATCCATTTTTCCGCTTTGTTCCGGGCGTTTTTGCCTTTCACGTAGGTGATTCCGAAGGAAGCGACCGATTCGACCATCGTCCCCAGCCATTTGGTCTTTTCATCGACTTCGTCCAGCGGCAGCGGAACGCCGGCCCATTCGCAGCCCACTCGGCATAAAATTTCCTTGGCCTCTTCATAAATTTCAATTTCTTTCTTTGTTTCGAAGCGGCCCACGGCAAGAGCCCACTGTTTGCGCGTAATTTCCCGCATGCGCTTCATTTCAGCCTCTGTCATGAGCGACATGAACATCGCTTTGCGGTGCCGATGCTCCTCGCCATCCAAAGTTTGCACGCCGGTTTCACCGAACAATGTTTTTAGTACATGTTTGGGGGCTGCTCCCTGTCTTATGAATTTATCCTCGTCGTAAAACAATTTGGCGGCCGCTTCTCCACGCATGCAAATCGCTCGCTCACCCAGCAGGCGTGTTTCGAATATATCCGATTGAAAGCCGATAGTTCGATTTGTAATATACAAGTAACCTTCTTTTAACATGTTCAGGCTATGATCCAAGCCTTCTTCCTTAGGAATAGGTATTGTCCCTTCCATATCCGCAAGCCTCCTTAAGATCGGTAAATCGTCATAGGAAATACATACCCATTCACCTGAAGGATGAACAAGGCCAAGGGTTTTCAGCAGGCAGATAAAGCAGCACCTATGGCTGCGTCAGGAATGGTATAAGACAGGAGGCTCCGGGTGGAACCGCCTGTCTTAGGAGTGCTTGATGCCTTATCCGGTAAATTCCTGCACCCATTCATTGTTATAGAAAGCAATGCCGATATGGGTGTAGCTCTTATTGAGAATGTTGGCTTTATGTCCCGGACTGTTCATCCAATCTTTCATGACTTGACTCGGTGAAGTTTGTCCTTTGGCGATATTTTCTCCGGCGGATTGATAGGTAATTCCAAATTCTTTCATCATGTCAAACGGAGATCCGTGGGTTGGCGAATTATGATCGAAATAATTGTTGTCATACATATCCTTCGCTTTGGCCATAGCCATTTTGGAAAGCTCGCCGTCCATGCTCAGCGCATTTAGGCCTGCTTTGGATCGTTCCTGATTGACGAGGTCCAGAACCTGCTGCGCGTACGCGGATGAATCCTTGGAAGCGTTCTGGCCGGTTTGCTCGTTCTGCTCCGTCTGAGCATTTCCACCGCCCATGTTCTGACCGGCACCTGTACCCTGGCCGGCTTGGCCCGTTTGACCACCATTCGCTGTTCCCCCAGCAGGTGCATTTCCTTCCGTGCCCCCTGCCGGCGATTGACCTGCCCGGTTGCCAACGGCTCCTTGGATCAAATCCAGCAGTTCGGATGGTAGGCCATCCTGCGTCCCTTTAGCGGTAAGCTTGCCCGTATTCCATGAAGACGAGGTGGAGGATGCCTGCGTGACAATTCTTGCCTGAGCAGGGGACTGCGAATGGGCTTGCGAATGCGATGAACCGGTTGGATGCATATGGGATGGGGAGGTCGTCCTTGTATTCGTGGAAATTCTGGCAGGTACATCGTTCGCTTGTTTGGTTGTAACGTTGTCGTTTGATGTGCAACCTGCAGCTAAAATCAGGGAAGCCAGCGCGAAATACTTCATGTTCATCATATATTGTTTTCTCCTCGGTCTATTCAAATTAGTGAAGCCACCAAGGTTTAATTTTTCCTCTGACCGGCCTCCTTATTCGAAAAACCGAAAGAAGGCATAAAAGGGAATGCCTAGGAGCATTTTGAACATTATTCTATTTCTTTAAGGTGTATATAAGTCATCATTTCTGATATGCCATTCATTTGCTTTCTCAACTGATCATCCAGCTTCTCAAGAGCCACTTTAAACGAGTGTTCAATCCTTGATATATCCTGAGTCTCTAGCGCTTCAAGCAACTGCTTCATGCTCTCGATGAAAAAGACGGTCTTTCGCAAACTGCTCAATACGATAATTTTTTTTAACTCCCGAGACGTAAAGACTCTATATCCATTATCAGGATTGCGCTTCGCGTGGATAAGTCCCTCTTTTTCCCAATGTCGAATAGCGGATGGGTTTACGCCAGCGATCACTGCAACATCCCCAATGCTCATGTCATCGTTGACCTGAATATTTCTGTACATGGAGAAATCCGTTTGGTGAATGAGACTCATGATCTCCTCGACTCGTTGCTTCTCGATTTGAAGGTTGTACTGCTGCAAATTAATTGTCCAAAGTGCTTGTTGAACATCACCTTTTTTCAATAAGTTCATGACATCGTAGGCAATAGGCAGTTCGAATCCTTGTATCAACGAACGTAAAGCCAAGAAAGCTTGAACATGGAGCTTCGTATAATATCTTCTATTACTGGTTGTCCGTGGAACTTCAGGCACCAAATTCAGGCTTTCATATCTTCGCAGGGTTGTGGTGCTGATATGAAGTCTATTAGCCATCTGTTTCGGCGTGTAGGTGTTATCCACCTTCAATACCTCCTTAAAGTCAAACTCTTAAGTACGGCAACAACATTATAAGAGACAATAGCAGCCCCCACAAGGAATTCCGGTTCATCAAACGAAATCTTGCATGAATGTTATATGATCGAATCAGGAATGAAAAAGGAGGAGGAACTTCATGCAAACGGATCTGGCTCTAACATACCGCAATCTAAAGGCCGGCGAATTCATTGAGTTTGGCATGTATCCAAATTCAGCAGACGGTCATAAAAAGGCGATACGATGGCGCGTTCTTCAAAATTCAGGTAGTGAGCTGTTTGTTTTGAGTGAATATATTGTGGACTGCAGGAGGTATCACGGCAAGCTCGCGGATTTGAAGTGGCGTGATTGCGTTGAAATCACATGGCTTGAATGCGATTTGCGCGAGTGGCTGAATGATGAATTCTATAACTCCGCATTCAACGAGATCGAAAAGCTGCTTATAAAGACGACCTGTTGTACAGATAACGGAGTGGACTGCCCGGATACGGAGGATAAGGTTTTTCTGCTTAGCGCTGCCGAGATCAAAAAGATATCTGAGTTTCACGGTTGGGATTGGAGGCGTGCTGTTGGAACCGATTTTGCTAAAAAGAAAAAGCCCGATGGATGCAGCCTATATGTATACGATAAAGCGAATAAAGATAACTACATTATCAGCGGCGGATACGAGCTCGGCTGTTCCTGGTGGTGGCTGCGAACCCAAGGCAACCTGCCTTCACGTGCTTCCTTTGTAGGTACCGGTTGCAGTATTCGCAGCTATGCGAACAACAGTATAGGCAGTTATGGGGTGCGTCCTGCTTTAAATATCCAGCTTTCATAACCAAGGTCTAAATTGTATCTGCCCCTTCGACAATAAAGGTTAAAGGTGAAGGATTTTGTTCAGTGTACAAGGAGGTAAGCCATGGATCATATGAACATGTATGAAGCTGCATTCAATCAGCGGCGATGGCCGCAAAGCACCCTAGCGGCGGGTCGTCGTCATACGGTTGGCCTTCAAGCGGATGGTACGGTGGTTGCGGTAGGTGACAATCCATGTGGTGAATGTGATGTAAGCGGCTGGCGCGATATCATTGCGGTTGCTGCCGGTAATGTGCATATGGCGACGAATACCGGTAAAGCTCATACCGTCGGCCTTAAGGCGGACGGTACGGTAGCGGCGGTGGGTTGGAATAAGCATGGGCAATGCAGCGTAAGCGGCTGGCGCGATATGGTTGCGGTAGCGGCCGGCTGGCGTCGTACCATAGGACTCAAATCCGATGGCACGGTGGTGGCTGCGGGTCGTCCTAACGAAGGCCAATGTAATGTAAGCGACTGGCAAAATATAAGAGCGATCGCGGCGGGAGACTGGCACACCCTAGGTGTTAAAACGGACGGCACGATGACCGCGGTCGGTAACAACAGGTACGGCCAATGCAATATGGACGATTGGCGGGACATCGTTGATGCCGCCGCGGGTTACCTCCATACCGTTGGCCTAAGAGCAAACGGCACGGTAGCGGCGGTGGGTTTGAACAAACGGGGTCAATGCGAAGTAAATAGCTGGCGCGATATGGTGGCAATCGTGGCAGGGAGTTATCATACCATCGGCCTCAAATCAGATGGCTCGGTAGCCGCCGCGGGGTGGAACGAGTATGGCCAGTGCAATATACACGATTGGCGGAATATAGTAGCGATCGCCGCAGGTTGTGTGCATACCATCGGATTAAAATCAGACGGCACGATAGTCGCGGTAGGTAATAATGAATATGGCCAATGCAACGTTAACGGCTGGCGCGGCATCCAATCCAACAGACTTTAAGTGACCTGCCGGCTCAGTAGGTTTAACCAAGTCAATCCTGGCTTAGCCTTTTTCTCCTGACTTTCAGCAGCTGCAGGACCAGAATCAGTAGAATGGGGAGGGAGAATGCAAGAGCAACCTCAATAAACAGCATCCGTCGCAACCATAGCTCGGCTTGGATAAAGTTTCTGGGAAGGAAACCGCCTGCAAACACGAGAAGAACGATGCTAAAGGCCAAATGGTTGAATGGAATGCGCGGGAACGTTTGCTTCAAAGTGGTTAGTGACGCAAAACAGAACATGGCAGTCGTTGTTAGCGTTGCAAACAGGTAAAAGACGAACACCAGGCTCGCGATCCGGTTGATGAATGACATTTCAATAAAATCCAGCAAATCGATCAACGGGTACAGCAGGGATTGGATTTGGTCAAAACTGAAAAATCCGAAAGCTGTAACAATGACGATGAGCTGTACGGTGCTGATCAGACCATGGCCGATGAGGACCCCTTTGAACAGCTTGCTTTCTTTTTGAACAAAAGGAAACAGAAACAAGCACAGCTCATATCCCACAAAGGTGATATAGACTTCCATCCAATTGTGAAAAGAATGGCCTTGTGCCGCATCCCGGAACCAATAAGTAGTAAAACGGACGCTCTCCCAATCCCGGAAATGATAAACGGTTAGAAACAGCGTCCAAATCGACATAAAGAAAAATATGGTGTTCGCTTTGCTGATGCTGTAAATATTTTTGATCAGGAGAAAAAATACCATAAAGCAAAACAACAGGAAGATATACATGATGTTTATGGTCTGAAAAGATATCAGCTGGAACACCAGAAAAAAATTTTTCCCGATAAACGCAGCCGTTGTGATCCAAAAAAGGGAGAGGATCAGATATAACGGGTTCAATATCCCCTTCGGAAATGCGGTTTCGAGGATTTGGAAGATAGAAGCTCCGTTGCCTTTCTGATATACAACCCGATACAGCAGAATATTAAACGCGGCAATCAGTGACAAAAAAATATAGCCGAGCCAGCCGTTCGTGCCGATGTTTTCGGCAACAAGCCGGGGCAGACTCAGCAAATTCACGGTGGTTTCGGTCATATAAATGAGCAGAGCAATATGAAAAGTGTTCAGTTTTTCTTTCATGATATACCCCGCTTAACTGGTTGGTTTCGAAAGTACAAGCAGAGGATATTGTTCCCAGTATGAATAGGAATATACGGAAACGATTCGGTGTGATAACATCGGATTAAGAGTCTGCCGGCCACCTTGCCGTCAAACCACAACTTTGATTGGGAGCAGATGATGGGAACACCTAACTCCGCTATTTTAACGCTTATCGTCACGGCAGGAGTGATTAACGTCCTCATGGGACTGTATTCGCTGTCCGGAAAATCCAAAGTGTCAATGGTAAAAGCCTTCTTCGTTTTCAGCATGCTGGCTGCGATCTACACGTTCGGTTCCGCTCTGGAGCATGCCAGCGATTCGCTGCAGCAAATTCGATTCTGGATCAAAATCGAGTATTTGGGCATGCCCTTCCTTCCGCCTTTAAACCTGCTGATTATTATGTCGTATCTCGGCATGGATCGCTATTTGAAGCGCGGCGTGCGCATCGCCCTGTTCTTTATCCCTGTTGTGACCCTCATACTTGTAATGTCCAACGAATGGCATCATCTGTACTACCGAGACATGATCGCCCGGCCCGGCGCTTCCACTTTGAAAGTGGATTTGGTTGCAGGACCTTGGTACATCATTCAGGGGGCATTTACATCGGCATGTATGTTTGGCGGCATTGTACTGCTGTTAATGCACTGGCGTAAAATGCCTTCCTACCGTTTTCAACTGGGTACGATGCTGATGGGGCTTATCTTGCCTTTGGCAGGGGATTTTCTTTACCTTGGCGGGCTGACTCCAGGCGGCATCGATCCGATTCCGATCATCATGACGGTCACCTCGGCGTTGTATCTGTGGGCAATTGCCTCCAAAGGCCTCTTTCATGTGGCGCCAATCGCGAGGGATAATCTCTTCGTAAGCATGCGTGACGGTGTGCTTGTGTTGGACCGTGATAACCGTTTGGTCGATTATAATCCTGCGGCGTCACATATGATTCCTGAACTCAGCACAAGCTCGATCGGTCAGCCGCTTCACCGCCTATGGCAGCTTCATACGGACGAGCCTATGATAGAATTGAGCCATCCGATGAGTCTGGATGAGCGCTTAGCCGATATTCAGGAAATACACTGGCGTGTAGGTAATAACAAATTGAATTACCAAATCCGTTCCTCCGTGATCCGCAAGCAGGGAGGACAAGAAGCCGGTAGGTTAATCGTACTGATTGATGTCACCGAACGGACGAGACTTCAGGAGGAGCTGCGTCAAATGGCTTACTTCGATGGTATGACGCGGATCTATAACCGTACGCATTTCATGAAGCTGAGCAGTCTGCTACTAGCCGAAGCAGCCGGGCGGCGGGTTCCAATGGCCATATTGCTGTTTGACATCGATCATTTCAAGCGGATCAATGACGTTTATGGTCATGATATTGGCGATCGAGCCTTGCTGCATATCGTAGGGATCTGTCAGCAAGCCCTGCGTCCGGCAGATTTATTCGCCCGATATGGCGGAGAGGAATTCGTCATTGCTTTGCCGGGAATGACGATGCAACAAGCAGTGGAAGTCGCGCAGCAGATCCGTGCCAAGCTATCGGAGCAGCCGATGGAGACGCCCCAGGGTTCACTTACGGTAACGGCAAGCTTCGGAGCGGCCGTGAGCGAGATAGTTACGCAAGACGTTATTGTAGAGTTTCCTGTTGAAGAGGCCATGCTGACAGCCCAAGAAACAGCAGCGGCCACAGATACGGATAGCTGGAACGGGGAGCTTCAGCGTCTGCTGAAGCTGGCAGATGATGCATTGTACGAAGCCAAGCGCGGGGGACGGGATACGGTCCGGACAGCTCAATAAAATCTCCAAAGCCTGATTGAACTCAGGCTTTTTGCATTTTTACATAGTAGCAAATTGCATTTGGATGAAATAAATCAATCGTTTTTACGGACATCCACGTCTTACTTATACATGGAATGATCTGAACAAACAACTTGGATGGGCTTCTTCCACAGGAACAGAGCCGGAAGAAGGAACGGTGAATGGTGATGATGGAAAACGTAATGAGCGAGATCAAAACAGCGCGTTCCGAGAGGGTGGACGAAGAAGCATTCATGAAACGTCTGTCGGATGAGCAGCGCAAGTGTTATTCAATTGCATACGGCTATTTGCGAAATGAAACCGATGCTTTGGAAGCCGTGCAGGAAGCGAGCTGCCGGGCCTGGTTGAAACGCAAAAAGCTGAAAGACGAGCGAGCTTTCACGCCTTGGCTGATCCGGATTACGATCAATTGCTGCATGGACGAGCTAAGGCGAAGGAAGCGGATGTTTCCGTCCGAGGAGCTGAAGGAAGAAGCGGCGCAGGAGATGAAGAGCAGTGAACGGATCGACTTGGAGCGGGCGATGGACCGTATGAAGCCGAAATATCGCCATGCCATCATGCTGAAATATTACCAGGACATGACGACCGTCGAAATCGCCAAAGTATTGAACAAGCCGGAAGGCACAATCAAAACGTGGCTGCGCGAAGGATTGAAGCAGCTCCGGAAATATCTTTGAGGATCGTGAGGCGAAAAGGTGGATGCTTGAAAAAGAAGAGCGCGTGATGATGCAGGATGCCGATGAAATAAAAAGAAATGCCGAATCGATACCTGAAATGAAATTGGCAGCAGCTGTACGGAGCGGAGTAACGATGGGGAGGAGACGCGAAATGAGGCGTGTCTATAAATATGGTGCAGTTGCAGCAGCGGCCGCTGCTGCAGCGGTTATCATCCTGTTCTCGACCGTGGGCTTACCCCTAAGGGATATCGAGGAGAAGACCATTCAAACCTCGAGCGAGAACAGCGTGACCGATTTCGAATCATACCGTCCGATTGGACAGAGAGATTCAGGATTTGCCGCGGCCATGGAGCAAGGGTTACTGAAGCCGATCAAGCAGGGCGTTGAGAAGAACGGCTACCGCGTGGACGTTGCTGGCGCCGTTTCGGACGGGCGGAAGGCTTTTATCATGTTCAGCGTGCAGAACCATACGAAGCATGTGTCCAGTCCCGTCGTGGACTCTTTGTATTTGGGTGACGTCGAAGCACCTTCTGCGAAAGCAGCGGCCATAAATGTGAGAAACAGTTCCGGCATCATGCCCGGAGAAACGGCTTACTATGTTTATGCCACGAACCTTTTGCCATCGGTTAAATATGGTAAGGATGCGAAGTTGAGCGTTAAAGTGTGGGACACCAAGTCGCAAGTGTATCAAAAGGGCTTGGACATTTCATTTCCGCTGGATACCGACGCATTGAAAGAAACGGAAAGGATCTATCATCCGGAGGAAGCCTTAACGGTGGACGGTCAGAAGATCAACGTGCGGCAAGTGCAATTTACGGCGCTTAATACGTATGTTGACCTGGAATATGATCAAGCCAACGACAAACAGATTTTCAAAGTGATCAGCCCCGTAATGATCGGGAAAAGCGGGGAACGCATCGAGAAGCTGTACTATCCGCAGAGCGTGTTGGATGATAACACGAGGGTCACACTGGTATATAAGAAAAGCCGCCTCGATCAGATGGATCAGACATCACTGAAAATATTCGGTATTGCTGCGGTGAACAAGGAACAACTAAAGGTTGTCGTTGATTTGAAGGAGAGAAAGATCGTGTCCGCACCGGATGCCAAGCTTCAAATTCTTCCGGAGAAGGAGGATCAGAATGAACTTTACTTTTATCGCTTGTACGAAAAGGCCCAAGCCGGGGAAGGCTTTGGCATGTGGCTGGCTCCGACCTACACGGATGCAAACGGGGAAAAGCATGACAGGAAGTCTCCGCAAAACGTCAGTCATGGAGGGACGACATATTCATCCCGTGACCATACCATGGAGGATGAAACAACCTATAATTTCGGTGACGGTGCCAGTCAATTGCCACAGCCGCTAACGATTGAGGTTAAACAATATTGGATGCCGATCATGGAAACGCAAAGCGTGGAATTGGCCTCAAAATCATGATTTGTGTCCCTTTACTCAGGGATAAATCTGGACTCAGCCTGATACAATCCTTGCTGTTGTCATACCCATACCAAACCGGATTCTCTTGGGGAATCCGGTTTAGTATGTTCACCCTCGAATTCAAGATAAATTTATTTATATTCCTTTACAGGAATATTCACTTTGTGGTATATTGGATTCAAGACAAGAAATGGAAGGAAGCCGGTTCACGAATGAATGCGAGCATATTTAGCGCCCTGGCTGAACCCAACCGATTCCACATCGTCGAGCTCCTGCGATTTAGTCCGTTAACCGTCGGTGAAATCAGCGACAAGATGGAGATCCGTCAGCCCCAAGCCTCCAAGCACTTGCGTGTGCTGCTGGATGCCGGGATCGTCGAAGTTCATGCAGAGGCGAATCGGCGGATTTATAGCCTGCGCCAAGAGCCTTTTCAGGAAATGGAAGATTGGCTGAAATCCGTAAGCCGCGCTTGGGAAGAAAGACTGGATCAACTGGATCAGTATTTGCAGGTACTTCAAGAGAAGCAGAAGAATGGCGACTCATCTAAATAATGGAGGTTCCCTAAATGGCTGAAGTACGTACACAGGATCGGGAAATTACTTTGAATCGGTTGTTGAAAGCTCCACGCGAGCTGGTCTGGGAGGCTTGGACGAAGCCCGAGCATTTGGTCCATTGGTGGGGGCCAAGAGGATTTACCATTACGCTGCAGCAATTTGATTTCCGGCCTGGAGGCCACTGGAATTTTACGATGCACGGTCCGGACGGAATGAATTTTCCGAACTTGATCACTTTTATCGAGATCAGCAAGCCTGAACGTC
The DNA here is from genome assembly GCF_051966755.1 of Paenibacillus sp. SAFN-054. NCBI lineage: Bacteria > Bacillati > Bacillota > Bacilli > Caryophanales > Paenibacillaceae > Paenibacillus > Paenibacillus sp. SAFN-054. Next base: position 949,715 of record NZ_JBQCKS010000001.1, read on the forward strand.
TCGTATACACGACCGGAGATGGTGAAGAAGACAGCCCGGGACAATTCCAGACAACGGTTACGTTTGAAGCTGACGGTGACTGCACGTCTCTGACGATGCGGATGCTGTTCGCAACCGCCGAAGAACGTGATTTCGTTGTGAAGGAATATGGGGCGATCGAAGGCGGGAATCAAACGCTCGACCAGCTGGAAGAAATGTTGGCTAAGTTGTAAGGCCGTCTCCATCCGATTGAAGAAGAAGCAGCTCTCCAGTGTGTTGCTCCCGTCAGCTAGAGGGATGCAGCCGCAGGTTGGCTGCTTTTTTGTGCCTTCTTGCCGGTATGGATGAAGAGCTTGTCCGTGCTCTACTAGGCTCGGTTCATTGCAAAATGTGTAGGAATGCCGTTTCCGCGTAATTTCATTTGAAATATATTAAAATATAAAAATGAGACCAGGATCTTTCCCAAACATGAAAAAAAGAGTATAATAGCCCATTGTGTCTGCATGGTTATGACATTATAGGCATATGGAAAGGATAGGCTTTTTACATGCTTATTCCTTGAAAAACGGAGATTTCCATGCGATGGACCCAGAATTGGGTGGCTTGGTATGTTTAGAGCCGTGCCTAAAATATTAAATAGTGATGGAGGGCATATACAAAATCTTCTAATTTACTGTAAAAATATAATTCGAGAGGGTAGGAGGAAGAAGCACGCATGAACAAACGATTTAGCATGAAAAATGGACCCATATTCTTGTTTAGCTTTATCCTGCTCCTGAAAGGCGCCGTAGCTTGGTTCGTCGTATTCAACGACGGCCCGAATTGGAGCATGGTATTTACGGAAATACCATTTTTCATCATCGTATTCAGTTTAATCGAATGGTTTGCTACGAAACGAAAAATATTGTATTACATGATCGCCAATCTGTGCATTACCGCAATCTATTTTTCCGTCCTGATGTATTACAAATATTACGGGGTAATCGCCACTTATCATGCCCTTCAGCAAGTCGATAAAGTCACCAAGGTCGGGGAAAGCACGTATTCGCTGATCACACCGTATTATTTGTTTATTTTCATAGACATCTTCTTTTTCCTGTTCTTCATGTTCCGTCCCAAATACATCGCCAAATGGAAGGAAAGAGGAGCGAGACGGATGAACCGGACGGCGCTGATCGTTATCACTGCCGTTTCGTTTGGACTATGCATCTTTAACATCTGGCCCAACCACGCAAGCATGAACGAGATCAAGAAGGCGGAAAGCATGGGAATTCTCAACTACGAAGTGTACACGCTGTTTGCGGATACCCGCGAGAAAGAGGAACTCATCGATTCCAAGGAAATTACGCAAGAAGCTGTTGATGAGCTAAAAGGCAATAAGGCACCGGTGACGCCGCAGTACTGGGCTGCTGACAAAGGCAAAAACCTCATCGTGGTGCAAATGGAGTCCTTCCAGAATTTCTTGATCGGTTTAACCCTGAACGGCCAGGAAATCACACCGAATTTGAATAAGCTGGTACAAGAAAACACGTACTTCAACAATTTTTATTCGAATGCAGGCCAAGGTACGACCTCAGATGCCGAATTTGTGGTCAACACATCTTTCTATGTGCCTAAAAACGAGCCCGCCACTTCATCCGATTATATGAAAAAAGCGCTGCCGAGCCTGCCGAGATTACTCAGTGCGAATGGTTACGACACGGCGACCTTTCACACCAACAGCGTGGATTTCTGGAACCGTAAGGATCTATATAAATCCATTGGCTTTGATAAGTATTATGACCAATCTTTCTATGGCGACAATGACCATATCGCTTTCGGTTCTTCGGATGAAGTGCTGTTTGCGAAGACGGTGCCGGAGCTATCCAGGATGGACGCAAAGGATAAGCCCTTTTATGCCATGGTTATTTCAATGAGCGCACACCATCCGTTCCGGATTCCTGAGGAAAAGTACAAAATGAAGCTCCCGGAAAGCTATGAGGGTACGCTGCTGGGTGACTATATACGGGCTCAAAATTATGCGGACTACGCGATGGGACAATTTTTGGAGGATCTAAAAACAAGCGGACTTTGGGATGACTCCCTCATCGTGTTCTACGGCGACCATCAGGGCGTTCCGATGTACACGCTTGGAAACAAGGAAAAGGATCTGATGGAAAAACTGATCGGCCATGAGTATGGCTACACCGACATGTTCAACATTCCATTCATTGTCCACTCTCCAAGCGGTAAGCTGCCTGGACGCATCGAACAGACCGGAGGTCATGTTGATATTCTGCCGACCGTTGCCAATCTGCTTGGCGTGTCGATGAACCATCAGCTTCATTTCGGGGAAGATTTGCTGAACCAGCATACGAATCTGATCCCGCTGCGACACTTCCTACCTACCGGTTCTTATCTGAATGACCATACGATGTATGTCACCGGGAAAGGCTATGAGGATGGAACCAATTACAGTATCAGCGACAACACGGTGACGCCGGACGGATCGACAGAGGCGCAGTTCATGGCTGCGCAGCGCCTGTTGAACCTGTCCAACAGTTATATCATGCAGCTGCCGGATCAGAAATAATAGAAGGATCACTCCGCCATCATCCTTGCGGGGTGATCCTTTTTTATACACGTGAAATTGAGCCGGGAAAGCAGCTTACAAAACTGTAAGGTTCGTGTAAGCCTGACAAATAGGAGATGAAGCCGATTCTTTATATACTGTGAGTATACTTTCAATTTGACAATCTGCAGGAAACCCATGAAATAAAGGGAGCGATTTTTTATGGAAAAGAAACAAAACATGCTTTTAAACATCATCCTCATTTTGTTCATCGTCTATTTTTCTTACCTGGCCTTTGGCAGACTGATCGGACATATAACAGGGGTAGGAGTACAGTTATTTGATTTTGCTTTCCGAGTACTCTCACATATCATGAGCTTTTTTGCTTTCTGACAAGATTGCTAAGCCTTATTCTGCATAACCATTCGTTCGTAACAAATCCCAGCCTGACCATAATATAATCATACAGTTGAAGCGTACGGCTCCGTTATTATAAGGGATGTAAGCGCTTTTCCAAACATGAACGCTGGGAGTGTGAGCATCCGTGAATAAAAGGTTCGTTGATTCGAAGATCGATTATGCCAAGCTGGTCTCTCAGGGAGATTTGCACTATGAGCACACGGTCAAACGAAGCGAAGGCGGCCTGCCGCTGGGAAACGGCAGAATGGGTAGCCTGCTGTGGACTTCGCCCTCCGCCTTGAAATTTCAGATCAATCGGGTGGATGTCTATGCAAACGGCAGAGATACGAACAGCTTCAATCAAAGGCATCTGGATTATGGCTATGCATGCGGGTTTGTCGATATCGATTTTGTCGACTTTGGTGATGATGTTTTCCTCGATGGCAGCATCCGGCAGCATTTAAGCCTTTTTGACGCAATAGCGGAAGTTTCAGGTTCCGGCATCTGTACACAAGCATTTGCCTCTGCTAACGAGGACGTATTCGCCATTAGGGTGCGGGACGAAAGGAAAGATCCCCAAACGGTTAATGTCAAATTGAAGATGATGAGACCCGCGGAGGTCGTAACGAAGAATCATTTGGCTATCTCCAGCCTGTTAAGTTATGACGGTATCATCGTTTTGAAGCAGGAGTTCCGGGAGGGGAACTATTACTGCGGATCGGCCGTTGCCATCGGGATATCCGGGCGCGAGTCTATGGCAAGGATGAACGATGAATTTGGGGGCAGACAACCCGTCGGGGAGTATAGAAAAACCCGGGTCATCGGCCAGCCGACCGAAACAGAGCTGCGTTTATGCGTGAAGCCGGGTCAGGGAGAATTCGACGTTTTCATTGGGAGCGCCTCCAGTTTTAATGAACAGGAAGATGTTGTGGAGGCAGCTATCCGCCAGGTTCAGCAAGCGGCCAAGACCGGTTTCGAAAAGGTGCTTCAGAATCACAAGTCATGGTGGAATGCATTCTGGGAGAAATCCTATATCAGATTAAGCAGTGAAGATAAGAGCGCCGAATTTGTGGAACGTCACTACACATATTACTTATATTTGATGGCGTCAAATTCAAGAGGAGGGGCATTCCCGCCGAACTTTGGCGGCATGCTGCTTAGTCCGCGCGGAGATCTTAGGCACTGGGGAGCCATGCATTGGTGGAACAACATGAGCTTGTATTATAACGCAGTCCTGCCAACCGGACATGTTGAATTGCTGCATCCTTATTTCGACATGTACTCATCCATGTACGATTCCTGCGCATTGGCAGCCCGTCAGCAGTGGGGAAGCCAAGGCATTTATATCCCCGAGGTCGTGTCTTTCGATGGCATGGATGCACTTCCAGGCGATATCGCTTCGGAAATGAGAGAGCTGTATCTAGCGCGTAAGCCGTGGGACCAGATGTCCGATCGGTTTCGGAATTTTGCGCAGTCGAAACGACCGCATGAGAGCCGCTGGAACTGGAAGTATACCGAGCGCTACGAGGATGGGCAATTGACGTATGTCGAACGGGGCTACGGTCCTTTTGGTTTCACCACGCACATGTTCGCTTCCCAGGTCGGCATCGCTTATCATTTCTGGTTGTACTACGAATATACGAAGGACGAGGCATGGCTGCGCGAACGGGCATACCCGATCCTGAAAGGCGTAGCCGAGTTTTTTCGCCACTTTCCTAACGTCCGACAAGATGAGGACGGAATGGTTCATATCTATCATACAACGAGCGATGAGAAGTATTACGACGGTATAGATACCATGGATTCCATGGCCGGTATGCATACGATCTTTCCAATTGCGCTGAAGGCATCGGCTATTTTGGGTGTAGACGAAGATTTACGATCGGCGTGGCAGGAGCTGTATGATCACCTCGCACCGCTCCCACGCAGCGATCACCCTGGCGCAGTGTTGAAGACCCGAGAGAACGAACCTCCCGTGTGGGTGGGCGCGCTGGGCCCCGTATTGGACGGCAGGAGCGGCATCAGCTTAAAGCCAGGTGCATTCGGCAGCTTGAGCACAATGGAGACGGCATACGGCGATAGGGATTTGTACGAAACGACGTTAGCTACGATCCGCTACCAGGAGAAGCTGCTTGACGGGGACTGGAGTAAGGCAGCCTCCGAAATGTCGAGTGCCGCCCGCGTCCTTGCCCATATGGGATTGGCCGAGCCTTTCAAGCAGGTAGTACTTGCGCAGCTGGAGTGTGTAAACGCAGAACGGGAATACTGCTATTTCGATGATACCGGGCGCGTTCCCTTTTTTGAGAATAGGCTTACCGTCCGGGAAGGAATCAACTGTATCAGCATCCAGCGGTTGGGCAATGCAGCTTCGGCGCTTCAGGCAGCACTCTGCCAAAGTCAGCCACCTGGCCCTGGAAAGACGCCGGTAATTACGGTTTTTGGTGCTTGTCCGGAGGATTGGGACGCGGAAATATCCTTATGGTGCCAAGGAGGTTTTGTTGTCACGTCTGCCATTCAGTCCGGTACGATTCCCTTCGTTCATATCCGTTCTGTCCTCGGAGGGATATGCAGCATCCGAAATCCTTGGGGAGAAAATGCAGTGATCCGGAAGCTGGCGGATGGCCGGGAAATCATCATGCAAGGTTCACTGCTGGAGTTCGAGCTGCAGAAAAATGAGGAAACGGAGCTTTACAGATCCCGCTAATACCAGAAGGGCGAAACCTTCGTTCGGTCTGTGTCCCGTTAACTCAATGCCGCCATCTTAAGCCGGAGCACGGGTCCTCAAAAAAAGGGTTTACCTCCGAATGTTTTTTATATATTATAAACGTAATAATCAAATGCGATGACGAGAAGAGTAGATAAATGAATTCTTTCACAGAGAGCTCCGGCAGCTGAAAAGGAGCAAAGAGCCGTTTATTGAATAAAGCCTCAGAGCAGCACATCGGAACCTCGGAAACAGAGGGATGTTGTGCCAGGAGCTCCTGTTACAGAGCTAGAGTATATGCATGATGATGCCGTACTCGAAGAGGCTGATATGGCGACATATCGGCGAATCCTGGGGTGGTACCACGAGTAGACAAATCTCGTCCCTGAGACTGCGGTCTTGGGGATGGGATTTTTTTGTTGTTTTCATGGAAATAACAAACACTCATGATAATGGTACACCGAACCGGATGATTGAAGTATGATATTAAAAAGAGGGTTTGCATAAGCCTGATCCGTGCAGCGGATGACAGCAAATGCAGGAAACATGATGCCACGATCGAAAGGAAATGAATGTCTAATGTCAGAAAAACTTAAAGTTGGTATTGTCGGAGGAACAGGAATGGTCGGTCAGCGCTTTGTTCAATTGCTGGATGAGCATCCCTGGTTTGAAGTGACAGCTATCGCGGCGAGCAGCAGTTCTGCAGGCAAAACGTATGAGGAATCCGTTCAGGGAAGATGGAAGATGTCTGGTCCCATTCCCGAACAAGTAAAGCATATCGTCGTTCAGGACGCCTCCAAAGTTGAAGAGGTTGCCGGTGATGTCGATTTTATTTTTTGCGCAGTCGATATGAAGAAGAATGAAATTCAGGCCTTGGAAGAGGCTTATGCTAAAACCGGTACGCCCGTTATCTCCAACAATTCAGCGCATCGCTGGACGCCTGACGTGCCGATGGTTATTCCGGAAATCAATCCGGGGCACATCGATGTCATTGCAGCGCAAAGAAAGCGGCTCGGTACCTCAACCGGCTTCATCGCGGTCAAGCCGAACTGCTCGATTCAGAGCTACGTACCGGCTTTGCATGCGCTGCTTGATTTCAAACCTACCCAAGTGGTCGCCTCGACGTACCAGGCGATCTCCGGCGCAGGCAAAAACTTCACGGATTGGCCGGATATGCTCGACAACGTGATTCCGTATATCGGAGGCGAGGAAGAGAAGAGCGAGCAGGAACCGCTTCGCATTTGGGGCAGCGTGGAGAACGGCGAGATTGTCAAAGCAAGCTCTCCCGTAATTACGACGCAGTGCATCCGGGTTCCGGTAACGGATGGACATTTGGCCACCGTCTTTGCTTCCTTCGAGAAGACACCTTCGAAAGAAGAAATTCTGGATCGCTGGCTGAAGTTCCAAGGACGTCCGCAGGAGCTGAACCTGCCAAGCGCGCCGAAGCAGTTTATTACGTACTTTGAAGAAGACAACAGACCGCAGACCAAGCTGGATCGCGACATTGAGCGCGGCATGGGCGTTTCCGTCGGAAGACTTCGTCAGGATTCCATATACGATTTTAAATTCGTCGGATTGTCTCATAACACGCTGCGCGGCGCGGCAGGCGGTGCCGTGCTGATCGCCGAGCTGCTGAAAGCTGAAGGCTATATCCAAGCCAAATAATCATATGATTCACGTCATGCGAGAGCTATTGAATTCGTTCATTGGCTCTCGTTTTGTATAAACGGGGAACGACAGAATGTCGCAATTTGGCAGGATAACTCGGATGCACATCGAATGATTTAGGGAGATGGTCTAAAATAAACCGGATGAGGAGAATGCAGAATGACCCGAATTGATTTGGAAATTCGTAACTCGGATAGGACGGTGCTGGCAGCAAGCTCGGATAAGGGACAGGCCCTTCTCGTTTATCGGCAAGCCTACTTGCCGGGAGACGAAATCGTTTTGAGAAGCGAGGATGCCGGCGTATTTATGGTGATTCAGCTTGATGATGCCATGGGGCCGGCCTTTGTTTATTTGAACGGCCACGAATACCGTTTCGTCATTCCTTTTGACGAGAAGAAGAAATCCTACTCGCCTAAATCCTTCAGCGGTGAATTGCATGCGCTTACAGCCCGATTGGCTGCCCAACATGAAACCGAAGGATATAAGAACGTGGCCCTGAATGTGTACGATCAGCATGAGAACAAAACTTGTTTTCCCCATGCCTTCGCGAACGTTGAAACCCGCGGTGAATCCGTATTTGCCGCTCGAAATGCGATCAATGGGAACAGCATCAATTTCTCCCATGGCAAATGGCCATTCGAATCCTGGGGGATTAATCAGAAGGAAGATGCTGAAATGACGGTCAACTTTGGAAGAGTTGTGGAGATTGACAAGATTGCGCTGACAATCCGGGCTGACTTTCCCCATGATAATTATTGGGAACGGGCAACGCTCGTCTTTTCTGATGGAACTACATACACCGCCGAACTGACGAAAACTCATCTGCAGCAAGTCATCGATTTGGAACCGCGCAAGGTGGAGTGGGTTACGCTGAAAGAGCTCATAAAATCGGATGATCCGTCCCCATTTCCCGCATTGGCCCAAATTGAAGTCTTTGGACGCGAAGCCTGAGATTAAGTGGGGCTATGATCGGAGACCGGCTAAGAACGTATATATTCAATTTACAGTCAGTGCGGGTAGTTCCGTACTGGCTTTCTTTTTCTAGCATGAATGTCCGTGAAATTGAAAATGCTTTATATGTAAGCCGGGCTTGTTTGTAATATATTTCTAATAGTAATCGATCTAATTGTATGATATAAATTTTCGGTATAGCAAAAATTTTGATTCATGCCATTACAGCCCAAACAGGCAGCAGCTGTTTAAGAAAGATTGTTAAATGGGTAACTTTCTTAAGACGTTGTTTAACAAGAGGAGGACCCTATGAAAACCGTACGAGCATTATTACTCACCCTATCTTTTCTGCTTCTCATAACGGGGATTCCCTATGTGACGGAGCCTGCTGGAGCAGCGCCATCCACGGGAAAAACGTATCAAATCGGAACGGATATTACGTTTGCTCCCTTTGAATTCCAGGATGTGGACGGCAAATTTGTAGGTATCGACATGGATATACTCGCAGCGATTGCGAAAGACCAAAACTTTAAGTATGAAATCAAGCCTCTCGGCTTCAACGCTGCCGTTCAGGCGTTAGAATCGCGTCAGGTGGACGGCGTTATTGCCGGCATGAGTATCACGGATGAGCGCAAGCAAAAATTCGATTTCTCGGATCCGTATTTTGATTCCGGCGTACTCATGGCTGTTAAGGCAGATAATACCGACATCCAAGGCTACGAGGACTTAAAAGGGAAAAAGGTAGCCGTAAAAACAGGTACCGAGGGTTATAGCTTTGCGGAGTCGATGGCATCCAAATACGGTTTTACCATCGTTCCCTTCGATGATTCTTCACAGATGTACGAAGACGTGAAGGCAGGAAATTCCGCCGCATGCTTTGACGATTACCCCGTGCTCGGCTATGTCATGAAGCAGGATAAGGGATTGAAACAGGTGACCGAGCCGACGAAAGGAGCTTCCTACGGATTCGCTGTGAACAAAGGGCAGAATCAGGAACTGCTTCAAAAATTCAATGCTGGCTTGGCCAACCTGAAAGCGAATGGCGAACTGCAAAAGATTAAGGATAATTACATTTCAAATGAAAATTCGAAACCTTTAAGCCGTGCCGAGCTAATCAAGCAGTCATTTCCGCCGCTCCTTAAAGGTCTGGGCAAAACGCTGGTTTATACAATCGTGTCCTTGTTTTTCGCTTTTATCCTAGGACTGATCTTTGGTTTTATGAAAGTGGGACGCAATAAGTGGCTGCGCGCCATCGCAACCGTATTCGTGGACCTGTTCCGCGGCATTCCGCTGATTGTACTCGCGTTCTTTATCTATTTTGGCATTCCGCAGGCGTTTGGCTTCAAAATGCCGCTGTTCGTCGCAGCGGTGCTGACGCTGAGTCTGAACGCTGGAGCTTACGTCACTGAGATCATCCGCGGGGGGATTGAATCGATTGACCGCGGTCAGATGGAGGCTGCAAGATCTCTCGGATTGCCTTACCGGAAATCGATGCTGAAGATTATCATACCGCAGGCAATTCGCATCATGATTCCGTCTTTCATCAATCAGCTTGTCATTACGCTGAAGGATACATCCATCCTGTCGGCCATCGGTTTGGTCGAGCTGACGCAATCGGGGAAAATCATTATCGCGAGAACATTCTCCTCGTTTGATATCTGGCTCATGGTTGCCATCATGTATCTGATCGTCATCACCATTCTGACTAAAATATCGAATCGCCTTGAAAGGAAGGTGCGTCATGGGTAAAATCTGGGTTGAAGGACTTAAAAAAAGCTTCGGTTCCAATGAGGTACTGAAGGGTATCGATATGCAAGTGAAGGAAGGCGAGGTTGTATGCGTCATCGGCCCGTCCGGCTCCGGCAAAAGCACATTTCTGCGCTGTCTGAATCGTCTGGAGGAAATTACAGCCGGCCATGTGGTGGTCGATGACCAGGACATCAACAATCCGAAAACGAACATTAACAAGGTACGCGAAAACATCGGCATGGTATTTCAGCACTTTAACCTTTTTCCTCATTTCAATGTACTGAAAAATATTATGTTCGCTCCGATGGAACTCGGCAAGCAGACCGAAGCACAGGCCCGCGAAACGGCGCTGCGTTTGCTGGAGCAGGTTGGGTTGTCGGATAAAGCCCAAGCCTTTCCAAGCCAGCTGTCGGGCGGGCAAAAGCAGCGCGTAGCCATCGCCCGGGCTCTGGCCATGAATCCGGACATCATGCTGTTCGATGAGCCTACTTCGGCGCTGGATCCGGAGATGGTCGGCGAAGTGCTCGGCGTTATGAACGACTTGGCGCGCGAGGGGATGACGATGGTTATCGTCACGCATGAAATGGGTTTTGCCCGGGAAGTAGCTGACCGTGTTATCTTCATGGATGGCGGTTACATCGTCGAAGAAGGCAGGCCGGAGGATGTGTTCGGCAGTCCGAAGCACGAGCGTACGATCAGCTTCCTGGAAAAGGTATTATAGATCCACGCCGCAATAACTTGGAAAGGTGCGCTTATGCGCACCTTTTTTTATATCAAGCGGTTGATGCTGCACGGAAAGTCATAAATGTATAAACCAATGAGTCAGATTTCTGCATTTCTATTCGATGGATTTTTTTGTACATTGAGGTTAACCGAGGTCTGTTGCACTTCGGTAATGAAAGGCTTGTAAGCGCTTCATCTCGCAGGACTCCTAACAAGAAGAGAGGTGGACTCATGCATGGGCACCGGTGACCCAAAAGCGAAAAAAACGAACGAAAAATACGAATAAGGGAGGATCATATATGCGCACAAAAACAAGATGGTTCATGGCATTCCTGATGCTTATCTTCGCCTTGCCTCTGACACCTGCCGCATCGGCAGATCCCGCTTCGCTCCGCAGGCCGGTATCCGATTCTAACCCCATGTTCATGCTCACGGTTGCAAATAACCAGCCTCAATCCACCGTTCAAAACATTTACAATTCTGTTCCCGATGATTTGAAACCATATGTCGTGTTAAGCCTCTACTATGAACCAATTACCGACAGCAACGCACGTGCCTGGATTAATGAGCAGCTTACTCTTTGCGACCAGCTGGGCGTGAAGGCGAATGCGCAGATCGGGAACGGTTGGACAGGGTCTTCGATCGATAAGGCCTTTGTGGAAAGCCTTTACCAGAACCATGCCTCATTCATCGGGCCTTTGTTTGCGGAGTTATACGGCACCAAATATGCCACGGTTGCGGACATGGTTAACCTTTCCGCTCAGTATGGAGGTTACGTCTTCAACGTGGAGTATACTAATGGCGGAAACGGCATGCTGTCTGCGCACTCCTCACCCGCCATGCTCTCTGCCATGAGGGCGCATCCCGACAATTACATTCCGATCGCCAAGCAAACGACGAACTCGAGATTCCACGAAACGGAAGCGATCGCAAACGGGCTATGGACCAGCGGCTTGTCAGGCAATTGGGGGGTCAATCCGGACACCTGGACCTGGTGGGAGACCGGAAGAGGGAAGCTGTTTGCGCCTGAGCCCGGACCCCGGGGAGCGAACGGTTACAAGGCTCTGACAACCTACCCTGAGGCTCAATTATCCGAAGTTATGCTGCAGTCCGCTCTCGCTGGTGCTACGGTATTCGCCAATTTCGAACATTACACGTACACGAGCTTCCATGACGGCGAGACGACGCCCAGCTTCGAAAAAGAAATCGTTCCAACCATGCGCGAAATCATCCATCAGCACCTGATCCCGACTCGCGAGGAGGTCAGGTCTAAAATCAAGGTGGCGTGGGTCAGCGATAACAATCAAATCAACGATAACTACTATTCCAATCTGTATGCCGACGGGACCAACAGGGATTGGCTCCGGACTTCCGGGAGATATTATATCGTTCCTTTATTGGTCGGAGGCACGAACGCAGCGGAAAGAAGCCATTTTCCGAATGTACTGAACACAAGCCAGTATAAGGCGCTGTTTCCAACAGAGGCTCATAAGCTGACTTACTTTAACGCCCTGTATCCGATGAATTCTCAAGGGGAAGCAACCGCCCAAAATTTTATGAACAGCAAATGGTTGGTCCAGAACAACCTCGAAAACACCAATCGGGTTCAGGACGTCGTTGTTTATCCCAAGGTAAACACCGTCAATGCAGTGAAAATGACGATGCCGCCCAATACTTATGCGGTTGTCAGCGAACAAGAAAACTCATTAAGCTTTCATGTCGGGAATTATAACGTGAAGAAAGATGCAATATGGTCACAGGGGAATTGGAGCAACGCCGACTTTCAAAATTGGGTTAAAACGGTCTATCAGGTCGCACCGGACGAGACTGACGTGAGAACGACCGTCATCGAGGTCGCCGGACATAACGGAGGCAGCAAACCTTCGATTGCCATCGAAGGCTACAACGGATACACCGCCTACACCTATACGGAAAACTGGAATGCTTCCACGCAAACCTATACGTTATCGATTATGCATAACGGCATTGTGAACGTTACCATTAACGCGGCGGGCAGCAACACGGATCATGGGGTGCCGAACGAGAACATTGCTTTGAACAAGCCTTCAACTGCCCAGTTTACGGCTACCGGTTACTCTGCTTCCGCAGCCAATGATGCGAATCCAACGAGCTTCTGGGACGGTGGAGACTACCCTAGTTGGTGGCAGGTTGACCTTCAAGCCGTGTATGACATTCACAATATACAATTACGGAATTATGACGACGGATCCAGATACTACCATTACAATCTTCAAGCAAGCGTTGACGGAACACACTGGGTTGAAGTCGCCTCCAAGATGAATAATAATGTGGCTTCCGCCGCTGGAGATTCTTATAGCGTTGGCATTTCAGCCCGGTATTTAAGGGTCAACATGCTGTATAATTCAGCGAATCACGGGGTTCACATTCGGGACTTTAAGGTGTTCGGATCGCTGAATAAGGGGCCTGTCAACAAAGCTGCGGGCAAACAACCGAGCACTTCGGCTTCTTTCACGAACGGCTCCCGGCTTACGGACGGAAACATTCAAACCGGCAGTTATATGGACAGCACGCCAAATGGCGGAACGCAATGGGTGCAGTTGGATTTGGGCGCCATGTATGGTCTAAGCAGCATCAAGCTATGGCATTATTACGGTGATTCCAGAGCTTATCATGACGTCATTGTACAGGTCTCGAATGATCCTCTGTTTACTTCGGGTGTGACAACTGTGTTCAACAACGACCAGAATAACAGCACCGGAAGGGGTGCCGGAACGGACAGCGAGTATGCAGAGACATCCGAAGGGAAGAGCATCGCGTTCGATCCGGTCTATGCAAGGTATGTCAGATTCTATAGCAGCGGAAACACGGTCAATGATAAAAACCATTATGTCGAAGCGGAAGTGTACGGCTACTGACACTTAACCCCAAGGTATCGTTACGTTTCACAACAGGCTTAAGCTGATTGAAGCTTAAGCCTGTTATTCATGAGATCAGCAAAAACAATGGTGAATAAAGTCGGCTTTCGAACGGAAATTCTTGAAAGAAGTGGGAATCATGACGATGGATAAGAACATGCTGATAAGCATTAAACAGTTTAAATTAACCGAACGGGAAACGGAAATCATGCAATACTGGATCAAAGATTATAGCTGCTATGAGATCGGAAGGAAGCTCGGCATCAGCCCGAATACTGTTAAATCACATCTGTCCAGAATCAACATGAAGATTCAGGTGAACTCAAAGGCGTCCCTTATTCTTAAAATGATGGAGGTCTCGTCAGCGCTTGATATGCCTTTTCCGCGAAAAGATGCCGATACCGGGTTGTCATGATCGATCCGGGTAGCTTCAATGATGCGAACCCACATTTTTGCATTGCGGCAAGCTTAGACCATTCATCACATATGTCTCACTTGAAGGAGCCACGCGGCAGCGTGGCTTTTTTGCTGTATTCGTGAACAGACATGGCTACGGTAATATGCCGTATGAAGCCAAGGGAGTCAGGAGATACTATCGCTGCACACTCTCATTAGGGAAGGAGGGAATATTTCCCGTGAAACCACATCCTCTTGCACCTCATGAATCGCTGGAATTACACGAAGCGCTGAACTTCAAGACGCTTTGTTTGGCCAAGTCCAAGCTGATGCAGGGAATCGTCTTTGATCAGGAATTGAAAGCTTTAATGCAAAAAGACGTTGAACAGAACACGCAGGCTATCGCAGACCTGCAGGCTATTTATGGCCGTGCGCCTTTTCATGCTCCCGTTCCTCCAAACAAGCCTACGCCAATCCTAAACTAATTGAAGGTGAACAACGATGAATCATGATTATTTGGATCCGATTAACTCGCTTAATATGCCAGAGATGGCGGACATGACTTTTGCAATGGATTTTTTGATTCGTGCCAAGGAGGGCGTACGGAATACGGCGATCGCGCTCACCGAAACGGTTTCCCATGATGCGCGGGTGCTGCTGCGGGCACAGCTGAAGCAAGGGATTGCCTTGCACCAGGAAATTACGGAGCTGATGATACGCAAAAAGTGGTTTCATCCGTATGAGCTGGATGAGCAATATCAGCTGGATCAATTATCTGCTAAAAACACGGCTATGATTGCTAACCTGAACTTATTTCCTGATGATACTTCCCGGAAGGGAATGTTCGACCGGACGCCAGATGAACATATTGGGGGACATCAAGCATGATGAAGGCCGTAACATACCAAGGGATCAAGAATATCGTCGTCAAGGATGTACCGGACCCCAAAATCGAAAAACCGGACGACATGATCATCCGCTTGACGAGTACCGCCATTTGCGGCTCCGATCTGCACTTGCTGCATGGAATGATACCCAACCTGCAGGAAGATTATGTTATCGGTCATGAACCGATGGGGATCGTCGAGGAAGTAGGCCCGGAAGTCACGAAGCTGAAGAAAGGCGATCGGGTCATCATCCCTTTCAACATCGCCTGCGGCGAATGCTTTTACTGTAAGAATCAATTGGAAAGCCAATGCGACAATTCGAATCAGAACGGCGATATGGGAGCCTTTTTCGGTTATTCAGGCACGACGGGTGGATATGCGGGCGGACAAGCGGAGTATCTGCGTGTACCCTTTGCGAACTTCACGCACTTCAAGATTCCCGAGAATAACGAGAACACGGACGAAAGTCTGTGCCTGATAGCGGATGCCATGACGACCGCGTTCTGGAGCGTCGATAATGCAGGTGTTAAAAAAGGGGACACAGTGATCGTTTTGGGATGTGGCCCGGTGGGACTGCTCGCACAAAAGTTTTGCTGGCTCAAGGGGGCAAGCCGGGTCATTGCTGTCGATTATGTCGATTATCGTCTTCAGCATGCCAAGCGTACCAACCATGTTGAAACCGTTAATTTCGAGCAGGAACCTAACGTGGGCAATCTTCTTAAAGAGATGACGAAGGGCGGAGCCGATGTAGTCATCGATGCGGTCGGAATGGACGGCAAAATGAGCGATCTGGAATTCCTCGCCAGCGGAATGAAGCTTCAA
Organism: Paenibacillus sp. SAFN-054; assembly: GCF_051966755.1. Lineage (NCBI taxonomy): Bacteria > Bacillati > Bacillota > Bacilli > Caryophanales > Paenibacillaceae > Paenibacillus > Paenibacillus sp. SAFN-054. Next base: position 965,441 of record NZ_JBQCKS010000001.1, read on the forward strand.
GGAGGAACGCTGAGCGCTCTCGTGATTGCATCCCAGGCGGTGCGTAAGGGAGGCACGATCCAGATTACGGGTGTATACGGCGGCCGGTATAACGGATTTCCTCTTGGAGACATCATGCAGCGCAATGTCAACATCCGATCCGGGCAAGCACCCGTCATCCACTACATGCCATACATGTATGAGCTGATTACAACAGGGAAGGTCGACCCGGGAGATATCATCACGCATGTGATTCCGCTTTCTGACGCGAAACGGGGATATGAGGTTTTCGATACGAAAACGGACCATTGCATTAAAGTCATTTTGAAGCCATAAGAGGCTTGTTCATAGGGGGTACAAGACATGAATCCGACTTCGTTTGCTTTACATGAAATACTAGAGGTACACGAGATCGCCGCCTTCAAAACGGTAGGCATGACCAAATCCAAAACGATGCAGTTGCTGGTCTCGGATCCAGAATTGAAGCAGATTCTGCAGCAGGATGCTGCATCGTCGGCCGCCCAGCTGCGGGAGCTTGGGACCATACTCTCCAAAAGAAAGGAGACGACGCAATGAATCCGATCATCGAAAGCCTTACCGGGATGAATGTATTGACGGATGAAATCATCGCCATGGATTTTCTGAACACAGCCAAGAGTGGCGTTCGCAATTACGCGATGGCGGTGACAGAGTGCGTCACGCCGGAAGTGAAGGCCGTGCTGGCCAATCAGTTGGAGCAAGCGATTGATACCCATGAGAGAATCGTCGATTATCTGATCGGAAAAGGCTTGTACCAGCCGCACAACCTGACTGCACAGATTCAGCTTGACTTGAAGAACATGGAAACTGCGCTGAACCTTCCATCCTAGCCTCCCTTCTGAAATCGCGAAACCAATGTGAGATGCAGGAAGCACCGTTCGGAGGAACGGTGTTTTTTTCATATCGAAATCGATTATAATAGAGAAGCATTTTGAACGAAATGGAGGAATCTAGATGTATCCAACCCAGCAGCAGCTAACAAATTACGCGGAGCTAGCCGTCAAAGTAGGCGTGAACGTCCAACCCGGACAGACTGTCGTGGTAATGGCACCGATTGCGGCCGCGGACCTTGTACGTCTCATTAGTCTGAAAGCATACGAAGCCGGTGCTCACAATGTCTATGTGGAATATAACGATGAGCAGCTGTCGAAAATCAAGTACCTGCATGCTCCGGAAGAAGTCATTTCCGAGTATCCGCAGTGGCGGGCAACCGCCATGGAGCAGTATGCTGAGAGCGGAGCGGCATTTATTCAGATTTATTCACCCGATCCGGATCTGCTCAATGATGTAGAGCCTTCCCGTGTTGCGACAGCCGCGAAAACGGCCGCCACCGCTTTGAACAAATACCGCAGCTATCTGATGGCCCACAAAAATGCCTGGACGTTGTTATCCTACGCCACGCCTGAATGGGCAAGCAAGGTATTTCCCGGTGAAGAGGGTGATGCCGCGCTGCAAAAACTGTGGGAGCGCATCATTGACGCTACACGGATCGATCATGACAACCCGGTATCGGCATGGGGAGTACATAATGCGAAACTCGGTGAGATGGTTCAATTTTTGAACGAGAAAAGCTACAAGCAGCTCCATTATGAAGCGACAGGGACGTCGCTGACGATAGATTTGCCGGATGGGCATATTTGGCTTGGAGGAGCCAAATATAATGCGAGCGGTGTCTTGTTTAACCCGAATATCCCGACGGAGGAAGTATATACGCTTCCGAGCAGGGACGGCGTTAACGGAACCGTCCGCAGCACGAAGCCATTGAATTATAATGGTGTGGTCATCAACCATTTTTCTTTGACCTTCAAAGACGGTAAAGTCATCGATTTCTCCGCCGAAGAAGGGGCCGAAGCGCTGCAGAAGCTGTTGGATACGGATGAAGGCGCGCGAAGATTAGGCGAGGTGGCGCTTGTTCCACACGATTCTCCGATTTCGAATTCGAACGTGACCTTTTACAATACGTTGTTCGATGAAAATGCCTCCTGCCATCTTGCACTAGGTCAAGCCTATCCGGTCAACCTTCAGGGAGGCAAAGATATGAAGGCGGAAGAACTGCTGGGCAAAGGCGCGAATCAGAGTTTGGTGCACGTCGATTTCATGATCGGTGCAGCCGATTTATCCATCGATGGCATTACACAGGACGGCCGCAAGGAAGCTATTTTCCGTAACGGAAACTGGGCGTTCTAGGATGTAAATATGATTTTCGCTCGCTTCGGCTTCAATTCAAGAAATCGCTCTTCAGCTGAAGAGCGATTTCTTGGCGTTTAACCGTGTTTATGAATTTGAGGAGATTTTTTTCGCCTAAGCTTATGTGTTGTATATAGAATGAACTGTAATTTTTGGCTCAATCTCAAAATCAGTGCTTGACTGTTAGCTTAACATCTGATGGCGGTTGCATTCAATGAGAATGCCTGCTTTATAGCGACTGCGATTTCGTTTGAAATAATGACGGCGCTGAAAAGCTTTAATGCGATTATAGCGACCTTCTACTATCGCGTTAGTCCAGCGGCACTGATGATAGTTCACGATCTCCTCTTTCCAATTACGCATCGTCTTGAGGGTGCTTCGAACGGCGGCGTGGTCAATTTGATCGCCTTGTTCACACCAACGCTCAAATCCCAGTTTGGCAACGCTAAAATTGGGCGAGCAGTCATACCAAGTAGTAAACGCTTCTTTCCATTCCCACACGCTTCGAAGAAGCGGAGAGTAGTTCAGCAGCACTTCCAAGCGCTTTCTACTTTCCTCACCAAGTGATTCTACTGACGGATTCAGCAAGCGATGACCGGCTTTCAGATAAGCCTTTGCCCGCGGCGACAGCGTACGCTGGACGCTTTTACGAACTTCCTGTACACTTTCGATCACATAACCGTGAACATGAAATCGATCTGCAATGCGAATCGCATTCGGAAAGCATTTATGCCTTCCCAGATGTCCGAAGATAACGGGTTATTTCGATTTGAGTTTTCTTTCTTCAAACACTTTTGCTGCAACGGTAAGTATCGTGTTTAATCCTGCCGGAAATCCCGCGTAGATGATCATTTGCATCATGCATTCGACGATCTCCACTTCGGTCCACCCTACATTTAACGCGCCGTTGATGTAAAATTTCAGCTGTTGCGTATTTCCCATGGCTGTAAGACCGGCCACGGTGGCAAGAAGGCGTGATTTCAAATCCAGACCGGGGCGGGAAAAAATTTGCCCATAGTTAAATTCTACGGCCAATCTTCCCAGATCCGGTGCTACGGAATCCTGAAAGCTGTCCACGATGGCCTTATAATTTTCACCATCGATTTTAGACAAAACTTCCATTCCTTTTTTGTAGTTTTCATCAACAAATGTCATGCTAAATCCATTCCTTTCTTCATGAACTTATCGTTTGCGGCTGTTCCCACCGTTTTTTGTTTCCCAGAGCAGCGCTCATCCCGGCCGCAATCATGACCATGCCGCAAATGCAAACCCCCGTCCAGTGCCACTGGGTCCATGCCCATACCCCTAAATAGGATCCCAATGCTCCCCCCAGGAAGGTGCAAACCATATACAGCCCGTTCAATCGGCTTCGCGCGGAAGCCGAGAGGCTGAAAATGTTGGCTTGACAGGCCACCTGATTCGCCTGTGTTCCGACCGTCAACAAAAAAGCGGCCAAGATCAAAGCCGGTAGCCAGTGTCCCGCTGTCACGGCGATCAGGAAGGAGATCATAGCCGCAAGCATACACATTTTGTTGGCGAAAGAAGCACCCTTTCTATCGATGACCCTTCCGATTATAGGTGTAGCGATCGCGCCACCGATTCCTACCAGACCGACCAGACCGACGACAGCGCTGCTATAAGAGTAAGGGGGCGCTTGCAACAGGAATCCTATTGTCGTAAAAAATACGCTAAAGGATCCAAAAATCATCCCTTGACTTAAACAAGAACGCCGAAGCACGTCTTCTTTCATAAATAGAGGCCCCAGGGAAAGAAGAAGTCTGCGATAAGGTAATGAGGCCGTTCCTTTGCTTACGGGAAAGCGGAGCCGAATCAGTAGGGCAAGCAGAAGCATGCATCCGAACGAAATCCAGTACATGCTTCTCCATCCCCACAAGCTATCCACCAAGCCGCTGACAAGTCTGGCTCCCAGTATGCCGCAGACCAGTCCGATGGCTACCGTCCCCAGCACTTTTCCGCGATTGCGTTCATCCGCCATCCCCGCGGCCAAAGGAACGATAATTTGCGGAATTACCGTGGTTAAGCCAAGACAGAAATTACTGACGATCAACCATGTAATCGAATCGGAGAGAGCCGCTGATACCAGTGACAGGCTTGCCACGCCCAGCAAGGTAAGAATCAGTCGGCGTCTTTCGAAAATGTCTCCCAGCGGTACGATCATAAGGTTCCCTAGGGCATAACCAACCTGGGTGAGTGTCGTCACGATCCCCGCCTCGGCTTCAGCCGCCCCGAATGTTCCGGCTATATCGACCAAAATGGTCTGGTTCAAATAGACGTTCGCTACGGCAAATCCGCAGGCTGCCGCCATAAGCGCAATCAGACCTTGCGTAAGCCCGGGTCTGACGTTACTTTGCAATACAATCACTCCTTTGTCTTCAAATTGGAGTTGCTACAGTTGTAAGATTAATGCAGATACAATACTATGAATAGAATCGTATTTATCATAGTATTAAAAGTAATGGTTTTAACGAAAGGAAGTTGATCATGAGCGATCAGGAAGAAAAACGCAGGGAGTTAGGAAAGTTTTTAAAATCGAGACGTTCCAGACTTACTCCTGAACAATTCGGATTGCCCGTAGGGCCGCGACGGAAAGTCCAAGGCCTGCGCAGAGAAGAGTTAGCGCAGATTGCAGGCATCGGTCTTACCTGGTATACATGGCTGGAGCAAGGAAAAAATATACAAGTTTCTACCCAGGTACTTGAATGTCTCGTAACGGTCATGCAGCTTAATGCTGAGGAGAGGAATCATCTGTACAAGCTAGCTCTCGGGCAGCTACCAGTAGAACAAACGGCTTCGATCGAGGAAAGCCTTATTCCGATCGTACAAAACTTCATGAATGAATATGAGAGATGTCCGGCTTATGTGACAGATCAGCGGTGGGATATATTACTTTGGAATAAAGCGGGCGAGCAGGTCTTTGGGAATTTTGAAAAGATGGATAAAAAAGAGAGAAACGCGATTTGGCGATGCTTTGCTTCGCCCGCTTACCGGAATCTAATTGAGGATTGGGAAAACCACGCAAAACGACTATTGGCTCAATTCCGGTCAACAAGCACTCCATTTGTAGGGGAAAACTGGTTTAAGGATCTGGTCGCGGAGTTAATGGTGATCAGTCCCGAATTCAGGCAATGGTGGCCGAGTTATGATATTTCGGGTACACCAATCGGCAAGAAAATGATCAATCATCCGCGTGTTGGAACAATGGTTATGGAACATATCACCTTTCGAGTTTACGACGCGCCCGAACTGAAGCTAACTGTTTATCGCCCTCTTGAAGAGAATGATACTGTGCAGAAAATGATCCGTTTACTGAAAGAATAGGAGGCTGCCGGCATTGGCCGGAGCCTCAACGTTTTTAAGCACTCAGGTTCAGCAAACTTGAGTGATTGTTCAACCGATTGTATCGGAAGAGCCTTCTGTAGCGTGTTGGGGTCTGACAAATTCGTAAACCTATACTAACGCAACATCACAGCGTTTTTTCGTCAAGCACTGATTTTGGCATTGAGCCTAATTTTTCTTGCTATTTCTTGATGTACGGGTGGTTTACTTAATTTAAAAATGATCTTTCTTTAGTTCAATCTATGTAGTTAACTTTTCATCAGCGGTTTGCGTTTTTATAGGTATAGCAACAAAAAGGGAAGGAAGTGTATTGGTTGAAGAAACGCGTTCTGATTCTGTTGTCCGCATGCATTGCATTATGCGTATCAAGCTTTGGTTCTACTGCAACAGCCGCATCGAAACGGACGGAATCCTATCACAAAAGAACGATTGATGCGAGCATCGTGGTTCCCCGGAGTGATGGTGCATTTCATGATGGCCTGCTTTTGGCAATGAAATCCGATGGGCAGCGTGTTTATTATCACGTCAATGGGCAAATTGCTTTTCAGCTTCCGGCCGAAGTGACGCCTGTTAGCGATTTCTCAGCACAAAGAGCGATCGTGAAAAACAACATCACGAACTTGATGGGATTCGTGAATACCAAGGGGGATTTGGTCACGCCACTTCAATACGAGGAAGCGGATTCCTTTTCCGAGGGTGTGGCGTATGTGAAATGCAATGGTGAGAAGTATCTTATCGATCGATTTGGAAGAAGCGTTCAACGCCTTCACCTGGATGTGCATTCGACCTATCAATTCAAAGACGGGTTGGCCACAGCCTATGATGCAACAACCGGGGAAGTAGGCTACATCAATAAAGCGGAACAGGTGATCATTCCTTTGAAGTACAGAGCAGGACGGGATTTCTCGGAAGGACTCGCTCTAATCGGCAGGGCAACATCGGTTATGTGAATGCTTCCGGAAAAATGGCAGTGCCACTGCAATACAAGTCCGGGGGCGATTTTAACGAGGGTTTGGCTCCGGTTCAGCATCATAACGGTCTATGGGGCTATATCAATACATCAGGGAAAGTCGTGATTCCGTTTCGGTACGCATCTGCTGATTCCTTCAGCGAAGGCTTGGCAGCAGTAGCCAATCGGGAGGGACACATAGGTTATATCAATTCCAAAGGAAAATGGATCATCCCCTATACGAGTTATAACCGGGGAACAGGCTTTAAGCATGGGTTCGCAGTTGTAGGTAAGGGGGATAACGCAACAGGCACATTCGGATACATCAATCGAGTGGGGCGGCTCGTGACCAAGCTGGAATACAGATCGGAATCCGTTCCCTTCAATGGCATGGATATAGCCGTTGCGTATAAAGTCGCCGGAATCGCCCATATCCTGACCCCCTAAAAAGACGGGAAGAAGGACAGCTAACTGACCACCTGGCACATAGGTTGGCTCAATATCGGCATAATATGAAAAGTGTGGAGATTAGCCATGCATTTGCAGGGTAATTATTTACCTACTATAATAAAGAAGGTATATAATCGTATGTACTTAACCAATCGGTTTTTGATATCGTTCGCAGGTTAAGCCTAACGTTACCATACATCAAGAATCTGACATCATAGGAGGTAAAGGTATGATTGGAATGACAGTAAACAGATCGGTTGAAGGTAATCCGCTAGAGGCACAAGAGGTAGACTTGCCGGTCCCTGCAGCAGGCGAACTGCTGATCCAGGTACATGCTGCCGCGGTCAACCGTACGGACATCGTCACGCGGCAAGGCCAGGTGAGTTATATGACGAATCCGGTGCTGGGCGTTGAAGTTGCGGGCACTGTCGTTGAAACGAAGGGTTCGTCATCCGGCTTTGCTGTCGGGGATCGTGTCATGGGGCTCGTGAACGGGGGCGGTTATGCGGAATATGCCGTTATGCCGGCTGACCGGGCCATGAAAGTGCCAGAATCGTTCAGCTTTGAAGAAGCAGCGGCGATTCCAGAGGTGTTCTTAACAGCATATCAAACGTTATTTTGGATCGGGAAGCTGCAAGAGAACGAAGCGGTGTTAATTCATGCGGGAGCAAGCGGCGTTGGAACGGCGGCCATTCAGCTGGCCAAAAAACTGCGGAATGCCAAAGTTATCGTAACCGCTGGAAGTCAGGCCAAGCTAGAGTTTTGTCAAAAACTCGGCGCGGACGTTCTCATCAATTACAAACAGCAAAATTTTGATGAAGAAGTTCTGAAAGCCACGGACGGCCGAGGGGCCGATGTCATTCTGGATTTCGTCGGCGCAGACTACTGGCATCAAAATCTGAATAGTATCGCCCAGTCCGGTCGTTGGGTTCTCATCGGTACTCTGGGAGGCAGCGTGATTGAGAAGGTGGACATGCTGCCGCTCATGCTCAAGATGGTTGAATTGACCGGCACGCTGCTGACGCCAAGAAAGGATGAATACAAAGCCCGTCTTACCGAGGATTTCTCTAGAGACGTCATGCCGTTTATGGAGAAGAGAGATATCCTGCCTATCGTCGATACCGTGTTTCCGCTCCTTCAAGTAGAGGAAGCGCACGCGCATATGATGAACAACCGCAATATCGGAAAAATCATTTTGCAGGTGCAGACCTAAAAGAAAACTGATCGACACAACTAGCTCTATGCAGCCGCTTGGATAAGCGGCTTTTTTTGCGTCTTTGCCTAGAGGAAATCTATCCATGTATTAGCACGTTCTGATACAGTTAAGGGGAATACACAGGGAGAGAGGAACTCAAATGACGAATGAGAGGTTGCTGCAGCTCGCAAGCGAATTTGGAATCAGTCAACCGAAGATCACTTTTTTGAGGCAAAACGAGAACATGACCTACAGAGTTGATGACGCTGACGGAGCATCTTATCTGATGCGCATTCATCAACCCGTCACAGATCATATGGCGGGCTTGCAGCACACCTACGAAGGCCTGCTGGGTGAACTGCATATGCTGGATGCGCTGGCTCGGGAAAACCAGCTTCGCGCCCAGCGGCCTGTGCGAAATCTGAACGGAGAATTCATTACGGTCACCCTGCTTGAAGGAAAGCAGCTGAATTGTTCCATGCTGACCTGGATAGAAGGAAGGGACCTTCAGCCCGAGGATTTAACGAATTCTGAGTTTGCCAAGTTTGGTGCTCAGTTGGCCGAACTTCACGATTTTTTGCGAAATTATCGGCATGAGAGTCTGGACAAGCGTCCCCAACAAGGGATCGAGTATAATGATGGAATGGTTAGCTCCATCAAGGATGGATACAGGCAAGGATTGTTCACTTCCTCGGATGTCACCGTCATCGAGAATACGATCCGCCGGATTAACTCCCGTCTGAATGACCTGGGGCAAACGAAGAAAACCTGGGGACCGATCCATGGCGATGTGGGGAAGGGGAATATCATTTTAACACCGGAACGTGAATTGTGCTTCATCGACTTCGGATTCTTCGGGCGGGGCTATTACCTGCTGGATATCGCGATGGGAGCTTGCATGCTTCCAAAGGAACATAGGGATGCTTTTTTAAAAGGGTATTACGGACATGCCGAACTGTCTGAGAGTGAAATGGCCTTGCTCGAAGGTTTCCTGTTGGTCGGAATCATTGGTTACTACGCTTTTCAAATGGGGAATGAATCGGTACATGACTGGATGCGGAACCGTATGCCGAAACTTTGCGCCGATTACTGCCTTCCGTATTTATCGGGCGAGCGGATATGGGACAAGGTTTGACGAACAAAAGGCACATTAGATCGCATTCTAATGTGCCTTTGGTTATGAATATGTCATGATTAAGGTTAATCAGGTCATATGTACCTCTCTTTTCAACCGAAGGAAGTCAGGACGCTTTGTTGTATCAAATCCCGAACCTCTTCTTTGTATGCGGCATGCTGCTGTGCCGTTATGTTTCCGCTTCGGAGGCGGTCATCCAGCTGCTTGATCAGTTGGGTTGTCTGCAGGTCGATAATTCCTGCCGTTTCCACGCCCTGTTCGACTGCGATCTCATGAAGGGATTTGCCTTCATATAAAGATTCATATAACTCTTCCTCGGATGCCTGGTTCAGGGCATCGAGCAGGGGGTCCTTTTCCTGTGCGTCGGTTGTAGACCACTTTGCCGCTGGGCTGGCTTTTATCAGGGAACCGCCAATCGCGGAGCTTCCGAAAGACATCACGACGACAATGGTGCCGACGATCATAATTCTTTTGATTCTCATCTTCATAAACCTCTTTTCTTCTATGGTGAGTACGTTTCCTGTATGATCGGGTGCGGAGTATGAGAGTTTAAGCCCACTCACATTGTATAGCTGAAATCTGAAAGATACCTTAAGCAGGCTTTAAGTTCTTATAAAACTCGGGCAGCCGGAAACGCAGCTTATTCGGAGGGCGTACTCATGTATATGTACGAAAGAACACATGGTTTGGTTCCAAAAACGAAATGGGCAAGCCTAATGGTACCGGCTTTTTCGGGGTTCTGTGCAGTAAAAGCCAGAGAATCTGTGATAAAATGGGTTTTATTAACCAAACATTGGTCAATTATTCCTATGAAAGAGGTGCTTGGCGTATGTCGAAAATTTTGAAGCGTGCAGAAGTGGATATCGAAACAACATGGAATTTGAAGGATATTTTTGAGACTACGGAGGCATGGGAAAAGGAATTAAATGCCGTTCAGCAGGATATCTCGTCTGTGACCCAATATGAAGGGAGACTCGGGGAAGGGTCGGATATGCTGCTTGCCTGCCTCCTTGCACAGGAAGAGCTGCAAGCCAGAATGAACCGGGTAGGCGCTTATGCGCATCTTCAACAATCCGGCGACAGCATCAGTCCGGAAAATCAGATGAACGCGTCGAAAGCCCGCGATCTTGCTTCTCGGGTCAGTTCCGCACTTTCATTTATTAAATCCGAAATCATGGAACTTGAAGATGGAATCATTGCAAAGTACATAAAGGAGCAGCCGGAGCTTCAGGCGTTCGAGCGCAGTCTGGAACTGCTTGCGCAAACCAAGCCGCACAGGCTGTCGGCAGAAACCGAAAAGGTTCTAGCATCCTTAGGCGAAGTACTGGATGCCCCATATCGTATCTACGAGCGCAGCAAGCTGGCAGACATGACATTCCCGCCAACCACGAACGGTCTAGGGGAAGAGGTGCCGGTATCGTTTGCGCTCTATGAGAACAAATACGTGGAATCTCCGGACACGCTCCTACGCCGCAATGCCTTTAAAGCCTTTAGTGGGACGCTGCATCAATATCGCAACACATTCGCAGAGACTTACGGAACGGAAGTGAAGCGCCAGGTCATCGAATCGCGGCTGCGCGGTTATGATTCCGTGACAGACATGTTATTGAAGCCGCAGCAGGTTACAAAGGAAATGTACCACAATGTTCTGGACATTCTCCAGGAAGAGCTTGCGCCTCATATACGCAAATATGCTGCGCTGAAGAAGCGGGTGCTCGGTCTGGACCGGATGACCTTTGCGGATCTCAAGGCTCCGCTTGATCCGGATTTCAGCCCGAGCATATCCTTTCAGGAAGCGGGGGACCTGATTAAGGAAGCCCTTACGGTTCTTGGACCGGAGTACGGAGAGATTGTGGATCGAGCATTCAAGGAACGCTGGGTGGATTATGCGGATAATGCGGGTAAACGGACCGGGGCATTCTGTATGGCGATTCCAGGCGTTCACTCGTATATCCTGATCAGCTGGGCTGATAGCATGCGCGGCGCTTTCACGCTAGCTCATGAAGTAGGGCATGCCGGGCATCTCATGCTGGCAAGCAAATACCAACGGCTAACGAATTACAGACCTTCATTATATTTTATCGAAGCGCCTTCCACGATGAACGAGCTGCTTCTTGCCGATCATTTGCTGGCTAAGTCAAGCGATCCTAGAATGCGGCGCTGGGTCATTTCCCAACTGCTTGGCACGTACTTTCACAACTACGTGACGCATCTGCTGGAAGGGGAACTTCAGCGGCAGGTTTATGATCTCGCCATGCAAAATGTGCCGATGACGGCAGTGAAATTGTGTGAGCTTAAAGGGAATATTCTATCCTCGTTCTGGGGGGAGGATGTCGATATTGATGAGGATGCGAAGCTGACCTGGATGCGCCAACCTCACTATTATATGAGTTTATATCCTTACTCGTATGCCGCTGGCCTTACCGCCTCGACGGCCGTTGCCAAGCTGATCCGTGACGAAGGGCAGTCCGCCGTGGACCGCTGGCTCGACGTATTGAAAGCCGGGGGATCCATGAGTCCGCTCGAGCTCATGAAGCTGGCGGGCGTTGACATGTCGCGGCCTGAACCGATCCGAAGCGCGGCCGCCTATGTAGGCGAGTTGATTGACGAGCTGGAAAGCTTGTATTAGGGTAGGTTTGCAAGCCGTAAATTGTATTCTACGAACGAGTCCTATGCTCCATGGACTCGTTTTTTTATATCTGTAGGTATTCTGAAGGAGTAACTTAATCCATCGTTTCGTGCTGCATAGGATAATACTTGAGGCTATGTCTGACGACACGGCAGCTAGAGGATAAAAATGAATAGGACAAGAGCATCTAAAATGTTGATTTGCGAAGAGGGCTAGTATTATTAGGGACCTATTCCTTACTCTAGTTCCTTGTATTCATGTAGAAACATGTAAAATTATGTTACTGTTTGAACAGAAATTGAAAACAACCGCATAGGCAAACCTGGGGAAACCCAGGGACGCAAAGCTATAGGGACTAAGGCTTCACAGCTAGGTTAGCCAGATGCCAAAAGGCGCAATTCGCTTTTTGAGGAATACGGGTGCATCGTTTTTGGGACCTTGTTTTGTCATGTGCCATGCGAGTGATTGTAGATGCTGCCTGTGGCAGATTTTCGATCCATGTTTTCGTTCGCACATCCCCATGGAAGAGAGGAAATAGAATGAAAAAAGCGGTTGTCATTGCAACATCGGCTGCATTGCTGGCGGGTATTCATGGAGGAATAGGCACCAGGCAGGCTGCGGCAGCAGAAATGCCGAAGGTACAGGCGCAAGCCCTGACGCAGGACGTCAGAAATGTACTCGCAGATCCGGTTCAAGCCGGTTCCCAGGCGCAAACGTCGGTGTTCGATCTATTCGGTAGTCCGAAACTTGAACCTTATAATCTCCAATTCAAAATGAATCCTTCGAACATCCAGACGATCACGAACAATGGTGGAAAGTACGCAAGCTCGGTCATTGGCAACGCCATTGACGGGGATATGAATACCCATTGGGAAACAGGAAAGCCCAACTCGGCGACCTTTACGAATGAGGTTGTTGTCCAGCTGAAGGAAACGGCCACCCTGGAACGGATCGTTTATGCCGCAAGACAGACAGGAGCGAAGGGGAAAGGTTTTGCCAAATCCTTCGAGATATACGGCTCAGCCTCGGATGACGGGAATGATTTCAACTTGGTCACAACGGGAGAATATCTCGGTTCAACAGGTGATGTTGTGGAGATAAAGTTCACCCCAACTGCCTTCAAACGTATCAAGTTCGTGTTCAAGAAAGCCAATGAGGACTGGGCTAGCGCTGCCGAATTTGGCTTCTACAAGGCCGATCCCGTCCGGGAAGCCATGAACAGCCTGTTCACGGACGGAACGATGAGCGAGGTGGCGCCGGCTTATCGCAGCGCCGAGCGACTGGAGGAGTTGGAGAAATCGGCCCAATCCCATCCGCTTTATGAGAGTGAATACAGTGCCTCCTTGCAGCTCGCTGAGTCCATCGTAAGTGGCCAAGCGAATTTGCAAGATTACATCGTGACGGCAGAACAGCGCGGTGATATGAAAAAGCATGCAAGCGAAAATTTGCGCATGGGCTTCGGGACCAACAATCAGCCGACTGGCTTTGCAGCCCTGCCGGGACAGACGGTGAACGTGTATGTCGATACTCAGGCCAAGGGCAAGATGCCTTCGCTGGTTTTCTCCCAGCAGGAAGGGTCCTGGAACAGTTGGGCAAGGGGTGTAGCGTTGCATCCGGGGAAGAACACGATCGTCGTTCCCGAAGCGCAAGCGAACAGCTCATATGCTCATACCGTGACGAAGGGCGGTCCCGTTTATATCGTCAATCCTTATACGCCCGCAGAACAAGGTCAGGCTCCGCGGATCCGATTCGAGGGGCTTCAGAGGATTCCGCTCATGACAAAGGATACCGATCCGGCTGCCTTCAAAGCTTTTGTCGCGGAATACAAGCAGAAGCTTGACGCAGACAAGGCAGCTCATCCGAACGTACAGGACCGGCAATTGATCGATGTGGCGGAAATGGTGAGCGATCATGTCATTTTTACGGGTACAGCGACGATTGCCTACAACCAGTACGTGACTCATGAAATCGATCCTCAAAGTACGCTGTCGGGGTATGATCTGTGGATGAGCCGCAACTTTACCTTTTACGGGATGGACGGACGCAGTCTCCGCCATGATCCGAAGCAGATCCGCGAGAACATCCGTCTGATGCAGCCTTACGGCTACATGTACGCAGCCGGCGATCATACCGGCATTCAGATGGATGCGGTGCCGCTTATGATGAGCGACTTCAAAAAGACCTATCCGGGCTGGGGACTGACGCATGAAATCGGGCACCGCATGGCGGTCGGGGAACGGGAATACGGCGAAATCACGAACAATATGCTGTCCATGCTGATGTCGGTTTCTTATCATTCCTTGGACAACCGCATTCCGTTTGAAAGCATGTATTCCTACGTCATTCAAGAAAATAAAGCGGTGATGGATCAGCGGTCGCTTTCCGAAAGACTCGGTACCTACTGGCAGCTTGAGCTCGCTCATCCGGGCTACTGGGCTGAGCTGAACAGCTTATACCGGGAACGCAGAGTTTCACTGGCAAACGGCGATAACTCGAAGCAGCAGTATTTGATCCAATTTTCGTCCGAAGTGCTCGGAATGGATTTGAGCAGCTTTTTCGCGCGGCACGGGTTCACCGTAAACCCGGAGACAAAGGCAGCCACATCCGTCTACCCGGCTTCGCCGAAGCTGTGGTATCTGAACAATGGTATCGTCGGATACGAAGGGAACGGGATTGAGGACGTGAACGCAGCAGTCACCCTGCAGACGGCGGTCAATGCGGCGAATAAAACCAATACGCTTCGGATGGGCGTTGACAAGGCTTATGCCAACGATCTTTTGGGCTATGAAATTTATCGGAACGGCGAGCTTATCGGCTTCACGGGAACGAATCAATTCGTGGATGCGAATGTTGATCCTTCCGTCAATTACACCTACAAAATCATTGCCTACGACAAAAAGCTGAAGGCGCTTAAGCCGGTGGAGGCAAAAGCATTCGCACCGAAGTTGTCCATAGAAGACCGGATTACCCTGAAGTTGAACCAACCGTTTGATCCGCGGAACTATGTCAAGGCAATTGAATATACGGGAAAGGACCTCACGGGTTCGGTCACCGTCAAAAACAATTCGGTGGATGTGACGCAAAAAGGCGAATATACAGTCACGTACGAAGTGAAAAGCGAAGGAACGACAGTCAGCCGGACGACCCATGTGAGCGTCGTCAGTGATTATGCTTATCTTTCCGACCTGCAAGCTGTCAAGGCAACTGTGGGGTGGAAGGAGCTGGTGAAAGACAAGGCTCCATCCGGCAGCGCCATCACCCTGCTGAGACAAGGACAACCCGCCGTTTACGCCAAGGGCTTGGGAACGCATGCCAACTCGGAAGTCACATATTCCATTGATGGTCTCGGTTATGACCAATTTGAAGCCTATATCGGCATTGATCAAGCAGTGAAGGACAGCAAGGCATCGGGTACGTTCGAGGTTTACGTGGACGGCATCAAACGTTGGGAAAGCGGCGTCATGCTCGCAGGCACCGACCATGCTTACGTGAATGTTCCAATCGCAGGAGCCAAAGAGCTGAAGCTAGTAACGACAGACGCGAACGAGAACGGAAATAGTTCCGACCATACCGTATGGGCGGACGCCAAGCTGACCAAGCAATCCAGCAAGCCCGTGCTGACGCTGCCCGAGAGTCGCAGCTTCGTGAAGCTCGGCGAAGCTTTTGACGCGATGAATGGCATTGCAGCCAAGGATGCCGAAGACGGCGACCTTACGACACAAGTCAAGGTGGAAGCGGATCGTTTGGATGTCGGCAAAACCGGCACGTACCAGGTCGTCTATTCGGTAACGGATCAAGACGGCAATACTGTAAGCGAAACCCGGGAAGTCGTCGTTTACAGCGCTTCGACCTATATCAGCGATCTGAATTGGAGCTCTGCCACCACGGATTACAATGTCGTGCGTAAGGATAAAGCAAGCTCCGGAGGAGCTTTGAAGCTCTTGGTCAACGGTGAAACCAAGGATTTCGCCAAAGGCATTGGCACGCACGCCAATTCCGAGATCGTCTATTCGCTCGCAGGTACAAGAGCGGAGTACTTCGAGGCTTATGTGGGCGTTGACCGAAATATTCCGGAACAGACCCATTCAAGCGTCATCTTCCGCATTCTGGCCGATGGACAGGAAGTATATAACAGTGGAATGATGAATTACGGCACTTCTGCCGAATTGGTCCGTATTCCGGTTGCGGGCGTTCAGGAGCTCCGACTTATCGCGGATAACGGCGGCAACGGCAACGCATCGGATCACGCCGATTTTGCGGATGCCAAGCTGCTCGTCCTGAACAGCTCCCCGTCACTCGTCATTCCGCCATCCGTGTCGACGGAGGTCGGGCAGGCGATCGATTTGAATGGTTCCTATTCGGCGATGGATGCAGAGGACGGGGATTTAACGGGCCAGGTACAAATCAGTGGGCTGGATCGCGTTGACTTTAACCGTAAAGGAGAATACCAGGTTACCTATACGGTAACGGACAGCGACGGGAATACGACAACAGAGGTCCGCAGCATTGCGGTCGTGGATATGGCCGATGCGAGGTACCTGACGGATCTGGACTGGACGTTTACGCAGAACAGCTACACGGCTCCGCGCAAGGATGTGTCCATCAGCGGAAACGCACTCCGCTTAACCGACGGCAATAACCGGGAAGTCCGTTATGACCGCGGGATCGGGGCTCATGCGAACTCGACCATCGTATACGGCCTCAGCGGCTTGCACGCGGCATACTTTACGTCCTACGTTGGCGTCGACCGCCAAATGTATGGCACCGTCGGGTCTATCCGCTTCGAGGTGTATGTGGATGGAGCGAAGAAGTACGACAGCGGAGTGATGAATT
Source organism: Paenibacillus sp. SAFN-054 (assembly GCF_051966755.1). Lineage (NCBI taxonomy): Bacteria > Bacillati > Bacillota > Bacilli > Caryophanales > Paenibacillaceae > Paenibacillus > Paenibacillus sp. SAFN-054. The sequence continues at coordinate 982,194 of NZ_JBQCKS010000001.1, forward strand.
CGCGCGACCCGCAGAAATTCGCGAAGGTGGACATCAACGGAGCTCAGGAACTGAAGCTCGTCGTCACGGACGGGGGAAATGGTAATGGGTCGGACCATGGAACATGGGGTGATGCGAAGCTTCATCTGATTGGAGAGAGCGAGAGCGTTCTCGATACGAGTCTATTGGTTGCGGTGATAGAGGAGGCAAAGTCGGTCGCCGCGGGAGATTATACCCCGGAAAGCATCAAGGCTTTGCAGGTGAACGTGCAACAAGCGGAGCAGATGTTGGCAGGGAATGCGGCAACCCAGGAACAAATCCATGAGGCCGTTTCTTCCGTCAGACAGGCGATTCGAGGTCTCGTTGCCCAAGACCTTACGCAGCCGGTGGCTATCAAAGACGACTATTTAAAGAAATCCATTCAAAAAACGCTTGGCATTACGAACGAGCCGAAACTGGGCGATATGCTGAAACTGACGAAGCTCACATGCGATTCGGGCCGCGTGACTTCGCTGCAAGGCCTGGAAGCCGCTGTGCGTCTGCAATCCCTGGACATCCGCGGCAATGCCGTGACGGACTTTTCCATTCTGAGTGGATTGCCTGAATTGACGGATTTGTCGGCTGATCCTCAAATCGTAGAAGTCGGTGAGCTTCAAGGTCCGGTGGCCCGGATTGATAATCCGGTTGTTGGACGTGACGGCAATAAAGTCATACCGTTCGCCGCGGCGGCAGTCAGCAATCCGCTTAACAAGGACTTGACCCTGGATATAACGGAATGGGCCGAACATCCCGACACCTTCACGATCGACCTTTCACAGGAAGAGAAAGGGTACTACATGCTGACCCTTGCTTATAAGGTGGAGGGGAATCTTGTTCAGCTCATTTACATGGTAAATAATAAGTAGCATTCATTATGAAACAAACCCCCAATCAAGTGCGAAGCTCTTGATTGGGGGTTCTTTGGCTAAGGTTCAAATAAAGCTGAGTCTTATACAATCCGGTCATCCAAAGCGATCCTGTTATCGCTCTTCCATCCTGCTAACGAAAGACTCAACCTCGCGGTCTTCTCCATATATTTCGTTCAAGTGCTCTACATGAGCCATTCCCCAATCATTCATCGCCTGTAATACAGGGGTCATGCCCATGCCGTACTCGGTGATGGAATACTCCACTTTAGGCGGAATCTGCTGATATATTTCACGATGCACGATATCATGATACTCCAATTCCCTTAATTGTGAGGTGAGCATCTTTTTGGTGATGTCCGGAATCGCCTTTTGAAGCTCGCTGAACCGCATTGTTCCATTGGAAAAAAGCTGAAAAAGGATGACGGGTTTCCATTTACCGACCAAAATTTCAAGTGCTGTCTCGACCCTGCATTGGTTTGACATGTTTTATCCCCCTCTAGAACGTTGCCGTATGTAGCTATGGTATCTTTTTGTATACTATGTTTATTTGAAGTGCCTACTTCCGATACATGACCCTTGGGCATTATTATAGCTTTATAAATCGGTTGCTTACAAGGTGAACATTCAATCGAAGAATACCGCCGCTTGGCGCTTGGCTTTATTGGTGGCAATCGGACTCTTTTAAGTCCTTGAACAGAATGAGGAGGCTAGACGATGCTTGCACCCGTCTTTTTAGCACATGGTTCGCCGTTTACAATTTTTGAGAAGTCCGATTTCACGAAATTTTTAAACCGGTTCGGTCAGGCAAACCGCCCCAAAGCGATCGTGATTTTTTCGGCGCATTTCGAAAGTGACATCACCACGATTGCCGCTACCGATGACGTGCATGAAATGGTGTATGATTATTACGGCTTTCCAGATTCCTTCTATACGGTAAAATACCCCGCAAGGGGGTCCAAAAAGGTAGCCGCTCTTGTGGAAAAACGTTTAGCGGAACGGGGAATCCCTGTACAACAAAAATACAGAGGCTTGGATCACGGCGTATTTCCGATCATGATGCATGCTTATCCGGAAGCCGATATTCCTATCGTACCTGTATCGGTTAATCCCTTCTTACCTGCCATGCAGCAAATTTCCATCGGCCAAGCATTGCAGGGACTGGAGAATGAGGGTATACTCGTGATCGGCAGCGGCTTCGTGACCCATAATCTTCGCGCTTTTGACAGGGATAAGGATGCGGCGCCGCGCGAATGGGCTGTGCAGTTTACGAACTGGATTCGTGACAAAGTCACTGCCGGAGATATCGACTCTTTAAGCCGCTACGACGTCCTGGCCCCGCATGCAGACATAGCCGTACCGCGGCCGGAACATTTCGTGCCTTTGCTCATTGCGCTTGGCAGCGGCATGCCGGGACGTAACGCCGAGGTGTTGTTTGATACGATCGAGCACGGTTCGGGAAGCACGCTTAGCTTTCGGTTTTAAGTATGTGATACAACGATGTAAATCGAAAGGCGCCCATCGAAGGATGGACGCCTTTCTTGTATTTACTAGCCGCTCATTACATTCCTGATCGGCTGCGCATGAGTAGAGGATAGAAGAGAATACCGCTGACGATCAGCGCGATTCCAAGCAGGAATGTCTTCAAATCCGCGGTCCCCGCCACAATGACCCATAACGAGTAAATGGCTGCCACGACCGCGATGAATCCTTCGGTCACCCGTTCTTTCCTTATCGTGTAGGTCTCACCGGTCCAGATCAGTTTAAGCTGGTAGATCGATGCGATCAGATAAGGGACCAGGTAAGCAAGCGTAGCAATATAGATGATGAAATCAAACGCAGCCGAGATGGAGCCTGAGATCGTGGAGAATAGGAGAATTTGGCCGAGTGCGCTGGATATCCAAATGGATACCGTCGGCATGCCTTTGCTGTTCTCCTTGGCGAACGACTTCATGAATACGCCCAGCTTGGCCGCTTGAAACGGCACCTCCGAGCTAAGCAGTACCCATCCGATGGTGGAGCCGAGAAGACTGATCAATCCAAGCGCTGCAAGCAGCTTCCCGCCAACGGGTCCAAGTACGGCAGTAATGCCGTCCACGAGCGGATTTGCGGAAGCTGTCAGCTGTTCCTGCGTCAGCAGGCCCATGGTCAATATGCTGATACCGACGTATAGCACAAGCGATATCAGCAGCCCTGCGATCGTAGCGCGGCGAATATCCTGCTTGTTGCGGGCACGTGCGGCGAAGACCATAGCAGACTCCACGCCGATGAAAGCCCATAATGTTGCGACCGCTGCTCCGTTAATCTGGGACAAGAGCCCAAGCGTACGACCATCGTCATTGGAACGCGGAGCGAGGAAAGGGCCGATATTACTTTTATCAAACGCATAAAGAGCGATGATGATAAATAGTGCGAAGCCGATGACCTTGGTCGCTGTGGCGATGAAATTCAGGCGCCCCGCGCCACGCATGCCTTTCAGGCAGATCGCCTGCGTTCCCCATAACAGGATCGAGCACACGAGGAAGGTCAAGGCATTCCCTGCTTTAATCGTGAAGCTGCCGATGGTGAGCCATGATTTGTCGCTCGTCAGCACGGGGAAAAAGGTGGACAGGTAGCTGGCGAATGTGGTGATCACGGCCACAAAGCCGGCGATGTTGCCGACCCAGTAGCCCCATGTCGACATAAAACCGGCTAACAGGGAGCCATGTGAGCCTTCGCGAAACAGCTCCTTGGCGTAGATTTGAGGTCCGCCGCTTAATTCGGGCTTGCGAACGGCCAAGCTGCCGAATACGAGCGCAAGCGTTAGTACACCGAGTCCCGTGGCGGCCCAAGCTAGAATAACTCCTGCAGGGTTTGCCGCTTCTGACAATGTCCGAGGCAGCATGAAAATGCCCGAACCGACCATATTGCCGACCACCAGGGCGGTCAGAACCCAGAAGCCTAATTTATGACTGGTCATGTTGTAAAACTCCTTTTTAACAAAAATACATACGTATCCAGGTATGATCAAAAATGAAAGGACAGATATATATCATACACTTTCTTCTGGTAAAGCACCAGAGTATTTTTTTGAAATATGACGCGATTGCGGCTGCTGACTTAGAAAAATGCCTTTATTCGTACAACATTTAGGCGTTTCGTGTTTCTATTGTCAACCTGTAATAACTTTTTAGGTTTACAATAGTTGACGATCATTTTATAATGCTATTACGTTTAGCAGTCGACTCTATGCGTAAATTCATTCATTACATATTAACGGAGGAAAAATCTTGAAAACGAAATCCATGGTATTTGCCGCATTATTTGCTGCTTTCATCGGCGTGTTGGGGATGGTTCCACCCATTCCCCTCGGATTCATTCCGGTTCCGATTACGGCGCAAACTCTTGGCGTTATGCTTGCCGGATCCTTTTTAGGCAAAAAAACGGCTGGCCTAAGCCTGCTTTTATTCATCGTATTAGTTGCATTGGATATGCCGCTTCTTTCCGGAGGACGAGGCGGTCTTCCGGCACTGCTGGGACCATCCGCAGGATATATTCTCAGCTGGCCGGCGGCGGCGTTTTTGATTGGTTACATGACGGAAAAGGTATGGTCAAGATTGAAAGCCTGGAAGATCATCGCCATTAATATCGTGTTTGGGGTGCTGTTCGTAAGCATGATCGGAGCGCCAGTGATGGCATTGGTGACGCACACGTCGATTTTAGCCGGGCTGGCAGGAGCGGTGGCATTTTTGCCTGGAGATTGCTTGAAGGCTGTCATTGCCGCCGTTATCACGGTTCAATTGAAGTCCATCAGTCCCATTGAAGAAAAAACGTACCGTGCTTGAAAAAGGAATGTTGTAAAGGTGAGCGGGGGATGAAATATGAATATGGTATCACCAATTTTGATACATGCCGAACGGAATCCAGATCAAATCGCATTATCGGATAACCAGCGAAGCTTGAGCTATTCAGAACTGTCCACAAGAATCAAAAAGGTCGCCAGTGGACTTCAAAAACTCGGATTGAACCGTGACAACATTGCGATATGCGCCGACAATCGAACCGAGTTTGTCGAGGTCTTTCTGGGGGCTGTTTACGCGGGATGCGTTCCCGTTCCCCTGGACCTGAAGTGGAGCCTGGGAGAAATACAGACGGTTCTAGGGCATTGCCGACCCGGGTTGTTTTTTGCGGAAAAAGCGCTGCTTAAGGACCTGGATACGATGGGGCTACAGGTATATACATTTACGGATGAAAGCGAAGGTTCCTATGACCGCTGGCTGGATTTATTATTACCAGATGGAGAACTCGCAGAAACCAACGAGCTGCTGTTTATCGGCTTCACGTCTGGGACAACGGGAATGCCGAAAGGTTATTCACGTACCCACCGGTCCTGGATCCGGAGCTTTGAAGCGACCAGAGAAGCGTTTGGGCTTGTTGGCCTGGAGCATCATTGCGCGCCGGGACCGTTCGTCCATTCCTTATCCTTATTCGCCCTGATGCAAACCCTGTACGTCGGCGCGACGTTTCATGTCATGCGCCAGTTCGATGCCGGAGAGGTGCTGCGGCTATGCAGCAGATTTCCAGATATGGTCCTGTTTGTCGTGCCGACCATGATCGAAGCGTTAACGAGACAAGCCGCTGTCGGAAGCACCAAGATCGGTGCCTTGCTCAGCGGTGGAGGAACTTGGCCAGAAACTTCCAAGGAAACATGCATGAAGGTGTTTCCGCAAACGAAGCTGTATGAGTATTACGGCTCCTCGGAAGCAAGCTATATCGCCTTTATGGACATCGCCGAGCAGAAGCCGAAATCGGTGGGCAGACCCTTTCCTGGCGTCGAGGTATCGATTCGGGACGATCATTTTCACGAAGTGCCTGACGGCAACATTGGACAGCTCTACGTGCGCAGTGGAATGGTTTTTAGAGGCTATTACGGCATGCCTGACGAAACGGCCGACGTATTCCGCGACGGCTGGCTCAGGCTTGGGGACTATGCATTCATGGATCTGGAGGGATATTTGTATATCGCCGGTCGTGCGAAGAATATGATCGTATCCGGAGGAATGAACGTCTTTCCCGAAGAAGTGGAGTCCGTGCTGCTGCGATTACCCGAAATCAAGGAAGTCATGGTTTATGGAACTGCCGACGATTACTGGGGAGAAATCATCACGGCCGCTGTGCAGTGGAACGGCTGCACCAGCCTGTCCCAAGAGGAGATCAAGACGTTTTGTCGCCGGCATCTCGCGAGTTACAAAACTCCGAAGCAGCTCGTCACGGTAGATGAGTTCATCTATACGGGCAGCGGGAAAATAGCGCGCCAAGCAATGAGGGATATGTTGTCAGGAGGGCTAACATGAAAGAAGCCGTCATCGTCATGGCCAAGCGTACACCAATCGGCAGAATGGGCGGTGCGTTAAGCGAACTGGAACCCGAAGCCTTGCTAGCCCCCTTGATCCGGCGAATGATGACCGAAACAAGGTTGCCCGAAGATGCGATCGATGATGTCATCATCGGCAACGTTGTCGGACCTGGCGGAAATATCGCGAGAGTCTCCTTACTTGAAGCTGGACTGCCCGTATCTGTGCCCGGCGTGACGATCGACCGCCAATGCGGGTCCGGACTGGAGGCGATCAATATTGCGATGCGTTGCATTCAGAGCGGCGCCGGAGAGGTGTATCTTGCGGGGGGCGTGGAAAGTGCGAGTCGGGCGCCATGGAGAATGACCAAGCCTCGGACGCCGGCAGACATGCCCCGCCTGTATGCGCGGGCTCCGTTTACACCGAGCTCATACGGCGATCCCGACATGGGCATGGCTGCCGAGAACGTGGCCCGCGTTTATAACGTCTCCAGAGGGGAACAGGACCGTTATGCCTTGCTGAGCCATCGAAAGGCCGTCGCTGCACAGCGGTCCGGGAGGTTCACCGACGAGATCGTACCTCTCATGGCAGGCGGCCGATGGATCAAGCATGACGAGTGTCCGAGGGCAGACACGAGCCTGGAAAAGCTGCAGAGACTGTCTCCCGTATTCCTGAAGGAAGGCACCGTAACCGCAGGCAATGCTTGCCCGATTAACGACGGTGCGGCGCTTGTCCTCGTGATGTCGGACAGAAAATGCATCGAGCTTGGATTGAAGCCTCTTGTGCGGCTCGTCGATGCCCAGGCGGCAGGCGTGGACCCGCAGCTGTTGGGCACCGGTCCGGTCCCTGCCGTCCGCAAATTACTGAATCGTCGGGGGCTGTCGATCGACGATATCAACATCGCCGAGTTTAACGAAGCATTCGCTTCCCAGGTGCTGTCATCGCTTCAAGAGCTGGGACTGCCGGAGGACAAGGTCAATTTGGGGGGCGGCGCCTTGGCCCTCGGTCATCCTTACGGCGCATCCGGGGCGGTTCTGATGACGCGCTTATGCGCCGAGATGCGGCGAAGTCCTTATCGCCGGGGGGTAGCTACTCTTGGTATCGGAGGAGGCATCGGACTCGCGACGCTGGTGGAGGCAATCCGATGACGAGCCTGAGGAAGACGATCCAAATCACCTCGGCCTGGATATCAGAGTACGCAGGAAGCATTCATTCCCCTGCAACGACCGTCAATGGCCGCTTGGTCGCGCCTGCAACCATGCCCGTCATCTTCTGGCAAAGTTTGGACATTCCTTGGCTCAGAAATGCCGGTCCGCTGATCCTCGGCTCCCAAGCTTTTTCCTACGAAGCGCCGATTCTGGAAGGCATGACGCTGGACGTGAAATTATCGTTAATGAAGACGGAGAAGAAAGCCGGTAGTCAACGCACATTGACATTGTACACGCACACCCTGTCATGCGCGTATCGTGACCGGATCATCGTAACCGCGGAGACAGTAATCATCAAGATGGGGAGGCAGCATGATGATCATTCGCATTAAAGCAGAAGACGTTATTCAATACGCCAATGTATCACAGGATGAGGCACCGATTCATCGGGACGCCGAGGCGGCGGTTTTAGCGGGATTCGATCGCCCCATTGCACATGGCATGTACCTGATGGGATTGGCGCAATCCTTGTACCTGGCCAAGCATCACAATCAATGGGTGATTTGCTGCAGCATGAGATTCATCAAGCCGGTGTACGTCGATTCAGATGTTTCATTTCATTATGAAGTGCAAGGGGACCGGATTAAAGTAGATGTTATGACCGACGCGGGCATTAAGGCAGCGATCGGCGATTTTACGGTGAAGGAGGGATTTGAAGGATGAAAACAGCCTTGATTACGGGTGCGTCCAGAGGCATCGGGCGCAGCATTGCATTGCATCTTGCCTGCAGCGGATACCGGGTCATCGTGAACGGCACCCGCCAGACGCAGATCGATGAAGTCGTGGCTGAAATTATAGCGCGAGGAGGCGAGGCTGCCGGATACCTTGCGAACGTGGCCGATCCGCAGGAGGTCGCGGACATGTTCAGCACCACCTTCGATACATACGGTCCCATTCAAGCGTTAATTCATAACGCTGGCATCGTTCGGGACCGAAAGTGCGCGCGGATGACAGAGGCGGAATGGGAGGCTGTGATCGCTGTGCATCTGAACGGGGGATTTTACTGCATACAGCAAGCCTTGAACCATATGGCGGACGAAGGAGGAGATATGATATTGATGACATCGACCGCGGGTCTTACAGGCTCAACCGGACAGGTGAACTACAGCGCGGCCAAAGCGGGGCTTCTTGGCATGGTCTGGACGCTGGCCGAGGAGCTGCGGGGGAGGAGAGTCCGAGTCAACGCCATTGCGCCTGCCGCGTTGACCGATATGACGAGACCCGTAATCGAACATTTGAAGGACAAGCATGCTGCCCGGAACGAGCCACTGCCTGAGTTTTGGCAGATAGGCGAAGCGGACGACGTCGCCCGCTTCGTGGTACGGCTCTTGTCTCAGCCTGATCTGGAGCTTACGGGGGAGATATTCGGCATTAACGGGACGAAGGCGACACGTTGGAAGAAGCCTGAACCGGATTATTCCGAGGATGGGATCGAGCGCTTTTTTGCCGAGTGGAACAGGCGGAAGGGGAGGAATTAAATGCTGTCGCTGGATCATGTTTATTATGGTTACCGCAAGGGCTGTCCCGTAATCGACGATGTTAGCTTAACGATCCGGGAAGGAGAATTCGTGACGCTGGTCGGTCCCAACGGCTCGGGAAAATCCACGATAGCCAAGCTAATGAACGGGCTGCTGCTTCCAACCCGTGGGCAGGTTTGCTATACGGCTCCAAATCAAGGCGACAGTGATGATCCTGCAAGTATTCAGGCCTGGATCGGCTACGTTTTTCAAAACCCGGACGACCAGTTCATTACGACGACGGTATTCGACGAAGTCGTGTTCGGACTCGAAAATATCCGGCTGCCCAGAGAGGAGATGCGCGGGCGTGCCATGTCGGCGCTGCAAGCGGTAGGCATGGAAGCATTCACGGATGCCCGGCCGCATCAGCTGTCCGGAGGACAAAAGCAGCGCGTGGCAATTGCGTCGATCATTGCCATGCGCCCCAGCATGATCATCTTCGATGAAGCGACTTCCATGCTAGATCCGGAAGGAAGAACTCAAATGATGAAGATCATGCGGCGGCTGCACGGACAGGGGATGACCGTGGTGCATGTAACTCATCACATGGATGAGGTGCTGTCCGCTGAAAGGGTTCTTCTGCTTCATCAAGGAAAACTCGCTTACGATGGTGAACCCTTGCGTTTTTTTGAAGTGGTGGACGCGGCTGCTCACAAGCTCAAAGAGCCTTTTGCCGTCCGGTTGAGCCGGCAGCTTGGCCAAAACACCCCGTCGACGGCGGATTGGAAGGAGATGATTCGTTCGGCATGGCATACGAATTGAATCGCGTGCATGTGAATTTCGATGGACGACAGGTGCTCAAGGATATTAGCTGCCGCATAGAAGAAGGAAAATGGATCTCGATCATCGGACCCAGCGGAGCCGGGAAATCTACTTTCGCCAAAGCGCTAAAAGGTCTTATACCGGATGCGACAGGCGAATTTCGTGAGAATGGGCAGCCCGTTTCCCGCGATGGTAAAGGCAGGATCAAAGTTCGGCAAGATGTCGGTTTTGTGTTCCAGTATCCCGAGCATCAGATTTTTGAAACTAGCGTGTATCGAGAGCTTGCCTTCGCTTTGAAAATTCGGGGGCTGCCCGCGGATGAAATCCGGAAAGCGATCAAAGATATTCTGCCCCGGGTGGGTCTCGAAGCGGGCATTCTTGATAGCGCTCCATTCCAGCTGAGCGGAGGCCAAAAACGCCGCGTCGCCATCGCCGCGGTCTTGTTGACGGAGCCGCGCATGCTGATTATGGACGAGCCGACTGCAGGACTGGATCCATGGAGCCGAACGGAACTGTTAAATATGCTCAAGGCATGGCAGATTAAGAACCGCACGGTATTGTTTATATCGCATCAGATGGATGATGTTGCGGAATATTCGGATGAAGTGATGGTCTTCCATCAGGGGAGATTACTCGCGCACGACGATGTCATCGCGACATTCCTTGGTCCGGACGGTTCGCTCCAGGAGGCCGGCTTGCCTCTTCCAGAGCCGGTGCAGGCGCTGCGGTTTATGGAAGAACTGAGCGGAGTGCCTATTGCGGTAAAGAGCGTCCGGGAGAGGGACTTATTTGAAGGCGTTCGTTCCCTCCTGGAGTCAAGAAGTTTAGCATATGAAAGATAACCTGCTCATAGGTCAATATGTGGAGGCGAATTCCATCCTACATTCCCTGGACCCGCGGACGAAAATGATCAGCACGTTCGTGCTTATGCTGGGCTTATGGTCGGTCGATTCACTGGAAGTCTGCTCGTTGGCAGCGCTGTTCGTGTTGGCGATGTCCAAGATAGCCGGCATTTCGGTCCTTAAGATGGCGAGGGGATTAAAGCCGCTGACGCTCGTGCTGGCGTTTACGTTCCTGTATCATGCGATGGCCACCGATGGCACCGTTCTCGTAGCCTGGCATGCGATACGCATCACAATGGAGGGGTTATCTAGCGGCGCGCGCTACGTGTTACGGATCGTACTGCTCATCCTGCTGGGCTCCATGCTGACGCATACGACGAAACCGTTGACCCTGGCGCTGGGTTTAGAAAAGCTGATGTCCCCCTTGTCCAAACTGCACGTTCCCGTGGAGCAGTTCTCTCTCATGATCGTCATCGCGATCCGGTTCGTCCCGACGATTCAGGAAGAGATGGAACGCATGCTCTTAGCACAAAAGGCAAGAGGTTATGACATTTCGAGGATGAGCCTCTTGAAAAGGGCGTTCGCATACGTCCCTTTGCTGATTCCGCTGATATATAACGTCGTTCAGCGCGCCGATCAGCTGTCTTTAGCCATCGATGCGCGCGTTTACGGAAACGGGAAGGGAAGAACGTCATATAAACAGCTGAGTTTTCAGGGTAAAGATGCAGTCGCAGGAGGATTTACTGCTATGATTACAATCTTGTTATTCTGGTTCTAGAAAAGGGGGGGGATGATGTTGGATTGGACGACGCCTATAACGGAATTGCTGCGGATCCGATATCCAATTATTCAAGGGGGACTAGCTTATTTGGCCTATTCGGAGTTGGCGGTAGCGGTATCGAATGCCGGAGGATTAGGGCAAATCACGGCCATGAGTTTGCCGGATGCGGAAACGCTGCGCAGGGAAATCGAACGGGTTCGCGCGTGCACGGATCAGCCTTTCGGAATCAACTTCGCGATCGGCATGCATGGCGCGGACTACAACGACCGTTTGCGGGTCGCCATCGAGGAGAGAGTTCCGGCCGTCACCGTGACGGGCGGCAATCCTGTACCGTTACTGGAACAGCTGCGTAGGACGGACATCAAGACGCTTGTGCTCGTCGCATCGCGCAGGCAAGCACAGAAAGCTGAGCAACATGGGGCTTCTGCCGTTATTGTCGTCGGACAAGAAGGAGGCGGCCATCTGGGCCGGGATGATGTGGGCACGATGGTGCTCGTTCCCCAGGTGGCCGATGCCGTGAACATTCCTGTCGTGGCCTCCGGCGGCATCGGCGACGGGCGCGGCTGGATGGCGGCCCATGCTTTGGGCGCGGCTGGTATTGAAATGGGTACCCGCTTCATCGCTACCCGGGAATGTGTGCATGCGTCCGAAGCCTATCAGCGAGCCATCATCGAATGTTCGGAGTCGGATACGGCGATCATCAAACGTTCGATCGGTTATCCGGCGAGAGTGCTGCGCAGCGGATACATCGACAATCTGCTCAAGGTGGAACATGAAACGCCGACCTTTGAAGCGCTGAAAAATCTGATGAACGGCGAAGCTAACAGGCGCTTCATACATGACGGCGATTCCGAACGAGGCTTCGGTTTCGCGGGCCAATCCGCCGGCATGGTGGATGATGTTCCAACTGTAGCCGAATTGTTTCACCGGATGGTTGCGGAGGCGGAAGCAGTCCGAAACCGGTGGAGCTCATAGGTCGACCACAAATATCCCTCATTCCTGCATGTATTGGTTGTCCGGGGAATAGATTTAAAAAGTATACAAGGACAAGACAGTAGGGTGGAGATGCAGAGGATGGGAATGGTGAAACAAAGCTTTATACGGGGCACGTTCGTTTTGACCTTGTCGTCTTTTTTTACGAGGGGACTAGGATTCGTCAACGGAATTTTGATGGCGCGTTTTTTGGGAGCGGAAGGGGTCGGGCTGCTGATGATCGCTTCTCCGCTTCTTCCTTTGTTTATTACGCTGACGGAGCTGGGTTTGCCTGTCGCAATATCAAAATTGGTATCTGAAGCCGATGCCAAAGGCGACGAGCATCGGATCAAACGCATCCTTGCCGTATCCTTATCCATCACGGGGACGCTCAGCATTATATTGACCACAGCAGCACTCCTCGGCTCGAAGTGGATCGGTTCGATCGTGCTGGCCGACCAACGTGCTTATTACGCCATGGTGGCCATTACGCCAATCATTCCGATCATCGCCATGTCCGCGGTGTTGAAGGGATACTTCCGCGGCAAGCAGAACATGAACCCGCTCGCGCTGTCGGACATTATTGAGAATCTCGCGCAAATCGTTGTCATCATCGGCGTCGTCAACATCCTGCTGCCTTACGGCATCGCCTATGCGGCTGCCGGAGCGATGGCAGCTTCCGTGGTAGGGGAAGGTGTTGGACTGATTTACTTGTATTCCGTTTACAGATGGGCCAGGCGAACCAGGAACAGGGAGGCTCCTGCACCTGCTTCACAGGGACCGCGTTCCAAGGATCGGACGCTTCGTGACTTGCTCCGCATCGGTCTTCCAATGACGGGCAGCGGACTCATTCATTCGGTGTACCACGCGTTTCTTCCGCTGCTGGTTACGCGAAGTCTGGTACTGTTCGGCATCGGGACGGAGCTCGCCACCAAGCAGTTCGGCCTGCTTGCCGGTTACGCCGTTCCGCTGCTTTACCTTCCAGGTTTTTTTACGCAGTCCCTTTCAACGGCCTTGATTCCGGCCATCAGCGAAGCCAGCGTCGATAACGACAGCCGCCTGATGCACAGCCGTATGGATATGGCGATGAGAACGGCATTGATCGCCGGTTTGCCATGCACGATCCTGCTGTATTTATGGGCGGAACCGCTCACGACCGTTATTTATCATGCACCTGAAGCAGGCGTACTTCTCAAACTTCTGGCTCCTTTGTATTTCCTTCACTACTTCGAGGCGCCGCTGCGGGCGATACTGCTCGGCTTAGGAAGAGCTTCAACCGTGATGTGGAACCATATCATGACGAATATTTTTGAGCTGAGCATGATATTCGTGCTCGGTTCCAACCTGGGAATTCGAGGCGTCGCCATCGGGTATGGACTGGGCATTCTGCTGCTCGCCATGCTGAATTTCTATTCGGTTGCACGAACGATCGGCTTTTACTTCGACTTTCGGATCGTATTCAAGGCCGGTTTGGGGGCCGCGTTCATGACCATCAGCAGTTTGGCCGCCCACCGCTTTGTGCTTCGCATGGATTTCGGACAAAGCTACGCGCTGCTTGCGGCGCTGCTTGCCGCGCTTCTCGCCTATGCTGCAACGATGCAGCTCACGCACGCACTGCGAAGCGGGCCGAAAACGCCGACGATAACACCGGTTCCTTAATTTGCTTGAAGAATGGAAGTTGCAACGCATGGTGCTGAGATGCTTGCGACAATAAAACAGGCCGCGTATACCGCGGTCTTTTCCTATTTCGTGCGTAACGTTTCGGCTAATCACCAAAGGGGGAAGGATAGTTAAGGAAAAAACAATGTATTGAGGAGCGTGAACGCATGAAACATATTCAAGAGGATGGGCAGAGAATGGTCATGAAAGATGACGGACAGGAGGTCGCTGAAATCACCTGTAAGCTCCTGGACAGCGAAACCTTGGTTATTGATCATACTTTTGTGTCAGAGCAGTTTCGAGGCCAAAAGATCGGCGATGAGCTGGTACGGGCCGTCGTTGATAAGGCCCGCAATGAAGGCAAGCGAATCGTGCCTGCATGTTCATTCGCCTTGGCTCAATTCAAACGGCATAAAGAATACGCGGACGTCTGGCAGCAGGATTAGCGGGGCGAAAACGGGACGTCAAATAATGAAGACATTTATAAAGATATCGAGATATCGACTACTTGCGCGAGTTGATCGGATACCGCCCCAAGGACAATGCCGCGGACGTGTTGGCGGAGCAAGGTCTTGAGGCTAGCGATATTAAACATAAGAAGGCGAGTATTAAGGCGGACAGCGGGTGGGAAAATAGTCGATCCGCTGGTTCTGCTTGGCCTTTACTGACTGTTGTTCATCTCCCGATATTTACCTGGAGTCATGCCGACTTCGCGCTTGAATGAACGGATGAAGTTTTGCGGATTCGTAAAATTCAGATGCTGTGCGATTACATTGACGCTGTAATCGGTTTCGATGAGCATGATTTTTGCGGTATGAATACGTTTGGCTGTCACATAATCCGTAAAAGAAACGCCTTTTTCCTTCCGGAACACCTGGCTCAAATACGCTGGAGAATAATTCAGCTTTTTACCCAATGCATCCAAGGTCAGATCCGCGCCATCATTTTCAATCATGCAGTTAACCATTTCATCAGAAATCTTCTTATACTCCTGATCCGTTTTCTCCTCAATCAGCTTCAAGATCGGGTCGATCACCTTGTTGATGAACCAATCCTCAATTTCGGAAGCGGTTTGCATTTCGAGCAATTCCTTAGGCAATGATTGATCTTCCAGGATGGAGAGCGTATGCGTATTTTCAAAATGGTAAGGCTTCGTCAGCTCGCTGAGGAGCCGAATGAGGATGATCTGATAATCTGCGGGTGTTCCTTCCAGCTGAAACAAAGCATGTACGAAATCTTTAATCAATTCATGCGCTTTAGCGCTATCGTTCAACTTGATGGCATCCTGAAGCTGAGTAGACAGTATTTCCGGATAGCGGAATAAAGCTTGGTTGGATACCGGTTCGACGTCTTCAATGAAGAGCAGCGCGTTGTTTCCGAATTTAACACGGTACTTTAACGCCTCCAGTCCTTCGTGAAGGGCATTGGGGGCTAACGGCATTTCATGGAAGACTCGGCTGATGCCGACGCTGACCGAAAAATCAAGATATCTGCTGATGTTGGTTTTAACGGCTTCTCCCAGCTCCAGCAAAACCTTTTTATTGAGTTCCTTGGAATTGGGGTTCAAGGAAAGAAGACACGCAAGCGTTTGATTCACGACGACGGGGGAGAGACGAATCGTAAAGGGGATTGTTTCTTCCACGATATTGACGGCGGCGAACAATAATAAATCGCGGTCTGTCTCCGAGAATCGGGTACCCCCGAACGTGTCAATTTTAATCGCAAGGACGCTGTATTGCCGTGAATCCTCGAAAAAAGGATGGTTTAGCACGATTTTCTCGTGAATATCCTTGGTCAGAAGCTCCCCGTAAAATAACTTCAATACATAGTATTTATGCAGTTCTTTGCCCTGCAGCATCATTTGCTGCTTCATATTGGCAAGCGTCTTCGCAATAAAATCGATTTCATCCTTATGATAATGAACAGGCTTATCTTTGGTCAGAGTATTGTACAAATGATTGATGGGGGAGTACATTCGGAGCGAACCTTTATACGATAAAACAAGCATCAGTCCGATGACCCCAGCGACGGAAAGCAGCGTTGTCCAGAGTATGGAGCTATTGTCTTTCAACATCACGGACTTCGGAATCACCGACAGATAGGTCCAATGGGTATACGCGGAAGCATGATAAAAGACGTAAACGCTCTTTCCTTGCAGGTTGGCTTTAAAAAATTTACCCGTGTAATCGGTTGTCAGCTTCATATTCGACACCATCGATTCAAGGGGCTGATATTTCTCGCGGTCCTCGCTGTTCGATGCAATCACCTGGTTCTGTTGATTTACGATAAAAATATTGCCGAGATGCCTTGAATCTGTAATCCAGCGGTTCATCTGCTCGTAGTCGATCACCGAGAATACGAGACTGTTGGCATCAGTTACATAATGTGGATTAGCTTTGACGAGCAGAAGGCCATATGGAACTTGTGCATCCCGCATTTGAAGCGGGGAACGGCTGTTATGCTCCAGCAGCAAGGGTTCGGCAGCAAGTTGTTCTTTCATTTTTGTAAACGCATTCAATTCATTATTGCTTAATGGAGCAATTTTTTCCGGAGAGATGGCCCAGCGGTTCTTGGTGTTGATGAAGTACAGGCCCTGAATTCCGGGGATTCCTGCTGCAATATTTTCCATAGATTGATTGACCTCGCGAATCGTCTGAAATTCTTCGGGTTTTAACGGCATGCTGGACGCTTTGATGATCACAGGCGAGTTCGTCAATTGAGTCAAGGACTGGTCCATGATCCGAAGGTTCTCTTCAACGGTCGATTGCGTCTGTGCCAACAGCTGCTGCATGCTGTCCGTTACCTTGTCCAAGATATTCGAAGAGGCTGTGAAGTAAGAAAAGGTACCCAGAAAAATGACAGGCAAAGTAGACATGAGCAAAGTATATACAATTAGTCGCATTAAATATTTTGGCATATGCATAACAGTGATCCTCCAGTTATCCATGATCTGCTAGTTACCCGTTCGCTTTCTTCTCCACCTGCGAATCAGAGAAAGATCAACGTTGTCTCCGAGCTTCCTTCTTTTCGGATATGGAGACATTAACATTATAATCAAGCAATCCGCAAAACGAAATATGCCCCGCATCTAACCAGGCATCACATATCATCGTGATTATATCTATTGAAATGAGCATACCTGAAGGAGAAAAGCCCGTTATATCAAGGTTTTCCATTCATCTATCCACCGGATTATAGCATGTTGCTTCCGGGTCGCCTATGCTTTGGAAAATACATCAGAAGGGAAGTGGATACGAGATGAAGTCTTCCATGATCAACGGAGGCAGCACGAATGTTATATCATCAACAGCAAGGGACGCTCCGAAGAGAGGCCTTAAAAAGGAGATCCGGGCGCACTATTGGTTATACCTGATGGTTATACCCGGGGTCATCTATTTTCTAATTTTTAAATATTTGCCCATGTGGGGAATCACGCTGGCTTTCAAGGATTATCAGCCGTTTTTGGGATTTATGGACAGTCCCTGGGTCGGGCTGAAACATTTCGAACGATTTTTCGGCAATAACGATTTCATGGTTCTTTTTAAAAACACGTTGCTGATTTCCTTGTACAAGCTTGTATTTTCTTTTCCGGTTCCGATTATCTTGTCGCTCATGTTAAATGAAGTGCGGCTGCAGTGGTTCAAACGAAGCATCCAGACCATCATCTATATTCCTCATTTTCTGTCGTGGATCGTGATCGTAGGTATCACGTACGTCATCTTCACGACCGAAGGAGGCGCTGTGAATGATCTGCTCGGAGCTGCCGGCGCAGATCCGATCAATTTCCTTGGCAGCAAGGAATGGATTCGGACGATGCTTACCTCCCAAAGTATCTGGAAGGAAGCCGGATGGGGCACCATTCTCTACCTGGCGGCCATGAGTGGTATCAATCCTCAATTATATGAAGCTGCAAAAATGGATGGAGCAAGCCGGTTTCGCCAGATGTGGCACATCACCCTGCCTTCCATCCGCAGCACGATTGTCATTTTGTTCATTCTGCAATTGGGGCATTTCATGGATTTGGGCTTTGAGCAAATCTTCAATATGATCAACCCCGGCAACCGGGTTAACGCCGATGTGTTTGATACTTACGTATATGTCACAGGCATTACCCAGGGACAATTCAGCTACAGTACGGCCGTGGGACTGTTCAAATCGTTGGTGGGGCTCATTCTGGTCATCGCTGCGAATACAACTGCCCGTAAATTGGGCGAAGAAGGGATTTTTTAGAATGAGCGGTTTACCCATTCAATGGAAGAGAGGTGTTGGGGTTTGACTAGAAGCAGAACCTTCGGTGGATTGCTTTTCAATATTGTAAACGTTCTATTGCTGATTGCCGTCGCTCTGATCTGCATCTTTCCCTTTATCGAAATTGTGGGGGGATCATTCGCGACGAGCGAAGAGCTGCTCAGGAAGCGTTTTGTTATTATTCCGCAGACTTTTTCGCTAGAAGCGTACCGATTGATATTTTCCGATCCGACCATTCCCAAAAGCTTATTGGTTTCCGTCTTTATCACGGTCGCCGGTACATTGATTAACTTATTCTTTACGTCGATTACGGCCTTTGCCTTGTCGCGAAAAGAACTTAAGGGCAGAAGGATCATTATGCTTCTCATCGTTTTTACCATGCTGTTTGACGGCGGACTTATTCCGGGATACCTTGTCGTGAGGGAACTTCATATGCTGGATACCTATTGGGCAGTGCTGATCCCGGGAGCGATTTCGGCGTTCAATCTGATACTGATGCGTAATTTCTTTATTCAGCTGCCGGAGGAAATGTTCGATTCGGCGAGAATTGACGGCTGTAACGACTTGAGTATATTTTACCGTATTGCCCTTCCGCTATCGAAGGCGTCGCTTGCCACTTTTACGCTCTTTTATGCCGTAGGTCATTGGAATAATTTCTTCTCGGCTTTTCTGTATCTCAACAAACCGGATATGTGGCCGATTCAGTTGTGGCTCCGCAATATTATCGTACTTGCGACGTATGACTTTTCCGAATCGGGGGTTACGACCAGCGTTCCGTCCCAAAGCCTGCAAAATGCAACGATCGTAATTGCAACATTGCCGATATTAATCGTATACCCGTTTGTACAGAAGCATTTTGCCAAAGGTGTCATGCTGGGTTCGGTAAAGGGCTGAATGCTTCATGAGGGTCCATGCTGCCTGGTAATCATTAAAGAAAATTTGAATTGGGGGATTTCACTATGAAACGGAAAGTTAATAAAGCGACGTCTGCGGCAATGGTCTTGCTGCTGGCCTCATCGACAATGCTGGCAGCCTGCTCCGGAGGGAAGGAAGGAAATGCGGACCAGGCGGGAACGGCAGCTTCGGGAAGCGCGGCAGGCGGCAGCAAAGAACCCGTTAAAATTTCTACGATGCAGCCTTACTGGGGTGTACTGCCCAAAAAAGGCGATCCGCTTTTTACTGAAGTCGAAAAAATTATGAACGCAGACATCAAGCCTACCTTCGTTCAAGGCCCGAATATGATGGACAAAGTCAATGTTGCACTTGCGTCGGGAACCCTCCCGGATATTCTAGTCGTCTTTCAGGGCAATCAACCGTCGATCATTCAGGCGATTCGCGCCGGGGCATTCTGGGAAGTGGGCAAATACATTGATGAGTATCCGAATTTGAAAGCAAGCCGTGACAAAATCAGGGATACCAACATTTCGGTCGACGGGAAAATATGGGCGCTTTATGATCCGCAAACGATCGACCGCAGCGGCATTAACTTACGCCAGGATTGGCTGGATACATTAGGTATGAAACGACCAAAAACGCTGGATGAGCTGTATGAGGTCCTAAAGGCTTTCGCCAAAAACGATCCGGACGGCAACGGCAAAAATGATACCTATGGCATAGCAAGCATCGGTACAGGGCCAGTCGGATTCATTGCAGCCAAGTATGGCGCTCCCAACGGTTATAAAGTCGAAAACGGCAAATTCATTCCCGGCTTCACGACCGAAGAGTATCGTCAAGCGATGAAATATGTGCAGCGATTATATAATGAAGGCATCATGAATAAGGACTTCTCCTATGCCAAGCAAAATCAGACGGACGAGATGCTGGAGAAAGGAGTGGTCGGCGCCTATATAGGTAATGCAGACCGGACGGATATCTGGACCAAGCTGTTCAAGAATGTACCAAAGGCCAAAGTGACAACGTTCTCGGATTTGGAAGGTCCGAACTATCGTTATGCAAGCCTTGGCTATTGGAGTACACTTATGTTTCCGAAGAGCAGTATAAAAACGGAAGAGCGCTTAAAAGAAATTCTTGCTGCACTGGATCGGTTGGCTGCTCCTGATCACAAGGATTTTAGATTATATGGAATCGAGGGAACCGATTATAAGCTCGAAAACGGCAAGCGTACGGTCGTGAACAATGAGGCATCAGCCGAATTGGAGGCACTGAACGTATTTGCGCTGACACAGCCGGAAATCTCGACCGAGGACAAACCGGATTGGCAAGTCGAAATGGCAAACGTGGTCCAGGCAAACGGGGAAAGCAGCACGCTGCTCGGCAACCCTGCTTCAGGGCTCATCTCGCAGACCAATAACGAGAAGGGGAATGAACTGAATACGCTGATCAGCGATGCTACAACGAAATATATTATCGGCGAACTCGACGACAAAGGGTTCGATGCGGTCATTCAGAAATGGAGAACGACTGGCGGAGACCAGATGCTGAAGGAATATGAAGAAGAGTACGCTAAGCTTCATAAGTAAAAACCAGCTGATTACAGGGAGGCGCTCATCATGTTCAATATTATACCGGAACCGAAGCAGGTGGACGTTCACAGCGGTCTATTCAGCATCTCGGATCCTCTGCGCATCACTGCACCCGTATCCATGAAACCGCATATACTCGTTCTTGTCGAGCTTGTGCAAGAAAAATACCAAGTCCGGTTGCAGCCGAGATTCGGCGAGGAGATCCAAATGATTACGATGGCCAAAGTACAGTCGGACGCTCAGGATGTTATCGTGCCGCTGCACTTGGATACCGATGAATCATACCGGATCGAAGTGGCCCAAGAACAGATAACTGTAAGAGGAACAGATGCAGCAGGATTGTTTTACGGGCTTCAGACCTTGATCCAAATAATAGAAGACTATCGGGATATCCCGTGCTGCCGTATGACGGACTGGCCGGATATGAAAATCCGCGGGGTCCATTTCGACCTGAAAGGCGGCGTGCCGACGAAATCTTATTTATCTTCATTAATTAGCGAACTGGGAAGATTCAAAATCAATACGATCCTGGTCGAATATGAGGACAAATTCAAGTTCGAGAGCCATCCGCTGATCAGCCTGAGATCTGCTCTGAGCCGGCAAGACGTGCTTCATCTCCAGGAAGTCGCCAAGGATCATCATATCCAGATCATGCCTCTACTGCAGTCATTAGGTCACGCCGAATATATTTTACGCCATGAACAATATGCGAACCTGCGGGAAACGAGCGATTATTATCAGCAGATGTGTCCGTCCAATCCGGACTCGTTCAAGCTGTTTACGGAGCTCTTTCATGAACTGGCTGATCTGCACAAGGACAGTGTATATTTTCATATCGGAGGCGATGAAACGCATCAACTGGGGGAGTGCCCGGTATGTTCGGAAAAGTCCAAGGGAAGCAGCAAGTATGCCATGTACGCACAATACATGAAAAAAGTATGCAACTATGTCATTGATGCCGGCAGGATCCCGGTCATTTGGGACGATATGTTTACAAGGCATGCGCCCGAGCTGATTTCGGAAATGCCGAAAGAAACGGTATTTATGTACTGGAATTACCGTTTTACGCATGAATCGATGTCAACGGTCCAAAGTTTTAGCGGGAACGTGATCAGCGAACAATGGCTGCATAAATCGGTTCAGAATCTTCCCGACAGGGTTGACGCAGCATCAGCTTTATATGAGCAGCTGCCGCAGGAAGAAAAAGACTTTCTTGAAAAGTATGGTAACAGCACGGATTTTCCGGCTCAAATCAACAGCACGATCTTTCTGGAATTTCTTCAGGATCAGGGCTATGACGTTATGGGCGCGTCCGCAGCCCAGATGATGAGGGATACCATTCTGTCCGACCCGGAAAGGGCTATCCCTAATATTCAGGAATGGGCAAAGGCCGTAAAGAGACATCAATCGGTCGGCGTCATCTCGACGGGATGGACGCGGAACAACGGCATGGATCCGCTGAATGGGCTGATTGAGGGCATGAGATATGCTTTCATCGCATCAGGCGAGTATTATTGGTCGAGCGAAGGCGTGACAACGGAGGTATTTGACCGGAAATTCTGCAAACGCTTTTACGATCTCGAGGAATCTTTCCAGGCGCCTGCCGATTTGATGCCGACCGATGCGATCTGGCTCATACGCCATCAGGAACGCGTCCCTGTTGGAATGCCCCTGTCTGGATTGTTAGAACAGATGGCCGGCGCTGCCCGAAGGAACCAGCACAATTTGATGTATTACGGCTTCATGTCCAAGGTGTTCCAGATTCAAAAGAAGGTTGATAATCTCATGGCATCGATGGAAATATGGATGTATATGCGTGACAGGCAGCTGCTGCAAGAGCGAGTGGCGCTCAAGGCTCGCAAACATATCGACGCGATTGAGATGTTCATTCTTCAGGTCGAGGAGGAAGGGCATGAAATCCTTAGACCTCTCATCCACCCGGAAGAGCTCGACGATTGCCTGCATTGCTTGCTTTTCTGGCATAAAACGCGTATTCGAATCATGAAAGACTTGGTGAGCAGCATGGCCCTGCATTAACACGGTTTAGAACAACAGAAAGGGCCTTCAACGAAATGTTGGAGGCCCGTTGTATAGCGCACATATTCCATTCCTGATGTTCGATCCGGGAGGTATGTGCGGCTTCAGAAAAGGAAGTACCGTGAAGCAGGTGGTCGAACTGCGCGAAATAATGCCGACTTTTCTTGAAGCAGCCGGCGTCCCGATTCCGGATTCGGTTGACGGCTGCAGCCTGCTTCCGCTTTGCAGGGGGGACTCCGCCGCATGGCGCGATTATTTGCACGGTGAACATGCATACGGAGCTTTGTCCAATCATTATGTCACCGATGCAACCCACAAATATATCTGGTTCTCGCAATCGGGGGAAGAGCAGTTATTTCATCTGGAGACCGTTCCGCAAGAGCTTCATAATCTGGCTTCGGACGCTCAGCCTGAAGTGTTGTCCATCTGGCGCGATAGGCTCGTTGAAGAGCTGAAGAGGCGCGAGGAAGGTTATGTTAGCAACGCCCGATTGGTTGCGGGGCGCACACCAAAAGCATTCCTGAGCACAGCCGTTCCAGGCAGCAAGGCGCAATAACAAGAACAAGAAACAGGAGAACTAACGATGGAAAAACCAAACATACTGCTTATAACAACAGATCAGCAACATTGGAATACAATTGGGGCGCTGAATCCCGAGATTCATACGCCTAATCTGGATCGCCTGGTGCGGGAGGGAACGACCTTCACGAGGGCTTATTGCCCGAATCCTACATGTACGCCTTCCAGGGCGTCTATCATCACCGGTATGTATCCTAGCCAGCATGGAGCGTGGTCGCTCGGCACCAAACTGATGGAGAGCGTGCATACAGTCGGAGAAGACTTCGTGGAGCATGGTTACCGGACGGCGCTAGTCGGCAAAGCTCATTTTCAACCTTTAGGATCAACGCCGGAGTATTCTTCGCTTGAGACCCATTCTTTGCTTCAGGATCTGGATTTATGGAGAGCGTTTCATGGGCCTTTTTATGGTTTCGAACATATCGAAATCGCAAGAAACCATGGGCCGGAGCATCTTGTCGGGCAGCATTACGCAATCTGGATGGAGAAGCAGGGGCTGCATAACTGGAGGGAGTATTTCGCCGAACCTACAGGCAGCCTGCCGAAGGAAATCCGGGGAAGGTGGCAGATCCCTGAACAATATCATCAAAATGCTTGGATAGCGGGGGAAGTTAATCAATTGTTGCATGAATACAAGAACAATGACCAGAACTTTTTCCTCTGGGCCAGCTTTTTCGATCCTCACAATCCCTATGTCGCACCGGAACCGTGGGACCAGATGTACGATCCACAGTCTCTTCAGGTACCAAAAGCAAAAGAAGGGGAACATGCGCAGAATCCGCCTCATTTTGGTATGACACAGCAGCCGGAACCGGACTTTTCCTCGTACAGCGAGTCGGGGCAATTTCTTCACGGCTTCCGTTCCCATCTACAGAACGAAGAGCAGACGAAAAAAGACTGGGCCGTCTATTACGGAATGATCAGCCATCTAGACAAATATGTCGGCAAAATTCTCGATACCTTGGAAGAGCTCGGCCTCCGCGATCGTACGATCGTCCTGTTCACATCAGATCACGGGGATCTGTGCGGACATCATCAATTGAACAAAAAAGGGGCATTCCACTACGAGGATTTGATCCGGGTGCCGTTTATGGTTCGATATCCGGGGCACATTCCTGCGGGCGAAGTCAAAACGGATATGCAATCATTAGTGGATCTAGCCCCTACCTTCCTGAGCATGTGCGGAATCCCGGTTCCTGGAAGTATGACGGGGAAGGTTCAGAGCTCGGTTTGGCTAGGAAGCGACAACAAGGTAAGGGACCATGTCATTTGTGAAAATCATCATGAACCGACGACGATCCATTTGAAGACGTATGTGGAGCAAAGATACAAAATCACCGTGTACTTTGGCCAGCTTTACGGGGAAATGTACGATCTGGACCAGGATCCTGGTGAATTCGATAATCTCTGGCATAACCCGGCGTTTGCAACACTGAAGCAGGAACTCCTCCTGAAATTTCTCTGGGCCGAATTCGGAAAAGAAGCGATGCCCATGCCCCGTATTTCAGGAGCGTGAAGCGATGCTCCTGTGAAAGGAGGTGATGCTTATTGATAAGGTATCCGGTAATTAAGGATTCCGGGTGCGGTCAAAGTTTATGATCCAGGCAGTAACAAAAGAAAACCCATATAAGGAGGGATTAGTAGTGATGAAAATAGCAGCATCCAAAAGATTGCTCTGTGTATTGTGCATGAGTTTGCTCGGCATAGGCAGCCTGCCTTATAGCCTGCCTTATAGCCTGCCTTATAGCCTGCCTTATAGCCTGCCGGCAGCATATGCTGAAGAAACTGCGGACACGACGGCTGTTCCGACGATAACGGTTGATACGAATAACAAAGTAGGGGCGGTATCTCCTCAACTGTTTGGAGCAAACCATCGGTTCATGAAGAACGGGTATGGAATGTTTGACCCGGATACCAGCCAGGTACGTCCCGATTTCATGAACGCGTACAGCGATGTCAGCCTGCAAAATTTCCGCTACCCCGGCGGTGCAGGCAACCTGTTTTGGTGGCAGAGAGCCGTCGGGAACGGCAACGGCACCAACCCCGACAGCGGACTAGCCCAGGTGACGGGCACCATGCTCAATTTATATTCCGAGCCAGTCAACTTCAATCTGGATCAGGCACTGAAGTTTGCGGAAGATGCCGGCTCGTCGCTGAATTATATGTATAACATGGGAAACGGAAATCCGACGGATGCTGCTAACCTGGTGCATTATTTAAACGGAACGGATTCGAATAATCCCTATGTGGCGCTCCGGATCGCGAATGGACATGCGGATCCATACAATGTTAAATATTTTGAATTAGGAAATGAAATGTACTTGACTTATCAGCGACATTGGATGGCCGGCATTCCGGCGGGAACCAGTTATCAGAGCTACTACGTGAACGGGGGCAATGTTTCCTTCACGAAGCAGCCTGTAGTTCTGAATACGGACTGGTCTTCGCTGAAAAACTCCTACAAAAGCACCGGAGTTCCAGGGCAGGAAGTATACGCGGCCTATGGACCGGTCACTGAAAATACCGATACGGTATTCGTGAACGGAACGGCCTGGACGAGAGTCGATTCATTTGACGGTTCCGGGCCGACATCGCAAGTGTATAAAATGGATAATGCATCAGGCTTGATTACGTTCGGCGACGGAACTCACGGACAAGTCCCGCCGAGCGGGAACACCATAACCGTTTCGTACTCGGCGTATCACTACGGGTACAAGGATTTTATCACAGCCATGAAAGCGGTCGACCCGAGCATTACTGTCCTCAGCTGCCTCGATGACGCAGCCACCATAGCAGCCTTTGGTAACGCCGGAGTGCACTATGACGGAGTAGCCATGCATCCATACACACAATCCATGCCAGGAAACATGGAATTGAATGATTACTACGGATATTTGATGAAATCGGCGAACGGCAATATTTCCAGCGTATCCGGCATGTTGAACAAACTGCGTTCAGACCCATTATCACAAGGCGAAGTATATGTTTCGGAATATGGTCTGTTTATATCCACGACGCCGAAGGATAATCCTAATTTTGTCACCTCGCTGGGCAATGCGCTTTATCTAGGCAAAGAAGCTTTGAGTTTTATGCAAATGGGGCTGAAAGTGACCTCGAAGCACAGCCTTATTGAAGACTGGTCTGGCTCCAAGCCGCAGCAAGCATTGTTCGCCAATAACTTTGTCGAAGGCGCAGGCAGCAGCAACTTTACGCAGAGTGTATCCGCACAAATGTACAAAATACTTACCCATATGACCGGAACGAATCTTCTGGCTCATCCTGTCATCACCTCTATGCCTGCGTACACATATACCTACAATGCTCAAACCTACACGAACAATGCCTTAGACGTGGCTGCTACAACGACGGACGATGGCGATGTGTATTTGGTTGTCATCAATGAAGACCCGGAGAATGACTACACGACGAACGTGAATATGCAAAATTACACCCCGGATGCAAACGCAGCCGTATGGACGCTGGGGGAAAACAGCACGGTAGGGCAATACAACGTTGAAGGCGAGCCATTGAGTGTGACCGTGCAAACCTCCTCTGCGCTTATATCGGGGAGCTCGTTCAGCTATACCTTCCCGGCGCATACGATGACCGCGATTCACATGACAAGTAGCATTGTCCCAGACAGTAAAATAGATGATACCGAGGCAACCTATACCGGCAGAGGCTGGAGCGTCAAGAATGACACGAACAATTATGGCGGCAGCAGCCATATTACCAATCAAGCGGGAGATGAGGCAGCCTACACGTTTACGGGCACGGGAATCGCTTGGATCGGAGCCGTCGGGAGCGGCCGCGGCCAGGCCAATGTGTACATTGACGGGAAGTTGATTCAGAAGGTGGATGCCTATGCCCCAACCTATCAAGTGAGCCAAACCTTATTTCAGATTGTCGGGCTGCCAAGCGGCACGCATACGATCAAGATCGAGGAGCTGGGTACGAAACATCCATCCTCCAGCGGTTACTGGAATAACGTCGATGCGTTTGTCGTTAATCCCGTAGGGTTTACGAAAATAGACGATTCCGTGGTGACGTACACGGGTGGCTGGACAGTTCAAGGAAACAGCAGTGAATACGGCGGCAGCAGCCACGTAACCGCTGCCGCAGGAGAGGAGGCGACCTATACGTTCACAGGAACGGGGATTGAGTGGATCGGAGACGTCGGCAGCGGCCGCGGCAAGGCGGAAGTGTATATGGACGGAAACTTAGTACAGACCGTAAATGCTTATGCATCTACGTGGAAGGCCGGGCAGATATTGTTTTCGATATCCGGCCTGGCGAACGGCTCGCATACCCTCAAGATCAAGGAGCTGGGAACGAAGGATCCGTCCTCCAGCGGATATTGGAACAATATTGATGCGTTGATCGTGCTGTAGAGTACCTTAT
Organism: Paenibacillus sp. SAFN-054; assembly: GCF_051966755.1. Lineage (NCBI taxonomy): Bacteria > Bacillati > Bacillota > Bacilli > Caryophanales > Paenibacillaceae > Paenibacillus > Paenibacillus sp. SAFN-054. Next base: position 1,009,897 of record NZ_JBQCKS010000001.1, read on the forward strand.
TTTAAACCTGCCGTGTCGGGATGACGCTGCAGGTTTTTTTGGTACGCACAATGATGTACCGATAAATTGACTAAAATAACCGACAATTCAACCAAACACATGCTCCGAGATTTTTTAAAATAAAGACAAACTGTCCACCTAAAGTTGTACCTTGTCATGGATTTTATCAGGTGCTCATTTAAATAAATAACATGGAGACATATGATGGATCGCAAAAACACGTACGGTGCGCAGGTAATCAGGGAAATTGAAGAATTAATCCGTTCAAGCTGCGAAGAAGACCACAGCTTAACGTCGTTAGGCGAACGATTCGGCTTCAATCCCGCCTACCTCGGCAGATTGTTTAAGACTGTTACAGGCACTGGCTTCAGCAGGTATGTAACCAACGTTCGGATTCAAAAAGCGACAAGCCTGCTCTACGAAACGGATATGAGCGTGAATGCGATCCGAGCCCATATCGGTTATTCCAGCAATCAGCACTTCAATAAAATGTTCAAAAAGCACCTTGGCCTTACGCCGGCCGAATATCGGCAGTACATCAGGGAGAGTGAATGTGAGGCTTCAGATCAAATGCCGGTACGCTAGCCGGATTGCGCCGGTTATATCAAAACCAGGAAACGGTAGCCTAATTGCACGGCAGCGTTTACAATATCAGTAATAAACATGTTATGGAAAGAGAGGTGAATCAATGGAAGGGTACCGCTGCATGAATCACCCGCAGGAGCCGGCCGTCGCTCAGTGCAGCCGCTGCGGCAAACCCGTGTGCGAATATTGCTACGACCCTCATACCGGGCGCTGCCGGGAACGCTGCGGCGTGATGAACCACGCCACCTCCCAGCCCGAGAAGCAAAGGAGCACGGCATGGACCATCGTCGTCTCCCTGCTTGCCATCATTGGCGGACTTGCGCTGCTGTTGATCACAATTTGCGGAGCCATGATTTTTTCCTACTAAAGAATGTGTTATTAAACGACAAGTAACAAGGAGTTGCATATGGAGTTTCCCGTATATTTGCATGTGGGTGCCTGGCGAATTCATCCGCATGTGCTGTTTGAATCCTTGGCTTATTTTATCGGCTTTCGGGTATACCTTTGGACCCGGCGGCCAAGCGGCATGTCCAAGTTGATGAGCCTGCAGATCCTGGCGGGTATCATTGCCGGCGCGGCCATCGGTGCCAAATTGCTGTTCTGGCTGGAGGATCCCGCAGCGACTTGGGAACAGCTAAGCCAATTCCACCTGCTGTGGGGCGGCAAAACGATAGTCGGAGGTCTATTGGGCGGCTTGATAGGCGTGGAACTGACGAAGCGCTGGGTCGGTTGGAAGCATTCAACTGGCGATGATTTCGTCTACCCGCTGATGATCGGACTCGGTTTGGGGCGGATCGGATGCTTTTTAACGGGTCTTGATGACCAGACGTATGGTACGCCGACGACCTGGATCACCGGGATCGATTTCGGCGACGGTCTCCTTCGGCATCCGACCCAGCTGTATGAGATGATGTTCTTAATCATGCTCGCGCTGCTATTGATACCGTTATACCGGCAAAGCCGTGGAACAAGCATGCAGGAAGGCTATGTATCCGGAAGAATGTTCCAATGGTTTATGGCCGGATACCTGTTGTTCCGCTTCGTCATCGAATGGATCAAGCCTACGCTGCATCCGTACTTTGGCCTTAACAATATTCAGCTCGCCTGCATCGCCGGTCTGATCTATTACGCGTGGCTGATTGGCGGCAAGGGTAGAATCGGCCGTTCAATCCCGCGCTCACACATTCCAAGCTGACGAAGGAGCGTTGCCGTATGCCTAACCGGCCTTATTTGTACCATGAACTAACGAACAGTATTTGCAGCACATGCTACCGTAAAGTCGAAGCGAAGATTATAGAGGAGAACGGCAGGATCTACATGGTCAAAAGATGCCTTGTGCACGGACCCGAAAAAGTGCTCATCTCCATGGAGGTCGATTATTATCATCAAACGCGGCGATTCATCAAGCCCTCCGAAATGCCGCTGCAATGGAATACGCCAATCCGGTATGGCTGCCCGTACGACTGCGGGCTATGTCCGGATCATGAGCAGCACAGCTGCCTCACGCTGCTGGAGATTACGGACCACTGCAATTTGCAGTGTCCGATCTGCTTCGCCGAATCGTCTCCACACCGCACGACGCACCGGTCGCTTGCGCAAATTGAATTCATGCTCGACCGGATCGTGGAGAACGAAGGGGAGCCGGACATCGTGCAGATCAGCGGCGGCGAGCCGACGACACATCCGGATTTCTTCGAAATCCTGGACCTGTGCAAAAGCCGTCCGATCAAGCACATCATGGTGAATACCAACGGCATCCGCATCGCGCAGGATAAGGAATTCGCGCGGCGGCTCGCCGAATACATGCCCGGTTTTGAAATCTATCTTCAGTTCGACAGCTTCGAGTCACATGTGTTAAAAGAACTGCGGGGCGCCGATCTTCGCCGGATTCGCCAGCAGGCCATCGAGCATCTGAACGAATTCAACATTTCGACGACCCTCGTGGTCACGTTGAAGAAGGGCCTGAACGACGGTGAGATCGGTGACATCATCCAGTATGGATTGCAGCAGAGAGCCGTGCGAGGGGTCACGATTCAGCCGATTCAGGCCGCTGGGCGTCTGGAGGGCTATGATCCGGCAACCGACCGTTTAACGGTCAGCGAAGTGCGGAGGATGATCATTGAGCAATCCGAGGTTTTTGAGGATGCGGATATTTTGCCGGTGCCTTGCCATCCGGATTGCTTGGCCATGGGGTATGCGCTCAAGCTGGGGGGAGAGGTCCTGCCGCTTACCCGGATGATAGACCCGGACATTCTTCTGGAGGGAGACAGCAATACCATTGTATTCGAACAGGATCCGGTTATCCGGGGCAAAATGTTCGAGCTGCTGTCCACGGGCCATTCGCCGGAGTCGTCGGCCCTCTCCCTGAAAAGCCTGCTGTGCTGCCTGCCGCTTGCCGCCGTGCCGGAGCAGATATCTTACGATAATGTATTTCGTGTCATTATCATGCAGTTTCTCGATGCACACAATTTTGATGTGCGCTCCGTCAAAAAGTCCTGCGTGCATATCGCCCATCCGGACGGGCGGATCATTCCTTTCGATACGTATAATCTGTTCTACAGGGATGACAAAGAAAAGCTGTTGGAAGAGCGGAAAGAAGAAATCGTAACGGCGTGGGATACCCAAAAAGAAGGCTTAATGCAATCATAAATCGATATAAAGGTTATCTTGTTGCCCCTCATGTTCCAGCATTGAAATGGCTGAGGGGCTGTTTGTAGGTTGAGGCGTCTAATTATTGTTTTCAGAACGCTCTGCACGGCGGTTTTTGATTTTAACGGTAATTATGAAGGCTTTATATTGAAATCATGACTTTTTCATGCTTATAATAGATCGATAAAACGAGAAAAAGGTGTCTATTACATGAGCATATTAAATGTAGAAAACTTAAGCCACGGTTTTGGCGACCGCGCCATTTTCAAGGACGTTTCATTCCGGCTTCTTAAAGGCGAACACATCGGATTGATCGGTGCCAACGGAGAAGGCAAGTCGACGTTCATGAACATCGTGACGAACAAGCTGCAGCCCGACGAGGGAAAAGTGGAATGGTCCAAGCGCGTTCGCGTCGGTTACCTGGATCAGCATGCGGTGCTGACGAAAGGCATGACGATTCAAGACGTGCTGCGGAGCGCGTTTCAGTACTTGTTCGATCTGGAACAGGAAATGAACGACATGTACAACAAAATGGGAGAGGTCTCCCCGGAAGAGCTCGATAAGCTGCTGGAGGAAGTCGGCACCATTCAGGATACGCTGACGAGCCAGGACTTCTATATGATCGATGCCAAAGTGCAGGAAACGGCCCGCGGCCTCGGCATTACCGACATCGGACTCGATCGCGACGTCAATGATCTGAGCGGCGGTCAACGTACCAAAATATTGCTCGCCAAGCTGCTGCTGGAAAAGCCGGATATCCTCCTGCTGGACGAGCCCACCAACTACTTGGACGAACAGCATATCGAATGGCTCAAGCGGTATTTGCAGGAGTATGAGAATGCCTTCATTCTGATCTCGCATGATATCCCTTTCCTGAACAGCGTTATCAACCTGATCTACCACATGGAGAACCAGAAGCTTACACGGTATGTGGGCGATTATGACCAATTTCAGCAGGTGTACGAAATGCGCAAGCAGCAGCTGGAATCGGCTTATAACCGTCAGCAGCAGGAAATCGCCGATCTTAAGGATTTCGTTGCCCGCAACAAAGCTAGCGTCGCTACGCGGAATATGGCCATGTCCAGACAGAAGAAGCTCGACAAGATGGATGTCATCGAGCTTGCGAAGGAAAAACCGAAACCGCAGTTTAACTTCAAGGATGCCAAAGCTTCGGGCAAAATGATTTTCGAAGCCAAGGATCTCGTGATCGGCTACGACAGTCCGCTCTCGCGCCCTTTGGATTTGCAGATGGAACGCGGTCAGAAAGTGGCCCTTGTTGGCGCGAACGGCATCGGGAAAACGACGCTGCTGCGCAGCATTTTGGGTGAAATTCCGGCTTTATCCGGTTCCGTGGAGCTCGGGTACAACCTGGAAATCGGGTACTTTGAGCAAGAAATGAAAGAGGGGAATTACAACACCTGCATCGAAGAAATTTGGGAAACCTTCCCTTCCTATACCCAGTTCGAGGTGCGCGCGGCGCTGGCCAAATGCGGACTCACCACCAAGCACATCGAGAGCAAAATTGCCGTACTGAGCGGCGGGGAAAAGGCCAAAGTCCGTTTGTGCAAGCTCATCAACCGGGAAACCAATCTGCTGGTCCTTGACGAGCCGACGAACCACTTGGACGTCGACGCGAAGGATGAACTCAAACGCGCCCTAAAGGCGTACAAAGGCAGCATCCTGATGATTTCGCACGAACCCGAATTTTATAACGATATTGCGACGCATGTATGGAACTGCGAATCCTGGACGACCAAAGTATTCTAAAAGTTCATCTCTATGGGATTAATAAACCAGACATCAAACACCCCCAAAACTGCTTCAGCGGATTTGGGGGTGTTTTTTAGTTTGAAGGGAGGTGGATACGGTGCTTCAGGTTGTATTATCCTTTAGAGGATTCCTCAATTTGCCTGGCAACCCGATCGCCAAGCTCCTTCGAAGCCTCGTGTAAATAACCGATCACAACACGCTGTGTCTCACGGGAGATGTTCTTCAGATCAGCAGAAAGGTTATCCACCAAATGATCCTGCTGTGCAGGAGACAGCGCATGATAGAACTGACCGGCTTGCGTAAAATCGTCCGGTTTGGAAAGGTCGCTCCTCTCAATTTGCCCTTCGACGGTTCTGCCGTTTCCGCTCGTAACCAGGGATGCCGGCGACCAATCCGCCTGATGATTCACGGGAATGCCTCGGAAGTCCGGCCCGAGCCGTCTGCGCTGCGAATCCCAGTAAATGTTGGAGCGGCCTTGAAGCATTTTATCGTCAGATAGTTCGGCCCCCTCCAATAAATTGGATGGCGAAAAGGCTATTTTCTCTACCTGTTCCATGTAGTTATCCGGATTCCGGTTCAGCACGAGCCGTCCCACGGGTTTCAGAGGATACTGCTGCTCATCCCATATCTTGGTGTCGTCGAGCGGGTCATACGGAAGATGGGCTGCATCATCCGGATTCATCAGCTGTACGTAAAGACCGTAGTCGGCAATTTTTCCGGCAGCGATGGTGTCATAAAGATCCTTGCCGGCGATATCCGGATTCTCGCACGCTAAACGTGCAGCTTCCTGTGCATTAAGATACTTCTCGCCTCCGAAAGGGATCCAGTGATATTTCACATAGGTGCGGACGCCCTGCGCATTTTTCCAGACATACGTATTCACGCTATGCCCCTTCATGTGACGCAGGCTTTTGACCGTGCCAACGTCGGAGTACAGCCAAACGAGAAAATGCGTGGACTCCGGTGCCCTGGCAACAAAGCTCCAGAACCGTTCCGGATCGATCAGGTTGTTTTTGGGCGAAGGGAGGAACGCTTTGATCGACTCCGGGAAGCGTATGGCATCGCGAACAGAAAATACGGGAATATGGTTGCATACTAGGTCAAACACACCTTCATCCGTGTAGAACTTTGTTGAGAACCCCCTGACGTTCCGGGATGTATCCGGCGTTCCTTTATTGCTGACGGCAAGTGAAAACCTTACGGTAACGGGAACCTGCTGACCGGGTGTCTGCAAGAAGCAAAGCTTGGTATATTCCGTCATCGGGTGTACGGTCTGAAAGTAACCGAAAGCGCCAAAGCCCTTCACGTGTACCGGCCTTTCCAGAATTTTAGTATGTACGAAGGTTTCCAGGGTCTCATGCAACATATTGTCCTGCTCAAGCACCGGGCCTCGTTTGCCGACCGTTTGCGAATGGAGCTCGGCAGGCATATCCTCAGACCACGGATGAGAAGAATGAACGTTCTGAGATGCCTTTTGATCCGGATCTGGCCTAAAGGGGGACACGTCCTTGCTGTGATTCGGGGATTCTGCCGTCTGTTTCTGTTCGAGGCTGTTTGTTGGAACCTGTGCATGCGGCTCCTGCTGTCTATAATCATCCATCGGCGAAATATGGGTTATGTTTCGGCTCGGAGGCAAGGCGCTGCTGCGAAGTGTTGAAGATTCCAACTGAAACCATCCATTTTTTTCGTCCATTACGACCCTCCATTTTCATATGCTCATACTCTCGGGTACTCTATTGTTTATGCGGGTTTCTGCCGCAAATATGACCCTGACGGCGCTCTTTTCATACAAAGATCGCTGTTTGGGCGGATGAAGCCAGCAATAATGGATATCCCCGGTTCCACCTCGCGAGGTCTCTAGGGAAAGAGTGATATGGATTAGATTTCATCTTATGCGCGCATTTATTGCATGAATAACATCCATTGTCATCATACTAGCAGAAGATCAGGCGATGTACCGAGCATTCCGAAACAATGTACAGCGTTCAACATCAAGAATGATAGACCACAATGATAAGCGAGTGATGATGTTTGAAATGGACAGCCATGGCTTGTCTTTTGTTCTCCCTGCTGCAGGACAACGATGACATACAAAATCCCGATAAACTTTCTGATAAACTTACGGTTACCCAAGAAGGTCAAGTGATATCAAGCCTCAAGCGGGAAGCACACACCCTGGACGTGTTTCCGCTGCTCGATATGAGCAAGTATGAAGCCTGGGTCAACGAATTGGACCGGAGAACTTATAAGGAAGCGGTTAATGCCCGCATCGGAAGCAATGGACAGATCGTACCCGGCCGGAACGGGTTCAAACTGAACCGCAAGGAGCTGCTGAAGCATTACTATGCTTATATTTACGGCAGCGGTCCGGCATTTTTCGAAGCGCCGATGTATCCCGTATATCCGAAGGTGGATACGGAACTTCTCGCATCGCTTCGAGCCAAACAAATCGGTTATTACGTCACTTATTATAATTCAAGCAACTCCGATCGTTCTCATAATATCGTTCTGTCCGCCAAGGCGATCGACAGCGCGGTTGTTTTCCCGGGTGAAACCTTCTCTTTTAACCGAGTCGTCGGCATACGAACAACGGGAAGAGGCTATAAGAGGGCTGCCGTCATCGTTCGCGGCGAATTGTCAGAGGGTGTGGGCGGTGGAATCTGCCAAGTATCCTCCACGCTGTTTAATGCGGCCGACCGGGCTGGCCTGAACATCGTTCAGCGCTATTCCCACAGCCGCCACGTACCATACGTTCCCCCGAGACGGGACGCGACCGTCAGCTGGGGCGGTCCGGATTTCGTGTTCAGCAATACATACAACCAGCCTGTTTTGATTCGCGCCTTTGCGGGTGGGGGCAGCGTGTCTGTCGCCATCTATTCTTCCGATGTCATCGAGTATCTGCCGAGAAAGGTGCCGAGCATTTCCTACCAGCTTCCGGAAGAAATCAGCGTAGTGCCTGCGGCTCCGAGCCCCGTTGGCGGAGAATAGTGTAAGCGGTTCGGATGAAGGTCGAATATTAAGCCTAAAAGTCACCGTAACGGGGCTTTTTAGGCTTTTTTAACGTTTCAGATTGTGGGCTAATCACGCCGTAACCAAGAACGCAAAGGATGGAACTGACCAAAAACGTTCGCCGAGTGCCCGTCAAGTCCGTTATAATGGTAGCAGCAAGCAAGGAAAGGATTTGCAATCATGAACAATTACATTGTCATAGGATCGGGCATACTGGGGGCTTCGACCGCTTATCAGCTGGCGAAATCAGGAGCGGATGTCTTAATTATCGACCGGAATGAACCGGGACAAGCGACGGATGCAGCAGCAGGCATCATCTGTCCCTGGCTGTCGCAGCGGCGCAATCAGGCGTGGTACCGGCTGGCAGCAGCAGGTGCTCGGTTTTATCCCGGGCTGATCCGAGAACTTGAACAAGAAGGCGAGACGGAAACGGGTTATGCCCGGGTCGGTGCCCTTAGTATTCATCACGACTTGGATAAAATAGAAAAAATGGCAGAACGTGCTTCGCTTAGAAAAGCTGATGCGCCGGAAATTGGAGATATTGTTCAGCTGAATGAGACGGAAACCGGTGAGTCATTTCCGATATTGGAAAATGGATATCATGCTGTAAAAATTAGCGGGGCTGCCCGTGTCGACGGACGCGCCCTGCGCGATGCGCTGCTGCGGTCAGCCGAGCGGCATGGTGCCCGAATCGTACATGGCGATGCTGCGCTGGAGTTTCATTCGAATCGCGTGACGGGAGCTCTGGTCGGCGGAACCCGCTACCCGGCTGACCAAACATTGGTATGTGCGGGAGCATGGGCTGGACAGCTGCTGAAGCCGCTGGGCATTCACTTTAACGTTCGTTATCAAAAAGCCCAGATCATGCACGTACAGATTCCTGGCGAACAAGAGACGGGAACCTGGCCTGTCATCATGCCGCCTTCTGACCAATACCTGCTCGCTTTCGATCATGGAAAGATCGTCATCGGAGCGACACACGATAATGATGTCGATGGGTATGATACCAGAATTACTCCGGGAGGTATGCAGGAAATTCTGAATAAAGGGCTGACATTGGCTCCAGCTCTTGCAAATAGCACGTTTCAGGAAGTTCGGGTCGGATTTCGTCCCTTTACTCCCGGTTTTCTGCCTGTGATCGGCACCGTACCGGGGTGGGAGGGACTTCTGGCTGCAAATGGACTTGGCGCTTCCGGGCTTACGATGGGGCCTTACATCGGCAGTCAGTTGGCCAAACTTGCCATGGAGTTACCGCCAGACATCGATCTTCAGGATTATGACATTCGGCAAGCGATGGAAAACGGTTAGCGCAACTAATCGTAATTCGGAAGCGTCTATTCATCATACACGTAAAAGGCAGCAGAGGTGGAACAGATGAATATAAAAATGATGACGATATTCGGTGCCGTACTTGGATCCATGCTCGTTTGGGCAGGAAGTGCGGCTGCGGAAAACCGGTTTACCGATCTTCAGCAGTCGAAATGGGCGGAAGACGGCATTAACTATATGGCTAAAAGAGGAACCGTTGCGGGATATGGCAATGGGAAGTTTATGCCTGAGAGATCTGTGACCAGAGCGCAAGCCGTGACTTTCATGGTGCGTGAGCTGTATCCGCAGCAGCTGCAGACAGCAGCGGAGGGGGCGAATTATAAGGATGTTCCGCGAACACATCCTTTTTACCGGGAGATCGCCATAGCCGAAAAGAATGGGCTTGCCAGCGGATTTCCTGACGGCACCTTCCATCCGGATGCTCCGCTCAGCCGCGCAGAGACAGCCGCATTTCTTAGCCGTGCATACTCGCTTGATGCAGGCAAGCAGCCCGTAAGCTTGAAGGATATCGAACAGCATTGGGCGGCAGCGCCGATTCTCATAATGGGCTCGAACCGTCTGATCGGCGGGTATACGGATGGTACCTTCAGGCCGGATCGATCGGTCACGCGGGCAGAATTTGCCGTATTTATGACTCGGGTGATCCGATTTGAACGTGCGGAAGCCATCCAGGCTCATGATTGGGACAAGCTGATGTCTTATATGACAGTCAGCGAGCAAGTCGGTCAAATGCTCATGCCTGATATCAGGCAATGGAATGGCCAAGCGACAACGACGGTCAACGAAGGATTGAAACGCAGCATCCACGATCTCGAATTGGGCGGACTTATTCTTTTTGATAAAAATATAATAAACGCACGGCAGGTCACGACGCTCACGCATGATATACAACTCGAAGCAGGCGACATTCCGCTGTTTCTTGGCATCGACCAAGAGGGAGGCGTTATTAAGCGAATTCCCGGCGGAACGAATTTGCCAGGTCAAATGGCGCTAGGCGCAGCCGGGGACTCATCAATGGCAGAAGCTGCCGGGAGACTGACCGGGGAGGAGCTGAAGGCGCTAGGCGTGCAAGTCAATTTTGCCCCGGTACTCGACATCAACAGCAATCCGGACAATCCAATCATCGGCATGCGCTCCTTTGGTTCGAATGCCGATTTGGTATCCCGTTTAGGCATCGCAACCATAAACGGACTGCGGCAATCAGGGGTCATAGCAGCAGTCAAGCATTTTCCAGGGCATGGAGACACGGCGGTAGATTCCCATCTGGGCATGCCGGTGCTTACGCATAACAGGGAGCGGCTTGATGCGGTGGAACTGAAACCGTTCCGGGCAGCTATTGATGATGGGGTTGATATGATGATGACCGCTCATATTGCTTTTCCGGCCGTGGATAATGAACACGTTATCTCGCTCAAGGACGGAAGCAGCGTGCCGCTTCCTGCCACGTTATCGAAGAAGGTGCTGACCGGACTGCTTCGGGGCGAACTGGGATACAAAGGGGTCATCGTTTCTGATGCGTTCACCATGAACGCGCTATCGGAGAACTTTGGGGAGAATAAGGCGGTGGAGCGTGCGGTTTCGGCTGGCGTAGATATCATCCTCATGCCGCAAGACTCGGCTGCCGCACATCAAACGCTGGTGAACGCGGTGAAAAGCGGGACGATTCCGATCGATACGATCCATACGTCGGTGAAGCGGATTCTGGAGCTTAAAGCAAAATATGGTTTGTTTGAACCTACTGAGAGCCTTGCGCAGAAATTAACCGTTCTTAACGGTATCATCGGATCGGTGGAGCATCGCAAGGTGGAGCGGGAAATCGCCGAGCGGGCGGTCTCATTATTGGCCGGCCGCGACGGGGAGCATCCGGATCAAATTCAACATGGCGACCGCGTTGTTATTGCCGCTACCGATGTGGAGCAGGCGAAGCAGCTTGAGAGGCAGCTGAAGCAAGCCGGAAGTGATCTATCATTAAAGACGGAGATAACCCTTATGGGACAAGGAACAACGAATAATGCACTTCAGGCGATCAGTAAGGCGGATTACGTCATCCTGGCCTCTTATCAGTTCCGGAACGTGGCCAGTCAGTTCGGGTGGGCGGATGTTCAAACCTTGATCGAAGCGTTGAATAAGCGAAATATGCGCTATGCGGTGTTATCGCTCGGTAACCCATATGAGCCGATCTATCTGCACAATATACATTCAGGTATTGCCGTCTATGGCAAACAGGAGCCGAATACCGAAGCAGGGATCAAGGTGCTGCTCGGTAAACTGAAAGCCGGAGGCGTGCTGCCGTTGACTGCGGATTCAAGCAAGGGCAGTGATCATTAAAGAAGGGCAAACTTTCCAAACATGGAATGTATACGAAGAATGCAAGCATAGCAATAAGCCTCTCCTTCAAGGAGAGGCTTTTGTATTCAGTTTGATGTGTTGTGCTGCTGAATCAGCGGCGATGGACGCGTACCGGAAGAGAAGTCAGCGTCTGTCCGGTTGCGGAAGGCGTCAGATGTTCTTCCAGCTTGAATCCTGGTACAGGCTCTATTCGTTCGAAGTGGTCCATGAAAAGCCCGAGCCCGACGTTAGCCTCCAGTCTTGCTAGCGGAGCACCGAGGCAGAAATGAGGGCCATTGCCGAAGGACAAATGTTTCTTGTTGTTCGGACGGTGAATATTCAGTGTAAAAGGATCCTTGAAAATGGCTTCATCCATATTGGCGGCACTCATCCATGCGACGACGACATCGCCTTCTTTCAATTTCACGCCAAGTACTTCGTTATCCTGCTTCACGGTACGATCCATTTTGGTAATATTGAAACGGTAGCGGAGCATTTCTTCCACTGCATTTGGAATCAGCTCACGGTTCGATTGGATTTCGTCGTAAAGCTGGTCGTTGTCATATAAGAAGGAATAGAAAGTGCAGGAAAGGAGATGACTTGTCGTTTCGATGCCGGCACCCAGAATGAACATCGTCATCCGGACAATTTCGTCATCCGTTAAACGCTCCCCATCTACCTCGGCTTGAATCAGATCGGAAATAATATCGTCGGTCAAATTTGCTCTTTTCGAAACGACATGAGGGAAGAGGTATTGATAGTACTCCTTGGCTGCCCGGCGCTTTAGCTCCTGAACATCGTCATTGTTTTCTTTGGTTAGCGGAAGGAAGAGGTGATCGACCCATTTTTTGAACAAGAACCGATCTTCGGGCGGTACGCCCAGCAATTCTGCTATGACGATGGTGGGCAGTGCGCTGGAGAAGCTTTTGACGATATCAATGACGGGCTCATCGCCCATATCCTGGATCAACTGACGAACGACTTCATGAATACGCGGTTCCCACAGCTTCAAACTTCTCGGCGTAAAAGCAGCGGACAGCAGACTGCGGCTCTTGCGGTGTTCCGGGGGGTCCGTACTCAAATTGACTCGGCCTGAATGCTGTCCTTCCTCATTGTCAGCACCGACGCTGATCGTCGTGCGCGCCCGCACATTGGAAAAGTACTCATAATCGCTTAACACGCGTTTGACATCCTCATAACGGAATACATTCCACGAATCCGTAGCTTCATTGTAGCTGATTGGCTCATGCTCCAAGTGATGCTTGTACCATTCATAAGGGCTGAATTCCTCAGCAGCTGAGCGAAACTGGGTGATTTCAGCTAAGGAGATGACTTCCTTTTGCATATACTTCACTCCCGTTTGTTGGATTGGTTGAATCTGGTTTATTGACAATATGTCAATCGTAACACATCCAAAAATGGGTGACCACATTCGAACGACCCATGCCGAAAGGTCTGAGCATGCGTTTCATTTCCATTTGTTAAAAGCCTTTTAGAGTCATGGGTAGATTGCGAATTATCACACTTGCTGCTGAAATAGGACGTCATCACGGGGATTGGGTATAGCGAAGTGAGCCGGTGTTCCTAATATGAATGAGAAGTAATCTGCCTGGTAAGCTGGGGGGGAACGGCCTCCCTTTAAGCGGAAGGCCGTATGCTGGAATTAATAGAACGACATTGGCAGCTTCAGGGATACTTCCGCTTTGTCCCTTTCCTGCAGCCCCCGGTCACTGAGAAACTGCTCGCGTAGCTCCTTTTTGCTATTTGCCAGAGCATATTTCACGCTAATATCGACGACGTTTTGCTGCGGCTTAAGTTCCGGAAAGTCATCCACCGAGAAAATGACAGCCTCAGCTTCGTATGGAGCCATCTGGCCATCTTCACAGTCAGAGCCGGTTTCTTGACCGCATGGATTCACGGTAAACGTTCTATGCTTCGGATTCTGTTTACGTATTTCCCCATTGATGCCGCCATCAATGTATCGAATGCTGATTTCTCTGCCTTTTTTCGTATTTTCGACCGCAGAAGTGATATATAGTTTGTTTGGAACGGCATTGTTTTTCTCATCTACCGCTCCTTTGACCAGAAAAGCGTATTGGTATCGGATGCTTATATGGTCTTCGATTTCCGAAATTTCGCTTAAAGGATGCGTAATTACCGACTTGGCTGACTTAATGTGTTCCACATCGAATAATGCCTTCAGGATGGCATCTGGATCCGATTCCTGAGGCACCGTTTGTTTACTGGAAGCACTGCACCCTCCGAGCAAGGCAGTCAGTGCAGCAAAAATGATCAAAAGCAGCCGTTTATTCACTTGGTTCATTTCCAGATGGAACCTCCTTGAAATTGTCTTATTTGTAAGTTTGGAATAATGAATATATCAAAAATTAAATTAATAGATTTTATGGCGAATGGCAAGTCATTAATAAAGTATAACCTTGAAAGTACGAAACGGAATCGGGTTCCTTACCGTATGTTAAACTGATCATGCTAGTTTTGTTGGCAGGGAGGACGTTAATTTATGGCTAAAAGGCAAATAAGGAGTACCCAATATATAAACCAGGGCAGGACAAAGTTCAAAAATGGAAAGCGAAAAAAGTCCCCACAAAAGAGCCGAGGCTCGCGAATCTGGTTCGGTTTGCTGAAGTTCCTCGGCTTCTTCGTGTTGGCAGGCCTGCTTTTGCTATTGTGGGAATCTGCAAGACTCTCTTTAGTCATATCGAACGCCCGTCCGATCGATCAGTTGAGAGCTGACACCACCGGGATCGTCAGGCTGGAAGGTGTGGCAGAGGGTATGACTCAAGTGACAGATGAAGGCAAGCTCCGGGATCGGTATGCGCTGCTTCAAAAAGAGAAATTTCAATGGCACTGCAGCAAAAGCGGCTGCGATTATCAGTGGGACGAAGACCTGAAACCGGATGTTCGGGGCAGCTTCATGCTGAATGGCGTGAACGTGCAGGCGGATTGGTTCCGTTTCTATGACGATTGGCTTCCGCTGGATACGACGACCGTCATTGCGGAACAAACACCCAACATTCACGAAGGCGGTTCATCCCGGCCGCTGCTCGTGGAAAGTCCGAAAAAAACGGCGTTCGGTTATTATGCCGTGAGCCCCGGGGAACAGGTTACAGTTATCGGCAGGGCTCATATGGGGCGTCTCGAGCCCATTGCCTATCCAGGCAAAGACGGGCAGAATGTGCTTCTGATCGGAACGAGCGTTGCGCGGATGCTGTCAGAGGAAAGAGAAAGGCAGATCGGATTCGGGATCGTTGCCGGCATTGTGTTCCTTGCACTGCTCCCGATCATGATTGGATGGATCCGCAAATACAGCAGGCTCTTGACGAAATAATACAATATAGTTATTATAGACACATTAAGTCCGTAATGAATATGCATTGTCCTGTAGATCACAGGGCAATGCATAGCTTGGATAAATAATAGATAATAAATATCTATTATATCTAAAATATGAATTGGAGGGATTTCATTGTTAAATTACGATTGTGCCATTGTCGGTGGAGGGCCGGCGGGATTAAATGCCGCATTGGTGCTTGGCAGAGCAAGGCGTGCCACTGCGCTGCTGGATAACAGCCGCCCGAGAAACGGCGTAACTCACGCTTCACATGGGTTTATTACCCGTGATGGTGTGAAACCGGCCGAATTCCGGCGCATTGCTTACGAAGAAGTGCTTCGTTATCCATCTGTCCATCATTGGCAGTCTGAGGTCACCGACATTCAACGGACGGATGGCGGCTTTAGCCTTCGAACGTTTGCCGGTGAGCAGCTGCATGCAAGCAAGCTGATTTTGGCCGCCGGTCTGAAGGAAGAGCTCCCCAATATCGAAGGTATTCGTGAATATTATGGTAAAAGCCTGTTCAACTGCCCGTTCTGCGACGGTTGGGAGCTGCGTGATCAACCGCTTGTCGTGATCTCGGATGTTCCAGCGATAATTCACAAGGTTAAGCTGCTGCTAAACTGGAGTCAGGATATTGTCGTCTGCACGAATGGCTCGAATATATTAAATAATGAAGAGCGGCAGCAGATGGCAGTTCGCGGAATTAAGGTTGTGGATACGCCCGTCACTGCCTTATCCGGATCAGACGGTCAGTTGGAACGGGTGCATTTTGAGGATGGAACGCATATCGAACGAAGTGGAGGGTTCATCGATCCGCTGCAAATACCGAATGCCTGCTTCCATGAAACGTTAGGATATGAAACCACCCCAAACGGAGGAATTGCTGCGGATGAAATGGGACGCACTACAGTTCCCGGTATTTTCGCGGCAGGCGATTCAGCCTATGTCATGCCTTCTCAGCTGGTTTTTGCCGCAGCATCAGGCAGTAAGGCGGCAATTGCGGTAATGGCCGAGCTGACGGAAGAGATCTGGCAGGCGAATGAATTAAAATAAAATATGCGCAAATGATTATTTTTTCGCGCTTCCGGAACAGGATTTTCCCTGTTTTTGGCGAATGGTTAATACACCTGACAACGCCGAAATGAAGTCCTTCGCTGCCGTTTCTATCGGTGGTGGCTGCAGAATTGCAACAATGATGACGGAGGGGATATCACTGCGATATCCCCTCCGGTATATCGGGATCTTTCGGATCATACCCTTACCCAAGAAAGCATACCTAGTGAGTCAAATAACTGTATCAAGGAGGGCGAGAAATTCATGAAAGAAGCGATCATGGATAGATTGCACAACTTTCTTCTCAGGGAGGACAATATTACGCTCCTCGGCAATCCGGCGAGCCTGGAAGAAATAGAAGATGCAGAGAAACGGTTGGCCGTACGCTTTCATGATGACTACGTACACTTTATTCAGACGTTCGGGGGAGCATACGCGGGTCTTGCGGTACACGCCTTTTCAAACGGCTCCAGCATCGGACGCGAAACGGTTATCGATCTTACGCTCAGATTCCGGGATCAGTACAAGGAACATGCTTTCGCAGAAGCGCTGCAGAGAAGCTATGTGATCTCGATGGACGGCTCAGGCGACCCGATTATCATTAATCCGGCAGGGGAGATCATCATTTTTCATCACGATACCGGTGAAATGAGGCTACTGGCAAGTTCCTTTGAAGCTTTGATTGAGGAAAATTTTTATGAATGGTAAGTACGAGGGTAATGAATAAGTCCGCAGACACTGCGGGCTTTTTTTTGTCTTTCAATTTATACATAACATCGCTTCTTCGGGGAAAGATAATAGAGTTCACGAAGGAGGTACGATGAGTTGGCACAAGAAAAACGTAATGCAAAAGAGAAAAAACTGAAATGGTGGCAGTTGTCGCTCCTCGGAGTCGCCTGCACGGTCGGTACAGGTTTTTTCCTAGGGTCTCATATCGCAATTCAAATCGGGGGTCCCTCGGCGGTCATCGCATATGCATTGGCGGCTTTCGGAGCTTATCTCGTCTATGACAAGCTATCCCAAATGACGGCCGAAGACCCTATGGAGGGTTCTTTTCGTTCGTATGCCAAAAAAGCTTTTGGAAGGTGGGCGGGATTCAGCAGCGGCTGGGTCTATTGGTCGTCGGAGCTCCTGATTATGGGCAGTCAGCTTACCGCTCTCGCCTTATTCTCGAGATTCTGGTTCCCTCAAATTCCCATGTGGTGTTTTGCCGCGGGGTACGGCGTTCTGGGTCTCATCATCATCCTGATCGGGACCAAGGGTTTTGAACGGATGGAGAGTATTTTCGCTGTAATGAAAATCGCCGCAATTTTCATGTTTCTGGTTATTGCCATTTTGGCGATCACAGGCGTCTTTAAGACAAGCTCTCATGGTCCTGCTTTTCCGAAGGACTGGATTCCCAACGGGTTTACCGGTTTTTGGGCGGCGCTCATCTTTGCCTTTTACGGTTATGGCGGGCTCGAGGCTCTCGGTTTGATGACGATGAGACTGAAAGAGCCGAAGGACGCGCCGAAAGCCGGGAAAGTGATGCTGCTGCTCCTCATGTCTATCTATGTGATCTCTATCGGATTGGCCTTGATACTTGAGCCTTGGAGATCATATATCGTAACGAAAAGTCCGTTCGTGGTGGCACTCGTGGATTATAAGCTGCCATTTGTTCCGCATTTGTTTAATGCGATACTGATCATTGCAGGTTTCTCAACGATGACTGCCTCTCTATTCGCCGTAACGACCATGATCGTAACCTTGGCCAGCGATGGGGACGCCCCTCCGTTTTTCACGAAAGGCAAGAAAAAAGAGGGCAAAAAGCCATTGCCAGCCATTGCGCTCACGGCAGCCGGGCTTGTCGCCTCGGTTGTAGTTGCGCTCCTGATGCCAAAGAGCGTCTATGAATACATTACAACAGCAGCAGGGATGATGCTTCTGTATAACTGGCTGTTCATTTTGCTGACGTCCGGAAAGCTGCTGAAGCTTACCGGTTGGGGGAAAGCCAAACGGTATATCGGGATGATTCTCATCAGTTTTACGCTTGTGGGAACCCTTTTTCATAAAATAAGCCGCCCGGGATTCTTCATCAGTCTAGGCTTCATAGTCGTGATCGGCTGCGTCACGCTGATTATGCGACACTTCTGGAATAAAGCGGACCGCGCAAAAAAGGATGAATCAGAATATGACTCGCATGCCAAAGCCGGTATAACCCGGATACGAGGTCGGGGTAAGGTCCGATAAACGTGAATGATGATTGAACCGCCTACAGCAGGCGGTTTTTTTGTCGTTTGTATATTTCAAGGCATAATGAGGCGCTTTTTTTACATAAAATGTACAGGCTCATTATAAGAAAGCGGGAGTGAACGCGATTGAATGTGAATTTGTTAATCAGCTACATTGTCCTGGGACTCACGTTGGCTGCTCCCATCGGGCCTGTCAATTCGGCCAGACTGGATAAAGGCATCAAGAACGGTTTTTGGCATGCTTGGATCGTTGGGGGCGGCTCGATGCTGGCCGATGCCACGTTCATGCTACTGATTTATTTGGGACTGGTTCAATTTCTCAATATTCCGATCGTGCAGATTTTTTTGTGGTTATTCGGTGGATTTGTCCTCATCTATTCGGGCATTGAAAGCGTCGTTAAGGTGAATAAAGTGGAATTATCTTCCGTAAGAAAGAAAAAAGATTCCTTATTAAGCTGCTTTTTGCTAGGTTTCTTCATGTCGATTACAAGCCCATTGTCCATATTGTTTTGGCTTGGCATTTACGGCTCCATCCTTGCAAAAACCGCCTCCGCTTTCGGTACAAGCCATCTGCTGCTGTACAGCAGTATGATCTTCCTTGGACTGGCGCTATGGGATTTGTGTGTAGCTGGATTAACGACAGGATTGCGGCGTTTCTTAAATCACAAAAGCCTCACGGCGATCTCGGCGATTTCCGGAATTTCACTCATTGGTTTCGGCGTCTATTTCGGATTTCAAGGCATCCAGGCGTTATTCACGTAATGGTAATGAGCGGGCGGCTGCCCAAATATGCCGCAGGATGGTGCGGACAATGCGACAGCATAGGCTAACAAACATACACTGTTCTCAGTCGGTTAGGTAGAAGTCTAACTTTCAAATCCACTGTGAAAGGACAGTACCCCATGCTGAGGTCCACTGTGATCCCGATTCAATACCAATCCATTCTGAATAAAATTCAGACCGCTGTTGCCATACAAAAAACCAAAACATATTTTCAAAACGGACTTGAGAACGCACTTTGTTTAACAAAAGTTTCTTCGCCGGTTTTATTAAAGGAAGGCACAGGCATCAACGACAATTTAAACGGGACAGAAAGAATCGTTTCCTTCGATGCCTTAGATATGGAAGAAGGGAGAGTCGAAATCGTCCAGTCGCTTGCCAAATGGAAAAGGTCAACACTTGCTCAATACGGATTTACTGCCGGGGAAGGCATATACACCGACATGAATGCGGTAAGACGAGACGAGACGATGGATAATTTGCATTCGATTTACGTCGATCAATGGGACTGGGAAAAGGTCATTTCCGAAGATATGCGAACCATCGAAACCTTGCAGAACGAGGTCCGTAAAATTTATGATGTGATCAGATCCACGGAGTCCTATTTGTCTGACATCTATCCGTCCTTGCAGCCGATTCTGCCGGAGCGAATTTTCTTTGTTACGGCCCAAGAGCTCGAAGACCAGTACCCAAGGTTATCCCCGAAAGATCGCGAGAATGAAATTGCGAGGAGACACGGCGCGGTGTTCATCATGCAAATCGGCGGACGAATGAATTCAGGACAAATTCACGACGGCCGTTCCCCGGACTATGACGATTGGACGTTAAACGGTGACATCCTGTTATGGTATCCTCTTCTTCAATGTGCTGTGGAAATATCGTCTATGGGCATCCGCGTGAATGCCGAATCGCTGTCCGATCAGCTTTTTGCCAGCAATAAGATGAATCGCTTGAATCTGGCTTTTCACCAGGCTGTGCTGCGAGGCGAGGTTCCTTCAACGATCGGAGGAGGAATCGGACAATCCCGGTTATGCATGTTTCTCTTGCGCAAAGCCCATATTGGGGAAGTACAGGTATCGGTATGGAACGAGAGGACCTTGAAGGAATGCGAAGAGGGGAACATACCGCTGCTATAAACTTCTAAGTCGAAACGAAGAATAACAAGTTATGCTAAGCCGCGTAAAATGCGGCTTCTTTGTGTTGGTGATCATAGTCGATGTGTTCGAATGCTTGCCGTCAGGACTAAAGAAACTCATTCGGTTGCATGTATTTCGATGAATTTCATAATGATGACAACCCTTGTCACTATTAACGATTAAACTAAAGTCAGATTTACAAGATGAATAATAAGAAAGGATGAACCAATCATGTATGTTACGGTTGCGGATTTTGTTACCGAATGGAAGAAGGAGGCTGTGTTGACCCAAAATGTGCTGGATGGCATCACAGACGATTCGCTTCAGCAGCAGGTGTATCCGGAAGGACGTACACTGGGCAGAATTGCGTGGCACTTCGTAACGAATATCCCCGAGTATTTGACTGAATTCGGGCTCGTGATCGATAAGGTGCAGCATTCGGAGGAGGTTCCTTCTGCGCAGAAGATTGCCGACACATTTCGATCCATCAGCGCCAAAGTAGCTGAAGCAATGGAGGAACAATGGTCTAATGAAGACCTGAAGACGGTACAGAACGCTTTTGGCAGACCCGAATCGAATGCAGCCATCTTGATGGGATTGATCAAGCACATCGTACATCATAGAGGACAGGTTACCGTGCTGATGCGCCAAGCAGGATTAGCCATTCCGGCGGTATATGGACCTTCCAAAGAAGGCTGGGTACAGATGGGATTCGACAAGCCGCCTCTATAGCAGCCCAGCAGGTTGTGCCGAAGTCATCTTCATAAAAAAACAAGGAGCGGCATGTCTGTAAGCTCCTTGTTTTTATTTTGCATTACAAGCTCTCGATAACAGGCCGGTCAAAAACGCGGGGAGAAGCCACTTCAGCGACACCACCATCCATCCTCCTTGGATGAGGCCGAGCAGCAAAAGCCTGTTCCCCGTCTGCCTGGCTGAGATCCCAATACTTGAATAACGATAAACATTTGCTTCCCGCCTATTGGCTGATATGGATTTTATCTATCCATGATCACTTCTATTTGAGGAAGCCGTCTTTAAAGATTTTCAACAAGTATTCAAGCGTTGTCGGGTCGCTATAAGTCGAAGCTTCTGTATCGATCTCGATCACATGGTTGTTTTTGACTGCCGGTATGTTTTTCCATGTGTCCGTCTGCATGAAGGAGTTGTCTCCCGTCGCACTTCGGCTCAGTACGATATAGTCGCCTGCATAATCGCTAATGACTTCCGGTGAGAGCGTATAATAGCCGGGGCCGAGGGCGTCTGTTTTAACCTTCTCCGGCATATTCAGACCCATGGCTTGATAGATAATCTCCGTACCGCGTGCCCACGCTTTACCGAACACGTAGAAGCTTTTGGAATCTGTCTCGAATACCGAAACTGTGGCGTTCTCGCCGATTTTCCCTTTGATCTCATAGCCGATGGCTTTTGCGCGCTGTGAGAAGTCGTCAACCCAGGTCTGGGCTTCCTTCTCCTTGTTCAGCAGTTTACCGATCTCGATCTGCTGCGCCAGATAATCTCGTTTTCCCCAAGTGTAAGCAACCGTCGGAGCGATCTTCTTCAGCTTATCCAGACTTTTGCTGGTTGCGTCGGCGATGATCAGATCCGGACCCAGCTCAATGATCTTCTCCAAGTTTTCGTCGGACACCACCGTTGCGTCTTTCAGTTTGTCAGTGAAGAGGGGGTTCTTGTTCGTCCATTCGTCGACTCCGACGATTTTGCCACCCAGCGAGAGCACGTTTGGCGCGTTCGTAAGCGCGATAATGCGCTGCGGATTAGAGGGTACTTCGACTGGACCGAATTCGGATGCATACGTCACTTTTGCTTCGGTTTCAGCTGAGCTTTGTTCACTTGTGCTGGCACTGGCTTGGGTAGAGGAGGCGAGATTTGATGCATTGTTGCCGCAAGCGGTAAAGATCATCATGGATAACATAAGAAGGAATGGCATAAGTCGTTTGCTGTTCATTTAGGGTCCCCTTTTTAATTGATATTGATTCTCAATCTCATTGTAAATTGAGAATATCAATATTCTCAGATGTTGTCAATCAAATCATACGGGGCTTTGAGGCTTTAACCTGGCGACATTCTTTTCCTTTCGATATAATGTTCGATATGACAGGCAGAAAAATGAAGGATCGTGTGAAAGGAGAGGGAAGAACTGGAGAACCGTATTATTGAATACTGCTCATTGAAAAAAGGAGCGACCAAGGATTATCCCTTTGGATCGGACCCCTTGGTGTTCAAAATCGCGGGCCGAATGTTCGCGCTTGTGTTTCAAGGCAAGGGGGAGGCCCCACTTTACATAAATCTCAAATGCGATCCCGTGATCGCTGCGAATTTGCGAGAGCAGCATGAGGCCATTCAGCCGGGTTATCATATGAACAAGCAGCACTGGAATACGGTGATGATTGACGGTTCTCTGTCACCGTCGGACATTTTGGCCATGATTGATCACTCTTACGAGTTGGTCGTCCAGAAGCTTCCTAAAAGCCTCAGACATACTCTCGCAGCCGTGAAATAAACTCCGCACGTTGAATGATCGAGATAGTAAAAAGCCTCTTGGCTTCGCCAAGGGGCTTTAACTGTTGCTGTATGGAGCATATGTTCCATATCCATTGTAAATTTTAGTCTATTTTGCACAGATACGTGTTTAAAAAATCATTCCTGAACTTGCCCTCCGGATCGCAGCGCAACAGGAGTTTGCGGAATTCAGGGAGACGTTCATACAGCGCTTGCACTTGAGAGGGTTGCATGGTGAACAGCTTGGCCCAATGAGGACGGGCCCCCAAGGGAGCGAGGCGTTCCTCGATCATCGGCAGTACTTGACGCACTTCGTTCCAGTAGGGCTTCCAGGTAAAATGGATCGCTACCGAATCCTGCATGTAACAAGGGCTCATCCAAAGTTCATCTTTCGCAATGTTACGCACTTCGGATACGTAGAGGAGAGGGGAAATATGCTCTTTCAACTGGGAGAGGCTGCTTAGTGCTTGATAAGCATACTGCCGAGGCACAAAGTACTCGCTCTGCAGCTCTTCTCCGAAGCTCGGAGTGAACTCCATCCGGAAGTGAGGAAGCCGTTCGAACGACGGTCCTGGAAGACCCATCTGTTCGCTGCAATTCTCCCCGGATAACCCGGTGATGGGATGAACATTCTCGGAAAAGCGAACCGCACCGAAGAAATCGGTTGTCATGCCGTTGGCGGTGCCGTCAATTGTACGATGCTTCAGCCAGACTTGGTTCACCGAGGATGTCTTCCAGTCCGTAAACAAGCTGACGCTGTAAGCAGCGGATACAATCTCCTCAAAATGTGCTTGCAGCTGTTCCATAGGCAAATTCGCATAAACAAATTGCCTCATTTCGTAAGCCGGAACAATACCCAGCGTCATCTTCGTCACTGCGCCGAGCCCGCCCAGCGATACGGCTGCTGCTTCTACACCTATTCCATTTTCCTGATCCCGCGAGAATGTCATCACGTCACCATCGGAGCGGATAATTTCCATGCCATGAACCGCGGCCGCCAAATTCGCGTTCCGCACGCCCGAACCGTGTGTTGCGGTAGCACAGGCACCGGCAACCGTAATATGGGGTAGCGAAGCCAAATTGTGCAACGCGTACCCTTTCTTGTCTAGATATCTGCACAGATCCCCATAACGGATACCGCCTTCAACGGTTACCCTTAACTTATCACGATCAAGCTCGATCACCCGGTTCAGCTTTTCCAGCGAAAGGTGCGTGCCAGAACTGTCCGCAATTCCATTGAAGGAATGGCGCGTGCCCAGTACCTTGATCTTTCGGCTCTCCGCTATGATCTCCCTGACTTGCTCCACCGTTTCAGGGATATATAGTTCCGAAGCATGGTATTCATAGTTGCCTGCCCAGTTGTGATTTGGATACATTGGTTCGCTCCTCCTTCGCTTCGCGATTCCTGTATCACCAATGATAGCAGGGACCAGGATCGTGTCTCAAGCCTGAATAATGTAAGACGATGGCAGGATCCATGCAATGCTGCTTTTTACATCTTGTTATCTCATATCAATTTCTGCTGGACCGTCTAAAGAACGAGGTGGTAAATCATACCAATGTAACAAGGAATTGTGATGTTTGTTGGATACAAATGGCAGGTTCGTCAATGGATAATGAGTGGAGTCCGAGATTTTAGGCGAATTCTCGCGATATTAATCATCGGTTATTGAGAGGAGAGGGCTTGTGGGTAGATTTTTATCGAAATTGCTGCATGGTTGCTTGGCCGCTTCCCTATTGATGTTTTTAGGTGTTGGATTGGATTCTGCTGCTGCGGATGGGACGCAGTCTGTTGTCGAATGGTCAAGAGATTACGGAAGCCGTTCTTCGGGGAAGAGCGTGATTTCAACTTCTGATGGAGGTTATTTGGCCACAGGGACTGTATACGAGGCGGAAAATCCCGAAGATTATCCGCTTCAAAAGGCCTATGTTGTG
Organism: Paenibacillus sp. SAFN-054; assembly: GCF_051966755.1. Taxonomy (NCBI): domain Bacteria; kingdom Bacillati; phylum Bacillota; class Bacilli; order Caryophanales; family Paenibacillaceae; genus Paenibacillus; species Paenibacillus sp. SAFN-054. Next base: position 1,034,574 of record NZ_JBQCKS010000001.1, read on the forward strand.
AAAGTGGATGCCGAAGGTCAGGTCGAATGGGAACAAAAGCTTGTTCATAAATATACGAGTCATACGGCATACCTGGCCAAGGAGACGAAAGACGGAGGTTATCTCGTCTTAGGATCATCAAGGTCTGATGGCGAACCGAAAGACGAGCTATACTTGATTCGATTGGATTCGTCAGGCAAGGTATTATGGGAAACGGTAAAGGAGGACCCCTCGATCGACAGTACCCCGGTATCCGCACTCGAAATGGATGACGGCAGCTTTATGATCGCCGGAAGAGGGATGGTTAGTTGGGTTGCCTATGAACGTGCTTATATTTTGAAAATCGATGCGAACGGCAATGAGCAATGGTATAACAAGTATTCATTTACCGGCAGCGACTTTTTCACCGATCTGATTCCCGCAACCGATGGCGGATATATTGCTATCGGGCACACGGGCATGGCCGAGTATGAATCCAAAGAATATGACGCGATGCTGGTTATGAAGCTCGACGATCAAGGCAAGGAAGTATGGTCGAAAGAGTTTGTCGATCCGCGAACCCAATGGACTGCCTATTCCATTGTGCCTTCGGAAGATGGCGGGTATGCAATTTTAAGCCGAAAAAGCAATAACGACAAAAGATCAGCATTACTCACCAAAATAAATCTTGAGGGACAGGTGCAGTGGGAAAAAACATATACAGACGGCGATAACTCCGAACTGTATACCCGTCTGGTCCGCACGAAGGATGGATATGCGATGCTCGGAGAACACACGACCACAAACAGTTTAAATGAGCGGAAATCGCAGTACGGCGTATTAAGAGTTAATACGAATGGTGGACTGATCAGCCGGGAGCTGTTTAAAGGTCCTCCGATCACAAGTGTCGGTAAAGCGGCGGAAACAGCGGACGGCGGATTTATTTTTCCGGGAACGGTCTTGCGGGGAGACATATATAAATTACAGCTTATGAAATTGTCTCCTCCGGGGGACCAAGCACCAGTCGAACGAGTACTGTCGGGCATTTCTTATAAGGATGCAGTAAAGAAAATGAAAGCAGGTAATACCGTCTCTACCGTGCTTCAAGCTGTGTACGCCGACGGAAGCAAGGAAGATCTGTCCAGTGCCGCAATGTATGCATCGGGTGATACCGCTATTGCAGAGGTCGACGCATTGGGCCGGATTACAGGGAAATCGCCAGGAGAAACGTATGCCGAAGCCACCTATGAAGGGTACACGGCAAGAATACGAGTTCAAGTCTTACCTGAGAATACAGACGAATTCGATCCGGTGAACGGAGAAGTCTTGTTTGATTCGTATGAATATTCGGTATTGGAAGGTACGATGATTGATTTGAAGGTCACATTATATGACTATAAAACGCATGAGACAACGGATATTACCAGGCTTGTGACGTTTACCAGCAATCATCCGGACATCGCAGAGGTGGACCAGGAAGGAAATCTGATTGGCCATAAACTGGGATCGACTCGAATTTATGCCTATTACAAAGGAAGCCGCCATTCAGCCGGTGTACAGGTTGTCCGTTCAGCGGCCCCGCAAGAGGTGACGGACGGAGCATCGCTTTCGAACTAGGTGCGACGGGAGCCGTTGTTTATGTCTCATATTCACGGTTCGCAGCCTGATTGCTGGTGCAATCTCGTCGAAGTGCATGATGCAGGTAAACCAGCTAATGTTACGGGATACTGTTAATGAAAAAGTCCGACTCGTCGGGCTTTTTCCTATAAGACGGTTAATATTTGATCTACGAAAACAGCTCGCATTCGGGTTATTAATTGAGACCTGCGCCTTTTGCCGCATTGCAGGAGAATGACTATAATACCCATATATTATGACAAACAAGCGAATACACTTACAGGAGGGATAGCTCTTAAAGCTTTTGTTCGATCGAAGTCGACTTTCGAAGGAGGCGACCGTCATGAATGTGATTTGGTCCATTCGAACCGGAGTTCGGGATTTCCTGGAGGCGATCTATCGGAATGGCCAAGCTTGGGTTGAAAAACATCCGTTTATAAAAACGGTATATGCGATATTTTCCTGGTTGTCGCTTATCATGTTTGTTGTCAGCTTGTTGTTCATGAAAGAATCACGTACCATGATGGTTCAGTATTTGTGGTCCTATTATGTGCTCCTGCAGTTTTGGGTGTTGTGCCGGAGCAAAACGTTGCCGTGGAAGCAGATCGTCTTATTCGTGCTTGCAGGCGTTTTCTTTGTTATACCGATCACGACCCTTACGGTTCAAGCGCTGCACGGGATATTCGGCGGAAGAACCTCGGACACTTGGTCTACTGCCGTCGCCACGCCTATTTTTGAAGAATTGTGGAAGCTCCTTCCGCTTGGCCTATTTCTGATGTTCTCACGGCGAGCTTCTGCTTTAAGCTTAATCGATTATACGCTTATCGGAGCGGCAACCGGGGTCGGATTCCAATTGATGGAGGAGCTTTCCAGAAGATGGTTGAATACAGGTGCTATCGCTGAGAAGTATGGCTACAGCGTTACGATGCTGGGCGGGGAAACGATTCATTGGGACGTTTTCGCGCTTTTCCCCGGGCGTTTCGAAGAAAGTTTTATTCCAACGATGATGTCCGTCAGTCATCCGGTACATACAGCCATGATTGCCCTTGCAATCGGTATAGCTTACCGGCTGCGGACTAAACTGACAAAATGGGTATATCTGTTCCCTGCTCTTTTACTTCTGTGGTCCATTCTGGATCACGCTGCGTATAACGGACAGTTTGAGCTACCGGGCTGGATTCTCAAGCTTCATGATTGGACGGGTAGCGGTTATCATACCCGGCCGGTTTTTTTGTTCATGCTAGCCGCTTCGCTTATTGCGGATTACTGGTCTCTGAACAAAATACGCCATCGGCTGCCATCGCTGCAAAACGAGTCCGTTCTCAACCCGTTTTCCGAGTTGTGGAATATGACGCGCTCATTATGTACGGACCGAAAAACATTCATATACTGGTTAAGTTTTTACCGTGAGCGCAGGGAGCTTGGATTCCAGCTTCTGTATGGAAACGTAGAAGCGTCAGAGCGGGAAGAGCCTGTACGTGCACGGGTGAAGGCTCTTCATAAGGCACTGACGGGGATGGCTCTTATTGTGTTATTGGCCGGTCTGCTTGCAGGCTTAGGGGCGCATACGAGCGGCGGGGAACCGGCTTGTTTTGCCTGCTTGTTCGATTCGCTGCAGAATTGGTGGGATCGTCTGGAGTGGTATGAACAAGGCGCGATTATACTGGGTGCTCTCGCTTTGTCGCTGCTGTTCGTCGGATTCTGGCCGGCTTTAGGCATTGCGCTGACAGGCGCAGGCATCGCAGGTGGCGGGCATGAAATAGCCGGATATATCCGCAATCCGAGGAAGCTGTTAACGCCCGAAAATGCGCTGGGTGTTGTTATCGGTATTGCATTAAGCCGCATCCCGTTCGGAAAAGCGCTTGCGTGGGCTGGCAAAAAAGGGCGCCACTACCTGCGCAAGCTTCTCGATAAGCTCGGTTCAAGGAAGCCGCATGTCCCGGAACATCCGAAACCCCCAGGGCTGTCCAAAGCCGAGTTAGACCAAATCAGGGAATCATCCCCGGACTACTATCAAGAGCTCATGGACAAATACGGGGAGCAAGGGAAGTATTTTCGGAGATCCCCAGAAGAGTTTGACAGTTTAGCCAAGGACCCGGCCAAAAACTTCAAGATCAATGAGAAATCCAAGATCGAGAGGCAAGCAGGCTTAGAACTCGAGGCACGGGGGGAACTGCCTGGGCCTATAGTCAGGGATCCCAGCCCTCCCGGAGCTGAATTCATTGATGCGAACGGCGTGAAATGGGACGTCAAAGGATGGCACTCGAAATATGCCCCTAAGGGTTATTCCCTGGAAAAAGCAATTTCAGACATTGAAGAATCGCTGTCGAAAGGTGAAAATGTAATTATCGACTCGACCAAAATGTTCCCTGAACATATTCAGGAAGTGCGCGAGGCCGTTCAAAAATTAGGCTTAAGCGATAAAATATTGTGGTGGCCATAAGAAAAATAAAGAAAGGAAGGATGGCATGGATAAGGAAAACCTATTTGTGATGCACAGCCAGTGGGTATCCTCCGATGGCGAATCGGGCGAAAAACTCGAAATTGAAAACACGGAAATGAACGGAATGAATGTTACCGGTACGGATTTGAGTGGTTTATTGATTGTCGAATCTTCCCTTAACAATTCCATCTTAACCCGGAACGACATGAGCGATGGCTATTTCCTGAGCACCTCGTTCGACCAGTCGGATCTCTCGGATAGCATATTGAGTAAAACCGTGTTTGACTTTGCGTCATTCAAGCATTCCCTGTTGAGAAAATGCATGGGTATCAAGGCATCATTCGAGGATGCGGATCTGAGCTATGCGGATTTATCCGGATCGGATTTGCGCCGAGCTTCGTTTCGGAGAGCGAATTTGAGTCAGGCTAACTTTTCAAACACGGATTTGGCAAGCGCCGTGCTGGAAGGAGCTCTTCTCTATGGGACCCGCTTTAAAGGCGCAAAGGGGTTAGATGAAGTGACGGCCCAGCATGTTTTTGTGGGAACAGAAGAAGAATCCATTCGCCTTGAAGGCGACGATATCCGGAAATGGCTGATGGAGCAAAGCTGTTGAACATCATATTAAAATTTCTTACTTAAACGATCGACCTTAATGTAGGGGGAGTTTCGTATGAAAAAATTGCCGACGATTCCGCTGGAAAGAAGACATTACGACCATTCAGCCTAGATGATGCCCAAGCCGTTCAAGCATTGGCAGGCGACAAGTACATTGCCGAAATGACACTAAACATCCCTCATCCGTACGAGGATGGCATAGCTGAACAGTGGATCCAAACGCATCAGGATCATTTTCGTGAAGGCCGTTCCATCGATTTGGCCATAGTACATACAGAAGAACAGTACTTGATCGGCGCAATCAGCATCGGACTGAACAAGTCTTTTGATCATGGGGAACTGGGATACTGGATCGGTAAAGCATACAAGAACAAAGGATATTGCACGGAAGCGGCCAGAGGCATCATGCACTATGCATTTGAGGAAATGAATTTACACCGAATCTATGCACGCCATCTCGGCAAGAATCCTGCATCAGGTAAAGTCATGGAGAAGCTCGGGATGAAATATGAAGGATTGCTGAGACAGCATATCCGGAAATGGGATGATTATGAAGATCTCGTGCACTATGGTCTATTGAAGGAAGAATATACTCCCGGTGCATGACGAAAGCGAGATACCAAGATTCCAGTATGATGTAGGTCCATCCGAAAATATGCATACTTCATCGAAACATTCCAGAAGTCGGCTGCATTCTTTTCAAGATAGAATGAAAAAAGGCTTTATGCCAAGAGGTATATCGAAAAGAGTGCGCTGAGAATGGAGGAACGATGATGGAGATGAACATATTTCATGCGCTATGGGGAATGGAAGGCAGCTATGCTGAGCTGCTGTTCCGGGCAGCAGAGGAAGGATATGCAGGCATTGAAGCTCCGCTGCCGCCGAAAGAGCAGGAATCCGAATTTAAAGAACTGCTGCAAGAGCATCGCTTGTCTTATATTGCGCAAGTCGTGACGAGTGGAGATCACGCGTCTTCGTTTGAATCACAGGTATTGCGGGCTGGAGCCTTTCACCCGCTGCTCATCGTATCGCACAGCGCTCAAGATTCGATGCCGTGGAAAGAGCAGCTTCGTTTTTTTGAGCACGCGTTGTCGGTGCAGCATTCCGTCGGCATACCGATCGGCCACGAAACGCATCGGTCACGGGCGATGTTCACGCCTTGGACGACTGCGGAGCTGCTGCAAGAACTGCCAGAATTACGCATAACCGCCGATTTCAGCCACTGGTGCTGTGTCACGGAATCCATGCTTGAACAGCACCAGGCGGAGCTCGAGCTAGCTTTCAAGCATACGATCCACATCCATGCAAGGGTTGGACATGCCCAGGGTCCGCAGGTGCCCCACCCGGCGGCACCGGAGTATGCATATGAGCTGGCGACATTCAAAGGGTGGTGGAGCCGGATTTTTAGAGAGAGGGAAAGGGAAGGCGCTGCATGTACCACGGTCACTCCGGAATATGGTCCGCCGGGTTACATGCCAACTTTGCCGTTCACCAGGCAGCCCGTATCGGGGCTCCGGGATGTGAATACGTGGATGGCAGAATGGCTTCGCCAGCAGTTTGGCTAATGCAAGCCGCCAATCCCCTTGCCATTGCACCTCTTCATATGGAGTTCATGAAATGAGATATGTTAAGATAAGAAATGGTGATCAGAATGAGTAAACATACAGATAAAACCAATGTGATGCGGATTCTCGACCAGAAGAAGATCCCCTATCAATTTCATACCTATGACAGTACGATGCTTAATGCCGTTGAAGTCGCGGATTCTCTTGGACACGACCATGAAGTGGTGTTTAAGACACTCGTCACCTCGGGTCGGACAAAAGAACATTATGTTTTTATGGTGCCGAGCGATAAGGAGCTTGATCTCAAAAAGGCAGCGAAGGCAGCCGGCGAAAAGTCCTTGGAAATGATCCCCCAAAAGGAACTGCTTCCTTTAACGGGCTATATTCATGGGGGTTGTTCACCTATCGGGATGAAAAAGCAGTTTAAAACTTTCGTCGATCATTCCGCGAATCACTATGAAACGATTTGTTTTTCCGGCGGACGGGTTGGATACCAGGTGCAGCTATCCCTCCGGGATTTACAAAAAGTCATACCCGTAATTCCAACCGATCTTACCAAGGCGTTGTAACGGCAGTCGAATCCTGGAAATATGCTGACCATCAAAAGGCAAGGAGCTTCATCTCCTTGTCTTTTTGATTTGCAATTTTTGATTGGGAAATATCATTTTGTTTATCTGTCAGGATCAAATGATTATATCCGTTCATTCCTTCAAGAATATGGTAAAGTGGATAAATAAGAACAATCAGCCGGAGCGCTTATGCATCATGATCCCGAACATGATTAGAAATTCATTTACCGAAAGGAAAATCAATATGAAGCTTGTTATTACGGGGGCTACTGGCCAACTAGGACGTCTCGTTCTACAACATTTACTTCACAAAATTCCGGCAAATCAGATTATTGCGGTGGTGCGTCATTTGGAGAAAGCCTCGGCACTTATGGATTCAGGAGTTGAAATCCGGCAGGGGGATTATAACGATCCAGAATCGCTCCGACATGCTCTCAAAGGAGGAACGAAACTGCTGTTTATCTCAAGTCCGGATTCCGACGATCCCCTGCGTGTCGTACAACATGCCAATGTCGTCAAAGCAGCGAGGGACGCGGATATCAAGCATATCGCTTATACCAGCTTTGCTTATGCCGAGGACAATCCATACGCTCTCGTCCACTTGGCTACCGAATATGCCATTCGCTCAACGCATATTCCGTATACCTTCTTACGTAATGGTGGATATTCAGAATTTTTTATCAATCCGACCCTCCAAAAAAGCGTCGAAACCGGATTAATCATAACCAATGCCAGGCATGGAAGAATCAATTCGGTTAGCCGCAGCGACCTAGCCCTTGCTGCCGCAATCGTCCTGACAGAGGATGGACATGAAAACCAGGCATATAACCTTGTATCAGGGCATCCATGGACCTTTGACGAGTTGGCCGAGGTTCTCTCCGAAGTATCCGGTATAAGCGTCATCCATCGCTCGGTTTCCTTCGAAGAAGAAATGGAAACGCTCATGCAAGCAGGCATGTCCGAACGACTGGCCCAAACGACGGCATTTGTCTACAAAACCGTTGCGGAAGGAACTATGGAGAAGACCGGTAACGATTTACGCAAGCTGATCGGATTTCAGACGCCTCTGAAAGAGCTGGTTGAAAAAGCTTTGAAAGGCTAATAAGGTATCAACGGAAACTGTACAATTATGCATGCAATGTATCTTATAAGGGAGACATGTCGCCAATAAAAATATCTAAAAAATAAGCAATTCAAAAGAAGTCAAGAAGCTTGTCTTGTGGTAAAATAAACGGGCTGATGCCAAAAACATAAAGAAATAACGGAAAATAGGAGGGAGAAATACATATGAATACTTCGGGTGCCGCTGCTGCTTCCCCATCGGTGGATGTCAGTAACGTGAAAAAGCTGCCCATTCTGGTCTCATTAATATTGGGAGCATTCTTCTCCATATTAAACGAGACGCTGCTCAATATCGCTTTTCCTGAGTTAATGGTTGAACTGAAAGTATCAGCCCCCACACTGCAGTGGCTCGCTACGGGCTATATGCTTGTCGTGGCTGTATTGGTTCCCGCTTCGGCGCTGCTCGTACAATGGTTTACGACGAGACAAATGTTCCTGGGTGCCATGATAATCTTCACGGTCGGGACGATCGTGTGCGCATTCGCCCCGGAATTCTCCGTTCTGCTGATCGGACGGTTGCTTCAGGCTGCTGGCAGCGGACTGATGCTCCCGGTCATGATGAATACCATCCTCATCCTGTATCCCCCGGAGAAAAGGGGAGCGGCAATGGGAACGATTGGACTCGTGATCATGTTCGCTCCTGCGATCGGGCCGACGCTTTCCGGCTTGATTCTGGATTCCTTGGAGTGGAGATGGCTGTTCTATCTCGTATTGCCTTTCGCGATTATCTCCATCGTTGTAGCCTCTATCTATCTAAAAAATGTTTCGCAGCCTACTAAACCTAAAGTGGATTTCCTCTCGATTATCCTGTCAACGATCGGATTCGGAGGTATCGTATACGGCTTCAGCAGCTCGGGTGAAGGCAAATGGTCGCATCCGGAAGTTTACGGTACCATTCTGATCGGAGCGGTCGCGCTTCTCTTGTTTACCATCCGTCAGCTTAAGCTGCGCGATCCGCTTATGGATTTAAGATCGTTTAAATTTCCAATGTTCACCTTGACGGCTCTTATGCTGATTATCATGATGATGACGTTGTTCTCTACCATGTCGCTGCTTCCATTCCTTTTCCAGGGAGCATTAGGAATGACCGTTTTTGCATCGGGCCTGCTGATGCTGCCGGGGAGCGTACTGAATGGACTGATTTCCCCGATTACCGGTAAATTGTTTGATAAGTTTGGTCCGCGTGCCTTGATTATTCCGGGAAATATATTTCTGGTCATCATTATGTGGTTCTTCACGCGCGTGACCGTCGAAACGTCCAAGGTGGAACTTTTGATTCTACACATTTGCATTATGATTGCCATTTCGATGATCATGATGCCTGCCCAAACGAACGGGATGAATCAGCTGCCTGCGCGTTACTATCCGCATGGTACAGCCATCCTGAACACCCTCCAGCAGGTAGCGGGGGCGATCGGCGTGGCGTTCTTCATCAGCGTGATGACTTCGGGCCAAAACAGCTTCCTGAAGGGATCATCTGATCCGGGTTCACCCGGGCAGCTCGCCCAGTCTATGGTAGCCGGTGTCCACAATGCCTTTATGATCGGATTCTTCTGCTCGATCGCTGCACTGGTTCTCGCCCTGTTCTTCAAACGGGTTAAAGGACCGGCCAAAGAGTAATCGATGCATGGGACTATTTCATAATAGATGTAAGATAAGAAGAGACTGTCGGGCCAGCCCGGCAGTCTCTTCTTTTTTTGGGCCCAACATTCCATATTAATTCCCCTATTGAGGTGCTCTCGAGCTTATGGGGGACATGCTGTAGAGATTATTTTGGCGGATTAGATAGATGTCCATTATTCGCTGTTCCTTTCAGCATATGATGACATCATGCGAAATTGCCGTAAAGGAGGAGGACCGCTTGAAGATTCGTAAGGCGATCATTCCGGCTGCAGGTTACGGAACGCGGTTTCTTCCAGCTACCAAAGCCATGCCGAAGGAAATGCTTCCGATTATCGATAAACCTACCATTCAATTTATTATCGAAGAGGCCGCTGGGTCCGGTATCGAAGAAATTCTCATCGTGACTGGCAAAGGAAAGAAGGTTATCGAGGATCATTTTGATTCAGCCTTGGAGCTCGAATATTACCTGGAGCAAAAAGGGAAGTTCGAGGAGCTGCACAAAGTAAGAGAGTTTACAGGCATGGTTGACATTCACTATATCCGCCAATCCGAGCGCAAAGGGCTCGGGCATGCCATCAGCGTCGGTCGGAAATTTATCGGAGATGAGCCATTTGCGGTTCTGCTGGGAGATACATTCTTTGAAGCAGAGCCCCCGGCATTAAAGCAGTTGATCAACGGATTTGATAGGCTTCACACCTCGATTGTAGGCGTGCAAACTGTTGCACCGAATTCGGTGTCCAGCTATGGGATCGTAGATGCCAAGCCGTTGATTGAATCGTTCTCATATGTAAACAAGCTGGTGGAGAAGCCCTCGGCTGAGTCGGCCCCTTCCCGGCTGGCCATGTTAGGCCGCTATATTTTAACGCCAGCAATCTTTGACATTCTGGAGCAGCAACCACCTGGTATCGGGGGAGAAATCCAGCTCACGGATGCTATAAACCAGCTGCTCGCAAAGGAAGCCGTGTACTCGTGTGAAATTAAGGGACGTTGGCATGACGTGGGTGATCCGCTGGGTTATGTCAAGGCCATTCTGGCCATGACGGGCCAACGCGAGAATCTGAAACACAATCTGCAAGACGAAGTCGCTGAGATCCTGGAAAAGCACAAAGATAACTCCAGTTCAGATACTTAACCATTCATCAAATCCTGAGCCGCAGTTTGCGGTAATTTCAGCGGTGTCCTCCAGTTGATTCTAGATTTCATATGTTCCAAATATTTGGGGAGAGGTGAAGGAACGAATGATTGAATTGGCATTGGCTTTTAATGATAAGGATGGAAGCTACACAGAGCATGCCGCCGTAGTTCTGACAACGGTGTTCCGGAATACGGGTTCTCCGGTGAACGTCCACATTCTGCATGACGAAACCCTCACCGAACTAAACCGGAACAGGCTTGCACAGCTGGTCACAGGATTTAATCATACGATTAACTTTTATCCGGTTGCCCTGCCTGTAGAAATGTCGGAAGCCCTGTTGGGTGTAAGTTCCATCGACAAATGGACAACTGGGAGCATGTACCGCTTACTGCTTCCGAGTGTCATTCAGTCGAACAAGGTGATATATCTGGATTGCGATGTTCTGGTGAATATGGATCTGAGAGAACTCTGGGATACAGAGCTGAATGGTTGTTATTTGGGCGCGATCCATGATCAAGGCATTATGGGTGTGGCTGACATCGTCAGAGCACATGGACTGAATCCGGATACGTATTTCAATTCCGGGGTCATCGTATTTGAGCTGAATAATATCCGCCAGTACATGAACTGGTATCCCGAAATGGTGAACTTCCTGCGTAACTTTCCCAGCACGCCGATGCCGGATCAAGATGTATTAAACCATGTATATGGGGGCAACTTCCTCCTGCTCGATGAGCGCTTCAATTCGTTCTACACCGGTGCTGATCAAGATCTGAATCAAAAAATAATCCATTTTGCCGGAGAGGTTAAATGCTGGGATCCACTTTCTCCAGGCTTTACCCTGTACCGCGAAAACCTCAATTATACACCATGGGGTACTCCTCAGACCAAAGCATTAAATAACAGAAATCGCAAAAGAAGGGTGGGCCGACAAGGACGCCACCTTCTGATGAAGCGAAGAACCCGGCGGCTTTCTCCTATCCATTCGGGTATCGCGAGCAGAAGCAGACGGCTGAAATGGAAGAAACCTACTAAAAGACTTCGATCGTTATCGAAGACTGGCACCCACCGTACGCATAGGGACCCTCGCAAAATCAGTGCTGTCCCTGTTCAGAAAAGGACATCATCCGTCCAGCTGCGGTTCAAGAATCGGCGAAATCCTGCTCCATATATTGTCAATAAATAAAATGTCTTAAGTTCTTGGGATCACGAATCCTGAGGGCTTTACATATTTAATATGTCACTTCTAGAGGATAACTCTACGATTCCAGCATTTCCCCCGGCTTCGGATGACGCCAACAGATGAAAACCAAACAGAATGCCATGACCGTCAGGATCATCCCGAGCCAGCGAAATCCCCCAAAGCTGAAATTTCCTCCCATGACAATCCCGATCAACAAGGAAGAGAGAATGGTCCCCAGGTATCTCGATGTATTAAACAAGCCGGATGCAACACCGATGATTTCCTTTGGAGAACTTTGGAATAAGGCTGCTTGCATCCCAACGTTATTTAATCCATTGCCAATACCGAATGCTGCTAATACCAAGCATATGCTGATGAGCGGCGAAGTCTGATTCAATGTCACGATCGATATCGATCCCAGCATCATCAGAATTGCAGACATTAACAAAGCTGGCCGTGGGCCCGATTTATCGATCCACCATCCTGCCAGTGGGGAAACAACCAGCGAGGACAAGCCCAGGCTTAGCATAAGAATCCCTGTTTGAAACTCGCTGACATGCCGTACCAACTGCAGGTAGGACGGAAGCCCAAAAAAGAGCGAGTAAAAAAGGATATTAACGAGCATGAATTGGATATTGACCCATGTCATCGCAGGATATTTGGCGAATGTGCGCACGGGAATGAAGGGTGACCGTGTCTTGAACTCATGTCGTACAAATGCCACAAGCAGCATGAGTCCGATCAAGGCTACCATGATATTGGCGAATGAGATCTGTCCCGATGATTTGGATGAGAGTAATCCAACGAGCAGTGCAATCAGACCTGCTGTGAAGAGAAGAATTCCCGACATATCAATCCAATCCAACCATTTACGAGGGGACCCGCCCGGTGCTCCGGGTGTTGAGGTATCGTCTTTAGGAATCGTCCTCCAAGCCAGTAAAAAGCTGACCACTGCAAACGGAATGTTAACGAGAAAGATCGCTTGCCAATCCCACCAATGGATCAACATCCCGCCAATAAAGGGCCCGATCGCTGCAGCTCCGGACAGAAATATGGACAAAACAGACAGCGCAGTCGCTTGTTTCTCCGTGATATGAACTCTTACAATGGCCATTCCAACGGCAACCATCATGCTAGTCCCGATTGATTGCACCACGCGACACACGATGAGCCATCCGAAGTTTGGTGACAGTGCAGCCCATAATGATGCAGTAAAGGCGACAACTAGCCCTGCAAGAAATATTTTACGGCGGCCGAATAGATCGCTGATCTTACCCATCACAGGTTGTGCGATCGCACTCGCGATGTAAAAAGAAAAAATAATCCAGGATACCGTTGTGAAATCGAGTTGGAACGCATGTTGTACTCTTGGAATCGCAATCGAAACCATTGAGGAGTTTAATGGGTTCAAAAGGATCCCAAGTCCGATCGAAATCATCAGCCACCAGCTGCGCGCTTTCATTATTGATTCCCCCCCAGCATATTCTTGATTTCATCGTACTTGAATTCATTTATTCATTCCAACACATTTCATGTTATCATTTCATGTACTGGAAGGAATGAAAGGAGAGTGGGATCATGGAACTTCTTCAACTGCAATATTTTATTGCTGTAGCCCGTTTGGAGCATGTAACCGAAGCAGCGCGAAGTCTGCATGTGACTCAATCTTCGCTTAGCAAAACGATTCAACGTTTGGAAGAGGATTTGGGAGTCCCTTTATTCGATCGGACAGGAAGGAAGCTGCGATTGAATGATTTCGGTAATCGGTTTCTTCGACGTGCGGAAAAGGCGTTATTTGAATTGGAGCAGGGGAAGCAGGAGCTTCGTGATTTATCCAGCCCGGAACAGGGCACCCTCGAACTGGCCGTGACCACCGCAAGCACGTTACCCGGCATTCTCCGCGAGTTCAGGAAAAAGCGTCCCCATATCCATTTTCATGTGCAAATGCGATCGGTGGAGGAAATGGTTACGCTTCTCTATCGAGGCGAGGTTGATTTCTGCCTGTCCTCACCTCCAATACAAGGGGATGATCTGGAATGTCAAATGGTATTCATCGATCCGATTCTTGTTGCGGTTCCCAAAGGGCATCGGCTGGCAGACCGGAGCTCCGTATCTCTGACAGAACTGAGGGATGAATGGTTTGTCGGTGTAAGAAGAGGCTATGGCACCCGCGACGTGGTGGACTCGATCTGCAAATCGGTTGGGTTTGAACCTCAATATGTGTATGAGGGAGATGAACCAGCAAGACTAAGCACGCTTGTGGAAGCTGGAATCGGCATTGCCTTCATGCCAAGCACGGCAAGAAATGCACGTGAACATATTACATATCTTCAAATTGAGGATCATGAGCTGGTGCGCGAAATCGCCTTAATATGGCACAAGAGCAGGTACATTTCGCAGTCGGCTTTGGAATTTCGTGAGGTTGTTGCCGCATATTTCGAGTCGATATCCAGTCAGACATTTTAAATACATAAAGCAGCGGCAGGCTAGAAGTTGTTCTTAAGTTATCGCTGTTTTTTAGCATCAAATGAACTTTTTAGGCTTTTGCGATCTCTTATCTTTGCAAAGGGGGGAGAACATGAATGTAAAGCGTCTTGTCAAACAAGCCCAAAAAGGCAACAAGGAAGCTTTATTGCAGCTCATTCTAGCCGATCAGGACGCTTATTATCGACTGGCTTATAAGTATATGGGAAACGAGCATGATGCCATGGACGCCATGGAAGATATGATCGTTACGCTTTATGAGAAGCTGGATCAATTGCACAAAGGCGAAGCCTTCTACAGCTGGAGCAAAACAATCCTGGTCAATCGCTGCAAAACGCTGCTCCGGAAAAAGGAGAGGTTTCTTCCGCTGGAAAACGAGGGGAACGATTCACTTGCCGGTTTAACAGATAAGAATCCATACCGCGAGGCCGAATCGGAAATGGACATGCAGGAGCTGTTGTCCCATCTGAATGAGCAGCAGCGTGAAGCGCTCGAACTTCGTTATATCTACGACCTTCCTTATCAGGCGATTGCGGATATGGCTGGTGTGCCGGTCGGCACCATCAAATCAAGAATTTCACAAGGTCTTCGTAAACTGAAAGCCAGGATTGGAGGTGATCGTTATGACAACGATCGAAGAGAGGTTAAAGGAGCACAAGCAAGCCTTGAATAGGATACAAGCTCCGGCCGAACTTGAAGGTAGACTTCGTGATGCCCTTGAGCATGTTCCCGAACGGAAAATAACAGTGAATAAAGGAGTGATATGGATAGCGGCAATCGCTGCAGCCTTATTTCTAATCGTTGGAACCTATCAGTATCCTGCGCTGGCTTATTACGGAGGTAAGCTTCTGAACAGTTCGGAGCTGAATTCACTCAGCTTTGCCGAGATGGCGGAGCATGGATACGGACAAACGATCAATAAGAGCAAAACGCTACCGGATGGCACCGTCATCACGATTAACGGAATTATTTCCGATGAAAATGCACTGTCGCTGTATTACATGGTTGACCGGAAGGAGGGAGTGTTTGATAAGAATGGTTCTTTCCGTTATTACCCTGACAATATTCAGGGATTTTTAACGAATTCAATGATGAAAAGTGGAGGAGGCAACCACAGTAAAGACGAGACTCACTTTGAGGGGGTAGTGCAATATGATCCGGTGAGCCCGTTTTCCAGAACCTTAACCGTTTCGTTCTATACCTTTCTGGATAACGGCAAACGAGCCTCCTATCCGATTCAGTTCAAGTATGAAGCCAATAAGGCCATGAAAAGCATCATCAAGCAAAAGATAGCGAAATCCGTTCCGGTAGATCAGGGTAGGATCTATTATGACTCGATTACAGCTTCGCCAACCTCTACGATCGTGAAAGGACATTATGAAATGGAGGAAGTCCCGAGGTTTAGTGCTGAAACCACGCTTCATGTCAATGGAGCAGAACTGAAAGCATCGATGATGCGAGGGGACTCCAGCTCAGGGAAGTATGGGTTTGAATTGGTATATGATGTGCTGCCGACCGATAAGATTGAGAGTGTTGAATTGGTGCTCGACAGCTTCATTGGATATCAAAAACTGGATACGCCGATTTCTCTTGCCGCACCATCAGACAAGTCCATCAAAATCGGCAATGAAAAGCTATGGATTCGCAGCGTCACCAAAACCGATAAGGGATACGACATCGTGCTTGCGAGAAAACAATTTACGATCTTGAGGAAAGACAATTTATCGGTTCAGGCTGGCGGCAACATCGTTCCTGTTTCTTCGATTTCCACGGCACGCCCCTGGGATTTGAAGAATGGCAACATCCTTTGGGAGCAGACGTATTCGTTTAACACAAAGGATAAACCCGATTTTCTTCTGTTGGACAGTTTCGAATATATCAAATCCTATAAGAAGACTGTCCCTATCCCAATAGAAACTAAAAAATAGCTTCTTACTGTCTATAATAGAGTCCGCCTCGGTCTAGACATGTTGAAAAGGAATGATCGTGAAAGAGCCGGGCAAAGAATTTGCCGCGGCTCTTCGGTTTCTAGTAAAGACGTTCTTCCCCGGTTATGGGGTTTTTAAAAGCCGAACGAACATCGCTGCTGCCGAGTTCCTCGGCTAATTCGGTATCTTTTTCCTTGGAATCCTTGACGTCATTCGGTTTGGCAGTCTGATTCCTTTGCGGCTGAAAGGAGTTCTTGTCCTGTTTCATCTGCTATTGCACCTCCAAGATCGGAATATTCTCGTTTAGGATGCAACGTTCTCCCTGCGACTATGCACGAGGGATGGGTGAAGGAGGATCTACATCTGAAAGGTAAAACAAATAATTTGGTTTTATTTGTTATAATCAGATGGAACATTATCGAATGACTTTACCTAGTCATCAAATTGCGAGGTGTCGGTATGCAGGATTCATTATTCGACCGCATAAAAGGCGGCATATACGGCGTGGCCGTGGGCGACGC
Organism: Paenibacillus sp. SAFN-054; assembly: GCF_051966755.1. Taxonomy (NCBI): domain Bacteria; kingdom Bacillati; phylum Bacillota; class Bacilli; order Caryophanales; family Paenibacillaceae; genus Paenibacillus; species Paenibacillus sp. SAFN-054. Next base: position 1,051,337 of record NZ_JBQCKS010000001.1, read on the forward strand.
GCTTGGCGGAACGACGGAATTTATGAGCACGGGAGAAATCAAAGCGCAATACGGTTATCTGAAGAAGATCATCGGTGGCGGTGTATGGCAGCTCGAACCCGGAGAAGTGACTGACGATACGATGATGACGCTCTGTGTGGCGGAAGGCATACTGGAGAATCCGGCCGAGCCGGTGGAAGCTATCGGGCGCCATTTCCTGGAGTGGTACCGGTCGCGGCCGAAGGATATCGGCAATATTATCCGCCATGTGTTTGGCAAATATGAAGGTGACTGGTTCGAATCCGCTTTTGTGGCTCACATGGATCTGGGCCAAAGCGGCGGGAATGGTTCATTGATGCGGTGCCTTCCTGCAGCGCTCGCCTACAAGGAACCGGATGAGATCGAGCGGGTTACGACCTTGCAGTCCAGAATGACGCATTATGATCCAAGCTGCGCTGAAGCTTGTGTGATCTATAATCGCATCGCTTTTCGGCTGCTGCAAGGAGAGAAGCTAAGGGATGCCATCCGAAGTGAAGTTGCGGGCAGCCAATACGAAGTTCTCACGGATGCTGAACCTGACTGTCCGCCAAGCGGATACGTCGTGCATACATTCCGGTGGGTGCTGCATATTCTGTTTCACGCTTCCGACTTTAGCGGGGTGGTGCAGCACGCGGCTAATCTAGGCAACGATTCGGACACGATCGGAGCCATCGCGGGCGGATTAGCGGGAATTCACTACGGGTATGAAGGGATTCCTGCTGAATATGCGGACTCGATTCTCATTCGGGCCAGACTCGATCGGGTGATTGCACAGCTGTATGCATTAAGGACCGCCTATTCATGAATGAACAAGGGCCAGGAATGACAACCTAAAGAGGTGGTATATATCTCAATTTCCCAGAGGAGGATATCTGTTATGACTCACCAGAAAAGAAGGAAAGAAGCTGCCTGGAAGTCGCGTAAGCAGGAACAGCATCCCCATGGTAAAATCAAGTCGCTTAAGGAATTGTCAGGCGAGTAGGCTTGGAGAGCATACTACTGAATAAAGGCTGCCCGGGTAATGCCGGCAGTCTTCTTTCTTGCATTCGTGTTTGAATTCTCTTGGGGATAGGTTAAATGGAATACGATATATCTTTATCCGGATTCTATCATTATCAGATGCTGAACAAGGAGGGCTGTGTAAATGACAGAGACCTTCGTATCCACCAATAGCACATGCACAGCACAATGCCGGACCGTCGTTTGCTTTATAGCGGGCGTATTGACGTACAGGAATAATTTCGAAGCCGCTGCCAGCGAGATTGTCAAAAGATACCCCGACGCAAAAGTCGTTATAATGTTTCCCTATGGGATGGCAGACGGTTTGACGGGTTCCTCGTTAATCCGTTTACTGACGCGGCAGCTGACACAAGTCGGGTATGACCTGACGCACGAAAAGTCCAGGCGGGTCATAAACGTATCACATAGCCTCCGCGAGCATGGGGAAGGTGCGGATCAGCTCATTCTAATTGGCCATAGTGCAGGCGGCGTGATCGCTTATCGGGCGGGGCTGTATTTAGAGAAGCAATTCGGCTTGCAGCCAGCTCAGGTTGTCGCGGTAGGATGTCCCAAGTTTCATATCAAAGATATTCCTTACAACAACAGATTTACATATATCACCGGTCAGAATCCGGACAGAATCACTCAAATCGGCAGCTGGCGCCGGCCGGGCTCCAGAGTGTATCGCGGAAGGCCGGGTCGCGAAATAACCATGGAATTCAATCCCGTCCATCAGGGATGGCGATTCCATGCCTCTTATTTTCTGAAATCTGCCTGGACGGATTCGAACCAGGTATTCCACACCAATTCGGAAGACCTGATCGCCAAAATTTATGAACTGCATCCGGGAAACCGTTAATCATTTCTAGATCTCATTCCAAGTTCCGTCCAGTTTCTTTGGATAAAGGAATCTTGACCCCGTGCAAAGGATATGCTAAGTTGTGAACATACTTAAGTAGAACGTGAAGGGAGGGATAAAGCGATGTCGGATTTGGAGGTAGTGGATGTTCAAGTGAACCTGTCATCTCAGCGTTGGTTCGGCATGGTTCACTTCATTAACTTTCAGTTACCGGAACTTTATCCCTCTGTATATGTATCAACCTAGCGAATTTGGAGGCAATCGCTTGGTTTATTTCCTATACGGACGGGTTCATGTGAGCGCCGAGAGGCACCGGTTAGACTGGTGCTTCTCGGCGTTTTCTTGGCTTCCGGGTAACGGGCGGACTTTTATGGGTCCCGCTGATACATTACAGGAGGTCGATTAAATGTCACAGATTCAAGTTTCAAACCTAACCTTTGCCTATGAGGGTACTTACGACAACATTTTCGAGAACGTCAATTTTCAGATCGATACCGATTGGAAATTAGGTTTTACCGGCCGGAACGGCAGAGGAAAAACGACTTTTCTGCGTCTGATGCAGGGACAACTGGAATACAGCGGAAGCATATTCGCGAGTGTCGAATTCGAATATTTCCCTTACGAGGTTCAGCATAAGGAGTACCTGACGATAGACGTAGTTGCGGAGGTCTATCCGGATTATCTTCATTGGCAGCTGGTTCGTGAGCTTAACTGGCTGAAGCTGTCCGAAGATGTTCTGTACCGCCCCTTTGACACGTTATCGAACGGTGAGCAGACGAAAGTGCTGCTGGCGGCATTATTCATGAAAGATAACCGTTTTTTGCTGATCGACGAACCGACGAATCATCTCGATATGCATGCGAGAAAGCTGGTCGCCGAATACCTCAATCGAAAGAGCGGCTTTATTCTGATTTCACACGACCGCGCTTTTCTGGATCGCTGCGTTGATCATATACTGTCCATTAACAAAACCAACATCGAAATTCAAAAGGGGAATTTCTCGACATGGTGGGAGAACAAAGAGCGGCAGGACCAATTCGAATTGGCGCAGAATGAAAAATTGAAACGGGATGTTCAACGTTTATCGGAATCAGCCAAACGAACCAGCGGGTGGTCGCATGAAGTTGAAAGCACCAAGAATGGGACAAGAAATTCCGGATCCAAGGTCGACAAAGGCTATATTGGTCATAAAGCAGCCAAAATGATGAAACGCTCGAAGGTGATCGAACAGCGCCAGCAATCCGCCATTGAAGAGAAAAACAAGCTCCTGAAGAATATCGAGACTGCGGAAAGCCTCCAAATTTCCCCGCTTCCTTTTCACAAGGAGTGCCTCGCCGAACTGGATCAGGTTGCGATTTCATACGGGACGGAACCGGTTTGCAGAGGCGTGTCCTTCGAGATTAAACCAGGGGAGCGTATTGCACTATCGGGAGCGAACGGTTCAGGCAAATCCAGCATTATGAAACTGATTTGCGGTGAAGATATCCCATACAGAGGTAGATTCCATAAGGACGCCCAGTTGAAAATATCTTATGTATCCCAGGATACATCCCATCTGCGCGGTGATTTGTCCGAATATGCCAAAAGCCACGGAGTGGATGAAAGCCTGTTTAAGTCGATATTGCGGAAGCTCGATTTTTCAAGGCTTCAATTCGAGAAGGACATTTCGACTTATAGCGGCGGCCAAAAGAAGAAAGTATTGATCGCAAGGAGCCTCAGCGAAAGAGCCCACTTGTACGTATGGGACGAACCGCTAAATTTTGTGGATGTCATATCCCGCATGCAAATTGAAGAGCTGCTGCTGCAATACGCGCCAACGCTTCTGTTCGTAGAGCATGACAGCGAATTTGTGAGCCATGTGGCTACCAAGGTGATTGAGTTATCCAATCTGTAATCCTGTATAAATCTTGTCCATCTTAGGGGCCCTGGCTTTGACAGTGGTTTCGGAAAATGAGAAAATATGGACTTGCAGATGCGCGAGGGGACAACAGTCCCATACCAGATATAAATTAACCAAATTATTGTGGAGGCATATCTAATGAATCAGCGTTTTCGTATAACCAGATCGATGCAGGAAACAAATCCGGAGCCAACCCTTTCTTTGGAAGAGTGCAAGCAATATTTTTCATCCAAATCCGAGTTTGCGTATTCACAGGTTCTTACGGTCAAAGGTCCCGAAAGCACCATGTCCATCGAAGGGGATTTTTTTATATGGAAGCATGGTGGTAACGAATATCCTTTCCGGCTTTATATGGGGGACTTGTATGTCGCGATTTCGAATGAAGCTATCGTACCCCAAATGATTGAAATCGCCACGGATTTGCGGGCGGATGTTGTTGAAGGATAAAGCATGAAAAGGCCAAGTGAATAGGCTGTAGAGTAACATATGGTAAAAGACTGCGTGGAGTACAATCCCGGCAGTCTTCTTTTTTGGACATCTTGATTATTCGAAAAAGGATATGGGCATAAGAGGTGAACATGGAATGAAAAGCGTGGAGGAAATGACTGTCAACAGCAGAGTTGCGATCTGCTTAGCCTACGTTGAGCGAACGCTGGATTATCTCGAAGGAGAATTTCGAGACGGAACATATGATCAGGCATTCGGGAAATTTCGCATGATCCTGCGATTGGGTCATGAGTGGCTGACAGGAAGCCATGTGGATTGGGATGAGATCTACCGGATGTGCAACGATGATGAAGAAGAATATGGATGCTTTGATTTTATCGCGAATGCCGAGGTGACGGAGCGCTACGAAGCGGCTTCGATCATGCTGATTTGGGGCATTTACTACTTTATGTATCAATGTGCTCACCGATCGAATGAGCGATATTTCCCTCAAGATCTTTGGGACGGATCCCTTCCTGAAGATGAAGAGATCAAGATGATTGATTCTCTGCATCATGATGCAGCCGAATACCTGTCGCCAGAGGTTTGTGATGAGCTGCGCCGGTTCGAGATAAAGCACAGAGGTTGAAACTGCTTTACATCATGATTACTTACGGTCGAGTTCCTTGATATGATATACTGTTTATATAATAAACACTTTTTTTGCTGGCCGCGTTTGAACGAAGGAGGAAATGAGATGAGTCATAACGATTTAACGCCGGAAGAGGTTGCCAAAATCCTGCCCGCAGGCGCCGCGCTTGGCTGGGGACTGGCGAAACCGCCGCAGCGAGGCCCCAAGCGCGAGATGAGCATCGATCTAATCGTGGAAAAGGCGATCGAGATCGCGGACAAGGACGGTCTTTCCTCCGTCTCGATGAACCGAATTGCGTCGGAGCTCGGCTTTACGGCCATGTCGCTCTACAGGTACATACCCAGCAAGGATGATCTGCTGATCCTGATGCAGGATGCAGCCTGTAATATTCCTATGCCCGCCGAAAGACCTCCCGAGGAGTGGCGGGAAAGCATGCGCGAATATGTCTTGGGCACGGTCGACGTTTTTCGTAAGCATGCGTGGTATGGCGACATCCCGATTTTAGGAATCCCGATTTTGCCAAACAATCTGCGCATCGTGGATTGGGCACTGCGAGGACTGCGAGACATGCCTTTGAACCATTATGAGAAAATGTCGATCGTACTTCTATTGAGCAGTTATGCCCGCATGTATGGGATGCTTCAGAGGGACTTGGACCGCGCCGTTCAAGCGGGCTCCAGCGAGGAAGAGTTCAGCGGGCTCAATTATACGGCGGCGCTTCGGCATTTAATCAAGCCGGATCAATATCCGGATTTATATCCGCTTGTCATGTCCGGCGCCTATACCGGCGAGAACGAAGACGTCAACACTGTTGGCAGTGATTTGGATTTCGGTCTGGAGCGCATTTTGGACGGAATCGAGCAATTTTTACATCAGAAGAGAATTAAAGGCTCCAAGGCATGATAAATAATCAATAAAGGCTACTTCCCGGTATTCACCGGGGAGTAGCCTTTTCTACTGCTTAAGCATTAGACGGTGCAGTCACGCCGCTGTCCGTTTGCTTGTCGCGGAGCAATATGACCGTGAGGATCGCGGCCAGAACCAGGATAACGCCAGCGACGAGACAGGTAGTATGCATGGAGGTCACAAAAGCTTCCCGGGATGCGTTCATCACCTTGGAAGCCGCTTCCGGCGTCAATTGGCTTGCGGCGCTCGAAGCTCCGGCAATGGTCTGCTCGGCAGCATGAGCCGCTTCCAGTGATAATCCCTTGGGAAGAAGGGGGGAAACCGCGTACCGATATACCGCTGCAAGCACGCATCCCAGCAGAGCGATGCCGAACGAGCCGCCAAGCTCGCTGGAGGTTTCGATTAAGCCTCCGACGGCTCCTGCACGGTCAACGGGAGCGACGCCCACCACGTAATCCGTAACCAGAGTCATGACGGAAACGATACCCGCTGCGATCAACCCGGCTCCCAAGAGCACGACGATGAGCGGTGAAAAGCCCCCCAGACGAACCTGCGTCAGCACCATGAATCCCAATGCAGCGAGCACCAGGCCCGCTGTCATTATGCGCGGTCTGCCGTGGGTTTGTGACAGCTTTGCTGCAATCGGTGCCGCGGCGCCTACGGCTACGGAAGGCAGCACACTCCACAGGGACGCGATGAAAGGAGAATATCCAAGCACCGACTGAAGGAACTGGGTATTCACCAGCGAGCTTGCCATCAGCGTAAACATCGCGATGAAATTAACAAGGATCGAACCGCCGATACGCCGCTCCATGAGCGAGCGCATATCGAGCAATGGGTTAGGGATGCGGAGTTGCCGGCGCACAAACAAGGCTCCCGACAACGTTCCTGCAACAAGGATGACGAACGGAAGCAATGCCCAACCATCTTCGGCGAGCGTCTTCACGCCATAGGTAAGAGGAAGGACTGAAGTCAGAACCAGGATGGAGCTAAGCACATCGATCGGGCTTCGCGTTCCGCTGCGTGATTCGGGCAGAAGGAAAGGAGCGACAAGGAGCAGAAGCAGCATCGCCGGGACATTGATGAGGAATACCGACCCCCAGGAGAAGGATTCGAGAAGAAGACCGCCGATGATGGGACCGAGAGTCACACCGCCTGCCATTACGGCGCTCCAAATCGACATGGCTTTCGTGCGCTGCGCCGGATCTTGAAACATAACGCGAATGAGGGCAAGGGAAGACGGCATTAAGGTTGATCCTGCGATGCCCAGTATTCCCCGAGCGACAATCAAGGCCTCGGCCGTTTGGGCGTATGCCGCGAACAGAGAACATAGGGCGAATCCGACTGAGCCGATGATCATCAGGCGCTTGCGGCCAATCCGATCGCCGATCGCTCCCATCGTCAACAGCATACCGGCTAGAATGAAGCCGTAGACGTCGAAAATCCATAATTGCTGCGTGGCATTCGGCTTGAGGTCCGCTGCAATATCGGGAGCGGCGAAGAACAGGACAGCGACGTCCATCGATACAAACATTAACGGCAGACATAAAATGCTAAGCGCGATCCATTCTTTGTGTCCTGCACGTTTTGCCGCTTGCGGCGGGTTAACCTTCTTCATGGAACCATCTCCTTACTGTATATTATATAAACAGTTATTTTAATAAACAGTATATGTTATATACAATAAATGGTCAACATTAAATTTGGTTTTTTCCTCCTGAAATTGAATGAAAACACAAATACCTCCTTCCGTAAGTGGAAGAAGGCATTTGTAGCCGCTATCAACGGCATCCGCAGGTATGCAGCGCTTAGCCAAGTCCAGTGGATGTCTCTGGTGAACAGCGCAGCTCCTGGATATCCAACATGGGCGGCCGGCCATACATACGGGCATATTCCCGGCTGAATTGGGATGGGCTCTCGTAGCCTACACGGAAAGCAGCGTCGGAAGCTGGCAACGTTTCCGTTAGCATTAAGCGCCGCGCTTCTTGTAAACGCACCGTCTTCTGGTATTGGATCGGACTCATCGCAGTAACGCGTTTGAAATGTTTGTGAAATGCCGACGTGCTCATGTTAACCGTCTTTGCAAGATCCTCGACCACGAGCGGATGATCATATTGGCGGTTAATCCATTGAATGGCTTGAGCGATATTATGCGCATGGCTGCCAATGACCGCGAATTGATGGATCAAGGCACCTTGTTTGCATTGAAGTACATGATACAGAATTTCGCGGATAACGAGCGGCGCAAGAACGGGCACGTCTTCCGGAACATCCAGCAGCTGCAAAAGCCGCACAATCGCTTCGAGCAGGGGGAGCGTTGTTTGGTTCACCGTAATGCCTCGACTGCCTTCCTCTGGGGCGGCAGGAGGATGCGTCATCATTTTTACGATATCCAGAATGACATCGGCTTCGAAGCTAAGTTTGAGGCTTAGATACGGACAATCAGGCGAAGCCTCGATAATTCTGCCGGCGATCGGCAATTCGACAGAGGTCACCAGATAATTTGCAGGGTCGTAGCGGTAGATTTCGTCGGCCAGCGTGGCAGTTTTTGCTCCTTGTGCCACGACGCATATGGAGGGCTGGTACACGGATTCCAAAGGTTCTGAGCATTCTGTGGCATGCATTAGCCTCAAAGAAGGCACTGATGTCGGATGCGTGCCGGGCGAAGGAGCATGGTGACGTATTAATTCCGACAATTGCTTCATAACTTGTTCTGTACGCAGGGATTCGTTCATATTCATATTCCTTTCGGGAAAATGGGGATGTCGTACAAATTATCTTTATCATAGCTTTACCGAAGAGAATTAGGCAAGGATCGAAGAGTTCTATTCTAACGCCCAACAACCCGCATTCCTTATAATCAAATTATAAATTCACAGGGACGTTTCGGGAAACCATTCGACCTGAAAAACAGTGAAGGAGTGCATGAGAATGAGTTGGATTGGAAAAGTTGCTATCGTCACGGGGGCTTCACGAGGAATCGGCCGGGAAATCGCTATCGAATTGGCACGATCCGGCGTGAAGGTGGTCGTCAATTTTTCATCGAATAAGGGGCATGCGGAGGAAGTCGTCAAAACGATCGAGCAATCCGGCGGTGAAGCGGCTGCCATTGGAGCTGACGTAAGCAAAGTAAGTGAAGTTGAAGCGCTGTTCACGAAGACGCTCGAGCGATTTGGACGATTGGACATCCTGGTCAATAATGCCGGAATAATGGAAACCAAAGCGATCGCCGACGTAAGCGAGGAGATGTTCGATCGTCATTTTGCTGTCAATGTAAAAGGTACGTATTTCGCTTGCCAGCAGGCGATGAAGCATATGGAACAGGGTGGAACCATCGTAAACTTTTCAACGTCCGTCTCTGGCGCAATGCTCCCGGCATATAGCGTCTATGCCGCAACGAAAGGGGCAGTCGAACAACTGACAAGACAATTGGCTAAGGAATTTGCATCCAAGGGCATCATTATTAATTGCATCGCTCCCGGGCAAGTGTCAACCGAGTTGTTCTTGAACGGCAAATCAGAGGATTTGATTGACTCCTATCGCCGTATGAACGCTTTCGGAAGACTGGGCGAACCAGAGGACATCGCGAATGCTGTTGCGCTGCTCGTCAGTGACAAAGCCCGCTGGATAACGGGACAAACGATCCGCGTGAATGGCGGGTTCAACTGACGTCTGCCCCGTCAAACGGTTTTCGATCGCCTAGGATGGTATAAGAGTGGAGTTTCATAGTGGAACAAAGAGAATGGAGACAGCCAATCATCGGTTGTCTCATTTTGCCGTTGGAGGACAGCAATCATCACCGATCATACGTTGCCCTCATGCGGCGGGTGGATATATCCAACATCATACCGATTTTGATAAAATGGAGTTATCCGAACAAGAGGGAGTGAATCGAAGTGGATCACAAAGCAAAGAAAATATTAATGCAGACATTTTGGAGCTCGAACGGCTGGAAAAGCAGTCCAGCTCCCTTCGCGGGGGAAGAGTTTGAGTACGCGAAAAGTCAGGGAGTCATGTTCGATCCGCTCACGATTCAGCATGATGAGCTGATCCGGAGACTGTACGAGCTGCATCAGCGCATACCGAGGAAACGGATTGCAGCCGCATTTTTGCAAAGCCTGTCTACACGCAAGGTACATATTCGCAGCGCGTTGTCGAGTTGGGCGTTAACGAACGGCATGCAGCTGCATACCTATGGTCAGCTAAGCATCACGAGTCCGTGTTATAGCCGCTGTGGTGACTGCGAGCATCACAAGCTGCAGTCCGATCGTGACTATGTTCAATCAGAGCTGAACGTGTTGAACTTCGAACGCATGAAATGGGGCGGAGTACGGCTTAATGAGCTGCTCTACTGTTGGCTTGACCTTGAATTGTTTAGCCGGGAGGAGGATGCCATCGTGGACGTGCAGGATGTCGTTATTCTTCAAAATATGCTGCAAGCGGTCGAAGCTTGTGCAGAACAGGACGGTCCGCGCAAGCTGGAGAAGCGCTGGAAGGATCTCCTGCCTTCAAGCAAGCATGAGCGGGACGTGATCATGGAGATATGGGGATACGCAGGGATTCTGACAGCAAAGGATACACCACGCACGCGGCGGGGTGGAAACGATGATTTCAACTCGATGGCTTTGTGGCAGGGGAGCGACGGATACTCCCGGGAAGCAGTGGAGTTCTACTTTGGGGATTTTTTGTAAAGCCCTGCCTATAGATATATTCGTTCATGGAATTCAGTGTTTCCATGAAAGCTGCTTCTACGTCTAACGGCTACCCTAAAGGAGATGTCAATGACCAATGAACAGGGCACGTGTACGTTATGAGAAATTCAGTCAAAAAGATATTGCGATGGCAAGAGAAATGCTAAGTGAAGACATCGAAGGCGGGGAAGAGATCCTTCAAGTGCTTATCCAAGAACCGGGATTATTTAGAGCCGCGTTTGCTGGGGGTAAGCTGGTTGCGCTAGCCCAAGTAAATGAGCCCGTACCCCAATCTTATTTGAATATCTTTGTAAGTCCGCAGTTTCGCAGGCAAGGCATCGGTTCTGCCATGGTACGACATTTTGAAACTGAGCTGCTGGCGGGCGGAACCGAGAAAATCAGGAGTTCCCATCGCGCCGGCCATCCTTCATCCAATTCATTTGCGCGTAAACTCGGATACGATCCATACTTTTTATCGGCTTCCATGCAGCGAACCGGGGATCCGTTTCCACTGGAAGTGCTTCCTGTGAGGCGGTACACGGACGAAGACTATCCTGCAAGCCAGTCTCTGTATGCCAGAGCATTTCATGACATGCGGGTCCGTGTCGGGAGTTTTCCGGATTCCGTGATTGCTGAGCCAAGCGAAAAAGAGAGAATATCCTGGTCTGCGGATGCAGATACCCGCTTTGTTTATGAATTCAAGGGGGAGGTTGTCGCCTATAGCCATCTGTCTGGTAATGTACTCAGCAGCATTTCAGTCCATCCAGATTTTCAGGGGCTTGGGATCGGAAGAAAGTTTGTTATGTATTTATGTAATGAAATCTATAGGCGCGGCTTCTCAAAAGTTGAACTTAGCTGCGTTGTCGGCAATGATGCCAGGAAATTATACGACAGCCTTGGCTTTACGGAAAAGTACGTTACGCAATATATACGGAAAACGCTATAAAGTCTATTGCATGACCGAAGCATGATTGCCAGAAAGAAAGTAAATCTTTCCCCGTTGGGCGAGTTTAATTTCTTCATAATAATCGGATATCAAAAAGTTCGCAGGGATTGGGCAGCAGCTTAGCGAATATGGTTCCCTAATATGGAACTTAATTCTAAATAAAAGATCGGAAGGATGTTGCTCCTTATGATTGAATCGAATCAGGAATATATCGTGATCTCCGCTGCCAGGGAAAACAATCTTCAAAACGTATCCCTGCGCATTCCCAAGCGGAAGATTACGATTTTTACCGGGGTATCGGGATCGGGTAAGTCATCGATCGTCTTTGATACGATTGCCGCTGAGTCCACCCGCTTATTGAATGAAAACTTCAGCATGTTTGTCCGCACGTTCCTTCCCAAATATCCGCAGCCGGATGCGGATGCGATTGAGAACCTGAGCATGGCTGTTATCGTGGATCAGAAGCGTTTGGGAGGCGGCTCCCATTCCACGATGGGCACGATTACCGATATTTCTCCGATCCTCCGTCTACTCTTTTCCCGATTGGGACAGCCCTATGTTGGAGGAGCGAACATGTTCTCTTTTAATGATCCACAGGGCATGTGTCCGGAGTGCAACGGTATCGGTCGCAGCTTATGCGTCGACATGAGCAAAGCGGTAGACATGTCCAAGTCGCTTAATGAAGGAGCCATTATGCTGCCGGGCTACTCGGTGAACGGCTGGGAATGGAACATGCTTGTACAATCCGGATCCTTTGATCCGGACCGTAAGCTCTGCGATTATTCAACTGAAGACTTGGATCTGCTCCTATATGGCAAGGCCCGGAAGGTGAAGATGGATTTTGCCGGGAAAGCAACGAATATTACTGTTGAGGGCGTCATTGAGAAATTCAACAACAAATACATCAAACAGGACGTGAAGACGAAGTCCGAACGCACGCAGCAATCTGTTGCGCCGTACATATCCGAGGGGCCCTGCACAAGCTGTCACGGCGCGAGACTTAGTCAGGCCGCGCTTGGCTGCCGAATCAATGGACATAACATAGCGGAACTGTCTTCGATGGAAGTCGGAACACTGATCCGGGCCATCCATGAAATTGACGATGCCGCGGCTGCGCCGATGGTAAAGTCGCTGACGGAGCGGCTGCAGCATCTGGTGGACATCGGGCTAGACTATTTGACGCTGGATCGTGAAACAGATACGCTGTCCGGCGGCGAATCTCAGCGCGTCAAAATGGTCAAGCACCTCAGCGGCAGTCTGGTCGATGTCACTTACATCTTTGATGAGCCGAGTGTTGGCTTGCATCCTCGGGACGTACACCGGTTAAATGAATTACTTCAAAAACTCCGCGACAAGGGCAACACCGTGCTTGTCGTCGAACATGATCCCGATGTAATCAAGGTGGCGGATCATATCGTGGACGTAGGCCCTTATGCCGGCAGCCGCGGTGGAACCATCGTATATGAAGGAACTTTCCCAGGCCTGCTGGAATCAGGGACATTGACAGGCACTCATATGAAGCGCCCTCTGCAGCTAAAGAGTGACTGCAGGCAGCCTTCCGGTAAACTATCCATCAAGAATGCTAATCTGCATAATCTGCAGAACGTGAGCGTGGACATTCCAACCGGCGTACTGACAGTCGTTACCGGAGTAGCTGGCTCGGGCAAGAGCACGCTCATTAATGACGTATTTCTTAGCCAGCATCCGGATGCGATTGTCATCGACCAATCAGCGATAGGGGTGTCGACGCGTTCGAATCCCGCGACCTACACGGGCATAATGGACGATGTACGCAAGGCATTTGCTTCCGCGAACAAAGTGAGCCCGGGCTTGTTCAGCTTCAACTCCAAGGGAGCTTGCGAGAATTGCCAAGGTCTTGGCGTTGTTTATACGGATCTTTCGTTTCTGGAAAGCGTGAAGCTGCCTTGCGAAGAATGCGGAGGCAGGCGTTTCAAGGAAGAGGTGCTCGCATACAAGTTGAACGGCAAGTCGATTGCCGAAGTGCTGGAAATGACAGTCGAGCAGGCACTGGATTTTTTCCGGATCAAAGAGGTTGGGCGCAAGCTTCAGGCCATGAGCGATGTCGGACTGAATTATATTACGCTGGGCCAGCCGCTGAGTACGCTCTCGGGCGGAGAATGCCAGCGCATCAAGCTGGCAAGCGAGCTTCATAAGAAGGGCAGTATCTACGTGATGGACGAGCCGACGACCGGTCTGCATATGTCGGATATCGGCCACCTTTTGAAGATCATGAATCGACTCGTGGATACAGGGAATACGGTGATCATCATCGAGCACAATCTCGAGGTGATCAGCCAAGCCGATTGGATCATCGATATGGGACCCGACGGGGGCAGCAAAGGCGGCGAGGTCGTTTTCGAGGGAACACCCCGGCAGATCATCCAAGCAGAACAATCGATCACCGGAAGCTATTTGAAGTAAGCATCAATGCCTTTTCATGGGGGAAATCTATTTACTCATCATAGATTGAATTGAAAGTGAGGGCGGCTCAAACGTCATGAAGGCGGAGCGCCCTCATTTTTATGTCTTTCTTCTGGGTTTCTTGTCCTAATCAATCAATGCCTAAAGCAACAAGCAGTCCTCCCTGCTGAACCTATAAAGTCCTGATGGCCGGATTTAATCAATTATACCCACGAAATCATCGAGGTCGGGTGAATGACGCCAAGAATTTATAGACGAAAAGAATCATTTTTCCGGGAAATTCGGCTAAATGGGTGTACGTCTGCAGGCTGCTTATAATACGATCAGACAAAGTCTTGTGTTCATTATCATGATTGAGTCGATTGTGTTCGGCATATGGAGGGATTCACAATGAAATTATTAAAAATGATAGTGGTTATATTGGGATGCATCAGTTTGCTGGGCATGGGATGCTCCGATCAGAAGGAGCAGGAGGAAGGAAAAGAGGTTGCTCTCGGTGATGCTGTGCAAAAAGGCAGCGATATCCGCATTCCGCACAACGAGCGGCTGCTCTTTTCTACCGATAAGAAATGGATCGAGGAAGAAGGTCATCAATCGGATCTCATCCGTCTGCAATGGACAGCGGAAAGGGCCAAGCCGGCCATCGTCTGGGTCGATGAGACAGGCAAGGATAAGACAGCGATTATTTCCCATGACAAGGCAAACAATCCGAAGCAGCACGACCATAAGCATCTCTCGTTCGAAACGACAATGTCACCGACAGGTCCCGACGCGAACCAGTTGTTTACCCGGTTTGAAATTCCCTTTGATACGGATATAAGCGAAATTCGTACCCATTCATCCAACTTCAATGTCATGAGCGGAATCTTGCGGGTCGCAGGGGAAAATGAGACGAACCGGGATATCCAGTTCAGTGCGGCAGGCAAGGATAATAAGACGACTCCCCGATGGGCTGTCCGAGCGGACAGCACCAAGGAAGCCGGCGAGAATACGGGATCCGATCTGCAGTTTGTTCGTTACAGCGATAACGGCGAAGTGGTCGATTCACCGCTTACCATACAACGCAGCGAAGGGAATGTCGGCATTGGAACGACGGACCCAGACACTAAGCTGGACATAAACGGGGATAAGCTGCGTATCCGCAACAAGTATACACCCGCTTCATCGCATGCGGTCTGCAGCCAGGGTCAGATGGCTTGGGACGATCAATATGTATATGTTTGTGTCGCCCAAAACAGCTGGAAGAGAACGGAAATGTCGTCTTGGTAAAAAATTAAGCTTGCATTCATTATTTGAAAAAAGACCAGTATGAATATTCGTAAACAATTTGCCGGATTGAATCAGAAATTCGATTATCTCAATTGAAAAGGAGTGCTGACATGGCTAAATACACACGGGTGGATAAGGACTCATGCATCGCTTGCGGGCAATGCGGGGAAATAGCACCAACCCTTTTCGACTATGATGAGGCTGGATTCGCGGAGGTTATCTATCAGGGTGATGGGAATAAGGGGGAGACGGCTATTGAGGACGAGTCTCTCTTGAATGATTTGATAGATGCGCAAGAAGGATGTCCGACCGGTGCGGTTCAAGTGCGGGACATCCCTTTCTCCCAAAGCATCAATTACTAGGACTCGCTTGGATGACTTCATCCCTTAAAATTGGCGATGGGCAAACCGGTAAGGTGCCCACCTAATTAAGCCGAGTCCTATCTCGGCTTATATTGCCTTATATATACCATTATGCTAAAATACTGACTGAACGTTCGGTATACTCAATGTATTGGAGTGACGTTATGAATCAGAAGCAGCTTCAGAGCGAGCAGACCAAGAAGAAGATTGCGGCTGCGGCTCGCGCGCTTTTTGTCCAGAGGGGTTATAAAGCGACTTCGATCGAAGAGATCGTGAGCGTAACCGGAAGCAGTAAAGGCAATATCTATTACCACTTCAAGAGCAAAGAGGGCCTGTTTCTTTATTTAATAGAAGAATGGGACCGTGAGTGGGAATTGAATTGGGAACAAAGTGAGCATTTGTATACAACCACACGCGAGAAGCTTTATGCCGTGGCCGAACAGCTTGCGACCGATGACTTGAATCATCCGCTTACGAAGGCTGCCGATGAGTTCTTCCATAATGAGGAGAAGACTTCTGAGGTGGAGACCAGAATGGCCGAGATGAACGGCAAGCATTTGGCGTTTAATCAAAAGCTGCTGCAGCAAGGAATTGATAGCGGTGAGTTTAAGCCTGGGGATGCAGAACGCCTTGCTGTCGTATTGGAAGCCATCTTTTTCGGTGCAAACCAGCTATCGAGAAGCTTGGCGCCTGAAAAGACGATCGCGCTTTATCGGGATGCTGTCACTGTATTTTTAAACGGCGTCGCGGAACAATAAGGAGAATCTTACGGCTGCAATCCGCTTACGTTATTCCGGAACACAATACATAACGAATGTTCAGTATTAATGCAGAAATTCATGGAGGCTTTTTTGTATGTCGCTGCTGCTTAGAAACCGGGGAGCAATTCTGCTTCTCATGCTTAACAACTTCATTATTTTCACGGGAATCGGTCTCATTATACCGATCATGCCCAGTTACATGAACCTGCTTCATATTAACGGAAGCATTCTCGGACTGCTGGTTGCGGCTTTTTCGATCACCCAGCTCGTATTCTCGCCGATCGCCGGACGTCTTTCCGATTCAATCGGGCGCAAAAAAGTCATTCTGGCCGGATTGCTGCTCTTCGCCGCATCGGAATGGATGTTTGGCGCTGCAAGCACGCTTCCGTTGCTGTTTCTCGCCAGAATGCTGGGAGGAGTGAGCGCCGCTCTCGTCATGCCTGCCGTTATGGCTTACACGGCTGACGTCACGAGTGAAGAAGAACGCGGCAAAGGGATGGGATACATTAATGCAGCCATTACCACGGGCTTTATCATCGGACCGGGAATCGGAGGGTATCTGGCCGAATACGGCATCCGGGTTCCTTTCTACGCTGCAGCTGTCGGCGGCTTGCTTGCGCTGGCAGTTTCCGCGCTGTTCTTGCGTGAAGTGAATAGGGAGGGGAAAGATCGCAAGGAAGAGGGAGCATCACGATCCGCTCAAACCGGACTGCTGGGTCAGCTAGCTGCTTCATACCGGGCGCCTTATTTTATCAGTTTGATTGTCGTGTTCATCGCTTCCTTCGGTCTGGCGAATTATGAAACGGTGTTTGGACTGTTTGTCGATCACAAATTCGGCTTCACCCCAAAAGATATCGCCTTCATCATTACATTCGGTTCGATCAGCGGGGCTGTTGTGCAGGTCACCATTTTCGGCTGGATTATTAATCGTTTCGGGGAGAAGAGGATCATTACCGTCAGTATCCTGGTGTCTGTCCTCTTTATTATACTTACACTGTTTGTACACACGTTTTGGCTCATGTTTGCAGTTTCTTTTGTCTTGTTTCTTGCAATGGACATCCTGCGCCCTGCCATCGGGACCCAAATGTCCAAATTCGCTAACGAGGAGCAGGGCTATGTTGCGGGTCTGAATTCAGCCTTCACCAGCCTTGGAAACATCATTGGTCCGATTATTGCAGGAGCATTGTTTGATTTGAATTTGAATACTCCGTATGTGATGGCGAGCGTCGTATTGATGGTTGGATTCTTCATTTCCTTCAAGTCCAAAGAAACCCAATACGAGCTGGATACCAAGTCGCTGCGATAACGATTTTTCGTGGATATCATAGCCCAGCCTGTGCTATAACGATTAACCCTCCAGACCGCTGCCGGTTTGGAGGGTTTTTCATAAGTAGTGTTGAACTCACAAGAAACACGAGGCTTTTAAAATGTTCCAAGTACAGCGAATAAAATCGGATAGGTTAACCATAATAAGACAGCCTATTTTATTCCAAACGTACAAAGGGAGCAGATAAATGTGAAAAATAAATGGTTGCTGGCGCTGCCTTTAACCTTGGCGCTTTTTTTTAGCATGACGCAGGCAGTCGTTTTCGGACAAGCAAAAGGAAGCGAGAAGAAAGCCCCGGTTTGCCTAAGCCCCCAAATGGTGCAGTTGAAAGTCGATATGCAGAAGGTCTGGATTGACCATACGATCTGGACGAGAAGCTATATTGTCAGCGCGATATCCAACCGTCCGGATCAGCAGGATGTACTGGACCGCCTTTTACGGAATCAGCAGGACATAGGTAACGTTATTAAACCCTATTACGGCGAAGCAGCAGGCAACAAGCTGGCTGATCTTCTCAGAGAGCATATTCTGATCGCAGGAAAGATTGTCGCTGCGGCTAAAGCGGGGAATCAGGCTGATGTGGAGAAGCTGGATGCGGACTGGCACAGAAACGCTGACGATATCGCCCAATTTTTGAGCTCAGCGAATCCGAATTGGCAGTTTAAAGTGCTGCAGGACATGCTGTATGAACACCTTCAGCTGATTAAGGAAATCGTTCTGGACTGTCTTAAAGGAGATTGGAAGGCCGATATTGCGGCTACCGATAAAAATGAAATCCATATGATTCATTTGGCCGACATCCTGACGGAAGGCATCATCAAACAGTTTCCGGAGAAGTTTTAAAGAGAACGCTGCGGAAAAGCGAAACCGAGGAGAGCTTTTATGGTTGCCTAAAGAGGCAGCGGTAAAAGCTCTTTATTGTGCCCCTTCAACCTCTAACTCCCTGTTACCCATCATAAAACACCCTGGATTGAAGCACATCCAAGGCTCTTTCGATGTCCTCCAATTGTTCTGCGGAAGCATCCTTGATTCGTTCCAAAAATCGCCCGCCGATGCGTTGAAACGCTGCGTTCATCATGGTCTGGCCAGCTTCGGTGAGCCGGATCAACTGCTTGCGCCGGTCTTCGGCGACACTGAATTTTTCGCACAGATGTTTCTCGGTCAGCTTCTTCATCTCGCGGCTCGTATTCGGCATGGAAATATGCTTACAGTCGCTGATTTGACTGAGGGTAACGGGTTGACTGACGGCGATATACTCCAGAATGCTGTATTGAACGGGTGTAATGTCATCCGGTTTGATATCCTTGGTTAATTCATGGGTCACTTCGTGCACGGCTGTCGTAAAAGTCACGAACTTTTGAAATAGCGCTTCTTCCTCCATTGCGATCACCTCTTATTGACACAATAACAAACTAATTATCAAACTACAATTATTAATGGATAATTATCAATTGACAACTAAAAGATAATCATGCTACCATTTTGTTATCAAATGATAATTAACGAGGTGGAGCCATGAACGTGTTGGTGATTTATACGCATCCGAATCATCGAAGCCTAAGTTATTCATTTTTGCAGAAGGTCATCGAGGGAAGCCGTAAGAACGCCCATATCAAGGAAGTTCAGGTGCTTGATTTATATGAAGAGAGGTTCGATCCGGTATTGGTCTTTAACGATAACAAACGGAGAAGGGATATGCATGTCGATCCCAAGCTGGAGAAATACCGCCAGCAGATCCTTTGGGCGGACAAATTAGTATTCGTCTATCCGATTTGGTGGGGAAGACCTCCCGCGATGCTCCTCGGGTATATCGACCAGATGTTTGCCTCGAATTTCGCCTACCGGGATCTTGGAAAGCTTCTGCCGGAAGGACTTTTGAAAGGCAAAACTGCGGTTTGCATCTCCTCCATGAAAGGGCCGGCACTGTATCCTTTGTACTGGTTGGGTAATGCACATAAAATTCTGATGAGGAAAGCACTGCTTCAATATGTAGGCATCCGCAAAGTGAAGTTTTTTGAATTCGGAAGCATGGAGAGCCCGAAAGGCAGGCACGGACAGAAATTGAATAGGGTGCAGCGCTATTTTAGCGCTATAACCCAATAACCTGTAACGAATAAAACAAGGGCTGCTCCTGGCGAGCAATCCTTGTTTGGCTATATGACGGAAAACACCAATGTGTTTGGAGACACTGCTCGGGTTAGCGTGATTAATCTTTTACCGGGTGAAGGTTACTTCGAAGGGATCACCTGTATGTCCACCGATAAAAGAGGCAGTTCCATGAATTCGCTGTACCTCGCTGCGGCTGTAATCAGTTCCTCGGTCCGATCATCATGTGCAGCAAACAACTCCAATAACATGTCGAGCCCTTTGGCTTTGGCCTTGCGTTTCCATATGCCCGCTACCTGTCCGTCAATGACAATACTCGGCATGAACACGCCATTGCCGCCGGGAACGATATACTTGGCGTGCTCCTTACATAGTACATCGGAACGGTCTTTATAACCGAGCAGGTACTCATCGAATCCCGCAAGCAAATAGACGCTCGGTCGGAATTCAGAGAAGCGAGCGGCTGACGAATGGTACCAAAACTCCCGCTGATCAATCATCGCGGACTCGAGCTGACTTTTCGCCAACCGCAATCCCAGACGGGCATCCGAAAGCGTCAACCCGGTCCACCAGGCGAAATCTTGGACGGTAGCGGGGCCATGCCCGGCGTAATATCGCTCGGTTAACTGCAGCAGCACTTCCTCCCGGGATGCATCGTGCGCAGGCGTTACCCATTCGTCCAACAGGACGAATGTCTGCTGCTTTCCTTCCCGTGGTCCCAGACAGATTAATCCTGTCTGCGCCATATGCCACAGCAGGTGATATCCCCGCTGACCCGTCGTACGGATTCCTGCTTCCTCGAGCAGCTGCATGGCGTCTTGGCGCGTAATCCTTTGGTGTCCATGCAGAGCAGTAGACATCAGTTTTATGCTCTGTTCGATGATTTCCTTCGTTAGTTCCAACTGTTCGAGTCTGCGCTTGTCGCCCGCCAAAATACGCGGAGTCAACAAGTGCAGCATCGTCCTTACGGATTCCGGTGGCACCGCGTGAATCGTCCCGCGCATGGGCCATGTCAGCACGATTTCGCGCTCTGCGATGCTGCGTTCAACATCCGATACACTGGCATGCTGCATGCGCGAGCCGATCGCCCAGAGCACCTGATGATAATCCTGAGCCTGCATGGCCCCGAGATGACGCACGACCTCATCCGGTTTCCCGCACCTGTTGCCTGTAATCCGCTGATTATGCATTCGTTGATAACCGATTTCCGATCTGTTCACGGTGATCCTCCTAGATATTCCGTCTTATTCTGTAGCAGCCGAAGCGATGAACGTTTCTTTATTTTACGGATTTTTATGATCTGTTTCAACATAAGCAACATACCATCCAAAATCCATATCCGGCAGCCAGGATCCTGAGATGGACCACTTTTTTGGAATCCGAACATATTGATTTCGTACCTAGTCCTAAAGGTTTAACAGCAGACATTCTTGGTTGGAAAGTACTAATGGAAAGTCAGCAGACGAATGTCTATTTTACGGACCTCCGGCTGATGTGCGGGATATCTTGATCATGTTAGGGTAAAGAGTGGAGAAGGCAGCAATTGTAAAGGAAAGCATCAATTTAGCATCGAATTCGCCTTCGCATCACGTAAAATGACCAAATTACGATTATGGTCACTTGGTCTTGGGAAGTGTTTCACCTCGCACAGACAAAAGGACAAAGACATCAAAGGGAACATGGAGGGAGAAATTATGTCACCAACAAAACAGATACCTCAACCGAAAACATACGGGCCACTTGGTAATCTACCGCTGCTGGATTCCGCGGCTCCGATTCAATCGCTTGTGAAGATCGCCTCGGAAATCGGGCCGATTTTTCAGTTTCAGTATCCGGGAGGGCGCAGTGAATTGTATGTCTCCGGTCATGAATACGTTAAGGACGCTTGTGACGAGAAGCGATTTGACAAACGAGTATGGGCGCCGCTTCAGAATGTCCGTTCTTTCGCAGGTGACGGATTGTTTACCAGCGCTACGCATGAGCCAAATTGGAAAAAAGCCCATAACATACTTCTCTCCAGCTTCAGCCAGCGCGCAATGCAAGGCTATCACACGAAAATGGTTGATATCGCAATGCAGCTCATCCAGAAATGGGATCGACTCAATCCGGATGATACCGTTGACGTTCCCGCCGACATGACGCGACTTACGCTGGATACCATCGGTCTGTGCGGTTTTAATTACCGGTTCAACAGCTTCTACCGTGAGGACAATCATCCGTTTATCAACAGCATGGTACGGGCGCTTGATGAAGGCATGAACCAGCTTCATCGTCTGGGCATTCAAGACATGTTTATGATCAAAAAGAAACGGCAGTTTCAGGAGGACATCCATTCCATGTTCTCTCTTGTGGATGAGCTCATTCAAGAACGTAAGAGGTATGGTGGGGAAGAAGGTGATCTGCTTGGGCATATGCTGGAAGGTGTCGATCCTGATACTGGCGAACGTCTGGACCACGAGAACATCCGGTATCAGATGATCACGTTTCTTATCGCGGGGCATGAGACAACGAGCGGATTGCTTTCCTTTGCCATTTATTATCTGATGAAGAATCCGGATGCTCTGCGTAAGGTGGTCAACGAAGTGGACCGTGTAATGCAAGATCCCGTTCCGACCTACAACCAGGTGAGGGAGCTCAAATATGTCCGCATGGTCCTCAGCGAATCGCTTCGGCTATGGCCGACAGCACCTGCCTTCTCGTTATATGCAAAAGAGGATACGGCGATTGGCGGTATCTACCCGATGAGTAAGGGAGACAGTGTGACGGTCCTGATTCCTGGACTACATAGGGACACCCGTGTCTGGGGAGACGACGTAGAAGCATTCAGACCGGAGCGCTTCGAGGATCCAAGCGAGATACCGCATGATGCGTACAAACCGTTCGGTAACGGGCAGCGCGCTTGCATCGGGCAGCAATTTGCGCTGCAGGAGGCAACCCTGGTGCTTGGGTTGGTTCTCAAGTATTTTGAATTCGTAGATGATCAGAATTATGAGCTGAAGGTTAAAGAGACACTCACTTTGAAACCGGATGGGTTCCGCATTAAAGTTCGAAGCCGTCACAACGGATCCGCTCTCCTGATTCCAGGAGGACGTAAACCGGCTTCACCGGATTCGGAGAAGCAGGAAACTGCCAAGCTTGATCTTTCTCCCGTCAATGCCCATCGCACGCCACTGCTTGCTTTGTATGGTTCAAATTTGGGAACGGCAGAGGGAATAGCCAGAGAAGTTGCGGATGCAGCCAAATACCAAGGATTCGACAGCCAGGTAGGCGCATTGGACGACTATGTCGGAAAGCTTCCGAAGGAAGGAGTCGTTGTGATTGTTTCTGCCTCTTACAATGGTCAGCCGCCTACTAATGCCAAATCTTTTATGGAGTGGCTGGAAGTTGTGCAGGAATCTGAAATCCAGGGTGTGCGATATGCGGTATTCGGCTGCGGTGACCATAACTGGGCAAGCACATATCAGCGCATTCCCCGCTTGATTGACGAGAAGCTTGCGATGAAAGGGGCACAGCGCTTGCTTCCACGCGGCGAAAGTGATGCGAGTGGCGATTTTGAGCGGGAAGTGGATGAGTGGACGGAACACTTATGGCCGGATCTGATGCAGGCAATTGGACTACCGGCTACGACAAGAAGTGAACCGAAGCAGGGTAACTTGTCCGTTAAATTCGTACGGGGGGTAGCCGCAGTTCCGCTATCCGAGACCTATCACGCGGTGAGTGGACGCATTGTTCATAGCCGCAATCTGCAGCATGAGAATAGCGGAAGAATTACGCAGCATATTGAGGTTTCGCTGCCTCCGGGAACGGATTATTGCGAAGGAGATCATCTGGGAGTGCTGCCGGTGAATCGGGCAACGCTGGTTGAACGAGTACTGCGAAGATTTAACCTGGACGAGGACGTCCACCTTATCCTATCTGCTAAAGGTAGAAGCGGTGCTCATTTGCCGGCAGGCGTTCCTGTCCGTCTGGACGATCTGCTGTCTCGCAGCGTAGAATTGCAGGAGCCGGCCACAAGGGCGCAAATTCGGGAGATGGCCGCTTTTACGGTATGCCCGCCGCATGTCAAAGAGCTTCAAAATCTGCTAGTAGAAGAGAACTATAAGGAAGAAATACGGGCGAAACGGATCACCATGCTCGACCTGCTTGAACAATATGAAGCTTGCGAGCTGCCGTTTGAGCGGTTTCTTGAGCTTCTGCCACCCCTGAAGCCGAGATATTACTCGATTTCAAGCTCACCTAAAATAAGCCGTAATATGGCAAGCATCACCGTCAGCGTCGTCATGGAGTCTGCCTGGAGCGGCAAAGGACAATATTATGGAGTGGCATCCAACTACCTGGCTAATGCGGAGACAGGGACTGAAGTATTGATGTTTATCCGTTCTGCCGAATCGGGTTTTGCACTGCCGGAGGATCCGGTAACGCCTATCATCATGATCGGACCGGGAACGGGTGTGGCTCCGTTCAGAGGATTTATCCAGGCGCGACGAGCGCTTCGGGAGGCAGGCGAAGCGCTGGGTGCCGCGCATCTTTACTTCGGCTGCCGGAACCCTGAGCACGACTACCTTTATCGTGAGGAGTTTGAGCAGGCGGAGCGCGAAGGATTGGTGACCTTGCATACGGCCTTTTCTAGGGTAGATGGTGTGGAGAAGTGCTACGTTCAGCATTTGATGCAACAAGACGGAGCATTGCTGCTGTCACTGCTTGAGGCAGGTGCGAAATTATATATTTGCGGCGACGGTTCCAGGATGGCCCCAGAGGTGGAGCAAACTTTAATCCGTTCCTATTGTGGCCGTTATGGCGTGAACGGAGAAGATGCTGCTTCGTGGTTGTCCGGCTTGGAGTCGTCAGGACAATACGCCAAAGACGTCTGGGCCGGATGATAATCATTTGGAAAGTAACATGCCCTATCCAAATTCCTGTTCAGCAAGATGGCTTACCAATCTAGCGAGGTGTGGTTTTCTATGTTGATCATTTCATATCACGGGTCGTAATGTCAGCTTCCTATGTTATAATTAAAATGGTTTTATTTGTAAATATAGGGAGGAACATGAATGAAAGATCGAAATCATTCCGCTGGAATGCCTTTGCATCGGACAGAGGCGAGAAGCTTAAGATCAGGAGGATCCGTTGCCAAAAAATGGCTGGCAGGCACCATCGGACTAAGTCTTCTGCAAATGCCTTTACTGGTGTCTGCGGCGCCGAGCACAGCGCCTGTTGTGACGGAATCTAAGACGCAGTCTTCTCAAGGCAGCGGCTCCGCTGCAACGAAGGGCCTTAACCCGGCTGATGCCAAAATTACGAAAGAGCAAGCAGAAGCACGAGCAAGATCTCTATTTCCCATTTTGAAGGAGGCCAGGCTGGTCAGGGTGGATTACGGGCAGCAGAATGTTTTTCCTGCCAATAACAAAAAGATCTGGGTGCTGAATTGGTCTATTGAAAAGGGGAACGGTTCTTCCGGGTTCAGTACCGATGTCGACGCCCTGACGGGTGATATACTTAGTTTTTATTATCCTTATATGGTTCCGCAAGATGATACGAACACGGCCTATTATCCTCCGGCAGTTTCCAAACAGGCAGCAGAAAAGATTGCCCAAGCTTTTATTGCCAAAGCAGCACCCTCCATTAAGGCAGGTACGATGAAACCTTTCACCAACTTCATTTATCCGTCGAACCAAACCTTGTTTGGACCGGTTCTGTATACCTTCTCGTATTCGATCGATGTCAATGGAATTCCGTCCGACAATGAGTACGTGAGCCTTGATGTAGACGGAAACGGCAATGTTATCCGCTTTTCCAGAAATACTTATCAAGGGATTTATCCGTCAGCCAAGGCAGCCATCAGCAAAGAGGAAGCAGAGAAGCAGCTTAAGCAGGGCTTGTCCGCGAAACTCGCTTACATACCGGCCACCTCGCTCTATAGCGCATCCACCCATCGGGAATGGAAACTCGGCTACATTCCAGACAGGGTTGTAGAGCCCTTCGATGCAAACGCCGGTAAGCGGATTGATACCATATATGGAACAGTAATCGATGCCGCCGGTCAAGCGGTTAGCTACTCCCCATTAACGCCTTCCAAAAAGATGTTTACGCGGCATGCGGGAGGCGAGATGACAGCGGACGAAGCGCTTCAGCGCGTGAAAGAGATCGCTCCGGGATCGGAATACCAACTTCAATCCCATCTGGGGAATGGCTCGTACGGCTTCAAGCAGGTGTGGAATCTGGACTGGAACAAGAGAAATTCAGGGGCGTTTCCGGGTGATAACAAACATGCAACCGTGGACGCCGAGTCGGGGCAGCTGCTCAGTTATTATGACTATTATAGAAGCGAAACGAACACCACTTCTGCTCCTGTGATAACGGAAAACCAGGCGAAATCCAAAGCCGTCGAGTTGGTGCTCGCACACTATCCGAATGCGGCCAATGTTTTGAAGCTGTCTAACGTCCATTCTTCAAATGCGGCATCATCGAAGAGCGTCTATCAATTTGTATTCCAGCGCTTTTATAAGGAATTGCCCATTAACGGAAGCGTGGTGAACGTGTCTATTGATGGAAGCGGCAAGCTCCTTCGTTATGATGCGGAAAGCTATCTGTCAGAAGCAGATTTCAAATCCATGGATGGATTAAAAGCCGCAGTCACTCCAGAAGAAGCCCAAAAGCGTATGCTGGAGGAAATCAGCGTGGAGCTAAGATATATAAGCAGCGGCGGCTACACCGTTGATTCCACCTATGTGGAGCCTACCGTTCGGCTGGCATATGTGCCAACGCTTCATGAGGACAGGAACATAGGGTATATCAACGGAGTCACAGGCAAATCAGAGACAATAAACATGCTGCCTAGCCCAAACCGGGGACAAAGCACTGCGCTTCCTTCCGATGCAGTGAATCACGCGGCAAGCAAGGATTTGGCAACGCTGCTTGAATACCGCGTTTTATCTCCAATGGAAGACGGTTTGCTACATCCCGATTCGACACTGACCTTGGGAGAATGGATTCAGATGATGGCAAATGGGGTTAGCCCGGATCAAGGTTATAGCGGTGGCTCCACGCAGAAGATCTATTCCGATGTACCTTTGGACAGTCCGCTCGCAAGTGCACTTCAATTGTTCTCGGGTAAGGGATGGCTTGGCGATACGAAATCGTCCGAACTTCACCCGGAACAGCAGCTGACCCGTGAAGCGGTAGCGGGCAGCCTGGCCACAGCTCTCCATTACGACCGTTTGTCCAAGTTTCTCCAGCAGGATGCGCAGGTATTGTCTCTCTCTGACGCAAATGCCATCCAGAACAAAGGAGCCGTTGCGCTCATGCTGAAATTTGGCCTGATGGAAGCAGCAGGGGGCAAGTTCGACCCGGCAAAGCCGGTCACACGTGCAGAAGCGGCGACGATTTTGGTGCGGCTGGCGCATCTGCAAGGAAAAGTGGACACGCCTCTAAACCAGTGAGCATGTGACTGTTCTTAACACCATGGTCAGGAACTATATACAACAAAGAGGAGCGGCTGCCGCAGCAGTCGCTCCTCTTGGCCTATAAGCTGCTGAATACAATGTTACGCAGCTTCCGTGTAATTGACATTGTGCCTGCATCTTTTTTCTGGGTCATAAACAGGATTGACAAATCATCTTGAGGACTGTTGCAGAAGTAAGCCCCAAGCCAGCCGTCCCAGCCGTATTCACCCTGACTGCCAATGAATCCCGCCTTACCGGGATGGGTCATGATGCGCATTTGGTTGCCGTAGCTATGGCCGCGTAACGAATGCCACGTATCGAAGCCTTTTTGCTGCCAGTCGGTCAATGCAGGAGAAGTCAGATAATGAACGGTTCTCGGATTCAGCAGTCGCACGCCGTTTAGGCTGCCTTGATTCATCAGCATCGTCGTAAATTTGGCGGCATCGTCAATCGTGGAAGCAAGGCCTGCCCCGCCGGACTCAAATGCCGGTTCCAGGTCCATTTGATGACCGATACCCAGATGGTTTTCCGCGTACAGCTTCAGGCCGCCTTCGCCATCAACCTGATAGGTTTTCGCGAGGCGTGGTCTCTTTGTCTCAGGGAGCGAGAAGCCTGTATCTTTCATTTCGAGCGGTTCGAATATTTCCTTTTGTAAAAATTGCCCGTACCGCATGCCGCTGACCGCTTCCACAATCGCGCCAAGAACATCCGCCGACGATCCATATTGCCAGGACGATCCCGGCTCAAACGAAAGAGGGCCTTGGCCGAGGCGATTTGCGAACTCCATGGTGCTCATGGGGTTATCACCATACAATCGGGTGCCCAATTCCCGGAACAATGCTTCGGTGTGCTGTCCGGCTTGATCGGTTCCGCCATAGGTCAATCCGGATGTCATATTCAGCAAATCATGAATGTTAACTTCCCGGCCAGCCGGCACCAGTTCTCCATTTCTCTCGACCTGCTGCTGATGGAAACCCGGTATGTACCGGCTGACCGGATCAAACAAATCGATTTCACCGCGTTCCAATAACATCATGACAGCCGTGGCGGTAATCGGCTTAGTCATGGAATACAAACGGAATATCGAATCTCTTGCTATTGGGCGTTCCGACTCGATGTCTGCCAAGCCGCCTTCATGGTAAAAAACCTCGTTGCCGTTCTTGATTACCATGAAATTTGCTCCGGCAATCTCTTTGTTATCAATGCTTGCTTGTAGCGTTTTTTTCAATTGATTGGTTATGCTTGACTCCAACATGTCTGTTCATGACTCCTTCACGAATAAGTTCATTTTCATCGAAACGGGTGTTGATCGTCCCCTATCTTCCATTGAATTAAAGTTCATTCAACTGCATCATAGAAAATATTAAGCGCTTTCGGGTCGATTGTATAGTACCACATCGCATAAATCATGAAGGTATGAAAAGACGGTCAGCTGCTCATGTTATGAATGGAGGTGAACGTCATGTCTGGAAGAAACAACAAGCCAAAGAACGACGGACCTGCCTCTTCTCCAGGACGGCTGGATCAATTCGGTGAGAAGCTGACAGAAGTGGAAGCAAATCAACCGGTGAATTCAGCTAAAAACAGCGGTAAGAGATCCTAAAGTGGAGAGTTTTTGAAGAAAAACGGCAGCCTGAACGCGGCAGCCGTTTTTTTCCTTGTAACCATAGTGGGGATAGTGGGGATGTAAGCTTGCCAAGAAAAGCGGAACAACCAAAAAAGAACCTTGGCGATTAGGCCAGGTTCTTAAGTATTGCACATAAAAAGATACAATGATATAATCAGATCACATCTGAACTTTGTTATGAAGACATAATTTATCCATCTTATATTTTTAGTTTACCATGCTGAGAAATCCTTGTCAAATATTTTTTTTGAAATTAGTGGTTAGGAGAGATGTTGAATGAGTTCATTGGTTCTTGATTTTCACGAAATCGAAAAAACTCAGCTCTTTCTCGTTGGCGGTAAAGGGTTGAATTTAGGACGGCTATCGAAAATGGAAGACATAGAGGTACCTGGAGGATTTTGCGTCACAACCGTGGGATTTCAACAAGCCATCGAACAAAATGAAACATACCAAGCGTTGCTCCATCGACTAACCATGCTGAAAGCTGAAGATCGAGGTCAAATGAGTGAAATCAGCAAAGAGATTCGGCACATCATTATGGAGACAGAAATTCCTGCTGCGGTTGTGAAAGCAGTGACTCAATATATTTCCCAGTCCGGTGAGGAGCATGCTTATGCCGTGCGTTCGAGTGCGACTGCCGAGGATTTGCCTCATGCTTCATTTGCGGGGCAACAAGACACTTATTTAAATATTATCGGCGTCGATGCCATCTTGCGACATATCAGCAAATGCTGGGCTTCCTTGTTTACCGATCGCGCGGTCATCTACCGTATCCAGAATGGATTTGACCACCGTCAGGTGTATTTATCGGTCATCGTCCAAAGGATGGTTTTCCCGCAGGCTTCAGGAATTTTATTCACCGCCGATCCGATGACTTCTAACCGGAAATTGCTCTCTATCGATGCGGGTTTTGGACTTGGAGAAGCTCTGGTCTCCGGCTTGGTATCTGCCGATGCTTATAAAGTCCGGGAAGAGGAGATCGTAGAGAAGAAGATCGCAACCAAGACGTTGGCTATCTATGGAAAGAAGGAAGGCGGAACAGAGACAACGCAGATCGATCCGGACCAGCAAAAGGCTCAAACGTTGACTGACCAGCAAATTTTACGGCTAGCACGCATCGGAAGACAGATCGAAGCTTATTTTGGCTGCCCGCAAGATATTGAATGGTGTTTGGCTGATGATATATTTTATATTGTCCAGAGTCGGCCGATTACTACGTTATATCCGATCCCTGAAGCGGTTGATCATGACGATCACGTCTATCTATCTGTTGGTCATCAACAAATGATGACGGATCCCATCAAACCACTGGGGTTGTCTTTTTACCTGTTAATTACACCTGCACCTATGCATAAAGCCGGTGGAAGGTTGTTTGTAGATGTTGGACCCAGACTGACTACTTCTGGCGGCCGGGAAGCTTTGTTAAATATGGTGGAATCCGATCCGCTCACGCATAGCGCACTTAAGACCATTGTAGAGCGGGATTTTATCACATTGTCACCCCAGGATGAGGCAGCACCGACTCCGGGCAAAAGGAATACAGAGATGCCGGCGCCATTCGAGAACGATCCAACAATCGTTACGGAGCTGATGAAGCGTAGCCAAACATCAATCGAAGAGTTAAAACATAATATCCAAGCCAAATCAGGAGCGGTATTGTTGGACTTCATTCTGGAAGATATCCAGCAATTAAGAAAGATCTTATTCGACCCGCAAAGTACAGCTGTTTTTATGACTGCTATGAATGCGACGTCATGGATCAATGAACATATGTACGCGTGGTTGGGCGAAAAAAATGCAGCCGATACGCTCTCGCAATCTGTGCCCAACAATATTACTTCGGAAATGGGCCTCGCGCTGCTCGATGTCGCGGACGTTATCCGTCCTTATCCGGAAATCGTTGACTATTTGCAGCAGGCAAAAAATGATGACTTTTTGGATGAACTGCTTCAATTTGAGGGAGGGCAGCAAACCCGAGATGCGATCTTGGATTATCTGGGCAAATACGGAATGAGATGTACCGGAGAAATCGATATCACGAGAACGCGATGGAGCGAAAGACCAATCTCCCTTGTTCCGCTGATTCTGGGCAATATCAAACACAGTGAGCCAAATGCCGGCAAACGTAAATTTGAGCAAGGGCGCCAGGAAGCTTGGGAAAAAGAGCGTGAGTTAATCGATCGATTGAAGCAATTACCGGATGGTGAACAAAAAGCCAAAGAAACCAAACGAATGATCGGGCTCATTCGGAATTTCATCGGGTATAGAGAGTATCCCAAATACGGATATATCAGCCGCTACTTCGTTTATAAGCAGGCTTTAATGAAAGAAGCGGAACAACTCGTTCATGCTGGCGTGATCCATGACAAAGAAGATATATACTATCTCACTTTCGAAGAACTTCACGACGTCGTACGAACCAACAAACTGGATGATCAGATCATCAGCACACGGAAAGAGGAGTACAAATTCTACGAAAAACTAACTCCCCCGCGTGTCATCACGTCTGAGGGTGAAATCTTCTCAGGCATGTACACACGTGAACATTTGCCGTCTGATGCGATTGTTGGCCTGCCTGTTTCTTCCGGAGTGATCGAAGGAAGAGCACGTGTCATTTTGAACATGGAACACGCCGATCTGGAAGATGGAGATATATTAGTGACCTCCTTTACGGACCCTGGCTGGACGCCATTGTTTGTATCTATTAAAGGTCTGGTTACTGAAGTTGGCGGACTGATGACACATGGTGCCGTGATCGCGCGTGAGTATGGCTTGCCGGCAGTTGTCGGCGTGGAGAAGGCTACAAAGAGGATAAAAGACGGGCAGCGGATTCGCTTGAATGGAACGGAAGGGTACATTGAAATATTGTGAGGTCGTATGCAGTCATTTAAGGTGACCAAAACACGGCAGTATATTCAAAAGGATGATTCAGACTCACGCAGTGCAGTGGATCTGAATCATCCGGTTACATATTATGTGATATCGAATAGGGGCTATTCAACCGTTCCTTTATTTGCTTCCGCCTCAATGGTTTTTTTCATGACCTCAGCACCACGGTGTATTCGTGCTTGAATTTCATCTGCAAGATGTTCCGGCAGGAAATCGGTGATCCAAACGAGCTTCGTACCGTTATTGTCATGGGGGAAGACTTGGAAAGAGGCATGATGATGCAGCAGCGGCATGCGTCCCTCTTTTACTGCATAAGCGAGTCTCCGTTCATTCTCATCCATGGAAACGATCACTTCGCGAGTGATTCCTCCATTCGGTAACAGAAGTGTTCGTTCATAACCATGTATAATCGTGTTTTCGGTATAACCGGGAACCAGGCGTTGATGGACGGCGCCTACATCGCTGACTGCATCCCAAACCTGCTCAGGCGAGGCATGAATTATAATTTCCTTGTAAATCGTTGGCACAAAGATCACGCTCCTCGTCCGTATTATATGTACCTTGAAGTTCTTGGTCAACCATATACAGCTTTGAATAACGGAGACACTATGCAGGAAGGAGAGGAGCACTTCATACCAGTCCATAAGGGAGGGGAAATATGTTTATCATTCTACAAATTCTGTTAGCCATCGTGTTTCTCATGACAGGCTTTATGAAGCTTTCCGGAAGCAAGGTGGAAACTGAAATTTTCGAAAATCTGAAATTGCCTCCATGGTTAAAAGTCTTCACAGGCATCATACAGCTTCTCGCAGGCGTAGGACTCATCGTCGGAATATGGGTCTATGTTCTAACTTTCTGGGTGTCCCTAGGGATCGCTATCATGATGTTTGGCGCCATGTTGTCACACGTTCGAGCCAAGGATCCAGTGAAAATATGGATGATACCGTTTATCTTGATGATAATATCCATCATAATGGTATGGCATAATACGCCATATTTTTAAGGTGCTGGATGGTGATCACCCTCCTCGAAGTCATCGAGTCTTATACGGACATCAGCCAAGTCCATACGATTGTCATAAGGTTTAACCGATACAGCCTAAGGAGTGTAAACGCGTAACCTTTCTTGTAAATGGTGCAAGAGCTCTTTCGGCATTTCCCTGACCTTGATATCCCCGCCCAGGAATAGCAGCCAGTTAGTTATTTCGAGCAGTTCTTCGGATTTATTGACGTCGATAAACATTTTTAGCATGGCCGTGGTTTGGTATGGATTCGTATAGGATATGGATACGTTTAACGGATGGTATTTTCTGAATTGGGCGATCGCCTTTGGACCCAGATCAAGAACGAGGTTATTGAATTCGTCCTGCTTGCGGAGCTGTTCCAGAATCTTCTTCTTGTTCACTCTTTTTTTGGCAGGGTAAGCCTCTACATCGATGAGATCATCTACCGGGATAATCATTCTTTTCTCTTCCACGAGATCAAAGCCTTCGATCAGCCATACGCTCTTCTCACGATAAAGATGAAGGAGATACACGGGATACGATTTGATCTCCTGTTCCTCCTGAATTGAAACCAATACATAGCTGTCCAGAAGCAGAATCTGGATGAGTTTCTCTAATCGCGGATGAGGGAGGTCGGAAAGGTCAAGCAGGTCCGGGTTATTGGGGTTGGTCCCTTCAAACAGCAGAATTTGATTTAACAGAACAAGGTCATCCTGCTGGTTTTGCGAGATGAGGCCGAGTAATTTTTCGGCCAAAGACTGACGGCTCTTAAGGTAAGGGAGCTGCTGGTTTCTCGTAGCCATAAAGGCGATAAAAAGAGCCTTAATCTCGTTATCGGTAAAGCGGACCGTGGGCAGGATCGAGTTGTTCATGACAAAATAACCCCCATCCCTGCCAACTTCGGCAACAAGCGGCATCCCCATGCCTTCAATTTCCCGGATATCACGAATTGCCGTGGAACGGGAGATGTTAAACTCCCTCATGATTTCAGAAATCGTAAAGTGGGCGCGGTTGTTGATATAGCGCATGATGATATTGATACGTTCAACTTTTTTCATCAGAGCCCCCTAAACAGGTTCAACTTTTGACATGATTTAACGTTATTATAAACCTATCAGATGAAAAGACAAATCATTTGATCAATTCAAATAAAAGGAAGGTATTGAATATGACAACCTATACGTTGGAAGAAAAAGAAAGCTTTATCGTTTTGGGCATTGGAACAGAGCTGAAAAGCGACTACACGGATTATGCTGGCATCAACAAGGAGAAATCCGAATTCTGGTCGTCCGTCGAGCAGGACGGAAGGCTGAATACGCTTAAATCCATCGCTCAGAACGACTACATATTTGCAGTGAACGAAGCGGTCAACAACAAGATGATGTACTACGCCGGCGTTATGACGGAAGCAACGCTACCGGAAGCATCACGAATGATCCAATTCCCTAAAGGGGAGTACCTTGTTGTAAAAGGGGAAGCATCGACGTCGGATGAGCTCAGCAACCAGCTCGCCGGCATTGCCTTCGGTCAAGCCCTTCCGGAAGCACAAGACATCGCCTATGTCGGCGGGCCGAACGCCACGGTCGAAATGGGGGAGCGCGACGGTCTCGTATTCGGTGAAATGTGGATTCCCGTGGTTAGGAAGTAAGTTTTGCTCGAAGTGTGCTCTAAGTCGTAATGCTCACAAAACTTAGCGCATGCTTCCGAAGTAAGTTTTGCTCGAAGTGTGCTCTAAGTCGTAATGCTCACAAAACTTTTAGGAGGAATAGGAATGTCCTACATCGTTGATTTTAAGAATGTCTCTACGGTTGGTTTGGAGTCTTCGCCGGTGGCCGAAGCGCTGGCCGGTTTGCGCGCGAATGAAGCCCGTTACTTTATGAACAAATACAAGCATGAGTTCACGGTCGTACCCGCCAGTGAAAGTCAGGAGATCCTTGATGATGTGAACCGTATTTTAAAAGAGGAGCGAGATATCGAGTTTGCAGCCAAGCCTTTGGAGACTTCCCGCTTTCAAGTGGAAAATATCCAGTTTACCTACGTCTTTTATGAAGACGGCCTTGGACTGAATGTCATGTATACAGTGGATGACCCAAAGAAGCGGGCTGTTGGCTTTAAACTATCGGAGGGGATGGAAGTTCCCCAGGAGCTGGAAGGGAAGTTTAAGTTTGCCCGGCAAAAGTCTAAATTGGCCGGTACGATCCGCGGCTCGTTTTTCGTCATAAAAAAAGAATATTAAGAGCGCCGAAATTCGGCGTAGCGATCAATAAAAAAAGAGCCGCATAACGCCGCAGCTCTTTTTTATTTTCCCTATATAAAGCGTTCCCAGACGGATGAAGGAAATGTTGCTGTTTGTGTGCATACGGGAAAGGTTTCGGAATTTGAATATGAAATGATTTAATCGAACAAGTCTCCAAACATGTCCATGACACTCTTTTTCTTCTTTTTGTGAGGGGAATGGCCATGGTGTGGGTACTGCTGCTGCGATGGATCATAATGCCCTGAAGGCTGATAATCCTTCTTCGTTCCATACTTGCCGGGGGAATCGCCATAATACCATTCGTTGTAATCCTGGCGGACCTCCCGGACGTCCTGCATCAGCTTGTCCAATTCACCCCGATCCAGCCAAACGCCTTTACATGTAGGGCAAATGTCGATCAGAATGCCGTTTTTCTCCACTTCTTTCATGCGAGAGCCTTCACAAACCGGACAATTCATACGTCTCCTCCTTTGATCGCAATGTCACCGGTAATACGGTGTAGATGAACCTGTGGTTTCTTTTTTTGGTGCTAGAAGGTCTATGTAGTTTAATGGATGAATACAGGACATAATAACTCTGCACATGTAAATATGTAAAGGAGTGATCATATTGGATAAAGAGATGAATTACGGAAGTGATTATAAATTTATTCCGGCAACTTCGATAGATAGTGGCACTGGAATGGAGGTGCTGCCCGATTTATTTTGCTATACGGTCCAGATTGTAAACTTCTGTTTAGTGGGGGAGCCAGATACCCGTGATTTTGTCCTGGTCGATGCAGGGATGCCGAAGTCAGCCGATGAAATTATATCCGTTACCGAAGAACGATTTGGCGCCAACTGTCGTCCTCAAGCGATTATACTGACTCATGGGCATTTTGATCATGTCGGAGGGTTAATAGAACTGATCAAGCATTGGGAAGTTCCCGTCTATGCTCATCCATTAGAGATGCCTTTTCTGACTGGCCAAAAAAGCTATCCGGAGCCCGATCCAACGGTCGAAGGGGGGATGGTAGCAAAAATGTCCCGTCTGTTCCCTAATGAACCGATCTCCTTGGGAAATAACGTACAAACCTTACCTTCGGATGGAACGGTACCTCATATGCCGGATTTCAGATGGATTCATACACCTGGGCATGCACCGGGCCACATATCGTTATTTCGCGAGAAAGATCGGGCGTTAATCGCCGGAGATGCATTCGTGACGGTAAAACAGGAGTACCTTTACAAAGTTATCACGCAAGAACAAGAAATCAGCGGTCCGCCTCGCTACCTGACAACGGATTGGAAGGCTGCCAAAGAATCGGTCATGAAATTAGAGGCGCTTCATCCTTCAGTTGCCATAACAGGACATGGGGTGCCAATGTCGGGTGAATTGTTAACCACAAGTCTGAAAAAATTAGTAAATGAATTTAACCGGATTGCAGTACCGGATTACGGAAAATATGTGAATTAAGAGATTGTAAACACCGGTTAAGTGAGCATCACGCTGAAGAATGCTGCAAAAGATCGAGTCTTAGCGGCATTCTTCCACTCCCAATTAAAGACTTCTTTCCGAGCAAAGCCCCCACTTGTTTAGCCATGGTTTCCGGCGGGTAGGGCATCCCGTTTAGATTCCACCATTCAATGACCCCTACATAAGCATTGCCTGCATACTGCAACATAACGTTTTCGGATAAACCCGCATTCTTTCCGCTCACTTGGTTTGGTCAAAATCCCCTCTGAATCCTTCCATAAAAGACGCAGTAAGCCGGGTTATAAAAGATGAAGGAGCCTCCATGATTTTATCCAATTGATCATATTTGTCTTGGAAATAAAGATAATGGTTGATTTCGCGAAGGGTTTGTTAATGTCAGCCTGTAACTTAGGAACTACCTTTAGTGCAGCAGCCGGGGGATTTTTCATGTCTGAAATAGGTATTGAATACGATGTTTTCGTAGGATTTCTATCCTTATTATTAAGTTTAGGGGCTATCTTACTTAGAGGATATTTATATGCACCTGCCCGATCAACAATCTAAACATCGGGGACCTGCAAATTCAGGGAATGATAAAGGAGGTAATACAATGATTACGGTTCATGCACGTGCAACATTCAGTCCAGAAGGTCCGTTCAAATTAACTACGATAGAGCGCAGGGAGCTTGAACCGGATGATGTCCTCATTGAAATTAAATACGCGGGAATTTGCCACTCTGACATTCATACAGCGCGCGGCGAATGGGGACCTGTGAACTATCCGCTCGTTCCCGGGCATGAAATTGCCGGCATCGTCACCCAGGTTGGAGCCCATGTTACGAAGTTTAACGTTGGTGATCGAGTAGGGGTGGGCTGCATGGTTGACTCATGCAGAGAATGCGATAACTGCCGACAAGGGGAGGAGCAATATTGCCTGAATGGAAATACAGGCACCTATGCAGCCATCGACAAGTACGGCCAATATACGCAGGGCGGCTATTCCACCCATATCGTCGTAACCGAAGACTTCGTGGTTCGCATCCCGGATGGCATGGAACTGGACGCCGCCGCTCCTCTATTGTGTGCGGGCATCACGACCTATTCTCCGCTTCGTCACTGGGGAGCCGCTCCTGGCAAGAAGGTAGCTGTGGTTGGACTTGGCGGACTCGGGCACATGGCCGTGAAGCTGGCACACGCGATGGGTGCGGAGGTGACGGTCTTATCCCAATCACTGAAAAAGAAAGAAGACGGTTTAAAGCTTGGTGCCCACCATTATTATGCAACAAGCGATCCAGCGACGTTTGAGCAGCTCGCTGGTTCGTTCGACCTCATCGTGAACACCGTGAGCGCGAAAATTGATATCGGTGCTTACCTGTCACTGCTGGCGCTGGACGGTACGCTTGTCAATGTCGGTGCGCCACCGGAGCCATTGTCAGTGAACGTATTCTCGCTGATCGGTCATCGCCGGTCGTTCGCCGGATCGAACATCGGTGGAATTCGAGAGACGCAGGAAATGCTGGATTTCTGCGCCGAGCACCAAATTGCTCCTGAAATCGAAGTGATTTCCGCCAAGCAAATTGATGAAGCCTGGGAGCGTGTACTCGCTTCCGATGTCCGGTATCGTTTTGTAATCGATATCAGTACAATGGATAGCGAATAGCGGTATCGAGCACATCTCAATATAGATAAAGAAGCCACTCCATTCTTACTGAACGGAGTGGCATTTTTATGTGAGATAGATATAAATCCATCAGTCGCACATGCCACGAGTAGATCTTTAGAGAAGTTTGACAAGTATGATGGGGCCGCAAATGAAACAAGATAGGTCCTATTAAGGATTCTCGTAGTTGCTTAACGGCATCCCTACATATTCCCGGAAGGAACGGACCCGCTCTGCCTCGAACGAGAAGACGATTGTAAGCTCATTGCAAAATGGCCGTCCATTTAACACCCCTTCCGAGCGAAAGACAACCATTCCGTGGTTTTCGTCTTCAAGCATCATAAGCGGAGTTAACTGCATCTGAAATAAGGAGCGCTCGAACCTGATTAAATCCTCGAACCTCTCTATGCCTTGCTGTTCATGATCCCAGCCCTGTAGCGGAAGTGGAACGGAGAAGTGGAAATCTTCCGTAACCAGCTTAAGAAAATCCCCGGTATTTCCTTTTTCTAAAGCCAGTTTAAATGCATCAAAGACTACGCTTGTTCTGCGAGTGATTGTGCCTTCGGATTGCTGCATCACAATTTCCTCCTCGTTATGATTTATAATCCTTCTCGTCTCAAACTTGGGTAAGTGCGATAGAACCCTTTAATTGGCTTGAAATCGTACCCAGATGAATGGCTTCATGTATGATAGCGAAATTAAACAACTCGCCGGCGGTGGTGAATTGAAAAGGACCCATATCATATGGAGTAGAAAGCTTCTCAACAAGCATTTCAGTTGTCAGCTCAGTCATTCTGTTCAGCTGCGCAGCAAGGAGTTCGAGCATCTCATCCTTTGCAGGAGGTGCAGAGCTCCATTCTGAAGGCTTGGTGCCGGAGTTAAACAACGTCTCATACGAATCGGGTATGGCCGCTGGAGAGCCGAAGCTTAAGGTGGAATACCGGTCCATCCAGTAAATGATATGGCCGACATTCCAACGAATGGTATTGTTAAAGCCTGCAATCTGAACATCGAACAAATCCTCTGGGACAGCCTGCACCTGCTGCTGCATGACTTGACGCAAAACCTTTGCCGTGTTGATAATCATTTCTGACATGTTCACATCCTCCTTTGTTATAAGCACCGCCTGATATGTTCCCAGTATAGGTTTAATGTAATCGGCCATCAATGCAGTGGGCATTATCGGAACGTTAAGTATAGGTTAACGAACTTGGATTGACATGATATGGAAAGGCGAGAGACAATAATGCTATAACACGCGTCACTCATGCTATGGAAAGCAGGTGCGAACATTGGAGTTAAAACAAATACAGTATTTTATGGCGATTTGTGATGAACTGCACTTCGCGAGAGCAGCTGAAAAAATGGGCGTCAGTGCGCCGAACATCAGCCAGCAGATCAGGAAATTGGAAGAGGAGTTAGGGGTTTTGTTGTTCGACCGGGTGGGGAAAACGATTGTCCTGACAGAAGCTGGGGCGATTCTTCAAGAACACAGTGCAGCCGCCTTTCAGCATCTGCAGCAAGCGAGCCACGCCATTGCGGATCTAAAGCAGATGCAGGGAGGATCCTTATCCATCGGCGTTTTGCCCGGTGATGCAGACCTCATGTTTAACTCCTTGCTCCTGGAATTCCACCAGACTTATCCCGCCATCTCATTGTTCCTCCTGGAAACCATGAAAGTCACAGAACAAGTATGTGACCGAAGCATCGATGTCGGCGTGACGATCGGGCCTGTGAATGATGAACGGCTTACATCGATCCCCCTGTTTCACGAGGAATTCTCGTTAGCTGTAAGTAAGAATGATCCTTTATCCGCGGAGAATTATATCTCCTTGAACAGGCTGCAGGACTTGAAAATGGTCACGTTTCCACCCGAGCATCAGTGCCGCAAGCTGATCGACCGATTTTGCATGAACAAAGGGTTTAAAGTACAGCCGCATATGGTGACAACAACGTTATCTTCTCTTCTCCAGATGGTACAGAGCGGAGTAGGTGCCTGTGTTCTGCCGCGCCTTCTATTGGATAATCTTCAGAATTCAGACATCAAAGTCGTCCACCTGCGGAATCCCACACCATCTCAGGATATTTGTCTGATATACCGCAGTGACAGATATGTTGGATACGCCATGCGCACTTTTATCAAGACATTGAGAGCTTACATCGAGACTGCTATCCAACAATCCAAGACTTCATAGATGAGAGCAACATCCCTTCTTATTTACACAAATCATCGCTATTTCTCAGGCAGCATATCGGCAGAAATTACAATGAACGTGGTTTGAAAACGGCTGGTTCGTTTAATACTATTGACAGATGGACCATAGACAGAAAGGAGGAGAAATCATGATGAAATTAATTGCCAAGCTGCTTGTCCATGCCGTTGTGATTACCGCACTACTGGTCGCACTATCGAATGCATCTATTGGGGCTGCGCTGATTGGTGCCTTGATTATCGGCATCGTTTCGTACCTCCTTGGTGATCTGCTGATTTTGCCGCGTACCAATAACATGGTTGCAACCCTTAGCGATGCCATATTGGTATATGCCATGCTATGGATTGTCAGCAGCTTCGCCAGTTGGACGCTGTCCTATGTGGATATGCTCATTATCGCGGTCGTTGCCGGCGTATTCGAGTTTTTCTATCATATCTGGCTGCTCAACGACCATGAACCCGTAAGACGACAACAGGCACGGTAAGAACAGGTTGATGATTAAAAGAAAGGCTCTTCTTAATTAAAAGAAGAGCCTTTTGTTATGCTGTTTATTCCTTTCAGCTTATCAGCATTTCCTCAGCGCCCAGAAGAGTACTTCAAGTCTCTTGGCGTAGGTAACGATCGAAGGAGGATCGGCAAGATCAAATCCATGGTAATTCGTCATCATATTCGTATCCACCTCAAGCTCCGCTTCCTGCAGCGGCCACGGGAGGTGGTGAATGTCTCCGACCAGGATCTCTCCCCCCGGACTTAACGTATACAAGCAGTAGCGCTCCGTTAGCCAATGTATCAGCGTTCCGGGCTGAGCATGAACTACCTGATGGCTTACCGGTCTATAGGTCCCTTTAAATATCACATCATCGGCATGGTGATGCGGGCGAACACTTACATAACGAAACGTCTCTTGATCCCCGTACCGGATCGACATCCGGGCATGATGGTACGGCAGGTGAGCGAATGTGCGCGCGCCTGCTACAGCTAGTGGGCTGGAGGCCTCCAGATTCAAAAAGAAAATCCCCGGTTTACCGTTCCGGGTTACATACGTACGGACGTTAAACTCTAAAAAATCGCCGACAAAGGGGAGGGGAGGTACGCCTCGGACACGGAGGGGTTTCAATCGAAACGGGATCAAGCTAATCCAAGGTCTGCCTTCCCAAAGCTCGAGATCCAAGCCGCGTGGTATAAGCGGGAGCAGATCATCGGTATTTACCGGCCAATGGGCGCACAACAAATCATTCCATCCCTGTTTCATCAGCCAGGGTCCTTTCGGAAGCGGGAAGGGCCGATGCTGCGTATAAGACAATATTTCTTTCGGATTCATATCTAATTGCTCCTCTCTAGCCCTTAGTGATCATGATGGTTATTATTACCCTCTTTTAAAGAAACGCTATGAAGCTGCTGTATGTAAGGTGCGAATGAGCGATTTAGACTGTATTCGACTTCTAATTTCAAAATTGATTAACTTTCTTAGGGAATGGGTAATAATCGAAGCGAGACTTACAAATCATGTCAATTTATACTATGCGAAGGAAAGGTGACACCATGAGAGGAGATCTTTTCATTATTGGGGGAAAAGAGGATAAGGAAGGGGACAAAGTCATCCTGCGTCAGTTTACCGACATTGCCGGAGGCAAGAAAGCATGTATTGGCATTTTAACCACGGCAACGCAGTTCCCCCAAGAGTTGGGCGAGGAATATCAAGAGATTTTCGAAACGCTTGGCTGCAAGGAAACGATCCTTTTTCATCTCGACAATCGTGAGTCTGCTGAAGATAAGGTTTTAATAGAAGATATCCGCCGATGCACCGGCTTGTTTATTACCGGCGGGGATCAGGTGCGCTTAACCAGCATCTTGGGCGGAACTGTTTTTTATGAAGAGATCCGAAATCGCTGGAACCATGACGGTATGGTAATTGGGGGAACGAGCGCTGGTGCAGCCGTGATGAGCTGCCACATGATTATGTCTGCTCTGGAGACGGAAGAGGAGTATATCGTGGAGATGGGAGCGGGTTTCTGCTTAATCGAAGACGTGATCATTGATCAGCATTTCTCCCAGAGAGCAAGATTTGGCAGATTAATGACAGCGATTGCTCATAATCCGCAAATCATGGGGATTGGCATCGATGAGAACACGGCCATCTGGGTGCAGGAGGAAGGGGCACACTTCGTCGTGATCGGAGAGAATCTGGTTACGGTATTCGACGGCAAAAAACTTGATTACGTGGATACGACGAACCACGGAAGCAATCAAAATATAACGGTTTCAGGCGTACGGCTTCATTCGCTCGCAGCCGGTTACATGTTTGATTTGAAGCATCGGGAACTGATGATGGATACATCCAAGGAGGAGCAGCGCCATGAAGGTGAATAAAATCAAATACTTATCGGGACCGAATCTCTATAGTCTGAAGCCGACCATGTGGGTCGAACTGGATATCGGGGAGCTTGAAAACCAACCTTCCAATGAAATACCCGGCTTTGCCGAACAACTCATATCCATCATCCCCAGCCTGCAAACGCATACATGCTCGCGGGGCTATGCAGGCGGCTTTGTAGAACGGATGCATGAAGGAACTTGGATGGGGCACATCATTGAGCATATCACGCTTGAACTGCAATCTCTGGCAGGAATTCGCGTTAAACGCGGCAAGACGATCACGGGCGAAGAACCAGGCATTTATTATGTTACGTTTGATTATAAGGAAAAGGAATCCGGCTTATATGCCTTCGAATCGGCAATTGAGATCGTCAACCGCATTCTTGCGGGACAGACCGGCTTTTCAGCTGATGCTTATGTTGCCCGGACGGCAGAACTTTACTATGCCAACAAACTGGGTCCGAGCACGGAAGCTATCTATATGCCTGTGTTGAAAGACGGATCCCGGTGGAGCAGGTTGGCAGTGACAGCACGCTGAGACTGGGAACCGGACGCCTTCAAAAGAGCGTGCAGGCAACGATCACCAGCCAGACCTCATATCTGGCTGTGGAGGACAGCTGTGATAAGGAAAAAACGAAGCTTTTATTGGAAAAAGCCGGATTATCTGTTCCCAAGGGTACGGTGATTCATCGCCGCGAACAACTGCACGAGGCTGCGCAGGAAATCGGCTTCCCACTTGTCATTAAA
This sequence comes from Paenibacillus sp. SAFN-054, assembly GCF_051966755.1. Lineage (NCBI taxonomy): Bacteria > Bacillati > Bacillota > Bacilli > Caryophanales > Paenibacillaceae > Paenibacillus > Paenibacillus sp. SAFN-054. The sequence continues at coordinate 1,094,670 of NZ_JBQCKS010000001.1, forward strand.
CCGTTGAACGGTCGGCAGGGGCAAGCCGTGCTTACAAACTTGCAAACTCTGCCACAGCTTGAACAAGCATATGATTTTGCGGTATCCGAATTTCCTGAGTATACGGAATTCATCATTGAACGGTATTGCAAAGGGAATGACTACCGGTTTACGGTCGTTGGCGGCCGCTTGGCAGCTGCAAGTCTGCGTCAGCCTCCATATGTTACAGGTGACGGCACTTCTACTCTGAGAGAACTGATCGAACGGGAAAATACGAACCCGCTCCGTGGATCTGGACATGAAAAGCCTATGAGTGAGATTCCGCTCGAACAAGCAATATGCTATCTGGGGAAATCATCCATTCGATTAGAGGACATCCCCGCAGCGGGCGAACGGGTTCGCTTGATGGGCAGCGCGAATTTATCGACGGGAGGCTCTGCCGAAGACGTGACGGAATGGGTCCACCCTTCTTATGCGAAGCTCGCCGTGGAAGCTGCTCAAGCCATCGGACTGGATATCGCCGGTGTAGACATCATAAGCGAGGATGTGAGCAAGCCGCTAAGTGAAAGCTGTGCTTGTATCCTTGAAGTGAATGCCGCTCCAGGCATCCGCATGCATCACTATCCATCCCGAGGTACAAGCCGGGACGTGGGCGGTGCAATCGTTGATTACCTGTTTAAATCGAGGGAAGAAGCAGCCGTTCCATTGGTTGCCGTCACAGGAACCAACGGTAAAACCACAACCGTCCGCTTAACGGCTCACCTTCTTCGTACGCAAGGCAAAACGGTTGGCATGACCTGCTCAGACGGTGTCTGGGTCGGAGAACGATGCATTGACGAAGGAGACTGCAGCGGACCGGCGAGTGCGCGGAAGGTTCTAGCCAGCAAAGAGGTAGAGGCTGCTGTTCTGGAAACGGCTAGAGGCGGCATGATGCGTGAAGGACTGGCATTTCGCTGGTGCGATGTCGGAATCGTGACGAACGTTACGGAGGATCATTTGGGTCAAGACGGTCTCGAAACGCTAGAAGATTTGCGAAAGCTGAAACGAACGATCCCTGAAGTAGTTATCCCAGGAGGAACATGCATTTTGAATGCTGATGATGAGGGCTGCGTCGCCATGGAGGAATATACGGATGGACGCGTCGTATACTTCTCAATGAAAGATAACCATCCTGTTATCGAGAAGAGTGTACGATCGGGCGGCGAGGCTTGGTATCTGTCCGATGGCTGGATCATGTATGCGAGCAGCCAAGGGACGGTGCGTTTCGCCCGTGCAGCTGATATCCCGATTACAATCAACGGATTGGCCAAGCACAATATCGCGAACTGCATGGCAGCCTTGGCAGCAGCGCGTGCGCTGGGACAAAGTCTGAACGAGCTTCGTGAAGGTGTAATGACCTTCATGCCGTCGGCTGAACAAAGCCGCGGGCGCTTTAATATGGAATATATGGATGAACGCATTCTTATCGCAGATTATGCCCATAACCCTGCCGGCCTGACAGCCATTTTCGAGGCTGTGAATTCCATGCCGAAGCGGCGTTTGATTACTGTCGCATCAGCTCCTGGTGACCGGACGGACCGCTCCATCCGGGAAATGGGAAGCATTATTGGACAGCATACCGACCTGTTTATCCTTAAAGAAGACGATGATCGGCGTGGACGGCCAGAACTGGAAGCAATGCGTCTGCTGGAGGAGGGAGCTCTTGCTTCAGGAATGGCGCATAGCAGAATGATAAAAGCTGAAAGCGAGAAGGAATCCTATCGAATGGCGTGGGAAATGTCTGCCCCTGGAGATATGATCCTCATGTTGTATGACCAATACAACTATATTGAAGAGCTGCTGTATTTGCTGAATCGTAAGCTTCAGAACCAGGGCATATCTGATCAAGGCACTCAGGATACGGGACAAAATTCATTGTATCAGGAAGAAGCATTATATCCTTTGCATCGCGAAACAGCCGCGAGCAGCACGGATCATCACAGGCACAAACACGATACACGTGAGTTTCTTCCATATCCTTATCAAACCGTCGAGTCTTTGCAGAGAATCTCGAACGAGATGAGGGGGCTGCGGCATGAGTAATATCCTGATAAACGTAATCCGCGGTTTATATGTGGAATCCACGCATCTAGGTTCCGCGGTTGTCGTTCATGCAGACGGGAACGTCCTGTATGAAGCCGGAGATCCGCTGCTCCAAATATATACGCGGTCATGCATCAAACCTGTCCAGGCTTTGCCGATGATGCTGTCAGGAACCGCGGATCAGTTATCTTTATCACCAAGAGAGCTTGCGGTGTGCTGCGCCTCGCATAACGGCGAGAAGATGCATACCGAGGCCGTTCAAAGCATGCTGGATAAGGCGGGTTTAACGACAGATCACCTGAATTGCGGCGTTCATCCGCAATATAGCGTAGAAGCATACGAAGAGCTTTTAAGCCAAGGGGAGAAACCCGGGACTATACACAATAATTGCTCCGGCAAGCATGCCGGCATGCTGCTTGAAGCGAAGCACGGAGGCTATGATCTGGAAGGATATACCGATATTGATCATCCGCTTCAGCGTTCGGTTCTGGAAAAGCTCGCCGAGCTATCCGGCTTAGGTACTAACGAAATCCCCGCGGGTCAAGATGGCTGTGGATTGCCGACCTATCTGCTGCCGCTGGAACGGCTTGCTTATGTATATGCCCGACTGGGCAAACCCGAAGATCTGGGAGAGGGTATGGCATCCGCCATTCAACGGTTAACGGATGCGATGGTAGACTATCCGGAAATGGTCGGAGGGACGGGAGAATTTGATACGATCCTCATGCAGCAAACGCGCGGAAAAGTCATCGGAAAGATAGGTGCCGAAGGCGTGTATTGCATGGCTATTCCGGAGCGCGGTTTGGGCGTTGCTCTAAAAATTCATGACGGCAACCGACGCGCGGCGTATCCAGCGGCGATGGAAATTCTGCAGCAGCTGCAGATACTCCATCCTGAAGAAATGGAACAACTATCCGGTTTCCACAAACCGGTGCAAAAAAACCATAGAGGCGAAGAAGTCGGAAGCATTGAACCGGATTTCTGCCTGACCAAGGTACAGCGTCCTTTAATGAAGGAATACAATCGATTCTAAGTGGATGGATTCATAACCGCTCTGTTGAACATTTTGTTCAAAGAGCGGTTTTTTTGCGGAGCTGTGATCGACTGAATAAGAGAAAACGCGGCAACGCCACTGGATGGCTGCCACGTTTCCTTAAGTATGGTGTATTCTTGTTATGAATTTGAAACCAGACGATCAAGGAATCGATCGGCGTCACGATTGAACTTCCAGACGACCCCGAATGGATCAACCAGCATGCCGAAGCAGGAAGACCAGGGCATTTCCGATAAAGGCATGATAACATAACCACCTACAGACAAATTAGAAAAGTAATTTTCCATTGCCTGTTTATCGTCAATCACGATACTAATGAGTATATTGTTGCCCTGAACGAACTCACCGGTTACTGGCTTCATCGAAGGCAGAATATCCGACAACATGATTTTTCCACCGGCGAATTCCAGTGATGACTCCATAATCATATTCAACTCATGATCCGCCATCGGATGGTTCGGATCTTGTGGTAAATCTTTAAATTTCACTTTCTTGACTTGACTTGCATTTAGGGCTTTAGCATAAAACCCAATGGCCTCCTCCGCATTTCCATCAAAGTTTACATATGCAATCACTGACATAAATAAAAACCTCCTTCTTGTAATATCTGAAGTATAAGCGGTAATAGGTGACAGCATGATTGTCACCTATTGTAGCCTTGTGATATATTTTTCATGGATTATTAGAAGGCTCCACTTATTCCCTGGATGGTTTGATCATTGTCAGGAGGACCGCATGAACAAAATTGAAAGATTGATATCGATCGTCATGATCTTGCTCCAAAAGAATGTCGTGTCAGCGACTGAATTTGCTCAAACATTCAATGTGTCCAAAAGAACCATTTTACGAGATATGGAAACGCTCGGTTTGTCTAATATACCGATTTATGCTATCCATGGGGTTAATGGAGGATTCGGCATTATGGATGAATATAAAATAGACAAACGACTTTTAAGCAGCAAGGATGTAGAGAATATCTTAGCTGCCCTCGGCGGATTGGGACAAATTCTGTTTACCGGCGAAGTTGAACTGACTCTTAAAAAAATGGAATCGATGATCGGAACAAGAGCCAGGAAAGATTCCATTCGAATGTCTTTTTATGATTGGCACGGGCGTTCTGAAATGGTTGAAATCTTAAAAACTTGTCAGGAAGCCATCGTGCAGGGAAGATTACTTTCCTTCGATTATCTGGATCGCAGTGGAGTGAAGACGAATCGAATGGTCGAGCCATACCAGCTTCATTTTAATGAACAGAGTTGGTATTTGAAGGGATTTTGTTTACATCGCATGGAGTATCGGACCTTTAAATTGTCCAGAACGGATCATCTACGCATCGATAGACAATCCTTTGTCCCCAGAGATTTTAGGGCTGAACACAAACAAACGGCCGAACGGCCTGGTCAACCGAAATCAGTTACAATTAAAGCCCGGATCGCTCACAGCATCAAAGACCATTTTATCGAAAGATATGGCCAGAAAAGCATTGAAGCTTTCAACTCAGATTACTTCATAGCTACGATCGATGTGCCGCAAAATCATTTCGGGTTTCAGTTTTTGGCTGGTTTTGGAGCGGATTTGGTCATCATAGAGCCTCAAGCTTATGTTGATGATTACCGGAGGTTTCTTAACGCCATGATAACCCAATATATGTAAAAGAAAGTGCGGGTAGCAGGTTTTCACTCTTAAAAAGACAGCTCCAACGCATGCAGTCAAAGCCGTCAGCCGCCGGTAACTTCGGTCGACTGACAGCTTACACAGACCTTTTCTAATACCGGTGTCTTTTACAAGGTCTGCAAGGTCTGCATGGCTTGCAATGACGAGGAACGTGGTGACAGGGAAGTTCATGGCAGCTGCCATGTTGCTTTTTCTTACAAACTTTTTCTATAACGGGATCGAATCGAACCGTAATATATTTTTTGGATACTTCCGTTTTGACAAAACATTTCTTGAAAGACCCTGGGATGCAGCAATCATGCCTGTTTCTTCTTCTCATGGGGCACCAACTTTCTAATTGGATTGTCATTTCAAAATCAATATATGAATGGGGTAAAGGGACGGGAAGTTCGTTTGCCTACGGAATGCAAAAAGAATTGATACCCGCTAGGCACGAGACTTGTGACAGCGTCATAGAGCCTTTTTTGAATATAGTAGGACAACGCGCACTCGCTAACATGCAAGGCATCATATCATGTAACATCTATATAGATGGAACCATTTCCGGAATGGAAATCGACTTGAGGAGGGATTAATCAATGCTTAAAAGCACTGAAAGAATTCTGCACGCAAAGCTTGGCCATACGTTACGTACCAATCGCTGCAAAAGCGCCATAAAACGCACAACCGAAAGAGTGCTGGGACAACGTGTTCAAGTACGAGAGTTTTCAGGAAAACAAAAATACTATATTTATACACCGGATTCCATCATTATCGTCCTGGTCTTAGTGATTATTGTCGTTCCCCGGAATTGCCCTCCAAGTAAACAGGAATGTTGCTGCTGTTAGATTTGTAATCGATGTGCCGGGGTCCTCCTCTTTGCATGATTTCAAATGAAAAAGCCTGCGATGTGCTAAACAAGCACTTTGCAGGCTTTTTTGGTTTGCTTCAGAGAGGCATCCTAAACAGTGTCATTTTTTGAAATGATTCAAAGTTATGATAAATCCATCAAGCAACAAGGTAATTGCCAGACAAAGCAAACAATTTGAGGAGGAAAACAGATGAATAAAATGGTCGGGTTGGAAGCAGCAAAAAAAGTAAAAACGAGGCCTCAAGCGAGAGTGGTAGCTTACTGGTCAGTCACATTATTTTTGGCGGCAGCTCTGGTGTTAAGTGGGATCGGGCAATTAATGAAACTGGGAGGGAACATCGAGTTAGTGACGAATCTGGGCTACCCCTTATACATTATGACTATTTTGGGGATCTGGAAAATACTTGGAGTCATCGCTATCGTCGTTCCAGGCTTTCCAAGGCTTAAAGAGTGGGCACACGCGGGTATCTTCTTTCTAATGACGGGCGCAGCATTATCTCATGGATTAGCCGACGACTTTGGAGATTATGGATTTAATCTCATCCTCCCGCTTTTATATGCCGCACTGAATATCTCCTCCTGGGCATTACGGCCAAAGAACCGCAAGCTTTAAAAGAAAAACCCCCTTCTCCCACGCCATAGGATTTCTCATCCTGGAAGTGACTATGGGGGAGAAGGGGGTATGAAATAGGAACCTGTTGAGGTATGACACGATCGCCCTAATCGCAAAAAGGAGGATTTACTATGATTATCCTATCCGTTATTTTACAAAGTTTTCTGCTCGTAACCATGACTTTTGCCGGCAGCAGCAAGCTGGCTGGAGGGAAAAATTTCGTTGAAATGTTCGAGTCGCTTAAGCTGCCCCAATGGTTTCGAGTGGTTACCGGAATCGTTCAATTGGCGGGCGCTGTCGGGCTTCTCCTTGGATACTGGCATCTGGAGGCTGCCACTTGGGCAGGAATTTGGATCGGCATCACGATGATAGTAGCCTGCCTCTTACATCTAAGAATCAAGCATCCTTTCAGTCAATGGATGCCGTCCATCATCATAACACTGATTGCAGCTGCTCTGGTACTCGTGAATCAATTCGTATAATCGACGAAGAACGCTTTACTGATCATTAGCCCAGGAATGCAATGGAACGCTTCACTTTCTTTGCAAATGCAATGGGATCATCGATGGACTCCCAGTGAACATACATCAAGCGGGGATTCTCAAACAGCCAGTGATTGTGGACGGCCGTTACCTTAATACCGTTTTTGCGGAGGTTTGTCAGCAATCGATTGACCTGACCTTGGAAGAGAGCCGTTTCTCCCAAACAGAGTGCACGGCCTGAGCTGTTCAGGGACTCAAATGAGAATAATTGATACCGGATCAAGGGCGAAGTGGTACGTCTTCCTAAGATAGATGCATTAATTCTTCGATTTCTGGAGACAAAACAGACCGGGCCCTTTGTAATTTCATGCTCCGTTCCGCCTAAAATCGTTGAGAATTCGTTACACAATTTTCTAAAGCGGGGACTTACTTTAACTTGCTCCATACGAAACCATCCTCTCATATGATGATATAAATCAAAGGTTGACGTGCTGGCGGCGGCATTATCCTAAGAATTTAATGGATTCTTTTGTTTTTCTTGCAAATGCAACGGGATTGTCAATAGATTCCCAATGCATATACATTAGGCGAGGTTGTTCTTTCAGCCAGTGATTATGAACCGCCGTTACTTTAATCCCGCGTTTACGCAGATTCGACATCAACCGATTAACCTGGTTTTGATGGACGGCCGTCTCTCCCAGACATAGCGCGCGGCCCGACTTATCCAGTGATTCGAATGAAAACATTTGCATTTGAACCAAAGGGGAGCGCGTTCTTTTACCCAGGATGGTCTCTCTTAAATTGGTCATGCGCGTGACGAAGCAAACCGGACCTGCTTCGATTTCCGATTCGCCTCCGAGTATTTTTCCAAATTGCATACAAAGCTTTTTGAATTGCGGGCTCGCTTTTACTTGTTCAGCCATTCGTAGTCCTCCTCTTAATCAAGTTCCTGGTATTCTATGATGACAAGAGAGACTTGTATTGGACCGATATCTTTTAAATGAGAAAATAGGTTAGCTTGAAATTATCGAATAAATCTCACCGAAAACCAAGTGATCCTGTAGTATAATGAAATCACTTGAAGCTGTAGGGGGATCAAATTCTATGTTTGGCACCGAGATCAGCATTATGGATTCTTTAACGGAGCAAAACATCGAGCTCTTCTTGGAGCGCTTCCGCTCACTGGGACCGCTGCCTGGCGTACTGCTAACCTTTATGAAATCATTTGTTCCACCACTGCCTACCCTGGTGATCGTCGGCGCCAACGCTGCCATCTATGGCTTGTGGCTTGGGTTTTTATATTCGTGGATCGGCCTCGTAACGGGCAGCTTGCTAACGTTCTGGCTGATTCGCAAAGCTTCGGACACACCTTTTATTCAGCGCTGGGCGGTTAAGCCCAAAGTGCGTAAGGCCATGGTATGGGCGCAGAGAAACGGATTTAGCTTTGTATTCCTGTTAAGCATGCTCCCGATCGGACCGTTCGTCGTTATTAACATGGCCGCGGGGTTGACGCGAATGAGGGCGGGATCCTTTGCGGCAGCCGTAGCTCTAGGCAAAGGAGTCATGGTATTCTGCGTATCCTATATCGGAACGCATCTGTCCGATTTTATCGAGCAGCCTGCCAAGTTTATCGGTGTGGCCTTGTTTATTGCAGCATCCTTATGGTTAAATCAGAGATTACAGGCATACTTTACGTCCGCGGCGGCTGTGGCACCCGAGCCCGCAGATACTATGGAGTAGCGGTGAAAACCTGGAATTAGAGTGTACGCTTAAATGACAAAGAGCCGCAGATATGCGGCTCTTTGTCGTTCCAATTTAGAACATACTATTTACGAATATTGAAGCCAAGAAAAGCTTTTGAGTTGAAATCGAACACGGCTGTCAATGGTCCCAGCAGCTCGTCTTGGTCTGTGTTGTACGTAATCGTTACAACATTACCGTTTGCAGCCTGAACGTCTTCGAGCCGTTTCTTCTGCTCGGCAGAGTGGGCTAATACGCTAACCTCTTTAGAGGATACGATGTGAACAGCAGCTTCATCTTGTTTCGTCGTAATATGGGAAATTTGTGCGCTCACTTGCGCCCATGCCAGATTGCGGTATTCCTGCGCTGCCTCTGGCGTCATTTTCAGTCCGCCAGTCACAGGCTCTTGTGCCTGAACAACCAGCAGGAACACGGGACTTTGAGGAGGAAGGCTCTTCGTCTCGATTGGACCATAATAGGCTTTTACTTTCGTACCGGTCTTCAGGTCCTCCCAATTCACGGGCTCGCCTTGGGATGTCATCACGCGTGTTTCCTTGCCGGCGTTCAGTATCAACGCGTCGCCTAATTGAACTTGCCAGCCGTCATCCGTGTGTTTCACGGATTTGATTGTATCTTCTTTAACCACACGATTCGCGTGAACGTTAATGCCTACAGCATGCGCCTGGCCTGGATAGCTCATGGCCATGGCGGGTCCGAACTCGGCATCGATTTGCGTACCGGCTTTCAAGTCGGCAGGGGAAAGAGTCTTGCCGTCTAGACTTTGAATAGTCGTCGTTTTGTCTACATTCAAAATAACCCAGGTGCTTCCAAGCAATTCAATCCGGTAGTTCCCGTTTTCTTGAGCCTGGACGCTTACGACCACCCCGGAGGCACGCATCAGGTCGGCCGTTTCGTCAAGCTCGATTTCCTTATTCTCTTTATCGTAATTCAGAGTATATCCCAGCTGTGTGGCAGCATCGCGCACCCGGATATAGGCCTCCCCATTGATATAAACAGGATTAAGCTGGCTGTCTTGTCCATTCACTATAACTTTTACTTCTTTTTGTAAGTATCCCGTAACCTTTTCTACTAAATCTTCAGCTCCGACCACGGCCGTTGTGCCGAGTGCCCCAGCCAAAGTTAACAATACGGTCAGTTTCTTTTTCATGCAAAAATCTCCTTCCGATTCTGAGATTGAATGAGCGTCAATGACGTTGACAATCCATCAGACGGAAGTTTCTTCGAATAGGTTGCAGATGTCGAAAGATCGTGAGGATAAGAGGAATGTGGGAGGTCACCGTTTTCTTGCTTTAATGACAAATGTTACAGGAAGCATCTTCGCTTTTTGGGCAAAATCGCTGTTATTGTCCCGCGTCATGTCCTCATCGGATTCCTCAATCATTTGTTCAATGACAAATCCCGCTTTTGCCAGCGCATTCACATAGGTAGATAGTTTACGGTCCGATAAGGATAGGGTACTTTCACCAAGGGATACCGAATACCATGATTCATCAAAGTAACATTTTTTAAAAATAAGCGAATGATCATCAGCAGCAACACATTTGTGTATAGGATGAGACCAACTGAAAATAAATACGCCGTCTTTTTTGAGATAAGAAGCGATTCGGCGAAACGTCCCCTCAAGATCCGTGGTCCAGCCTATGGCATAAACCGAATAGACGAAGTCAAAGTAATTCTCCGGTATGCCGCATTCATCTTCCATGGGGGAACAGATCAATGTTGCTGAAAGACCGCAAGACGTCAAATGTTGTTCGGTCTTCTCGAGTTGTTTCTCTGATATATCGATCCCCCAAAGCTCGGATGCCTGACGCTCCCCCAGATATTGCAAGGATTCACCGCTTCCGCAGCCGATTTCCAGCACCCTTTGTCCAGAGACATCGCCAAAAAGCTGGCATTTTTCTTCAGACACGAATGTTCCATACAAAGGAAGCGAGGTTGCCCCTAAGATTTCATTTCCTTTCGTATCCCAAAAGCTGCTGTTGGTAGTATGTATAGAATTCTTGTCCATCTCGACCGTGACGGCGACGCCAACCTCGCCTGCACCTATAATGTTCGTTCTATTCGAATGATTGTCCATGCAGATTCCCTCCAAAATATTAGGCTAAGATAAGCTCAAGATAATGTACCATTAAATTACAAGCTTTTCTACCTAAAATATCCCATTTCGCTACTATGATCAAACGTCATCGCAACCGATGAAGGGGTGCTGGTCCAAATCATGCATAAAACAGCATCAAAGGAAAAAGCCGTACAATGGGTATTAAGCGACATCGGAGTTACATCAGAGAATGTCATGGTATTCTGTTTTCCTACAAAAGGCTTATCAGCCTGTGACTCCCGATGACTTGAAACTAACGACGCAACCCTTCAATTTAACCAAGCCGATTATTTCGGACGGCCACATGGAGCATGCGTTACTGCGCGAGATCGGTAAGGATCCCGTATGGCTGGAAAATGAAATACGGCCGCATGTAATAAAAAACGTCATTTTAGCGACAGTGGATCGTAAGCTATCTGTACAGGTGCATGCGATTCGGGAACCAAAGACCCTCTAACGAGCGTTAAAAGCAAAGGACTTGAAGGCATAGGTCGATGAGATAAATATATAGCCACCAAGTATTGGGTTGCTCACCAATCCCGGCAACAACATAGGGGAGGTCAGCCAGCAAGTTCCGGTGACCTCCCCATACATTCAGGCAAGTAGATATTATGTCATGTGCGAATGACCGACGAGTTCTAATGCTACCACATCACCCGCAAATCCACGCAGACTAACCGTCTACGCGAAGCGAAAGCAAATGTTTCAGGTTATCATCTATAAATTGATTATCTACACTGTTAAGACCGCGGCCCGCAAAATGGCCCCAGTTCGACTGGATCGGATGAAATGCTGCATTTGGCATAAGCTTCGCTTCATATTCATTATCGTCCGCCGGGCAGAAGAGATCCGTGCTTCCCGGCATGATGCAGGCCCGTGCTTGAATGCTCTTAAGCGCCTTTTCGAAATCTCCGTTATAATCGGGGTTTGCACTGATATCTGCATGCTGACCCGTCGATAACATGGCCAGGACGTTGTGCGGATCCATCTGCATAAAACTGTTTTCCCAAACGGAAACCATAAATTCTGCCAATGAGTCAAATCCAAGCTCCCGATAAAGTTCCTCTCTGTAAAACGCCGGCGATACGCCCCATCCCGCATAGACTCGGCCAACGGCGCGCATGTCTTCAGAAGTCAACTGGTCCAGTTTGCTTGAATCGAACCGAACTGCAGCCATGAGCGGAGCTTTCATTCCTTCCAGGACGACATATGTCTGTGGCCAAGTCTTGGCTACACCCGCGAAAGGCGCGATTCGCTCCACCATGTCCGGATAACTCGCCCCCCATTGAAATGCTTGTATGCCTCCCATAGACCATCCAACCACGAGTGCGATCTTTTGAATGCCGAATCTTTCGGTCACCAAACGATGCTGGAACGTAACGTTATCATAGATGGTTACCTGCGGAAAGTTAGCCTTGTCGAAAGGGGGCGGCGTATTCGTCGGAGAGGAGGATAATCCGTTGCCCAGCAGATTAGGAACGATAATGAAGTATTTATCCGGATCCAGGGCTAACCCTTTTTTAATCAACCACTCATTTTGCATATGCTGATCGCCAAAAGCGGTTGGATAGACGATGACATTATCTTTCTTTTCGTTCAATCTTCCATAAGTCTTATAGGCAAGAAAAGCGCTCGGTAGTGTCACTCCTGACTGAAAGGTTACGTCACCCAAATCAAAAATCTCGTAATCCATCGAAGATTGCTCCTTTCAAAATGAAAACATGTATTTAGAATGTAATTCTTGTTCATAGTATAGGCCTGTGGTACTCTCAATAAAAGTGAATAGAATTCATGATAGAATTCAATAAAATTGAAAGTAATGGGGGCGAGTTGATGGAATTGCGCCAACTGAACACGTTCCGCACCGTTGCATCCACCTTGAATTTCAGTCGGGCCGCGGAAGTGCTAAACTACGTTCCCTCCAACGTCACGATGCAAATCAAAGCATTGGAGGAAGAGCTGGATGTACGACTCTTTGACCGTTTGGGCAAGCAGCTCGTTCTCACAACGGCGGGCAAGAGCTTTTTAACCCATGTTCAAGATGTTCTCAATAAATTGGATGAAGCACGCAGCGTTGTTCATGACAATGAAATTCTTAGCGGGACCTTAACGATCAGTGCCAACGAGGTTATTTGTGTTTACCGGCTTCCGACTGCCTTTAAACGATTTCGTGCACAGTATCCGGGAGTACGTCTCATTTTCCGATCGGTTCCGAATCAAGAGCTCAAGCAAACGTTATTTGACGGATCCTCAGATATCGTCTTTATGCTGGATGAACCCATTCATTCGAGCAGACTTGCTGTGGAACCGATGCAGGAAGAAACGTTCCGATTGTTCGCCGCTCCAGACCATCCGCTGGCCAAACAAACCGTGCTGGAGCTTGAAGATTTTCAAGGACAAGTGTTTCTGACGAATGAAAAAGGTTGTCCCTATCGAACCATGTTTGACCGTTCTTTTGAAAAAGAGGGGATTGATCTAATTACTTATTTAGAGTTTCAAAGTGCCGAAGCCATTAAACAATGTGCAATTTCGGGAATTGGTATTGCCTTTCTTCCCGAAATCGTAGCTGATGCCGAAGTTGAACGAGGCGAACTGGTTGCTCTTCCTTGGCAAATCCCGGATTTACACGTCTTTACACAGATGGTATGGCACAAAGATAAGTGGCTTTCCCCAATCATGTTATCTTTCATTGAAGCAGCAAGGGAGGCTCTTGCTGGGAGCATGCCGATAGATGTGAAAGAATAAGAGGAGGGGTGCCCTCTCTGCGGAAGTGGTACAGGTATTCTTCGAGAAGAATACCTGTACCACACCCTTACCCATAGTCCTTCACCTCGCATAGATCTCTATCCCCTTTTCCCATTTAGCAGATTAGGTCATCACCATGATTAGCCCCAATAGCGAATATGCTTGAAGATTATCATTAATATATATTGACGTGTATATATACAATGGTGTATATTCGTGACATGAACACATCAGTTATGCAATTAACGTTACTTACTCTTGCTGAGCCCAATCGATTCAACATCGTTGAACTGCTAAAAAAAGGTCCGAAGTCGGTAGGGGAAATCGTCCAGGCCTTGGGAATCAGCCAGCCGCATGTATCCCGTCATCTGCGTATTTTAAGTGAGGCCGGGCTGGTCCGCTCCCGAAGCAAGGCGCAGCAGCGGATTTACAGCCTGGAAGCCGGACCGTTTCAGGAGCTGGATGAGTGGTTTGATTCATTCAGTATTCTGTGGGAAGAGCGTCTCGACAATTTCGAGGAGTATATGCTGGACTATAAGAGAAAGGAGGAACGATAGCAGATATGTAGGGCAGTGTCACGAGCTGCTCTTAAATAACGTAACGCATCTTACCAGAGATAGGATTCAATGATTATGATCTGAAAAGGATGGATGCAGATGAGAAAAAAAACAATCATTCGTAAAAACCATGAGCGGAGAGAACTCACCGTCGAACGTACCGTTGCCATGGCTGCGAAGCTAGCATGGGAAGGCTGGACTGAGCCCAAACATATTACACAATGGTGGGGTCCTAAAAACTGGACAACAACCGTATATGAAATGGAAGTGCGGCCCGGCGGCGTCTGGCGGTACAGTCTGAAATCCGATGACGACAGCGGTGAAGAAGCCTTCTGCAAGGCCGTATATGAAGAGGTCGAAGTTCCTCGCAAGTTGGTTTATACGGATTCTTTTGCGGACAGGGATTGGAATATCGTTGCGGATAGTGAAATGTTTACGACCGTCCTGTTCGAAGAAGGAACAGGGGGAACTCGGATAAGCATCGTGACCCGATTCGCTACCATCGAACAATTGGATCAGGCTGAAGCCTTGGGAATGATCGAAGGATTCACGGATGCGTATGATCGATTGGAAGAATACGTCGAAAAGTTAATGGGAGGTCATATGGAAACGGTGATTTCAAAAGACGGAACGCAAATTGCTTATATCAAGCAAGGGAGCGGTCCTGCGCTAATACTGGTTTCATCGGCAGCTGCAGACCATCAGGATGCTGAACGTTTGGCTAAGCAATTATCCGCTCATTACACCGTCTTCAACTACGATCGTCGGGGACGGGGTCGCAGTACGGATATAGCACCTTATGCCGTGGAGAGAGAAGTGGAAGATATCGGGGCTCTCATTGAAATCGCCGGTGGGCAAGCCAGCCTGTTCGGAAGTTCGTCTGGAGCCGTGTTGGCGCTTGAAGCGGCAAATGTGCTTGGGGATCGCGTTGCAAAGCTCTATTTATTTGAACCACCGTTCATAATCAATGACAGCCGGAAGCCAGTACCAGCAGACTATGTACTACAATTGAATTCACTGACTGAAGCCGGTAAAAAATCTGAAGCCGTCGAATATTTTGCAGCCGAGGCTTTGGGCATTCCGGGTGAATTTATCGACTACATGAAAGTGGATCCATCATGGAATAAAATGGAGGATTTATCACACACGCTTGCGTATGACGGTCTAATTATGGGATCTACGCAATCAGGCAAGCCCCTGCCAACAAACAGATGGGTAGTGAACATTCCTACGCTGATCATGGCCGGGGGAAACAGCGAGGTTGTATTTCGTGAAGCAGCCCAAGCTCTTGGTAAACTTCTGCCTAAAGCTACGATTCATACGCTAGCAGGTCAAGACCATTCAGCAGTAATTATGGCGCCCGAAGTTCTTGCGAAGACCGTCGCAGATTTCGATCTGTAATCAGAATTTCACACAAGGAGTTGACAGGTAAATCAGAAATAGGAGGGATAGGGAATGGCTAAGCCGCTGGTTGAAGCAAAACCTGTAACGGCGACAGCTTCCAGATTTGCGGTGATATCGGTCTTTTCCGGGATATTGTTCATTTTAATCCTTTGTATTCTTCATATTCTGGAGCCCGAGTTTGATCCAACCTGGCGTTTGATCAGCGAGTATGCGCTTGGTAACGTCGGCTGGTTGATGCACTTGTCTTTTGCAATGCTGGCTGTTGCTCAAATCAGTGTCGCAGTCACGATTTTCCCGCAAATTCGTACCATCACAGGATACATAGGACTTGTTATACTTGGAATCAGTGCTATTGGTGTCATCATCGCGGCTATCTTCGTCACAGATCCTGTTACGGTCAATCCGGATAATGCAACGTTCAGCGGCAAGATGCATTCCATCGGTGCTATGCTTGACTATACGCCAGTTGCCGCTTTTTTGATAAGTATATCGCTATCTCAAGTCGACACTTGGAGACCGATGAGACGTCTACTTATGATAAGTTCAGTAATTTCAATTGTTGCCATGCTCTTGTTTGTACTCCAAATCCCCCAAGACGGACTATTTGGACCCGATATTCGAGCAGGTTTGTACGGACGATTCTTAATCGTTGTCGACGTTGCTTGGTTGCTGTTCGTCGGAATTCATGCTGCTAAGATGAGATCCTTCCAGAGGAAATAGAAGATCAGACGTAAAATCATTCACTTTAAAGCTGCAGGAATGCGGCTTTTTGTCTTTTGACGAAATGAGTACAGGGGATGGTAATTCTTGAAGAGGGGCAGCAATAGGTTGATCCGGAAAAATAATAACGACATAAATAATGTTATGTAAACTATTATCTCTGAAAAAGTACAGCTTACCTTTCGAGCGTCGATCAAATAGGGATAGAGCAGATGGCACGCTCATTGATTTGAAGTATGGTAAGAAAAAAGCACCTCACGAGGGTGCTTGATCTGACACGGAGTTATAGCATACGTGCCGTAAGGAACGATTCCGTTCATTGTAAGTGTATATGATTACAATAATAGCTCCATGGCTGCGCGCTCTTTATCCGCAATCTCGAGCAACAGCTTAGACGCCTGCACGAGCTCTTGATGATTACCTGTTCTTCCTGCATGGTCGATAGAAGTAGAGACGTTGACCCACATGGGAGCGATCTCTGTAAACATACGGTGGGCTTGTTCGATCTTCGGATCCTCCAGCCGGTCAGCGCATTCTCGCAAGTAATCCCTATACAGATTCCGGAATAAAGCGCCGCCGGTTCCCGCCCGCTCCATTAGCGTCGCCGTAAGACATAAATCATGTTCGACATTGTTGCTGCGAGAAGGCCATTTCAATATTTCATGGCTCATTTTAACAATGCCTTTATTTCCAATATTCTGAATGGGCGGGTTCAAGTAGTCTTGTGCGTTCATGGTCAAGGATTCGCGTAGAGCAGGAGCAAGAGGAGGTAAATCGCCTGTTGGCTCGATCGTAAAGGAACGATTCCGGGAGCTCATGGGTCCCTTGGCATTTCTGGCAGCGGCCAAGCTTATCAAACGCGTCTTCACAAGTCCACCCTGTTGTCTGGTATCCGCCATGTAGGCGTATTCGTCATCCATACCGTAAATTACCGCATAGTGACCGGCGAAGTGAACTTTGTTCGTAAAATAATCCAAGTAATACGAATCTAATTTAAGCCCAACCGGGATGCCTTGTTCAATGGCACTACGGACGTTCTGCCATGCCTTATGGACGGATGAGGTTTCTTGGTATCTGACGTTCAAGCCGATTCGTTCCGCGAGATGATCGGTTAGTATATCCGGTTTTACTCTTCCGCCGATAAAGGGGAAGTCCATGCCCTTCGAATCCCAATAAATGAAACCAAGCCCTTGCCCGAGTCCGAACAACATCGGCTCAGACAAGCGGAGACCCGCATGTTGCATTAAATTGCCTATGGCGGTTGTTTCGCAATGATCGCCTGGATAAGGAATGAAATCATCAATACAATTGACCATGTTTACTCCTCCAACAATTCATGTATTAAACGGCTAACGAACACTTGCTCGCTTTCGATCAGGCTGAATGGATGCAAGAATAACGCTCTTACGTTCAGCGGCAAGCTATGCCCGCCTTGTGATTCATACTTCTGTTTTATTTTTAATGAGGTTTGTCCAAGAAAATCCATTCGTTTCCGCAATGCAGTGATGGCCTCTTCCTTCCCGATAAGTGGCAAAGCAGCCAAACCGAGATCGAAGCGGTTGTCGCGTTCCCGGGTAGACGACAGACTATCGATAATTTCATTTTTCAGCTTATGTATACCTGCTTCGGTGAGGGCAAACCGGGTCGGCGTGGGTCCTTTACCGGATTTCTCGTCGGATGTCTCCCGTACGATCCATCCTTTATCACTAAGTTTCTTCAATCCTGCATATATCGAAGTTGTACCGATATTCGCCCATTCTTTGTAACCTCGCTGCTCGACTAACTTCATCATATCGTATCCGGAAGCTTGATGGTGCTCTGCAATCATTTGCAGGAGCATGAATTCGACATTCGATATTGTATGCATGGAGAGCCTCCTTATCTTTAGTATTACATAGGTGAAATATAACATAGGTGAAATAATAATTCAATAAGAGGTTACCGCATTAAAGACCAAATCATCCGTTTCAGGTTGAAACTGGGGCTAATGACGACAGTAAGTAATTCAGGATTGCTTATGCTAAGGGAAAGAAAAACCGCATAATCCGGCTACTTTCAAAGGCTTAGCTGATATTTTTGTAGCGAGAAAGCGGGAGGGATCAAGAGCTAGAATATGCGCATAAAACTATGCTAAAATAAGTACACCAAATCCATATTTTGCGCACTTTCGGTTTTGAGCGATTTAAAAAGGGGAGCTGGACAACTCTATATGAATAAATTCGACATCGAAGAAGTATACGAAGAACCGATCCGGGCTTTTACCATATGGATGAAGCAGTCAGGCTATACGGAAGCCACAAGAAAAGAATATATGAGAGAAGTTTATGATTATTTATGCTCGCTGGACCAGCTGCCGGTTCAACAGGCCGGGAAATTGCATGTCGTCAGCTTTTTGGTATCCAAACAGGAATCGGCGGGAGAGAAGACGAGAAACCGAACGTTATCCGCCATCCGATCCTTTTATGGGTCATTGATCGACTTTGAACTCGCTACGAGAAATCCCGCTTTGGAGGTCAAAAAATCGAAGACGGAAAAAAACAAGATGCCGGTCTATTTGGAAGAACAGCATTTGAAGACCGTCCTTCATTATGTGCAGGGGCGTTACCGAAATCGAAATCTGGCCGTATTTTTGTTGATGGGATATTGCGGATTGCGTGTTGGTGAGGTCCATCGCCTGAATCTATCGCATTTTAAGAAGGAGAAGGGGACGCTTGAAGTGTTGGGCAAAGGGCGGAAATGGAATGAGATCCCCCTGCCGGATATGGTTGTGGAATACCTGACCAAGGTGGAAGAGGAACGGATTCATCCTTCCAGCTCGCGGGAAGAAGCATTTTTCGTGTCACAGAAAGGAAAAAGACTATCCATCCGTCAGATCCAGAAGATTGCTGCGCAGGTCTTCGATGCTTATAAGCAGGATCATCCGCAGATGACAGACTTGAAACTGTCCTGCCATAAGCTGCGGCATTCCTTTGCGACGATGCTGCTGAATAATCATGTCGATATCCGGGTCGTTAAAGAGCTGCTGGGTCATGCTTCCATCGAAACGACTATGATTTATACGCATATCAACGATGAGCAGAAACGCAGCGCCATGAAGACAATCGATTTGCCGATGATTTGAGAAGCGTAACGGCCATGAAGATGCTGGTGGATTCTATAACAAATCTGTAGTTTGCCGTCAATGAAGATATGATAAAGGTTGCAGACATGAATTAGATAAAAAGAACAAGCCGAAAATGGCTTGTTCTTTTATTATTTCGATTTATTTTCCTGATTCAGCATATTCTTGAATTCTCTTTCCAATCTGATCCCGAACCTTTTGGAATACAGCCCATTTTTCTTCATCTGTACCTTGAGCTTTAGCAGGATCGTCAAAACCCCAATGTTCACGTTTCACGCTCGACGGTGTCACAGGACACTTGTCAGCTGCATCGCCGCAAAGCGTAATTACTAAATTAGCATTGTTAAGGATCTCCAGATCAATGATATCAGAGGTTTGTTTAGAAATATCAATTCCCACCTCATTCATCGCTTTTACAGCATGCGGATTGAGACCATGAGCCTCGATACCAGCGCTAAACACATTCCAACTTTCACCTAAATATTTTTTTGCCCAAGCTTCAGCCATTTGACTGCGACAAGAATTTCCTGTGCACAAAAAATATATCGTATTCTTTTCCATAATCGTCCCCTTATTTTCTGAAGTTATAGTAATTCTAGCCAAAGGTAAAGGCCTAACAACGTAATCAAGAGAGTAGGTATAGTTAGAATGATACCGGTTTTAAAATACGTAGCCCAAGAGATCTTGACTCCTTTTGTAGATAGCACATGAAGCCAAAGTAATGTAGCAAGAGAACCAATCGGAGTAATCTTTGGGCCTAAATCTGAACCGATTACATTGGCATACGCTAGCGCCTTTCTCATTGCCTCGGTTGTTTGTGTTGATTGGATTGCTAAGGCATCAATCATGACAGTCGGCATGTTATTCATTAATGATGAAAGAGTTGCAGATAAAAAGCCCATCGATATTGTAGCTACGAACAACCCTTGATTAGCTGCTGATTGTATGACATGAGCTAAAAGGTCCGTTAATCCCGCATTTCGTAGTCCATAAACAACCACGTACATGCCGATTGAGAAAAAGACAATAGCCCATGGGGCGCCCTTCACTATGTCCCTTGTAGGAACCATTGGACTTCTTCTTGCCATAAGCAGAAAGAAAATGGCTATAAGTCCAGCAACGAGGGATACCGGTATGCTCATAAACTCACTAACAAAGTATCCAATTAATAGGATAGCCAGTACGATCCATGATAGACTGAACATTTTAGAGTCCTTAATTGCATCTGCAGGGGTCTTTAGATCCGCAGAGTCAAACTTCTTAGGAATACTTTTTCGAAAGAACAAGTACAAAACCAGTATACTGGCTCCTAAAGCGAATAAATCCGGGATAATCATATGACTAGCGTACTCCGAGAAGGAAATATCGAAAAAGTCTGCAGATACGATGTTTACAAGGTTGCTAACAACCAAAGGTAAGGAAGTGGTGTCTGCAATAAACCCACTGGCGATTATAAAAGGGAACACTTTCTTCTCATCGAATCTGAGCGCCCGAACCATTGCAAGGACAATCGGGGTGAGAATCAACGCAGCACCGTCGTTGGCGAAGAAAGCAGCTACAACAGCTCCTAAAAGTGATACGTAAACAAACATTCGTGTGCCATTGCCACGAGCAGCTCTTGCCATATGCAATGCAGCCCACTCAAAGAATCCGATGCTATCCAAAATGAGGGAAATGAGAATAATTGAAACAAAGGCTAGTGTTGCATTCCATACGATTTGTGTAACATCCCATACGTCTTGAAAATTTACGACGCCAACGAGTAGTGCCAGGACGGCACCACCACAGGCAGACCAACCAATAGACAAACCTCTTGGCTGCCAGATTACCAGAATTAATGTGACCACAAAAATGACACAAGCAAGTGCAGCAGTTACCATTTTGACCTCCATGTAATGAAATAACGCATTGTAACATTCGCAAATCATTATATAACTATATACTTATATGATCAATAAAAAGAAATAACTTATTTACAAACCATGGTTTTTTTCAATGAAGTGAGTAAATTACAAGAAATCAATTGCATTTTGCAAATGATGAGTGTATAAATAAAGCATGAGGTGAACAATATGGAAAGCACTCGTGAACTATTTCAAATCATGACACGTCGTTTTGGTTTACTGAACAAAAACTGCTGTACAGTGGGTGGAAATGATATCACTCCGGTTCAAAGTCATATTCTTTTTGAAGTAGACCGTCAGCATCATCCATCCATTCAACAAATAGCGGAAACTCTGGGGACTGATATTACAACATTCAGCAGGCAAGTGCAGTCTTTAATCAAAATGAACTTAATTAAAAAAACGCCCGATCCAACGGATCGTAGGGTGTCCACGCTCGCTTTGACGGTTGAAGGGAAGTACGTTGCGACAACCATAGATCATCAGATGAACGATTATTTTGAAGAGGTCTTTTCTTATATGACGCAGTTTGAAAAAGATACAATTCTCCGGTCAATCAAACTCATGAATGAGGCCATGGCGAAATCTGATCATTGTTGCAAACCGATATTAGGGTAATTTTTTATTCTCATATACTTGCATATTACAAATATTTTTCCGCCTGCTTGTGTTACAGACTCAGCAGTTGTTTTTGAGTCTTTAAAACATATAACCTTCAAGGAAGGAGGTGCTGCTCCACATGTATGATCATTTTTATGTTCATGAATTTCTAATGAAAGCCCGAGAACAAGATATACAAAAAACAGCCAGAGAAGCTTGGAAATGGTCTGATGATAATCCAGCATCCAAAGGATATCGTTTACTCATTTCTTCAAGAAAGAAAAAACAAGTTCCATGTTGCCCACAACCCCTTCGGGCCTGTTGTTAGTTGAATCTATATCATAATAATAGGAGTGTTCTTCGATGACAAAATTAACAAATGATGAAATTCGCCAAAATGTAAGAAATCGGTATAAAGAAATAGCCAAAACTAAAACTGAACTTAACACTTCATGTTGCGATACAAATAATGAGCAAGTTGGCTGCTGCAGCACACCTACAGACTTTAATGATATTTCCAGTAAGCTAGGTTACTCAAAAGAAGAGTTGAATTCGGTTCCTGAAGGTGCAAACCTTGGGCTGGGTTGCGGTAACCCTCAAGCGATTGCTTCTTTAAAAGCCGGTGAAGTGGTACTTGATCTTGGAAGTGGAGGTGGATTTGACTGCTTTCTGGCATCAAGACAGGTAGGCGACACAGGTAAAGTGATCGGCGTAGACATGACTCCTGAGATGGTCAGCCGTGCACGCAATAATGCGTTAAAAGGAAGCTTTACAAACACCGACTTTCGTTTGGGAGAGATTGAGCATCTTCCAGTTGCGGATAACAGTGTGGATGTTATTATATCGAACTGTGTAGTTAACCTTTCTCCAGATAAGCAGCAGGTGTTCCATGATGCATTCCGTGTTCTTAAAAGTCAGGGGCGAATAGCGATTTCAGATATTGTTACTACAGCGGATCTTCCACCGGAAATAAAAAATGATCTGGATGAATTCTATTCCGCCTGCATTTCTGGTGCATCCTCTATTAGCGAAATTGAATCCATGCTTCAAAAGAGTGGATTTACCAATATCAGTGTAGAACCAAAGGATGAATCCAAAGCGTTTATTAAGGATTGGGTCCAGGGATCAAATATTGAGGATTACATTGCTTCGGCAGTAATCCAAGCAACCAAACCTCTTATCTAACCGAAATGATCCTTTTATCAACGGGGTAATGAAGCATCGGGTTACAAGAATCTTCGATAGTCGTGGCAGAACAAGTCGGGATATTGCTGGATCGAAACCTGAAGATGCAATAAGGTTGCTAGGTGTTTTATGTAATTCAGGCAAGACGAACAGAAGAAATAAGCTTAGAAGTCCGCATATATAGCGGGCTTTTTGATTACATAAGCGCAGGTCCGCCTTTTCTAAAAAAAAATCCGAACGATATCCTTCATGATGACCAATATATACTGTAGGCCCGAAGGAGAGGAGGTGGCAGATGAACCATCCACCGGAATATGAAGCGCTTATTGCGCTTACGCTGGGCGGGAGCCGTGATGCGTTTGGCGATTTATATGAAGCAACCATTCAGGACGTGTATCGAACGGTTTATTTCCTTGTCCGTGAGCCGTCGGATGCAGAGGATGTCATTCAAGAGATTTATATTCAAGTATACCGGTCTCTTGAAAAGTTTGACGTGAACAGGCCGTTCCGGCCCTGGCTCATGGGAGTGGTCATGCGGCAAATTCAGTCTTACCGAAGAAAAAGCTGGGCACATGTACGAAAGATTAAAAAAGCGGAGCAGCGTGAACAAGCCTTGGTATACGATTTCTCGAGCGAGGTGGCCGACAAACTATCGAATCAATTGCTGCTTGCCTGCGTGGATCGTCTTCCTTATAAGCTGAAGCAAGTCGTAATTCTTCATTATTTGAACGATTACACGCAGGAAGAGATTGCAGCCGCACTAGGAATTCCTCTCGGAACGGTCAAATCCAGGATCCATGCAGCTCTCCAAAAGATGCGCGGAAAACAGAACATGAACATACGGGCGATCGGAAAGGTGGAGGAACTACATGAGTTTCGATGAAAGGCTGAAAACAGCTTTGAAGGAAGAAACCAAGGAATGGAACGCACCAGCAGAACTCAAAGGAAAAATACTTAATCAAATCGCACACCATCAAGGAGGAAGACGAGTGAAAACATGGGTCGTGACTTGTATCGTGGCTGCTGCCTTGCTCATCCCGACAGGCGCATTCGCCGGTTATAGCTACTTATCTGATGCCATGTATGGTTCGCAGCGCAATGTCGCAGCGTTTGGAGTCACTCCAGAGCGATATGATGATCTGGAGGCCAAGCTGCAGGCCGCCAGACAAAACCTCAGTGAGGAGGAATTCACAAAATTCATGTCCTTGCTTAAAGAGTTGGGAAGCTTTCATATGAAAATGGCCGATGCCAATGGAAAATTTAATATTGAGAAATTGAGCGCAGAAGAGCAGCACAACTATAAAAGGTTAACAACAGAGCTGGAACCTATTTTTGATCAATTAAAGGATGTCCAGCCAACGAAGCGAATAGCAAAGCCTTTATACAGCTCTGCATTCTGGAAAGAACAGCTGGATAAAGCAAGGCAAACACTCAGCCAAGAAGAGTTTGATGCGTATCAACAATTAATGAATGAATTGAAAGCTTATGACGAGAAAACGCTTGATCCGGATGGAAGTGTTCATATCGATCGGCTATCAAAGGAAGATCTAGCGAATATAGAGCAAGTGGTGCAGCAGTTGCAGCCCTATTTAAAGAAGCTGGGGATTCTCATTAAATAGCATTCAGACTTACAAGTACAAGAATGGTATATCTAAAAGCCGCATTGCAGCGGCTTTTTTGGTTTGCTTTTCCGTCCATTATCCACTGCATAGAATGAACTCCTGTTTGTTCTGTCATTTCTACCCTCGTGACAAAGCGTTCAAAGATTCTTTCTATGGATGAATCTATATAACCAAATGGATAAGAGAACATAGTATGTATTTAGAATTCATCATTAAGGAGGGGGATCATGGAAGGCGGAAGTAAACTGAAAATATGGGTCATGACCAATGAGTTTGAACCCCAAATTATTGGAGGACTCGGAATCGTCGCAACCCAGCTCACGAGAATGATGAGCACACTTGGCGCAAAAATAACGGTTTTGTGCACCGGGAATTCGGATCGTATGACGATATCAAATGTTAATAGCCATTTGCGCATTATCAGATTCCCCAAAAATTCGGGATACTTTAACCAAGCTAAAAGGTCCTTTAGAGCCGAAGCCATCATTAAGGGAGCACTCGATAAGGGATTAGGCAGGCCTGATCTTATTCACGTGCATAGCACGGAATTTGCGGAGACTGCCAAGCTAGCAGGCGGCCGATTTCATCTTCCGATTGTCTACACCTGTCATTCAGTGGTATCGCAAGGCAGTTCTTCACCTCATGGTAGAAATCAGACCACACTGATACGTATCGCTAATCGCGTCATTGTACCAAGCCGCTGGCAGGCCCAAGAAACAAAAAGGCGTTACCCGTGGATAAATGGACATAAAATGGTGGTTATCCCCCACGGCATTGCTCCTGTCTCCAAAGGTTCAACCAAAGGAGCTTCTCACCAATTACTTTATGTAGGAAGATTGATTTCATCCAAAGGGGTTGAGCCCTTAATTAAAGCTGTTGGCCTGTTAGCTCGGGAAAACAGCAGGGTCCAATTGACCATTGTCGGAAGCGGCAGTGCCAGTTATAGGAACAAGCTTCGCACCTTGGCCAAGCAAGCCGGAGCCGAAAGGCGAATTCGTTGGGCCGAAAAAGCCTCTAACAAAAAAGTACAGCAGATGTACCGTTCTTATGGAGCCGTCGTGAATCCTAGCAAAACGGAATCGTTCTGCTTGGTCGCACTGGAAGCGATGGCAAACGGGGTTCCGCTGATTTCCACAACATCTGGTGGCATGAAGGAATTTGTCACTCCTCGCAACGCCCAGATCATACATGCGGTTGACAGCGCCCATATTGCCCGGGCTATCAAGGAATTTTGGAATAACCCGGGGCAATCCAGAAAGCGAGTTAAGAATGCACGGGCTACTGCCGCCCAATACAAATGGCCTGTCATTGCTGGAAAATACCTTTCTTTATTCGCGCACTTGAAGCAGGGGAGGGCATAACATGAGTGAATACGCTGCGGCCCATGTTAACGAGATTGTGAAACAGTTCGGGATCAAGGCAAGATCACAAAAACGTATTCGTGGAGGCATATATCGAATTACAGCTTCAGACGGTCGGAAATTCAGCTTAAAGCGCATGCCTAAGCAGATTTCACAGATCAGATGGATGGATCGAATGTTAATCCACGTCCAGCGCAATGGTCCGCACCTTGCTTGGAGGAATCCACAAACACCGGAGGGTAGAAAGCCTTATGCCATTTCGCAAAAGGGAGAGATTTTCGTACTGACGCCTTGGATTTCTGGGAGGGAACCTTCACCGAGGTCGAAAGCGGATATGCGGGCATGCGGCATGACATTAGCGAGATTCCATAAAGCAGGTCAAACCGCGCTTAGAAAGGGAATATCCCACAGTGAGATCGGGACGTGGTATTCCACACTGCATACGCGGCAGCAATTTATTCAAAGCCAGATTGCAAAAGCAAAAATGAATAGGTTTAGTCTGCCTATAAATCGATTCATCCAGCGGCATGGACCGGAATTTCTGCGTTATGCAAACCAAGCGAAAGGATTACTGCGCAGCAGCGGATATGATTCATACCGACAAAGTCCAAGGCTCAACGGCGTCTTGTGTCATGGGGACGGAGGACCGAGTAATTTTATTCTGAATAATAAAGGGACGCACCTGATTGACTTCGAAACATTGCATGTTGATTTACGTGCCTATGACTTATATCGGGTTATTTATAATTCCTGCAAAGACTTCGGGTGGAATTTTTCGATCGCAAAAGCCATTTTGGATGGTTATCGAGAAGTAGCCAGCCTGAACAAAACGGATTATAAGCTTATGCGTGTCTGGCTGCGCTTTCCGTTGTCAACGTATTTTGTGCTTGGTCCCTCTAACAGATTTCCTTTTACAGAGAAACGGCTGCATTGGGCACTCGATAGTGAACGGAGAATCAGCACATTTCTGCAAAAGCTGGATAAGTATGCAGCGAATCATGGGTAACCTATACCGACTGAATTTTACACCTTATCGGGCTGCGCCACATACGTACCCTTCGTTCTCTTGCTAAAAGGGAATGGAGGGTTTTTTATGCACCAATATGACCATGCTGCTCACGGTATTTGAAACAATTCTCTAGAGGATTTTTCGGTGCGAGCACGTGACCAGGTTCCATGGAAAAGGTTGACGCGGCCACTACACAGCTGATGAGGGAATGCGATGCGGTGCGATGCGATATAAATTACTTTTTTTCATACGATGCCTTTATAATGGAAATAGATACGAATATTAAATGTTCCGTCGCTAAGGAAATGCTAATGCATAGCTGTGGGACGGAGTAAAGACAACGGAGTTGGAGGCTAGATACAATGAATATTTTAATTGATCCTTACACGGAAGAAAAACTGGCGGAAAGTTTGGCAGGAGGCCCTGGCTTCTTCAAGCTGTTTTATGATACGGAGGATTGCGGATGCAACGGGGTGCTGGCTATCAAGATTGTTGAACAGCCGCTGGATACCGATATTCAGGTTCCAGTAAACAAGTTTACATTCCTGATCGACAAACAGCAGGAAAGCTTGTTCGACCTTGTGTTGAAGCTGGAAGCAGACCGCACCTATCCGTCATTCAAGGTGACGAGCGACTCGGCATTGTACAGTTCGAATGTCAGAATCAAAGACGCGAGGGACATCTGACTCCAGGAATGCAAGACGACAAGAATTATATACTTAACAGCAGCAAATTTAATAAAGACAAGGAAGTCACTCATGCGAAAATGGCTAGTATGCTTTATAACTACTATTCTAAGTTTATCTGCATTTGCCCCTGCGATCTATGCTTCAGGAATCCAAGTATCCGTATCCGTGGATGGGCGAGAAGTCCAATTCCCGGATGAGCACCCCTACGTCGATCAGAGATCCAACCTTACCATGGTCCCCCTTGCTTTTGTATCCGACAAGCTCGGAGCAATGACGAAATGGGACCAAGCACGACAACAAATCACCATCTCGCTTCAACATGACATCATTACTTTGGTCATTGGTCAAAATCATGCAATGGTAAATGGTCAAAGAGTGGACTTTGAAGGGGCAGCGGTGCTCAAAAACGGTCGCACGATGGTTCCGCTGCGTTTTATTAGTGAAGCCTTGCATGCCACTCTGGATTGGCAGCCCACTCGGAATGAGGCGAGCATCATGACTTCCGTTGCCCGTGTATCCAAAGGGACCTGGATATGGGACAGCAACATCCTGAAACAGGATCAGGATCAAATCATTCATTTCGCAAAAATAAACGGTGTGACCTCTGTTTACCTGCAAGTGGATACAGATCTAGATCCAGCCGTATATGAGGGTTTTATACGTAAAACGAAGAGCGAAGGAATTCAAGTCGAAGCACTTGAGGGACGTCCGGAATGGGCCAATCGATCCAGACAGGGGGATATTCAGAAATTTATCGCATGGGTAAAAGCCTATAATTCCTCTGTTTCCGCGGAAGCATGCTTTACGGGATTGCATTTGGATATTGAGCCTTATGCGCTAAAGGAATGGACGAAGGACAATCGAGCTATTCTTGAAAGCTGGATGGACAATTTGCGATTAATCGAACAAGAAACCAGGGGGAGCGGTCTGAAAATGACGTTAGACGTTCCGTTCTGGCTGAACTCGATTAAGGTACCGGGTAAGAATTACACGATGAGCGCTTGGATGCTGGAGAAGTTCGATTGCCTCGTCATTATGAATTATCGGAACCAGGCGTTAGGCAGTGATGGAATGGTGGAAAATGCACAAGCAATACTGAGAGAAGCCACTACGCTGAAGAAGAAAGTGGTCGTTGCTGTAGAAACGGTCAAAAGCAGCGAGGGTCCACAGGTCTCGTTCTATTCCATGAGCAGCGAAAGGATGGAGAAAGAACTGCAGTCCGCCCATAATGAGTTGGCACACTATGCAAGCTATGCAGGCTTCGCCATCCACGATTTAAAAAGCTGGCAGGTAATGAAATAGAAGCTTGGTAAAAAGAATTCACCTCAAGAAGCGGCAGCCGATCGGCTGCCTTACTTCACGTTGACGATATGCCGTGATGGAGATCCTTCAAATACCATGCGTCCATTGCCGAATGTTCAGAACCTGGCAGTGGTTCGTTTAATAGCGTGAATCCATACTTTTCGTATAACCGACAAGCAGCTGTTAATTCGTGCGTTGTTTCTAAATAACACTTTGCATAGTGCGCTGAAGCAAAAGACAAGGCTGTTTCCATGAGCTTCTTACCGAGTCCTAAACCTTGTGCTCTGGGACTTAAGTACAGCTTCTGCAATTCGCACACATCCTGATGCTCGTTAAACGGAGCAATACCGACCCCGCCAACCACTTCTGCTTCCATTTCCACCACCCAGTAGCTCGCATGTTGTAAATGATTGTAATAATGATGAAGGTCGTTAAGCTGAGGATCAAAATAAGCTGTACCAGGAATCGCCAATCCAAGCGACTGCAGTGAATCCTGTATGATTTTTTTAACTTTCGGGTTGTCTTCTTTTTTCATTTTGCGAATGATCATGTTGGTTCTCCTTCGATTAGGTCTGAATGAAAGCTTATGATATGCCATCTCTTGAATGTTGACGTGGTCCGCATCAGAGATACAGCTATGGTAATATCAAACTTGTACGAATGTCAAAATTACTACGATAAGCCGCACTTTATTGACTGTTTTTCGCTTCGATGATTGACTTGGAATGAAGTGCTATCGTAAAATTTCACTATGGTAATTTTAGGTAATTCACTTTCAATAGACGTAAGGGGATGATGTATTCATGATTCATCAGCGCGAATGTCCGATCGAGACACTCATTCATGTGTTAGGCGGCAAATGGAAGCCCATGATTTTATGGCATTTGATCGAATCTCATCAGCGATTTAACGATTTGGAGAAGCTTATCCCTGACGTATCACAAAAAATGCTGGCCCAGCATCTCCGGGATTTGGAACGGGAAGGCATCGTCAATCGAACGGTTTTCCCGACCGTCCCTCCAAAAGTTGAATATTCGCTCAGCGAATACGGCCGGACCTTGATTCCTGTCGCCGAAGTTATGTGTGCTTGGGGAGACAATCACAACAAGCGGAAGTACGAGGAGTCAGCTTCATAAAGCGGGTTCATTTCACATGTACAAACGAATACAATCATCTCACATGAAAAGCTGCCACGGGGAATCCGGGCAGCTTTTGTCATGCTTACTTTTAAGTAAGTACCCTACTTTAAAGTGCGTTCTTAACAACCTTTTGCAACGATGTTAAGCTTGAGCTACCAAATATTAGGGGACATTCAAGAGGAGGAAATAACAATGAAAATTATTGTTTTTGGTGCGACGGGGAATACAGGGAAAAGAGTGCTGGAGCAAGGGATAGAGATGGGGCATGAAATGACTGCGTTTGTACGGAACGCTGAGAAGCTCTACGCTCAACTCGGCGAACATTCCGATAAGCATGTGAAGGTAATCGCGGACGATATGATGGATCCGGTCCGCGTCGGTGAGGCGCTCGCAGGGCAAGACGCCGCTATTGTGGCAGCCGGCCACGCGGGCCAGGGAGAAGAATTTGTTCGTATGGTCGATAACATTATAACCCAGTGCGAGGCGGAGCCTCGATTCGCCGGGCGGGTATGGGTCATGGGAGGAGCCGGTCTGCTGGATATTCCTTATACGGATCTCATTGGCAACAATTTACCCGGCTTCCCGCCGGAGTATAGCAATCACAACCGGAATCTCGACAGGCTGCAGCGGACTCAGCTGGATTGGTCCATCATGTGTCCGGGAACCATGACGGAGTCAAGAGATTACGCAGATTCTGCACATCTGCACGTAACAACGGATATATTGCCTGTTCCGGTGCCGGAGGTAATCAAGGAATACTCGGAGGCTGAGATTGCCGGTTACTTGTTCAGTCGATTCCACGAGCTGAATGTTGCTTATGACGATGTCGCATCATGGATGCTTAACCATCTTGAGCTCGGAGGGGTGTTCAATAGAAAAAGGGTCGGTATCGCTTATCAAAACGATTTGAAGGCGCGCTGAGAAGAAGGGAGAGAATGAGGTCATGGGTTTGTATGGATTCCTGCTCTTACTGCATATTTTAGCTTCGATCGCCATTATCGGCCCGACTTTCGTGATGCCCATCATGCGAAGATCTGCCAGAACCGTAGGCCAGCTGAACTTTGTATTTGGGATAACGACTAAGATTGCCATTATGCCTAAACTTGGCGGAGTCTTCCTTGTCGTCACCGGGATATGGATTATGATTATAGCCAAGTTGGGATTAACCCAAATGTGGCTGAATATATCGATTCTGTTATCGCTGATCATGGTCGTGATCATCGACGGATGGATGGAGCCGCGCATGAAGAAGCTCAAGAAAACCTTAGCTGAGAATTCAGACAAGGATGAAGAGATTCCCGCCGATTTTGGCCTGCAGTTGCAGAAGATTGTCCCCCTCGAGACGGCAGCCCAGCTGCTGATGATTGCCATATTGGTGCTGATGGTCATTAAGCCGTAGACAAATGACGCCGCGTTTATCGCGGCTTTTTTTATTGAACATAACATTTTATCATGAATTTCGGAGCTCGAACTCACGTCTGTATTGCGCCGGGCTGACGCCGGCAAATTGCTTGAATACGGTTGAAAAATGACTGGAGCTGCTATACCCCAGCACATAAGAAATTTCCGATATATTCATGCTCGTGGTTTCTAAATACTTTTTTCCCATTTCGGATTTTACCCCTTGAAAATATCGGTTAGGCGAACTGCCGAGCTCCTTTTTAAAAATATAGAATAACGTCCGCAGCGGAATGTTTAAATATTCGGCGAGCGATTGAACCGAAAAATTCGATAAGTTTTCCTTCATATAATCCAGGCTTTTATTAACCACCTTGAGATTAAAGCTCTTCACGTTGCTTCCAAGCGTATCGGCAAGAATAGAATAGAAAAGGTAGAAGTACGCAGAAGCCAGCTGCTGCCGGTTTTCTTTGAGACTTAAGAGAATCCGATCGCATAAATTAAAATACTCGATCCTGAACGGTGTATGGTATAGGCAGTTCGGAATCAGTAAAAACGGCTCCGTCTTAAATTCAAAAAGCCAGAAATTCCATCGGTCACCGGAGCATTGATAGGCGAGAGATTTGGCGGCGTTCGTAAAAATTACGCTGTTGGATCGCACGATAAACTCTTTTCCATCGACCTGTATGCTGCCTTCACCATCGAGGGTGTAGAACAATATGTATTTGTTACTCTCGATAATCCGATGATTAATGTCATAATCAGGCAAGGTATACAGCTTATAAACGGTTTTTACGCTTAATGGGTACGTCTTGATCCAGTCGTTCAACGAGTAAAAGTCGAAATACATAGGTTCATACTCCTCTCATTTATTTGGAGGGATGTATGGCTCGAAGTCGGCCCTCGCGATTACTATAGCACTCTTTTACCGCTGAACCTGTCGATTCCTCGCGATGAGCGGAATGCTTGCAGCGGCAGGATCGATTCCAGCTTTCTTGTTCCTATGAACCGGTGATTTCTATCTGAGGAAGCGTTGCATTATTGTGATTTTGTTGCTGAAACATTGATTTACAGAACCATGCAATGCCCATAACATACATAGATATAAATGATCAGTTGATGGGGAAGAAAGGAGGTTTGCCGCTCTTCAGGCACGACTACTTTAATCGAAGAATGGAGAGTTCATGATGCCTCGCAAAAGTCGGTTCTTATCCAAGCAGGGAGTTCCGATATGGACCCTCTTGGGAATCACGTTTGCTTTAGCGAGTACCGTTGTTCTGGTTGGTTTCTATCATATTTCGGGGGAGGAATCGCATCCCGGCATGACCAATCAGATCCTCTCTTACACGGGTTATAGCCGGGTAATTGAACAAGAGGAATATGATTTTTTCCGCCAGTTGGCGAGACGGGAAAGCGGAGTAAACGGTAATTTATTGAACCAAAAGACGGAGGAACTCATCGAAACAGCCAGTGCACAGTTCTACCTCGGCAATAAGCTGGGACTGTATGGGCCCTATTCTTTTGCACAGCTGCAGGAGCAGATGAAGCAGGAGAATGCCAAGAGAAGGTTGGACAAGGAGATGGGAAAAGCGATCTTCGGACCGGAACAATTCGACATCTTCAGTTATTATCAATACGTGTCCAGCAATCTGGAGCTGAAGATGATTGACTACCTAGCTTCGCATGCCGATGAAACCTTGGTAAGACAAGCCAATTCCTACTTTGAAGAGAATCTCGAATTATATAAGCGTCCCGAACAGATTGTTTATACCTTGACCGAGCAGGGGAAAACGGATGAACATACGATCGACGGGTATCAGTTGAATTCCCTGAGCAATGCCGATTCGAAACTGGCCGACATCCTAAGAACAGGGGAGGCGGGTCAGGAATTCTCTTACTCCTTCGGCGAGATCTTGAGACGCGGTAAAATTGTAAGTATCAAGAAGAATAGGACAGATTTTGAGGAGAAGAAAACAGCAATAATTAGCGATTATCTGAAAAGCGGATACTATCATGAACTGCTTCTAGAGATCGGGAACCATAATCCCGTAGTCTATGACGGGCAACGATAGATATCGGGCTTTTTTTGTTTGCGAGGAAAGAGTTTTCAACATTTTTGATATTAACGGAAAGGTCGGAAGCGAATGAATAAGAGAATGACATTCGGTTTATTTAAACAAAGCCTGGCCATGTTCCTTGTTCTTACACTGATTGTCTCGTTGACTCCCATGAATCTGGTCAAGGCTGCATCCTCCGTTACTTTGGAGGAAGTAAATCTGCTCAAGAATCCAGGCTTCGAGGATGCTGATCTGATTCCAAACGACGGCTCCGTAAAAGACCTTTATAACCATTGGTATGCATACCGCGGTCCCGTAAAGGTAACGGGCACTGCATCCGCTCATTCTGGTAATTATGCTGTCAAAAGCGGCACCGCTGGCGGTTCATTAGAGCAAGATGTGAGCGGACTGCAGCCAGGTCTGACCTATGAGTACTCCGTGTGGGTGAAGGCGGATGATGCAGCCAAGGGCTCGATGCGGCTTGGGGTTAAAAATTTCGGCAGCAGTCAGCTTACCGTGAAGGCGACCAACAACGAATGGACGCAGTATTCGATACAGTTCACGCCTGTCGGTACGGATCGTGCGCGTTTGTTCGCGTGGCTTGAATCCAACCAGGCCGGAAACAACTTTTATGTCGATGACGCCAAGCTGACTGTGAAGAGCGATCTGAAGCAGGTAAAGGTTTCGAATGGATATCTGATAGCTGTGTTTCAGACGGGTTCAACTGCCCCCTCGATGAACGATTTCGGGGTATCCTATATATCTTCGCTGAATCCAAACGCGACCATACCGCTTCAGATGACCGGATCAACCGTAAGCGAAGATAACACCCAGCTAACCATGTTGTTCGAACCCATCAAGGCACAGCCCGCAGACCAAACGATTACGATGTTCGTGACGTATAAAACGAATACGAGTCTGACCCTTGATTTCCCGATCGCCGCTTCCGGGGAAGAGACCGTGAATGCAAAAATAAAAAAATTGAATGCAGCGAACGGGACCCTTACCGCCGTATTCGATCAAAAGCCCTCTGTGGCTCCTTCGGCTTCTGATTTCAATTTTGAATACAAAATAGATGACAGCGAATTCAGAGCTTTGAACACAAGGGATTTCGCTTACGATAGCAGTAGCCTTGAGGCAACCTTTGCCTTCGACCGGCTGCCATCCAAGCCGGCCAGTCAGGTGATTACGGTTGAGGCCATTTACCGGGGAAAGAGAACGCCTGCGAATTTTACGATCCGTCCATCGGAAGGCGCTACCTATTATGTCGCGAATTCGGGTTCCGATAATCAAGATGGAATGAGCCCTGAAACCGCCTTTAAAACCATCGACAAACTAAACACGATACAATTTATGCCGGGCGATCATATTTATTTTAAGACGGGTGACGTATTTAAAGGGGCCTTCAAGCCGAAAGGCTCCGGCAAAGAGGGTTATCCCATTGTAGTAGCCAGTTATGGAGATAAGAATGCTCCCAGTCCCGTTCTCCAGCCAAGTGACCAGAACTGGTCAGCCATGCTGATGAGTGCGGAGTTCAGCAGGACGGTTACCGTGAATAACGGGATCTCGTTCTATAACCAATCTTATTGGGAAGTACGGGATCTGGAATTATCCGGGCCCAGCAATGGTCCCGATTCGGAAGTCTACCGCAGAGGGATCAACATTACGGGAGAAGATGCTGGCGATCTGAATCATTTTTATTTTGATAATCTTGTCATTCATGGATTCCATGGCCCGGACACGAATCAGGGAAAATCGTCCGGGGGCATTATGATGGAGGTTCAGGCCAAGCCGAATACACCGGCATCCGAACATGTTCCGACGTCCATCAACGACATTCGGATCACGAACAGCGAGCTTTACAATTTGGGCCGCTCAGGCGTCAACTTTGTTTCGGTGTGGGCTCGCAGGGCGGAGACGACGGATACGAAATGGGGCCCTTATCCAAGCAACCATGCACCCGGAAGAGCGGGATACGCTTGGAAACCATATCAAGATTTTTATATGGCGAACAATCTCGTTCATGACATCGATGGCGACGGTGCGATAATAGACAACAATAAGGATGCCGTTATCGAAAATAACCTGGTGTATCGCGCGGCTTCCAGCGGTTCTTATGCCGTCGGCCTGTTCAACTGGAATTCGGACAACACGACCTTCCAATTTAACGAGGTATACGACACGAAGCGTGCCGGCGACGGGCAGGGTATTGAAATCGATGCGCTGAATGATGGAACACTGGTGCAATACAACTATGTACATGACAACGCGGGCGGTACATTCATGTGGTGCAATACATCCGGTCTTTACGGGTTCAATGGCATATACCGCTATAACATCAGCCAGAATGACGATACCGAGCATGGGGTGGTCGATTGGCGACCAGGCACCTTTGGTGCGATGGCCTACAATAACACCGTATATATGAAAGCGGATGGATACAAGAAATTCATGTACGGCAGCGGCGGTAGCTCAGATGCTAAATTCTACAACAATATTTTTTATTATCCCGGGGCTACCCCGCATGAAGCGGCAGATTTCAGCGAACGCAATATTGATTGGAAAAACAACCTGTTCTATAACTTCAAGAACACGCCTTCGAATGATAGCGGCGTGATAAAGGCGGATCCCATGTTCGTAGACCCCGGTATGGGCAGAACAGGGTCCGGCAAACCGCTCGGTGCTTCCAGTCTGGCAGGATACCACCTGAAGCCTGGATCCCCAGCGATCAATGCCGGAAAACCAATAAAGGATAACGGAGAAAGAGATTATTTTGGGAATCCGGTGAAAGGGACCCCAGATGTGGGTGCATACGAATCGAGTACCTTCTCTTTCCAAGTCGACTCCCCTGTATATGCGGTAGATCAAAAGCTCAAGACGATTTCGATTCGCGATAGTGAACTGCTCACCGTAGATGCAGTTCTCTCTAACCTCGTCTACGATGAAGGAGTCCACCTGAAGGTATACCGAGGTTCCGAAGAGCTCACTGGGTCGGAGGAAATTGATACGCGTGATATCTTAAAGCTTGAGCATGAAGGCGCGGAATTGAGTTACACCTTCTCAGTCATTCATGATCCGGACCTTCTGGCGCTGACTTCCAAAGTCTATACGGTGGATCTAGCCCGCAAGACCATCGGCATACCGCAAGATCAGGCCATAACGGTAGATAAGCTTCTAGGGAATCTCGTTTACAGCCCTGGAGTCTCCGTTCGTGTGTTTCATGGATCTAAGGAGATTAGCGGTGCCGATACCGTCGCTGTCGGCGATCTGATGAAACTTGCTAAAGGGACTTATCAAGCGGTTTATGTCATTTCAGTGCCTCATCAAGCAGGCTCTTCCGAACGGGATATTCCCGTAGTGCAGTATACGGCATCGGCAGGCAGCGTGGAACCTGGCGGCGGCGCGAATGAAGGGCCAGCCCGACTCGTACTGGACAACAATGCAACTACGATCTGGCATTCTTTGTGGAAGGGCGACAGCCGGGAGAACCTCTACATCACGCTCACCTTATCCGATAAGCCCTACATGGTTGACGGGCTGCGCTATTTGCCTCGTTCAGGCGGGGGCACGAATGGTATCATCCAGCAATATCAACTGCAGTACAGCACAAACGGTACCGATTTCATTGATATACCCCGTGGTACAGGTGATTGGGGCGTAACCGGCTGGCAGGATGTTCAATTCGCTCCGGTTGCCGCAAAGGCCATCCGTCTTTACGGAGTTCAAACCCTCAGCTCCGAAAGCGGTAAAATATTTGCGTCTGCCGCGGAAATTCGTCTCACGGGTTATGAGAAAACAGGCGGGGATACAGCACCTCCAGGCGCACCTACCGGTCTTACAATAGATGACAACAGCATCACGCAAAACTCGGCCATCGTTCGCTGGACGGCGCCTGAAACAGATGATGTCATCGGCTATTATGTATACGTCAATGACGGAAACCGGGATCAGATCCATTATGTCAGCGGGGCAGGTATCACTTTCGCATCAATTCAAAATTTGATGGCAGGTACGCAGTACACGGTGACGGTCACAGCAGTCGATCGGACCGGCAACGAGTCTGCGAAAAGCGCTTCGGCAAGCATCGTCATTTCGGACTTGAAGCCACCGTCAGCACCTTCGGACCTCGCGGTTTCTGAGGTAACGGATACGACGGCTACCTTGATTTGGAAGGCATCCACGGGCGAGGCAGACATAACAGGTTATGAGGTTTACAAAATTGACACCCTGCTTGAGACAGTAGATGGCACGAGATATAAGCTGACGGGCCTGACAGCTAAAACCAGCTATCCCATTAAAGTCAGAGCCATCGACGCTCAAGGCCATAAATCCAGTTTCAGCTCCATTGTCGTAACCACGAAAGACGCAACGGCGCCAGGGACGAATCCTGTAGCGGTATTATCATCTGAGAGCAGCGTTCCATCCGGCAAGGAATTTGCCGTCCAGATGGGAATCAACCAAGTGAAGCGGAAGATCTACGCACTCGATATTCGGATGGAATACAACGCTGATTTATTGGAATTCGTTACCGCCAAGTCAGCGAAGGAGGGCGTCTCTCTTGTTGAAATTGCCAAGGAAACTCCAGGCAAGCTGAGATTCATCATGGCAAGCACCGGAGAGGCCAATGCGATTGCTT
The DNA here is from genome assembly GCF_051966755.1 of Paenibacillus sp. SAFN-054. Classification (NCBI taxonomy): domain Bacteria; kingdom Bacillati; phylum Bacillota; class Bacilli; order Caryophanales; family Paenibacillaceae; genus Paenibacillus; species Paenibacillus sp. SAFN-054. The sequence goes on from NZ_JBQCKS010000001.1 coordinate 1,132,712, forward strand.
CGGATGTTCAGCTGCTCGAGCTGAACTTTAAAGCCAAGGCCGTTGAGAAGCCGGTGACCACATCGATATCCTTGTTGGACATCATATTGGGTGATGATCAGGGGGAAGAAACCAAGGCTGTCTCGTCCTCCATCGACGTGGAGATTACACCAGAAACAATGCCTCCAGTCATTCCGGGAGATGTGAACCATGACGGTAAGGTAAGTATTGGAGATCTTGCCATGATCGCAGCTCATTACGGCAAAACTTCCGAAAGTGCGGATTGGAAACAGATCCAACACATGGACGTGAATCAGGATGGCAAGATTGATATCTTGGATCTTGGATATGTTGCCCGTAAAATGGTCGAATAAGACCTGTATAATAGTTTATAGTATCGTATAGAAAACAGCCCTTATCCCGCTTGGGGTAAGGGCTGTTTGACGAGCAAAGGTGAATTATAGAGGAGGCACCCGCTTGGGTGCCTTTGGGTTTTATATTTTAGAAGATCCTTACTACTGCACCGGAGCCGAGATCATCGCTTTCAGGATGTCTTCCGGAAGCTTGTCCATGCCCCAGAACACGGCAGTATAATAAATATCGTTCTGCTTCCATATGTAATATGGAAGTTTTATATTTTCGTCGGATAATAAGTATACATGATTCTTATCATCATAAGTCCAAATTTCGACGCCGTCTAACTCCATTGTCCGGATGAGCGAGAGACGGGACGCATCGAAAAGCGGTTCATTGCTCTGATAAAGTGAGACAGAGGAACCATTCGGTGTATGATAAGTCGTCGTCCAATAAGTCGTCCATAGAGCGTCCGTCGCTTGTCTGAACCCATACCGGGTATTATGGTCGCCGGCTCTAAGCAGTATCGAACCACTCAGTTTAAGCCCGGGTAATTCCTGAGGGATTTTCACCTTAAAACCGAGAGTATTCTTCGCCGCAATCAAATCCTTCTCATCGTACATAGGAAATGAGTTTCCGGCTCCGTCGTAGCGGACATGCTGTACTTCCTTCGGTATAACAAAAGATTGCACCATTTTCGTAATATCTTCCTGCGACATATGCTCACCATAATAATTGATCGCGTACCATATGCTGCCATCCTGCCAGTAGAAGCTTTTGCCCGTTTCCGGTCTTTTCTTGTAACTTCTCATCTCCGTGAACAAAGTGCCTTGGACTTTGCCGATCGTCACGGCTTCCTGTCGGTACTCTAGCGTCTTATTCGGATTCGGGGGAATCTGAGAGTAAGGTGCACCCCACAATTCACCGTTTTCTATCAAATTGCCGGTGCCCTTTGAAGCTTTGACTTCAATTCTTTGATCATTTTTTTCGCCAAAATGAGATACAAAAGAGACGGATACTCCATCGATAATAGGATCAGTATCTTTGATGTTGGTGACATTCTTAAAATATATAATACTTTCCAATTGATACCCATCAGGTAGATAGTCAGGTACTTTATAGTCATATTTCGGAAAATCGAGGGCCCGATCGAGACTATGAAACCATCTGAATCTGTCATTGTATACAGGATACAGATTCGAACCTGTGTTTACTGATTGGGTATTCGTGCTCAATATATTATCCTTCGTTAGGGTACTCTTACCGGCATCCTGCGCTTTGGTGAGCACGATGACGCTGAGGACAATAACCAAAAGAATAGCAGCGAGGGATAGCTTGTACGATCCTTTTTTAAACTTGGCGATCATCATCATTCTCCGTTTCGCTTCATATTTGTTGTCCCCAAAATGCGACAGGTCGATCCGAGGAGAGGATTTCCGGGAAATGGAACGCGTTAGCATGAGTAAGGTCATGCCGTAGGACTTAGCTTCACATTCGCCCAGCAATTCAAGAACACTCGCGTCACAGGCCACCTCCTGGTCGGCTTTCATCTTTCTTACGGAGTACCATATCCATGGGTTAAACCAATGCATGCCTAAGGAAAGAATCCACAAGAAGTTAAACCATAAGTCCTTACGCTTGTAGTGCATCAGCTCGTGCATAAGAATATGTCTTAGTTGACTGGGAACGGCAATCGTAATGATATCTTCGGGCAAATAAATCTTTGGTTTCCATAGTCCATGTAGGCAAGGGCTAAGGAGATGGCTTGTTTCATAAGCGTTTATACGTTTTTTGATGTTAAGGCTCCGTTTGCAATCTTCAAGAATGGTGAGGACTTCAGCATTTTCGATCTTGAAGGCGTTGCCTACTTTTTGTCTGAATATCATTGTGCTAAACAGGTAATATCCGCCCAAGCATAAAAAACCTCCAAGCCATACCAATGAGCCAATCGATAGCCAAATCGGTCCATCTGTGTTCCTTGGGATGTGCTCTTGTGAAGAAAGTGATACAACGGATGATACCGCATCGTTCGCACGGTTTAGGGTGAATTCGGGGAGCTGTTTTGGTACATCCGTATTAGGGTATGGAACGTTCGCATTGGATCCGGCCTTCGTAGAAGGATTGTGCTGCTCATTGATCTGATTTGAGTTCATCGGTTGCAACATATGCGGCAGCGCATTAAACACGCTTATCGGACTTTGCGGAGAAACGGGAACCAGCAGCTTAATCAACACAAGAAACCACAATATATGTAAGATCCTCGGTTTAAAGTAACTTTGAAAAAGCTTCCGTATCAATAGAAATAAAATCAGGATTACCGTCGAAGCTACGGAGGCAGTGAGTACAAGAGAGAAGAGGTATTCCAGGTACCTCATGACTTTTTCTTCTTTTCCAGAATTTGTTGGAGCTCCTCAATATCTTTTTCCGAAAGGGTCTCTTCTTCGAGAAATTTCGCGCATAACATCCCTACAGCTCCTTTATAAACCCGATTTAGGAATGAATGATTCTCGGCTTTTAAATAGTCATCATGCGAAATCATGGGATAGTAGAGGTAGTTCCGGCCTGATTTTTCGAAGCGAATCGCATTTTTCTTGTGAAGCCGGTTCAGGAAGGTTTTTATTGTCTGGTCTGACCATTTCATTTGATTCGTTAATTCAGAAATGATCTCGTTGGCAGACAAAGGCTCTTTTTGCCAGAGGAGCTTCATCACTTCGCTTTCAGCCTCAGTAATATGTATGGATTCAGGCATCGTATTCACCTTCTTGAAGTTTATTGTTTACATCTGTAAACGATATTTAAAGTTTACATGTGTAAACGTAACGTGTCAATCCTTTGTTGGAAGCAATACCGGTAAGTTTCAAAAAAATGATATAGTTTAATCAGTCACAGAATCATTCTGGAAAGGGAGGATCACACCTTGATAACATACGAAATTCCTGAAATTTTGAAAAAGCATGAAAGCATAATAAAAAAGACTTTCCGATACAGTAATGAGATCCGTTTAAAACGTGAAGAAACGAAACCCTGGGAGAGTAAATTAGGCGGATGTCCGTATCTGAGAAATATAAATGAGTATCCACTGGATGAGGATGGAAGGCCCATGTTGTTTTTAGCGCAAATCAACCTCACAGACCTTGATAAACTGGATGAATTGCCCGGCAGTGGGCTTCTGCAATTTTATGTTGCAAATGATGATATGTTTGGGCTGGAGAGCCCTATTTTAGTCCGATATATTGATCCTGTTGAAGAGAATGAAGAGCACCTAGTAGAGAAGCACCCTTATGAAAATGAAGACTACATGGAGAATCTTCCTTTTTCACATAGCGGAAAAATGTATTTTGAAACAAGGGAAATGCCCATGTCTTCCTCCTTAGATGTATTTCAGGAGACTTTTATGCATGAGCTTACGGAAGCGGAATATGAGAAACTGAGTGACGATTGTTACAGCAGTGATAGCAGAATTGGCGGCTATCCATATTTTGTTCAGAATGACTATCTCGGTTTTGATCATGATGATTTTCTTCTGCTGCAGCTGGATATCGAAGATGAATGCGGTATTATGTTTGGCGATGCCGGAAACTGTGTTTTTTCCATACCGAAGGATGCTCTTAAAAATAGGGATTTTTCCAAAGCAGTGTATGATTGGCAATGTTGTTAGTGAGAAGGGATTGGTATATAAAGTGACGTAAGTCTACAAGAACATAAACGCGTATAAGCCGCATTGCTGCGGCTTTTTTGCGCCTAAAATTGTTTACAGGTATTCGCAAAGAAAATCCGTGAATTTCGCCTTGGAATCCTTGCCAGTCGCATATAATCCAATGATTACACCCGTAAACCCGCCAGCCACTTCAGAGGATAGGTACTTGGTTTGGGCTTCCCCTAACACGAACTCTTGGCCCTGGGATTGCATCGAGAATATGTAGCGTTCATGGTGTGCGTGAATGATCAGTTTAGCTTCATGGGACGATGTCAGGGGAAGGGCTTTTTGTATGGATCGAATGCTTCCAATGTTCAGCCTCTCGATAACCTCAATACCAGATTCACGATGGGAAATTGCCAGATCGTAGTGATGATTTTCGTCCATATACAGGGTAATTCCGGCTTCGCCAAACGTTGATAACGAGACATTGCAGGTAATTGTGGCCAGGAAATCTTTTTGCCTCAATCCAATCAACGTGGGGGAGTCGGCTTGATCCAGTGTTATTTCTGTTCCCTTTAGAGTCAAGCGGTTGCTTTGGAATTCATAATTTTCAATATGAGGATGACGAAGATAACACCAATCGATGCTTAAATTTGTATTCTCAAAAATGAATGTCCTTTTTTCAACTTGCGTCATGCCTGAAGGTAGGCGGTCCGTTTCAAATGCTTTTCTCGTTGTGCCATTGTCTCCAGCCGTAAACCAGCCATCTTCATGAAAGGTAACGGGTGCGAGAAAGACTTCTCTTCCAAGATGATGATAAGGGCTCCATTGTCCCATTTGTCTGAAGCCGAGATGGACAATCCACCCGTTTCCGTTATCGTCTTCGATCAGATCCCCATGGCCGATTCCTTGAATTTCATACCCTCCAAGATTTCGATTCGTTAATACCGGATTATGAGGATATGCCTGAAAAGGGCCTTGTAAGGACCGGCTCCGTGCGTAAGTGATCATATGCCCATATTCCGTTCCACCCTCTGCCGCCATAAGGTAATACCAGCCATGGATATGATACATGTGTGGACTCTCCAAATAACGTCCGCCGGTTCCTTGCCAAAGGGGAAGGGAAGGGGTTAACTTCTCGCCCGTTACAATATCAATCTCACATTGAAGGATAACTCCGCGTCCTTGTTCATCCGTTCCATTGCTCATGAAATAGGTGCGATTTCCTTCGAAAAACAGGTCAGGATCAATTCCGCCTTGATCTATAAACAGGGGTTCAGACCATTCGCCGTAAATATCATCTGTCCACACAATGAAATTCTGTCGTGTCGTGTCGTTTGTAGTTGTTAGATAAAAGCGTCCGTTATGGTGGCGGAGCGTTGGTGCAAAAACCCCGCCTGAACTGTTAATTTGGTCAAGTTTAATTTGACTTTGTCGGGTTAGCGCGTGACCAATCTGTACCCAATTCACCAGGTCTTTACTCTCAAACAGCGGCACGCCAGGAAAATATTGAAATGAACTACAAGCCATGTAATACGAATCGTCTGCTTTACATACACTGGGATCGGGATAACATCCTCTGATGATCGGATTATGATATTTCATACGAACCTCCGAAAACGTTTTAGACACATACTAAATCAATTTTTATAAAAAGACAATAGAATAGCATTTACTGCTCGCATGCAGGAGCTGGCACAAATCGGAATTCAACGGGAGAGAGATCACATCCCATCGAAGTTCAAAACTGGCGATGACAAGACAGGGCTTGGAGGAAATGAAGCGTGATATCCTTTTTTCGGCTTCTTTTACCTCCTTTTCAGCTGTTTTCTCCATTGTGCCGGGCTTATTCCGTAGGCCTTTTTGAATACTCGGCCAAAATAATGGACGCTATGGAATCTCGTTTGTTCCACGATCTTTTTGATAGGCATTTCACTGCCGGACAAGTAGCTGACCGCTGCATTCAGCCGTAAATGCCGCAAATATTCGAATGGGGTTATCCCTTTTTGTCTCTTAAACACACGAATAAGATAGGAGGGATTCAAATGTACCAATTGGGCAAGGGTTTCCAGCGTTATATCCTCTTTGTAGCGCCAGTCCATATATTCGATGACCATATCAATTGCATCTTGTTCATTCAGTTTTTTCTGTTCCGCTGCACTGAACGAAGGCTTGGTGATATCGTTCAATAAATGCGAGATTAGCTGAAGGGACTTCTCGATTTCCAGCAGGCAAACCTGCTCAAGATTAGCTTTGGATTGAGCACCTTCAGCTGTGAGTAGATGATAGGCCGTATCAAGCGCTTTAAGAATCAAATCAGCCAAAAGCGTTTTGGAATAAAAATCATTTCTCTGCTGCAGTCTGTTCCACCGATCCATATGCTCGTCTTGAAACGGGCTTTCATCATTTAGTAGAAGCTCCCAAAAACGATATTTGGACTCTGCAGAAATACTTTCGATTTCATGGGGTGTTGAAGGTGTCAGAATGAATACCGCAGGTGCTTCAGCTATACATGAATGGCCCCTCCAATGGAAGAATACTTTTCCTTCCGTAATATATAAAACTTCAGCATAGTGCAGATGGGCTCCGCCGCTGTAGTCCTCAGCTCCGCGGACAAGTGTCCCTGAACCATATGTACGTATTTGCAAGCTGTACCCTCCCTCTGTTACAAAGTCGATAAAGTGCAATTGTTCATAGATATTATCGTAAATAAATAAGATCTAATCATCATTCAACCATAGCAATCTGGTATACCAGGTGCAAATACTCTTCTACAGTCCTATTGTACACTCGAGTGAGTAATCCCTGAAATGAAAATGTTCAGAAGGGCGGAGAATGATGATGAAGGCGCTGCAAATTATCGGGAAAAATCAATATGAGATTGTTGACATTGAATTGGCTCCATTGTTAGAGGATCAGGTGACCGTACAAATTGAAATGGTATCGACTTGTCCCAGGTGGGATATGAACATGATGGCAGGCAGGGATATGTTCGATCCTTCCGTTCAGCCCGATTATCCGCTCCCCCCAGGCTTTCCAGGACATGAAATGACCGGTACGATTGTGGCTGTCGGGTCTGGCATTAAAGAATTAAAGGTGGGGGATCGTGTTGCCTCGCTGGAACATTTGGCGGGTCAAGGCGCCTACGCAGAGTATTTGAATTACAGAGAAGACGAGCTGATCAAGCTGCCGGATGAAATCACTTGGAAGCAGGCCGCTTCCTTTGAGCTGTTAAAATGCGTGCTGATCGGGTTGCTTCAATTCGGCAATATCCAGGGCAAATCGATGCTGGTATCCGGATTGGGACCGGCAGGTATACTTGCCTTGCAGGCTGCAAGATTGCTTGGTGCGGAGCGCGTCGTAGCAATCGATATCTATACGGACCGCATCGCTTATGTGAACAGCCTTGGCATTGGCCTAGCGAAGCATACTAGCGAGTTAGGTGAAGAACGGTTTGATCTAGGATACGACTGTGTGGGCGCAGCGGCATCCGTTCAGCAGCTGCTGGAGCGAATCGATAGCCATCTCGTCATTTTTGGGGTATTAAAAGGCGTTGTCCATTATGGAGAGCATCTCTGGCTCAAGGGCATCAAGCTTGAATCATACAAGTATCGCAAGTTTGGCCAGGAGGACCAGGCCTTGCTGCTGGATCTTGTGGCAAATAAGGGACTTAATACAGCGTGTCTTCAAACCCATCACGTTCCGCTACATCATTATGAGGACACGATCGCGCTCCTGAATACGCAGGCAGCCATTAAAGTGTATTCCTATCCCAAAACGGACTTTACAGTGTAGGTCGAAGGAGGATATTCATGAAAGCAGAAGCTGTGGTGTTCACTGATGTCAGACAGGTTTGTTATATGGAGGTAAGGGTGCCCGAGCTAGGTCCCGAGGATGTATGCATAGATCTGGATTATTCGTGGATCAGTTGCGGCACTGAATCTTCCTTCCTGTACGGAGAACGAATCCGCGGTGAACAGGTGTCGAGACCGGGAGATGTGCTCCCATTCCCGCAGGTTGCGGGTTATCAGAAGGTCGGAATCGTACGTAGCATAGGGGAACGGGTTCAAGATTTGAAGGTTGGTGATCACGTATTTGCTTCCATTAGTCACATCGAGGGGATGCATTTCCCGACGGGCGGTCATATCAATCCCTCCATCACTCATCACAGCCAGGTATGGAAGCTGCCGGACAATGTCGATACGCTTGCTTACAGCGGGCTTGTGCTTACGCAGGTCGGCTATAACTGCGGAATACGGCCTGAGATTTCCGAAGGTGATACAGCGGTCGTGATCGGTGATGGATTGGTTGGTCAATGGGCGGCCCAGACGCTGGCTCATCGCGGCGCTAAGGTAACGGTTCTCGGCAGGCATCAAGAGCGAATGGAGCTGCTGCCTGCGGGTATCTCTTCGCTTAATTTAATGGAGAGTTCTGTTGAGGATTGGCTTGGGAATCGCTCGGACATCGCTGTAGTCGTTGACTCCGTTGGTGCTATGGATACCTTTTGGAAGCTTAAACGGGCAATGAAACATAATAGTCACTTGGTTTCCGCAGGCTTTTTGGGCAGCAGTGGAATGGTGGATATCCAAGAGCTAAGAGCTCAAGAGATTACGCTTCATTGCCCTTCCGGCTGGACCAAGGACAGAATGGATGACACACTGGCAGCTGTTCATGAAGGGTGGCTTCAGACGCTGCCGCTGATTACCCACCGATTCCTTGCGCATCAGGCAGAGGAAGCCTGGCAGTTAATTATGGATAAGGAGGAGCCTTTCCTTGGCATTATTTTGGATTGGGGATCAGCGTCGTCGTAACAAGCAATGTCCAACACCAATAGTGCTGCTGCAGGGAAGCTTTCAGCATCCTTTACTCCAGGCTGTTTGAATACCCGCCGGATATCATTTTTAAGCGCCGCTGGCAAAATCGAAAGAAAGGAGAAGGGATGGTAAGCGCGGAAGTAGAAGTTTTAAAGCAATTAATCGGCAGTACAGGAGGAGCGGCATAGTCATGTCTAAGGCTAAATGGATTTGGAAGTCGGAAAAGGGCGCGGCCGATACAAACGCCTTCGCTTATTTACGCAAGGAATTTCAGCTTCAAGGCGAAGTGGAGTCTGCAGCTGTCAGAGTGACGGCGCATAATTTCTTTCAATTGTTTGTCAATGGCAGCAAAGTCGGGGGCTATGGCTCCCCCGTACCTTCGGATCCGCAAAAATCGAAATATACGCTTCATTATGAGGTAGCTCATCTCCTGCATGAAGGCGCGAATTGTGTGGCTTCGGTTACTCACTATCTTGGCGGGGACGGACAGAACTATGTCAATGGCGTTCCGGGCTTTTGGCTGGAGCTTCATATTCGTTATCGCGGAGGAGGCCGAGACGAGATTGTTACGGACGGTTCGTGGCAGGCGCTGATTAAAACGCCTCATCTTGATGGTACACCTTACCAGCAGAATCGCCGAATATCTGCAATAGAGGACTATGATGGCCGGCTTTATGATCCGGCGTGGCTTCAGTCCGATTATCCCGCTGAACTGACTCATGACGTCTGCATATCTGAGGCCGAGCACTTGGGATGGGAGCTTAGAATGCAGCAGGTTCCGGAGGGTGAAGTGGAGGAGTTCATCACACCCCAGCTGGTGGGTGAGTCAGAAGCGGGAGTATATGTGTTCGATGCAGGCAAAATCATATCGGGATTTCCGCAGCTCCGTATGCCTGGTATCCCCAATGCCACCATTATGCTGCGGTATTCAGAGCAGCTGGATGATCACGGAAGGGTAATGCATAACGTATGTAATGAAACCTCGGATCATTACTATGACAAGTATACGATGCGCGGCGACGAGTGGGAGCAGTGGAGTCCCGATTTTTCCTACAAAGCATTTCGGTATATTGAAATAACGGGTTATCCAGGGGAAATGGATTCGACCTACTTGACACTATACAGCGCTCATACAGCAATGGAATACATCGGCTCGTTTCGCTCCTCAAGCGAGCTTTTGAATCGAATTTATGATGCTTGCATCCAAACACAAAAAAACAATGTACTTGGTCAAATCGTCGATTGCCCTCATAGAGAGCAGGCACAGTATCTGGCAGATGCGGATCTGCAGGCGGAGACGCTGATATACAACTTCCGGGCATTCGGCATGCTGGAGAAGGTATTATCGGATTTTACGGATGCACAGAAGGAGGACGGTACATTTCCTTTCGTATTTCCATCGAATGTGGAATGCCCTGATTTCTCTATTACCATCCCAGAGTGGGATTTGCATTTCTGTATTTTGCTATGGAAACTCTATTACTATCAGGGGAGCTCCACGGTTATTGAACGATATCTCCCTGTCGCAATTAGAATGCTTGACGCTTACTGCAGCCGGATTGACGAACGGGGTCTGCTTCCCTTAGGCGAAGGCTGGCACATCAGTGATTGGCCGTATCCGCAAGTGGAACATAAGGGCAGCTACTTAGCTGTACAAAATATGAAGCTTTATGATGCGCTTGTAAAATCGGCGAGGATGGCAGCGGTGATTGGCTTGGAACAGGAGTGCAGCCGATTGAATGCAATTGCGATATCTTTGAAAGATGCTATTATAGCCGAATTCTATAACGATACCTTGGGACGCTTTGAAGATAGCTCGGAATCAGAACGCAGCAGCCAAGGGGTCAATGTATTGGGCATACAGTTTGGCCTGATCGATGGCTCTGCCCGCGATTCGCTGCTTACTGCGGTGGCAGATGAAGAATGGACGTGCAGTACCTTGCTTTCCTTGAATCTTATGCAGGTGCTGTTCGAGAATGGCTATGCGGAATCCGCTTATCGGATATTAAGCAATGAAGAGTTTCCTGGCTGGGGATATATGATATCCCAAGGATACCAAACCGTGTGGGAGGGCTTCGATGACATCGAATCCCACTGCCATGCATGGAACGGGTATCCGGCGAGGCTGATGGCCGAATACATGGTCGGAATTCGGGCGCTTGCTCCAGGATTTGAGAATACGGCTATCCAACCCTATTTGCCTGACGACTTAACCTGGGCTGAGGCTGCTGTAGCAACCCCATATGGAGTTATTACAGCAGGCTGGCACAAAGGTGAACAGAGCTTGAAGCTGAGCTGCTCGATTCCTCCTGGTATCGCTTGTGTCATTGTCATTCCAGAACAAGCCAATGGAGCCATAACGATTGAACAGGATAGAGAAAGGATTCAGGTACTGAGCCATACCCCGAGCGTAGAGCTGGAGGCGGGTGAGTATGTGCTGAGGATCGAGTGGATTTAACACCTATGGACTGCCTGCTTTCAAGCTGGTTCCAATCCAGAGAAAACGTTGGCCTACAAAACGAAATGTTAACGGAGTGGGGACCGTAATCTCTAGGATAATTGTGATGCATTTGACATTTACAAGCAGGAATTTATAAAAATTACAGGGAATTATTTAGAATATAAATCGGAATCCGTTTTAAAGGAGCAAGCAAAGTGCGGATTATTTATGTTCTCATGTTTCTGTCGTTGTGGTCGCTCGGGCTGTTCATATTATTCAACAGGACGAGATCCAATATTTGGATTGGATTGACCATTCTGCTTGGAGGCTCTGCCAGCTATGCGTTCAGCATGCATTTATCAATCATTCCATTCATTGGCCATGCCTGGATGCCCGTATTGCTCAGTGAAGCGCTCTATATTTCAACGGTTATCGGAATGAATGTCTACTACTTTATCCTTCCCTTTGTATTCTGTATGGGCGGTTTATGGCTGAACGATAACATGTCATACCGCTGGAAATGGATCTGGTCGGCAGCGCTCTGTCCGGGAATGGGGGTGCTGTTGGCCGATCATTTGATACATGGTTCGTGGAATATATTCGAACTGAGCCGGTTTCGCTGGTGGGATGGACTATATATCGCGATCGGGTGCTTTTTTTATTTACTAGCCTATTTCAGCGATAGGAACGGCTTGGGCAGGCGGGCGCACCGGAGACCACTGTTGTTTCCCCTGGTGATGATATGGGCATTCATGTCCGATTTCGTGGGCTTTAATTATCTGGAGCTCGGCTGGTGGGCGTTCGATCTGAGGAGCAACGGAATGTGGCATGCCAATTTTATCGTTATCCTCGGCACGGTGGCTATCGTGCTTCTGTTTACGATCCGCAACGGCTTCCTCGGTATCAAGCTGAGGATCGAACGGCAGCGGATCGACCATTCCATCCGCACATTAACGATGGGCGTATCCATCCTGAATCATTCCATCAAAAATGAAATTCAAAAGATTGATTACCTGGCCGAAAAAAGCCGGACCCTGCTGTCGTCAGGTCAACCAGAAAGAGCCATGCAAACGATCGGCCAGGTGCATGGGCTAACGGCCCATCTGCTGCATATGGTGAACCGGATTAAGGACAAAGCTGAGGATGTTGTGCTGGACGAAAGTGAAACCGACGTACGCGAGCTTGTAGATTCGGTCGCCGTTTCCGCGAGATCACTGATGGAGGAGAAATCTGTTTCGCTCTTGATTAGCTACGGAGCGGAGGGAAGGCTCACTTGCGATGCTGTGCATATCAGAGAGACGCTGTCCAACCTGATCCGAAACGCAATTGATGCGATGAAGCCTGAAGCAGGAAACGGAGGCTATGTGGAACTGTATACATCGACGAACCGGCGCGAATTCCGGATTGCAGTCCGGGATAACGGATCGGGAATTCCTCCAGAGCATTTGAGCAGGATTTTCGAGCCATTCTTTACAACGAAAAAAAATGCATTGAACTACGGCTTAGGACTCTCCTACTGCAGCAGTGTCATGTCCAAGCATGGAGGAAAGCTGTCCGTACCGGAGAGCGTTCCCGGACAAGGAACGACGATTATGCTGCATTTCCCGAAAAGAAAATTCAAGCCGGCATCTGTTCAGTCGTTGACCCTGCCCAGGGAGCAGCGCCGGCTCGATCCCCTTAATCCGTCTTAAAGTTGGTCAGCTTGTTTTTGATGCTGCGCAGCTGGGTCTTGATCGTGTTGGTCGATTTGTGCAAGCGCTCGGAAATTTCTCGTTTGCTTAGTCCATCCTTACGCAGCTCGAATACCTCCCGCTCGGTCGGAGACAAATCCATGAGCTGAACCTCGTTCCGCATCGCCTTAGCCGCATCGGGATGGATCGAAGACCGTCCGCTGTGCGCCTCGCGAACCGCATGCAAGATATCCTGATAACTAGACTTATTAATATAGTTTACAGCTCCAAGCCGGAACGAATTCATGATGATTTCGGTTTCCGTCAGGGAGGTCAGCATAATGATTTTTACGGACTGGCTCCGTTCTTGACGGAGAATTTGTTCCGCAGCGTCGAGTCCATCCAGATTGTTCCCCGTCAGGTTAATATCCATCAAAATGACGTCAAGCTCCTGGCTTAAAGCGATCTCGATCGCTTCTTCCTTTGTCGCGGCAACGCCGGACACCACAATATCGGACTCATCTGATAAATCCGCTCGGATATGATCCCTCCAGAAGGAGTCGTCCTCCACAAGCATGACCCGAATTTGCTCCATCCATAATAACCCCCATGATAGATCCAGATGTTTGTTACAGATGCTTCCAATTAACCCTAGTATATCAATGAATCCGACAAAATGGTAGGATGAACGACTTTCACCCCCAGGTGAAAAAAGTTCATCCTGTTCCGCGTTGCCGTCCCGGCCTATAATCCGAAATGCAGCCGAAACAACGGGGCTGATATAGAGCGAACGGAAGTGGGGGGATTGAATTTCGAACTACTTGAGTTGTCTTAATGCCAAGTTTTTTTGATTGGTTCGAAGGAGTGATTTTCTGATGTCTATTGCCGTCGAAGTCGGCAAATTAGCAGAACTTATTGCGGGGAAATTTTCCGGAACGAAGATTTACCGTTTCCAGGGACCGGACATTCCCGGGGCTGAAGATTGTGTAATTGAGCTCAGACAGGAGACGCGCAGGGGAGATTCGCGCACTCATACGATCGCGGAAAGGCAGTACGCGATCATCTATTATGCCGAACAGGTGGAGACCGCGATCATCACTTTGGAAGCCCTTAGCCGCTATGTCATGAACGAGAGGCCGGAAGCGGCGAGCGTCGGCTCAGAAGCTGCAGGAGCGATTCAGGTTGAATCGTTCGCGATCTCCGCTCCGGAGAAAATCGAGGACGGATTACTGAAATGCACGGGTCTCCTATTGGTCCGCTCCCGGGAATCAATAGCTCTTCCGCACTACGAAAAGATCAACAAGGTGGAAATACGTACGACCATAAATTGAAGGGTGGCATGAACAAATGGGTGGAACATGGGATTCGGTCAGCTTGCCGGTTCGTCCGGGGCTGTACATTCGCTTTGAAGAAGCGGCAGCAGCGCAAATCAAAGGCGGCTCCCGCGGAACGGTGGCCTTGCCGCTGATGACCTACAAAAATGCGGCAGATGCCAAAAAGTTTTTTACGATTGAAAAGGTGAAGGAAGCCGCCGATTTATTCGGGGAGGCGAATATCGATCCGATTCGACTGATTCTTCTTGGCGGCGCCAAGGAAGTACTCGTGTATACGGTTCCTGCTCCGGTACCGGCCGAGGGCAAAGAAGCGGCTGTCGATTATACAGGAATTCGGGATGCGTTCAGTTCCCGGCACTTTAATGTTTTTGTGTTCCCGGGCGAGATCCCGGCGGCTGAGCTGAAGGCTACCTCCAAATGGTGCGCGGACAACCGGGACGACGAGGGCAAACATTTTATTACCGTGATCGGCGGATCCGCCACAGACGATCAGAATCCGGAAACGGGGAATACGCGCAGCGTAAACGTTAAGGATGACTATGTTGTCAATTTGATCACGGGCGTGGAGATGGACGGAAAAACCTACAGCTCGGCAAGCTACGCGCCTTACGTTGCCGGACTGATCGCGGGAACGGGGATTAATAAATCAATTACTTACACGCAGGTTTATGCCGGAGATGTGGTGAAGCGGCTGCGGAACACCGAAATCAACGCGGCTCTCGGGAAAGGCTCCTTGGTCCTGGTGCATGACGGCGAAAAAGTCAAAATCGAACAGGGTCTAGTCACGAGCGGAAAAAAAATTCGGGCGATGCGGGCGCGCCAAGCCATCTCTACGGATATTGCCAAAGCGGCCGCGGATTCCTACATCGGAAGACTCGATAACAACGCGGACGGTCAAGCGGCCTTGATCTCCGCGGTGAAAGCTTACCTGGAACGGCTTCAGCTGAACAACGTTGTGACGGATATCGCCGTTACGCTGGATCCGGACCGGAAATCGGAAGGGGATCGGGTGTACTTACTGATCGCTTTCACGGAAATCGACAGCATGGAGCGGATTTTCCTCACGATCAGAGTGTAGTTCGTTCATCATTATTCAATTCATTAGGAGGGGTTAACATGCTGGATTCAACCCGCGTTATTAACGGGACATACGGATATGTGTACTACGACGGCAGATGGCTGACGAACATCAAATCGGCGGAAGCCAATGTGGAAATTACGAAAGAGGAGATCAAGCGGTCCGGAACGCGCTGGACGGCCCACAAAGTGACCGGTCTCAGCGGCTCAGGCACCATTACGGGATATAAAGTCACTTCCGAATTCGTCGAATTGATCGGCCAAATCGCCGACGACGCCCATGGGACGTTTACGACCGAACTCATCCTGAAGCTTGAGGACCCTGAATCCTACGGAGCTTACAGAGTGCGCCTGAAAGGCGTGACATTCGATAAAATTCCGCTGATGCATTTCGAGGTCGGCTCGATCGTGGAAGAGGAGCTTCCGTTTAACTTTACCGGGTATGAGCTGATGGATAAACTCGTCGCCGAGTGATTCAGACTTGTCGCATGCGGGAGAAACCCGGCCGGAAATGATTTGACATTCAGCCTGTCCGGGTTCTGCCCTTTCTTTATTAAGAAAAAAGGAAACGATCCATGAAGGAGATGAAATTAAAATGGCAGTGACAGAGAACAGACAAAGCAGCGTTCTTCAGGCACTCTTGAGCGCGGACAGCAAACCGACGAAGGATATTCCGATGAGACGATTGGGGGTTGACTTTCAAATTCAGGCCCTCGACGGGAAAACGATCAACCGGATTCAGGAACAGTGCACGCACTACACGGGAAAAGGCGCGAAACGCGAAAAGGTGATGGACGAGGAGCAGTTTGGCGCATTGGTCATTCAAAAAGCATGCCTGATTCCCGACTGGTCAGCCAAAGAGTTAATCGAAAAATACGGGACTCCGACCGAAGCGATCTTAGGTTTGCTTCTTGCGGGGGAAATCGCTAAGCTGTCTGCCGAAATTTTGGAAATCAGCGGTTTCGATAGCGACGAAGACGACATAAAAAACTGATCAAGGCGGGCGGTGAGGCCTTTCTGGTGCATTTGATTTTCCAGCGGCATCATATACCTCCGGATAAAGTATACAACAAAGATGAAAACGTGAAGCGGTTTATGTATGCCTCCATGATGCTGCAGCTGGAAGAGGAGGAGAAGATGCGCAAGGAACAGGAGAGGGCCGCCCGCAGGTTGAGGTCTTAAGTGAGGCCGCAGGGGGTGAATGGCAATGGATATAAGTTCCAGCCTCGCGGAGTTGGAGAAGCTGTCCAACCGCATCAAGAAAGCGAAAACGGATCTTGCGAAGCTGACCAATGGAACGGTACGGACGATCGGGATGGAGCTGGCATTTAAAGTCACCAGTAAAAAATCGATTAAAAAGTATTTTGACAATCAGGCCGCAGAGGTCCGCAAAGAATCGCAGAGGGCGGCTCGTCAAGCGGCAGAGCAGGCCAAAGCGGTCGAAGCGGCAGCGGAAAAAGCAACCATAGCCTATCTCAGCCAGAGCAAGAGCAAAAAAGCGAAGCAATCACTCAGAAAAATCCTCACGGCCAAAGAAAACCGGGAAAAGGCCGCGGAATCGGCAAGAGCGGCAAAGGTGGCGGCGCTTCAAACAGAGCTTGCCCGGAAACAAGCAGAGGCACAAGCCGGCCCCAAAAGCATCCGAAGGCGAATCCGGGAGAAGTTTAATGAGCCGAGCAATAAAGCCGCAGCCTTGTACAAAAGGATTCGGCATCCGCTGGGGAACTTCGGAAGCCAGCCGATTCAATCGTGGTGGCTGAAGCCGAAGGCACCAGCCAAGGCGGGGGGCACGGCGGGGCAAACCGCGAAAGCGGCGGATGCGGCGACAAGTCCGAGGGATACCATCGCAAGTGCGTTCAGTACAGCCGGAAACTGGCTCAGCTCGGTCAAGGATCAGTCTTTGGAAGCAGCCAAAACATTCGATGCGGCTTTTGTCGTATTGCGTTCCGCTTCGGGAGTATCCCGGAAAGAAATGGACGGTCTGCTCGCATCCTTCAGAACGGTTGGCGGTCAAGTTCCCCAAAGCTTAAGTGAAGTCGCGAAAGCAATGGGAACGTTAAGACGCGACACCTCATTGACGGGAACCGATCTGGAGAAATTGACCACACTGCTGTTGACATCCTCCAGGCTGACCGGATCGGATAGCGCGGTTGCCGCAGAATCGGTAGCCAGAGCCATGACGGAATGGGGGTACGCCGCCAAGGACGGCGAAAAGATGCTGGAACAATTTTTTGCCGCAAGCCGGTCCGGTAAGGTAAACATGGGCGACCTGATGAAGCGGATGGCCAATTTCAGCACACCGATGAAGCAGATGGGACTGGATTTTGAGCAGTCCATGGTGCTGTTGGCCAAATGGCAGAAAGAAGGCATTAACCCGATTGAAGACGCACTGAAGAAAAAGCTGCCGGACGGCGGTTTCGGCAAGATTGCGGATGACATCCGAAAGGCTGCTACCACGGCGGATGCAGCCAAAATCGCTTTGGAAAACTTCGGTCCTCTGGTCGGGGGCGAACTGGTCACCGCGCTGCGGGGAGGGCAGGTGGAGTTCAATGGGATGCTCGGCGCGATGAAGGGGTCCCAAGACGGAATTATGGCCCATTCACAGGCTTTGCAGAGCTTCGGCGACCGCTTCGATACCTTGAAGAACCGTATTACGATCGCTCTCGCCCCAGTCGGAGAAGCCTTGTTGCCGTTTGGCGAAGGGATGGTCGCTGCGATGGAGTTTGTCATGAAATATGCGGATATTATGGGCGCTGCCCTCCTCGGCATGAGTGCCGTATTGATCACCGCGTTTGCACCTGCTCTCTGGGCTTCGGTTACCGCTTTATGGGCATCCGCCATGGCATCCTGGGCGCTGGTCCTTCCATTTTTACCTTTAATCCTCATCGTTGCCGCAGTTGGAGCCGCATTCGCCTTATTGGCCTACCTGGTCAAATACCATATGGAGGATATTCAGAATATCATCGAATGGATTTCCGACGGGATCGTTACCGGCCTCAAGCGAGCTTCCGATTTCATAACGAATGGCTTCAATTCGTCTCTTGAAACCGTGATGGGGATCATAAGCAGCATCGGGACGGCTTGGGACGGCATATTCGGCGGCAATTCGGCTGCCGTCCATGTAAACACGGGCACGACGGGTCAAGTTGTTTCCGCCGGCGGGCCTCCTCAGAGCCGTTACCACGGTCTCGACTATGTTCCTTATGATGGCATGATGGCCAGACTGCACAAGGGAGAAAGAATTATGACAGCCAGCGAGAACCGGGAATTCTCCCGGGAAGGAACTAGCGGATCGATTTCCATTTCGGGAAATACGTTCAACGTTCGCCAGGAATCCGACATCGATGCGATCGCGAGAGCACTGGCCCGTGAGATCAAAGCGGCGGGGGGATTGATGGCATAATGGCTTCACTCGAATTCTGGCTGAAGACGATTGATGAAAAAGAGTGGTTGCGGCTGCCCGTCAACCCGGAGCAAATCGCAGTTAAAACCTCCCATGGCTATGAGGATATCCAAGTGACCCAACTGGGCGAGTACACGGTGATCGGAGAGTCGTTGCTGAAAGAATACGCGTTCGCCTCCTTTTTTCCACGGGATTATCACCCCGGCTATTGCGAATATGAAGATTTTCCGGAGCCGTGGGCGGTCGTCGATACTATTGAACAATGGAGGAGTGCGCGAAAGCCTGTACGGCTCGTCATCACGGGTACCCCCATCGAAAGTCTGGTTACCATCCGGAATTTTCAATACAGCGAGCGTGCAGGAAACCCGGGCGACGTATTTTTCGATCTGGAGCTCAAGGAGTACAGGGAAGTCAAGTTCAGGCAGGTGGAAACCTCTGGAACAGGCAAGTCTATGGTGGTTACGGGTGATTACCGGCCAGACACCAAGACGCCGCCCGCCTTTTATATCGTGGTACCGAATGACACGTTGTGGAAAATCGCCCAACGTACACTGGGCAGCGGAGATAGATGGAAGGAAATTTATGCGGCGAACGAAAAAGTCATCGGCAAAAACCCGAACCGAATGATTCCAGGACAAAAGCTGGTGATCCCGTCATGAGTCTCAGCGTCACCTACAAGGATCTGAAGCACGACGTGCACTTGGATCCGATCGTCAAGTCGGTCCGTTGGTCAGGAGATATCAAGCAGGCGGCCCGGAAGCTTGTCGTTGACATATCGAACACGGGAGACTTGCGCGAGTTGTACATGATGTTTGAAAAGGGCGGCGAACTGCGGCTGATTCTAGACGGGAAACAGGAACTGTTTCGAGGCGTGATTTTTGCGGACCAGGTTAATGCAAAGGGCCAGATGTCCCTGACAGCTTATGATGAAAATATTTATTTAACGAAAAGCAAAGACACGAAAATTTTTCGAGGCGAATCTGCTTCCGCCATCATCAAGCGGCTGTGCAATGAGTATTCCATCCCTACGGGAGAAATACAAGATACCGGTTACGTCATTCCGAAGCTGGTATTTCGCGAGAAAACGCTTTTTGAAATGATGGTGATGGCGCTCACCGAAACGCAGAAACAGAACGGACAGCATTTCTGGATCACATCGAAGGAAGGCAAACTAAAGCTGCTCGCCCGGAAGGAGCAGAAGGGAAAGTGGGTGCTGGAGAACGGGGTGAATGTGCTGGATGCGAGCTACTCCCAATCCATCGAAGAAACCCGCACGCAGATCAAGGTGATCGGTGGCGACGCGAATAAAAAGGAAATATCGGCAAGCGCCAAGGACAGTGAGCTCATGAAACGCTTTGGGATCATGCAGCACCTGGAGAAGCCCGACAAAGAGATGACCAAGTCCCAGATGGAGCAGCGGGCGAAGCAGCTGTTGAAGGATTTGGCCACGATTGACGATCAAGCGCGGATCGAATGTCTAGGCATTCCCGAAGTCGTTGCGGGTTCTTGCGTATATGTCAAAGAATCGGTGACGGGGATTCTTGGCGGATACTATATTTCCGCCGATGAACACCAGTTTGAGAATGGAAGCCATACGATGTCGCTGACGTTGTCGGCGACCGACGATATCCCGGCAATGGAGTATAAGGATGAGAAGGGAGCCCATTGATGGAACGCATTGAAGGCTCGGGGGCAAGTCAGCTCGTGCAGCTGATCCGGGCCCTCGGATACAATTCCGAGATCACCTTTGAATTGGCTACGGTGACGGCTGATCCCCCCGAGTTGAAGATCAAAGTGGATCATATGAACGTGGAACTGGAGAAGGATGATCTGATCATCGTCCAGTCGTTAATGAAGCATACACGGACGGTGAAATTGGTGAGCGGCGACAAGGCAAAAATATCTTCAAGCTCCGTATCCCAGGCATCAACATTGGCCTTAAGCCAAGGAACCGGAACCATTACCTTTACTTCCTTTGGCTTGTCCTCAGCAGAATTTACTGTCGAAGAAGCCGAACTTGAATTCACAGATGAACTCAAAAAAGACGACCGCGTTGTCGTCGTGGGCATCCGTCAGGGTCAGACCTATATTATTCTGGATCGGGTGGTGACGGAATAATGGCATTATCTCCGCTGCAAAGACTAGAAGAGCGCTATGTGGAAGCGAAGCCGGTTCCGATGCCTTCACGGACTTACGTTCTCAATTTTGACACGGGCCAAGTCACGGAAAAGGCAGTCGACGGGAAAGAAGCGGTCACGCAATGTATCCGCAAAGCGATTCTGACCGCAAGATACCGCTATCTCATTTATAACGGACAGTATGGCTGCGAAATCGAAAGATTGCTCGGCCAAGATATTTCGCCTCAATTGCTGCACAGCGAAATTAAACGAGTCATTACGGAATCGCTCCGGGAAGATGACCGGATCCAAGCCGTGGAGCAGTTTCACATCGTCAGGGAAAGCGACAAACTGTTCGTCAGTTTTACCGTGAACACGGCAGAAGGAGCGATCGAGCAGGAGGTGATCTTTTAACATGTATGAACATCAGACGAAAGAAGCGATTCTGGAGCGGATGCGGGAAGCGTCGCCGAAGGGAATCGATACGCGGCAGGGCTCCATAACTTACGACTTGCTCTCGCCGGCTGCCATCGAGCTGGCACATGCCTATATAGCCCTGGATCAGGTGCTAAGCTTCGGATTTGCAGGTCCCGGGCAGCCTTCGGAATTTCTTGATCTACGAGCTGCAGAATTCGGGGTAACCCGGCGTTCAAGCGAAAAAGCAACCGGAGAAGTTGTTTTTAAGGGAGACGAGGATACAGTTATCCCTATAGGAACGTCCGTATCCACCGATGAGGAAGATGCTGTAGCTTTTGTCACGGTCGAAGCCGGAGTCATCAAACAAGGAGCGGCGAAAGTTAGGGCCAAAGCCGTCCTGGGAGGCACGCGCGGGAATGTTGATGCCGGACGGATCAAGCTTATACTAGGAAATTTAACCGGGGTTATTTCCGTAACGAATCCTGAGGAATTTATGAACGGTGCCGAGACGGAGTCCGACGAATCGCTTTTGGGCAGGTATTTCGACCGTGTCCGCAGACCCGCGACGAGCGGAAACATTTGGCACTATCGCCAGTGGGCCCTGGAAGTCACCGGAGTGGGGGACGTGAAGGTATTCCCCACCTGGAATGGTGGCGGAACCGTCAAACTTTCGGTTTTGTCGGAGGACAAACGCAAGCCCAGAGAGGGGATTATCGAGGCGGTCACGGCAGCCGTGGAGCAGCGCCGCCCTGTCGGGGCCGAGGTTACCGTAAGTCCTGCCAAGGAAGTGGAAATAAATGCAACTGCCCGCCTCACGTTGGTTGAGGGTGCGGACCCGGAAAGAATCAAAGCATTGTTTCGCAGCAAGCTGGAAGATTTTCTGGCAAGCATCGCCTTTAAAACAACGACCGTTCCCTATAACCGGATCTTTGGTCTGCTGCTTGATATTGAAGAAGTGTGGGATTTTAAGGAACTAACCATTAATGGCCAGAGCAGCAACCTGGAAGTTAAAGAAGAGGAAGTTGCGGTAGCCGGGGCGGTGGATTTCCTTGTCTAACCCACAATTATTCGAGCTTCAGCGCGACATTGAGAAGGATATGCAAGATTATCTGCCAAGATATTACGTTCTACATGACCCTGAAAGAGGGCCGGGAATCGCCGGAAATGTAATCGATCGGGAAACCGTTGAGCTTACCGGGATCAATCAGCACATTTGGGATGTCCTTAAGCAATTTTTTGTAGAATACGCGACGTGGGGGCTTGCAAAATGGGAAGCCGTTTGCGGTATTCCCGCCGATGAAAGCAAGCCTTACGACCAACGGCGCTCCGTCATCAAATCCAAGCTTCGGGGAGCGGGAACGGTAACTCTCGAGGTAATCAAAAATGTGGCCGACTCGTTTGAGAACGGGGAAATCAATGTCGAGGAAAACTTCTCCCAATATGAGGTCGTCATCACCTTTATCGGCAAGAGGGGACGACCGCCGAACGAGCCGGATATGCGGAATGTGCTGCGCGAAATCATCCCGGCCCATTTGGAGCTGGTATTTAAATATACTTATTTAACGTGGGAGGAAATGGATGCTGCGAACTTATCATGGGAAACGCTTGAGGCGCTAAACATGACTTGGGATCAGCTGGAGGTTTGGAACCCCGCCCATTCCGGAAAGGAGAGAGCATGATGCCGCAGCCACTGCCAAGCGGACTAAAAAGATTCGAGCCGTCGGATATCGTCAGACGGGACGCCCAAAACGAGAACATCGAAGCGATGGACGCCCTTTTTCACGCCTCGGATGGCCATCGTCACACGGGAAAGGCTGGAGACGCTCCCCAGATTGGCCAAGAAGGGCTGTCCGATGGAGCGGTAACCACCGAGAAGCTCAAAGAAAACGGAGTCACGTCCGAAAAAATAGCCTCAAACTCAGTCACATCAGCCAAAATTGCCGATCATGCCGTAACCGCCGCAAAAATATCGGCTGGAGCGGTGACATCCGATAAAATTGCGACCAGTGCGGTAAATACGGAAAAACTTGCGGCGAACTCGGTGACAGCAGAGAAGATTGCAGCATCAGCAATTATTGCCGATAAATTGGCCGCCGGCTCGGTCGGCACCGAGAAGCTGGCTAACAGTGCGGTTACGACTGCCAAAATGGCCGCCACAGCGGTGACCGGCGAGAAAATTGCTGATGCCGCCGTGACTTCCGGCAAACTGGCCGACGGGTCCGTCAACGGGGATAAACTTGCCATAAACAGCATTAACCGCCGTCATTTGCATTCAGGCCAGCTTAGTACGAATATCGCCAAGTATAAGCGGGTATTTGTAACGGGCGGCGAGGTGACGGGACTGCCTACTTCGCCCTATCAAGACTATGGGGCGAGCCGGAACGGCTGGATGCTGTATGCTTCTTACGCGCCACTGCCTCAAACGATAACCATTTACCTGGAGAGGGAG
Source organism: Paenibacillus sp. SAFN-054 (assembly GCF_051966755.1). Classification (NCBI taxonomy): domain Bacteria; kingdom Bacillati; phylum Bacillota; class Bacilli; order Caryophanales; family Paenibacillaceae; genus Paenibacillus; species Paenibacillus sp. SAFN-054. The sequence continues at coordinate 1,156,406 of NZ_JBQCKS010000001.1, forward strand.
TATCGGGATCTGGAGGGAATTTGCTTCCAAACGAGGGCTGACGCCTACCCTGCAGAATTTAAAGTGGAAATCAGTTTGAACGGCGATGTTTGGAATACGGTGTATACTTACGCAAACCAAGAGCTTGAATCCGAATTTCAAAATCATTTTTTCGATCAGCCGGTAAACGCCACTCATGTGCGAATAACGGTCACCAAGGCGTCCGACCCGCTCGCCAACGTATTTTTGTCAAGAATCGGGGTATATGCGGCGAACGATTACGGCTTTGAGCAGGAAGCATTAGGGGATGTCAGCACCTGGGGATTGACGGCAAGGCTGCAGGGATTGCTTATCATCCCCCAAGGCACCGTCGGGGACCATGGCCTGCAAAATGGAGGGATGGTCAGTTTCAGTGACAAGATATTGATCATGAATCCGGCGGCAGGAACCTATTTCTATATCCAAAGCGGAAGCTATACCTTGCCTGATTGGGGCTACCTCTACGTGGATATCCCGCTTCCATACAGCCATAGGGAAACGGTGACGCCTCAAATCAAGGTATGGGATCATAATCTCGAAAAGCCGAGATTGTACGATCATCCGGATCGCCTCATTTTAGCGCAGCGCATAAACGGCACCGTGTATTTCAATTCCGCGCTGAATACGAATCTGATCAACAGTCTTCGGATGAGTAACGGTTACCTGGAATATAACGACGGAACGGAGTGGAAAGGCGTGGGAATCAAAAGCGTGCAGCGGGGTTGGGTTGACCGTATGACGTCCAGAAACTTGTCTGTGAATATTAAAAAAGTCAATCCCGCCAAGTCCTTCGTAAATATTTCTTATTGCGGAAGAAACGAGTGGCACGACTGGACTTCCGGTACGAACGTGATTCATGTGACAGACGGCAATGTATACGCTGCGCTTAATGATACCGGATCTTCCGTGACTTTTGCTGCGGAAACCAGTTATTCATTTTATCAGGCTATCTCTTGGGAGGTGATCGAGTATGCCTAATTATTACGCTCAACTGGATGAAGAGGGCAGAGTCATCGCTTTAAGCAATCTGTCGGGAGAAGTCATCTCCGATCTGATGATTCCGATCACAGCTGAACAATTCAATAATCGGCAGCTGATGCGTTCCCGTTACATCGACGGCGAATTTCATTCCAACATCGCGCGCATTCATGCGGATAAATCCTCGATCCTGTCCGACGGCTCGGATTTGGTAACCGTAGAGGTGGCGGTGCTTAATGCACAAGGAGAACTGCAAAAGGAATTCAGCAAGGAGCTGACCCTGGAACTGAACGGAATGACCGGACAGGTGCCAGTCAAAAACGGGGTTGCCGCCGTTACGATTAGCAGTGATGAACCGGGGGTCTTTTTGCTGAGAACTGTAGGCCTGGATCAAGACGCCGAATTAAAGGTGGTGGTTACGAATGGCAAGTAAGAAGCCCCTTCCGAAAACGGTGCATTTTCATATTCCAGCGGATCCCCTTCGACTGAAATCAGAGGAGCTGCGAAACCGGCATAGCAGCAGGCAAGAGCAGAGCTTGAAAGGAATTAACGCCGCTACAGTAACGAATGAAATGCTGTTCGAGATGCTTACGGACCTGCTAGACCGCCAGGAATTGCTCGAAGCCAAGCTGGATCAAGCATTGAAGCAAGGGAATATAATCAGATAGTGCGTTTAGGGTTGCATTATCTTTTAACGGATTCCGGAGCTCCTCGGCTCCGGTTTTTGCATCCTTTGGCAAGGAATAAGGATTGCGAATTCAAATAAAACGATAATAGCCAAGGACATAGACATATGTAAATTTATGATTAAACACAGAAACCTTTTGGAGAGAAGGTACGTCTATGATGGCAAGATAGACCAACACAATACTCCAAGAGGTGATATGTATGAAATATCCGTCCAAAATCATTACCTTGTCCGCAGCCGTTGCCCTGGCACTCAGCTTGGCAGGACAAGACTTCGCTTCTGCTGCCGCTTTTAAAGATATCGATAACGTGCAAGATAAAGACAAAATTGTTGCTCTGCATGAGAGCGGATTGATCAAGGGCATCAGCGCAGAACAGTTTGCTCCGAATAAATCCGTCACACAGGCTGAGAGCATACAGTTTTTGGTTAGCGCACTGGGATTGAATCTGGACCTTGTCCGTTTCGTTAAAGAGCCCAAAGCTTCCGATTATTACAAGAATGCTAAAGATTCAGCTTGGTACGCTGAGGCTTTCATTATCGCCGCTGTTAATGGACTGGACCTGCCTGCCGATCTGAATCCGAATGACAAGCTGACGCGCGAAGCCTTCACGCACCAGCTCGTTCATGCGATTGAAATTACCGGCAAGCTGCCGATGATTCATCCTGTCGTTAAGAATTTCAAAGACCAGGATCAAGTCAAAGTCGAGTATTCCGGGTCGATTCAGCGCGCTCTGAACTACGGCTTGGTGAAGCTGGATCAAGAAGGCAAGTTCAATCCCCAAAGAGAAATTACGCGCGCGGAAGCGGCCATTGAAATCAGTAACGCGCTTCAGTATTTAAAAGCACACCCAGCGCCGGCGCAGGGTAGCGAGAGTGAAGCCATCACGGCAGAACAAGCTGTAGAATTAATCAAGAAAGCCGCTGGCAATAAGAACCTGCAGATTAAAATCAATCCGGAGGCCGATGTGACGCGCGAGTCCTTTACGTACCTGCTGGTTCATACGCTTCAAACGAGTGGCCAGCTGCCAATGTTGAAATTGGTCCCCACGGAAATCAAGGATAACGACAAGATCGATATCCTGAATCAGGGCGCGATACAAACAGCGCTTGCTCTGAAGCTCGTAGAACTGGATTCGGAAGGCAACTTCAATCCGAAGAAAGGGATTACCTTAGCAGAGGCGACATCAATGGTCGAACGTGTGCAGAAGATCCTGGCTAATAACGGAATACAGTAGTAAGATTCAAGGAATCGTTGAGACAAAGAGGTGGAAACCGCAATGAAAACGATCAAATGCATGATGGACCACCTGTATTGGGCGGACGGACGCATTTTGGACGCGCTAGAAGAAAGCGAGACGAAGAATAAAGATCTTTTGAAGCTCGTTCGGCACGTCGCAGTCGCAGAACAAGTCTGGCTGTCCCGTTTGCAGGGAAAGGGAAGCGAGCAATATTCGTTGTGGGAGGAAGCGGAAGACCTGGCGACAATCCGGTCGATGTTCGCAGAAAATGCCGAGCAGTATCGCATCTATATCGATGGGCTCGAGGAATCCGAGCTCGACGAGATGGTTGACTATGCGAACCAGAGCGGCAATCTCTTCCGCACGTCCGTACGGGACATCCTTCTCCAGGTTCTCTTACATGGACAATACCACCGGGGACAGATCAACCGGGCACTTCGGATCGAATCAGCAGAGCCCGTCCAAGTCGATTACATTACGTTTGCAAGGCTCGGCACACATTAACCGAATAAGATGGCAAGGACTGCATGCTTAATAAGCCGCGTAGCTGCGACTTTTCTATTTTAATGACTGTGAAGTCATGCTGGTGATGTACGTTAAGTAGGAAGCGTTACGAGAATTAAAAGCTCCCATTATGAAACGGCTCTTCGTCCTTTGGACGAGGGGCTTTTTGTGTTTTATATACGCCCACTCAACAATCATTCGTTCTGCTAATCTCATATCGTTATCTATACCTAAAGTCGTTTACGTTAATCTTGGTGACCAAAGCGGTTTAATGTGGGACAATACTCCTGAGCGGAGAGGAGGCCATCCACGGAATTGATATTGACGGCTGAACAGCTGCATGAATTGAATCATGACCAAATGGATTGCATACAGCTATGGTGGGCCAAGAACCACGAGGGTGAGCCTTTGCTGACAACGTCGGACATGATTGACTTGTTAGGAACAATTGGAGTTGAAGTGTCTCTAATCCCTATTTTAATATCAGAGAACAATATGCAGTTTAGGTTTTGAGACTCTTGTCATCATCCATTTGAATCAACAAAATATAAGGTATTAGTTTTAGAGGCAATCCATGAAGGGAAGCGGGTTAAAGTGAACTTCCGTTTAATGTCAGGTTTCAAAAACATGAAGCTTAGGACCAAGTTTCTGATATCATCCGTTCTCGTTACCTTTATTTCCATATCGATCATCAGCATTCTTCACTACTATATTTCCACGGATTCCACCAAGACTATTATTTCTTCCTCTTCAGAACAGTTGCTCGACCAAGTCGGATTGAATTTCGAACAGAAAATGAATGATATCTCGGAAACGACTTTCACGTACTATCAGAAATCGAATGTTTGCTCGCTGATGGAGAGCCATCCCGGCAGTATTATGCTCGCGCAAGCGACGAAACAGTTTTTGTATCGAATGATTAATTCCAACGAGTATATGAATTACGCGATGATGATCGGGGCGGACGGAAGCGAGAATCACTGGATACGCCAAGATTATTCCAAGGATCAGGTGCTGAATCGCTTTTCATTGCCGGATAAGGAGATTCAGGCACTAAAGGATAAAAGAGGTCAAGTTTCTTGGGCGCCGGGTAGCAATAAATTTTTCTATGCCGCGAGGGCAATGTACGAGCCCGAAAGTTATACGTATTGCGGTATTCTCGTTATAGGGGTGGATAGCCAACATTTCAATGATCTCATCCACTTGGATCAACCGAATTCCGTTTTGGCCGGCAATCTTATGTTTCTCAATGATCAGAATGAATTGATGATTTACAGCGATTCAACTGCAAAAGAGTTATATCAAGCGGCTATAGCGTCCAAAACGAATGAATTTTCCCATCAGGACAGCAAATACATCGTAACAAGTAAAACGACGGAACACATCGGTTGGAGAATCTTGAACGTGACTTCCTTCGACCGTGCGACATCGCACTTGAAAGCGCTTCGATATTGGATACTTGCAACCTTTGCATTTGCGTTCCTGCTGACATTTATCAATGCTGCGGTGATAAGCAAGTATATTACCAAGAAGTTATATGTGTTGGTCAACAGTATGAAAACCGTGTCCGTCGGTGCGCTGCATACGGTCATCCGAACCGATACGAAGGATGAAATCGGGATATTGACGGATAAGTTTAATCATATGGTTGGTGAGATTAGAGAATTGATCGAAAACATCAGCCAAGAAAAATTACGGACCCAGAAGGCGGAATATAATAGACTGCAATTTGAGTACAAAGCTTTGCAAGCACAGATGGACCCGCATTTTCTATATAACACCCTTGAATCAATCCACAGCTTAGCCAGGATCAAGGGAGAGCAGGAAATCGGCCATATGATTTACTTGCTTGGGAAACTCTTGAGGGAAAGTATTAACCGGAAAGAGGATTTCATTCCTTTGAAGGAAGAACTCTCTTTTATTGTCGATTACCTTACGCTGCAAGGGATTACCTATGAGTCAAAATTACAGGTGAAATACGAGATTGAAGAGGAGGTTCTCGCAAGCACTGTACCTCCGTTTATTTTGCAGCCCATTGTAGAGAATGCGATTGTCCACGGAATTGAGAAGAAGCCCGGCATCGGGTTGATTCATATTCGCTGCTACCGGAATAGCCGAGACCTTGTTATGGAGGTGGAAGACAACGGAGTAGGCATGGCAGAAGACACGGTGAACCGATTAATATCCACGGAACAGGAGGAAGTTGATGATCATAAGGGACGTAGTAATGTAGGTGTCATTAGTGTTCATAAACGGTTACAGATTTTATTCGGTCCTTCATATGGCGTTACGATACAGAGTGAGCTTCATCAAGGCACAAAGATCACAATTACTCAGCCTTTGAAATGAAAGGTAACGGAAGGGGACTTGATTCATGGGGGTTAAGGTTATCGTCGTTGATGACAAGCCGATCATTCGGCGCGCAATCGTTTCGACAATGAATTGGGAAGCCTGGGGCTGCGAGGTGGTGGCTGACGCGGAGGATGGGATCGAAGGGAAGCTTGCCATTGATCGGCATCAACCGGATATTATCATTACGGACATTCGCATGCCCGGTATGGACGGATTGAGTCTAGCGGAATATGCAGGGAAGGTAATTCCGCATTGCAAGGTCATCGTTATCACAGGTTATGAAGATTTCAATTATGCCAAAACCTGTGTCAAACTGGGCATTATCGAATTCTTATTGAAGCCCCTGAATGATGAGGAGTTTTCCAGCGCGGTGAGAAGAGCGGTTGAACAAATCGTGAATCATCGAAGATTGCAGAGGGAAAGAGAACAGCTTCTGCCATCAGCGCAGAAACAATTGATCACGGATCTCTTATTAGGCTTCCATCAGAGCGGAGAAACACCGGAATTGTTTCAAGAACTGCTGACCAGGAGATGCGCATTGTTGGTGATCGGTGGCCAAGCCGAATTGGAAAGGGAGAGGGTGACCAAGGAGATTGAAGCCTTATTGAGCTCACATGATGACGGCAATGAGCGATATACGATTCGCTTGCTGAACGATACCGTTATCGTATTTCTTTTCGATTCGTCGATTCCAGTGTCCGTGATGAAGAATCGACTGATCCAACGGCGGATGCAGCTGCAGCAAGCATTGCTATGTGAGAATAACGGCGGCTGCCCTTTGGAATGGAGTGGGCTGTTAAGGAATGCCCTTGAATTGCAAGACCACTACCAAAGGATATCCCGTAAGCTTAGACTGCAGTTTTTCTATGTTTGCGAAGGCCGATCCGAGGACGTGATCAAGCTGTCGATTCTGCATGAGTTGGATCAATTTGCAAGCCTGCTGGGTACGGATACAGAAGGAGAGATGGATGACCGAATCCAGTCGCTTCTCCATCAAATTTCCAACTATGCCGCGGGTAATATTGCGGTTGCAAAAACCCTGATTTCAGAGCTTTGTTTGACGATTGTGAAATACTATTACAAGCTATCAGGAAACGAATGGATCTTAAGCAAGTCTGTGAATGAGATGTTGGAGGACGTGCATCATTTTAAGGATATGGAGCAGGCAAGGAAATATATCGCAGACATGCTCAGCACGCTCCGGAGCAAGCAAGCGGAGGAGACACCCGCGTATAGCCCGCTGGTAACCAACATTCTAAACTACATCCATGACCATTACTACAGCCAGGAGATTTCCCTTCATAAGGTGGCCGAACGCTTTCAGGTCAGCCCGGGACATGTCAGCCGGCTGCTGCGAAAAGAAACCCGTTCCAACTTCGTAGACATCCTCACCCGTACCCGGCTAAAGGCAGCGAAGCGTCTGCTGCGCGATCCTACAAAGCGTATTCAGGAAATTAGCGAAATGACGGGATTCAAGAACTACATGTATTTTTATCAAGTTTTTAAGAAGTACGAAAATAAGTCGCCACAACAATATAAAAAGCAGACATAACGTGTCAAAACCACGGTAAGGGGAACTTTTTACTTCCCCTTACTTTTTTTTAGGAATTTTCTTAAGATATCAGAAAGTTTCAAATTCGAAGCAAGACCTTCCTGGTATCGCAAGAAAAACAACAACTAAATGCGGTCTGTCTACTTTGAAAGTACGTCGATTGATGTTTTTCTTTAGGTAGTGTGAAAAAATCTATTATAATGTTCTGTTTTTAGGATAGTATGCGCTTACATAACTTGGTTTAATGAAAAAGTGGACGTTAACCGAAGCAGTGAAATTGGAGGAGGAGGGATCGCACTGACAATGAAAACGGATGTTTTTCCGTCTCCGCTTAAGCGCGGCAGAAGAAGATTGTTGTCTAAAGAATTCAGGAAAAATTATGATCTTTATTTGCTACTCATACCCGGTATCTTATTTTTCTTCATTTTCAGTTACGTTCCCATGGGCGGAATTGTGATCGCTTTTAAGGATTACAACATCTTTAAAGGCATTCTGGAAAGCGACTGGGCGGGGCTTCATTATTTCAAGGAGATGGTCAGTCTCCCCAACTTTTGGACCATAGTAAGAAATACGTTAATGCTTAGCATTCTTTCCTTGATTTTCGGTTTTCCGGCTCCGATCATTCTCTCGCTTATGCTGAATGAAATTCGGCTCAAATGGTTCAAGCGGGTCTCTCAATCGTTACTGTATATTCCTCACTTTATGTCCTGGATTATTCTAAGCGGTATTGTATATAACATTCTGTCTCCTACCTATGGCGTCATCAACGAGCTGCTGCGCAAATTGGGCTTGGGAGAAATCTATTTTATGGTCAGCGAAAATTGGTGGGTGTCCACCTACATTGCTTCAGGTATATGGCAGAATGTTGGTTGGGGAACCATCATCTATTTGGCGGCAATGTCAGCCATTGACCCTTCGCTCTATGAAGCGGCCGAAATGGACGGAGCCTCACGAATGAGGAAGATTTGGCATGTTACCATTCCGGGTATCGCTCCGACCATCATTATTTTGTTGATTCTGAATATTGGCGATTTGGCAACGGTCGGATTTGAGAAGGTCTTCGCGCTTCAGAACGCGGCGGTTCTCGAAGTATCGCAAGTCGTCAGCACGTTTATTTACACGTACGGTTTATTGGACGGAAATTATAGCTTAGCGACTGCCGTAAATACAGTGGAATCGATCATCAATCTTATTCTCATTCTCGGCTCAAATTATATTGTCAAGGCAACGGGGAGGGAAGGATTATGGTAATTCAACTGAAGAAACCAACAAGACGCAAGAGAACGTTCGGTGATACGGTGTTTAGTATTGTCAATTACGGGTTACTGCTGGCGCTAACGTTTACTTGCCTTTTCCCGTTCCTGAATCAGTTTGCAACCGCGTTCAGCAGTGATTTTGCGATTCGGACCGGTAAAGTGTCCTTATGGCCGGTCGGTTTCCAATTGGATGCGTTTAAACAAGTGTTGTTCGATCCTGTCATTTTCCGTTCGTTGATGGTAACGGTTTTCTTGGCTACGTTTGGAACGTTTCTAAATCTGCTCATGACCGTGATCACAGCATATCCGTTGTCCAGGAGAGATCTTGCAGGTCGTCAGTATTTTATTACTTATATCCTCATTACCATGCTATTTTCCGGTGGCATGATCCCTGGATTTCTTCTGATGAAGTGGCTTGGTCTGGTCAATACCATTTGGGCGTTGATTATCCCGGGACTGGCCAGCGCTTTTAACATCTTCATCATGATGAACTTCTTTCGAGGTTTACCCGATGAAATCAGGGAATCAGCGACGGTCGACGGTTGCGGTAACATCCGTTACATATGGCAATTTGTGCTGCCGCTTTCCAAAGCGGTGCTGGCAACAATCGGTCTATTCTATGCGGTCGGTCATTGGAACACGTATATGGGTGCCGTGATCTATATCGACAACCCGGACCTATGGCCGCTTCAAGTCAAGCTTAGGAATATTTTGCTGCTATCCCAGATGGATACCTCGCTGGAGACTTTGCAGGAGGTTTTCAAGCTTAACGTAACGCAGGAATCGATCAAAGCAGCTGTCATTGTGTACTCCACGCTTCCCATTCTGCTCGTGTACCCTTGGCTGCAAAAGTATTTCGTGAAAGGTGTTACGATTGGTTCGGTAAAAGGTTGAGATATATTCCAATAAACAAGGTGAGGGATCGATATGAAAACGGCAAGCCGCTGGAAAAAAGCTACCATACTCCTGATAACAGCGATGTTGATATTCGTCTTTGGATGCAGCAATAACGGAGACACCGAGGCGAAATCGGGAAACAATCAAGCATCGAAAAAGCTGGAAAAGATTCGAGTCAGCATCTGGGATCGCGGCAATGCGCCTGAAGGGGCCAAAATTACAGATACGATTCTGACGAAATGGATCAATGAACAGGTGGCTTCGATCGGTCTCGAGGTTGAATTCGTACCGCTTCCACGCGCGGAAGAGAGCGCAAAGCTCAGCACATGGATGGCTTCGGGTAATGCCCCGGATGTCATTCTAACGTATTCTGTCGAGACGTTTCTGAAGTTTGCATCACAAGGTGGACTGGCGGAGTTGGATGAGTCGGTCGAGAAGTATGGGCAGGACATTATGGTGAACAACAAGCTTGCGATGGAATCGGCGGGTACCTATGACGGGAAACGATATGCTGTCATGTCTAACCGTCCGTCCGTCGGCGGATCCACCATGAAGATTCGTGCGGATTGGCTCGAAAAGGTGGGCATGGATGTTCCGACAACCATCGATGAGCTGTATGAGGTCTTAAAAGCATTCAAGGAGAAAAATCCTGGCGGCGTGAATCAAGTTATACCGTACTCGATCCCATCGTTTGATAACATGGTTCATTTTGGTCTCTCCTTGGGGGCGGGAATCGACATGGCGGGTCCGGGTACTACGCTGTATATGGCGAGCGGAAACATCGTGGACGGACATTTCGTTTCACAGATTGCGCTCCCCGAAGGACGTGAATATTTCAAATTCCTCCATAAGCTGTATAAGGAAGGATTGCTTCCGAAAGAGTTTATTACGGATATTAACGGACAGCAGCATACCGAGAATGTAACGAGCGGTCTTGTCGGCTTTCTCGAAGACAATAACAGCGTCGTAGGTCTTGAAGAGAAAATGAAAGAAGTAAAGGGAGCAGACTGGGAAGTGGTACCCCCTTTCATAGCTCCAGACGGGAAGCAGCAGTTCAATGCCGGATACCCCTTCGGAATGTTCATTATGGTTCCGAAAACAAGCGAAAAGAAAGCCGATGCGGTCGTTAAATATTTGAACTGGATGTCGAATGAGACCGTGCTGACTACACTGTTAAACGGTTTTGAAGGTGAACACTACTCGCTGAAGGACGGCATTCGCATGCCGATCGATCTGGATAAAAACAGTAAAGAGATCAACTGGTACTCTGCAGATATTACGATCATGAGCCTGGGATTAAAGCCGTATACTCCAGACCAGGTAAAAATTCAATTCGCTGATAAGGGAGAAAACTTCATTAAGGATGTTCTTGAGGAAAGAGAAGTGAAAGAAAAGTATGCCGTGTATCAACCGTTGTTCACAAACGACCGTCCGTGGACGAAAAAGAACGTGACAACGATGGACACCATGCTCCTGCAGGAATTATCTAATGTCATTATTGCCAACGATTTCGACAAGGCCTATGACAACATGTTGGGCCGCTGGAAACAGATGGGCGGTGAAACGTATGACAAAGAAGTTACAGAAGGATTAAAGGCGAACGGCGTCATTCAATAAGAAGGAATCCATAATACATTGGGAATGGCGGCGAAGAGATGATCGTCGCCGTTCTTGTTCGGAGGAGAGTAAGCGATGGATTGGAAAGCGAATTGGATCTGGATCGATGAGGAAGAACAGCCTGTGAATGCACAAGTGTGTTTTCGTAAAACCTTCTCGATCAGCGATACGAACATTGACACAGCTAGCCTCAGTATAAGTGCCGACACTCAGTTCCACGTGTGGATGAACGGATTCGAAGTCGGCGATGGACCGATCCGTTCATCCCCCGATCATTGGTACTACGAACGCTATCAGGTAGGTCATCTTCTAAAACCAGGTGTGAATGTGATTGCGGTGACGGTATGGCATCACGGCCATTCAAATTATCAATACATCGAGAACCGGGCCGGTCTTATCGCATGTCTCGAGGTACATGAGGATTCCGGCAGGTTGATTACCCATCCAACCGATGCCAGCTGGAAAGCACATGTTCATGAAGGCTTTGAAAAGCATGTGGTCAAGAGAAACATCAACATCGGGTGGATGGAAGTATTCGATGCCCGGCGCTCAGACGAAGCATGGTTAAACTCGGCATATGATGACTCGGGCTGGTCGCCGGCTTATACAATCTGTGACGGCGGTGAGGGGGAATGGGGGGAGCTGCATCCACGGATCATCGAGCCGTTCGCGAAGCGGACGCTTTACCCCCGGCAGCTCGTTTCGGAATCGGAAGTTCAGCCGGTGCGGAAGGTTATATCCGTCAATATGCGGGACAATTTCTATCCGGGGGATCGGGATGCGAATGCCAAGGTATTCACGGGTTATTTCGCAGCCGCCATTGAGGCGGATGAAGACATGACCTGCAAGCTGACGTTCGCGCACACGCCATGGAATGGGGTGCAAGGCCGATTCAAGATTGACGATCAATGGTATCGTGCGGGCGACGAGATCACCTTGGCGCGGGGAAGGCATTTATTCCTCGTTGAGATCGGCGGTGTACATAATGACGCCATCAGCCATATGGAATGGGATAGTCCCGCGGAACTTCGGTTCATCCATCCCTTTAGCGATGACGCTGAATCCGCCTTCGTCACTTTGGGACCATACCAAGTCATTCGTTCGAAGGCGGATGGGCGTCAGCCGAAATATGGAGGTGTGGAGAAGAAGAACGGGCTCGACCTGGAACTGCCGGCTTTTAAAGCTCCGGGGACTTGCGATTCCCTGCAAGCTTTCCAAAGGTTCCGGGATGAAGCGGCAACCGTCCCCGCCGTTCGCGTAATGGAGAATATGAGCTTGTATTCACTCATGCTGCGCAAGACGACGCTGGCAAGCTATGCAGTCAAGCGGGAGAAGGAGCGCATGCTGTACAGACATGAGCTGCCTACGGTTGTTCCCGTTCCCCAGTATGGCGGGCAGATGGAATATGTTCTTGACTTCGGAAAGCTGTATGTTGGCCGTATTGAGCTGGAGGTTCAAGCCCCGGAGGGTACTGTGTTCGATGTTTACGGCTTCGAAGCAATGGTAGATGGAAGGATTCGTTATACATCGGGACTGAACAACGGATTCCGCTACACGTCCAGGGACGGAAGGCAAACGTACAAGAGCGTCACCCGCATGGGCTTCCGATACCTAATCATAGCGATCCGGAATCAAACGGAGCCCGTCTCAATCTATAAGGTGACCGTTGAGCATTCCGGCTATCCGGTAACGGATCAAACACTATTCCGCTGTTCCGACCCGCTCTTGAATGATATATGGGAGATTAGCCGTCATACTTCTGAAGTATGCACCGAGGATACGTTCGTCGATTGCCCGACGTACGAACGCGTTTTCTGGGTAGGGGATTGCCGGGTAAGTGCGCTGGTAAATTATTATCTGTTCGGTTCCTATGAACTCGTCAAGCATTGCCTGGAGATGGTTCCACGTTCACGCGATCAGAGTCCGCTTCTCCTTGCATGTATGCCTACGGACTGGCAGAGCGTCATCCCGATGTGGACCTTCAGCTGGATGATCGCTTGCAAGGATTATGTCGAATATAGCGGAGATATGGATTTTATAGGCCAAATCTATCCTGAATATACACGGACCCTGGACGCTTACTGCGAGTTTCTCAATGATATGGACTTATTCGATATCAACTCCTGGAACATGGTGGATTGGGCTGACATGGACATCCCGCGCGCAGGAGTCGGCACTGCTCAGCATGCTGCACTCGCCTACTGCTGTCAACTGGCGTCGGAGATGGCGCTGAAGCTGGGCAAGCCCGAAGATGCAGAACGATGGACCGGCATAGTACGCCGGATGAGAGCAGCGCTTGACGCGCATTTGTGGGATGAAACGAAGCAAGCGTATGTCGATGGTCTGTACCGGAATGGGGAACGCTCCAAGACATATAGTCATCAGACTCACATTTTGTTGTATCTATTTGATGCACTGCAGGATGGAAAGCGGTCGTTAGTGGAGAGTCAATTGGTCCAGCCTCCGGAGGATTGGGTGCAGGTGATATCTCCGTTCATGTCATTTTACTTGTTCGAAGTATGGCAGAGGCTCGGAAGGCTGGATAAGATTCTGGATCGCATTCGGGATGTCTGGGGCACGATGGTTCGCAAGGGATCCACAACAGCATGGGAAACGTATCCGCAGACGCGCAGCTTTGCTCATGCATGGTCGGCAGCTCCCGCGTATACCTTAGGCAAACACTTACTCGGGGTAGCCAGAGTGGATAATGGGTTTAAGCGGATCATGCTGCAGCCTCCGGAGACGGACATCGAATGGGCAGAGGGCTCGATTCCAACCCCTTTCGGAAGGATTGACGTTGTCTGGAGCAAGGAAACGGAGCGGCACCACATGACAGTCAAGGTTCCGGAGGGTATTGCGATTGAGGATACAGGAGCGGTTGAAGCCGGCTGGGATGTTGAGATCCAGCGATATCAATAGGACAACGGATTGGTAAAACAACAGGAGTGTTAGAGAGGGGAGACTTTCGCACAATGATATCTTCCGAAAGCAGCAAATGGAGCAAAGAAGATATTTGCGCTCATCTGGGCGATGAATACGAGCGTTATCTTGGCGCGATCGTCCCGCCGATTTTTCAAAATTCATTGTTCACCCGCAAGACGAAAAGCCATGGATATACGTATACCCGCGTCTCGAATCCTACATTGGAAGTGGCGGAGAGGAAGCTTGCAGCCTTGGAGGAAGGGGAAAGTGCGCTGACCTTCTCCTCCGGCATGGCCGCCATTACGGCAGGCATCATGCACTTTGTCGGAACGGGGGATCACATTCTATCGCTGAAGAGCGTTTATACGCCCGCGCGCGTGTTCATGGAGACGTATTTACTGAAATTTGGCGTGGAAAGCACGTTCGTATCCGGTGAACGTGTGGAGCAATTCGAACAAGCCATTCAGCCGAACACAAAACTCATCTATTTAGAAAGTCCTGTATCGAATGTATTCACGATGCAGGATCTGCAGGCAATTGCGGATCTGGCGAGGAGCAGGGGAATTGCAACGATGGTCGATAACACGTGGGCTACCCCGCTGTATCAGAACCCGCTGCGATTCGGCATCGACGTCGTAGTTCATTCGGCATCGAAGTACTTGGGGGGACACAGCGACCTCATCGGCGGCGTTCTCATTGCTTCCAAGGATATTACCGAATCCCTGATGCATCAGGAGCGCAGCTTGTACGGTGCTGTGATGGACCCGCATCAAGCTTGGTTGTTGACGCGCGGGCTGCGTACTTTGCCGGTGAGAATGGCAAGGCATTCGGAGAATGCTAAACAGGTGGCCGCCTTCTTGCACAGCCATCCTATGGTCGAGCGGGTGTTTTATCCCGGACTTCCGGATTATCCTCAATATGCGCTGGGCCGGAAACAGCTGGGCGGATACTCCGGATTGCTCAGCTTCATTCCGAAAGGGGCGGTGAAACCGATTACCCAGATGCCGAAGTCGATGAAAGTATTCGAGGTAGGTCCGAGCTGGGGAGGATTCGAGAGCTTAATGAATTTCCCGGGTGCAGGGATTGATCCGGCGACCTCGGAGCGAACAGGGATTCCACAAGGATTGATTCGTATTTCCGTAGGGCTGGAGAATGTTGAGACGATTATGGAGGATCTCGACCGCGGGCTGCACAGTATTTCAAGGTCTATCTAACGATGAGGATGGAGAAGGGGTGGGAATATGGTAACGAACATACTGCCACGGGCGGAGTTAGAAGGGTATATTCAAAAGATTATTGACGGCATGATCCAATTGCGAGCTGAAAATGAAGGAAGCTCACGTATCAACATCATTTCGATGAATCACTGGGACTGGTCGCAGGGCGTCGGTTTGTTCTCGCTTTATTTGTATTACAAAGAAACGGGCAACCAAGCGATCCTTGAATATTTAATTCAATGGTTCGAGGATCGGATCGGGGAAGGTCTTCCCCCGAAAAATATTAATACGATGTGCCCGATGCTTACACTCAGCTATCTCTATGAAGAAACCGGACGCGAAGATTTCCTGGAGCTGTGCAAGGAATGGGTGGAATTCGCCGTAAACGGTGGAATTCCGCGCACCCCGGAGATGGGCATGGCGCACGCGACGATCTCCGGACCGAATGAAGGCCAGCTGTGGGATGATACGCTTTATATGACGGTTCTATTTGTAGGAAGGATGGGCAGGCTTCTGAAAAATGAAGACTACCATCAGGAGAGCATCCGTCAATTTCTAGTTCATCTGAAATATTTGACGGATACGTCGACAGGGCTCTTCTTCCACGGATGGACCTTCGAGGGAAATCACAATTACGCCCGTGCGTTGTGGGGAAGAGGTAATGCTTGGTATACCGCGGGGTTGGTCGACTATTTGGACATGGTTTCCTTGCCGAGAGGGGTATCGGACTACCTGATTACCTCTTTGGAACGCCAGGTTGAGGCCTTGGAGAAATGTCAGGATGAGAGTGGGATGTGGCGTACCATCCTGAACGATCCGACTTCATATGTAGAAACTTCGGCAACCAGCGGGTTCGCCTACGGCATACTTAAAGCCGTGCGAAAAGGATATTTGGATGCGAAATATCAAAAGACAGGGATGAAGGCGCTGCAGGCTGTGCTTTCACGAATCGACCCCGATGGCACCGTACGAGATGTTTCGTATGGCACCGTGGTCGCGGATTCCATTGACTATTATAAGCAGATCAAAACTTGCCCGATGCCATACGGCCAGTCGATGACGCTGCTCATGTTGGTGGAGAGTCTGAAGCATGTGTAGGTGCTGAAGAAGTATTGCGATATTGACTGGGTGAGACCCCTACCGCACTCTTAAACATTTTATTAAAGAAGCTTAGGTCATCGTAGCCGACATCCTGGGCAATGTCCATAATTTTGCGATCGGACTGCTCCAGCAGATGCTTCGCCATTCGAATGCGTATTTCATTGCGGAATTCTGTGAAGGTCTTGCCGATATATTGCTTGAATTTGGTTGAGAAACCAGTCTGGCTCATCCCGCTCATTTCGCTAACCTGGGCTAGTGATAAGGACTGTGCGTAATGCTTGCGAATAAACTCGCTGATGTGACGGATGATCTTCTCGTCCGATGAGAACGCCTGCAGAGGAGAATGCTTCCGGTCGTGGTAGCAGCGGCTTAAGAAAATGAAAAGTTCTATCAGGCGTGTCTTCGTTAAAATACGATATCCAAGCTTTTTCTCTTTGAATTCGAGAATCATGCGATGGAGCAGTGCTTCCATTTCCATCTGTTCGTAGGGCTTCAACCGGAGATGCCCTTGGAAATGCACTGTTCTTCGAAGGAAGGGTTCCAAGTAGAAAAAATCGACGAAGGAGGAGACATCGGAGAGCGCTTCCAGTTCGCGCCGCAACAGCTCAGGTTGAAAGAGCACGTTATATACGACCGGGATATGCTCATGACCTGCTCGATAAGCATGCTCTTCATCCGGCTCAATCATGAAGACGTCGCCTTCTGCGATCTGGTAGTACTCTCCCTTATAGTAATGCTCTCCTTGACCTTGGGCAACGTAAGCAAGCTCGAAGAAGTCATGCGAATGGGAGGAAACATTCTCTCCCGGACTGAAGCGGTAGGGCGCGGCATAAAACAGGAAATCCCGGCTTTCCAGGAACATTCCGCTGTCCATTCGTGTCATGTAATCAACTCCAAAATATGGCGTAGTATGCTCATAGATTCATTATAATGCTTCGCAGGCGAAGGGGTAAGACAGAAATAACGGGCGGGATCATAGTGACCCGCCCGCTACTTTCTTATGGCTGTTTGGCGACTAGAGGAAATAAACCTCCACCGAACGGTTGCCCCTTCTCAAGACCTGCATGCTCTGTCACTAGGTGGCTTTTGCCATTGAAGATGGTTCCGTCCGGCATATAAATAATGGCCAATACGCGCCTTGGTTCGTCGCTTTGGTTCGGGTGCGCGAAGTGGAATGTGAGACCATGGTGGAATGTGCAGCTGCCTCGTTTCAAGGGAACCTTCACCGGCTTCGTCTTCTCCAGCTCTGTTCCCCTGACCTGATCATATAGATCCTGCGGCTCCGCTAAGTTAATCCCTCCCAGCGTACCTACCTTATGGGAACCCGGAACAAACATCATGCAGCCGTTATGATCGTCGACATCATGCATTGGAATCCAGATAGACAAGGCGCCGGGCGCTGTCATCGGCCAATAGGGAAAATCCTGATGCCAGGCCGTCGGTTTGGAATCCTGCGGCATCTTCCATAATCCGTGATCATGGAAGATACGTATGCCGCTCGCCCCGCTTAGCTTCATGGCCATCTTAGCCAGCTTCGGGTGGAACGTGTATCGACTCATGCCACCATGATCGCGCCAAAGGTTTACCTTCTGGTTCAAAACCTTATAGTAGCTTCCGCCTTGGACAGAGGTGGAAACCGAATGGCTGCTTTTCTGTGTCATCGCTTCCTCCAAAAACCCGGATAACTCATTCATTTCTTCTTCCGTAAGCGCGTTCTCGATCTCAACAAATCCATTCTCCTGGTAAAAGTCAATTTTGCTTTGCGGTAACGATATATCCATCGTGATAACTCCTTCCACTATATAGGGTGGGCGGCTTTGATTACACATTACCAAAGGGATACATTCTAATTCTCGGTTTTTTTTACAATAAATTCGGGTTATTTTTCAAAGCGGAAAAGTAACAACCCGCCTATTTAGGCGCAAAACATAAAATCTAATATAATGTTCGTTTTTTTGAATAGAAAGTGCCTTCAGAGCTTGATTTAATAAGGCAGTAGGCGAGTTTATCGGAGGTCGTCAGTAAGATCGGGCGGGAAATAACCAAGCTTGAGCAGAAAATCGTCAACGGACGGAGGATGAAAAGGATGAGTGAGGCTTTAAGAATCCTAAGATTGGTGGAAGGTCATTGGGAGGATCTATTGTCCAGAATTGAAACGGAAGAGGATGAATTAGAGAGGGGCGCTTTGATTACCAGAGGATTGGTCCATTTGCTGTCACCTCTCTATTGTCACTCTGAATCTCGTTATTATAAGGATCCATCGCTCCTTCCGTGGATGAAGCTTGGAGTGGAATGTCTGCTAAACGACCAATTGGAGAGCGGATGCATCTCCCTGGCGAACTGCAATATTGATTCACCCCCCGACACGGGCTTTCAAGTACATGGCACCGCGATCGCGTATCATGTGCTGGAGAAGTTCGGTTCACCGGAACTTCAAGAGGTGATCGAGGGCATTCGATTGTTTCTTGAACGGGCGAAGCCTTGTTTGCTAACCGGCGGAATACATACGCCGAATCATCGCTGGGTGCTATGTGGTGCGCTCGCGAATATGTATGAAATTTTCGGGGATGAAGCATTTAAGAACCGGGCTATGCAGTTTCTTGCCGAGGGACTGGACATCACGGAATACGGTGAATGGACGGAGCGCAGTAATGCCATGTATAATTCCGCACTGGCCATCCACTTAATCGACGTTAGCGTAGTATTTGGACATGAGCCTTCATATGATGCGGTGTGCAGGAACTTGTTGATGATGCAGTACATGTTCCATCCGGACAACAACATCGTAACGGAGTACTCCGGGCGTCAGGATCTGGGTCAGCGCGCGAAGATGAATGATTGGTATTATACTTCCCTGCATCTGGTCGCAGCAAAGAGCCGTCATCCTGTATTGATCTCATTAGCAAGGCTTGCGGAGGAAACGGCGTCCGTTGGCTCCAATGCGCTGATGTATTGGATGCTGTACCCCGAGAGAATGGCTATACCCGAAAGTCCGGTTGAAGCAATGTCCGATACCTATACGGTATTTCTAGGCAATGGACACCGGGTAAACGTCCCTGTGCAGGTTCCATATGGCAGCCATGTAAGAAAACATCCGCATGGCGCCCCGCTCGTCAGACATCGGCGGGGCAAGTTCAGCGTTACGGTCATGGCGGGGCAGCCTGAACTGCTCTACGTTCAGTATGGCAAGGCGAGAATGGTAGGGTATAAGCTTGGGCTGGGTTGGTTCGGAATTGCGAACGTAACCTTCCCGTCCCTTGAACAAACTGGAGATTCGCGTTATCGCATGGTGATTGAGTTGGAAGGCAGCTATTTCGATGCGCTGTCTCCAGAAACCGTGCAGGGGCTGGACGGATCTTATGTCGATATGCCCAATAGGGAGCGCGGCAAGACGCATGTCACGACCCTTCAAGCTGCTGTGGAATTCGAATTGCTGGAAGACGGCGTGGAGATCACACTCATCTCCGAGAATGTACCGAATATCTACTACCAGCACATATTCCAGTTCGATCCTGATGGTGTGATGGCAGGAGAGGGGATTCGGGCGACGGATCTTCCTGGAATTCAGCAGCTAGTTCAAGGGTATGCCGTCTTCGAACAGGATGGGGATTGCATCGAGATTGGACCAGGGGAGAAGCGTCATCGTGAAGTGGTGATCCGTAACGAGAAGCCGAACCCGGGGGTTGCACGCTTAACCATCAATAGTGTCACACCATTGAGACAGACTTTATCCATTCGCGTGTATGAATCAAAGCAGAATATCCAATCCGAATAAATGCGGAAACATGATCTCATGAGGAGAGTGATGACATGACGGGTTTGTGTTTGAATGAAGACAACAACCACTTTTATTATAACCGGCGAAATCGCGAGGTGTCCCGAGCCGATATCGAAGCACTTGTGGATCAATATGCCGATACCCAGGTCAAAGAATTTATCGTGAATGTCAATGCCATGCGTACGTCTTACGACAGTAAGGTGTGGGATTCCTTCTGGACGGGATACGATCCGGAGGCGGGGGACGATCAGCAGCTCTTTCAGAGCCTGCCGGCTGAATCGCGCCAAGTTACGCGGGCCTGGATTCACCGCGCCTGGCAAATCCACCAGGGTGGTTTGGACTTCTGCGGAATTCTTCTGCAGCGCGCGCAGGAGAAGGGACTATCGCCGTGGGTGTCGGTCCGGATGAACGATGTTCACTGCGTGGATGACGAAGCTCACCCGCTGATCTCTGGATTTTGGCGCGAACGGCCAGAGCTTAGACGGGTTCAGCACCGCTTCACGGCGTGGACGGACAAAGCGTTCGACTTCGGCAGAGAGGAGGCCCGCGAGCATCATTTCCAATTGATTGAAGAAGTCGTGAACAGGTACACGTTTGATGGCATTGAATTGGACTGGATGCGATTTGCTCTTCATTTTAAACCGGGAGAAGAAGAAGCAGGCCGAGCGCATTTGACAGCTTTCCTGCGCCGGGTTCGGGAGCTGCTTGATCGTAAAGGAGCCGAGCGCGGCAAGCGGATCAAGATTGGATGTCGGGTGCCCTCGAGACCTCAGACAGCCTTCGATCTGGGGATGGATGCGATACTATGGGCACGCGAAGGACTTGTCGACATGCTCGTCCCGACCCCATTCTGGGAGACGGTTGAAACCGATATGCCGATCGATCTATGGAAGCGCCTTCTCGAAGGCAGCGGAACGATGCTGGCTGCAGGACTTGAAGTCCTGCTCCGGACGTATCCGGCAAGCCCTCTGCGGCAGACCAATACGCTCGAGACCGTTCGCGGGACAGCCGCCTCGTTCCTCGCGCGTGGAGCCGATCGCATTTACTTGTTCAATTATATGGATTCCGATACGGCCATCTCGGACTTGCACAACTACCCTACCCTGCTGCGGGAAGCAGGAGAACTGGGCACGCTGCAGGGGAAGCCAAGGCGTCATGTTCTCACGTACGCGGATACCTGGTCACCCGGGGAACCACAGGCAACAGCGCTGCCTATTCATCTGAGAAGCGGTCAGAACCGTGAGGTTCGCATGCCGATCGGGCATAAACCACAGCCAGAAGAAGAGGCATCTGTTGTGATTGCGGCAGGATCCAATTTTAGCGTGGAGCAGCTACAGGTGTATGTGAACGGGGAGCCTTGTGGAGCGGGCCAGCCTGTGGAACTGCCGATGCCTAAGCCTGAAGGTCAAGCCTATTCGTATGCTCTGCCAACGTCCGCGATGAAAGACGGTTATCAAATAATCGACTTTGTGTCCGTTGCCGAACAGGATCAGACGCTAACGATCCAATGGGTAGAATTGCAAATCGGATTCCGCGTAGAGGATGGCTTGGAAACGAAGAACGTTATGGAAGGTAGGAACGGAGAATGAAGTCATTGGACCTAGGTAAATTCAAAGGTGTAATCGTTGCCATTCCGTCATGTTACGATGACAAAGGCGAAGTCCAGCCGGAAGCTGTTCAACGAATGGTCCGGTTCCTGATCGATAAAGGAGTCAATGGAGTCTACGTTTGCGGCAGCACCGGCGAGGGGCTGCTGCAGAGTGTGGAGGAAAGAAAGCAGGTGCTTGAAGCGGTGATCGCAGAGAGCAAAGGAGAAGTCGCGGTTATTGCACATATCGGAGCGATGAATACGAGGGATAGTATTGAGCTGGCGATTCACGCCGAGCGTGTTGGAGCGGATGCCATATCGGCGGTCCCCCCTTTCTATTACCGGCACAGTGAAAATGCCGTACACAAGCATTGGATGGACATCATAAGCAGCACCGAACTGCCATTTATTATGTACCATATTCCCGCAACAACAGGCTTCAACCTTACATTAGATTTGCTGCGCCGGATGATAGTTAATCCCAAGGTTATCGGCGTCAAAGTTTCCGTGAGCAGCACTTACGAGCTGGAACGCTTTAAAAGGATCTCAGACAACGATTTCCTGATTTTCAACGGACCCGACGAACAATATTTGGCAGGGCGAATCATGGGAGCCGACGGCGGAATCGGCGGAACTTACGGCTGCATGCCCGAATTATTCGTGCGCTTAGAACAGTATTATGTCAGTGGCATGATAACGGAAGCGCAGCATCTGCAGACTCTGATCAATGATATCATTTCCGATCTTCTTTCACTCCCCACCCATTCCGCACTTAAAGAGATCATGCGGCTGCGAGGGATCGACTGCGGCACGGTCCGTGCGCCGTTGGAAGAGATACATGAGTCTCAGGCGCCGCTTGTAAGGCAAATACACGAAAAAATCATGCAGACGATCCGTGAGCTGGTACCGATCCCAAATGGAATGTAATATTCGATTCTCAGAAGGCAAGGGATATTAGTTAGCATGAGCAGTAAAAGCCACTCCGGATAAGGGTAAAAGGAGTGGCTTCTTTGGATCAAATGGCCGAGTGACTGGGCTCCGTGAAATAGTTAAAAAAGGAGGACAACATGATGAATTATGCACAGCAAGACATTGCCGAGCACAAAGGAGACCCTGCAAACGGGATTTGGCGGTTTGCCAAATGGCTTCCGGTTGTTCCTTCGAATAAGCAGATCACCTTGGGAGAAGGAAATACACCGCTTGTCGAAAGCCGAAATCTTGGAAAAGAGATGGGCTTGTCCGCTCTGCATTTCAAGCTTGAAGGAGCCAATCCGACGGGTTCTTATAAAGATCGCATCTCTGCGCTCGGTGTATCTTTGGCTTTGACCAAGGGGAAGGCAGGATGTATTGGAACCTCCTCGGGAAATGCTGGGGCTTCCGCTGCCGCCTATGCCGCTCGGGCCGGAATTCCTTATTACTTATATGTACTGGAGAATATACTCCAGGTTAAGCTGGTTCAGGCTGCGCTGCATAAGGCATCGATCACCCGAATTCAAGGATTCGGTGTCAGTGCGGAGATCGGGGAACGGGTATTCGAATGGATTGAAGAGCAAGCGAAGGAACGAAATCTCGAAACGATGATTACTGCGTACAAATATAATGCGTATGCGATGGAAGCCGTCAAGACGATTTCGTTCGAACTCGCGCAGCAGCTGGCATCCTGCCCGGCGCCTGATGCTGTATTCATTCCTGTCGGAGGCGGAGGTTTGTACGCGGGCATTAGCAATGGCTTCCGGCAGCTTCGACAATTAGGACGAATCGATTCGATTCCGCAATTGGCAGCGGTTCAATCGGAAGGCTGTTCGAACATCGTCCGGGCTTGGACGAGCGGCGAAGAGGTGCCCGCACCGGGTGATTCAAATTCGATGATATCCGGTTTGCAGGTGCCGAACCCGCCAGATGGAGAGAGGGTATTGGAGTCGCTGAACAGCAAGGAGGGTTTCGGAGTCTCTGTCCGTGATTCAGACGTGTGGTATTGGCAAGAGAGACTTGCCGCCCAGGAAGGGATCTGGTGCGAACCGGCGGCGGCAGTTTCGTTAGCTGGAGTGGCTCAAGCTGTCAAGGATGGCCGTTTAAAAGCCGGCGGCTCCGCCGTGTGTATTCTAACAGGAGCAGGATACAAGGACGGGGAGAGAGCAGCTGCAATGGCGGGTGTGCAGGGAAATATACCTCTTATCGATATCCATCGATTGGAGAATTAAACGATGAGGATAACGGATCGCGTCTATTTAGTCGGAAGCGGTAAACTCGGAAGCTGCTTGACCGACGATTACGATTGTAACGTTTATCTGCTCGATGCCGGAGGGGTCTATGTTCTGATCGACAGCGGCGCGGGTATTCGTCCGGAAGCCATTCTTCAGGAGATCAGAAGAGATGGATTGGATCCTCGCCAAATCGAGACGATCGTCCTGACCCATGCCCATTCGGATCATTCTGGTGGTGCTGCGGCGCTTAGCCGAATGACGGGTGCTTCCGTCGTCGGATCAAGTGCAACCGCAGCTTTGCTTCGGGACGTGGATGAAGTGGGAATCGGACTAGAAGCTGCGCGTCAAGCGGGAATTTACCCTGCAGATTATCGAGTTGAGGCTATTGAATCGATCCGGGAAGTGTTCTTTGAAGATATATTGGCCATTGGTGACTTAACGCTGGAAATCATTCAAACACCAGGACACAGCGCGGATTCCATTAGTTGTTATATTGAGCAGCTGGGGACGATGTTCTGTGGAGACTTATTGTTCGAGGGTGGGCGGATCGCTATGCAGGTCGCCCCTGATTTCTCTTTGTACGAGCTGGCTCGAAGCGTGGAAATTCTGGCAGGGTACGAGATTCATGCGTTAATGCCGGGACATTTGTCACCTCTTGTAGGTCAAGATGATCATACTTTACGGCAAGTGTTAAAACAATTCCGGGCTCTGCAGATTCCGCGGAATCTAGTGTGAAGCTTATTTATAGGAGGACAGAACATGAGGAGCTTGGAAAAGTCAGAGCAATTATTTCATTTATCCCAAGAGACGTTAGCTGGAGGCGTATCGAGTACGCTTCGAAACGTCATGAGGCCCGTTCCCCTCTATTTGGAGAAAGGGAAAGGTTCTCGGGTGTGGGATGTAGATCAGAATGAATACATTGATTACATTATGGGCTACGGTCCCTTAATTCTAGGGCATTCGAACTCTGAACTGCTGGATGAAGTGAATCGGGCTACTTTGAATGGCCAGCAATTCGGTATGCAGCATCAGGCTGAGATCGAGATGTCTCGCATGATCGTAAATCAGGTACCGTGCGCGGAAAAGGTAGCTTTCAGCGGCTCCGGCACGGAGGCGGTCATGCTTGCACTCCGGCTTGCGAGGGCCTTTACCGGAAAACAGAAGATCGTCCGATTTGAAGGACATTATCATGGCTGGTCCGACGGGATTTATACTTCCTTTCCTGCCGCGGGATCCGCCGGCGTCCCGGATTCGATCGCAGCTACCCAAGGGCAAAGCGAGAATGCGCTAAAGGATATTCTGATCGTTCCATGGAATGATGCCAAGAAGCTCGAAGCAGTTATGAAGGAGCAAGGCCACGAGATTGCAGCGGTCATAACCGAACCTGTGCTGTGTAATTCAGGCTGCATCTACCCGGTAGAAGGGTATATGGAACTCATTCGACGTTTGACGACCGAGCATCATGCTCTGTTTATATTAGATGAAGTCATCACGGGCTGCAGGGTAGCAGCAGGGGGTTCTCAAGAACGATTGGGCATCCTGCCTGACCTGACGACCATGGGCAAAGCGATTGCTGGCGGTTATGCTCTTAGTTTAGTCGCGGGACGCCGTGACGTGATGGATTTGATATCGAATGGGAAGGTCGCACATCTTGGGACCTTGAACGGGAACATGGTCGCACTATCGGCTGGAGTAGCCACGCTGAATATCCTCAACCGCAACGACGGTGAGGTATTCAAGCGGATGGAATCCGTTTCAGATGCCTTAGTCCAAGGACTGGATAGGCTGCTGGATGCGAAGGGATTGCCCCATCTGATTCATCATTTTGGGTCCGTTTTCCACTTAATGTTTACTGAGCTGAAGGAAGTTCGGCAATATTCACAATTCCTGACACGGGATGCCGCCCAATATAATGCGTTTGCGGAAGCCGCGCTGCATGAAGGCGTCCTGCTTCGGCCGAGCGGTTTATGGTACACGTCGGCTGCTCACTCGATGGAAGATGTGGAAGAAACGCTGCTGAGACTCGCGAAGGCTATCGATCGAATATAAGCGGATCGAATAGGGGGATATGCATGATTACGGACACATTGAACATGTTTCAACTAACAGGACAGGTCGCGATTGTCACCGGAGGCAGCGGTGTCTACGGAAGTCATATGTGCCTTGGTCTATGCGAGGCTGGTGCGACGGTCGTCGTAGGCGGACACGATGGGACAGCTTGCGAGGAGACTGCTGCTGTCTTGCGTGACAAAGGGTTCCAGGCGATCGGCCTTGGCGTTGATCTTCGTGATGAAGCGAGTATTATTGAATTCATTCGTCAGGTTCGAGTCCAGTACGGCCGTATTGACATTCTGGTGAATGCAGCAGTATCTCGATATGAGAATCGTAACCTCGAGCATATTACACGTGATGGCTGGGAAGCTACGGCTCAGGTGAATGGACGGGGTACGATACTGATCACCCGCGAGGTCGTCAAGCAAATGCGCGAACAGGAAAAAGGAACGATCATCAACGTTTCATCGATTATGGGAGTCGTGGCACCTCGTTTTCCGATGTATGAACTGGACGACATCATCAGTGGAGTGGAATACACCTATAACAAGTATGGGATGATGGGCTTAACGCAGTGGATGGCTGCTTATTATGGAAGATATAACATTCGAGTGAACTGCCTGAGCCCGGGCGGCAACAATCTGAAAGGGACCAAGGACGAAATTCGTTCGCAAGCGGTCGCAGATGAGTATTTGCGCCAGACTCCGATGGGGAGGTTTACCGATGAACGAGATCTGAAAGGCCCGGTAGTGTTCTTAGCCTCAGAAGCTTCTCGTTATATGACTGGACAGAATTTGATTATTGATGGCGGTTATACGATTTGGTAAGGAGATCACAATTCGCTGATTAGGGGAGATTATCATGACAATTCGTAAAGAAATCATCACTAGCAAAGCATGTAAACCGGGAAGTCTGTATTCGCAAGCCGTAGAGGTGGACGGATGGATCTATGTATCCGGTCAGGGAGCATTGGATATGGAGGGACATGTGATCCGAGGGCTTAATATGAAGGAACAAACGAAGCTGACGATGGATTATATTCAAGCGATTCTTGAAGAAGCCGGGGTCACGATGGGCGATGTGGTCAAGATAAACGCGCATATTACGGATTATTCGATGTTTGGCGATTATAACGAAATGTACCGGCAATATTTCGAATTACCATTTCCTGCACGGACCACCGTTGTTAGTGTTCTTGCGCCGGGAATGCTGGTGGAAATAGACGCTATAGCTAGGAAAAGAAGTCTTCCAGGTGGAGATCAGGCGTTATGAAAATCGGAATTGCGGGCTGCTTTCACGAGACGAATACCTTTGCGCCGGGAATAACCAGGTTATCTGCATTCGAGCGGGAATGGTACGTGGGAGATGCTGCTTTCCGGCAGGCGTATGCTGGCACGAAGACGACTATGGGTGCTGGTTTGGATGCCTCGGACATCTTGGGGATCGAAACGGTCCCGCTATTTTACACCTATACCACTCCATCAGCTATGATTGAGGAAGAGGCTGTTGACGCGATTGTTAATACCCTAATTCAATCGGTCACCTCAAAGGCAGAACAAATGGATGGCTTATTGCTGATTGTTCACGGTGCGATGGTAAGCGAATCGACTCCTGACGTAGAAGGTCGCATTCTAAAAAGGTTACGTGCGGCTCTAGGGGACATGCCAATCGCCATGACGATTGATCTGCATGCCAACGTTAGCGATGAAATGATAAATCTGGCAGATTTTATTGTCGGTTATGATACCTATCCGCATATCGATTCCTACGAACGAGGTCTTGAAGCGTGCAGTCTGTTGTATAAACGCATTAAGGGACTCCATAAGCCAACACGTTATTTAGCGCGGCCGGGACTGCTCATTGCACCAACATTAATGAATACGAATCAGGCACCGATGTCCGATTTAATGGATTTGGCCTTTCGTTTGGAGAGAGAAGAGAGGGTTCTGAATATAACCGTGGCAGGGGGGTTCGCCTTTGCGGATGTACCTTGCGCGGGATTCACCTTCGTCGTTACGACGGACAATGATCCGTCACTTGCGAAACGAATCGGGGATGAGCTTGCCGATTGGTTGCTCCTGCATCGGGAGCAGTTCGCACCACAGTTAATGGATGCACGAACAGCGATTGATCAGGCGTCGTTGCAGGGGCGCTTCCCCACAGTGCTTATCGAATCGTCCGACAATGTCGGTGCAGGTTCTCCGGCAGATGCAACCCATGTTCTTCGGGCGTTACTCGAACAGAAGCAGCATTCCTTTTTGGTTGTTATTTGCGATAGAGAAGCGGTAGCGTCGGCAGAACGTGTTGGCGTTGATCATTTGTTGTGCTGCTCCGCTGGCGGAAAGACAGATCAGACATACAACAAACCCCATATGCATGGGGAGCCGGTAGAGATATCAGGTACGATCCGCTGCTTGTCTGATGGAAAGTATAAGCATCGCGGTCCTTATCTGACAGGAATGGCTGCTGAAATGGGTAGAACGGCAGTCATCGAATTGGACCGGGGAGATGGCTCTACCGTCGTTCTGACCGAGCAACGAGTAGCGCCATGGGATATTAATCATGTCCACTGCTTGGGAATCGATCCCACGAAATACGATTTTATCGTCGTTAAAGCAGCCGTTGCATGGCGGACTGCCTATGGTGAGCTAGCTGCACAGGCGTTAGAGCTCGACACGCCCGGTTGTTGCAGTTCAAATCTGTCTCGTCTACCCTTTCGGCAATTAGCAAGCGACACGATCGTGATCAGCGGGAAGGTGCCGGATCATGAATAAAGAACACATGGATGTTATTAAACTGGACATCGAAAACTTTGATCATAAGTCATTGCCTCTCGGAAGTAAAACTTATTATCAGATTCATTATGATTCCGGAATGTCTGAGCAAGGAATCCTGCCCGTATGCGTTATTCGTGGACACTCCACTGGCCCGATGCTGCTCGCAATGGCAGCTGTGCACGGGGACGAATATGAGGGAATTCGGGCATTGTCGGAGCTCATTCCGCATATGGGACCTGCTGACGTGCATGGGGACCTGGTTATTATTCCCGTTGTTAACGTATCTGCCTATTATGGCGGAACACGCTGCTCACGGGCCGACGGCAAGAATCTCGCCCGCACATTCCCTGGTCATGAAGAAGGAACTTATACAGAACGTCTAGCTTGGCATATACGCAGCAAATTCATTGCGAAGGCCGACTTCATGCTGGATCTCCACAGTGGAGGGACGCATTATGCCATGCCCTTAATGGTCGGTTATGATTGCAGCCGGAATAGCCAGGCAAGCATATTATCCCAGGAAGCAGCCGAATCCATTGGTGTGGAGGTCATCTGGGGCCATGAATCGAATCCCCCGGGGAGGACCGTATCGGCGGCTTCTGAGCTAGGCGTTCCTTGGCTCTACATGGAGGCATATGGTGGACAGAGGATCCGCCAGAACGAGCTGGATTCGTTCCGGAATGCGGTTCTTCATCTCATGAATCATATGGATATGTTAATTGAACCCAGTCACTGGCTCAAGGCCCCCGCCGCACCTGCCCGTCTCCGGCTCATAGGAGATGGCAACCTCGATCTGTCGGATGTAGCCCATTACGAAGGGCTATTTGTTCCCTCCGTCCGGCTGCTCGATGAAGTGCAGAAGGGGACGCAAATCGGAGTCATTCATGACTGGTTCGGTCGCCCGTTACAGGAGATCATAGCTCATTCTGAAGGGATCGTCATGATGCTAAGAGAGGTTCCTTACACAAAACCGGGTGATGGACTGTTCACATTAGCGCTCCGGGATAGGGATACGAAACACCTAAGTTCTATAAATAAAGATTTTGAATGAGGTGAAGGACGAGGATGAAACTATTAACTTTTCAAACCGGTGCAGGCTTAGCAGTCGGAATGGTTACCAAGAAAGGTGTGCTGGACATTGCTTCCGCTGCAGCAGCTTTATCTTTTAATGAAACGATTCCTACTGTCATGAATGACATTCTTGAGGGAGGAAGGCAGGCGCAGGATGTTCTTAAGCAATTAGCCCGGAAGGCTGAGACGGAAGGCGATGACAGTCTGTTTATTCGGGAGGAGCAATTGGTCTGGGGGCCGTGCGTTCCTAAACCCGGTAAAATCATCTGTGTCGGGCTGAACTATCGGAAGCATGCTATCGAAACGAATTCGCCCATTCCTCAAACCCCTATTTTATTCAGCAAATATAACAACAGTCTTAGCGGTCACGGACAAGACGTTGAGATTCCGGATTTGACACAAAAACTGGATTACGAGGCGGAGCTCGCCGTCGTCATCGGTAGCCAAGCGAAGAACGTTGGTCGCGAAATAGCTCTCGATTATGTGGCCGGATACTGTTGTGCCAACGATTTGTCGGCAAGAGATTTACAACTGCAGACCTCCCAATGGCTTGCAGGTAAATCCTGTGACGGCTTCTGCCCGCTTGGGCCGTATCTTGTTACGAGCGATGAGGTGGATAATCCGAATTCGTTACAAATTCGCACGTACGTGAATGGCAAGATTCGTCAGAACTCCAATACATCGGATATGATCTTTCATGTAGATGAGATTGTTAGCTTCATTTCCGGTCTGATGACTCTGGAACCAGGCGATGTGATCTTGACAGGAACTCCAGAGGGTGTGGTTATGGGATATCCACCTGAGATGCAAATATATCTGCAGCCAGGCGATGAGGTTATGATCGAAATCGAGAGTCTGGGTTCCCTTACTAACCGGGTTAAGGCGCCGTTATAAGCAGACATATGTTGAATACAGCAACGGTTGATAAAATAAAAATTGCCGGCTTCGCCTTTCCCGGTGGAACACGCTGGCATGCGATGAAATAAGAAGCTCCGGGCGGACCTTAAAACCAGGCAAATCAAACCCTTGATTTGCCTGGTTTTTTTACCATCCTGAGATCACAAGAATAACAACATCTGAAGTGCGGTCCTTCTAATTTAAATCCACACAATCGATGTTTTCTTGAACTTGCGGAATCAGGCTCATGAAGGGAAGGTTGATGATTTCGTGTATAGATTGGCTTCTTTTTATCGGATGCTTCATTTTTTACATGAGATCTATTCATGACTTACTTCAAAATGGATGAGGGGGGAAATCAGATGCTCCATAAGCTGATGAGGGTTTCAAAAGGCCGGAATTTTCTGATCAAGCTGGTAACACTTACGCTACTCGTATCCGTAGTTCCGCTTCTCCTTCTCAGCCTTTTGTTTTATCAGAATACGAGGTCGACGATGAAAGCTGAGCTGCAGGCAGCGAATCAGGCATCACTGAGCAAATCCGTACAAGCGATGGAAATCGTGATCGATCAGATCGGGAACAGCTTCATGCAGTTTATTTCCGACAGTACCTACCGCGATTATGCTCAGTTTCCCCGCGGTGAATACTATGAGCAATTGAATGGCGCTTTAAATGAGGAAGATATGCCGGGCCTGCAGAAATATCTGGTGAGTAAAGCGAAGCTCAGTTTCAATATCGACAATCTAAGGATGTCCAGCAGTTTCATTGATTCCGTGTACATGTATGATCGCAGCAAGCAAATCATGCTGACGCAGAGTGATCTGCAATATCCAATCGATCGCTTCTACGACAAGGACTGGAATCTCGGACTGCCGGAGAAAAGTTATGCGTATCCGGACATTATGGATGTGCGTAGCGCTGTTAAATCGAATGGTTCGCGAAAGCTCGTCATTCCGCTCGTATTCAGGTCCAGCAACGAAGACAACTATATCGTATTTAATCTCGATGCGCAGCTCGTTTACGATAACATTTTCAAGAGGCTGGATGGCAAGCAGAGCGGCAGCATCCTGGTCTACTCCAAGGAAAAGAAGCTTATGTTATACGATCATACCGATAAGCTCGTCAACAAGGATGATGTCGAGCTGCAGAAATCGGAGCTGCTTGGTCGCTCTGAGGGAGCGGAAGAGCTTCGTTTGGAAAATTCCCGCCAATTGGCAACCTTAGAGAATTCACCGCTGCTCGGCTGGACGTTCGTTAGCTTAACCGATCTGGATATACTCTACACGAGCATCAACAATTTGCGCGGTATTATGGCCACCATAGGAATACTCTTGTTCGTTGCGACGACGCTTCTCGTGTTACTGACTAGCCGCAACATATACAGTCCCATCCACAATTTGCTCCATTATGTTATCAGCAACAGCAGCCCCAGCTCGGTATCACCACTTCCCGGTCAAGGTCAACTCGGGGAACTCAGGACTATTCGCAACTGGCTGGTCGAAGCCAGCGAGGACCGCAAGAGCTTGCAGGTAAGACTGAAGGAAAGCTTGCCTGCTTACCGTGAAAAGTTTCTGCACACGTTGATCAAAGCGGGGACACATACCATGGAAGAAATCAGCGAGGGGATAAGCTTTCTCGATATCGACCTCCATTTGAAGAACATCATGCTGCTGTTGATTAGGGTAGAAGAACAAAAGGAAAAGAAAATCGACGTCGAGAGAAGAAGCATGAACATGCTGCGGGCGACGGATATTATCGAGCGGCAAAACGTCGGCGCAGGCGAGCGGAAGATGGTGCTCGTTGAACTGAGCGAGGAAACGTTCGCATTGTTGGTTCACTGCCTTGAAGACGAATTCATGGATATTTTTTCGCTTGCCGAACGGATCCAAACCGGAATCCTCGACGAAGTAGGACTCCACTGCTCGATTGGTATTGGCACTCACTGCCTCGAGATTACGGATTTAAAGATCGCTTACGAAGAAGCCGTGGAGGCACTCAGTTATCGCGATATGACGGGCCAAGGCGATATTATCTATATCGAAGATATTCGGCCTGAGAACGGGAGTAGTGTTCATTATCCAAAAGATAAAGAAGATTCGTTGCTGCACTATATCAAGATCGGCGATCAAAGGGAAGCCACTCGTGTGCTAAACGAATTGATCGATCAGAGTATTCACATTCAGGGAGGGAAAACGCAATTCCGACAGATGCAGCAAACGTTGATACGTCTGTTGGTAGGCTTAATGGATACGACAGGTCAGTACGGATTCGATCTGCAGAAGACCATACAAGCGAAGCACAATTTGTATTCGGAGCTGCTGCACAAAGGCGACCTCGATGAAATACGCACTTGGTTCACTTCTATCGTCTCGGCGATGTCCGACTTGATCGGTCATGAGCATAGGGAGAAGACGAACAGGCTTGCCCAGGAAGTCATCGCGATGATTGAACAGGATTGCGGCAGTTCGATCTCGCTGACGATGATCGCCGAACGGCTCGGATTGAATCCCTCCTACCTGAGCCGAAGCTTCAAGGAGAAGACTGGACAAACATTTCTTGCGTACTTAACGACCGTTCGGATTGAGAAGAGCAAAGAGATGCTGGTTAACTCCGATCTGAAAGTCAAGGACATAAGCGAACGGGTCGGGTATGTGAAGGTGAACTATTTTATCAAATTGTTCAAAGAGTGCACAGGTACAACTCCGGGAGAGTTTCGAAAAATGCACCGTTGAACGGCTGAACCTTATCGTACATGGGGGGCGTAGCAATACGTCCTTTTCTAACGGAATCAGGAATAACCTGAATTTTTCGGGATGCCCGATTTCTTACCTTTTCAGTGTAATGAAGGAACAGATCAAGAATGAGGCATTTCTAAGATAGCGGTTGCAATCTATGATGAACATGGTTAACCGTATGTCCGGATTCCGGAACCCGGCCCGCGTGTTATCGATTTACCCACTTATCGGAGGGAGGTTCACTCTTTGTTAAAAAAAATGTTACTACTCATCCTGACTGCCTCTGTAACCCTATCGGTTGCGGCTTGTTCGCAAAAGAAAGGAAGCGATGGTGCAAAATCTGAAACCGCTTCCAACTCAGAGTCCTCAAAAAAGGTTGTAAAAATCTATTCCTACGCAAATGGTGGTCAAGTATCGCAAACGAAGTTAAGCAAGCCGGAAGATCTTGAGCTCGTCAAGCAGGCCATCA
The DNA here is from genome assembly GCF_051966755.1 of Paenibacillus sp. SAFN-054. Lineage (NCBI taxonomy): Bacteria > Bacillati > Bacillota > Bacilli > Caryophanales > Paenibacillaceae > Paenibacillus > Paenibacillus sp. SAFN-054. Next base: position 1,190,317 of record NZ_JBQCKS010000001.1, read on the forward strand.
TCGACAAGATTGGAATCGAGGTCGTCCCCATTATTCCTCCGAAAGGAACAGAGGGGGAGAAGCTAAACATTCTGCTGGCGTCAAATGAACCTCTGGATGTGTTCTTGGCAGGCAAATTGCCTGATTTCCAAAGTAAAGGGGCTCTGATGCCACTGAATGAGCTGCTGGATAAGCATGGCGAGAATATTAGAAAGCTTTGGCCAAAGGAATGGGCATCCTCTTGGGACGCTGTATCGACACCGGATAAGAACATATGGGGGATTCCACGATTGCCAGCAATCGCGGGAAATACGGTCTACTTGCGTAAAGACTGGCTGAGCAAGCTGGGGCTGCAAATGCCGAATACGATTGATGAATTGGAGAATGTGTTGACAACATTCAAGGAGAAGGATCCGTCCGGATCTGGCCAAACCATTCCGCTTCTTACGACATATTCCGGCTTGAACAACTCGCTGGCTGCTGGCTTCATGGGTACCGGATATGGCAATTGGATTGACTCAGACGGCAACGTGAAGCCAGCTGTGATGCATCCGGGCTATAAGGAGTTCGTCGCCAAGATGGCCGACTGGTATCAGAAGGGCTATATCTACAAGGAAGCCTTTACGGCCAAAAATGAACGGATCGTCGAGTTGATCAAGCAAAATCGCGTCGCTGCTTATGCAGGTTGGTATTCGACTTTAGCGGGTAACGAAAGTGCATTGCAGCAGAACGATCCCGGAGCCCAGTATGAGGTTGCCGTTGATTTGCAAGGACCGAAAGGATTCGTAACAAGTATGGGCGGCATTGATGTTAGCGGATGGGCCATCAGCAAAAATTCAAAGAACCCCGAAGCAGTCATCAAGTATATCAATTGGCTCCATTCGGATATTGAGAATTATTTCCTTGCTTTCTATGGCATCAAGGGCAAGCACTGGAGATATGTAGACGAGAAGAATCATGTGCTGGAGACGTTAAACAACGATTATGCCGGTGAGATGGTTCTCGGATCGACCTTTGCCTATACAGTCCAGTTTGAAACGAAGGACCCGGTCAACAAACCACAATTTGACTATATGCGCAAATATATTACGAATACAGATCGCGCTGTCATGCCTGGCGATGCGAATGAAGCCTATAAATACGACAATGTCGCCATTAACGAGCAAGTACCGACCCTTTCGGATTTGAACCGGATGATGGAAGAGGAAGTCACGAAATTCATTATGGGAGCAAGACCGATGTCCGAGTACGACAAATTCCTTGAAGAGCTGAATAAGGCTGGTATGGACCAATGGATTGAGGCTTACACGGCTCAGAATAAGAAGGTTAAGGAAGGTAAATAACCACGGAAGCGGCAGCCGCTCTAATCAGGCAGCTGCCGAAGGATTTTGCAGGGAAGGAGATCGTTGTTATGAAGTCACTCGGTATGTTGACGTCCTTGCGCAAGAACAAGCTATACTATGTGCTTATATTACCGGGACTGCTCTATTTTCTCGTCTTTCAATATGTGCCGCTGTACGGGGTTATTATTGCTTTCAAAGATGTGGCCCCGTTTGACGGTCTCAGCGGCATCTTTACTGCGGAGTGGGTCGGACTGAAGCATTTTCGTACATTCACTTCATCACACTATTTCTGGGAGATATTAGGGAATACGGTGCTTATTAGCTTGTACCGATTGTTATTCGGATTCCCAGCCCCGATTATACTGGCGCTCCTCATGAATGAGGTGAGGGCTGCCTGGTACAAGAAGCTTGTACAAACGATCTCCTATCTTCCTCATTTTATTTCTATGGTCGTCTTGGCGGGATTGATTACAACCGTCTTTGCGTTGGATGGGGGCATCCTCAATTTGTTGCTGCAGAAGCTCGGGTTTGATCCCGTTTATTTTCTTGGAGACAATAGATACTTTCGAAGCGTACTCGTCGTGTCAGGCATCTGGAAAGATATCGGATGGGGAACGATCGTTTATTTAGCCGCAATCTCGGGGATCAATCAGGATCTGTACGAAGCAGCTGTCGTAGATGGAGCCAGCAAGTTCAAGCAAATATGGCATATTACCCTTCCTGGAATCATGTTCATTGTTGTCATCATGTTCATATTCGCCATTGGAGGATTGCTGAATGCGGGATTCGAACAAATATTCTTACTGTATTCACCGCCTGTCTATAAAGTAGCTGACATTATCGACACGTACGTCTATCGAAAGGGCATGGTGGAAATGCAGTACTCCTTCGCGACAGCTGTCTCTTTGTTTAAATCGTTTATTGCCATGTTCTTGCTGCTGGGAACCAATTACTTGGCCAAAAAATTTAATCAAGAAGGCATCTGGTAGAGGTGGATCATCATGATGAATAAAAATGTATCGTTCGGTGAGCGACTGTTTAGAGTCAGCAATTATGTGTTCTTGCTGCTGCTGTCACTGACGTTCCTGATTCCCTTTGTGGTGATTCTGTCGACGTCATTCGTGAGTGAAACGGAGCTGATCCGCAGAGGAAGCTTCATTCTCTTTCCACAGAAATTTGATTTCACCGCTTACAAAGTGTTACTCAGCGGAACGTCGTCGTTGTATCACGCATACCTCATCACCATTCTGCGCGTCGTTGTCGGTACAACGCTTAATCTGATCGTTACGGGAATGATGGCCTACGGGCTGGCACGCAAACAACTGCCAGGACGGAATGTGGTGATTGCCCTGGTCTTCGTTACCATGCTGATCGATGGCGGACTTATTCCAAATTATCTGCTCATGAAGGGGCTGCATCTGACCAACACCTTCTGGGTCATGATCCTTCCCGGGCTAGTGAGCGCTTGGTATCTCATTATCATGAAAAATTTCTTCACTCAAATTCCGGACAGTCTCGAGGAATCCGCGATGATGGACGGCGCTTCGCCGCTGCGCGTGCTTGTCAGTATCGTATTCCCGCTCAGCCTACCGACGTTTGCGACTATCGGGCTGTTCTACGCCGTCGGTCACTGGAACGCCTGGTTTGACGCAATGATATACATCAATGACACCGACAAACTTCCGGTGCAAGCGATTATGAGGCAAATTGTGCTTCAATACAGCGCAGTGGATATCAATCAATCGGTCTTTTCAAGTTTAGCTGAGAAACCCACAGCGGAGAGTGTCAAAGCGGCTGCCATCATCGTGACGACGTTGCCGATTCTGTTCGTATATCCATTTCTGCAGAAGCATTTTGTCAAAGGTGTATTGACAGGATCGGTCAAAGGATAAGAAACACTGGCCGTTTACCTATGCCCACCCCGGTATTATAATGAATAAGGAATTTATTCATCATGAAACCGAATGGGAGAATTTACAAAATGGGGAAATTAGCAGGAAAAGTAGCTATTATTACAGGTGCCGGCCAAGGCTTGGGCAAAGCTTACGCTACCGTATTTGCGAAAGAAGGAGCACGAGTAGCCATTGTGGACCTTAACGCGGACAATGCGGCACAGACCGCCAAGGAAATTATAGAAAATGGCGGACAGGCAATTGCTATGGCAGCCGATGTAAGCAACCAGGAGCAGGTGAACGATGCCGTCAAGCAGACCGCGGAGGCATTCGGCACGGTAGATATCCTTGTCAATAATGCTCAAGGCCTTGCCAAATCCAAACCTTTAATCGAAGTCACCACCAAAGATATGGAAATCACCTGGAGAACCGGGCCGCTCGGAAGTTTGTATTTCATGCAGGCTTGCTATCCCTATATGAAAGAGAATGGCGGACGTGTCATTAATGTCTGCTCCGATACCGGCATCGAGGGATTTGCCGGCTTTACCGCATATGGATCTGCCAAAGAGGCAATCCGGGCCATTACCCGGGTCGCTGCCCGCGAATGGGGGAAAGACAATATAACCGTGAATGTGGTGTCACCCGGTGCAATGACGCCTGCTGCCAAAGCCTTCATGGAATCGGAGCCGGAGAAATACGCTGCGATCATGGCCCCTGTGCCCATGGGCAGATTGGGCGATCCTGTCGAAGATATCGCACCAGGCCTTGTATTCTTGGCAAGTGATGACGGCAAATTTATTACGGGCCAAACCATCGAATTAAACGGCGGGCATACATTCGTCCGTTAATGAATAAGACCCTCAGAGGATATAAATCTTCTGAGGGTCTCTTTTGTATATGGACTATTATATTTTAATCAAAAATTGCTGAATTAGCTCACTGATCTCATTCGCATGCGTTTCCAGAGCAAAATGCCCCGTATCAAGCAAATGGACTTCCGCTGATGGGATATCCCGTTGATAAGCTTCAGCTCCAGCAGGGAGGAAGGCAGGATCATTTTTACCCCATACGGCTAAAAGTTTAGGCTGAAATTGACGGAAATAAGCCTGAAATTCAGGATAGAGATCCACGTTAGTTCTATAGTCAAGAATCAGGTCCAGTTGAATTTCTTCCGCTTCCGGACGCGACATGTAAGCAATATCCAGGGAATACCCGTCTGGTGAAACCAGGCTGGCATCCGCTCCATGCAGATACTGAAAGTTGCGAATAGTCTCAGGGGTCAAGGAATCCCGGCACGCTTCACGATTTTCAGGTGTTGGAGAGCGCCAATAATTCTCCCAGGATCCCCATGCATCACTAAATCCCTCCGTATAAGCATTGCCATTCTGACTAATAATGGCTTGAACCCTTTCCGGGTGAGCCATTGCTAACCGATAACCGACAGGTGCCCCATAATCAAACACATAAAGTACATACTGTTTAAGAGCTAAAGCTTCAGTAAAGCCTTCAATAACCTGGAACAGGCTGTCAAACGTGAAGCTAAATCGGCTGCGAGGCGGGGTAAGCGTATGACCGAATCCCGCGAGATCTGGAGCAATGACGCGGTATTGATCTGCCAGTTTGGGAATGAGGTCGCGAAACATATGACTTGAAGATGGAAACCCATGTAACAATAAAATAACTTGGCCGTCTTTAGGGCCAGCCTCGCGGTAAAAAACTTCGACATCTCCAACTTTTTGCTGATGATAACGAATTTTCATGTTCACACTTCCTTCTGTCTTATTTAGTAGTCCAAATACGGTTTGTCTATCATCGTGTATCCGTGATTGGATGGCGTAGCTATTATTGGCTTTGAACTAAAGTTATCGTATAATAGAACAACCTATTTGACTAACGAATAAATAAAATATCTGCTATTTCAAATTGAAATACATTGAAGGGTGATCCATTTGATCGATGCATTGGAAGGACGCTTTATTATGGCCTTTATTGCACTGCTGGAAGAGAAAAGCTTCAGTCGGGCTGCTGATCGCTTAGGTTATGTACAATCCACAGTGACGACTCACATTCAACAGCTGGAGAAGATCAGCGGGCATAAATTGTTTCATCGATACTCACGAGGGACGGAGCTTACGGAAGCGGGAAAGGTGTTCTCCAAGTATGCCTATCAGTATGTCCACTTCATTCAATCGCTTAAAGAGAGTATGGATGAACTAGAACAGCCGTGCGGAACCCTGCGTATAAGAACACAGGAATCTTTTTTTCTCACACGAATGCTGCCTTTTCTTCAGGAATATACAAGTAACTTTCCAAGCGTAAATTTACGTATGGAGCAAGGCTCGCATCAAGACATTATAAATGGTATTTTGGATCACGTACTGGATTTTGGCATAGTCCCACAAAATCCGAATCGTCATGATATTCTTTTTTATCCGTTGATGAATGAGAACATTGTTTTTGCTGCGTCTTTGGATATCGCTCGAAAAGTGGAGAGCGCGGGAGTAGAGGTTCTAAATGAGGAGCTATTTATCAGCAGCGGCACATCTTGTTTATATCATACGACTGCTGTAGATGTTCTGAAAAATGCCGGGATTATCGTAAAAGATCCGTTAGAACTGCAAAGTCTTGAGATGATAAAACAATATATAAGCCTCGGAAAAGGTTTTGCCTTGGTTCCTGAAATTGCTGTCAGCAGCGAACTAAAGACGGGTGTACTAAAGCTCCTGCCTTTAAGCCGTCAATTAAATTTCTCGCATGGGCTGATTGTTCACAAAGACCGTGCGCAAAGTTTTACTGCACAAAGTTTTCAATCTGAACTCCTGCGTTTTTTTAATAGGCAAATGAGTTCATAATGAGGATTAATTTATGATGGGGAAGATCTATAGCTGATTGGAGGGACTGTCTATGAAATACGTACAAGATATACAGGAACCGGGAATGGGGACTTGGTATTTTGAAATTGATAACGATGGTGTAGCATACAGGCAGATGGTTGTTCATGAGGATGGGACCTGCATCACATCGAATCGAAAGCATGATCTTTATCATTTCATGCTGGCGGAACATCCGATCGATGTGCAGGAACCCTATTACAAGGAGATTAGTCAGGCACAATTCGAGGAACTCTGGCAGGAACAGCTTCAACTTGGAATGGAAGACTGGTATCGGACTCAAAGTCTGTGTCCTGTCGGGAGTCGAGTAGAAGGATATATTGAAGCTTTTTTCCCACAAGGGACCTTGATGAACCTATTGGAACCTCACGCTGTAGGTATCACCGACACCTCCGCTCTGAAAGATAAAACACCTGCGGAATGGATGTATCCACGCTATCGTGTGAATGCCGTGGTGTCTGGATACGATGAAGTGAATCAGTGGGTGCTTCTATCCAATGCAGAAGTGACGGGAAGTTGGCATGAGGATGATGAAGTAAAGTCATCAACGGAGACGGATTCTTAATGAAACTGAACATTTTCCTCCGCGGATCGGGAGACGATGCAGGCGAGTTTCTGCAACTTTATTCATCAAAACTGCGTTTATACAACTGATGTGAGCGTATTGCTTAAAGATTCGCAGACTAGAATTTTGCAGGAACTAAAATCTCAGATAACCGTGGGAGGAAGTCATCCTTGAAACAGAGAATACTCGCACTTACGCTGTCAGTAGCGTGTACCCTACTAATCGGTAATCCAGCGGTTAGCTTCGCCAATCCTGCACCCAATACGGTTGGCAATGGAAAAATTGAACATGCGCGTATGCTGATTCCACTCCGCGCTGTCTCAGAGAGATTCCATGCCGAAGTGCTGTGGAACCAGCCCCAAAAGAGCATCACCATTACTCGTGGCACACGAGAGCTGTTGCTCCATGTTTATTCTGCTACTGCCTTTGTTAATGGCACTGCTATTCGCCTTGACATGCCAGCAAAAGTTGAAAATGGAACCACTTATATACCCGCACGTGCTTTTGCTGAAGCCCTTGGTGGAACAGCGTTATGGTCGGGTAAGGAACGTAAAGCTACCATTACAATCGGTTCGCAGCAGGTCTTTATTTATACAGAGCCACTCCAGAATGTGAGAATGACTCAAGATCGAATCAACTTGCTTCAAGAACAGATCAATGCTGCTACCGATCTCTCAAGCTATTCGCAAATTCGAACACATTTCAGACCCTATTTCACGGACTCGTTTATAAACAAAATAATTCAAAGCAAGGGCATTACAAATAACGAAGTACTCACAAAAAAGGCCGATATTACCTACAGCGGCACCATCGAGGCGAGAATGCACCAATCTGCTTATTTTGAAAGCGGTCCTAACCATCTCGAGCTCGTTGATCGCTATGTATTCTATACATATGTGGATAATCAATGGAAAGTTGACGATGTGAATGTAAGCAGACAAATCATCGAACCCTGATATGAACAAGAAGGGGATTAAGGCCAGATGATTGTTGTTGCACCACTATACATCACATCGGAATGTAAACCTGACGAAATTAATTTTGTCAGGTTTTTTTGCTGCATTCTTATTTTTCAGTTATTAAAGTATAAAAAGAAATTATTATTATATATTTTGTTTTTGTATAATTAAACTTTACTTTTATAATGTATTAGTTTACAATTCAAGTCAAGAGGTGATGGTCTTGAAGAAAGATTTTGGCGATTCGATAGCCAATAAGGTTTATGAATATCGTGTACTTGCCAGAATGTCTCAGCAAGAATTAGCAGAGAAAGTCGGGGTGTCCAAACAAACCATCTTCGTCATGGAAAAAGGTAATTATGTTCCGACTCTGCTGTTAGCTTTTCGAATTGCTGAATTTTTTAACGTTAATGTCAACGATATTTTTACTTATGAGAAAGGAAATGATCAAAATGATAACTAAATTTTTCTCAGATATCCATAACGCCATGTTTTCCCCTTTGAAATCCTGGGCTGAACAATCTACGGGAAACTGGAATATGCTTATCGGAATTGGTTTTGTACTGACTATGGCCAGTGCGATTTTTGCCTATGTTTTTTATAAGAAGATGGGGCAAGACGACGAACGGACCCATAAGATCTTCTTGAAAAGCGGCTCCTTTATGCTGTTGTCCATTATTTTGTGCGACATGATTTTTCCTAAAGACGATATGTGGACCATTTTTTTCTTATTTAAATATACGCTGGCATTTTTAGCTGGTGGGATTTATCTTGCAGTCCGATATAAAAAGGATTTTTCATAGAGTTCAACCGATGAGCAGTCGTTGGTCTGACTCGAGGAATATCGCTGGCAAAAAGAACACTGATGAAGATCAGCTGGACGCGATTCAGCAATAAAAAGAAAAGGCCCAGGGGCAGGTTCCCTTGGGCCTATGTACGTTGAAATCAAATGGCAAATACATGACGTCCGATATTTACGGTACGGGCGCGTGTCCAAATCCACTTATTCGTTGCCGTTCTCGGATTATAGTAATAGAGCGAGTTATGGGTCGGGTCCCATCCGCGCACAGCATCGATGGCGGCACGGTAAGCAGTTCGGTTCGGCTTCATGCCGTACTGGCCGTCGCTGACGGCGGTAAATGCGTTCTTCTGAAAGACAACGCCTTGAATTGTGTCCGGGAACTCGTCCGACTGGATCCGGTTCATGACGACGGCACCGACGGCTACCTGTCCTTTGTAGGACTCGCCGCGGGCTTCGCTGTAGATGATTTTAGCCATAATCTCCATATCGTTTTTGCTTAAGGTATACTTTCGGAGCTTTCTCCATGTAGTGGGACCGACTGTACCATCTGCCGCCGCGCCGTACTCCTTCTGGAATCGTTTGACGCTGGCCTCTGTCCCGGTGCCGAAATTTCCGTCAAGCGGGCCGGCATAGAGACCAAGCACCTGCAGACGGTACTGTAAATCTGAAACTTTGGGATCCTCGCTCCCTAATGAAAGGACTGGAGCTGCTTCGGCATGGTCAGCTTTCCATGCGAAGTTTTGAATGACTAGGAGGACGACGAAGATCGAAATCATCGTCCATTTTTTGGTTGTCATCGACATCATCTCCTTCACGAGGCATTATAACGGGAAATGGGTAGTGTAGGCAAAGTCATAAACTGGAAAATAAGTGGTAAAACCTTGCGGCTCTAAGCGAAATTTTGGAAAGATTAACATAAAAAAATATATATTTAGTGAGAATCGTTTAAAATAGGGATGAAATAATATTTCGTAATTCTGTTGGATTCATGAAATTTTATTAGGAGGATTGTCATGGTAAACCGTGTCTGGCAAACGTATCGCACTGTGCTGTTTTGTAGGTTCTTCGCTAATTACTTCGCGCTGATTCTTATCCCAGTCATCGTAGCCGCCGTACTGACTAATTTTTTTGTCGTCCGGTTGATTGAGCATGATGCGGAAAGATTGAACAATACCATCATGCAGCATTTCTCGGAACAAACCGATGACACCTTCGCCATTCTTGAACGTGACATGGTGAACATGCTGTCGGCGGTGAGCGTCAGGAACTTTCCGAGAACGCCGGACGATCCGGCCGAACTCATGCAGCACTTCGAATGGATCCACTCGCTTATGCAGCAAATGAATAAGCTGGATTCGGAACATTTGGTGTACAAATCGTTCCTGTACTTTGCGAGCGAAGATCTTGTCATTGACGGCAATACATACAACACCAAAGACGAGTATTTCAAGGAGCAGTATCCGGTAAAAGATACGGATTTACCATCCTACTTTGCCCATTTTACCGGCAAGAAGTCGATGGTTTTTACTAGACCGCACACCATATTCGAAAGGCCGCAATTCACCCGGGACACCGTCTCAACTCATTCCAACATCGCCATGCTGATGAGCTATCCATTCAACAGCACGAATCCCGACGTTTATTTGGTCGTGAATCTTGATTTGAATAAGCTTCGCGAGCTAATGGGCATTCAGGAGAAGTGGATAACGGATACGATGATGGTCAACTCGTCTGGCTCCGTCCTGATCTCTAGCGGATCATCCGAGCTGAAGCCTGATTCATTTGCAGCGATGTTCCATGCGATTCCGGAACAGACATTATTTTTAAACCCAAATAAGAAAGCGCTATCATTTACAAAATCTCGATTCAACGATACGTGGTACTATGTCAGCATGATTGATCTGTCCGCCTTAATGAAGCCTGCCAGCACGATTCGCATGATGACGTTCGCGCTGCTTGGCATGTTTATTGTCGTAGGCGGCTTCGTTTCTTATTATTTGAGCCGAAGGCTGTATAACCCGATCCGCGAAATTAAGACGGGATTGGAATCGCAGCATAATCATGATGACGACGCACCCGGCTCTCCCAGAGGCAACGAGTTCGATACGATAAAACGGTTTTCGCATTCGCTTATCTCGAAGAATAAAGAGCTGATACAGACGGTTAACGGCATGTTCCCGATTGTCCAGGAGCAGTTTATTGTTCGCGTGTTGTTTGGTGAATACCGGGACAGCCTGTCGATCGAATATTACGCCAAAGAAATTGCCTTCCCATACAAACCATTATCATCCGCAACGGTCCTATGCATCGATATCGAATACTATTCGCCATATGCGGAACAGCTGTCTGAGACGTCCAAGTCGTTTATGCTGGCGGAGATGAAGGAGAACATTCGCAAGCTGTCCCCCGCGATCATTTGGGTATGCCAGACACGTTCCGAGCAATTGTCCTGTGTATTGCATCACGATGAGAACCCGTTCTGCGACCCCTTGGAAACAGCGAATGTTATGAAGCAGCTCCTGGAGCATCCTTACTACAAAGCCTCCATTGGGATCGGGATCACGGTTCATTCTGTCGCTGCCCTCCATCAGTCATACAATCATGCGATTTCGATGCTCCATTATAAGAGTTTGCATGCTGGGGCCGAAATTTGCAGCGAACAAAGGGTGTGGAAGGAGCGAGCGTCAGGAGACAGTTTCTTGTCTTCTCAAGAAGTGAACCGGATCTTCAACAGGTATAAAGCAGGCGATTTCAAAAGCTTGCTTCAGTCCATGTTCGACCTGCTGGACGCCGGGATGCGGAGCAATGCGAACGCAAGCCAGATGAGGAACTTGGGCACCGATGTGCTGAATACTTGGGCCCGCGCTATCGAAAGCCAGCGAAACGATTTTGACATCTCGGTATATTCCGAGCTGTTTGCCGCCATCAACCGCTGTGTAACCTGGGAAGAAATGAGACACACGTTCCGGGAAATACACCACGCATTGTTTCAGAAGACCGAAGCGCCGGACCGGAAACAACAGTTTGGCGAAATTTTGGATTATATTCAGGCTCATTATAACGAAGAGCTTTCGATTGAATATTTCGCGGAACAAATGAACATGTCCGCCGGGCATTTCAGCCGCATGTTCAAGGAAGAGGTGGGCGAGAAGTATGTGGAATACATCGCCAAGTACAGGATTTCGAAGGCAAAGCAATTTTTGCTCGAAACGGATATGAAAATCGACGATATTGCCGGACAAATTGGCTATTGGGGGAGGAACTCGTTCATCCGTAATTTCCGCCGTTACGAAGGAATTACCCCGGCCAAATATCGCACGATTCATCAAACGTGAGTCTTCTTTTTTTCGATGTCTCATTTTTTGCACCTGCTTATCATGCAAGTGGCGTTCTTATGCGGGTTGTAAAAATGAAGACATCCCGAAAACATGATGCTTTACCCGCGGCGTGTCACAACCTATAGTCAGAGCAACGATTCGGCTCGCGTTCAAACGCCTGCCAAAGGAGGTGAAACCGTTGTCATTGAATCGAAGCGATGCCGCGAACACACAAATACCAGCCCGTATCCCTAGTCAAAAAGGGGTTTCTCTCCGATTTAAGCTGAAGAAGTACAGAACTTTATATTTGTTGATGCTGCCCGGCATCCTGTATTACATCCTCTTCAAATACGCACCGATGTACGGGGTGATCATCGCGTTTCAGAATTTCTCGATTGGCCGTGGTATCTTGGGCAGCAAGTTTGTCGGCCTGCAGCATTTCATTGATTTTTTCGTCAACACGCCGGATGCCTGGAAGCTGGTCCGCAATACGGTCATGCTCAATGTGTACGATCTGCTGTTTCGTTTTCCGGCACCGATTATTCTTGCCTTGCTGTTCCATGAAATCCGAATCCGGAAGTTCAAATGGTTCGTGCAGAGCGTCAGCTACATGCCTCACTTTCTGTCAACCGTCGTAATCGCCGGCATTATGGTGACCTTTTTGTCGCAGCAGACCGGAATCGTGAATCATCTGCTCGACTGGCTCGGCTTCGGGCGAATCATGTTTCTTGGAGAGCCCGGATGGTTCCGTACGATTTATGTAGGCTCGGAAATTTGGCAGACGATCGGCTGGGGCACCATCCTGTATTTGGCGGCTATTGCCGGCGTCGATCCGACCTTGTATGAGGCTGCTAAAATCGACGGCGCCAACCGGTTTCAGCAAATGCGTCATGTGACCTTGATCGGCATGATTCCGGTTATGATCGTCCTGTTCGTCCTGACGCTGAGCCACTTTATGGAAACTGGCTTCCAAAAAATTATGCTGCTCTACAATCCGATGACCTATGAGACCGCGGATGTCCTCAACACATACATTTATCGCCGCGGCATCCTTTCCGCTGACTTCAGCTTTGCTACGGCTGTCGGTTTGTTCCAGTCGGTGATCGGATTTGTGCTCGTCGTCTCCGCGAACCGAGTCGTCAAGAAATTTTCGGACACAAGTCTTTGGTGAAGGGGGCCGAGAAAATGAAAATCAAGGAAAGCTTCGGCTCGAAGCTGTTTGACGCTGTCAACATCCTCCTCATGGCCGCCCTGATTATCGTGATGGTATATCCACTCGTATATGTGTTCTCCGCTTCCATCAGTGATAACGCGATGGTCATGAGCGGGCAGGTCGTTCTCTGGCCCAAAGCGATCAATTGGGTTGCTTATGAGCGGCTCCTCAGCAATCCGGATCTATGGATCAGCTATTGGAACACGATTCGCTATACGGCGGTTCAAACCTTCTTATCACTCGCCGTTACGTCAGCCATGGCTTATCCGCTCGCCAAAAAGGGGCTCCCAGGCCGTCCGCTGATATTGTTTCTGGCTGCCTTCACGCTGATGTTCGGCGGGGGGATGATCCCGACCTTCCTTGTGGTGCAGAAACTGGGACTGCTTGATACGATGTGGGCGATCGTGCTGCCGTCGCTAGTCAGCACGTGGTATTTGTTTATCATGCGCACCTTTTTCGAGGGATTGCCGGATGAGCTTGAAGATGCCGCTACGATGGATGGCTGCGGTACGATGCAGGTGTTCCTGCGGATTGTACTGCCGCTATCGCTCCCGGTACTCGTCTCCATCGGTTTGTTCACCGCCGTCAACCAATGGAACTCGTTCTTCGATGCGCTGATCTATTTGAACGACCGGAGCATGTATCCTTTGCAGATCATGCTGCGCAATATCATTATCGCCGGTTCAAATGTGCAGGGCGAAGGCAACACGGACTATATTGAGACGCTGAAATACGCCATGATCACTATTGCTACGTTGCCGATACTATGCGTGTATCCGTTCATTCAAAAATACTTCGTACAAGGCACCATGATCGGCGGGATCAAAGGGTAGATGCATATTCCGCTGGAGTCTATTCCTATATAACCGATGTCATTATAAGGAGGGTGTAAATAAGTGAGTAAACGAATGATGGCCATCATACTCTCTGCCGTGATGCTGAGCGTTCTGACCGCGGGCTGCAGTGGGAAAGGCGGGGCGAAAGAAGGGGCAGATGGCGGAGGGACAGACTCGCAAAAGCCAATAACCTTCTCCTGGCTCGTTTATGATCGTACGGAAGGAAAGGTAAAGAACGATTGGGAGATTTTCAAGCAAATCGAAGCGAAGACGGGCGTCAAGGTGGATTGGCAGGTCGTCAGCCAAGAAGGCTTGACGGAGAAGCGGCAGATTATGATCGCTACCAACACGATCACTGATTTTAGTCAGCCGACGAATCAAGAGGCCAGAGAGAACGGCCCGGAGAAAGTGTTCCTGAATTTGAACGATTATTTGGATATCGCGCCTAATCTCAAAAAGTTTTACGATACGTATCCCGAAGCGAAAGCCGTGGCAACAGGTGCGGACGGCGGCATCTACAACGTTCCTGTACTCGAGGGTGATCCCGCAGGGAAAGGCTTCAATTATATTTGGATGGCGCGCAAAGATTTGATGGATAAATACAGCTTGAAGGCCCCGACGAATCTCAATGAATTTTATCAGTTTCTGAAAGACCTGAAGGCAAAAGAGCCGGACAGCTACCCGCTCAGCTTCAATACACCGGTCACGGCGGATACCGGAATGTATACCGTATTCGGAAAGATATTCACGGGTATTTCGGGCTTTTTCAATCAAAATCCGACGGAAGATAAATACGAGTTCGCGCCGTACAATAGCGGTTATAAGGATGCACTTGTATTTATGAATAAGCTGTATGCCGAACAGCTGCTAGACCCGGAATTTTATTTGTTAACTCAGGATCAGTGGCAAGAACGGTTCTTAAAAGGAAAGTCGTCCGTAACCTACTTCTGGAAAGCGGAAGTGAACCCGACGATCGAGAAGGCGAAGCAAGCCGGCACCCCGGATTACGATCTGGACGCGCTTCCCGAGTTTGCCGCAGACGGCGTAAAGACCTACCAGTTTTCCCGTCCGGTTGTAGGATCGGTGGGGCGGGCCATCTCGGCGAAAGTCAAAGATAAGGAAAGAGCCGTCAAATTTCTGGACTATCTGGTGAGTGAAGAAGGCACCCGTTATTTGTCGCTCGGCATCGAAGGCAAATCGTATACCGTTGAAAACGGGGAGCCTGTCTACATGAAAGAGTTCGGAGTTAGCCCCTATGTGCCGCTGCGCCGTGATTTCGGCGTCTGGTACGATAACATTTCACTGAACAACGCACTGGCACGCCAAACGTGGGAGAGGGGCCTCGACGACAAGAGCAAAACGATCAACAGCAGCTACGAAAAGTTCATCATCCCTGCGCCTAAGGCGCTCGTGAAGACGACGGAAGAGCTTGATCTGGAAAAATCGAAGCTGACCCCGCTCACCAAGTTTCTGGAACAGAAAATTACGGAATTCGTCACAGGCAAGACGCCGATTACCGACGCGAACTACCAGCAGTTTTTGGACCAATTGAAGCAGCTCGGCGCCGATGAACTGTTGGATATGTATAATACGTCATATAAGCGCACGTATGGTTCTAAATAAGCGGCCAGACTTTAGCCGAAGGAGGGCATGGAATGCGATCCGCACCGTTTATCGTTGATGCTGACATCCACAATGCGATCGACAAGCTGCAGGACTTGCTGCCTTATTTACCGAAGGTATGGCACCAACAATGGCTCGAAAGCGGGATTGGTGTGCATGGGCAGTATTATTCGCCCGTTGGTGTGTTGCGACAGGACGCAAAGACCGACAGTGGCGCTACGCCTGGAAGCGATCCGCGGTTTGTCCTGAAGCACTATATGGAACCGTTCGGAATCCATTACGGCATACTGACTGGCGGGGGAGAACAAGGCCTCTCCCTTCACGCCGATCCGGACTATGCGAATGCCGTAGCCGCCGCCTTCAACGATTGGCTGGCGGATCAATGGCTCAGCGTCAGCCCGAAATTCAAAGGATCCATCCAGATCAATCATTCCGATCCGGCCGAAGCCGTCAAAGAGATTGACAGGATGGGCACGCATCCGGACATGGTGCAGGTCGTGATGGGAAGCGGAGCACGAATGCCGTACGGCAACCGCTTCTACCATCCGATCTACGAAGCGGCGGAACGGAATGGACTGCCGGTGGCCATTCATCCCGGTACGGAAGGGAAGGGGATATCCGGCCCTCCGACACCTGCCGGGTACCCGTCCAGGTATATGGAATGGCACAATATTCTGCCAGCCAATTTCATGACTCATATCAATAGTCTGGTGTGCGAAGGGGTATTCGAAAAATATCCGAAGCTCAAATTTGTAGCGATTGAAGGCGGCATAGCCTGGCTGCCCCATTTGATGTGGCGCATGGACAAAAACTACAAAGCGCTTCGCGATACCACGCCGTGGCTTAAGCGTCTGCCATCGGAGTATATTGTGGAGCATGTGCGGGTAACAACGCAGCCGATCGAAGAACCGAAGAAGACGGAACATCTGCTGCAGATTTTTGAGATGATGCATGCCGAACAGATCGCCATGTTCTCGTCCGACTACCCGCATTGGGATTTCGACAATCCGAAGGTCGTACTTAGAGGTCTTCCTCAGAAGTTGAAAGAACGTATTCTAGGGTATACCGCGGCAGAGCTGTACGGCTTCACGATCCCGGAGGAGCACAAGGGGGCGGAGCCCTCATGAGAGTGAAAGTGGCAGAGCCGGGTGCGATTAGCGACGGCGGTAGACTTATCGTAAAAGTGAAAGAGATGGAAATCGGCCTGTTTCGGATCGAAGGTGAATACTATGCGTGGCGTAACGTTTGTCCGCATGCCGCGGCGCCGGTATGCGCGGGAGCGATACGGGGGACCCGGCTTCCTTCCGGGGTTTACGATTATCATTACGGGTTGGAGAATCGGGTCCTGCGCTGCCCCTGGCACGGCTGGGAGTTCGACCTCGTGAGCGGCCATCACCTGGCTGCTGGCAGCGACGCGAAGCTGCGCGGTTATCCAGTGGAAACCGACGATAATGGGGTGTATGTCGTGCTCAGCGAGCGGAATTGAGGTTTGATTAGCACTAAGGATATGATTCTACAGCTTTAACGAATGAAGAAAGATACTCTTCTGCATACGAACAAAAAGGTCGACCATTTCGCTGGTCGACCTTTAATTTTTCTATTGTATTTCAATTGTACTTAGACCCTATTTCTATTGCGCGGTCAAAATTTGCGGGCCTTCAGCCGTGATGGCGATCGTATGCTCGTACTGGGCGGCGAGCTTGCCATCCATCGTCCGTGCGGTCCAGCCATCTGGATCGATTGTCATGGAATAGGTGCCTTCGGTAATCATAGGCTCGATCGTGAATACCATTCCTTCCTTGATACGGAGGCCTTTACCCGGCTTGCCGACATGCATATAAGTCGGCTCCTCGTGCAGGTCGCGGCCGATGCCATGAGCAAGAAGGTCGCGTACGACGCCGAAACCGTGTGATTCCGCATGCCGCTGAATCGCGCTTGTCACGTCGCCCAGTCGATTGCCGGGCTGGGCCTGCCCGATACCCAGGTCAAGACACTCCTTCGTGACACGCATCAGCTTCTCGGCCGTCTGAGAAATCTGTCCGACCGCATAACTCCACGCCGAATCGCCGAGCCAGCCATCGAGCTCAGCGACCGTGTCGATCGTCACGATATCGCCTTCTTCAAGTGGCTTACTGCTGGGGAAGCCATGTGCGATCAAATCATTGGCGGAAGCACAGGTCGCATATGGATAGCCCCTATAGCCTTTCTGGTATGGCTTGGCGCCGTGCTTCAGCATAATGTCCTCGAATATACGCTCAATCTCGTTGGTGGTAATACCCGGTTGGATAAGCGGCGCGATGGTCCGATGGCATTCAGCCACCACTTGGCATGCCTTGCGGATCGCCTCTATTTCATGCTTGCTTTTTAAAATCACCATGTTCGTATCAGGACTCCTTCGTCATAGCTTGCATTGCGAGTCGGGCAATTCGATCGACGTCCAGGTCGGAATTGCCCGCATAGTAGTACAGCCCACAGCAACCAACCATTACGGCTAGCATATGGTCCACGCTGTCGTCTTCGCACTGGGCAATCGCTTGAAGCGGGACGTACAGCCGTTCCATAAAGCGTTCCTTGGCGTGGGATCGATCCTTTTCAGGCAGGCCTGCATAATGTTCCGCCGCCATTTTGTAGACGAGATATGCCCGGGCGTCCGATTGCCATAGCCGGAGCAGCTCTTTACAATACGCCAACAACGGGCAGTCATCCGAGGAGCTGCCACGGATGTACGACCATTGTGCGATCACCTGCTCGCATCGCTCGAAGCCGCTTTCTAACACATCTTCTATTAATAAATGACGGTTGGGATAATAATGGTAAACGGTACCGTAACCAAGACCTGCCTCGCGGGCGACGTCGCGAATATCAAAGCTGCCGCCCGTGCGAAAGTATGAGCGCGCAGCGACGTCCAGAATCTGCTCTCTGCGCTGCATGCGGATGAGCTCATTTTGTTGTTTGGTACGGGGGCACATCGCGTGTTAACCTCCTTGTTTAGACCTGCATATTTGTCAATATAAAAAGTGTAATGCATAGGAAGCTGAAATGCAAAGGATTTATTCGGGAAGTCGTAATCACCTTAATTATAATTATTATAAATAGATATTGACTTTAAACTGATAAATGTTATCATTTGTTTATGAGGTTTTTGATTATCATAATTGCGTAAAAGGTGGAGAGCTGATGAATACGAATCATTCCGATAATAAACTGACAACAAGCTGGGGAGCCCCGGTGGGGGACAATCAGAATTCCATCACGGCCGGACATCGCGGTCCTACCCTCATTCAAGATGTTCATTTGCTGGAGAAATTAGCCCACTTTAACCGCGAGAGAGTGCCTGAGCGTGTCGTACATGCGAAGGGTGCCGGAGCGCACGGTTATTTTGAATTGACCAATGACATGTCTAAGTACACTAAAGCGAAGCTGTTCCATGACGCGGGCAAGCGGACCGACCTCTTTGTCCGTTTTTCGACCGTAGCGGGAGAACTGGGCTCCGCAGATACCGTTCGCGACCCTCGTGGATTTGCCGTGAAGTTCTACACCGAGGAAGGCAATTACGATATCGTCGGCAACAATACGCCCGTGTTTTTCATCCGCGACGCGATTAAATTCCCTGACTTTATCCATACTCAAAAGCGCGATCCGAGAACGCACCTGAAAAATCCGAACGCTGTATGGGATTTCTGGTCCTTATCGCCTGAGTCTCTGCACCAGGTAACCTACCTGATGGGAGACCGCGGCATTCCGGCAACACTGCGGCATATGCACGGTTTCGGAAGCCATACGTTCAAATGGGTTAACGAACAGGGAGAAGGGGTGTGGGTTCAATATCACTTTAAGACGAATCAGGGCGTGAGAAACCTGGATCCGGATCTGGCGGCAAAGCTGGCCGGCGAAAATCCCGACTACCACATTCAAGATTTGCATCAGGCGATAGAAGCAGGAGACTTTCCGTCCTGGACGCTGTACGTCCAGATCATGCCTTTGGAAGATGCGAATACGTATCGGTTCGATCCGTTTGACGTTACCAAGACGTGGTCTCATAAGGATTATCCGCTAATCGAGGTTGGACAAATGGTGCTCGACCGGAATCCGGAGAACTATTTTGCTGAAGTGGAGCAGGCAACGTTCTCTCCTGGCAACCTGGTACCCGGCGTTGAACCGTCTCCGGATAAAATGCTGCAGGGCCGCCTGTTCGCTTATGCGGATGCACACCGTTACCGCGTAGGAGCGAACCACAATCAACTGCCGATCAACAGACCGAAAGTGCCGGTCAACAACTATCAACGCGACGGATACATGAACTCGGGAACAAACGGCGGAGGATCAGTGTATTACGAACCTAACAGCTACAACGGTCCGAAGGAAGATCCGCACGCCAAAATAACTCCGTTCGAAGTTTACGGTACTGCGGCCCAAACGTCATACGATCATAACGATCACTATACGCAAGCCGGAGACTTATACCGCTTGATGAGTGAAGAAGAGAAGGCCCGCCTCATCCGGAACATCGTAGAAGCAATGAAGCCGGTGGAACTCGAAGAAATCAAACTGCGCCAAATATCCCATTTCTACAAAGCGGACCCGGATTACGGAACCCGCGTTGCCGAAGGATTGGGCTTGACCGTTCAAGCGTAAGGCCGCAGCAGCAGCTTTGCCCCTAAAGACGGCAGCCGCAGGGATCGAGGCGACGAACAAATGAATGGAAAGGGTGAACAGGGATGAACCTTCAGAACAGTGTATGTCTCATTTGCCACCAGCCGATCAAAAATTTGAAGCATACGATCATTTGCGGCTGTGGGAGCAGAATCAAAACCAAAATCAAGTAAAACTGAATCCAATCCAGAAATCTTACCCGTGTAAAGTATCGAGGAATAATAACATCGCATGGACAGAAAGCCGCTAAATTAGCGGCTTTTTTTTCATAGAAGATGATAATGCTACACTGACTAGGGATAAACGTGAGCTGATTGCTTGTACAAAAGACAGTTTCTATGGCTCTCCTAATGAATATTTATCCACCTCATGACCTTGTCAGAAGGAAGGAGCAACTACGAAAAGTAGGGGCACAGCAAAAGTATATTCATGCCGGCATTGGACAACGCTTAAGGTTAGGATTATTTTAGCGGGAGGTCGTTGTGCTTCATGAAATTCGAACTGGGACGTTGCTTACTGAATGAACGTTTGAAGGAATCCGGAAAGTCTGCGGAATGGCTGGCCCAACACTTGCTTTTCAAGCCGGAACGCGTGTACGATTATATGGATCATAAAAGGGTGATGCCACTCAAAATGGCTATATCGATCGCCGATTCCCTCGATTGTGATATTCGTGCCTTGTATGAATTGATTCCGGTGAATGGAAGTTGAATCCATATATAGAGGCTTTTTATAGCATTTCATATGGAAAAGAGCCCGCTTTGAAAGCGAGCTCTTTTCTCTTTTGCATTCAAAAGCATAAGCTTAAGTTTAGCCTTCCTTTAACTTGTTCATTACTTCTTCTGCATACGAATCGGTGAAGCGAATCATCCCGTGATCCTGTACAATCCGTCCTTCCTTAATGCGCTGATCAAGCCAATCCGTAATAAAAGCGGGAGCATATCCACCTTGACCGAATTCTCCGCCAAAAGCGATCATGTTCTGATAGGCTGCCACATACTGGTCACGACTGGTATCCGGATATGACTTGGTATATAACCAAAACTGCACATCATACATGACATAGGATAATTCATCTGCATGAAAAGAAAAATGGCCTTTTTCCTCAACAACCCGTGTACAAATGCTCCGGATTTTCTGTTCGACTTGTTCCACTTCGGTTACCCGGGAGCACAGCTCCTCCAGCAGAGGAGAAAATTTGCCGTTCGCTACTTTATCCAGAGCTTCTTCTTTGTCTTCTTCAAAAGTATCATATTGTTCTTCGTTTACTAAGCCTTTGATAAACTCTTCAAAATTATCGGCAAGGAAGGTAATCTCATAATCATCTTCTTGATCGACGTGTACCACTTCTGGTTCACCATCTCTGCCGCAAGCTCGGTAATCCAGCATGACGACATCATGACCTGCTGAAGGACAATCGCAGATCACCACTCCAATTTCGGGATATCCCCATTCCTCAATCATAAACGGACTGCCCAGATCTCCGCATAAGGAATAGCTTTTCTCGCGCCCGATACCCATGATACCTGTAATGGCAATATGATCTTCAGCCCAGGAAGTCGGTTCCTCTGTCGGAAAGCAAGTGTGCCTTGGCACTCCGCCATTCTGCTGCTTCATTAAATGAATATAAGAGGAGGGAAGCTTATAACCAAGCTCTTTCTCAATCGAATCGATGAGTTCATCCGTGGGAGGCTCTGATTGATAAGACTCTTTTGCATACTCGCTGTCCTCCCACAAATCCGTTAGAGACATATCTGAAAAAGGAACCTTTCCCTCTGCGGAATCGCCACACTTCAAGGATTCTTTCTTCTTGGCAAGCCGGAGTTCTTCTCTTTTCTGCTTCTCTGACCGTTGAATGCTCTGTCTTAAAAAGAACTCAGTATTTGGATCTCCGGACTCTAATTCATCCGATTGGCGGAAAGCTCGAGCCGCTTCCTCATACCGTTTTAAATAATAGAGTGCATACCCTACCCGATAATGCCATAGGGCGTCCACTTTTCCTGCCTCCGCAATGTGATCAAATTGCTCGAGCGCTTCCTCATAAAGCCCCAAATTGTTATAGGCTCTGGCCAATAGGCTGATCATTTCATAGTCTCGTTCTTCATCAGGAATGGCTTCGAGCGAATCGACAATTCGCTGATGTTCGTCTTCTTCATGCCACTCGTTCAATTGATCTTTAAGCTTTTGTTCCATTTGTACCTCCTATAGGTTTATATTTAGAAAAACACGATATGTATCTGGCAGCCTTTCCCTTAAAATAGTAACATCTAAATAAAATGAATTAAAGTTTAACCCTGCTTCTCATTGATTCCATCCGGAATACAGGAGAAGTGCTTTCCCTTTCTTTAGTTCAATTTTATCTATACAAGAAGGATCCTAGAGGTTATCGACGATCAGGCCCATTCGATATGGCATGGATGATGAGGAATGGGCCTGCAAATTTTAATTTAAAGGAGTGATGACGCGATGTCCTTAAATCAACAGCTTCATATGGAGTCGATGAAGTACCTGACGACTTCCCCCATTCGAGAAAATGATCCGAAGTTCATCTCCGCCATGAGTCATGTATCCTATGAGTTGCTGACAACCGATGAAGCGGATTGGATAAGGAATCTTTATTTGAAATCCAAAAATATAGCACTTCGAAATCAAATTCTGTACGGTCTTACCCGGTGCAACGAATTGGAATTGAAAGATTTTTTTCAGAATGCCTATAAGAAAGAACGATATCTGGACATGAAGCTGCTCGCCATCCGTGGATTAGCTCACTATGCTTCCGAAGCAGAGATCGACAAGAACATGAGCCATTTCCTTAAGATCTTGATGAAGAGGCCGGAGTCTACGCCCTATAATTACGAAGAATATGAGTATTTAAGATCTGCCTTCGGTCTGCCTTTCCTGATTACAAAATATGGTTATCCCTGTTTTGAAAAAGTGCTTCAGCAAGTGGAGGAGCAGTATCAAGCGATGCCGGATGCATTTAAGGGGCATTTTACCGTTGATGAAGACGGAGAGATCGTTCTGCTGAGAAGCCCGAAAGAAAAGAAACAAATGATGGATCGTTTTTTTGCAGCCCAGCACGGTCACTAAAAAGCAAAGAGGAGAAGCCTGCCTGCGAAAGTGAGCAAAAATTCACTTGCACTTCGCAGGCTTTTCTGTTAATTTTGTTAGTAACACAATGTTATTATCATAAAGATACTATGTAGGGTTGCTATTCACTTTACAATGGGTGGAAAAAGCGGAGGGGAACAAAATGAGGAAAATTACAGGTGGCTGGAATGGGTTTGAAATAGCATGGTTGGTGCTGTTTACTGCGATCGCTGTCGGGTTTACAGTGATTACAAAGGACTCTTTATTCGGATTTACGGTTTTTATCACCGGAGTGCTATGTGTGGTGCTTACGGCGAAGGGCAGCCTGATGAGCTATGTTTTCGGCATGTATAACACCGTTGGTTACGCTTATTTGGCCTATATTAACGGTTTGTTCGGAGAGGTTATGCTGAATCTTCTATTCTTCGTTCCTATGAATGTCATTGGTTTCTATATGTGGAGAAATAACCGCCAAGAAGACGGTAAGCTTAGCATGCGTCAGATGAATCTAAAAGGACTTCTCTTCATTGGGGTCATCTGTGTTGTCGGTTGTTTACTGCTGGGATTCGGGCTTTCGTTCATTTCAGGACAGAACTCGCCTTACATCGATGCCACGACGACCGTGTTATCCGTGGCTGCGACATTCTTAATGGTCCGCAGATTCAAGGAACAATGGCTGGTCTATATGGTGCTTAATCTGTTTACGGTGCTGTTATGGGTCATTCGGATGCTCGAGGGTAGCGGGGAGGGCTGGATGATGATCGTGATGTGGAGCGCCTATCTGGTCAACGCGGTTTACGGGTACTACAATTGGAATAAAGGGGCTAAGGAGGTGGCAGCATGAAAACGCTTGGACTAACGCTCGGCAAGTTCGCACCGCTTCATAAGGGCCATCAGTTCATGATCGAGACGGCGCTGCAAGAGGTCGATGAATTAATCGTGGTCATCTACGAGACGACGGTTACCCCGATCCCGCTTCATGTCCGGGCCAATTGGATTCGCAAGCTTTATCCGGCAGTCCGGGTCATCGAAGCCTGGGACGGCCCGGATGGATACTCGGATGACAGGGAGCATGAGATTCGGGAAGAACAATATATACTCGGTTTGCTGAACGGCGAGCAAGTCACACATTTTTACTCGAGCGAGTTTTACGGCGGGCATATGAGTGTTGCATTGGGTTCCATAGACCGGCGGGTGGATGAAGCCCGTGAGCGGGTTCCGATCTCAGCGACGATGGTCCGCTCCGATCCTTATAAGTACAGAGAGTTCGTCAGTGATATCGTGTACCGGGACTTGATTACGAAGGTGGTCTTCGTTGGTGCGATGTCGACGGGGAAATCGACGATCACCGAAGCGCTGGCACGGCAGTATGGCACGACCTATGCGAGCGAATACGGACGCGATTATTGGACCGAGCACCAGGTGGACCGCCGAATCGGCTTCGAAGCGTTCGATGAAATCGCGGTAGGACATATCGAGCGCGAAGAGCAGGCTTTGCTTGAGGCGAACCGGTTTCTGTTCGTTGATACCAATGCGATTACGACGTATATGTTCGCCCTGGATTACCACGGCCAGGCCCCGGAGCTGTTAACCCGGATCGCACTGGAGAACGCCCAGCGCTACGATCTGTTCTTCTTATGTGATGACGATATTCCTTATGACGATACATGGGACCGAAGCGGGGATCAGAAGCGGCATGTGTTTCACAAGCAGATCATTGCGGATCTCAAGACCAGGCGGATTCCCTACATTACGCTAAGGGGGAGCTTGGAGGAACGCATGCGCAAGGTAGACGAGGTACTCGCGAAGTTCGAACCCTACCGGAACTATTTTGGAGAGCTGAACGGTTAAATCATATATAAAGGAGGCGAACACAGTTGGATTTGTTGGATAAAGATGGACTTACGGAACGCGAATTTCTAGAGCAGTACCGGGCAGGAGATTACGAGCGGCCTTCGGTGGCGGCGGATATGGTTATCTTCACCGTAACGGATGCGGAGGCGGACAGTTATCGGAAATTACCGGATAAAGAGCTCCGCGTCCTGCTCATTCGCCGGGGAGGACATCCCTTCCTCGGCAGCTGGGCGCTTCCCGGCGGATTTGTCCTGCCGACCGAGACGACGGATCAAGCTGCGGCCAGGGAACTGCGCGAGGAAACCGGCGTGGAGGATGTTTATCTGGAGCAGTTATATACGTTCAGCGATATCGGGCGCGACCCCCGAACCTGGGTGATGAGCTGCAGCTATATGGCTCTGATTAACAGCGACAAGCTGGAGCTTAAGGCGGGAGACGATGCGTCGGATGCCGCCTGGTTCCAGGTATCTTATCGGCTGCTGCGGGAGCAGAAAAAGCAGATCACAGACGGATACATCAAATCGCAGGAGTACGAACTGAAGCTGCGCAGTGAAGAAGAAGAGCTTTCGGCGGTTGTGGCGAGAACAGTGACCGCGAAGACGACATCGACCGGAACAGATGTTGAGATTGTATCCAATGACGGATTAGCCTTCGACCATGCGAAGATCATCGCATATGCGATCGAACGGCTGCGGGGAAAAGTGAATTATACCGATATTGCGCTGCACTTGATGCCTGAGCTGTTTACCTTGACGGAGCTGCAGCAGGTGTACGAGGTCATTATGGACAAAGAATTGTTGAAGGCTGCCTTCCGTCGCAAAGTAGCCGATCTCGTGACGGAGACGGATGATTACACCGAAAATGCGGGGCATAGACCATCCCGTTTGTATCGGAGAAATTTGGAGGATAGATGATGATTTACAATATCGAAGCGTTAAGAAAAGCATATAACAAAGGAGATACATTCAAATTTGTCTTCTTCTGGGGGCATACGCCATCTACAGATGGAAGCGTCGATAAAAGCTGCTTCAGCCAATGGTGGATGTGCCCGTTCACGGTAGATGGAACGGAGTATTCCTGTGCCGAGCAGTTTATGATGGCCGAGAAGGCTAGATTGTTCGGTGATGACGGAATGCTGGAATCGATCCTTAAAGCCAAGCACCCCAAGGAGATGAAAGCCTATGGACGTGCAGTGCGAAACTTTGACAATGATCTTTGGGACAAAGAATGCTACGGAATCGTCAAAAGAGCCAGCTTGGCCAAATTTTCGCAGAATCCAAAGCTTGGCGACTATCTCAAATCGACGAAGAAGCGAATCCTCGTCGAAGCCAGCCCGCAGGACCGCATTTGGGGAATCGGTATGAGCCAGACTCATCCCGATGTGGGGAATCCCGTGAAATGGCGGGGCCGCAACCTGCTGGGGTTCGCGCTGACCGAGGCGCGGGACGAGTTATTACAGCAAGAAATGAGGGGAATTTGAATTGGTCACGGGAATCTCGATTTATGATACGGAGAAAATGAATGCTTCCGAGGCTTTGGAAATTGGGATGTCTTTTTTTGAAGCCATTGCCGTCAGCGTAAACGCCGCCACGTATTACAAATTTTTGAGCGACGGAGATCATGAAGGGGATCACCAGCTCTTCAATATTTCTCCCGACCTTTTACAAGAGAATGTGTTAGCGGGAACTTGCGATGCGTTCTGGTTATACCACGAGCGAAAGGGATCGACACCTTGGTATGCAGCATTCAGCCGAGAAACAGGAGATTACGGAAGTTTCCATCATTTTACGGCATTCTGTGAATTTCCACTTGAAGAAGTATATGAACTTCTGACAGCGTGGCTTGCAGACTTAGCAAAGCAATTTCCCCGCTTTTCTTATGGTATCCTATTTTCTGCTGAAGAAATGACTCGTGCCTATTATTATGCGGCAGGAAATAACGGGGCAACCGTATTCCCTTACGAGAATGGTTTTGCATTTAACAAAGAGACACCCGGATCATATCAGGGGAAGGGAAGGTATTCAGGGGAGAAGCTCCGGATGGTATACCCTTGTAACCTGGTGAACAGCCAGCATCTTCAGATCAAAATCGGCGGAGTAAAGCTGGCAGAATGGATTCGAAGCGGCGAAGAACGCGGCGAGTTAACGAATCTCGGGGACGAGCTTTGGCTATGGGAAGTGGAGTCGATACATCTCGATCAGGTCAATCAGGCTTGTGGAGAAGCTGGGCATCTGCTGGCCTGGAAACCTGTTCTTCCCAGAAAGCCGAAACGAAAGCTGCCCTGACCGGGATTAAAACTAGCCATTAGAATATTCATTGAAGGTTAGGTGATGACCGTGAGATATACCGATTATATCCGGCTGAAAACAGGCAGATACCAATCTGTAGGCAAGTTTGGCGATCATATTTATGCATTCGAGGTTCTGACGGGGGTAACCGACTCTCCGGAATACCACCAAATTTCTAAGGCGGAATTTGATTCATTTGAATCTTGGAGTCAAGAATATATTTCCGACTTAAAAAAGCTGTATGAGATCATTAACCGCCCCGTTATCTGCAGCGGCTATTTGGGAAGAGAGCAGCTTGACACTTCGCTGCTTCGTGATTTTCAGCGGTAAATTATATTTACAACAACGTTAAACTCCGTGATCAAGACATGGCGTATTGCGTATATATTTGGTCAGCATCCTCGCAATATCTTCCGGAGGAATTGCACGATCCGTTGTAAACCAGTGCTGAATAATTCCAAATTGGGCATTCCCTAAATAAGCAATGGCATAGTCAGTAAATAGGCGGCTTTCATTGGTCATAGATGATTGATCCTGTTTCAAGTTTTCATACAAGCGAGTGCCCACTAAATACTGAAGCCGTTCTCTTAATTCTGCTGGAGCATCCGAATGGAACAGTGCTTTAAAAAAGCTGGCATGCTTTTGCATGTATTGAAAGGCTTCGGTGATGGGAGGATAAGCTCCTTGTTGATCAGGATGTTGCATCAATTCTTGAATTTGGATGGGCTCGAAAGCCGTTAATAATCCTTTAACAAAAGACGTTTCTTCGATCAGATGGAAGATATCTGTATAATGCAAATAAAAGGTGCCTCTATTTATTCCGGCTTTTTCACAAAGGTTCTTTACGGTCAGCCCATTTATACCTTCTCTTTCTAAGATAGACAACAATGCGCTCTCCATTAAAGTACGACTCCGGATGACTCTCCTATCGGTACTATTTTCGATCATTTGTTTACCCCCTTGCATGAATGTTGGATCTATTAATCAACACTTTTGACGGTATATCTATTACTCAACACTTGGCCTATTATGTTCATTGATCTCCACGTTATGCCTCATTATAATGGACCCTACAGCCTTAATCAACACGAGTTCATTTTCGGGCTGATTAAATCCACATTGGAGGAGATCAATCATGGATTATCGATATATTGGAAGGACGGGTACCAAAGTCAGTGCGTTTGCATTAGGAGGATCGAGTTTTGGATCTAGGGCAAGCGAAGAGGAGAGTATAAAAATGATTGATGAGGCATTGGACTTTGGCATCAATCTGATCGATACATCTAACAGATACGGAAACGGGGAATCAGAACGTATTATCGGAAAAGCGATTAAGAACAAACGGCAAAATGTCATATTAGCTACCAAGTTTGGGGCAGAGGCGACAGATAAAATAAATCAAAGTGGTGCTTCTCGCCGCTGGATTCGAACGGCTGTTGAACAAAGTCTTTTACGTTTGCAAACCGACTATATAGATCTTTATCAGCTTCATCTTCCTTTAGAATTTGTTGACTTTGAAGAGATCCTGATAACGTTGAATGATCTGGTGAGAGAAGGGAAGATTCATCATATCGGCACTTCAAATCACCTGGGTTGGCAAATGGTTCAAGCACAAGCCATTAGTGATCGATATCATATTCAGCGCTTTGTAAGTGAGCAAACACCTTATTCTATGATCAATCGACGAATGGAATTTGAACTTGCTGAAGTTGCTAAACAATATGACCTCTCTCTATTTGTGTACAGTCCCTTATCCGGCGGCTTACTAACGGGTAAATACAAGGCCGGTCAGGCCGCGCAAAGCGATTCACGCGCTGCAACATTAAAAGGATATGCAGATACACTGGATCCTGAGCTGGCTGATAATGAGTATAAGTTTAAAATCATTGAAAAGCTGCATAAGCTTGCTAATGAAGCGGGGATTCGACTGGCGGATATGGCAACCGCTTTTACCCAAAGTCATCCATCCGTCACATCAACGCTATGGGGACCACGCACTTTAGAGCAATTAAAAGCCTATATTTCCGGGGCAGAACTGAGACTCGGCACGGATGTATTGGATGCAATTGACGCCATTGTTCCGCCAGGCAAACGTATCGATGACAAAGAGCAAACCTGGACTCCGGAGTGGATGAGTAATGAAAGACGCAGGCGGCACATAACTGATCGTCATTCGTTGGCGGGTATTAAAGAAGAATAGACTTGCAATGGGATCCTCCTCATCTTGATTTAAGATGGGGACGATCTGACTTTTACGAGGATGGCCGGTGACCCAAAGCTATTGTCATTAAACACGCCTAAATTGCCTTCCCCATGGCGATTTTAAGAAAAGGAAGGGACCTATGTCAATGATAAAGCGCAACCTGTCGTTTGTTCTCGATCGATTCTCCGTAAAGGAGGTTTTAACAGCATGGGAAAAAGCTGATAAATCAAAAGATATTATCGTATTGGAATCCGATCATTCGGATTGGTCTATAGAAGTGGACGGAATCCAAAGTATCTCTCATCATGTATTTGAAAACTTTTTTATCTCAGTTGAATGATTTTGATCATGATGTGCAATTATTTTGCAAAGATACCTATGAGAAAAGTAACCTCGGAATAGAAAATTATATGGTGACATTGCAGTGGATCTCCATCGTTGAAAACTCAATCATACTTGGGTACTGGGGGGATTATGTAAATGTAGAACTGAGATCCAACATAGGGTATGAGAACGGGATGTGGCAGCAGAAAGAAGTTTATTATCAGTAGCCAAGAAGAGGATCAAGCTGTGGGGATATAATGTTTTGTGTGGGTTAATG
The DNA here is from genome assembly GCF_051966755.1 of Paenibacillus sp. SAFN-054. NCBI lineage: Bacteria > Bacillati > Bacillota > Bacilli > Caryophanales > Paenibacillaceae > Paenibacillus > Paenibacillus sp. SAFN-054. The sequence goes on from NZ_JBQCKS010000001.1 coordinate 1,220,426, forward strand.
TGTCTGTAAAAAAGAACACATTGTCCGCATAGTTGATCTTGAAGCCCCATCAATTATGCTGTATACCGAAAAAAAGAGGTCAGCCCATTCGTTGGTCGACCTCTTTTTTCTATTGTGAGGCAAGCCGTATGAACAAATATAAACCCGAATACTAGGGACAATGCATTTCCCATATAAATAAGCAGAGGATGTTCAACGATCACAACTGTGAGGATGAAAGGAGGAACCAAAATCGCCTCGTCCATCGGAAAAGAAATTCTGAGAAAGGAATCCGGGCAGAAAGTGACCGGGGCAGCCCGTTACACGGGAGATACCATGAGACCCGGCTTGCTGCACGCTGCCCTGGCTGTCAGTCCGCACGCCCATGCCCGGATACTGTCGATCGATACCTCTGTGGCCCGGAACATACCGGGCGTTCGTGCAGTCGTCACAGGGAAGGATTTCCCGGTGCTCACCGGTTCTCCGCTGGAAGACCGGCCGCCGCTGGCCATAGACAAGGTGAGGTATTACGGCGAGCCACTTGCCGTAGTGGTGGCTGATGCGGAATATATCGCGGAAAGGGCGGCGCTGCTGGTACGCGTGGAATACGAGACGCTGCCGCTTGTTCATTCCCCGCGGGAAGCCTATAAGCCGGACGCTCCGCTTATTCATGAACGTCTGGCCGAGTATAAACGCCATGAGGAGGTGTATCCGGAGCCCGGCACCAATGTTGCAAGCCGCAACCGGATCCGCAAAGGAAACTTGGACGAAGGATGGAGCCGCAGCGTTCACATCGTCGAAGTCCAGGTGAGCATGCCGCAATCCGATCATGCCGCGATGGAAACGCGCTGCTGTACGGCTGAATTGCTGCCGGACGGCAAAGCTGTCATCCACTCCGCGTCGCAGTCCCCCTACATCATCCGCAGCCAAATCAACAGATACTTTCATATCCCGCTGCAGCAAATCATCGTTCACACCCCGCTCGTAGGCGGTGGTTTTGGCGGGAAAGCGGCCATACAGTTGGAATTCCTCGCTTTTCTGGCTTCCCGGGCTGTAGCTGGAAAAGCGGTCAAGCTGGTCAATTCAAGGGAGCGGGACATGGTCTCATCCCCGGTGCATATCGGGCTGGAATCGAGAGTCAAGCTGGGCTGTACCCTCGTTGGAAAAATCGCCGCCGCGGAAATTACGCACTGGTTTGACGGGGGAGCCTATTCGGACCGGGGACCGATCATGAGCAAGGCGGGAGCCAGTGACTGCTCGGGTCCGTACCGGATTGACAATCTGCAGTGCGATTCGCTCTGCATGTATACGAATCACCCGTACTCCACCTCATTTCGCGGATTTGGACATCCCGAGCTGACGTTTGCCATAGAGCGGGCAATGGATGTCATGGCCGCACGCCTCAGCATGGATCCGCTGGAGTTCCGCTTTCTGAATGCTATCGGGCCCGGGGACACGACGCCGACGCAAACGCTGTTGGACCGGAGTACGATAGGCAATCTCCCGATGTGCATAGCCAAGCTGAAAGATATGATCCGGTGGGATGAGCAGCCCTTAATGGAAGCTAAAGGCCACTTGGTTAGAGCCCGAGGTGTATGCTGTTTGTGGAAAAATTCCAATACCCCCGCCGATGCCGGCGCGGGGGCGGTCATCATCTTTAATGCCGACGGGAGCGTGAATTTGCTCTGCGGCGCCGTGGAGATCGGGCAGGGCACGCGGACGTCCCTCACTCAAATGGTAGCCGAGCGGCTCCGAATGGATGTTCACAAAGTATCGATCAGCACCGACGTCAATACGGAGACCGAGCCGCAGCTGTGGAAAACCGTCGCGAGCCGCAGCACCTTTCTGGTCGGCAACGCGATCATGGCGGCAGCGGACGATGCCATCGTACAGCTGAAGAACACGGCCGCCCGAGTGCTTCAGTTCCCGCCGGCCGAGCTGGAGGTCGGGGGCGGAAGAGTATACAGCAAGCGGGATCCAGGGACTGGCATAGATATCGCCAGGATTGCCCTTGGATACAAGCTTCCGGACGGGGGGACGATCGGTAGCCAGGTCATCGGCCGCGGCAGCTATGCGATGCGGGATATTAAGGAGCTGGACCCGAAGACCGGTAAAGGGAAACCTGGCCCGGAGTGGACGGTCGGCGCGCAGATGGTGGAGGTGGAGCTGGATACGAGGGATTTTAGCTATCGGATTCTGCAGGCGGCGACCGTTATGGACGCTGGGAGGGTCATCAACCCGGTTTTCGCCCGCGGTCAAATTACCGGAGGCATGAGCATGGGGCTGGGCCTGGCCAGCAGAGAGGCCTTTGCGTTCAATGAAGAGGCCCAGGTGCTGAATCCGCAGTTTCGGACGTATCACATGATGCGTTACGGAGAACAGCCGACGTATTTCGTCGATTTCATCGAAACGCCGAATGCGGAGGCACCATTCGGCCTGCGGGGCATCGGCGAGCATGGCGTGATTGGGATGCCTGCAGCGCTGGCCAATGCTTTGTCGACGGCGGCAGGTATCCCGCTTAATCGGCTTCCGCTTACCCCGGAACGGATCTGGAGGACGGTTCATGATACCTTTTGACTTTGAATACTACCGGCCGGCTTCCGTGAAAGAGGCGGTCGATTCCTATCAGACGCTGCAAGCCCAGGGCAAGCATCCGATGTACTGGTCCGGAGGAACGGAAATCATTACGATGGCCCGGTTGGATCGTGTTCATCCGGGAGCAGTCGTCGATGTAAAAGCGATTCCCGAGTGCAATGTCATGGAATTCCGCGGGAATAACCTGATCATCGGAGGGTGCGTCACATTGTCAGCCGTTACAGGGTCGAATCTTTTCCCTCTGCTCAGCAGGGCGGCCCAGGGTGTCGCCGACCAGACGTCCCGCAACAAAATTACGCTCGGCGGCAATCTGTGCGGGCGGATTCCTTACAGAGAGTCAGTTCTTCCGCTGCTTGTTGCCGATAGCCGCCTGGTTATCGCTGGGAAAGACGGAGTCCGGGAGGCTGTGATCCACGAAGTCTTCAACAGACAGATCCAGCTCGAACCCGGAGAATTTCTGCTGCAGACCGTGACGAACCGTGAATTCGTATCTCTGCCGTCCGTCCATGTGAAGAAACGGCAGATCGGTAATGTCGGTTACCCGTTGGTGACCTTGGTTGCCGTGAAAAGGGGAAACCGCATCCGCGCGGCATTCAGCGGGGTCTGCGGATTCCCGTTCCGTTCAGCCGCCATTGAGCAGGTGCTGAACACCCCTGGGATGTCTGCGGAAGAGCGGGCCTTCCAGGCAGCGGGACAGCTCCCGTCACCGCCGCTGACCAATACGGAAGGCTCGGCCGATTACCGGCTTTTTATATTGAAGCAAACCGTCAAAGATGCCATTCTGGTTTTGGAAGGAAGGTGAACGTTCTGAAAAGCGTAAGCTCGAACTCGAATGCAATCTACTCGCTCGAGCTGGAGGTCAACGGAGAGCGCAGGTGGCTCCAGGTTCGTGCGGCGGAGACGCTGCTGCATACCCTCCGGGATCACCTTGGCTTAACCGGGTGCAAGCCCGGCTGCGAGAACGGGGACTGCGGCGCCTGCACCGTCATCCTGAACGGGCTCCCGATGAAGTCCTGCCTGATGCTCACAGTAGAGGCGGATTCGCAGCGTATCACCACGATCGAAGGGCTGAAGCATTCGCCGGTCCAGGAACAATTTGTCCTGAAGCAGGCGTTCCAATGCGGCTACTGCACGTCGGGATTTATCATGAACGGTCACGGGCTGCTGAGCGCCCATCCGGACGCGGATCCGGAGACCATCCGGCTGTGGCTGGAATCGAACATATGCCGCTGCACCTCATATGAAGAAATTCACGGGGCGATTACGGCAGCGCTGGCAGTGAACAAGGGAAGCGGCCCGGCAACCGGCAGCAGCTAAAAGGAGGAACGCGCTTGGAAGACATTCATCGGATTCTGGAAGCACTTCAGCAGAGCAGAGAGCGCAGCGTGCTGGCGACCATTACCCGGGTGGAGGGCAGCGCCTACCGTAAAAAGGGCGCATCCATGCTGCTGTTCGAGAACGGAACGCAGGTCGGCGTGCTGAGCACCGGCTGCCTGGAAGCGGATATCGCAGCCCGCGTGCCGGAGCTGCTGACAGCCGGGGCTCCGCACACCTATACCTTCGACCTGGACGCTGCCGATCCGCTGTCCTGGGGAGAAGGACCGGGCTGCGGAGGCGTGATCCAGGTTACAGCTGTGGCCGTAGGCGACTCGCTGCGGAGGCATCTGCTGATGCTGAAGGATTATTTGGACGATCAGACCGAAGTCATGCTGATTCTAAGAAATAGCGTGGACCCCCTGGCTGCCGGATACAGCTTTGTCACCAGCTCCAGGCTCCGGTTTGGCGAATGGCCGGGGGCTTTCCCGGAGGCTCTGCTGGATTGGGCCGTTGCCCGGATGGGGTGGCGGAGCGGGATGCAGATCGTGCCGGGAGAGTCAGAGGAAGTATTCGTCCACACGTATTTCCCCAAACCCCGGCTGACTTTGTTCGGTGCCGGGCCGGATACCAGGCCTTTGGCCTCCTATGCGGCCGCCGCCGGATTCACGGTCGCCGTCGCCGATTGGAGGGCAGCCCTGTGCGACCGAAGCTTTTTTCCGGATGCCCACGCGCTGCTTGACGGCTTCCCGGAGGAAACGGCCGGGCGGATGCGGTGGACGCCAAACGATTACGTGGTCATCATGACGCATCACTTCCGGAGGGACCAGGAGCTCATCCGGATCCTCTCCAGCCATAACCTGGCTTATGTCGGCCTCCTGGGCTCGAAACGCCGAACGCAGCAGCTTCTCGAAGGAGGCTCCCTGCCGGAGCATTGGCACGCCCCCGTAGGTTTGCCCATCGGGGCAGATGGTCCGGAAGAGATCGCTTTCAGCATCGTGGCCGAATTAATCCAAGTGTACCGAACTTCCAGGGAACAGGCACGCTTATCTTATGAAGCGACATAGTATCCACGGCATTTATTTGGCGGCGGGACAAAGCAGCCGGATGGGAACGAATAAGCTTGGTCTGCCTCTGAGGGGGATTGCGCTTGGCAATCATGCTCTGCTTGCCGCCCTGGAGGCCGGGCTGGCGCATGTATGGATCGTGACCGACGACGGTAAGGCGGATTGGATGGACGCAGCCCTTGTCAGCGATCGCTTTCGTTCAAAATGGACGCTTGTCCGCTGCCTGGATGCGCATTCAGGACAGGCGCATTCGATCCGGTGCGGGTTGGAGGCGGCGATGGCCGCGGGTGCCGAATCGGTTATGGTCTTGCTCGCAGACCAGCCCGGCGTCACGGCGGAAATGATCCAAGAACTGTGCTGCCGCTACGATCAGGCATCGGAACGGGAAGAGATTCATTTCGCCGCCGCGGAGTTCGGCGGTCTGGCGAGACCGCCGGTCATATGCCACCGGCGGATGTTTCCAGAGCTGCTCCGGCTGCAAGGGGACCAGGGAGCCCGGCATCTGATCCGTTCCGGAAGGCCGGGGATCTCCGTCCCTTTCGGATCGCCGGATCTGTTCCTCGACGTAGACACGCGGGAGGACTACGGACGGCTGCGGGACAAGGAGAACGCAGATTCCCCGCCAAAATCCTGAAGCAGCTGCCCGGCATTCATATACAGGGCGAGCGGGTACTGCTCCTGCTCCCAATGCGCCGGAGCCTGAAGGCTCAAGCTGACCATACCGGCGCTGCCGTCTGCGGCGGTGCCTTGACCTGTATGCCACCGTTTGATCACCTCGGCGAGTTCTTGCAGGTGGGCGGCCCATTGCTGCTGGTGCTCCAGGGTAAAGTGACCGGTCTGCGACCACTGACCAAGCACCCGGATCATATCGGACAGATTAGCGTAGCCCGAACGCAGCTGCTCCATCTGCCGGGTCAGGCCGTTCAGCAGATCGCGCTTCTTGGCGGCAAAAGGGTGGTATCGCAAGCTTTGGGCCGCCTTGTCCAGCTCGGTGGTCGCTTGGTGCAGTTCCTGGAACAGCGCCTGCCATGTCCATTTCAGCGTTTGCGCTTCATTTGGAGGACATCCTTGCTCCACCCATTGCCTGGCCTTGATGAACTGTCCGGCCAAATGATCCGCAAAGCGGGACATTTGGTGCTTGGCAGACGGGATGGAGTCCGGCGGGAACAGCAGCGCCTGTACCAGTACTGCTAACACGGCACCAATAATCGTATCCCGGATGCGGTCGAGCGAATAGCTCGGCATTTTGTGCTGAAAAAACAGCACGAGCAAAATGCTGAGGGCCACCTGTGTCAATGGGGTGTGATCCAGCTTCAGGCGCTGGATGGCAAAGGCAGCGACCAACAGGCATGCTCCGATGCTCCATGCGTTCAGGGGGAGCCAGGGCGTTACGCAGAGCGTCAGCAGGACGCCGGCAACCGTTCCGAGGACACGCTGCCAGGCGAACTGCATCGATTGGCTGACCGTGGCCTGTACAGACAAAATCGCAGTCAGCGGGGCGAGGTAAGGATGCGAAGAGCCCGCCCACTTTGCGGCCTCCCATGACAGCGCCGCAGCCAGCGGCATTTTCCAGACGACACCGCTGTTTTTGATCATACTCCATAGATTGTCACTCATTCGTTGTGCAGCCCCATTTTACTTGTTATTGCTGCTATTGTTCCCACGGAATCAGGGGAGTAAACTCGCCCCGCAGGGCGGCATGAAACGGTAATATTTCTTTACAAAGCGCTGACCAGGACTATACATATTAGCAATTGATGAGAAACCGGGCCTGTTTCAGAATGATAAAATATAAGCAAAAGGAGGCTGCATATGGGACGTGTAATCCTGATGATGAATGTGACACTGGACGGTTGCTGCGACCACAGGCAGGTGATTGCAGATGAGGAACTCCACCAATATACGGCGGACCTGATCGACTCGGCTGATGGTCTGCTTTTTGGACGCGAAATTTACCAGCTGATGGAGAGCTCTTGGCCAGCCATTGCCCGTAGCGGCGATGGACCTCCGTTCCTGGTCGACTTCGCACGCAAGCTCGATCGGAAACCCAAGTACGTCTTCTCGCAGACGCTCAATCAAGTGTCGTGGCAAAACACATACTTGATGAAAGGGCCTGTTTTCGAGGAGGTGCCGCAGCTTACGGCAGAAGGGAAGAACCTCGTCGTAAACGGAGGTCCCGGCCTTGGCTCCACGCTGGCACAACTCGGCTTGGTGGATGAGTATCACTTCCTGGTACAGCCCATTGTTGCTGGACGCGGCCCCCAATTGTTGGGGGGAGTTCAGGACCGGCTGAATCTGAAGCTGACCGAAACCAAAGCCTTTGATTCCGGCGTCATGGCGCTCCGCTATATGCCTGTCCGTTAATAATCAGGCTGATTTATCGCGATGTAGTACGGCCAGACCAAAGTATACAAGCACAAGATACAGCCGGCATACAATTGTCGGCTGCTTTGTATCTATCGTACGATTGTCATGCCGCTTCGCTGCGGCTATTTTTGTATGCTATGGATTGGAAAATTCTTCCCATCTATTCAGTAGAAATCCTGAAGACTCAATTATCTGCAGGAGGTAATGAGCCAAGAATCATCGAATTGGAACATTGATTTCAAATCTATAGGAGGATGAACTATGAAGATTAAACGCATTGTCGCAAATATTGAGACGCAGGACCTTTCCAAAGCTTCGTATTTTTACGGGGAAGTACTTGGACTTGAACAACTTATGGATATGGGATTTATTGCAACATACGGTACGGATGAGAAGATGAGCACTCAGATTAGTTTTCTATCAGAAGGGGGCTCGGGTACGCCTGTGCCTGATCTGTCCATTGAGGTGGATGATCTGGATGACGCATTAGCCCGTATGAAAGAAGCTGGAATTCCAGTGGAGTATGGACCAGCGGAGGAACCTTGGGGAGTTCGGCGTTTTTTTGTTCGGGACCCATTCGGAAAACTTATCAATATCCTTATGCATCTCTGAAAAATAAAACAAGGTGGCCGGGGTTTTGAAAGACGACGAGGACTTACTCCTTCATACAATGAAAGGCCGTCACCTTGAGGAGCTAAGCATCATTAAATGAGCTCAGGTACAGAGGTGGCTGACGGCCTTTTTCTTTTCTTCTATAGAGTCACAACAACATCTGTCAGTTCAAAATACCACTCCAGGAAGTTGTTAAAGCTTTTCCATTGCGGACTCACATGACCAGCAAGAAAATCCTCGATCTGCCGACCCACTCCCAAGCCTACCACTTCATCTGTGTTCTTATTATAGAAAAAGCCGAATTCCCCTTCAAAGTTATCCAAGGGAATATATTCTTCGGGCAGGTTTAAACCGTCATGAGTTCTTTTTAAGCCCCACATATAATCTGAAGAATTGATCATAAACCAACAAATCTGGTAGATTTGACGTCGTCTACTAAGAAAAGTGGGACCATCCTCTGCATGCAAATAAAACGCCGCAAAATCCGATCCTAAATCGATCCCTAGCTTGACTAAGGCCTGTTCATACTCTTCTGTGATGTCTTCAAACCACCAGTTTTTGCTTTTGCAATATTGGATCACTTTTTCCGATAGCATCCCGACTGCTCCTCCGATATTTAATTAATTATCTTAATGATTACCCTGAGTATATCACATCTCTATAATCTGTTAATGTTCCTTCAGTCGCTGTATTTTATCAGATTGCGCAACATTACTTTCATAGTTCCCGTTATAGTATTCATTATATTAAATATACAGGGAGAGGGAAATCTCCTGAAAATATGTCTTAAAATAGATCAGTAAAATTACCCATACAAAGGGAGGTAGGAGAACATCACAGACCAGAACCATAAGAAGCAGGCTTTGGAGAAAGCAAGAATGATCTATGAAACGGGCGAGATCATAACAACGGAAATATACAGAGTAAGCCCTGAGGAGAAAGATGAACTCAATCGTTTGTCGGCCGAGAGGCACGAAAGGCTGCGGGAGGAGGCGGTACCGAATATCCGCAAGAGATATGAACAAATGGCCCAGCTTCAGAAAGGGGTTTATACCTTGAATATCACTTTTGAACCTGTTAAACAGGAAGTTGAGGAGCTCGTACAATTCCTCACATCAGATCGCTGGCCATATCATGGAGTTGAGAACCCTACTGAATCGAATATCAGAAATGCTTATGCCAGTGGCGCCTATCACAATGAGAACACTCAAACGTTCTGGATCGTTGATAAAGACAGTCATCAGAAAATCGGTTTGATCCGATTGTTCGAAGTCACGGATCCGATTGTGATGTTAGACTTGAGAATCCGAGGCGAGTACCGGGGCAAAGGCATCGGAAAGTCAGCGCTACGCTGGATAGTTTCACATGTGTTCACTGAATTTCCGGAAGTCATCCGTATTGAAGGACATACCAGAGTGGATAACTCATCCATGAGGGCTTTGTTTGCTAAATCGTTGTTTGTATTGGAAGCGTATCATCGTAAATCTTGGCGACAAGAGGGACTATTGTTCGATTCCGTCGGTTATGCGGTAATTCGGGCAGACTGGGAGAACAATCAAGTTACACCTATTCCCTGGTCGATCACATAAATAGCGGAATTCAATGTATTCGTATGCATAATTCAATGTATTCGTCAGTACTTAAGCTAACGGGAAGCGAGAGTTTAATATCGAGCTAAAACGCGGCTGCCAACTTCATTCGGCAGCCGCGTTGCGTTCATTTTATATTCACGACACAATATGTCATAAATGCGATCTAAAATGAGGTTGTAGTTATCAATGAAAGGAGCACAAAACATGCGAAAAATAATTTTAGACTTAGCGGTTACTTTAGATGGTTTTATTGAAGGGAAGCAAGGTGAGGTTGATTGGTGCATTATGGACCCTGAGATGGGGTTCAATCATTTTTTAAATCAAATTGATACTATTTTATATGGACGAAAAAGCTATGATTTATGGGGACAATATACTCCGGCAATGGAAGATACAGATGCTGAGAAAGAAATATGGGAATGGATTCATCGTAAAGAGAAATATGTGTTTTCCAGGACTCAAAAAGGGACGGATCATAAAGCAATATTTATCAATGACCGTATTCCTGAAGTAATCAATGCATTAAAGAATAAGCCTGGTAAGGACATCTGGCTATATGGCGGAGCTGATCTGATTACAACGTTTATCCATTTAGGCCTTATTGATGAATATAGATTATCAGTACACCCTGTGGTTTTAGGCGAAGGGAAACCGCTGTTCGTGGATATCAATCAAAGGTTGAATTTAAATTTGGTTCAAACAAGGCCATTCTCTTCAGGTGTCGTACAACTCATTTATCAAGCGAATGGGAATGATTAATGTTACGCATGCCTAATGATGATTAGCAGGCACAGAATTCTCCTGATTTGACTGGTAATTTATGCATACCTTAGAATAGCCATAAACAGGAGCTAGAATCCGAGGTGATAAGCGTGAGTATATTAAGATACAGTTATCCCACATTGATTAAAAGAAGCAAAAGCTTGTCTTATCGACAGCAAGTTACTTCTATGACAACGGTACTGATGAATTTTTTGGTAGAGCACAAACTAATAGTTATAGAGCCTTTTCATGAGAACGGTTCGCTCAAGGATGACTTGGTACTGCGAAGCTCTGATTTAACCGATTTAGGAAATGAATTTTTCAAAGTCGTGTTCCCAAAATGGTCTGCGTATATTGATCGAGGCGGAGATATTCAGAATACAACCGTTCTGTTAAAGGGATTGGAAAAGCTGCAAATCCAGCAATTAAACAGATTGTAGAATATAAAGAACGATTTTTGCTGGTTTGGTAAAGTGATGATTAGCAATCCATAAGAAACAAGCGAAGTTTAAAGGTTCTATAATATAGTTATTGTAGATAGCCTGAGGAACAAAGGAGAACTGTAAATGAGAAAACTCGTTCTATTTTTGCATGCATCGCTTGACGGTTTTGTAGAAGGACCGAACGGTGAAATGGACATTGGCTGGGTTTCCTACGACGCTGATTTGGAGAATCACGCAAAAGAAATTCTGAGTACAGCCGACACTGTCATTTGGGGTCGCGGGACTTATCAGATGATGCATAGTTACTGGCCATCTGTGCCTTCGAACCCATCCGCTTCGCCGTATGAACGGAATCATGCCGAGTGGATCGATAAGACTGCCAAAATCGTATTTTCCAAGACGCTGGACACGGTTGAATGGAACAATTCCAGACTGGTGAAAGAAAATGTAGAGGAAGAGATCAAGAACCTCAAACAGCAGCCAGGCAAGGATATGGTCATCCTCGGCAGTCCACGGTTTGCACACTACCTGATGCAGCTGGATGTCATAGATGAGTATAAAATTACAGTTTCTCCCGTTCTGATCGGTAGCGGGTTGCCATTATTCCAAGGTCTCAAGGAGAAGATCAATCTTAAGCTGATTGAAAACAAGACATTTGATTCTGGAGCCATAGGCCTCGTTTACCAGACGGTTAGGTGACCTTGTCTTCAAAAATAAACTAGCAAGAGAACTTTCTTAGGATCATCACAGTAAAAGTATCACAAATTAGGGTACACGCAATCAAAACAGAAATAAGCTTATGGGTATATAAGTTCTTGTCGTAACTCAATTGACAAGAACTTATATACTGTACCGAAATAGACAAGAACCTGATTACTTCATCGATAAGATAAGTATCTGAATATAAAGCAGTTAACACAGAACAGGAACTTTTTTATCATGAACAGGCTGGATGCTACTTTGGATTGTAGGGCGAGTATCTTAACAGGTTCCAGTCAAAAGGAATGACGTTATCTAATTGAATCACTCCGTCAATATGAAATTTGACCAAACGTTGTGCCCCGGGAAATCTCGACTTTTCTTCCTTACTAACATCCCAAATGATACTTGAACTTCCTGTTAGTTGAAGCGTACGTCCCCTGTTGAAATCGAGAAACAAGAGTCCCGTACGGGGATTGATCTGAATATTTCCCAGCGTGTTGAACATCATATTCCCCCTGTAATCGGGAAAAACCAGTGCTTTATCACCTGACGTTTGTATAAAACCCGAGTTACCCCCTCGATGTGAAGCATCCGTTTTTCCTCCGGGACCGCTGCTTGCGATAAAAAATGTATCCGCTTCTTCAATCCATTGGTTTTGTTCCGGAGTCAGTTCCCTCTGTATTTCGGATGCTCTTATAAGCCCCCGCCTGTAATCGATCGGTGTCATGCTTCTCATTTGAATATGTTTCGGGCAGTTTCCATATACTTGTTCGACTTCCACTCGCAGAGTATGTTTGTCTGTAAACTGTGCCGACCCGTTAATACGAATCCGGATTTGGTGTTCAAAGTCAATAACGATGAGACCCACATTCCGATTGTTTTCGATATTCGAAATGAACGGATCTTGAGGAACAAATAGGGCGATGATCTCTAATGACTTCTGATCCGTTACTTGTATCATTCCAGGGGACCCTGTAATAAGAGACGCCCACAAACAACCTGTCGCGTCTGTTGATGCTATAACCACCATGGATTGCTCCTCCAAGAACAAATCGAATCCTTGAGGAATAAAATTCTGGATACCCCTACCATTCAAATTGGCCATAGACTCCGCACCAACCCTCTTCTGGACGAAGCGCTCACCCTCATGATATACGGTCATTCGTTGACACCCCCATCACAAAATTACAATTTATATAAATACCCTAGGCTTGCACTTTTTTTGGACTGTAACGAAAAGCGCGGACTGCGATAAATACAAAGCTTAGAATCATGAACAAGATGCCTATCCAAATGATCGATCTCGTCCCAAAATCACTGATAACCGCACCCCCAACAAAGGTTCCCAAGGCTATTCCCATATTTCCCAACGCTACAAACAGACCATTGGCAAACGTAGGGGCTTCGAATGCTGCGGTAGTGATCGAATTCTGGCAGATGTTAAGCCCGATCGTATACAATGTTCCCCACAAGGCAATCAATAGGGTCATTGGGATAGAGTAGTCCCCTAACACAAAGACCAGCAGGTAGACGATCCCGTAAATCATTGGAAAGACCAATGCCGTTCGCATCGCACGTTTTTGCAGTAAAAAACCCGATATTAAATTCCCGATTAATCCCATTGCCCCAAAAATAAACAGCATAACACTGATCTGGCTACCGTTCATTCCAGTGATTCCATCCAGAAATTCTGCAAAGTAGCTGAAAGTCGCATACATACCAGCATTCAGTAGAATCATGGTGATGATACTATTCCACACGACCGGTTTACGCAACACGCCTAATTGCGATCCATACGTAAGTTTTTCTTTGACAGGCATGGATGGAACAAAGATTATGATGGATACAAACGCAATCACATTAACGATGGCAAAGAAATAGAGGGATGCCTGCAGAGATAGAACATCTGCGAGCAAGGCTGCGATGGGGGAACCAATAACCATACCGGCACTGCTACCCATTAATATTCTGGAGGTCGCTCGCGCAACGTAATCTTCACTTACTGAATTAGCTGCAGCAACGAAAGCAACCGAGAAAAATACGGGGTGTAAGAAGGCGGGGATAATTCTTGCCACAAGAAGCACTTCGAAGCTTGGCGCATAAATAGATACAAACCCGGATATTGTGAACAATCCCATGGCAATTAACATGAGGATTTTACTGTTGATCCCCGAGAGAAGCAAGGGCATAAACAGTCCAGAGATCGCCACCGCCAGAGCAAATAAGCTGACAAGCAAACCCGCTTGTGATAATGAAATATCAAAACGCTCGGCCAGCTGAGGGAGAATACCAATAAAGCCCATCTCGGTGTTAACAATCCCAAAAATACCGAATGCCAGAATGAAAATAATAAAAGATGATTTGTGACGAGACATTTTACCACTCCTATGTTATGTATTTAAGTACTAATATTTTAGTACATGAGTATTTAAACACGTCATTATATTTAATGTCAATAAAAAACTATTGTACTAGTTAATTGGTAAACTAAGATATTGATAACATGAAATGACTGTGATATTCTTTGATTATGAGAAAACCTTATCAACCTAATGTAAGTGATATTCGATTGATGCCCGTTCTAAATGCGTTAAGTGATCCACGTCGTCTACAAATGGTTTTAACGCTATATGAACTCGGCGAGCAGAATTGTTCGGTGTACAAGGGATTAATGCCTAAATCCACCTTAACTCATCATCTTAAAACCCTTCGGGAGGCGGGTGTGATTAAACTAAGAGTCGACGGGACACAGCATTTTTACTCGTTGCGAATGGAGGATTTAGAGCAGCTGTTCCCTGGCTTGATGGGAGTCATCCTCCATGTTAAACCGGAGCTCATCGAGTAGGCTTATGGAAGAAAAAATAAAAGCTCAATGAAACAGCGTAAAACCATTTCAGCTGTTTCATTGAGCTTTTATGCGCTTCAGGGTGAAGAAAAGAAATTACAACTGTTACATTAAACTAACTGGCAGGATAATGACAAAGACGAACAGCAACCCAATTGCTGAGGAAACTGTTCGTTATTAATTGCAGTTTTGCCAAAAACCTCATATTCAGTCTGATCCTCATGAACGGGGTGTTTTTCTATTCAAAACTGTTTATTGTGCGCGTCCCTCAAGGGTTAATCCTGGAAAGACCGTATAGGATTTCATTACTACTTTCCCTTTTACCCAGATGCCATCAATTAGGAAACCTTTCTTTGCATCATGAAAAACATCAATATCCAATTGAAGCTTCTCAATATTTAGCGGAATTACCTCCATATTGGTGTACTTCACGACTTCTACACGGAATTTATATCTAAAGAAATCTTCTAATGTACCGATAAATTTTGCATCGATAATACGGTAATCAATGATGTTGTCTTGGATCTTCGATATAATGGTTTTCGGATCTACAAAATCACTTTTGAAGGTTGGCGTTACCAGATTGGCGTAACCAACTTCTTTAGTATCATAGTAGGTAAAGTAGGAAGCTAATAAATTACGAATTTCCACGATTTGATTACTGATTGGATTTATGTCATCGTTCCAAATATCTGGTTTCGAATTTATGATAGCAGTCTGCGTTTTAGCATCCCATTGAACGCTAGACCCCAATGCCTTCGAAATCGTACCGATGGGGACGAGGACACGCCCGTTATCGATTTTGGGTACCACATCCGTTGCAACTTCCTTACCATCGACGATGATTTTGATTTGACCAGTTGCCGCAAAAATAGACCCGCACAATAAGATTGATGTCATTAGAACGGTTAGCCCAATAAGAATTTTATTCTTCAAAATGAAATCCCTCCATTTCTTCTTGTTCATTTAAACGCCATATTACCTCAAAATGTTATACATATTATTTTGTTATAAGACGACAAGAACATATCGTTAAACGTGGTTGATAGAGATGTGCTTGTCTGGATCATGAATCTTACGAACGAAAGAAGGTATAGAAATTGATACGGGAAATTGAACAGCAATTCACTGACGAGATTCTTACCGAAGCAATAAAGCGATATGACCTTAATCAAGACGCTGTTCGTTCATTGGGCGGTTATGAAAGCTTTGTTTATGAATACCAGAAAAACAACGCATTTTTCATACTAAAAATCTCACATACAATTAGAAGATCAAGAGACTACATACGGGGTGAAATTGAATTTCTTAATTTTTTGTCAAGTAGAGGTCTGGCAGTTTCAAATGCCATTCCATCGGCCAGGGGAAATATGTTTGAAGAAATTGCTGCTGAAAATGGTTCGTTTCTAGCCATATCATATGAAAAGTCTCTTGGAAAAGAAGTGTCGGATGAAGATTGGAATGAAGCACTTTACGAAAAATGGGGCGAATTCATGGGGAAAATCCATCATGCCACAAAGGGTTATGAATGGAGTAATCCGGCGTTTAAACGACAAGCCTGGGACCAAGAAGTTCAATTAAAGGCGGAGAAGTACCTGCGACCTGATGATGTAATGATTTCAATCCTAAAAGAAAGATTAACAAAACTTACTTCTCTGCCCAAATCCAAAGATACATATGGTTTGATTCATAGTGACTTTAGTCAAAGTAATTTTTATCTGCATAACGGCGACATGTATTTGTTCGATTTCGATGATTGCAGTTATACGTATTTCGTAAACGATATGGGGATTACATTGTGTTATGCACTTTTTTTCCGTATAAGGAATTTGAAAATAAAACGGAATATTATAGATTGTTTTTCCGCCATTTTATAAAAGGATATCTAAAGGAAAATGCAATCCAAGAAGAAGAAATAGAATATTTACAAGAGTCTATTAAACTTCGTTATGTACTGCAGTATATTTATTTTCATCAAGCAAACGATGTGTCAAATTTGGATGAAGAATCTATGAACAGGTTAAAAGAGCTTCAACAAATCGCCGCTTCTCATGAGCCTATGCTGCCGATTGATTTTGTTCAAGAATTTAAGAGCATTAACTAATTGTACATTACACGCATATGCGACTGAAACATTCGAACTCTGAGATACGTTCTGGAATATGAGGTGATTATTCATGATCAAATGGATGTTAACATTAGCAACAGTATTAATTTTGCTATCGGGCTGCAGTGAGAAGTCCAGCAAACCTAGCGACAATACGACCAATCCTTCCACTGCCCCTGCACCGGGGGAGACATTTTCACCGCCGGCGAAGCCAAAAGCATTCCCCGCTGTGACCGACCCATATAATGCTGACCAAGCAGCCGCGAATGGTGATATCGTGAACCTTCACGGGAAGATGTACAATTTCGACAAGTGGACGTTGTTTCTGAGGAATCTCGATATGGATGTGCCGAATCAGGTGCGTATAACACAATACACGGATGAAGGTGACCCTATTTTCTATGAGCTGGTCTATGATGGGGCTGAGGCCATTGCATATACGTATGACAACTCGCGGGACGGGTTTGGCAGCAATGCAGGTCGTCCGAGTACGGTGTGCCGGGGTATTGAGCTAGAGAAGAACAAAGAGTTCGGTTCCCATTACAAGCTAACCGGATGCGATAATGAAACCGGTAATACCTTCTGGTTCACGACCATAGAGGATGAAGCCGAGCAGGGTAGCCAATAAGCACATAACTACGCCAGGACGCTATTACTTGATTAAGAACCCTAGGCGGAAGAGAATTTAGCAATCACTTGTTTATTCCCATCCGCTCATGAGCGCCTTCAGGGATACATTACAGCCGGAATTCTTCTTCAAAGGTAGTGACTTTACAAAATGTAGAACACAATAATTAGGCAACTTAGTTAGACTAAAGGGACCTATTTGTGGAAATACATCAAGCAAACATTGACAATCGGATAAAATTCATAAAAGGCAATGAAAGGCCGTATGATCCTTAAACCAATTGGAAAAGAGGTTTTGAATCAATGAAAATGAAAAGCAGTATTATTTGGGGTATTGTACTATTAGCATTGAGTTTGTATCTGAAACCATTATTGGCGATTGTGGGACTAGATGACAGGTTGTTCGGATTGCACTGGCAAGGTGAAACTGTGTTTTCATTGAGTCCATTCGTAGTCCGGATTATTCTGGCATTGATTGGTGTTCTCATGCTGATCATCGGCGGTATGCAAGTTATGAAGCAGAAGTATAAGAGTTAAAAAGATAGAGAAGTTCTGGCGTTTGAATTCATTATAATTAATCTTTCCCTATTATTGGGAATGACCTTTGTGTTATGATTCTGTTGCTGTAAGAATAAAACGTAACGAGGTGAGGACAATGAAAACCAAAACAATATATATGTCCTATCCTCATATTGCTTTTTAGGTACTCTATTCGGAACTCATCAGGCCCTGAGGGTAGTTTTCCCACAGGGCTTTTATATTTGGGCAGAAGGAAAGCTTAAGCTTTCATGCCGGTCTATGACAGCCACTCAGGGAGTGGGTGTCATTTTTTTATGCCATAGATGGGTCAAAGCAACAAAAGTAGTTTTGTTTTGAAATCGGTCTGGATTTAATACGTCGGGGGGAATATGTATTGAACTTGAATTTCCTGGGATGGAATTCAATTTTCACGGAAAATTTCAAACATTGCCGGGTTAGGTTTGAGCAGGCACATACCTGGAGATTAGGGTGCGATCCGTTTTGTCACTGCCTTGTTCCAAAGAACAAGGGTCCCCCTACTTGAAACATCGGTTGAACTGTGGCACCATTTACCGTTATTCACCGCTACTTCGCCGCTTTTCAAATAGGGAAGGATGATGCTTTATTAAAAGGCTCGCTCAATATTTTCGCTCCTTACAATCCGGTCAATCATCTTACAGTCTGATTTATGAAGGCTCATACTATGATCAAGGGGTTACGATAAGTGACCCAACCTATTGGGATAATGACGTTGCCTATCACATTGAACGGACGCATAAACTCACACCAGATCTACCATGTCTCACTATAAAAATACCTTTTGATCGTCTCCACGCAGATGAAAATATGGATCAGGTTGTTCTCTCGGACTTTGCATTAAGAGTATGGGGTCATCATGTAGAGGCGTTAAATGAATTGATTTATAACCGGTCCCGCTCCGATAAGGAAAATGGTGCTTTTTATTGTTTTCGACCGACCCCTGTGGTGCTCCAGCGTAATGCCTCCTTTGTCGAAGTCATCGCGGAAAAATGGTATCTGTGTTTAAAGATCACCGTTCAACTTCCATTCAAGAATCATGATAAAGCGATGCGCATGCTCTGTAAAATGCTTCCCAGAGAAGTCGACGATTTAATAGCCAACTTTGATCTAACCCAATTATATGCTGCCTTTGAATTGGTGAAAAAACAGAATAGAATTCGCGAATGGCTGAAATCCAGTAATTATAGCGCGTTTATTGCGAATGGCAGCCTTTTGCCAAGGAATAAAGACAATAGCGGACCCATGGAGGGGGCCTTGCCTTTTATATCCCCGGAAGATGTTGAAGTGGAAGTCTGTGGTTTGCGAGGTATGGGAATTAAACAGGGTGTAACGGTCATCACTGGCGGTGGTTATTCGGGTAAAAGCACCTTGCTGGATGCGCTGAATTCGGGAATTTACAATCACAGCATGGGCGATGGAAGAGAATTTGTGATTACGGATCAGAGTGCGATGGAAATATCTGCAGAGGAAGGTCGTTCCATTAACAATATCAATATCACCCCTTTCATAAAATGGATACCCAATTGTTCGGCTGAACAGTTTTCGACGGACTACGCATCAGGTTCCACATCTCAAGCCGCAAATATTATGGAGGCAATTAACTACGGGTGTAAGCTTCTTCTGATTGATGAGGACAGAAGTGCGACGAATTTTATGATTCAAGACACGAAAATGCGTTCATTAATCAAGCGAGAACCCATTACACCTTTTACTGAACGGGTCAGGGAGCTATATGAAGCTGAGGGCGTATCGTCCGTTCTTGTGATTGGAGGCAGCAGTGAATTTTTATCCGTTGCTGACCAAATTATTCTGATGGACCAATACGTACCCCTAAACGTAACCCAACAAGCAAAAATATTATGTGAAAATGACAAACCACGCGAACCGATCCCCTTTACAAAATGGGAAATAAACCGAACAATTACCTCCGATCGCTTTTCGAGCTATCCACAAGGCAGTGGCAGAGAAAAGCTCGCGGTTTCGGCTATGGGATATCTGGTCATAGGTGATGAACAAATTGATATAAGGGGGCTTTACAACATCACCTCCCATGCCCAGCTTGCAGCGATTGCCTTTTTGATTCGTAAGATCGCAATAAGTAATCAGGACTGCCTTATCATTCTCCCTGAAAAGATACAAAAAGCTCTTGATGATATGGAACGAGAAGGAGTGGATATTGTATTTTCCTCTTCTTTTCCCGGCTTTGACAGATGGCTTGAATTACCAAGAATAAATGAAGTATTATCTGTCATAAACCGCATGAAATATTTGAATTTTATTTAGCGCGCAAACGAAGAGCTTTAGCTGAATAATTTCAGGGAAGGGCTGCCGTGTGATTACACGTTTAATAGCCGCGTAACTGCGGCTATTTTTGTATTACGACTAGTCAGACCATATGAACATATATGTTAACTAAAAAAAGACAAGTTAAATAGGGATTAACAGGTAGAAATTCATCCATAGATTGATCAGGTGGATAACATGTATAATCAAGAAAAGAGGAACGGAGGACCAAAGGGTGAAGATTCAAATATGGGTATTAATCATTTCAATTGGCGCAGTCGTAATATCGGTTTTGGTTTCGATGTTTGCTGTGCTTCGATTGAAATCGCGTCAACAAACGGAAACAGGCAGACAATTGAATAATAGAAAAGTAAACTTAGCCATACCTTCTAAAACATTTGAAGTGGAACTCCATCAATCCCTCTTTCAGGACTGGGGAAGTGGTATGGAGGCATCGTTTCAAGGCGATCAATCCAGTTTTTACTTAGAAGTTTATAATCATGGAAATATTCCGGCAGAAAATGTCATGGTCGAGATTGCGGTTGATTTTGATGATTTAAAAGATTTTATGAAAGATCATACCACCTTCAAGGATGAAGATAATCATTCATTTTACTTTTCAGAGGTGGAAGAACAGGTTGTTATCTCATTTGGTCAAGTAGGAACTATCCAACATGAAATCAATTCTCATTTAAAGGAACTGGGAACGATTCATCCTGTTAACGCAGAACAACATGGTATAAGAATACATCTTCCTGAGTGGTACATATACTTATTGAACATCAAAGCATTTAATGAAAACATGGAATTTTTCAGTTTGAATATCATATTGGTGTACAGAGATCCGAATAACGAAAGTAAATTATGTACGAAAGAGTTTGTGATTGATCCTGAGATACATTTGGCGAAGAGGGAAGAAGTGCCTTCTCATAATATGGTGAAGTACAGAATGAAGGGTGAGTTCATTATTGAATAATGTTTTAACTTGGCTTAAACGACTTCCATTAGGTAGTCGTTCTTTTTTTGTTTCAAGAGATATTTAAGAATCACAAACAGGCAGGATAATTCAATGTTTATATGGTATGTACAGTCCCTGTTTCTGATAAATAAAGAGACCTCCTGAATATATGGAGGGTCTCTTTCTAACAGATCTGATTCTAGAGTAAGTTCCATAACTAAGAGTTTGTAAAATGCAACTTTGATTCATTAATCCGAATAGGCTGCTGCTATCATGCTTTCCGGGCCGACCCGAATTGGGGCAAGTCCAGGAAGTTCCGGTGAACTGATCAGTGCTTGATATACGAGGAAAGTCGCTGGTGGATTGTTGTCCACTCCGTTAAATGTGATCAAGTTTCTTGAATTAGAAGTAGTAGTAGATACAATCTCCAAATCAACTGTTGAACTGTAGATTGTTGTAGGAACACCTGCGACAACACGCTGTACAGTGATTGTAATCGTGGAAGTAGTGAGTAAATTGACCTCAGAAGTGACCGTGAACTGTACCTCCAGGTTAGGTCCAGCATTTATCGCATTAAGTCCTAACGTAGCAAAAAGAGTCGGTGTGGATGTCAGAGGCACCGAAATGGCGCCGGTCGTCGAAGCGTTCGTAGAAATCTTGCTATCTAGAAATCTTTTAGCCATGGGATTCCCTCCTTTTTAATCTATCCTATGCTGAGATTAACAGCCTTGTGAACCTATTTTCATTGATTGATAGGCAGAGTGTACCTGACCTACTCCCCTTGTAAATGAAGGTAAGAGAGAGTGTGACAGAAATCTCACAATATAAATTTACGAGACGTGAGATTTTTGTGCATTCAAATCATCGTGAAAGGCTACCTCAAGAGCTCCTTTCGCGCCCCTATACCCTAATCAAATGATTTAGTTTTTTGGGTGTTGACAATATAAGGACGATTGGATATATTTGTTACATACCAACCAGATGTATGAAAGGAGAAGGCGAATGGCAAGGAATAAATATCCTGAAGAGACTATCAACCACATTCTAACCGTGGCTCTGAACCTGTTCATACAAAAAGGATACGAGCAGACTTCTATTCAGGATATCATTAATGAGCTGGGCGGGCTGACAAAAGGGGCAATTTACCATCACTTCAAGTCGAAGGAGGAGATTCTGCAGGCTGTCACCGACCAAATGTACAAAGGTGTTGACGAGATGCTCTCAGGCGTCAGGGACGACAAGGAGCTGAACGGACTGGAAAAGCTGCGCAAGATTTCCTGCATCTCTCTCGACAATCCAGCCCAGAATGAAATGGCATCGGCGGCGCCGAACCTCTTGCGCAATCCGAAGATGCTGGCGGCACAGATCGAGAATATATTCGAAAAAGGCGTACCCCTATATATCCAGCCCATCATCGAAGAGGGTATGCGAGACGGTTCAATCCGAACCGAGTATCCAAAGGAGCTAAGCGAAGCGTTGATGCTTCTCACCAACCTTTGGCTAAACCCGGTGGTCATCCAAGCTACGCCCGAGATGATGGTGCGAAGGGTAAAGCTTTTCGATGAAATATTGAAAGGCCTGGGTCTTGACCTGTTCGATGAGCAAATGATTCAACGATACGAGGAATTGTACCGTTTGTCAGCTCGAGAAGTCAGCCAAGAAAACTAAACTGCCGAAAGGCAGCTTAGTTTTAAACTTATGCATACCATCGGTTGGTATGATAATAATGAGCCAGGTTTTAACATGAGTTAGAAAACTTAAAATAAGGAGATGTGTATGTTATGAATAAGTTTAGTTCGTCAGAAAACATGAATGAAAAAGGGTTCGCTGTCGGGCAGGATCGCCCGGAGCTGCAGAAGGCCATCCAGGAGATCGTTGATTCTGGTTTCCTTGGGGTGCAGCTGCGCGTCAACGATGAGCAGGGAGAGTGGGTCGGCAGCGCAGGGGTGAGCATACTTGGCAAAGAGACGAAGCCGTCCACAAACGGGCACTTCCGGATAGGCAGCAACACCAAGACCTTCACCGCGACTGTAGTCCTGCAATTGGTTGCCGAGGGCAGAATCGAGCTGGATAACCCGGTGGTAGACTACCTACCCGAGTTCGGGCTGGACCGGCGGATCACGGTGCGGATGCTGCTGCAACATACCAGTGGGGTGTTCAACTTCACTGGAGAGTATTACGAAGACGGGACGGTCGTGCCGGGGATTCCATGGCAGGGACAGGAGTGGGTAGATAATCGGTTCAAGACCTACCGGCCGGAGGAGCTGGTACATCTGGCATTGTCTAAGCCAGCGAGATTCGAGCCGGGAACGGACTGGAGCTACTCGAACACTAACTATGTGCTGGCCAGGCTGCTGATCGAGAAGGTCACCGGCAGTTCGCTCGCCGAGGAGATGCAGCGGCTGATTCTGGGCCCGCTTGGGCTGTCGGGAACCGTGGTACCAGACACCAAGCCGGAGATACCCGAACCGCACGCCCACGCCTACTACCGATACGAGGACGCCAGCGGGCAGAAGACGGTCGACGTCACCCGCCAGAACCCCTCCTGGATCTCCACCGGAGGTGACATGATCTCGACCACCCAGGACCTCCACACATTTATCTCGGCGCTGATGGGCGGCAAGCTCCTTCCGCCCCCTCTGCTGTCCGAGATGTGCAAGCCGTACCCCAAAATCGGCTATGGCTTAGGAGTGTTCGTTCAGGCCGGCCCGAACGGCGAAGATACCATCATCACCCACAACGGCGGCATTTCGGGCTACGCGGCACTGATGTACAGCACACCCGATGGCAGCAAGACTCTTACCGCCTCCGTGACCTATGTGGACGATGTCGCAATGTCCTTGGCTGTGCCGTTCCAGAAGGCGACGCAGAGACTCGTCGAGGAAGTGTTCGGTGGTGGGCAGGCCAGTAAACAGGACTGAGCACCTGACCTTGAAGCCGGACTCCTTCCTGATGTACATGTAGTAAAGAGGTCGCCGGGCTGACCAAGTTGAGTGTTAAAACCGCTAATTCAGTGAATCAGTCGGAAAAATTCTCATATAAATTATTTCACTTACTGAGGCAATAGTTCAATCAAAAAACAAGAAGCCAGCCGATTCCTTAGACAGGCTGGCTTTTCGTTTGCTGACGCTGAAGAGCAGCTTTTGGAGCATGCCAAAAATGTGGGTCGACATGAAACAAGGTCCCTTTGGAAGTCGCATTAATAGCGGCTTTTTTTTTGTCCGTATAATTTCTTGTCAAGAGCCGCTTTTGACGGGTGCCTCCCAGAAAATGGTGCGTTATAATAAAGCCAAAGAGAGTGGCGATGGTGATGGGAGGACACAAGGTCATCAAGGCAATTCCTACAGTTGGAGCAGGGGATAAGAGGTAGCGTTCGCCCAAAAGCTTAGGAAAATCGTTGATCAGGTCGCGGCCAAATTTGATGTTCAGAAAATTCAGCAACTTATTACTTGTCATCATAATTGAGAGGGTTGAGCTTTTGTGAAACAATTAGAGAATTCGATATTCCATTTTATAAACACAATGAACAAATATCCGCAAATAGAATCCCCCGTTGTAAAAAAAGGTATTGTGCGTTATAGGCAAGAATCATTAAAACTACATATAGATGAGAAAATTCACCTTTCTCCTGAGTTGAAATATTTCTATGAACATTGTGAGATTATATGTGATGTTCGGCATGATGGTCATGAGCTAAAAAGCATGGGGATAGATTTAGGAAATGCACCTTTAAGTCTCTGGTCTTCTAAAAATCTTGTTCTTAGGCAAGAGGGGTTTCGGTGGATTGGAGTGGATCGGACAGAAAATCCAAATTGGAATCCATGTTGGCTTGTCATTGCAGATATGAATGATGATCCTATCGTTGTTGTGACGGATAAAGATAGCTCACCTGTCATGGCATCGTACGAAGGAGGCGCTCTTTTTCCGATTGCAGATTCTCTTTCCGATTTTCTGGATTACCTTTCAACTACAATAGAATTGATACAGGAAGAATATAACGGGGAAATCATCCATGAAGAATCCTGTGAATTGCTCGAAGGGTTTACAGAACATTTAAAAGAGAAACTAGTGAAGATAAATCATACCGAGGAACCTGTTGAGAATTTTATCAATTATCTATATGGTTAGGCTGCACAAGCTTTTGGATGTAAAACTGTATGAAACGAAGGAGATTTTTATAATGTCAAAAACGACCTATCGCCTGCGTCGTCCATCCATGGATGACGCCCAGTCAGTTTGCGATCTGGTGGCTGCCTGTGATACCGAAGACCTGGGGGCTCCGGATGTCGTACTTGATGATGTCTTGGACATGTGGTCCGGATTCGATCTCGACAAGCAGGTATGGGTTGTCGAAGATCCAGAATCCAGGCTGCTCGGGTATGCTTTTCTTGAAGAAGATAGCGAGGAAAAGTTGTTTAGCTATGGATGTGTTATGCCCGCTGCACGCGGCCAAGGTATCGGTTCGATGCTCGTGGAGGCGCTCGAAGGTTATGCTGCCGAACTTCGGAGAGAATCCGGGATTCCTAAGCGCCTGCAAAGTATGATTCCTACGTTATGTGAAGACGCCGTCCGGTTATTTGAGGATAGGGGCTTTTCCCCGGTCAGGTACTTTAAACGCATGGGAATCCGGCATCATGCCGAACCGGCGCCGGCCAACTTGCCGGACGGCTTTACGGTGGGCCCATATGTGAAAGGGCCTGACGACCGAGCGGTGTATGAAGCCTATATCGAATCATTTGCAGACCATTGGGATTTTGCGGAGCCGTCTTTTGAGAAATGGTTGGAAAAGACGCAGCTGTCCACCTTCAATGAACAGTGGTGGATGATCGCCCGGGACCCGGATGGGAGTGTTGCAGGATTTGCGCTCGCCCGTATGCGTGATGATTTGTTGTTCGTAGAGAAGATCGGCGTTCGCCGTCCGTTCCGCGGACGAGGTCTTGCGCTCGCGCTGCTGCAGAACATGTTTGAGGCCTCCTACCGCGCAGGACAGCCGGTTGTCTCGCTTGGGGTGGATGCGGCCAATCCTTCGGGAGCCTATCGTCTCTATGAGAAGGCCGGGATGAAGCCGGAACATGAAATCAGCATCTACGAGAAGAGCCTGAGCTAAACAAACGGGTCGAACCCTTGCTATGGCATGATCAACTTTTATTGGTTAAGAGAAGCCCCATCTTCCAAAGATGAGGGCTTTTTGCTTTTGCGAGGGATCCCAGCTAGGTGAGGGGATTTTTTATAAACTGGGCAGTTATTTACAAGCATTGGGTCTGTTCGGATTCAGAACGAGGAAGTCTCCGGGCAGATCGGATAGCTTGGCAACCAGTTCATCCACACCGGACTCCAGTTTGAATTCCATTTCCTCCCGGTAGAGCGGAACCAGAAAATAAACCTGAACCTGATTGCCATCTTTCGTATGGACTGTGCTGACCTCTTCCGGCAGAGCAAGCAGGATGACGCCGGACAGCTCAGTGTTTGGCGCATATGGTTCGTAATCCTCCGTGTTGGGGATGGTATGTCCGTATCCAAGCCACGACTGATACATATGCGGGAAACGGGCAAGCATCTTCATCAACCGGATCGGCCAGTAGTTCTCCTCCGCTTCAAAATCCTTTTGCGTAAGCGGCCAGTCCGCCGGCAGAAACATCATCAGCTCTGAGCGTTCCAGATGCTTGTACTCTTCACGGATTTCCTGTGGAAGGATCATCGGCAGATCGCTCATCCCATTGGTGTACAGCACTCGGTATGGCTCGTCAGGTGTAGCTTCCATTATGTTCACATCTATATGTACGATGTCTGAAATCAGTTCATGGAACACGCCGTTTTCCCGGTTTGGAAACACATGATTAAAATGTTCGTTTAATTCTTCCATGTACAAAATTTCGGAGGGAGGCGTAATCTGCCGCTCATCCGGAGTGTCATAGCCGTAAATTGTGGTGCCGTCTTCCGATGTGCCCATTTCTTTGCCGCCAAACAGTTTCTTGAATAAGTTCATGTTCTTGCGCTCCTCTGTGCAGGTTTTGAAATTCACATGCGAAATGAAGGATGCTGCGAGTAAATTCCTGATTCTGGGAGGTCCGAAACCTCAATTGGAAGTATAACAAAAGGCTAAGCCCGGAGCGATGGGTCTATCGATTCGTATTGCCTGGGATATACATGCAAAAAACGCGCTACAACCGCATGGTTAAAAATTACGTTGTAAAAATTCGTATTCGTAAATCCTATTAATCCTTTCCAAAACGTTCCGCGCTTGATCTTTAAAATTTATTTCCGCAACCTGACCTTTCAATAAAAATACGCCGGTCTCATTACGGTGTTTCCCGAGAGCACCTTCATACAGCTTGCCCGCGCCATGGGTAGGCGGAGAGAAAAACAGCTTCATCAAGGGTTTGACAAATATGGGAAGTCCGGAATTTTTTCCTTTTCTTAGCGTATTGTTGCTACCCGGGTCAACACTGCGTATCTTGATGTCGTCCTTGGCAAGTTGCGACGCGATGGCCTGAGTCCATAGCGAAAGCGCTAGCTTTGAGGTGGCGTAAGGACCAAGCAGCTTGCGGAAGGTTTTGGGGCGCTCGAGGATTTCGATATTAAACTCTTTCGTAAACTTTAGCGCTGAAGATGAGGTGTTAATCACCGTTTTTAAGCGACCGTTTTTTATAAGTTCCTTCAATTCCATCAAAATGATATACGGAACGACCGTCAACAGCTCATAATGCTTTTCGCGTCCTTGTTTCGAATAGCTCAGCTCGGGAAAGGACCCGCCGGCGTTGTTGAACAAAATATCGATTCTCTGTTCCTTATCTTTGATCTCTTCCAAAGTCCGTCTCAAGCTGGCATAATCGGCAAGATCAGCCGTTTTATAAATTCGAAGCCATCCACCCTTAACGGCTTCTTGGATTCTCATATCGTCGGCCGGAAAGTCGGAACGGTTCAAAGCAACCACCTGCCAATCCTCCGACAGCAATCTGCGGGTTAATTCCAACCCGATCCCGGCGCTTGCGCCGGTAATCAATGCTATATTTTCACGTTGGTTCTTGTTCATAGTATGTCTCCTCCTGATATCGGTATATATACCTTATAGTCCATATCCTATAACTTGGAGTCGACTCCAAGTCAAGGCGCGAAAAAGGTTTTTGTCTTAAGGATAAGGGACTTGACTTGGAGCCAGCACCAAGATGTATAATGCACAAAATAACAATATGCGGGAGGGAACAGGATGAAGGAAGAGCAAACTTTTACGATAAAGCAAACCGCCGATCAAACCGGAATTTCTGAGGATACGATCCGTTATTACGAGAAGATCGCGCTGCTGCCCCGTGCAGACCGGAAGGATAACGGGCATCGCATCTACCGGCAGGAGAACATCAATACGATCCGGCTGATATCTTGCCTTAAAAAAACAGGAATGCCGTTAGAGGAAATTCGACCTTTTTTGGAGGTTTCCGCCGATGCCGATCCCGCTGAATATCCCGAACTGGTGGATCAATTAAGGAGCCATCGGGAAAATATCGTCAGCCAAATAGCATCGCTGCAACAGGTCGTCGATTTTATTGACATGAAGTTGGAGGAGGGGAAATACCGACGGGACTGCTCGGATGAAAGTCAGGTCGGCGTGCCAGAGAAAACGATAGGAGAACCGAAACCAAAACCTGTCTCAACCGTTGAGATGAGTTATTTTTTCGTATCGGTCAAAGCGGGCAAGTCATCGTCTTCCGCAAAATAAGCTTGGAATAACAAGAGGAGTACGTATTAACGCGGGGACGAAGGATTTTGGTAAACCAATAATGACGACTAAACGAAGACGAGTAAAACTTGGAGATGTTTTGGCGATACCATTGCCTAATGGCAAATATGGATTCGCTGAAAAGTTTAACATTTCTTGGTTGGGGTATACTGCGCGCCTATGGTTACAGGACAGGGACAGCTTCAGCAGGTTGTTCAGGCACTGGAAAGAATGGATGTTATCAGTACAATAATAAAAAAAGGACCGTAAGTGTTCAACTTCCATCGATGAATGCTTTCGGTCCTTTTGTGTTGAATCGATCCAACGATAGCCGGAATAAAATGAAATCCGCCAATCAGAGCAGATCCGTGGATGGTTCTCCTATCTTCGGGTTAATTACAAATTATGTTGGGCTCAGTGGCATATATCTCATCTTCCAGTGGTGGAGGAATTCTAAAGTGTCTGTGCTAAGATTAGGATAAATTATGTTAGATTCAAGCTGGGGAACAAGGCTAGAAGGGGTGCAAATTGAAGAAAATACTTGTCATTGACGATGAAGTCGCAATCAGAGATTTAATTGAGCTCGTGCTGAGAAGAGAAAACTACGTCGTTCAAACGGCTGAAAACGGTAAAGTAGCCCTGCAGCTGCTGGATGCTTTTGGGCCGGACCTGGTGGTGCTTGACTTGATGCTGCCTGACTGCTCCGGATATGACCTGTGCAAGGAAATCACCGGGAAACGTGCCGTTCCTGTGATCATGCTCTCTGCCAAAAATGAGGTAATCGACAAGGTACTCGGACTAGAGCTGGGGGCGGAAGATTACATGACCAAACCCTTTGACAATCGTGAACTGCTCGCTCGGATCAAGGTAATTCTGAGAAGAAACGAGAGCAAGGAGGAATCAAGTGAAGGAACAGAAGTGATATCTACACGCATCATTCATGAAGAGCTGACATTTGATCTGGAAAGCCGAAGGGTGTTGAAAAACGATGTTCCCGTGTCTTTAACGGCCAAAGAGTTTAAAATTCTGGAAACGTTACTCAAAAGGCCAGACAAAATCTTTACCCGGGATGAGCTGCTGCAGATCGGATGGGGATATGACTTTATGGGAGACAGTCGCAGTGTGGATATGACCATCATGCGATTACGGAAGAAGCTGGAGGATAACGCTGACGAACCGAAGTATGTCAGGACGATCTATGGATTTGGCTATCAACTTGGAGGTGGCGAGGCCTGAAGTATGCAACCCGGTTACTGCTGAATTATTTATTTTTCTCTGTGCTGTCCTTTGGCATCATCATTTTTGCGGTGAATAAAGCCATCGATTACTACAGCTTCATTACCATTGAAAAACAGATGATGGAGAAGGCGGATCTGTCCGAATTGTCCTTCCGTGAGGTGTTGGCACAGCATAGATCATCGATAGGAGAGCCTCAGTTAAAAGAAACCGTCAGACTTGCTCTGGAGAAGCTGAAAGCTTCAGGCAAGGAAGTACGTATCTATGACAGCTCCAAGCAGTTGCTGGGCTTGGCTGTGGATGGCATCATCATCAATGATGCTAAACCGCATATTTTTGAGAAAAATATTGAAAAAGCTCTGAGCGGCAGCTATGCATACACCGTAACGGAAGATCATTTGCTTTATTTTGCGACTCCCATTCAGAATCAATATTACGAAAACGCTTATGTGTATGAGTTCGTGGAGGACATTTCGTACTTTTATGCGATCATGGACCAAATCCGTTATATCCTGTTTGCAGGTGCAGGCGGATTTATTGTACTGATTACGTTATCCAGTCTGTGGATTGCCCGCAGCACAACCAAGCCGATTAAGCTGTTGCTTGGCGCTGTGCAAAGTTTCGCTAGACAGGAGTTTCGGAGAGTTCATCTAAACCGGAAAGATGAGCTGGGCATGCTGGCAGATGGG
This sequence comes from Paenibacillus sp. SAFN-054, assembly GCF_051966755.1. NCBI lineage: Bacteria > Bacillati > Bacillota > Bacilli > Caryophanales > Paenibacillaceae > Paenibacillus > Paenibacillus sp. SAFN-054. The sequence continues at coordinate 1,250,876 of NZ_JBQCKS010000001.1, forward strand.
CTGGATTCCATGGGGCGGCAGCTTCATGATTACATTCAGTACCAGAAACAATTTGTCTCCAACGTATCTCACGAGTTAAAAACACCCTTGGCAGCCATTCGTGGTTTCTCTCAATACTTGGTTGAAGGGGAGAAAGAGAACAAGGAGCTGCAAAAAATCTATGCTCATCTGCTGCAGGAATCGGATCGGCTGACGCGCTTGATTAATGAATTGTTGTTGCTATCCCGATTCGACAAGGCTGGTTCTAACGAACTGGAAGCCCGGAAGACGGAAATGAACGAACTGATTCAGCAAGTCGCAACGAGTATGGATGCCAAGGCCAAAGATAAAGGAATCGAGATTATGTTCAGGAAGGCGGAACCGGAGGATAAGCTTCTAACGAGAGTCCATGCCAACGTGAATCCAATGCTGATGTCCCATGCAATCGCCAACCTTATGGACAATGCCATCAAATATTCAGGCAGTTCATCGCTAATCGAATTAAAGATGGAACATACGCCAAGCGAGGTGGTAATAAGGATACGTGATCAAGGTATCGGTATCGCGGGCGATGAGCTGGAGAGAGTGCAGGAACGCTTTTACCGGGCGAAAAATGCAAGCACAGCGAACGGTTCGGGTCTCGGACTTTCGATTTGCAAAGAGATTGTAGAGCGGTTCAATGGATATATCGACATGGAAAGTCAAATCGGGGAAGGAACGACCGTTACGATTGTGTTACCCCGTGCGTAAATAGTTAACGTTACAAGATTGATACAATACTGTTATGAGACTAACAAATGCTTTTTTTATAATCACTTCATAAGAATACATCACACATCTATGGAGGGATCATGATGAAATGGATAAACAAAGCTCCAGCGGTTATCCTGATAAGTTTTTTACTAACGATGGCACTGACGGGCTGCCAGTCGGGTGGTGCCAAGTCGCCAGAAGCGGCGCAGAGCTCGGCTGAAAAAAACACGCCCGACGAACAGGCTAATGGTGAAGGAGCGTCAAATTCTACTGCGCCTGCTTCAGAAGATTCGGAAGGACAGAGTTCTGAAGCGATTAAGGAAGGTTCGATGGAGAAGGAAGGCAATGTGGTGCTGAAGGAGCTTGCTTTTGTCTATAATGAGCACACTATTGCGATTTCGGATACAGCAAATGAAGATCAGATGGAACAGATGCTGGGCAAACCGGATAACCTGAAATCTCATACGTACAGTGCCGGTGATGGAACAAACATGGATACGTTAATCGGTTTTACAGAAAAGGTTTATACGTATCCTGGTCTGGAGATTAAAACAATCAGTATACCGGAAGGGAAACAAGACTCCATCTTTCATATCGAAATTACAGATCCTAAGTACGCGACAGTGCGAAACATTAAAGCAGGAGATAGCCTGGATACACTCAAAAATGCCTACCCTGAAGGGAAACTGCTTGGTGATGGAGCCCCTAATGAGGAGGATGACTTCCGTTACGAGCCATCCAATTATGTGGATGTGATGTCGTTTCATATCAAGGATGCCAAGGTGGAGAGCATTCAGATCTACACCCTTCTGGACTAATATTTAGTGATCAATGTTGGTAAGCCATTCTTACGATTCACCGTTAATACCTGCCCGGGAGAGCGGCAGGTATTTTCTCGTTTATAGACTGATGATGATGTAAGACGACAAGAACATAAACGCTTAATAACCGCGTAGCAGCAACTGATTATAATGACCGCATACTTTTCTCAAATAGGTTAATATAAAAACCAACCTTTAACGATAACACCTTAGTGATGGATCTTTTTGATTCTTAAACATGGCATTATCAAGATTAAGCACTGATTTGAAAATTAATGGAAGATCTGCAGCGATCAAAATCGTTTTACCAAGAGTCGTTTCAACTATTACTCCAATACGAAGACGAAAACTGTGCGGTATTTGATTACGGAAATACATCGCGATCTGATGGAAGCACGCGAGATCGCGATATCATTACCAAAGATTTCGGGGAATGCTCCAATATTGAAATCGGGTGAAGGATATCATCATTATGGTTATACGTTCCCCGAAGGAGAAGCCTTGCGATTTATTTTCGATAATGCAGGTTACGACTATGGCTACTATGAGGTCAACGAAGAAGGACTCGTGATCAAGAAATGGCAGTATGATGATGTAGCTAAGCGTGAATGGGGCGTTAAACCGAAGTTTGAAAGCTCAGTTTATTTTTTGGACCAATGGATGGGCGGTTTATATACTTTCGGCAAAATCGACACACAAGGAAATAGTCAGGAGCTCGGCAAGCTTCGATCCGAAGATGTAGATGGCAATGTCGTTCCGATTGAAGGCGAGAAGCGCATGGATAATTAAATGGCCAGGGAGCAAAATTCACCTAAAGCCTTTCAGTATACAAAATGTATTGAATTTTCAAAAAAACAAAAACAATGCTAATAAACTAAACTCATTGCGTTAGCCAGGGAAGTGAGGGTAAATTGATTGATTTAAAGGAATAAACAAAAGAAATAATGGCTGCACAAGAAGTTACCGAGCAGCAAATGCTTCCGGGGATGGGGGAATAATCACTATGTATATTTGCGTATTTTTTTGGTTTTTGTCCTCCATATGTGTACTATGAAAAAAAAGATGCTACGATTGAACGTGTAAAGGAAACGATTTCAGACATGGAGGATTATATGAACAAGTATGATAATTCAGACCAAATCATGGATAATCCTAGTTTCGGGTTATACCCATATCATATCAATCACGATTTAAGACAGAGTGATTATTTTTATAACAAAATTATACTGGATTTCACGAGCATGATTTTCAATCTATTCTGTTAAGAGTTTCAGAAGAACCAAAAGCATTTTACTTAACAGAAGATGATAAGAAATATTATTCTACGCAACAACTTGAATTGATAGAGAAAATCATTAAATAAAATGCTGTTTTTGAACGGCTATAATGCTACGGCAACGTTAATCGCGAAGAGTCGCACGAACATTCATTTTGTTGTAAAGTTATGTGATGTCGAAGGACATCAACTTATCCCCATTGAAAGTCGCTATTAGCGGCTTTTTTTGTTTTAACCGTACAAGTTCTTGTCCCGAACCAAAGACATGAACTTGTACCGATTGCCGTAAAGGACAAGAGCATATTCCGATTACCGATTAGATATATACGGTTTAGATGATTGTATTTATTGTTGCCTCTACCCTGGAAATGAAGATAATCAGGCTAGTGATAACAACCTAAAAAAAACAACTGAAGATGTATCATTGGGGAAAATAGCTCTCTAATTGATGACTAGCAAACTCTTTCTCTATTGTTGCTTTTGTGAAACTTGGGCAGAACAAGATGATTCATCAATCAAAACAACTTCGAACTAACAGAAGCTGCTTTTTCATGCCAAGCTGGAGGAGAGATATCAGGATAGCATAAGATGAATCATTTAGTTAAAAATTAAAGTAATTGGTTCCCTACGTACCCATTTTTTCTTATGATGGAAACAGAGAAAATCTGCTAAAGCTGGTTCGCTTGTACTTATGATGTTTAGAAGGTTACAAGTTCTCTTTTACATGAGGAGTATATATCTAGGAGGTTTCTGCATGGTGGTAGCACAAGAACGTCGGCATCTAGTCTTGATTGGCAACGGTATGGCCGGGATCAACACAGTCGAACAGATATTAAAACTGGCACCCGGCACCTACAGGATCACAGTATTTGGGAGCGAGCCCTACCCCAACTACAATCGTATTCAATTATCGTATGTGCTAGAGAAGAGTAAAGCGGTAGAAGACATCATTTTAAACGACAGGGATTGGTACTTAGAGAATGGAATAGAGCTGTATACAGCAACGACAGTAACGCATATTGATACGGAGCAAAAAACCGTGAAGGCAGACAACGGCATGGAAGTTCCGTATGACACACTGATCATTGCAACCGGTTCCAACCCGTTTATACTTCCGGTTCCGGGAGCAGATAAAGAAGGAATTGTAGGTTTCAGGGACATTGCGGACTGCGAGAATATGCTGCATGCGGCTGATCAGTACAAGAAGGCTGCCGTAATTGGCGGAGGCTTACTGGGGCTAGAGGCAGCAAAGGGACTGCTTAAACTGGGGATGGATGTGACGGTGGTCCATCTGTTTGAGGAAATCATGGAACGTCAACTGGACCATACCGCCTCGCTGATGCTTCAGGCAGAGCTGGAAAGCCAAGGCTTGAAATTCGCTACAGGCAAGCAGACCGAGGAGTTTCTGGGGGACAAGCGAGTTAGCGGCATTCGTTTTTCCGACGGAACGACATTGGATGCGGAATTTGTAGTCATGGCGGTAGGAATTCGTCCGAATATTGCGTTAGCTAAGGAAAGCGGTATAGACGTAAATAAGGGTATTCTTGTGAATGATTATATGCGCACTTCGGTACCGGATGTATATGCGGTCGGGGAATGCAACGAGCATCGGGGCATCACATATGGGCTCGTTGCTCCACTGTTTGAACAGGGGGCTGTGCTTGCGAAGCATCTGTGCGGAGTGGATACGAAGCCGTATGAAGGATCTGTGGTATCTACTCAGCTCAAAATATCTGGTGTAGACGTGTTCTCCGCTGGTGAGTTTATGGATGCAGAAGGGTTGTCCATTGTGCGGATGCATGATGACTGGCGACGTATTTACAAAAAAGTGTTACTTCGCGGCGGACGGATCGTTGGGGGTGTTCTGATCGGTGACGGAAAGGAATCCTCCAGACTGCAGCAGTGGATTCGAACAGGCACCGTGATGACAGAAGCCATTCATGACGCAATTGTGGGACAAGCTTCAGTCGAAACCGGGAATACGGCCGCAGATCTGGCGGATGAGGAAATCGTATGTGGTTGTAATGGTGTGACGAAGAAGCACATTGTGGATGCCATTCATGAAAAAGGCTTAACCACAGTGGAAGAAATCAAGGTAGCGACAAGTGCATCGCGTTCTTGTGGAGGCTGCCGACCTGTTGTCGAGCAGATTCTTCAATATGTGCTCGGGGACAAATATGATTCAGCAGCAGCGAAACAGGAAGCAATCTGTTCCTGTACCACACTCAGCAGAGATGAAGTCGTGACGGCGATTAAAGAAAAGGGGCTGATCACCTCTAAAGAAGTAAGGTATGCGCTCGAATGGGATAACCCGGAGGGCTGCTCCAAATGTCGTCCGGCGCTGAACTACTATCTGGGTATGATCTGGCCGGCTGAGCATGTGGACGAGAAGGATTCACGTTTTGTAAATGAACGGATGCATGCGAACATCCAGAAGGATGGAACATTTGGCGTTGTGCCGCGGATGTACGGCGGGGTAACCACTCCGGAGGATCTCAGACTTATTGCTGATATAGCGGTGAAATACAACGTCAAGCTGGTTAAGGTAACCGGTGGTCAGCGGCTTGACCTGCTTGGGGTCAAAAAAGAGGACCTGCCGAAGATCTGGAAGGACCTTGGGATGCCGTCTGGTTATGCGTATGCGAAGGCGCTGCGTACGGTCAAGACCTGCGTGGGATCACAGTTCTGCCGTTTTGGCACGAAAGATTCGATGGGTATGGGCATAACGCTCGAGAAGAAGTTCGAGCGGTTAGATATGCCAGCCAAGTTCAAGCTTGCCGTAAACGGCTGCCCGCGTAACTGTGCGGAGTCATCAACCAAGGATATTGGAATCGTCGGCAATGAGGGGGCTTGGGAAATTTATGTTGGCGGTAATGGCGGGATTAAAGCCCGACTTGCTGAACTGCTGTGCAAGGTGCGAACAGATGAAGAACTTCTGGAGATTGTCTCCGCGTTCATGCAGTATTACCGGGAGACAGGAAAATATCTGGAGCGGACCTCTGATTGGATCGAAAGGATGGGACTCGAATCCGTCACCGAAGCAGTAGTCAATGATCTGGATAACCGCCGGGCTTTGGCTGAGCGAATGGAGGTTGCCCTGGCGCAGGTGAAGGAACCTTGGAGTGAAATCCTGAACAATTCAAATTTAAGGGAACGGATGTTTGATGCGATCAGCGTCTCCACGAAACAGGACTAGGAAGGGGCTGCAAGATGGAACCGATATTGAATAGAAATGAATACACGTATTACCTTGTTGGCAATGTGGATGATTTCACGGAGAGACTGGGACGGGTGGTGCGCTTGGGTAAGGAAGAGATTGCGGTATTCAAGACAACGGACGGACAAATCTATGCACTTGAGAATAAAAGCCCTGGGCCGCGCGGAGGCACGATTGCAGATGGAATTGTATCCGGGGAGGTCTTGTTCGATCCGATCTGTGACTGGAAAATTTCGTTGATGGATGGTCAGGTGCTTGATCCTGATAAGGGACAGGTTCGGACCTATCCGGTTCAAGTTCTCGGGAACGAGGTGCGAATTGGATTACTTACGAATGAGGGAGGGCTGTTCCATGAGTAAAGACCTTCAGAACAAAAAAATTGTCATTGCCGGGTCGCAAAAAACAGAAGAAATGGCTGAAATTATTAAACGAAGAGGTGGAATCCCCCTTGTCCGTTCACTTCAAGGGTTAACGGATTCGGATCCGATTGAAGTGGAAGAGGATGTAAAGCAATTTATCAAGCAGGGTGCAGACTGGTTTATTTTCACGACAGGCATTGGGTTTAAAGCGATGATCCAGGCTGCGGAGAGGCTTAACGCTGTACCTGAATTCGAAGAGAGATTGAAAAAAACGAAGATAGCCTGCCGCGGTTATAAAACAAACGCCTTTTTAAAGAAATCTGGTATTCATCCGGTCGTCTGTGATGATGATGGAACGTTTGCCAGTATGATCGAAAAGCTTGAGGTGTTTGATTTTACCGATCAAAAGGTGTGGATTCAGCTTCATGGCGAGTTGTCGTCGCAGTTATATCAGTTTATCCAAAGCAAAGGCAGCATGGATGTTCAGGTCGTACTGCCTTATCGTTATCATGCTCCAGAGCAGGAGACGCTTGCATCGATTATGAATGAACTGATTCAGCGAGAAGTGGATGCCGTTTGTTTCACGACAAGACTTCAAGTCGGATATTTATTTGATTATGCAAGAGAACATGGACGTGAAGAAGAGGTGAGATCCGTCTTTGAACAGGATGTGCTGGCTGCCGCTGTCGGCAAAGTAACGGCTGAAGCGCTTCGAGATAGAGGGATAAGCCGGATGATCGTGCCGGAGAAAGAACGAATGGGTGCTTTAATTGTGGAGATCGCTCATTATTATGAAGGTCAGCAAAGTGGAGTAAAGTCAGATTAAAAGCGTCATGGGGAGGAAGTAGTCGGGTATTCTTCATTGTGTACCGGCTAATAAAAGGAAGAATCATGACGGCAGCCATGACTCTTCCTTTTTCATTCTGGGGTACAGCCATCATCTTTACGACAATATACGATAAGACATTCTATGTATGTAAGTAAACTAAAGCGATCCTCTTTAGTGTAGGAGAATCGGCTAAGCCCAAAAAAACACTCGTTATTTTACTCCATTCTTTTCTTCATATAACATCTCGAGTGCTTCACGTTTGTGCCGGCTTAATATTTAATTGAGGACGGAAGGAGAATAGCGGTTCAAGGAAGCCCAGCTATTACAAGAACTCGTACCGATTGCCGAAAATGACAGTAACTTTTTGGTGTGGTGGATTCTGCATATGAAAGGAAGTTGAGGGATGGAGCTCTTCTTGAAGCAATACGATTATGTTCAACGTACACGCGAGATACTGTTTAATTATTGTGAGAAAATGACAAACTATGAATATATAACGGAAGTGGTGCAATTCGGTCGTGGGTCGATTCGCGAGACGCATTTCCATGTTGCGAAGTGCTATGCTTTTTGGCTCGGAGAGTTCGGTTTGGGGCGTACTTTCGATTGGAGGTTGGAGACGGTCATGGATGTAGCCGCGATGCGCAGTTTATTTGCAGAAGCGGATACATTGGTTCACGAATTTTTGGAACACTATCTACGGAATTTTGAGACGCGAATTGAAGGTCAGTTTAGCGGAGAAAAGTTTGTAGCTACACCGCTTTGGCTTTTCACACATACTATGACGCACGAGTTTCACCACAAGGGGCAAATTGCCACGATGGGACGGATGAAAGGACATATTCCACCTGACCTGGATTTAATAATGACAGATGGATATGAGGAGACCTCACTGCGCTAGTTTCGTTCAACAAACGGGAAACGATAGTGTGGAGCTGCCGCAAGGGTAGCTCCTCTTTGATGTTATTGAAGTAATAGGTATATCTTCATGTGCTTCATCTTCAACAACAACTCGTTGGCACACCTAGCCAAACCAGGTACAACTAGCCGGTGGAAGTCCGGTCGAGGTAAGAGCCAGGTCGCCTTGTAGCTGACAGGCAACTGGTGGAGACCAAGGATTTCGCTAAACGGATAAATCGTCATTTAGAGGTCTTTAATAAAAATGTAAAACATGTTTGACATTTATGATGGATCTGAATATAGTATAAAATGTAAAGAATATTTGACATAAAGATGGTGGCTGAATGAAGAACCGCATTAAACTGCTCCGAAAAATCAAAAAACTATCGCAAGAGGAACTTGCGGAAAGATGTAACGTATCGAGGCAAACGATTAATGCGATCGAGAATGACAAGTATGATCCTAGTCTTGTATTGGCGTTTGCTTTGTCCGACATTCTGGAAACCAGTGTTGATGAGTTATTTATTAATAAAGAGGATGGTGAGTGAGATGAAGAAGACGTTTTATGTACAGGGTTGGATATTGTTATGTATTGCGGTTATTTTATTCATGATCGTGACTTGGACTGATGTACAGACAGGAAATTTTCTATCCAAGGGAAATTTGCTAATGCTCGTTATTTTGCTGGGTGGCGGATTACAGCTCTTTACTTGGCGGAATGATGAGAGAGCCAAAAAAGATGAAATGGGAAAACATATTGTGTATCGAAGTTCATTGCTCAGTTACCGCATTTTAGTCGTTGCGCTTTTTGCATTGTGGTTAATAGATCGGTACTTGTATAATCGGACAAATGAGTTTGGGAATGAAATGTTATTCACCGGCTTCTGCATCTCTCTTATCATACTGCCTGCTTATCAATTTATTCTATCTAAAAGATATCGATAATAAGGTGTAAGCCAGGGACCTTTATCGTTATAGGTGGGGGAGAACAATGGGCCGAACACTAAACAGTATCATATTTTGATATGATTCATGATTATGATAAACCTATCAAGTGAATAAACAAATCCATTGAATCATCAAAAAAGGAGCTGGAATCATGGCAACGTATACCTTTGAGGAAAAAGAAAGCTTTATCGTTCTTGGTATTGGAACGGAGCTGAAGAGCGATTACACGGATTATGCAGGCATGAATAAGGAGAAAGAAAACTTTTGGCGGTCAGTGGAGCAGGATGGAAGTCTTGACACGTTAAAGGCAATTGCTACAAACAACTATATTTTTGCCGTAAACGAAGCGGTAAATCACAAGATGATGTATTATGCTGGCGTGATGACAGATTCATCGTTGCTGGAAGAACACAGAGTGATCCAATTCCCTAAGGGACAATACCTCGTCGTTAAAGGCGAGGGGAAGTCGGCCGATGAGTTGAGTAGCATGCTTACTGGCATTGCCTTTGGTCAAGTCTTGCCAGCAGATGATAATTACGCCTATGTTGGCGGGCCCAATGCTACGGTTGAGATGGGGCAGCGGGACAGCCTTGTATATGGAGAAATGTGGATTCCGGTTGTGAAGAAGTAAACGAGATCAGCACGAGGAATGAGGGAATGTCAACCATTCGAAATACGAAATGAATTGTGGCAAGAAAACTGTTGACAAGAAAGTAAATGGTGTCTAATTAGACTTTGAGGAGGAAACAAGTGAACAAGATAGTCGATGCGGTAACAAACTCAAAAGAAGAAACCTCAAAATCCTCTTTAGAAAGTGGTGTCAGTTATGATTCAAATAAAGAAATGCACTTTTGATGATTATGAGATTGTTGATAATTTATTTAGGAGACTTATTAATGAAATAATTATAAAGACAACAGGAGATCAGAGTCTATTTAGTTTGACTGATACAAGAAAGGCATTTAATCAAGGGATGGAGCAAGGGATATACTCGGTGTTTATGGCGATATCTGGTGGTCAAACAATTGGATTTATTGCAATGTGCGAGAGTTTTTCTCTATACGCTGATGGTAGATTTGGAATCATACAAGAACTATACGTACTTGAAAACTATCGCTCAATGAATGTCGGTGGAGAGTTATTGAAGTTTGCGATAAATTATGGTCAGGAGAAGGGTTGGAAACGACTTGAGGTTTGCACGCCTCCTATACCAGAGTTTGAAAGAACTTTAGAGTTCTATGAGAAGAATGAATTTTCAATTACAGGTGGAAAGAAACTAAAGATAATGGTAAGCGAGTAAGGTGTTCATAGAAAAACATGACTTCAGCTAACAACATATTCACGCATCCGGCATTCGCCCCCGGTCCGGCAGAAGTTAGAAGTGTATTCGGGAAAGCAGCTCAGTAGCGGAGGACGTAGAATCAGCCGGACACATCCGCACCGACTAACCGCATAAGGTTAGAAAAATGCGTGAAAGCAAGACGAGTAACAAAAAAGAAGTTAACAAGAAAAACTGTCGAAGGACAAGAACATGATCCCATTGAAAGTCGCTAATATAGCGGCTTTTTTATTGCCGTAAAGGACAAGTACACATTCCGATTACCGATTAGTTCTGCAATTAGAGGAACCAATGACCAGCCGGGAGATCAGACTATTACGAAACAATTTTGGAGTTGGGGGATGCTTCCATCCTCTTTTTACTTCTCTTTAAGTTGTTTAAGAGGGCCACAGTACCGGGATACAATGTCTAAATCTTGCTGTCTTACTCCGTCCCCCTATATCCTGTCAAAGGCGTGTGATAAATTAATGAAAAATGGATCTCAGAGGAGAAGTGATTTGGTTATGCATACAGTAATTGAACCTAAAATTCTTTACTTTGGTACCTCCGTCGTGCTTATAAGTACTATTAATGAAGACAGAACGCCAAATCTGGCTCCTATGTCCTCAGCCTGGTGGCTCAATCAATCATGTATGCTCGGTATGAGCAGCAAGTCTCAAACAGTTCAGAATTTAATCCGGGAACAAGAGTGTGTACTTAATCTCCCATCCATTAACTTGATTCCTGCTGTGGATCGGCTAACCCTATTAACAGGACGTAATCCGGTGCCGGAATCCAAAGCAATGAGAGGCTATAAGTATGAACCAGATAAATTCGGTATCGCAGGGTTAACCCAAATGCCGTCACAACTTGTTCAAGCACCACGTGTCAAAGAATGCCCTGTCCAACTGGAAGCCAAATTTGTGAAGATGCATCCATTCGAACAACCAAGTTCCCTTGTCGCCATGGAAGTGCGTATTGAAAAAGTTCATATCGAAGATTTTCTTCTAATGAATGCTAACTCAAACTATGTTGATCCTTCAAAATGGAATCCGATGATTATGAATTTCTGCGAATATTTTGGTCTAGGCGAGCAACGATCTGCATCCAAATTAGCACCCGTGTTCGGACCGAAATCTATAAAATAGGCTTAAAATACGCAGTATCTGAAATAAGGTGCATTTGAGCCATAAACCTTTATTAGTCATCGGTCATCGATACTAAGTGGCGCGACATTGCCGAAGGGCTCTGAGCGTATGCTGATATTTAATCAGCTTCCAACGTTTATGTAGAGGATGTACTCGCAGCTTGCTCGTGTTTGAAAGTTGGCTGTAAACGATCAGTTTACGCGAGAGCAGGTTGCTGCTATTATCGTTCGTCTGATGGAGTATGCAGAAATTCTCTAAACATTATAATTAACTTCTTCGATTCCCGGGTCCTGGAGAACAAAACAAAAAACAGCCATTATTCGCGTTGAAAGCGAAGAGGCTGTTTTTTTGCATTCTTCGCAATATAATCCCACAGTATCCATCTCGATGATAAATTTAACAAGATCCAGGCACTACATAAAATTTTCATCATATATAGGTGATATCCGTTTAGATTTGATGAGGAGGATATCATGCAACCTATGTTACCTATGGAAAAGTATTTTGGGCGGTTTGAGCTAGTGCATGCTTTTTATGGGGCTATGCCTACAGGTGTCAGCGTTTCGGAAACCGGTCGTATTTTTGTATGCTTTCCGAAATGGGGAGACGATGTCCAATTTACTGTGGCGGAAATTGTTGAGGGTGAGTTACAGCCTTATCCCAATTTAGAAACCAATGTGGTTAATACTGCGAATATTACGATGTCTTTCGTCAGTGTCCAAAGTATCGTTGCTGACGGTAGAGGAACACTTTGGGTACTGGATACAGGGGCACCAAATTTTTCTGAACCTATTCAAGGGGGAGCAAAATTAGTAGCTGTTGATTTAAGCACGAACACAATAAGGAGAGTATATACCTTTACTGAAGATGTTGTTTTGCCAACAACCTATCTGAATGACGTCCGTTTGGATTTTCGGGTAGGAAGAGCAGGCTATGCATATATAACGGATTCTTCTTCCAGAGGGCCAGGGGCTATTATCGTTGTGGATTTAGAAAACGGGAACGCGTCTAGACGGTTAAATGGGGCAGTATCAACTTCACCTGATTCTTCTTTTTTACCAAAAGTAGAAGGGGAAATATTGATGAATCGAACCCCGGACGGCTCAACTTCCCCTTTTAGAATGGCTTCCGATAGTTTAGCGATTTCTCTGGATGGTAAGGTTTTATTTTATGCTCCGCTAACCAGCCGTCAACTGTTCTCGATCTCAACAGAAGCCCTAAGAGACAGAAGGATACAGGACATGAATTTATCTCAATATGTGCAGTATTGGGGGGAAAAAGGTGCGTCTGACGGAATGATCACCGGCTCAAAAGGAACCGTTTATGCAGGAGACTATGAAAATAATAGCATCCGGAAAATATTGCCGAATGGCGCAATGGAAACCATCGCGCATGATCCGAGAATTTTATGGCCGGATACTTTTTCGATTGGCCCCGATCAATACTTATATGTCATTGTGAATCAATTACATCGGCAGGCGAGATTTCATTATGGGAGAGACCTGCGGGAAAAACCATATAGTTTACTTCGGTTGAGAATTGATGAATTCCCTGCTCCTACCTTTTCATAAAATCTAAGAGGGAAAAGGACAAGTTACAGGGTGACAAGAACACGGTCCCATTTGAAGTCGCTATTTTAGCGGCTTATTTTGTTATAACGGTACAAGTTCTGATCCCGAGCCAAGGACAAGAACATGCATCCTTTCCCGAATGAAATACGGAAATCGGGGAGAGAGGTGTCAAGCTTTCAGGAGGACAAAAGCAAAGAATTGCCATTGCACGCGTCTTCCTTAAAAATCCCGGAATGATCATTTTGGATGAAGCAACCTCTGCACTTGATTTGGAGTCGGAACGTTTGGTTCAAGAATCGCTTGAACGATTGGTCAAAAACTGAACAACGATCATCATAGCGCATCGTCTTTCGACGATTACTCATGCAGACAGGATCATTCTAATCGAGCATGGCGAAATCATGGAGCAGGGGACGCATACAGAATTACTTAAGGCCAATGGCCCTTATGCACGATTACATCATGTACAAAAAGCTAGAGATGCTATTTAGTCAAAAATACTGTCGGAGGACGACAACATGGTCCCATATACCATCACAGAATGTATTATAGGTTTTTTTGTTTTTCGGTACAAGTTCTTGTCCCGATTGCCGTAAAGGACAAGAACATAATCCGATTACCGATTAGATAAGCATCAAACCAAGTCCTGGATTGTTTACATTGCATTTACGTAATAAGTATTGGCACAACGCAAAAAAAACAAAACTACTGGATGACGTATTTCCTTTTTTTCTTAAAAAGATGGAGAATTTAAAGGATAACAACATAAGTTGTTGTCCTTTATAACATTAATTACTTTTAAAAAAACGGCGCTGGTTCCCTGAAGGGGTAACCAGTGCCGCAGGAGCAATATTTAAAATTTCAAAAGGATGTTCCCTTTTTTTTCAGGCGCACTAACAGCTTTCACTGCATGGTGGATTTCTGATAAATCAAATTCCGTGTATCTTGATAACATCGTTTTCGCATGGGTTCCAATCTCAATGGCTGCTTTCATGTCTTGCATACGCTCTTCTGCCGTTACATCTTCCTGCCAGGTCATGATTGTGACCCCGGCCAGTGTAAGCGCCTTGCCAGAAAAAGCGGTCATGTCTGACGATCCATTTGCTAAAGCGCCGTAGGAAACGATGCGGCCTTTAACAGCCAACAGGTCGCATAGTTCTGCGAGCATGTCGCCCCCAACCCCATCAACGGCCAGAATAATATCATCTCCGGCTACTTTGCGCACCTCAGCCTGCCAACCATCAACGTCAGTGGAGATCACAATCCCACCAGGCAGCACCCTTTCCAGATGTTCACCAGACTGTTTGGAGCGCACGAGGCGGATGGGGGCGATTCCTAGCTGTAGGGCAAAATAAGTAATCATCTTCGCCACCGAAGATGATGCCCCGGTTTGAATCAGCCACGCCGGGCGTGACTCGAGTTCACCCAATGCTGCCCGAAGCACCTGCCGGGCTGTGATGGTATTAATGAGCACTTGCGTCGCGATCTCATCGGACATATCATCGGGCAAGGCCACCAGAGCCTGGACGGGAACGGTTACATAGCTCTGCCAAGCCCCCGGGTAAAAGAATGCCACGCGCATGCCCACCATTAAACCAGTTCCATCCAGCGCACCCTGTGCGGCATCCTCGATAACTCCTGCTGCCTCGAGGCCAGGCAATCGGCCTTCAGGCAACTTCTCCGAGGGGTTGGAGCCTTTTGCGGCGATCAACTGGAGATCACCCGGATGAATCACGCTTCTTGCAACTCTGACCAATACTTCGCCTTCGGCGAGCTTATAGTCAAAAGTTGTAGACTCCACCTCAAGAACCTCTTGAGGATCACCGAAGCGATACTGGATGATGCGTTGCCCTTTGCGTGCCATATCATGTCCTCCTTGCAAACAACTCAATTTTTTTATACAGAGTTACGTTAGTAACATGCCAGCTTTCAATCTTCAACTTTAGAAAGGGATATTTGTTTTTTAAAGAATTCCTTATATGTCATTGGTTTTCGGCCAATCAGACGTTCAAGATCCCCAGACGTTTCCGAGAATTCTCCAGTGTTAATTGCTCGCACCCAACCTAATAAGAATTCATTCCTAAAATCAGGCCAGCCCATGGCGTCAATATATTCTTTTTCGCTAATGGCCTCATAGGGGATATTTTGCTCACTAATCTCCGAGAGGGCTTCAGCGATGTCTGCAAAAGAGCTTCCCTCGCTGCCACTTAGATGATATATATTATTTTCGTGCCCGTTTTGGGTGAGAACAGCCACGTTGGCTGCCGCCAAATCATCCAGAGATGCAGCGGCTACTTTACCGGAACCCTCTGGCACTCGCACGCCGCCGACTTTAATCACATCTCCGTAAAACAAATGCATGGCATCAAGATACGGTGGATTCCGCAGGATTGTATAGTCTAATCCGGATGCTTTAAGCGTTTGTTCAGCAAATAAGTCTGACATCGTTACTTCGGGCAAAATTAGATTTGAATTTTCTTTTCGTATGATCGACGTGAAGATGACTTGCTTAACCCCAGCCTGCTTTGCAGCAGCGATGACGTTGAAATGTTGTGTATTGCGATCGGTAAATGCTACCGCGGAAATGAGCATAACTTTTTCAACACCATCAAAAGCTCGTATAAGAGAGTTATAATCAAAATAGTCGCCCTGGTGCGCTTCCACACCTTCTTTAACAAATCTTTCTATTTTTTCAGATTCTGGATCACGTACCAATACAGCGACCTGATTTGACGGAACTTTTTTAAGAAGAAGATCTAGTGTCCTGCTGCCGAGATTACCTGTTGCTCCAGTAATAAGTATTTTGCCCATTTTAATTTCCCCTTTGAATATTTAATGTGTTAATTGCTTTAACCTTACAACCTAAAAAACTAATCGCAATTTTCCGAATCGTTCACCAGTGAAAGACCATATGATCGACTGAAAAGCCCTTTACATTAAATGGCATGATTGTCGAAGACGGTAAGGGTTCGTGATTTACAAGATATTTCAACCGATAACACTTGGTTTACACAGTTGCTGGCGCTAGCAGCCTTAGAATCTATCGTAACTGAAACCGTTACGGTTACACCAAGGTCTAAAAAAAAAGGCTTTTATCTTAATGTGCCTTTTTTAATAGATCATCTACAACATCTTGTATAGTGAAGCTAGCGAGAACATCTTCCATAGATATTTCAACTTTTTTAAATATAATCGCAAGAACATTTTGAATATTAGCTCCAACAATGCAGGACAGTTCTGTATTTTCATGAATCTGAAACAGGTGCCCCTCTTTCACAACATCAACCGCTCGATATACGTCAAGCAAGGTTATCTGGTCAATTGGCTTTAAAAGAGTTGTTCCCCCATAACCTAAACTCACATTGACCAAGCCTGCTTTTTTCAACATACCGGTTACTCGACGAATAACTACCGGATTTGTGTTTACACTGCTCGCAACTAGCTCAGAAGTACAAATAGTATTTTTCCCTATCGATAACATGCTCAGTATATGAATCGCTACAGAGAATCTAGCGCTGATTTTGACTTTGGTCACCCCCTTTATGTAACCATAATAGTTACACAAATGTTATTTGTCAACATTTGAAGACTGAAAATTTCTACAAATCTTTATATAACTGGATGATCAGATGACTTTAAAGGATAGCTACACTGTTTCAATAGTGAATCATGCAATACAGATAACATTTATCCAAGTAAAATAGGATAACCATTTAGAGTAAGCCTGTGATCGGGACAAGCTTCCTCCTTTTTTCGGCTTGTTCAGCTACTGCTGTAGCGCCGTACTCCTTGTCGAATCCTCCAGTAAGTTGGGTTAAAAAGGAGATATCTAAGAATTCTAGAGCCGTTCAGATTAATAATATAGGACAAATAATATTATCAATTACCGAGAAGTTAATGACTTCTAGTGGAACTGGGAAATGGGAGGATATTTCTCTACCCAGTCATCTCGCTCAGTTCCAGCTAATTAAAGGATAATATTATTTGCCTCTTTAAGGACACCTCTTTGGTAATTTACAATACGAATCAAAAAAAATGGAAGGAAGTAGATAATGGAGAAGCGATTAGCTTAATTCTTAAAGATAATGAAAACTTTTACGCGTTTTCTGAAGAACAGGGAGAGGTATCCGTGATTATGAATGAAGGTGATGCTACTGGTTGGTCTTCGGGTATTATCCATAAAATGAGTAAGGGGTATTTAACAAGCGTAAAAAGTTCAGAAGGAAATATCTATTTAGCCTCAATTCCCGCTTATACGAAAATTAAGGGCTATGAAATATACATACATGCGGAACCAAGATGATAGCAACATGAATAGCTTTATAAAGGTACAGTAGCTCAATAATAAATAAAACCTTATTTGTTTGGAGGGAGGAGATCCATATCGAAAGATCTATTAAAGACAAATTTACAAAAGAAATTCTTTTAGAGGCAACAGGTCGGTTTGGCATTAACTTTGCAGATACTATAGAACTTGACGGTTTTCAAAATTTTGTGTTTTTAGGGAAACCTTTTACACCTCTGATGAAAATCTCGATGCTCGTTATAAGTAACCCTGATGAAGAGAACTTAAAGCTACAAAAGTCAGTTGATAAATATGTGAAAGATTAAGTTTTTTATTTGTAGTAATAATAAAATGAAGGGAAGAACAACGACAATCGTCAATGGGTACAAGTTCTTGTACTCAGATATGATACGCGGTAGCACTGATATGTGAGACTCTCCGTACAAATTGTAAGTTTTCAAATGAAAACTCAACAATGTATTGATACAAAGATTCTTTTTTGGATTTTGGGAAAAATTATTATCCAATTTAGTGAGAATTTTTTCAATGCCTGGCTGGAGATAGCAGGGGAGAGAAGTTACGAAATTAGCGCACCTTCTTGGAATGAAATAAATGAGATGGAAATCGGTCTTTTCCAATAATAGCTTTTAAATATAATTTTATTGAGAAAAGCTCATCAAGTTGTGTTGAGTATCACCATTTAGAAAATGAAACTTACCAAAAATCAGTTGACGCTTTGTAGGATTTTGACACAAATGTGGTTACATTATGGAGGAAAGAACATAATCAACCTGAGCTTGATTAAGCTAACGGGCAGGATAGTTGAATAACACAGATTAATAAGCAGGCGCTGATGCCTGCTTATTCTATAATCAAAGTAACAATGTAAATCAAGATAAAGTGATAAATGAAATTGTTGAGATAGATCAGAGATAAAATGTCGGTGGACAAGAACATGGTCCCAGTGAAAGTCGCTATTAGCGGCTTTTTTTGTTTTATCGGTACAAGTTCTTGTCCCGAGCCAAGGACAAGAACATGTTCCGATTACCGATTAGATAAGCATTTAAGTACTGTTCTAATTTTTAAGCTAACGGCAGGGTAGTCCATTAATTTCGCGAATACTCTACATATGGAGTTATTTACGAAATTCGTGAATAAAACGTTATTCGTAATTATTGCTTCAATAATATGAAGACCATTAGTGCAAGAAAGGATTGGATAGATTATGAATAATCCAGAACTAATAACTAATTGGTTTGTTGAAGAATCGGAGTTTGAAACTGTACGTGAGGCGCATGAGTGGGTTTATAGTGATGCATATAACAAGATTGGATATTTATATGATGGGTACAAATCCAAGGATCCTAAATTAGCGTACGCATTACTTTTTGAATTAGTTAGATCAAATACAATTCATGAACATAGACATGATGTACATTGCGATGAAGAGTATTTGAATGGAACAATAATATATAGAGTCTGGGTAAGTAACAAGAAATATGAATCATTAATTTAGCAAATGTGAATGGACGATGATGAAATAAAGGCAATAGGAAATAGTTCTGAAGGTAAGTCTAGAAGCTAGCGTGGCAACATTCAGAAGATCGAAAGATAAGTGGATTTTGAAGTTGCCATCCTTCATACCATGAACTGTCATGAAATAAATCAAGACATACTTCCCTGTCAAATACCACCAAAAGATCTGATACATCTTCATAATGAATTATATTTGTTATTGAGTTTCCAATCAGAGCTTCCAGGCCAATTTTTTGTAGTCTCCACGCCAGGTGGGGGCTACTCATATTGTAAAGAATTTTAGAAATTCGATCTTGATATATCGAGCCAGAACCTGATAATGCGATACGTGTGTATCACAGAGTAGGGTTTCAATTGCTTGGCAATATGTTCGTATGGTGTAAACCTTGTTAGTGAAACTAACAGAGAAAGTGGTGGTATTTGTCCATCGCTCTTTATATAAACAACTCTATTCAATTAACGGGAGACTGCCGGCGAACGATTGGCAGTTTTTTGTGTTTATGTTCAGAACAGTTATAATTTATTTTTCCCAAAAAATAGGAAACTGTATTTGATATAATCATAAAGAACAACAAGGAGGTTATCTGATGGTTGATGTTTTTGCTGTAGCTGACATTATTGTAAAACATATTAAGACCCATTTCCCTCAAGATGTTGCTATTGTCGGATACTACGGATCATATTTACAGGGTCGAGCGACTGAACGATCGGATTTGGATTTCTTTTTCATTCCGGCCACTGCCAAAGGAAGAGAAGTGGAGTGCCAGTTTATTATCGACGGTATAAGTTTTGATTTCTGGCCAATCGCATGGGATCGTGCTGAAAGAATGGCAAAATCTGAGGAGTGGAGCACGACGATTATTGCAGACTGTGAGCTGTTATATGTTCGATCAGAAGATGATCTTGCTAGGTTCATGGGGCTCCGTGAGATAATATCCAACATGGGCAGTGAGTCCAAAGCAGCTGACTTGATCAGCAAAGCCGAATCCGTATTGAAGGATTGCCTGATCAACTTGGCTAAAATGCGGCTTACTGAAGCCTCCAAGGAGTTGGTCTATTGTCGAACCCAGGCTCAAGAGATCGCGGCAAATATTTTTAAGTCGCTTGGCTTCTTGAACCAAATTTACTATAAGCGCAGTTGGGGGCATTATCGCGAGCAAGTCAGAAATCTCCCCATTAAGCCGGATCAACTGGATCAATACCTTGATACCATTATGTTCAGCCGTACGCCAAATGAAATAATGTCAGCGTGTGAGAAACTAACTGGAGATACGCTTCGCCTTATATCGGAGCGACAAAACAGACGAGAAGAAATTCGCTCTTTCAGCGGACGAATGAAGGGGTATTACGAAGAGGAAAGGGGAATGATGAACAAACTGCTAACCGCATGCGACAAAGAACATTACGAAACAGCTTTCTTCGTAGCAATTGGCGTACAAGATGGGCTAGCCCGAATTTTGTACGCCGCGGAAAAGGGACGTTGGCCTAGTCATGTTGACTTGGGTGAGCATCGCGAGTTTTACGCTCGTTATGGGTATCCAGATCTTGTCGCGCTCTTGGATCCAACCGACTTTGAACCGTTGCGAATAGCCGTTCTGCAGCTTATTGAAAAGTTAGAGAATCATCTCAAAGCAGAAGGTGTATCATTAAACCAGTTTGACTCTGTTGGTGAATTCGAGACTTATTATGAAAGTAAAGTCTAGATGTCATAGCGCGTTGGTTTGAGAGCCGGGGGTGGTTTACATCATTTTTATCGTTCATGGGATTTGGGAACAAGCTATGCACATCCTTCGCCCGAATATGACAAAATTTGAAGCGATACGGCAAATTGTGGTGCAATATGGATATTAAACTTATGGGTGGGATAACGAGAAGGAAGGAATTAACCAAAATATGTCGAATACAATTGATTAAGCTAGTGAAAGGGGTATTACATATGTGGTTTTACAGTTACAGAAAACCAATAAGAATCCGTCACCTACCTCAAAATTAAAAAATTGAGGAGGATTAAAATGAAAATAAATGATAATTATTTGAAGGAACAATTAAAGCATGTATATTGGTTAAATGGTGGTTGTTGTGCAGGGAAGACCACAATGACAAAGAAATTTGTTAATGAGTTAGGATTTCAAACACTGGAAGATAATGTGATGAAGTACAGACCATTCACAAATCCAGTTGAATACCCTGCCTTACAGTATCCTCATTCGGGTTTAGATTGGGATAAATGGTTTAATAAACCCAATGATGAACATGTTCATTGGCTCTTTCAAATTGTTGAAGAGATGATGGAATTTTTTGTTGCGGATTTGTTAAAAATGCCTACCGATAAACCAATCATTATAGACTTAGGAATTATGCCTGAGCGTATATTACCGTTTATTCCAAAAGAAAGAATGATTTGCCTTCATACTTCTGACGAAGAAATAGAAAGGCTATATTTCTTTAGAGAAGACCATAAGATGATTTTGGATGTTATTAATCTTACATCAAACCCAGCGGCAACAATCGCAAATGGCAATAAAAACATGGTTAGATTTTCTCATGATGTAAGAAGTGCTTGCATTCGAAATGGCATCAAAACACTGGAAAGAACACCCGAATTGAGTGTTGAAGAACAGTTTAAATTAGTTTGTGAGCATTTCGGATTATGAGATGAAAACAAACAATCGTTGATTTCATTGGTTGGTAACACAATTAGTAGCCTGTTGAACTAACAAAGAACGATAGTGTAATAAAAGGAATGTCCGTTCAAAAACCCACTTCCCGTTAAAGGAGTGGGTTTTTGTTTAAATCGTTATGTAAACCTTGTGGTCAAACTGTACTTTGTGCTTAGATACATTGCGGTGAACCGTATCACAAATAGTGGTAAAGCGGAGAATGGAGTTATTGGTGAAAAGGATAAGACCGAAGCACAATACAGTAATTCGGTCTTGCCATTGCAACAATTATAGACGTTGAATTGAAGAAGGAGGGGCATATACACAGCAAATATTTACAATAAATACCTGTTATTATATGGATTACTCACTGTATAGTTGAGAGGAATATGCTGCCAATATATTATATTATTAGGAGAGGAATTGTTAGATGAATCAGAGGTATAGCAAACGTAATACCGCTGCTTTTACAGGGGCATCTTATTTTGCATTGAGTGCAGGTCTTTTTCTGTTCTGTCTGGGAGTGTATAACGCAGATTGGGAATTGAATGTGAAGGGCTATTATTTACTGTGCATGGTGCTAATTACGATAACATGTATCGTTGTTCAGAAAGTTGTTCGAGACAATACAGAAGATAAAGAAATTCGCTTACACAATCCGAAACATCGTATGAGGAATACAGTAGCTTTTACAGGCATGGCAATGGCAGGCTTGATTATCGGGTTTGCGATGTTCTTTGTTGGCTTGTACAACGCTCCATTCGAGTTAAATGTAAAAGGGTACTACATAGCTGTTATTCTATTGATATCATATAGCTCCATTAGCGTACAGAAAGTAATCAGGGATAATACTGAAGATAGGGAGATCCTTGCAGAGCAAGAATCTGGACGGGACCTTCAAGGATAAAGAGGAATAGGAACAATTAGTTATCTAACGTTAATGTGTTGTGAATGGAGAGCCGTTACCACAAGTAACGGCTCTCACGAACTCCGTGATGAGCTATTGAGATTAATATGATCCTTTTAAAGGCAGCCGGCTTTTTGGTCGGATGCCTTTTTTCTACTACGGGCGCCGTGATCAAATAAGGACAGTAAGAGGAGGCATGGAACGTTGTGCGTTCGTTTAAACAGGGTAATACGGAAGTAATTGTCGGTGGACAAGAACATAGTCCCATTGAAAGTCGCTATTAGCGGCTTTTTTTGTTTTATCGGTACAAGTTCTTGTCCCGAGCCAAGGACAAGAACTTGTACCGATTGCCGAAAAGGGCAAGAACATGTTCCGATTACCGATTAGATAAGCATTTAAGTATTGTTCTAATTTTTAAGCTAACGGCAGGGTAGTCCATGAATTTCGCGAATACTCTACATATGGAGTTATTTACGAAATTCGTGAATAATACGTTATCGGAAATTGCCCAGACATTTGAATAAAGAATGAGAGATGAAGTTTAATGAATATACAAAATGAAATTCATAGAATTTACAATAATAGGTTCATGAGAACTGAACAAGAGATCATTGACTTCGAAGACTCCTTAGAACAAATCCACAATCATTGTGATTACAAGATAATAGGGGATCTATGTAGTGTTTTCGAGGATAGCACTGAACAGCACGAAGTAATGTGGGGTTTATTGCATTTGATTGAAAAGTATGAAGGTAGAGAAGCATTGTTTGAATTAGTTAAATCGATGCCAAAAATGATAGAAAGTGCAAGAGAGTGGTTAGAAATTATTAATTACAGAATATTAAATCATCAAGAATATAGAGAATTGTATGGACAAGTTTTAAAGGAAACAGAAACAACAACGAAGGAAATAATAATTAAATTGCTGGAAGACATAAAAAAAGAGGATCCGATAAAATTCGAAAAATCTGTATTAGAAGTAATAAAGTATATTATGTAAGTATTTCAGTGAAGTGGGCAACATCCGATAACAACTTATTCACGCTGCGGGCCATACGACCCTTGGTCTGCAGAGGCATTCCGTGGAAGTGGATTCAGCAGACAACCTTGCACTGGCTAAGTCCGTCGGACCCGGGGCTAGCGCCCCTTAAGCCAGTGAGGGTTCGTGAATACAACAACGTTATATGAAATACCCTAAATGCATTGAAAACCAACTGTAAATATCTCAAGAGGTGAAATAATGACAAATGATTATAAAGATTTCGATGACCTCTCTTTATATGATTCCGTAATTGAGAGTCTGGAAATTAATCACAAGAATAAAACTATTGTTTTCAGAATTCTCAAAGTAGTAGGGAGACTAGACAGAAATGAAGGTAGAAATTTTACCTACAAGGTGAAGCAAGGAGCATTAATGTTTTATGGAGTTGTTTTTGGAAACACTCCATATAATATTGAGATCGGGGAATGGAGTGAATTTTATAGATCAGCAGTTCTAGATTCATCTCCATTAATAGATAAATTTATAAATAGGTCTGAAAAACCTTTGATTCATGTATACCTTGGAATAGATAATGGAAACGAGCTTAATAAAATAGATATAATTTGTAACACATATAAGTTGGAATTAGAAGATGAAGAATACATATTACATAATGACTTTGAATGGTTATTCGAGGAGTAGGGTACTTCATATAACAACTTATTCACGCTGCGTCGCTGACGCTCCTTGGTCCGGACCGAAGTAGAAGTGCAGAGTGTGGGTTCAGCCGGACAACCCTGCGAGGCTAAGTCTGACGACCCGTTCCCTCTGGTCACTTAAGCCTCTCGGGTTCGTGAATACAATAACGTTATAGGAAATTGAGGCAGCGGATTAATAAAAGAAGGTGATTTTCTTGAATCATAACATACTTATAGAATCGGAAAACCTATTAAAAAGGATTAAAGAAAAATATCCAGTGTATGAGGGTAGAAGAGCAAATAGAGTCGAGCTACAAGAATTACAAAGAAGATTAGACTTCAATTTACCCGACTGGTATTTCGATCTGTATCTCAATCATTCAATTATAGATTCAGAGTTTGGATTTCAAGAAGATGAACCAGAAGAGGATTATGATGGCATTTCTTTTGTGATTTGGGGGGATATAAAGTCAGTTATTCAGGAATCATTTGAGTTTGAACCTGGAATAAGCATGATGCAAATGGATATTTATTTGTTGCAAGTTGCTCTCATGGAAGTGGAGATCCACTGTTCATTAATATTCAATAAAGTTCAGATGATCCGAGCGTATATAGAATTTATCATGATGATTTTCAGACGGTTCAAGTTAGTATAAGATTATCAGAATTCTTTAGAAAGGCAGTAATTTAGTAAAGTCGAAGATGGCCTCAACATCCGATAACAACGTATCTACACTGCGGGCTACGCCCTTGGTTCACAAGATGGATAGCTTAGAAGCGAAATCGGCTCACAACCCTGCGAGGCTAAGTCCGTAGGACCCGGCGCTTACGCGCCTTAAGCCTCTCGGGTTCGTAGATACAAGAACGTTAGGCGAAATCTTCGAGAGATGGAAAAACTAATTTGATTTGGTAAGGTACCGACATGATATTTATGTTGAACCCACTCGATGGTACGCAGATATGATTATCAATGGCTCAGATACGATGCAAAAAGGGAGTCAGATGTTACTTGATTGGATAATAAATAAAGTAAATTGCAGTTGATGGGTTTATTATACTTACGAAGACGAAAAGTTGGACTAACGGGAAACGTTAATTCAAAATAGCATGGAGCAGTCCGCCGGTTGGCAGCTACTCCTTTTTCGTTAGGCTAACGGGCAGTATAGCTCAACAATGGTAGCTGAAGGCAGCCGACTTCTTGTGATCGGCTTCCTTTTCTCAACCAACGGGCAGTATAATTCCAACATATGGTACAATTAGGTAGAAAATATTCATTCTTTCGAAGGGGCTTATTATGAACGTTGTGAATGCTACAAAAGATGATTTGAACAGATGGTTGGAATTGGCTGCTGAAGTAGAATTCTTATTTGGTCCTATGGTAAGCGATCCAAAATTTATTCGTGCAATAGAGAAAAATATTAACCAAGGCAGTGCATTCTGTGTTAGGGAATACGATGGAGCTCCAGGATCTTGCTTACTCGGTGGAATATTATTCTCGTCAGTAGATTCACCAAGCTACAAGATCGGATGGTTAGCTGTTTCCTCTCGAGCGAGAAATAAAGGCATAGCAACTAAACTATTGAAACATGTACTGAAAGATGTTAATGTCCCAGCTGAAATATCAGTTACTACTTTTGGTAATGATATCCCGGATGGGCAGCCTGCAAGACGGTTATATCAAAAATTCGGATTTGTACCTCAAATAGAACCGATTCCGAATGGTCCTGAAGGCGGTAGTCGTCAAAAATTCAAGCTGATAATCACACAACAGGATTAAGCTAACGGGAAACTTTAGTTGAAGAAAATAAAATTGGACCATACATCTTAGACATATCTAATATGTGTGGTCCTTTTAATTTCAACAGTTTAACTTACTTAACCTAAATATAACATTGGTTGTACAAATACATGGATGATCGTGATGGTGACGGTATGGTAGGTGAGTAAGACTAAAATTAATTGAACGGAAGAAACAGAACATAATCCTGTTTGCCCGGTTATATTAAAAAAACAGCAGCTCATCTAAACCATGAGTGTTCAGTAGAGAAATTATAACCGTAAAATGAGGCATCATTAAGCTAACGGGAACGATAATTGACTTATAACACTAGACGTTATAGGGCCCAGATTTACGGATATGAGGTAAAAGACATGAGGCTCGAACGCGTAGTAGCCTAAAACAGAGAAATAAAGGAATTCATCATCATAATACAGAACTAATGATAATAAAGTATATATCATCTGAAGAGAGGGATATCGATATGAGGTATGTTCGTAAAACTATACTTCGTGAATCTTTACCGATGCACGGGTTGAAGACTCGCTCCATGCAAAGTCTATATGACATTAGTGCGGTTGTTTTCATGGAGCCTATTAATCTAACCGCATAACAAGGAATCAATGACAAGGAACCGTTTGTCATATAGGCTTTGCATCTTTCCATCGATATGAGATGAAGGGGCAGAGCCAATGAAATATATTTCAGCTGATGAGATTTTACCAGAAAAATTACTTCGTGAAGTACAATGTTATATCCAAGGTAAGACTTTATATATTCCCGCACCCAAAGGATCTAGAAAAAAGTGGGGACATGATTCAGGGCAACGTGAATTTCTTGTGAACCGAAATGCAGAGATTCGGAAGCTTTTCCAGCAAGGTGAGAATGTGGAAAAGCTCGCAAGTTCCTACTGCCTATCCCATGATAGCATAAAGAAGATCGTTTATACAAAACAGGCATAATAAAGGCTCGTATTGGATAAAACCAATACGAGCTTTTTTTGAAAATAGGGCAATGATAACTATCCGCCATAAATCTCTACAAAGTACGTTTGAATCGGATACATGTTCACCAATTGCTTCATCCAATTTTGTAGTCCTAGTCGGTTGTCTTATGTAATGAATGTATAGACGAATACTCTCCATATTCATGCTGTAATATTCCCTATATACTAACGCTAGAATGAATTATGGTGATTTAAGGGGGATGGCAATGGTATTTATATCGGATGAAGGTATTGAGAAAGCAATTATGCAATATAAGCAAGCAGCTTTGAAGGCGATTCAACATTATGATATAGATTGGGATCGGATTCGGTTTAATCAACTCTCAGATACATGCACTTTTGTTCTTGAAACAAGTAAGAGTGAAACCTTATTACTTCGAATCCACGTTGAAACGAGTGGCGATGAGATAGATTCTGAATTATTCTTGCTAGATTCACTTCATAACAAAATTGATGTTGTTATTCCAAAGGGTATTTTGAATCGTCATGGTTCAAGAACGACAAAAATAGATCTAGAAAATGGTTACCAATGTAATGCTTCATTAATGAGGTGGGTAGAGGGAGAGCATGACAAAGGGGGCCTTACGGATAATCAGATATTTAGAGAGGGAGTTCTCTTGGCAAAACTCCATCAAGCATCACAGAATGTTGAGCTGACTTCAAACTTCAAACGCCCTACTTGGGATGAGCATAGCTTTAGGCTAGCGATTACTCGTTTAACGAAATATTATAATCGCTTCTTGAATGATGCTGAATTCCAATTATATTTATCAGCCGCTGAGCAAATATCCGCATGGATGTCCATGCGTCATAAAGATAGAAATAGTTATGGGCTTATTCATGGTGATCTTCATCAAGGAAATATAATATTTCATCATGGAGAGCCTCGTCCGATCGATTTCGGAAGATGCGGGTTTGGATACTTCATTTATGATATAGCACATACAATTCTAGGGCTTTATCCCGTACAAAGAGAGTTAGTTATCAAGGGTTACGAGAGTATCAGGTATTTTCGTCATACTATGTGAAGTACATATGTACAAAATACGAGTTTTGTGATTATGTATGAAGAAAACCGCATAACCGCGCGGTTTTACCGGTCCATATTGTTCACTGCATTTCTCATCTCTTCATCTGTTAAGTGTGTATAAATCATGGTCGTCTGTATCGATGAATGCCCCAATTGATTTTTTAATCGCGGTACATCGTTATTCTCCAGGTGGTACCGTGTCGCAAAAGAGTGTCTTAAGGAATGCACCGTCAACGCCGGCTTTCCAAAAGCTGCAGCGTACTTTTCAATTAACTTCTCAATTGATCTTGGTGTTAACCGCCGGCTTTTTCCTTTACGACCGATTGGCGCTGCTATAAACAAATAATTTTCGGATTTTTCCGCTTCGTAACGCGTTTCTCTGATCTTCAGGTAATTTTCTAAATCAAGCAATGCTTGTTGGCTAAAATAAACATATTGCTCTTTATTGCCTTTACGCAATACACGAACCAAACCTTTATTCACATCCAAATCTTCAACGTTGATTCCTGCGACTTCAGATAATCTTAGTCCGGATCCCAGGATCAATGATACAATCGCCGTATCCCGTTCACGATTAAATTCATGAAAACGAAATATTCTAAGGTTGGATTGATTCAGCACCCCATAATCATGCGCGACAAATTGTCGGAATAATTCAAAATCGTCTTCACGGAGTATTTTGCCTTCAATGCGGTTAGCGATCGTTTCCTGGGTTTCTTTAACAGAGTTAAATTCGATTTTGGCCATGACATTACGCAGGATATATGGCTTTAAATCCGAAGTTTCCGCTTTATTCTGCAAATAATCAAACAGTGATTTTAACGCAGACAGCTTGCGGTTAATCGTGTATTTGGTATTGCCAAGTTGATATTCCAAAAACGACAAAAAGTTCTCAACCTCACGAACCGTTAAACTTTCTAATGCGCTTAATGAAACTTCTTTACGGGTTGTTGCCGAAAATTTCTCCGAAACGAGCCAATCAAAAAAGATAATGTAATCGTGACAATAATTCAGGAGCGTCGTATGCGATAATTTGCGTTTGCGGCTATCTATGTATTCAGTGACGTACCAAGGTAACCCGGTTAATTTATCGTCAATCCTATTCATGTAATGTGATTTTATGCTTTTATCCATAATCGGAACCCTCCTTATAATAGTATAATAATATATCTATTATTTATTCGTCAAATTATTATTTTACGTAATTATAATGTTGTGATCTGGAACGAATTGTTATTTATCTTGAACATTTAATTCTCGAATGATAATATTTAATGTGTTATTTTGGATAAAATTACACATATATTGAGGTGTCAAATGAAATTCTTAAAGCTTTTTACCATCTGTTTATCAATATTCGCTGTGGTACTCATAGGGGCAGTCCTATACATCAAACTGGTCGATCCGGATATCATAGTAATGAATAACAGATCAAACACTTTGGCATCTCCTCCAGTGACCCATAATAACGTGGATACCACTGTAGAACAGAAGTCATTGGAACCATCTCCGGATCCAGCTGCGGTTCCATCGTCTATGCAACCAGAGCCTTCTAATGTTGTACCAACATCTAATCAACTCGAGCCTTCTGAATCCGTGTCATCGTCATCATCAAAACCTAATAAGGTGCAGCCAACGCCGGATCCACCAAGCACAAGTAATGAATTGAGCATACCGGCTCCAAGTTCTAAGTCTGACCCAAGCAGTCTCATTATCGGTAGATGGAAAGTTGCTACTAAACCGAATGTGCGCATTGAGTTTTTTCAGGACGGCACATTTACAAAGGGACATTACCTTGGCAAAAAAGATTACAATGAATTTTCGGGTACATATTCTTTTAGCAGTAACTCGCGTTTGAAGCTACAGTATGAGAAATGGACAGTAGAACTTCCTTCAGGCTATAAAAATACGCGCCTGGATGATTCAAGTTATGTGTTCGACATTACCATTGAAGGCAATAAACTTGTAATTCCCGATGCCGTAGAAGTATTCGGCGACACCGTATTGGTTAAAGTCAATTAAAAAAAGGCTACTTTCAATGCAATCACAGGTTTTAAATAAAAACCCGCCCCTTTTAACTAGAAAAGGAGCGGGTTTTGTTATCTTTATTCATCGCATTCATTATTTACTTACCTATATGTGTTTCAAACATTATTCTGTTCCCGCTTCCCAAATGTCATGGCTGTTAAAACTTTGGTAATGTCTATTCTGTAGACATAATATCCGCGTAGCCGGAAATTCAGACTCCCCCGTTAATCATTTTTATAAATAAGGCTGCCATCAAGGCATTCATTGATGGAATAATCATTCGAACATTCCGTAATTAATAAATCCAACTCCTCTTCATATCTATCCATCCATTGTTTTGCTGAATCCAGAGATAACATATAATTTATTATGTAAACTTTAAATCCAATTCGTCATCCCCAGTGCTCTTTACAATGATCGAACCAAACAAATCCCGCCACGAACTTCCATGGCAGGACTAATAATCCTTTATATATAAAACGTCCTTCAATCTCCCCAACGTACTGATGGAGCATGCACGGCGTCATATGCTTGAGCCCAGTAGTAGCCCGGAGCCGTGATTCTTCTCGGTAGAAATCCGATTTCCCCTGAGAGCGTTGCGATCGCTTCAGAGCTCGCGCTGTAGCTTCCCGCAGAGGTGGCGGAACCATTGACGTATTTGCCGGCCATGTGCGTGAATCTTCCGGATACGGCAGCTGCGATGCCTTCACCGGAATCCAAGTCGGCGATTTGCAGGGTAACCGTAGCCTTACCCTCCCCATAACCGAGCTGCATTTGCGTCACGACCATGGGCTTCAGATCGGTATATTGCGTCGCCGCCTCGATCGGATCACTTGGAGGACCTTCGTTGCCGGAGGTGTCCACAGCCGTTATTTTATACACATAGGTCGTTCCCGGAAGCAGACCCGTATCCCGAAATTTCAGGTTCTGGGAGATCCCTGCAAGATGAGTGGCATCCGCCGCAAAGGAACCCTCAAGGCCCCGATATATATGATACTCTTCAATGGATGCATTATCCGAAGCAGGGCCATAAGACACATCGATACGCTGATAGTCAATAGCTTCTGCCTGCGGCGTACCGGTAACAGAAGATGGCGCATCGACGTCATTTCCTGGAAACCACCGTACCGCACCCGGTCCCCATTTGGAGGGCAGCGACCGGACCGTAGTGTAATGATGAAGTGCTATTCCGCCGAAAGCAGTATTGCCGGCGAAAGCTTCAGACACCTTATCCAGCTCTGCCTCCATGTACAGCCGCCCCTCATCGTTAAAGGTGATTGTTTCCGGATCTCCTCCGTCTGCTATATCTTTCGTTTCTACGCCGATAAGAACCGAATGCGGCTTCCCGATCGTATTCGCATATTCCATTTCTCCGAGAGCCTGCTGGATTATTCCCGCTCCGCCCTCTGCCTGGTCGCGGTAATCCATGATTGAGATATAATCGACTGTATCCTGGATATGCTGCGACAGCCATTTCACCGTTCCGTTCCAAGGGATTTCGCTGGCGTCTATGGAGGAATCGTACCAGCGCGGAATCGCGGCCCCGACTTGTAAAGTCAGTCCTGAAGCCTGTTTACGTTCCATCAGCTTCTTAAGCATGTCAAGGTATTGCACCTGGACGGACGGCTTACCGCTCTTGAAATCGGGCAAACTGTACGGCTCGGTATCGATATTCACGGCATCGAATCGCTCTTTAGGTTTAGAGGACAGATTATAGTTCAAAATCTGCTCAAATTCGGATAAGGCCTGCGTTTCATAACGGGAATAGGCTCCAAAATAAGGAGGCATGGTTCCACCAGCGATCAAAGCCTGCACACGGTATCCCCGTTTATGAGCCCAATCGATGAAATCCCGCACTTCCGGCCGCTTATCCTCCAGCATTCGAATCCCGTTATACCTTCCAACCGCTAAGTAGAAGGTCTTGATCAAGTCCTGGCCAAACGTCTCTGTATCGGAAGCCATCGCATCCAGCACGGTCCGGGAACCCGGATTCAACACGAGCGGATAGGATTCATTCTCCCAAATCCAGATGGCCCGGCCTTGATTATTAGATTCCTGCAGGTCTGTTTTAATATCCATTCCTTGTTCTGTATTTGCTGACATGGAATCCGTCAGATCCTGAGCTGGAATCTCTTCCGATGTCATGCCAGATTCGGGCGTTACACCTGGTTTCTTCACGACCCTGGCATACAATGACCGGCTGAATCCGGTGTTGCCGTTCACGTCCCGAGCACGGGCTTCCAGGCTGCAGATTCTACCACCATAAGGCTTTGTATCCCATATGAATGTATACGTGCCGTCCGATGGGCCTGCTTCCTGCCACGCGCCTCCATTGATCCTTACCTCTACCGCTGCAATGTCATTCTTGGCGGATACCTCAACCTTAACCGGGACTACTCCATACCATGTTTCCTGTTCCGATGGACTATTGATTCGCACCACGGGTGTGTTGGCAGCTGGATTATTGACTTCAAGATTCAGAAACGGCGACCAGGCTGCATATCGGGTAACGCTGTCCACTCCTCTTGCAATGATCTCCACAGGCCCGTCATACGAGGTTAAGTCAACATCCGTCGACCATGTACCTGTACCGTCGGCATCCGGGTCTTCCATTCGGGCTTCCACCCATAATTCTCCGTTAACCGCTAATGCAATGTCGTAAACACCGCTGAACGTTCCAGTAACATGTACGATCCCAGGTTCAAGAGGAGCGTTAGCATCCGGGTTCTGAATGGTAATTTGCGAGAACGCGCGTGCAGGTGATGGAGGCATGAACGTCAGCAGGAGAAGAGAAACCGCAGCAATGGCTCCAAGGGACCGACAAACTTTAGCGTTCCATAGATATTTCGTCCGATGAGTTTTTACCATAAGCCCTTTTCACTTCCTTACCATGTAATGTGAGCAGCTTAGACATCACAAATGAAAAAGGGAAACGTGAATAAGAATACTGATACTGTTTCATACGAACGAAAAGCGGACGTTAGAACTAAATGTGAAGCAATTGTCAATTTCCAAAGACATATGTTGTTCCATACGTTGTGCCTGCAAACATGCGCGTATGCGCATAGAACCAAAAGAACTCTCCGTCTGATCGGAGAGTTCTTCGGAATTGGTCCTTCGGTTTACCTGGGTAATCTGTTATGGGAATACGCACACATTTATATGAGTTACATTGCCGCTTCGGTTATAATTTCTCTTGTGATCGGCATTTTATGAATGGTACGGAGGAAGCTGATCAGTTGATTTCGGGAATGCATGATCACCGAATGGGTTTCCGCTTTATGATTCGGCAGGATTCGTACACCACTGAGGAAGTCACCGGATGTTACGCCGGTCGCGACGAACAGTACCCCATCACGACCGACCATATCTTCCATTCGAAGCAGCTGATGCGGATCCTGTATACCCATCCGCTTACAGCGTTCGAATTCTTCGATTCCGTCCGGCAGCAAGCGTCCCTGCATTTCACCACCCATGCACTGGAGAGCCGCTGCAGCCAATACGCCCTCGGGAGCGCCGCCTGATCCAATGTACATATCTACATCGCTATCCGATGCTGCATCGATCGCACCCATCACGTCGCCATGACTCAGCAGTTTAATCCGGACTCCGGCTTGGCGAAGCGCAGCGATCTGTGCCTGGTGACGTTCCCTGTCCAGAATCGACACCGTCATATCGGACAATGGTTTATTCAAAATGCTGGATGCTTTGGCGAGCGTCGTTTCGATCGGATCGTTCAAGGATAGATGCCCGGCAAGCGCAGGTCCGACAGCCAGCTTCTCCATGTAGATATCCGGAGCATGCAGCAGATTGCCCTCCGGTGCGGCAGCGATTACCGAGATGGCATCATTGAGACCCGCTGCGACCGTTTCCGTACCCTCCAGGGGATCGACGGCGATATCGATTTTGGGACCTCGGCGGTTGCCGACCTTCTCGCCGATGTACAGCATCGGGGCTTCGTCCATTTCACCTTCCCCGATGACGACCGTTCCATCTATAGCTACGGAGTTTAATTCTCTCCGGATTGCCGTCGTTGCGGCCTGGTCTGCGCTGTTTTTATCGCCTCTTCCCGTCCAGCGGGCCGACTCCATAGCGGCTTTTTCCGTAATACGTACCAACTCCAAAGCTATATGATGTTCCATTTCTTATTTCCCTCCATTTATAATCATTTATGCTACCTATTGATCTCTCTACCGATAATTAAAAATACTGCATGATAAGGCAGGCCGTTTCCTCAATCGCTTTATCCGTGACATCGATCACCGGACAACCCAACGATTCGTATAAGGAGTGCGCGTAATTCAGCTCCGACTTCACCCGTTCCAGCGAAGCGTAATGGTTCTCCACCGGGAGTCCAAGCGCCTTGAGCCGTTCGTAACGAATCTTGACCAGCTGCTGCGCATCTATGGTCAGGCCGAAGATTTTCCCGTTCCTAACCTCCCGCAATTGAGCCGGGGGCGTCAGCTCGGGCACGACCGGATAATTGACGACCTTTTTGCCTTTATGCGCGAGGAAGATCGACAGCGGCGTCTTGGATACCCGTGACACGCCAAGCAGGATTATATCTGCTTTAAGGATCGCTCCGACATCTTTGCCGTCATCGTTATTGACTGCGAATTCTATGGCTTCGATCCGCCGGAAATAATCTTCATCCAGTCTGTGGAGCAGTCCCGGCAGCCGCTTAGGGGTATCATTGAACGTATCGATGACAGCTTGCATCATCGGTCCCATGATATCGACTGTGCGGACGCCCAGCCGAATGGCCTCCTCCTTGATCGCTTCCCGCAGCTCCGGCTGCACGATCGTATAAATGACCATGCCTCCGCGACTCGCCACTTCCTCCATGAGACGCGTAATTTCATCTTCATGCCGAACATTCATAATCCGTTTAATTTCCGTGTTTGTTAACTCAAACTGCCGAAGCGTCGCCAGCGCAACCGCTTCTGCCGTTTCACCAATGGCGTCCGAGCAAATGGCTATCACACGATTTGATGCCTGTTTCATCCCATTCCTCCCATTAATCCTCTGCTAGCATCTCAAGTAATTTTCTGATGATATTGGTTTTGGAGATTCTTCCGACCACATTCACGTCACCCTCATTACCGGAGGGCGCCGGCACTACAACCGGCAAACTGTCGATTTGATGCGATATAATCTTCCGTGCCGCCTCGAGGACCGAATCCTCGGGTGATACCGTCACCACGTTGGCTCTGCGTGTCATGATAAAACTTACAGGCATCGCAGACGCTGCAGCATTGCCGAGGGTGACCTTCAGCATGTCTTTGCGTGACACAATACCCACAAGCTTGCCTTCCTCGTCCGTCACGATCAGATGGCCCACGTTTTCGAGAAACAAGGTCACCACCGCATCATGGATGGTCGTCGTTTCGCGGACAATGACCGGCACGCCATGAATGTCGCCAACCTTCATTTCGAGCAGGCTCTGTTTATCCTCTTCACTACTGGCCTTGCGCGTTCCCGGAAAATAACCTACTTTCGGCTTCGCATCGATATAATCGAGGCTTACCAGGATCGACAAATCCGAACGGATGGTTGGGCGGGTCAGATTCAGCATTTCAGCAATTTGTTCGCTCGTAATGGGAGCATGCTTTTTTACGATATCCAGAATTTCCAATTGCCGAGAAGTCAGCTTAATAAGAAATTCCTCCTCTCCGATGCAATATTACTGTCTGTATAATACGTCATATAAAAGCATTAATCAATATATAATACGTCCTATATATGAATTAATCAAATGAAATTGGTCGTTTACAGCACAATGGCTCTCTAATCGTTACTATATATAACAACAAAACGCCTTTAAATGAACTGCCGCTGTATTCATCGCCGGATATGAATATTTTTGCCGATTACGTAAATCATATGAATTAATCAAAACGATGACAGGGGAGAAATCAAATTGATGTATACAGTATTGATCGCCATTGCTGTAATCGCCTGCGCAATCTCGCTATACATGTCCGTGTCCATCATGCGCAAACAACAAAAACAAAGATACGATCATATCAGTCCCACGGTCGCCAAGCATCCATTGCTCGCCAATCCCATCGTCATCCTCTATCTAGTCTTTCCGATCCTAGTCGTCATCGGCGGATTGGTCTGGTGGTATCTCGAGGTCAAAGGATTAACTTAAATCGTTAGGAGTGTTCGTTGTTGGATAAAAAGACGTACTATATATCGGTACAATCCAGATACATTTCAGAACGCCAGGATGAGGCCCCGTATGAACTGGTCGTCAAAGCTACGCCGGAAGAGATTCAGCAGCTTCGCGATCTGTTCGGCTCCATGTATCATTTCGATATGGAAACCTATTTCCGCATGCACTATCCCGGCATTCCCGAGCATTACGACAACGATAACGATCTGTATGAACGCGATGTAAAAGACATTTACCAAATGCTGTACGACATCGGTACGAAGGAAACAAGAGACCATATCGCTTCCATGAATGTGCTGGACTAGCCAACTTCATAAGCAAAAAAAAGATCTGTCCCCTTCCGTTCCCGGAAAGAAGACAGATCTTTTAGCATTGCTCAGGACTTAAGTTACGATTCAGATGGAACAGCTCCCGCAGGCGCCAACTGCCGCATATAATCGTTCAATTCAATCGCCTGCCCGCCGCTCAGCCGAGAGGTTTCAGCTGCAAAAGCGATCATGTGGCTGCGTACGGAAGCGGATGCCGAAGTCATGCTCTCCTGGCCGCTATAGCCGCGAACCTGGTTCAGGAAATCACGGACGATGCCGCTGTCCCCGCCGCCGTGTCCGCTGGTCTGAACGGGTATATCGATTGTCGTTTTTTGATGCGTCAAAAAATCATACAACGTAATCTTGTCCTCTTCCCCGCGCAGTTCGCCCTGCGTACCCATGATCTGAATTCTCCGTTCCTGCTCATAGGTAAAGCCGCACATGCTGAACATGGCTGTCGCCCCGCCTTCGAATTCCATATTCACGACCTGATGGTCCACGACATTGTTGTCGCTTCGGAATACGCAGCGTCCATAGTCCGTATCCTGCAAGCCTTGAATGATATTTTGCCTCGTCAGTTCCGGTGTAAAATGGCCTGCCCAGCCCTTGTACTGATCGCTAAGATAGAACCGGGGAGCGGAATAGGCGCATGTCGGCTCGACGGCGCAGTCGAGGCAGCGGTCGCCGGACCCTTCCGGCGCATATTCTTCACGGAAGTATTTCAGCGATCCGAATGAGCTGACCCGGAGGCACGGACGGTCCATGAGCCAAGAGAGCACATCCATGTCATGACAGGATTTGGCCAGAATCATCGGACTCGACGTGTTCGAATTGTTCCAGTTTCCGCGCACGAAGCTGTGAGCGATATGCCAGTAACCCACATTCTCGTTTAATTGGATGGACACGACTTCGCCAATGCGTCCTTCCTGTATGACCTGCTTGATCTTGCTCCAAAACGGCGTGTACCGGAGCACATGACAGATGGTGAGCAAACGGTTTTGTTCCCGTGCCATGCGTTCCATATCGATGCATTCTGCAGGAGACGGCGACATCGGCTTTTCCAGCATCACATGGTAATTCTGCTTCAAGGCCTGCATCGTAGGCTCATAATGCATTTGATCCTGCGTGCAAATCATCGCAATCTCGGCAAGCCGCGGCTCCTGAAGCAGCTGCTCCCAGGATGTGAAGCATCGTTCGGGCGGAATGCCGTGGTCTGCGGCGAATCGTTCCCGGCGGATCGGATCAGCTTCCGCGACGGCAACGAACGTCAATTCATGCGGGTAATCCAGCGCGTAGCGGGCATAGCCTTTCGCGCCCCTGGCTCCCGCTCCGACTAATACGGCTGTCATAGGTTTCATCGTTATTTCCTGCCTCTCTGTAGGTGTTCTGATCAATCTGCCTTGGTATAGCGCTCCGCTGCAGACTCATAAATCGCGACATAGCGGTCCATACCCATTTTTTGTAAAGCAGCCACATATTTGTCCCAATTATCAAACGATTCGTTGCCGGTGATGAATTTATCCTTCATTTCAAGTACATAGGCATCGATGTCCGTCTGGATTGTAGTCAATTCGCTTTGCTCATCCTGCGTGAAGTTGAACGGCGGCCAGATGTCTTCCTGCTTCAAGGCATAGGGCTCGGCCTTTTTCGCATTTTCGACCGAAGTCGGCATGCCTTCCGCGCCTTTGAAGTATTTTTGTTTCACGAAGCCCGGATAGTATCCGCCCAGCCATACCAGATACTGTCCAACCGCCTGGTCGAGCGTGAGGCCGTTCGGGTTGTTTTTGATCTCCTCGACATAGTCCACATTGCCGTCCGCATCTTCCACATAGGTCTCGTCCTTCCAGCCCATGAAGAACAGCTTGATGCCTTCGTCGCTGTAGAAGTAGTCCATCCAGCGCATCATCGCCTCCGGATTTTTCGCCTTGTCCGTCAGCACGAACATGCCGATGTTGCCGAGCGGGGAGCCGAAGGCATTGTAGCTCTGATCGCCGTGCGGTCCTTTGAGTACATTCAGCCCCACGTAGCCCTTTTGATTATAAATCGCGACCGGATCCACGCTATCCGAGATGCCGAGCAGACCCTCCATGCCCTTGGCATCCACCTCGGTGCTTTTCACCGATACAATATCCTGCTCCAGCAGACCATCTTTGTACAGCTTGTTGACGAATTGAAGTAGTTCCTTGTATCGGGGATCAGCGGGAATGAAGCGCACCTTGCCGGTTTCCGGGTCCGTATCCACATTGACGTTCGACGTGCCATGTGTGTTCAGCCCGAATGAACCTCGAAGATAATTGACGATGCCGGCTGTTCCAATCCCGCCCCAGCCAATTTCATCCTTTTGGCCATTGCCGTTCGGGTCATTGTTCTTGAAAGCCTTCAGCAGGTTATAAAAATCATCCAGCGTTTCCGGCTGCTTGAGCCCCAGCTTATCCAGCCATTCCTGCTTCACCCATGGCGTACCGTACAGAACCGATTTAAACTCAGGATCATAGATCGTCGGCAGGCCGTAAATGTTGCCGTCCGGCATCGTGATGCCTTTGGCGATGATCGGATACTTTTCCATAAGAGCCTTGAAGTTGGGAGCATACTTGTCAATCAAATCGTTCAGAGGAATGAAAGCACCCTGTTTGCCGTACTTGAGCAAATCGGATCTGGAGAAGGCAGATGCATAAAACAGCTCCGGATAATCGTTGCCAGCGAGCAGCAAATTGCGTTTTTCCTTCAAGGCATCCGTCTGTACCGTATCCCACTGGACGTGAATATTGGTCTTTTTCTCGTAGTCGTTCCAAATCCGGATGTTGTTCCAATCCGCATTCGCGAAAAACTTGGCAGCAAAGGCATTCACCGTCATTTTCTCGTTTACGATCGGAAACCCGGTTTCGTTGATCTGCGCCTCATCGGCCGCTTTGGCCTTGCCGTCTCCCGAGTCTGCCGACTTACCGGAGCTGCATCCCGCCAGAATGGAAACCGAAACGAGGCAGGACAGCAGCATCTTTCCCCTTTTGCTGTTCATCATTTTCATTCCTCCCTTTTGTAAATCCTCATTTATCCATTCAAGGTCTACCCTTTGATGGCTCCAATCATGACGCCTTTCACGAAATACCGCTGCAGGAACGGGTACAGGATGAGCACCGGAATATTGGCCACGACCAGCACGGCGTATTTGATTCCCTCCACCTCGCGCTGCTGCTTGATTGCCGATTCGGTCGACATTTTGACCATATCGCTCGTCTGCCCCTGAATAAGGATTTCTCGCAGAATCAGTTGGAGCGGGAATTTGTTTTTATCAGACAGATACAGAAGGGCATTGAAGAAGGCGTTCCAGTGACTCACGGCATAAAAGAGAATCATAACCGCGATAATCGGCATCGACAGCGGCAAAATAATGCGGCTTAAAATCTGGATGTTGGTGCATCCGTCGATCGTAGCCGCCTCCTGCAGCTCATAGGGAATGGACTGCTGGAAAAACGTCCGCATGATTATGATGTTGTAGATCGATACCGCGTTAGGAATGATCATGACCCAAAAGTTGTTCAGCATGCCGAGGTCCTTGATCAGCAAATAGGTCGGAATCAGTCCGCCTCCGAAGAACATCGTGAAGACGAATATCGCCATAATGGCGTTGCGACCCACGAAATCTTTTCGAGACAGCGGGTAAGCGCCCAGGATCGTCATCACCAGATTGATCAGCGTACCGATGGACGTGTAGAGCAGCGTGTTGGAGTAACCTGTCAGGATGTCATGATTCTGAAATATTTTTGCATAGGAGTTCAGGTTCACGCCCTTGGGCCACAGCAGCATCTCGCCGCGCAGCACGGTCTGCGGATCGCTAAAGGAGGCGCTGAGTACGAACACGAGCGGGTACAGCACAATAAGGGTAATCACACTTAGCACAACATAGATCATGACATTGAATACGCGGTCTCCACGGGATTCCAATAGCATAAGGCTTCCTCCTTACCATAGACTCGTTTCACTCATGCGTTTCGAGACCCAGTTCACGGTGATCAAGAGAATGAAGTTAATGACCGAATTGAATAATCCGATGGCTGCGGAGAAGCTGTATTCGGCTCCCTGAATCCCTGCCCGGTAGACGTATGTCGCGATGATATCCGAGGTTTCCATGTTCAGGTTGTTCTGCATCAGGAGCACCTTCTCGAAGCCGATGCCCATGATGCTGCCGATATTCAGAATAAGCAGGATGATGATGGTCGGCCGAATGCCCGGCAGGTTGATATGCCAAATCCGACGAATTCTGCCCGCTCCGTCCACTCTTGCTGCCTCATGCTGCTGATGGTCAATGCCCGCAAGCGCCGCCAGATAAATAATCGAGCTCCAGCCCATCGTCTGCCATACGTCAGAGAAAACATACAACGATTTGAACCACGCCGGCTCCGCCATGAAATTGATCGGATGGCCGCCGAACATCGTAATAAGGTGATTCGCGATACCGTAACGAGGCGACAAAAATATCATCATCATGCCGACCACGACGACCGTGGATAGAAAATGCGGCGCGTACGTAACGGTTTGCACGAATTTTTTGAACTTGGCCGATTTGGCTTCATTCATGAGCAGTGCCAGGATAATTGGAATCGGAAAGCCTAATGCCAGGCTGTATAGACCGAGTCCCAACGTATTTTTGATCAGCCTCCAGAAAAAATAGCTGTGAAAGAAACGTTCGAAATGCTCTGTACCTACCCATGGGCTGCCGTTTATGCCTTTGGTAGCGATGAAATCCTTAAAAGCAATCTGAATCCCGTACATGGGCACATAATGGAAAAGAACATAGTAAGCGACAACCGGAAAAATGAGCAGATACAGCTGCCAGTTGCGCGTAATGCGGCTCCATTTCAATTTTCTGGAGTCTAGTTTGGCTTCCGGAGCCGTTCGGGCTAGCGCTGAAACCTTGATATTGGACACCAGGATCCCCTCCTTGTTTCGAGCAGAGCATGTGAGCATCGTCAATCATGCAGATCAGTGAATATCGTCGCTCTCGTTCTTTAACGGATCACTCCCTTCACGGAATAAAGGATGATATGGCCAAAGTTCGTAACCAAATTTATGTAAAGATAATTAACAAACAAATCGAAATACAAAAATCATTCTTTTGGCGAATATCGCCGTTATTTTTGGAATAATATTTGGATAGGGTTGAAGTGATAGACTTACATTGAGGAAGAAAATGTATTGGGATGATAGGCTGCAGATAGAGTTCGTCTAATTACATATTCAATATGATCAACTGTGTAAGCGCAATCATTTAGTGAACTAAAATAGAGGACAATTCAGAAATCCAGCGCCAAAAAATTTGGATTTAGCGCCAAGTAATGAATTTTTATCATCATAATATAGAATAATTTGGATTGTCAAACATTATTTTTGGCATAGTTTGGTATCCAACTCTATAAACCAGATGAAATTACAGCAAAAAAACCTGACACCAAATTGGCTGCCAGGCATTATAAAGTAGCTATATTAAAGAGATGTGTGAGTAAACATTACATAATCATCGCACTGGATTTCCCGTCTTCAGAGGGGCTGCCTTTTTTCCGGACGCTCATAATCCGACGATTCCCGGATGATCAATTCATAAGGAAGCAGAATTTTGGGGAGCGCAGGATAGTCTCCATTCAGATAATCTATCATGAATTGTGCGGCCACTTTGCCGATTTCGTATTTGGGAACATGGACGGAAGTTAATGGGGGATTCGTGTACTGTGCAAACGAAATATCATCCATTCCGACAAACGCAATATCCTGTGGAATACGGGCTTTCTGTTCGACGACCGCTCGCATGGCGGGAATCGCCAGCATGTCGCTTGCACACAGAATGGCCGTTGGCCACTCTTCCTTGGGACGATTGCCGAGAAGTTCGGTAAGCCTGCTATAGCTGAGGTTGACATTCCAGCCGGTGTTGATAATCCACTC
The DNA here is from genome assembly GCF_051966755.1 of Paenibacillus sp. SAFN-054. Taxonomy (NCBI): domain Bacteria; kingdom Bacillati; phylum Bacillota; class Bacilli; order Caryophanales; family Paenibacillaceae; genus Paenibacillus; species Paenibacillus sp. SAFN-054. The sequence goes on from NZ_JBQCKS010000001.1 coordinate 1,293,321, forward strand.
ATCCGGCAGAGGCAGATCCGCTTCCAGCATGGCGAATTTATATCCGACAAAGCGTTCATCGTTGTCCATTTTTCTCGAATAGGCTGGTCCCCCGATAAAACCAATCCGGCGGTGCCCCCGTTCAATCAAATGACGAACAGCGGCCCTGGCGGAGAAGATCCGATCGCAGTCCACCACAGGTACGGTAAGCCGGTCATCGTTCAGGCTGACACCCAGAACCGCAATTTTCTCTTTCTCAAGCAGCTCGATTAGCTCCGGATCGTACCAGCTGATGACCACGATGCCCTTAACCCCGGTCTCCCTGATAAGGTTCTTGATCCGATCGGCATCACTGACTTCATCCGACGTACGTACGATTGCAGGAGGGTGACCCAGCTCGTCCATCCGGTCATGAAACCCGGCCAATACTTCGGTAAAATACGGGTGGTTCTCGATCAACTGCTGCGGAACAACAATAGCGATATGTTTAGGAGTACCGCTGACGGGAGAACTTGGATGAGACTCCTCCTGAATCCGGTACCCGAGCTCTCGTGCCGCATCCCTTATTTTCCGCTTGGTCTCTTCGTTCACCGGCCGGTTCATGTCATTGCTGATTGCGCGGGAAACGGTCGATATGGATACGCCAACCCGCTCGGCAATGTCCTTCAGCTTCGCCATGGCTTACCCTCTCCTCTCTCTTTTGGTTTGTTTGGCGCCAAAAACTATTCTCCGCATGATCATATCATATTTTGTATAAATCTGACATGTGAATTGGTGAACAGACAAAAAAAGAAAGCCGCAAATGCGGCTTTCCTTGACCTTCTTATTAACAAACGAAATCAACTACTCTTCGAATTCGACGTTATGATACACTTGCTGAACGTCTTCCAAGTCTTCCAGCGTATCAATCAGTTTCTCGAACTGTGCCTGGGCATCCTCAGGAATCGTAACATAATTTTGCGCAAGCATCGTCAGCTCCGCAACGGTAAATTCGGTTACGCCTGCTGCTTTGAAGGCATCCTGAACCGCCTGAAATTGGTCCGGCTCGGCATAAACGATCACGGCCTCGTCCTCTTCCACGATGTCACGCACGTCAACGTCCGCTTCCATCATCAGCTCAAGCACTTCGTCGGCCGTTTTGCCTTCGATGCCGATGACCGCCGTTTGGTCGAACATGTAAGCGACGGAGCCGCTGACTCCCAGGTTACCTCCATTTTTGCTGAACGTGGAACGTACTTCGGAAGCCGTCCGGTTCACGTTGTTCGTCAGCGCATCGACGATGACCATCGAGCCGTTTGGCCCGAAGCCTTCGTAACGAAGCTCGTCGTACACTTCATCGGAGTTGCCTCTCGCTTTTTCCAATGCGCGGTCGATAATCGCTTTCGGCACATTGTAGGTTTTGGCGCGTTCCAGAACCACCTTCAGTGCACGGTTGGATTCCGGATCAGGCTCGCCTTGCTTGGCAACCACATAGATTTCGCGGCCAAATTTGGCATATATGCGACTTGTATTTGCATCTTTCGAAGCTTTCTTTTCCTTGATATTATTCCATTTACGACCCATATTTTCCGCTCTCTTTCGCTATTGATTCGATACCTCGGTCTTATAAATACACTGGTATATTATAGCTCGAAACAAGCGGATGGACAAGTTTCTGCCGCCGCATGTCGTCATTTGGCGTTTTTTGAGCGCTGGATAGGCAGCAAAAGCCGCCCTGCATTTTTTGCAAAGCGGCTTTTGGACTGATGCTTATGGAGCCTCTACCCAAGCTTTATTAAAGATGGCAAGAGAGATTTTTTGGGATGCCGGTTTTTCATAGAATACATAAATGGTTTTATTCGAGCTTACACCGATATCCGAGTAACCATTGGAACCTGCATAAATTTCCTTGGATTTGTACCAGGTAGCGCCATCGTCGTTGCTCATACGGATCGTCATATGATTACGGTAGGTAGGATCAGCTGCGTTCGTGAACAATATCGTCGAGTCATCGTAGCGCTGGATGCTGGCCTGGCACACCGGGTCGACCAGAACCTGGTCGGAATGAGGCGTACTCCAAGTCCCGGTAACGCCGCTCGAAGTCGATACCGCGCGGTAATCACTTCCCGGATTTCGCATATTTGCCATCAGGCTGCCATCCGAGAGCTGGACCATCATGTTTTCGTGGATTTTCGTGAACCCGGACGGGTTCGGCACTTTGGTACCCGCCTGCCACGTCAGACCGCCGTCATTGCTGTAAATCGTAGCTACGGTGCTGTTCGTCCAGTTCGGTGTCGTAAAATAGATCGGCACCATCAGCGTTCCGTCCTTCAGCTGAATGCCGTGTCCAGGTCCCATGCCGGCTCCGGACAAATTGGCAAAGTAATTCGGGTTGGCAGGATCCTTGTATGCGTTCAGCACGCTGGTAATGTCCCTTGCCGCATCCCATGTGATGCCGTTATCATGGCTGGTACGGATGAAGAACTGACAGTTGCCCCACTTCCAGCGGCTCCACAGCAGATGGACAGTACTTCCGGTATTCTCCGCGAGCAGCATCGGATTCATTTCCGCAAAGCCCTGTGACTTGCCCGGCGCCAGAATCACGTTGTCCGAGAAGGTCTTGCCGCCGTCCGTACTGCGTCTGAGCACAAGATCTGTTGGCGTTTGATCGCCGCCGGAACGGCCCTCAACAACGGTCAGAACCGTGCCGTCGGCCATGACCGCGATGCTGGGAATCCGGTACTGGGCGTAGCCTTTTCCATCGGCGATATCAAATAATACGGTATCTTGAAACATGCTGCTGATTTGCTTGATTTGAGCATCCGTGAGCGGACTCGAATACAGCTTTACGAAATCCAGCTCACCTTTATAGAACCACTGACTGCCGCCGTTATCGACGTTTTTGCCGACCCACATCCCTTTGAGATTCGTTACATTCGTGAAAAAAGCGGTCGATGGCGATGACACCTTCTCATACCCGTCAACATAAATTTTGGTCCCTGTACTACTCACATTGAGAACTGCCGTATGCCAGTTCCCGTCGTTATAGGTACCTGCGGCACTGATGCGGGTTGCATACGCATTATTTTCCCTGTTCTCGAAGTACACTGTCCCGTTATTCATCGTAAACGAAATATTGCTGGACGGATCCGATGTATCGGAAGCGCTTAGGAAGGTTTTGGCCTGCGCCGTGCTGGTCGTTTTGAATTTAACGGCTACCGAACCTTGGCTTAAGCCGGAAACCGTGCCCAGATCAGCGGTTTTATCAACAAATTCGCTCGTCCCGTTAAAAGAACGGTTCAGCGTGTAATCCAGCACCAGACCATCCGAGAGAGATGCTTTGGCTGTTTGTGCCAAACCGACAATACTGCTTGCCAACAGACTGACACCTAACACGATACGCAATATATGACCAGATTTCATTGGGGGCAGGACTCCTCTACATAATTTATTGGGCCATAAAGCTTTCGAATATAACAGGATCTCCTTTCTTTTCAAATTTTAAAAAAGCGCTTTCAAAACGTAATATAAGCTACTTTATACGATCATTAAATACCTCTTTTTTTACCTTTAAGGTCGTATTTTTACCTTATCGCAAACAAATGATCATCCATAGCACAAAAAAGGGTCTGCGATTGATCGCAAGGCCCCTGCGTGATGATCTGGTCAAACGAGTCATATGGGATGTTTCCTTATCTGGCAGTTAGAGTTAAAAAGCGTGGTCTGGCGATATATTATTCCTCATTCATTTTCTCTGACAAGTGATACTTTCCATCCATTTGAATGACGAGCTTATCAAGAGTTTCATTCATCTTTAATTTATAAATTTTACTGTCCTTGTTGGCACGATTCGATTCTCCATTTTCTTCAGGCATTCCTGCAATCTGATCCGTTATGATTCCAACCTCTTCTCCCGCTTGGGATGGGTCGATTGATGAACTTTCTATCAAATAAATAGCATCATTCCATTTATAACTGGCTGGATAATCGTCCAATGACATAGAACTGTTGCACGATATCAGTATTAGAGCAACCATCAGCATCAAAAGAAAAAGCAGATAGTGAATGTATCTCCTCAACTTCGATCATCTCCTTAAAATCTTCTGAGGTCCCACAAATGCTTTGATAACTTTCCAGCTCTGTATTTTATTACTATTATGTACATCTAGCTTAATGCATGGGATTATATACAGCAAAACGGACAGCCGAAGCTGTCCGTTCATTTATGCTTATTCTTGATCCTGTATCAGACAATCTATTTATAGGTTCTTGTCACCCTTAATGGTGGCATTTCCGGTTTGCTCCAGATGAGCCTCTTCCTTTTTCAGGGTATCACGAACTTCTTCGGTATCTTGAACCTGACGCTTATGAATTTCCACTTCACCAGTCACCACAGGACGTTTGTTGACTTCCACCTGCTCTTCCTTCACGGGAATGCGGATGGTTTCATCGTGGCCGATGGGTTCGCCTGTCGACTGATCCTGAACGGCTTTTTTCTCGATCACCACTTCTTCACGGTTTACCGGAACATTAATGGTCTGTTCATGCTCGACCACTTCCTTGCGGAGATTCACTTCACCGGTCGTTTGCTGTCTTTTCGAAATGTCCAGCTGCTCCTCACGAAGTCGCATCGTACGCTCTTGATCCGTCTCATTGTTCAATGTATCCACCGGGCGATCCATCGTAGCGATTTCCTGGTAGAAAGCAGGCTCTCTCGTATCTGTCGTTTTTTCCATGTCGATGGAGTCGCGCTTCAATTGAGAATCGGCATCGACGTTCGTATCGTTGTAATATTTGGCGTTCAGGGAATTGTGATTCCGGAAAATGGTATACACGCGATTTTCCTGCGTATCATCCGCGTCCACCATAACGAGGATGCGTCCGCTCTTCACGTCAGAGTCGTATTCTTTGGCCTGATCCTCCGGAATTCCGAGACCAACAAGTCCGCCGACAAGACCGCCGGTACCCGCTCCCACTGCAGCTCCTGTAAGGGTCGCAGCAATAGGACCAGCCGCTACGATCGGGCCGATGCCCGGAATCGCCAGCGCACCCAAGCCTGCCAGCAGTCCGGCGACGCCTCCAAGTACCCCTCCGGTAGCAGCACCAGCCGCTACGCCTTCAGGTGCTTTCGTTCCGGTTTCATCATGTATAGCATTCATGTCAGCCTTATTTTTTCCGATAACCGATATATCGTCTGCACGATAACCAATGTCCTTTAAGTTTTGAATCGCATCCGTCGCATCTTGTTCTGAAGCAAAAACACCAACTATTTTTTGAGTCATGTTCGTTACCTCCTAAGTTGTATTGGATTCAAATGATATTTAACCCCCTCTGTGAAGTTTAAACTCATGAATGAGCTGCACTTAGAAAATATTGTTAAACAGATGTTCAATTTATATTAGAGGCAAAAAAGATGGATTATATCTGATTTCTATTGCCGCTAATGAGACTTCACGTCAAAAATCTTTCAATAATTTTGGATGTTTTTACAATTTACTATCCAAAGCACCCTGGGTTATTTTTTAGCTTTATCGATGCGTCTATTGGTGTTTTTTATTTACATAATTATTTTTATGTATACTTTGTGCCAAACTACCTATTTCATTTTTTCAGGACTGATTAAACAAGTTTTAAAAACGTTTTTTTAGAAGTCGAAATCGACTGCTTCCATAAACTTCTTCGCTTCATCTCATGAAATCATCCATAAGTATAGGAAATCGTTGATTAATATAATTGTGGATCGCCATGGAATACGTTATTTTTATAATATCAATACTAATTATTACTATTTATAGATGATTCTGTGTTATTTTAAGTAACGTTCTCCGAATCCCCATCCTCCTAAACATGCAAGAAAAGTTATTGTTACCGCTCTGAATGTAAGCGCTTTTACAAACAAATATATAAGCTCTTCATAGAGTTTATATAAATGAACATCCTTGAGAATTTGCGAGATGTATTCCTCAACCGCTGGGTTCCAAGTCCGGGCAGATTGTTCACAAAGGAGGTGTTGCGGTCGGTCTTTCGGAAGCGATTCTCTCTTGGTAAACATCTTATAAAAATGGAGGAGATTAAAGTATGACAGCACTTCGTTTACCGAATCAGCGCCTGATGAAATGGGTAATTACCGGTGGTATTCTTATGTTTATGATGGCTCTAATGCTGCTCATCGCGGATCGCGCTTCTGCACACGGTTATGTACAATCGCCTGGAAGCCGCGCCTATCTGTGCAAGACGGGGGTCAACACCAACTGCGGTAACATCCAGTATGAGCCTCAAAGTCTTGAAGCCAAAAAAGGATTTCCTGCCGCAGGCCCCGAGGACGGTAAAATTGCCAGCGCGAACGGCGCTTTTCCAACCATGGACGAACAGTCATCCACACGGTGGACGAAAGTCAGCATGTCCCCTGGCACCAACACCTTCACTTGGAATCTGACTGCAAGACATTCCACAACAAGCTGGAAATATTACATCACCAAGCAAAACTGGAATCCGAATGCACCTCTCACTCGCGACTCATTCGATCTGACTCCATTCTGTTCCGTGAACTACACGGGTCAGCCGCCTGCAACCTATTCGGACACCTGCACCGTTCCTAGCAGAACAGGCTACCAAGTCATTCTTGCGGTATGGGAAATCGCGGATACGGCCAATGCTTTCTATAATGTGATTGACGTTGATTTCGGAGGCGGCAGCGGTACGCCTGCAGATACGGCAGCTCCTTCTGCTCCATCGGGTCTTGTGGCTTCCAATGTCTCCGCTAACAGCGCATCGCTCTCTTGGGGCGCTTCCAGCGACAATGTTGGCGTAACTGGATACAAGGTATACAACGGCTCCACCTTGGTCGCAACGACTGGCGGTTCCGCACTCAGCTATAATGTCACAGGTCTTACAGCGAGCACTTCTTATACCTTTACGGTGAAGGCCGTTGATGCAGCCGGTAACATTTCCGCAGCGAGCAATGCAGCCACATTCACCACATCCTCCCTTCCCCCTGTGGATACAACAGCTCCTTCTGCTCCAGCCGGGCTTCAGGTCAGCGGTACGCCCACCTCAACATCAATTTCTCTCATATGGAACGCAGCGACTGACAATGTAGGCGTAACCGGCTACCGCGTATACAAAGGAACAGCGCTGGCAGGTACCGTTGCCGGAACGACGCTGAATTACACCGCTACGGGCTTAACTGCCAATACATCCTATACGTTTACTGTCCGTGCCATCGATGCAGCGGGCAATGAATTCGCAAACAGCAACGCAGTAACTGCGACCACAGCTCAAGCTTCGACAGCAGCACCATGGGCGCCAAACGTCACTTACACAACAGGCACCCTTGTTTCTTATAACGGAGCAACATATGAATGCCGGCAGCCTCATACGTCGCTGCTCGGATGGGAACCACCGAATGTTCCCGCGCTCTGGCAGCTGAAATAACGATAATAAAAAGCGGCATGCCTTCTCTTCTTAAGAGATCGCCTGCCGCTCTTTGGTTTGGATGGAAACGTATTATTCCTCTGCTCTTTTGCCCGCATCCATTCCAGTCTCGGATACGGTCATGACCGGCTTGACCGTTAGATCACTATGTACACGAATCTGACAGGATAAGCGCACGTTTGGTTCAGTAATTCCTTTTTTCTCAAGAATTTCAGATTCCGCTGCTCCCATAGGTCCTGCATCGCCTTCGAGAATCTCTACGCGGCAAGTCGTGCATCTTGCGTTGCCTCCGCAGCGGTGCAAAATATCCACGCCGTTATCTTCAAGCGCAAGCACCAATTTCTTTCCCTCTTCCATCTCGATCGGTCCGCGGCCTTCCACAACGATTGTTGGCATTCTTATTCCTCCTCTGATGTATTCTTCATTTGTTTATAGCTGATCTTATCAACTACTCATTATTACCCGTCCCCGCAAAAAGTTCAAGCTTGGGCACTGTTCCTTTTCAGGAAGAAGTTGAAATGCCTGAACGCTGCGGCTTCTCCTTCGGAAGATAACGTCCGGATATTGCTACCGCAAGGCAAAGCAGGCAGCAAATGCCAAACAGCACCCGAAGCGGCATTCCGAAGCTTTCGCCCGCTTGCGGCTGGCTGCTCATCGTTCCCACCAGCAAGGTTGCAAGCCCGATACCGATAATTTGTCCGAGATAGCGAACCAAAGCCAGCAGACTGCCGGCCAGGCTGCTCTTCTCGGCAGGCGCAGAACTCATGACTTCGGCGTTGTTGGTTGCGTGGAACAGCCCCGTCCCGATACCAAACACGGCGAGATGCAAGCCTATGCTCCAGGCCGAAATGGATGGCATGAACATGACGAACAGCATGGATGCCGCACATAGTACGGCCCCGGCGTTGATGGGGAAATTCCCGCCGTATTTGTCCCTGAACCAGCCTGCGAACGGAGCCACGATGCCCATGACTAGCGGCTGCAGGATCAGCATTGCTCCCGTCCACCAAGCGGAGAATCCCAGCTCGCTCTGCAGATAGAAGGTAACCGGAATCAGTGTTGCCGTCTGTGCGAGGTTGATGATTAACGATGAGGTATTCCCCAGCCATACTTTCCGGTGGCTGAACAGCTCGCGGTCAATGATGCCGTAATCGATTCTTTGGGCTTGAACGATGAGCAGGCACAGCAGCAGAATGCCGCTTCCTCCTTCCAGCCATACCTTCCATGAATGTGATCCGTCCTTAACCGCCTCGGCAGCCAGCATCAGCAGGCACACGCCCGCTCCGAGCAGGATGGTGCCCAGATAATCAAAAGGACTTTTGGCTGCAGCCTGCCCGCTGCGCGGAAACCACCGGAAACCGAGCCAACAGGCCGCAAGAGAAATCGGCACGTTAATCCAGAAGAGCCACGTCCAGTCAACGACCTCCAGCAGCAAGCCGCCGAGCGCCGGGCCCGACAACGTCCCAACCGAGATGACAATGGCGTTATAGCCAAGCGCCCTTCCGCGCTCATGGTCCGGAAAAGCATGCCTGACCATGGCCTGGCTATTGGCCATAATCATAGTCGCTCCAATCCCCTGCAGACAGCGCGAGAGCAGCAGTAGCATGAAACTGTGGGAAAGGGCGATACATAATGAGCCAATCCCGAATATGAAAAATCCGTAGCTGTACACCTTTCTGCGTTCCATTCGGTCTGACATTTTACCCATGAAAGGCAGCAGGATGACCATGGTCAGCAGGTACACCGTGGCCACCCACTGAATTTGGGCAAGCGATACCGAAAATTGGCTCGCCATTACCGGCAGAGAGACGTTCACGATTCCGACGTCGAGCGTAGAAATCAGCGTCCCCATGTTAACGACCTGCAGAATTCCCCATTTGTTGCGAAGACCGGACAATCGTAACCATCCTTTCCTGTTATTCCTTTTTGAATTTATTGTACTGAACCCGGTACGGCTTGAAAAGAATTCAATTCAACGATTATTTGGCACTGCGCTATACACTGGTTTTAAATTTCAGTATAGTTAACTTAAGGTGCATTCTGCTTTATCAGTCATGATTTCCAGTCCAAATCAAGGAATCAAGGAGGCAGCTGCTATGGAGCCATTTTCAGAACATTTGCTGAAGGATAAAGTCGTATTGATTACGGGGGGTGCTACCGGGCTCGGACGCGCCATGGGGGAGAAATTTTTGAAGCTCGGGGCCAAGCTGGCGATAACCGGACGCCGGGAACACGTGCTGAAGCAAACCAGCGAAGAGCTACATGCAAACGGTTACAGCGTATTCTATAAATGCTGCGACGTCCGTGATCCCGCTCAGATCAGTGAACTCGCGGATGCCGTTTATGAACATTACGGAACCATAGATGTCCTTGTGAACAACGCGGCAGGTAACTTCATAAGCCCAACCGAAAGATTATCTCCCCGTGCCGTTGATGCCGTGCTTAACATTGTGCTGCATGGCACCTTCTATGCAACCCTGGAAATAGGAAAGCGCTGGATCGAGCAGAACCGGCCGGGAACCATGCTGAACATCGTGACCACCTACGCATCGAGCGGTTCCGGTTATGTCGTGCCCTCCGCAGCCGCGAAAGCCGGCGTTCTCGCCCTCACGCGCTCGCTGGCTGTCGAATGGGCGCAATACGGCATTCGTCAGGTAGCCATAGCACCGGGGCCTTTTCCAACGGAGGGCGCTTGGTCACGCTTGTCCCCTACCCCCGATCTGGAGGAGAAAATGATGGATCGCATCCCGCTCAAGCGTGTCGGGGATAAGGAGGAACTCGCCAATCTTGCGGCTTTCCTGATTTCGGAATATGCAGCCTATATCAATGGTGAAGTCATCACAATCGATGGCGGGGAATGGCTCCAGGGAGCAGGACAATTCAACGATCTTCGTCAAGTGACGGATGAACAATGGGATGTTCTGGCCCAACTGACCCGGAAAGGAAAATGAATGAGAACAGAACAAGAAATGATGGACTTGATTTTGAATGTCGCTAATCAAGATGAACGCATACGGGCCGTGGCGATGAATGGATCGCGTACGAACCCGAATGCGCCGATCGATCCTTTTCAGGATTACGACATCGTGTATCTGGTGTCGGAAATGGATTCCTTCTTGCAGGATCCCGACTGGGTGGATGTGTTCGGCGAACGAATCATCATGCAGACGCCGGAAAACATGTCCCTCTTTCCGCCTTCACTTGGCGGCCGCTTTACGTATTTGATGCTGTTTGCGGATGGCAACCGGATCGATCTCATGCTCGTTCCGATCAGCGAGAAGGACGCCTATTGCCAAGAAGATCAACTGACCGTTATTTTGCTCGACAAGGATCATGTGATGCCCGAGGTAGCGCCTCCTTCCGATGCGGATTATTGGGTGAAACGTCCTTCAGCCGCATATTATGCCGACTGCTGCAATGAATTTTGGTGGGTATCCACCTATGTTGCCAAGGGATTATGGCGCAGCGAAATTCTGTATGCCATGGACCATCTGAATAAGGTCATGCGACCGATGCTGATTCAAATGCTCGAATGGCAGGTTGGAACTCAGACTGATTTTTCGGTAAGCGCGGGCAAGAACGGCAAGTACCTCCAAAATTACATGTCGGAGCAAAGCTGGGAGGCCCTACTTTTCACGTTTCCGGGTGGTAATTATGATGAAGTATGGAGAGCCTTGTTCACGATCTGCGACTTATTCCGCAGCACCTCCCGTTTCGTAGCCGACCACTTCGGTTTCGAATATCCGAGACAGGAAGATGAGCGGGTATCGGCCTATTTGAAGCATGTAAGCTCCCTCCCTGCCGAGGCAAAGGAGATTTATTGATATTTTTTGAAATCTATTGAATAAATATTTATAGCGTTTATATTTAATGAGATTAATCATTAATCCGACAAAGTACACCGAAAAGCCCGAATTCTCGACCTTTCATGAGAAATCAGGCTTTTTCTTATTTCACATGATGAATTTATCCGGCATATTGCTTCAAGGTTTCCTGCAGCTTCAGAGCAAGACCGATCTTGCCTTCCACCTTAAGCGCCCCTGTCATAAAGGCCATCGTCGTATTGAGGTCGTCTTCGAGCAATTTGCGGAAGTTTTTCTCGGATAAGATCAACGTGCAATCGGCCTGGCTATCTGCTCCCATAGAGACAGCCACCTTGGCATGGTCGAAGGTAACCTGATACGTGCCGCTGTCGCCTAGATTAAACTGGTAAACGGCATGCAGGGATTCGATCGCCTTCGGATTAGCGTTCATCCGGTCCGCGAGCTGTTGGAGCTCTTTGGTAATGGACATACATTCCCTCCTTTTCGTGTTACAACTTCATTTTTATGTGCTCTTCCGATATGCACCTAACAAGCGAAAAGATAACGTCCAATCCACCATATCTGACTCATTCATTGTCTTTAGGTGCCGGAATCGGTTTATCAAGCACTCGGAAGGTGCCCGTGCCGAATGCCAGCAGATCGCCATTTTCTTTGCGTGCATAGGCCTGGGCTGTAATCAGCTTGCGGGAGCTGTGTATCAGTTCAGCCGTGACCAGCACCCTTCCCTCCGTCGTCGGAGCGACATAATTCATATTCAGTCCTACCGTAACGACGCTGGCTTCAGGCCTTGCTAGCATGACGATAATCCCCATCGCTGAATCGATGACGGAGGCATGCATGCCTCCGTGGAGAATACCGATCAGATTCAAGTGATGCGGCAGGATGTCGAAAGCGACGACCACCTGCTTCTCATTGATATCTACCGTTTCACAGCCGATAAATTCCCAGAAGGTATTCTTGGCTGCCCGCTCCAGACGCTCCAGATCGGGAATATTACCGCCGGATGCGTGTTCCATCGGTTAAGCCTCCTTTGTTGAAAGCATGCAAAAAAAGTGGATGAGTCCCATGTCAAATTTCATGTGCACGCATGGTTTTAAAGATCGACCTTCGACTGATTGACCAGCTTTTCATTCTCTTCCTCAATCAGCTTGCGGCGCAGCACTTTTCCGACAAGCGTTTTTGGCAAGGAATCGCGGAACTCGTAAATCTTCGGTACCTTATAGACAGCGAGCCGTTCCTTGCACCAGCTCTTTAGTTCTTGATCCGTCAGGTTCGAGCCTTTGCGCAGGATAATGTAAGCCTTTACATTTTCGCCGCGGTATGGATCGTTGATCCCGGCTACAACCGCTTCCTCCACATCCGGATGCTCGAACAATACCTCTTCCACCTCACGCGGATAAATATTGTAGCCTCCTGCAATAATGAGATCTTTGCGCCGGTCGAGAATGTAGAAGAAGCCTTCGTTGTCCATCCGGGCCAAGTCGCCCGTATACAGCCATCCGTCGCGAAGCGTCCGCTCCGTATCTTCGGGCCTGTTCCAATAGCCTTTCATGACTTGTGGGCCCTTCACGACCAGCTCGCCAATTTCGCCAAGCGGCATCTCTTCCCCCGTCTCAGGATGAACGACGCGAGCGATAGTATCCGGGAACGGTATGCCGATCGAACCGGTCTTACGCTTCTCCCAAATGTTATTGGCATGGGTTACGGGCGAGGCTTCCGTCAAGCCGTATCCTTCGATCAGCTTGCCCCCTGTGATCTTCTCGAAGCGTTCCTGTACCTCGAGCGGCAAAGGAGCTGCGCCGCTGATACAAATCTGGATGGAGGATAAATCAAAGTTTCCGACCTCCGGATGATGAATGACGGCAATATACATCGTCGGAGCCCCCGGGAAAACCGTTGGCTTTTTCTTGTGGATCGTTTTTAATACGTCATCGATTTGGAAACGCGGAATCAATAGCAGCGTACCTGCAATATACATCGCTTGGTTGAGCAGCACCGTCAGCCCAAAGACGTGGAAGAAAGGCAGTGCTGCGAGATACACTTCCTTGGCCACCTGTGACCGGTAGAACCAAAGCTGCGCCTGAATGGTATTGGATACCAGGTTCATGTGCGTCAGCATGACCCCTTTAGCAAATCCGGTCGTTCCTCCCGTGTACTGGATCAAGGCCAAATCGTTTTCAGCATCGACCGGAACCTCGCAAGGCGTTTCGCTGGAGTTTCTAAGAAAATGAACAAATGACAGGACGTGATCATCATATTCGACCGTTGCAGCCATGCCGTCCTTCTTGGCTTTGATCGGATACAGTACATTTTTCGGAAAGGGAAGATAATCCTTTAACGAAGTGACGATCACACGGTCCATCGGGTGATGCTCCATCGCTTTTTGCACCCGGGCGACCAATGCATCCAGAGTTACGATGATTTTCGCTCCCGAGTCTGTCAGCTGGTGCTGGATTTCGCGCGGAACGTACAGCGGATTCGTCATGACCGCTACACCGCCGACAAGGAGTGTGCCATAGTAGGCAATCACTCCTTGAGGGCAGTTCGGCAGCATGACGGCAATCCGGTCCCCTTTGCGAACGCCCAGCTGATTCAGGGCATTCGCAAAACGGTAGACGTCTTTAAGCAGGCTTGCATAAGATATTTTCTTCCCCAGAAAATCGAGCGCGATATGCTGAGGATATAAAGTCGCTGAATCGATGAGAAACCGTGCCAGATTTTGCTTCGGATAATCGTAACTGTGCGGGACCTCTTCCGGATATTGATCTAACCATGGATTACTCGTCATCCAGGCCACCCCATCTCACAAAATTACAAAACGTAAGCTTCTGCGTCGATTACTTTCGCTGCAATTTCACGTTTGATGCCAATCGCGTTAATCGGCGATTTGCGGACCAGCTTTTTCAGAACGGACAGCTGCGTACGCAGTGTATCCCCCGATTCCATGACGGCAAGCACTTCCTTGGCCCAGTTCTCAATTTTCGCGAATTCCTCATGGATAAATACGGTCGTCATTTGGATCGCGAGCTTCGCCTTGTCCTCGCCGGAGCGGTCCATGAGCTTCTGTGTCCGTAGCAGCGCGCTTTCCATTGCAAAGACGGAAATCATCATATCGGCCAAATTGCTCAGGATTTCCTGCTGCTCTTCAAGCTTCATTTGGTACTTCTGCACAGCCTGTGCACCGCACATCAGGAAGATTTTCTTGGACATCTTCAGCAGATGAGCTTCCTGCTCTAGCGTGCCGTCAAACAGCTGGTTCGGAATGGGTTCCATCAACTCGTTCTGCAGCGCCATCGCCTTTTGCATGAGCGGAAGCTCGCCCTTCATCGCTTTCTTCACCAGGGAGCCCGGAATTAGCAGGCGGTTGATCTCGTTCGTGCCTTCGAAAATACGGTTGATACGGGAATCACGATAATTGCGCTCCACGCGGTATTCCTGGGTGAAGCCGTAGCCGCCATGAATTTGCACGCCTTCGTCCACGATGAAATCCAGCACCTCCGAGCCGAACACTTTGTTAATGGAGCATTCAAGCTGGTACTCGGCAATCGCTTTGGCGGATTGATACCCGACCTGCGGGCTGCTGTGACCCACCTCGGCCAGGCCCACATCGAAGAGTCCGGCGGTCCGATATACCATGCTTTCGAGAACGAACGCTTTCGTGTTCATGTCGGCCAGCTTTTTCCCGATCAGCGGGAAGGACGAAATTCGGCGGCCGAACTGGGTCCGTTCGTTGGCATACTCGGCAGCAAGCTCGATCGTGTCTTTGGATGCGCCCACGCAGCCCGCAGCCAGCTTGAAACGTCCGATGTTCAGAATGTTAAACGCGATCAAATGACCCTTGCCAACCTCCCATAACAGGTTCTCTACGGGCACCTTCACGTCTTCCAAGATGAGCTGGCAGGTCGAGGAACCCTTGATGCCCATCTTCTTCTCCTCTGGCCCGATGCTCACGCCTTCCATAGTTCGCTCCACAATGAAGGTGCTGAAATCTTTGCCGTCAACTTTGGCATACACAATGAAGACATCCGCGAAACCGGCATTCGTGATGAACTGCTTCGTTCCGTTCAATACATAATATTCACCGTCATCGGTTAATGTTGCCGTTGTTTTGGCTCCCTGCGCATCGGATCCGGAAGATGGCTCCGTAAGGCAGTATGCGGAGATTTTCTCGCCGGTTGCAAGGAGCGGAAGGTACTTCTGCTTCTGTTCCTCCGTGCCGAAGTACACGATTGGCAGAGTGCCGATGCCGACATGGGCCCCGATGGAGAGCGCGAACGCAGATGCCTTCGTCAGGTTTTCATTAATCAGCGTCGAACTGACTTTATCGAGTCCCAGACCGCCGTAAGCTTCAGGCACATCCGCTCCGAGCAGGCCCAGCTCGCCGGCTTTGCGCATTTTTTCAACCGTAAGTTCGTAGTTCAGCTTCTCGATAGCTTCATCATGCGGCACGATTTCTCCTGCCACGAAGTCGGCTGTCGTCTCCGCAATCATGCGGTGTTCTTCGGTAAAATCCTCCGGCGTCACAATCTGATTGAAATCCGTATCCTCAATGATGTAACTTCCGCCCACCACTTTGTTCATCGTTGTACTCATGCTCTATCTCTCCTTTACGATTGTAATAAGATTCAATTGACATGAATTTTTAACAACATCAAAGCATTACTCCGGATACACCTCGAACACACCCGCGGCTCCCATCCCGCCGCCGATGCACATCGACACGACCCCGTAGCCCCCGCCTTGGCGCCGAAGCTCGCTGATGAGCGTCGTTGTCAGCTTGGTGCCGGTACAGCCCAGCGGATGGCCGAGTGCAATCGCGCCGCCGTTCACGTTGACCTTCTCCTCGTCAATGCCGAGCTCGCGAATGATATGCACGCACTGTGAGGCGAAGGCTTCGTTGATTTCAAACAACTTCACGTCGTCCTGGGAAATCCCTGCCATTTGCAAGGCTTTCGGGATGGCTTTCACCGGACCGACACCCATAATTTCCGGTTCCACGCCGCTAAGGGCGAAGGAACGGAACGCAGCGAGCGGCTTCAAGCCGAGCTCGTCGGCCTTTTCTCTGCTCATGACGACCACCGCGGCGGCACCGTCGCTCGTCTGGGACGAGTTGCCGGCTGTTACCGTGCCGCCGAGCTTGAATGCTGGCCTCAGCCTCGCCAGCACTTCCGGCGTCGTATCTGCGCGCACGCCTTCATCCATTTGAAACGTAAAAGATTTGGCATGAACCTTCCCTTTGTCGTCCACGCTTTTCATTTCAACCTGAACCGGAACGATTTCATCGCTGAATTTGCCTTCGGCGACCGCCTTAGCCGCATTCTTGTGGGAACGGGCTGCAAAACGGTCCTGATCCTCGCGCGAGATGCCGAAGCGTTCTGCAACTTCCTCCGCGGTATGTCCCATCCCCATGTAAACTTCAGGCATTTCCGCAACCAGCCGCGGATTCGGCGATACTTTAAATCCGGTCATCGGCACATGGCTCATGCTCTCCACGCCGCCGGCAATCAACACATCAGCATAGCCCAGCATGACACGTTCAGCCGCGAACGCGATCGACTGCAGACCGGACGAGCAAAATCGGTTGATCGTGAGAGCTGGCACGGTAACCGGAAAACCGGCGTACAGCGACATGATCCGGGCAAAGTTCAGTCCCTGCTCTCCTTCCGGCATCGCGCAGCCAATGATGATATCCTCCACATCTTCCTTCTTCAGGCCTGGCGCACGGTCTACCACCGCTTCCAGGACGGCTTTGCCGAGATCATCCGCCCGGGTTTGGGCCAGGCTGCCTTTTTTGGCTCTGCCGATGGCAGTACGGGCCATAGATACGATTACTGCTTCTCTCATTCGAATTCACCCTCCCCTGGGATCTTAATTTCGCAGTGCTTTGCCTTTGGTCAGCATGTGGTGCATACGCTGCTGGGTCTTCGGTTCTCCGCACAGGCTGAGGAACGCTTCGCGCTCCAGATCGAGCATGTATTGCTCAGTCACAAGCGATCCGGCAGGGACATCGCCACCCGCGAGCACATGCGCTAATTTCTTCGCAATAAGCAGATCATGGTCGCTGATATAGCCGCCGCGTTTCATTTCAATCGCTCCCAGCTGCAGAACGGCTTTGCCTTCAGCGCCTGCTACGCGGATTTTCTCTTCCGGAATCGGCTTATAATCCGTATTGGCGAGTCCGAGTACGGACTGTTTCGCTTCGTAAATTGCAAAGTCCTGATTGGCAACGACACGGTCGGATGGACGCAGGTATCCGAGCTTCTTGGCGTCATAGCCGCTGCTGGATACCGTCGCCGTGCCTACCGTTTGGAACACGTGATTGATGTACGGCTGGAGGTCCACGCCTTCGACGTTCGCCTGCTGGCTGCAGCGGAGCGCGAATTCCTTGCATCCGCCGCCGGCCGGAATCAGTCCGACGCCGACTTCAACCAATCCATAGTAGGTTTCTGCAGAAGCGACGACCTGATCGGCCGGCATGCAGGCTTCGACGCCGCCGCCAAGGCACATCCGGTGAGGCGCGGCCACAACCGGTTTTTCAAACCGTTTGACCTTGTACATCGTATTTTGGAATAAATGAATAATGTCGTTAATTTCATCCCATTCTTCATCCTGGGCTTCCATGAGCAGGAGCATGATGTTGGCCCCTACGCAGAAATTGCGCCCCTGATTGGCGATGACCATGCCTTTATAATTCTTTCTGACCTCATCAAGGCTCTGCGTGATCATGCTCAGGATATCTTCTCCGATCGCGTTGTTCGGCGAATGGAATTCCAGGCAGGTCACGTCATCCCCCAAATCGATCAAGCTGGCTCCGCTGTTGCCCTTGATGACTTTATTCTGTTCCTTCAAGCTGCGCAGATTGATGATTTCCGGCGCGAATTCCACTTCCTTGTAGGCGGACGAGCCGATATGGATGGAGTAGAGCTTTCCTTCTTCATTTTTGTAGAAAGATGTGTTGCCTGCCGCAATCCAATCCTTTACCCAAGCCGGGACACTCAAGCCTTCGGCTTCCATGCGCTCTACCGAACGGGTGAGACCAATAGCATCCCATGTCTCGAACGGTCCAAGCTCCCAGGAGAAGCCCCATTTCATGGCGTCGTCGATTTCCCGAATGGAATCCGAAATTTCGCCGACCTTTTCCGCCGAGTAAATGAGCACCTGCTTCAGAATGTTCCACGCCAAGTCGGAATAACGGTCCTTCGCTCCAAGCAGCGCCTTGGTTTTCTCCCTGGCTCCCTTCGCGAGCTTTGCAGCTTCCAGCGAAGCCGATTTGGGCTTCTTCTGCGGCACATATTCCATCGTCGTCAGATCGAGCGCGAGAATTTCGCTGCCTGCAGCGCTCTTTTTCTTCAAATAAAAGCCCTGACCCGACTTTTCGCCGAGCCATCCCTTCTCCACCATGCTTTTCATCTGAAGCGGAACGGTAAAGATCCTTTGCTCCTGCTCATCCGTTACATTGTTGTATACGTTGTCGGCAACATGTACGAACGTATCCAGCCCGACCAGGTCCAGCGTGCGGAAAGTTGCGCTTTTCGGACGGCCCATCGCCGGACCCGTTACAGCATCCACCTCTTCCACGGTAAAGCCGTTTTCGGTCATCTCCTTCATCGTGACGAGGAGTCCATACGTGCCGATGCGGTTGCCGATGAAGTTCGGCGTGTCCTTGGCGAGCACAACGCCTTTGCCGAGCACTTTTTCGCAGAATCCCTTCATATAGGCCACGAGCTCCGGATCCGTATGTTCCCCTGGAATAATTTCAAGAAGCTTCATATATCGGGGCGGGTTGAAAAAATGCGTCCCCATAAAATGCTTTTGGAATGCCTCGCTGCAATCCGCAGCCATGGCATTGATCGAAATGCCCGACGTGTTGGAGCTGACGATCGTTCCCGGCGTCCACACCTTTTCGATTCTTTGCAGCAGGCCCTTCTTTACGTCCAGATTCTCCACTACGACCTCAATGATCCAGTCCACGTGGGCAAGCTCGGACAGATGATCTTCCAGGTTGCCGGGCGTCATGCGGCTTGCGAACGCGTTATCGAAGAGCGGAGCCGGTTTGGTCTTTGCCAGCTTGGCAATGGCCGTTGATGCAAGCCTGTTCCGTACAGCCGGATTCTCCAAGGTCAAGCCTTTCGCTGTTTCCTCTTCTGTCAGCTGTCTCGGCACCATATCCAGCAGTAAGCACGGAATACCGACGTTAGCCAAGTGGGCCGCAATGCCGGAACCCATGATTCCGGAGCCGATGACGGCCGCTTTGCGAATGGATTTATTCATTTTGTGCTTGCCTCCATTTCTAGTCCTTTATTGTGAGCGGGATGATCGCCGAATACGGAGAGCTCCAGTATTTCCGCGATGTCCTTCGCTTTCACACGGTCTTCGACTTCCTTCATTTTCGTCCCGTCCTCCATCATGGTCAGGCAGTAAGGACAGGCGCTGCTGATGATGCCGGGATTCACTTCGAGGGCCTGCTCGGTGCGCGCCAGATTGACGCGTTTGCCCGAGGTTTCCTCCATCCACATCATCCCGCCGCCGGCGCCGCAGCACATCGCATTCTCCCGCGTTCGCTTCATTTCGACGAGCTCTACGCCGGGGATGGCCTTCAGCACGCTGCGTGGCTGATCGTACACGTTGTTGTACCGGCCAAGGTAGCAGGAATCGTGATACGTAATGCGTTCTTTCACTTCATGATGAGGAGTCAGCCTGCCCTCGCGGATGAGTTGGTCAAGAAGCTGAGTGTGATGCAGTACCTCCACGCCTTCGAGGCCAAATTCCGGATACTCATTCTTGAATGTATTAAAAGTGTGTGGACACGCGGTCACGATTTTTTGGACACCGTATTTTTCGAAAATTTCGATGTTCTCCATGCACAGCTGCTGGAACAGCATTTCATTGCCCATCCGGCGCGGCGTATCGCCCGAGTTCTTCTCTTCGTTGCCGAGAATGGCGTAATTCACGCCCGATTCGTTCAGCAGTCTGGCGAATGCCCGGGAGATCTTGCGGCTGCGAAGATCGTAAGAGCCCATGGAACCGACGAAAAACAAATATTCGAAGGTTGGATTGTCCTTAACCGTAGGCACCCGGATGCCTTCCACCTCCCCGCTCCAATTGGCTCGGTCATTACGGTTCAGACCCCAAGGGTTGCTCTGTCTTTCGATGTTCTGCAGGGCGCGCTGGCCTTCGGCCGGAACGCTGCCTTCCATCAGTACGAGATGCCTGCGCAGATCGATGATTTTGTCGACATGCTCGTTGCCGACAGGACATTGGTCTTCGCAGTTGCGGCACGTTGTGCAGGACCATATTTCTTCTTCGGTCATCACATCGCCGATCAAGTTCAGCTCCTGCGGATTTTTCTTCTGATGAGTCCAGGTGGATTTCTGCCAGGCTAGCGTCGGTTTGATGTCCGTGATGCTGTCTGCGTTCCAATCAGGCTCCGTGCCTGAGGCGGACAATGCATGGGCGCCATCCGTCGCAAAAGCAAATTCGGGCACGTATGGCGATTTACCGGTGATGGAGTTACCTTTTTCCGTTAAGTGGTCACGAAGCTTGACGATCAAATGCATGGGTGACAGCACCTTACCGGTGTTCGAAGCCGGACATACGTTGGTGCACCGGCCGCATTCCACGCAGGCATAGAAGTCGATCATCTGCTTTTGGGTGAAGTCCTCGATTTTGCCGACGCCAAAGGACTCTGCTTCTTCATCCTCCAAATCCAGCTTGCTGAGCTTGCCGACAGGTTCGGAGCGACCAAGGTAAATATTGACCGGAGCGGAAATCAAGTGAAAATGCTTGGATTGAGGGACATACACAAGAAAAGAGAGCAGAATGAGCAAATGTGCCCACCAGAATACGTAGAACATGACTTTCGCTGCCGTGGCGGACATCCCGCCGAACCATGCAGCTAACAGGGAAGAGATTGGTGCGTAACCCGACGCTTCCTGATCCAGCCAGACTCTCTCGAAGCCCAGGGACAGCACAACGGACAGCATGAGGAAGAAAATAAAGAAGACGACCAGGCTCGGCTTCCAGCCCTTTTTCAGCCTGGGAAGCTTCTCGACGTATCTGCGGTATGCGGCATATCCTACGGCAACGAGGATCAGGAACACGGTGATCTCCTGCAGCAGGCTGAACACGTCATAGGCCGGAAGCGGCAGATGGCCGCCATTCGTCAGGCCCTTAATGATCAGATCCAGTGCGCCGAACTGCAGGATGATAAAACCGTAAAAAATAACGAAGTGCATCACGCCGCTTTTCAGATCCTTGAACAGTTTCTTCTGCCCGAAGACCTGCGACAGAAATTCACCCCACTTCCCTTCGCGCTGTTTCCGGAAATCGGCCGGCTTGCCCAGCTTCACGTAGAGGATCCGGTGGTAGACGGCCTTGTAAAAGAGGTAGATGCCGTAACCTGCCACAGCGATAAACAAGAGTAAGTTGACCATTTGCCACACCATTCGCCATCCGTCCTTTCATAGAATAAAAGTAAATTTATTACTTGTTTACAATAGAAAGCGATTACAAATGACTTGTAAAATTAAGATTCTGCAAAAATCGATCCCGTTACCTTGACCTTTACAAAATCCTTCACAACAAATCTTATCTGAATGATTGACAATTGACAGCGTTTACCATAAGATTGAGAAAAAATGAATGAGCATTCATTCAGTCAATTGAATTCTAACACCGGGGTGGCCTGATGACAAGTAGAAAAATGGAAAAATATGAGTTAATTTTGGATGCAGCATTAAAAGTCATAGCGGAAAACGGGTTTCATGGCTCCCAAATTTCCAAGATCGCAAAGGAGGCTGGTGTCGCGGACGGTACGATATATCTATATTTTAAAAACAAGGAAGATATCCTTATTTCCCTGTTCCAGGAACGGCTCGGAAACCTGGTCGCAATGTTCCACAGCAGCGTCAAGGAAACCAATACGGCGGATGACGCGCTGCGCAAAGTATGCGAGATCCATTATACCGAGCTGGAAAATAACGTGAACCTTGCTTACGTGACGCAGGTCGAGCTGAGACAGAGCCAGCTGGAACTCCGTAAAGCCATCGGCCTTGTGGTAAAGCCTTATATTCAGCTGATTGAGCATATTGTGGAAAGAGGCATTGCGGAAGGTTCCTTCCGCAAGGACCTCGATGTCAAATTGACGCGTCATCTGATATTCGGTGCCATGGATGAGGTCGTCACCTCCTGGCTGATCTCGGACCGGAAGTATTCGCTCACCGGCCAGGTCGATAAGACGGTTGAATTTTTCTTGAAAGGCTTGAAATAATCCAATTCATAAATTGAGAGGAGCTTGCCACATGAATATCTTTGTACTGCTGAAGCAAACCTTCGATACTGAGGAAAGAATCGTCATTGAGGGAGGCGAAATCTCCGATGACGGCGTGAAATACGTGATGAACCCTTACGATGAGTATGCTGTCGAGGAGGCACTGCTTCAAAGGGATCAGCACGGCGGATCGATTACCGTCGTGGGCGTTGGACCGGAACGTACGGCCGAAGCCCTGCGGACCGCCCTGGCCATGGGCACGGATGAAGCGGTTCTGATCGGCAGCGAGGGTCTTGCCATCGACGAATATACGGTCTCCCGCCTGCTCGCCGCTTATCTGAGTCAGCAATCTTACGATCTCATTCTTGGCGGCAATTTCTCGGTAGACAGCGGCGGCGGCCAAGTCGCAGTTAGGCTGGCGCAGCTGCTGGATATTCCGCATACCTCTTCCATTACAAAGCTGACGATCAGCGGACAGCAGGCAGCCGCGGAACGCGATGCCGAGGGCGACACAGAAAAGCTGGAGGTCACCCTCCCTGCCGTCTTTACGGCACAGCAAGGCCTCAATGAACCCCGCTATCCATCCTTGCCGGGGATTATAAAAGCCAAGAAGAAGCCCTTCCACCGCATAGCGGCAGCGGATTTGGGCGTCAGTGACAGCGATGCGGCCGCCAAAACGAAACGCATCTCCCTCTCCCTGCCGCCGCAGCGTCAGGCGGGAAGAATCCTGCAAGGCGATTATGCGCAGCAGGCCGCCGAGCTCGTAAGCCTGCTGCGCAACGAAGCCAAGCTGATCTAATCCGGCGCAGGCATCAGGAGTTACCGGCATTCAAACGTCTTACAATTCATGGATCTTCATACCTAAGGAGGAATCTGAAAATGAGTAAAACGGTTGTGGTGATAGCGGAGGTACGCGGCGGAAGCCTGCGTCAGGTCACGCTGGAAGCGCTTCAGGCGGCTTCGATCGTCAAGGAGGACGGCGACAGCACGGCAGCAGTTCTAATAGGCTCCCAAATTACGCCGCTGGCTTCAGAGCTTGCAAAGTACGTGGATGGCCAAGTCTTTTCCGTCGATCATCCCGATCTGGAAATATATAATCCCGAAGCCTATCTCAACGTGATGAAGACGGTATTCGAACGCGTAACACCTGACATCGTTGTTGTTGGGCATACCGCTCAGGGGCGGGACCTGGCGCCGGCGATAGCCGCACATTTGGGTGCAGGACAGATTTCGGATGTGACCACCATTGAGAAGAACGGCGACGATGTTCTCTATACGCGTCCGCTTTATGCCGGCAAGGCATTTGAGCAAAAGCAGTTCAACGGCGGACCTCAGGTCGTCACGGTACGCCCGAACAACATCGAACCCGTGCAAGCCTCTTCCGATCCGGCCGAGATCGTCGAGCTTGAATATGCTCCTGCCGGCTCCCTCCGCTCGGTTGTCAAGGACGTCGTGCGGAAGACCTCCGGCAAGGTCGACCTTACCGAGGCGAAAATCGTCGTCTCCGGCGGACGCGGCGTTAAAAGCGCGGATGGCTTCAAGCCCCTCGAGGAGCTTGCTGACGTGCTGCACGGTGCGGTGGGCGCTTCCCGGGCAGCCTGCGATGCCGGTTACTGCGATTACTCGATGCAGATCGGCCAGACTGGCAAGGTGGTGACCCCTGAGATTTACATTGCGTGCGGCATCAGCGGCGCGATCCAGCATTTGGCGGGCATGAGCCAATCACGGATCATCATCGCGATCAACAAGGATCCGGAAGCTCCGATCTTCAAGGTCGCGGATTACGGCATCGTCGGCGACCTGTTCGAAGTCGTGCCTCTGCTTACGCAGGAGTTCCGGAAGGTTCTGGTCTGATCGGATATATGTAAACTGAACTTTATTTATCGAAACGAAACGCATGCCAAAAAGGTCGGGAATATCCTCCATGCTGGTGGATTAATCCCGACCTTTTCATTTTACTGAAGATTAGGCCTGCTGATAAGCAAGAACGAACTTCTCGATCACCTTCGCCACGCCGTCGTTCATGTTCGTATCCGTGATGTAATCGGCTGCTTCCTTGATTTCATCACGTGCATTGCCCATCGCTACGCCCAGTCCGGCGAACCGGATCATCGCCAGATCGTTGAAGCTGTCGCCCATGGCAATCACTTCTTCCTGCTCGATGCCCAGATGCTGAATCAGCTGATGCAGGCTCGTCCCCTTATCGACCCCGGCTTCCGTGAATTCGAGGAAAAATGGCTTGGAACGCATGACGCTTAGTTCTCCTGCCAGTTCGGACTGAAGCTTCTTCGCCGCGACAGCCAATGTCTCCGGCTCATCCACCATCAATACCTTCACGACCGGCTCCTGCACAGCCTCCACAAAGCTCTCCACCTCGCGAATGCTCATGCCTGTCAGACCCGATTCGATATCCGTGAACTCATTTCGGTCTTCGGTAACGATGTGGTCACCCAAATAAGTCAGCATGGACAAGTTTTCCCGCCGGCTGATCTCGTAAAGTCTACGTACCGTCTCCACGGATAAAGTGCTGGTGAATACCTCGTCACCCGTCTTGCAGTTGATAATCTTGGCCCCGTTAAAAGCCAGGATGAAGCTTCCGAATCTCTCCAGCTCCAATGCCTTGGCAATATCCTTCATTCCGTATGTGGGACGTCCCGATGCCAATACGACCTTAACACCTTTCTCCTGCGCGTTCATCAGTGCTTCTTTTGTGCGGGGAGATATCGATTGGTCGTCGCGGAGCAGCGTATCGTCAAGATCCAGAACGATCATTTTGTATTTCATGTTGATTACACCCTTTTCTATATGTCTAGTACAAGCCGTCTATTTACTATATCATGATTGCAGCGCGAGGAAAAAAAATATCTTAATTTCAAACATTTTGTGAAAGTCATCGCTAAAAAAGCAAAAAAGTAAGTAATTTAGGGTTGCGGAATTTTTGAAAGTTGCTTACAATTCAATATGTAAGTTGAACTGAGAGAAAGTAAATTTCAGTTCATTTTATAAATGCCACATTCATTGTGCAAAATTATATTCGTTAACACAAGGAATTCAAGCTAACCGGATTGACATCTATTTGGTTCCGCATCATCTTTGTGTTCAACCATTGGAGGAAAAATACAGCATGAACGTATTAGTCGTAAAAGCAAATAACCGCCCGGCATCAGAGGCCATTTCGAGCAAGATGTACGAAACATTCATGGAAGCCGTCAAGGATACCAAAAACCTGAATGTGACGACCTATGATGTGTTCGAAGAAGACACACCTTACTTCGGTCAAGACCTGTTCAACGCATTCGGCAAGCTGCAAAGCGGCGCAGAATTGACAGACCTTGAAAGCCGCCTTTTGGCTGCCAAGCAAAAAGCCATGGACGCCCTGACAGCAGCGGACGTTGTCGTATTCGCATTCCCGCTCTGGAATTTGACCATTCCTGCGAAGCTGCAAACCTTCATCGATTATGTGTATGCTGCAGGCTTTGCATTTAAATATGACGCAGAAGGCAACATGGTTTCGCTTATGCCTGAGAAGAAGGCTATCTTCCTGAACGCACGCGGCGGCTTCTACTCCGCTCCGGAAGTAGCTCCGATGGAAATGGCCGTGAACTACATGCGCAACGTATTCGGCGGCGTGTTCGGTATGGAAATCATCGATGAAGTCATCATCGAAGGGCACAACGCACAGCGTGACAAAGCGAACGAGTTCATCGAAGAAGGACTTCGCCAAGTCAAAGAAGTGGCCAACAAATTGGTTCTTCAGCACGCTTAATCTATATTTCATCCAATCCCTTGGACGCGGGCAACAGCCTAGGTCCAAGGGATTTTTGTCTTTGGGTTCCTTGCAAGCAGGAAATACAATACATCCGATGGTTCATCAGCAAGCGGGTATTCACTTCCTTGCAAGTTGTGCTATAATGAGCCCTGCGCCATATGAGCGCAACTGAAGAAAGTCCGGCTGCGGCCTTGATGCCGCCTCCGGGAGAGGTTCGCGAACTCCCTCTATAAAAAACTAAGATGGCTCACCCGGGTTTATTTGGTGCTGGGCCAGGTTTTTCGAGACAGTTCATGAACCCTCTCTCTTCGAAAAGGTATAGACGCATTCACGCGTTTTTACCAACACAATTTGAAGATCGAGAGGTTTTTTTATGCTCAAAAATGAAAAAGCGGTTGTCGTGTTCAGCGGCGGCCAAGACAGCACCACCTGCCTGTTCTGGGCGATGCAGCAATTCGGCGAAGTCGAAACGGTCACGTTTGATTACGGACAGCGCCATCGCCTCGAGATCGAGTGTGCGCAAAGCATTGCGAATGAGCTTGGCGTGAAGAACACCGTGCTCGATATGAGCCTGCTGAATCAGCTTGCTCCGAATGCGCTGACCCGCACCGAAATCGATATTACCCAGGAGGAAGGCGAACTGCCGAGTACGTTCGTTGAAGGACGCAATCATCTCTTCCTTAGCTTTGCTGCCGTTTTTGCCAAAGTTTCCGGCGCAAGGCATCTTGTAACCGGTGTATGCGAGACTGATTTTAGCGGATATCCGGACTGCCGGGATGCCTTCGTCAAATCTCTGAACGTTACCTTGAATTTGGCCATGGACTATAATTTCGTGATCCATACCCCGCTTATGTGGCTGGATAAGGCTGAAACCTGGGCCATGGCGAATGACCATGGCGCCTTTGAGTTCGTTCGCGAGCGCACGCTGACCTGCTATAACGGTATTGTCGGCGACGGCTGCGGTGAATGCCCATCCTGCGAGCTGCGCCGCAAAGGACTGCAAATGTTCCTGGAAAGACAATCCGGGGAAATCCGCCGATGAAGAACAACCCGGGAACCTTTCATATTGTGGATCATCTGCAGCAGCTTGGCACGGATATACAAACCTCAGATTTAAAGTATAAACACTGCCGCGTGATGGTCAGCAAGGAATTCACCTTTGACGCTGCTCATCACCTGCACGCCTATGAAGGCAAATGCAAAAACCTCCACGGTCATACGTATAAAGCCGTTTTTGGCATCAGTGCTTATCCGAATTCGATCGGCATTGCTGCTGATTTCGGCCTCGTCAAAGACATCTGGAAACAAAATATCGAGCCGCATCTGGATCATCGGTATCTGAATGAGACGCTACCGCTCATGAATACAACAGCGGAAAACATGGTGATCTGGCTCTATGAGCAGATGGAAGCAGCGCTCCGTTCTGATGCATATGCCAATCAGATTGATCATGGCCGCACGGAATTTGTGCGATTGTACGAAACACCGACCAGTTATGCCGAATTCCGCCGGGAGTGGGTAGAATGATGAACGCAGAAGCTTCAAATTCCCTCAAGGCGGCGCCTGCCATACCCGTATTGGAAATATTCGGGCCTACCGTGCAGGGCGAAGGCATGGTGATCGGCCAAAAGACGATGTTCGTCCGCACGGCCGGCTGCGATTACCGCTGCTCCTGGTGCGACTCGGCTTTTACCTGGGATGGCAGCGGCATACGAGACATCCGCAAAATGAGTGCAGAAGATATATGGAACGAATTGAAGCGCCTTGGCGGAAACCGCTTTTCCCATGTGACGATTTCTGGAGGAAATCCGCTCCTGCTTCCTCAGCTCTCCTCCCTCGTATCGCTTCTGAAGGCAAACGGTGTCCGGCTGGCTGTCGAAACACAAGGGAGCCGCTGGCAGGACTGGCTGCTGGATATTGATGAAGTGACAATCTCGCCGAAGCCGCCAACTTCAGGAATGCATACGAAATGGGATGCGCTGGATGAAATCGTAAACAAAATCGCGAACCGCCCTGCCGCTTATGCTTACAGCCTGAAGGTTGTCATCTTCGATGACAGCGACTTGCTGTACGCTCAAACGGTTCATCAGCGTTATCCCGCCGCTCCCATGTATTTGCAGGTTGGAAACTCGGACGTGACCCGGATGGACACAACCCATCATGCCGCAGAACTACTGAAGCAGTATGAATTGCTGATCGATAAAGTGATGGCATCCGATTCGTTGAATGAAGTGAGGGTGCTTCCGCAGCTGCACACGCTGGTATGGGGCAACAAACGCGGCGTATAGACCGCCTTAGGAGGAATTTCAAGTGACAGGAAGACAACCTGAAGAAATGGAAGATTTAACGCTGCTCGGCAACCAGGGGACGAAATACGTGTTTCAATATGCCCCTGAAGTGCTGGAGAGCTTCGACAATAAACATGCTTACCGCGATTATTTCGTGAAATTCAATTTCCCTGAATTCACGAGTCTATGCCCGATCACCGGACAGCCGGATTTTGCCACACTGCACATCAGCTACATCCCGGATAAGCGAATGGTCGAAAGCAAGTCGCTGAAGCTCTATCTGTTCAGCTTCCGCAATCACGGCGATTTTCATGAGGACTGCATGAACATCATCTTGAACGATCTCATCAAGCTGATGGAGCCGCGCTACATCGAGGTATGGGGCAAATTCACGCCGCGGGGCGGAATTTCCATCGATCCATACTGCAACTACGGCAAGCCTGGAACGAAATATGAACAAATCGCTGAACATCGCCTGATGAACCACGATTTGTACCCGGAGAAGATCGACAACCGGTAAGCCAGTGCATGCACTGTTAAATAAGGCCGCAGAAATGCGGCTTTTTAATTACTGGCGAAAGAATGCCTTTTCTTCGGGTCATATATAGTTACATTTCGTCCGGTTAAAGTGTCAGTTGGGCAGGTTTCGCATACCTTGTAAAAGTAATTCTCGTTGATGATGCTTAACGCTAGAAAGGAGCCTACATGATTGCTTTTATCGTCTCAGACGGACGCCTTATGAATACGCTCCAGACTGAATGGTCGATTCGGGATATCCTGCCTGATGTGACTGTGGTGCGCTTGGCTGAGGTCGAAACCGGGAAGATGCTGAATGAGACACTGGCTCAATACACAGAGCCGTTTTTTCTCACCTTTCATGCAGGGGATACCGTCCGATTGGGCTTCCAGGAAGTGCTCCAGCAGTGGAAGGCCGGGCTTAATTACGGCTTAGCAGGTGTTATCATCATGCCTAAAGGAATCTCTCGCAAGCATGTTTCTCCATTCGAAAATAAGCATGCTGCTTATTGGCGGACGTCAGCCGTCATGGCGGATCCGGAAGGCGGATTTCGTGAACGAAGTCATCTTCCCTTCGACCATTATGTACTCACAGATAAGCAGCTCCAGCTCTTATCCAATCAAGGGTGGCATTACGCAGAAACAGAATCCTACACCCCATCCAGAGCAGCGGCGATGCCATTAACCCAGGTCGAGCCGCAGGAATTGCTCCCGCTCTTGAAAAATTTCTATTCGCACGAAATCCATCGGCCCCATCCATCCAAGCTGCCCCTCATTTCCATCGTGTTGTGTACGTACAATAACGCCGGCTACCTGCCGTGGGCTGTCCGTTCCGTCATCGCCCAATCGTATCCTGCGTGGGAGCTGATGATCGTGGATGACGGCTCTACGGACGGGACGGCGGCGTATCTGAACACACTCCAGCCCAACCCAAGGATTCGCAGCTTGATCATGGAGAGTAACCAAGGCAAGGCCGTTTGCTTGAATGAAGCCCTGAAGCATGCCAAAGGCGACTGGCTGCTCGAGCTTGACGCCGATGACTGGCTGACCGCCGACAGTCTGCTTAAGCTGGCTGAGCAGGCTCATATGAACGATGAAAAAGGAATCCTATACGCCAACCATTATGAATGGGAGGAACGAAGGAACGGACAGCTGATCTTCCGGGGGGTGAAGCATACGCCGCATATCATTACTCATCGCAGCCTTTTGGAAGAAGGCATGGCGATTGCTCCCCGAATGTATCGCACCGATCTGCTGAACCAAGCCGAAGGCTGGAACACTTCCGTACCCTGGGGAGGAAGATTGTATGAGGATATCGAACTGCTGGTCCGTTTAACCGCGAGTGAAGCTTGGCATCATATCCCCTTCCCCCTGTACAATCGGAGAATACGACAGAACAGCATGACCCATGCCTACGATCAACGCTATGAAGAATGGAAAGCCTGGATGTTGAAGCATCATTCAGAGATGTTGACGTGATTATGCAGTTGCTCCCCGATACAACCTATGGAAGAACGCGGACATAAGTGATATTGTTGCCTATTGCCGTGACTTCCCGGGATGCAGGGATATAATTCGAGCTGACAAGTCCGACGGTAACCAAACCGCCGGCCGCTGCCGTCAGTTGTCCCTGCAAAAACTGCCCGGGCTGGACGATTTCGACCGATCTGCCGACAAAGGTATTCAGCGCCTCTATAAAATCCATAAAATTCGACTCCTCCTTACCTGCTCAAAGTATTCTTTTTCGCCATCAGACAAGGGATAATATGTTTCGCAGCGGCAGAAGCACGATGCTTCCATCCGGCTCCCGCAGTTGAATGAAATCCTCTCCAACATTCGTCAGCGTACCGAATAATGTACCCGCTGGCGTCTCAAGGGTCACTCTCGTTCCCACTCGGCTGATAAGGAATGCTCTGGTTCCCGCTTCGTTGTTAGAAAGGGTGTCCACTTGGTCCTGAAGGGCATTGACATGGGCGGACAGGCGGTTTACGCGTAGTTTGAGTTTTCTGACTTGCTCTGTCAGCCGCTCCAAACTGGTAAGAAAGAGTCTTCTAAGCTCTCTCAGCTTTCTTTTAAATGAGCCTGTCTTCTTGCCTAGGGAGGACGGGTTCTTTTTGCGGACTGCGGTAACGCAACTGGTATCATGCAAACTTTTTCTGTGCAGCTTCACGGCTCTGCCTCCTTTAATTAGTCATGAGTACCATATGTTGCTGTTAAGGAAGCGGCAACCTGTATGCGGAAAGTTGATTATTTTGCCTACCAGACCCGGAATACGGAATGCAAGAATGGGAGAATTTCCTGCTTTTATACTCCGGCATGGTGTTTCACCCAAGCGTATATCCGCTCTCATACATAGTTTGAACATAGACAATGGTTTAGGGAGGAGAATCGCGTTGAACAGGAAGAAAACCCGGAAGCCCATAACAAAATCAGCATCTCCCTCTATTTTGAAGCCCCGAAAAAGAAAAAGGATTATACCTAAAAGACGTCGGCCTGCCCCCGCTCCGCTTCTGAGCCCTGTAATTACGACGCAAGTTTCCGATCCAGGCCCGCCGGCTATAGAAGCCATCGATCCTTTGAATAAAAGAGAAGCGGAGAAGACTTCCCAATGGAATCGCGTATGGGCCGAGGAGCCAACTTCTTATGACGTGTTCCGGTTTCCGGTTATTGACTGGGATTTCAGGTGGCAGCGTCCTCAGCAAATCTCGCAGCAGTTTGCTACCCACGGCCACCGGGTCTTTTATATGATGACGAACGTCTCGGTGCTTCCAAAGCAGCATGCTACCTATGAAGAGGTCTCTCAACACGTCAAAATCAAACGGATCGCCCCGCATATTTGGCTCATTACGCTTTGTGCAAGCCGCAGGCTCAATTTGTACAGAGACCAAATGAACGAGATGGATATTCAATATCTGAACTGGTCGGTTGATTATATCAGAGACCGGTTCCATATCGAGCATCTGGTATCCATCGTCGATCTGCCTTTCTGGACCCCGCTCGTTACGGTCATGGAAAACCATAAACTCATCTACGATTGCATGGATGAACATCACGGATTTTCAACCAATGACACGGCAGTACTTCGGCAGGAAAAGAATTTGGCACAAAGTTCCGACCTCGTTCTGGCTTCCTCCCTGCTCCTGTACGAACGTATGAATGCTCTGCATTCCAACACGCTGCTGCTCCGCAATGCTGCTGACGCTTCTCATTTTGCTGCGTCCGTTTCCGCTGCACCCGAATTGGCAGTTGTTGAAGGTCCCGTCATCGGATATTATGGAGCCATTTCGGACTGGTTCGATGTGAAGCTTGTTGAAGCCTTGGCCAAACGCAGGACGGACTGGA
Source organism: Paenibacillus sp. SAFN-054 (assembly GCF_051966755.1). Lineage (NCBI taxonomy): Bacteria > Bacillati > Bacillota > Bacilli > Caryophanales > Paenibacillaceae > Paenibacillus > Paenibacillus sp. SAFN-054. The sequence goes on from NZ_JBQCKS010000001.1 coordinate 1,325,721, forward strand.
CCTTTGTACTGATCGGACACACTTTCGGCTGCGACACCTCGGCGATCGAGCAGCTTCCAAATGTATTGCTGCTTGGCGAAAAGCCTTACGAACAGCTGCCGTCCTATCTCCACCGGTTCGATGCGGCCATCATCCCTTTTCTGCAAAATGACCTGACCCGCGCAACCAATCCTGTGAAGCTTTACGAATACTTGTCTGCCGGCAAGCCAGTTATCTCGACGTATTTGCCGGAGCTTGAGAACGTCGCTGCCGGGCTCACTTCGATCGCCGATACGCCGGAAGCCTTCGAACACGCGATAGATCAGGCACTTCAGGAAGATGATGCCGAAAAAGCGGAGATACGGCAGGCGTATGCGCTGACGCAAACCTGGACCGATCGATACCAAGAGCTGCACCAAACGATATTGAGGCTGCTTTTCCCAAAAGTCAGCGTCATCATCCTTACGTACAATAACTGGTCTTACACCCGCCAGTGCCTGCTAAGCCTGCAAAAGGCAGGACATTACCCCAACATGGAAGTACTCATCATTGACAATGGATCGACGGATGAAACGCTGCATCATCTGGAAGAGCTTGATCCCGAACTGTTCAGGATCATTTATTCCTCAGCGAATCTCGGATTTGCCGCCGGAAATTCCCTCGGCTGCCGCAAGGCGACGGGTGAATATATCATTCTTCTGAATAACGATACGATCGTGCCGGACGGAAGCTGGATCCAGCGACTGATCCGTCCGTTTGAGAATGACCCAACGATCGGCATGACGGGTCCGATGTCTAACTATGTCGGCAACGACCAGGTCGTCGACCATTTTGTAGGTAATCCGGTGGAAGGAGCCAATCCTTATTGGTTGCGCGACTTCTATGATCTATACAAAGGCAGCTACCGGTTTACGGAGCTGCTGGGCTTCTTCTGCGTAGCCATGAGGCGAAGCGTTTTCGATGAGGTCGGCGGATTGGACAGCAAATACGGCATAGGAATGTTCGAGGATGACGACTACTGCGAACGGGTAAAGCGTGCAGGCTACAAGCTGGCCATTATCGAAGACGCCTTTGTCTACCATCATGGCAGCGCCACGATCAAGAAACTGAATCCGGGTGAGTACGAGGAGCTTTGGCGGAGCAATAAAGCCTATTATGAACAGAAATGGAATACAGCCTGGCAGCTCCCGAAGCGGCCGGAGAACCTATTCTTCGAGGCAGATACTCCCGAGAAGGTTGCCGGCAGGCTCGAATCGGACCCGCATCCATGCGTGCTTGTGCTCGGAGGCAGGGATTGGTCCAGAATGAATAGCCGGTTGCAGCAGATCGTCAAGCAGCTTGCAGCCAAGCGGGACCGGGTCGTCGTTGTGCATCTGACGAAATATTATCGTCATGATATCATCGGCATCCGGAAGGCCGGACCGCAGCTCTATCTGACCAACCGTCCCGATTTGCTCAGGGATATTCGGTTCGATCACATCCTGTACTGCGGGGAAACGGAAATCGATTCAACGCTTACTTCAATGCATCCCGTGATAGACGCGCCGTCCTATCATGCCCATCAACTTGCGGTTTTGACATCACAGCTCAAGAATGCAGTTGTTATTGAAGATCATGATGTTCCTTCCCTCATTCAAGCTTTGAAGAACAAGAAAGGGACGACATTCATAGAAAGCTCGCAGTCATAATAAAAAGTCTTCACATCCCGGGCACCATGCTTGCTCAGGATGTAGAAGACTTTTAAATATTCCTTCCAACAGGCTCGAAGCATGCCATCCGGCTAATTCTGGTTTTTCTTCAAATACCGCCGGATCACTTCCGGATGGGTTCCGCTGAACGGGAGGGTCGCGATGCTGTACTCTGTATGCGAATAGCTCCAGTCCGGATTTCCTACGTTATCGGGTACATTCAAGTCGCCGCGACGGTTATCGTTGAATTTCACTTTTCTTCCCAAGGCGTAATGATAATGGTAGATATTCATATCCTCCCTCGCGCGCGGAAAGCTCCAAATGCTTTCGCCTCCGCTGCCTTCCAGGGTGCAGTGATGCCTTTCATCTCGGTAACGAATTCCCTTACTTGATCTCCACATCCGGGTTATGTCATTGGACCAGCGCTCATCACCCGGGCTGTTCACGCGAATCGTCCATGGGTCGCCCCAGAAATTAACGAACGGAAATTGAAAGATGTCCGCGTCTGTTCGCTCCATAAGCGCGGGGAGCCTCTCATGGAAACAATCATCCAATATTTCGTCGATATCCAAATTCATGATCCAGTCTCCGGAAGCCTGTTCGATCAGAAAATTCCGGACCCTGGATTCGTTCCAATCGTCGGAGTATGGCAAACCGGTTTGATGCATATGAAATAAACGGATCGGGAGCGTTTCCTGGTAGGACTCAATCAAGGATACCGTCCGGTCCGTGCTGCCGCCGTCCACGATGACGATTTCATCGGCGTATGCCGCTGCGCTTTCGAGGTAAAGCGGGACGAACGTTTCTTCGTTCAGCACCGGGACGATTAAGGACAATCTCATGGCAGTCATGCTCCTTTCCCTTCTTTGTCCTGTAATAGGCGGCTCATTTGAGCCGGATTTCCAAGCGCCGCCTTGTACGCGCTGTACAAAGCATAGTTCGCCTCGTAGTTCGGATTACCTGATGGTCCGACGAAAGGATGCCAAAAGTGAAGCAAATTCCCTTCCAAGCGAACATGCTTGCCTACCAGCGTATCCAGCGAATAAGCAAAGGCCTCGTCTTCCCCTCCCCATCCCACAAAGCGTTCGTCATATCCCCCGACGGATTCAAAGGCTGCCCTTGACAGTACATTCACCCCGCCGACAAAATAACGGGCTTGATCTGCTCTTGTCTCAAGGGATACAGGAATCGGCCACTGCGCCTCCTGGTCGTAAGCTGTCCGCGAGTTGCTCCGGGTCATGCGTGTAATGCTGCTGAATGGGATCACCCACCGATCCTCTCGAACCTGATTCAATGCTTCTCTCATCAGCTCCGGATCATAGATGATGTCTCCATCGGCGATAATGAACAGGCGGCCCGTCGCGGCCGAAGCCGCTTTGTTAATCGCCTTGGATCTGCTGAACAGCTCATGCTTTAGCTCCCCCACGCACACTTCCGCCTCCGGCAGCAGCTTGTGATAGAATTGCTTGACATAGCGTAAGGCTTCATCCCGCGGGCCGCCATCCGGCTGATACGGAATAAGAACAGAAACATCCCTAGGCATCGGTTTAAACCTCCCACGATAATGGCTTTCGATTATTTCAAAAATACGCCAAGTTCCCTGTATTTCCCCGTTCCTGCCGTATCCGCCAGTTTTTCATAATAGAGAAAACCGGTGTTCGCCATCAGAAGTCTTTTCTCTGCTTCGATTTCGTCTCCCGATTCCCAGAACAGCAGATGTGCAACAGATTCGTCGATTTTACGGAGAAAGGCGCGGCAGTCCTCCTCATCCTTCATGACATGGTAGAGTACCGTCAGCAGCACACCGATATCGAACTTTCCGACTTCCGCCTGCTGAAACGGCTGGGGAATGACATCAAACCAGGTTCGTTCCAGGCGATTTAATTCGTTCAGCATTTCTACATGTTTCGGATCGTGCTCGACCCCGGTAACCTTGGCTCCCTCCCGCGTAAAGCACCTTGCATGATAACCGATGTTACAGCCGATATCGATTACGCGAGTACCGTGCAGCGAGTAAGGGCCCAAATACTGCAGCATCATATCAAGACGAGAGGGAAACGTTTCGTCTCTCTCACTGTCCCAGTCATAGAATGCCGGATTCAGAATTGGCGTGTATATCAGTCGGCGCTGTTGACGCTCGATCAGCATTTGAACAGCAGCTGCCTGCCCATCATTCCTCCACTGCCGGTAATCTGATGCGCTCATCTTCACGAACACACGACGAAGACCGCTACAGTATAAGAAAGCCGCCCGGTGGTGACCGTCTTTAATGTTGAAGTAGCCTGAGGGATTATAGCTTGCCTTGATGGGGTGATCCCGATAAAAAGAGCTTTTGGCGGACAACTCATTGTTCATATTCATGAATTCCATTTTTCGCTGCAGCAATAATTGATCGGGAACCATTGGTGGAGCAAGGCCTCTTGTCGAGTAGATTTTGTCGTACCAGTCCTGATACACGGCTGCGGAAGCGGATTGTCCCAGGAAATACCGGAACAGTTCCCTATGAGGGGTAAAGCGCATGATGGAAATGTTGCTGTATTGAAGGTGGTGTTCGTACCAAGCGTCGGTGAAACATTCGATCAGGTGAACCGTTTGCGAGGAGATGACATCCAGGTCGGTAAAAAGCAGCTCGATCGGTACTTCGCAGATCACATCAGAATCATCCCATTCTCCCCGATCAACCATGCATTCGCCTCCTATCTGGTATCCATATTCTTAGAAAATTGGTATCAACTCAATGAATAATTATGTTGACCCTTGCAGTAATATCGTCGCAAAATCACGTTGGATATAGTCTTTGAACATTCGTTTCTCGGCAACAGGAAAAGCATTGAAATCTTCTTCCGTCCACACGCTTCGGTGAGTTTCGTAGGCATTTCCGTATTCGCTGCCCTGCGGCCAATCCTGTCCAATTGGGATGTTAAGCAGCACGTATCTGCACAGCCCTAGGCAGGACCTGAGAAGCTCCGCTCCCTCCAGCTTGTTGAAGTGTTCCAATACATCGCCCAGGATAATAAGGTCATACTTCGGCAGCGCCTGCCGTTTCACCAGCAATTCGTATGCATCGGCCCGGTAAATGTGGTTGTAGAAGCAGGCATGATAGTCATCGATGCTACGCTCGAACACCTCGATCCCTTCGACGGTCGTCGTCCACTGCTCCCTGAATACCCTTCCCTGCCATACATCGAGGAACTCGCGGCAGAGCATTCCCCAGCGCCCGAACCCCACGCCGACATCCAGTACCCTTGAAGGACCCACCAGGCGAATCAATTCCACGCAGTACGAAATATTTTGCCAATTGGACGTTCCCATCGTTTCACCTCCCTACCTTCCAAACAGATGCCTGGTCCAGTGATGGACGGCCGTGTCTATGCTCCATCGCATTTCCATTTCGGACCGGCATTTCATTCCGATGGCCTCAAGCTCCCCCCTTCGGTTCATCCATGCCTGTATGGTCTCAATAAATGCCCCGGGGTCATCGCTGTCCAGGATCAGGGGGTGCGCATCCCGATGTGCCGCTTCCTTGATGTATCCCACATTCGTCGACAGCACCGGCTTACCGCAGGCAAAAGCTTCAAGTGCCGGCGCGCCGCCGCCTTCGTTCGCGGATGTCATCAGCAGCAGGTCCAAACCATGGTAAAACAACGGCATGTCATCGTATGCGTATTCGCCCGAGGTTTCCAAGAACTGCACACCGGAGTCATGTTTAAAGTACTGTTTGATCGGCTGCAGCAGTGATTCGTAATTTTTCGACTTCTTCGCCTTGTCACCAGCCCAACCGATAACCAAAGGCTGCGATGAATCACGCCTTGAAACGGCCGGAGTGAATTTGTCCGTATCGACAAAATGACCTATGAAATGGACTTCGGCATTTGGAGCAATATCTTTCAGCACGGCTGCCAGCTTGGTGTTCATTGCTCCGATTACGGGTATACGGGAAAGCACCAGACGCAGAAAATCCGGGTCCGGCAGCACCGGGTCCTTCCACTCCCTAAACGTTTCATAATTCCGGCTGAAATAGTAATAAGAAACTGCTGCGGAAGCGTCAATGCGGATATGCTTGAAAATTGCCCATGCGGCAATGCCCAGACACATTGCGCAGATCGAGGAATATCGCCGGTTAACCTCTTCGCTGCCTACTGTCTGAATGAGAGAATCAAGCTCTGCTGCCGAAATCAGCGTCAGATCAGGTTGATGTAGCTGAATGACTTTGGCAGTCTTCCCCAAAATCCACCAGTCAACGTCGTAAATAAGCAGATGCTTTGCCAGGCTGATTCCCCCTTTCATGCTTTCGCGCTTCTTTTGGATTATATTCCAGGGTTCTTCTCCTAGTTACGAGTGGGACAAAATTGATGAATTGGTCTATCCTTCATGCGACTTTGAAGATGTTCTGCGCTTTCGGCACGTTAAAATCAGTCTCTTGTAGGAGACGAGAAAAGGAGGCGCCACTCGCCTAAACGGCCCGTGTATGCCTCCTTTTTTTTACTCCTATTTCAATACCGTATAATGCAGCCTGGCGATGTCGCCGAGTGATTCCATGTGCCGAAGTTCAAAGGCGGCCGGACGGACCCCTTCAGGAAACAGCGGAATTCCTCCGCCGAGAACCTTGGGAATCACCGCGATCACAGCTTCGTCCAGAAGCCCTTCTTTCATGAAATCTTTTGCCAAAAGGCCGCCCCCTACGAGCCACACATCCCCCTCGGTCTGGGCTTTGATCCGAGGCACAAGAACCGATAATGGCTCATCTGTAAAGAAGACATGCGGCTTAAGCTGGAATTTATTCGGCGTACGGGTCGTGACGTAGCATGGCTTACCTTCGTAAGGAAATTCATCGGTTAGGGTCAGCACGACATCATACGTTTTGCTGCCTGTAATCAGAGCGCCGACCGTCTTGTAAAAATCCGCAAAGCCGTTATCTCCGCCATCCCCCTTCACATCGTTTAACCAGTCTACCGAATCATCCTCCCTAGCAATGTAGCCATCCAGACTCATTGCAATGTACAGAACGACCTTGTTTTCCTTCTTACCATTCATTTGTCCATCTCTCCCTTCTATACATTATGTTATAATGCGTTTATGACATTATTTGTCGTAAATATAGAATTGTTATATCTAAAGGAGCCGACTCATGAATGAACGCCGGATTACATTGATGCGCATGCTGGATTCCCGTAAGAAATATACGGCCCGCGAGCTCGCCGAGAGGTTTGACGTTTCCGTACGGACAATCCAGCGGGACCTGGATTATTTGCAGCAGAGCGGATTTCCACTCTATACCGAAACGGGTCCACACGGCGGTTACCGGGCACTGCCTAACAGACTGCTGCCCCCTCTTCAGCTCTCGAGGGACGAAGCCTTAGGCCTCTTTTTGATGCTGAAGCTGCTGGAGCATATCCCGGATATGCCTTTTGGAGCGGTTCGCGAGCATTTATCCGAGCAATATTACGCCGGGCTTCCGCAGGATGTCCAGGAAAGCATCGATCTCCTGAAAAATTACGTTTCCTTCCGCATGATGCCTACCCAGGCAGCGTCGCCCTATACTTCCCTGATTCTGGAGGCAGCCATGAATAAACGGCGTATTCAAATGAAGTATCGCTCCGCCTCCAAAGAGAGAACGACACAGGTGTTTCCCGTCGGCCTGTACTTCGAACAGGGTTACTGGTACATGCCTGCGTTCAGCAGGGACCGGATTCTGCTGTACCGTGCCGACCGCGTCACGGGTCTCGCGCTCATGGAGGAAACGATGCCTGATTTGCCGACGCTCCAGCAGTGGTTATCAACTCCTGAAGATCGGGCTGGAGAACAAGCCCATATCCGATTTACGGCGTTTGGTGCACGGCTTGCCGAGTCCGATCCGTTGTTTCAGCATCTCAGCGATCATCAGTGGCGAGGGAACATTCCGGCGGATGAATTCCCCTTCGTTGCCAGGCTCCTATTGAAATACGGTCCGGATGCCGAAGTCATCTATCCGGGCAGTCTTAGGGAACAAGTAAAGCAGCTGTTTCTGGACAGCCTCCAACCCTATATCACAAGCGAAATTTCAAGCAAAAATGGAGAAAACAAAGAGACCTGACCTTAAACCGGCCATGTCTCCTATTAGATTAATCGATTCTTATGGTAATTTCCGTTCAATTATAGCATCCCAAATCCTTCCGATTTGAAGGGCGCCTTCTGTTTCTAGCTTCTTTGCCTTTTGCAGCAGGGCTATGGCTTGCTCCGCGCACACGGATGATTTTGAAGATGCGTACCAAACAATAAAACCGCGCACCTGCGCGGTTATGTGTAATTAAACATGCATATGCGGCTCTATAAGGAGTCCGTAGGAAAAACCTTGAAACTATCTCCCTCTCTCTTTCCGGGCGAGACCACGTCCATTTGTCCGAATCCCGTAACCGGTGCATATACGCCGTCTTTAACCGGATCGACATATTTGCCGTACCACTCGCCCAAACGCTGGCGCAGTGAATCCCTGATCTCCGTGCAATGGCGCTCATCTATCCTATTCACTTCCTCATCCGGATCATGGACCAAATCATAGAGTTCATGCGGCCCATAAGGATAACGGTGTACATATTTCCACTCATCCGTCCGGATCATGCGAACGGGGCCGTATTCATCAAATACAACAATATCCTCCCGCTTCGAGGCCGGTTCGCCGTGTAACAGATCTGCAAAGCTGATTCCGGGGAGCGTCTTCGCTTCCGGGTTGGCAACTCCCGCATACTCCAGTAATGTAGGGAAAATATCGTATTGGCTCACCAGCTCGCGATTGACATGTCCCTGCGGAATGACTCCCGGGTGGCTGAATATGGCCGGAACCTTCACCGACGTGTCAAACATGTTCAGCGGAAACGTCGCGTTCCCCTTCCCCCACACGCCATGGTGGCCCATATTCATTCCGTTATCGCTCATGAAAATCACGAGGGTATCGTCCCGCACCCCCTTGTCATCAAGCACCTGCAGCAGTTGTCCGATTCCATGATCCATCGCCGATATGGAGGCGTAGTATCCTCTGAGAAGCTCCTTTCGGTGCTCCCCTTCGCCATGAGGCGCCGTATTCACCTGGCTCGGATGAACTGGCAGATCCGGAGCGGAATGGAATGCACAATCCTTGTACATGTCTACATAGTGCTCCGGATGCTCGGAACGATCCCAGGGAGAATGAGGTGCCGTATAATGAACGCCTAAATAAAATGGAGCTGACTCCTCACACAGTTCTTCCAAGAAGCCGACGGCATGCTCCGTGATGAGTTCCGTAATATAGCGATTTTCGATCCGAACCTCGCCATTCTCCACGATATCCGGCTTCATGTATGAACACCCACCCCGGGCAATGGAGAACCAGCGTTCAAATCCCTTTTGCGGAACGCGGCTGTTGCCTAAATGCCATTTCCCGCTTAACGCACAGGAATATCCCGCATCCTTCAAAAGCTCTGTATAGCCGGTTTGCCCTTGCAAATACTCTATGGCTGTCCGTTCGTCCTGAAAGAATGGCTTCGACCGTATATGTTCAGGCAGACTCTGCTTATCCAGATTGCCGGAACGTATCCAATCGTGAACGCCATGCTGTGAGGGGATACGCCCGGTAAGGATCGATGCCCGAGCCGGCGAGCATACCGGTGATGCACAGAAAAAGCTGTCAAACCGCATGCCTTCGGATGCCAACCGGTCCAAATGGGGCGTTCGTATTTCATCGTTGCCCGCGCATCCCAGTGCCCATGCCCCCATATCGTCAGCTAGAACAAACACGATGTTCGGTTTAGTAATGTTACCGTGATTCATAACGTCTCCATCCCTTCGAATTATGGTGTAGTTCGTTTGATCAGGTTCTATTTCAAAAAGCCGGTTGTCTTATGACAACCGGCTTGGCTTGCATTCGATTCAATTGCCGGCATACACAAAGCGTTCGTCTCGTACTTCTTCCTGGAGCCGGTACAATTCCTTTTCCATCACTTCAACGATATGCTCGTAATCCGGATCGTTGTATACGTTAATCATTTCCTGCGGATCCTTTTTGAGATCGAAGAGTTCCCACTCAGGCACCTTCGGTTCATCGACCGAACCGTTCGTACCGAGGGCATCCGCATAATAATAAATCAGCTTATATTGTTCGGAGCGTACGCCGTAATGGGCATATACGCCATGCTCGGACAAGTGCTCCCAATAACGGTAATACATCGATGTACGCCAACTCTGCGGATTCTCGCCCTGCAGAATCGGCCTGAAGCTAACGCCTTGCATGGATTCTGGAATGTCAATTCCGGCATAATCCAGGAACACCGGTGCAAAATCCACGTTCAGTACGATATGCTTATCGACGCTTCCCGCGGCGATTTCGCGCGGATACCGGATGACGAACGGCATGCGCAGCGATTCCTCGTACATGAACCGTTTGTCGTACCATCCATGGTCGCCAAGAAAGAATCCCTGGTCCGACGTGTAAATCACAATCGTGTCCTCGCTCAGCCCCTCCGTATCCAGATAATCCAGGAGCCTTCCCACATTGTCGTCCACCGAAGCGATGCAGCGCAGGTAGTCTTTGATGTAACGCTGGTATTTCCAGCTTTTGAGGGCTGCACCTTCCAGATGCGCCGGCGGGTCTATTTTCAGGTCGCGCTTCGTCAAATCCCGGTCGATCCGCATGATCGCTGCTTCCGCCGCGCTGGCACGCCCCGAATAATCGTCGTTAAACGTTTCCGGCTCCGGAATATCCATATCCTCGTACATCAGAGCATGCTTCTCATCCGGAATCCAAGGCCGATGAGGAGCTTTGTGATGGCACATCAGGAAAAACGGCTTATCTTTATCGCGCTGCTCCAGCCATTGGATGGACTTGTCGGTGATGATATCTGTGGCATATCCCTTTTCGGAAATCGTTTGACCCATTTCAATGAAATTCGGGTCATGATAGTCGCCCTGGCCCGGGAGCACGCTCCAGTAATCGAAGCCTGTAGGATCGCTGTCCCCGCCGTGGCCCAGATGCCATTTGCCAACGATCGCCGTTTGATAACCGTTCTGCTGAAGCAGCTTCGGCATGGTCATTTGACGACCGTCCAGGCGGTCGGACAACGTGCGGACGCCGTTCACATGATTATATGTACCCGTCAGAATGCTTGCGCGGCTCGGCGTGCATATGGCATTTGTGCAGAAGCAGTTATCCATCCGCATGCCTTCATTGGCAATCCGGTCTATATGAGGTGTCTCGTTAATTTTGCTGCCATAACAGCTCATCGCATGAGCCGCATGATCATCACTCATCACAAATACAATGTTAGGACGTTTACCAGGATTCGAATTCATCAGAAAAGATTCCCCTTTGCTAAGTTATTGGGATTGCAGCATTTCTCTCCGGTACTGGTCCGGAGTCTTGCCTGTTGTCTTTCTGAACATGCGTATAAAATAATTCGTTTCCATGCCGACATGTTTAGCGATATCCTTCACCGGCATGCCGGCTTGGCTTTTCATCAGATCCACGGCCCGCCCGAGCCTCATTTTCTGAACATACTGCAGCATGCTGAGGCCGTATGTCTGTCTGAAGAGCCGGTTGAGGTACTGGTGCGAGTAGCCAAGCGATTGCGCGACATTGGATAAGGAGATGTTTTTGGTAAAATGCTCATTCAAGTACTGCGCTGTTTGACGGACGACTGCCCCTGCAGGATCCGTTTCCGCGGGTGCGGCCATTTCCTGTTCCGGCAATTTCGCCAGCTTCATTTTTTCAAGATCCAGCATAAGTCCATATAATACCCTGGCTCCATCCCACTCCACATGCTCCTCATTGGCATCCGCAAGCTCCCACAGCTCATCTAGCGAGCTCCAGACCGTTTCGACATCCGGGCAGTCCGCCGGTTTACAAGGTTGAATGCCGAAGTGGTCCAACAAGGAAGGAATTTGCGTACCTGCAAAGGAGACATAACCGACCCACCAAGGGTCGTTGCCTATTGGCTCATACTCATGAGGCAGCTCTGCCGGAAGGAACAGATACTCCTTCGGGCCCAGCATCATTTCGTCGTACCCGTCTATACTTAGCCGGCCCGTTCCCGATCGCGAGAACAACAGCTGGTGCGTCGAAAAGCCATTCGGCCTTTGAAGCGGGGGCTGCTTGTTGTAGCCAACGGTATGAACGAACATCGGCATCGGCTGCTCCGGAGAGCGGAACAGACGGACAATCCGAACATCGATAGGAATCACCTCTCTTTCTCTACATATTCAATTCGTTATACCATTTTCAAAAAGTCCGCTATCAATAAAATCAAGGTTATTATAATATTTATATAAGTTTTTGACAATCATCAAAAAGGAGTTTATTCAAAATGTTATATGGTTCCTGCTATTATCCCGAACACCGTAACCCTGAAGAGTGGATCGATGATTTGAAGCTGATGGAGGAAGCCGGGCTGAATGCCGCACGCATCGGTGAATTCGCTTGGTCACGCATGGAGCCGCAAGAAAGCTGTTTTGATCTCGATTGGCTGGATTCTTTTCTTGAAGCTGCAGGGCAGTATTCCGTTCGAATGGTGCTGTGTCCCCCGATGCGAACAGTCCCGACATGGCTTGTTGAAAAAGATCCCTCCATCCTGATCGAAACCAGTGCAGGAATCCGCTTAGAGCATGCCAGCCGTTATACGTTCTGCATTAACCACCCGCTGCTGCGAAAGAGAGCAGCTCAGCTTGCATCCGTTTTGGCAGAAAGATACGGTAACCATCCCCTGATCGCAGGCTGGCATCTGGATAACGAAATCGGAGATGAGCCGGATTGCCACTGTTCCTATTGCAAGCAGCATTGGCAGACGTGGCTAAAAGACAAATACAGGGATATTGCAGTCTTGAATGAAGCTTGGGGTACGGTGTTCTGGTCGATGGAATACAATCACTTCGGGCAGATCGCGACCCCCAGAGTATCCAAGACGGTGTACCACCCCGCAATGGTTCAGGCATGGAGGCAATTTCGCAGCGACTGCAACGTCGAGGCTGCAAGCCTGCTGACGTCTGCCCTGAAACCCCATCTCACGAACGGCGCTTATATATCTACCAATCACCAGCTGTTTTGGAACAACCGTACCGATTATTACGATATGGCCGATCTGCTTGATGTTACGGGCACCAATTACTACCCTCCCTACGGAGATAACTGCAGATCGCTCGCATTCGGGCTAGCGGCGAACCGAAGCCTCAAGAAGGCGCCTTTCCATGTTTACGAACTTCGCAACGAAGGACATTCCATTATCGGCGCCAATTCGAATACACCTGATCCGGGGGAAGTGGAACGGCTCACACTCCATACGGTCGCGAACGGCGCGGACGCTGTCTTTTATTTCCCTTGGAAGCGGTTTCGTTATGGAGCCGAGCAAAACCACGGCGCCCTGACCGACTATGGGGGCAATCCTACGCGAATTTACCATGAATGCTGCCGTATCGGACGTAAGCTGCACCGGATTGCCCCTCTGCTTACGGGTTCGATGATCATGAGCGATATCGCGGTTCTGTATGATTTTCCTTCCCGTTGGCATGCCGAAGAAACTTCGCCTTGGACAGGTGATACCGGTCTATACATGAGGCAAACCAATACGCTTTACCATGCTGTCCGGAATCTGGGCTTCAACTGCGATGCGGTTGGGCGAAAAGGCGATTTCGCCGCCTATAAGCTGCTCCTGGTACCCATGCTGCCGCTGGTTGATGACCCGCTTATACGCAAGCTGGAAGCGTTCGTGGAAAGCGGCGGGACGGTCGTCTTCCATCCGTTAACCGGCAGCAAAGACATGGAAGCCAGCTACTATCCGGATCAAATGCATCCAGGACTTCTCAAGCTGCTCGGAACGCGTCTAGTGGAAACAACCACATCTTCTGCACAGCATCCGGTAAGCTTCCATTGGGGGAACGATACCTTTCAAGGCGGGTTGCTCCAGGAATTGATCCGGCCGGATACATGCCGGGTGGAGGGTGTCTTTGCCAGCGAATGGTATGCGGGGTATCCTGCGGTAACCCGCAACGCTTTCGGCAGCGGAGAAGCATGGATGATTACGACATTTGCGGAACCACGCTTTTACACGGAACTGATCGAACAGTTGACAGGCAAGCTTGGCATATTCTCCATTCTGGGGATGACGCCTCCTCCGGAAATTGAGGTTACTATGAGACAGGCAGCTGACGGCAGCCGGTACATTTTCACGCTCAATTGCTCCAAGAAGGAGATGGCGTCCAGCATACAAGGATCGTACCGCGATATTTGGAACGAAGAAGATATAAGCGGGAACGTGGTGTTTGGTCCGCATCAAGTGCGGGTTTTGCTGGAGCTAAACCGATAACCGATACGACAAAGACCCGGACAAATGTCCGGGTCTTCCTTATGTGCGCTTAATACGCAAGCTTCTTCAGGACCTTCGCGGCGGTCTCTTCCCCGTTCGCGATGCAATCCGGAATGCCCACCCCGTAATAGGAGCATCCGGCGAGCAGCACGTTTGGCATCAGGCTCTCCATTTTGGCTTCCAATGATTTAACGATTTTTTGATGCGTAATATGATAATTCGGCATCACCTCATGCCATTTGGTCACATCGTAGGTAAGCGGCTGACTCGTGATCCCGAGGCTCGTTCGAATATCATTCATCCCGACCTGCAGCAGCTGATCCTCGGTCATCGTCACGAGTTCGTCATAATGGGGATTGATGCTCTTGTAAAAGAGTCTGACAAGAAGCCTGCCTTCCGTCGAAGTATGCTCCCATTTGCGGCTTGTCCATGTGCAGGCATTGCATTTGACATCTTCGCTGTTTGACGTGATAAAGCCGGTCCCGTCTGCCGGAAGCTCATGATCCGGCACGTCAAACCCCATATAGACGCTGATCAATGAGCTGTTTCGGAACTGATCGAACTCCTCGTCAAGCGAAGGGGTTGCCAGCAGCTGCTGTGCGGCAGCCGAAAGCGTACTGACCACGACGGCATCTGCTTCGAATACGCGGCCGTCTTTCAACGTTACAGCGTATCCGCCACCTTCCCGCGGCTTAAGCGATTCGGCAGCCGTGCCCTTCACGATATCCGCCCGTGATAAATTCCGTTCCAGGCCGTCGATCAGCTCGGATACGCCTTGCTTGAATGACAGGAACTTCTTCCCGCCTCCGCTTTGGAACTTGGCTTTGTTCTCCGATAAGCCTTGGATAATGCTTCCGTATTCGTTTTTGTAATCGATGAGGTATGGCAGCGTGGATGCGATTGTCAGATCGCCCAGCTGGCCGGAATATACGCCGGAGAGCACGGGAGCGATTTGCTTTTCCACCAATTCTTTGCCGAGAAAGGCTTCGAGGAAGGCGCCGACCGAATCGTCCTTCGTAAAGCGCTCATTGGGCGTGTACAGATCCTTAAGCGCTTCGACCTTGCCTTCGGCCGATACCAGCTCCGTCGTTGCGAGTGACTCAATACTCGTCGGAATGCCAAAGACAGCATCCTTGGGAATCTGCTTCAGCCTGCCATCGGAATAAATATAGGAAATGCCTGTCGCGTTATATACCACTTCGTCCTGGAGTCCAAGTTCCTCGATCAGAACCGCCGCATTGGTCTTGCGGGTAACAATTGAATCCGCGCCGGTCTCCATCGTGAATTCCCCATCGTGAACCGTTCTGATTTTGCCCCCCAGCCGATCACTCGCCTCGACGACCGTAATATGAATGTCAGCGCCCATCTCTTTCGCGCTTTTCTGCAAATAATAAGCGGTGGAAAGACCCGTAATGCCCCCGCCGATGACCACAACCTTTTTCAAATTAAGGCACCTGCTTCCGTCGTAATGTTCAATGATTGTATTATAACACAGCGGTTTTGCCGGTTAAGCATGCTCATATGTGACGGTACTCCGACAAAAAAGAAGAACCGGCACGAACTGCCGTCTGGCAGCCATACCGCTTCCCCTTTAACCCCTCAGATCGCAAGCTTGAGGCTCGCATGAATCGGATGTTGCCTTCACCGTGCCTGCTGGAACCTTGAGCTTTATGCCTTTTCCTTCTTGTCAGGCTTGTCCTTCAAGCCTTTCTTTCCGTTCTTTTCCTTCTCTTCTTCATCTTCCCGTTGACTGCTCTTCACCACACCGTAAGCGATATAACCCATGAGCCCCATGAAGAGGCCCGTGCCGACGACAATATAGATCATGGTAAAGATTTTGCCGAAGGAGGTTTGCGGCACAAAATTCGGATGCCCGACCGTGCTGAGCGTCGAGATGCAGAAATAAAGCGCATCGATGACGGACAGCCCTTCTTCACGGGTATAGAACAAGGTTCCTGACAGCAGCACGAATACGATCACGACAAACAGCACCTGAAAATTCTTATGTTTGAATGCATGAAACAATCCGCCCAGAAGGCGCTTTAACGTCAGCAGAAATGAAATCATCGTTGCCTGTTCACACTCTTTCTTCATAAAATGAACCAAAGCCGCAATCTGGCTTTCATTCAATTTATATGTAGTCTCATTTCAGCAGTAAGAAATGTAAGGAACATTATATCAAAAAAACCATCTTCCATGCACATCCGAACTTAAATCCTAACCGCACCATTGATTCCGGGTCCCGCTCCGCTAGTATGATAAGCGAAACGTCAATTTCTCATTGACGATGACTTTGCCCGTCTCTTGATCCGTAATTTCAATCCTGTCTTCATTTCCGCTTCCCAATAAACGAACCGGTAACAGCGTCCAAAGGACGAGCCGGTTATGATCGGCGACAAAGGTGGTCTCCTCCTCAACATGCCCAACTTTCAGGTTGCTAATCATGCTGCCGAAGAGCACGCCATGATCTTCCTCCCCCATGAATTTGATTTGGACTTTAGGATGCCGAGGCAGGTTAAGATCGAGCACCAGATTGATGGCATGGTTATCCACTCCGTACATGATGGAGCCGATCCATTTACAGCATCAGAACCCAATACAAACCGATCAATGTAATAAACAAGGTCGGAATCGTCAGGATGATGCCTGTTTTAAAATAGGTTCCCCACGATATCTTTACTCCTTTGGATGAAAGAACGTGCAGCCAGAGCAGCGTTGCCAGGGAGCCGATTGGCGTGATCTTCGGTCCCAAATCAGAACCAATTACATTCGCATAGATTAAGGCTTCTTTGACGGCACCCGTGACATGGGCAGCATCGATCGCCAGCGCATCAATCATGACGGTCGGAAGATTGTTCATCATCGAAGACAGGAACGCGGCTATGAAGCCCATGGACAGCGTAGCTGCGAATACCCCGTGCTGCGCGGCACTGCGTATGACATCGGCTAAGAGATCGGTCAAGCCGACATTCCGGAGTCCATACACCACGACGTACATTCCGATAGAGAAGAACACGATGGCCCAAGGCGCTTCGCTAACCACTTTTTTAACCGGAATGGCAGGGCTGCGTCTGGCGATGAGCAGGAACAAGGCCGCAATCACGACCGTTACGATGGATACCGGAATATTCAGAAACTCGCAGACAAAATACCCGACCAGCAGCAGCCCCAGCACAGCCCAGGACAGCTTGAACAATTTCGGATCCTTAATGGCCGCACTGGGGTTCTTGAGCTGGGACGTTTCGAACCTTCCGGGAATGCTGCGGCGAAAATACAGGTACAAGACGGCAACGCTGGCCAGCAACGCCATAAGATCCGGCACGAGCATTTTACCGGCATACTCCATAAAGCTGATGCCAAAAAAGTCGGCGGATACGATATTCACCAGATTGCTCACGACAAGTGGCAACGAGGTGGTGTCGGCAATAAACCCGCTTGCAATGATAAACGGGAACACCTTTTTCTCGTCAAGATTCAGCGCTCTTACCATGGCAAGCACAATAGGCGTCAAGATAAGCGCCGCCCCGTCATTGGCAAAGAATGCCGAGACGATAGCGCCGAGCACGGAAATATAGACGAACATCCGAACGCCGTTCCCTTTCGCGGCTGCAGCCATATGCAGCGCCGCCCACTCGAAAAGCCCGATCCGGTCCATAACAAGCGAGATCAGAATGATCCCTATAAAGGCAAGCGTCGCGTTCCACACGATGCCGGTTACGTCCAGCACATCATGGAAATCCACCACGCCCGCGAGCAGAGCAACGACAGCTCCTCCGCAGGCAGACCACCCGATCGATAATTGCTTGGGCTGCCAGATGACAAGCGTTAATGTAATGATAAAAATAACTACCGAAAGTATGACTGATAGCAAATGATATCCCCCGATTCTGTCTATACCCTATACCCTATATCCGAGCTTACTTACAAATTTGGCCCGGATCGTTTTTGCCCAGCAAATGTAAAGTACCCGATGTGCCAGGCATGCAATCAAGTACGCATTGGATATAGGGCATGTCCTGTACCCGGAGCGAATAATAAACCCATTGCCCTCTTCTCGATTCATTCACGAGACCATGCGACTTCAGCTTCCTCATATGCTGACTGATACCGGGCTGCGAAATGGATAACACTTCTACCAGCTCGCACACGCACCATTCCCGGTCTTTCAACAAGCAAAGAATCGTAAGACGAGTCTTGTCTCCAAGAAGCTTCATTTTCTCCGCGGCCTCGTTAATCTGATCCATGCTCGCACCTCCCTGCAATTTATATAAAAATAGCATATAAGCATATGTTTATATTGTAGGGCTGCTGAGCTAATTACGCAATCCTAAATATCCATAATCGAAGCGTCAGGGGAGGACAAAAAAACCGCCTGGTATGGGCGGTTTCTTTGCTTTATAAGCTATATGTTTACTCGGGCTGTATCCAGTTTACGGCTTCCCTTCCTGCCTGATAATGCATCGGCAACGTTTCGCGTAAATGGATAGAGCATAGACAGATTAAGCGATAACAGCACTGCACAGACGACATTCACGAGCGGGGGCATCGCCATAAACAGAAGGTGGAACAGCGTCGTGAACAGTAAAACGGGCACAATCGCAAGTAACATGATGACCCAGCTTTGGCGAAGCACCGCCGACGGCTCCTTTGCTCCGAGCAGAACGGTCAGCACAATGCCATGCGCCGCAACCGGCAAAGTGAACATATAGCTCGCCCCCGGCATGAGAAAGTTGACGATGAAGATCAGAACAAGAAACATATACGAAGCGGACATCACCATCTCGAGTTCACTGCGGCCCCGGCGCAGCATCAAAGACAATAATACATGGACGATCAGGGTTATGAACAGGAAACTCACGTGGTAAAACTGCATGTTAATATCTTGGTTAACGAGGTTTATCAACTCATAATACCCTAGGCTAACCAGTGCGGATATGATACACCCAAGCACAATCCAGAAGAAACTTACAGCAATTTTCGCAAACCGCGCCTGCTTTCTTCTAACGTATAGTACCGTCAGCAGGATCAGTCCTGCCGCAAGTATAATCGCAAGAGGAAAATTCATTGTTTGTGGGTAATGGATGATTTTCCCGTACAGATTGAAGTATTCCACATCGCCGGACTTCAGGTTGCCGAGATCCATTGATCCGAAATGCCCGGCGACAGCAAGCGCATTTTCACCGTGGTGCTGGAGCGTCGCCCGCGAAACATTGTCCACAGTATCCTCTGCCGTGTGATACTTATTCCAGGAGCCGACATATGCAAAATTGATTCCGGGAACGCCTTCGCGCAGGGAAATGGTCAAGTCTGTGTCATTCGGCATTTTGCTGTAAATATCCGCCAGAAAAGAGTTGCTTACCGGTGCAGGAGCGATTGCCGCAAAATTTCGGATCAATTTACCGTTTTGAGGGCTCGTCTGGAACATCAGCGATGGCCCGCTCGCACCTCTCGCCTCGAAATTCGCGACCATCCCCACGCGTTCCTTGAATGCCGAAGCTTTCCAGAACTCCTTCGCCCCGAGCAGTCCTCCTTCTTCCCCGTCCGTGATGACAAAGAGAATATCATGCTCCGGCTTCCCCTGTGCCTGCAGCACCCTTGCTATTTCGATCAACGAAGCAACCGCTACGCCGTCGTCATTCGCTCCCGGACCCTTTGCGACGGAATCGTAGTGGGCCGACATCATCAGCGCTTGTCCCTCCGTAGACCCTTTGAGCGTAGCGATAATGTTGTTTAGCGTAGCCTCCTCGTTGCCGTTTCCGCGGTCATATTGAATCGGGTACGATTCCACTTCCACGCTTAGGCCTAAACCTTTAAACTGATCCACTATGTATTGGCGAACTTTCTCGTTTTCAGGCATATAAAACGTATGAGGCTCTTGGGCAATATGAGTTAGGTGAGCAAATGCCCGCTCCGATGAAAACGAGAGTTCCGGCTCATCCAACCCTTTGCCTTTTGGCGGGTTTTCAAACCAAAGCACGGAACCGACAAGCAAGACAATAAATACGAATACGGCGGCGATTCCCGTGAGCCTCCGTAGCAAGCTTTGATTCTTATAGGTGTGCGAATGCATTCCTTATCCTCCATGGAACATGATGTGAATAAGCCGGCTGTCTTAGCTTGCAGCCGGCTAATGTGACTTCGAGTTTCAGAAGGTAACTGGCGTATCGACCTTCCCTTGGATATGTGCCAGCAATACAAGGAATTGGGCCGCTTCGGCCTTGGTTACCCCTTTATTCGGTTCGAATTTCCCGTCCTTCGCCGACATGAGGCCCAGCCTCATGACGAACTCCACAGCCCCTTTGTTTGGGATCGATGCGGCATCGGATAAAGTCATTACCGAGGGAGCCGTGTCGTAAAACTTAGCGAGACGGTCATAATGCAGAATATCGACGATCACTTCCGCCAGCTTGCCCCGGGTGAGCTTTTGTTCCGGATGAAGCTCGCCACCTTGTGCATTTCGCAGCCAGCCGCGCTCAACGAACATCTGGACAGCCTCCGCATAAGGGCTATCTGCCTTAACATCAGCAAACTGATTGCCGACTCGGCTCTCATCGTAATACAAACGATCAGGATACACGGCCTTCGACAACATCACCAATAGATCCCCGTAAGTCAGTTCCGCGTCCGGATGAAGCATTCCATCCGTTCCCGGCGAAATGACGTTGTACTCCAGGAGCGTGGCGAGATCCTTGCTCGCGCTGTGCGACGCCGCGTCTGAAGGAAGGCTGGCTTTCGGTTTGTCGGCAGAAACCGTTCCAAGCCGTTCCGTTTCTCCCGAAACTGCATTGATATAAGGAATGCTGCGTTCACCATTGAACGTCGGCACATAGGACAACGTTACTTTGGGTTCAAGATACTCCGCATCCGAATAATATCCTCCGCTACGGGTGTATCTCAGCTCGGCACCGAGTCCGGCCTTCAGCTTGCTGAGCGCGTCTTCCTTCGTAAATTTTGGCGACAGTGCGGCTAAATCCTTTTCAAACTCTTTATCCGGCTGGCCGCTGGTGTAGTATGAATGGACTTTGCCATCAGCGTCCAAGACGAGGTTCACCTGATGATTGAAAATCGGAAGCTCTCCATAAAACCTCTGGAATACGTACCGGAAGGACGTTTTCCCACCTGATTTCACAATGCCCGATTCGCTGGATAGCTTTAACGTCTTCTGGGCATCCGGATAGTAGCGCTCGACGAATTCAATCGCTTTTTCGCGCGCTTTCGCTTCTGTAATTGCCACCGCGTCACTTTTGGAAGTGTTGTCTGCACTGGCCGCCATCGGATAATCAATGTAGTTGAAATTCAAGAGCTGACCCGTTTCGGCTTCCACGTTCATACTCACGCTATCACCAGGCTTGCCTCCGCCGATGTCGCGCTTATTCCAATAGATGTTCCATACCTGCTTGTCGGAATTCATCCATCCCTTCGAAAGATAAGAAGACATCGTGTAATCCTTGCTGGACGGCGCCAGATCATTGTACAGCTGAATCGTTTCTTTGGATGTCAATAGCTTGCCTGTGTGCGGCTTAAAGGAAAGATTGCTTGGAGGCAGTGCCGAATACGTGATGGGGGATGTTGAGATCGGCTCCAGTGCCGGATCGGTCATGATTTTCTTGCCGGTTTTGGCGTCAATCTGCAGTAAATTAGGCTGGACTATGTATGCAAGCTGCCATTTCTTTTTCGTGTTGTTGCGAAGGCCGTTATATTCATCGTTCGAGACGTAGGCCAGCTGGATTGACAGATCCTTTTTGAACGCGAGAGTTGCATCCGAAACTGAAAGGGAGGTCTGTTTGGTAGGATAGTTCTTATCAAAGGATGTTCTGTCATAACTGAATACCCGCCCTTTGCCATCGACTGAGACGTTCAGCATTTCACCGTCGGCCGGTATCCCGTTTACCTTTACGTTATAAGAGAAGTTGTACGTAACGGGTCCGAGCAGCGCCTTGGTCGTACCGTACAGGTAATCGGAAGTGATCAGATCATCGCTTTTAAGGCTGGGGGCTGCTTTCCGGATGAAATCCTGAACGACCTTTTCAGCCTGCTCCCGGGTGATTTCTGCGGGAAAGTATGCGGTTTCGTCACCGGACAAATTCATTGGCTGATTGTAGTTCAGCACCTCGCCAGTTACCGCATCAATGCTCGTGTTGAAGTAGTAGGTGCTGCTTCCTTTGGTGATGGCCCAATTCAACATCCAGGTGGAGCCGCTTCCGGAACCTTGCTCACTCTCCGAATAGCTGACATTGTCCAGCTTGGCGTCTTTTAGAGCAGGGAATAGCAGTCTGATCTTTTGCTCTGCCTGCTCTTTGGTTATTTTAGCATTCTCCTCCGAAGACCGGGCCGCAGCCTGGGACTGGACTTCGGTTGCAGCCTTGTTCACGCCGCTTGCCGGCACTACTACGGTTTCCCTGACTTGGACGTTATTCGCTGATGCCCACATCGGCACTTGAAGCAGACTGAGACCGATCGTACCCGCAATCACGGTTTTGGTGACTGATTGTGCCGGGGTTCCTCTACGGGCTTGTCTGCCCGGTTCTTTCCGCTTTTTCATGTTCCTACCTCCCATTTTCCATATTAAACCAAATTGATTATAGCATACCCTTTCATTTTACGCAGTTCGCTTGAGTTCATGTTAAAAATGTTTTATTCTGGGATAGACCACAGCTTTCAAAAGGGGAGATTTGAGATGAAGAAATCAAAACTAACGCCGACCAAGTCCAATCCGGCAAAGCGTTCCGGAGCACCTGTTCTTGGGGGTCGCAATACCTGGAACCGCAAACCGATGACCCAGGTCGTAGCCAACAAAAAAGCAGAGCAGCGCCGATCATGGTGCCGAAAAGGCACTGATGACGGCGCTATTTTTTTAACGGCGGAATCCTTCCCTCAGCATGTTGCCTAAGCGGCGAACCCCCTCTTCGATTTCTTCACGGCTGATGGACGCATAAGTTAACCGGAGCTTATCACCCGCCTCTCCAAATACCGATCCCGGGTAAAACGTAATCCCATGCCGAATGGCCATCTCAATCCATTTCATATCGGAAATACGCCCCGGCTCATTCTTCAGCTGCAGCCATACATAATATCCTCCCGCAGGTAGAGCTGGCATTAAAACTTCGATGAATTCCCCTGCTTCCTTCTGCAATGCCTCTAGCATAATCGTCCTTTTGAGTTCCAATTCCCCTCTCAATCGGTGTAAGTGCTCATCCAGGCCTGGGTCGTTCAAAAAGGCATCCGCCAGGCGTTCACCCATATGACTTGAGCTATAACCTGAACGGTTTTTGGCCTCTGCCAGTCTGCCGATGATTTGTTCCGGTCCCGCCACGAACCCTATTCTCATTCCAGGCGTAGCGATTTTAGAAAGTGTGCTTAGATAGATGACGTATTGCCCTTGCTGGTCCAAGGAATACATCGCCGGAAGCGTTTGGTCCGTGCCTTTGAAATGTAGCAGACTGTATGGATCGTCCTCGACCAACGGAATTTGCAGCTGTTCGCATATTTCAACAAGCTTTCGCCGGCGGCTTACCGGCATGCTGGTCCCTGTCGGATTTTGATACGTTGGATTGGTGAATACCATCCGGATGCCGAATTGCTGATAGAGTCTTGGAAGTTGCTCGGGAATCAGACCCTCCCGGTTCATCTCGAGCTTAACCATCCGGAGCCCCTCTTCCGCGAACACCTGCATCGAGTACAGATAAGATGGACCTTCAACCGCGATGGCATCTCCCGGATTCAGCAGCGTACGCGCAATCAGAGACAGGGATTGTTTTACGCCGCTAGTAACCAGCATATTCGCTGGATCGCACTTCACGTCCAAGCGTGAGGTAAGGAACGCGGAGAGCGTCGCTCGCAGATTCGCGTCACCTCTCCAATCTTCAAAATAACTATAGGGAATTTCAGGGTTCAGCTTCATCGAAGCTTGCTGAAGCAGCTTTAAAGGCATCAAATCGGGAGAGAGTTCGCCCCGAATCATATGGATGATATCTTTGCTCCCTAGGGATTGGTGAAGCAGACGGCGAACCGGTTCGGAGGGATCATACATCTGCTTGCGGTTGTAACGCTGCCAGTGGGGCAGCTTTACGGGCTTTGTTTCCCACATCAATCCGCTGACGCGCGTGCCGCTCCCCTGCCTTGATTCGATCAAACCTGTGGAACGAAGCTCATCGTACGCCGTCGTCACGGTGCTGCGGTTAACCGACAGCAGACGCGCGAGTTCCCGCTCGGTCGGCAGGCGTGTTCCCGTCTGCAGGCTGCCGCTTCGGATCTGATTCTCAAAATAGTTATATATTTGTATGTAAATCGGTGTTTCACTAGTCATTTCAGGCATCCATTGCATCGTCTCTCCCCCTCAGCACACATTATATATGCAAATGGAATTGGTTGGGGGAATATTCTTCCAATTGGCTGGCTGCGCACGTAAGGAATCATTGTATACTTACAAAAAAAACAAATCCATCACAGTGGATGGGAGCATCTCTTGGGAGGAGTCTTTGTTATGCTGTGGAATGAGAAGAAGTACGCCTGGTTTCTGCTGCTATTTTTATGGTGCTTCGGTTTTGCCGGATCCCTTAGTAGATTTGTCATTTCATATTACCAGGGTGACATTACTGCGAGTCTGGGCGTGGGAAGAAACTTTCTGGGAACAACATGGTCGGCCGCAACCTTTATCGGAGCGCTGTGCGCCCCGCTGGGCGGGGTTCTCGTGGATCGCTTCGGCGTCAAAAAGGTGATGCTACTGGTCAGCAGCTTCCAATTGCTTTCGCTGATTACGGTGCTCACTATACGAAATGAGGCTGGATATTTTATCGGCAATGGATTGTTTGCAGGGTTTGTCGGTCTGGGTGCTTCGACAAGTTATGTCCTGATTACGGGGTGGTTCAGGCATCATCGGGCCAAGGCGCTGGCCGTGCTTGGAAGTTCAACCTCACTCGGATTTGCCGTATTGGTGCCAGTACTCGCCCAATGGGAAGGATTGAACTGGATCCGCGTCTATGAAGCCTTGCTGCTCATCAGCCTGTTGTTTATCCCCTGTATTATATTCATACTTCGCGAACATCAAGAAGCAACCGATCTTGCCGCTCCCGCTGAGGCACCTGAAACAAAACCGGCTTCTACTCCACCCGGCAAAGCTGTGAGAAATGGGCTGGCAGGTGTACGCATGTTCTTCATGATGCTCCGGCATCCGGTATATCTGATCATAGCCTTCGGCATCTTCACATGCGGCATCAGTATGGGAACGGTGGAAATGAATCTTGTCGCCATTCACCAGACGGCTCATGTCTCTACAGGCATGATATCCTCGGCAATGAGTATGCTCGGATTGCTTGAGGTATTTGGCGGCATCACGTTTTCTTTCCTGCTGGACCATACCTCGAGAACCAAGGCACTGGCCGTTTTATATCTGCTTCGGACTGCAGCGTTCATGCTGCTGATTCTTCATTTGCCGGTATCGCCGATATTATTCTCGCTGATCTTCGGGGCGACTTACGTTGGAGCCGTGCCGGGGGCTATCCTCGTTGCGAGGGAATCCATGGCGGACGCGGACAAAAATATGGGACTTCACACAGGCATTCTGCTGCTCGTGCACCAGCTTGGTGGCGTCGCGGCTGCTCTCGCCGGAGGATACAATTTCGATTTGGCCCACAATTATCAGCTGCTGATCGGCATCAACCTGCTGATGAGCCTCACCGTCGGGGCACTTTATTTCAAAGTTCAATCACAGCGCAAAGTGGCTCCGTCTTCCGGAACCCTGACTCAATAATCTTATCATCAAAAAAACAGGGCTTCTTCCTACAGGCTGCGTACAGTCTGTAGAGAAAGAGCCCTGTATTCTATCAAGTATCGTACACGATACTCCTAACCTTATATGATTAATAAGCCGTCCAGCCGGCATCGGCTGTAATAACGGTTCCGTTTACGAAGCTGGAATCGTCGGAAGCCAGGAACAACGCAACTTTGGCAATTTCAGAAGGATGTCCGTTTCTTGGATTCATGCCAGTGCCGGACATTGCCTTTTTCAAACCGCGGCTTTCCAGGTTCATGTCGCTTGCGTCAGCCATAATATTCGTTTCTACGCCGCCCGGAGCGATCGCATTACAGCGAATGCCGGCATCCGCGTATTGAAAGCCGACGTTTTTCGTTAAACCGATGACGGCATGCTTCGATGCCGTATAGGCAGCGCCCGCACGGGAACCGTATAGACCGCCGACGGAAGCGGTGTTCACGATAACGCCTTTGCCCTGCTTTATCATGATTGGCAGTGCTTTACGGATCGCGCGCATCGGACCCGTAGTGTTGATGGAGATCACTCTCTCCCACAGTTCATCCGTTACATCTGTAACCGGTGTCATTTTATCCATAATGCCTGCGTTATTTACCAGCACGTCTAGGGAGCCGTAAGTGTTGACCGCAGTATCGATCATGTTCTGCACGTCTTCTTCTTTGGCAACATTGGCCAGGACGCCTACCGCGTTTCCACCGTTCGCCTTCACTTCGGATACAACCTGATCCAGCGTAGCTTGCGAGATGTCCGCCAGCACCAGCTTGGCTCCCTCTTGCCCGAACAGCAGCGCCATTTCTTTGCCCATACCGGAGCCTGCGCCCGTGATTACTGCAACTTTGTCTTGAAGTTTCATCATTATTACCTCCCAGGCATTTAAATTAGACAACAGAATGTCTATAATAATTGTAAAACTTGTGCTTCGCAGTTACAAACATCATTTTGTCCCGAAATGTCTATTTTAAGAATAAAGATCACAACAAGGAGTTGACATTCATGAATCCGCGGGTGCTGAAAACCAAAAGCTCCATCATGGGCGCTTTCCTCGATCTGATGACCGAGAAAAAATATGAATCTATCACGATTCGCGATATTGTCCAGCGTGCAGGCATCAACCGCTCCACATTTTATCTCCACTTTCTCGACAAGGAGGATTTGATGGACCAAAACTCGGCCTACGTGCTGGATAAGCTGCGTGCGGCGTTCCAATATCCTTCCTTCAATCTCGAAAAAGCAGTGACGGACTATAAGGAACGGCAGCAGCCGATCTCTTCCCTGCTAGCCATTTTTCTGCACATTGAAGAATATTTCAAATTCTATTCCGTGATGCTCAGCGAAAAACAATTTCCGCAGCATCTGGAAGAAATGATCAAAGAGGAGCTATTCAAATTTTCGATCAACAAGATCCGTTGTGCGTATAATGCCGGCGGGCTGCTCGGACTCATCCGGTACTGGGTTTCCTCCGAGATGCAGGAGTCTCCGGAGCACATGGCCAAATGGGTGACTCACGTCATTCTTTTCCCTCACGAGAATGATCCGGAAGAATGAATCCGACATCTATCACCAAGTAAGCACACCGGGACTAAAATGGGAGTTTATTAATGACCTATTGGCTCTTTAGTTGCTGCGTAATATCGTCCGAAAACAACAGAATAAGCCAACAAAAATAAATGGTTGGCTTACTCTTCATAACTCTGTTAATCATCTTCCTCGTTAGCAGAATGGATTATATTTTGTTTGGCAGCCATTCCGTACAAGCGTCTGCACGTAATTGAAGCTCATTATATAGCACGGAGGCGTGGTAACCGTCGCAAACGGCATGATGAAATTGTCCCGATAGTGGCAGCAATATTTTTTCATTTTGACGATCATACTTCCCTATCGTAAAGATCGGCTGCAAATAATTCCCCTCGTTAACCAAGTTCAGGTTAAAACTCGTGAAGCTGACCCACGGGATGCTAGAGATGGGGAACGTGTTTGGTGGTTCCTTTTCTTTAGCGAACAATTGTTTAACACTTCCGTACACTTTCATATCATCAAGATACCGGCTGTAGAACTCATTAAAGTCTTCACTGTACAAAGTCCAGATGCTTGAGAAGGTCTTTTCATCATCATGGAAAATGGTAAAACTAGGCGACAAGCTGTCCCGATAACCTAATCTACCCTCCGCATCCAAACACGTGCGAAATTCACTGTGGCGATTTATCACTGTAGTTATCATATGAATGAGTGCCGGGTACAGCTTCATTCCCTTATCCTTGAGTTTTGACACTAAAATGGTAATTTCAATATTTGCCGTCATACTGTAGGTGCATCTGACATGGTTTAAATAATGCTCAAAATAGGGTTTTCTACTCCAGTTATCCATGTCAATCGGATTGAATTTCATATGTTATAACCTCCAAAAATGATTTATTTTTCGTTTTTGGAGGTTTGATCCACTGCTTTAACCATATCCTCATCCCAATCCCAACATTTTTGTACTACCAATACGAATCCTACCCAAGAACCTTTGTTGTATCAGCCCGCTAGCTTATCGACTGTCGGAATTCATCTTCGAGTATAGACATGGTGATCATATCATGAAATGTTCCATCTATATAAAGAGCATCCCGCTGTAACCCTTCTCGTTTAAAACCAATCTTTTCGTAGACATGGATCGCTCGTGGGTTAAAAGGATAGACTCCTAAATGAATTCGATGCAGTTTTAATGTGTTGAATCCATACCCGAGTGTTTGAATCATTGCTTCCGTGCCATATCCTTTCCCTCGATGCTGTGTTCCTTGAATCCCGATACGGATATTCGCACTCCGGTTAACTAAGTCTATTTCATTCAGCACGACCTCACCAAGCAGCTTGTTTGTTCTTTTCAATATAATCAAAAAATCAACACGATCGTTGTTTACAACACTGATTTTCTTGATCCAAGCAGCAATGTCATCACGGGTGTATTCTCCTTGTGAGCCCGTTAGGCGAGTCATCTCAGGATCATGTAAAAAGGTAAAATAATCATTCAGGTCGGATTCCTTAGCATATCTCAAAAGAATATCACGACCATGGATCTGAATCTCGGTCAATTGACCATTCCCATTGTTGATTGTCATCATGCGATCCCTCCGGAAGATTAAATGAATAAATTTGGTTTATTATACCATGTGAATCGCATGCTTTTTCATTTTCCCGAATTTTTACACTGTATAAATACATGGTAAATGGTATGACTTTAAACTCTAAGTAACGTTGGCTGACCAAGTGCCATATCCGACACTCAAACGAAATGTACATTTTTCTAGTGATCGGGTACGCTCATCTGCAAATCTTTGCCGTTTAGCATCATTTGCCCCCTTATTTATACATATAATTCCTGATATTCTATGAATAGTATAATATAAACCGAAGTGCAGGCCCCAAACATTGATCTTTTCAAAAAAACCTGCATGGTTTCCCTCTCGCCCATCGTCTAAATATATAGACAACGAAAAAGAACCTGTTCCCCGACCTTGGTCCAGCATGAAACCGGACTGCGGTCCGTTTTGAACAATTCGAATCCGTCATACACTTAAACCAATGGAAAACACGGTGCATACATAAGAACGAACTCTCAAGATCATTAACAGGATGAAACTCTCCCGTTAGAACATAAGCTGCCTTCCTGAATGAAGGAGCATCCAATATATAATGAGTGAAGGTGAAACGTAATGCGTAAGAAAAGAGTATTGATCTTGTCCGAAGGTTTCGGAAGCGGACATACCCAGGCTGGCTATGCGCTCGCTGCAGGCATGAAAAAGATGAATCCCGATATTCAAACGAAGGTCATCGAGCTCGGCTCATTCTTGAACCCGACGGTGGCTCCATGGATTCTCTCGGCTTACCGCTTAACCATTCATACCAATCCCGGGCTTGTCGGCATGCTCTATCGCAAGCAGCACGACAAACCGTTAAGCAAATTGACGACGATGGCGCTTCACCGACTTTTTTACCATCATACCGCTGAAGTCATCGAGCAATTGAGACCGGATCTGATCGTGAGCACGCATCCGATTCCGACCAACATTATTTCCAGATTAAAGGCTGCCGGTTTGAATGTACCTTTGTATACCGTCATCACCGATTATGACGCGCACGCCTCCTGGATTAATTCCGAAGTGGACCGTTTCCTTGTCTCAACGGACGCCGTTCGCAAGCTCCTCCTTGAGCGCGGCGTGTATCCGAACCACATTCAGGTCACAGGCATTCCGGTCCATCCGGATTTCTGGTCCAGGGAAGACCAAACATCCGTCAGACAAACGTTGAACATCAAGGATATGCCTACCGCATTCATCATGGGTGGCGGCTGGGGCCTGGTCGCAAGCGACCAACTGATCGAGCAGCTCTTGAGCTGGAAAGAACGCGTTCAGCTCGTATTCTGCCTCGGAAGCAACCGAAAGCTGTTGGATAAGCTGAGAAATGACCCGCGGTTCCAGCATGAACATATCGTCCTCATGGGACATACGCGCGAAATCAGCAAGTGGATGGATGCTTCCGATCTGCTCATTACCAAACCTGGAGGAATGACATGCACAGAAGCTCTCGCCAAAAGTCTGCCGATGCTCTTCTGCGAGTCCCTTCCCGGCCAAGAAGAAATGAACCGTGAATATTTCGTTACCCGCGGCTACGGCGAAGCGCTCCAGAACGAGAATGTGCTCGAAGATTGGCTGGGCAAGCTTGCGCGCGGCGAGAAAATACAGCTACGGAGGGGCTCACAGCTTTCACGCTTCGACTCGCCCGGAAGGGATTACTACAGTCCGAGCCGCTGTGCGACCGAGGTGGTCAGAATGCTGGATTATCCCGAGCAAAAGGCAAGTTTGCTTGCCGCTCACGGTATTCCGGTAGGAATTTGAGATGGATCCGGCCGAATGAACAGCTTGTAAGAATTCAGCTTCGCTGAAAACTTTATCATCTTAAAAAGAAAGAGGAGCGCCTTTAAGGCCTCCTCTTTTTCTCTATCGTTATACGCCGGTCTGCATTGAATGCTCGGCATCATTTCGTTGTATCAATTCATCGATGCGCCGCTCCACGCGTACAACAGCATCTTCTAACGTCTCAAACGCAATCGGGATCGTCTTGGCAAACTCCTCGCCGTAATGGTTGGAGGTATGAGCATATCTCGGGTCATAATAATATTTCAGCAGCAGCTCGACAGCCCTGCCAAATTGCCTGGACAGCAAGCACGCCTCAATTTCCTGGGCGATCGGCGTATGAATGCGACTCTTGATCTGAAGGAAAGCCTGCAGACTTTCCTCGGCATGCTCCTGCGGACGGTAATCGTTCAGAATATTCTCCACGCGCAGCGCTGTCGGGGCTTCCAGCAGAATATGGATCCCCTGTTCCTTTTTGTTGATCAAAAACTCTGGCAGAACCACCTTGCCAATGCGCTTGCTCTCCGCTTCGATCAAGATATAAGGCTCTTCGCGATAACGTAAAACTTCCTCCAGCAGCGTTGAATCAAAGGTCTTTTGATTA
Organism: Paenibacillus sp. SAFN-054; assembly: GCF_051966755.1. Taxonomy (NCBI): domain Bacteria; kingdom Bacillati; phylum Bacillota; class Bacilli; order Caryophanales; family Paenibacillaceae; genus Paenibacillus; species Paenibacillus sp. SAFN-054. The sequence goes on from NZ_JBQCKS010000001.1 coordinate 1,356,959, forward strand.
TGGCTGTCCATGCCGATCGCACCGAAAATCGATCCCCGGTGTCCTGCCAATCCTTCCAGATCCAGAACCGGGTATCCTTTTTCTTTCAAGGACTTCAGAATTTCGGTCTTCCCGGTTCCCGTGTTCCCGTGAAGTACAAAGACCTGCGGAGCGAACTCCAAAGTCTCAAGCGTTTCCACGACCCATTTACGGAAGGAGCGATATCCTCCATCCAAGCGGTACACATGGATCCCCATCAATGAAAGCACGGTTGCGGTCGTACGGCTGCGCATGCCTCCGCGCCAGCAGAACACCGTCTTATTCCCCGGTATTTCCGCGAAGCGTTTGACGAATGTCGGCAGCTTGGCGGACATGATCTCGAGGCCACGCTCCTTGGCTTTCTGCGTGCTGACCTGTTTATACAAGGTTCCGATCTCGGCCCGTTCTTCATCCGTGAAGAACGGGATATTCAAGCTGCCCGGAATCGTCGATTCCGCATATTCGGATGGCGACCGGACATCAATGACGGTCATTTCATTATTGGAACGAAGCTCATTCAGCTTCTCTATAGATATGTCCTGAAACATAAGGCACTCCCTTACTCAATTACAATTTGGCCGCTACCGCTCGCGGTAACCTCGCCGATAATTTGGGCTTCGACGCCGGCATTTACCAGCTCCTGATGCAGCTTATCCGCCTCATCCCCGCTAACGGAGATGAGCAGGCCGCCCGATGTCACCGCATCGCAGAGAATCCAGCGATCGATCTGATCCATCTGCTCAGGAAAACGAACGCTGTCTTCGACATGGGCATAGTTGTTCTTGGAGCCCCCAGGAACCAAGCCTTGTTCAGCCAGCTCGCGAACACGCGGCAGGACAGGTACATCCGACTTGCGGATGCGGATCTCCACGCCGCTGCCTTTGGCCATCTCCAGGGAGTGACCCATGAGACCGAAGCCGGTTACGTCTGTGCAGGCATGCACATCGTACCCTTCCATCACTTCAGCCGCCGTTTTATTCAGCGTGGACATGACCTGGGTAACACGCGTAATTTCTTCCGTTGAAAGCTTGTCGTTTTTAATGGATGTGGTCATGATGCCGACACCAATCGGTTTGGTCAAAATAATTTTGTCCCCTACCTTGGCTCCCGCATTGCTCCGTACTTTATCAGGATGGACAAGTCCGGTCACGGCTAAACCAAATTTAGGCTCCTTGTCATCAATGGAGTGTCCGCCGACAAGCGTGGCTCCCGCTTCCTTGACTTTATCTCCCGCGCCGCGCAGAATCTCCGACAAAATACGCTTATCAAGCGTAGAAATCGGGAAGGCCACAATATTTAATACCGTTAAAGGCTTGGCGCCCATCGCGTAAATATCGCTGATCGCATTCGCCGCGGCGATTTGTCCGAAAGAATACGGATCGTCCACGATCGGCGTAAAAAAGTCAAGTGTCTGTACCAAAGCAAGCTCATCATTCAGCTTGTAAACACCAGCATCGTCGCTTGTGTCCAAACCGACGAGAAGATTGGGATTCGGCTCCGCAGGCGGCAGGTTGCGAAGAACCTGACTCAAATCGGCTGGGCCGATTTTGCATCCGCAGCCTCCTTTGCTTGATAAAGAGGTTAATTTGACATTGAATTCAGAATCCATATATCTGCACGACCTTTCATTTGATAACTTCTTATTTAATGTCGTTAAATTGTAAATATCCGCTTCATAAAGCGTACACACCTACCGGAAAAAAGGCAAATCCATTTATCAGCATTAAGCATGCATGAACAGCAAAGAGCAGGACCACCGGTACTCACGAACGACGCGTGATTCCGATGATCCTGCATATGCTTCCCCATTCTCAAGAAAATGGCGACATCCTAAATGCATTTACTTGGTCACGGGTACCGCGCTTCCGAAATACTGCTCTAGCGTTGTGGAACGGCTCGCCACCGCCTCAGCGACCTTGGTGCCGACATAACGCAAATGCCAAGGCTCATACTTGTAACCTGTGATGGAATCTTTCCCTTCCGGATAACGGATGATAAATCCGTATTCATGGGCGTGCTTGTCCAGCCATTTGGCTTCTTTGGTCCCTGCAAAGCAGCTTTCAGCCGCGCATTTGCCGGTGCTCCCCGATACATCGATCGTCAAACCCGTTTGGTGCTCGCTGTGTCCCGGACGGGCGCTGTACGTATCTGCAGCTTTGACACCGTCTCGTTTGACATAGTTATTATACAAGGTGGTTTGGCGGGACTCCGAGCGGTATCCGGACACGCCAGCCAGGCTGACACCGTCCTTTTTCGCGCCTGCGAACAGCTTCTCAAGCGCCGTGGCTGCCTCTCTGCGCATTTTACGCTTATCGATCTTTTCCGAGAAAGTAAATGGAACGTTAGGGTATACGAGATCCGACGGCACGTAGCCGGCAGGAAGCCTATAGGTTTTGTTCACTAGCACCGTCATGCTTTCCGGATTGGACACGACATGTTCTACCTCGTACGTATTGACGAACTTCGTTTTGCCGCCCGTTTTACTGGAGCCGGCCTTTGATTCTCCCGAATCCTTTTGAGAACCGGAGGATGCTTTTACAGCCGACCCGCCTTTAGAAGTTGAGCTGCTCGGTGGTTTGGCCTCCGTCTTGTCCGGCTTATTCTCTCCTGATGAAGCTCCCGTATTGTTCGGAGCCTGATCTGCTGCGTTGCCATTGTGATCAACCGGATCCCCCTTATCGCCGGGTTTATCCTGATCACCGGTCATCTGACCCGTTGTCGGAGTATCATCCTCGCTGATCTGGCTGTCCGAGGTAATCGGTTGTTCGTCATCCGGGGGATTGCTGCGCTGCGCCAGTGCCGGTGTTTTCTCGATGGTCTCGCCTTCCGATGCTGGCGTGCGATTGTTGTCCCAAGCCCAAAGGGCTCCCCCTACGATGAGAACGGCCACGATAAATGTGACCACATATTTACGCATATGCGTTCACCTCTCTCTCCCATGTTGAAACGCAGCTATCGAATTCTCTGGGTCTATGAATCTTCTAATCTATGAACCTATGATTTCATTATACGACAAAAAAAGACCCGATCAAACCGCGGATCGGATCTTTTGCAAGAAATGATCGATATGTAGATTACTCTACCGATTTCAGGCGCTTCTGCATGAACACAAGCTCAGAAGCGAGACGCTGCATTCTTTCCAGAACATCAAGATCTTTGATTTCCCTGAATTCGTTGAAATGATCGTCATGTACATACACGTAACCGGGTGCCACATAAGATCTGAAGAAGCCAGCTATCGGCTTCAGCTGATTCTCGATGACGAGATAATGTTGGTATGTCCCGCCCGTAGCCACGAATCCGATCACCTTTTGCTGCAAAGCCGAAGGCGGAATAAGGTCAAACAGATTTTTGAGCACTCCTGACATCGATGCTTGATAAATCGGCGTTCCGATCAGGCAAAAATCACTCGATACAACACTGTCGATAACCTTCTTCGTATCTCCCGTGTATGCCGACGGATCGCGTCCGTCACAAAACTGGACATCATAATCCTTCATATCGAGCAGTTCCGTTTCAATTGAAGGATCCAGTTTTTTAACCTCTTCCAATACTTTTTGCACGACGATCGCGGTTTTGCTGCCGATGATCGCACCTGATATTCCAACCAGCTTCATGAAGACAATCTCCTTTTCTGATGTATTTTCCTAGAGTTTGCCGGTAAACGGGAGTGTCCTTCAGCGGTTGTCTGCCATGTCAGTCCGGATGCACGGATATGCATCTGATTCCCTTTTCCGTCAAATTGCAGCTTGTTTAATGCTCTTGAATATTTCGGGATGACTTAGCTTTGCGCTTCGTGTTCATCCGTGTTTACAAAAAAGTAAGCCGTCATGGCCAAACGTTCCATCATCTGCTCGCGCAGCATTTTATCCTCAATGACCTCGTCCATGGCCTGCTGCATGCAGCTGAGCCAAGCTGTCGCACGATCCGGCGTGATCGGAAACCGGATATGCCTAGCCCGCATGCGCGGATGGCCTTCCCGCATCGTATAGAGCTGAGGTCCGCCAAAATACTGCGTTAGAAACAATTCCTGCTTCTCCATCACCGGATAAATGTCTTCCGGAAATAATGGAGCGAGCAGCGGGTGCTCGACAACCTTCGGATAAAAAGCTTCGACGAGCGCACGGATCGTTGGAGCGCCGCCCACCTGCTCGTAATAAGATGTCGGACGTGCCGTGCCCGGGTTGTTATTTTCTGAGTTCAAAACGTTAATGAGCCTCCTCCCGTAATAAACAGCCTGTATTGAATATATGGATGAACGCAGACATTCCAATGGATCTCGTTCCTATTCGTCATTGAATCCGTTCCGATCACCGATTCTCATGAGCGTCCTTATTTCAGTTCCAATTAGTAAACATAAATGTATATTAATTATTATAATCCTGGAAACGCTTTGTCAAGAGTCCGAAGCGAATATTGTTTAACTTTTTATACGTATATGTTGACTATATGCGAAGCGTGTTCTACAATTACCGTGTCATAATTGCGCTGAACCCTGTTATTTATGAAAGCTTAATTGCCTGTATTCACATGGCCATGCCTTCATAAACGTGGTAAAGTCAATTTATTAACTGAAGATTGCACGACAATTATGGCCATACTGTGTTTACAGATAGACAGAGAATTGAAGGTGAACCCCATTGACAAAAGATGAACTGGTCGCAGCCATCGCCCATATCAAAGATGAAGAGCATCAGCTTCCCTTGACAGAAATCGGGCTGATTCGCGACATTACGACGAACAAGGATCGTGCAGCTCTTACCGTGCTGTTGGCACCAGACCTGGCTTCCCGCGAAGGGGAATTCCGGGACCAGATCACCAGCTCGATCCAAAAGACAGGAATTACCGATGTTCATATCCGTTTTAAACATATTTCAAATGAAGAAAAAAATGATATTATAGCTATTAAGCTTAACAAATCGGTGCGCCGTGCTCCAACATTGACGGATTCGCCAATGGTAGCCGGGGACTCCGGCGTGACCTTCATAGCCATCGCAAGCGGAAAAGGCGGTGTCGGCAAATCGACCGTTACCGTCAATCTTGCGGCTGCTTTGGCCAAGCAAGGCAAGCGCGTGGGCATTATCGATGCTGACATTTACGGATACAGCATTCCGGAAATGCTGGGGATCAAGGAACTGCCGCAAAAACAGGGCAACAAGATTGCTCCGGTGGAAAGCTCTGGCATCAAGGTCATTTCGACCGGATTTTTCGTACAAGGCAACAAGCCCGTGGTTTGGCGGGGTCCGATGCTCGGCAAAATGCTCGGTACCTTCCTTAATGAGGTGGAATGGGGTCCTCTCGATTATATGATCCTGGATCTGCCTCCGGGAACAGGCGATATTGCACTCGACGTCCATAACCGGATACCGCAGTGTGCCGAAATTCTGGTGACCACCCCTCATCCGACAGCGAATCATGTTGCGGCTCGGGCCGGTGAGATGGCTGTTCAAACGAACCATCCGATCCTCGGCGTCGTGGAGAACATGTCTTATTTCACGGATCCAACGGGAGAACGCCATTATCTGTTTGGTCGCGGCGGCGGTCAGAAGCTCGCTGACGAGCTGGGCACGAAGCTGCTGGCAGAAGTGCCGATTCAATCGGCGGATGCCTCGGCAGCAGATTCGGTCCCTACCCTGTTTGCGGAAAACAGCGAGCAGTGGGACATTTTTATGAAGCTTGCAGCAAACATCATTACATCACAAAATGCTTAACTAAAATGAAAGGGTGAAACGAACATGTCTTACATTATTACTTCGGCTTGTATCGATGAAAAAGCGGCCGATTGCGTTGACGTTTGTCCAGTAGATTGCATCGAGGAAGGTCCTGACCAATATTTCATCGACACGGACATTTGCATTGAATGCGGCGCTTGCGAGGTTGCTTGCCCGGTTGGTGCGGTGTATTACGATACGGATCTGCCGGAAGAAGAAAAAGGCTTTATCGCAAAAGCAGAGAACTTCTTCAAATCCAAATAATATTTTCGATCCATTTCGAGTGGTTACAGCCTGCCTATATCCATGTCGGCAGGCTGTTTGTTACTCGGCCGGAGCTTAAACAATATAGCGCTCAGAACAGGCGGTGATAATCATGGACCAACAACTGGACATTTCGACCCGGGACAAAATCCTGCAGCTGCTGAAAACCAAAGGCGATCTCAGCGCAAAGGAAATCACCGAATTCATAGGCATTACCAGCATGGCTGTCCGCAGGCATATTAACACCCTGGAAAAAGATGGCCTGATCGAGTCGAAAACCATTCGTCAGCCGATGGGTCGCCCTACCGCCATCTATCATTTAACGGAGCAAGCAGAGACCTTTTTCCCGAATAAATATCATACCCTGACGCTGGATCTGCTCGGTGAGCTTGAGCTTGATGCCGGCTCAGACATGGTTGACCGGTTGTTTGACCGCCGCGGGGAATCCTTGCGGAAGAGCCACGCAGCCAAGATGCAGGGGAAAACCTTTGCCGAGAAAGTCGAAGCGCTGGCTGAAATCCAGAATGAAAACGGCTATATGGTCGAGCTCCAAAAGAACAACGAGCATGAGTACACATTAATGGAATACAACTGCCCGATCTCTCAGATTGCCAAGAAGTATAATCACGCCTGCACCTGTGAAATGAACATGTTCGAATCTTTGCTGGATGCGGAAGTCGGACGCACGGAATGCCTGGCAAAGGGCGATAAGAAATGCGTCTATACGATCAAAAACAAAAAGGAACTCTCGCTTTGATCCGGAAAGCTTTCCGGCATATCAAGTGCGGAGTTCCTTTTTTTGACCTCTTATTCTGTCGATTCATCCGATTTCAGTTCCGATTCCGATTCCGATTCAACCAAGCGCTGCAAGGCTGCCATTTTATTCTCCCAGAAGCGGTCGAAATACGAATACCATTGCTGCAATTCCCGAAGCGGTTCGGGATTAAGCCGAAAACGGTTTTCCCGCCCTACCCTTCTCTCCCTCACCAATCCTGCTTCGGATAAAATCCGAAGATGTTTGGATACTGCGGTCCGGCTCATCGGAAAATGGCTGCTTATCGTCGCGATCGGCATCTCCTCATCGGCAAGCAGCTTCAGCATCCTGCGGCGGCTGGGATCCGCGATGGCCTGGAACACGTCATGCTGCTTCTTGATTAGAGGTTCGCCCATATTCAAGCCTCCACGTATGCGCCCAGCTTACGATGCAGTCCGGCCCATCCCTGGTCCATAACGCCGCGTACGGCTGGATGAGGCTGACCGAACTCCGTAACCGTATTCTCGTTCCAGCCTGAATGGATGATGGTAACCTCCGTTTGGCCATCTACTTCCCTCAGCTCAAATGAAAGCGTCCAGTCTTTTCCCCAGCGAAAAGAAAGATGCCGAGGCGGCTCCACCTCAATAACCCTACACGGCGACATGCCGAATGGGCCAGCATTGATATGAAATTCATATCCGACGATCGGCTCGAAATCATTGGGCATAAACCAGGCTTCCAGTCCATCCGATGTGGCGACGGCATCCCATACTTTGTGGATTGACGCGTTGAAAATTGCTGTATGCCGGATGTCCGGCAGTATACCATGACTTGAAGAACTCATCATTTTTACCTCCTAAATTATGGCCTCGTTATGTAAAAAGCCATTGATGCATCATGAAACCGAATGGTTTTACTTTATTATATACAACCAATTGGTTTCGTTTCAAGCTCCATTTTTTTCTTACTTGGTCCCTTTCATTCGTTCAATTTATACAGACTAATTTGGAGAAAAGGCTCATAGGCTGGGTTGAGGTTATTTTTGGATGTCTGACCTACATTGTGCCGTCTTGCAGCTTTTTTTAGCTAAGGAGGTGAAATTATTCCTCTTATCGTCAGAGCAACCTTCAATGCTACAGGTGCCGTCACGTTTACGGGAAACACGCTGGGTCTGAGCCGTTCGGAAACGGCTGGCGTACCCGGAGCCTTGGACAGTATCGGAGCGTTCATCACAACCAATGCGGCTTCCCAGTACGGTACGTATCCCGCCGGAACCACAAGCGCTTACCTGAATAACAGCTCCTCAGCGCAGCTGGTTCTGCCATCCGGAAGCACCATCTTGTATGCAGAGTTGATCTGGGGCGGTTCTTATATTATTACGGGAACGATTAATCTTAGCAGCTTTATCAACAATCCTGTCACCTTTACGACGCCCGCAGGGACTTTTTCGGTCACGCCCGATTCAGCTACTGCAAACTCTATCGATTTCGGAAATAATATGACAGCCTATGTACGTTCGGCGAACGTAACCTCCCTGGTTCAGCAGGGCGGTGCCGGAACTTATACCACAGGGAACGTAGTGGGTACCATCGTGATCTCCAATGATCCGACAGGCAACCACGCCGGATGGACCCTGGGAGTCATATACCAAAACCCCTCTCTTCCCTTCCGTAACATGTCCATTCGTGCGGGAGCTGTTCTGGTGCAAGCAGATTCGGGTCCAGTGACAACAACGTTAACGGGTTTCGCTACACCTGTCACGGGAGCGCTTGGCGGCAGGGCTTTGTTCAGCGCTCAGGAAGGCGATGCCAACCGAACAGGCGACCAGGCACTATTCGGCCCCACATCCGCCGCAGCGAGTGCATTATCAGGTCCCAACAATTTCGCGAACAACTTCTTTGCCTCACAGATCAATAATGATGCGGGAAGCCTCAACACAACAGGAACGTTCGGTAACCGCAACCAGACGAATGGGGCACCAGGAACCAACATTTCAGGCGGACGGCAGGGCTGGGATATTACCAATGTGGATGTATCGTCGCGTCTGATCAATAACCAATCCTCGGCCGTACTGATCTTAACGACATCCGGGGATGCGTATGCGGTTAATGCCAATGCCATACAAGTGGATATCAACGCTCCCAAAATCAACGTCGTCAAAAGTGCCAGCACCAGCAGTGCTATCGTCGGGGATACGATCACGTATACTGTCACGGTGAGCAATACGGGTACGGCCAGCGCAAACAGCGTTGTCCTGTCCGATGCCCTGCCGACCGGGCTAACGTTCGTTTCAGGGAGTGTAACGGTGGCCGGCATTCCCAGACCCACTTACGACATTGTTGCCGGCGCTCCGCTGGGCACGGTGGCGTTCGGCTCTTCGATCACGGTTTCATACAGGGCAACCATCACGTCCAAACCCTCCACCAATACGCTGGTAAATACCGCTAACGCTGCTTTTGCATTCCAAAGCGTAGCCGGTGGTTCAACGATCACCGGGGTGATTCCTTCCAATGCGGTGACCGTTACGGTCTACGCCCCGAATTTGACGTTAGCCAAAAGCGCGAATAAAGCCAATGCCACGGTAGGCACCTCTCTGATTTATACGATTTTGGTCAGTAATTCGGGTAACATCGGTGCATCCATCACCTTTAGCGATAATATTCCTACAGGCAGCACCTTTATTGCAGGAAGCTTCACGGTTAACGGCACGGCGATCCCGGGAGCGAACCCGGCAACTGGAGTCGCAATCGGAACGGTTGCAGCCGGAGCTTCGATCCCGGTTACTTTCGCTGTAACGGTTAATAATCTGCCTTCTCCTTCGCAGCTCGTCGACACCGCAACGGCGGCTTATACCTTCCAGCCTCCTGATGGACGCACCATTTCCGGTTCAACAAATTCCAATACCTTGACCGTTCCTGTCACGCTGCCGAATGTGACCGTCGTCAAAAGCGCCTCTGTAACGGATGTGGCGGTCGGTGAGACGTTTACTTACACTTCTGTTGTCACGAATAGCGGGTCTGAAGGGATATCGAACGGTATTCTGACGGATATCATTCCGCCTGGAACTGTATTCGTTTCAGGAAGCGTATCCGTTGGCGGCACGGCACTTCCATCGGCTAATCCGGCGAGCGGCATTTCGGTGGGAAGTTTGGCAGCCGGAGGCTTTGTCCCGGTCGTCTTTCAAGTCACGGTGACTTCCCTGCCCAATCCGGCCCAGCTATCCAACAGCTCCAAGGTATCCTACAATTCAGGAACATTTGCCGGCACGTCGTTATCCAATACCGTTATCACGCCCGTCTATCAGCCGGTGGTGGCCATTACAAAAAGTGCTACGACTTCCAAAGCTACCGTAGGAGATACGATCCAATATACCCTTCTTGTCAACAATAGCGGGAATTTGGCCGCACAGGTGACTCTTACAGACAACATTCCGGCAGGAACGTCTTTCGTGGCGGGTAGCGTAACGATCCAAGGCACAGCCATACCGGGCGCTTCTCCGGTCACTGGGATTTCCGTCGGAACGGTAGCGGTCGGAGCAACCCTTACTGTTACTTTTAACGTTGTATTAAACAGCTTGCCCAATCCGGCAACCCTAACCAATACAGCAAGTAGCACATTTTCCTATCAGCTGCCGAGCGGGCGTACACTAACAGGTTCCAGCATCTCTAATACGGTCACCATCCAGGCTTCAGCTCCAAATGTCACGGTTTTAAAAAGCGCGGATACAAGTTCTGCGGCTGTGAACGATGTCGTAACCTATACCCTTACGGTTGTAAATAGCGGCGCCAGTGCAGTGAATAACGTCGTTGTTTCGGACAATATTCCTGCCGGTTCCGTATTCGTTAACGGAAGTGTTAAGCTGAACAACAATCCTGTTGTCAACGCTAACCCGCTTAATGGCGTTCAAATTGGCAGTCTCACCGCATCGGCTTCAGCAACCGTAACCTTCCAGGTTCAGGTGTCTTCGCTACCGAATCCTGCGCAGCTGGTTAATCAGGCCAGCGTGGCGTTCAACTCGGGGACTTTCCTCGGAACGTCATTGTCAAATACAGTTACGATTCCCGTTTATCAAGCAATCATCTCCATCAATAAAAGCGCCAGCACAACGAACGCGACCGTAGGCGACACGCTCACCTACTCTTTTGCAGTCAACAATGCCGGAAACATTCCGGCCGTCGTGACCTTAACGGATAACATTCCAGCAGGCACGGTCTTTGTGGAGAACAGCGTACTCGTGAACAACACCCCGATTCCGGGAGTCACACCCATCTCTGGGATACCCGTAGGGACGGTAGCCGGCGGAGGCACCACAACCGTCAGTTTTGTCGTCACGGTTACCTCTTTGCCTCCATCCAGACAGCTCGTTAATCAAGCCTCAACCGCTTCGGTATTCACGCTTCCCGGCGGCAGGCAGGTTTCCGTTAACAACGTGTCCAACACCGTTACAATTCCGGTGGCAATTCCGAATGTCAGCGTCGTGAAAACCGTATCGGCAATTGATGCCGTGGTTGGCGACACCCTTCTATTCACAAGCGTCGTAACCAACAACGGTGCAGCCAATGTAAACAATGTCATACTAAATGACCCGCTGCCTTCCAATGTCTCATTTATTACCGGAAGCGTAATTGTGAACGGCGCTTTGCGCCCGTCTGCGGTTCCGTCCGCCGGCATTTCAATAGGTACCCTGGCCCCTGGTGCTGCGGCTACCATTACATTCGAGGTGAGGATAACCATGGCGATTCCTTCACAGATTAACAACCAGTCAACCGTCAGTTTTACATCGGGTACATTTTCGGGATCTGCTTCATCCAATATCACGACGACACCCGTCACACAGCCGCAAATCTCATTATTGAAAAGCGCCAGCATCATCAATGCAACCGTGGGTGATTCGGTCACCTACACCGTAACGATCAGTAACAATGGTAATCTGGCGGCAAACGTTATCTTAACAGACAATATTCCAGCCGGTACCACGTTTACACCGAACAGTATCATTATTAACGGCTTTCCGTTCCCGGGCGAATCTCCTGCTGCGGGAATCAGTCTGGGCAGCCTTGCACCCGGAGCGACCACCGTGGTATCTTTCTCCGTCGTCATTACCACACTGCCTAACCCGCAGACGCTGGTTAATCAGGCAACAGCAAATTATACCTTTACGCCCCCGGATGGCAGAACTCTGACGGGATCCGCCGCTTCCAATACGGTGACGATTCAGGTGTCTGCTCCGAATGTTGTCGTCGTGAAAGCTACCCCTTCATCGGCCGCTACCGTTGGCGATACCATTGTTTATGCGGTCACGGTCACGAATGCTGGAATCGAAGCCGTCAACAGTGTGCAGTTGAGCGACCCGATACCCGCAGGCGCTGCGTTCGTGTCCGGGAGTGTGACGATTAACGGCACCCCGGCACCTTCGGCGAATCCTGCCACCGGCATTACCATCGGCTCCATCGCAGCCGGCTCCTCGGTGAATGTGGTCTTCAGCATCCTTGTCACTTCCATACCGACGCCCGCATCGCTGAATAATACCGCGACGGTATCATTCACTTCCGGCGCATTCTCTGGTTTGACCAATTCCAATACGCTCAGTACACCTGTGTATCAGCCTGTCATCACCTTAACCAAAAGCGCCAGCACTACCAACGCGACTGTCGGAGACACGGTAAGCTACACGTTCAACATCGTCAATTCGGGCAATTACGGCTCGCAAGTGACTGTTACTGACAACATCCCGTCAGGCACAACCTTTGTACCGAACAGCGTGCTCGTCAACGGCACCCCGCAACCCGGGTCAAATCCAGTCACCGGCATTAATGCCGGGGTCGTTAATCCGGGCTCGCCTACTATCGTCGTCTTCTCCGTCACGATCGACACACTGCCGTCTCCCCAGCAGCTCGTGAATCAGGGAGCTGGCGCTATTGCATTCACGCTTCCCGATGGAAGGACCATTAACAGATTGGTGTCGTCCAACGTCATCACCATCCCAGTTTCGTCACCGAACGTGGCCGTGGTGAAAAGCACCGCTTCCACTGCCCTCTCTATCGGTGATACCATCACATATACCACGTCCATTACGAATAACGGCATCGCGGCCGTCAGCAATGTTCTGTTCACCGATCCGATTCCTCCGGGAGCCTCGCTCGTGAACGGCTCCGTCACGATCGACGGAACGCCGCGGCCGGGAGCGAACCCGGCAAGCGGCATCATCATCGGAACGATTGCGCCTGGAGGCATCGTTACGGTCGTGTTTAATGCCCTGGTTACTTCCCTGCCGGCATCCGCCTCACTCAGCAACCAGGCGTCCGTAAGCTTTTCATCCGGTGCTTTCTCAAGCGTCACGTTCTCCAATACGGTGACTACACCAATCTATCAGCCGGTCTATACAGCGCTCAAGAGCGCCAACACCGGGAATGCCACCGTGGGAGACACGGTCGTCTATACGATCAGCATCAACAACACCGGCAATTTTGGCGCAGCCGTAACGCTGTCGGATACGATACCTGCCGGAACAACGTTCCAGCCCAATAGTGTGCTGCTGAACGGCCAGCCCCTTCCCGGAGCTGATCCATCAACAGGGATTTCACTGGGCGTCGTGGCTACCAGTGCAGTGGTGGTGTTCTCTGTCGTGGTTAACTCCGTTCCTCCGGGACAGCTACTTAATAACCAGGCATCCGCAGCATATACGTACACGCTTCCGGACGGACGCGTGATTAACGGCTCCTTCACTTCCAATAACGTTAGCATTCCGGTTTCTTCACCTAACGTCACGCTGGTGAAAACAAGCACCTTGTCAGACGCCTCATTAGGGACGGTCATTCCTTATTCCATCACGGTGACCAACAATGGGATTGCGAATGTAACGAATGTCGTGTTCTCAGATAGCATTCCGCTGCAGACCACATTCGTACCGGGAAGTGTAACGCTTAACGGAAGCCCGGCACCTCAGGCGAACCCGTCGACAGGTATTATCCTGGGCACCATTGCACCCGGCGCCACAACGACGGTTGCTTTCAATGTAAAGGTCGTCAGCGTTCCAAGCAACGGCCAACTGGCCAATTCGGCATCCGCAAGCTTTACATCCGGCGCCTTCTCAGGCTCCTCCATCTCCAATGTTCTCATTCTGCCTATTTACCAGGCGGTCATCGGAGCCGTGAAAACAGCCAATGAAACCAATGCCACCGTCGGGGATACGATTGTGTACACCGTTACCCTGACCAACACCGGCAACCTGCCTGCGCAGGCTACTGTCCTTGATCCTGTGCCCCCAGGTGGTGTGTTCGTTCCGAATAGTATTCTTGTCAACGGTGTACCGCAGCCCGGTGCAGATCCTTCGGTAGGAATCAACGCAGGAAGCGTTCCACCGGGTGCGACAGTTACCGTCAGCATAACGATGCAGGTCAGCATCCAATCCCTGCCGCCGCAGCAGCAGCTCGTCAATCAGGCTACGGTAAACTTCACGTTCCAGCATCCCGATGGTGAAATCATTTCTGGATCAACGCTTTCAAATGTGTTAACGATCCCGGTTTCTTCGCCGGATATATCCGTCGTGAAAAGCACGCCATCCATCGATGCGGTTGTCGGCGACATCATCACGTACACGATCGTGGTGACGAACAACGGAATTGCTCCTGTCAACAATGTTGTTCTTGTTGACCAAGTCCCTGCTGGTTCCGTTTTCGTTACCGGCAGCGTGACGGTTGACGGTGTTCCGAGACCGGCGGCGAATCCGAATTCGGGAATCCAGATAGGTACGATTGCCGCAGGCGCGTCCGCGACCGTGACATTCCAAGTGCAGGTCACTGCATTATGAACCAGGATTTAAGGTCTGAATTCATTCTCAGAAACCAAACGATGGTCCGATTTCAGATCGGGGCTGAGGACGGGGTCGCTTATTCGAATGTAGTGGATACTCCTTGGGTAGGTCCCATACTCCAAATAACCAAAGGAGCCAACGAACAGCAGATTACCCTGAACCAGCCCGTCACTTTCTCTTTAACTGTAACTAATCAAGGCAACCGCGATGCGCAGATGACGCTGTTTGACATCCTGCCGGATGGATTGGCTTTTATTCCGAACAGCGTTATCGTAAACGGTGCTCCGCTTCCCGGAGCGAATCCCGCATCAGGCATTCAGGTGGGGCTAGTTCGCAGTCTTACATCGGTTCGAGTCGTCTTCCAAGCAATTCTGGTATCGATCCCTTCCACCTTGACTCTCGTCAACCAGGCAACCGCCAACTATTCATTTCAATCTATGGAGGGGCGAACCGTTACGGGATCGACAACGTCCAATGAATTGACGTTGTCGGTTCTCCCCTTCTATGTCTCGGTCGTGGCCGGTATCAGCACGAATCAAACGTTTGCCGGCGATGTGATCACCTACATGCTGACGATCACCAATCTCGGCAACGTTCCCCTGCAAAACCTGGTTATCTTTATTCCGTTACCTCCTGGCGTCATGTTTGTACCTGGCAGCGTCATGATCGGCGATATCTACTATCCTTCCATAGATCCATCGGCAGGAATCCCGATCGGAACGCTCCTTCCAGGGGTAACCATTGTCATCCGCGTCCAGCTTCGCATCGGAAAAATGACAGGCAGCAACCCATTTACCCTCCAAGGATTGTTGTCCTACTCCATTGACGGCGTCCAGTATAACGAGCCTGCCAATGCGCTGCTGATCACGGTTATTCAACCCGAAGTAAGCATCCGTAAGACTGTCGATAAAGAACGGGCAGCCCCCGGATGCGTGCTCCATTACGTCAACCGGATTGAGAATACCGGCAGCTTCGCCATTGATGTCAGCTTCAAGGATACACTTCCCTCTGAACTTCAGTTCCTGTCAGGCAGCCTACTCGTGGATGGGGTGCCCTATCCAGGTTCCAACCCGGCGGCAGGATTATTTCTTGGCACCGTGAGACCGGGGATAACGACTGAAATATCCTTTGACACGGTGGTTCAGGAGGGCAAAGGGATTTTGCCGGACAGGACCGTCAACCAAGCTTCCGCTTCCTTTACCTTCCGTCTTCCCGACGGACGCATGGTTCAGCAGACGGTTATGTCAGACCCTGTTTTCGTGACCCTGTTTGCGCCGGACATCATTGTAAGTGCCGTTTCTGCTCGGAGTATTGTGGAGGCGGGGGAGACATTGGATTTCGAACTAACACTCACAAATCAGGGCTCGCTCGCTGCTTCCATCAAGCTGGTCGGATGGATTCAGAACAAACCGGTGTTTGGTCAAGGGCTTCTGCACATCAACGGTAAAGCAGTACTGTATGATCATGGATTTGAGATGGGCACGCTGGCTCCTTCCGAGCAGTTAAAGGCGATCTATACATCACAAACGGCAGCCAATTTGCCTCATACGATTGAAGACGTGAGCGGCAGCTTCCTGTTCACCATCCATTCTCAGGTCGATGAATGCAGCTATGATGGCGAGATTAGTTCTGAACGCTTGACCATCATCGTGGATGCAGGCGATGAGTAACAAGCACGAAAAAACAGTGGCCATGTACGGAGGTCAAATTCCGTGAACAAGCCACTGTTTTTGGGTTATTCATCGACTCTTTCTTACAGACCAACCATCATTTTCTTCGCAAGCGCCGACAGTTTTTGATTTTTCAAAAAGTCCTCCATCTTCTCTTCCGCCTCTACCATAACCTTTTGAATCAAGCACTCAGATCCGTGATTCATGTCGCATTCGAATAAAGAGGCCGTTCCTTCAATGGCATGAATCACGTCAAGAAAGGATATTTCCTCCCAATTCCGTTTTAAACGATAGCCGCCATGGGCTCCAGATGTGGATTCAATCATCCCCGCCTTGACGAGCTTGGTAAGGATTTTGGATAAATACGTTGGAGAAACCTCCTGCCTCTCCGCCAATGGCTGTACGCCAATCAGTTTATTCTGCGGGGATGCGGCAAGAAAGAGCATGGTGTGAAGAGCATAGTTTGTCGCTTTTGAAAATTTCATAACGTGATGTTCACCCCCATCATGGACTTTATGTGCCCATGATAACTTTTTACATCAGGGGATGTCAAATTAAGAATAAGGAGTACCTCCGCCAAAAGCAGCGGGGGTACTCCTTATCGAATTTCATTCGGCAAGCTGTGCTGTTACCCTTGAGCAACATACTTCGGACACTATCCTCTGAACTGCTTCAGGAATTGTACGGCTTTTGAAATATCCGCCTCGGGATCTTCGCCTACCTCGCGCTCGATCGTCAGATATCCCGTATACCCGATGTCCTTAAGCGCGTTCAGGTATTGCGTCCAATTTACGCCGCCTTCCCCGAGAGGCACCTCCGCGAAATATTGCCCTTCTCCTGGTACGAACGTGTTGTTCTCATTAGCAGGAGCCTCATATCCCAGAGATTCATATATATAATGCGCGGGAACTTCACGCAGGCGAACGCCGTCCTTCGCGTGCGTATGCACAATGTAATCCTTCAGGTTATATACGCCTTGGGCTGGATCGTCTCCGGTTACCATCACCATGTTGGCCGGGTCAAAGTTAACCGAAACGCCCTTGGAGCCAAGACCATCGAGGAATTCCTTCAGTCTCGCCGAAGGCTCCGGACCCGTCTCGATCGCGAAGAAGGCGTTCATGCTCGTAGCGTAGGAAGCCAGCTCCTCGCAGGCATCATGCATCGTTTGGTAAATTTCACTGTTCGTATCTTCCGGAACGATTCCGATATGGGTCGTTACGACAGGCGTGCCCAGTTCGACGGCCAAATCTAGAATGCGTTTGGATTTCTCGATCTTTGCTGCATTAACGCTCTTGTCCTGAAATCCGTAGCCTCCCAGGTCGCCAACGAGCGCGGAAATCTCCAGCCCAAGCGAAGCGATGTATTCTTTTAGTTCTTTACGCTGCGCGCCAGACAGGTTTGCCGGGTCCATTTCGCCGCTTACCGCGTAGATTTGAACACCATCCGCTCCGACCTTTTTCGCCCGCTGCAGCCCTTCCCTAACGCCGACACGGAAGCTGTCTACGATAACACCGATTTTATTGTTCATGTATGCCTCTCCTCCCTTGTATTATACTTCGTCCCAAAAGCGCTTGACGTTATCCATACCGATTCGGGTTCCCTGGTAAGCATCTTCCATGCCCTCGAATTCAATCGACAGGTAGCCGTCAAATCCGGACTCTTTGATCGCACGGATGGACTCACGCAGATTGATGTCGCCATGACCGGCAATAGCGCCTCTCAGATAATTGCCGCTGGCAGTTTTGAACCAGCCTTCTCCCGGGTTTTGCGCTGCAGGGCGCAGGTAGAAGTCCTTGATATGCACAATCGAAGCAAAAGGCAGATTTTTCTGTACCGCCACCACGGGATCCTCGTCAACGCACATGAAGTTGCCTACGTCGAGCGTCGTTTTGAAATTCGGACGATCTACAGCTTGCACGAGCGTTTGCACGCGATCGCTTGCCTGGATGTAGTAACCGTGATTCTCCACGCTTGTCGTAATGCCGTATTGTACGGCATAGTCCGCGATTTGGCGGCATGCTTCGGCCAGTCGTCCAACCTCACTGTTGAACTGCTTGATCGAAGTATCCTTACGACCAGCCACGTCATGGCGCATCAGCTTTACGCCAAGCCGGGCCGCGATATCGACTTCTTTTTTGACGCGTTTGATTTCATTAGCCATTTCTTCATCCGTATCAACGCCGAAGTTGGCGTAAATGGCATAATTCGAAATCTCAATGCCCACTTCCTTGGCCTTGGCGACAATTTGATCCACTAATTCCGGATTATCCGTTAATGTATACCCGATCGGTACGATTTCAACATGCTCTCCGCCCATTTCTGCGATTCTTTCGATCGCGTCCAGCACCGTAATTTCGCCGGCATGGATCGGACGGAATAGACTGTACGTGCTTACTCCGATTTTCATAGCTGGATTTCCACCCCTTTTTCAGCAGATTCATAAATCGCCGTCAGCATTTTCATGAGCTCGAGACCATCTTCTACAGGACTGATTGGCTCTCTGTTATTTTGGACGTTCAGAATGAACTGGTCGATTTCGTTCTGGAACGCCGCAGCGAAGTTGAACCCTTTATTGTCGATTTGCGGCTCGATATTGAGCATGACGTCGTTCTTCTCCGTGACGATGATCAGAGCAGGATCGATTTCAAAACCGCCCTTCGTTCCGAAAATCTTCACGGCCGTTTCATCCTTCTTGGCATGCAGAGAGAAGCTGACGTCCACCATGAGCGAAGCACCGTTTTCAAACCGGATCAGGGCGTTAGCCAAGTCCTCGACGGTATTCTTGCTGGCATCATAATCCGCTGCTTTATAAAAAGACAGATGCTTGACGTTCGAACGGTTGCCGAGCTTGTTGTATACATTGCCTGAAACCGATTTCACTTTCGGTCTGCCAAGCATATACCAGCACAGGTCGATGACGTGTACACCGATATCGATCAGCGGACCGCCGCCGGAACGTTCCTTGTCCGCGAACCAGCCTCCCGGATTGCCCAAGCGGCGAAGGATCGAAGCTTTGGCGTAGTACAGCTCGCCGAACTCATCCTTGTCGATAAAGCTTTGAAGCAGTCCGATGTTTGGATCGTAACGGCGCACGAAGCCAACCTGAAGCAATTTGTCGCTATCGCGAACGGTTTTTTGAATATGTAACGCTTCCTCTACGCTGCGGCAGAGCGGTTTCTCAACCAATACATGCTTGCCGGCCTGGATGGCGGCGATGCTGATTTCTGCATGCGTATTGTTCCAGGTGCAGATGCTGACCGCATCAATTTCCGGGTTCGCCAGCAGTTCCTTGTAATCGGTATATGTGTGCTTGGCGCCGTATTTCTGTGCTGCCGCCTTCGCTCTATCTTCTTTCAAATCGCAAATGGCCACGATTTCTGCATCCGGGTTGTTCTGATACGAATTCATGTGTGATTCTGAAATGGAGCCTGCTCCGATAATGCCCACTCTAACTTTGCTCATTCGTATTCAACTCTCCTTTGAGTCATCCTTTTGTGTTTCTACATATTGAATTATAATATTTATAAGAAAGTCCGCCATGCAGAGCCTTGCTCTTTATTTAGACAATTGTGCGATTTAGAGGTGACAGTTATGGAAAGACCCCCTTCCCTCCAGGAACCGATGGATATGCCAGATCGCTTCTTTCCCATCAAGGTGCATTATTGTACCTCGAATGAACACGGAAAGACGCTGTTCAACCATCACTGGCATAACCACATGGAATTTTTATATTTTACCAAAGGCTCCGCCATGGTTGAACTGAACTCGGTTCCCTATGAAGTGTCCGAGGGTGATCTCGTGGTCGTGAACAGCAACGATCTCCATTACGGCGTCAGCCGATGCGATGATTTGGTCTATTATGCGATGATCGTGGATATTAAGCTGCTGCACAGCCACTCCCTGGATGCCATCGAAACCAAGTTCATTACGCCGATTACGCAAAACCGGATTCTGTTCGCCAGCAAAATATCCGGGGATGACGAAATTATAAGCTGCATCTCCTCGCTCATCCACGAGCTGAGCCAGCGTGAGCTGGGATATGAGCTGTCGATCAAATCCTACCTGTACCGGATCATTACGATCCTGCTGCGCCGATACGGGACCCATAAAATGACTATGGAGGATCACCAGCTGCGCCTGAAAAACCTGGAAAGGTTCACGCCCGTATTCCAATTCATCGAAGACCATTATCAGGATGATCTGACTATCGACCTTCTGTCAGGACTTGCGGGCCTCAGCCGCTTCCATTTTAGCAGGTTGTTCAAGGAGCTAACTGGGCGTACCGTCATGGACTACATCAATACGCTGCGCATCAACAAATCGGAGTATTTGCTGCGTAATTCACGGATGAACATCTCGGAAATCGCCTTATCTACCGGATTCAAGGATATCTATTACTTCAGCCGTTCTTTTAAGAAGTATAAGCATATTTCGCCTTCCGAGCTGCGCAAAAGCTTTTGAGAATCAGCTTTATCGCATCTTGAAAAGGACGGTATGATGCCTCGTGAAAAAAATGTCGAATTAAAATTGGTTTTTTGCATAGTCAATCTCCTTATTTCTGGGTATAATAATGCTGTATGTTTGATATCTTTTATACATAAAGTATGTTATTTGAGGAGGAACAGACCTTTGGATCCATATTCATCGGGACAACAGTTTAACCAGTTTCAGCAAATGCCGCCTATGCAGCCGCAGAAGACGAACGGAAAGGCCACGGGAGCCCTTGTGCTCGGCATTCTTAGCCTTATCATTCCTTATGTAGGCTTTATTCTCGGTATCATCGCCATTGTGCTCGCGACGCTTGCCTTCAAGGAGATCAAGAGAAGAAATGAAGGCGGACGCGGACTTGCCATCGGCGGCCTGGTATGCGGAATCTGCGGAACAGCCTTATACGGCATCATTATTCTGATCGTAGTCATTGCCCTTGTAGCAGTAGGTGCTTCCGATAGCTATTATGATGTACTCTCCACGATTCCGGATTGGAGAACAGCGTAATTATCCATAACCTTTGAGAAAGGATTGAGGGCCGGTAACGGCTTCAATCCTTTTTTGATCTTCCAAACGCTTAAAAGGCCGGCCGCTCAACAGATGAGCGGCCGGCCTTTTCGTATACCCTTTATATGTGAAGGTTACTCCGTGATGATGCCGTGTACCAGTACTGGTGCTTCGGCATGATCGGCGATGCGGATGTTTTCGTAAATTTTGTTCATCACATCATCCACATTTTCGCGGTTGGCATGAATCGTCACGAGCGAATCGCCCTTTTTCACGGAATCGCCGATTTTTTTGTTGAGCATAAGGCCCACAGCCAAATCGATTTCGGACTCTTTAGTCGCGCGACCGGCGCCAAGCAGCATGGCTGCTGTTCCAATTTCGTCCGCCACGATCTCGGCAACGACGCCATCTTCCTTGGCTGGAACTTCGATGAGGTACTGGGCTTGAGGCAATTTCTCAGGATGATCCACAACATCAGGATTTCCGCCCTGATTCTGAATGAACTCCTTGAATTTCTCAAGCGCCTTGCCGTTGCGGATAACTTCCTTCAGCATGTTCTCCGCTTCTTCGAGGGAGCTTGCTTTGTTCGCCAGGAATACCATTTGGCGTCCAAGCGCCATGCACAGCTCTTCCAGATCCTTCGGTCCCTCGCCTTTTAGCGTGTCGATCGCTTCTTTCACTTCCAGGGAATTGCCGATTGCAAGGCCAAGCGGCTGGCTCATGTCGGAGATCACCGCCATCGTTTTGCGGCCCACGTTGTTGCCGATGCTCACCATGGCATGTGCCAGTTCTTTGGCATCGTCCACGGTTTTCATGAATGCGCCGGCGCCTGTTTTCACGTCAAGCACGATCGCGTCGGAGCCCGCAGCAATTTTCTTGCTCATGATGGAGCTTGCGATCAAGGAAATGGAGTCGACCGTACCCGTTACGTCGCGCAAAGCGTAGAGCTTCTTGTCCGCAGGTGTCAGGTTGCCGGTTTGACCGATGACCGCGATCTTATGTTTATTGACCAGGTTCACGAACTCTTCGCGTTCGATTTCCACGTGGAAGCCTTCGATGGATTCGAGCTTGTCGATCGTTCCGCCGGTGTGGCCCAGGCCGCGGCCGGACATTTTGGCTACCGGGATGTCGAGCGCTGCAACCAGGGGTGCCAGCACCAGAGTTGTCGTATCGCCTACCCCACCCGTCGAGTGCTTATCAACCTTCACGCCCTCGATTTCGGACAAGTCAATCGTATCGCCAGAGTTCACGATGGCCATCGTCAAGTCCGCGCGTTCGCGCTGGGTCATGTCTTTGAAGAATATTGCCATAGCCAAGGCACTGACCTGGTAATCCGGAATATCACCTTTGGTATAGCCTTCTATGATGAAATTGATTTCTTCTGTTGTCAATTCTCCGCCGTCACGTTTCTTTTCAATCAAGTCGACCATTCTCATGGATGCAATGCCTCACTTTCAAAATTTATGGATTCTTTTACAGGGTAATCGCGGTTTCGAGAGCCACTTCCATCATCTCGTTGAATGTGGTTTGACGTTCTTCTGCACTTGTCTCTTCGCCTGTCAGCAAGTGATCACTTACGGTAAGGAGCGTCAGTGCGTTCACGCCGAATTTGGCAGCCAATGTGTACAGGGCTGTCGTTTCCATTTCGATCCCCAAAATGCCGTGCGCCATCAATTTCTCCACAACGGATTTGTCGTCGCGATAGAAAATATCGGAGCTGAATACGTTGCCGACATGCAGCTTCAGGCCTTTTTCCACGCCTTTTTCATAAGCGGTTTTCAGCAGGTTGAAGCTGGCGATTGGCGAGAAGTCGTATCCGCCGAAATAGTGGCGGTTCGAGCCGGAGTCTGTGCAGGCGGCCTGGGCCAGGATCACGTCGCGCACATGCACGTCTTTTTGCATACCGCCGCAAGTACCGACGCGCATCAAATTTTTCACACCGTACTGGCTGATCAATTCATTCACATAAATGCTGGTGGACGGAATACCCATGCCTGTTCCTTGCACAGAAATGCGCTTGCCTTTGTATGTTCCCGTGAAGCCGAGCATGCCTCTGACTTCGTTGTAGCAGGTTACGTCCTGCAAATATGTTTCAGCGATGAATTTTGCCCGAAGCGGATCTCCAGGCAATAGGATCGTTTCCGCGATATCTTCTGCTTTTGCTCCAATATGAGTGCTCATTGATTGTCCTCCTGACAGGTATAAGGTTGATGATAGGTTTTATTTCAAGTCGTTAAGGAAGCTTGTGCCGTATTCAGGCATTTTCACGCCGAAGTTATCGGCTACCGTTGCGCCAAGGTCAGCGAACGTATTGCGAAGCGCCAGCTCGCTGCCGCCCTTCTTGAAGCGTGGAGAATAGACGAGAAGCGGCACGTATTCACGGGTATGGTCGGTTCCGCGATACGTCGGGTCGTTACCGTGATCTGCGGTGATGATCAGAAGATCCTCATCCGTCATTTTTGCGAACACCTCCGGCAGACGCGCATCATAATCTTCCAGTGCCTGCGCATATCCCTGCGGGTCGCGGCGATGACCGTACAAAGCGTCAAAGTCAACCAGGTTGAGGAAGCTGAGACCGGTAAAGTCCTCGTCCATGGTGGAGATCAATTTGTCCATGCCGTCCATGTTGGATGCGGTACGGATCGCTTTGGTGACCCCTTCCCCATCATAAATATCGGAAATTTTGCCGATGGCGATCACGTCGAAGTCCGCATCCTTCAGCTCGCTCATTACCGTGCGGTTGAAAGGCTTCAGGGCGTAGTCATGACGATTCGGCGTGCGTTTGAAAGCCCCTGGCTCACCGACATAAGGGCGGGCAATAATACGTCCCAGCATGTACGGATCTTCCAGCGTGATTTCTCGGCAGAATTCGCAAATTTCATACAGCTCTTTCAGAGGAATGACATCCTCATGAGCTGCAATCTGCAGCACGGAGTCTGCAGACGTGTAGACGATCAGCGCTCCGGTCTTCATCTGCTCTTCGCCCAGCTCATCCAGGATTTCCGTTCCGCTTGCCGGCTTGTTGCCGATCACCTTGCGTCCGGTCTTTTCCTCGATGCGCTGAATCAGCTCGTCAGGGAATCCGTCCGGGAACACGCGGAATGGCGTATCGATGTAGAGGCCCATGATTTCCCAGTGGCCCGTCATCGTATCCTTACCTGCGGATTTCTCCTGCATCTTGGTGTAGTATGCCATCGGCTGAGCCGCCTTCTCGATCCCTTGGATTTCGCGGATGTTGGAAAGTCCCAGCTTGCCCATGTTCGGCATCTTCAGACCTCCGCGCTCTCTTGCGATATGTCCGAATGTATCCACATCAAAATCATCAAACTGAGCGGCATCGGGAGCTTCACCGATACCGACCGAGTCCATCACTATCAAGTGCACACGTTTAAATTCTGCCATTATTTATCACTCCTCCGTTTAGAGTATAACTCATGCTATGCGATTATAGAAACAGGCCGGCGAGCGTTGCGGACAACACGCTGACAAGCGTAGCGCCATAAAGCAGCTTGAGTCCGAAACGGGCAACCACGTTCCCCTGCTTCTCATGCAAACCTTTGACGGCACCGGCGATAATGCCGATGGAGGAGAAGTTCGCGAAAGACACGAGGAAGATCGACACGATTCCTGTCGCACGCGCAGACAAAGCCATTTTGCCAAGATCCAGCATGGCCACAAATTCGTTGGATACCATTTTGGTAGCCATGATGCTGCCTGCATCGACGGCTTCCTTCCATGGCACGCCCATAACGAATGCAAACGGCGCGAAGACGTAACCGAGAAGTTCCTGGAACGAAATACCGAAGATACCGTTGAAGATGCCATTGATCATCGCGATCAACGCAACGAAGCCGATCAGCATGGCCGCAACCGTGATTGCTACCTTGAAGCCGTCCATGATGTACTCGCCGAGCATCTCGAAGAAAGACTGCTTCTCCTGCTCTTCCTGAACCTCCAGCTTATCCTCTTCGGGAGTCACTTTGTAAGGGTTCAGGATCGAAGAAATAATGAAGCCGCCGAACAGGTTCAGTACCAATGCCGTTACGACGTACTTCGGATCGATCATGGTCATGTAAGCGCCGACGATCGACATCGACACGGTGGACATGGCGGAAGCACAAAGCGTGTACAAACGGTGCTTCGGCAGCTGCCCGATTTGTTTCTTTACGGAAATGAACACTTCGGATTGACCCAGGATCGCGGAGGCCACGGCGTTGTATGATTCCAGTTTACCCATGCCGTTGACTTTGCTGAGAACCAATCCAATGAAACGAATGATAATCGGAAGAACCTTGATGTACTGCAGAATCCCGATCAAAGCTGAAATGAAGATAATCGGCAGCAGCACGTTCAGGAAGAACGGAGCCTGCCCTTCGTTCGCAATGCCGCCAAAGACGAAATTAATGCCTTCGGACGCATACGTAAGCAAATTGTTAAATACATCGGAAAATCCCTTGATCAGAACGGTACCGACAACCGTATTCAGGAGAAAATACGCCAGAATAAGCTGCAGGACAATCATTACGATAATCGGGCGATAACGAATACCGCGCTTGTTGTTGCTGGCCACAAAAGACAGTGCAAACACGACGAGTAATCCTAATATCGCAATCAAAAATTTCATGGCTGTCTCCCCAGTTGTATTGTTTTGAAAAGCATTCATGAAGCGCTTCCACGGCTTTCATAGAAAAGCGGAAACTACGAATATGAGTCTCCCGCTTTTGCTGCCGTTTCAGCGCTTCTTATGATTAGTAAGAAGCCGTAGATTGGCCGCCTTCCATAATCTTGACTCCAGAGCTGGCTCCGATTCTTGTTGCTCCTGCTTCGATCATGGCATTCATGTCTTCCAGGCTGCGCACGCCGCCGGAAGCTTTAACGCCGACATTCGGACCAACCGTTTGACGCATCAGGCGAACGTCTTCAGGTGTTGCCCCGCCAGTGGAGAATCCGGTAGACGTTTTCACGAAGTCGGCACCGGCTTGAACCGACAAACGGCTTGCGCGTTCCTTTTCTTCGTCCGTCAACAGGCAAGTTTCAATAATGACTTTCACGAGCGCTTTTCCTTTAGCGGCTTCAACTACTGCTTTAATGTCATTTTCCACCACATCGTCCTGCTTGTCTTTCAAAGCACCGATGTTAATGACCATATCCACCTCAGTTGCGCCATTGGCAATCGCGTCTTTGACTTCAAATGCTTTCACAGCGGAAGTCGTCGCTCCCAGAGGAAAACCGATAACAGTACATACCTTAACTTTGGTGCCGTTCAATTGTTCAGCAGCGTATTTCACCCAAGTTGGGTTCACGCAAACAGAAGCAAACTCGTATTTTTTTGCTTCTTCCGTCAATTTGGCAATTTCACTTTTCGTTGCATCTGCACGCAGCAGCGTATGATCGATCATACCCGCAAGATTTGTCATCATGTCATCTCCTTCGATATTCGGTTACCCTTTATTTATCCAATTTCAATGAATTGAAAAGGTTTACGCGTAGAACGAACGCAAGCATTGTCGAGCTTCACATCATTCTATTTCGCTTTGCAGAAATATCATATCACTCGCTTGAACATATGTAAACACGGTTATGAAATTATGTTCATGAACGATTTGTGAAGCATCGCTCCGGCTATTTTGCACAAAAAAAATCTGCCATATGTGCCTATGACAGATTTTTCTATATTTAAGAAAGCAAGGCCTGCGCCGTAAATTGATCGGTAACGAGGATATTCGCATATTTGCCTGCAAGCGCAGCCTGAATGGCTTCGACCTTACGCTGCCCGCCGGCCACAAGAATGGATTTCTCTTTCTTGCGAAGCTCGTACAGGTCGATCCCTACCGTTCTGTTGTTAATCTCCTCGCTGCAAATGTTCCCGTCCTTATCGAAGAATCTCGAGCAAATATCTCCCGCCCCGTTCTTCTTCAGAAGCTTCTGCTCAGCCTCGTTGAAGTAACCCAGCCGGAACAGCAGCGCGTCCTCCTTCACAGTACCTACCGTGAACACCGCAATGTTGGCCTGTTTTCCGAGTTCGATGATCCGGTTGATGTGCCTGTCCTCTTCCACGATGCGTTTAAGCGCGATATTGTCGAAAATGACGGGCAGCGGCAGGTACCTGGCGACCGTCTGATAAGCTTCTGCGAATAAATTGACGGTATCCGCAGCATACGTATTGACATGAGAATGGCTGACGCCGCCTTTCAGCTGGACGACTTCTACACCTTTGACGCTCTTCGGCTGCAGCTGCATGGCAACCGCATGCATCGTCGTCCCCCAAGTCACGCCTATAATATCTTTATCCTGTATCGTCTCGTACAGGTAATCCGCCGTCAGCTTCGTAATATGCTTCTTGATTTCTTCATACGTGTTCAGCGGCGAATAACATACCAGTACCGTATCCAGTCCGAATTTTTGCTGCAGCTCCCGCGAGAGCACATCCAAATCTTGGTGAGGATCCACGATGTCAATCCTGACATAGCCCTGTTCCTTGGCGAATTGCAGCAATCTGGATACCGTCGGCCGGGAAACGCCAAGCCGCGCGGCGATATCCTGCTGACTGTAATCCGACTGGTAATAGAGTCTGGCCGCTTCAATCGATAATCTTTGCTTTTCAATGTCCATCTACTTTTTTCACCCGTCTCTATGTCTATAATCGGTACTCTTGATGTTAAACATTTCAAGGAACGATTGCCGTTTTCCTGCCGCCTAGCAATCTGTGCTTTTTCCGGCGCGCTTTATTTGATAAGATAGTAACTGCGGAATTTTCCGTTCCTGATCAGTATATAACATAAACGAATGCAGAAAACTCCTATTTCCGGTATTTTATCAAAAACCTGCCGTTTTGCAGCAGGTTATCAGCCCAGGATAGAAAGCGAGCCTATCATGAACAATACATATTCTCCATATTTTGAATTCGACAGAACCGCCTGGGCCTTGTCCCGCGACCTCCCCTCCTTGTCCTTATCAGAAGAAGAATTCGAGAAGCTCAAGGGACTCAACGAAAAGATCGCGATCGAGGAGGTGACGAAGGTCTATCTCCCTCTTGCCCGCCTGCTTCATTTGTACGTCACTGCCTACCAGCAGCTGCAAGCCAAGATGAATTGCTTTCTCAGTGTGCCCGCCCCCAAGGCCCCGTTTGTCATTGGAATCGCGGGCAGCGTAGCCGTCGGCAAAAGCACGACCGCCAGACTGCTGCAGAATCTGTTATCACGCTGGAAAGAGCATGCCAAGGTCGATCTCGTCACCACAGACGGCTTTTTGTATCCGAACCGGGTGCTGGAAGCGAAGGGCATCATGAACAAGAAGGGATTCCCTGAGAGCTACGACATTAACAAGCTCATGCACTTCATCAGCAGCATCAAATCAGGAGAGCCTGCACTTGAAGTGCCTGTGTACTCCCACCTGGCCTACGACATCCTGGATGATCAGACCTTAATCGTGGATCAGCCGGACATCTTGATTGTCGAAGGCATCAACGTACTGCAGGTCAATACGCAGGAGCCGTTCTTCGTCAGCGACTTCTTCGACTTCTCCATCTACATCGATGCCGATGAAGAGGATATCCGGGACTGGTATATCGAACGGTACCAAATGCTTCGCGACACGGCGTTTCAAGACCCGCGCTCGTATTTCCACAAATACGCATCCCTTACGGAAGCGGAGGCCATTGAAACTGCATCGACTATATGGAGGGATATCAATGCCCGTAACCTCCACGAAAACATCATGCCGACCAAGGAGCGCGCCAAGCTGATCATCAAAAAAGGCGCCAACCATATGATCGAGCAAGTGCTGCTTAGAAAATAAATATTCTTATATAAGGAGGCCCGCGACTGGTCGACGGCTTAGCGGCTCGAACGAAGCCAGCGCGGACCCCACCAATTGTAACGCCCCAGAAGCTTCATCAGCGACGGGACCAACAGTAGACGGATCAGTGTAGCATCGATGAATACGGCTGCTGCGATTCCAACCCCCAATTGCCTGACGCCTTCAACCTCTCCAAAAGCAAACGGCAGCGTGACGGCAATCATGATCGCCGCTGCGGAAGAGATCAGCTTTCCGGTGGAAGCCATGCCTTCCCGAATGGCCGTCTCCGGATTTCCGCTTTCTTCATAGGCTTCCGACATACGTGACAGCAAAAACACCCCATAATCCATGCTAACGCCAAACACGAGTCCGAACACAAACACGGGAATCATAACCGCAATGCGCCCGGGTTCCATCCCGAAGATTCCGGTTTGAAATACGAGCACAAGCACCCCGAATGAAGCTGTAATGCTCAGCAAGTTCATGATGATTGCCTTGATAGGGATCAAAATGGATCGAAATGCAATTAACAAAACGACAAAATTGGTCAATACGATAAAAATGATCATTTCGGGCAGGGCATTCGCTACCGAGTCCTTTATTTCCTGCCTAAACTTCGCTTCACCTCCCAGCAAAACGTCAAGCCCCGTCCGGCCTGCAGCCTTTTCCGTGCTTCGCAGCCATTCGTCCACTTCCTCCGATTCCAATGGTCCATTTAATGTCACGGTAAAGACGGCCATATCATCCGCTTCTCCTTGCTTCCGGGCCCGCTCGGGCATGAAGGGCGTCTTTACGCTGAGGACTAGAGGTTCACTCTTCAACTCGCTTAACCACGTATAAATCTTCGTCCGTTCACCTTCCGAAAAGGAATCGTTCACAGAACGGATTACCAGCCAAATGTCCGAAGTGCCTTTTTGCCGAAAATGAGTTTTAAGCGTTTCATCAGCTTGTCTGGACTCATATCCGATGGGCAGCGAGCCTGCATCCGGGACCGATGTGGCGAGCCCGAAAGCAGGGATGAGCATCGCTAATAACCATACCACTGCCGCCATGAACATGCGGAAGGGTCTGCGAATGACCCTCTCCGCCCAGGTAGACCACAACAAGTAACTGGATGTAGGGTATAAACTTTTTCTTTCCTTCGCCTGCAGCCAGGGAGCAGTCAACCGCAGTATGGCGGGCACCAGACTCAAGCTGACCACGGTCGCCAGTGAGACGACAACGATGGACGACAGCGCGGAGGTCACGAACATGGGCATGGGGATAAACGCTACAGCGACGAGCCCGCAGATCACGCAGGCAGCCGAGTAAAAGACCGCTCGTCCCGAAGTCAACAGGGTTGTTCGAACAGCGGTGTCCGCATGGCCTTGCTTGATTTCTTCCTTAAAGCGGCTCGTGAGGATAAATGCGAAATCCAGACTTAACGCAAGTCCGGTCATCGGAATCACATTGAGAATAAAATTGGATAACTCCAGTTCATATGCCCTGCCGATCACCGCCATGATCCCCATTGAAGCCGATACGGTGACAAGCCCTGTCAGAACCGGAATAAGCGCGTAGAGTATTCCGCCGAATGCGATCCACAGGATGAGAAAAGCCACCGGGATTCCGATTCGTTCCACCCGTTTAAAATCCTGCATGCTTGCCCGGTTCACATCCTCTTGAACGATGCCTTTTCCGGTCAATTGGATCGAAACGCTTGGGGATACTGGAAGCAGACTGCGAATGTGCCTGATTGCGGATGCCTGTCCCTCGGAAGATTGTTCGACTTCAACAACCGCATAAGCGGCATTCGCGGATTTCAGATTTGGATGCTTCAGAGGGGAAAGCACGAACTGTAAGCCCTTGACGTCTGACATTCTCTTCAAGGTATCGGAGATCACTTTATCAAATTCGTTCCCGCTCGTGGCATCATTTCGTTCAAAAACGACCCATATCGGTTCTTCCGGTATGCCGGCCCGTTCCTCAAGCAGCTGCTGCACGACAATCGAAGATCCTTCCGGTTTTAAACCCGGACCGCTTACGATGGAGGGCAGCCCTGATGAAAAGGAGCCGAAAATAATAAAAAACGCCGTCCAGCATGCCACAATCACACCCGGATGGCGGTTAATCCAAAAAGCCAGCAATCGGTAGCCCATCATTATTCTTCCCCTTGAAAAAACGGCATCTTTCCGTTCAACCGGGTGGATTGAACCATCCATCCGCCAAGCCGCGGAAATATCTTGGTCCCCGCCGTCCACAAGCGGGGTAGGATTGGCATGCTTGCAGCTGTATGGAGCACTCGTCCCCATCTCAAAATAGAGGCATACTCGGCGTTCACCGCCTGGCTGTAGAATTGTTCCCACGCCTCCATGCTTATCTCGCCGCGAAGAAAGAGATCTCCATAACGGGCGCAAATCCGGGCCGTACGGAGCGCGGCCGACATGCCGTCGCCAAACAAAGGCGGGATCATCGCACATGCATCCCCGATATGCGGGATGTCACTCCAGCCTTGCGGACGATCCGACAAATAAACGGGGGCCGAAGAAACCTGCGAACCCGGGAGAAGCGTTCCCTTCCGAAGCCTTTCCCCCAGCTTCCCGTTCTCTGCTGCGGCCGCGATCAGCAGCTCGTAAATGGACCCTCCGCGCCCCTTAGCCTGATCCAGCGGAAGCAGTCCTGCCACATTCACCAAACCGTTCTCGATCGGAGCCAGACCAACATACCCGCCCCGCGTAAAGTAAAGCTCTACCGTGCGATCAAGATCGACTCCCGACAAATGGGCTTTCAATCCGATGTATGCTCGCTTGCCCCGAGTAGCTTCAGACTTAGGTTTACCGGTAAGTTCCATACGCGGACGGGCTCCCCAAGCTGCATAGGCGGTTCGGGAATGCAGTATTTCGGAAGCCCCCTTTGAGCGGGCTGTGATCCGGAAGTTTTGAGGCTCGGCAGAAATGCTCGTGACGGCCGTCCCGGTCTGAACTTTAACGCCTGCTGCTTCCGCAGCCTCCAGCAAGATGTCGTCCATAGCCCATCGGCTCAAGCCCCATGCCGGTCTATCCAGATTCGCTTCCACGACGCCACCATGCCTGAAAACAAGACGGGTGCATTCAATCGATCCGGGATTCAGAGCCTCCAGCCGGTCATGCACACCGATTTCCTTGAATATGTCGCGGGTTTCCGGTGACAGAAATTCTCCGCAGGCTTTATGCCTGGGAAATATCTGCCGATCCAGCAATATTGTTTCCCAGCCAAGTGCTGCGAGACGGATCGCCAAGCTGCTACCGGCCAGTCCGCCCCCGATCACTACCGCATCAGGCATACGGATACCTCCTTCCCCCGCTTAATACGCGGTTAATCCCCTTTTCTGGAAATCACCACGCTATAACGGAACAGCGGCTTCCAAGCATAATCAAGATCATAACTCCCATGCTGAGCCAACGCTTGTCTCAGCTTGATCCAATCACCTGACGTAAACCCTTTGGCAACGGAGAGCGGCCCGTCATGGCGAATATAACGGTTCGTCGATATCAGATGAGCCGTCAGCCATACAGCCGACCAGGAGATCCAGTGGCGGTGAATGTCACTGATGATGACTCCGTACCGCGAGCTATTCAGCATCTGGCAAGTCACCTGCGAAAGCTGCTCATCCGGAAAATGATGAAGGAATTGAGAGGATATCACCATGTCGGCAGCCTTCTCCCCGATGTCGAACACATTCCGTTTGACGGCCGTCACCCTGGGTTCATTCTTGAATATTCCCCGCGCTTCCATGCAAGCCTCCTCGGTCATATCCACCAAGGTAATCTGCATGTTGATTCCCGTCCGGTCTGCCCAGCGAAGAATATGCTTGTTGATTTCACCCGACCCGGCTCCGATATCCATCAGATGCAGGTCTGCCGGGCATCCGGATTGCAGCCATAATTGGTGAATGCCGCTTACCAGCGGGCCTGCGGCACCGAATATCCGGTTAAGCCTGCGGAGATGCCGAAGCGCTACCGTCAATTCCTCTCCGCCTGAGCTGAAGTCGTCCATGTATTCTTCTTTCACCGCCCGCCGGCTCAGCTGGCTAAACATAAGCAGCTTCGTGTCCTGCAGAGAGCGGTTCTTGGACCCTGTGCGTGTAAGAGAAGCAGAGCAGCTCCGCCGTCAGCCCCGGACCGAATGCAAGGGATACGCCTTCTGCTTGCCCGATCCCCCGCTGCATCAGATCGTCCCTCATTCGCTTCCATACGAATAATATCGTTGCCGACGATAAATTTCCGAAGTGCTGCAAAATATCACGGCTGTATGAAACTTGTGCATCGTCAAGACCAAATATGTCCTGTACGGAGTCCACGATTCCCCTGCCTCCGGGATGGATTGCCCAAAGAGAAGGGAGCGCATCTTCTGCCAGGAGCCGGTTGACCTCTTCGCCCAGAAACGTCCGGAGCAGCTTGGGGATGGCTGGCGATAAATACAAGTCAAATCCATGATCGCCGACCTTCCATATCATTTCGGATTCCGAATCGGGAACAAGTACCGAGTTCCCCTCTCCGAGCTGAATGACATCCCGCTGCCCTGGCGACAACGGGCTGACGATGCAGGCGGAAGCTCCGTCACCGAAAAAGGATGCGCCGAACAGATTCTCCTTGGAGGTCGGAGGCTGAAAATGGATCGTGCACAGCTCGACGCATACGACGAGTACCTGGGAGGCAGCGCTGCTCTCGGCAATGCTTTTAGCCAACTGCACTCCCTTCAGTCCCGCGCTGCAGCCCTGGAACGTAAGCGGAATACGCTGAATTCGCGGTGAAAGATGCAATTCCTTTGTTAATAGGGTGTCTAAGCCGGGTAGAAATTGACCTGTACAACTAACCGTAATCAAATGCGTGATCCCAGAGGGGGCGAGGCCTGCATCCTCCATCGCTTCCCTTGCCGCCCGTGCTGCGAGAGGCACAGATTCCCTCTGATACACCTCCATTCGCTCGGAAGTCGAAGGGACTTCTCGGTCTTCTTGGCCTGGCAAGTAACGGCAGACGCCTGCTGGCAGCAACAAGTCAGGCTCGCAGGTATACCTGGTATCGACGCCGCACTGCCGGAATATTCTTCGGGCCCAGCGCATGATATCTGAATCCTTTTGACAAGATTCCTCGATTCTTTGAAATACGTCGCCCTGCACCAGCTTATATGACGGTATGCTTGTTCCGATTCCGGTGATGCCTGCTTTTCCCCGAAACTTTGAATCCTTCATCCGCTTGCTGCACCTCCCTTGACCGATTCCGTAAAACCATCGTGAGACAAGTCTATTCGGAAGGCTGGGCAATTATTCGATAACATAGAAAAAACGCCTGCCCTTTCGAAGAAGGACAAGCGTTGTCTTATGAATTACAGTTTTGAATCGTCCACTTGATTCAGCCAGCCTTCGATCTCTCCAATGACCGAAGCCACGCAGCCGTCTTCGAATGGAGACTTCAGCCCCGCGTATTGGGCGAGGCCTGTGAAAGACTTGCTGCCTCCGGCCTGGCACAGCTTCAAATAGTCTGCCCATGCGGATTTCCAGTCTTCGTTCATGCGCTTCCAGAACTGGAATGCGCACAACTGGGCCAGCGTGTAGTCGATGTAATAGAATGGCGATTGGAAAATATGCCCCTGCTTCTGCCAGAAGCCTCCGCGCTCCAGGTAATCATTCTCCCCATGGTCACGGTGAGGCAAATATTTCTTCTCGATGTCGCGCCAAGCCTTCTTGCGCTCCGCCGGAGTCGCTTCCGGATTCTCGTACACGAAATGCTGGAACTCGTCAACGGAAACGCCGTAAGGTACGAACAGCAGCGCGCTGCTCAGATGGTCGAATTTATATTTGTCCGTATCTTCCTCGAAGAAGAGATTCATCCACGGCCAGGTGAAGAACTCCATGCTCATCGAATGTATCTCCGCGGATTCATACGTTGGCCAGTGATATTCCGGGATGTCGAAATGACGGCTGGAATATACCTGGAACGCATGACCCGCTTCGTGCGTCAGCACGTCGATATCGCCGGAGGTGCCGTTAAAGTTCGAGAAGATAAACGGAGCTCCGTATTTGCTGATGAACGTGCAGTATCCACCGCCCTGTTTCCCTTTTTTGCTCACCAGATCCATCAGGCCGTTATCGACCATGAACGTGAAGAATTCATTCATCTCAGGAGCCAGTTCGGAATACATTTTGATCCCGCGTTCCAAGATCCAGTCCGGGTCGCCCTTAGGTACGGCATTGCCGGATTTGAAGCTGAAGTTTTCATCGTAAAAGTACAGCTTGTCGACGCCGATCCGGGCGCGCTGTCTTTCTTTGAGCTTCGTGGCGGCAGGAACGATATGTTCGAGAACCTGTTTGCGGAAATTGGCGACCATGTCGGCATTATAATCCGTGCGGTTCATCCGCGCATACGCGAGTTCGACGAAATTTTTGTATCCAAGCTTTTGGGCCATGCGGGTACGCGTTTTGACGAGATCGTCGTAAATGCGGTCAAAGTCCGCTTCATGCTCGGCCATGAACTGGTATCTGGCTTCGGCGGCTCTCTTACGCAGGTCACGGTCCGTCGACAGCTCGAACGGCGTCAGCTGGGTCAGCGTGCGCTCTTCTCCCTCAAACGGGATTTTTGCAGAGGCGATCAGCTGGGTATATTCGGTAGCCAGCTTATTTTCCTGCTGCAGGTCTTCGATAATCTCCGGACTGAAGGCTTTCAAAGCCATTTCCGCCAGCAGGAATATCTGCTTGCCCCACTTTGCTTCCAGCTCGGATCTGAACTTCGAATGGACCAGCGCGCGGTAATAATCGGTTATGTATTCCTGGTATACCGGACGAACCTCGTCCATGTAGTCTTGTTCAGCTTTATAATAAGCATCATTGGTATCGACGGAATGACGGATGGTCACGATCTCGCCCATGGATTCGACTTCGCTGCGAAGATGGTTGATTTCGGCCATCACCTTCTCCTGGTCGGAAAGCTGTTCTGCAGACTCGAATTGCTGCACAAGCTGTTGGAATTGTTCCTTAACCTTCTGGATATCCGGACGCTCATACGTGTATTCGCTGAATTTCATGATATGGCACTTCCTTTCATAACTAAGATCATGCCTATTATACATGGAGAGGGGAAGAATATTCTACCGCCGTTCAAAAAAATTTAACGTTTATTTTATTCGAACGATTAAGCCGCCATCCAAAGGATGATCACTGCAGCAATCTGAATGCAAAAAAATAGGCCAAGCATGAAAAGTACGGCCAT
Organism: Paenibacillus sp. SAFN-054; assembly: GCF_051966755.1. Taxonomy (NCBI): domain Bacteria; kingdom Bacillati; phylum Bacillota; class Bacilli; order Caryophanales; family Paenibacillaceae; genus Paenibacillus; species Paenibacillus sp. SAFN-054. The sequence continues at coordinate 1,393,204 of NZ_JBQCKS010000001.1, forward strand.
CGCCGTCCATTTTCCTACATCCATCCTCATCTTTTTCCATGAACCCCCTGGCATCTGTCCAACCTCCATCATCATACATTAATTACCATTAAAAGCTATGTGCTCCTTATCGTCAAATTCTCCTTTTTCGTCAAATTATGGTTTGTCTTTCGCCTTGGCCTCGGATATAGTTAGGTAGTACATAAATTGTTTAGGCAGCACCTAATATTGTAGGCGAATACCTTAACAGAAAGGTGGCATGACTTGAATGCTGGTCTGGATGCTGAGGCAGGTCATGGCAGAAAAAAACATATGGACGGGAGCTCAGCTTGCCCGTTTATTAAAGGAAAAGGCAGGCTATGAGCTCTCCCCGCCTTCGGTCAGCGCCCTACTGCGCGGCCAGCCCAAACAAATGAAGGCCGAAACGTTGGATGCACTTTGCACCGCGCTTGAATGTACTCCAAGCGATCTGTGGGTTCACACCCCTTCCCGAATACCAGGCGCATAAAATGAGATCAGGAGGCATGACAAGTGGCAGAGAAAGAAATTCTTCCTTTTGGTGATCCGGTGCTCCGCAAAAAAGCGAAGCCCGTTGATGAGCTGACCCCCAAGATGCTGCGAATATTGGATGATATGGCCGAAACGCTTTATGCAGAGCCCGGCCGCGCCGGGCTCGCTGCACCCCAGATCGGCATTTTGCGCCGACTGATCGTGATGGACTGTGGCGAAGGGTTGATTGAACTGATCAACCCGGTGATCTTGAGCTTGAAAGGTGAGCAAACCGGCCCGGAGGCCTGCCTCTCCTATCCGGGTTATACCGGCATCGTAAAGCGTGCCAATGAAGTAAGAATATCGACGCTCACACGAACCGGCGAAACGGTCTACCTGGAAGCTCAGGCCTACCTGGCCCGCTGCATTCAGCATGAAATCGATCATCTGAACGGCATTTTATTCATTGATCATGTTCAAGAAGGCCAGCTGTACCGGGATCAAACCAGACAGAAGGCTGATCTTATGGAAGCTCTCCGGCTGTCGAGAAACCTTCGTTCCTGAAGAAAACCGCCCCGCTGCTGCGGGACGGTTTTCTTCTACTCGCTATTGTTTTATCGATGTACTTTGTAAACATTCGGACGACTGATAGAGCGGATCCATTCCAGTTCTGCTGGCTCCAGCGCGGGCGATGCTGCGGCTTCAACATTATGAACCAGCTGCTCCAGCGAGCTGGCTCCCGGAATTGCTGCGGCAACGGCCGGATGCGACAGGGAATACCGGATCGCGGTTTGCGCCATGCTGCGATCCTCGCGATGCAAAGACGCTAACTTCTCCCGAATCTCCTGCAGCTCATCGGCTGCATAATCCAGATATCCCTTATCCACCTTCCGGGCTCCCGATTCCGCCAGCACGCCGGAAGCTACCGGCCCGCGTGCAATGACGCTGATCCCCTTATCCGCAAGCAGCGGAAGAACTTCCTCTTCCGGCCTGCGATCCAGGATGCTGTATTGGCTCATCACCGACACGATATTCGATCGCTTAACGTACTCGCGGATGACGTTCGGCCGGATCGAAGATATGCCGTAATAGCGGATGAGTCCTTCCTGCTTCAGTTCCTCGAACGCCTCGATCGTTTCGTCAATCGGATCATCCAGTGTCCCGCCATGTAGCTGATACAAATCAATATAATCGGTTTGGAGACGCTTCAGGCTCTCTCGGACAGCCGCTTTGATATGCTTTTTGGAGGGATCCCAGCTTAGGCCTTCCTGCCCGGAAATGCGGCGATTGCCTACCTTCGTCGCTATTACGACCTCATGGCGCCGCCCTTTTACCGCTTTGCCTACAAGCTCTTCATTCCGCCCGGCGTCATAAATATCCGCCGTATCCAGAAACTGAATGCCCCGTTCCAAGGCTTCATGCACGAGCCGTACCGCTGCCTGTTCCTCCGTCCCCAGCGACATGCAGCCAAGTCCGATTTCGCTGACTTGCAAATCGGACGATCCCAATCGATTCCTTCTCATCTTCATGCTCCTCTCCGCAATTACGTTTCACTTTATAAAAACAATATGACCCGATTCAAGCAATAAGCATGTGAATGACCGTCAAAACGAGCCCGATCAAAAAACCACATATGGCGCCGTTCACGCGAATCCACTGCAGATCGCCGCCAACCTTATCCTCGAGCATTTGAACCAAGGATTGGTCATCCAGCTGATCCAGATTTTCGCGAACGAGCAGACCAATACGGTAGTAATTGGCTTCAACCGCTTTGACGATAAGCGAAAGAATGCCCTGCTCCCAGCGGTTCATCATGTCCTCCCTGCCACGCAGCATGTTCGTTGTCCAGCGGAACACCTTAATCACTCCGCGCCCCCCGTTGTCCTGTTCCTTTTCCAGGATCAGAAGGATCCGGGCTCTGAGCTCTTCCAGCTTGCGCAGCATCCACTGCTCCGAACTCGGATCGGCCACTTTCTCGCCGATCATGCCCTTCAAACGCTCCGCTACTTCGGGGTTCCCGGCGAAATCCGACACCTGCTGGCGAACCTCGGATAGGATCCGCTGCCGGAAGGGGCTGAGGTCCTCCTTCATTTCGAGAAGAGAGGACAGAATCAGATTTTTGAGGATGTTACCCAGCTTCTCCTCGCTCATAAAGCCCAGCATCGCCTGCAGCGCGAAGCCCTTCATGCCGCTCAGCTGAATCTCCTGCAGCTTGTTATGTGCAAGCTGTCCCAGCATATACTCGTTCTGGGGATTGCTTACCCATCTGCCGGCAAAATTCAGTACGTAATCCAGCGCCTTCTCGTCTAACCGGCTGCGATAGGCCTGCCGTGAAGCGGCCTCGAGTAGCGGCGATAAATCCTGGCTTTGCAGCAGGTTCACCAATGATTTCTGCACCTGGGGAGTTATCTGCTCCAAGGGGATTTGACGAACCACGTCACTGACCGTGCCGATGAGCTTAAGCCGGTTCTCTTTCCGGCCGATCAGCTTGAGCACTCCCGAGGACAAGCCCTTGAACAGCTTGACTTGGCGCAGCCTTTTGGTAATACTCTCCTTGTTCAGCAGCTCGGTTTCCAATGCGGAAATGAGCGAATTGACGATTTTATTCCGGTTCTTAAGCAGCAAGGAGGTATGGGGAATCGGAATCCCCATCGGATGGCGGAACAAAGCCGTCACCGCGAACCAGTCGGCAAAGCCGCCGACCAGCCCCGCTTCGAATCCTCCCTGAAGCAGCCGTACCGCGATATTCTGCGGCAGGAACAGGGTAATCAGAAATCCTGCTCCCATAACCGCAAGAGAAGTACCTGCCAAATATCTGGTTTTCATGTTGAATCCCTCCGCTATGTATCACTTCCATCGTTACATTTCATATATTTACCCTATTGTATCCATTTTTGACCCGGAATCGACCTTTCGCAACCCTCTATGAATAGAAAAACTCCCGATCAACCGGGAGCTAGAGGTCAAATTTCGGTTCATACACGGTAAATTTCTCTTCTACAGGCGTTCTCGGCTGAGCCGCAGGCGCTTCATCGAAAAAACCGAGATGCAGAAAGCCGGCGATTTTTTCTTCGGGCAGCACGCCAAGCATTTCCTTGACGCTCGGATCGTAAATATGGGGATTGGTTTTCCATACCGAGCCGAGACCACGTTCCCACGCCAGAAGCTGAAAATTCTGGATCATGGAAGCGACGGCCCCGTAATCTTCATCCTGCTGTTTCCGGTTTTCACTGTCCGGCATGACGATAATCAGGTAGGCATCCGGTTCATTGAAATATTTGATGCGGTTCTCGAACATCTCTTCCGGGTAATGCTGCGCCATCTCGAGTGCGAATAATTGCTTGGATCCGGTCGGCACGAAAATGAATCGCCAAGGTTCCCGAAGCTTATGGTTGGGTGCATAGACGGCATCGTTCAGCAGTTCCAGCACAAGCTCCTGCGGAACGGGGATATGCTTATAGCCGGTCTTGACGGACCTTCTCTCCCTGATAATGCCGGCCAACGCCGATGGTTTGCTGTTATTCATCAATTCCTTGTACGCTCCTTGCGAATGAAATATCGAGTATCATTTTATTTGAAGGAATACGAACGCCGCTCGCTCCAGCTGCGCAGAAGGGTGCCCACGATCAGGAGCAGCACGCCGGCATTAATCGCCAGATCCGCGATATTCATGATGCCGGAGCCAGATCCCCAGACGAGAAAATCGGTCACTTTGCCGAATACGAGACGATCGATCGCATTCCCCAAAGCCCCTCCCACCAGGAAGGCTGCCGCCGAATCCAGCACGATGCCGCGGATCGTCCCTTTTTTCCGGTAATATATAATACAGGCAACGACGATCACCGCTAAATAGGCGAACCATTTGCCGTACCCCTGAAAGGAGCTGAAGGCTGCGCCGGTGTTCTGGTAGTATTCAAAGTGAAGATAGGGGTCCAGCACGCCTCGGATCTCTCCTACCGACATATGACCGCGAACCCACCATTTCGAACCTTGATCGATAAGCAAAACGATGAGTGATAATATGTAAAAAAGCATAATTCCCCCTCCTTTCGCCTCTTTAAAGCTGATGCTGCACTGCAGCCTTAGCGGCTCTTAATGAGCAGTTCCACCGCTTCTTTCACCAGCGTGCCGGTATCATTCCCTTTGGCATGTTCTTCGAGTATGCATTGCTCGAGGTTCATCGCCACAATGTACGCCATGGCTTTATCCGTCGCACTGCGTACCGCAGACAGCTGAGCCACGACATCCTTGCAGTTCTTGCCTTCCTCCATCATGTTCAGGACGCCTCGGACCTGACCCTCAAGCCGCTTCAAGCGCCGGACGACATTATCGTCGTATTGCATGCTGTATCATCCTTTCCTTGTGCCTCAGCAGGGCTGGGCATAGCGTTTGGCATTTACTGTTCCATCGAATCCAGGGCAGCGTCCAGGAGAGCGTCGAACAAATCGTCGTCTTCCTCAAGCAGCTCGTCCATCTTCAGGAACTCTTCTTCTAAACCGGATTCTCCGGCGAAATTCAGACTGTAGTCCCACTCTTTGCCTTTCTTGCTGAACAGGGTGATTTCATATTGGGAATGATGACCCGCCAACGTAAAAGTGACATGCCCGATATACTGCTTGTCCTCATCCTGCTTCATATCCGTTTTGATAATTTGCAATTCCATGTAAACATATCTCCTTTAAATGCGTCTCAATGTATCTATAGTATACCATGAGCGGTATTCTTTCCATCCGGAGTGCACATATTTTCAATATGTCGTTCGATTTAGTACAATACGATCAGGGGATTTACTTAAACCCCGGCTGCAACATTAATCATAATTGGAGGGTTTATAATCCATGGCAGATTTTCAGCAAAATTTGAACAAATATGCCGATCTGGCCGTCAGAGTCGGTGCTAATGTCCAAAAGGGACAAATTCTCGTCGTGAACGCCCCTGTCGAATCGGCAGAGTTCGTGCGTATGATTACCGAGAAGGCCTATAAAGCAGGCGCAAGCGATGTCAGAGTCAACTGGAACGATGAAAAGGTTACCCGGTTGAAATACGAGCATGCCGCAGATGAAGTATTCTCCGAAGCTCCCAAATGGTTTGCCGGCGAAATGACCGAGCTTGTGGAAAAAGGAGCCGCTATTCTGCACGTGCTTGCCGAGAACCCGGATTTGCTCAAAGGCATTGAACAAGAGCGGATCGCCGCGAATCAAAAAGCCAAAGGACAGGCAATGGCTAAATATCGCGCGTACCAGCAGGCCGACAAATTCAGCTGGTGCCTCATCGCCGTGCCGTCGCCGGAGTGGGCCGACAAAGTATTCCCGGATGCGCCCAAGGAAGAACGCGTGCAAAAGCTTTGGGATGCCATTTTCCATACAGTACGCGTGGATCAGGACAATCCAGTGGAAGCTTGGACCAAGCATTTGGAAACACTCGATCACAAATCCAAAATCCTGAACGCAAAGAAATATAAAAAGCTGCATTACATAGCACCGGGAACGGATCTGACGATCGAACTGCCTGAAGGGCACATCTGGGCTGCAGGCGAGAGCTTTAACGAAAAAGGCCACAGCTTCGTCGCCAATATGCCTACGGAGGAAGTGTTTACGGCTCCGCTGAAAACCGGGGTAAACGGTTATGTCAGCAGCACGAAGCCCCTCAGCTACGGCGGCAACATCATCGACAACTTCACCGTTACTTTCGAGAACGGCCGCATCGTGGGCGTCGAGGCTGAAGAAGGACAAAAAGTGCTGGAGCGTCTGGTCGAAATGGATGAAGGCTCCCACTACCTTGGCGAGGTAGCCCTTGTTCCGCATCAATCGCCGATTTCGGATTCCAACATTCTCTACTTCAACACGTTGTTCGATGAAAATGCCTCCAATCACCTGGCGATCGGCAGCGCGTATGCCTTCTGCCTCGAAGGCGGCAAGGATATGAATCAGGAGCAGCTTGCGGAGCATGGACTCAATACCAGTGTTACTCACGTTGACTTCATGATCGGGTCCGGGGAAATGGACATTTTCGGCATAACCGCCGATGGAAACGAAGAACCGGTATTTAAAAAAGGAAACTGGGCATTTTAAGCTTTGACTTCAAAAAACCATCAATGCTCGTCATTCATTTCTGCATAAGATGTAGCCTTGGAGTCCGACAGAGCCTTTCCTGCAGCAGCGGGAAAGGCTCTATTTCTGGATGACCGGACGAATTTCCGGACACATACGGGTTCTATTTGACCTTCGGTTGATTTACAATAGAAAAATAACCCATCATTTGAACTATCAACTGATGCACTGATATACAGGAGGGATATCAAGATGTTAACTTTTCAAGACAAATTAAACAACTATGCAGAGCTCGCCGTGAAAATTGGCGCCAACGTGCAGCCTGGACAAACGCTCGTCGTCAGTGCTGCCATCGATGCAGCCGAACTTGTACCCCTCATCGTCAAAAAAGCATACGAGGCCGGAGCCAATCTGGTGAAAGTCAATTATACGGATGAAGTCGTCACCCGTCTTCGATATGACTTGGCGCCGGAAGAGTCCTTCCACATCCCTCCCACCGCCCAAGCCCGGGAATGGACTGAGCTGGCCGAACAGAATGCCGCTTTCCTGACAGTCATCTCCTCGAATCCGGACCTGCTTAAGGGTGTGAGCCCCGAACGCATTGCTAACCATCAGCGTACCTTCGGACAAGCCATGGCGAAATACCGCCAGTATCAGCAGTCCGACAAAATGAGCTGGACGGGCGTCGCCTTCCCGTCACCGGATTGGGCGGCCAAAGTATTCCCTGACGTGCCGAAGGAAGAGCAGGTATCCAAGCTGTGGGATGCTATTTTCCATGCGGTTCGCGCTGATCAGGAGGATCCGATCGGGGCATGGCATAAGCATATTGAGACCCTGCAATCCAAATCCGACGAGCTGAATCATAAGAAATATCAGAAGCTTCACTTTACAGCCCCCGGAACCGATTTGACCATCGAGCTGCCGACAGGTCATATATGGGCGCAAGCCGGAAGCGTCAATGAGCAGGGTACGACGTTCGTAGCCAATATTCCTACCGAGGAAGTGTTCACGGCCCCGCTCAAATCCGGTGTAAACGGCTACGTCACCAGCACGAAACCGCTCAGCTACGGCGGCAATATTATCGATCGTTTCAAGCTTACTTTCGAAAACGGCCGCATCGTGGATTTTCATGCTGAAGAAGGCCAAGATACCTTGGCCCGCTTGATCGGCATGGATGAAGGCTCCCACTATCTCGGCGAAGTGGCGCTCGTTCCTTACCACTCCCCGATCTCGCAAAGCAATATTTTGTTCCTGACGACGTTGTTTGACGAGAATGCCTCCTGCCACTTGGCTATCGGCAGCTCTTATGCATTTAACCTCGAAGGCGGTAAAACGATGTCTGCTGAAGAACTCGCCGCTCACGGCATGAATGCAAGCATCACTCACGTCGATTTCATGATGGGTTCCCCGGAGATGAACATTACCGGCATCACGCATGACGGCAAGGAAGATCCGATATTCGTAAACGGAAACTGGGCTTAAATCCGCCTGGAATCGTTTCAAGCCACATCCGAAGGGTTATGGTACACAACAAAAACCGAGCTTTAAGCTCGGTTTTTTACATGCATTCATTTGACGATTAGGAGAAGCCGGTGTTACCATAAGACCAATTTCATGATGCTAGGAGCTGATCAGATTTGATATCTATTGATTTGGCGGGAAAAACCGCACTTATTACCGGAGCAACCGGCCAGTTGGGCCGTGTGATGGCCCGTACGCTGGCTGAGGCGGGCGCGGATATTATCGTTCACTATCATGGCAACGAAGCCAAGGCGAACGAATTGAAAGCCGAAATCGAAGCGCTTGGCAGAGCCTGCTGTACTGTCCAGGCTGACGTCACCGATTTTGAATCGGTAAAGCTCATGAGTGAAAAAGCGGTAAGCGCTTTAGGCAAAGTGGATATTATCGTAGCCAATGCGGTCATCCAGTATGGATGGAAGAGCATTCTGGAACAGCCGCTTGAAGACTACCAAAGCCAGTTCGATTCTTGCGTTCTTCAAAGCGTACATCTGGCCAAGGCCTTCGCACCCGCGATGATCGGACGTGGACAAGGCCGCTTCATCGGCATCAACACCGAATGCGCCATGCAGAACTTCCCGGGCCAATCCGCCTATACGGCAGGCAAACGCGGCATGGACGGAATTTACCGCGTGCTCGCCAAAGAAATCGGTGAGCACGGCATTACCGTCAATCAGGTCGCGCCAGGCTGGACGATCAGCGAAAGGGACCGCGATAACGACAGCGAAGTCCAGGAATCTTACTCCCAGCACGTCCCGCTGAAACGCCGGGGAACCGATCAGGAGATCGCCAACACGGTTCTGTTCCTGGCTTCGGATTTGGCCAGCTACATCACCGGGGCGTATATCCCGGTATCGGGCGGAAACGTTATGCCTGCGATTTAATCCAATGACAGGCATCCGTACGCCTTCAGGGTCATCAGGCGGTCCAAGGTGATCATACTCCGCCATTCTGCCTGATTTCCTGGACTCAGCGCTGGAAAGCTCATCGTCCATCCGCCGTCATCCTGCTGCTGGCGGACCAGATCAACTAAATGCCTGCGCACTTCTTCTTCATCGATCCATTTCTTTGCATAACAGCCGGGGGCCGGAGCCCATTCCAATACCTTATGTACATATCCCTCCGCCTCCGGATTTCTTTCGATCGTTCCCGGCTGCTGCAGCCATTCGTCCACCCGCCTCCATTCGACCGCAGATCGGTCCGGATCCTTTACATGCTCCAGGAACGAGATGCACTGAACCACATCGTGGTAATCCGTGCCGTCGGCATGCGGGATGCTTTTCCATACGTAATCAACGGCATGTTTAAACCACCCCTCCTCCATTAAATCCGGAAATACCTGCTGCTTAAGCAATAATCCAACGATTCGCCCTGTCGGATTCAGCGATCCGAGACGGTCATTCTCTGTGTTCCACCATGGAGCATGAGGATAGTCGCCCACATCAATCACAGCCCGAGGCAGTCCTCCATCCGCTCTTACGCTATTTGATAGATAACGAAGCACTCCCTGAAGCATTTCGGCATCGAACTCTCCAACCTCATCCATAAGCATCAGGGCATATTCCGTTGCAACCGGCTGGCTGCCCGGCGTGCGCATATCCGGCTCCAGCGCATTCCCGAACCCGCCATCGGGATTCTGATAAGGACGCAGAGCACTCAGAACGGACTCGGCGCTTCCTCCGGTAAAATGAAATTCGAATCTCTTGCGATCCAGCAGTCTTCCATTAGCATACATAAAGTCCCGAGCCTTCCGAAATTGCGTACTGGTTAACTTCATGCGAGTTCCCTCCTAGGGATGAAGTATTTTTCTGAAACTAGTAATGGCCTTGTCACTGCACCGAGGCTGCAATCGGGACAACAGTTCATCCCGAGCTTCACTCTTCGTCCTGCTTATGTCCTTGATCCCGCTTCTCCCCATCCAATGCGCTGTTGTTTCGTATGAGGTGCTGCTCCAGCCATTGATCTCGCCCTGTTCATCCACCTTGGGCTTCACGCCGGATATGACAACCAGCATCGCGCCCTGCAGCTCGGCAACCGCCTGGTCGAAAGCCTTCTTGTCTTCCTTTGCTTTCATCTGCGCCCGATCCCGAAGCACGCGCGTGTCGATGCCCTGCTCGATTTCGATCAATTGATACAGCTGCCACGCCGTAGGGGACAGCAGTCCATTCTTGTAGCATTGGTCGGCATCTTCTCCAAGGCGCAGACAGGCATAGACCCACGGAAACCATTCGGCTGAAATCAAAACCGCCTTCTTCCTGAAAAACTTGCCGTAAGCCGCTTTTCCTTCAAGCGGAAAACGCGTACGCCAGCCCCAAGGATCCCGTTCGGTGCCGCTGTGCCAGCTGTCCTTCGGCGTAATGCGATCCAGGGAGGGGTAATCCGGAATCAGGGATGCCAGCGGCAGAATGCCGATTTTTTCGATATATTCCGCGGCCTCCTCGTAGTGATTGAGCAACACATGCTCTTCCATGTTTTCAATCATGAGTTATCCTCCTTTGCATTGGCATGACTTATGCTTGGTTCATAACGGTTATGAAGCTGTTCAGCCTTATGGCGGATTTCTGTCCTAAGCTGCTCCGGGACGATGACGCGGGCCTCCATGCCCAGTGAAAAAAACAACTGAACGGCCCAGTCCCACTCGCTCTCAGGCAAATGAATATCGACGATCCAGATGTCGTCGTTCACCTGCTCGATGCTTTCACCAATATGCTCGTCCCGTTCCACGCGCAGCATACCTCTATAGGTAAGCTCGGCCCGGATGTGCACCGTTCGGACTTCGCTTTTATGGGCTGCGGGTTCGGTATAATCCATTGGTGCAGCAGAGAGGACCATATCGCTCATCCGGTCTATACGCAGCCTGCGCTTCTCGCCATGGGTAAAGGATAAGCAGTCGCAGTACCAGAAGCCATGGGCCGCAAAAAGCTTCAAGGGCTTGATCAGCAGCCTTCTCCGATGGTTTTGCGATTGATAGAAAACGGTTATCCAGTTACCGCTAGCCGTTATTTCGAGCAGTTCCTCCAGATGGGGAAGATGGTATTTCCGCTTAGGCACCTCGACTTCCATGCTTCCCAGAAGCGGATCAATTTGCCTGGCGGTATCCTGAGGAAGGATGCTCCGAATTTTGTCCATGACGGTCCAGCGCTCCCCGTTAAACGGCGTATCCGTATAGCCGGTCAGCCCCTGAAGGGCAAACAGGACACATAGGGCTTCCCTGGCACTGAGCTGCAGCGGTGGCAGCTGGAAGCCTTCCATCAGCGAGTACCCGCCATGGGGGCCACTCGCCGCGGCAAGAGGCACGCCGATCTCCGAGAGCAACTGAATATCCCTCAATATGGTACGGCGGGATACCTCCAGCCTTTCGGACAGTGACGAAGCCGTCTGGCTGCCCTGCTGCAAAGCGATAATAATAGCCATCAAGCGGTCCATTTTCTTCACTTGCGCCCTGCCCCTTTGCATGTTGGTAAACCCATTATAGCAGTCTATTGGTGACATCATATATGTCACTGATAATCAAACTTCGCAATCTTTAAACGGAATACCCATGGTCCTTAATCGTAAGGTTGGCCTTGTTCGCAACAAGCCGGAGCTTTAAAGCAGCTGATCCCTCGCTGCAGCCCAAAAAAAACGGGTATTTCCCTCTTCCATGTACTCGGTTATAATGCCATAAGATAAGCCATACATTATTACTACTAGAAAGTATCCATGAGTAAGAGAGCCGGGATGGCCTTCGGCCCAGTCCCCCTTTTGCAAATTCCTGTAAAAAGATGGATACAGAAGCGGATGAAGGAGGAGAACCACCGTTATGTCCAACTTTTTAAACAAGCTCAAACAGGGTGTGTCAGATGCGGGCAAAAAAGCCCAGCAAACCGTGGAATCCACAACGCTCAAGTTTCAAGTGTCATCCAAAGAAAAAGATATCGAAAAAAACTATACCGAAATCGGGCGCATCGTATACCGTTCGCTTGAAACGGAGTCCAGCTTCATTCCCAATGCGGAATTCCAGACATACCGGGAAGCCATTCTCGGTTTGGAGCAGGAGATCGAAGAATTGAACCGTAAAATTCAGCATTTGCAAAATCTGAAAGAATGCGGATGCGGTAAAATGCTGCCTGCGGACGCTTCCTACTGCCCTTTCTGCGGTCAGCAGTTCCAGACTCTTGTCGTTCAACCTGCTGCCGTGCAAGTACCCCCAGCGGATAAGGCAGCCTTTTGTCCTCGCTGCGGCGAACCTGCAGCGCATGACGATCATTTCTGCCGCGGCTGCGGATTCCGCTTACATGAATAAGCGCGTCTAATGCCAAAAACCGCCGATCCGGTCCGGATCGGCGGTTTTTGCTATCGATTAGGCATTACTTTGTACGCTTCATGGCATAAAACATGCTGGTTTCTTCCCATTTCTCGCCTGGCGCCAGCCCGATCAATCCGATCTCTTCCGCCGGAAGGCCCTCAATGTTCGGAGCATTCACCAAATTCATTTGCGGTTCAGGACAGAAAAACTTCCCGCCGGCTTCGTTATTCCAGATCATCCAGTGTTTATATGCCGTTCCGACATCATACACGAGAACATCACCGGTACGGTTATCCGTCAGCTCCATCCGGTTGCGTCCATCCTGTGGAGCCGCGGTGTAATGATTATCCATGGAAGCGAAATAAGGACTTGCGCCCGTCGTTTTCATTTGCTCTTCTTCTGTACTGAGCGGCTGGAAATTGCCAGTCGGCAGCATGCGTTCGCTCATTTCCCGGCGCTGTCCGATCGTCACTTTGAACGTATAATCCGACGCTTCGCTTCCCGGTACGAACGGCGCGTTGATCGTCGTATGGAAAGCCAGCAGATTCGGCATGTTCTGCGTGCCGTCATTCGTAACGGAAACCTGCTGCTGCAGGCCGCTCGCATTTAGCGTATAACGAAGCGTAATCGTAAATTCAAACGGGAAAAACTGCTTGTACAAATGGCCTTCCCTAACCCGCTGGGAAAGCACGACCACGCTTTCATATTCGTCTCCCTTTATGTAATCGACATCCCAGGGCAGCTGGTGCATAAAACCGTGCAGATGGTTGCCGCGATCCGTTTCATTAACGGGAAGCTCATACACTTGCCCTTCCCAGGCAAATTTCCCGCCGTCAAAACGGTTCGGCGGAAACAGTACAGGAATCCCGTAAATGCCGGGGTTTTCCAGAAAATCCTTCATACCGTCCGCTTCCGGCTCCCGTAAATAGCGGAAACCGTTCTCGAGATCTCGGAACAGGATCAGGTTCGCTCCCCGTTCCGGCAAAACGGCTGCCTCATAACGGCCATGCTTGAGCCAGACGGCACGCTCACCGTGAAAATCGCCTTCATATGCTGCATATTGTTTATCCATGATTGCTGATTGCCTCCTTCAGGTATCGGAAAATACACTGCTTGTATTAATATACCACGGCAGGCAGTCCAGCGAAAACGCTTATCCATTTCGCTTCAGTACGTATTTTCCGGATTGGATACGAGAAGAACGTCCAGATCCCTCGCCAGCCGGATCAGTTCCCTTACGACCCTCCTGCGCCGGATGGTTTGGCCGCAAACCGCCTGGCCGACGATAATCTGCGTAGCTTGCACGCGGTTAGCCTTATTCATGACCATGGAAGGGATCCCCTTCCAATTATCCACCGTCGTTGCTTCGAACGAGCCGCCAAAGCTCTCAGCCAGCTTTTGGCATGCCTCAATTTTGGCCTGTTCATCTTCTGCGGATTTCACATGAATGTAATTCACGTACCACGTAGCTTTCAGGCGATAAGCGATCCGGAAACCGCGCCGGATCAAACGCTCGCTGTTGGATCCCGGCACGATACAGACATAAATCGCTTCTTCTTTCCGCCATGGACCCCGGAGCGAAAACTGTCTTTCCCAGGCCTCCAGCCGTTCATCGACATCGTCTGCGATCTCGCGGAGGGCGAGCTCGCGCAGCGCGATCAAATTGCCTGTTTTGAAAAATGAACTCAGCGCCTGCTCGACTTTGCTTGCCGCATAAATTTTGCCGTCTCTCATCCGCTGCTGCAGCGATTGCGGGGTGACGTCGATCAATTCAACCTCGTCCGCCATGGAAAGCACGTAATCGGGTACCGTTTCCCTGACGCGTATGCCTGTAATTTGTTCCACAGCGTCGTTCAGGCTTTCCAGATGCTGAACGTTTACCGTGGTAATCACGGAGATGCCATGCTCCAGCAGATCGACGATATCTTCGTACCGTTTCTTGTGAATGCTGCCCGGCATGTTGCTGTGCGGCAGTTCATCTACGAGAACCAGCTCCGGATTTCGCTTCATAATGGCCGTGACATCCATCTCCCTTAATATCGTGCCCTTGTAAGCAATCTCAAGCGCGGGAACCGTCTCCAGATTCTCCACCTGCGAAGCCGTTTCCGCTCGCCCATGAGTTTCCAGCCAGCCAATGACCACGTCCACGCCCTTGCGGAGACTCTCGTTGCCTTCCCGGAGCATCGTGTACGTTTTCCCGACTCCCGGAGCGGCGCCAATGTAAATTTTAAAGCGCCCCCGCTTGATGCGTTCCACTTTCCTCTCCATCTCTTCCTCGCTGAGCCGGTGGTACAATTCGTGATCTCCCTGCTGCTGTCTGCGCGTAGGCAGAATTCTAGGTCCACCTGCTGCCGTACGGTCGGCAACCCAGAAGATATCGATCCCCTTGGCCCGCTTAAGGATGCCATCCGTAACCGAGCCCTGCCATAATTCCTGACGGCGGCTTTTTTTGGAATGGCCTAGAACAATACGCGTAACTTTCTTATCCACGGCGTAACGGATTAACTCCCCTGCGAATTGCCGTGTTGAACGCAGCGGAAGCTCTTCGAACTGCGCATCGGTCTTTTTAGCCATTTTTTGCAGGGAGCGCTTGAATGCCGCAGCTTCCTTCGAAAGCTTGCTCTTTGCCTGCATGAAAATAACGACCAGCAGGTCTCCGTTTAACCGCTTGGCGATCTGCTGCCCCCGCCGGATATAAATCGAGCCGTTCCAGTGATATTGAGCGGAGACGAGAATCCGTTCCGACGCACCGGATGGTCCAAGCAGCCCTTGCTCCTCCCGATGCTTCTCCAGGGTCGTGTTGACATCCTCGGCCACCAGCCGCAGGGACAATTCCCTGAGAACGGCCAAGTCCTTGCGCGTGAACAGCCCCGTATCCATGCTTTGCTCCAGATGACCCTCCTTCAGCCGGTTGATCAGCGTTTCTGGCGTCACGTCAATTAACCGGACCTCATCGGCCAAGCTTAACGTGCCGAGCGGCACGGTCTCCCTTGCTTCCATTCCCGTCCATTTCCGGGCAAGATCATGTACGCCTTCAAGCTCATATACGTTAAGGGTCGTAATGACACTGATTCCTTGACCCAGCAAAAACTCAATATCCTTCAGCCGGTTTGGAAACCTGGCATCCCGCCGGTTTCGATGCGCAAGGCCATCGACCAGAACCACTTCCGGATTGCGTGCAATCAGTCCTTCCAGGTTAAGGTCCTTCGTTTCTTTCCCCTGGTCCAGCCAATGAATGCTGGGCACGCGTTCCAAGTCCGCAAGCTGCTTGACGGTTTCCGGACGCTGCAGCGTCGAGACGGCACATATCACGACATCTATGCCTTGATGCTGTAAGATCTGCCCCTCCCGCAGCATGTGATAGGTTTTTCCGCTTCCGCTAACAGCCCCGATGATGATTTTCAGGTTGCCGCGTTGAAGCCTGCGAATGTCCTCCAAAATTTGCTCCGGTGATTTTCTTTTATATCCATCCATTAACCTGTTCTCCCCGCCTTCTTGGCTTCCTGTTCCGTGAATCGTACGCCGGAATGCCATATAAGTAAAATCCGTCCGGCGTGATTTCCGGCATTCGAGACGGAGAATTCCGGAAAAATGACTCATTCACTTACAAAAGGCATATATTTGAAACGCTATCTTGCCGAAGCTTGGTTTCTCTTATTTTGCTTGGATTAAGCTTAAAAAATATTAATGCCAAAAATTAGGCTAAGCATCCAATAATATTGTAAAATGGGATGTAAGCGAATTACAGGAAGACGGGGGTTTCGGGAGGGGGAATACCATGTCCAACATGATCAGACTGCTCGCCACTTCGGATTTTAGCGCCATCAGTCAGGATATGCAGGAAGAAATATATTATGAATACTATGATTTTGCCTACGGCATGATCCTTTATATCGTCAAAGATCACGCAGCGACCGAGGATATTATACAGGACTCTTTTATTAAAGTAATCAAAAACAAGCCCGTGTTCGAGAATGAAGGCAAACTGCGCGCATGGCTGAAGGTCGTGACCAAAAACACGACAATTAATTATTTGAGAAAAAATAAAAACTACCGTAACCAACTGGATGTTGAAGGTGTTTTTATGTATAAAGAGGAAATTTCCAAGTCACCTGTATCGGTAGAAAACACGGTAGAAACCAAGCTGATCGAAGAATCGATCATGGAATACCTTCAGAAATTAAAGCCGGAGTACAGCGTCCTGATTGAGTACCGCTGGAAACAGGGGCTGACGTATAAGGAAATCTCGAATATGTTGGATCTGAGTGAGGATGTCGTCAAACAGCGTCTATTCAGGGCCAGGGAAAGTATCAAAAAAATGCTGTTTAAAGAGTGGGGGATTAAGGATGAAAAGCGAAAAATATGAAGAGTGGTTTGACGTCGCTTTTGACCGGGCAGTTTCTTCATCCTCGTTGACTACCGAAGAAGATAAAAAAGCTTCCTGGAAAAAGGTTCAAGCCAAGCTGCAGATGGATAACCGGAAGCGCAAACGCAGGCGCCGCATGCAGCTTAGCGGCATCGTCGCCGCTTCATTCGTTGCCGGAGCGTTTCTGTTTAGTCCTCCCGGCATCACCAAAGCCGTCTCCCCGATCGTCAAAACGGTGGTCGACATGGGCAATGGAGTGATGGGTGTCGTGATTCGAAACGGCGAGGTCCCGCCAACAGTAGCCGATCCCCATACGGACACACCAGCGAATTTATATCCGGATGAGAATATTGACTTTAATGAGAAATTGCTCTCGTCCGAGGTCATGGACAGCGTTAGCGGACCTTTAAACTTGGATGAGTTAAAGAGTAAACTTACGTTTGCTTTGCCCAATATAAACCAACTGGGAACCGATTATACCTTCGAGAGTTATACGCTATCGGAGCCGACATCCGATAACAAAAGGTATGATAAGGTAACCTTGAAATACACAGACAAAAATCAGCATCCCCTATGGATATACTTGCTGAACTTGAGGATTTATCAATCCAAAGTAACCCACCTTTCCAAAGACATCGAAATATTCAAAGTAGGTCAGGATGACGTCTATTATCAACCTGGCGTTCACAATGAGCTGCTGGGACTCCAACATGCGTTGACCATTCAAGTCGGCAGCGATCTGCCTAAAGAAGAACTGATTCGTGTGTATAAACTTCTCGTGCAGGAGGATGATTAACACAAAAAAGCGGCAAACCAATAGGTTTGCCGCTTTTTTTTAATAACAGAGGACGTAGTCCGTATACTCGATATTTTGCTCATACACAGCACCTTTGTTGATCGAATGAACGACCTTAAGGCGATAGTAGAATCCTTTTACACCGGTAAAGGTAGCATTACCAGCAACATAATCGGTGCTGCTCTTGGAGAAATTCGTGTTGCTCACATCGACATAGGCCGCGCCGGTATAACGTTGGAGCGTCACGTAAGCCGTGACCGTATCCACTTTCATTGTGGCTGTCGTATCCGCACTTACGCTCATTTGTCCATTGCCGATCGGTGACAGATAAGCGGAGCCATTGGCTAAGTATAGATAATTACCGGTAATGCTTAAAGGATTGACTGTTTGAGGTGGAGCTGCAGTAAGAGCACCCGGCTCTAAGGCTGTAGAAGAAGCTGAAGCATTGTCGGCTGCGATCGATTCGGCTCCTGCTCCGGTAGCCAGCAGCATGCTGAGTGCGGAAACAGCAACGGTCATGGTCAATAGTTTACGAAAATTAGATTTCTTCATTCTCTCACCTTTCCCTTTTTGGGTAATATTGGAATACAAATCATATAACGTTTTAGAACCGGACAAGTTACGACCCTTTTCAAAGTTTTTTTAAAATTTCGATAGGTTTATTTGTCTGTTTATTTTCGATAAACCCTACAACTCTGATATATAATAGATTTAAGCTTTTCTCAGGGGGGATGATTCGTGATTTTACAACAAGAAAAGGACATCATTCGACTGGTGCGGGAAGATGCCTGGATGATGGACATTCTCCGAACCGCCAAAATGCTTCAGCTGCCGGATTGGTGGGTATGCGCAGGATTTGTGCGATCGAAAATTTGGGACCATCTGCATGGATTCGAAGAGCGCACCCCGATGGCGGATGTGGACGTCGTTTATTTTGATCCTTCCTGCTGTGACGAAAGCGTTGAGAAGGAACTTGAGCAAAAACTCTACTCACTCCGTCCTGCCATCCCCTGGTCCGTGAAAAATCAAGCCCGCATGCATGTCATTAATGACATGCCGCCTTTTACCTCCTCCGTGGATGCCATCTCGAATTTTCCTGAAACCGTGACCTCCCTTGGTCTGACGCTGGATAATAACGATGGCCTTGTATTGACGGCACCACATGGCACCCGGGACGTCATCGAAATGGTCGTTAGAGCTACGACCTACTATTTGCAATCCCCGGATCGTGCACAAATTTACGAGAAGCGTATTTCGAAGAAACAATGGCATCTCATCTGGCCGCAAGTACAGATCATCCCTATTCAGGAGGCATCAACCTGAAATCCAAAAGGCATGCTTCGTTAACGACGAAGCATGCTTTTATTCTGCCGGTTGAATTATGCCAAATGGCAAGCAACAAAATGACCTCCGCCCGCATCGCGAAAGATCGGAACTTCCTCCTTGCAGCGGGCTACGGCATAGGGACAGCGAGTATGGAATTTGCAACCGCTGGGCGGATTAGAAGGGCTTGGAATATCCCCCTTAAGCACGATGCGTTCCCTTTTCAGCTTCGGAACCGGAATCGGAACCGCCGACAGCAGCGCCTTGGTATACGGATGAAGCGGATTTTTGAACAATTCATCCCGGGATGCGGTCTCCATCATCGAGCCCAGATACATCACACCAATTCTTGAACAGAGATGCTCCACCACGCTGAGATCATGCGAGATGAACAAATACGTCAAGCTTCGCGTTTCCTGCAGCTTGCGGAACAGATTGATGATCTGTGCCTGAATAGATACGTCCAGGGCGGACACCGGCTCGTCTGCGATGATCAGGTCCGGGTTCAAAACGAGCGCACGCGCGATGCCGATCCGTTGACGCTGTCCGCCTGAGAACTCGTGTGGAAATCGGTCGATATGATAGGATGACAAGCCGCATGACTGCAGCACTTCGAGCACTCTGTCACGGATTTCCTCTTTCGGTACCAGACCATGATCCAGCAGCGCTTCACCGATGGCATCCCCCACCCGAACCCGCGGATTCAGCGAGCTGTACGGATCCTGAAATATCAGCTGCATGCTAGGACGGATCTTGCGAAGTTCTTGGGGAGACAATCCGTATAAATCGATCCCCTTGAACCTGACTTCTCCTTCCGTCTTTTCCGTCAGCCGGATAATCGTTTTGCCGACGGTGCTTTTACCGCTGCCGGATTCGCCGACTAAACCGAACGTTTCACCTTTTTGAATCGTGATGCTGATATCGTCGACTGCTTTTACATGTCCCACCGTACGGTTCAGCAGTCCTTTTTGAATCGGAAAGTACTTCTTTAAATGATTGACTTCCAGCAGTGCATCAGACATGAACCAGCGCCTCCTCATACAGCCAGCAGGCGGTTTTTTGCTGCTCGGCGACTTCTTTCAGCTTCGGCTGCTTCGTTCTGCAAATATCCATGCAGTGCTCGCAGCGGTCATGGAAATAGCAGGATTCGGTCAGCTCCAGCGGATTAGGCACCTGCCCCGGAATGGAGTATAGTTCATCCTGACGCTGATTGATAACCGGTTTGGATTTCAACAACCCTTGGGTGTATGGATGCTTGGGAGATTGGAAAAGCTTGACGACCTCGCCCTCCTCCACGATTTTACCTGCGTACATCACGATGACGTAATCTGCCATTTCTGCGACAACGCCGAGATCATGGGTGATCAGCAGAATGGACATGCTCGACTGCTCTTTAAACTGGCGCAGCATATCCAGGATTTGAGCCTGTATCGTCACATCCAGCGCCGTGGTCGGCTCATCCGCTATCAACAGCTTCGGGCTGCCGGAAATGGCTATCGCTATCATGATCCGCTGCAGCATGCCTCCGCTCAGCTCGTGCGGATAGGAGTCCGCTATTTGTTCGGCACGGGAAATCCCGACCTGCTCAATCAGCTGGATAGCCTTTGCCCGGGCCTCTTTTTTGCCTAGCTTTTGATGTGTAATAAGCGGCTCCATTATCTGCTGTCCGATTTTCAGTACCGGATTCAGAGACGACATCGGCTCCTGAAAAATCATGGATATATCGTTGCCGCGTATGGTACGCAGCTCGTTTTTGCTTAACTGCAGTAGGTCTTTGCCGTCAAATAATATTTGCCCATGCACAACTTTGCCGCCAGGTTCCTCGACGAGTCCCATAATCGACATCGCGGTTACGCTTTTGCCGCAGCCGGATTCCCCTACGATGCATACCGTTTCTCCTTCCCGCACGCGCAGGCTCACGTCGTCCACAGCCTTCACCTGCTCGGTTCCCTGGACGAAATAAGTGCTGAGATGGTCTATTTTCATTAAGTCTTTCATATGGAATCTCCCACCTACCTCTTCTGTTTGGGATCAAGAACGTCCCTGAGTCCATCGCCGAAAATATTAATGGCTATTACGGTAGCGAAAATTGAAAAGCCCGGAGGAATCCATAGCCACGGACGTTCCTGGAAATCGATTAAATTATTCGCCGCATCGATCATGTTGCCCCATGTCGGCGTAGGAGACGTCACCCCCAAACCGAAATAGCTGAGAACCGATTCGCTCAGGATCGATCCGCCGATGTTCAGGGTCGCGATGACGATGAGCAGCGGCACGATGTTCGGCAGCAAATGATTGAACAGCTTTCTCCGGTCACGAAGACCCAGGACGACAGCTGCCTGCATAAATTCACGTTCCCGCAGGCTCAGCATCTGCCCCCGAACCATCCTTGCAAGCCCTGGCCAATTGACGAAACCGAGCATGAACATGACGATGTACATCCGGTATTCTGACGGCACCTTCCATTCGGACAGCAGCGCCCCAAAAATAAAAAGCAGAGGAAGCCCCGGAATCGTCAGCAGCAAATCGGCGATCCGCATAATGATTTGGTCGACGATGCCTCGATAATACCCCGCAATCGCGCCGAGCAAGGCACCGATGAATACGGACAGCACCATGGACGCCAGTCCCACGGTCAAAGAAATACGGCCCGCCTGCAGTACTCTTGTAAGGACATCCCGTCCAAGCGCGTCGGTACCCAGCCAGTGCTTGAAGCTTGGCGCTTTGTTCATCATCGCCATATGGACTTTATTATCAGCGTATGGCGAGAAGAACGGCCCGATAAAGCAGGCTATAAACATCATGACGACGACGATCAATCCCGAAATCGCAAGCTTATTCTTCATCAATCTGCGCATCGACTGCCCGAAGAGGGAAGCGGATTTCGCAGGTGGCTGCTTAGCCAAAGCCGTTCCCGGCAGCGGCGTGCTGTTCAATGACATGAATGACTCCCCCTTCCCTAATGCAGCCGCACGCGCGGATCAGCAATATGATACAGCACGTCGGAAATAAGCGTGCCGATGACCGTCAGCACGGCGATCAGCATCGTGAATCCCATTAGCAGCGGATAATCGCGTTGTCCGAAGGACTGCATATACAATTGACCAATCCCCGGCCAATTGAAAATTTTCTCGATAATGAGCGAACCGCCGAACAAGGCCGGCAGTTCAAAGCCGACAAGCGTGATTGCCGGCAGCAGCGCGTTGCGCAGCGCATGCCGGAACAACACTTTGCTTTCCGTGAGACCCTTCGCTCTTGCAGTCCGGATATAATTCTGCTTAATGACATCGATCATGTTGCTCCGGAAATATCGGGTAAGCGAGCCGACGCCGAGCAGCGTCATGACGACGACGGGCAGCGTCATATGACGTGCGACTTCCTTCAGATAAGCCAAGCCGGCTGCGTTGCTTCCTGTCGTGAGCATGCCTCCCGGTGGAAGCCACTTCAGATCGACCGCGAATATCTTAATCAGGAACAAACCGATGAAAAATGATGGAAGCGACATGGCCGCAAATATGATGATCATCACCAGTGTATCGAACCAGGAATACTGCTTGTAAGCTGATACCACCCCGATAATGACGGCGATCAGCCAGGTCAGAAAGGTCGAAACGATTGCCAGTAGAAAGGAATTCCATATGTATTCATTAAACAGCGTTAGGACCGGTTTCTGCTGAGCGAGCGAGTATCCAAAATCGCCATGCAGCGCATTTTTCATCCATAATCCATACCGTTCAAGCAGCGGCTTGTTCAAGCCGTAGATCTCACGCAGCTCCGCCTTGCGCTCCGGGCTAAGCTTGATGTTGCTGCTGATATAATCTCCTGGCGTTAAGGCATACAGACTAAAGATCAATAGCGAGGCAGCCAGCAAAATAATAAGCATGTAACTGATCCGTTTCGTCAAATAAGCACTCATCGTTAGCCTCCTAATGGCATGGTCCCCCGCTACTGCGGCATGGCCGCTTTCTCGCGAGGGACGCATGTTTAATATGGATTATTCCGCCGGCTTCAGCGACCAGTCTGGCAGACTGTTGGCCAATCCGACGAATGGGCTGACGGCAAGGTTATCAATACGTCCGTTGTAGCCGTAAACGGTTTTCTTATAACTGGTGAAGATGATCGGAAGCTCATCGTTCAGAAGCTGGAACGCTTCCTTGTAAATCTTTTTGCGCTCTTCGATATCCGATGTTGCCAGCCCTTTGTCGTACAGCTCTTTCAGCTTCGGATTGTCATAGGCTTTAATTTCACCATCCATGAACTGCACCAGACCATCCGACGGATCGGTAAGCATCGGCGTTGAGAAGGACACGAGATCATAGTCGCCGCTTTCCATTTTGGACACCAGGGAGTTGAAGTCGGCGAATACCTCCGGTTCGAATTTCACGCCGATCGCCTCGAAGTTCTCTTTGGCAACCGCGATGAAAATATCGGTTTGCTTGCTCTTCGATCCAAGGAAATGGATGCTGAGCGGCTTGCCATCCTTCTCGCGGATGCCTCCCGCCCCTTCTTTCCAGCCGGCTTCTTCCAGAAGCTGCTTCGCTTTGTCCGCATCATATTTGTACGGGTTGATACCCTCTTCGGTATAAGCCCATGAAATCGGCGATGACGGAATGTTCGCTACCGCGCCCGCTCCCTGATTCGCATCGACGTAGATGCTTTGCCGATCCAAACCATAGGTCAGAGCCTGACGCACCCTTTTGTCCTTCAGGGATTCATGCTCCAGATTTACTTGTAAATATCCATAAGTGCTTGGCGTATAAGGAATGATATTGACGAATCCGAGACTTTTCAGCTTATCGATGTTTTCCGTCGTAGCGCTGAAGGAAGCGTAGTCTACCTCTCCCGTTTCAAGGTACTGCCAGGTGTCTCCTTCCGAAGTTTTGTAAATGAAATGCTCCGTTTTCGGCTTCCCTTTGTAGTAATTCTCGTTGGCTACAAACCGGACTTCCTGTCCCGGAATGAACTTTTCTAGCTTATACGGGCCGTTGCCAACGGGCGCCCCATGCAGTTTTTTGATGTATTCCAGCTGTCCGAATTGATAATCCTTCCCGTAGTAAGCTTTGGACAAAACTTTATCTCCCAGCATAACCAGGGCCGTTGCGTTAGGCTTTTCGAGCGTGACGGATATCGTTTGCGGATCGATGACTTTGATGCCCTCAATGGTCTTTGCTTTGCCTTCCTTGTAGGCCTGCGCACCTTTGACTGCCAGTGTCGGTACCATGGAGTCTCCGTCGTAGGATTTATCGAAGAGAATCGTCCATATAAAAAGCCACGTCGTCCGCCGTCATTGTTGAACCGTCGCTGAATTTCAAACCCTTGCGAAGATGATATGTATAAGTCAGTTGATCGTCGGAAACATCCCATTTTTCAGCCAGGTCCGGAATTGGAAGGCCTTTCTCATCAACCGTTACCAATGAACTGAACAACAGCGAATTCACGTTGCCGTCATAACCGCTCTGCGTAAAATATGGCGTGAACGCGCCGCTTGGATCCGTCAATCCGACAATAATGGTATCGGTACGCTGCTTCGCGACAGCCGGAAGCTTCGACATATCTGCCGCGTTATAAGGCTCATTCAAGCCCGAATCTCCGGCTACTGCCTCGACAGGCTTATCATTGGACGCTCCTTGTTCCTGGTTTGTAGCGTTAGTCGGAGCAGCAGTGTCCTTGGAATCTGAACAAGCAGAAAGCACCAAAGAGCCGACGATCAGCAGCGATGTTAACAAATAAACGCCCTTCTTCATAAAACAACCTCCTCATATTTTCCCATACCAATCATCCTTATGTGATAAGTAGGAATTATGGTCGTATTTGTTATTTTTTATTATAGGAAGCATTTGGAGTTCTGTAAATAGAGAACTTAAAAAGTTTTCAGAAAAATATTATTTTCCTTTTTATTGCTTTATTGGATGTATGCATGAAAAAACGTGACAATCAATAAAAACCTCCCTTATGCCAACAGCATCAAGGAGGTTGAAAATAAACTGTTTATCCTTCTTCGATATATTGCATCAGGCGATCCTGCAGCTGAACCAACGCGCGCCTGCGCAGGCTGTATTCGGTCAAATTCTCCCCCTCGAAATGGGCATACAGCACCCCGGCGCTTCGCAGCTTGGAAATGTGGTCGTGGGTGATTCCCTTGGAGAGCTTCAAGTGGCTTACGATTTCCGTAAACGTTCGCGGACCCTGGTGCAAATACCTTAATATTTTGAGACGGTTTCTTTCGCCGAGACTGCGGATCGTCCGCAGGTCATGTGTCGGTATGAGATCCTCGTCCCCTAAATAAATGCGGGCATTATAGTGGCAAATTAATGTATTTCCATATTGCGATACGATATTCAGCGGCTGGAAATGATACTGCGGGACCAAAATCAGATTCGATATGCCTTCTACAGACTTGAACAGCATCCCGTTGGTCGTCTCGTCGATGAATTCCTCGCCTTGGATGCTGCCCAGACGGCTGACTCTTTGCTGCTTTTCCTGTTCGAGCGCGGTCAAAATTTGCGGATCAACCTCTTTAAAATACTGTTCGTACCACTGCTCAAACATGGAGTATGTCTTCTTTTGAAAAACTTCGATATCCTCTTCGGGATATTGGTTGCCGTGTGCCGAGAAAAGCTCGATGAGCTGATGCACGCTTAATTGGCCAAACCAGGAAATGAACTGCCCGACATCTCCGCCTTGCGGTGCAACAAACGCCATGAGGTAAGCAAAGCTCCAATCGCCGCCCACCAGCATATCGTCCAGTGTCCGGGCAAACTCCGGTGTGAGCTTCGCTTTCGTCTCCTGGGCCCAGCTGGGAGCAAGATCTATCTTTTTGTGTGATTTACGGCATATGTAGGAATGCAGGCTATTCATGAATTCATGAACGGGTTCAAACTTTAACTCAATATTGCGAAACAAACTGTGCACCCTCCTCTCCATTAGAATGAATACATTATAGCTTGAACGTTTCAATACATTCCACTATTTTCCGATCCAAATCCTTAGGAATCCGGTAAAAGGACTGGGACTTTCATATCATCTTATCGGCAATGCCATGACTGCCATCATATCAGATGAACCTGATCCGGTACAACCATGCGAAAAGGCACGATGCAAATGCACCGTGCCCTTCTCTATGTTCACACTTTATGCGCCCGCTTCCTCCATCATCAATTGCGGTTTCAGCAGCTTAATCCTTGCTATGCGCTTTTGATCCGTTTCTTCCACTATGAAAATATGACCGTCGAGCTCAGCCGATTGCCCCTTTTGAGGAGGAATGGCCTCGATCCGGGAATACAGCCAGCCGCCAACGGTGTCGTAATCCGTCGTATCGAGTTCAAGACCGAACCGGTCGTTCACTTCATCAATGAGCATCAATCCGTCAATCGAATATTCATTCTCACGAATCTTTTCAATGCCAGGACGCTCTTCATCAAACTCATCCTGGATTTCACCGACGATTTCTTCCATAATGTCTTCCAGGGTTACAAGACCGGATGTACCGCCGTATTCATCTATCAAGATGGCGATCTGGGTCTTGCCCCGCTGCATCAGCTTCAGCAGTGCGCTGATCTGAATGGATTCCGGTACAGCAAGGATGGGACGAATTAAAGCATTATATTCAGTCGCAGTGGAACGCAGCAAATCCTTGATATGAATAAATCCGATAATGTGGTCTTTGTCGCCATCGCATACCGGGTACCTTGTTCTCATGCCTTCATAGGCGATTTCGAGATTCTCTTCCCGGGACATTTGCGTGTTCAGACAAATCATCTCCGTACGTGGGATCATGATCTCGCGTCCGGTCGTTTCGGCAAAATCGAAAATATTGTCAACCAATGCCAGCTCCGTATTATCAATGAGTCCGTTTTTATTGCTTTCCTTCATCAACACCCGAATTTCTTCTTCGGTATGGGCGGAATCGGATTCTGACGCTGGCGCGATGCGCATCATGCGCAGCAGTGCATTAGCGAGTCCGTTAAGCACCCAGATGAAAGGATACATCAGCTTATTAAAATACACCATTGGAGCCGCCGACATCAACACGACGGATTCCGACTTGCGGATCGCCATCGATTTAGGCGCGAGTTCTCCGAGCACAATGTGCAAAATGGTAATCAGGAGGAAAGCGATGACAACGGCTATGCCGTGCACTGCAGCTTCTCCAAAGCCCAAGGCATGTATCAGAGGTCTAACCAGACTTGCTATGGCAGGCTCACCAAGCCATCCAAGTCCGAGCGATGCGAGTGTGATGCCCAGCTGGCAAGCAGACAAATAAGCATCCAGGTTATTTACGATCTTTTGCGCGAACAATGCGCCTTTGCGTCCTTCGTCAACCAAGGTTTCCACCCGGCTGCTCCGAATTTTCACCATGGCGAATTCCGCCGATACAAAAAAGCCGTTCAATATTACCAATACCACTACCCAAATCAAATTTATCAAACTCGGTAAGGGGTCAGCCAATCTTTTTTCCTATTCACCGTACTTCTTAATCGGCAAATAGGTACACCTCCTTCGTATAGTAAAGTTGTAAGTCATGTCATGCATGTATGAAGGAATCAGCGTCAACTTCCCAATGGATCCATCTCCTGTCTCAGTGTATGATTTTGGTACATATCTTTAATTATATATTTATACACTACACAGTCAAACGGCAAGGTATGACTGTATATTACAGCGACCCGCTGTATTTTTAAGCAAACCTCCGGTTAGCAGGCTAAAAGAGCCGTCCTGTGCCATTTATGACAACAGAGACGGCCATTTCGGTTTTTTCCTGTAAAACGAAAGATTACAGATGCGCAGATGAGGTTTATCTGCCTTGTCCAGGGTTTCCGATAACACCAGGATATTGGTATATCAGTGGTTCATTAAATGTAATGTAATCCAGATTAAGCGTCAGCAGGATGATCCGCTGTCCTGTCGTTCTTTCCGAAATGATGATGTGATCACGCCCAGCCGCTTCAATCACGCCTGTGAAGACTTTGGCGTTCCATTGCGAGTTGTTCTCATACGTCATATAGAATGTTCCGGTCTTGCCTAAGTTCAGGCGCAATATGTTCTCGATGTAGGATTGCTCGAATTGCTGTGTCGGAGGGGCTTGCACGACAGTCCCGCCAGGTCCCATCGGACTGCCGCTGGTCACTTGCGGGGGAACCGTTCCCATACTGCCCATCGTCATACCGCCAGGTGAATGCGTTCCTCCGGGCATGCCCATACTGCCCCCTTGCAGGCCGGGATAACCGGACCCCATATTCATGTTATAAGCAGCCGGGCGAAAAGGTTGAGGCATCATTCGTATAAAATCCTCCTTATAAGTACATTTACAATCATGCTTACGTACTGCCGGTCACGCGAGTATAGAGACGTGAACGGCGCTTGTGATGCTGAGCCCTCGGTTAATACACGTTCGGGCAATCCGTGCTAGATGGACTGAAGAAGCAGTGGGCTTTGAACCGTCCAGTATTGGCCTGATTGTACCAGGTCGCCGGGCATTCAGCAGTGGGCCGGAAAAACCATAATGCATTCGAAGCCGGCCAAAACCGTTCGCCATTAATCGCACGCTGGGCAAGCCTGATATCCGAATCTCGGGCCTTTTGATAAAAATACCCCTTCTGAGGAGCTTCAAAACCCCCCGGGCTTTGGTATACCATATCCTGAATACTGCGGATATTGTTGAAATCGAGACAATTCCCGAGTATTCGGTTCACTCCAACGTTGCCGACCATCAGCATGCCTAGATTTCCTTCCCCCTCGGCTTCAGCCCTCATCAAACGAGCGAGCAGCCTGGTTTGCTCCGAGTTCGTTTTGATAACAGCCAAGTCTCTACCTCCCTACTTGATTGATTTTCCTTATAAGTGTATGTGCATCCGCCCAGTTGAGTGACAAAAAATGTTGCCTACTTGTACTTAAATGCGACATATTTTGTCCTTCTGAGACATTTAACAAACAAGAAAAAAGCTTTACATACGCCTGACGCCCCCCTAACAACCGGGCTATATACTGATGTCGACGGGTTGGAATCACATAACCCAAACATCAGAAAGCGAGGTCTTTAATCCCATGGAGAAAGAAATCACACTGGCTCCCCCGCTTCCGAGGGAAGGAATCCGGCGCGATAGGGCAGCTTCGCTTTGGACAAGCCGCTGGAAGGAAAGATCACTGGCCTACTTCTTATTGGCCCCATCCTTGATCCTGTTCGGTATATTCCTGTTTTATCCGCTGCTCAAATCCGTCTATCTGAGCCTGTATTTGACCGATCCGCAGGGCAGGGTCGCTTCCTTCGCAGGACTCGGCAATTTTAAGAGCATCTTGACATCCGACGTTTTCTACAACAGCTTGTGGATCACGGTCAAATTCATTCTTTTGACGGTACCGACGGGTGTTGCCGCTGCGCTGCTGCTGGCCGCCTTATCGATTCCCAAATTAAGGTTCTCCAAGCTGTTCCGGTTCTTCTTCTCGCTTCCGATGGCCGTATCCGTCGGCACCGGTTCGATCATTTGGATGGTGTTGTACCATCCAACCTTAAGCATTCTGAATTATGGCCTGAGTCTGGCGGGAATCAGTCCGATTGCCTGGCTGACAGACCCCAAGTGGGCCCTGCTGTCCATTGCCCTCATGACGGTCTGGCTGAATCTCGGTTTTAATTACATCGTCATGCTGAGCGGCATGCAAAGCGTTCCCGAGGATTTATACGAAAGCGCCAGGATCGACGGATCCGGTTCCTTCCGGACCTTTTTCCGGATTACACTGCCGCTCATTTCTCCCTCGCTCTTCTTTATTAGCGTCGTATCGATGATCAGCGCATTTCAGTCCTTTGCCCAAATTAACATCCTGACAAAAGGCGGACCGATGAACAGTACCGATGTCCTTGTCTACAACATCTATCAGGACGCGTTCATGAATTACCGGTTCGGCATCGGCAGCGCGCAGGCGCTCATCCTGTTTGTTCTCATTACGCTCTTGACGATCGTTCAATTCAAATTCGGCGAAAGGAAGGTGCATTACCAGTGAGCATGCGTTCCTTACATCAAACGACCCTGTATATCCTTCTAAGCATTGCCTCGCTGTTGATTTTGTTTCCGCTGCTTTTTACCCTATCCTCATCGTTCATGAGCAGCGCTGAATCAGCCACCTACCCGCCGCGCCTGCTGCCTTCCGGTCTGCACCCGGATAATTTCCTCCAGGTGCTCAATACCGTGCCGGTGATCCGGTTTATCACGAACAGCTTTGTCGTTTCGACGGCGATTATGCTGGGACAGCTGATCACGGCAAGCATGGCCGCCTATGCATTCGCATTTTTGCGTTTTCCCGGAAAGGCCGTCATTTTCTCGCTGTTCCTCTCCACCATGATGATCCCTTGGGAAGTCACCATGATTCCCAACTATCTCACGGTGAGAAGCTGGCATTGGCTGGATTCGTATCAAGGGCTGATCGTGCCCTTCCTGGCATCGGCGTTCGGCACGTTTCTACTGAGACAGTATTTCCTGCAGCTGCCCAGGGAACTGTTCGAAGCTGCCAGAGTCGATGGCTGTGGACATATCCGTATCTTTATCCGGCTCGTCCTGCCTCTGTCATTGCCTTCGCTCGCAACGCTCGCCGTATATTCGTTCCTAACCAATTGGAGCAATTATTTGTGGCCGCTGCTGATCACGAACCAAGAGAGCATGCGTACCGTCCAGATCGGTATCGGCATGCTCCAATTCGAAGAAGTCACCGCATGGAATGTTGTGATGGCCGGGATCGTGATCATGCTCCTGCCTTCCCTCCTTCTGCTCCTTGTGGGCTTAAAGCCGCTCGTGCGAGGGATAACCGCAGGCGCCTTGAAGGGTTAACTAGCCAAACTATTAATTGTATTAATTAAATAGGTGTCGACATTGTAAGCTCTCGCCGGACACGGCAGAATTTACAATTTCACAATAAATGAACCATTCAAAAGGGAGAGAAGAGAAACATGAAACCATTGAGAAAAAAATCGCTGGCTATGCTTCTGATATCCTGCATGATGCTGGCAGCTTCCGGCTGCGGCTCCAAAGGTGCAGACAAACCGGAAGGCACTGCAGCGGCGGCAGAAGCTCCAGCTAATCAGGCACAACCAGTCAAGGTCGTATGGTGGCATTCCATGAGCGGAGACGTGGGCAAAGCAGCACAAAGTCTCGTGGATAAGTTTAACGCGGAGCACAAGGAGATTGTCGTTCAGGCAGAATATCAAGGCAAGTACGATGAGAGCTTGAACAAGCTCAAAGCCGCGCTCGGTTCCGACAGCGGCCCTTCCCTGATCCAAGTGTACGAAATCGGCAGCCGCTTCATGATCGACAGCAAGGCCATCACGCCGGTACAGCAGTTTATCGATGCCGAATCCTATGATACATCCAGTCTTGAACCAAATATTCTGAACTACTATACCTTCGACAGCAAACTGTATTCCATGCCTTTTAATACGTCTAATCCCATCCTCTATTACAACAAGGATGCTTTCAAAGCAGCAGGGCTGGATCCGGAAAAACCGCCTGCAACCTATCAGGAAGTTGCCGATGCGGCCAAAAAACTGACAAAAGCGGGCCAGACCGGCGGTTCCTTCGCCCTTTACGGCTGGTTTATGGAGCAGCTGTTTGCCAATCAGGGCGCAGAGCTGCTCGACAACGGTAATGGACGTACGAAGCCGGCTACGGCTTCACTGCTCGCCAGTGAAGCGGGCGTGAAGACGCTGGACTGGTGGAAGCAGATGATCGATGATCAAACCATGCTTAACCTGGGACGCAAAACCGACGATACGTCCAAAGCTTTTGCGGCCGGCCAAATTGCCATGACGCTGGATTCCACCGCTTCCCTGCGCAGCATCGTCAAATCGGCCGAAGGCAAGTTTGAAGTCGGCACAGGCTTCCTTCCCAAAGCCGATAGCCAGGTGCAGGGCGGCGTAATCGTCGGCGGGGCGAGCAACTGGATTCTGAATAACCGCCCGGAAGCCGAGCAACAAGCGGCTTGGGAGTTCATCAAGTTTTTGGCAGAGCCGCAGTCACAAGCCGAATGGCACATCAATACGGGATATTTCCCCATCACGCAAAAAGCCTATGACGAGCAGAACGTGAAGGATAACATGACCCAATATCCACAATTCCAGACCGCCGTCGATCAGCTTCACCAAACGACGCCAAGCCTTGCTACGCAGGGCGCCGTGATGGGCGTCTTCCCGGAAGCAAGGCAGCTAACTGAAACCGCGATCGAAGAAGTCTTGAATAACAAAAAAACGTCCAAGCAGGCTCTGGATGACGCAGCCAAATCCATTACGGCTAAAATCGGAGAGTATAATCAAACCGTCGGCAAGTAAACACGGAATTCCCCCTTCAGTATAAGATGAAGGGGG
The DNA here is from genome assembly GCF_051966755.1 of Paenibacillus sp. SAFN-054. Lineage (NCBI taxonomy): Bacteria > Bacillati > Bacillota > Bacilli > Caryophanales > Paenibacillaceae > Paenibacillus > Paenibacillus sp. SAFN-054. The sequence goes on from NZ_JBQCKS010000001.1 coordinate 1,425,358, forward strand.
AATTTTATTTCATCATCGTTACGTCGTTTTATTTATAATCATTAATCGTTAGGTATACTGGCTTCGTTCGTCAGGTTCTCCACCTGCTGAATGATTTCGACGACCAGTGCTTTCAAGGCCGCCGGGCCGATGGCTGCATCGTAAGCATTCCAGATCTCATCCCGAAGACGCTTCGCATCCGCCAATAATCCGATCGACTGTTTCATGGAAGCCGTATATCTGGAGCGAATTTCTTCTATTTCATCTGCATAAGCCTCATCCGTCCCAGCTTGAATGGCCAATTCATATACATCAAGGATGCTGTCGCCTTCGCGGCTCGGGAAATGCTCATGCGGTGCCGTGCTATCGAAGATGCCAAGGCTGAGCTCCGGGAAAATAAGCATATCCAGGCTGTTCGGATCAAACCCGCAGTGATAAATCTCTGTATCGATTCCACGCGCTTCGGCTTCCTTGGCCAGCTTCTTGAACATGGTCGATTTGCCTGAACCGGGACGCCCTTTCACAAAAATACGCGTGGCGAGCGAATCCGTCAGGTTCGGCACATAATCCACTGCCCCCTGCCATGTCGCTGCGCCGAGAAAGCGGCGTGTAACCCTGGCTTCTTTGGAACCGGTTGGAATCAGGTATTCCTCGGCCAGGTCCGCCGTCAATTGGTTCGCGCTGTTCCGGTCCAAATGCTCGATGTAGAATTTCTCCCATTCATCATGAATCCGCAGCGTCTTCAAGAAAGATTCATACGCTTGGTTGTATATCGCTGCCATTTCCTGTTTCAATTCTATCGTCTCCGCCTCGGCTTCCTTCATCAGCTCTCCGAGCTGCACCCGGCTAGCATCCAGTACACGAATCTCCGTGCCTTCCAGCACCGGGTCCGCACTCCAGACGTTCCCGTCGAGGATGGCGACTCCCGTTTCCTCGAGCACGATCCCTTCGAGCCGATCCTGATCTAATGCATCATGTATATACTGCTTGCTCCCCCCGGTCTGGCGCCAAGCGTCGGCCAATTCATCCAGCAGCCGTGACGGTCCCGAGCCGGCCAAACCGTTAATTACAATAACCGTATCCAGCCCGTTTAAGACAGAATCGTATAAGGTGTATAAGCCTGCAGCGGTATTGCCACGGGCAAAATAGTGTTTTTCCTGACCTGCCATCCTTGTGTTCACGCTCCTTCTTCATCCTTTGAATGCTCACATCTTCAGGTTATGCACGGCTTCTTTTCTGTGTGAATGCCCATGTCAATCAACCTTTTCCCGCAAGAAAAAAGAGCCCCTGCAGGGCTCGAGCGGAGTGAACAGGGGCTCTTCAATCATTTACGGTTTGGCATTCTTCCAATAATCATAGGCGTGCACAAGATTGCCCGTATACGAAGGAGAATCCTTCAGGAGCTCAGGAAGCTTGGCAAGCTCTTCTTCCATGTAAGAGGAACCTTCCTCGAAGAAGGTAATGTGATTTCCTTCATGGCTCTCCTTCATCTCTACCGAGATCAGGAGCGGCTTGCCCAGTTCGTTAGCGAAGGCCATTTCCTCCTTCGACACGCTGACGATGCCATTCGATCCGCCAGCGGTGTCGCGGAACGCCATTAGAGATACATGGTCCATCCGATTGATCATCCACTTGCTTAAGGAGATGTCCTCGCCCGGAACCTTGTATTTATCCAGCCAAACAGCGAGATCCATGCTGGCCTGCAAATTAGAATCCTTCTTGAGCTCGGTGACGAATGCGTCCAAATTCGAGGTCCACTCTGCGATGACCTCGGCCGAGTCCGTCTTCCAATCCGGCAGTACGTAAGGCTCGATGTCCAAATGTATGCCATGGAAACGTTCGTCTCCTTCGGCCATCCGGTTGTATTCTTTTACATACTTGACCAGCTTCAACATCTTCGCCTGGTTTTCAGAAAGCGCCCAAATCGGGTGTCCGCCCATGGCATGCACTTCGATGCCCGCGGCCGAAGCTTGCTTCACAAAATCTTTGTAAGCACCAAAGGGCTGCTGCAGATCAAGCCGGACGTATAGCCAGTTCAGCTTCTTCTCCTTGGCGAAATCCAGGATTTCCTGTCCGTTCTGCAGAACTTCGTTGGCTTCCCAAATATACGTCCCTCTTACCCGCTGATCCCTGTCGACTGGCGCGGGATCCGGAACCTGATCCCCGTCTCCCGGTTCCGGCTGCTCACCGCCGGGCTCTGATCCTTCCCCGCCGTCAGGCATGTTCTCCCAGTTGCGGAAATCATGAACCGCTATTCCTCCAAACGAAGTATAGGAGCTCAGCTCGCTGGTTAAGTCCTGAAGAGACACATTCATCTGTTCTTTGCTGCGTCCATAAAATGACGTATGGGCTTCTCCGGGCATTTCTTTCGTATTGACTCCGACAAGAACTCGCTTGCCTAAACTGTCCGCCAGTTTGAACTCGTCTTGTGCAAGCGTGACAATCCCATGCTCGGAAGCCACCTCACTGCGGTATGCCAGTACGGTGACATGATCGAAGGCATTCATAAGCCATGCATTCAGGCTTCCGCCTTCGGATGTGGTATAGGAATCGAACCAGAACGGGACATCGACCCCCAGCTCCAGCCCCGTATCCGAAGTCTTGTCGAGAAAAGCCTTCATGTTGTTTTCCCAAGAAGAGATCACTTCGTTCGGTTCGCTGTCCCACTGCGGGAGGACGTAAGGTTCTATATCGAGATGTATGCCGTCGAACCGGTTATCGGGAGCTGCGCCTGCGTTGTAGTCCAACGTCCAATCGGCGAGTCCGAGCATGCGGTCCCTGTGCTCCAGCAATGCCCATCTTGGATCTCCTCCCAGTGCATGAACGGCAATGCCTCCCGCATGCGCATTCTGTATAAACTGCTCATAGGTTCCTTTCGGCAAATCCCGATTGATTTGCAAGTAAATCAGATTGATGCCTTCCTGACCCGCAAAATCAAGCAGGTGCTCCCCACCATCCTCGATTAATTCGGTTTGCCATACCCAAGTCGCTTTGACTCCTTCGGTCGGCGACTTAAAGCCGACCAGCAGCACAGCGGTCAGGAACAGCAGCCCCGCAAGCCATCGAGAATTTTTGACAATCATAATTTCCCTCCATTCCTATGCGAGGACAATATCGATTCGCCCTCAATTCTGAATATGAGCTGCGATTGGTTTCGCCATTTTCTCCAGGTTTTCCGGTTATGTAAGGGACCAAACGGCTTGTCAAAAGCTCATATGATGCAGTAAACGGAGTTATTATAGCATTGATTCCGTAAAAAAAGATGAGCCCATATCCTTATAGGACAGGCTCACCTCCAGGTCCGCAACTTCCATCTGCACAAAAGGAACTATCCCGAATTGGAATTTTTTATCCCTTTTTCTTCCCAAAGTGAAAATATGGAAGGCTTTAGGGCCAACTGCTCAGGAGAAAAGTTACGGTTCGTAAATCATTTTCCGTGTCATACCGCCATCGATCACCAAATGTGTCCCGGTTACAAAGCTGTTGTCCGGATCTGCCAAATACAGGCAGGCTCTCGCAATGTCATCCGGTTGACCTACGCGGCCGGCAGGATGCTGTTCATGATCTTCCTTTCGGAGCGCTTCGTAATCCCCCGTCTCAATCCAGCCGGGACTGATGCAGTTCACGCGGATGCCGTCACCTCCGAGCGACACCGCCATGGCATGCGTCAGTGCCACGATCGCTCCTTTTGAAGCCGCATAGGCTTCGGTATCCGGTTCGCTCATCATGGCTCTGGTAGATGCCATATTGACGACGGCTCCGGTGCCTCCATGCTTTTTCATGTACCGTGCCGCTTCCCGTGTCGCGAGGAAACAGCTTCTCGCATTCGTATTAAGAATGTCGTCCCACTCCGCAACCGACAATTCATAAGGTGACTTCCACCGGGAAACCCCTGCATTGTTAATCAAAATGTCGAGGGTTCCGTATTCTTCTTCAGCCGCTTTCATCAGCTTCCGGATATCGTCCTCTTCGCGGACATCACAAGGTACAAAGACGGCTTGTCCCCCGCCGCTGCGGATGGCTGCCGCTGAAGCAGCTCCTTGCTCCGCGTTATTGTCCCCCAGCACTAACCGGGCACCCCTGTCGGCAAAAGCCTTTGCTACGCCATAACCGATGCCCTGAGCAGCCCCGGTCACGACTACAACGAGATTTTCAAAAGCCATTTCCATTCCTCCTTGTCCTACCTGCTGCTTATACTTTAAATTCACCCGTAGTTTAAATCAAGAAACCCAGCAAATAAACAGAAAGACCGCATCCTAAAGGACACGGTCCAATCTAAACCGTCACGATTCCACATCAATGCTCGTAATCGCGGTACAAAGCAGCGGGCTGTGCTTCCCGGGCTAGCCGCATATTTCGTTCGAAGCCTTTGAACCGCGTTCCCTGAAACGTGAGCCGGCCGTCATCGCCTTCGGCGCATAAGCCGTATTGCTGCCCGTTTACGCCAAATTCCATGCGATCGCCACTGTCCAATTCGAAGGTAATGTAATATGTAGTGTTCGTATGGCTGGATACATGGTCGTTAGGCTCGTGACGGTGGTGCTGGTTAATCTCGGTGCGTTTACTGACAATCCGGGAATCCACGGTGAGTACAGGCTGTTTGTTATTCCGCCCCCACTGAAGCAATCCCCTGCCGGCAGACAAGACGATGATACCGATAATGACGATCAGAAAAATCGGCATGACTTTACCGAAGAAGTCAAACATCCAAAACGTTCCTGGCATGCTTCTCCCCTCCTCTTTTGACTTTAGGCTAAGGCGCTTGCGAAGATCTTTAGCGGGCCTGTTCATAACAAGTATATGCAGCGTGTATGACAAAAAAACCTCCACTTCGCTTTTCAGCCCGTGGAGGTTTCAGGTGGAAGAGTATGCTGTTTTACGCATGAACCTGGTCCAGATAGTAGCGGGTTTCCTCTTGCGGATCTTGGGCAAGAAGTCCCTGGGCTTCCCAGCATGCCTTGCATTTCTCTTCTGTGTCGCAAGTACAAGCATCCTGGCAGGTATAGCAGAACTGAAGCAAATATTCGGTCGTTTTATCCTGAGTAAAGTTTGTCATGGTTCTCACTCCCGTTATTAGGTTCTCCTTACACTCTTAGAGTATCATACAATGGATACAGAGATTGTGATTTAATTCACATATGAATTCAAATTTTAAATATTTTTTCATTCCCCCTTGTTGTTCCTCCTATACTTAACAAAAAAGCTGGAGAACATATCGTTCTCCAACTTTTTATAGGACTCTCCAGTTGAGCCCTCCATCCGTCGTTTGAAGTAAGCGGGAGCTTTTCTGCTCATTGTTCTCAACCAATATCCACCCTACGAGCGGGGAAGAAAACTGCAGCTTGACGACTTCCGGATACTCGGCAAGCTTCTCCTTGATCACCTGGTTGTCAGCTACACTGGACCATGTTTTCCCTTGATCCAGGGTATGGTAAATTGTGCTGCCGAGCAGTGCCCATCCCTCATTTGCGCTGATAAAAACCGGACGGATATCTTGATTCATGCCTTCACTGCTGCCCAGACCGAAATTGACAAAATTCCATGTCGCGCCGCCATCCTGCGTAAAGTACCCGTTATATTTCGTCGAATTCCCATTTTTGCAGCCGATCGGGATGAAGCCTGCTTTGCGGCCGATATCCAAAAATTGCGGACGGTCCGTCGTGTAGGAAACACAGTTCTTGAACTTGTCCCTGTTAAAAAAGGTCGGGCCGGACGCCCACTTGTTTCCCCCGTCCAGCGTCTGATACATCTTAGGCTCGCCAAGCTCCTGCACCATCGTATAGCCGCGCTGCGAATCGACGAAGGTCATGCCCAGCGTATACCCCAAATGCGGAATGGGACTCGTTACGGTCGCTTTCGCAGGGTTGTACTCCGTATTTTGCATGACGACTTTCCACAGTGAGCCTCCGTCGTCCGTCCGGTAGAGGACCTTCATTTCTTTGCCGGTGGTCGAATCCTCCGTCGCCATCAGCCAGCCCCGATCAGGGGAATCAAATGTAATGGCGGAAATTTTGTTTTTTTGCGCAATGGAAGAAATGTCCCAGCTTTCCCCTCCATCACTTGTATGAAGCACGATCGTTTCGGCTAAACCGGAAGGATCGCGGACGATCCAGCCATGATTCGGGTCTGTAAAATAAATATCCTTGCCGTAACGCGGATTCGCCGGAAATTGCACGTTCGCGGACGGAGAAATGTTCACCCAGGTCTGGCCGTTATCATCCGTCAAGTACATGCGCAGCTCATTGCGCGTCAGTCCCCAGGCGATCCCCTTCGTTTCTGTTAGCAGCTGGAAATCCGTGAGCTTGGTTTGGATCTGGTATTTGCCTGTATCCTTCGTATTTTTCTTGGCCGTATCCGGGGCTACAACGGTTAAGGTCTGACCTAGATCAGCGACCGAATCCGTCGTATCCTGAGCGGCAGGAGCTGACTCCGGCAATACGTTCTGTTCATCATGCGATGAGCATGCACTCAACAATACACTGAACAATACCGTAAGCGAAGCGAGCTTTTTGGTCCATTTCATTCAAGTTCCTCCTCTCCCAAAGGACGGCTTGTCCTTCAAAAGAAAACTCCAATCCAAATCATATAACAAGAAGAGGGGTTTGCGCCAGTTTACATCGGGGAAAGGAATGAAATGCTAGAAAGGACAGGTAAACGTCGGTAGATTTCATCGTGTTTCCAATCCATTTATTCTTCGGACTTCCCTGTTGGATGATTTAGTAGGCTGTGCTTTTTGCCGTAAAGAAAATAAATCAGCAAACCTACTGCCATCCAGATCACAAATCCGATCCATGTGATAGCCTGCAAATTGATCATTAAGTAAATACAAGCTGCAGCGCTGAGCAGTGGCAGGAAGGGTACCCAAGGCACGCGGAAGCCGCTCTTGATCCCTTTATTGTTCTTCCGCAAAGCAATAATGCCTAACGACACCACTGCAAATGCGAATAACGTACCGATACTTGTCAAATTGGCCAGCTTGCTTAGCGGCACAAATCCGGTCAAAATCGCGATGAGTGCGCCGGTCAGCCATGTGCTTTGGGCCGGCGTCTGGGCTTTGCCGCTTACGTTGGACAGCTTGCGGCTCAGCAAACCGTCCCGGGAGATGGCAAATAGCAGTCGTGTCATGCCGAACAGCATCACGAGCAATACCGTGGTCATGCCGGCGATCGCACCTACAGACGTCAGCCCCGCAAGCACGTCCTGATTCACGAAACGCAGTGCAAAAGCAACCGGGTCGCCGACATTCAGCGACGCATACGGCACGATTCCCGTCAGCACCAGAGACACGGCTATATACAGCACCGTGCAGATCGCGAGAGAAGCAATGATGCCGATCGGCAGGTCACGCTGAGGTCGCTTAACCTCTTCGGCCGCTGTCGCTACCGCATCAAATCCGATATATGCAAAAAACACCGTCGCCGCACCATTGATCACCCCACCGACTCCAAAAGGAAGAAAAGGCGACCAGTTCTCCGGCTTCACATAAAAGGCGCCTACACCGATGAACAGCAGTACGATGACCAGCTTGACGATGACCATAATTCCATTAAAGCGTGCCGTCTCCTGTACGCCCCGGTTCAGCAAATATGTAATGACGAAAATAATGATCACCGCAGGCAAGTCGATAATGGTTCCTTTGGACGCGTCATAAGCTCCCGCAATGGCCGTCGGAAGATGAATGCCGAAACCGTCAAGCAGCCCCATGAAATAGGATGACCAGCCGCTCGCCACGGCAGCCGCAGCCACGCCGTATTCCAGGATGAGATCCCATCCGAGAATCCATGCGATGATTTCCCCGAACGCCACGTAGCTGTAGGCATAAGCACTGCCAGAAACCGGCACGCTTGAGGCAAATTCGGAGTAACACAGAGCCGATAGGACGCAGGTCAAAGCTGCGATCGCAAAGGAGATGATCAGTCCCGGACCGGCATGCACCGCCGCCGCAACCCCTGTGAGAACGAATATCCCCGTACCGATGATGGCCCCGACTCCTAACGCGGTTAAGTCCAACGCCCCCAAGGTTCTTTTCAGCTGGCCAACCGACTCGTCCATGTTTTCCACCGTTTTTTTACGAAAAATATCCATTTTTTCCTCTCCTCGCTGTCATTTTTTCGTTTTTAACGGTTTAGTTGATGGGTTTTAATTATGAACTCAAAAGTATTTTTCTGTCAATGAGGCATACCATGGAAATCGTTTACACATCATATTTTTTTATGCGAAAAACTCCCAAGGATCCGATTGCCCGCTTCTTGGGGTATCGGAACCTGGGAGTATAGTCGAAGGTCATGCTCCAAATCACTTAAATACTTTTACTCGCTCTTCAATCGGCATGAATTCCTTCTCCCCTGGCTGCGCTGTCGGTTTGCCAAATGGCATTTGGGCGATCAGCTTCCAGGAAGCCGGAAGGCTCCATTCCTTCTGTACCTGTTCGTCTATAAGCGGATTATAGTGCTGCAGGGATGCCCCGAGACCTTCCTGTTCAAGCAGCGTCCACACGATCAGTTGAATCATGCCCGACGTCTGGTTAGCCCATACCGGAAAATTGTCCTTATAAAGCGCAAATTGCTCCTGCAGGTTCTTCACGATATCCATGTCTTCAAAAAACAGCACCGTTCCGTACCCGCTTTTGAACGATTCGATCTTCTGGTCCGTATTCTTGAACGCTTCTTCGTTATTGACAACCTTACGCAGTGTTTCCTTAGTGAGGTCCCAAAGCTTGTCATGGTTTGCCCCTAACAGCAGAACGACGCGGGAAGTTTGAGAGTTAAAAGAGGAAGGAACATACTTCACCGTCTCTTCAATGATCTGCTGAATCCGCTCGTCGGTGCTAACATTCTCCTTGCTGATGCCATAAATGGAACGTCTCTTCTTCAGTGCTTCAATCATAGGGTTATCCATCCCGTCACTACCTCCGTATGGTATGCAAAATGCAAAATGATGAGTTCTGATTCAAGGACCGGGTAGGCCGCTAATTCTTAAAATTCCCCACTTCCTTTCAAATATGCCTTACGGCCTTGATGGACTTGCTTCCAATAAAAAACGGTTCTGCCATCGCTCCTGAAGAGCAAACAGAACCGTTATATGAACGGGTTGCGAATTTACTGCTTGACCCAGGCGGTCTTCAGATCCATTTCCCGGATGCATTCCGAGTTGTCATGATCATCATTGCCGATCAGCGGAGTAACCGGATAATAATCCATTTCGCTGTCGGAATAGGTCTGAAGCAGCGAGCTTAACGAATGAAACGCCGTGTTTTCTTCATTCAACCAGTCTTGGATGGCATCCTTCGGCAGAATCGCCGGCATGCGCTTCTCTTCGAAATTGCCGATGAGACGATTCGACTCTGTCATGACGAGCGTACAGGTACGAAGAGGCTCCCCTTTGTAATCTTTCCAAATTTCATACAGCCCGGCAACGCCGAACATCTCCCGGTTCTTCAATACAACACGCACCGGATGCATTTTCTTGCCTTCCTTTTTCCAATAATACAGTCCGTTGCACGGAATGACACAGCGCTGGCGTTCGATCATTTTCCGGTAAGACGGGTTCTCCTTGACGGTTTGCAAGTCGGCATTGACCGCATCCTTTCCCCAATAGGGAATGAATCCCCAGCGGAACTCGTCCAGTACCCGCTCACCATCCTGCTGCAGAAGCACCGGGGCGGATTGGGTCGGACTGATATTGTAACGGTTTTTGTAATAATACATCACGCGGTCCACTTGAAAATGCTCCAGCACGACCGGCAGGTCGGCGGCCATTGAATAACGCTGGCACATGCAGCATCACCCTCCTCTATGTGATGTTAATGTCTGCATAAAGGAGGAAAATTATTCATGGATGCTCTAACGCCCCTCCTCCTTCATACTCGCTATAATTGGTTTCATCCGTGGGAATCATTATGAGGAAAGGGGGCATTCCGATGGAGCCGGAGTCAAAATGCAGAGATCTCTATCCGCAGATGAGCGAAATTAAAACGCGGTTAGAGATCATATCCAGCGAGATTCATACATTAATCACTTCCTCCGGGCAAGAGGATATCGATATACTAAAGGATCTTACAACACTGTCCAAAAAAGTGATGGAGACAGCGAACATAGCCTCTTCTTACCATTTAAATCGCTTGTTGGGACCTTACACTCATCAATGCAGTATTATTTTCAAAGCCATAAGACAATTGAGCACCAAACGTAAGGGAGCACTGATAGTCATCCAAAGGGAAGATTCGCTCGATGATCTCATTACGAAGGGCATTCCTCTTTCTGCGGAAATTTCAATCGCGTTGCTCGATTCCATTTTCCATGTGGGTACTCCGCTTCACGACGGGGCCGTATTGATCCAGAATGATGTGATCATATCGGCAGCGAATATCCTCCCCCTCACCCGCAAAGCTTATAAAGGGGTGAAATTGGGAACCCGTCATCGTGCGGCCATCGGTTTGTCGGAGAAGTGCGATGCACTGATATTTATCGTATCCGAAGAGACCGGCAAAGAAGCATTCGCTTACCGGGGATCCATGTATCCATTTCATATGTCAATCTGAAGTGAACAATGATGGAAGGAGTGATGCCACGAATGGATCAGCACTACTGTAAGGGGGATTTTCCTTTGTTACGGAATGACCTGACCGCAAAACTCACGCATATCGGCACCATCCTTGAACAGGATATCGCTAACCTTGAGCAAAATGATATTCAGATCTTGAATGATATCGCATTGATTTCAAAGGAATTGTCCGATTTAGAATCGATGACATCTACCTATTTTTTAAATTGCCTTCTTTCGGAATATACAAGTTACAGCCAGGAAATCTCCCGTTCGATCCATCGGATGACCCCGAAAGGTCAGGATGCCCTGATTGTCCTGGAAAAGAACGACCCCGTATCCCCTCTGATCACGGAAGGTACGCCGATCCGAGCCAAAATTACAAGCCAGCTTATTGAATCCATATTCCATCCGGAAAGCCCTCTATCCAATGGAGCCGTGCTGATTAAATCCGATATGGTGGTCTCTGCATCGAATGTGCTGCCGCTATCAAGCCAAATCTTTTGGGACCGTCTCTTTAATGTTCGTGAGCTGTCCGCCTTGGGTCTGTCGGAAATAAGCGACGCATTGATTCTCGTTGTTTCCAAAGAAGCTTCGACGTTATTCTGTTTGAATGGACAACTCTTCCCCTTTTCTACGCGTTTCCCTTGAGCTTAAAACCCAGGTTACATAACATGGATTCAGATGAGCAAATACATCCGTCTATCGATTGTCCCCGGAGCTCCCATGAGATATATTAGATGCAACAATAACATGAGAATCGCCTATCCATGATTGGAGCTGAATCAAAAAAATGGCAACCGTATACTCAGCACTACTCCGAGGCATTAATGTGGGAGGACATAACAAAATCAAGATGGCGGAATTGAGGAGAGTCATTGAAGAAGCAGGCTGCGAGCAGGTTCAAACCTATATTCAAAGCGGAAATGTCGTCTTGAAGTCGGGATTGGAGCCTCAGGCTCTCCGGCAGCAGCTTGAAGAAACCATTCATACGTCCTTTGGCCTCATCGTTCCCGTCATCGTCCGCAGCAGTGCGGATATTGAAAACATCATCCGGCAGTGCCCGTTTGACGCGACCGCTCTGCTCGAAGGAGAGTCGATTCATGTATCAATGCTATCGGATGCTCCTGATGAGGAAGGCATTATGCGGCTCGCTGCAACCGATCATGGCGATGACGAATATCGGATCATCGGCTCTGACGTCCATCTCTTGTTCCGTCAAGGCAACCGTGATTCCAAATTAGCTGTGAACCTCAAGAAGCTAGGCATTCCCGGCACGGTCCGCAACTGGAACACAATGAATAAAATTCACAGCATGCTTCTTGATGCACAGGGATGATGAATCATTCTCCTTCTCACTGAATGCTTTCCATCGGCTAAATCAAAGAACCCGCTGATCGATTCCGGATCGAAGCGGGTTCTTTGATTTAGCAGGTTAGAATTTCTCTTGCTATGCGTGTTTATTTCATGATGATTTACTTCATCACGTATTTCAGTTGGCGCTCTTTCCCCGTGAATGGACTGCGATAAGAGAAGTTGAGGGTCCCTTCAGGGCTCTCACCAACGAATTTTAATTCGTCGCCGTAATAAGGGACATCGTTCATTTCCGAATACTCCTGCTCCTCAGGGGTCAGCAGTTCCTTATACAGCAGGGTTGCCGAGTTATCCTTCAAGTTAATGAGCGTGAGCAGGCCTGTCTGGTTCGGACGAATCAGCAAATAGGAATCACTGATGGCTTGGACCGAGTATACTTCGTTTTTGCCGCCGAGCTTCTGCAGATCGTATTCTTGGGTCACGTCACCGTTTTCGGTCAGCAGCGTCAGTGTTTTTCCGTCATTTAAAGCTGGTTTGCCGTTAAATGTAACTACGCTTTTCTCGAATCTCTGGAAATAATGAGCCTGGGTCTGCTTCACGATCTGTTTATTTTTATTTATAAAAGCCGTATAAACCGTATTATGCACATGGGGCTCCCCGTAATTATCCGTTACGTACAGCATAATGCCGCCGCCTTCCAGATACTGCGCCTCGATGCTGACGTACTCCTGGATGTCCACATTCAATTTACCGGAAGCTGTCGGTATCGATTCAAACGGATGAGCTGTATATACCTCTCCTGTCTTGCGGTTCAACCATACGGAGAGGTTAACGCCTTCCCCTTTAATGTACGCAGTCGATTGCGTAATCGCAGCCGTCTTTTTCGAGCCTTTCCACTCGACTCCGGCGCCAATGGCTTCGGAGAAAAACCGCAGCGGTACGTATGTGCGTCCGTTTATCACTTTGACCGGAGCGGTTAATTTGACTTTTTGGCCATTGATATCCGCTTGAGCCGATCCGGATTTCACCATAACCTTTCGTGCCGGATACGTCATCGTTACGGTTTTCGAAGCCGAATCCCAATATACGACGGTACCTAGTAATTCGCCGATATCACGCAAAGGCAGATAGACCGAGCCCTTTTCCATGAACGGTGCCGAATTCGGCTCGAACTCACTGCCGTTTAAAGTGACTTTAATCTGTGATTTAGTGTTCTCTGATGCGCTTGCGGAAGGTGCTGCGCTTACGGAAGATGCTCCTGACAAAAGCGGTGCTGCCGTTAACATCAAGGCAAGTCCCCATACAGCCGTGAAAGCTGCAGCTCGGGATGTGAATCGCTTGACCCGATTCCTCCCTGTCTCATGTTGTGTTGATCGCATGTCACGATTCCTCCTCGTTTCCTGTTGGTTGGGTTCCAATATGATATCTGGCATTCCCAACCAATACAGACGCCCGAGGTACCCGAAAAGTTGCGCATTGCATCTCTTTCGATGAAATAATGCAGGCAAGGAATGTGTAAATCCCCCCTGCCCGCTGCTGTTATCTAATCGTCCAAATAGTCACCCGGCATGGACTATCCCTTGGTTCCGCCCTGCATGCTGAAGCCTTTGGACATAAAGCGCTGCGACAAGATATACAGGATAATGGATGGCATCGCATATAAGACGGAGAATGCCGCCAGGCGGCCGTAATCGACCATGCCATACTGCCCGAAAAATTGATATAGCTTCAAAGAGGCCGGAAACTTCTCCGGATTTTGCAGCAAAATATAAGGTACGAAGAAGTTGCCCCAGCTGCCGGAGAAGGTGAATATTGCGACTGTGCAAATACCTGGTACCATAAGCGGTGCGATAATCCGGCGGATACCGGCCATGACAGAAGCGCCATCCACCCATGCCGCCTCCTCCAGATCCCCTGGGACCGAGTCCATGAAATTCTTCAGCATCCAGATGCCGTACGGCATGGACGAAGCGACATAAAAAAGCACGACGCCTACATTGTTATCATACAGCTTCAAGCTCAGGAACAACTGATAAACCGGCACCATCACGGCCGTAATCGGCAGCGAGGTCATGAATAGGATTGTCAGCATGAAAGGCTTCTTGTATTTGAGCTGATAACGGGATAACGGATAGGCAGCAAGCAGCGCCAGCAGGACGACGATCACGGCTTGGCCGAGGGACATCAAGAGGCCGATCACGAAAGCCCGCTGATTCTCGCGGCTGGTCAATACGTCAACGTAATTTCCGCCTGTCAACTGCTTGGGCATTTTGAGAGACTGCATCGCATTGGGATCTACGGAAGCCACCAGCACCCACAGCAGAGGCAGCAGGAAGCAGATCCCGATGAACGTGAGGATGACGTAAGGAAGGATTCGGTAGATAAGCTTGCACTGTTTCGTATTCATACGAAATCTCCTTTACACAATTACTCTTTTAGCGAGCGAATATAAAACAGGCTGAGCACAATGCCGATGAGCAGCAGTAAAAGCGAGATCGCCGTGCCATAACCGAGCTGGTAGTTTACAAACGCCTGGTTGTACATAAAAATCGGCAGCGTCGTTGTTGACGTACCCGGGCCGCCTCCCGTCATCGCATAGATCAGCCCAAAAACACCTAGGGTTTGCAGCGTCACGAGCATCATATTCGTCGTAATGGTTTCCCGGATATACGGAATGGTGATCCGGAAGAGGATTTGCAGGCGGGATGCCCCATCCACGACCGCTGCTTCTTCGATTTCGTTCGGTACATCGTCGAGCGCCGCTTGAAATACGAGCATTGAAAATGCCGTTCCGTGCCAGATGTTGGCGAGGATGACCGTCAGCATCGGAACCGTAAAGAGCCAGGTCACGGGCGAGATGCCCAAAAAGGAAATGATCGCATTCAAGGTTCCTTCATCCCCGAAAAAGCTGTAAAGGCAAAGCGCGCACACAATTTCCGGCGTTACCCATCCTGCCAAAACAACGGTCCCGATGATCCGGCGGAAGACCTTCTTCTTATGCTTCATGAAAAGCGCAATCAGAAAACCAAGAACCTGCTGTCCGATGACCGCCGATCCAATCAGAAATACGAGCGTGTTCCAGATGCTCACCCGCACCGTCGGGTCCTGAAACATCCGGGTATAGTTGTCAAATCCCACGAATTTCAGTTCTTTGGCCGCTTCGCCGGTCAAGGCTAGATTGGTAAAGGAATAAAAGAATGTCAGCAGAATCGGATAAATGAAAAACAACAGCATGATGGCGATGGATGGCAGCAAGAAATAAAGCCAGGTTAA
Organism: Paenibacillus sp. SAFN-054; assembly: GCF_051966755.1. Classification (NCBI taxonomy): domain Bacteria; kingdom Bacillati; phylum Bacillota; class Bacilli; order Caryophanales; family Paenibacillaceae; genus Paenibacillus; species Paenibacillus sp. SAFN-054. Next base: position 1,440,466 of record NZ_JBQCKS010000001.1, read on the forward strand.
ATTCCTTCTTTTCAAGTTCGGCGTCGTCACCGTAAGTCCGCCCATGCGCGCCTCTCCTTTCCTCAGTGAAAAAGAACACCTCATGCCCGCGCCTCCCGCCTAGTAGGCGGAGGGCGCAGGCATGAGCAGCAGCGTTATTTTTCCAACGTATTGTCCTGCCCGACGATGCGGGTAACGTCCTGCGCATACTTCTTGGCGGCATCCGCTGCCTTCGTTCCCGTGGCAACCGATTCGACCATCGTTTGGATCTGCGTGGAAACTTCCGGATATTTGTCCTGAGCCGGTCTGAATTCGGCATTTTTCAAATACTCGGTCGCAATCTCGTTAAACGGCATCTGGGTATATCCGGGGTCCTTGGCAACATCCGCACGTACCGTAATATTGCCTGAAGACGTGACCAGCTTTTGCGTATTATCCTTGTTCAATGCGAATTTGATAAAGTCCCATGCTTCATCTTTGTGCTGCGCATTGGCGGGAATAGACAGGGCCCAGCCTCCAGCAAGCGTTATCGAACCGGGTTCCTGACCCTTGTTCGTTGGCATCGGAGCAAATCCGAGTACATCCTTGTATTCAGGCCATGGAGCAGCTCCACCTTCCAGATAGTTGCCTGTAATCCAGGAACCGTCAAGCGAAATCGCGAGTTTGCCTTTCGGCAGATATTCGCGCGTAGCCGTGTTTCCGGCCTGCCCGTTTAACACTTTGGATAGCGGAGGTCCCAGCTTTTCCTTGGCAATGGTCTCGATGAAGGTCAGGGCATCATTCATGCCTTGGCTTTTCGTGATCCACTTTTTGCCCGCATCATCGTATAGGCGTTCTCCTGTGCCATAGAGCAGCATCTCATAGGTTTGCATCGAGGTAGCTTCCCCGGTTGCCTTGCCCATGTTCATCCAGATCGGAACAACATCGCTTCCAGCCTTTTCCTTGATGGTTCTCGCGGCGTCCAATACTTCATCCCAGTTCTTCGGCTGCCAGTCTTCCGGAAGTCCTACCTTTTTGAAAATGTCCTTGTTGTACCATAGGCCCCTGGAGTCGGTGTTGTATGGTACACCGTATACCTTGCCGTCGCTCGCTGTAACACCTTTTTTCATCGCTTCGATAAACGATCCGTTAGTCCAGTCCTCCCAGCCTTTCAGCCGCTCATCCAGCGGTTCAAGGAAACCCGCGCTCGCATCCGAATTCAGCATGAACGTATCTTCGGTCACGATATCCGGAGCGGTATCCTTGGATTTCAGGGCAAGAGCTATTTTGGCGAAATAGTCGCCTTCCGAAGCCTGGATTGGAGTCGGTTTAATTTCCACGTCCTTATTCGGATATTGCGCAGAAACCTCCTTAATCCATTTGTACAGCGTCCCCTTCTCGCCTGTGCCGTCGTCGCGGTAGGTAATCGTAATCGTTTTCTTCTCGGTTGCGGCAGGCTTTTCCTCGGTTTTGGCCTCAGGCTTCGTCTCCGGCTTTGCGGCTGGAGTTTGCGTTTCTGTCTCCTTGCTGCTGCAGCCGATACTAAAAGCAAAAACGGCTGTCGTGGACAGCAGCAGCATTCTCTTTAATCCCCTCTTCATCTCAAACCCTCCTTATGGTGAAAGCAGTGATGTGGACGGCTCCACGTCCGTAGCAAGCGCTTCCATAATTTAAATTATTTGAATGTCCCGGCAAATATGCTCCGATCTTAGGAGGGTGTATGAGGTTTATTTCGGGTCTTCCGCTGAACTATGAGTTAAGCCATTTCTTATGTAAATTTAAGGTATTTTATTGTGTTCTCTTTTCTATTCATTAAGTCTATGAACCTACGATTTCTCCATGGATAGAACCAGCTCCGACAGATTGGAAGAGGTCTTCATTCACATTTCTGGAACCAAAACCGAACTTTCGCTTTCTTCTGACACGATAAAATGACAGCAAATCGCCTTTGCTGCTCCTATAGACTTCCTGCCTTAGGTCTCATCCCATAAAAATGTTAAAAATGTAAAATAGTTTTGTATTTTACTGGTGTTCAATTAACGCTCTCAAAAAGGGGGATCGCCTTAAGCATCATACCATTTCAGCCCGTTGAAGGAGGATATCATTTGCAAAAACGCCCATCGATCATTCGGACTTATTCCACCCTGATGTTAAGCACCATTCTCGCTGTGGGAATTATTAATCCCCAAGCAGCTTCCGCATCCCCGGCCTCTCTCCAGCTGACGCCGGACATGAAGGCCCAGTTGAACGCTCTTTTGCAGCAAGGCAGCCTAAAAGACAAATTGCAGCAGCAGCCATCGAGCCTGTCGGTAAAAGGACTTTCCGGACCGAACGGAGCCCCGAAGAATTATGTTCAAAATGACGGCAGCAGCGAGCAGGTCACGGTAATCGTCCAGTTGAAGAACGACCCGATCAAAGTCGTTGAAGCGAATCCGTCCTTACGCTCGCGAGCTTCCATCGGAAGCTACAGCAGCATTGTGAATCAGGAGCATGCAGCATTCAAATCCGCGGCGATCGCCAAGACCGGCGCTGCATTCAAACGCGAATACTCCAAAGTCTTTAATGGCTACGCCGTCACCCTTCCCGCGAATCAAGTGGAGAAGCTGCTGACGCTGCCGAATGTCAAGGCGGTATTCCCCAATGAAGAGGTTCACGCCCTGCCGATCGCAGACGGCCATGAAGTGAGCCCGAACATGGACGAAAGCGCGCCGCTCATCGGGGCGAATGACATGTGGGATTCGGGTTACCAGGGCGAAGGCATTAAAGTCGGCGTCATTGATACAGGTATCGATTATAAGCATCCCAGCCTCCGAAATGCCTACCGAGGCGGCTACGACTTCGTGGATAATGACACGGACCCGATGGAAACACTGCCGGATTCTGCAAAGCCGCCAAGAGCCGACGGTACTCCATACGAAACGCTGCACGGTACCCACGTATCGGGAACGGTCGCCGGCCGCGGAAATCCCGAACAACCGGAGGAGCACGGCTGGGTACGCGGCGTCGCTCCCGCTTCCGATCTATATGTATACCGGGTGCTCGGTCCTTACGGCAGCGGCAGCACGGAAAACGTTATTGCCGGCATTGAAAAAGCGGTCAGTGACGGCATGGATGTCATTAACCTGTCCCTCGGCTCCAATTTCAACAATTCATATACACCTGATGCCATTGCCGCGGACAATGCAGCACTTTCCGGTGTAACTGTTGTCTTGTCCAACGGCAACGAAGGACCGGATGCGGAAACCGTTGGCAGCCCGGCAGCCGCGCAGCTGGCCATTTCGGTCGGCGCTTCGACGCCGCCGCTGCAAACGCCGATTTTCAAGTCGGACGTTGCGGGTACCGTGTATGCTCAGCTTGCTGCGGGCTCGAGCAAGCTGGATGAGGATGCAATCGGCAGCCAGCTTGACCTTGTATTCGTGAGCAAAGGTTTGGTATCCGATTATACGGGGGTAGACGTTAAGGACAAAACGGCGCTGATTTCTCGCGGAGACATCACCTTCGCTGAGAAAACCGAGAATGCTGCCAAAGCCGGTGCCAAAGCCGTCATTATTTTCAACAATGTCGCGGGAGAAATCGGAGGAGCCACCATCGAAGGCGCTGATCCCGTTGTCCCGACCTATACGGTCAGCAAAGAACTCGGAGAGAAGCTCCGTGACGCGGTCCAAGCCGGAAAAAATCAAGTCATTTTTAACTATGAAGCAGAAAAGGATCTGCTCGCCGATCTAAGCTCTCGCGGTCCTGCCCTGCCGAATTATACGATCAAGCCGGATATTACCGCGCCAGGCGTCGGCATCAGATCTTCAATCCCGGCATTCGAGGTAGACGGAGATTACTCTAAGGCTTACGAGGATTTGCAAGGCACAAGCATGGCTTCCCCGCATGTGGCCGGATCGGCCGCACTGCTGCTCGAAAAGACCCGTGAGCAAGGTCTTGAGCTCAAGCCGGAGCAAATCAAGGCGCTGCTCACGAACAACGCAAAGCTGATCAAAGATCGCTACGACCGCACGTATTTCGTGAATGAACAAGGCGCCGGACGCGTGGATATCAAAAATTCGGCGGAAGCACAGGCGATCGTCAAAGTTGAAGAAATTCTGCCGAGTCAGCTTCAAGACGATACGCATGCCACTTCATACTCGGGCAGTCTGTCATTTGGGCAGCAAGGTGCAGGCACTACCCTCACGAGAAGGCTCTCATTCGATAACATCGCACATGCCGACCAATCCTATGACATCGAAATCCAGTGGAATCATAACAGCGGCATCGAGCTTACTCCTAACGTTCAGAAGGTTCAGCTTAACGCGGGCCAGGATTCGTCGGACACGGAGATCGAATTGAATATTCCAGAGGCCACACCTCAAGGCATGTACGAAGGTCAGATCACATTTACCGAAGCTGCTTCGCAGCACCAATTGCATGTTCCGTTCAGCGTCTACGTCGGTGAGCAGTACGATCTCGATGCCATCACGGATCTTGATTTCGATCCGCTGTACTTGTCGAATAGCGAAGGAGGACATGGTACCAAGGTATATTATGCGGTGAATCAAAATCTCAAGGATTACATGTTTGGTGTATTTGGCTTTGATGAAAATGATGACCTGGCCCTTGCAGGCTTCATCGATAAACCGGAATTTGATGAAGCTCTTGATCCGTTCTATTACTCATTTGATTGGGATGGCACCGTTTACTCTCCAGAAGAAGGCAAGGCTGATGAGACAATCAAGCTTGACCCGGAAGGCATTTATGCGATGGTCCCGTTAATCGCGGATTCCAACGGAGAATATATTCTTGTTGAGGACACCGCCAAGGCTTTTCTCTTGGATACATCGGCTCCCGAAACAAAGCTGCCTGACAAAATCACGGCCGACCCCGGGAACCCGTACATCGGAATTTTACAGGGAACCATTCAAGACGATCTGCTGCTGCAGAACATAGAGGGAACCTTTGATGAGTTGATGGATGTCAAAGTCATTACGGACAATACCGACCCCACCTGCCGCGAATACGTAGGCACGATTGACGAGGAAGGCAACTTCATAATCAAGTTCCCATTGAAAAAGGGAATGAACAAAGTGAAGCTGTTCGTTTCAGATGCGGCCGGAAACGGATCTGCGGCACCAGCGAAGACGTATGAATACAATACCGAAAAACCGAACGAGCCGGCAGGAACCGATGCTCAGCTGACATCCGTCCAAGACAGCGTGTATGCGAATGAACCGTTCGATATTGACGTAAACTTTAGCGGCGAAGAAGAGCTTCACTCCATGACGGTGGATGTGACCTATGACGCTAAGCTGACTCTTAACAGCATCACTCCGGCTTCTCCTGAGATGAAGCTTAGCAAGTCTGAAGGAGAAGCTTCCGAACAGGTTGAAGTTCAGGCAGGCAAGAAAAAGGTCACGTTCGGAATCGAGCTGAATGAACCCGTACAACAAGGTACACTGGCTCACTTCAATTTTACCGCAGCCGAACCAGGGACCTTTGCATTGGATATCCAAAACGCGAAGATGCTGAATGGAAAGCAAAAAGAAGTAAAAACGGGGAACTTGACAGGGGTTAAGGTGGAGGTCAAGCCGGCAAAAGCACCTGCAGATGAACCGGACCAAGGCAACGATACAACTACGCCAGTCGAACCACCCACGAGTCATGAACCTGATCCGGGTACAGATCCTGAGCCTGGCAATCCAGCCGATCCATCCGGCGGTACAGCGCCGGGAGATCAACCGCAACAGCCGGAACCGGGCACAGACGAAGGGACAGACAGCGACCCTGAACCATCCCCTGCATTAACGCCTGACCCGGATCAAGTATCCGGTTCAATGCGGGTAACGCCTGCCACATTCGAAGCCGCGCAGACCGCTCAGAATGCAGAGGAGTTGGTCGAACTTGCATCCAAGGCGATCCCTTGCTCGAACCCGAATCCCGACCCGGGTACTGATCCAGGCACTGACCCAGGCACGGGTCCAGATCCGGGCACTAGCCCTGGCGGTTCCGGTTCGGCCGGAAGCTCACCTGTTTCTTCTGCACCAAGTGTTCCGGCGGGCAAAAAATCGACAGCCGGAATGTTAACGGAAAAAGGAACCGGAGACCAGAAATCGGCGATATTGAATATCGATTCTGCGTATGTTACGGGACTACTGAATAATGCCAGCAACCAAACGATCACGCTGGACATCTCCGACGTTACCGGCGAGTCCTATCATCCTTTGAGCATTCAATTCAGCAGCTCGGTTGCAGATCAGCTCCAAAAGAGCGGCAAGCCGCTGGTAATCAAAGGCAAAGACTTTGATATTTCGATCTCGTCTGTAAATATCAAGAGCTTCATGACGAAGGACGGATTCATCGTAAGCCTCAGCCGTAGCGGCAGCCCTGCCGGCTCGCCGCAGGCACCTTCCGGCGGAACCGCGAGTTTTGTTGCCGGTACACTGACCGTGAGCGAACCAGCTTCCGCTTTGTCAGCGCCCGTGACGATTACGCTTGGCATCGATCCAGCCAAAGTATCCAGCCGCAGCAAGGTCGGCATCTTCTCGCAAGGCAGCGACGGCACATGGACATATCTCACGGCAGGCAGCAACGCCCCTGCAGCCGTCTCATTCCAAGCTTCGAAGCTGGGCACCTTCAGTGCTGCAGAAACGACCAAAACGTTCAAGGACATGGTCAGCCATTGGGCACAGCAGGAAATTGAAGTCATCGCATCGCATGCGATGGCGAATGGCAAAGATTCCACCGACACCTATAAACCGAATGACCAAGTCACGCAGGCCGAATTCCTGACCCTGATCGACCGATTGCTCGGCAACGGCAAAACCTGGAGCGACCGCGCAGCAGAGACCGGCGCGAATCACGCGCTGACTCGCCAAGAATTAGCTGTCCTTCTCGTGAACGCCCTCGGCGCCGACGTTTCTCAATCAGGCGCAGCCGAGCTTTCGTTCAAGGATCAAGACCGCATTTCTCCAGATTCAAAGCCAGCGATCCAGTATGCCGTGCAACAGGGCTATCTGAAGGGCAATCCGGATGACACATTCAAGCCCGAAGGGAACCTGACGCGCGCGGAGGCAGGCGTTATTCTATATCGTGTGCTGCAGGACCGTCAATCCAAATAACCTACAAAAAAACAGCAGGCAGCTGAACTTCAGCTCTCCTGCTGTTTTTTTGTTTGAACCGTGCATTAAGCATTACTTTTTATCCACTTGCAGCAGCGTGACCTGCTTGAGGTCATACGTATCTTGAACCCGCTCTTCCTGAATGACGCCCAGCTTGATCAGACCGGCGATCTTCGCCGCGTCCGATTTGGACAGCAGGCGCCACAATTCCAGATCGGGCAGTGCTTCAAACAGCTTGGCGTCATCATATTCCTTCCGGGACTGCGAAATGAGCCTGATCCGGTACGGTCCGGCTGTACATTCCGAGGTTTCCTGCTCCATGCAGTAAGCGATGAGTTGTTCCCGGAGCTCTTTGAGCTCCTGTTCAGTTTCCTTTTGCTGCTGCTTCAGCTGAAAATATCTTTTGGCGATCTTGTCCATGTCGTTACCACTCTCCCCTCTTCCCCATGGATATGCGGAGTCGGGCTCGGATTAGGACTGTTATGCCAAACTATTCATTCCTTCTTACTGCATTGCACTGCTCCAGCCATCAAGCTGTTTTTCCACATCTCCCATCACAATAAACCGCGATTGGCGGAAAACCTCCTTCCCTTCCATGAAAAGTATCAGTGTAGGCGCTGTGAACACAAGATATTCCCCGGATACTTCGAGTGCTTCTTCCATCCGGATATAAATGTCATTCACCCTCGGATAGGAAGGCATCAGCGTATCCAGTTTGGCCATGACGCTGTCGCATACTTTGCAGTAATCTGTTTTGATGAGGAGCAGGGTTAATGGATTGTTTTGAATTTCGTCTTTTACTTCTTGAAGACTACCTACATGCTGCATGATAGCACCTCTTCATAGTTTACATAATAATATTTATGTTTATTTAGAGCTCCCTTGTTCCATGATTTGTTGATTGGCCACTGATATTGGTGGGTTTAATAGCTGGATCTAGAAAGGGATTGTTTTTAGGTTTTACTATTATGAATTTTTCATATGTTGAAATATTTACTTATTGGCGTAATCTTATTAACGAATGCCGTCAATTAGGAGGATTTCAAAAGGGTTCATTTCAAAGGTTTTTGTACACGACGCTACCATCCACGACGGTCATTTGAACCACATCCCGAAGCAGAACGTCCGGATCTTGTTCAAAAGGATCCTCCTTCAGGATCGTAAAATCGGCAGCATACCCCACCCCGATCACACCGCGGTCCGCTTCATGGCAGATGGCAAATGCGCTTCCCTTAGTATAAAGGGATATGGCTTGGTACATTGAGAGCCGCTGTTCTTCCCCATATACGGCAGATGGATACGACTTGGTGCGCGTGACTGCCGCATGAATGCCTTTGAGCGGGGAAACATTCTCGATCGGTGCGTCTGATCCCCCGGCACATGGAATTCCCTCCTCCATCAAGGATTTCCAAGCATAAATCAGCAGGTCTCCGGGCTCCCCGATGCGGTCCATTACCCATGGGAAATCCGAAGTCACGAAGCTGGGCTGAATATCGACAATGACCGGCAGTTCCTTCATTTGTTCCAACAGCTCCGGCCGCAAAATTTGCCCGTGAATCAGGCGGTCCCTTTTTCCTTCCGGGCAAGGATGCTTTTCGAGGTAATGTAGAACCTTGGCCGCCGCCCCGTCTCCAATTGCATGCGACGCCACGGCCATGCCAAGGCTTCTCGCTTGTAGAATCAGCTTCTCGAGATCCTCATCGCTGTGTACGGCAACGCCACAGGTGGAAGGTTCATCGGCATAGGGCCGTCCAAGCAGCGCCGTTCTTCCGCCGAGAGCTCCGTCCGCAAAGAGCTTCATCGCGCCGAATTCCAGCAGTTCTGACTCGAATGCCTTGCCTTTGTCTGCCTCCAGCCACTCATCCAACGCCAGATGATGGACAAGCAAATGCGCCCGAAAAGGCATGCCGTGCTTATGAAGAACTGAATCAAAAGCACGCATCGTACGCAAGCCGCCCCCATAGTAGCTCAAATCCTCGGTATGGCAGCCGGTAAGACCTTTGGACCAGCTATCGGAGATGGCTGCCGTCAACGCAGCTTCCAAATACGCTTCCGTGACTCCAGGGACAGCCGACAGGACCAGTTCCTGAGCCTGTTCCTTGATTATTCCGTTTAATTCTCCCGTTTCGTCCCTTTCGAGAACCCCGCCTGTCACTTCCAGCCGTTCATCTCCGATGCCTGCTGCATTCAAAGCGGCGCTGTTTACCGCAGTGACATGCCTGCATACTCTCCTTAAAAGAACAGGATGATTCGGTGCCGCTTCGTCAAGCCGCTTCCTCTCCGGAAGAAGCGGCTCTGTCCAATCGTTTTCGTTCCACCCTTCCCCGATGATCCACATGCCCGGAGGCATCAGCTCCGTTTGCGCCCGTACCGCCTGAAGTAATTCCTCCCTGCTGCTGCAGTGGCCGAGCTGCAGCTTCAGGAAGGTTTCCCCGTGACCGATCAGATGCATGTGGCTGTCGACCCAGCCCGGAAACATGACCCCGCCTTGCAAATCCTGAACTTCAGTCACTTGCCCCCGGTATTTCCGCTCAAGCGTGTCGGCTGAGCCGATATCCTTAATGATTCCCTCTTCCGTATAGACAGCCTCAATCGTTTGACCTTCTTGCTTCATTGTATAGATCGTTCCGCCTTTCCATATCGTTCCCATACACTTCCCCCCATTCTTTTGTTCATCTGCATCTAAACCGGTGTATACACTATTGTGAATTTTTCATATGTTGAAATATTTATTTGTTTCCCGTTAAAAAATCGTGGCCTGAAAGCCACGATTTTTTGCGTTCCGACACCAGGCAGAACCATCAGGTTTTGCCGACCCAATCGTCGCCGGCGACTTCCTTCCAACGCGCACGAATGTACTCGTATTCTTGTTCCTGAAGGATGCTGGTCTGCAATAGCTTGGCGTTCTCGGACCATCTTCCGGGCTTCTGCGTTCCGACAATGGCCGTATGGACGCCGGGTATCGTCAGCGGAAAACGCAGCGCCGTCGTCACCACCCGTTCCGGATCTGACAGAAATTCGTATTGAAGCTCTTTCAAACGCTGCCAATAGACATAGGGATAGGCTTTCTCGGATAAGGACTCATACGTCCAAGCGACATTAGCCACCGGGCGTTTAGCGATGATGCCCATTCCTCTTTCGACAGCTTCTGGCAGGGTCAGGTCGATCGCCTCCTGATCGGCGATGTTCAGCGATATCATCAGGCTGTCAAACAAGCCCGTTTGAACCGCATATAAGGCGTCCGTCCGGTCTCCGCTGTAGCCGATGAACCGGGTTTTACCCTGGTCTTTCGCCTTTTGCAGCACCTCGATTACCGCACCTTGGCGCAATATTTTTTCCGAGCAGCTATGCAGATGAATCACATCAACATAATCGGTTTGAAGCCGCTCCAAACTCCGGTCGATGCTTTTTTCCAGCATGTGCGGGTCCCAGTCTTCTTCCTCAAAGCCGGCAGCGTGGCCGCATTTCGTAAAGAGATAGTAATCGTTTCTGCGGCCGGACAGCGCTTTGCCGATCAGTTCCTCGCTGTCGCCATAGCATTCTGCCGTATCGATCACATTCAGTCCTGCATCGAGCGCATGGTTCAGGAGATCTTCCACCTTGGACAGATCGGTTTCCTTCCCAATTTCGGCTCCGCCGAAACCCAAAACGCTGACTTCCATTCCCGTTTTACCAAAAGATCGTTTTTCCATACTCTTGCCTCCTTATTCATACCTCAGAGAAACTATGAAACAGGCGTCGTCTGCATACTCGGCATCGTTCAGCCAGTGAGGAGTCATGTTGTTCCGTCAAACAAATGCTAAGGAACCCATCAAACTGCATTTCATTTAATTAACAGCATTTATCTTTCGTGTCGTGAAATATTGACTGATATGTCCATTGAGAGGATTCACGCTTTCTTCAAACTGCCGATCCGTATATGTACCGATAACTTTTCGCCAAAAAGCCTGTGCAGGCTCGTTTTTTTTCACCTGCGTGACTTTCCATCGGCCCTGAAACCGGTCGAACAGCTGGCTCGCCGCCCAGCTGCCCATTCCTGTACGGCGGTACTTTTGCATGACGAAGAATTCCGTCATATAATAATCACCCTCCCCCGGGTCGGCCAAACGGTCCACCAAAGCAAATCCTGCTGGTGTGCTTCCACTTGTCATTAGAAAAGGGAACTTCCCCATTCCTTTTCTCCAATAATCATCCAGACCCGGATACTCGGGAAACACGCCGTCCGGATTGACATCCAGGTTCTGAAACAGCGTAAAGTCATACAAATAGAATTGCATCAAGCCGCTGATCACATGCTTTTTTCGAGCTGGAACCAGATCCATTCTGAAATCCACGAGTTCACCTCATTTATGTACATCGATTCATATCCACTATATAACTTTGAGCCATGAGGAGCAAGCGCACGCAGCGATCGGTCAAAGCGTGGTTCACACAGCAACTCATGATCCAATATGGTAAAATATACGAGATAGACCAAACTAAAGCACCCGAGGTGATGCCCTGTGAACGTACAAAAGGAACTCGACCGGATCAAGCTGGATGACAAGGTGCTGGGCATGCCGTGGTTTGTCCAGCAATTTATCGACTACAAGCTTCCGGATCTCTCCCCTTCCACCCTGCTCGAATACGTCAGGGATTACGAAACCTTCTTCAACTGGCTTCGGAGCGAAGGACTGTCCCTGGCGCAAAGCAATACCGAAGTCACGCTGAAGGAACTGGAAGTCCTCCGGATGGAAAACGTGGTGAGCTACCGCATCTTCCTGACGACCAAGAGGGAAGGCACCAATTCACGTATTACGGTGTCCCGGAAGCTGTCATCGCTGCGTTCCCTTTTTCATTATTTGAGCCAGATTGCGGAGGACGAAGAGTTCTATCCGCTCTTGAAACGCAATATTATGGCCAAAATCGAAATCAAGCGCATTCATAAGCCGAAAGATACCGCCGCCAAGCTAAAGGGCAAAATACTCGAGGAAGACGAGCTGCTGGAGTTTATCGGCTACATCCTCGACGGGTATGCCAAGGATGTGGAGAAGAACAAACAAGCCCTGTATTCACACGAGCTGAACAAGGAACGGGACGCCAGCATTACGAGCCTGATTCTGAACTCCGGGCTCCGTGTATCCGAAGTCGTGAACTTGAATGTCGACGATATCGACTTGAACAACAAAATGTTGTATGTGTACCGCAAGGGCAACAATGACGAAACCTTCAAGACGCCGGTGTATTTCCGCGAGCAGGCAAAGGATGACCTGAACAACTACATGAATCTGCGCCAGACCCGCTACAAAGCGCCGAAAAAAGAAAAAGCGCTGTTTCTTGCTCTGGCGAATGGTCAAAGCGAAGGAAGCCGCATGACAAAGCGGGCCATCCAGGCCATGATCATCAAATACGCCAAAAGATTCGGCAAGCCATACCTTACAGTCCATAAACTGCGCCATTCCTTCGCAACAGACTATTATTTGCAAAACGACATTTACAAAACAAAAGAACAGTTAGGCCACGCCTCGACCGAAACGACGGAAGTGTACGCTCACCTGACAGACAAAACGATGTCTGAAGCGATTGAACGGAGAACGGATTCATAAGGCTCCTTATTCCCTTCAGACATCTTGAAACACAAGAAGCCGGCTCCCTATCAGGGAACCGGCTTTCTCATATTTATATCTGATGCTCCAACCAATCGATCACGGCCGCGATCTCATCCTTACCAAATACGGCAAGACGGGATGCCTTCTCCTGGCCCGCAGCGGATAGCTCTTCTTCCGCAGCCATCCACGTTACGACCCCCTTCACATTCTCCAACCGATGGATCAGCTCCCGGTCCCCTTCTCTGCGGACCATCACCAGTTTGGAGTAGCTTTCCTGCTTGAAGCCTTCCACCAGAACGATGTCATATGCGTCAAAATCATGAATCAGTTTCTGCAGCGTGAGCTCCTCGTTCCGGATGACGGCCGTCTGGCGGGAAGAGACGAGTGCAATGGCCGATGCGCCGGCTGCCCGGTGCCGGTACGTATCCGTTCCTGCATGATCCATTTCGAAATCATGCGCATCATGCTTGATAACAGCTACGCGGTACCCCTTCGCTTTCAATTTTTCCACGAGCGAACACACCAGTGTAGTTTTGCCGCTGTTCTTATAACCGACGATTTGTAAAACAAACGGCGTTCCTGATTCAAGGTCCGCAGCGCGTTTTGTTCCGTTATTCACAGCGTGTTTCCTTTCAGGAGCAGAATCTTCACCTTTTCACCCGCTGGCGTGACGCCTTTGGCAGGCGGAATCACGATCAGGCAGTCGCTGTCTTTAATCGTCACCATCACGCTGGATTCATCCACTTTCGCCGGAATGGCATAGAGTACCCCGTCTCTTGCCTCGAATCTGCCTCTGACGTATCTTGTAAAAGCGTTCACCTTGGTATATTCCTGTTCCAGCACAGCGGTCCATTCGGTTAAATACGGCGAATGACTGCCAAGTGTCCGCTGGATGAAAGGCCGGACGAACAGCTCAAAACCGACAAAGCATGCCCCAGGATTGCCGGACAGCGCGAACAGGAGTTTTCCGTCTTTTACGGCTGCCGTCGTTACGCTGCCGGGCCGCATGGCAATCTTGTTATAGAGCATGTCGACACTGTCGCTTCGCACGAAATCTCCCATAATATCATAATCGCCTACAGATACGCCGCCGCTTGTCACAACCGCATCAAACTCCTTCATCGCCTTTTCCACTTTGGCTTTAGCCAGCGGCAGGTCGTCCATGACCGCTTCAAGGATAAAAGGTTCTCCGCCGGCTTCACGCACCTGGGAAGCGAGCATGTACGTGTTGCTGTTCCGTATTTTTCCCGGCTGAAGAGGCTCGTCCACGGTCAGCAGCTCCGACCCTGTCGAAAAAATGGCAATTCTCGGTTTCTTGTACACTGTTACCAAATGAACGCCAAAGGAAGCAAGAACAGAAATTTCTCCTGCCCGTATCCGCCGGCCAGGTTGAAGAAGCTCCTCTCCTTCCCGCACCTCAAAGCCGATTGGAGTGACGTTCTTTCCTTGTTCCATTTTCCGCTTCAGCCCGACTTGCGTTCTTCCAGCTTCTTGACGCAGCTCCGTCATTTCGAGCATGACCACGGCATCCGCTCCCTCGGGAACCTGTGCCCCCGTCATGATTCGCGCTGCCGTTCCCTTAGTGATTGATTTTCCCGATACCGTACCGCATGGTATTTCGTCGATCACATCGAGCCACACCATCTGCTCTGCCGAACATCCCTCCGTGTCTTCCGAACGAATCGCATACCCGTCCATTCCTGAGCGGCGAAACCGCGGAAACGGATGGGGGGCACGGACCTTCTCGGCCAAATAACGACCGTGGCTCTCCTGCAAAGGAATCTGTTCTGTCGGGCCCGGCGGACCGTATTGCGACAACAGTTCCTGCGCATGCTGCACCTGCAGCGGTTTCCGGTGAAATTTATCGTATTCATCCATGGTTTGTTTCAATGTCAATGCACCTTCCTCTGTCTCATTGCGACCAGCTTGATAAACATATACACCTATCATGACACAAAAAAACGCACGAATCCATGTTTCGTGCGCTGCTTTTTGTGTTATCTTCGTGATCTTCGCTTAATTTTGCCGGACCCGATCCTCGTTTTCGGCTTGGTAACCGAACGTTTCGGGGAATCGAACAAACCGCCCGAGCCGTCTTTATCCCGCGAAATGCTGCCTTTGCTCGGATTCGAAGAGTCCGTTTTCCGGTCAAAAATGCTGCCGCCTGAGCCAACACTCGTGTCTTTATTCGTGCCGCCGCGGCGGAGAATTGAGCCTTTCTTCTCGACGGTCAGCGGTGGAGCGAGCTTTTTGTCGCTCGCGGTGGGTGCATGATAGGTTCCCTGCTTCGGCTGGTAAACATCCCGGCTGGAGTAGCCCCTGTACCCGCCTATTCCACCGCCTAATGAATCGAACAGCTGCCCAATGATAACCGCTGTTAAATAACCCTTCAGAAAGCTTGAATCGTAGTTCTGCTGAACGTATTCCTGCGAGTCGACTTCGATCAGCGTATCACTTGCCTTGGCAGGGTCCTTTTGCAGATGATAGTACTCTTTTCCATAGACGAGAAACATCCGCTCCGTGTCCTCTTTGGACATTTGGTCCGGCTTTTTCTCATCCGAGAGCTCTTTAGCCACTTCCGGGACGGTCTTATCCGCAGCCCGGTATACGTAAGAGGTCGCACTTCCGTCCCGGTTCACCGACTCCAAAGGATAGGTTTCCTTGACGTTCGGCGAGCCGATACCGCATCCGCTTAACAGCGACGCCACTAAGCTGATGACGAGCAGGATTTTTAGACTGAGCAGCGACCGTCCCTGACGTCGTTTCATGCGATCACTCCTAATTGGCCCTGATGACTTTGACATCCCCAGGCAGCACTTTCTCTCCTTCGTACAGCATAAAGCGTCCATTTTGCCATTCGATGCGCACCAGGCGGTAATCATCGGATTGATACTGCCATACATGCTGCGCTCCGCCTTGGGTAAACGGCGTTTTGCCATTCACCATCACATGGCCTTCGTATTCCTCTTCCAGGAAGAAGGTTCTGTCATCCAGATCGAGCTCTGTCGGTACTTCGCTGGGGTTGTCTAATCTGCCGTCCAGCGGGCTATACAGCGCGTATTGAAGCGTTTCGCGTTCTTCGATATGCAGATACATAATCGTGCTTCCGTCCTGAAGCGTCAGCACCACCGCATTCCGCCCGCGGTTATGCACTCTTCCCGTTACTTCATACGTAACGAGGGACACTTCGCAAATATCGCCTGGCATGAGAGCCAGCATGCTCTTCTCAACCTTCGGAGGTTCAGGCTTGGCAAACAGGTTGCCGATTCGTTTAAATACACCCATATGTTATAACTCCTTATGTTCCATACTTAGTCTGTGATGAACGGTCGCATTATAGGCATGCGGTAATAATTAACGCACCTACCAAATGGAGCGAACCTGCAAATAAACCGTAGCCCACTTTTCCCTGCTGGGTCCCTACGTCGAGTTCCAGCTTGGCCCATACTCGCAGCAATACGCGAACGATCGCTTCAAGCACAAGCAGAATCAGGAAAGAAATAATCGATACCATCACGGCATCAAGGAGGTTATTCGACGTTCCGATCGATACCGAGAGAATATAGCCCTGCGCCAGCAGCTTCAGTACAAGCCGCGTCGTCACGGCCATGTTGCCTGCCTTCACTTCTTCAAAATCCTTATATTTTGTGAATAGGGAATCCACAAACATCAGAAGAAAAAGGAGCACAGCCCCGGATCCCGTCCAGACCAGAATCCCCATAATCGTATTAAAGTCCATGCAACGTGCCTCCACGATATCAGCTTTTGATCATTTAGAGCAACAACAGCGAAGAAGGACACATACATGTCATCCCCCTTCGCTGCTTCTTTCATTTTACGTTATGCGCAGACGTTGTATTACTTGTTTTCGTACTGCTTCATCAGTGCAGCGAGTTCGTCCTCGACTGCTTTGTCTGTGCCGAGCTTCTCGAATTCATCGTCAAGGGATTTGCCTTTGGAGGACATTTCGTTGCTCGCCTCGGCTTGCGCCTCCATCTGCATCATTTTCTCTTCCATGCGTTTCATGCCGCTCGAAGCACTGTCCGTACTGAAGCCTTGCATCGCTTTGTTGATTTCGGTCTGAGCTTTGGCTGCATTGTAACGCGCTACCAGCGTTTCGCGCTTGTTTTTCATTTCGGTAAGCTGTTTGCGCATTTCATCCAGCTTGTCGCGAAGATTATCGGCGGACGCTTTGTTCTGGTCGTAGCTTGTTTTATATTCAGCCATTTTTTGTTCCGCGGCATTCTTTTCTTCCAAAGCACGGCGGGCAAGCTCCACGTTTTGCGCCTGAGCTGCCGTATGGGCCTGCTGCGTACGTTTTTGAACCAGGGCTTCCTGCTCTTCGTACAGCTGCTTGAATTTCTTCTCGATGGCGATTTGGGCGGCTACCGCTTTTTCCGCATCCTCAAGGTCTTCGGTCATGTCACGGATATATTGGTCAGTCATTTTAACCGGATCTTCCGCTTTGTCGATGATTGCGTTAATGTTGGACATAGTCAGGTCACGTAATCTTTTAAAAATAGCCATTTTGTTATTTCCTCCTAGGAAAAGGTTTAATGTTGTTCTTATGATATTCATTTACGCAGCAGTTTTGAAGTCGTTTCAAAATTCGCAAAAAAATTTTCAATCTACTTTTCCAAGCATTGTTGCGAGATACTCATCAAACGCTGAATCGGCTTCTGCCACGATCTCTGCAATGTCGTCCCGTGAAATGCCGTCGTAATGGATGCCTGCCGCCACGGTTACAGTTCTGCGCAGCAAATGGGATGCCCTCTTCGCCATGCCAGCAGCCAGCTCATGCTCCCGGTGCCCAGGCACGTTGATCGTCTGCGTCTCTACCTCCTTGGCGGTCTCGCTAAAGTACGCGGTTGCAACAGAGCCGATATGCGCTTCTCCTCCCGTCACAACGAAAAGCGAGTCCCTGCCGACGGAAGCCTCTCGGATCTGTATTCCCCATTTGCCGGATGCCATCCTACCCCCCGTTTCCCGTCCATCGTACAAGATGAAGATGCCTCTTTTCCATTTTATAGGACTCGAATGATTTCCGACAAGCCTGATTAGTCAAAAAGGGCACCGGCAGACTAGCCTGCCAATGCCTTCTGTCACATTCATTAAAAACCGCGCAAATACGGCTTCGGTATCTTCTCATCGCCATGGAGCGCCTGTGATGCATGCAAGGCCCAATACGGATCCTTCAGCATCCCTCTCCCCACAGCGACGAGATCCGCTTTCCCGTCAAGAACAACCTGCTGCGCATCCTCGAACCGATCCAGCCTGCCGACCGCGATGACCGGAACATCCAGCTTGGTTTTGATCTCTTCCGCGAGTTCCACCTGGTAACCCGGCCCTGCTTTCGGTCCGCCGTTCGCCCCAATATGTCCTTCACCGCCCGAGGAGATATGAAACACATCCACACCCGCTGCTTGATATCGGCGGCAAACTTCGGCAATATACTCGACGTCGTACCCTCCATCCACATATTCTTTGGCGGATACGCGCATGATCACAGGCATGTCTACCGGTACGGCCTCCCGCACGGCCTTGACCACTTCTTCGCCAAAGAGCGGAAGGTCCTTGCCATAAATATCATCCCTCTTGTTGGTTAACGGGGAATGGAACTGATGAATCAAATAGCCGTGAGCGCCATGGATTTCGATCGTGTCAAAACCGGCCTCGACGGCTCGTCTTGCTGCTTCTTTGTATGCCTGTACCATATCTTTCACTTCATCCGTGGAGAGCGCACGCGGCACACTGTATTTTTCATCGAAACGGATCGCTGAAGGGGCTACGGGCGGATTCGCATCCTCCGCTTTTCGGCCGGCATGGCCAAGCTGGATTCCGATTCGGGTACCGTAGGTATGTACCTCGTCGACAATGCTGCGATAAGCAGGAATCTGTTCATCGCTCCAAAGCCCCGTATCCTGGCTCGTAATGCGTCCGTCAGGACGGATGGCTGTCATTTCGATAATTATCAGGCCTGCTCCGCCGACAGCCCGGGATACATAATGCACAAAGTGCCACTTGTTTGGAATTCCATCCTCCGCCTGCACCGAATATTGACACATCGGCGGCATGACGATCCTGTTTTTCAATGATAAGCCCTTTAGGACATAAGGTGTAAATATATCAGCCATGTGTTCAGTCTCCTTTCCGAGAGCCATAATCTGAAGATACCCATATTTATGCAGGTCTAATATGAAACACCTATATATTATATACGCTTTTCAAGTATTTATGGAAACGGGCGAGAGAGCCTTGGTCCATCTATAATCCTTTCCATTTCGGGGCATAACAGTATAGACAATCCAATGGCTCTGCCAGCATTCCCCTAGAAAGGAGTCCGTGCCGCATGATCAGAACTTATTTCAGCAAAATATGCGCGGTAACGCTTGTCTTTACTCTGTTATGTCCCGAAGCCGCTTTGTATGCGGCAAGCCCGGAAAATCCCGCTGCTCCGCGTCCGGTACAGGAAACCAGCACGATAGAAAAAGCGGAAAAGCATCAGGAAAAACAGATACTGACCCTCGGCCAACTGATTAAAAAATATCCGGATACCTTCAAAATTCATGGCCCCCATGTGAAACAGATCGCGCTTACCTTCGATGATGTACCAGATCCGCGGTTTACACCGCAAATTCTTCAAATTCTCTCGGAGAACGGCGTCAAGGCAACCTTTTTCGTTGTGGGCAGCCGGGCCCAGAAGCATCCGGAGCTGGTGGCACGCATTGTTCGCGAAGGTCATATCATCGGGAATCATTCCTACAACCACCCCCAGTTTCACAAGCTGACGATGGCTGAATATATGGACCAAATAGTGCGTACGGAAAAAATACTCTACGGCATTACCGGCTACAAGCCGAAACTGATCCGTCCCCCATACGGGGATATAACGGAAAGTCAGCTGCGATGGGCCAAGCGTGAGGGCTACAAAATCGTTAACTGGAATGTCGATTCCCTGGACTGGAAAGGCATCGGCAAAGAAGCGGTGAAACGGAACATCATGGCAACGGCAGGACAGGGCTCCATTATTCTTCAGCATGCCGGTGGCGGCACGACCTCGGATCTATCCGGCACGATTGGCGCTCTGCCGGAAGTCATCCGTGACTTGAAGAAAAAAGGCTACACCTTTGTTACATTACCCAAACTTCTCAAAGTGCTAAAGGACAAATAAAAACAAGCAGCCTCGACCATCAAATGGTATAAGGCTGCTTGTTTGCGTACATGCGTATGTGGGTAATTAGTATAAAGATAACGATTATTTAATAAAGTACAATTCTACGTTCTGGAAACCAAAGTTGCTTACTGACTGCTGGCTTCCTGGAACAAAGATATCGATGCGGTTGCCCTTGATGGCACTGCCTACATCTTTTGCGGTAGCGACGAAAGCTTTTTTGGGAAGACCCGCAAAATCATGTCCAGTGACAAGCACTTTCGTTCCGAGCGGAATAATGGATGGGTCCACGGCGATGGTACCGAGTTCGAGCGGATTACCGAAATAGTCGACGGCACCCCATTTGCCATTTTCGCTTGCCGCAGCAGAGTATGCTGTAGCTTTGACTTTCAGGGTTTTATTATACGTAAAGGTTTTACCCCATGCTTCCACGATTTTTTGCTCCGAATCCACGCTAAGCGAAGCCGCGGTGATCGATGCCGGCGCGGAATCCGCGTAGGCCTTCATGGTTTCAACTCCGGGAATGTTAAGCTTCAATCCTCCATAGATGTTCGTGGCTTGTACGTTAGGATTAGCATTCATCAATTGATTTAGGTTGACGCCATATTGTTTCGATAGTGTGTAGAAGGTATCGCCTTCCTTGGCCACATGTACAGAGTCCGCATGGACAGGAACGGCTTGTACCGCCAATGTGATGCCGATTGCAGCTGCGATAAATTTCAATCCTTTAAATCTCTTCTTCATAGTTCCTCCTTAAAATCCTTCAGTGCCTGCGAGGTTAGCTGTCGGGTTCGGATTGAGGAGACAACCCTACGTTACAATCACGATTCACCCCAAGTGACTAAGTCTTTCACGGTAAAAATAATCCCCCGCACTTTGTGTTCCAAAGTTTTGGCTTACTCAATATATCACAATTTTGTAACCAGTGCGCATGAAAATGTTACCATATTGCAACTATTAACACTATAACTTCCGTTATCAGAGTTAGAAAGTTACTAATTGCTTAAAAATTTAAATCGCGATTTGCGTTAAAATGATTACAAATTCTTCATTACATACGAAATAAGCCCCGGCGAGAAATGGATTCTCGCCGGGGCTTATTTCGTATGTGCTAGAGTACTTTGCTCAAGAAATCTTTCGTACGTGCATTCTGCGGGTTGCCAAATACCTGGGACGGTGTTCCTTCTTCC
This sequence comes from Paenibacillus sp. SAFN-054, assembly GCF_051966755.1. Taxonomy (NCBI): domain Bacteria; kingdom Bacillati; phylum Bacillota; class Bacilli; order Caryophanales; family Paenibacillaceae; genus Paenibacillus; species Paenibacillus sp. SAFN-054. The sequence goes on from NZ_JBQCKS010000001.1 coordinate 1,461,473, forward strand.
ATGATCTGACCGCCGTCCATAAACAGGATTCGGTCTCCTACCTCACGGGCAAAGCCCATCTCATGTGTGACAATGACCATGGTCATGCCGCCCTCAGCCAGCTTCTTCATGACTTCAAGAACCTCTCCGACCATCTCGGGATCCAGCGCCGAAGTCGGCTCGTCAAACAGCATGACATGGGGCTGCATCGCCAGAGCACGCGCGATAGCAATGCGCTGCTTCTGACCGCCTGACAGCTGCGAAGGATACGCATTCTTTTTATCGGCGAGGCCGACGGTACGCAGTAAATCCACCGCGATCGTCTCGGCTTCCGAGGAAGCCATTTTTTTCACCTTCAATGGGGCAAGCATAATATTTTGAAGCACAGTTTTATGCGGAAACAGGTTGAACTGCTGAAATACCATGCCCATTTTCTCACGGGTCAAGTTAATATTATGTTTACGATCCGTAATGGACTCGCCCTCAAACGTAATTTCGCCGCTCGTTGGCGTTTCGAGCAGGTTGAGGCAGCGGAGGAACGTACTTTTCCCCGATCCGCTGGGTCCGATCACGACTACGACTTCCCCTTTGGCGATTTCAACGTTAACGCCTTTTAATATTTCGAGCTTCCCGAACGATTTGTGCAGATCCTTAACGGTGATCATCCGTATTCAGCCTCCTTTCGAACAAACCAAGCAGCTTGGACAGCGTGAAGGTCATAACAAAATAAATGGCGGCAATGATTAAGAGCGGCTTCAACGACTCATAAGTAATGGTCGTGACAGCCTGCGCTTGATACATCAGATCGGTCACGCCGATAAACGATACGATCGAGGATTCTTTAATGATGGTAATGAATTCGTTGCCGATGGCCGGCAGCACGCTTTTGACGGCCTGCGGCAAAATAATGTGCCTCATGGTCATGGCTTTACCCATGCCGAGAGAACGGGCAGCTTCTGCCTGCCCTCTGTCCACGCCCTGAATGCCGGCGCGGAATATTTCCGCCAGATAAGCCGAGCTGTTGATCGAAAGCGTAATCGCTCCGGATTCAATGGGAGTCAGCTTGATGCCGAACGATACCAAACCGTAATGGATGATGAATAGCTGCACGATCATTGGGGTACCCCGGAGGAACTCCACCCATACGGTTCCCACAAAACGGAGCAGCCCGAACCGGGACATCCGCAGCATGGACACGAGCATGCCCAGAATGAAGCCGCAAATGACTCCGATCGCTGCAAGCAGCAGAGTATATTGGATGCCCGTTCCGAAATAGGAACGATACGTCCAGAACGTCTCGAATATGTTCATGAAATCCTTACTTCCTTCCTCGATGCCGCAAACAAAAAATAGCGAAGGATATCCGCTATTTTTCGCGTTCGATTATTTTTGAGCCGCAAGATCGCTGGCTTCGGATACGAATTGTTCAATTTTCTTATCGGAGTTCAGCCGGTCGAGTGTTTTGTTGATTTGCTCCACCATCTCCGTATTTCCCTTTTTCACGCCGATCGCATATCCGTCTTCCTTGTAATCAGGCACAGCATCAGCAATCGCAAGTCCCTTGACGTTCTTCAGAAAGGCTTCGGCAACCGGCTTTTCCATGATGGAAGCGTCGACACGGCCGGAGTTCAGCTGCATGATGATATCATTGATCTTTCCGAGTCCTGTAATTTTCGCTTTTGGAATGGTTTTGGCAATGTCCTCTTGAATCGAGCCGGTCTGAATGCCGAAGGATACTCCTTCAAGCGATTGCATCGTTGTGTACTTATCTTTGTCCTTTTCGCGGACGACTACAGCCTGCTCAGCTTTATAGTAGTTGTTTGAGAAGTCAATTGCTTTCTTCCGTTCCTCATCGGGTGTCATGCCCGAGATGACGAAGTCAACGCGGCCGCTCGAAAGTTCTCCAAGCAGTGCCTTGAAATCCATGTCCTTGACCTCAAGCTTCGCGCCCATGTCCTTCGCGATCTCTTTGGCAATCTCAATGTCGAAGCCGACGATTTGATCCTTGCCGTCAATCATTTTATGGAACTCGTACGGAGGGAAATCGGCGCTTGTCCCAAGCACGAGCGTTTTGGCACTGGCATTCGTTGCACCGTTATCCGGTGCGGCTGCCTCATCCTTGTTCTTATCTCCGCATCCTGCAAGCAGACTTCCTGCGAGCATCAAGCATAACGTTAAAGTACCCCATTTTTTCATCATCTATCTCTCCTGTCCATATCCTCATGTTGTTGCGCTTAGTATGGTCATGTTTGCGATTCATCATTACCCTTACGAAAGCATGTTTTATACTACAACAAACTGCATGATTATGCAATGTAATTTTCATACAAAGCAACTCGTTTTCAACAAATTGTCAATAATAATGAATTGTCCATAGATTAATATTCCTTTGGTCGATAAAAAGGGTTCTTTAAGTTCGACCAATTCCAATATCATGTTTAAATAACAATCAATTTTTCACTACTTAATTTTAACATTTATTGGTGGTTTATTTTGCTGATATGTAAATAACTATCGTATTTATTTCACCCCGTTGTTTAGCCTTTCAAACAGTCCATTTCGTATTTATTCATTTCTATACATTTCAAGGTGAATAATGCTAAAAATGGAGCTTCAAGCATGACCCTCTCCCCTAACGGAGCATAATAACGTAATCCATGGCAGTTTGCGGCAATGGTTCATTCTTCCTAGTTTCCGGTTATTAAATAGCTAGACATTATCAGGAGGTGTAGTCATGCTGCTCGAAGCTTTATATCATGTGCCCCGCGACAAGTGGGCTTATGCTTACGATCCCAAAACCATTCATCTGCGTGTCCGCACCAAGAAAAACGATGTGGACTCCGTTGTCGCCATGACCGGAGACAAATATGACTGGGACTCGACTTATTTTGAAATCACGATGGAAAAGGCGGCATCCGATGAGATGTTCGATTATTGGGAGGCTTCCGTTCTTCCCAAATACAAACGTTTGAACTACGGATTTCGGGTTACGGCAGGAAGCGAATCGGTTTACATGCTGGACAACGGAATTTATCATGACTGTCCCGCTCCTCCGGGCGGTTATTACGAGTTCCCCTACATACATGAAATCGATGTATTCAAGGTGCCGGACTGGGCTAAGGACGCTGTATTTTATCAAATCATGCCTGAACGTTTCGCGAACGGCGATCCGAACAATGACCCGGAAGGGACAGAAGCCTGGGGCGGCCAGCCAAAAACAGACAACTACTTCGGTGGAGATTTGCAGGGGGTTCTGGATCATCTTGACGATTTGGTAGACCTCGGCATCAATGCGATATATTTCACTCCGTTGTTTAAGTCACCTTCAAATCATAAGTACGATATCGTGGATTACAAACAGGTAGATCCTCATTTTGGGGACAACGCCCTGCTCAAGGACGTTGTGGAAGCCTGCCATGAGAAAGGCATCCGCGTCATGCTGGATGCGGTATTCAACCACTGCAGCGAGAGCTTCCCACCATTCCAGGACGTGCTCAAAAACGGAGAACAATCAAAGTATGCCGACTGGTTCCATGTGAATCAGTTCCCTGCACGCGTCGAAAATGGCATCGCCACATACGATACCTTCGGCTTCTTCGGCAACATGCCAAAATTTAATACGGCGAACCCGGAGGTCAAAGAGTATCTGCTCGACGTAGCCGAATACTGGATTAAGGAAATCAAGCTGGACGGGTGGCGTCTGGATGTGGCGAACGAAGTGGATCACCACTTCTGGCGCGACTTCCGCAAGGTCGTTAAGAACGCTAACCCGGATGCTTATATCGTGGGAGAAGTATGGAGCGATTCCCTTTCCTGGTTGGTCGGGGACCAATTCGATTCCGTTATGAACTATCCATTCGCCGATAAAGTACTTGAGTTTTTCAATGGAGGGATGGATGGTGCAGCCTTCTCCGACCGCATGAGTTCTCTGCTGATGCGTTATCCGCAGCAGACCAACGAAGTGGTATTTAATATGCTGTGCAGCCACGACACCCCCCGCCTGCTGACTCGCCTCGGCAGCGACAAACGCAAGCTGAAGCTCTCAGTCGTCTTCCTCTTCACCTATATGGGGACGCCATGTATCTTCTACGGCGATGAGGTTGGTATTGCAGGCGATGGAGACCCTGACTGCCGCAAGTGCATGGTCTGGGATCCGGAACAACAGGACCGCGAGCTTTACGATTTCTACAAAATGATGATTCATTTGCGCAAATCCAATAAGGCCCTTCGCGAAGGCCGCTTCCGCTTCCTGAAAGCCGAACCGGGCAACCCATGCATCATCTATGAACGTGCGGACGATTCCATCCATTTCACGATCTGGATGAACAACACGGATCAGAAGCAGACCCTCTCCCATCCGATGGTCACCACCGATTGGCGTGACGCCTTGACGAACGAGAAGGTTAAACCAACGGACGGTATGATGAATATTTCCCTGGATCCGTTCGGATACCGGATTTTGTACCGGAACATTACCAAATAACCTTTATCAGAATAAAGAAAGGAGCATCCGAAAGTCTTGGGCCAAGACTTCAGATGCTCCTTTTTTGGTGCCTGAATCGTTATTCCTGATTAACCTTTGCCGCTGATGCGCTTATAAATATTGCTATACTCCTGGGCCGAGACATTCCAGCTGTAATCTCCGCTCGTGGCATTTTTTACAATTTTGTTCCAATGATCCGGTTCCTTGTAAAAAGACATGGCGCGGCGGATGGTATGCATCATATCGTGCGCGTTGATATTCGTAAAGGTGAATCCGTTCCCCTGCCCCGTAAACTCGTTGTATGCGTGTACCGTATCGTTAAGTCCTCCGGTCTCCCGGACGACCGGAATGCTTCCATATCGCAGCGCCAGGAGCTGGCTGATACCGCAGGGCTCAAAGTTCGATGGCATAAGGAAGATATCGCTCGAAGCATAAATTTTACGGGATAACGCATCACTGAATGTAATTTGGGCTGACAGTTTTTCCGGATGACGCTGCTCGGCTTCCCTGAACCAATGCTCATATGCGCTGTCTCCCGTCCCCAGGATAACGAACTGCATATCATCAAGGGTCAGCATTTCGTCCAGCACCCTCACGACCAAATCCAAGCCCTTGGAATCCACCATGCGTGTAACCATCGCAACCAGCGGTGTTTCGGCGGATACGGGCAGATTCAGTTCCTCCTGCAGACGGACTTTGTTTTCTTTTTTCTTCGCGATGCTTGACCGGTATTTGACAGCAAGATGCGGATCCGTGGAGGGATTATAGCTTTTGGTGTCAATGCCATTGACGATCCCGCTCAGCTTCGGGCCGAGGGAATGGAGTAAACCTTCCAGTCCGTATCCAAAGTGGGCCGTTTGAATTTCATTCGCATAGGTTGGACTGACTGTCGTGACATGATCGGAATAGACGATTCCGCCCTTCATGTAATTGACGTTGCCGTAGTATTCCAAGCCGTTCATCGTGAAATAGCGGTTGCCTAGCTCAAGCAGTTCCCCCAGTACCTCGTAAGGGAAGACGCCCTGATACAGCAAATTATGAATGGTGAATACCGTCCGGATTTCATAGTAAAAAAGATCATGACGGTAGTGAGCATCCAAAAGAACGGGAATCAAGGCCGCATGCCAGTCATGGCAGTGAATCACGTCGGGTTGAAAATCGATGATCTTCAATATTTGCAGCACACCGCGGTTGAAAAATGCGAAGCGTTCACCGTCATCCCCGTATCCGTATACCGCGTCGCGGCCAAAATAAAACTCATTATCGATAAAATAATACGTAATGCCGTCATGCACGAGCCTTTCAATGCCGCAGTACTGGCTTCGCCAACCCACCGGAACATAAACCTCACCTAAATGCTCCATCTTGTCCCGGTACTGTGATGGGATGCCGCGATACTTGGGCAGAACGACACGGACATCGGCACCGCTGCGGGAAAGTGCCTGCGGCAAAGCGCCGATGACATCCGCAAGTCCTCCTGTTTTAATAAATGGTACCGATTCCGCTGCAGCAAATAATACCTTCATGCTTCTTTTCCTCCTTTGGCCGTATTTCTGGATGTCGTAGTTGCTGATGATGGTTGTAAAGCCTTGGCTTTGCGGGATGCCGTTCCGGCTCCCTTGGAGCGGCGCGGCTTTGATGCTGCAGTGCCGTCCTCCTTCGCCCGGCTCCCCGCCTCCCTTTTGAGGATGATAAAGCTCAGCGGCGGCAGGTTCAGCTCGATGCTGTGTAATTGATCATGCCATGGAATTTTCTCGGAAGGTATAGACCGTGTAACAGATGCCCCCTGCCCGCCGTATTTAGCATCCTCACTTTGAAAAATCGGCATATAACTGCCTGAGCGCGGCACGCCAATCCGGTACTGCTGTCTTTCCACAGGCAAAAAGTTAATCAGCACGAGGAGCGTATCCCCGGCCCGTTTTCCTTTACGCATATAAGAAATGACGCTTTGCGAGGAGTCATGCGGACTGATCCATTGATACCCTTCAAATTCATGGTCCAGTTCCCACAGGGCCCGCTCCTCAAGATACAAGCGGTTCAGATCCGCCGTATATGCCTGCATCTGCCGGTGACTGTCATACTCCAGCAGCAGCCAATCCAGCTCGTATTGGTCCCGCCATTCGATGAACTGTCCGAATTCACCACCCATAAACAGCAGCTTTTTGCCCGGATGCGTCATTTGGTAGCCGATAAGAATCCGAAGCCCGGCAAACTTCTGCTCATAATTACCGGGCATTTTGCTGAGAAGCGATTTCTTTCCGTGTACCACTTCGTCATGACTTAACGGAAGGGCATAGTTGTCTGAATAGGCATAGGCAATCGGGAACGTCAGCAAATGATGCTTGGCGGGGCGAGCGTCGAACGGCGCCTCCACGTAATCCAATGTATCGTTCATCCAGCCCATATTCCATTTGTAGTTAAAGCCAAGCCCGTTCTCGGACACCGGCGAAGTGACGCCTGGCCATGCGCTCGACTCTTCTGCCATCATTAATGTATAGGGATAGTATTGAAAAACGGCTGTATTCAGCTGCTGCAAGAACGATATGGCTTCCAGGTTTTCTATGCCGCCCTGTTCATTCCGCTGATACTGTCCTTCTTTTTTCTCAAAATCCAGGCGCAGCATGCTTGTCACCGCATCCACCCGGAGACCGTCGATATGGAACAGCTCAAGCCAAAAGAGGGCGTTCGAGATCAGGAAGGAACGTACCTCCGGCTTGCCGTAATCGAAGCTGAGGGTTCCCCACCCCGGTTTCTCGGCTTTGAACGGATCCGCATATTCAAATAAAGGCGTGCCGTCAAACCTGCGAAGACCGTGTGCGTCCTTCGTAAAATGCGCCGGAACCCAGTCCATAATGACGCCTAGATCGGCCTGGTGGCACGCATCGACAAGATACATAAAATCATGCGGAGAACCAAAACGGCTGGTGACCGCAAAATAACCCGTACCTTGATAGCCCCAGGATAAATCATATGGATGCTCGGCCAGCGGCATGAATTCAACATGCGTGTAATTCATCTTCTTCAAATAAGGGATCAGCAAATCGGCGATTTCCCTGTACGAATACAGCGATCCGTCCTCCTTCTGCCGCCAGGTTCCAAGATGAACTTCATAAATGTTGAGGGGCTTGGAGTAAAGTCCCTTCTTCTTACGTCGCCAAGCCGCATCCTGCCATGCATACCCGTTCAAATCGGTAACGACGGACGCCGTTGCGGGACGCACTTCTGCACCGAATGCATAAGGATCTGCTTTCAGAAAACGTTCCCCATTCATTCCCGTGATGTCGTATTTGTAAAAAGTACCTGTGGTGAGGCCGGGGAAAAAGCGACTCCAAATGCCCGAATCGGGTATCTTATGTAGTGAATCTTCATCACCGTTCCAACCGTTAAAGTCGGATGCCAGCCCGACCTGCCGGGCATGCGGGGCCCAAACGGTAAACCGGACGCCTTCCAGTCCTTCTTCCACAGCAGGATGAGCGCCCAAGATTCTGTAACTGTGGTAGGAGGTCCCTTCATGAAATAAGTATATATCTTCATCTGTAGGCGGGAGTCCGGGTATTGTATGCCTTTTTGCCAACAAAATCACCTGCTTTTAGATTATAGTGCACCTAAACCATTACCCTATTCCGGCCGCTTTAAACGCGAAAATGACTCCTGAAAAATAAAATTGTAATTTTTCAACTTTATTTCAATATAATCGTTTCAGATGGGCCGGCAACCGTTTATGTATGTACTACATTGACAAATTTTTGGGAGGGAAACGACATGTTTAAGAAAGATTGCATCGCCATGTTGCTTGCCGGAGGTGAAGGCCGCAGACTCGCACCTCTGACATCGAAACAGGCAAAGCCGGCTGTACCTTTTGGCGGCCGCTACCGTATTATCGATTTTCCTCTCAGCAACTGTGTGAACTCAGGGATCGATACCATCGGTGTCTTGACACAGTACGAGGCAGAATCACTTCATCAACATATCGGAGAAGGCGAGCCGTGGGGGCTCGAAGGCAAGGATGAGGACGGTATTACCCTGCTGCCTTCTTACAATACAGGATCCGCAGAATACTTAGGAACAGCTGATGCCATCTATAAAAACATCGAATATATAGACCGTCAACAACCTGAACACGTGCTAATCCTCTCCGGCGATCATATTTACCATATGGATTACAACCAAATGCTTCAGTTCCATAAGCAGCAGGAAGCCGAAGCAACAATATCCGTTATGGAAGTGCCTTGGGAAGAAGCAAGCCGCTTTGGCGTCATGAGCGTGGACGACGAACTTCGGATTTCCGATTTTGCCGAAAAGCCAGAGGTGCCGGAAAGCAATCTTGCCTCCATGGGCATTTATCTTTTCCAGTGGGAATACTTGCGCCGCCACCTGCTTGAGGATGCCGCCAATGAAGCTTCCAGCCATGATTTCGGGAAAGATGTCATTCCAAAAATGCTGAATGAGCAAAATCGCATGTTCGCCTACCGCTTCGACGGTTACTGGAAGGACGTGGGTACGGTCAACAGCTTGTGGGAAGCACATATGGACCTTTTGGCCGGCAATGCCTCCTGCAACCTGGAGAACAGCGAATGGCCGATGTATTCCCGCCCGTGGCGTACGAAGATCGGTGCCCATAAAGCGAGAACGGGAACGACTGCCAATTGCATGATTTCCGATACAAGCTTCATGGACGGATCTGCTTACCAGTCGGTGCTCTTCTGTGGTGTCGAAGTTGGCAGATTCTCGGAAATTAAAGACAGCATCGTGATGCCGAACGCGAAAATTGGCCGGAATGTTCATATCGAACGCGCCATTATCGGCGAAGGAGCCGTTATCAAGGATGGGGCTATCATTAAAGGCACATCGGATCAAGTGGTTGTGGTCGGGCCTTATGAAACGGTTCTTCCAAAACCGACAGTACGTACCCAGCCTTCCCGCTTGCTGCAGGAAGTATACGAAAAGACCGGCAGACTCCGTGCCGAAGGACTTTCTTCGTAATATCGATGGATCAGGTTGCTATATACAAAAGAGCGAAACCCGCCTTTGCGGTTTTCGCTCTTTTCCTGCTGTCATGGATATGATGTTGGAATTACGGAAGCTGCGGTGCCGAAACAGCAGGATCGGGTCCCGAATCCGTATTTTCGAGCAATCTCGGCAGTCGGACCACAATCGTGGTACCTACCCCGAGCTCGCTTTGAATTAACAGGATGCCGTGATGAAGCTCAACCAGCTGCTGGGAAATGGCAAGTCCGAGTCCGGTCCCTCCGTTGAGCGGGTCTACCTGGAAGAATCGGTCCTTCACTTTAATCAGATGATCTTCGCTGATCCCGATACCGGTATCATGCACCTGGACGACCACGTTATTCCCCTCAAAGGATACGAGGAGATCAATGGCCGAGTTCTCATGCGAGAATTTGATGGCGTTGTCCACCAAATTGAGGAACACCTGCTTCAGTCGGTTGGCATCCCCTTCGACCAGCGGTTTGTCGACCGAATCCAGGCGCAGCTCGATGGATCTTTTCTCGGCTTTGGTCCACAGATTAAGCATGATTTCCTGCAGCAGCTCCTTCAAATCGACCCGTGCGAAGGATACCTTCATTTCGTTTTGCTGCAGCTTCGAGAAATCGAGTATTTCTTCGACCAGGCCGATGAGGCGCTCCGTTTCCTTCGTGATGATCTCCATCCCGATTTTCGTCTCTTCCGGATCATATCCTCCGGAATTGATCGTCTCACTCCAGCCTTTGATGCTGGTCAGCGGCGTGCGGAGTTCATGCGAAATGGAAGAAATAAAGTCATCCTTTACCTGATTGCTGCGTACAATTTCCTGTGCCATGTAATTCAGCGTGGAAGCGAGCTCGCCAAGCTCATATTTGTAATTGCCCTTGATCCGGATATTGAACTTTCCCTTCGCCATCTGCGCCGAGACGGCAGTGATGGTATTCAGGGGTTTGACGATGGAATTGGCGAGCCCAAGACTGAACGCCAGCACGAGCGCCAGCACGGCGGCCGCTACGGCCGTCGCAATCATCGTGACTTGAAAGAGTTTCGCGTTTACACTTTCCAGTGAGGTAACATAACGTACGATATATGCATCACGACCGTTGTCCTGCTGCATTTTGGAGACGGCCATCACGTCTTCGCCCGTATTCGGCTGCCGGCCCACCCATCTTCCGATGTTTCCCGATTGCGCCTGTGATATATCGCTCGTCTTCATCGAAATATCAGGCTGGAAATCCGAAGAGTTAATGAGAACGTCACCCTGAATGTTGAGAATTTGCATCTCGGTGTAATTCAGCTTATAGACCATAAGCAAATTGCCTAAGTCCCTGCCATTATTGGATGTGGTCTCAAACTTCTGATACTCTTCCACCTGTTTGATATGATTCGTAATATGGCTATAGATGCTGTCGTAGTAATAACTTCGTATAGCCAGCAAAAAAATGACTTCAGCCAGCAGCAGCGTCGAAAACACGACGATGAAGTAATGCATGACGATTTGCCGGCGAATGCCTTTCTTGATCATTGTCCCTGACCCTTCCATTTATACCCGTGACCCCATACGGTCTGGAGAAACTCGGGCTCGGAAGGGTTATCCTCGATCTTCTGGCGGAGACGGCGGATGTTCACGTCCACGATCTTCGGATCACCCATATATTCCTTGCCCCACACGTGATCGAGAAGCACGTCCCGGCTGAGCGGGGTATTTTCTTTTTCCAGGAAAAACTGTACCAGCGAAAATTCCGTAGGCGTCAGCTCGATGCTGTGCCCATTCTTCTTAAACTGCTTCGAAATCAGGTCAAGCGCAAAAGGTCCCGATTGGAAGCTGACCTTCGCTGAGGTCTCGCGGTGAACGTTCACCCGGCGCAGCAGGGACTGAATCCGTGCAATCAGCTCGGTCGGGCTGAACGGTTTGCTGACATGGTCATCCGCGCCAACCGAAAGAGCATACACCTTATCCTGCTCCTGCACTTTGGCCGTCAGGAAAATAATGCCGAGGCGTTCATTCGTTTCCCGAATTCTGCGGCATACCTCAAACCCGTCAATGCCCGGCACCATAACGTCGAGCAAGGCGATATCGATATCCGGCGTGCCCATCAGAATGTCCAGCGCTTCATTGCCGTTCGATGCCTCGAGTACATCAAACCCGTTTCGCTTTAAATTAATGACGATAAAACTTCGGATGGAATCTTCATCTTCCAATATTAATACTTTACTCACTTTGCTTGTCCTTCCTTTCTATCGGCGGTACTTCATCCTTTGATTTGTTCTTGTTGCCGTTAAAATCAAAGTCCACGCTTTTTTTGTAGCCTATGACCTTCCCGCTGTTGCGGGACAGATACTTCCAGTCCTCATGCTGCTTTTCCCATTCATTTTGCGAGAAAAACTTGATCTCCGCGACCGTCTTCCCCGTCTCGATCATGTAAAAGCGCAGGTATTTATCCTTTTGCGATTTCGTATCAATCGTCACTTTGTTATGCCACTGGGTCGGGAAAAAACCAAAATCGAAGTCGTTTTTCGTATCATGGTACTTCTCGGCGACAAACTTCAGGCCGCTTTTGCCGTCCCATTGATAGTAGGCATAGAAATAAGGGACTTCCTTCTGGACGAAATTCTCCCAGCCGACCGGCGTTTCCAGCAGCGGGATTTCAATCAGACCGTCGTTATTAATATCTTCACTGAAGATCCGGGACTGCCTGAAGGTCTGATCGTCCTTCTCGAATACCGATTTCAGCTTGCCGTCCTGCATGACAATAATACTGGTAAAGGAGGCTTCGCCGACCGTGGACAGAGTGGCATCCAATACAATTCCTTCGATGCTGTTTCCTTCGGGATCCGTGAACACTTTCCCTGCGACAATATTGTAATAATTGTAGATATACGGCTTCATCTCCAAGCGGTCCAGCTCCATGAAGCTGCCCTCTTCGAACTGGAATGTCGTAATGAAGTTGCTCTCTCCATGCTTCAGATCGACAATCGTCAGATCATTGATATGATCCTTGTTCATATCGCTGATGACGAAATTCGTATACGGACGCTCCAGCACCCTCTCAAGGCTTTTGCCATTGTAGCTGTAGATGAAGACACGGTTCTGGGTCTCTTCGTTGGCCATGGAGAAGCCTGCAACGATATCCACTTTGCCGTCATTCGTCATATCCTTAAAATACAGCGATTCGAGCACTTTGCCTACGCCGTCAAACGTGATTTGTTTGACCCAGCTATCGTTGCTTTTCTTGAAGATCATGCCGTGTATGCCGATGGTCTGATCCGGCGTTTCATAAAATATGATTGCCTCACTTGCACCATCGTTGTCCAGATCCACAAAATGTATTACGTTCGTGTCGTCTTCTTCATTCGAGCGGATCAGGTTGGCATCCTCCGGCAGCTGGGCCATTACGATCGCCCGCAAGGATTCCTTCTCTGCCGACAACTGAGGGGTCTTCATCATCAAGACCGGGTCGCTAATAAAGGAACATCCGCCAAGCAGCAGCATCAGGAACAATGCGGCAGGAATATAAATCCAGTAGCGTTTTACCAAAAAGAATCACTCTTTTCTATCCAAAGCCTGCACGAGGCTTTATAGCATATTTCGTTCGCGGACCGTGAGCCGGCGGCCGGAAATATCGAAGCCGATTCCGCCGCCAGATAAGCCAATGATCCGCGTTGCGTAACGTTCTGCAAGCTCCAGCGGCAGCACCGTCAATACGCTGACCCGCTCCTCTTCGCACAGCTTTCTGAGCGTCTCCATGACGCTTTCCTGCGACTTCGGATCCAGCCCGATCACGGGCTCATCGGCAAGAATCACTTTCGCACCATGCACAAGGGAACGCGCGATGGCGATCCGCTGCCGCTCACCGCCGCTCAGCTTTTCGCACTTATTATGCGCTTTTTCCAGCAGCCCGAGCTGTTCGATGACATCCATCGCGCCCATGTAATCGTCCGAACGAATCATGCCCGTCGCCATTCTCCATACCGGCGTTTGACCGGACTGGCCAATCAGCACATTTTTGAGCGCGGTACGGTTCAGGTTCAAATGCGGATTTTGTTCTAAGTATGCCCATTCGCGTTTAATTTTTCTTTTTCCGGGGAACGGGTCCTTCAATATATCTACGCCGTCAACCACGAAGGTGCCTTTGTCCCATTTGTCTTTGAGCGCAAGACAGCGAAGGAAGGTGCTTTTCCCGCTTCCGCTGGCTCCGACGATCGCGATCAGTTCCCCCCGCTGAAAATCAAGCGAAATGTCCTTGAGTACAGGTATTTTATCGACTCCGACGGACTTGGTTAAATGCTGGATTCTAATCATGACATTTCTCCTCTGGTCTCTCGTTCTCTTTCTACTATCATAAAGCATTCGGTTTCAGGAGTACAGCTATAGGCCGTCCCCCTCAGTCAAAGTTTTACTCCTGACGAGGACGCCAAGTAGACCAAATGCCATGAAGCCGAGACCAAGCACGATAAACATCCCGGCATTCCAGCCGTACTGCATCAAAGTGCCCCCTATATTGGGTCCTGCGATGCTCCCTATATTAAAATGAAAGGATGCGATGACGTTGGCTGCGGGCAGCAGCAGTTTTGGAAGAATATCCGCTGCATAAGCAAGCCCGAGCGAGAAGAAGGAGCCGATCATGCCGCCCGCCAGCATCAGCAGGATCAGGATCGCTGCCGTTGAGGTGCCGGCCAAAGGCACGAGTGTAAAGGCCAGGCCGCCAAGGATGCCGCAAATGATCAAAACCCTCTTTCTTCCGAAACGGTCGCTTAGCAAGCCTAAAGGAAGCTGAAGCACCAAGCCGCCGATGCCGATGAAAGGCAGCAGGAAGGCGATCTGCTGTTCACTGAGACCGACACGCAAGCCATAGACGGGAAAATTGCTGTTGATACCCGATTCCATATAACCATAGAGCAGGGCCGGAATAAGGGCATACCACGCAAAAGCATAGCTGCGGCGGAAACGTTTCGTCGGCCGCTCCTCCCCTTTCAGCTTCTCCGGCCGCAGGTCCGGCAGCTTGATCAACACGAGCAGAAGTACCAGGAGAACGAGCACTGCGAGCGCAATGAAAGGCACGCTGCTGCCGAAATACAGCAGCGGAATCCCGAGCGGTCCCAGACTGAAGCCGAGGCCGTAGGACATGCCGTAAATTGAAATATTTCTGCCCCGGTTCTCTTCCGGGGTGACCAAGAGTACCCACAGCTGTGCTGCATAGTGTACGGCGCTGTCGCCGATGCCTACGAGCAGGCGAAGGATGAACCAGAATTTCACATTGGGAAATACGGGGAACAATATGACGGAGAACAGGACGAGCACAAGCCCGATGCTGACCAGCTTTTTAAAACCGAGTGCGCCGAGCGTACGTTCCGCCACCAGGGTCATCGCAAATGAGCCCACGTACAGCGCAGCTGCATTCAAGCCGTTCATGGCTGAAGATACGCCCATTTTTTCAAGGAAAATAGACAATACCGGCAGCAGCAGCCCTTGGCTGACCCCCGCCGCTACAATTACGATGAGCAATATGACATAATGAAAAGATGAGCTGCGATTCATGCTGTTAGATTGAGACAATGAAAATTTCCTCCTTCGATCGATCCGGACAAACTACTTGAACATTATAGTAGACAACCCGATACTCAACAAGCCATAATGAAGGAGATGCACTGATTTCATAGGAGGTTACCCTTTTCATGAACTATGAAGTGAAAGTTGATGTTTCGCCCATATATGAACTGCTCGGCAGTTTCATGGTATATACATCCAAGAAATGGGTCCGCAATCTGGACATCGGACCGGAATGGATCAGTGAAGTAAGCGGCAAGCTGACGCCGGAAGTGACGGCTGCCCTTTCCGAGACGGCGAAGTGGCCTTTCGACGATTATGATGTCTTGTATGCCTGGGCCATTCACCGGAACAACGGGGATTCCGTTCCTTCTTTTCTGGAGTGCTTGCGGGAAACGCCCGATGAAGTGCTGCTGGCAGCCGCCTCCCCCTATCTCCCGGAATTAACGATCGGAGAAACGCGCCGGATTCGGGAGCAGTATACCCCGCTCCTGACGCTTTGGTATGAGCATTATTTCAAAAACGTGGAGCCGAGCATTATCCCTCTTATCGAGGAAGATGCCAAGGAAAAGGGAATGCTCCTTACCAAGATGGATCCGATGAGCCTCGTGGAGTACGCCTCCGGCGGACTCGTCATCGAAAACGCTCCCGAAATTCAGACGATCGTGCTGTTTCCGACGGTTCATAACCGTCCGATCAATACGTACTGTTTCTATAAAAAAATGATGCTGATTCAATACCCCGTTGATGTCCCCGAAGAGGATGAGGACGAGCCCCCAACCTGCCTGCTGCGAATGACGCATGCCCTGTCTGATCCCAAGCGCCTCCGCCTGCTTCGTTACGTTGCGGAAAAGCCTCATTCACTGGACGAAATGATCCGTGATTTGGATCAGACGGAGGAATCGCTTAAGCATCATTTGATGATCCTAAGAGTAGCGGGACTGCTGCGGATTCATCTCGGAGCGGGAGACACGGAGAAATTCAGTATCCGTCCGGACGGTGCGTCGGAGCTCCAGATGTTTCTGGAATCTTACATGCGTCTATAAGGAGAGAAGCTTGTTGAATAACACGTTAAGACAGCATATTTTATTTGATTTGGACGATACGCTCATCCATTGCAATAAATATTTCGGGCTTGTCCTGGGGGAATTCTTTGAGCTTGTGCATCACTGGCTTGGAGAGGAGCGTCTATCAACCGAAGAAATACGCGAGAAGCAAATCGAAATCGATGTTGCCCAGGTGAACCGGACCGGTTTCAGCAGCGGCAACTTTCCCAATTCGCTGATCGAGACTTACCGTTTTTTCTGCCGGAAACTTGGCCGTCCCATCCATCTGGAGGAAGAGCGTCAGCTGAACAAGCTGGGGCTCAGCGTATATGAACAAGAGGTTGAGCCATATCCGGGCATGGTGGAAACACTTGAAACCCTGCAAAAGGATGGTCATCACCTCTATCTCTACACGGGCGGAGAAACCGCCATTCAGCAGCGTAAAATCGACCAAATGAAGCTGAGCACGTATTTTGACGACCGCATCTATATTACGCAGCATAAAAACGAATCCACTTTGGAGCAAATATTGCGGAAAGGCTCATTCGACCGTTCCTCCACCTGGATGATCGGCAATTCGCTGCGGACGGATGTGGTGCCTGCGCTAACCGCAGGCCTGCAAAGCATATACATCAAACAATCCAATGAATGGGTATACAATATGGTCGAGCTGGAGCAGCAGCCCGGTTCATCCCTGTATACCGTGTCGTCCATCGAAGAGATACCGGAGATTATCGACATCAAAATCAAGCAAGAACAACAACGGCCCCTGAATTAGGGACCGTTGTTTTGTTTGATATCATTATTCTAATGGACAGCTCCGGCCGATGCAGCAGCCAAAGAATCAAGCTTGCTGAGCTTCAGGCGTGTCGTCATGATGTACGGTGCTCTGACATCCTGAGCATCAAAGTATCCATAGGACGTAAGCACGTAGGTTCCGTCAGGCAGCACGACGTTCCCTGCATATCCGGTGTCGCCGCTGCGGACGGACGGCGTGAAATCCTCGATGAGCCGCACCCGGTATTGACCTTCCCTGAAGTTGACCAGGTCATCGTAAGTACCAACCCACGCCACCCAGTCTCCTGCGACCCAATCGTTCAAATCGGCCGCGCTTCTGCGGATGATATCCCGGAAGGTGATCAGGAGTCTTCCCGACACCGGATCGTATTCCGCCTTATGTCTTTCCCCCATCAGTGCTCCCTGCATTTCTTTAGGTTCGGTCCATGTGTTCCCTTCGTCATTAGAAAAAGCGATCATCGCGTTCGTTTTCTTGAACTGGGCTCTGGCAAGCAATGCCAGCTGCCGACCGTCAGGTGAACGGACGACTTCGATTTCGCACAGGCCGGCGCTCTTTTCAACGGCATTGTGTTCCGCAAGCAGACGAACAGGTACACTCCACTGCTCGTTGCCGCTGGCATCAAACGTCAAGTAGGTCTTCCAGTTATTGTAGCTGCCATCATGGAAAATCCCCATCCATTTGTTGTCCCAGCTGCCGTCCGGCTTTTTCAGCTGTGTCAGACTGGCCATCGCTACCCAGCCGTATTTGCCCGTATTCGCAAAATAGGAAGTGAATTCGGACCAGGTTTGCCCTTCATCGTCCGAGTAAGCCGTCTTGAAGCCGCCCGGACTTGCGGGTAACCCGCTGATCAGCTCCAGTCTCGTCGTTCCGTCGGGCTTGGTAACTTTATAAATAGTCGGCGTTTCCTGGCTGGTCTCCCATGATACAGGCGTCTGCAGTCGGTCACTCCAGGACCGTCCGCCATCCGTGCTTTTTTTCATCAGAATCGGTCCTTTGCCGTGACCTTTCGGATAGACGGTGATAATGGTCTGGTTGTCGTCCAGAAGCACCGAGTCCGGTTGACCCAGGTATTGTCCCGGCTGCCTGTCTGTCAATACCATTCTGCCAGTGTCCTTGGACAAGTCGATGAAAGGAATGGTGTAATCCAAACGCACGTATGGAATGCTGCTCACCTCACTGATTTCCTGCGCATTGAGCGGTCTGTTATAAACCTTCAGAAAATCCATCTCACCGGAATAATACCATTCGGGTCCTGTGCTGTCCTGGTTCCTTCCGACGTACATCGCGTTAATATGATTCACGGCCGGGAAAAAAGCAGCCGACGGGCTCGAACCCTTCTCCACGGTATCCACGTAGATTTTGGCTCCTCCACTGCTAACATTGAGCACTGCCGTATGCCACTGGCCGTCGTTATACTTGCCTGATGCACTCATCCGCGTAGTATACACATTGTTTTCCCTGTTCTCGAAATACACGGTGCCTCCGTTCATTGTAAAAGACAAATTGCTGGAGGGTTTGGTTGTATCGGTTGCGCTGAGGAATGTTTTGGCGATGGCTCCGCTCGTCGACTTGAACTTCACGACAATGGCTCCTTGCGTCAGCCCGGCTACCTTGCCGATATCCGCCGATTTATCGATGAAGTCACTTGTGCCGTTAAAGCTCTGGCGTATACCATAGTCCAGGACAATTCCATCGCTCACGGATGCTTCTGCCGTCTCCCCCCCTGTTTGTATCGATACCGCAATAAGGGACAAACATAACATCATGATCATAGATTTCCGGATTCGGATTCCCATTTTACCCTCCTATAGGGATGCATTCGCATCGTTCATGATCAGTTCTTTGTTCTGACCCTTTACTTTTACCTTCACCTTCACGGTGTAACTGCCAGGCTGCGTCAGGTTCGTGAAACGGATCACACCATCCTTCTTAAATGTGGTCATGGTCATCGTATTCTGGTTCCCCAGATTGATAGATGCGGTTACGCTTTCCACTGCGCCTGCCCCTCCAGCCGCGGTTACGATGGAAGGAACATCAACCGTTATGGTTTGATTGGCCGCAGTGACGGACGGAGTTTGGTTTAAAGCTTGCGTTGCCGGTGCCACGATATACCGTAGACTGGCGATATAACTATTGGGATCGTCCAGCCCCAGCGTGTGGAATATCGCCGCAGCCATGTGGGTTGATCCGACGTAATTGGGATGAATGTTGTCATTCAGCCAGATGCTCTTGATATGACTTTCTTTCTGTTCTGCTTCCGTCCAATATTGGTAATGATCAACGAGCAGCTCCTGCTTCTCCTGTGCCACACTGCGAATCGCATCCACGTAGAGAGGCAAATTGTTCACGCGCCCTCCATCCGCCGGCTTGATTGTGTTGATCGTCTCAAGCACGGGGATCGCCCCAAGCTGCCTTACCTTGTCTACGGCTGTCCGCAGGTTGTTCTTGAATTCTTCAAGCGGAACCATTTGATTGCTGCTGTCATTCATGCCAAACGCAATAAACACCACATCCGGTTGGTTGACGGTCACCCAGCGGTCGAAATTCGCGAGCAAATCCCTTGTGGTCATGCTGGATACGCCTGTATTCAGCACGATATCGTCAGCCCGCGCCGGATTGACGGCTGACAGCTCGCCTTTGACCCGTTCACCGAACAACTCGGCAAACGACTTGTACCCTTTTGTATGCAGAGCGCCGTGCGTAATGCTGTCTCCGCTGAACAGCCATGTGACCGGCCCGGTTCCCTGAAGCAAGGACTGTATTTCTGACGGTACCTGAACGGGAGCCGGCGCACTGCCATGAATATATGCAGTCTGCAGCTGCGTCCAAACGGCTGATCCTGCCATTTTTGCTTTAACCGTTAAGGTGTACGGTTTTGAGGAGACGACGCTGCCCATGGATACCGTCCCCGTCCCGCTTGCGGTCTCGCGAACGACCTGCTCCTCATCAGAACGAAGTGTCACCATAACCTTCTCCACCGTTCCGAGACCGGTTAAGCTTGTTGTCAAATTAACGGAAATGGCGCTGCCCGATTCGGTATACGCGACATTCCGGTTTATGACTTGACTGGCAGGTTCTTTGGTGTCCGTATATCCGTTGATTCCCCAGGTATACCCGCTTCCACCGACACCGAACAAGCTCATTAGCTCTTTGGCAAGCCTGAGATGCCCAAGCTCATTCGGTGTCACGCCGTCAGAAGCGGTCAATGCAGCCCTGTCTGTATACCCATTCCACGTTTCGTAATGGTTGATGAGCACGACACCGTCTTCTGCGGCAATCTGCTTCAGCGTGTCCACATAAGTGGATACCTTGGCTGCGAAAGTCGAGCTGATCGGAACGATACTGCTCTCGAGAACCGGGATGGAGCCTGCATTTCGAATTTGGCTTACAATCGTTTTGACATTGCTTTTAAATGTCGCCAATGGTGTATTGCTCGCCGCATCCTCCTGTCCCAATGACACGAACACGGCTTTGGGCTGTAACCGGGTGACGCGTCTGTCAAAATCAGCCAGGAGGCCGGCTGCCGTCATCCCCTTTTTCTGCGTATTGAACACGAAATTCCGCCGCTGAAGCGTGCCTCCCAGCTCCCAGCGAATCCGTTCCTCGAAATGCTGCATATAATTCCGGTACCCTTCCGCAGCTCCTGGCGAAAACGTCATCCCGCCCCCCGTAAACACGAAGGTGGAAGAAGCCGCATTCGAAGTGATAGCCTGTTTAACAGCATTCAGGTCAGCAGCCGAGCTGACGGTTCTCGTCATATTGATCAGCGTCTGATCATCAAGAGGCTTACTGTACACTTCAGCATAAGCAATGCTGCCCGTAAAGGGGTATTGAAAAGCTCCGCCGGCTCTTTCGGTAATTCCCAGTTTCGAGCTGTTCGGAGCATAGATGTTGTTTAAAAATTTTCGGGGTGAAACGCTATCTTCTTTAATGAGAACACCATCCAGGAAATACTTGTATCCGGCCGCCTTGTCCATCACCATGGCCACCGTATGATCCACATTTGGCGTCAGCGTGATTGTATTGCTTTTAATATGGGTGTTGGACTTGGTTTTACCCGGTTCGGCATAGCGATTCTCGCTCCCGATCAAGGTCGGCGTAATGTAGAGATGGAAGTGCCCATCCGCTACGGTGTTATTGCTGAGAGAAAATAAAGACATGATCGAATTGCCCGTGTAGCGGAACTTCACGACAATGGTGCCTTGATCCAGCGTTTTCAGCGTATCGACTTTGTCGTTCAGATCAGGGTACGGACTGCCGTTAATGTCCTGATTTTCCATGCGGAATATGAGACTGGGGTCGGAAGCTGCATCCACTCGTTCGTTTAACAATGACTTAGGCAGCAGCCCCCATAAAAGCATGAAAGACAATAATATCAGTGCTCCTTTTTTCACAAAAATTCACTCCTCTCATATTCACTCTTCACCCGGACTCTTGATGCCTGTACAGTTATGTTCGCCACCAAACCTCCTCTCTACTGTGATGTAGTCTCATTTTATTGACAATAACCACGCGATGAAATCCCTTTACTTTTACATTTAGGGTGCATTTTTTACCTATTCGCGTTTTGATGTAACAAAAAAAAGAACAGCCGCTTGGAAATAGCGACTGTTCGACTTTCTTTGCCATTGTGATATCAAAAGTTAATAACGATTAATTATGCATCGATGCCGATTGTACCCGTATCCGGGTCTAGCAGAATCAATTTTCCTTGATGCACTTGTCCGTCATCGCTCAGTGTAAAAGCCCTCGCCGTTTTCCCGCTGCCTGCGAGTGAGGCAATATCTGATGGCTCCAGCGAAACACCGAACTGATCCCTCCAAATGACGAATGTGCACCCCGTCTTATAATGAGAACATCCGTAACCACGCTTCCCCATGATCAGCGTTCCTCCGCAGCCCGCCCTCGGGCAAGGCGCAATGCCGGACACGGCGGTACGCGGCTCGGACGCTGCTGCTACGGGCGCGCTTGTCCGTTCGCGCGGTTTAACGGCGGTAGCGGCTTTGCTGGAAGAGGCTTTGCTGGAGGCTCCCGTTTGGCCGGCATTGCCTTCCCCACCTGCTTTGGCAGCCGGCTTCTTCCGGCTCCGCGAAGATTTGGCGGTGCTATCGGTGGATTGATCTTCAAAGGATTCCTTCGCGACCCGCGGCTGCATTTTCACTTTGCCGATAATCATGGTCGCAAACTTTTTGACGTTGGCCATGAAGACTTCGTCGGATGCGGAACCCTTGGCGATTTCGTTCAGCCTGCGTTCCCATTGTCCCGTCATTTCGGGAGACGTCAGGAGATCGACGCCCGCGCCCCGGATCACCTCGACGGCCATTTTCCCCTTTTGGGTAATGACGATGCGCTTCCCCTTCATCACCATATACCCCACCTGCTTGAGCCGTTCGATGATCGCTGCGCGCGTCGCCGGCGTCCCAAGACCGGAATCCTTCATGGCATCCCGCAGTTCTTCATCCTCAATCTGCTTGCCCGCGCTCTCCATGGCTTTTAACAGCGTTCCCTCAGTGTATGGCTTCGGGGGCTGGGTCTCTTTTTCCTTCGCCTCGCTGCTTATGCAGGTTACCCCTTCTTTGGCGTTTAATTGAAAAGGGGCCGTGACTTCTTCCTCCTGCTGTACATCGTCCTCTTCCTCTTTATCCTTCTTCGCGCGGGATTTCTTGGCGTCTTTTTTCTGATCGGCATAAATCACCTTCCAGCCTTCCGAAAGCAGCTGTTTGATGGTCGTTTTGAATTCTTCTTGTTCTACGGCCGTCATGATCGTATGCACCTTATACTCCGCCGGCGGATAAAAATGGGACAAAAAGCGCCGCACAATCAGGTCATAAATTTTGGCTTCGTCCGGCGCCAGGTTTCTTGCCATTTTATTGGTTGGCAGTATGGCATGGTGGTCCTCCACCTTGGCCGGGTTGCAGACCGATTTATTGTTTTTATGAACGAATTTTTTGTCCGCATGCTCGGCAAACTTGGCGTAATCCGTTCCTCGCAGTTGGTCCAGCGACTTGTACATCTGCGGGATATTCTGCTCGGTCACATAGTTGGAGGTGGTTCTCGGATAACTGATCACCTTATGTTTTTCATACAGGGCCTGAGCAAGATCGAGCGTTTTTTTGGCAGAAAAGGAGTATTTGGCGTTAGCCTCCCGCTGCAGCAGTGTCAAATCGTAAAGCTTGAACGGATACTCTTTCGTATCCTTGATATCATAGCTCAGTACTTTACCTTCCTTGCCTTGCACTTTCGCCGCGATTGCCTTCGCTTTGTCCTCATTCTGAATGCGTTCGCCCTGCCAGAGTCCTTTGTACTCGGAGTCTCCTTGCTTAAATATGGCCTCGACATCATAAAACTTCGCAGAATTAAAAGCTTCGATCTCTTTTTGGCGGTCATAGACGAGCGCAAGCACTGGCGTCTGAACGCGGCCGACCGAGAGCAGCACATTATGCTTGGTCGTAAAAGCTCGCGAGCCGTTCATCCCGATCAGCCAGTCCGCTTCGCTGCGGGCTCTTGCCGCCATGGAGAGGTTCTCATACTCCCTGCCGTCCTTCAGCTCATCAAAGCCTTTGCGGATCGTTTCGGGCGTCAAATCCGAGATCCATAACCGTTGAACCGGTTGGCGCATTTTTAGATGCTGCTGGATCAGAGAGAAAATATGCTGGCCTTCGCGCCCGGCATCGCAAGCATTAATCAGCCTGTCGCTTCGTTTGGACAGCTCGGCAATTACTTTAAGCTGATCTTTCGTTTTCGGATTGGGCTTCAGCTTGAACTGCTCGGGGATAATCGGCAAATCATTGATATTCCACTTCTTGTATTTGTCATCATACGCATCCGGCTCAGCCAAGCCGATCAAATGTCCGATCGCCCACGTAATGATGTAATGCTCCCCTTCGATGTAGGTGCGGGCGTTTTTGGCCTTCGGCTCAATGACAGCCGCGATATTACGTCCCATATCCGGTTTTTCTGCAATCACTAGTGTTTTCAAAAGTACCGTCTCTCCTCAAATGGACGTTCATATTCCCATGAAAAAGGCCGAGAAAAGAAAGCCTCCCCCGACCTTGGTCCGATCATTTCATAGAATCGAATACTCATAATAATAGCATACAAACACCTTGGTTTCAACGAAACGAGGGCGTGGAGCCCGTAAGTAAATATCATCTTCACGTCTTTATCATCTATAGAAAAGCTGCACAACGACAAAAGAAGGCCTCCCTAATAATTCGGGAAGCCTTGGAGTAAATTCCATATTTACATATTCACTGCCGCATTAAACGAGAACTGTGGAACCCATCAAATATTTATCGACTTCGCGTGCCGCCTGACGTCCTTCGTTAATGGCCCATACAACCAAACTCTGTCCGCGGCGCATGTCCCCTGCCGCAAATACGTTATCGACGTTCGTTTGATACTTGCCGTATGCCGCTTTAACGTTCGATCTCCGGTCCGTTTCAAGGCCCAGTTGGTTTACGATCGTTTGTTCCGGACCGTCGAAGCCAATGGCGATCAGCGCCATTTGGGCGGGAAATACCTTTTCGGTACCCGGTATCGGCTGATAAATTTTCCGTCCTGTTTCATCAACCATACGCTTGATCTGTACCGTATGAAGTTCTTTCAGGTTGCCCTCATCGTCGCCCACGAATTTGGTGGTCATGATGGAGAACTCACGCGGATCTTTGCCATACAGCGCTTTGGCTTCCTCCTGTGCGTAATCCAGCGTATACACGTTCGGGAACTGCGGCCACGGGTTGTTGATCGGATCCCGCTCCAGCGGAGCCATGTCATGCGTACCGAACTGGGTCACGCTGCTGCATCCGTGACGAAGGGATGTAGCGACGCAGTCGGATCCGGTGTCACCGCCGCCGATGACGATAACATCCTTGCCTTCCGCCGATAGGTACTTGCCGTCAGCCAATCCGGAATCGAGAAGACTCTTGATCGTTCCGTTCAGATAATCCATCGCGTAATGGACGCCGTTTAAATGACTACCTTCGATATTGAACTCGCGCGGCTTCGTAGCCCCGCCGCACAGTACCACGGCATCATAATCGTCGGCGAGCTGCTGCGAGGAAATATCCTTGCCGATTTCGGTATTCGTGACGAAGCGGATGCCCTCTGCAGCCAGCAGATCCACACGGCGCTGCACGACAGCTTTGTCCAGCTTCATGGAAGGAATGCCGTACATCAGGAGTCCGCCAATACGGTCAGACCGCTCATATACGGTTACGCTGTGCCCTGCTTTATTCAGCTGAGCCGCTGCTGCAAGTCCTGCAGGTCCTGAGCCGACGACGGCGATACGCTTGCCTGTACGCTTTTCGGGCGGATTTGGAACAACCCATCCTTCTTCAAAGCCTTTATCGATAATCGCCTGCTCGATCGTCTTGATGGTGACCGGCTGGCCGATCAGACCGACGGTGCAGGATCCCTCGCAAGGCGCCGGACAAATACGGCCCGTGAACTCCGGAAAATTATTCGTTTTATGAAGGCGGTCAAGCGCTTCTTTCCAAAGTCCGCGGTAAATCAGGTTGTTCCATTCCGGTATCAGGTTGTTCACGGGGCAGCCGGAGGTGCCTCCTGCCATGTCGATGCCCGTGTGGCAGTAAGGAGTGCCGCAATCCATGCAGCGTGCTCCCTGTGTGCGCAGTTCCTCTTCGGATAAATGCTTGTGGAATTCTTCCCAATCTTTGATCCGTTCAGCCGGCTCGCGATCCGCCGGAAGCTGGCGGCTGTATTCCATAAAACCTGTTGGTGTAGACATGACGTGTTCCCCCATCCGTTCTTTTCCTGATGATTCTCTATCTGCCGCTATCGACACAATGATATTTCAATTATAGTAGCATCTCAATCTTTGTATATTAAATGGATTATCCGAATAATTATTTGCACAATTTGACACGCTGCTTACATTCGGATGGAAGTGATACACGATATTTACCGGCGTGTATACGTACAAAACCGGTAATCATAAGGATTCTTCTCATCACGGATTCCTTGTACTTCCTGAACACATTTCCATTCGGACATATCGAATTCCGGAAAAAAGGTGTCACCGTCGAAGGCTTCGTCAATCTCCGTAATGACAAGACAATCCGCGTAAGGAAGCAGTACCCGGTAGATCTCTGCTCCGCCAATAACCATGATTTCCTCTCCGTTTCCGATTTCGAGAGCCTCATCCAGCGTATGAATGATCCGGGCGCCCGGTGCAGCATAATCGGGATCACGCGTGAGGACGATATTGGTACGGCCCGGCAATGGCTTTGCTCCGAAGGACTCCCATGTCTTCCTTCCCATGAGCACCTTTTTACCCATCGTTTGTTCTTTGAAAAAGGCCATGTCTCTAGGTAGGCGCCATGGCAGCTTATTATCTCGGCCGATGACCCGATTCTCTCCCATTGCCCAGATAAAAGTCATGCTCATCGTACATCTGCTCCTTTATGCAGGAATTATGGACCTCTAATCGTTAAATGGCTACAGGCGCTTTAATGCCTGGGTGATGCTTGTAATTCACGAACTCGAAGTCTTCAAACGTGTAATCGAAAATGGAATCAGGCTTGCGTTTGATCACAAGCTGCGGAAGCTCGTAAGGCTCGCGTTCAAGCTGTGTTTTGACCTGCTCCAGATGGTTTGAATAAATATGCACGTCTCCGCCTGACCATATGAATTCTCCCGGCTCCAGGCCGCACTGCTGCGCTACCATATGCGTTAGTAAGGCATAACAGGCAATGTTAAACGGTAGCCCCAGGAAGGTGTCTACAGACCGCATGGTCAGCAT
This sequence comes from Paenibacillus sp. SAFN-054, assembly GCF_051966755.1. Taxonomy (NCBI): domain Bacteria; kingdom Bacillati; phylum Bacillota; class Bacilli; order Caryophanales; family Paenibacillaceae; genus Paenibacillus; species Paenibacillus sp. SAFN-054. The sequence goes on from NZ_JBQCKS010000001.1 coordinate 1,488,074, forward strand.
GCAGGACAGTTTGCCCCCCGCTACATAGAACTGGAATACGAAGTGGCATGGAGGAAGCTTCATCTGTTCGATTTCCGCCACATTCCAAGCGCTGACGATATGCCGGCGGGAATCGGGATTCTTCTTGATGGATTCGATCACGTTCGCGATCTGATCGATATGCGACCCGTCCGGTGCTTCCCAGTTACGCCACTGCGACCCGTATACCGGCCCCAGATCGCCGTTCTCATCGGCCCATTCATCCCAGATGGATACGCCGTTCTCCTTTAAATACCGAATGTTGGTTTCGCCGCTCAGAAACCACAATAGCTCATGGACGACGGATTTAATATGAATCCGTTTGGTCGTCACCAAAGGAAAACCCTTCGCAAGATCGAATCTGAGCTGTCTTCCGAATACCGATATCGTTCCCGTTCCTGTCCGATCTTCTTTCGGCGTACCGTTCTCCATAATGTCTTCAAGCAATTCCAGGTAATTCCGCATGTTTCGTCCACCCTCTCGATTCTTGTCTTTCTAGTTGTTCGTTCGCCCAGTCTAGCTCTTGTGTTTCATTTCATATAGTTTACCATGCTCTCCAAACCAGAGAAATAGCAAAATTAAACTGCCCTGGCACCATACCAACCGTGATACTAAAAAAGCAGAAGCCCTGCTAACGCAAGGCTTCTGCTCCAGTACATGCATATGGTATTCGTTCTTATTTGCGAGGCGCGATCACGTGAATCGGATTGCCAAGCGCAAGCTCAGCGGTTTCCATCACGATTTCGCCCAGTGTAGGATGCGCATGGATCGTCAAAGCGATATCCTCGAGCGTAGCGCCCATTTCGATCGCGAGTCCGAGCTCTGCAATCAGGTTGGATGCTTCGATACCGGCAATGTGGCAGCCCAGAACCAGCTGGCTTTCTTCGTCAAAAATCAGTTTGACGAATCCGTCAGGATTGTTCAGGGACAGCGCACGTCCGTTACCCGCAAACGGGAACTTCGCAGCTTTGGCTTTGTAGCCTTTTTCTTTGGCTTCTTTTTCGGTGTAACCAACGCTTGCGCATTCCGGATCTACGAAAGCGACAGCAGGTACCACTTTATAGTCCACCACGGAAGGATGACCGGAAATGGCTTCCGCGGCCACTTTACCTTCGTAAGAAGCTTTGTGAGCCAGCGCAGGTCCGGCAACGATATCGCCGATCGCGAAAATGTTTGGTTTGTTGGTACGTCCTTGATGGTCAACCTTAACCAAACCGCGGTCAGTCATTTCGATACCAACCAGATCAAGGCCCAGGTCTCCATCGGTGTTAGGACGGCGACCAACGGTTACAAGCAGGTAATCCGCCGTCACTTCTTTGGTTTCGCCGTTTACGGAATATTTAACCGTAACGTCTTTATCCGTTTGCTCAGCACTTTCGGCTTTGGCATTCGTGATAATTTCAACACCGGTTTTGTTCATGCTCTTCACAACAAGCTTCGTCATGTCCGGATCAAATCCGTTCAGGATCGTATCCAAGCCTTCCAGGATCGTCACTTTCGTGCCGAATTTGGAGAACATTTGACCCAGCTCTGCTCCGATATAGCCGCCGCCGATTACGACGAGGCTCTTCGGAATTTCAGGCAGGCTCAGCGCTTCCGTGGAAGACATGATGCGTCCGCCAAACGGGAATGCTTTCAGCTCGATTGGGCGGGAGCCTGTAGCAATGATGCAATGCTTGAAGCGGTAACGTGGGGATTCATGCTCATTGAAGCAGCGAGCTTCGTTCTCGCTGATGAACATGCATTCGCCGTTGAAAACTTCAACCTTGTTGCCTTTCAGAAGACCGGCTACGCCGCCAGTCAGCTTTTTCACAACACTGTTTTTGAATTCTTGGGTTTTGCTGAAATCCACTTTCACGTTCTCGGCCGTTACGCCGAAAGCTTCGCCGTGTTTTGCAGACTCATATTGGTGAGCAGCGGCAATCAGGGCTTTGGAAGGAATACATCCGCGGTTCAAGCACACGCCGCCGACTTCGGATTTATCCACGATCAGAACTTTTTGTCCGAGCTGAGCGGCACGAATGGCTGCTACATATCCGCCGGGACCTGCACCAATGACTAATGTATCGATATCGAGAGAAGCGTCACCTACTACCATATCTTACACCTCCATAACCAGCAGCTCAGGATTGCTGAGCAGTGATTTAATGTAATTCATAAAGTGTTGCGCCGTTGCTCCATCGATGATGCGATGGTCAAAGCTTAGGGACAATGCCATTACGGGAGCAGCTACGATTTCACCGTTCTTAACAACAGGCTTCTCGGAGATGCGTCCAGTACCCAGAATCGCAACTTCAGGGAAGTTAATGATCGGAGTAAAGAACATGCCGCCAGCGGAACCGATGTTCGTGATGGAAATCGTACTGCCTTTCATTTCGTTCGGAGCAAGCTTGCCGTCGCGGCCGCGTGCTGCCAGATCCCGGATGCTGTCGGCGATCATCCAGATGCTCTTGCGGTCAGCATCCTTGATAACCGGAACGATCAAGCCGTTATCGGTATCGGTAGCAATACCGATATTGTAGTATTTTTTGTAAACAATTTCGTTGTTTTCTTCGTCAATCATGGCGTTCAAGGCAGGGAATTGGCGGGAAGCCGCAACCAGCGCTTTAACGATGAATGGCAGGTAAGTGATCTTGGTGCCTTTTTTCTCGGCGATTGGTTTCATGCGGGTACGGAATGCTACGAGTTCAGTAACGTCCACTTCGTCCATGATCGTTACGTGAGGCGCAGTGTAAGCCGATTTAACCATAGCGTTCGAAATGGCTTTGCGAATGCCTTTGAATGGTACGCGTTCTTCTTCGGCGCGCTGATCAGCGGCTGCGGAAGAAGCAGCGGATGCTGCCGGAGCTTTGTCTTCGCTCTTCGCGGATGCTGCCGGAGCAGAAGCCTGGCCTCCACCATTTATGAACGCTTCAACGTCCTCTTTCGTAATTTTGCCGTTGCTGCCGGAACCGTTCACTTGCGTGATATCGATGCCTTGCTCGCGAGCAAATTTACGCACGCTTGGCGTTGCAAGTACGTCTTTGTTCGGAGCTGCCGGAGCAGAAGCGCCTTCGCCGCCTTCTTTGGCTGCTTCAGGACTGCTTTGCGCTGGAGAAGAAGTGGTATCTGCGCTGCCTTTGGCTGCGTCAGCTTCCTGGGAACCATGATCTGCAGCAGGTGCCTCCTGTTCAGGAACTTCACCCTCTGCATCAATAATTGCAACGACTTCGCCGACACGGCACACTTGTCCGTCCTTGGTCAGCACTTCCTGTACCGTACCGTTAACTGGGCAAGGAACCTCTACAACCGCCTTGTCGTTTTGTACTTCCATGATGATGTCGTCGTCTGTTACCTTATCGCCCGGTTTGATGTGCATTTTAATAATTTCGCCTTCATGCAAACCTTCGCCGAGCTCAGGGAAACGATATTCAAATTTTGCCACCTTTACTACCTCCAATCAAATGACTGCTTTTCTTAGAATTCCATAACTTTGTTGACTGCAGCAATTACACGAGCCGGTGTAGGGAGCCAAGTATCCTCGATTTGTGCGAACGGATATACAGTATCCGGACCCGCTACGCGGAGTACAGGGGCTTCCAGGTGCAAAATGGCCTTCTCGTTAATTTGAGCAATCACTTCTGCGGCTACGCCGGAAGTTTTTTGAGCTTCCTGAACCACGATGGCGCGGTTCGTTTTCTTGATGGATGCCACGATTGTATCGATATCCAAAGGATTCAGCGTACGCAGGTCAATCACTTCCGCCTTGATGCCTTTAGTTTTCTCGAGCTCTTCAGCAGCCTTGGTTGCCGTATGAACCATCATGCCGTAAGCGATGATCGTTACATCGGAACCTTCGCGAACAACGTTGGCTTTGCCAAGCTCTACCACATAATCTTCCTCAGGAACTTCTGCACGGAATGCATGGTACAGGTTCAAATGCTCCATGAAGAATACAGGGTCGTTGTCGCGAATGGAGGCAATCAGAAGACCTTTTGCGTCATAAGGGTTCGACGGCACTACCACTTTAATACCCGGAGTCTGGATCGCCAAACCTTCCAGGGAATCCGTGTGAAGCTCTGCCGCTTTTACGCCCCCGCCAAATGGCGTACGGAATACGATCGGCGCATTGTAGCGGCCGCCGGAGCGGTAGCGCATGCGAGCTGCTTGAACGAACATTTGGTCAAGAGCTTCAAAGATAAAACCTACGAACTGGATTTCAGCTACCGGACGGAAGCCCTGAATACCCAGACCGACTGCCATACCGCCGATTGCGGACTCTGCCAGCGGCGTATCGAAAATGCGTTCTTCGCCAAACTCTTTTTGCAGGCCTTCCGTTGCACGGAACACGCCGCCGACATTACCTACGTCTTCACCAAAAACGATGACGTTAGGATCACGTTTCATCTCCACGCGCATCGCGTCGCGGATCGCTTCTTTCATATTCATTTGTGCCATTGCTTCTTTTCCTCCTTAAACATTCACTGTTCACGTTGCTTAAGCCATGCGTCAATCGATTTATTGGAAATCGGCTTTTTGTTCTTCCAAATGTTTCGGGGTTTGCTCGAACATGCTGTCGATCAAGCCAGGAACCGTCATTTTTGCGGTTTGTTCCGCCTTTTTGATCTCTTCGTTCACTTTCGCTTTGGCTTCATCTTTCACGCGGGCTGTGTCTTCTTCCGTCCACAGTCCTTTTTTCTCGAGGTACTTCGCCATGCGAGCGATCGGGTCCTTCTCGTTCCATTCGCCTTCTTCGTCCTTCGTGCGGTACTTGGTCGCATCGTCAGACAGGGAATGCGGACGGAAACGATATGTCACGGCTTCGATCAAAGTCGCGCCTTCGCCATTACGGGCAAGCTCGGCAGCTTCCTGAACAGCACTAATAACAGCGAGCACATCCATACCGTCGATTTTGACGCCGCGGATGCCGGCTGCTACTGCTTTGTGGGCAATAGACAATGCTGCTGTTTGTTTTGCAAAAGGAGTTGTGATGGCATAGCCGTTGTTTTGCACAAAGAAAATGACCGGCAGCTTAAAGCGGCCTGCATAGTTCAGACCTTCGTAGAAGTCGCCTTCCGAAGAACCGCCGTCACCTGTATAAGTGATCGCAACTTGCTTTTGTTTTTTCAGTTTGAAGCCCATGGCAATACCCATCGCATGCAGAATTTGCGCACCGATGATAATTTGCGGCATCAATACATTCACGCCTTCAGGGATTTCTCCACCATGCTGGTGTCCACGGGAATACAGGAATGCTTGATAAAGCGGCAGTCCATGCCATACGATTTGCGGCATATCACGGTAGCCCGGACATACGAAATCTTCTTTTTCAAGAGCGTATTCGCTGCCGACCATCGTTGCTTCTTGTCCGGATACCGGAGCATAGAAACCAAGACGTCCTTGGCGGCCCAGATTGACGGCACGGTCGTCCCAAGTGCGGGTAAATACCATGCGGTACATAATTTCTTTTAACTGATCATCAGTAAGGTTAGGCATTTTATCTTTGTTAATGATTTCACCTTCGGGAGAGAGCACGGAAAGCGCTTCGACTTCCTCGGTATACACTTCATAAGGCACCTTGCTCATTATCTTCACCTCAACAAAAAAATTTGAATATCAAGTGCTGCTGTTATAGAATTATTATACACCTGTTTTATTCGATTCGTCAAAGATATTGCGGATAAAATTTCAGAATGTTGCAGGTTTGTATGTATAACAGCGACACGGTTATTATATAACAGTCGGGGAATTTTTGACGAAATCGTGAACGATTCCAGATGATGGATGAACTATTGATCCAGCTATCCGGCCGTAAAATCAACTGCGAGAAGGGTGAACATGTATGACTGATTCAAAGTATCTGAAACGCACCATTCATAAAGAAGAGATCGCAAGTCAATTTCTGAATGAAACACGCAACCTGCGGGTTTACCTCCCACCTGGCTACAATGAAATTTTGAGCTACCCTGTCGTATACTGCCAGGACGGAGAGGAATTTTTCAACTTCGGCCGCATCGCGACGACAGCCAACCATTTGATCTTAGATGGAGGGACCGATCCGTTTATTATTGTCGGCGTTGAAGTCGATACCTCGATCCGTACGGAAGAATACGCTCCCTTCGGAAGCCGGTTCGATGCCTATACGCGCTGCTTTGCAGAAGAGATTATTCCCTTCATTGAAGCCAAATATCCCGTTCGCAGGGACGCATCCGAACGGATCCTTGCCGGGGACTCTCTCGGCGGAAGCGTGTCGTTGCACCTGGCCATCCGCTATCCCGAGTTGTTCCGCCGCGTCATCAGCCTCTCCGGCGCCTTTTATCCCGCTTCGCAAGACATCTATGAGGCTCAGGACGATCTGTCCGGGCTCGACATCTTTATGATCGTGGGTCTGCAAGAGACGGCGTTCAAAAGCGATCACGGCATTCATAACTTCGTCGAACTGAACCGCAAGACACGGGAGCTGCTGCTCGATCGCGGTGCCAAAGTGGAATATTCCGAAAAGGACGGCAAGCATATTTGGGGCTTCTGGCAGAAAGAGCTTCCCGATGCGCTTAAGTACTTCTTACACGTCTAGCCGCAAAATAAACAGCACAAAAGGTGAGTCAATGACATGGGATGCTGGGACCAGCAGGAATTGTCGATGACTCACCTTTTTTATTTTCATAAAATGATTGCGTTTTCATTGTTTTTCCGAAAAAAGGCACCTTGTGCCTTTCTTCCACCATATTATTTAGAGCTTTTCTTTTATGATTCGATCCAGCAGTACCTCACAGCCCGCCTTCATCAGTTCGTATACTTGTTCAAAATTCCCCGTGTAATACGGATCGGGAACTTCCCGCAGCTCATGCTCCGGCAAAAGGTCCATAAATTTGATGAGCCCTTCTTCCTTCGCCCCCGGCAGGTTCTTGACGTTCCTCCAGTTGCTGTCATCCATGCACACGATATAATCGAAAGTTTCAAAGTCAAGGCTTCCGAACTGCCGTGCCTGAATCCCTTCGTAACCCACCTGATGCCGATCGAGCAACTCGCGCGTTCCCTCATGAGGGATATGACCGATATGCCAGTCGCCGGTTCCCGCCGAGTCCACGCTCACCTTTGTGTCAAGCCCGGCATCCTTTACCTGATGTCTCAGGATCGCTTCGGCCATCGGCGAACGACAAATGTTCCCCAGACAAACAAATAATACATTGATCATGATGTTAGCCCCCTCTTCCATTAAGCTGTCTTCCGGCTGCTATTGTCTTTCTGGCTGTTATTAACGGATAGACCGGTCGAAGAAGACACGTGCAGCGTACGCCGCGGCAGCTTCCATTTATAATAGACGGAAAGCATCCGAAGCACAACAATGACCGCAAACAGCAGAACGGCCTGCCAAGTCGTATGGACCCAGTTCAAACCGACCACAACGCCGGCAATCATCGCCCAGACAGCATAAATTTCATCGCGCAGCACGAGCGGTTTGCGTCCGGCCAGCAGATCCCGGATGATTCCCCCGCCAACGCCTGTCATCACGGCAGCCACAGCCACCGCCGACAGCGGATGGTGCATGTTAGCCGCGTACAGCGCCCCCTGGATGGCAAAAGCGGAAAGCCCTATGGCATCAAACCAGGCTTCCGTACGTTTCCAATGCTTGATCCAGCCTAAAGGAAGCAGAAATGCAATGATCACTGACAAGATCGCCAGTTTAATCAGCAGCCCTTGGCTCCAGAGCGTGGTTACGGGTACTCCGATGAGGATATTCCGAATGACTCCGCCGCCGAAAGCAGTGACCAGGCCCAGCACCAGGATGCCCAGGATGTCGTAATCTTCCTCCATGGCGACAAATGCGCCCGACATCGCAAAAGCAATCGTTCCGATGATGCTGAAAATTTCAAAAGCATGCATGTCCAATTTCTCTCTAACCTCTCCCCTATCCGATATCCTCCCTATTGTAGTCGCGGCTGACTGAATTGTGCAACCATGTTTTCTCATTTATACTGAAGAAACAATCCACGACAAATGAAATCACCTTTTTATAGAACAAGAACGAAATGGATTTAGGGGGATACACGAATGAGCTTTAAACGCGTTGTTATTTTTTCGGGTGGAGAGCTCCACCCACAATATATAAAGGAGATCCAGCCAGGGGACTATGTCATTGGAGCCGATAAAGGGGCACTTTTCCTCATCCGGCACGGGGTGAGCCCCGAGCTTGCCGTTGGCGATTTCGATTCTATTTCTCCGCAGGAGCTTGCGCATGTCCGTTCCAAGTGCGGGAGAATCGTTGAATGCGACCCGGTCGATAAAAATTTGACGGATACGGAGCTGGCCTTTGAGATGGCTATACGGGAGCAGCCCGACTTCATTCTTCTGATCGGCGGCACGGGGACCCGGATGGATCATACCCTTGCCAACGTTCAAATGCTGAACCGGGCTTTGCAGCATCATATCGGCTGCGCGATCATGGACCGGAATAACTACATTACGATCACCGGCTCCAAACTCGAAGTTGAGGATCGCGGATACACATATGTATCCTTGCTCCCCATGACGCCGGAGGTAACGGGGATTACGCTCGAAGGCTTCCAATATCCGCTTCATAACGCCACGCTCAAAATCGGGGAGTCGCTCGGGATCAGCAACGTTCTGCTGGACTCGTCGGGTCGGGTTACCGTGGAAGGCGGTCTTTTACTCGTTATACAAAGCAAGGACTGAACAATATTGAGGTTCTTCGGCATTTTGAAATGTCAGCCTTCAACAATTTCTTACGAAATCTAAATATGCTAAAAACCCTTGATATCTCAAGGGTTTTTCTTGTTTATAAAGCGAGTGGACGAGCTATTTCTTAAAGTTTTGTAACTTTTAATGGTTTTTTAATAAAAGGGATTATCCCCTGTAGCCGCAAGGGTTTGAAGGTCCTTATCCATAATTTAGGCTGTTACAAAACTGTTATACTCGGAAACGAGCCAGACAGAAAACGAAATTTGGAGGTCATACAAACATGAATCAAAAACATCTATTCCAAAAATTAGTAGCCGTAGGGTTATGTGCATCGATAGGTTTTACTGCAGTGATGGCAACCGGAGCCGAAGTTACGGAAGCATCTTCATCTAAATCCGTCTCCGCATCACACGCTACTTCTTCTAAAGGATCTGCTGTTGTAAGCTATGGCAAAAAGTTCATGGGTACACCATATAAATTTGGAGCATCGACCAGCACTACGAAAGTATTCGACTGCTCTTCCTTCATGAAATATATCTTTGGCAAATACGGTGTAAAACTTCCACGTACGTCTGTAGCGCAATCTAAAGTAGGCGTAGCGGTATCGAAATCAAATTTGAAGCCGGGAGATCTCGTCTTTTTCTCCAGCGGCAGCAGAGCGAATGGTAAGAACGTAACGCATGTTGCAGTATATGCCGGCAACGGTAAAATCCTGCACACTTATGGTTCCCCGGGCGTAACGATTTCCAATCTCAACTCCGGAAACTGGAAAAGAACGTATCTGAAAGCACGCCGCGTGCTTTAACCAACAGCCTAATACGGAAGAAGGCGGGTAAGCTTAGGGACTTACTCGCCTTCTTTTATTATATAACCCACTCCACGCACCGATTGAATCAGCTTTGTACTGAATCCCTTATCCATTTTCGTGCGGAGATGCCGTATATATACATCCACGACATTGGTTCCCATATGAAAATCATAATCCCACACTTTTTTTAAAATTTCTTCCCGCGTACATACCCTGTTGACATGCCTCGCCAAATAGAGCAGCAGATCGAACTCTTTGACGGTGAGAGACAGCTGCCTATCTGCTCTGCAGGCCTTACGGCTGGCGGGGTCGATAACCAAGTCGGCGACGGCTACCTTTTGGTGGCTGCGTTCATGTTCCATATGGAATATGCCGAGCAAATTCCGAATTCGGGCCAGAAGCTCATCCCCCTCAACTGATCTCGCGACGACATCATTCGCTCCCGCCCCGAGATCCTCGATGACAACTTCGGCTGTCAGCTTTTCCTCGAATAACATAATGGGAAAATGCCTGTCTCCTTGTTCCCTCAAAAGCGCTTTGATGACTTTATGTAACGACCCAGGACTATGCCCCGAAACGGAACGATCCATCAGCAGCATATCAATCGGTTGACGATTGATGGCACGGAGCGCTTCATGCTCGGATTGAACGGTTTGTACCTCGTATCCTCCCTTTTCAAGCTTGCCCAGCAGCTCCTCATCCTGTAAAAAGGTACCCATTACCAGTAGCCGTTCCTGCATCCTATCACCTGATTTCGCTACAAAGTCCTCTTGCTTCGACATCCTGTACTTAGGGTTGCCGTTCAATAAAAAAACCATTCCTGATATAAAAAGAACTAAGCTCCCCTTGATTTCATCCGGAATACAGACAAGTGCCTGAGCTTTATTCGTTCAATTTTATTTCATCGGAATGGTTTGTTTATGATGTTCTTCGTGTTCATCCAAAATAACGATGATAAACCGTCCTGGCCTCGGAAATATCCTTCGTCCCATGGATCAGCGCCCTGCCGTCCGCAAAGATCACGAGCCTGTGTGCGCCAGTGGCAAACGAAACCAGGAACGGGTTGCTCTCCACCTTGCCTTCGCCGAGCTTTGCCAGCCTGTCCGCTGTTTCCTGCAGGTTCAGGGTCTGTTTTTGACCTGGTCGGATTTGAACGGTGTCTCTGCCGCATAGCACATCGGTTTTCTCCAAATTAGAGGAAGACAGATACGGGTAAGTCCGATGGTTCCCGCACGAGAGGCAGTCTTCTTTTTTGGCATGCTTGACGCCCATCGACATCGATTCGTTCCGCCACAGATCAAATGTTAACAGCTTATCGCGAAGGGCTTCGCGGTGACCGCTAAGCAATTTCATTGCCTCCGTGGTCTGATGTGCCGTCACGACCTGCACCGCCTGCGGGATAATGCCTGCCGTGTCGCAGGTATCTCCTCCCAGCGGTACGGTGCCCAGCAGGCAGTTCAAGCAGGGCGTCTGCCCGGGCAAAATGGTATACGTGATGCCGTAGCTGCCGACGCATCCGCCATAAATCCAGGGAATCCCGTGTTTTTGGGCTATGTCATTGATGAGGAGCCGCGTATCAAAATTATCTGTACCGTCCATAATCAGATCCACGCCGCTTATAAGGGTTTCCAATTCGTCAAGCTTAACATCCATCACATGACTGTCGATTTGAATCGACGAATTAATCGCCTGCAGCCTGTTTTTAGCGGCGATGGCTTTAGGAAGCCTGCGGGTTGCGTCTTCTTCCGAGAAGAGCTGCTGACGCTGCAGGTTGCTCCACTCGACGTAATCCCGGTCCGCAATCGTCAAATGTCCGACGCCCGCTCTCGCGAGTGTTTCGGCTATGGATGTCCCCAAGGCTCCTGCGCCTATGATCAGTACGTGGCCGGCCGAGAGTTTACGCTGACCTTCGGCGCCAAACGGTGTGAAGCGCTCCTGTCTGGAATAACGGTCGTCTCCGGTGTTCATGCCTTCATCCCCTTCGATAAAAAGCCGCATTCCCTTACGGGAATACGGCAGCAGATTGTACTTGAATGACACATCATGCGTTCTGATGGGACCATTCTTCCACGTTCCAGGTTTTCGTTACCCAATCCTCGTAGAAATCCGGTTCATGGGAAACGAGCAGGACTGTACCCTTAAACTCCTGCAAGGCGCGCTTCAGTTCAGCCTTCGCAATGACGTCCAGGTGATTCGTCGGCTCGTCAAAAAGAATCCAGTTCGCTTCGCGCATCATCAGCTTGCACAATCTGACCTTTGCCTGTTCGCCGCCGCTCAGCATGTTGAGGGGACGGGTGATATGTTCGTTCTTCAAACCGCAGCGCGCCAAATGCGCACGGACTTCATGCTGATTCAGGGAAGAGAACTCGTTCCAGACATCATCGATCGGCGTCACGCTGCTAGGTCTGACTTCCTGCTCGAAATAAGCCGGATGCAGGTAATCACCAAGGTAGGTCTTGCCGCTGATCGGCGGAATTTTCCCCATGATGGTTTTCAGCAGCGTCGATTTGCCGACCCCGTTGCAGCCAACAATCGCGATCTTGTCGCTGCGTTCGATGGTCATGCTCATTTTGGGCAGCAAAGCATGGGAGTATCCAATTTCAAAATCGATTCCCTCAAACACGGTTTTGCCGCTGGCACGGGCATCCTTGAAATGGAATACGGGCTTAGCCGCTTCCTCCGGCTTTTCAATCAGGTCAATACGGTTCAGCTGCTTCTCGCGGCTTTTCGCACGACCGGATGTGGATGCACGAGCCTTGTTCCGCTGGATAAAGTCTGCCTGCTTCTTGATGTACTCCTGCTGCTTCTCGTAAGCGTTAATATGCTGATTCTTCGAAATATCGGCCATTTCCAGAAACTTATCGTAATTGGCCGCGTATCGTGTCAGTTTAGCGAACTCCAGATGGTAGATCACATTCACAACCTGATTCATGAATTCCGTGTCATGAGAAATCAGCATAAATGCATACGGATAGGTTTTTAAATATTGGGTCAGCCAATCAATATGCTCTACATCCAGGTAGTTCGTCGGTTCGTCGAGCAGAAGCACGGTCGGCTTCTCCAGCAGCAGCTTGGCTAAGAGAACCTTGGTTCGCTGGCCGCCGCTAAGCGCGGATACGTCCTTGTCGAGTCCTATTGCCGTGAGTCCCAGACCCCGGGCCATCTCTTCAACCTTCACATCGATCATATAAAAATCACCGATTTCAAGCTGCTCCTGGATTTCGCCCATTTGCTCAAGCAGAAGCTCCAGTTCTTCCGGCGTCGCGTCACCCATCTTAGCCGTGATTTCCATCATTTCCTGCTCCTGCTCCAGCAGCGGCAGAAAGGCATCTTTCAGTACATCCCTTATCGTCTTGCCCGGCGTCAGCTTGGAATGCTGGTCCAAATAGCCGTAACGGATTTTCGGTGTCCACTCTACTTTACCTTCATCTTTAAGCAGTTTTCCGGTCAGGATGTTCATAAGCGTGGATTTCCCGACTCCGTTCGCACCAACCAGGCCCACATGCTCGCCGGCCAGAAGACGGAAGGATACATCTTTGAACAATGTGCGTTCCCCGAAGTTATGGGAGACATTCTCTACTGTCAACAAGCTCATAAAACGTTCTGTCTCCTGTCTATGTTAAAAAGTTCTGATTTGCCTAAAACGTTCGAAAACGGGCATTCAAGATATCATTTTATCATAACTTGGAGTTTTCCGAAAATAAGAAGATGTCTGCCTTGTGAACGAGCTTATGGTTAGGGAGCCTTGCCCGTCTGCAGCTTCGTGCAAAATAACCTCTGCTTGCGGCTTCGAACGCTGAGGAGAACGTTTCTTCAACCATTAATCCGCTGTGGCAGGAGCTTCGCTCATAATACCGGATTCCGCTTAGAGGATCCCTTCCGGCAACAATATCCTCTTTTTTTACCAATCTGCCTCCACCCAGCGCATAGTTGTTCAAGTAATCCTTGCCCACAGGAATCCCCTGAATAAAAGCCATCAGGCCGATATCTTGAATGGAGTTGTTCCATTCCTCCCCCGGAATAACCGGTAGCGTAAAGTCATAAGAAACGCCCTGCTTAACTGCAAATTCATTATGACGGTTGATGATGTTGGCCAAATCCTTCTCGATCGTGCGGACGATGGTCGTACGTCTAACCTGATCGAATAATGCCGGCTCGGTTAATAATCGGATGCCCGTCTCATCCTTCATGTCCCTTTGCAAGCCGTGAACCCAGCTGCCTGTACCCGCTTCGAAGGCTTCGATGCTGTCGTCCAGCGTGAACCGGATCAGATTCCCCGCCTCGTCTCGATAAGCATATGGCTTCTTCGGGCTCCATACATGCTTGATCAGCGTCTCCTGCCCTTCCCCGGTAAACTCCTCATCCGCATAAACGTAATAACCGTCATAGTCTACAACTGCAATGGCCGGTATGTAGTAATCCAGCGCTTTTTGGGCTTGTAAATCCTCTTCGATACCCAGGTTTGCGTACAAACTTTTGTAGAAAATCGAAAGGGCCAGCTCCTTGTCGGCGCGGAAAAATTTTGATGAGCCATAGCCCGCTTCCCACTCCTGCCTTACATTCGTGTTCAGCACGCTGGCCCCGTCCTGCACAGCCGTCCGCAGTGCCGTCACGTACTTCATTTCAAGCAGCTGCACGTTTCGCTCATCCCTGATTTGAAATCCGCTCAACATAAATACCGGTACGAAAAGGATGACAAATACGATGGAGAAATCAGTAATCTTCATTCAGTATCATGCCTCCGTACGGATATGCCAGCGCGGAGGCATCGCCCGAGGCTGTTCCTGACACAAAATCCATCATGATCATCCCCGCCGTACGATCCATGTTCGTGACGACGACTTTAAAAAAGTCGCCTGTATTCATTTTATATTTCCGATCCTCAGAATCTTTGGTTTCAGCGGTTTCCGGATACAGGACGGACATCACATCGGATGTATAATAACCGTCATACGCCACATCAATCTCATGCTGAAACGTACCGGGATCGGCAGCGTCCGTGTACACAGGCGTGTATTTTTTATGCAAATGCTCCATCTGGACGTCGAAGTCATGACCTGTTGCCTGAATCTCGTTCAGAAAATCCTGATACATGACCGGTGTCACATATCCTTTGTTTCTGACCGCGTCCACAAACTGCGTGACCGCATGATAGACAATGAGCCTGGAAAGATCATCCTGCTTCTGGTAAGCATCGGCAGCGGGGTACACGAACAGCAGGGCAGCAGCGAGCAGGACAGCAACGAATTTGGATACCATGCTGCTCATCCGTTACCTGCTCCGATCGATTCAAATCGAATTTCTGTTAGATTGCCGTGAATGTCCCTTATGTAAGCCGCATGATATGCATCATTCGCTTGAAAAATAGATAGACTCACCAGCTTCGCAGGGTCATCCTCATCGACAACCAAGCCGTTCACCCGAATCCGGACACCCTTTTTGACATGATCCATTGTCATCAAAATGGCTTGGGGACTGCTGTATGCATCCCTGTGAGCGGTTTGGAGCGTTGAATGTACGCTTTGAGGTTGCCCCGAAACGGCTGCGGACGCTTCATTCAGTGCCAGATTGATGTGTCCGGTAAGACTTAAAGCAATAAAGCAAGCACTCAAAAATAAAGCAAGGATCACGCTAAGAGATATCATGTTCTGCACATTTTCGTTCATCAGGAGTCCATCCTCCCCTTCTGTACATTACTGCACAAAAATAAGTCCGCGAACGACATTGGATCGATCCTTCACGATGCTGGCTTTAAATTTGCCGCTTGGATTGACATACTCGTTGCTCGACTCCAGGGTCGTGTTCCGTAGATCACCAGTCCTGTTTTTGAGATCGTCCACGGCTCCGTAACGGTCATCCGTTAGATCGTCTTCAATGAACAGCGTGTTACCATACCATTGTCCGCCTCTGTTCTTTCCTGTTTTGACCAGTATGCCGAATTGATCCTTATCCCTGAATTTGCGCAGCGCATTGGTCACCTGGGAACCACTGATACTGGTACCGTCATAAACCGTGAACGAGGCCTGGGATAACTCCGTTTGGATATCCGAAAAATTGTTTTGCGCAGTCTTCGTGGCTTCTTGAGCTGAAATAAAAAGAATCACGACAATGGTAATCAGTGCGATCGTCAAAAAAATGCCTGCGGCGACCTTCAGCGCGCTTGAAGCGTTATTCATTCACAGCAACCCCTTAAATTTTTTGAATTTGTTCATAATACACATTCATTTGCATAAAGCTGATCGTGATCAGAGGAATGACCAAATACATGAAGATCAGTGCATACATCGGCGCAAAACCAAGCATTTTTCCCAATCCTGCTTTGGTATCGATCATCTTCTCGTACTCCTGCTTGCGCTGTTCAAAGTAAAAAGACATCTCGTTCTCCAGATCGTCAAACGCCTGCGCGATCGGAATTTTTTCAACGCTTAATAGCAGCTTATCTACGATTCGCTGGAATTCATTCAAACGAACCTCTTCCCTCAATTCATTCAGTGCTATCTCTGCTCCATGATCGTAATGCAGCAGGCATTTCTGAATCGGAGTTTTAAAAATAATCGCAAACCGGTTCATCCATTCCAATATTTCTTCCACTGAAATCCGTTCCATCTCCCTCAGCATCGCGATCACCGTTTGAAATTGATAGACCTCGTGCTTCATGTCCAAATACCGGATTTTTCGCTGGAAATACAGAAGCCACAGCGGAAACTGATATCCGGCACAACCAATTAATAAGGCGGCTAGGAGCTCCCACCATTTCAAATATTCCTGGTTATAAGCCTTGAGCTTAAGGAGAACTCGATTCGTTTCTTCCTTTAAGGCCTCCTGATTCGCATTCCGTTTCTCTTTGCGGCCGATTCTCTCGGCGATCTCATCATAGCTGGCGGAAGAAGACATACCGAGTTCTTTCATAATCATCCAATCCTGTTCGCTAAGCTCGGAGCCCTTCTCCCGTTGATCTGTAGATATCTGTCCGAAAAGGGAAGTTCCCGCGACGGGATCATGAAGAATATGTTTCTTGGCCGTCTCATGCAAAATAAGAGCGGTAGTCAACGTAACCGCAAAGGCGATTACAAAAAATATGATTCTGCGGATATAAAACCACTCGTATTTCAGGTTCGTATTGCTTTCCTTCAACAGATGCAGGATTCGGGCATACCCCTGGGTGGCCGGCCTTGGGGCCATAAATGCCGCAATACGCCTCACGATAGCGATCGAATAGAGCTTTTGTTCCCATGACCGGGTTCCGCCTTTGGCACGATAGGTTGTTTCACGTTCCTGCTGCAGCCTCTGGAGCAATAAGAAGGACAATATAATGACGACAAAAATCACGATCTTCGTGACGTAGCCCCATTTGCTGGTGTAAAATGCATCCATCGCCGGAAAACTGCTGCGTGCCCATCTTTCGATCGGTTTTGTGAAGAATACCGGGACCAGCGCAATGACGTTTAAACCTTTAAGCAGATAATCCAGCCTGTCCCTGCGTAGGATTTCAAGATGAATTTCCTTCGTCAAACCGCTGAGTCCCTGCAGATAAATCGATCCCTGCTCCCTTACCTTGTCGCCAAACTCCATGACCATATAAGAAATGCCTGCAAATGCTTTTAAAAACCGGTTAGGAGCCGTTTCATAATAGTCTTCGAGCTCCTGTGAAGGATCTTTCCCGTTCAAGGCTTCGTAGATTTTGAGCGTGTGGGCTGATGCCTCATAGCCTGCAGCCGACGCTGCTTCGTACAAAGCCTCATCAATCATTTCATGCTGCTGGTACCGGTGCCGTACTTCAGAGAACAAGTCGACCAATTGCACCAACAATCTTCTCTCCAGTCGATAGATATACATATCGATCAGTAAGCTGTTAATAATCACTGCCGTAAGCACAATCAAAAATAAAAAGCTGACGCTGGGATTCAGCAAAAATAGAATGATGACCGACAGCAGCAGAATACCGAAAACAGACATCGTGATTTTCGCCGTTTCCCGGCGCAGCCTGAGCTCATCGTACGCATGAACGCCGGTTAACCTTTTTCTGATTTTATGCAGGTAAGCGGACAACCATGGGATTCTGGACATAACTCCATAGGATCTAAGCAAAAGTACATTCACCCGCTCGCGGATGCTTGCCCCCTGGATTTTTGTGTGACCATGAAAATGGTGTTGGAGGGCATGCTTTTGCCGGCTTTTAAGCCAAGAAAGAATGGCAAAGGTCACTGCGTACAGGAACAGGGAGAACAAGAGAATGAACAACAGCACCGATTTAATATTCATAGCATCCGTCCCAGTAATGATTTAGAAAGCCGCGGAACATCAGCGCATCCTCTTCTCCCATTTGCTCATGCATCTGCTTTACGTTCTCTGCTGAGATCGGATTCACGGCAACATAATGGCCGTCCTTGTACTCAATGATATTACGCGAGACAAATGCCTGCCGCCCAAGCTTCCTTGTTTCGTACTGCAAATTCAGCATCTCCTCCAACAGCTCCTCAAGCGTACGATCTTGATTGCTTTCACGCGCCTCCAGAGATATCTGTTCCACAGGGACGCATTCGGTAATTCGCTCGATGAATCTTTTGCCATCCGCATCCCTTTTCATGTGAATATCGAAGTTGAGAACCTGAACGACCTGCTCCTCGGCAATCGTTTCGTTATGAAATACGCCGATTTTCAAAAGCGAATTCCGGAGCGAAAACACGAGATCCCGAAAGGTTTTGGCATGATGCGTAAATACGGTGAAAAGGCTGGCTACCTGAGACATTTGGATCATCCAAGCCGCAACCTCATCGCTTGCGACTTCACCCAGAATATTGACCGTGCCATCCGTCTTCTTCTGCAAATCCAATCCCTCTTGACCCGAAATCCGCTCGGTTTCGCGAAAGGAGAGAATATTTCTGCGGCTGTATATTTGCCGAAGATGAAGTTCGAAAGCCATTTCTTGTACCCTTAAGGTATATGTAGGATGGATGTGCTCGACCATGGCCATCAGCAATGTCGTCTTCCCGGAGCCCTGCGCACCTGTCACGGCGGTGATCCGGCAGCCCTTCATCAAGTAGGTAATCAGGTTAATGGCCAGCTCCGCCTGTTCTCCGGTAATCAGCTGCTGAAGTGAAGCGTTCGGGATGTCAAACTTTCTGACGAAAAAAGCCCATGACTCCGCAAAGGGAGGCCTCACGACAACGACCCTGGAGCCGTCTTTCATTTCATTGACCTTGTAACCGCTTGATTCCGACAGCTGTCCGGGATGGTTATACTTATAAATGTTTTGGCATACCCTCTTAAGCTCCAGCTCCGACCCGAACGACAGGAAGGACAGATGCACCGACTTACCTTTGTAAAACACCCATACGCTCTCTGTTGAAAGGGTAGGGATATGATCATAAGGGTCTTCCAGGAATAGAAACGGATGCCTCATATTCTCAAAAGGCTGCGGATTGCCTCCATCGTTCCAAATGCCGTTCACGCCGCCACTGACCCCGTCAATACGTTGGTCACGCAGATCATCCACCACGGAAAACCCTTTATATTGCTGATATATGCGCTGTACCACGATCTCGAGTTTATCTTCAAAGCTAAGCTCGCAATACTCCGCCATGAAGATGTGATCGATATCTTCTTTGGTTACGGCGTAAACCGGCTGCTCACCGTAACCCTCTACAACTTTCGGTTCAGCCAACTCATAGTTCTCGAACAAGCGGGTTAAAGCTTCTTGCCCATATTGCTGCTGATAAAGATAAAATATGATTTCAAACTGGTCCTGGGACGTTAATTCCCCGATATCGCCGAACGGAATCGCTTCATCAATATTGTGCTCGGATAGTCCGAAGCTTTTGACGAGCAAATCCGCCATGAATTGCTTCACATACCTTTTCTCGCGCAGATCGCCGGAAATACAGTCCTTTAATGCCTTCCGGAGCTCGCTTCTTTTATGTAATCTCCGCTTGTGTTCTTCTTCATGCAGTCCCAGATCACTCAGCTGGCTGTGCGTTAATTCATGCAGGGTTTCCTTCACGAATGCTGTCATGTTCTCGATCGTATAGCTTCCCGCGAGACCGCTCCCTACGCTCACGGGCCGGCGGTAATCCAGCCATTTCACATAGAAAAGCAATGCCACAAACAGAACAATCACCGCGATCAGAAGGATGTTCACGATCACTCCGGAGACCATTCATGCCCCCCTTTCAACCAGCTTCAGTGCGGAGTTCATCTCGAGCTGTGTTAATATGTCCTTGGCCAAACCGCGAACGCTGTCCAGAAATGCCGCCGAAGGCTGCCGGTTGTTCAAATTGCGGCTGCGCTGCAGAAACGGCAGCACGCTCCGCATATTCCAGGCGTCGAGAAAATCCGTTGTATACGGAATGCCGTGTATCGTCCCTTTATACCCAAAACGCCGCTTCACGTTGTTCAGCGTACAGTGCGAATGCTTATCATAACGTCCGAGTACAACGATATACGGCTTGTCATGGACGATTGCATGGCAGCTCTCATCCTTAAAAAACAAATCCAAGCCTTCAATGGACTGATTCAGGTTAACCACGACCAAATCCGCGCTTTCCAGCAGAGCCTGATCGCCGCTTCCTTCGTTTGGCCTTCCATGCCCGGCATCCGCCAACACCAGATCGTAGCATTGATTGGCCACCGTACACATGGACTGAAGCAGCTGTTTGCGATAGCCCGGCATGGTTCCTTCCTGTTTGGCATTTCCCTGCACGATATCCAGCCGGTCAGACAGCAGCGGAAGCGTGTAATCCTGAAAGTTATCCCGAGACAGCCTCCGGTTCAGACACAACCTTTCGAGGGCGTCCATCCCATGGTCCTGAAATGTAATCAGTGAATGATCCAGCGAATAGGCGGAAGCCTGAAAAGCCCCTTCCACTCTCTCTTTCGCCATGCCGCCATGCGTTAATAACAGTTTCAAACGATAATCCATGGCCAGTGTAATAGCTGATGCTGCCGTATGAGCGGAATTGCCGCTCCCCCCCTGCAGCGGACTCCAAAATGCTACCGTACTCATGCTCTTCTCCTTTCCGCAGCCCGAAGCACGCGGTTAATCTGTTTCTGATCCCAATCCGTTAGCATTTGCATCAATAAGCATACTTTCCGTTTATACCCCCGGGTTAGCGGCTTCATCTGCACACATCGGGAATGCTCGTTCCGAAGCCTTAAAGAACAGTCCGCCTCATTCCATGGAATGTAGACCGGATCGCCCTTCCAACGAATGGGCAGGTGACTGAAATACCCTTCAAGATAAGCTTCATCGAACCACTCATCCACCGCCCGGACGATAACCTTGTACATCTCAAGCTCGAAACCATTGATATGATAGCGGCCGACGGCTTCTCTCAACCAACGTCTTCCCTCTTCCAATGTCCATATTTCATAGTCTGTTACCCATACCCGAGCCGACGCGCCTTCCCATGTCTTCGAAGAGCAAAACTCGGGGAGTTCCAAATCATAGATAACGTAATCATATTTCGCCAAGCTGCTGCCGGAGTTTGCGAGATGCGCTTCCAAATGGACTTCATCGTCAAACCCGCATGCGACATCAAATCCCGAAAATTCCGTAATCAATAATTGCTGGTCCAAGTGGCCGATGTAATATGGGTATTTCCTTCTGTCCGTCGCATCAATCAACAGCACCCGGGCAGAACTCGAGGACAGCATTTTGCATAAATAGAATAAAAGCTCGCTCTTGTCACACATTCCCGCAAATATCCAAGTAATCAACTTCCCTTCTCCTTTCTCCCATTGGCATCGCATGAAGCCTGAGGTCTGAACTAAGGATGTCCCGCTCTCTCTGTTTCTACGGTTTCTCCTGCCTTATTATCCTTCTTGCTTTGTTCTAAGAGCGCATTCGTCTGGGCACTACCAAGGGAGAAGGAATCGGAAGTTTGGCCGGCAAGCGGCTGAATTCCGTCTCCAGCAGCATTTTCGTCTTTCTCGCCTGAAGAATCTCCGGTCTGCTTCAAGTCACTGAACAGAGGCTCTGCAGCATCCATAGGAACCGAGGTTTGCCCTATGAACGTGTTTCCATTGTCATACGTTGGAACTGTTACCGTATCTGTGAAGCTTTGGCTATCATTCATGCGGGATGGCATTTTGGACAAATCCTTCTCCAGGGAAACGCGCACCGCTTCAGACAATTTTTGCTCCGCCTTTGTAACGATGTTCGGATCGCTGTCGATCAGCTTAAGCACTTCTTTGTTGACCGGATAATTCGGGATCGCTTGATCCTGCATTTCCGGCTCGACGTAGGTAACGGCATACAGCTTTGCATCATGGAGGTATGCATCAACCATCGCACTCGAAAAGGATAGAATTTCCTGCTCGGTCATCGTTATCCAGATGATGGGGCTTGTCAGCTTATCAATCCTTTTCTTGGACAGAACGATATAGTCCTGACCGGTAGAAAACTGGATTCGCACATCAATAACTTCATGCTCACGAAGATTGGAGGGCAGGGTCACCACTTGAAGCTCCCTGTTTCTAAGGTCGGACCGTAGAGGCTCCTTCTCATAAACCATCGCGTCCGTTAATGCGGTTCCCTTCCTGAGCTCAATTTTCGCGATCTTGACACCGCCTTGTTCATTACCTTGAACCAGATTCACCGGGGCCGCTCCCGGCGGAAGCTTCACCTGAACAAGATCCTTCTGCTGAATGACCTCGCCTGCTGCAATGTCACGCGACAATACCCAACTGGATGACAAGCGCTTTTCCTCCTCCAGGCGTGCCTGCTCCAACTTGGCGATTTGCTCCCGATAATCATCCCTGATTCTGTTCTCCCTGGCATGATGCTGCATGCTGCTGAATACCGCATATCCCACAAAAGCTATCCCCATTACTGCGGCTCCGGCCAGTGCAGCGTAGATCATATGCCTTGTTCGCCGTCTCAGCTTTGACATGATACCTGTTCATTCTCCTCTCACGGGTAAATTCAGCTGAGCCCGAACCTGAATTTCCTTCTCCGCTGAATCCCGTTTAACGTCCCTTCAAAAATACGGTTTAGCGCCCGATCCATATCCTCGCTTTGGTCGAAAGGGTCCATATGCAGAGGCAGCGTATACACCTGGTTCGTGTTCAGCTGCTTGCGAAGTCTATGAACCGCATCCGACTGGGCAAGCGGCAGGAAGTACATCCACTTTTGCCTAGGATATTTGGACAAGCCCTGTACCAGATCCATGACGTCCTGCTGACGCCATTCCGCGCCTGAAGCGACAATGACGGATGCATCCGCTCGCAGGAACTCCTCCAGTCTTTCCCTTTCCCGGTAGGCTCCCAAATCAATGACGACAAAATTGTAGCTTCCTGACAACAGCATGATCACATCCGCCCTGGCTGTCTGCCGCCAATAATCCACGCCGTTCACCTCAAACTTGCGCGTGCCTCCGCCTACATCCCCACCTTCCCTTTCGACGATCTGCTGAATTCTTCTGAACGTAGGCGACCTGACGTTCATCTCGACTAATGCCACTTTATGATGACCGCGTGCCAGAAAGTGGCTGATCGCAATGGCCGTATGCGTTGTGCCTGTACCGCTGCCTGCCCCCATCACAGCTATGACCTGCGTCCCCGTCTTTCCACCTGCCCCCCGCGTCCTTCTCGCATCAAGCATCGACTCCTGGCGTACTGCCGCTGCAAGCTCCTTCCGCGTTTCGCCGGCCGAAGGATATCGATCCTCGGGTTTGAACTGCAGAAGCTTTCGAATGACCGGTATCACTTTCCGCGGCAAATCGGTTCGAATGCTCCTCATTGCCTTTTCAGACCATTCACTATGGGCTCCTGCCGTCGACAGGTAAAGCAGCAGTGCTCCAAAACCGTATAGATCCGATCTTGCGTCGCTCTGGCCTGTGCCATATTGTTCAGGTGCCGCAAAACCGACCGTTCCGAGCTTAACGGTATCCTGCGACTTCTCCTGCTTGAAATTGCGGGCGATCCCGAAGTCGATCAATCTTAAGTCCAATTGTTCCGTGATCATAATGTTTGAAGGCTTCAAGTCTCTGAAAATAATCACGGGGTCATGCGTGTGCAGATAATCGAGTACCTCCAGCAGCTGATCCGCCAGTTGGAAAATCGTGTCCGGAGGAATCCTGCCCCGGTATCCTTTAAAATACTTTTCAAGCGTGATCCCCTGAATGTAATCCATGACAAGATAGGTGTACCCATCCTGATCAGGGGCAAAAAAATCCACGACCCTCGGTAGCCTGGCATGACTCAGTGAAATAAGCAGCTGCGCTTCGTCCCGGATGCTGAGGCGCTGTCCCGGATCATAGACGCTTTCCTTGACAGCCCACAGTTTGCCTGGAAGTTTCAAATCTTCGGCGAGATAGACATGACTCATGCCGCCTTCCCCGATTTTTCTAATGACTCCATATCTCCCTCCAATCGTCTGACCGATAAGCAATTTGGAAGGATGATCCATCCCTGTTCCCCCGCTTTCCAGATAAAAAAAGGAAAGCATCCTGGAGCGGCTGGCTACGGATGTCCGTATCGCCTTACTCCGGGATGCTTTCCCTAATATTATCGTTTGGTTAATTTGGTATCATTATATAGCAGTGGCAATATCTGTGTAAAGAGGCAACTTGAAGAACTGTTATCCAGGCACACCCGGAATGCTTTTCACATCATTAATATTTAATCATATAAAGAGTAATTTCATCCCGGTTGTGAAACAGCTGTTTTGCCCGCTGAATCTGCATGTTCGCGTCTTCGAAGGAAGAGATAACGTCATCGATCAACGCCATCGGCTTTTTATGCATCAGCTTCACCGTTACTACGGCGGTCCCCCCCGGTCTCAAGCTCGGAAGCAGTTCCGTTACCAGCTTGACCATCTGTTTCGGACTCCAGCTCATATCGCACACGAGCAAGTCGAACTCGCCGTCCTTGAAATGCACCTCTGAAGCGTTTTTTTTGTAAATGCGCAGGGAAGGATGATTTTGCAGCGATTCATGCATGAATGCCGGATCCACAGCCGTAACACGCAGGCCCCGTTCCAGCAAAAACGAAGTCCAGCCCCCTGGCGCCGCCCCGATGTCGAGCCCGGTATCAAATGATGCAAAATCAATTCCGAAGCTCTGTTCGGCCTCAAGCAGCTTGAACTTGGCTCGCGAAATCTGCCCTTCTTCCCGTTGAAAACGGATCGCCCCGCCGCTCCAATCGGATAAATTATTCTCCGGCTCCGAAACTCCGACAAATACCATTTCTGCGGAAGCAAAGATCGATATGACCCATTCGGCATCGCGTACGACGAACTCGGCTTTCAGTCCGTCGAGCAATTGCTGCATGTTCTCGCGGATCTGACCCGCGCTTTCTTCGAGAATGCTGTCATCCGCTTTTCTGACCTGAAGAGAAACCTTGGCTCCCTGCAGCTTATCCTGACGCGTCAAATACTGTACGAGCCGGTCAAACGTATCTTCAGCATCAGCATGCAGTTCCAGCTGTACAGGCTGGATATGGCGCAGGAATATCGGAGGATTGGACACGATCATGTCCACGGCACGTTGTGCATCCTCAAAAAATGTAGCCAAAAAGGCTTCGCCCGATATCAACGTTTTGCTTTTCAGCTTACCGAATCTGCGGCGCAGCTCCTCCTGCGCATAAGGCGCAAAGCCGTGATTTGCCGTACATATGAACCGCGATGTTTCGTTATTCGTTTCTTCGTTCATCAATTGTTTATCATCCAAAATGGATTACCCTCCAGAAACCACTTTAATCCAAGGACGACCGCCGTCCCATTCGATCTCGACCGGAATATCGTAGGTTTTTTTTATCATTTCTTTGTTCAGAACCTCTTGCTTCGGTCCGAAGCCTGCTATCTTCCCATCACGGATCAAGGCCGCATGCGTAAACATCGGCATAATTTCCTCCACATGATGGGTCACGTATACAACGGTGATGTCCCGTCCGCCGAGCCGCTCGACCTCTGCAAGCATGTTTTCCCGTTCATACAGATCGAGTCCGGCGCAGGGCTCGTCCATGATCAACAGCTTGGGCTCGCTCATCAGACTGCGTGCAAGCATCACTTTCTTGCGTTCCCCTTGCGACAAGGTTCCCAGCGGGTGATGCGACAGTTTGCCCAAATTCATGTCATCCAGCAGCCTAAGAGCTCGATCTTTCACATCATTCGGAATTTCCTGATAAAAGCGCAAAAACGCATAAGCACCAGTAGCAACGACTTCCCATACCGGGTCGCTCAGGTTCAGCTTCTCAAGAAGATTGGGGCTGATATAGCCGATTTCTTTGCGGACTTCCCGCACATCGCATTCGCCATACGTATTTCCCAGCACTTCGATCCGGCCTTCACTCGGAAAGAGATAACCTGTCAGCATTTCCAGAATCGTTGTTTTACCAGAGCCATTCCGTCCCAATATGACCCAGTTCTCGCCTTTTTCTATTTCAAGTGTGACATGATCCAAAATTTGAGTTTCTTCTCTCCGCAAACACACGTCCCGCATCGAAATCATGAGATCACTCCCCTTATTTGAGCTAGTATATCCGCGACAGAGCCCATGGAATAGACGATTTCGGGCTTTCGGCTCCGATCCTCTGTGGCCAACAGCAGCGCCGGAACGCTGCGAATTTTATACTGATCCACTACTTTGGGCAGCATATTCACGTCCGCCTCGGCCAAAAGCCCCTCGGGCAGCATGTGCTCCGTAACCTCAAGCATGCGGCGCGCCACTTTGCAGGTACCGCAAAAAGGAGTGTGTAAAAATACGGCCAGCGGCTTGCCCTTGCTCCACAGTTCTTCGAGCAGCTGCTTTTCATTCAGCGTCCTCATGACCGGACCTCCTTCGCGATCCGATCGAGCACGTCTTGCGGCATCGGGCCGTTGTGCAGCTTCACATGACCGGGCAGCGCCTGATAGAGCAGCTCGTACATTTCTCTTTTTCCCCATATGCTTGACGTATGTAGATAGATTTCCCTCGGAAACAGCCTTCTTGCAATCATTCCCATGACGACCGTTTTGCCTGAAGTTTCTCCTGGTCCCAGGTCATAATCAAGCGATAATATACCGACCTCGCACTCCTCCAGCATCAGAAGACATTCCTGCGCGTTCTTCGCGAGTGCAAAACCTTCCGGGCAACGACGGCAGTCGTCCAAATAAACATTCAACACAGCCGCTCCCCCCTTTCATCCGGCTAAAGCGTCGTGGATTCAATCCTTCTCGTTCAAAGCTTGGTATACGCGTTCGATTTCATCGGCATGCGTTCCGTCCGTGCCTGGCTCCGTTTCTAGAATAATCGGCATTTCTTCAAACTCCCTAAAAGAAAGCAAGGCTGCTATAGCCTCTATGCCGATGTATCCTTCACCAATCCGGGCATGGCGGTCCTTCCCCGAACCTGCCGGGTACCTCGAATCGTTCAAATGTACCGCGTGCAGCTCATTCCAATAGCCCAGCTCCCGTCCCCGTTCCATCATGTCGTCCGTTTGTGCTGGTATCCATGTCCCTGAGGCAAAAGCGTGGCAGGTATCCAGGCAAAAGGCTATTTTATGAGGCTCATCGGCCAGATTGCGTACATTTACCAATTCCTCCAGCGTGATGCCCATGGAACCGGGTACTCCAGCCTGATTCTCAAGCAGGATTTTGGCGTTGCCCTGCCAATCGGCCAGCGTTTCATTTAAACATTGTATTATATTTTTGTAGCCTTGTAACGGGTCACGGCCTTTGAAATGGCCAAAATGAACAACAATACCGACCGATCCGCAAGCTTCAGCTATGTTTAAATCGTTCTTGAGCGAAGCCACGGTTGCTTGGTACAGCTCATCTCCGCGTGTTAGTCCTGCCGCGATATTAACCGGGTAAGGCGTATGGGCGATGCTGGGCATCCCCTTTTCCTTGCAGAAACGAAAGCAATCCGCCGCAGCGGCGGCATCAAAATCTTTCCTTGCCAAGCTGCGCGGATTTTTGGGAAAATATTGAAAGGCTCTGGCTCCCATGTCCCACGCCCGCTTCGCTGCTCTCCCGAAGCCTCCGCGGGTGCTGACATGACAGCCGATCCATCGTTTACTGTTCATGCTGGCAGGACGGACAGAAAAAGACTTTGCGTCCTGTTAACTCCGCTCTGTTCACGACACCGCCGCAGCGTACACAGCTTTCCCCTTCACGGTCGTAAACCTTGCACATATTGTCGTAACCTCCGGTCAATGTATCTCCCTCCATAAAAGGAGCTTCCATATAACCGCCGTTCGCCAGCGCGTCAGGCAGTACTTTAACGGCTGCTTCGTATAATCTGCCAATAGCATCCGTGGATAAATCCTGGATTTTCACGGAAGGCAGCAGTCCGGCTTCAAAGGCAATTTCATCCGCATAGCAGTTGCCGATGCCTGCGATCACATGCTGGTTAACAAGCAGGCTCTTCAATGCGCCACGACGGCCTTTCAGCAGCTCGACGAAACGCTCCTTGGTCATCCGGCGGTCAAACAGTTCTGGACCGAGCGGCTTAAGAATTTCCTCTACTTCCTTGGCAGACAAAAGATGCAGATAGCCGAGGCGAAGCCCGATGAAATAGAGGGTGTGCTGACCAAACGTAATTTCTACCTGCGTGCTCCGGGTTGGACGATCCTCCTCCGTCCCGTAATACAGCAATCCGCCCAGCATCAGATGCAGCAATAGACGACGGCCGTTATTCAAGTGGAAAATCAGATGCTTTCCGCGTCTCTCTACAAAAATGGCACGAAGCCCCGTCAGCTCCTGAATGAACTGATCTGCAGGCACATTGACCGATTTCTCCCGATTAATCACGACACGGGTTATCGGTTGGTTTATGATGTTCTCCGAAAGCAATCTTCGGTAATTTTCCATTTCCGGTAGTTCCGGCATTGTTTCATCGATCCTTTCATATGCGACAATGATGGCTTTTCATTATACAACATTCTATGTCACGAACACACCAGTTCCATTAATTCCTGCAAGTCTTTGCAAATGATATCAGGTTCAAGTCCTGCAGCCTGAATATGGGCATTCAGGTTCGCTTCCGTCGTCAGTCCTGTCAGCATCAAGATCGTCTGACAGCCCGCAGCAGCTCCTGCAGCGATATCCGTAAGCATGTTATCGCCGACCACCGTCGCTTCCTCCGGTGAGATGCCCAAACGATCCGTAGCATACTTCATTAAGTGGCTGGCAGGTTTGCCGATAATAACAGGTTCAACACCGGAAGCTGCCTGGATCGACGCTCCCAACGCTCCGGCTCCCGGCACGAATCCGGCATCGGAGGGCAGAAGCAGGTCCGGATTCGTCAATACATATACAGCTCCCTCCCGAATCCAGCGAACGCTTTTGGCCAGCGTCTCATAGGTAAACGAGCGATCAATTCCCTGTACAACGAACTGAGGATCTTCATCTACGATATTCAGTTCCGCCTTCAGCAGCGCTTGGCGAAGCCCTTCTTCCCCTAGCATAGCCACCGAAGCTCCGGGAGATTCTTCCGAGATATATTTTGCGGCTGCTAACGAGGATGTGCATACCTCATCGGCCGTAGCCGGAATTCCCATCGCATTTAAATGGTCAGCGACACCTTCTGGCGTCCTGGAAGAGTTATTCGTGACGAACATGTATGGAATGGCACGTTCCTTTAACGCTTGAATCAGCACGTCGGCATATGGAATCCGATTCACGCCATGATAAAGCGTTCCGTCAAGATCGATCAGCAAACCTTTTGTTTCTTTGTATGTTGTCATCGCATGGCCTCATTTCCAAAGATTACGTAACTTCTATTGTAAGAAATATGGAGAACCACCGCAACTCATAGAATCATGGGTCCGTACATCACGACGGTTTTGACGGTTTTTCAGCGCCGTTCGTCAAACAATCCTTCAAAGCGCGTACACCCTGATGCCTTGTGTCATTTCCTGCGCTTTCCCGGAAAATAATTCATTTCCTCAGAGCTGCAGCCTTTCTGATCCCTTAAAGAAAAAAGCTCCTGACGGAGCTCCCCCTTTACTGCTGCTTGCAATGGATCTTATAGATGCCTCTGAATTGGAAACAACATCAGCTCTTCAGCCAGTTTGGTGTTTGGAAATACCGATTGGGCTTCCGCCAGCAGCGGCTGCAGATGCTCCATATCCTTATACCTCGAACTGAAATGCGTAAGTATCAATTCTTTGGCTCCGGCCTGGCGCGCCGCTTCTGCCGCCTGAATCGAAGTGCAGTGATGGTAATTGTACGCGGATTCTTTGAGATCATCCATGAATGTAGCTTCATGAACCAGCAAATCAGCGTCCTTGGCAAGCGGAATAACGTTGTCACATGGACGTGTATCGCCTAAGATCGTAACGATTCTCCCCTTTTTCGGAGAGCCCAGCACGTCTTCAGGCTTCAAAACCTGCCCATTTCCAAGATCCAGGCTTTCCCCTCTTTTTAAACGTCCGTAGGCCGGCCCCGGCTTTAACCCGTAATCGGCGAGACGCTTTAAATCCAGACTGCCCGCCTTGTCCTTTTCCGCAATGCGATAACCATAGCTGTCCACCCGGTGATCCAGCAGCAGGGATTCAACGGTAATATCCTGATCTTCATACACCATTCCGCCCGTATGCTCAACAACTTCAAGCTCATACTCGATTCTTGACTGACTGAGCGTCAGGCTGACATCTACGAATTGTTTCAGCCCCGGCGGACCATAGACGGTCAGCTTGGTTGTCCCCCCCTGGTACGCACGGCTGGATAAAAGCCCGGGAAGACCGAAAATATGATCCCCGTGCAAATGGGTAATAAATACCTTTTCCAGCTTGCTGAGCTTTAACGAAGATCGCAGGATCTGGTGCTGCGTCGCCTCCCCGCAATCGAACAGCCAAAACGTGCGCCGCTCCTCAAACATGCGCAGGGCCATAGACGTCACATTCCGCTGCAAGGAGGGCACTCCCGCATTGGTCCCCAAAAATTCAAGTTCCATAACTAGCAACCTTCTTTCTATGTATGTAAGAAAAACGTGTCAGGATGGATTTGTCTCGAATAGTACTCATTTCGAATATTACTCATTCTATCCAAAGAAAAAGAGAAACGGCTGCTCCTTGATGAGCAAGCCGCTCCGAATCGAAATGCCCATCAGTTATGCGGGCAAAAAAACCTCCGGGAAGGAGGAATTTTTGCCTGCATCATCCATAGGACGATTATATCACTTTACTTTATCCACATTAAAGTAACGGGCTTCGGGATGCGCGAATACCATGGCCGATACCGACGCTTCCGGCTCCATCATGAAGCCTTCCGTCAGTTGAACGCCGACATCCTCCGGCTTCATGAGTTTGAACAGCGGCTCTTGATCCTCGAGATCAGGGCAGGCCGGATATCCGAACGATACCCGGATGCCCTGGTAACGGGCGCCGTGACGCTGCTTCATCGTCATATCCGCCGGATCCGGGAATCCCCAGCTGTCGCGCATCATATGATGCACGCGTTCAGCAAGGGCTTCGGCCGTTTCGAGCGCGACTGACTGGAGAACATGGGATCTGAGATAATCTCCTTTGTCTTTCCATTCGGAGGACAGGCTCGAAATACCCTGGCCGGCAGTCACAACCAAAAATCCGACGTAATCCATCTGACCACTGTCCACAGATTTCAGGAAATCCGCCAAACAGAGGAACGGAGGCACATGCTGACGCGGGAAACTGAACGTATGAAGCACCTTGGAGGTATCCTCGGGATCATAGATGATGATTTCATTCCCTCTCGATTGGGCAGGGAAGAACCGGTACATGGCATGTGCCTGAATGATCCCTTCGGAAATCGCCTGATCCAGCAGACTGTCCACCGTCGCTTTAAGTTCAACGGCCTTCTCATTGCCATCGGCCAACAGCTGCTCGACTTGTCCGCGCAGGCCCAAATGATGGCCAAGCAGCATTTGCATATTCATATAAGGAACAATATGGCCTATCGGATAGTTCCGGATGATATGACGTTCAAGGTCCGGCGGGATGAACACCGGCACGTCCGTGGACACGCTTGACTTGGCTGCTCTGGTCGGCTCCGGCATCGCCTGGGGTTTGTCGCCCTCTGCGGCCAGCGCTTCCAGCTCAGCCTCCATCTCGGTCTGCATGATCTGGCGCTGGGCCGGATCCATCAGCTTATTCGCGATATCCAGGCCGTCCATGGCATCCTTCGCGTACACGACCATGCCTTGGTATTCCGGCCGGATCCGCGTCTTCGTGAATTTACGGGTAAGGGCGGCGCCGCCGAC
Organism: Paenibacillus sp. SAFN-054; assembly: GCF_051966755.1. Lineage (NCBI taxonomy): Bacteria > Bacillati > Bacillota > Bacilli > Caryophanales > Paenibacillaceae > Paenibacillus > Paenibacillus sp. SAFN-054. The sequence goes on from NZ_JBQCKS010000001.1 coordinate 1,519,739, forward strand.
CATAATCGGGACGTCCACACCCGCGTTTTTCAGGTCCTGTGCGGTCACGACCATCTGCTGCGCAGATTTAACAAGCAGTCCGGACAATCCGATCATATCCGCCTTCTCTTTACGGTAAGCCTCGATAATTGTTTCCGGTGCTACTTTTATACCCAGATTGACGATCTGATAACCATTGTTGGAAAGGATGATCTCCACCAGGTTTTTGCCGATGTCATGCACATCGCCTTTTACGGTCGCAAGCAGCATTTTCCCTTTTACGGAGGACTCGTTCTTTTCCATAAAAGGCTCCAGGTAAGACACGGAAGCTTTCATGACCTCGGCGCTTTGAAGCACCTCGGCAACGATCAATTCATTATTGTTGAACAAACGTCCTACTTCTGACATGCCAGCCATCAAAGGACCGTTGATGATCTCCAGTGCCCCGTACTTTTGCAGTGCTGCATCCAGATCGGGGATGAGTCCTTCCTTGGAGCCCTCGACAACGTAGGTTGCCAAGCGTTCCTCCAGCGTGAGGTTGGACAGCTTCTCCTTCTTCTCGACCTTCTTGTTCCGGAAAGCGGCCACGAAAGCAGCTAGAGTTTCATCGTTGGTTTCATAGATCAGCGCCTCCGCCAGCTTCCGCTCTGCTTCTGGAATGGAAGCGTAACGCTCCAGCTTTTCCGTATTCACGATGGCATAGTCCAATCCTGCCTTCGTACATTCGTACAAAAATACCGAGTTCAGTACTTCGCGACCGGCTTCAGGCAGTCCAAAAGATACGTTGCTGATCCCGAGAATCGTCTGGCATTCCGGCATTGCTTCCTTAATGAGCCGGATGCCTTCGATGGTCTCCTTCGCCGACCCGATGTATTGTTCATCTCCGGTTCCTACCGGAAATACCAGCGTATCAAAAATCAAATCTTCGGCATTCAGCTTATATTTATTGACCAGAAGATCATAGGAGCGCTTGGCTACCTTCAGTTTGTCGTCCCGGTGAATTGCTTGACCCGTTTCGTCAATCGTTCCTACAACGACGGCAGCTCCATACTTATGGATCAAAGGCGTGACGCGTTCGAATTTTTCTTCACCATCTTCAAGATTAATGGAGTTAATAATTGATTTGCCTTGAGAATATTGGAGTGCCAAGTCAATCACATCAGCATCCGTCGTATCAATCATCAGCGGAACCTTTACCTTTTTCACGACCAGCTCCAGGAACAGCTTCATATCATCGATCTCATCGCGATCCGGATCCTGTACGCACACATCGATGACATGCGCGCCATTCTTCACCTGGGCACGGGCAATTTCAGAAGCTTCCTCATATTTTCCTTCGACGATCAGGCGTTTGAATTTGCGGGATCCGAGCACATTGGTCCGTTCCCCTACCATATACGGCCGGTTCTCCGCTTCAATATACACAGGATCGATGCCTGAAATCGCCGGCGAATGGGTTCCTTCCATCTGACGCGGTTCATACCGGCTCATGACGTCGTGCAAAGCGCGGATATGTTCAGGCGTCGTGCCGCAGCAGCCGCCCGCGATATTCAGCCAGCCCTGCTTGGCGAAGTCCTCCATTTTGCGCGCGAGCGAATCTGGCGATTCATGATAGTTTCCGTTCTCATCCGGCAGTCCCGCGTTCGGGTAACAGCTTACACCCGTTTTGGCCATGGCCGACAAGGAGCGGATATGATCCCGCATAAACTCGGGACCCGTTGCGCAGTTCAATCCTACCGAAATCGGGCTCAAATGCTCCAGCGAGATATAGAAGGATTCAATATTTTGCCCGGCCAGGGTCGTACCCATCGGTTCAATCGTACCCGATATCATGACAGGCAGGGTTATGCCGCTGTTGTCGAACGCACGCCGAATGCCAATGCTTCCCGCTTTGACGTTCAGGGTATCCTGACTCGTTTCCAAAAGCAGCGCATCAACGCGCCCCTCGATTAAAGCAAAAGCCTGCTCTTCATAACTGATAACCAATTCCTCGAACGTTACCCCACCGGTCACGGATAAGGTCTTCGTTGTGGGCCCCATTGCTCCGATGACATATCTCGGTCGATCCGGCGTACTGAATTTATCAGCGGACCGGCGTGCAATTTCAGCAGCCTTCAGATTGATTTCTCTTGCTTTTTCAGGTATGTCATATTCCGCCAGCACAACGGAGGTCGCACCGAACGTATTCGTCTCGATTAAGTCTGCGCCTGCCTTCAGGTATTGGTCATGAATGTCTTCAATAACATCCGGACGCGTAAGCACCAGCATTTCATTACAGCCTTCGAGTTCTTCTCCGCCAAAATCCTCCTGGCCGAGATCAACCTGCTGTATCATCGTACCCATGGCACCATCAAGTATTAATATTCGTTGTTTCATCATTTCCTGCAAGCCAGGTCTGTCCATTCCTATTTCCCCCCTGCAAAACGTTAGCTCTTAGTTTAACAGAAACCCTTCTATTAGAAAAGTACAAGAAAACGCTACAGTCCTGAATTTATCGCGGAAGACGGCATCGACAAAGAAAGGTTGCTTCGTTATAATATGAATTAATCCAAGTGGAAAAGAGGGGTAAGCGTATGGCAGAAATCGTAATCCGCAATACGAACGAAAGAATCTCCGGCGACGATAATGTTCGTGATTTCCTAAACAACCAACACGTGTTATATGAAAAATGGGATGCATCCAAGCTTCCTTCGGAGCTGCAGAACAATTTTCAGTTGAATGATGAACAAAAAACGCAAATCTTAAGCGTATATGATGAAGAAATCCGGGATTTGGCTGCGCGCCGTGGCTATCAGATTTGGGATGTGATCACGCTGTCCGATTCGACTCCGAATCTTGACGAGCTGCTGAATAAATTTGAAGAGGTCCATACGCATACCGAAGACGAAATTCGTGCAATCGTAGGTGGCAGAGGCATTTTCGTCATTAAAGGCAGCGGTGATTTGGGTTATTTTGATGTGGAGCTGGAAGCCGGGGATGTCATCTCCGTGCCAGAGAACACAAACCACTTCTTCACGTTGATGGACAACCGAAAGATCATTGCCGTGCGTCTTTTCATTGAAAAGAACGGCTGGGTCGCTTATCCCGTGGAAGATCCCAGCTTCCAAAAGGCCTAATTCTTTATGGAATGATTGGTTAATTCCATTAATTTAAGAACAAAACCTGCCCTTAGAGATACCCAAGGCAGGTTTTTTGATATGGATCTATGGATCGTCAAGCGACGACTTTTACTTGCTGACCGTCAGCTTCTTGGTAGGCATCGTATGCTGCGGACCGTAGGTGACATGGGACGTAATGCTATAGGTTCCTTCACTCTCGAACGTTTTGTGGAGTATGTACTTCCCTTCTCCTTTATTCTCGGCAGTAACCTTCTCGTGAGCGGCGGTGTCTCCATCTTTCACGATTTCGATCAGGACCTCGTCGGCTTTCTCCACCTTCTTGTCCTTCTGAGTCACGTTTACCTCGATGGAAACCTCCTCTCCAACCTTCACCTGTTCAGGTGACCAGCTTAAGTCCACGCTAAGCGGATCCATCATGCCTTCATCCATATTCATGCCGTCATGTGCGCTCTTGCTGCCGCATCCCGCCAGGGCCAATATAACAAGCAAAAGCACCCCTGTCAGCAACCATTTATTCTTCATATGCCGTCACTCCCTAAATCATGATCATGGATGATGAACGCATATCATGACGCGTCTTCCTTATTATACATGCTTTGTTCTTTTTCCAAACGCTGGCTTGTTCACAATTTGGTGACAAAAGTCACTGCAAAGAAAAATCCGCTCCGGGCCAAACAACCTGCCCAAGCGGATGTGAAATGCTTGTATTCCTTATCATACTATAGGCCTTGCAAAATACTATGAAGCTCGGAAAGATGCTTGATCTCATAATCCGGTTGAATGTCCGGATCCTGCGGCTTGCCGGTGCGGTTAATCCAGACTGTCTTGATCCCGGCGCTCAATCCGCCTTTAATATCCGTTGTCAATTTGTCTCCGACCATCACGGCATTGCTTGATGATATGTTGAAACGGGAAAGGGCATGTTCGAAAATGCTTTTGTCCGGCTTACCTTTGCCGAAGCTGCCTGAAATGACGATTTCGTCAAAATAAGGCGCCAGGGCTGGCACGCCGTCGAGCTTCTCCTGCTGCAATCCTGGACAACCGTTTGTAAGAAGCAGCAGCTTGTACTTCTCCTTTAATTCGTCCAGCACTTGGAAGGTTTCTTCATATACATGCGGACGAGCACGTCTTTCGGCGGCAAATTGCTCAGCCAGCCTCTGCGCCAGCTGCTCGTTCTCCACGCCCAGTGCCTTCAGTCCGCGATTCCAAGACTCCTTCTGGTACCCTGGAATGATTTCGGCCATTCGGCGGAATTCAGGCTGGCTGCCCGCTGTAAATTGTCCCCATAGGCCTTCAAAAGGGTTAATACCGATCATTTTCGTGAAGTCAAATGTATCATAGGATTCGTACAAAAGCCTTGCCTCACGGCGAACGGCTTCCTCCAAAGCCTCGGGATTGACTCCTGTTTCGGCTGCAGCGGTCTCGCAGGTCGCCCGAAAGGATTCTTCCACACTTCGTTCGTCCCAAAGCAGCGTGTCATCCAAATCAAAAAATACAGCAGTAGCCCCCATCTTCTTCCATCCCTCTCCCATGGTTTGATCGTTTATTTTTCAAAAGGAATATCAAACGTATTCGCAAAACGCTCCAGTCGTTCTCCTATGGCTGCCGTGTCGTAACGGTTAATCAGACGGGTGAATACCCAGTTGCCGCCCTTGCTGATTTTACCGTTTCTTCCTTTCGATCCCTTCAATTCAATAACAATCGAACCGGAACCCGCTTTAATCTTCGCGATTTGGTCAGCGGTTAAACGGCGGTCCCGATTGAATTTGATCGTGGAAATCGAATTTTTATCCACTTTAATGAACGGACGCCGCAGGAAAATAACGATAGCAAGCAAAATATACAGACCGACCACAATCCAAGTCAAGGAAGTGTTCATGACCTGCTGGTCACTGGCCATACCCAAAAGAACATAAATCGCCGCAAGAGCTACCAGCGTGACGGGTAGAACGAAATTGCGGCCTTTAAATACATCTGCTGAAGCGGATCCATTTGATGCGTAGAGCGAAGGCTTGCCTTCCTTTTTACGCTGCTTGTTTAATTGCGAGGTATTCTTTTGAACCATTCTTTCCCAGGAACGGGACATTGCTTTTCCCCCTCAAACATTCTTGTCGTGTATTTTACTTGCCCTTACCGTCCGGTTGATCCTCTACCCACTCGATGGTTTCCAGTTGAGCTTTGAAATTCCGGCGGACGTTCTGAAGATATTTTTCACGCAGTTTGGCGCGTTCCTCGGTTTCTTCCTTTGTCAGTCCCGTTTCCTTATGTTTACGGGCAAGCTCATTAATCCGCTCTACTAAGCTGTCGATATCCATTTGCTACTCCTCCATTATTCAATTCATACCTAACTTTGCCATGAGAAAAAGAGCTTGTCAAGGTATGCACCTTTCCAAGCTCTTGTCGGCAAAAAAACATTAATATATAGGAAGAGACAGGACATCTCCGGCTTCGATCTCGCTCGTCTTCAGCTGGTTCATTTTCTTGATTCTGTGAATGTAGTCCCGGGTATCCATATCCTTCGGTTTATAGTCGACTGCAATCTCCCATAGCGTATCGCCTTGTGAAACGATCACTTGTTCCATCGGAATCTCATCATGAGACGAACTCGCGAACACGCGAACCATTCCCGTACATCCAGCAATAATAATCGCAACTGTAATTAACAGCTTGAAAAGCATTTTTCGAGAAAACATGGCTCGCAAAGCCGGGAAGCTTCCAGCGGTTCTATAGCCAATGTTCCCAGCCTCGATCACTTCATTATTATAAATACTTTGATATGTAGTATATTTTAGCATAATGTGTTCCTCCAAACGTTTGTTCTTGTTATGAGAACAATATAACACGAACACATGTTTTGTTCAATACTTTTTTCGAACGATTGTTCCCTTTTTTTTCGAAACTCCGCGAACTGAGTTGCTTAATTTCTTTCTAACCTACTATATATGGATGATTGACTTATTGAGGCGAATATTTTGAGAAGGGTTCAAGCGGGTGTCAAAATGAGATTTTCTTTTTAGAACTTGTGTTTGTACGAACGGAAGTTCTATGTTATAATTTTACCAAACGTTACTAATGGGGTTGATGGGGAATGTCGAAGATATCTAGCCGGCAGCAAGCGATATTGGAATTTATCAGAAACGAAGTGCGGGCCAAGGGTTATCCCCCTTCCGTCCGCGAGATCGGGGAAGCCGTTGGTTTGGCTTCCAGCTCAACGGTCCATGGTCATTTGGACCGCCTTGAGAAGAAGGGATTAATCCGCAGAGACCCTACGAAACCTCGTGCCATTGAGATTTTGGGTCAGGAAGAATCCGAGAGCAGCAACCTGTTTACACATACGATCGCAAGAGTGCCTGTAGTCGGTAAGGTGACAGCCGGTGTCCCGATTACCGCTACAGAGAATATCGAGGATTATTTCCCGCTTCCACAGCATTTTGTGGGTGATGAGAAAGTGTTCATGCTTTCTGTCATGGGAGACAGTATGATCGAGGCGGGCATTCACAACGGTGACTACGTCATCGTCCGCCAGCAGCAAACCGCTGATAATGGCGACATCGTCGTCGCGATGACAGATGAGGATGAGGCTACGGTGAAGACGTTCTATAAAGAAAAGGATCACATTCGTCTGCAGCCGGAAAATCCGTCTTACACGCCTTTACGTCTGAACCATGTCACTATTTTAGGTAAGGTAGTCGGGTTGTTCCGCGATATTCATTAATTTTCCGTACAATTGTACAAGCCCTTGTTCTTTCATCAGAGAGAACAAGGGCTTGCTATTTTTCTCTATGCAAACTGCCCTTGCTGCCATAATGCGGAGATTTGACCAAGCAGGCTCTCGGATTGATGTATGCCAGGATCTATATTCATCATCAACACCGCTCCGTTCCCGGTCCCCGGATAAGCGACCGCCAAGCTTTGAAATCCCGATCCCCAGCCAAGGGAGGATATTTCTACGCCTTGATTCGAGGAATCCAGAAAAATGCCAAGCCCTGCCCACCGGAAATCACCTTGAGAACGGATCATTTCGCTGGCGGTATCCGCCGTAATTCCCAGCTTGCCCTCTCCCCGAAGCGATGCCAACAGCTCTGCCATTAATACAGCAAGATCCGTAGGCGTCGACCATAATCCGGCTGCAGCCGGATAAGGATATATCGTATAGGGCTCCTGGAGCCTAATTCCATGTTGATCATGGCCGCATGCAAACTCGGGGCGAATCTGCGACTCATTCATTATGATACAGCTGTGGTTCATATGTAAGGGTTCAAAAACTCTTTGTCGCAGCAATTCGGAAAATTTCTCGCCGGCCACATCCTCAATGAGAAGCTGAAGTATGCTGAATCCGGTGTCCGAGTATATGAATTCGCTGCCCGGTTCCACCGTCAATGCGGCGGGTTCGGGAGCATAATATGTAGTGCCGGCCAACAGTTGAGGCAGCTCGGGAACCCCATGTTCACAAGAGTATTCGCCAAAACCACCCTTGGGGTCGGCAAAGCCGGCTTGATGGCTGAGAAGTCTTCGCAGCGTAACCGAACGGGAATAAGCCGGATGCTCGGGGATCGACCAAGAAACAAGGAGGGGCGATATGTCTTCGTCCAACCTCAATACTCTTTCCTCCACCAGAATCATCGCTAGTATGCCGGCTGCCAGCTTACTGATCGAGCATGCGTTAAACATCGTATCCCGTTGAACCGCCCTGCTGCTCCCCGCCTCCGTTTCTCCATAACAATCCTGGCGTTTCAGCACTCCGTCTTCTATAAAAGCCATGCTTAGTCCAGGAATGTGCCCCTTCCTCATCTGCTCGATCAGATTCCATCTCGGCAAGTTCAAAATCGCATGCCCTCCGTTTCAACTCAGCATCCTTATGTACTTATAAATCTATTATAGAACATTTGTTCCTATATTACAATATACGAACATGATTGATTCAGAATGATTGTTCATAAACGTCCTCTACTGAGGTACGGCAAGTAACCGGCCAGCAGAAATCGGAACACAAATAAAGCCCTGCCATAACAAAAGCAGAGCTCTCCGGACACCAATTAGGACGCCTTGAAACTATCACAATCTCATGGACATGCTTGAATGCGATCCGAATTCGATGCTAACTGCTGACGGTATTCGGTAGGTGTCACCTGCATCCGCTTGCGGAATACCTGCGTAAAATGTTTCACGTCCTGATAGCCGATTTTTTCGGCAATATCGACCAGCTTTAACGGTGTGTGCTCCAGCAGGTGAACCGCCTTCTCAATACGAAGCCCGGTCACATACTCCTTGAATCCGCTGCCGGTCTTTTGCTTGAACACTTGACTGAAATATGCCGGATTTAAAAAGACGACGGAAGCGACCTTCTCCAAGGTGACGTCGGTATTGTAGTTCGCACGGATATACTGAACCGCAACTTCCATGGCGCGGTTTCCTCCCGGTGCGTAGTAGTCGAATTCCAGACTGCCTGAATCCTTGCCCATCTCCCGAATAATATCCGGAATGCTGTGGAAATCTTCAATCACATCCGAGAGCTGAATCTGAAAGGGCACCTTCACATACTTTTTCAAATGCATCCGCAGTTCATCAGCCAGGCTTTTCATCTGATCTCTGGTATCCACCGTAATCAAGCCGAGCAGGCTTTTCCCGTCAAGGCTTGTGACGAACCCTTCCCCATATCTTTCGATCAGTTCTGTCAGCACATTTTCGACGATGTAGTGCTCCAAATGAACCGTATGTTCAGTTTCCATTTTGATCAGCGCCAATTGAAAGTGAGGATGCCGCTCAACGAACGGTGCGATATCCATATTGCCGATATCAAGCCCTGTTGCCCAGCGCTGAAACACTGCTTCCCTCACAAATTTCAGGTTGCTTTGGAGCATTTTGGCTTCCTGCACCTGTCCGGCTTCCTGCTCCACCTCCTCACCAAGCTCCGTGATCATAGATACGACCAGCTCCTTGCCGATCGGCTTCAGCAAATAGTCCTTGGCTCCCAATCTGACCGCTTCCTTGGCATAGGCAAATTCCGAATAGGCGGAGATAATGACCCATTTCACATGCGGATAGCTGCTTCTCGACAGCTGCATGAATTCAAGGCCGGTCATGCCCGGCATCAATATGTCCGTCAGCACGACATCCACGGGGCCGCTCCGCAAGATCTTCACGGCTTCGTCAGGACTTTCCGCCAAATGAACCGCATGATCGGGAAAAGCCTTCAGGATCGTTCGCTTTATTCCCTCCCGAATGACGCTCTCATCATCTACGATCAATATATTCATCGAACTGCCTCCCCTCTGAAGGAATAGGGATGGTAATCGTTACGACGGTCCCTTGGCCGTATTCACTATCGATATGCAAGCCGTATGCTTCTCCGAACATCATAACCAGTCGGTCGTGTACGTTCCGAAGTCCGATTCCCCGCCTAAGACCGCTATCGGAGTTATCGCTTGTTTCCTTATGCTTCAGCATTCCATCGATTCTCGCCAACGTCTGTTCATCCATGCCGGCACCGTTGTCTTCAATTCGGATCATGAATCGGCTTCCGCGGGCTTCCGTGCTGACTTTCAGGTATCCTAGGGCGCCCTTCGGTTCGAGTCCATATTTCACCGCATTCTCAATGATCGGTTGAATGGTCATCTTCGGCAGCGTTACATCCACCCATGCCTCATCCGCCGAAATCTCGGTCCGCAGCCTTCCTCCCAGTCTCGTTTCGATAATCGTCAAATAGTGACGAATCTGTTCAAGCTCGCGCCGCAGCGTCGTTTGCGAGGCCTCTTCCCAATTGCTGCTGTACCTGAACATTTGCGACAAGGATAAGACGACTCGGCTTAACCGCTCATTCTCCTGCTCATCCAGCATCCAATAGATCATGTCGAGCGTGTTATACAGGAAATGGGGATTCACTTGAGACTGCAGTGCCTGCAGCTGGGCGTTTTTTTCGCTCACGGTCGAAACTTTGATCGTCTCGATCAATTCGTCCATCCGGTGTACCATGCGGTTAAAGGAGGATACAAGACTGTTGATCTCATCGAAAGAATTTACGTTCACCGATCCGCTGAAATTGCCCATCTCCACTTTTTTCATTTCCCGGATCAGCATTTTCAGCGGCGAAGCGATATTACGCGAAACAACGGACGCAAGCACCGTAGACAGAATAATCAGAACGAGCACGACGATCAGCAAAAATCTCGTCGTTTGAAACACTTCGGTCCGGATATCCTTTTTCGGCGTCAATCCATAAATCGTCCAGCCGGCCATTGAGGTGTTCGCCGCAACGATGAGCTGGTCCGAGGTGTTATCGACCATGATCCTTTCGTCGCTTGATGGCTGCGGCAGCTCACTCAGCTCCGGCCTCTTGCTTCCGTTTCCCCCGGAGGATGCAATAATTTTTCGATCCTCGCCCAGGATGTAGACTCTTGTGCCCGGACTGATGCTGACGTTAGATAGCGCTTCCATAATGGGAGAAGGGTTGGTTTCGATGACGATAATACCGATCTCCTTATGGTTGGTCAGATCATAGAGCTTGCGTCCGAATACGAACACCCTATCCTGCTGCTGCATGGTATTGATCGGCGAGCCCGGGTACAATCCCAGCCATACCATGTTGCCTGAGGATTTCGCGAGCTTTTTGTACCAGTCGGTTTGGGCATAGTTATTGTCGATGACTCCCGCAAACTGTCTTTCATAGCTGTATACCTTCCCGTCCTTCGACAAAATATGAATGCCCACCACTTCGTTACGTGAATAGTAAGCCGCACCGATAATATTCGTGATCGTACGTTCGTTAATGACTGCAACCGCGGGATTGGATGCCGTTTCTTGAAGCAGGCGCGTCAGCTCATAGTTGCTGTTTAACGATTTGGACAAACTGTTGTATCCCTGCAGCATTAAATCGAACAGACCCGCGGTTTGTGAAATATTCTTCTCCGCAATATCGCTTACTTTAGCATGAATAATGTCTAACGTCCGATTGTAATACAGAACGCTGACCAGAATCAGTATGCCTGTCATGCATCCCATAAACAGCAGGAACAAGCGGTTGCGTATGGACCGGAAGCGTCTCATGGATGATGCGTTCCCCTTTCGGCAAATCGACATTTCGTGTCCATTTTAGCATACACTCCGCTTGTTCTAAACGATCTTTTGCATAGGACTATCCCTTGACGGCTCCGGCTACCATCCCCTGCGTGATTTTATCCGCAAGCAGGAAATAAATGATGATGACCGGCAGCGCACCCAGCACCAGAAAGGCTCCGATCGCACCATAATTGACCGAATATTGGCTGACAAAGCTGTTGACTCCAAAGGGAAGCGTCTTGAGCTTTTCCGACGAAATGAATGTCGCCGCCAGGATATATTCATTCCAGATGTTGATGAACGTAAGAATGCACACCGTCATGACGGGAGGAACCGACACGGGAAGAATGATGCTGCGGAAAATCCGCCAAATACTCGCGCCGTCCATGACGGCAGACTCCTCGATTTCATGCGGGATGGTCCTCATGAAGCCGCTCAGAATAAACACAGCGATCGGCATGGAGAATGCAACATAAGGCAAAATCAGCGATAGATGCGTGTTCAGCACGTGCATGTTTTTGAAAATAATCATCAAGGGGAGCAGCGTTGCCTGCATCGGAATCATCATGCCGACGAGAAATAGAAGCATCACAGCCTGGCCATAGCGCCAGCGGAACCTGCTGATGGCATAAGCGCACAAGGCGCTGAGCAGAATTACCGCTGCCATCGTGACCGAGGTGACGAACAAGCTGTTCAGTAAATACCTGAAATAGTTTCCTTCCAATGCGGCGCTGTAATTGCTCCACTGCGGCGTATGCGGCAGGGCGAAGAAGCTCCCCGACAAAATTTCTTCATTGGACTTGAGCGAATACAGAATCAGCCACAGCAGCGGATAGACCTGCGTCACCACAAGGATGGACAGGAACAGGGTCACGATCGTCTTCGCGATGGAAAAGCGTCCTCGTCCGGAACGCACCGGCTTATTCAGTGTAACGGCAGAGTTTGTATGCATCGGGTGTGCCTCCTTTACGAGAATCGTTTCTCCAGTTTGTTGAATATCAGATTGATCAGGAATGTCGCGGCCAGGCACAAAATGACCAGAAAGGCGGCAATCGAACTGCCATAACCGTATTTCATGGACAGGAATGACATGTTGTACATATGCGTCGAGATGACATCGGTCGCGTGGGCCGGGCCCCCTCCTGTCATGACCATGACCATATCGAACGCCTGCAGCGAGCCGATAAACGCCAGCACGATGGATATTTTGAAAATAGGAATGATATTCGGAAATGTAATGTAGCGATCGGCAGTGAAACCTTCAGCTCCATCGATTCGCGCGGCCTCGTAGATCTCTTCCGGTACGTTCAGGATGCCCGTATACTGGATCAGTGTATGGTAGCCGAGGTACTGCCAGAGGGCAACGAAATACAGCGAATACATCGCCACAGACGGATCGGTAAGCCACGGATGCGCCCAAGAGCCGAGCCCGACCGCTTCCAGTACCTGATTCAGCATGCCCCCCATCGAAGCGGGGTTGTAGATCGTTTTCCACAGCTGCCCAACCACGACGACTGATAAAATCACAGGCAGAAAATAGCTGGATACGAGAAAATTCGGTCGGCGAACATATCGTCTTAATAAGATGGCCACCAAAAGCGCAACCGGAATCTCCGCCATGGAAAAGACCGCAAACATCAGGGTTCTGCGCACGGACGGCCAGAAGACCGGATCATGGAAAAACAGGTTTGTGAAGTTTGCGAGTCCGATGAATTTGGACTCTCCGATCCCGTTCCAATCGAGCAGACCGCTGTACATGGACACGATGATGGGTACGAACACAATTCCTACATAAATGATTAAGCAAGGCAGTAGAAACGCGGCAATCGTCAGGCGGGAAACCTTCAGCACGTTCATCGTTTACCCTCTCCTCTTCAAACTGTTAATGCATGGAGCGAAAAGGGAACGGCATGCAGCCTTCAGCACGCGTTCCCTTCCACGGTCCTGCTTATTTGTTGTTTGCCTCGAATGCAGCCTGGTGCTCTTTCGCAACTTCAGCCGCATCCTTTTTCTGAGCAAACAGATTTTGGATGCTGGTCAGGTGAACTTGTGCCGTACCCGGATTCATCGTATTATCGAATGCCAGGTCTCCGCCTTTCACTTCTTTGAACAGGTTCAATACTTCCATCGCCATATCGGAGTAACCGGCTGCTTTGAAGTCGCCATCCACTTTTTGTCCAATGCCTACGGCGCCTTTGGCTTCAAAAGCTTCTTTAGGGAAGTTCAGCATGAACCAGTTCAAAAACGCCTTTGTTTCCTCCAGATGCTCGCTGTCTGCGGAAATCGCAAACGCACTGCCCGGCGCCAGCATAAATTCGTCGGGATTCCCTTTGCCGTTGATCGTAGGGAACTTGAATACGCCAACCTTTCCGTTCACCGAAGACGTTTCGATCCCACCCGTGGCCCAGGTGCCCATGAAATACATCGCTGCTTTCCCTGTCTTGAACAGGTTCTCGCCTGCATTGTAATCGAAGGAAGTCGCCCCTTCCTGGAATGCGCCGGCCTGCACCAAGTTCTGGAACGCGTCTACCGCTTCCTTGAAAGCAGGATCGTCAAACGACTTCTTCTTATCGAGCACATCCTTCAGGAAGCCAGGCCCGCCGTTCGTTCGAAGCAGCATGTTCATGAACAGGAACGAACCTGTCCAGCTGTCTTTCTCCCCGATCGCCATCGGCTGGATGCCTTTGGATTTGAGCGTTTTAACGGTTTCGAGCATTTCCTCGAACGTAGTCGGCACTTTTGCTCCGGCTTGATCGAACAGCTCTTTGTTGTAATACACCACGGCGATGTTGTTGCCGTCAGGAAGTGCATATGTGCTGCCGTCGAAGCTGTACCAATCGAGCAGCCCATCCTGGAACGTTGCCTTCAGGCCATTCTGGTCCAACATGTCGTTCAGCGGCGCCAGAAGCTTCGCCTCAACGAAAGGCTGCATCTGCGCAGCCGGATTCACGACCGTAATATCCGGCACCTCCTTCGAGGCTGCCTGGGTTTTCAGCTTCAGCTTCTGCTGGTCGGTATTCAGGGAATCCAGCTCGATTTTAATATTCGGATGTTCGGTTTCATACTGCTTCACCAGCTTGTTCATCAGCTTGTTCTTTGGATCGGTCGGGTCCGGATAAATATTTTGGAAGGTGATCGTCACGTTCTTTTCTTTAACGGTCTCCGTGGCACTGCCAGTCGTTCCTGAAGCATTGGATGAGGAGCTGCCTTCGTCGCTCTTACCTCCGCATGCCGCCAAGCTGAGTGCCAGCGTGCCTGTCATGACCAGGCTTACCCATTTCGACATTTTCGCCATCGTTTCATCCCCTTTATGTTTGGTATGAACCCATTATGCAGGCAAAAAACAATATTAGGGAGGTGTGAAATTCAGGTTTTAGGTAGGATTTCTATAGATTCCTTTTCTACTACACAAAAAAACCTCCCTTTCGGGAGGAACAATGTTAAAAAAGGATCAGGCATGATTCAAAACTAAAAATCGCTGGACATCGATTTGGCGTTTGATTTCATCGGCCACATCCTGTATTTTATCGCTAAAAAGGATCGTATCCTGCTGAATGATGTCGAGCACGAAATCACAGCTGTTTATATATTGTCCGAGATAAGGAGATTCGATTTGTTCCAGTTGTTCGTGTACCAAACCAATAACAAATACATAATCCTTATATAGCTCTTGCTGAACGGTTTTTCCCTCGGGACATAGAGCTTCCCATTCATAAGCGCCGTCGCTGACGACGTCCGAAGATCCCTGAAGATACTTTATGCTCGACAGTTCCTTCACCAGAAAATGGATTTTCTCCTCTATCTCACGGTAATACCTGTTCATATCTTCCTTCAAAACGCACCCCTAACTAAATGTAAGAAGGGATCCTTCATGATGTATAACTAATGAAAGATCCCTTGGTGTGAATATCACACTTGTATAATACATTCATTATACGCCTCATCCACTCGAAAGTATATATGACAACACTGTAATGTATTTGGCGTTTACATTTTTCTTTTTTCGTTTAATATATTTTTGACTTACCAGAATGACAGATGTAAGGGGAAATGCATGATGATTAACCATGGTATCCAGCAAGCATTCGAGAATCAGACAGATACGATCGTTCACTTGGTGAGCGGAGAGTTTTATCAAGGAGTATGCCAGGAGAACGATTCCAGCACCTTCAAGATGATAACCAGCGAGAACCGGACGATCACCATTCCTTATTGGACTGTAAAGCGAACCGTTAAGAAATAACTGGCCCGTACCCTCAAGCGTTGAGTTGTCGGGCCTTTTTTTATTTTTATGACCAATAGGAAAAGCCCTGACGGCTAATGCCGACAAGGCTTCGATATGCGGATTGTATAGGATTAGAAAATGAAGGCTTTAGAAATGATGACCAGCAGAATGAACAGAACCAGAATGGCCCCGATGCCGCCGCCACCAAATCCGCCAACACCATAACCGCCGCCGTATCCCCCTACAACTTCACCCATGTTTGCAACCTCCTTTGTTTTAGACACATCATATCTTATGGAAAAATAAGCAATTGGTAAGGGCGAATCGGCAACTTTAATTCCGCTTGTAATCAAGCAGTACATTTGTCCGTGGTGGATGCATGCACGGCCAGTGCAATAGACATCCGCGGTCTCAGCTGGTAATATCATTTCAAATATGACTGGAGGTACTGTTCATTATGGCTAAATTGTTGAGCACGATGGGATGGATCTGGGTCCTGCTAGGTATACTGCTCGGATTCATTTTCGCATTCGGTGATGGCGGGTTTCACCTGCTGCCTGCTTTATTCTGGTGGTGCGGCGGTGTCATTGCCGGTATATTGTTTGTTGCATTCAGTATCATGCTGGACTACCTCGAAGAGAACAATGCCTACCTCAGAGAGCTGCTGGATCGTACTTCAGGCCAAGCCGAACCTCCCCGCAAGCCTTTGGGGAATTCCAAAGCCTCGATGAAATCGCTGCGGGGATTCACCATGAAGTCACATGATTGATCCGAACCAGACACAGTTTCTACATCGTTAACATAATTTTGTTTTTGTTACCTATTTCATACATTTTGTTCGCCCTCGCCCGTTCATTGTTTCGAATCTGTCAGCCCCATGGTAAATATAATGAACATTACAAAAAAAGAAAGGAGGAATCAGATGAAAATCAACAAGATGTGGATGGCCGTTCTTGCCAGCGTGCTTCTGGCGGGATGCTCGATGATAAACGGAGATCGTACTTTCAGACATGCCGCATGGGGAATGGACATGGATGAGGTCAAAAGCTCGGAATCGTCCGACGCCGTCCTGATCGAGAAATCCAAAAAATTCAAAGAATTTCGAATTGACCCCAAGCCGGAGGAACTGGTATATACGTCCACCCTATTCGATCAGCCCGTGATCATTAGGTACAATTTTAATCAAGGCGAACTCGTGGCGGCCTCATACACAGCGGATGCACAATACTATACATATACGGAAGAGGATATGATGAAGTTTTCAAAGCGGATCAAGGAGAAGCTGACGGCAAAGTATGGACAGCCCGAAACGACGGAGGACGGCGCTGTCGTATGGGAAAACAAGAAAACCGTGATTACGATATGGGATGAGCCCGAAATGGGCTTCGTGAATATCTTTTATTCCAGCCAAGAATACATGGATCAGGTCAATAGACAGATCGAAAAGTACGAAGAAGATAAAAAGCAAGAACAACAGGCCGTGGATGCATAATACACGTTCTCACACAAAACTCTTAGTGACCCTAACACATAAGCAAAATAACCCCGCAGGCTTGATGCCGCGGGGTTTTGTTGTGCCATGATGCGGATGAACTCAGAATAAGCCATTTCACCCCACTAACTTTTGGTGGTTTGATGCGTTCTTATTAGAAAGGTGGGGATAAGAATGCTCATGATACAGCTGCTTTGCGGCGTTGGATTGGTTGCCCTTGGCGCTTTAGCAAGGAAGATGCCCAACACGAAGTGGTTTCGGACGGCAGACGATTCAATCGAGCAGCGAATCCGTAATTCATGTTTCCTCGGCGAGCTGTTCATCATTATAGGCGTATTGACCGCCATGATCAGCATCTTCAGGTTATTTTAACGAACCTTTAACTTCTTCAGGAACAGGGCTGCCAGCAGGCATAACGGAATCAAGACTCCCAAGCTGCTTTCTATGTAAAGAACGTTCTGCATAAGCTCATCGGATTTTAATAGAGTTTGGGGAAAACATCCGATCACGAACACCATCAACACGATCATAAACTCCATTCTTTTGGGCTTCATGCGTGGGATCATCTGCCTCCAAGTGGATAAAGCGGCAAAACTGAACATATACGTTACAATCAGATTCGCGAGCATAAACAATGCCAGCACCATATTCTCGATACGGTTAGAAAAGGAAAACTCGATATAATCCAACAAGTTCACAACCGGGTATGAATACGTTAAAAGCTGACCAAAACTGAAAAAGCCAAACGATATGATAATCAGCATCAGCAAAGACAAACTGATTAGGCAATGCCCGAGGATCACCCCTTTAAACAGCTTGCTCTGTTTGTTGACATAGGGAAATAGAAACACGCAAAACTCAAAGCCAACAAATGAGGTGTAGATTTCCCAATAGTTAATGAACGAGTGCTTTTCAGGGTTATCCGTAAACCAAAAGGTGGTAAAACGAACCGTTTCCCAATCCTTCACATGCGTGAAACAGAGCATCATGATCCAGAAGGTCATCAAGAAGAAAACGGTGTTTGCTTTGCTGACATTGTAGATCGGCTTGATCAGAAGCGTAAACAGCATAAAGCAAAACAATAAGTAAATATAGTTGGGGTTCGTTGTAGGAAATACGGACATCCGATAACCAAGAAAGAAATTTTTGCCTATACATGCCGCCGCGACAATCCAGAAACAAGACAAAAGGATATACATCGGATATAGAAGAAACCTGGGAAGCACAGATTCCAAAATTTCAAAAGCAGAAGAACCCCTGCCTAATCGATACACGACCCAGAACAATAAAATGTTAACGACCGCCACCATGGACAACAGGATGAAAATGATCCACCCGTTCGTTCCGATATTGGCTGCCACCTGACGGGGAAGTGAAAAGAACGTAACATTTTTTTCAGCCATGTAGATCAGCATCATAATATGAAAAAAGTTCAGTTTTTCTTTCACGTGTATAACACCAACTTCAAGAATTTTCTGGATATATCTTTGGTTATCATCTCCAGAAGCATGCTATATATGTATGATGCGGCCGCTCCCTTCTCTTTGTATCATCGCTTCATCAGCAAGGTTCATCCACTTTTACAAGCTCCGAATTTCCAAAGGATGTTAGATGAATCATGCATTTATCAATAAAGGAGTTAATACCGATGCATAAAAAGAAGTACTTTACTCTTTTGCCACCGTTCGTTATATTAGCGATCATCTTGGCTTTCACGCATCCGAATGATCAAACGTCTTATGTGCTACTAGCCATGATCGCGTTTTGGACTGCTTATTATGTTTTGGATTTATATTGAAAAACAGATACATAAATAACCGCTTATCACTACGATTATGCTGATGATCCGTTCTGATCGCTGCCGCGCACATGTGTTATATATTCAATGCTACTCGTACAGCCCGTTGTATCAGCATTCACTGTTGATACAGCGGGTTTTACTTTTTAAATGATGATTTGATTTTTCCCTTCATTGCTTTATGAGCTTCGATTAATGGGTAAGAAAGAATAACTAAATAAAAATGAGGTGCTGTTGATGTGTGGACGTTATACTTTAGTTGCCAGCTTAGAAGAGGTTATCAAAGCCCTCGATATTGCAGATGTACGATATGAACATTCACCACGTTACAATATAGCTCCTACCCAAACGATTGCTGGAGTCATGATCAATGAGGAAGGTGAACGCTCTTTGCAAGGATTTCACTGGGGACTGTTACCTTTTTGGGCAAAGTCAAAAAAGATTGCTTATAGCACTTTTAATGCCAGAGCAGAATCGATTCAAAGCAAGCCTGCATTTCGTTCCGCTTTTCCCGGTAAACGGATGGCTGTAGTATCTGACGGATTTTACGAGTGGTCTCATACTGGAAAGGACAAGCAGCCTTACCGATTTCGCGTTAAATCAAGCGAAGTGTTTGCATTTGCTGGCCTTTATGATCATTGGAAAAGCCCTCAAGGAGAGTTGATAACCAGCTGTACGATCATTACCACAAAGCCAAATGCCATCACCGAGAAAGTCCATGATCGTATGCCGGTGATCCTAGGGGATGAGGAGCTAAAGGTGTGGCTTGATCCAAATATATCGGACAAGGATATGTTGCAAAATTTGCTGCGTCCTTATGAAGATAGGGACATGATCTCCTATCCGGTCTCCAAAGCAGTGGGAAACGTCAACAACCACGGGGCTGATCTGATCGAGAAAATCCAGCTAAACTCTAAGTAAATCAAAGGACCTCCGGGAAACTCCGGATGTCTTTTTTATGTGCTTGCTGAAATTATATTTTCGAATTTATTTGTTACATTGGCCTAATTAGCTGTTTGTGTAATTATTCATATTTTATTTGAGCCATAACTCCATCAAGTACTCGGAATGATATTCCCTGCGTTGTCTCCTGATGTTGATGGCAGACAGTCCCCAGTATTTTGAAATCGCTATTTCTCACTCCATGTCTGTTTTACAATAGAGAACCAGTTAATCAAAGTCACATCACTCCATTGTGTTATAAAAAAGGCTACCTATAATTTGCAGGGGAGCCTTTATACCGATAATTATTGGAATGATCCACTCCGTTTTTAGACTTTAATATCGATTCTCCCCAAAAACAAAAACCCCTCACGCCATACGGCGCAAGGGATTTCCATCCTAGTACAGAGTCATGTATTGATCGCGTTCCCATTGGTGAACTTGCGTGCGGTACATGTCCCACTCGATTTCTTTCAGTTCGTAGAAGTGGGCCAGCGCGTGCTCGCCGAGCGCTTCGATGATCACTTCATCGCGAACCATTTCGTTCAATGCTTCCTTCAGGTCTGCTGGAAGACTTGGGATGCCTTCCTCAATGCGCTCTTCCTCGGACATCACATAGATGTTGCGGTCGATTGGAGCTGGAAGCGGCATTTCTTTGCTGATTCCGTTCAAACCGGCACGCAGCATCACGGCAAGTGCCAGGTAAGGGTTCGCTGCCGGATCCGGGTTACGGACTTCGACGCGGGTACTCAGACCCCGGGAAGCCGGGATACGGATCATCGGACTGCGGTTGCTGCCGGACCATGCCACGTAGCAAGGCGCTTCATAGCCTGGTACGAGACGCTTGTAAGAGTTCACGGTCGGGTTCGTAATCGCAGCGAAAGCACGTGCATGCTTCAGGATACCCGCCATATAGTAGCGCGCTTCTTGGCTGAGACCAAGCTCGTCGGACTCATCATAGAATGCGTTAACGTCGTCTTTGAACAGCGATTGGTGACAGTGCATACCGGAACCGTTCACGCCGAACAGCGGTTTAGGCATAAAGGTTGCATGCAGGCCGTGCTGGCGGGCGATCGTTTTAACAACCAGCTTGAATGTTTGAATCTGATCGGCTGCTTTAATCGCATTTTCATATTTAAAGTCGATTTCATGCTGGCCTGGAGCCACTTCGTGGTGGGAAGCTTCAATCTCGAAGCCCATTTCTTCCAGCGTAAGCACGATTTCGCGGCGGCAATTCTCGCCGAGGTCTGTTGGCGCCAAGTCGAAGTATCCGCCTTGGTCGTTCAGTTCCATCGTCGGGTTGCCTTTTTCGTCGGTTTTGAACAGGAAGAATTCTGGTTCTGGGCCTACGTTCATGGAAGTGTATCCCATCGCTTCTGCTTCCTTAAGGTTGCGTTTCAGAATACCGCGCGGATCTCCGGCAAACGGCGTGCCGTCCGGCATGTATACGTCACAAATCAAACGAGCAACGCGATCCTCGGTTACCCACGGGAAAATCACCCAGGTGTCGAGGTCCGGATACAGATACATATCGGATTCTTCGATACGAACATAACCTTCGATGGAAGAACCATCGAACATCATTTTATTGTCAACCGCTTTTTTCAATTGGCTTACCGGAATTTCAACGTTCTTGATTGTTCCGAGCAGGTCGGTAAATTGTAGACGGATAAACCGTACATTCTCTTCCTCTGCAATACGAAGAATATCTTCTTTAGTGTAGCTCACTGGATCCTCTCCCTTTCCATGGTTGAATCTGATTATTTTTTATTAAAAAACCGGGATAATTCACCTTGAATCAATGATACTTGTCCCGGTCTCTTACCCGAAACGAGCTGCTGCTTCAGCAGGCGGTGCAGTTGGGATTCTGACATTTCTTTTCGTTTCACTTCGGTATCCGGCGTAATGACGGTAGCTTCCTCGGATTCTTTGGACACCGGGTTCATCACCTGTTTAATGCCGGCGATATTAACGCCCTTCTCGATCAGAGATTTGATTTCCAGCAATCTTTCCACATCGTTAAAGGAGAACAAGCGCTGATTGCCTGAGGTTCGCGCAGGCACAATCAAGTTATGCTGTTCATAGTACCGGATCTGCCTGGCAGACAAATCGGTAAGTTTCATCACAATACCAATTGGGAACAATGCCATGTTTCTGCGGATCTCATCACCCATGACTCATCTCAACCTTCCAGTAAACTTTTCTCACTCATATTGTACATTTCCTGATCTCATGCGTCAATAACATGTCAGATAAACTTACAATAAATTTTGATCTTTCATCTTTTGCAGAGCTAACATGACTCCAAATTTAACATGAGAGTATGTCAGGCCGCCTTGCATGTAACCGATGAAAGGTTCCCGGATCGGTGCGTCTGCTGATAATTCGAGGCTTCCGCCTTGGATGAAGGTGCCAGCCGCCATAATGACCGGATGCTCGTATCCCGGCATATCCCACGGTTCTGGAACGACATGACTGTCTACAGCTGCTGCGCGCTGAATGCCCTGAACGAACGCGATCAGATGGTCTGCGCTCTTGAACGAAATGGCCTGTATCAAATCGGTCCGCGGCTCGTTCCATGCCGGCTTCGAGACGAATCCTGCCTGCTCGAACATGGCCGCTGCAAAAATGCTCCCTTTTAACGCTTGTCCAACTAGCGTTGGAGCGAGGAACAGCCCTTGATAGATTCCGCGCGTGGTTCCCAGCATGGCCCCGACCTCGGCGCCGATTCCCGGGGCTGTGAGCCGATAGGCGCATAGATCCACGTATTTCTGCTTGCCGCAAATGTACCCCCCGGTTTCGGCGATGCCTCCTCCAGGGTTTTTAATGAGTGAACCGGCGATCAGATCGGCTCCCACCTCCGTCGGCTCCATTTCTTCGGTAAACTCCCCGTAGCAGTTGTCGACGAATACGACCACATCCGGCTTCATTTCCTTGACCCGCTTGACCATTTCGCCGATTTCTTCCACCGTAAACGAAGACCGCCAATCGTACCCGCGCGAGCGCTGGATTCCGATTACTTTCGTGGATTCATGAATACCTGCACGGACAGTGTCCCAGTCGATACCGCCCTCGGCCGTCAGCGCTGCTTCCCGGTATGTAATGCCAAAGTCCTGCAGCGAGCCGGTTCCGTCGCCCTTCTTGCCTATTACCTTATGAAGCGTATCATATGGTCGACCCGTAATGTAAAAGAGCTCGTCCCCTGGTCTCAACACGCCAAACAAAGCAGTGGAAATCGTATGCGTGCCCGACGCAAAATGCGGGCGTACCAGAGCCGCTTCGGCTCCGAATACGTCCGCATATACGAGATCAAGCACTTCCCTGCCCCGGTCATTGTACGCATAACCCGTAGAACCTGCAAAATGAAAATCACTCACCTGATGACCCTGAAACGCCTCGATGACCTTCCACTGGTTGTGGTCGATCACGCGGTCCAGCTTGCGAAATTGCCCTTCAATCCGCTCTTCGGCGGCCTGCTTCCATTGTTCCAATTCAACTGCAAATTGTTTCATGTCTCCGAATTTCTCCTCCAAGTCATTCCATTCAATCTCTTACCAGATAAGGATCCAGCATGTGTCCCCATTTCTCGTAATCAGGCTTGTGAACCTGTACCTTATAGATCATATCATGTTCTTCGGCCTGTTGTCCCAGCACATCCCCGACACGGTAGAGCAGCGCCATCGCATTGCCGTCTTCCGGCGGGATCCGAAACTGACGGATTCCGCCTGACAAACGGTTCTGAATCTCTTGTTTCAGCATCAGCAAATCACGTGGATTCAGCGCGCTGATTTTCATATAGCCTGGGCCCGTGGGCAGCATCTCCAGCTGCTCCTTCGAGCATATGTCCGTTTTGTTAAAAAGAATGAGCTGCGGCTTATCCGCCGCCCCAAGCTCTTCCAATATGGCATCGACGACCTTCATCTGTTCATCCCGCATCGGCGATGAGGCATCCACCACATGCAGGATCAGATCCGCTTCGTTGGCTTCCTCAAGCGTCGCCCGGAATGCGGCAACGAGATCATGGGGCAGGTTCTGGATAAATCCAACCGTATCAGTCAAAATGACCTCGCTGCCTCCCGGTAGCTCCAACGTGCGCGAAGTCGGGTCCAGCGTGGCAAACAGCTGATTCTCGATATATACCTCGGCGCTCGTCAGCTGCTTCAGCAGCGTGGACTTACCGGCGTTCGTATATCCCACCAGTGCGATCTGGATGGCACCGCTCTTTTGCCTGCGGCCCCGATAGAGCTTGCGGTGCTTGATGACGGCTTCCAGCTGCTTTTTCAAATCGCCGATCCGGCCCCGAATATGGCGTCTGTCCGTCTCGAGTTGGCTCTCGCCCGGTCCCCGCGTCCCGATCCCGCCGCCGAGCCGCGACAGATTTTTGCCGTGCCCCGATAACCGGGGCAGCAAATAGGACAGCTGTGCCAGCTCCACTTGGATGATGCCTTCCCGCGTTTTGGCGCGCTGAGCGAAAATATCAAGTATGAGCTGCGTCCTGTCAATGATTTTGACGTCCAGGCTCTGCTCCAGGTTGCGGACTTGGGCTCCCGACAAATCATGATCAAAAATAGCGGTGTTGGCTTGCACAGATTCGATGGAAATCCGGAGCTCTTCCACCTTCCCTTTACCGATCAGCCAGCGGGCATCCGGCACGTCGCGGTTTTGACTGATGACATCCAGCACCTCGACGCCCGCCGTCTCGGCCAAGCTGACCAGTTCCTGCAGGGAATGCTCCGGATTGATCCCGCTGCGCTTCACTTCATCCGTCACAAGACTTACCAGAACTGCCCGGTCGCGTATTTGTGTGTTCGTATCATGAATGGTGTGTGCCAAGGTAGATTGCTCCTTTTCGCGTCAGCAGTTCAAGCTGTATTTTTAAATCGTTCCCTTGGGCTCCAGCTTAAAATCTTCCGTTCTTAGCGTCATAAGCTCAAGCTTTCCAGGATTCGTGTTCGAATACAAGTTCAGCAGTCTCACGGCTTGATTCCGGATCGATTTTTCAATCGTATTCCGCACGTATCTGGCATTGCTGAAGGCATGCTCGGTTTCATGCTTCTCCTGAATGAGATGCTGCCTAAGTTTCATTATCGCCTGCGGCATCAAAATGTAATCCCGTTCTTTGGCCATAAGCTCCGAAATCTGAATCAGCTGATCCACGGAATAATCCGGGAATTCCACCTGGATCGGAAAACGGGACGGAAGCCCGGGATTGGTCTGCAAAAAATAATCAATTTCGTCGGAATACCCGGCCAAAATCAGGACAAATTGGTTTTTGTGGTCCTCCATCGCTTTGACCAGCGTATCGATGGCCTCCTTGCCAAAATCCTTTTCCCCGCCGCGGGCCAGACTATAGGCTTCATCGATAAAAAGAATGCCGCCGAGCGCCTTTTTCACCAGGTCCCGGGTCTTCTGCGCGGTGTGCCCAATGTATTCCCCGACCAGATCCGCACGTTCCACCTCGATCAGATGTCCCTTGCTGAGCACGCCCATTTTCTGAAAAAGCTTTGCGACGATACGGGCCACAGTCGTTTTCCCGGTACCCGGATTCCCCTTGAATACCATATGATATACCTGCCCTCCGCAAGCCAGACCCGCCTCTTGGCGCATATGGGCAATCTGCAGCAAGGCATAAATTTCAAAGACAAACTCTTTGATATTCTCCAAACCGACAAGCTTCTCCAGCTCTTTCTCGATCTCCTGGTACAACGTGTGCTGAACTATGCCTTTGGCGGCGGGCGCAGGTTCTTTCTCTGGTACTGCGCTGCTCAATACAGGAGGCTCCTGGTTGCGTAGAATAACATTGATTTGTCTGGATGGCCTGCCTTCCGGCCGGCCGTTCGCGGCCGCAACACGCCCGTTCATGCATCCATCACCTCATATTCAAACAAGATGCTTTCTCTATTCAATGTATTCTACTTAAACAGCGGTTATTAGCAGTTTCAGCCCTTTTTCCAGCCAAGCCGTAACAGCAGCTCATCCGCCTTCCATTTCGTATAAGCGAGAACTTCTCTGGGCTTATGGTACTTCATCTGCAGCGTCCGTGATTCGGTCAATCCCAGCTTGGGATCTTCATAATGCAGATAATCCGCAATATCCTTGGAGCGCATGCCATGATACTGATGCGTAACAATGACGGCACTGACGAACCCTTGTTGCCTCATGATCTCTTGACTGAACAAGAGATTTTCATAGGTGCTGCGGGCTTTATTTTCCAGAAGGATGGACGATTCCGGCACGCCATGCTCAATCAGATAGTTCCGCATGCCTTCCGCTTCCGTATACTTATACTCCGGTCTGTCCAACCCACCGCTGACAATGATATGGCTGAATTTCTTTTCCCGGTACAGCCGCAGCGCTTCCTCCAGCCTTTCGGTGAGACCCGGACTCGGGGAATCCCCCCACATGGCGGCTCCCAAAATAATGCCTACATCGCTTGGCTTGTCCAGGTCCGAGCTTCGCGCGCTTTCCATCTTCCACCATACGCTGCCGGTCCACAATAGACCGAGAACGAACAGGACAGCAATGCAATAGAAAGTGATTTTCAGCGGGGTGCGCTTTCTTCTTGTCGACAGCACAGCCCTCTGTTCAGACATATTCATGGTTTCCTCCTGAAATCCCCATTCTCGAACAGCCGTTTCCGGTGATCCAGCGACATGACGAAATAAGGAAATTGATGCGCCTTAATATCATGCAGCAGCTCCCTGGCCGTGTCAGTCGCGAGCTTGTAGTCTTCCTGCGTAATCACCCCGCGCGTTAAGGCTTCCTCCAGCTCATCCTCATCCAGCAGGAAAACTTCACCGTTCCGCAAGACGACGATGTCCAGATACAGATCATCGAACCAGGGAACGCCCTGCTCGGTGACTCCCTGCGTTTTGCAGGTGTCTATGTACCACTGTATGATCTCCTGTCGTTCATCAAACATGGCTGTGACGATGTAATGGCTGTTCTTAGGAAAATACTGCAGCCAGGAATAACCTTTATCGGCAATCCGATACGTATGGGTGCCGTAATGCTTCCAAAGCGGCTCTTTCAAGTTATAGATGGTATAGAGCGTGATGTACCCGGTGAATGATTCACTTTCGACATAACGGCAGGCAAATCGCCGGCGGGAAATCCGGCGCCAGTTCGCTCGATCTCCAAATTTACGTTTCATGGAAATTTCCCTCTCCAATATGTTAGCTTCAGCTTATCACATTTAGGAAACACACTCAAAATGTATAAGTTAAATATAGCGCAAGAACAGGGGATTGGTTAAGCAAAAAATAAAAAGGGCCCCCGCGGGGAGCCCTTTTCATAAAGTTCAGTTTCGGTCAACATTACGGATTCGTGTCTTCGAACGGTCCGGAACCGATATTATCCGGCTTTCTGCCGCCATCTCCGGTGCTGCCGGGATCGGTCGTACCACCGCTGCCGTCATCCGGCGGCGTGATCGTTCCGCTATCGGCTCCTCCATTGTCGGTACCCGGCCCTTGATTGCCTTGACCATTGCCATTGCCATTGCCGTTACCGTTATTGCCGTTCGAATTTCCGTTTCCGTTATTGCCGCCGTTATTTCCATTATTGCCGTTAGGATCGTTATTACCTTGGTTATTGCCCTGATCGCTGCCGTTACCTTGGTCTATATTTCCTTGGTCATTGCCATTGTTTCCGTCCGGATTCCCTTGATCGATTCCACCCTGGCCGTTATCGCCTTCATTCTCTTCAGGCGGAACTTGTTCATCAGGCGCTCCTTGGATCGTAATGGACACCGTGTTCGACGGGTCCGATTCGATGCCGGATTCCGCGGAAACCGCCGTCACGTAGTATTCGTACGTAAGACCCGGCAGTGCGCTCATATCGTCTGCACTCGTATCGCCGATACCATCCAGAACTAAGCTGAAGTTAGCCTCAGACGATTCCTTCCGGTATAAGCGGTATGTGGCATCGCCGCTGTCCACGCCGTTCCAGGATAAGGAAACGGTCTGCGTTTCCGGACTATAGCTTGCTGCCAGTCCGCTCACGTGTTCGGTATTCTCCTGCTCAGGTGGCGGTTCCGGCTGTTTCATGTTGTCCGGAACGGTGAATTCTCCCTTGGAAGGGAAGCCCTCGAGGGCCTGCTTCATCACTTTGCCCCAGAATGCGGCCGCGAGCGGACTGCTGTTGTGGAGCAGATGATTTTTATCCGGCTTGTCATAACCCATCCATACTGCTGCAGTGAGCTCCGGCGTATAACCGACGAACCACACGTCACGGTTGGATTTCAGTCCGGAAATGCCGCTTTGGGTCGTTCCCGTTTTACCGGCAACAGGACGATCGATTCTAGCCTTCTTACCGGTACCGCTGTTCACGACCTCCTGCATCATTTGGGTCATTTGGTAAGCCGTGTTTTCCTTCATGACCTTCTCGCCCTTGTCCTTGTGCGTATAAACAGGTTTATCATCACTGTCAAGGATCTGCTTGATCGAGAAGGCTTTATTGAATGTGCCGCCATTGGCAAAGGCGCTGTAAGCCTGAGCCATTTCCAGCGTATTGGTGCCTTTGCTGATGCCGCCAAGCGCCATCGCCAGGTTCTTGTCTTCGTCTGTCAGCTGAATGCCGAGCTTCGTCGCAAAGTTGAAGCCTGTTTTCACGCCGATCTCGTTCAGCAGCCATACGGCAGGAATGTTCTCCGATTTCGTAATGGCATCCGCCATCCCGATCGTATCGGAGTATCCGTGAAGATTGCCCGGGCAGTAATTGCCGAAGCACTGCTTTTTATTGCTCAGCGGGGAACTCATATCATATTCACCGCTATCGAGCGCCGGAGCGTAGGATACGATCGGCTTGAATGCCGAACCCGGCTGACGACGGCTGTTCGTGACGCGGCTGTACCCCTTGCGTTCATAATCACGTCCGCCGAGCAGAGCGACCAATGAACCGTTCTCCTGGTTCATGATGACCATGGAGCCCTGCACCGGCTGATCATCCTTGCTCTTCTCGAAGTTGGATGCGTCGGCAAATTCCTTCTCAAGCACCTTTTGCGCATTGGCATCCATCGTTGTGTAAATTTTGTATCCGCCGATGTTCAGATCGTCTTCGCTGAGTCCAGTCACTTCCTCGGCTTCGTTCATGACGTAGTCCATAAAGTTCTGATAGTTTTGCTTCTTCTTCGGCGGTTCGTAATCATAGACTTTCTTCTTCGCCTCTTCCGCTTCCGCCTGGGTAATGTACCCCTGATCTGCCATCAGATTCAGGACGACCGCACGGCGCTGCATGGAAAGCTCCGGATTGCGGAGCGGATTATACTTGGATGGGCCCTTGGGCATCGCTGCCAATGTAGCCATTTCCCAGACTTCCAGTTTACTCAAGTCACTTTCACCGAAATAATATTTGGAAGCTTCTTTGATTCCGTAAATCTGTCCGCCGAAAGGAATGCGGTTCAAGTACATCGTTATGATTTCATCCTTAGTCAAGTTACGATCCAGCGCGAGTGCAATGGACACCTCCGTCGCTTTGCGGAAAAATGTCTTGTCTCGGGTAAGGAAAATATTTTTGGCCAGCTGCTGAGTAATTGTACTGCCGCCTTCGACCTTGGAACGGGCCATGACGTCCTTCACCGCCGCGCGGCCGATGGACCACAAATCGACGCCGCTATGCTCATAGAATCGTTTATCCTCCGTTGCGATAAAGGCATCCTTCAGCAGCTTCGGAATCTCCTCGCTTTTGACCGGATCACTCTTTTGCAGGGACAGCTCGCCCATAAGCACGTTGTTGCGGTCATAGACCTTGGATGTTTCGTTGACCGTAATTTTATCCTTATTCGCCTGATAGAGACGCTCGCCATTGACGGAAATATACAGATAACCCGCCAGGGCGCAAAATACCGCAATCGCGCATGTGAAGAACAAAATCCAGAATACGCGTTTGCCTGTTAGTTTTCTTTTTTTCTTTTTTGGTGTCTTGGAGGGCTGTTCTTTATTTCTGTTCCCCGTCCGCGACAGTTTATTGTTATCCATGGTGCCTCCTGACTCCCTTTCGGATCATTCTGGTTTTGGAATGAAAAGAACAACCTTGAAAGGTTGCTCCGCTCCGGTTCCTATGCCTACAGACATCAGTGATGGCGGCCAACGCCTTGCCAGCAGTGAGATCTATATACTTAAACGAAAATCATCCAAAAAAGTTTCAATTTAAGTCCGTTAGCCTTCGTTTGGCGTTTCCTGCATCAATGAAACGTTGCGCTGAGGCGTAACCGTAGAGATCGCGTGCTTGAACAGCATCTGCTGTTTGCCGTCGGAGTCGACGACAACCGTGAAGTTATCGAACGCTTTGATGGTGCCGCGGATCTGAAATCCATTTACGAGAAAAATCGTCACTGGGATATTTTCCTTGCGCAGCTGGTTTAAGAATGTATCTTGGATATTAATGGATTTGTTCATTTACCCGTACCCCCAACGTTTCATTTAGATTGTTTTGAAGTATATTCAAGATTTGAGAGAAACTTTCCTGCTATTATATCACGGATTTCCGCCAATTTAGCAGAAAAATTTACGGGTTCCGTGACGTCCACCCATGAGATATCCTTCATGTGGCGGAACCAGGACAGCTGGCGTTTGGCGAACCGGCGGGTGTCTCTCTTCAGGATCGTAACCGCCTCATCCAAAGACTCGCGGCCTTGAAGATAGGATATGATTTGCTTGTAGCCCAGTCCCTGCATTGAGACCAGATCTGTTCCGTAGCCCTTGTCCAGCAGTGAAGACACTTCTTCTACCAAACCCTGCTTCAGCATTTCGTCAATGCGGGCTTCAATACGTTTATATAGCATTTGCCTATCCATTGTCAAACCGACGAGGCACAATTGATACGGAGACTCCCGTCTTTGCCCTGCTGACTGGGCCGAAAGAGGGACACCCGTCAAATGGTAGATTTCCAAAGCCCTAATAATCCGTCTCTGATCATTGGGATGGAACTTTTCGGCAGTGGGAGCATCGACGGCCGCAAGCTTCGCATGCAGCGCTTCCGAGCCGTGCTCTTCGGCAAATGCAGCCTGTTCGTCCCGGTACGCCTTGTCCTCCCCCACTTGGGCAAACTGGTAATCATAGCAGACCGATTCTACATACAAACCCGTTCCGCCCACAATGAAGGGAAGCTTGCCCCTTCCATGAATTTCCTGGATCAGGTGGTGGGATTGCTCCTGGAATTCCGCGACGGAATAGGCCTCATCCGGGGTATGGATATCGATCAAGTGATGCCGGATACCCTGCATTTCCGCTGGAGTGATTTTGGCCGTTCCAATATCCATATGCCGGTAGACCTGCATGGAGTCTCCAGAGATGATTTCACAGTCCAGCTCTTTCGCAAGTTCGATGCTCAGCCGGGTTTTGCCGACGGCCGTAGGACCGACCAGCACGAGCAGTCTCGGTTTATTCTCGATTGTATTACTTTCTGTCAATGCGGATCACTCCATATGAGATTTTAGAATGGGCGCGCTCCTGCTCCGTGAACCCCAGCCGGGCAAACTCCCCGCTTCCCCTTTTCTCCTTCACAACCACCGTTTTCCTGGCAACCCTGACGGCTTCCTGAATGCTTTCTGCCGCGAGCGGCTCACTGTTGGCGAACCACCGCAAAGGCCGGATGGCGGAGGAATCCATCAACGGCTCGCGAAACATTGGATCGAAATACACAATATCCACGCTTTGATCCGGTAAGGAGCGGAGCACCTCCAGATGGTTTCGGTTCAAGACTTCCACACGCCGCATGGCATCGTTAATCTCGCTGACAGCCGAGGCATAATTCGCCAATCCTTCCTTGAGCAGGGCAGCCAGTGACGGGGAGCTTTCAACTGCCGTTATCTTGGCATTCGGTCCGCCTTTGACGGCAAACACTAGCGCATCTGTTCCAAGGCCCGCCGTGCAATCCAGCACGCTGTCCCCCTCTGTCATACAGGATGCATCAAGCATCGGATCGCTTTCGCCTTTCAGGATTCGTTTCGCCCGGATGAACCCCATGCTCGGATGGAATTCCATCGGTTCCTCACCCGCTCGGATGAGCCTTGCACCTTTATCCAACACAACAATGATATCGGGATCTACGTGCTGCTTCGCCATTCTCGGCAGCGAGGTATGGCGTCTTGGAACGTACAAACTGCCTGTGATGAAGGCAAGGGCTTCTGCGCGGCTGACGATTTCTTCTCCGGCCTTGTCCCCTGTCGTTATAATCATGTCTATCTCCAT
Organism: Paenibacillus sp. SAFN-054; assembly: GCF_051966755.1. Classification (NCBI taxonomy): domain Bacteria; kingdom Bacillati; phylum Bacillota; class Bacilli; order Caryophanales; family Paenibacillaceae; genus Paenibacillus; species Paenibacillus sp. SAFN-054. Next base: position 1,551,537 of record NZ_JBQCKS010000001.1, read on the forward strand.
TCATGTTCCATTATCGTTTCGTTACCTTTACATAAGCTTAAATCTTGCATACCTTTCAACTACATCACCCGCTTGAACAGCTTTTCCAGGTCGTAAGTGGAAAATGACACCACGATCGGGCGTCCATGCGGGCATGTATAGGGCTGCCTGCACGCGCCGAGCCGGTCAATCAGGGTGTTCGCTTCTTGTTCCGTCAGCTTCTGGTTCGCTTTGATGGACGCTTTGCAGGAACAGAGTATTGATGATTTCTCCCGGAGCTTCGCCAGGTCAATCATGCGCTCACCCAGCACCCACTCCGCCATCTCCTCGATGATCTCCTTCTCTTCGCCCTTCGGAAACCAGTAAGGATGCGAGCGCACGCGGAACGTTTGGCCGCCGAAATGCTCAAGGTACACGCCCACCTGCTCAAACCACTGCAGCTTATCCTTCAGCTGGTTCGCTTCTGAAGGCGTAAATTCCAGTGTAATCGGCAAAAGCAGCTCCTGTGAGGCATCGGCAGGCGTACCGAACTTTTCATAATAAAATTCATAATTCACGCGTTCATGCGCCGCATGCTGGTCGATCAGGTACAGACCTTGATCGTTTTGGGCGATCAGGTAGGTGCCGTGATGCTGACCGATAAGTGTCAGCTCCGGAAATGGCGGTATTTCCGCATGACTGTCCGCGGACGAGGCCAGAAGCCTGCTCGCCAGCTCCGGATTGGAGCTTTGGCTGTACCGCTGCTGCGGAATCGGGTTCCCGCGATAAGGGATGGCCGATTCTTCCCTGACCATGCCGCTTCCTGACTTTCGCTGTCCTAGAGGGTTCATGTAGCTGCCCAAACGGTCCGGTTTCGGCTGATTGTCACCTCTAACGGACATTGCCGCTTGGCTGCCCAACGAATCGCCGGCTGGTGACTGTTCACGGGACAACGGGATTGCAGCAACCTCGGAAGAAGCAGCAGCCTCTCCCTTGGCATCGGCCGGTGCTGCTTGCGAGCTCCGGTTTGGAAAATGGAACTGTTCCTGCACGAACGAGCTGCTGTTCTTGCCCCCGATATTTTGCTTCACGGCCTGGGGAATCAAAACCTCCTGACGCAGCACTTGATGTATGCTTGCCTCCACGAAAGGATAGAGCTCCTGCTCTTTACTGAAACGCACCTCCAGCTTGGCCGGATGGACGTTCACGTCCACCAGGGAAGGATGCATTTTGATCTCCAGTACCGCGAGCGGGTAACGGTTAATAGGAAGCAAGGTATGATATGCCCTTTGGATGGCCTGATTCAAACCGTAATTCCGGATATATCTTCCATTAACGATGGTTGAGACGCCGTTTCGGTTCGACCGTGTCCATTCCGGAAGGCTTACATACCCGCTGAGCTCGAAATCCAGGTTCTCCGCTTTGATCGGCAGCATCGCTTTGGCAGCATGCGTGCCGTAGATCGCGGCAATGACCTGGAGCAAATCGCCGTTGCCGAGCGTTTTGATCAGCTGGTTCTCGTTATGCCGCAGCGTTATGGCGATTTCCGGATGGGACAGAGCGATTCTGTACATAAAATCGGAAATATGACCCAGCTCCGTTTGAATGGTCTTCATGTATTTCAATCTTGCCGGTGTATTGAAGAACAGCTCCTTCACTTGGATGTCTGTTCCGCGCGGTGCCGGCGTATCTTCCTGAACGAGCAGCTTGCCGCCTTCAATGCGGATCCGGCGTCCCATGCCGTCGTCACGATTCGACGTCACCAGCTCAACCTTGGCAACGGCCGCAATACTTGGAAGAGCTTCGCCGCGAAAGCCTAGGCTCGTGATATGGAACAAATCCCTGCTGTTCTCGATTTTGCTCGTCGCGTGGCGGTAGAAGGCGGTCCCGCAGTCATCCGGTTCGATGCCCGAACCGTTGTCCGTCACCCGGATGCTGTCGAGGCCCCCTTCCTCCACATGTACCTCGATGCGGGTCGCGCCGGCGTCGATAGAGTTTTCCACAAGCTCCTTCACCACGGAGGCAGGACGCTCCACCACTTCCCCGGCAGCAATCTGGTTGGCAATATGCTCATCCAATATATGAATCTTTGCCATATCCGTCACCCCTTATATCTAATCCTTGTATAAATCAATTAAAATGCGGGACAAGTAATATACTCCGTGTTCAAAAAGCGGACTTTGGGAAGTATCTCTTACAGGTCCTTCGCTTTCATTTTCAGATCGTTAAGCAGCTGCATGGCTTGCAGCGGCGTCATGTTCATTACATCGATGCCTTTGATCGTCTCCACGATATGTAGCAGCGATGGATCCGGTTTGGCGTGAGGTTCTGCTGACTTCGCCGCTGGTTTGACATCCTCTTCGCCAAAAATGGACAGCTGCACCACTTCCTCAGCAGCTGAATGATCACCCTCTTGGCTCACGGCCGTCTCGACCTCAATAGTCGGAACCGGTGCGCTCATCGGCTTTACATCCATCTCTGATGCCACGGCGGCTTGGGAGACACTCTGTTCCACGCTTTGCTCCAATCCCTGCAGGAGCGTATAGGCTCGTCCAATGATCGACGACGGGAGCCCCGCCAGACGCGCGCAATAGATGCCGTAACTGCTGCCAGCAGGACCCGGCACAAGCTTGCGGAGGAAATGGACGTTCTCGCCGCTTTCCTGGACCGCCATAGAGACATTCTTCAGACCCTTCAGGCTTTCCTCCAGGTGGGCCAGTTCATGAAAGTGCGTGGACACCAGCGATTTGCATCCGATCGTATCATGCACGTACTCGATGACCGCCTGCGCGATCGCCATGCCCTCGCTGGTCGAGGTTCCGCGGCCCAGCTCGTCAATGATGATCAGGCTTCGAGGGGTCGCTTTTTCCGTCATGACCTGAATATCGGCCATTTCCACCATGAAGGTGCTTTGCCCGCCAATCAGGTCATCGGCAGCGCCGATCCGCGTGAAGATGCGGTCGATCATCGGCAGCTCCGCCTTGCCTGCCGGTACGAAGCAGCCGATCTGGGCCAGTATGGAAATGAGCGCAACCTGGCGCATGTACGTGCTTTTGCCCGCCATATTCGGTCCCGTAATCAGCAGGATCCCCGCTTCTTCCCGGGTAAGCCGCGTTGCGTTGGCAATAAACGAAGAATCCTTCATGACAGCCTCGACAACCGGATGCCGTCCGGCCTCGACGACCAGATCATAACCGTCGGTAAGCACTGGCTTCACGAAGCCTTGCTCTGCGCTGACGGCAGCCAGCGACTGATACACATCCAGCTCCGCCACCTTTTCCGCCAGCTGCTGTAATCTCGATATTTCCGCAGCAAGCTTCTCTCTCAGCTCGGTGAACAGCATATATTCCAGATCAACCATCTTATCCTGAGCTTCAAGAATCAAGCCTTCCTTTTCTTTCAGCTCCGGCGTGACATAGCGTTCCGCATTTGCCAGAGTCTGTTTACGCTCATACCGGCCTTCCGGAAGAGAAGCAACATTCGCTTTGGTCACCTCAATATAGTAGCCGAACACCTTATTGAAACCGATCTTCAGCGAACGAACCCCTGTCACCTCGCGTTCCTTGGATTCGAGCTCGGCGATCCAGCGCTTACCGTTGACGCTGGCTTCCCGCAGCTCATCCAGATGCTCATGGCAACCCGGTTTGATAAGCCCCCCGTCCCGGACGGATACCGGCGGATCCTCCACGATGGTATGCTCGATCGCTTCGCTGAGATCCTTGCATTCGTCCAGTTCGTCCGCGATGCGGCGCAGCGTGGAGGAGGATGACGTTGCACACAGCTCCTTCAATGCCGGAATTTGTTGCAGGGACACTTTCAATGCATTCAAGTCACGCCCATTCGCATTGCCGAAAGCAATCCGTGCCACGAGTCTTTCCAGATCATATATTTCATTCAACGAAGCCTTAAGATCCTCCCGCAGTATAAACTGGTTATACAGATGATCCACAGCTTCCAGACGCTCTTCGATCGGTTTGCGGTTCAGGAGCGGCTTATCGATCCATCTTCGAAGAAGGCGAGCCCCCATGGATGTCTGGGAACGGTCGAGCAGCCACAAAAGCGAACCCTTCTTGGAGCGGTCGCGAACCGTCTCCACCAATTCCAGATTACGGCGCGTAAAAGGGTCCAAAATCATGTAGTTGCCGGGCTCGTAAGGGGAGAACTGCGTCAACTGTCCCAAAGACCGGCGCTGCGTCTCGCTTAAATACGAAATCAGCACCGATACGCATTGCTGGCGCTCCGGATCCAGTCTGGCCCAAGCCGCTTCGCCGAATTGGCTGCGTACCAGCTTTTCGTCCCTCTTCTCCCAAGGTGTGTATACCACGGGCCGGCTCCACTGCATCTGCTCCGCCTGGATCAGCTCCAGCATGCCGCTGTCACCGATCATCTCGGCCGGTTCGTAGATGCCGATTTCGTCCCGAAGCCACTCCACCGAGGATGGAACCGAGGTGACATACAGCTCACCCGTCGAAATATCGCATGCAGCCAGCGACATCATGCGATCACTTTCGGTGACACATACCAGGTAATTGTTGGATTTGTCGGCAATGGTTTTCCCTTCCATAATTGTACCGGGGGTGACGACACGGACAATTTCGCGCCGGACCATGCCCTTGGTTACCGCGGGATCATCCATCTGCTCACAAATCGCGACTTTATACCCCTTCTCGATCAAGCGCTGGATATATCCTTCAGCGGAATGATAAGGGACACCGCACATCGGGATGCGTTCTTCCCCGCCGCCTTCGCGGCCTGTCAGGGTGATCTCCAGCTCCCTTGATGCCCGAATCGCATCTTCAAAAAACATTTCATAAAAATCGCCTAAACGAAAAAAAAGGAAAGCGTCCTGCGCTTGTTCCTTCACTGCCAAATATTGTTCAATCATTGGCGTATACTTTGCCATGACTTACCTCCAAACCTTGACTTTGCTCATGCCCTATTATAGCAGAAAACAAAGAATATCATCATCAAGGCTGAAAGGGAATATTCCAGAGCGGCCGGATATCGCGATATTCATTCCATATGCCCCCTTCGCGAATCTGGCGAAAAAGAGGCTCGATATAGTCTTCCGCGTCCTTATATCGATCGAGTGCCCGTATATCCGACATGAGCGGTGCAACGCATTCCTTGATGCGTTCCCTGTCCCCCTGGTAGTAAGCCCGGTGGATCGAATCGTCGTCATCAAGCGGCCGCAAATTCAGTGTGCGGTACTGCGTCACGATCAAATATGCGAGATACACGATGCCTTTGGTGAGCAGCGGGGATACCAGAAAGCTCGGCAGCGTCCTGTATTCGAACCCTCCGTGCGGCTGCCGCCTGAAATCGCCAAGAAATCCATACTTGGGACGCCGCTGCTGGCTGGTCGGCGCTTCAAGCACAGAAACCGGTAGCGTCAGATAATTGTCCAGCGTGCGCAGCAGCTCCGCGGTGAGCGGAATCCCGCTGAAATGAAGGTGCCCGCCGAGAGGAAGACCTGACTTCGGCATGCCTCCCGCCACCCACAGCAGGGAGCGGTCCCTGATCATTTCGCCAGCCATGCGCATCGTTCGCATCAGCCCGACAAGCAATTCGCGCGGATGTGCGCTTGGAAGCGGCCGCAGCTCAGCAATCGGATACGTGGTGACTCCATCGCCATGTACGGCATCGCAGCCCACTTCACCTTCCTTGTCCAGAAACCTTGAAGCAGGGACGATTGCGCGATCACGGGAATCCAGAATGAGAAACTCGGGATCCATGCCGAGCAGTAACGTAGAGTCATCGTTCAGTTCAAGTTCCAGCGAGCGCTCATGTTTGTTTTGCGTCCGCCTGTAAAGCCGCTGGAGCCGTTTGCTCTCGATCCATACGGACGGCGTGACCTTTTCGACTGCGTATTTCCGGTCGCCACCGCCTGACACCAGCTGAACCTCACCGGAGCTGAGACCCAGCGTATACAGCGCGCGGACCGCCATCTTTTCAAGCTGGCGGAGCAAAGATGGCGATAGAAGGACCTGCTGCGCATTCGGCTGCATCGGCAGGTGGAAAGAAGGGTTGGCGCCATCCGCCCTGCTTATTTCAATCGCGCGCATGCCGGATACTTGAACCGCATAACGGATGCGGTACATGCCATGATCCTGGGGCTTCGCTTTGCCATTCCAGAGCAGGGAGCTCACGCCGGAGCGTGTTAAACGCGCATGCCGGAGAGCGGCAGACCAGCCGGCAAAGCGCTCCGCTTCGTGAAGACTCATCATTCAGGCCTCCCTTGAATTATTTGTAATAAAAATAAAAAAGGAGGGCATCCGCCCTCTACGCCGCCGCCCTCGCGTCATATAGTAAATCATACCTCTTTTCCAGACCTGCTGACTTACAATTCATCATCCAGCGAATCAGGGTCCAGATCGTCATAATCCCCGTCATCCCCGAAATCGAATTCCTTGTCTTCGTAATCGCCATGGCCTCTGCCGCACACCAGAACCCGAACCTTGGTCTCGGCCACAAGCTCCACGCTGAACTCCCGTTCGACCCGGATGATGACATTGCCTCCCCCGGAAGAAACACTGGCTTCAACACAGCTCGGTTCCTGCGTGGCCTCCGCAGACACCTCCACGGTTGAAGCCCGGTGCTTCGGATCCAGGTAAGAGAGCGGAACGAGCTCTACATAGGATACCGTTTCTTTTGCAACGTCGGTTTGAGAGTTTTTGTCATAGGAATACCAAATGTTGCAATCGTAAGTACCAATAACTTCAATTCCGTCGCCTGCGGCAACCGCTTCGTACTGATGGTTTATAATCCATGCCCCCAAGATGCTGGTCGGATTATGAGGCGGAGTCACGGTATGTGTTACGGTAGAGAACTTACGACCCTTGCCGCAGATCGCCTTCGTGATGATCTCTCTACATTGATGTTTATCGCTTAATGACATCTTTGAACCTCCTCCATACAATCATTCACTTAAGTGTATGCAGGACATAGGCATTTGTTGATTAAACGAGCATAAATGAATGAAATATTATTCTTCCTCTCCCAATCGCGTACGGTTCACAGGCAGATAGCCGCAACCTTCCTGTTGTGGTCTGCGTTTAATAATTACTATTATTGAAGCTTCATTCTTCCTTATGAAAGGGAGGGTCCGCATATGAGAAGAATACTGGTTCGTATCTGCCTGACACTTCCGCTTATTGTGGTTGCTCTACTTCCTTGGATGATGTCCCCAAACCTAAATTTACTTCGGACGAGGCCATAGCCAAGACGGTTCAGGAAATGCACAATGACGATTTTCCCGCCAAGCGCGGCAAAATTTCCGGAATTATACATGGCGGCGGCCCGGCGCCGGGAATCCGCGTGAACGGCAGCTTCGAATCGGAGGCCGCGAACCAAGGGGACTCCACTTATATCGTAACATTGACGGAATATTGGAGTACGAACGTCTTCCGGACGGAGGACAAGCGTACGGCCGACACCTCCCGTTATTATTGGAAGTATCTTGTGACCCCCGAGTCGGTAAAAGCGATTGGCGAGGGAGGGGATTTCCCTCCGGACCACGTGGAATAAGAATCATAGTTCTATAAAAAAGAACCCCCTGCCGGGAATGTCAGCTTCATGATTAAGATGCCTGACAATCGGCAGGGGGAGCAGCCATTCACCATATGAATCCGGTAGGGTCTGAAATGACTTGGATAGGAATTACTTCGATGCAATCGCAGCCTTCCGGGCTGCAACTGAGGTTGGTGCTTTATTCTTTTTCGCCAGTTTGAGATACAGAGACAGTTCGCGAATCAACTGCAGGATGGCTGAGCGGATCTCGAACTCCTCCCGGGTGGATGGCAGCTCCATCGTTTTGAATTCCTTCTCCAGCTTGTGGAGCAAAAATTCCGTGCGCCCCGTATACACCTCTTCCGTCACGTCAAGGCTAAGCTGCTCGAAGAGCTCCGCCACGTCATCGGCCTGCGGCATTTTTTGATATACGTGGGATATCAGCTGCATCATGTTCTGGATGGATTCCAGCTGTTCCTTGCGCATGTAAAAGTAGATGCTCCATACTTCGTCCGGATGAAGCATCTGGTTCTCCATCGCGCGGTGCGAAGCTTCCTTGCCAGCCTGAATTTCTTTCCCTGCCTCAATCAATTCGTTTCCATCCCACACATCGTCTGGATCCCGCAGCGACTGCGCGATCCGTGAGAAAATAATCGAGAACTGCTTATCCACCCGCTTGCGGATCGCGATCATCTGATCGGCAGCCTGGGGCATATAAGCCAGATTGACGATCAAAGCCGACCCCAAGCCGATCACAAGCAGCTCGATTTGAGTCAGCAGCGTACTCCAGCTGATGCTGCCGTTCCCGTATACCCGGAACACGACCACGGAACTGGTCACAATGCCTTCTTTGAAATTCGCACGGGCAATCGCCGGAAAGGCAACCAGAATGTAAATGGCGAGCACCCAGTAATGGTAGCCCAAAATTTCGAACAGGACGCATGCAAAAGCAAGCCCAAGCAGCGATGCGAAAAAACGGGCAGATATGGTTCTTATGCTTCGTTTGCGGGTCACATCGACCCCAAGCACAGCCAGCAGTCCGGCTGACAGCGGCCCGGTCACCCCGAGTGCATCCGCTATGAGGATCGACATGAGCGTGGCAATGGCTGTTTTAATGACACGAAAGCCCATGAAACCGCCTCTTTCATACACATTTGACGTATTCCATGGTAGCGGATTTTGCCCTTGGACACAATGTCACACGCCCTTGTCAGCGTTTCAGGCGAATGAATTGTTCCTTTTCAGTAACATTTTCCGGGACTTACCGCCTGTGGTTCAGCAGCTTCCGTTCCGCATATACGACCAGCTGATACATACCCGTTGCCACGACGGCAATGATCAGCAGGCTTGACATCACGAGCGTAAAGTTAAATACCTGAAAGCCGTATATAATTAAGTATCCCAGGCCGTTTTTGGCGACCAGAAACTCACCGACGATGACGCCGACCCAGGCCATGCCGACATTGACTTTGAGCGTCGATATGATCGTGGGAAAAGAAGCCGGAAGGATGACCTTGCGGAATACCTGCGTCCTCGTTCCCCCGAACACGCGCACGACCTTGATCAGATTGGTATCCACTTCGCAGAAGCTGTTGTACACGACAAGCGTCGTTACGATAACGGTGATCGACAAGGTCGTAACCGTGATGGACAGAAACCCGGCCCCGAACATGACGATGAAGATCGGCCCCAGGGCAACCTTCGGCATGCTGTTAAAAACGACCATGTATGGATCAAGCACCTTTGACAGAAACGGCGACCACCAGATCAGCACCGCCAGTAGCGTTCCAAAGAGCGTCCCCAGCACGAATCCCGCGGCTGTTTCCCCCACGGTAATGCCCAGATGCCCCCACAACTCGCCGCTGACGATATCCTTCCCGATCTGGGAGAACACTTTTGACGGGTAGCTGAACAGCAGTACATCGATCCATTTCAGTCTGCCGGCAAGCTCCCAACAAGCAAAAAATAAAAGCAGCAATGCCATTTGCACGGAAAATACCTGAGCACGCTGTTTCTTTTGGCGCTTCAGATGCGCTTGATGCAGTCCGTGCAGGCTATCGTCCGGAGGAGCGGATATAGGCGCGTTCAAGCGGGCGTCCGGCACTGACATGTCTACTCACCCCTTCTCTCCGGCGCTCTCCATCTCGCGCCATATTTCATGAAACAGTTCGTTAAATCCAGCCAATTCCCTGGCCACAAGGGGCCTTGCAAGCCGGATATGCTCGGGTACCGCAAAGGTTCTGCGTATTCTTCCCGGATGGCTTTCGAGCAAAATGACCCGGTCGCTGACGGCGACCGCTTCGGACAGGTCATGCGTGACGAGAATCGCCGTTTTATTCTTTTCGCGGAGCGTTTCGGAGATCAGATCCTCCAGCTGCAGCTTGGTCTGGTAATCCAGGGCCGAAAAAGGCTCATCCAGCAGCAGCAGTCCAGGGTCCGTGGATAGCGTCCTTACGAGCGCCACGCGCTGCCGCATGCCGCCGGATAACTGCTGCGGATACAAATTCCTGGCCCCCTCAAGACCCATCTCTTCCAGCAGCTCGGAAGTTCGTGCCAGATGCTTCTCTTCCAGCTGCCCTGTCAGCTCAAGCCCAATGGAAGCATTCTCAAAAATCGTCCGCCACGGGAATAAATAATCCTGCTGCAGCATGTACCCGACCTCCGGCGTCGGTCCTTCCACTTTCCGGCCGTACACAAAGGCTCCGCCTTTCGTCGGCTGGAGCAGTCCGGCAATGATCGAGAGAAGCGTCGTCTTGCCGCACCCGCTCGGTCCGACAAGACTGACAAACTCCCCCGGATATACCTTCAAATCCAATCCGTCAAGGGCCAGCGAGGCTTCGCGGTCACTGACGTAAACATGCGTGAGATGTTGTAATTCGACTACCGGCTCCATGCTTCCATTCTCCTTTCGGCGCTGGAATGCTATTTCACGGAAGATTTGGCCTTTTCTGCAAAGCTGTTATCCACGATGGATGCTGCCGGAACCTTTTCCTTGAGCTCTCCGGCCTGGCTCATGACGTCAAGCAGGTTGTTCCATTCGGTTTCGTCCACGATCGGATCGGTTGCGTACGTACCTTGATCCTTGTAGCGTTTGACAGCTGAAACGATGATTTCCTTATCCGCATCCTTAAAATAAGGGAGGATCGCATCCGCGATTTCTTCCGGGCTATGCTGCTGAACCCAGTTCTGCGCTTTTTGCAGCGCGTTCGTGAATTTCTGTACGGTGTCGCCGTTTTTCTTGATAAAGCTCTGCTTGCTCATGAAAACCGTGTAGGGCAAATGACCGCTTTCTTCCCCGAAAGACGCCACGACGCGGCCTTTTCCTTCTTTTTCAAAAATCGATGCCTGAGGCTCGAACAGCTGCACGTAATCCCCCGTACCCGATAAATAAGCGGACGCTATGTTCGCAAAATCGATGTTTTGGATCAGCTTCAAGTCCTTCTGGGGATCGATATCATGCTTGCGGAGCGTAAATTCACCTGCCATCTGCGGCATGCCGCCTTTCCTTTGACCAAGGAAAGTGCTCCCTTTTACCTGATTCCAGTCCACCTTGCCCTCGCCGTTTCTCGCCATCAGGAACGTACCATCGGTTTGCGTCACCTGACCAAAGTTGATGACCGGGTCGTCCGAGCCCTGCTGATACACATAAATCGACGTCTCCGAACCGACAAGAGCCACATCGATCGCACCCGATAACAAAGCCGTCATCGTTTTGTCGCCGCCGGGAATCGTCTGCAGCTCCACATCCAGTCCCTCTTCTTTAAAAAATCCTTTTTCCAGCGCCACATACTCCGGAGCGTAGAAAACGGACCTCGTCACTTCTCCAACCTTCACCTTTACCGTCTGGCTGCTCCCCGAGCAGCCGGATAAGATCAATCCGCACAGGACCAGGGAGAAGAGTCCGATCCATACCCCGCGTTTGTTCTTCAGCATATCCCTTCCTCCATCCTCTTCAAAGCCTTACGCCATCATATGCGTCCGCCCAGAAAAGGGTTAAACGTTTGTCACGTTATGCCGGAACTCTTTTATGCACAGCACAAAAAAGCCCCCGTGCCGTCCACGGGATGTGGACATTGCACAGGAGGCTCTTCGCTCGAATGATTACGCCATGCTACTTACGCAGAGAGATTACAGCTTGTAAATCGCCTTGTATTTTTCTTCAAGGTAGTCTGCCAGATAATCCGGATTCAGCTCCTCACCGGTCACCTGCATGATGATCTCAGCCGGCGTGAGGCTCTTGCCGAAGCGGTAAATTTTCTCCGTCAGCCACTCCTTGATCGGCATCAGATTGCCATCTGCAATATATTGGTCCAGCTCCGGAAGCTCTTTTTTCATCGTATTCATGATTTGAGCCGCATACATGTTGCCCAGGGAGTAGGATGCGAAGTACCCGAACATGCCTCCGGACCAATGGACATCCTGCAGGACGCCAAGGCTGTCGTTCGGCGGCGTGATGCCGAGGTACTGCTGATACTTCTCGTTCCAGACCTTAGGCAGATCCTTGACCTCAAGGCCTTCATTAAAGATCATTTTCTCGATTTCGTAACGAATAATGATATGAAGGTTGTATGTCAACTCATCCGATTCGATGCGGATCAGTGAGTTTTCAACGCGGTTCACAGCACGGTAGAAGTCTTCCACCGATACGTTCTCAAGCTGCTTCGGGAAATGCTTTTGCAGATCCGGATAGTAGCGGTCCCAGAACGCGCGGCTGCGGCCGATGATGTTCTCCCACAGACGGGACTGCGATTCGTGGATGCCCATCGAAGTGCCCGTGGCGAGCGGCGTACCGGCCAAGTCCTTGCTGATGTTCTGCTCGTACAAGGCATGTCCGCCCTCATGAAGCGAGCTGAACAGCGCGCTGGTCACGTCGTCCTGAAGATAATGGGTCGTAATCCGCACGTCGCCGGAATTCAGGCCTGTCGCGAATGGATGCACGCTCTCGTCCAAGCGGCCCGCATCGAAATCATAGCCCATTTGGCCGAGGATGAAGAGGCCCATTTGTTCCTGCTGTTCCTTTTCAAAAATTTGGTCCAGGAACGTCGTATCCGGCTTGTTCGGAGATTCCTGAATGGCTGCGACGAGCGGCACCAACCGGTTGCGCAGCCGTCCGAATACTTCGTCCAGCTTGTCCACGGTCAAATCCGGCTCGTATTTGTCCAGCAGCGTGTCATAGGTCGTTCCTTTGACGCCCCAATACTGGATCAATTCCTTCAGCAAAGCCACGATTTTGGTCAAATTCGGTTCAAAGGAAGCAAAGTCATTGTTTTCCTTCGCTTCTTCCCAAAGGGTCTCCGTATGTGCGGTCAGGACGGAGAATTCCTCAATTTTTTTGGCCGGAATGCTATGGTTCTCTTCGTATTCCTTCTTGAGTTCCTTCACCAGGCGGCGTGTCGTTTCATCCAGCTGGCTGTCCACTTCCGGGCTTGTAAAATAGGATATGTACGCTCCCATTTCATCCGACACCTGCAGCTTGAACTGCTCTCCTGCCAGGGTTCCGATCACGCCGGACCGGAGCTTGGCACCTTTGCGAGGCGCTCCCGTACGAAGATCCCAGTGCATCAAGGAAATCGCTTCGGTATATGCTTGAATTTTGCGGACCAGTTCCATAAATGATTCCAGTTTTGCTTTTACTTCATTGTTCATTTCCAAAATTCACCTCGCCACGTATTTTCGTCCTACCTCTTGATGATACTTTTTGCGGAAAGTATAATCAATATTTAATACGAATCGTTCGTCTTCAAACCGGATGCCTTAAAAAAGGAGCCGGGAATTAGGCGAATATTCGGATGACCGAAAGTAACGCGCATGATTCGGACATACATAGCAATGGAGTTCCCTTTGTCATCGACCGGATTTATGCCGTATACTTCGAAGTGAACCTATGCCTAAACTCCGAAGAAGGTTATTTCCTTCGGCACCATGGGAGACAGACAGCCAGCTGTATGGTCAGAAGATCAGAAGTCTGGACAAGCGTGGAAAGTGTATTGTAACTCATATTTACTAGAAGAAAGGTAGTGGATGCAATAATGAGCCATATTTCAGAAATCTTGGAGTACAACCGTCAATTCGTCGATGAAAAACAATATGAACAGTACCTGACCGGAAAGTTCCCGGACAAAAAGCTCGTTATCATCACCTGCATGGATACGCGCCTTGTTGAACTTTTGCCGAAGGCAATGAACCTGAAAAACGGCGATGTCAAAATCATTAAGATTGCCGGCGCGATCGTCTCCCATCCATTCGGAAGCGTTATGCGCAGCATACTCGTCGCCTTGTATGAACTGAGCGCGGACGAGGTCATCGTCGTGGGCCACCTCGACTGCGGAATGGCGGCGCTGAACGCCGACCACATGATCCAGGAAATCCGCAGCCGCGGCATTTCGGAGGAAGTGCTGTCCACCCTCGAAAATTCGGGCATCAAGCTGGACAACTGGCTTCAAGGCTTCAGCAATATCAAGGAAGGCGTGGCCGGTACCGTCAACCTGATTAAGAAGCATCCCCTCCTGCCTTCAGACGTTCCCGTACACGGCATGATCATCGACCCGAACAGCGGCGCGCTTGAGCTGGTCGTCGACGGATACGACAATAATTCACACAAATAACACTTTACTTTTGCATACAAAAACACGGATACAGGTATCCGTGTTTTTTTGCGTCTTCGGTTGCAAAACCATACAGTTTAAGTGTACACTTTGGGGTGAAAGAACATATCACGTATGGGAGACATTGCAAATGAATACGTTATCCTACGGATTATTGGCTTTTCTGGCCAGAGAACCTGGATCGGGTTATGATGTCATGCTCAAAATCCAGCCGTTCTGGCAGGCCAAACACAGCCAAATTTATCCTCTCCTTGCTCAAATGGAGGAAAACGAACTTCTTACATCTTATTGGGTCAAGCAGTCGGAGAAGCCCGACAAAAAAATTTACTCGATTACAGACAGCGGCATACGCAAATTGAAGGAATGGATGTACATGGCCCTTCCCGATCCGGTGACGCGGGACGAGCTGTCCATGAAAACATTCTGCATGTGGATGACCGACAGGGATAACGCGATTGAAATCGTGGAGACTCGCAGAGCCTATTTTACCCGCAGACTGGAATTCTTTCATAAAATGCTCCAGAACATTCCGGAAGACAAGCGTGCTTATGGCAATCGCGAGTTTTATGACTACATTCTCATCCAAAAGGGAATATTTAATGCAACGGCCGGGCAGGATTGGTGCAACTGGGTGCTGGGCATGCTCAGGGAGCAGCAGGCCAATGAAGCATCGGTGCAACCGGCGCAGTAGTCATCAAGCCTCGGTTTGAATTTGAGACTAAGCACGGGGAAGCTCACAAATATTTGCGTCAACTGAAAATTATTTAAATTGTTTTATATTTTTTCTTCGAAAAATGAAACTTTAAGATACTAAGCACGTAAAGCATAGTAGGCAAACCAAATCTATGCCACCATAATACTCAGGAGGTATTTTACTACATGAAGAACAAATCGTTGAAGAAATGGATCATGATTATCATGGCGTTTACATTCTTCTTCGCCATTTCCGTACCGGCAGATAGCGCGGACGCAAGACGCGGCGGCGGCTCCGGATTCAGATCCGGCAAAAGCAGCTTCACTAACACGCCGAAGAAGTCGACGACGACCGATAACGTCAAAAAGTCGACCAATACGAACAATTCTACGGCAGGAACGACAGCCAAACGCGGATTCTTCAGCGGCGGCGGCTTCATGAAAGGCCTGATGATCGGCGGTCTCGCGGGCATGCTGTTCGGCGGCATGTTCGGTAACATGGGCTTCCTTGGCAACGTATTCGGACTGATCATTAACCTGCTCGCCATTTACGTCGTGATCATGCTTGTCGTCGCAGCCGTCAGGGCGTTCAAGAACCGGCGGAAACCGGATTCTCGTAACGGACGGTACTAATTATGTTGATACTCACAATGGATGAAATTATTAATGCGATATGCCTGCATATGGCAGAACGCAAACGGATTCGCCCCCAGGACGTTGAAGTCGAACTTCTATGGGATGAAGAGACGGGCTACTCCGCCGAAGTTTGGGCAGAAGGCCGTAGCCAGTTTCTGGTCGAATCCAATATGATCGAAGCCATTATGCGGTATCTGCAAAGCGAGTACGGCATCCGGGCATATCGCGAGCAGATCACCCTGGATCTGGACGAAGAAATTACCGCACAGATCGACGTGGAAGTACAGCAAACGTATTGAAAATAAAAGGTAGACATCATAACGATGTCTACCTTTTTTGCTGCGGTTATCAAGCATGCATGTCATGCGTTATGTTGCATTTACCAAAGCCTCACGCAGCGCTTCCAGCGTCGTCACCGGCTCCTTGCAGCTGAAATGCTCGCAGATATAGGCTGCAGCTTTGCCGGACACGGGCTTCATCTCCCCCACATGGGGCAGCAGTTCGCGCAGCTTCGCTCCATCTTCTCCCTCCCAATGGATCAAGACGGCGGTTCCAGGCAAATAGGATTGCTGCACGGCAGCGATCATTTCCTGCATGAGCAGATCTTCCTTTTTGCCGCTGATCACGATTTCTCTGCCTCCCTGGAAAGGCTGCATCGCAGCAAGCAAATACATGGAATATCCCATCGGATAATCGGCTGCCGTTCCGGCAAATACCTGCAGCTGCTTATCCACAATCGCCTTCAAATCCGCATCCTGTGTCATCGCTGCCAGCTTGCCAAGCTGAAGCGCAGCCACGGAATTCCCGGATGGAATCGCTCCGTCGTAAATCTCCTTGGAGCGATTTAACAGCTCTTCCCCTTGCTTGCTGCTGAAGAAAAAGCCGCCAGCTTGTTCATCCCAGAAATCTTCGATCATGACGTCCTTCAGCTGAATGGCCATCTCGACATACTCTGCATTCCCGGTGGCTTCATACAGCTCGATCAGCCCCCACATCAAAAAGGCGTAGTCATCGAGATAAGCCGTAAAGGCGGCTTCCCCTTCTCGATATCTTGCCAACAGCCGTCCGTCTTCCTGCCTCATTCGTAACCAGATAAATTGGGCTGCTTGAGCGGCCGCTTGATTATAGGCTGGATTTTGCAGCACTTTACCCGCTTTGGCGTAAGCCGCGATCATCAGTCCGTTCCAGGAGGCCAATACCTTGTCATCCTTGAATGGATGCACACGCTTTTCGCGGTAATCAAATAGCTTCTGTCTGGACTCTTCTAGCTGGGTCGTGAGCGCAAGCAGATTCAAATTGCGTTCCGCTGCGTAATCCTGCGGCTTGGCCTGAATCAAATTCGGAATATTGCTGCCCTCGAAGTTCCCCTCCGGCGATATATCGTAAATATGGCAGTATGTGTGCATATCCTCCAGACCGAGAGCTTCCTCTACGTCCTCACGGGAGAGGAGATAGAACTTCCCCTCGACACCTTCGGAATCGGCATCCTCAGCGGAATAGAAGGCCCCTTCCGGGGAGGTCATGTCCCGCTGGATATAAGACAGCACATGTTCCGCCACCTCGCTCCACAGGCGATTGCCTGTCAGCTGATAGCCTTCGAGATATGCCATGACCAGAAGCGCGTTATCGTACAGCATTTTCTCGAAATGCGGCACCAGCCACTGCTCATCCGTAGAATACCGGGCGAACCCAAACCCCACATGGTCATACATTCCGCCCCGGTACATCCCATCCAGCGTTTTCTCCACCATCTGCAACGCCTCCCGCCGATCGTAAAATTGGGAGTAAGCCATCAGAAAGAGGAGGTTATGAGGGGTTGGAAACTTAGGAGCGGAGCCGAAGCCTCCATACCCGGAATCGAAAGTCCTGGAATAGTCCTCAAATGCCTGATCGAAGAGATCCTCGCTCAGCTCTTCATACTCAAGCTTTGATGTATGTTCATGAATCTGGCGTATAATGTCCTCACTGACCTCTATGATCTGCTGGGGGTTCTCCGACCACTTACTGTGAAGCTGCCCGAGCACCTCCATCAGGCCCATGCGGCCGTACATTTGGCGTTTGGGAAAGTAGGTACCGGCAAAAAAAGGTTTCTTGTCAGGTGTCAGCAGCACGGTCAGGGGCCATCCCCCCGAGCCGGTCAGCGCCTGGCATACCGACATGTAATAATTATCGATGTCCGGCCTCTCCTCACGGTCCACTTTGATCGCCACATAATGCTCGTTTAGCAGCGCAGCAACCTCTTCATCCTCGAAGGACTCCCGCTCCATGACATGACACCAGTGACAAGTTGAATAGCCGATCGATAAGAAGACAGGTTTATGATCCCGCCTGGCGACTTCGAAGGCCTCTTCCGACCAAGGGAACCAGTTCACCGGATTATGAGCATGCTGCAGCAAATACGGGGACTTTTCCTTTGCTAATCGATTGGGTACTTTCGGTTGGGTCATGGGGGCATTACCTCTTTTCGGTAGATTGGGTTAAAGATATGTTTAGTGTTAGTTTACCCAATTCAGCTGCGATCCCGCTAAACAGGTATTCTGTTGCCCGTTTATAGAAAAAACACAAAAACTCCCGCCAGAATTCCGGCAGAAGTTTCTTTAACGAATGGTTTCACACGAACTTATCAAATCACGGCTAATGCTTAAAGGTCTCCTTAATAAATTGCAGCTCTTCTTTCTCCGATAGAATTCCCGTTGCCTTGCCGATCGAGCCGTTCTCGACCTTCCAGAAAAAGTTGTGGTCTTCATCTACTTTGGCAAAGTCTCCGTTTTCCCATTTACGGGCAATTTCAAGCATTTTATTATGATTCACCCATCCGGTTCCTTTGGCTTCGATCATCTGAATCAGCAGACGAACCCGCTCGGGCGTCATTTCAACAGAGGTCCACTTTTCTTTTGCTTTGACCTTCTGGTGGGTCATATGGTGCATGACGTCAATGACGTCCTTTTCAGCAACGATGATCTCCGGCTTTAACGCCTCTTGCAGAACCTGGTCAACCTTCGCGTTATCCTGGGTGCGGAGCGTGCCGAGTCCGCTTCTTGTCTGTCCTTGTTTCGGCGATGGGGCAGGTGCATATTCCACCGTTTCTTTCTCTTCCGGATTCAGGATTTTATCTACAAAAAGTACGGCATATATTCCGCCCGTGACGATGAGTCCGACAGACAGCATGATGATTATGGCGATCGTCCATTTCTTTTTAGCAGACATTGACCGTCCTCCTGGTATGTATACTTTGAATTTTCCCTTCCTCTTCTTGATTTCCTCGGAACACGACGGAAGCCTATTGCCCCATTTCGTATCAGGAAGGGTTTGAGGCAAAGAAATAAACGATGACAAAAAAAACGCATATAGCGATAATCGTCCAGATCCATATGTTTTTGTTCACGGCTTTCCCACCTCGTTCTTTAGTTCATATTCTGCCTTGCATGTACATATTACCCAAATACAATGGTTTAATCTCCATCTATGGGAGGTTCTGGATCGAACAACCCTCTCTTGGCGCACCATAAAAAAACCGACTTTAGCCCTATTTCACCACAGTTAATCTTGTCGGGAACCCATCGACGTAATTGACCACCATTCGATTCATAGATATACTCTCTTTATGGGATATTTAGGGGGTTATTACATATGAAAGAAAATTCCGCCTCGCTTCATTCAAATCCGGATAGCCTGGTAACGATGCTGCGCATGGCACACTCATTTGAGAATTGGGACAATGTCATCCGTCTTTCCTCTGCTTTACATGAAACGGCAACCCGCTTGTCTGCCGAACCAGCGGTTGAAACATCCGACTTGAATAAGCCATTAGTCTATTACATAGGCTTCAGCAGTTTAATGAAGGGATATGCGTACGAGAAGAAAAAGCAATATGCGGAGGCTTTGGCATGCATCAGCAGATACCAAGACCTCAGTCCGTTCACGGACGGCAGCCCGCAAAGCCAATCCATCGCGGAACGATTTGAGTTTCTTGCCAAAGCGAACCGCTTCGCGAATGAGATCATGTCCGGCGATATGAAGGATCTGAATCGGTATGCCGTCTTCCTTCAGCAGCATCCTGCGGAAACTTTATCGGGCCTGATCACGGTTTTGGATTACGCGAACTCGTATGACGTAGTGGTCGATGAAATGATCTCACCATTACTGGACATGTTTTTCAAGACGGTTGAGCAGGGGGTAATTTCCGAACGGCGTACCGTTTATTTTTCGATTATGTATTCGCTGGCCGTATACCGGTTTAAGAACCGCAGGTATCTGGAAGCTATAGATACGGTTGTACTGCAGTTGGATTATTCCGATCAGACCGGGGATGATCTGCATTTCAAGAAGGCGATGGCATTGTTTGAAGAATTCAGGTCCCATGCCTCCACCGCGCAGCTTGAGCGTTACAATTCTATTTTAAGAAATTTTCTCCTGACATCGGTCCAAGAGGAAGAAGGCTTCAGACTTGATCGCGAAATTATCGTAAGCGAACTCCGGTAGCTCTAGATATGTCCCTCTGAGACTGAATAATTGTAAAAAAATAACATGCTGATTCCAAAAGAAAACTCCATTCTCTATCGATTTCCTGCGTGAATTCGTACTTTCGAATAATTGACCTGCCTTACATTAACATATAGTATAGACTCAAGTGTAGGAAGATTTAAGGGAGGAGACCGAGTTGGAAACGGAGTTAGCATTAATTAAAAACAGCGCAGATTCTTTGGTATCTATGCTTCGTATGGCGTATTCCCTGGAAAATTGGGGTAACCTGATCATTTTGGCAGACGAATTGCTGAACAGAGTGTATACTCCTTATCAAGAAAAAACCAAACTGCAAATACCCAAGACCGAGAAACCATTGGTCTATTATATTGGCTACGGCAATCTGATGAAGGGCGTCGCCTTCCAGAAGAAAAAGCGTTATGAAGAAGCGCTGGTATGCATCGAAAACTATAAAAACCTCCAGCTGTTTTCAGATGGAAGCGAAAGCAACACCAAAATCGTGGAAGACTTCCGTTTTTTTGCCGTCGCCAACACGTATACGGTCGATATATTATCGGGTAAAACGGATCGGCTGGCGGAATATGCGCAGTTCATTCAGAAGTACCCATCGGAGACGTTGCCCGGCCTTGTCACGATCCTGGAATGTGCCAACACCAACAATATCGATGTCGACGCGATTATCAAGCCTTTATCCGATTTTGTAACGAATTTGAAATATGAAGATTTAAGTTCCACGGACTGCACGTACTATCTATCCATTCTTCATTTGCTTTCGATTTACTATTATAAGAGAAGCTACTTTGAAGCCGCATTAAATTTCACTATACAAGCATTGATTTTTTCTGATAAAATTGGAGATGACAAGCAGTTCAAGAAATCCGCTGCTCTTTTCGAAATATGTAGGCCGCGCGCTTTGCCGGAACATCTCGAAAAGTATTACAAAGTACTACAAGACTACTTATTAGGAGTGATGAAGAATGAAGAATGTATTACTCTCGACATTGTTGTTGCTGGGAATCATTAGTGCAGGAGCCGTTACAGGACCAAGCACCTCTTCTCCTGAAATCCAGCCGCTGAACCATGGCGTAGGTTATGACGGCAAGTAAGATGCTTCCATGAAGAATCCATGGACTGGTCGATCTAGAATTACATACATACGAATTTCCGAGACAGCGCCTGCTTCCAGTCCATGGCTCCCACAGAAGCCATATCCATTTGAACTAAAGAAAGTAAGTTCGTTCATATTAACAACATAGTAATAAGCCCTGTGATTCTTCACAGGGCTTTTCCTTATTTAAGAGACAGGGTTTCTCTTCTATTTTAGAAATACACGTATTTAAAATCGATCCGGCTGACCTTCCAGCCATGATCCACGAAGCGGAATTCCATCGTTCTCGAAACCCATACCAGCGAATCAAAATGCGCAACCTGCGAAACCGTGGCTGTAGACCGATACATATCACCATATTCCACAGAACCGTGACTCGCGGAATTAAACTCCGTTTTAAAAGGCAAGCCCTTATACCATATAATATTCCCCAGCATTTCGCTCGTAAAATAAGGCTTGTATCGCTTTTTGGCATCCGAGGCATTCGTAATGACAGCAGCCTGGTTCGCTATATCCGAAAAAATTCTGATCTGCCCTTCCGTCAGCTTCGGAACCGGCGGGATCGTGGTATAAATGAGCAAATCCGTATCGGCATATATGACGTGCGCCGCTTTAAACGGCGAAGACCAGCTAACGTTCGCTCCGAATGCATCCCCCAAGAACTTCAATGGAACGTACGTAACGCCCTGGATGATCTGCGCGGGTATGTCCAGCATGACTTCCCTCTCGTTCACCTTGGCTTTTGGCGTACTCAGCTGCAGGTCGATACGCGTAATGTCATCGCGGATGATTACCGTCTTCGATTCCTGATGCCAGTCTACCTGGAACCCGAACCGGCTTGACACGATCCGAATGGGGATCATCGTTCTGCCGTCCACGATTTTTCCGTTCTCTACGATGTCCGGTTCCTTGAGATCCTCTGCCGCTGCCACAGTGAACGGCGCGCCAAGCATAGTCAACAGAAGGATCAAAATAAGGAATGTACAGCTTTTTTTCATCATGTGTGTTCTCCCAGTTGTTGTAATGTAAGCAAATAAGCCTAGCAAATTATACCGGGTTGTTTCCATTTATACAAATCCAAAATGTAGAAATCATTGAGGTCCGAAACAAGCCCGCACGTTTCCCTCAATCTTTTAATAAATTGGAGGATAGAGCGATAAAATGAACTAATGTTCAAACCTTGCTTCTCCTCAATTCCTTCTCGAATGGAATAAAGGCGAAGTGCGTTCCCTTTCTTTAATTCCATTTATTTATAAAGGCGGGATGCGCATGATGACCAAAGATGCCGTGGAGCAAAAAGCCATCTTTTTGGCAGCCGTCTGCGGACAGACCTACGACCAGTTCACGAATGTAGACGGTTCATTCGTCGTTCCCTTGAACTATACCGTTATACAAACCATTGAAGCCAACTCTATCACCAGAGAGTGGGAGCGCTTCGGGTTTATACTGGAGTCTCCGCAGGAGATTATCATTGCCTTTCGCGGAACGAGTTCCACCACCAACTGGATCGCGGATGCCATGGCCTCGCAAAAAAGGTTTCCTTATACACCGGAAGAATGTTATACTCACCGCGGATTTACGGACATCTACGTATCTGGCCGGACCCAAATCCTCGCTGCTTTGGCTGCGGCCTCTTCCGATAAAACCATGTACATTACAGGCCATAGTCTTGGGGCTGCACTTGCCACATTATGCGCCGTAGACGTCGCGGCCAACACGGTCTTCAAATCTCCCCGATTGTTCACGTACGGCTCGCCGCGTGTCGGGGATCCGGCGTTCGCCAAAGCTTTTATCACATACGTTTCAAACAGCTACCGATATACCAATCTGTTCGACATCGTCACCTATACGCCCCCGTCGGTCTATAAGCTTCCGAAGCGGGACAAAAAGTATTATTACAGTCATGTGCATACCTCTCGTCCGCTTGGCTTTCAGAAAGGCTCGGTCGGCGGCAACCATGTCATCGGAAGCTATTTCGCCGAGCTCTCCAAGCTTCAACGGGACTACGCAGCTCAGATTTGTGCCGAGAATCCAGGCTTCTGCCGTCGTTCCGATCCCAAAGGATAAACGATTGCCCACTTCCAAATGTCAACATTTTCATATCCTCTTCATGATTTCGTTACCCAAACGCTCTCCCGCTTCGTTATGATGTCATATAAACGGGTTGTCTGTTTGATAACGAAACCATGTGGTAAGTACATGGAACAAGGAGAGGATCATCATGAATAAACCATTTGCAAAGAAAGTTATGCTGGCTGCTGCCTTGTCAGTCTTTATCGGTCTAAGCGCATTCGGAGCGAATCCATCTGTTCTTCCATTGGATCGGGTTAACGCGGCCGCCACGGCAAGCACAAGCAGTAATGATGCTAAGCAGGCGCTTCATACGCTTAACAGCTTTTACAAGCCGGCCTTGAAAGGGCAGTTTCCAGGAGCGGTCAGCGGACTGACCGTCGGAAAAAGCACCAAGCAGCATGTCATTCAAACCATCGGCGAACCGACGATGCCCGGCAAACAAGCCAGCACGTTTGATCTCTATGGAGCCAACATGGGCAACCCCGGTTACGCATTCTCTTATCAAGCCAATAAAATCGCCGAAATGCGCTACTTCGGCACCAACGTGGAACGTCAGACGAATATCGGCGGCATTACCATGAAGATGGTGAAGCAGCATTGGTATGCCCCTACCTCTACATCCACCTTTAAAAACGGAAAATCGACGCAAACCAAGCTCACTTACAATCGTGGGGATTATAAGCTTGAATTTATCTTTAACAGCAGTACCGATCTCGATCATATCAATCTGTTACAAAAATAAAATAAATGAACGATGAGAAAAAAGACAGCGGGAAACGTTGGTTTCTCTGCTGTCTTTTTCGTTGTGCTTCAAAGCTCGGATGCCCTTATAAACAAAGTATTTGGGATTATACTTGGCATAAGCCCGTATTTTTAGCGAAGTCAGAATCCCAAGTGTTCTTTCAAATAACGTCCTGTCAGCGACTTTTCGCATGCGAGCAATGCCTCGGGTCTTCCCTCGAACATGATCTGTCCCCCTTCCTGACCCGCACTGGGGCCAAGATCGATAATCCAGTCCGCCTGCGTCATGACGTCCAGATTATGTTCGATGACGATGACGGTGCTCCCTTGGTTAACCAAACGGTCAAAGATATGAATCAGATTTCGGATATCCGATATATGCAGACCTGTTGTGGGCTCGTCCAGCACATACACTTCCCCCTGATTTTCCATCTCCTTCGCAAGTTTCACGCGCTGCAGTTCTCCTCCGGATAGCGTACTTAAAGGCTGACCCAGCGTCACGTATCCCACGCCCGCATCCAGCAGCTTCTCCAGCACGTCTATAATTTCCTGCTCCAGAAAATATTCCAGGGCTTCTTCCACGGTCATCTGCAGAACATCGCTGATATTTTTACCCCGGAACGTGTATTGGAGCACCTCCTGCTTAAACCGGCGGCCTTCACAAGTTTCACATACGATCTCAATCGCATCCATAAAAGCCAAGTCGGTCGTTACGCTTCCCGCCCCTTTACATTCCGGGCAGGCCCCTCGGGAATTGAAGCTAAAAAGGGAGGCCTCGATATCATGGTGCTGGGCAAACAATTTGCGGATCCTATCAAAAATGCCGCAGAAGGTTGCCAGATTGGAGCGGTTCGAAGCATGCGCGGCTTCCTGATTGATATATACCGCTTCAGGAACGACTGTCGGAAGCACATGATGGATAAGCGAGCTTTTTCCTGAGCCCGCAACTCCCGTAACGACCGTCAACACGCCCATAGGAATGCGGACGCTGACATTCTTGAGGTTATGCAGCGATGCATGCGAGATATCGATCCAACTCGATGCGCTTCTCGGCTCTTTTTTTAATGTGGGCTGATGATTCAGGTATTTCCCGGTTAACGTCTTGGCCTCAAGGAGTCCTGTCAGGTCACCCTCATAAACCACTTCACCACCGTGAGTGCCTGCTCGAGGTCCCATATCAACCACATGATCGGCAATCCGGATGATATCCGGGTCATGCTCAACAATCAGGACGGTATTGCCTTTATCTCTTAACTGCCGCATGAGCGTATTGATTTTGCCCACGTCATGCGGATGGAGACCGATGCTGGGCTCATCGAATATATACGCAAGTCCCGTTAAACTGCTTCCGAGCTGTCGGACCATTTTGATGCGCTGAGATTCCCCGCCGGAGAGCGAAGCCGTTTCACGACTTAACGTCAAATAGCCGAGTCCGATGGACGTCAGCTGCTTCAGTCGCAGCACGATCGCTTCGATGACGGTTGCGGCATGCCGATCCGTAATCTCTTCCATGACGCTGACCAAGTCACTGACCTGCAAAGCCGCGCAGTCGGCAATGTTTCTTCCGTTGATCCTGCATTCCAGTACATGAGGATTCAGCCGGGCGCCCTGACAGACGGGGCATTCGCGGCTGACGACGACACGTTCAATGTCCTTTTTATAAAGCTCAACGCCTTTCGATTCTTTGGCCAAAAAGCTGCGCTGCAGCCTGGGAATGACACCCTCATAGGTGGACGTTTCCGGCCAGCCCTCTGTCGGATGAGGGGGTTTGAACCCCGACTTATGGAGAAGCGTGTCCCATTCGTCTTCCGTGAAGTCTTTCAGCTTCTTATCATTATCGAACAAGCCTGTACAAACATACCTTTTCCACCTGAATTCTCCCGGCCTGAAGGTCGGGAAGCGGATGGCACCTTCGTTTAACGATCTTTCCTTATCGATCAGACGTTCCACTTGAATTTCCTGCACATAACCGAGCCCATCGCAGTTCGGGCACATCCCCTGTGGATTATTGAAGGAGAACATTTCTGCTTCGCCGACATGGGGCTCTCCGACCCGGGAAAACAACAACCGCAGCAAGGAGTATATATCCGTGATCGTGCCCACGGTAGACCGCGAGTTTCCTCCAATCCTTTTCTGGTTGATGACAATGGCGACAGACAGATTATGCATGGTATCGGCATCGGGTTGCCCGTAATGTGGCAGCCGATGACGGACAAAGCTCGAATAGGTTTCATTGAGCTGCCGCTGTGATTCCGCCGCAATCGTATCAAAGACAAGCGCTGATTTTCCTGAGCCCGATACGCCGGTAAAGACCGTGATCTTGTTCTTCGGAACGGTGACACTGACATTTTTCAAATTCTTTTCTCTGGCACCGATGACCCGGATGTTCTCGCTAACCTGCGCTTCACTCATGATTTCTACTCTCCCTTCCGTTTTGACCCTTCGTCCTCTCTAGCATATACTTTAAACATGTCAAATCATGGCTTGTTTAGAGTGAATTTAACGATGATCCGGAGGTTAGCATGTCCAAAACCAAGCTGTTATTCGATCTGATCATGTTCGTGAACACGAAGCGGAGCTTTACGGCTCAGGATGTCGCCGATGAATTTCAGGTGTCCATCCGGACGGCACATCGCTATTTGATGGAAATCAGCGAATTAGGCGTGCCGATGTTTACGGAGCAAGGCCGGGGCGGCGGATACCGGGTGCTCAAAAATAGGGTGCTGCCTCCGATCTTATTCGACGAAAATGAAGCGTTGGCCATCTTCTTCGCCTTTCGTTCCCTGGCCTTTTATGAATCCCTGCCCTTCGAAACCGACATCGAGTCGGCTTCCCGCAAACTGTTTGTCCGTTTGCCGGAGGATATCCAGCGTCAGATCCATAAGCTCGAATCCGTGCTTGCATTCTGGAACCCTCAAAGAGGCGTAAGCTCACCTTATCTTAAAGAAATTCTCATGGCATCCATGGAAAACAGCTTGCTGCGCATCACCTACCAATCCCAAGCCGGCAATACGCAGAGAGAAATCGTACCCATTGGCATTTACGCAAATGACGGCTTATGGTATATGCCTGCCTATGAGGTGAGGCACGATCGAGTGCGGCTGTTTAGGGTAGATCGGATCGCATCCTTGGAAATCACAGGGATAACGCACGAGATGAACATAAAGCTTCCGGATTGGCTTCGTTCATACCCTGTAGCTTCGCCTGTGCGTCTACAGGTGGAACTGACGAGAGAGGGATTGCGGCAGTGTCAGAGCCAGCCTTGGTTCCATCCACAGGAGCTGAATCATGAAGCGGGGACAGCGACACTGGATACGATTATCGACGAGAATGATATCGGGTTCATGGCTTCATTTTTTGCCAAGCTGGGCACGGAAGCGAAGGTTCTTGAACCTGGCCGAATGATAGACCGGATCCGGAACCATGCCCTCTCGCTGCTCAGTCATTATTCATGAGTCTCTGGATAAACGAAAAAAGCAGCCGATCCTACCGATCGGCTGCCTCCACCTCTTCATTCTCCATTCCACACGACTTTCAAGTACTTTCGGAATACCTTGTCCAGCTGCTCCGTCGGATCATCTTGCTCGGACTGCATGGAATTCGCAAACTCCGTCAACGCTGCGAGCTCCCGATCGATGAAATCATGAATGACAGCGACGCGGTGTTCTGTATTCAGCTCTTCCCCAGCGATTTTCCGCCTCAGCAGGTCCTCGATCGCCTCAAGCAGTGTAGGCTCCGTCACTAAATCGCGGACCAAATCCTGGTATCCGATCGGCGGACTCTCGTTGTATTTTACGATCCATTTCCCTGCTAAAATCGGCCTCAGCACGTAAAAGTATTTTTTGATTTTAACTTCTTCCCCCTGCAAATATGTTCTGAAGTTTCCTTTGGCCATATGAACATAATGATGAAGGGACGCTCTTGGCGAGAAAACACGCTTGCTAAGCTCCAGCATATCCTCTTTAAATCCATATGACTCATCATACACGGTGTCGGAAACCAGCCACTCCAGAAGTGGCGGGTTCGATTTTCTGAACAGCTTGAGCGCCTTGCGGATATCCCAGCCGCTTATGTCCAGCATGTCACTCACCGGTAACTCGATGACATCCCGTTTCTCATCAATCGCCAAGTACCACTCGGGTCGGTGTATATACACAAAACGAACGTCGTAATCACTGTCACGGGACGGAAATCCCCACGCACGGCTGCCGGATTCGACCGCAAACAGCACTTTGACCTCATGTTCGTTTTCAATTTCTCGCAGTTTTTCTACTATGATCTCATTCATTCCTCACAAATCCTTTCTGCAAAACGGAACCCAGCGCTCAGCTTCCCCAATTGCGTTGACGCGGCTGGCTTCTTTTGGTGGCGTTGATCAACTGCTGAATGGTCTCGATCACATTCTCCTGTTCCTCGATAACTTTTTGTAAACGCCGGACTTCCCTTTCGGCTGCAAAAAGCCTGCTTTTGGAACTAAATTCAAAGCCGGTGATGATCCAATCCAAGGAAACCTTATACGCGTCCTCAAGCTTGGACAATGTAACCAGGTCTGGTTCAGCCTGAGCCGTTTCATATAAAAAGAGAATATCGGTGCTGATTTGTGTACGGCCGTATACTTCCACTTGAGTCAGTTTCCTTTCGATTCGTGCACTCTTCAATCGATGTCCCATTTCCTCCAGCTGCGTCTTCGCCATACACTCTCACCGCTTTCCTTCGATTCTTACCATATATATTCGCGTTTATTGTCCATTTTTCCTGTGAAATCACTCATCGGATGTCCATGATTACAACAAAAAAAGAGTCCCTTCGTGGACTCTTTTTTTTACTTCAGGGTTCAATCTCTGGGGTTCCATGAGGCAACCACCTTATTTTTGCCCGTCTTCTTGGCCCGGATCTCAGCTTCATCCGCAAGCCGTACGAGCTCCTCCGGCGTCTTCGCATTGCTGAAGGAAATCGACGATACGCCTAGGCTTGCCGTTACCTCAAAAGGCTTGCCGGCCGAAACGATCTTATGGATGCTTAATCGTATTTTCTCGGCCATGCGAAGCGCAGAAATTCCGTCCGTTTTCGGAAGGACCACCAAGAATTCCTCCCCGCCATAGCGTCCCGGAACGGCGTATGGACCCATCATGGACTGGATCAGGTCTGCTACCTCCTTAAGGACACGGTCCCCTTCCTGATGCCCGTACTCATTGATTCTTCTAAAATTGTCAAGATCGATCATAATGACAGATAAATCGAGTCCCGATTTCGTGGAAAGCTTGAATTCGAGTTCCAAATGCTTCATAAAGTAATCCCTGACATACAATCTCGTCAAATTATCAATCATCATCTCCCGGATAAGGACCGATGCCGAAATATGCGGCTTGATCATGTGCATAAAGGAATCCAGCAGCTTCCAGCTCTCCGGGTCCATACGCTGGAGCTTGGCCTCTACGGAAATTTTCCATGGCGCCAGGTGGTAAAGCTCGGTTTGAACCGTCACCGAATCGGGATCGGACCGATATTCCTTCAGCATGCTTGGATGAATGACACCGCTTGCGGTATAGAACTGCTTGCTCTGTTTTAAGCGCAGCTGGCAGTCGATAACGACATCTTCCACCGGGAAAAATCCCATCAGCAGCTGCACGAACTTTTCCAAAGCCTGTTCGATATCCATGGTTTCCGGCAGCTGTTCGCTAAGCCGCAGATGGAGAGCAAAATTCAAGGTTTTCAGTAAGAAACGCTTGCGGTCCTGCAGCAAAAGCTGAACCTTCGGTTCCTGAAGCAATGAATCGCTTTCTTCGAGATAAGATGGCGTTAACAGCTCCTGAATCCGCACGAGAAGACGCTGCGCCTCCGATTCCTTGCCCTGCAGGCGATAGCTCTTGACGGCTCGGTTCATGAGCACGATGCTTTCTTCATCGTCTCCGTTCTGAATCGCACGTACCGAAGAGAAATAATAGTAATCAGGCAAAAAGAGATAATACCCGTATTCCGTAATATGACGATGAAATGCTTCGAGCCATTGATCGGCTTCGTCCGGCCGATGAATGAGCAGGCAGCGAATGTATTCACGGTATGACCAGCCAGTCATCATCCGGATGCCGTTCAAACTGTTCCCTTCCGCAAGAATCGATGCTTCCCACCATGTCATGGCCTCGGCATCTTCCTGCCGGCTCGCGGCATGAAGTGCCTTCATGAAGTAAAACTCCTGATGATCTCCCGTTGGAGGTTCTGGCTCCGCGACCGGTCGGTGGCGCAAGAAATCGGCGTATCTGCTCGTCACCTCCCAATGAGCCTTACAAATCGCATTCACTTGATTCAAATCAATCGTGGAGGCAATTTGCGAGTAACGGTCCCAATCCTTCCATTCCACACTGTAGAGCAACATGTACTCGATAGAATGTGCGCTCCAATCGATCCTCTCCAGCTTGCCCGTACGTTCATGATGGTACCAAAACGCCCGGATATCCCCCATATACAAGGCGAGCTCGGCACCATTGGATTGAGATATTCCTACCAGCTTGTGTATTCCCAGTCGCTTCGCACCTTCAATGAGCTTCAGTATCGAGTTTCGCGCGGTTCTCATGTCTCTGTGAAACATGTATGCCGTATGCACCCTTAGTTTCATCAAATACTTACCGGTATGCTCTATCAATACTTCCAGGCTGCCAAGCAACGTGAGAGCCCACTCTTCCTGATCCGGAAAAAACTCCAATAAAAACTGGGCATAATGAGTCGATATCTGCAAATACAGCTCCCTGTGCAGCAGCCGGCGGTTAGGGAAAAGAACCTTAACATACCATTCGTGGAGAAGCTGTTTTTCATCCTGTTCCAGGTTCACCATTACCCACAAAACAATCAGCACATAGAAGGCGTAAGCTCGATTATGGAGCCCATTGCGTTCGTCTGTTAAATAAGCAAACAACTCAGGCTTCCGGAGCTCCAAATCCAGCTTGTTCTGAAACAGCTGCGAATGCCATAGGAGAAACCGATCAGAATCCTGGCCGGTCAGGTCATAGATTGTCTTGGCGGTTTGTTCGGCCGACTCCCAATCGCCCGTCAATTGATATATCGTAATCTGCTTGCGCAGCCAATAGACGGCTGGCTTCCGCTTCAATGCATATTGCAGCTGTACAATCCGCTCCAGCAGTTCTTTCGCCTGTTCGATCATAAGCACGGAACGGTTTTTACGGTAAAACAAGATGAGGTAATAATATTCAGCTGTCTCGTCCTTCATGGCCGTGGCCATGGCCAGGAGGGTTGAAAAAGCCCTGGGCTGCCAGGTCCGGTACCATTGAAAAGCCTCCTGCACGGATGCTTGAAGCAAAGATTCCGGAACCCATAGGGCCAACGCAGCTCTTACGTGTTCGGGGACGAACAGTCTTTCGTCATGATAAAAATCAATCAACCCTTCCTCTGTTGAGAGCCTCAGCAGCTGGGGAAGAATCTCATCTATGGATAAGCCGTTGGCTGCAGCAATGGAGTGAAAGCGTATGGCTCCCGGCAGATGCGACAGCACGCAAAGCAAATGCAAATCCCCAGTGCTGAGCTGCTGAATCCGACTCCCTGCCCATGCCGCGGGCAATAACGACGGGGGAGAAGACAGCGAAGAGCTTGTCCATCCCCGGGGTCCGAGCTGCAGCCGGCCCGTGGATATCCACTGCAGCAGCATGGTGCGACCATACATGGGGTGAATTTGCTGTGACATCAAAGCTTCAGCCGCTTGTTCAGCAGCACTTCCACTTACTTCTCCCTCTCCCAGAAGGCTTCTCATCGTCCATTCGTAATGGCGTCGATCCGCGGGCATCAGCTCGATCCGTGTGATTGTGCGCGTTTTCAAACCTTCAGGCATCTCTTCCCCGCTATACACGACATGCAGCTTAGGCATTTCTTGTCCATATTTCTCTATGAAGTGTGTAAACACCTCCAGTGAACCCTCGTCGATCAAATGACAATTTTCAAAAATAAAAAATAAATGCTCTTCCGTTGACAATGCCAGGATACGGTTCATCAAACCCATCAGCCAATCTGCCAGGCTGTCAAGCATATCTCCACCGGAAAAATAGTGGTCAAGTAAATATTCGAATTGGCTGGACAAAGGCAGAAAAGAGTCCGCAGCCCCCGGATAATAGCTTTGAATGTCCTGAATCAGGCGCTCGATACCTTCACGCAGGGTCGATAGCGGAGGCTCCGTGCATTGAATCATGACATATAGATGGGACTCCAGGTTCGCTAGCGTGTGCTGGCGCAAAATCCGGGTGCGAAGCTGCGGATCCTTCATCATCACTGCGATGTGAAAATCATCCCCCTGCCTGAAAAAGGATCTCAACGTTTTGTGATGATGGACCGTTACCGGCGCTACGTCCGGATGCAGCCAGAACGGCGAAGCGCTTGGCGAAGGGTGTTTGACAGCTGGAAGCGATTGCTGATAAAGCGCCCCTGCTTCGCTTGCCACGCTTTCCAGATACAACAACGACTCGGGATGACTCTTCAAACGGTCGCGGATCGGAACGAGCCGTTCCGGCAGTCCGCTTGTACCGAATAACGTATCCAGCATGATCGCAGCAGCTTCCAGATCCGAAAGGCGCGGCATTGGATCAAAGCGGGAATGCCAGGATAAATCGTCGTAAGGAAATTCCTTCAACAGAAAGTTCACGAAAGGATACGTCGAATAGAACGGCTGTACATCCAGACAAATCTGTTTGGTCACCTTATGAACATGGATCAATCCGGGTACGACGAAGCCATAAACAAATTCATGACGATGCAGTTCACCTAGGGCAAGGCAAAAGGACACAAAAATGCGCACTCGATCTTCCTCGGTCCAGTTCTCCTGCAGGAGATCGGGAAAAGACATCCAATCTTCGGGCAACCCAGGCAGCTGGATCACCAGTTGCTCTTCATTGACTTCGCAAGCAACCGGAATGCGAAGGAAGTCTTGAGCCGGAATCCTGCGCCATTGTTGAATGCGCTCTGTGATTCTATGAAAGCTAAAATAACGGCAAGCAGCTGGCTGCACTATCAATTGGGAGTCGCTGCCGGCATCCCGTATTGATAGGAAAGAAGTCTTTATTTGACTCATGTTGACCCACCCAATGAATAGTTAGTTGTATGTAAGGTTGTTCCCTAAAGCCTTTGTATCCCTTCGTGCATTCGTTAAATCCTTTGTTTATATTGTTGGTTTATCCTAAGAATACATCAAATTCTCTTCCATAACTAGTTCTATAGTTACACAAATGAACAATTCACCATTCCGGTAACTGCGCATTGCGCATATTCCTTGCTCCCTCGGCAGCATTTTATTTCCTTTTCATCAAAGGAAAACCCCTGGGCCAAATGGCCCAGGGTTTCTTGTCATCGGGTGCGGGGTTGCCAATCTGTCAACCATTGGGTAATTGCAGCGGATAGTTCACCCGCGTGGGCCTCTTGAAGCCATTCGTCCGGAATCGTCAGTACGCGTCCGGAATGCTGAGCGATATAGCTGTAAATGATTTGGGCTTCATCGATCTCTTCTCTCCCGATTTCCGCCGTATATGCCTCCTCATTTCGCGTAAAGCATTCCCGGCTCAGCTCCATGACCTCGGTATGCAGAGGCATTGAAGGATCACCGGCAGATAAGAACTGTCTGCTGAAAAGCACCGAGCTTCGTTTGATCCAGAACACTTTGATCGTTACCTCATCAATTTGCTCATAAATGACGATATTCCGGTTTTGCTCGGCGAAGCTGATCACCTTTTCCTTATGTTTCAGGAAATCAGCGGACCTGATGGCGTCCCGGAATTTTGCCGCCTTTTCAAAGTCAAAATTCTCGGCCGCCTCCATCATTTGCTGCTGCATATCTTCAAGCAAGCTCTCGTCTGAGCCGTCCAGCATTCCGATGAAACGGGTCATGAGCCGGTTGTACACGTTCAGCCCGTCGCCGCCCAGACACATGCCGAGGCATAATCCGAGTGAATAGTTCAAACAGGGTGTCAGCGCACCACCGGCCGTGTGGTTACAGGCGATTTTGAAGCAATCATAGATGGCCTGCACCGCCTTTTCGACGGTATTCCTGCTGGCAGTATAAGGCCCGAACACAACACAGTCCACGGCGGGTAACGGAAGATGGGTGATCTCAGTCCGGCGCAGCCCATCCGCTGTAGGAATGACGATATACGAATAAGAGCTCGGATTCTTCATCTTACGGTTATACATCGGCTTGAACGCGTGAATCAGGCTGCACTCCAGCATCAAAGCCTCAAACTCGGTATCCGTCTGTCGAACTTCGATCTCCTTCACATGACGGACGAGCTTTTTTATTTTCGGCGCATGCGATGCGTTCTCATAAAAATAGGACTGCACCCTTTTGCGCAAACATTTGGATTTGCCTACGTAGATAATTCCGCCCTGCGCGTCTTTCATGAGGTAGACTCCCGGCGTCAGGGGAAGCTGGCGTACTGTGGTCTGAAGATCCGTCACAGTAATAGCCCTGCAATATATCCGGTTCCCTGCCTGCATTCTCGGACGATGTCTGCCATGCTCTGCATCGACATCTAAACACCTCCGGTCATTTTGTTACAAATAAGAGATTTGAAATACCATGAATGATGACAAAACTACGAAAATAGTTTACTTAAGAAGAAGCCCGCATGCAAGAAATTAAAGATCGGAGTAATTTAAAATAACGGCTTCCCGCGTTGAATCATCGTAAGCTACCCACAGCTCGTCTCCTACCAACACACCGTAAACAGGCTCAATGGACTGCTCAACCGTATAGGAAACATGATCGCGCTCGATCGTGATTCGCGCTATAGGCCGCTCGCCGGTTGTCCCAATATATTCCACATTGGTTACTTTGCCGCTGCCCTGCTTGCCTGCCAGTAATCTCTGCTCTTTCGACAGATCGGACTTCTTCGCGACGACCGGCAATTTCATGCCTGTCTGTAACGACGTGCCTGCGGGAACAAACTGACTGCTTGTTTTCCGCAATCTAAACTGCTCATAAGCCACCATCATTTCAACAATCGTCAGCCTCCGCTGGTCAATCACGATGTCCATTGGACGGATGCCCGTCACTTCCCCCTGCAGCGTCAGCTGTTCCTCTTCGACTTTCGGGGTATCCGTACGACCGTATCGGAACAATCGAGTCACTCCCCCCATAATGATCAGTTCAGCCCGTTCACCGATCCGGTATGCAAATCCTGCAGGCTGAACGACCGGTACATCGTAATGCTGAGAGCCTGCCTCGAAATGAAGGAGCAGAGCCTGTCCGCGATTCACGCTGCCATAGGCATCGATCTTCGTGAGCACCGCTTCGATGATCTGATCTGTTGCACTCACTTCCGGCACGTCGCTTGATTCGACGAACACCGCTTTATTCTTTCTGCGGTTGTAGCTGATCACAACGGAATCTCCGGTACGGATCGGATCCAGAAAGGAAATCACTTTCTTGATCGTTACCTCCCTGACCTGTCCCTCATCCTGAAAACGTATCAAGAACCGAACGACAGGCTGCTCATTTATATAAGTTCCCGTTTCGGACATCGAGACGATTGTCCCCTGAACCATAACGCCATTTTCCAGCTTATTCCGATGAATTGCCGTCAAGATAACCGAGAGTAGAGGTATAAGGAAGAACATGAATACGGGGATAACGATCCACAAAGCCCAGTTCACAACGAGCGCGCCGCCCTGCTTAATATAGCGTGCAAAGCTTTTTAACGAGATTCGATCCTCTCCTGCCTCCAGCTGCCACTGCTTTACGGCTTCGCTGCTCAGCGTTCCGATGCTTCCTTCCTTCATATTCATCCAGCCTGCCGATGTTTCGCGGCCGGAGTAATACAGCAGATCATCTCCAGCCTGCTTGTAAAAATGCAGGTTATTCCCGTCTAGTTCGTCATATGGCACCAGGCCGACAATAGCCGTCACGTCCGTAAATTGCTTGGACCGTTCGTTATATACATATCCCAGCACCTTGCCGTCTGCTTCGTCTTTGGCAGTTGAACCGGCAATCAGCACCTCATTGTCATTCAGCAGATACAGCTGAGCCTGATAGACTGGCTGTGGTGTCGGTACGATCTTTCCCCATTTGTCCGACAAAGCGTTATAGAATTTGGCTTGTTGGGGGTATTCGGAATCTACACGTATCAAAGAAGCTGCAGAGCGACCTGATTTTTTGGCAAATTCTAGAGCGGCACGATCTTCTGCATCAAAACGGGTTTCACCCTGACGTTGAACGGAAACGTGGGCCTGTCCTTGCGACGGGATAAGCCCGCTGATAAATCCCGTGCGCTGATCCTTCAGATCCACCTGGAACATCGGAACGGCCGTTTCATTCTTAGAGATGCCGTTATCGACCCGCATATAGGTCGGCCTGGAAGGAAATAAGCCTTCTTGGTTCAAATTTACTGTGGTGAGCTTCCCTTGATCCACTTGAGCAATGTACAAGGCAGATCCTATCGTTTCCCCCGAGATCAGCAGCCGGCCGCGCCAAGGAATGACATTGCTGTCCAGAAACCCTGAAAAATGAAGCGTCCCCAGGGCCAGCTCTTTCGCCCCGCCCTCAGCGTCGATCATGTTGATTTGCAGCCCGCGACTGTCCTCATAGGTGACCACGGCCAATCGGCCGTTCTGGTACGATGAAACAATCTGGTTATGTATATTAGACTCCAATGGTATTTCTGTGAGCTTAACTTGGCTTTTTGCATCATAGAGCACACCTTTTAAACCGGTACTGTCGCTATCCATAACGCTTAGCACTTTGTTTCCCCGATCGATGTAAAACAACTGATAGACACGGGATAGGGATTCGTTGATGTTCTTCATCTGGCCCGCATAGTCTCTCCAGAGCATAAAGCTCAAAATGATGGCGGGAATGAAAAACACGAGAATCCCCCAGTTCATCCTACTCTTTCTCATCTGGTCCTCTCCTTCTGTCTGATATGCTTTCAAAGCAAAAAGGCGGAAATGATCCGCCCTTGATTTCATCTCATATATTTTACCAAATGAATAGAAAGACATCAAAAATATTTACTTATTTGACTAGAGACTCCATTCACTAGTGATGAATCTTCGGCGATGAAACGACGTAAATATAATCCGGCTCTCCTCGTTCCTGAGGAACGGCCTCGACGACCACCTCATCAAAGAACAGCTTCAAAAAGTCCACGAATTCGGTGGATGCTGTTGCGCTCCAAAAGGACAGGATCCCCTGCGGCCGCAACAGCCTAATCAGTCCGGAAACTCCCCTCTCCGAGTATAGACCCGTGTTCGATTCCGAAACGGTCCAATCCGGCCCATTATCGATATCAAGGCAAATCACATCATATGTTTCGTCGGTACGGCTCATCCACTGCAGCAGGTCGGTATGAATCACATTCGTGCGGGGATCATCCAGCGCATACCCGGAGACGGCAGCTAAATGCTTGCGGTTCCACTGAATAATTACTTCCTCGATCTCAACGACATCCACTTGTGTGACTCTCGGGTCGGACAAAGCTTCCTCCAATGAAAAGCCTACGCCAAGGCCTCCGATGAGTACTTTGTGCGGACCACGGCTTCTCCCCAGCGCTCTGCTGACGAGCAGTCGTTCCGACTCTCCGTTATACGT
Organism: Paenibacillus sp. SAFN-054; assembly: GCF_051966755.1. Lineage (NCBI taxonomy): Bacteria > Bacillati > Bacillota > Bacilli > Caryophanales > Paenibacillaceae > Paenibacillus > Paenibacillus sp. SAFN-054. The sequence goes on from NZ_JBQCKS010000001.1 coordinate 1,588,918, forward strand.
TGCCATTAAAAAAGTGCCGTTGTAAATGATCTCGTAGTGATCCTCTCTTTTTTGCAGCTGTATGTCTCCACGTTCCGTGTGACTGCGTTCAATGATTTCCGGTGCATTATTCATGGTTCCTACCTCCCATTCTGGTTATAGCTTACAAGCTTATCATTCTTCATTATACCCCTTTGAGCATCTGATAGTCTTGTTTCGTAGATGAACAGCGTTCTCTGAAGCCGAAAGACGTTTATTCCTCTCCATATAAAACAGCCCATCTCCATGTCAGGAGACGGGCTTGTTGAGTTAGTTCGGGAATGAAAATATCTTGCCGCCTCATTCTCTTTAGGCCAATTTGGCATCCAATCTCTTCACCAGCTCTGTCATGTCCATCCCTTTTAAAGCCCCTTCGACCAGCTGTGGAAGGAGAGCAGGCGTGCAGGCAAAGCAAGGCGTTCCATCCTTGGATAAGGTTTTCGCAAGCCGTTCATTGTAAAAAGGTTTGCCTTCGTCAGATAAAGCAAGCAGGCAAAGCGTCTTGACGCCTGATTCTTTCATTTCGCGCATACGGCGGATCAACCTCGACTGGTTGCCTCCTTCGTAAAGGTCGGAAATGATGATGAACAGCGTTTTTTTCGGCTCCTGAATGAATTGCTCGCAGTATGCCACAGACTTGTCGATATTTGTACCGCCGCCAAGCTGGATTCCAAACAGCATATCCACTGGATCATTGGCGCATTGTTCGGTCAAATCCACAACTTCCGTATCGAATACCACGACCCGGGTATCCAGTGCCGGAATGCTGGCGAATATCGACCCGATGACCGAAGCCCAGATCACCGATTCGGCCATGGAACCGCTCTGGTCGATATCCACGATGACCGTCCATTCCTTATTCCGTTTCGCGCGGTCGAAATAATAGAATTTCTCGGGTATGATCCGCCGCAGTCCCGCATCATAGTGCTTCAGGTTCCGCTCAATCGTGCGTTTCCAGTCCATACCGCTCAAGGAGGATAACGGGGTATGTTCCCTGCGGTTCAGCGCGCCGGTTACGGCCCGGACAATGTCCTGCTCCATCCGCTGGATCAGCTCATCCACGACAGCCTGAACGAGCATCCGGGCCGTGTCCTTTGTCTTCTCCGGTATTTTCCCTTTCAGTGACAACAGCGTGCCTACCAGCTGAATATCAGGTTTGACGCTGGCAAGCACTTCCGGCTCGAATAAGAGCTGCTTCCAGCCTTTGCGCTCCATGGCGTCGTTCTGTATTACGGAAACGACATCCTCCGGGAAAAACGAGCGTACATCACCCAGCCACTGTGCGAGGCGGGGAGCGGATTTGCCTTGTCCGGCTCCGCGCGCTCCCGTACCCGTCGTGCCCGCATCATACGTACCGTTTGTCTCATCATAAATAGCAGCAAGGGCACGGTCCATGATCATTTCTTCATCAGTCATTTCCACATGTCCCCCGCTTCCGTAGCGGCTTAGTTCTTCCTCAGCTGCCGTGCCCAGAATAAGCCGCCAACGGGATAACGCCTGGCGTTCTGCCCCCTGTTCCATATTAAAAGTCCTCAAAATCAAAATCGTTTAGTTCATTCAGCATCTGGGCTTCTTCCTCCTTCAGATCATCCATGAGTATTTCGGCAGCCTGCTGTACATCCACGCCCCATATTTCGCCAAGGAGCTCGGCAACCATCGTCTTTTCCTTGGGACTGAATGAGCTGAAGGCCCGCCGCAAAAACACTAAGGAACGCACAAACTCATCGTCCTCAAGCGAACAAATGTATTCGTTCAGCTGTTCCCATAGGCTCATACGCGACAGCAGAGCATATCTGTTGCGCATGGCCAGTCCTTCAAACCACCCTGCGCCCAGATCGGCCGGAATGCCGGGAGATAATCGCCGGGACACTTCCGAGGCGCATTGCTGCGCCGAAAGCTCGCCCCGTTCGAGCAATATGGCGCAGGCCAATCCGGATAATCGCGGATGGACGTCGTCGCGGTCGGACAACCGCAGCAGCTCCTGTATCCACAGCTCTCCGTCCGTTTCGCCACCGTGTTCGGAGGCAATATGGTTCAGCTCGTTCATCGCGGGCGCCATGGCCTGAGCCACTTCGTCATTACACTGACTTGCATCCTGAAGGAACAGGCATGCCCGTGTGAACAGCTGCTGAAGAAGCGGGACGAGCGGAGACGTATCCATTCTCCGGACGCCGCCATACAGGATAAGCTGCGACAATCCGCGGGATGCCGCCGCAATCTGCACGACGTCCCGGCTGTCGACGGCGATCCGCTGAAGCGTTTGCCTGCCAGCCTCCATCTGATGGATCATCCCGCATTCATACGCTTCGGTAATGAGCTTGGAAGCCTTTTGTATAGTGTCGCAGCTTTCGAGCCGCTGCTGCAGGACATATCCTGCAGCCGTTTCTACCGTTTCGCCGAGAAGCGTTGATTCTACAACTTGTATCTCCACCTCTGGCGTCCACTGAACGATCCAGTGCTCTGCCCAGTCGGCCTCATCTCTGGTGGCGGTCTTTTCCCTGACGAAATGAATGCCCAGAAGCTTCAGGCGATGAAACAAGAAGGAGCGGTTCAGGTCCAGATAAGCGGCTTCCTCGGAGGATACTCGGCGATTTTCGCGCAGATCGAGTACCATGTCGTTTGCAACGGAGGTTTTGTATTTGTCCAGCTTCAGCCGCTTCAGCTGACGATTCATATCATCTTGTATCGGCGTCTGGCTGACGCCTTCCGCCAAAGCTCCAATGGCCGTCCCCACCTCGATGCGCGCCAGTGACTCCGCAACGACCGAGAGCTCTCCCCGGCCAAGCAGGGTTTTGGCCGCATCCCTCAGGTCTGTGAGCGCAGGCGCCTGACCCTCATGAAGCGCGGCCAGCGATTCCGCCAGCCTCACTCCTTCGATGACCTCGGCAGTTGAACGGTGCGTGCCCGCTTTCCGCAAATCCCGTGCCGCGAGCGAGAGATAATGATGAGGCAGCTCCGCGAGCGTGCCTTGGCGCATATGCTGCCACATCATCTCGAAATAATAGGGGGCAATATTGCCAGCGCCATAGCCGGAAAGCGATGAGAGCTTGTAATAGGAATACGGCATAAGCGTCCGTTTCGTCCTGCGGAAAGGCAGCCGCTCCAGTTCATCGTTGCTCATGGCGTTCGAGAGATCCGACAACGCGGAAGCATGATATGCGCCGCAGATCACTACAATTTGTTCAGGGCGATGGCCTGACGCCAGAGTCTCTTCGATCTGTCTGCACATATAGGCTTCACGAACGGCATTATAGGCATACTCCAGCCGCTCATTCCTGCGCTCGGATTCCTCTGTGAGTGCCCTCATCTGGCTTGAGTAAGCCAGAATGGCTTGTCGGTAAGCATCCGGACTTAAATTATGCTCGAAGTTCCGCTCCCAATAGGTGTCATAGTCTGGCTCACCGGAAATTTCGGCAATTCTGCTGTATAGCGAACCCTGTAATTCATATGCCTCAGACATGCCGTCAACATCTGGGGTCCGATCCCCGGAACCGGGCCTCTCCATATCATGAGCTTCCTCCGCTTTATCGGAAGCAGATGGCGGCTCCGCATGAAATGCGCCGCGAACATCCTGTAAGCATACGGCTGAAGAGGAAGGCAAATCGATAAAAGCGCAGTACGCCCCTTGCTTGCGAGCCCAAAGCATCGCCTGATACTCCGGCGAGTACTCTGCAAACGGCCACAGAACGGTACGAACCGGCAGTTCTTCCGTAAATGCGAGAATGGCTACGGGCGGCTTCGTGGAAGGATTCGTCAAATGCTCGATTTCAGCCGTTGCATCCGACGGACCTTCGATCAATACCGCCGTCGGGCGTACCTGCTCCAAGAATTCCAGGACGTGATAGGCACCGGCCGGCGACAGGTGCCGGACGCCGTATACATGCACCCCAGCGCCGAGAGCCGTTGTCATTGATTCATCTCCTTGCACGCCGTATAAAGACCGCGCCAATGGGTACCGCGTTTTTTCATCACGTTGTCCAGGTATTCCCGCCACACGAGCCGATCCTTATCATCATCCTTTACAATGGCGCCCTGCAGCCCCGCGGCCAAATCCTCGTCCGTAATTTCGCCGCTGCCGAAGCTTGCGGCGAGCGCCATGCTGTTCGTCAGAAGCGAAATCGCCTCAGCCGTCGAGATGACGCCCGCGGGGGATTTGAGCTTCTCCTTCTTATCAAGCGTCATTCCGCTCCGCAGCTCTCTAAAGATGGTCACGACCTTGTGCAGAGCTTCATCTGCCGGAACGGACGCCTGCAAATCATAGGAAGCAGCGATTTCGGCAACCCGCTTTTTGACGATCTCCACCTCGGTTTCAAGATCGGTTGGAGCGGGGAGAACAATGATGTTGAAGCGGCGCTTAAGCGCCGTTGACATTTCGTTGACGCCGCGGTCGCGGGTGTTGGCTGTCGCTATGATGCTGAACCCTTTGCGCGCGTTCATTTCCTTGCCGAGTTCGGGCACGGAGATCGTTTTTTCCGACAGAATCGAAATCAATGCATCCTGCACCTCGGAAGCGCAGCGGGATATTTCTTCAAAGCGCGCGATTCCGCCGTTCTCCATTGCCCGCATGACCGGACTTTTCACCAGCGCTTCCGGTGTCGGGCCTTGGGCAAGCAGCATGGCGTAGTTCCACGAGTATCGCACCTGTTCCTCGGTCGTACCGGCCGTTCCCTGCACGACCAGTCCGGAGTTGCCGTTAATCGCAGCCGAAAGATTCTCGGACAGCCAGGATTTGGCCGTCCCCGGTTCGCCGATAAGTAGCAGCGCGCGATCCGTCACGAGCGTTGCGATCGCCATTTCCACCACGCGCGGATTTCCGATATATTTGGGCGTAATGACCTGTTTGCCAGCGACACCGCCTATAATAAATTTCAATACCGACTGCGGAGACATCTGCCAGCCTGCCGGAATTTTGCCCTGATCCGCCCGAATTAAAGCGTCTAATTCGTCCTGATACAACTTTTCGGCCGGAAGGCGCATGATGTCCTGCATGGTTTGTTCGGCGCTCATTTATTTAACACGCTCCTTGTTCGATGGGTTTCATAGTCTTCAATATATACTCAAGCTGCTGCTCCGCATGAGATGTGAATTTAGGCAGAGCTGCCTTGATTCGTTCTGCGTAAGAGACCGGAAGTCGGCACAGCTGCTCGAACAAAAACGGCTCGATCTCACGGCATTCGGTATTCCGTTCATCCTCCATCGCCTGCATAAGCGCCTCATGCAGCCGCGTTTCCTCCAGGTCTGCGCGAACCAGACCCATGACAGCCAAATTGGCGAAGCGGTTGCGGAATTCCGGCGAATTTCGCAGCTTTCGGAGCAAGAAAGCGGAAGCCTCCTCATGATTCGGTCGTGCAAACGCGCTGACCAGCGCCAAGTGGTCCCGCTCGATGAAATGGTCGAGCCATCGCGCATCCCATTTCGTTTCCATTTCAGACGGAGGAGGCATTTCCACAATGTAGGTATAAGCTTCCGTATTACCGTCGTTCCATATCTGCTCATATGCCTGATATCTCCGGGTGATGACCATATCCTCAATGGTATCCAGCAGCTGCTTCGCGTTGTTGACGCTTCGGCTGACGGCAGAAGCCTTTGCCAGGTTCTGGACCAGAACGGAATATTCCTCATACAACCTTTCGGGCGCCAAAATCGGCTGGGCCTTCCTGAAAGTTTCGCGCGCATAGGAATGGGAGCCGGCAAATTTCTTCAAATCCATTTCCACGGCGCTCCTCATGAGCTCCGCTCCCTCGGCGGAGCCGGTCTTTCCGATGTAATCCATCGCTTCGTTTGCGAGAAATACCCATCCAAGCTTGAACATGTACAGATTGTATTGACGAAGAACGCCCAGGTACAATTGCTCCAGTTCGGGGCTTTTTTTCTGGTGAAGCGACCATAAATACCTTTTGGTCCGCGTCCATATCTCCTCTGTTTTTTCTTTGCTGTCCAACACTTCCGGAAGCGACGCCATCAGCTCCGCAAAATCCCTGATCAGCCATCCGTTCAGCTTCTCCGATTGGCAGCGTGCTAAAGACGAATTCACAAGCTCGGAATCCTTGTCTTTGGAAGCCTCATAGAGACGCTCAGCAGCGCTGTCCCACCCGCTCTCCGCGAGAGCGTAAAATGCAGCCTCCCGAATTCCTTTTTTCTTGTCCCGGCTGAAATCCAGAAGCGCCTGTTCATATTCCGAATGTCCTGCAAGCAACCGAATGGCGGTTGTACGGACCTCATTCGAACCCGTCAGTGCTGCATCATAGACGACAGCATATGCACTTGGATCGCCGCTTCTTGCCGCAACCGTCAGCTTGCGGGCTTCAAGCTTGCCGCCCATCGGATCAAAGCTTTCAAGCAGGTGCACCGCGACATCAGGGCCGTAAGAAGGCAGTATATCCGTCATTGCAAGCTCGGCGATTTCCATGTAGGGATCATTCAGCGCTTCGATCGCCAGAGGCAGCAGCCGCAAGTCATTGAACAGACCCTCGCGGTATGCCTCCAATATCACTTCATGACGTCCGCCCCCCCGCGTCGTCAGCGCTGTCCGCAGTGGAGAGCATTTGCGGTAAGAGAGGCGGGTCTGAAGCGCTATCGGCTTGCTCTTAAACGGTACCGTATGCTCTGAAGTTCCTGCTTGCCCTTGCGTACGCAGCACCGACTGCAGCAGCAGATTCACGTCCTGCAGCTGCCGGGCGGATTCCGCAGCGCCAGACTCAGGGCTTGCAATCAGGGCCTCTACACCTTCCCCAAGCTTCTTGAAGACGGGGGCCCGTTCGCCGAGCTGCTGCAAGGTCGGCAGCAGCCGTTTCAGCCTGTAATCCCCCGCAGCCAGATCGCTTCCCGCGATATATAAACGCCGGATTTCTTCATTTAATTCGTTTAACAAGGTCTGACTCATTGTTGATTCTCCTTCCTACACCCACAGGTTAATACAGCAATCGGATAATCTCATGCTTATTGACGATGCTCAGCGGCTGCGCGCGCAGCTGACCGGTTAATGGCAGTTGGCCGAATGTCACAAGCATGGCCACATTGTTCAAGCTATCTTCCGGCAAATAGCGCAGCAGCTGAACGGTAGCGTCTCTGCCAACATCCTGAAGCCCTATCTTCTCCCCGTGTGCATCGGTGATATACAGCAAGCCGCTTTCGTCCGCGACCACCATATCCACATGCAGAAGCATGACCGGATTCGGGTCACCCAGCGGGTTTTTTAACTGATTTTTCACTTTTTTGACGGCTTCGGCATAGGATGGGGCAGCCCAATCCCTGATTCGGGCCAGATCCTGCTCCTCCACGGCTCTTGCGGTATAGGATTCATATCTTACGCGTCGGTTCATGTCGCCAGGATACCGGTATAACGCAGGAACGAGCGCTGCATCCAAAAAACTGTCTTCCTCCCGCATCAGCTTGGCGGCTTTGTACGGCCGGTATTGGACTGTGTTGTGAATTTCTCCGCTGTCCAGCTGAATCCAATAGCCGCTGTCGACGAATTCCAGGCGCGATGGATCATCGTAGCTGGCAAACGACAGCTGGATCAGCTCCGTTTCCGGACTGACCAGACCCGCTTCCCTCAGCTCCGAAAGCTGCCATGCGTGGCCGAGCCATTCCTCGATGGTGGATTCATGATCCAATGCCAGCTCTGGATCCGAGAGCTTTGCATTCAGGTGCGCTCGCCCTTTTTTAATAAAAGCATGAATGACTGCGAACTGTTCCACCGCCAGGCTGTATGTATGCTCCGGGTGGCTCCCGTCCGATAAAATGGTCTGAAGCTTGCGCAGCTGAATCTGAGCCCCGTTCAAGTAGAAGCTTCCCATTTGCTTCACATGGTCCTGAATCACTTTCAGCTCTTTGGCATCCAGCGTCCCGAGTCCGCGCCGAATGAGCGAATGCGTCAGCTTCTCCAGCACGTCCAGCCCTTCCAGCTGAGCCATCACTTTTTTCTTCAGCGCCGATTTGTTCACTTTTTTAGGCTTATCGCTCTTCCCCTCGGCAGCCTCTTTCGCCTTCTTCTCTTCCCTCTTCTCGGCTTTATCCCGTTTGGCAGCCAGATCATCCGGCACGGGCGCGTGCTGGAAAGCCTTTCCCTCCGCATAGGCGTACAGCAAACCGAGGACATGCTTGCAAGGAATTTGCCGGCTCGGACAGCTGCAGCGCATGACAGGCTTATCCGGAATGACAAAGTCGGCGGACGGCGTATACGGCGTCTTCCCGCTCCCGGCACACTCCCCGAACAAAACCTGTTCATCTTCGGACTGATGGAGCAGGGTAAACTTCCCTTTCTTTACGAGATCATGTGCGTTTTTAATCGCAGCGCTGTTAGGCGCCGTTGAATCAATCCAAGTTTCCGTTAAATCGATCAAGCCCGTTCCCCTCCAGCTCGGTTTATGAGATACCAAGATTATGATATTGAAATGACCTATATAAAATGAACTAAATACCTTCCCTTTTTTAGTTCAAGTTATGTCCTAACATAAATCATACCTAATATTTTGATATCCCCCTACCCTCTTTAGACCTAATTAAGAACATGCATTCCTATTTTTAAGCCGTGGGACTTATGGCAAAAAAATAGATTGATTCAAGCTTTTAACAGCCTTAACCAATCCTTTATTTACTACGGCACCGAAATAAAAGGTTATATTCTACCAATTTTGTCGTCATGTACCTGCACATTTACGAACTTCACCTATCCACGCGGAAACAATAAAAGCACGCCCAAAACGATAATGATCACAAACAAAATTCGTTCAAACCTTTTGGCGGGAATCCTTCTATTAAGGAACACCCCCAGGATCGTTGCCAAGAGAATGGCAGGAAGCGAATACGCATATAGCACGAACGCATCAGCCGTCCATAAACCTCCCAAGGCATGTCCTGCTACAACCAGTACGCCGGAAATCAGAAAATGGGCCTGCAGCGTGCCCCGGAGCCGCTCCGGACTCCAGCGACGCAGTGTTCCGTAAATCATGACCGGCACGCCATTGATGTTATAGGCGCTGCCCAGTACGCCCGAAGCGAAACCGAACGGCCATATCCACCCGGAACGGTTCAACAAAGGCGCCTCGATTGCGTTCGATAATTTTCTCTTCAAGAAAGAATACGCACCGTACAAGATGAGAAAAATGCCCAACCCGGTCGTGATGATATAGGAAGGAATTGAATTCAAGACATAGAGTCCGACGGGTATGCCGATCACGGTGGAAACCGCGAGCTGGATGAGGACGGGACGCTCAATATACTTCCAGCCGCTGAAGACCGTTAATACAGCAACCGTTAATCCGGCCAGTCCAATGAGCGAAACGGACGTCTGGAGAGGAATCGGTAGCAGGGCGAGCAGAGGCATGCTCACGATCGCTTCCCCAAAGCCGAACATCGATCTCATGAGCGCACCAGCGAACACCGCCATTGCGGCTAACAAAATCAGTGATAAATGCAAATGCATGACCCCCTTCGTATGTCATAACACATTAACATAACGAATATCCTGTTGAAAATACCGATTTTAACGCACTGAAGACGGGTCCCAGTGCCTCCGGATTACCGTTTTTATGTAGGTACTCATACTGGATGCAATAATTGATTAGAACGTATCTACAACCCGTCTAAAGCGATGGTTCGTTTTCGCATTTTCACTATCTTCACAAAAAAAAGACCGTCCGTTTCCGGACCGTCTCTCTCCCCGCCCAATCTCATGGTCATTCTTTCGAAGCATTACGCTGCTCAATCTCGGGATTAGCGTTCATAATCCGTTCCGCGATATCCCATAGTTTAGGCATATAATCCAAAGCAGCTTGGCCCCGCTGAATAAAGTCTTGTTTGGCAGTCATACCCAAGTCGGCAAGTAAGCTCTCAAAAAGAGAACGAAGCCGCTGATGTTCTTCCGGAGCGTCCACCGCCAATATGTGCAGGCACCTGGCATAGGTCGCTGCGATCCAAAATACCGCCTCGCGGTGATTGCCTTCCTGGATCAAAACCCGGCTGCCGTCGATGGCGATCGGTCTCGCTTGGGGCGTAATATCCGAGCTGAAAAAGAACTCAGTATGGGCGAACTTCGCAGCCGCATCGAAGGTCTCTTCCAGTCCAAGCAAGTGATGTTCCGTCTGCTTTGCAGTCCAATCCGCACTACCGAGAAAACCGAGCAATTCCTGATGGATATCAGCTAAACCGTATCCTTCGAGCACTTCGCGGGCTTTGAGATAACGCAGTCTCACCGTTGGATTCCGGAGCGCAGCAACCAAGACCACATGGGTCATCACCCCCGTCGGGAATAACCATGACATGGCGAGCTCGTGCAAGGGGGCTCCGACGTTCAGCGAGCGAAGCCCGCTTTCGGTTCGGTTTCGCGCCTCCATGCACCGGTGCACGATCCAGTTGGATTCATTGAAATGCTGCGAAACCTGCTGCTGCAGCTGCCGCAAGCGTCCCGTAGGATCGTCAATCAACGTATCGGTCCGAAAGCTTCCTGCAAGATGATAGGATCGCAAAACCTGTTCGGCGGAGTCCAGCTGACCGGAAGAGATGTAGGTCACCTCAATCAGCGTGTTCTGATAGATCAGCTTCCCCAGCTTCGGCGGGGGTTCCTGGCCGTCCCTTACGACGACGACATCCACATCGGAGCCGACAGGAAGCGTATCCTGATCAAGCCGTCCCACCGTAGAACCGCTGAAATAAGCTCCCAGATATCCTTTCTCCTTTCGTGCATGCATTCTCACCCATTCGGTTGCAGCTTGCCGTGCCAATCCGATCTTCATTAACACTCAGGCCTCCCTCATTGCCTAATACCATTGCTTTTCCACTGTAATACCAGATACCGATCCCCATGCTCAGGGCACCTTTATTTCTCGGGCAATCGCAAAATATCTATTCATTCGACGCTTTTTTTCAGTTTGTTCGCAAATTCTATTTTGAAAAGAAGAGATTCACGACATAAAAGATAAGCTTAAACGCATTAAATATAGCATGAACCGAATCAAAGACGATCTGAAAACCTACATCTGAAAACGATGGTCCGCCTTAGTGTTGACATAAAGGATATTACATTCATGTATATCATGATGATCTTAGCCGTATTCCCGGGTCAATACATTTTGATCTTCACAGGAAAACATGGCACAGCAGATGGAGAAAGCCATACTCGCTCAGCCGCAAGGTGCAACTTATCATCGCATCCGGATGATTTTACGATGTAGGCACAAGCTCATAGCAGTCTCCTTGGATAGCTTTCCAACTCCAGACGTCATCTCCCTGCCTTTGCGCAACCACCCTTACTCCATTCCGGAGCAGCTCGAAGCTGCATACCATACGGATGCTGCACCGGCCATCATGCCTTGCACGAATGATCGCGTGTTTCAGTTTGCCGTCTGTCCACATCAAGTCAACCTCAAAGTCCCCTCTTGCCCGTAAACCTTTGACTTCTCCGTCCCTCCATGACCTGGGAAGGGCCGGAAGCAGATGCAACTCGCCCAAATGACTCTGCAGCAGCATTTCGGCAATACCTGCGGTACCTCCAAAATTGCCATCGATTTGAAACGGAGGATGGTTGTCGAAAAGATTAGGCAGCGTGGAATGCGTTAAAAGCGCCCTCACGTTCTCGTACGCCTTGTCCCCATCCTGCAGCCGAGCCCAGAAGTTGATGATCCACGCCCGGCTCCAGCCGGTGTGTCCGCCGCCGCTCGCCAGCCTGCGTTCCAGCGTCTTCCGGGCGGCCCGAGCCAGCTCCGGCGTACCCTGTGCGCTGATCGCTTCGCCCGGGTATAGAGCGAATAAATGGGAGATGTGACGATGCCCCGGCTCCACTTCCTCGTAATCCTCCAGCCATTCCATGAGCTGGCCGGATTTGCCGATCTGCGGTTCAGGGAGCCGCTTCAGGGCGGCGGCCAGCTCGTTGCGGAAGTCCTCATCCCGTCCGATAATTTCCGCGCTGCGGATACAGGCGTCAAACAGCGCTTGTATAATCTGCAAATCCATCGAGGCCCCGGCGCAGAGCACCCCTGTCTCACCATTCGGCAGCCTGTATCTGTTCTCCGGCGAGACCGACGGACAAGTGACCAAGCGCCCTTCCTTGTCCTCTATCAAATAATCGAGCAGGAACAGCGCCGCTTCTTTCATAGTCTCATATGCTCGCGCCAGAAAAACACGATCTTGGCTGAACCGGTAATGCTCCCACAGATGCAAGCATAACCAGGCGCCGCCCATCGGCCAGAAGGAGGCCGGAAGGTATGTGTCCTGCGGTGCTGTGTCCGCCCATATATCCGTGTTGTGATGGGCTGTGAATCCCCGGCAGCCATACATAATCCTGGCTGTTACCCGGCCAGGCTCCCGCATCCGCGCGATCAAATCAAACAATGGCTCATGACATTCAGTCAGATTGCAGTTTTCCGCCAGCCAATAGTTCATTTGCGCATTGATATTAATCGTAAATTTACTGTCCCATGGCGGAGTGAAGCTGTTGTTCCATATCCCCTGAAGGTTGGCAGGCAGTGAACCCGGACGGCTGGAGGCCATGAGAAGATAACGGCTGAATTGAAAATACGTTGCGATCAGCCCGTGATCGTCTTCATCCTGCCTGAGCAGGGCCAGCCTTTCGTCAGTGGGCAGCGCGCTTTTGCCGGAGCTCTCCGGCAGCTTCAAGCTGACTCGACCGTACAGCTCGCGGTAATCCGCGGTATGCCGGGCCAGCAGCTCGGTGTAAGGAACCCGGCTCAGTTCATTCAGCCGGCGTTTGCCGCTAAGCTCTGGGTCGGGAGAACGAAATGTCGTTCCTGCGGCTAGCAGCAGCGTAACCGAATTTGCTCCCTCTACCCATAAATACTCGCCAATCGTCCGGCAGGCGCCGCCTTCCGGGACCGCCTTCACCACCGCGCTGAAGGAGCTGCCTCCTTTGCCGCCGCATTCTCCGCGCATGACCAACCCTTCTTGCTGCCACTTCTCGTTCTTCTCCAAATATCTCCAGTTGTTGCGGTTAAACCTGGCTTTAAGTGAAACCGCCCCTTCAATGTCGGCGGAAATCCGCATGATGATCGCCTGATCCGGATAACTGGCAAACATCTCTCGCGTATACCGCACCTCCCCGATCCGGTAGCTGACCCGGGATACACCGTCCTCTAAATCTAACTCCCTCATATAATCCTCGACAGGCTTTTCGTGCATGCTGAATGACAGCAGCAGATCGCCGAGCGGCAAGTAATGGCGCTGCGCTTCGGGCTGCCCGGCCATTGCCATTGCTGCCAGCTCCTCCGCTTCACTCACCCTACCCTCCATAATCAGCTCGCGTATTCGGGGCAAATGAGGCAGCGCGTCCTCGTTATTTCGGTCGCGCGGCCCGCCATACCATACGGAGTCCTCGTTAAGCTGCAGCTTCTCTTCCGCCGCACCTCCGAAAATCATCGCGCCCAGCCGCCCGTTTCCGATGGGCAGGGCCTCGTTCCAATCCGCCGCAGGTTTTCTGTACCATAACCGATGCTTTTGCTCCATACGAACGCTACTCGTCACGTTCCACCTTCCTTCCGCCGGATTTGCTCCCCGCCCCATTCGGGCCGTCCGCTTGGCCACGCCTTGCCGTGGATCGGCTTCAGGATCTCCAGCACTTCCCGCAGCAATGATTCATCCATTGGTTCTTCCGTCCACAAAATATTGTTGCGGATATTTTCCGGGGTCGCCGTACTGACCAGTGTTGTCGGAATGCGATCTTCCGCCGTGGCGTACTGGACCGCCAGCTTCACGATGTCCGTTCCTTTGCTCCGGCAATGCTCGGCAGCCCGTCGGCAGGCTGCTCTGATATCCTCTCCTGCGGGATGCCAATCCGGTACGTCACGGTTACTCAGCAGGCCCATCGACAGCGGCGACGCATTGATCAGACCGGTTCCTTGTTTCTCCAGCAGCGGAAGCAGACCGAGCAGTGCTGTATCGTTCAGGGAATAATGGCAGTAAGACAAGATGACATCCAGCTCGGTATGTGACAACACCTCTTCGAAGATGCGTAGTGGCAAGCCGGATACGCCGAAGAAACGGATTTTTCCGGCTTCTTTCAACGCTTCGAGGGCAGAAATCCCCTCCTCCAGCACCTGATCCGGCGAGCCGAACTCGATGTCGTGCAGCAGCAAAATATCGAGGTAGTCGGTCCCCAATCGCTGCATGCTTTCTTCCGCGCTTTGGATTACCCGCGCTTTCGAGAAATCAAATTTGTCCTGCCCGTAACGTCCAGCCTTCGTTGACAGTACATACCGGTCCCGCGGAATCGTCCGCAGCGCTTCGCCCAGCACGCTTTCCGCTTTCGTCAGACCATAGTAGGGGGAGACATCGATCAGATTGATGCCCATGTCCAAGGCGGTATGGACCGTTCGTATCCCTTCGTCCTTCCGAACGTCCCGGAAAACGCCCCCAAGCGAAGATGCTCCGAAGCTCAGTGCAGATACGCTTAATCCTGTGTTCCCAAGTTTTCTGTATTGCATCTCCTCGTTCCCCCATTTCTAATGTTCATTCAACTTGTAGAACTTCGCCGCATTGGCGCCGAAGACAGCTTCAATCGCTTCCGCAGGCAGCCGCTCCTTCAGTGCCTGCATTAGTATTTCAACGACTTCATCATAGGTTGCCGCCTGGAGACACACGGGCCAATCGCTTCCAAACATCACCCTTTCAGGTCCAAACCGTTCCAGCGTATCATGAATGTATGCCGTAAAATCCTCGCTTTTCCAGCCTTGATGGTCGGCTTCCGTTACCATTCCCGAAAGCTTGCAGTAGATGTTCGGATACTTTGCAATTTCCGCCATATGGCTCCTCCACGGCTCCATGACACCCGAAGCAATCAGCGGCTTCGCCAAATGATCAACGACGCCCCGCAGCCGAGGGATTCGCTCCAATAATCGGACCAGCTGCGGCAATTGATTTTCCGTTACAAGCAAATCGATGGGCAAATCCTGTTCCGCCAAATATGAAAGCGCTTCTATATAGGCAGATGCTAATACGGTGTCCAAGTCGCCCATATCCTGGATCATCACGCGTAACCCGATGAATTTCGGATGCCTGCAAAACCGTTCATATTGCTTCTTATATGAGGGGTCCGCCAGATCCAGCCACCCGACCACGCCTGCGATGATATCGGCCGATTCGCTTAATTCAAGCATATATTCCGTTTCCTCCACCGTTGGAGCTGCCTGCACCAGAATCGTTTTGCTGATGCTGTTTTTGTGCAAATGCGATTCCAGGGCCGGTGGCAAATAATCGCGGTAAAGTACTGGGTTTGCCGGTGTGATCCACCCATAGTCGTTTCTGCTGATCTTCCAAAAATGCTGATGAGCGTCAATACGCATCAAACCGCCTCCATCCCACCTTATTGTAACATCCGATAAAAGAATAATAATGCTTAAGCAGACAAATTGATACCTTCTACAACCATAGCAAATAGCCGGCTTGATTCCGCGATGATGGTAAGGCTGCAAATGCTAAAAAGCAGTTCCGAATGATCCTGAACTGCTTGTGTTATTTCTTACGGGAGCCGGCAATCACAAGACGGATTACTCCAGCGTAAACGAAGCGAGATCAGCCCCTCCGCTGCCCTTATAAGTTAAATACAAGGCATGTATGCCGTCTGGTATGATAACTTCTGCCGAGCATTCCGTCCATATATTCATAAAGTTCACCGGTATTTTGCCGAGGACCGGGCCGTCCCAGGTTGTCTTGACCTCAAATTCGCCATGGCAATATCCGCGCACCTTGATTTTAACATTTCGGATTCCGTTGCAATCAAAGTACTTAAAACCCGCCGTGGCGGAATCGGTCATATTGGCAATGTACCCGGGTTCTTCGTCACCGTCTCTTCCTTCCTGGGTTATCTTCGGAAAACGGCTGTCCATCCACGCACCAAGGCCGAAACCGCCTGTATATACTGCCTCGTCTTTACCAAATAGATTGCATGCCAGATACGCGGGGTATTCTCCCCGCCCTGCAAGCGGCCCGCCATTCGGACCGCAGGAGGTCATCTCCACCTGAGGAATCGTACCGTCCCCCTCGAATTCGATCGGCTCCACACAGCCCTGTCGGCAGAAAGCCGTACCGTTGGTATGTCTATGATAAAAAATGTACCATTTCCCCTGGATTTCAATGATGCTGCCATGGTTATTACCGCCGTAATACATCGGTTTGTCCGCCGGTTTATAGGAATCGATATGAAGATCATTATTGCTTACGATCACGCCTTGATATACGAAGCCCTTTGTCGGATATTTACTCGTGGCATAGCATAATTCATGCATGGCAATCGATGAATAGATTAAATAATAGATGTCTCCCCGTTTCCGGATGGAGGGAGCCTCAAAAAATTCATGCCCTTCAAATCCGCTTCCCTTGCTGTAAGGCTCGCTTGGTGCGACAAATACGGGTTCTTCTATGATCGTGAGCATATCCGGGCCGAGCATCGTGGCCATTGAACCGTGCCTGGATTTGTCTCCAATTGGACAGAAGCCCGTATACAAGTAAGTCTTCTCTCCTTCGGTCAACACGCCCGGATCAAATTGATGTTCATCCCCTTCTCTGTCTCCAAGGTTCGTACCGTCGGCATATGTAACATAACCGTAGAATTCGAACCTGCCAGCCGGAGAATCGCAGACGGCTACCGAAATAGCCGAAACTTTGTCAAGAGCGTAATAGAGATAATACCGCCCATCCGGCCCGACAGTAACGTCAGGGGCATACAGACACATCCTGCCATCCGCATTGAGCGGGTCATCCGTTTTCTTGTAGATGACACCTTCATAACGCCAGTTGCCCAGTTCCTCCACGTCGGCAGACCAGCATACATAGTCGTTTAAACAGAACGCATGACCGTTAAAACGATCATGCGAGCCATATACATACACCCTGCCGTTAAAAACATACGGTTCGCCGTCAGGTATGTATTCCCATGAGGGCAGATAGGGATTCAAACCTTGCTGCTTCATTACATTGTGTCCTCCTTCCCGTTTATTTCTTCCCATTTGTCCAGGGCCAACTTGTCGATCATCCGAATGCCGTACACGCCTCCAGCCACACCGTCGTTGGCCGACGCGAACTTCACCCGGACATGCTCCTTTTCGTTCAAAAGACGATCCGGAATGTCATAAAATACATCAAAGAGCTGCCCCGGCCGCTCTGCTTCTAACTTCTGTCGTGCTATAAAACAGTCGTCTATCAAAATATCAAACTCTCGCTCATGATGGCCATGTCCGTCGTGGAAGGCGCCTTCACTTCCGAAGTATGTGACTTGCAATATCATTGTTGAGCCTGGGTTTATAGTCATTCTATAGCTAAAAAAGCCACCTAGATCCGTCGTTCGATAACCTTTCTGCGCGTGGACGGAATACCCCGATTTGGATTGCTCCGACTGGAGCAGATGTTCAACTTCAGATTGCTGCTCATGCGGATGAACGATATCTGTGGTAATCGCATGGAGCCGGTTCCTTTCTTTCTTCTCGTGATCGGCATAGTTCGCATACTGCGCTTTATTCATTAAAGTCCAATAAATGGTATAACGCTGGTGATGCAGCTCATAGAACGGAACAAGGAGCAAACGCTTCCCGCCCGGCTCGCCCACCGCATCGGTTATGAACGTTAAGGCCTTGCCCTGAGCGGGTTTGATCCACTTTGCAACATCGTCTTCATCCGTAACCAGAACGGGAACATCAATCAAACGATGCGAATGCAGCTTGAGATGATTATCAACGATATCGCTTTCCGGGAAGTCCTCCTTGCCGAGTGCCCCGGCAAGCACGATGGGACCGTACATGAAACCAACCTTGTTCTCATCATCTTTTGCACGGTAAACGTGAAGATCCATGGGTAAAGTGACGTTGATGATATCCCCCTTATTCCAAGCCCTGTCTATTTCTAAATATCCGGGCTCCGATCCCGAATACACTTCCGCGTCCCCCTCAACGGTGGCTGTAACCGGCCTGGCCGTCCAATAAGGAATGCGGATCCGTAGCTTGAACCGTCCCTTCGGCGCTTCATCCAGGATAATCCTCGTGCGACTGGATCGCGGGAAATCCGTTTCCTGCCGCAAAACCAGCCCCCGTTCCGGTAGAGTGGTTCTGGAGGCGATAAACAGATTGACATAAATACCCTGTTCATCGAAGTGATAAATATCCCGCGGATACAGGGCGGGGTTCTCCATCCCGGTGCCAGTGCAGCACCAGAAAGACCGGTCGTGTGTCCCGTACACTTTAAAGTGGCCCGGTTCCGTCGAGATGAAATACATTTTGGCACCGGTTTCCGGATCTTGTGATGCTAGAATGTGGTTATACAGCGCCCGTTCATAATAATCCATGTATTCGGCTCTCGGCGACCATTTAAACAGAAGGCTGGTTAGTTTAAGCATGTTGTATGTATTGCAGGTCTCCGCTGTTTCGACACCCAATTTCTCCTGCGGTTTCGCCTGGAAGTGCTCGAAGATGCTGTTCCCTCCCATGATGTAGGATCGTTCTTGCGCGACCACCCTCCAGAAGTACTCCGCCATCTTCCGGTATTGCTCTTCGCCAGTTATGTCGTAGAGTTTGGCGGCTCCGATGACTTTCGGAATCTGCGTATTCGCGTGCTTCCCATCAAGTTCGTCAACCTCGCGTGCAAGAGGCTCCAGGACCGCCTGGTGGCAGAAGCGGATGGCAAGCTCCAGATAGTCATGATTGCCTGTGATCTGATAAAGATCGGCCATGGCTTCATTCATGCCGCCGTGTTCGCAGATCAGCATGCGTTGAAACTGGTCGTCCGACAGCCGGTCCGTCCCCTTCTTCGCCCAATCGGCAAGCTTGGTGACAACATGCAGCGCTTTCTCGTTACCTGTTCTTTTATAAACATCAATCAAACCTGCATAAATCTTATGAATACTGTACCATGGCACCCAGGAACCGCCCAAGCCGAAATGATGTACTTCGAACTCTCCGCCACCATAGAACACATGATCAAAACAGTCGCGGGAAAACCCGCTGACATAACCTTCCGGATCATGCGATTGCACCCAGGCCAGCTCGTCTACCGCCTCCTTCACACGCTGCAGCAGCGCTTCCTCTCGGGTTAAGGAATACATGGCTGCAGCGGCGGACAGCCAATGACCGATGGAATGGCCAGCGATTTGGGTCGATTCCCAGCCCCCATACCGCTTCTTTTTCGGCTTTAAATTTGCCGCCTCGTAACAAGGCGCAACCAAGCGGTCGATATCAAGGGACAGCAAATATTGGTTTCCTGTTTCTTGCGAATTCCGGAATAAGCCATCGAGCAACGCCGTTTGATTGGCAGCCTGCACGGAAGCTTTGAGCATGATGAAAATCCCCTTTGCATAATTTTTGTAGTTATCCCAAGGTCTTCAACACTTCCTGAAAAGAAGGCTTCGGCTGATGCTTCATGTCGAACAGAAAAGGCCAATTCTTCCGATCCCTTACGGGAAAATGGTCAAGCCAGGTATAATCATCGGCAGCGCCCCAAAAGGTGACGGAGGTAATATATTTGCTGTATTCCTGAAACAACCGGAAAAATTGCCCGTAACGTTCCGCTTGAAGAGCCAGCATCTCATCGGTCGGAGCCGTGAGGTCGGTCCGACGGTCGTCAAACGCATACATCGAAACGTCAAGCTCCGTAATATGCAGTTTCACTCCCAAACTGGCATATTTCTCGATTGCCCGGCGGATATCATCCAGCGACGGATGATACAGGCTCCAATGGGCTTGAAGCCCGATACCGTGAATCGGTACGCCCTGATCGAGCAGCGATTTGACGAGCGTATAGATTTTCTCGCTTTTCACCGGATCGGCCTCGTTATAATCGTTGTAGAACAGCAGCGCGTCTGGGTCGGCTTCATGGGCATACTCAAACGCCTTGGCGATGAAATCCTCGCCAATGATATCGAGCCATTGCGACGGCCGCAGGAGTTCACTGCCGCTGTCGGATACCGCCTCGTTCACCACGTCCCAGGCATAGAGCTCACCCTTGTAACGGGAAACGACCGTGTCGATATGTGACTTCATGCGGGCCAGAAGCGTCTTCCTGTCCGCTTGGCTCCCGTCTTCATTTTCAAACACCCATTTCGGCGTCTGATTATGCCACACCAGCGTATGGCCCCTTACTCCCATGCCGTTAGCTTTGGCCAGGGTCACCATACGGTCTGCCTCCTCAAACGTATACCGATCCTCCGCGGGATGCACTCTTTCAAATTTCATTTCATTTTCGGCCGTCACGCTGTTGAAATGTTCGATCAGCAAAGCTCGCTGCGAATCTAACGTCACCGGATTGACGGCGGCTCCGATCAGAAAATGTTCTTTAAAGGCTTCATGCAACCTCATGATCTTCATCCTCTCCTAGAACGTTTCAATGCTCCAATGCTTCTTAAAAAGCATCTTTACCCCAAAGTGTAAGCCTCCTCGTCATCTTGCAACAACCTGCCGTTAGCCGTGTGTTCACCCTGCAAAACAGGGTTCCTTGGGGCCCGTACCCTGCACCTGATATTGAAAACGAGAAAAGTCTGCCGCCCCTCCGGCCTCCCGGGTGGAAAACAGAAACAGACCGATACGGCAGCCCATAAAATGGTCCAGCTTGTATATCATTTTGTGCGCAGTCCCGAGCTGCTTCCATTCCGCCCCATCCTGGTAATAAAACATGCACTCGTCTGCATTATTCACAAAATGGCCGGTCGCCTTGAGGGTGACGATATCTCCTGAAACGGGAATTCTGGCAAGTTCGGTCCCTGGCTTCCCGTCGACCAATTTACTGAAGATGGAGCCGTCTTCGGCCTCTCTGGCCAGCATAACCAGATAGGACCGGCCGGCTTCCTTGGTCAGGGCGATTAAGCCGTACGTGCCGATCAGAAAGCACAGACCCGCATAATCGCCATCGTTAAGTCCGCTGCCGTCCAGCGTAACCGTCGCCTCGCAGGCCGGTCCCATGGCGCGCTGCGTCAGCGTGTTGACCGCAAACGTCAAATTGGGACTGATCTTCCCGGAAGTGATCCGGTAGACTCCCGGTTTGTCCGTTACGGACCATAACGCATCGTCAGGCGTATGATTCCACTGCCAAAAGTCCTTCAGGCGTACTTTACCGTCTTCGCCCGGCGTGTAGTCAAAGTTATCACTTCCAATCAGAGGCTTGTAGGCATAACCCGGTCTCGTGCTTGGCAGTTCGATCATAGGGGGTGCTGCTTTGGCGAATACCGGAAAACCGTTCTCAAAGCGCAGCGGAACGAGCACTGGAATCCGGCCGACAGCTCCATGATCCTGAAACAGTACTGCCACCCATTCCCCGTCCGGCGTGTCCACGATGCCGCCCTGCGCTACGCCTGAATTGATATACCCCATATCGTCATTAAAGACTTCTCCGCCCGTAAACTCGCCCTCCAGGGAATCCGCCGCAAAGCAGGCCTGCGTTCGGCGCCCGGCAGCCTTTGAAATATGGATAAAGAAAGCATAATACCTGCCGTCGATCTTATAAAAGTGGGCGCCCTCGTAACCGAGATGGTACGGCTCCCGTTCTTTGACGATGATGCGGTTCAGCCCGCCGGGCTTTGGACCGGAAAGATCCTCCTTCAATTCAAGCAGGTGTATTTCGGTATTGCCGTATATCAAATACGCCCGGCCGTCATCGTCAAACAGCAGGGAGCAGTCATGATAGAAGCCCTCGATGTATTGTTTCGTCCATGGACCGGCTACGGTGTCCGCCGTGTACAGGTAAGTCCGGCGGGTATCGTTCGCCGCGAAGATGACATAGAATTTTCCTTTGTGGTAACGAAACGAGGGGGCCCACATGCCCTGTGCATAAATATGTTGGCGGTCTTCGAGCCGCTGTGCGGGCGTATTATCCAGTATGTCGTACACATGTGTTGCTACTTCCCATTGAATCAGGTCGTATGATCGCAAAATGACACAGCCTGGCATCATGTGCATGGTGGTGCTGACCATATAGTAGGTATCCTCTACCCGGATCACGTCAAGATCCGGGTAATCGGCCCATATAATCGGATTTGGATACATCTCATCTCTGCTCCTTCCTAGTCGGGTTTTACAATCACTTCGATTGACACCTCAGCCAAAGCCGGGTTCAAATCCCTCTCTTCCGTCAAATCAAGCACCGGATATCCGTCTATGTCAAAATGAACGCGGCGGATCCCCGAGCATCTGGGCTCCTCTACGCCAGGTCGGGCATGGTACACATTCCAAGTGACGCCATCGTCATCGGTAATATAAGAATTGTGTCCCGGACCGTATTCGCCGGGAACGCTTCTCGACGTGAGCAGCGGGTAATTGCCATTCGTCCAGCTGCCTGAATCCAGCAGGTCCGCATTCGCGTCTGCGGTCAGCAGACCTACGCAATAAGTTGCGTCTACCGCCGCGCTCGAGAAGGTAAGAAAAATTCTGCCGCCGCGGATCAAGGCAAACGGCCCTTCATCGACAAACCCATGGTTATTGGCCCATCCAAAGTCGGGCTGGGTTAAGAGCACCGGGTCGCTTGTCAGCCTCCACGGCTCTTTCGGATCTAATTTCGCGATATAAATCCAGGCGCCAAAATCTGCGGGCACGAACTTTCGCTCCGACCAGGCCGCGTAACATTCCCCGTTCACCTGGATGACCGTCATGTCGAGCGAGATGACCTTGCCCGCCTCGCATAATTCGGCTCCGTCTTTCTTGACGACGCGTCGGGGCATTGACCAGTCAGCGGCGCAAGCGGGGTCCCCTCCCTCGCGCAGCTTCATCACATGACTCTCTTCGTAGAAGAATTCTCCTGTTGTTGCCGCATGAAAGATGTACAGCTCGCCATCAATAATATGAAACTCGGGTGCCCATAACAGCCCTTTAATATGGGCATAGGTTTGCGTGTCCAGAATTAAGGACTCGCTGGCCTGAACAAGGCCGGGTATCGTGTCCGCTTCCCTGATATACAAGGTTTGATTGCGGTCGGCATCGTTGGTCGCAATGAAATAATATTTGCCGTTCCATTTGGCAATGCAAGGATCAGCCCGGTTCACCGCAATCGGAAAAGCATAATGCTCCTGACGAATCGTTCCCTTCACCCGGTAGTTTCCGGCCTGATCCCAGCGAACCGTATCCGTATCCCAGTCCACGGCTTTGGTTGCCGTGGTTCCGTCGCTGTATATCGCGGTTGCTTGAAGCGCTTTCAACTCCTCGTCCGATGTCGCCTGGATGGCATCCGGAAGTTCAATGGCGACATTCTCAGGAACCGTAAGCCTGCATACCAGACGGTGCGCCGTTTCCTTCGGAACACGGATTATGTTTCGAGGCTGAATGCCTTCAATGTCTGCCGATACGGTCTTAAGAGCAAACGCCTCCGCAATTTCCGGAGTTCCGGCGCCAGTCAAATCAAACAGCTCCTGAATTTTGTTTCGGTAGCTGCGGCCGTTCCCATCGCTCCAGTAGATAATGTACGCTTGGCTTGATTCATTGTACTCGCATGCGACGTCGTGGACATCACGCTCGCTCTTCAAATCGATCAATCCGATTTCTTGATATTGCAGCAAATCGTCCGAAGTAAAAAATAGGACCGCCCCCCGGCTCTCTTCATCCTGCTGCCCATCCGCTTCCGTTCGTACGGCAACAACGCCGAATCTGCCGTCGGCCATGGGGAAGAGATACGGATTTTTCAAGCTTTTGGCTTGGAGCATCCCATCTTCATGTTGTGTAGCCTTGGCAAACAGGACACCCGAATTATGATTCAACGCTTGAAAATGCTTGCCGTCTTCGCTATAGGCAAGGTGCATGCTTGTGCGCCAGCCTGGAAGCATAGATAATGTCCTCCTGCGGGGTGCGTGTGTAGCATAGCACGTCGATATATTCGCTTTGTATGATCATGGCATGGACCTACCTTTATAGATAATTTGGATTTCGGGTAACGATACGGAAGCTCGCCATGTTCTGATAGTTTATGGACTGATGGTTCTATGGACTGAAATGACCTGTATGTTGAAATTATAAAGGAGGGCATCTCACCAATGAATGATCTATGCTGATAGAAATTTGATTTATTCCAAGATGCGGCTCGCGACGAAATCGGATTGACCATGTTCGAAACGTGGCAGGCACAGCCATACAGAAACGCCTTTCAGGCACCAGCCCGTTGCAGGTTAGTTCCGAAAGGCGCCTTTAATGTACTGAGCGTTACCCTACGATGCCGGTACGTTCGATGCTTTCCACAAAGTAACGCTGCACGAACAAATAGATAATGATCAGCGGCAGAATCGCCAGCAGTATGCCGGTATCCTGGACCATGCTCATATAGAACGGATCCTTGTTGGTCGCCACCCCGCCTTCGAGCATGATGGAGAGATTGTGCGGCAGCGACGCCAGCTGCGTAGACATCACCTTGCTGGAGGTCAAATACGTTGTCGTGAAGAAGCTGTCGTTCCACTGCCATACGAACGAAAACAACAGCACGGTTACGATGGCCGGAACGGCATTGGGCAGCATGATGCGCAGAAACGTTTTACTCACACCCGCTCCATCGATATAAGCCGCTTCCTCTACCTCTTTGGGTATTCCCCGGAAGAACTGCCTGAAAATAAAAATGTACAGCCCCGCCTTCAGCGAGTTTGCGGTGACCGAGGTCAGAATGAACGGCCAATAGGAATCCAGCAGGTTCACCGATTTACCGGTCAGGAGCGGAATCAGCCCCATCAGGCTGAAATCCTTTAAATTCATGTAGATCGGTATCAGTATGGTCGTTGGCGGCACCAATATAGTCAGGATGACACCTCCAAAGAGCACATTGCTGCCTTTGAATTTAAGCCGTGCAAAGGCGTAGCCTGCAAAAGCGCAGGACACGGCCGTGAGGATCGTGGTCACTGCTGATAACGTAAACGTATTGAACAGCGTAGGCCAATAATCCATGATGGAGATGGCTTTTTTGAAATTGTCCAGCGAATAGTGCTCCGGTATAAAAACGACGATGGGTGAATACAGATCGCTTTTGTCCTTGATGGCCGTCGAGATTTTTTGAAGAATCGGATACAGAATCACAAACGACAGTCCTGCCATCAGGACCAGCCGCACGATGGTCCATAACCAGCGCTTCCATGTTTCGAGCGACGACAAACGGGCGATGATCAACGCTCTCACGCTCCTTCTACTCTTGATAGAAAATCCTCTTGGAAATGATCCATGTAATAATCAGCAAAATCACCATGATCGCCAGGAAATAGATCCAGGCCATTGCAGAACTCAAGCCAAAATTAAAATTTGTGAAACCCGTCTCCTTGATCAGCGTCGTCATTTCGCTCCGGGAGAAAGAGTCAATGATCGTATAAATCACGTTGACCAGAATGAGCGGGCTGACCATGGGAAGCGTGATTTTCCAGAACGCTTCGTAACCTGTCGCTCCTTCGATTTTGGAAGCCTCGTACAGCTGAGGGGATACCGATTGGATCCCCGCCAGAAAGATCAAAATCTGCACGCCCGACTGGCTGACAATCTGGTAGATGCGGTCCACAGCGCTGGTCAGATACGTCACGATATTTTCACTGACGCCGGAATTCATCATGATACGCGTCAGCTCGCTGGTTCCAAGGCCGCTCACGGCACCGCCTGCATTCTGCTCATTAATGGCTTGAACCAGACTGGTCGTTTCTAAATTGGCGATAACACCGGAGGCCAGGATGACGGGAAGGAAAAAGATCGATCTGGCAAGAGCTCTGCCAACAAATCTCTGATTCAGCAGCACCGCCAGAAAAAGGCTGAAGATCACGATGAGCGGTACGTTGATGACCATGTTTACGATCGAAGTCGTCAGCGAACGGTTAAAGCTTGTATTGACCGTAAGAGCTTCCACATAATTGGAAATGCCGATAAAGCTGATTTTCATACCGCTCGCGTTGGCCTCAATGGAGCTGAGGCTGTACCTCAAGGACGAGATCAGGGGTATCAGAAAAAACAGGAGGAAGCCCAGCAGCCAGGGCAGAATATAGATAAAGCCCCAGAGTGCCTTCTGTTCCGCGTACGTACGCCGCTTCATGTTGAATTTTAGTATAGACTTCAAGAATGCTCACCACCTGTCAAATAGCTCTCAGCTTTCACCGTCTGGCCGCCCACCGTCACATCCGAGCGGTTATAATTCACAATGACGTAGACGCCATTTCCGTACACGGTTTTGAACACGCCCTCGCCAAGCTTTTCATGTCCTGAGATCGGCTCGTTTTGGACATTCTTCAGCACGCTGTTCACCTCGCGGTACATGTCGGCGGCCTGATCGATCCACTGCTCGTAGTAGACGGCATACAAGTCGTTATATTCCGTTTCCTTCACTTTGTCATTCGGCTCGTGGATCCATTCGAAGTACACGCCTGATCCATACTCGAGACATTTCAGGATGTACTGCCGTTCGTCCGTATAATTAGACAGGTTGAACGGGCTTCCCGTGTAATCGACATATCCCCGGACGACCATTTGATAAAACGGGATCGACTCATCTTCTATCTTAAATTGACTGCCGGACATCGGCGCATTCGTAATATCAGACAAAAACGGAAGTGCGTAAGCGTTGCCTCCATCCGCCATGACCTTCAGGTTCTCTTTCGGGAAGCTCCCCAGCGCTTGGACGGACAGTTTCTCGGATTCGGCACGATCCAGCTGATGATGTTTGCGGTAATCACTGTTGAGCTGATCAGCGAGATCCCGGAGAGAAATACCGCCCGTCTGGTATCCTTGCAAGCCCTTCAGCAGCGATTCGGTATAGGATACGGCAAGCCGAGGGGATACAACGTAAGATGGCGGCTTATTCCGGTCCCTCCGGTTGATTGCCTGATCCAGCGGGTATAGCGCTGCAGGTATCCCCCTCAATGTTCTCGCAGCATTGGCGTTCTCATTGAATCTCTTGCCCGTCTTCGCGGTCAGGATTGCAGCATCAGGATAGAAAGATACCCCTTGCTCCTGCGCAAATGATATGAGGCCCCGCAATCCTTGGCTGCCGCCGACCGCCTTGTCGACCGAAATGCCGTCCGGAACCTCATGATTCATTCCGCCATTGAACCAGCCTGAATATTTTAATTTAATGTTAGAAATGTTCAGGTTCTTCATTTGGCTGATGATGTCCTTCGATTGCTCGAACGTCGTCAGAGGCTCAATCGTCCGGTAAGGGATGCCTGCGATATGCTTCTCTTTGGCGATGCCGCCAACCAGCTGCAGATAGAACGGGGTATCCGTCGATCGTGCGTCCGGATTATGCTGGGTAAGCCCGCCACGCTGCTCCAGATAATGCTGGTAGTAGCGGGCCAGCCCTTGGTAAGTTGCCTCCTTTTTGTCCAGGAATGCATACCTGACCGTAAAATCCGTTTTCATCGCTTGTTCCTGGAACCTTGGCAGCGTGCGTTCTTGCCCATTCGCCTGCAGCGTCACATCTCCTTTGTTTATGACATTGAAGCTGGGATATACGTAGTTATAACTGTTCAGTTTGCCGCTGATATCGGCATGGATGGCTGCAGCCGGTGCGCCTTCCTCGATAATGCCGAGCATCGCGCCGTTTTCGCGGATGATCCCGAATACCGGCAATCGGACCGTTTGTTCGGTCTTCGCATCCTCCGTCGTCTTCATCGTCAAGTCTTCACCGTATACCGGTTGCTGATAGGCGGGATACTGCTTTTTCCCGTTGTTGAAATGAATGAGCGCGCCTGAGCCGTCAGGAACGAAGAGCGCCCCCTGCTCCTTGGAACTGCCGGCGCCAAAAAAGCTTAGGAACGAAATACTACCGATCGGGTACGCACTCGGATATTGAAGGCCGGATGCGGGAATTTTGGCGACCAGGCTGCTGCCATCCAGGGTATATTCGATCGACGCCAGAAAAATCCGCGCTTCCGGCTTCTCCTGCGTGAAGTGGAGCTCCTCCATGTCCTTTGCCAGGTCCTCTTCGGTATATCCGGCGTCATCGAATGCCTTGAAGGCACGATCAAGCTGAAGCCCGTTTAAAGCGCTGTCGTTACGCACATATACTTTTTTATCCGGATCTTCTTTATAGGCGATCTTCAAAGCCCGCTGACCTGTTTTGTCCAGCTTGCCGAGCATCGCTTCGACCCGCTCGCTGCTGAGCATCATCGGCAGATCGGCTGCCGATTTCACAGCCGTACCGAACTGGTACGTTACTCTGACCCCGTTTGATATCGGTTCGAACTTGATCTGCTTATGAGAGACACTATCCGTGAAGGTATTGATGGAATTCAACTGACCGAAATTGTTATAATAATCGATCTTGAGCTGGGACGACAGGTTGGCCTTGTTCACCCCGGAGGCGAGCGGGTCCGTGTCTTGTTCCGGCGGGTTGCTGTACCATATCTCGCCCGTTAGCTTATTGATGACGGCGATAGCGCCCGTCTTCTCATCCACGAACAACCGCAGCTGTTCATTTTCGGCTGCGCCTTTCATGCCTGCTGCCCGGGTGTCGGTAAAGGCAGCTTTCAAGGGCTGTCCTTTGGTAAATTCGACGGCCGCCGGGGCATCGTTCGCACCGGAACTCACCGCGTTTGAACCGGCACAGCCGGCCAGTGTGATCCCCGCGAGCAGCACCGGGAGCCACAGAACATTTCTGGCTTTATGCATGTTTTCTCCTCCTTTCGTTAGTATCGGAGCATGATTTCCTGATAGATCACATGCACGAACGAGATCATCTGCTGAATCAATCCGAAGAACAACAGGCAGATAAAAGCCATGAATCCCATCGCCACGACGGTCAGCAGGATCGTTCCGATCGTCTTCGACGGCGAATATTGGTGCACGGTCATGTTGCCGACGAACAACAGATACGCCGACCACAAGACGGCAGCACTGTTGCAGAAGTAATAAAATGCCGTCTCCTGCAGTGATATGACGTTGCTGAGCCAGATCCAAGGAAAGTTGATGATCATCATGGGAACGAGAGCAAAACAGGTCGAAGTAAAAATTTCGACGAACTTCCCTTCGCCGTCCATTAATGTCGTCAGCGACCAGTTGGCTACGCACCAAAACAAGACCGGGATAACCATGTACACGACTTCCATCAGGCTGTTCATATCATCCGGATTGGTCAGGTTGACCAGAAAGCCGCTGTACTGGTTGCTCAGGACATTCGTTAGGATCAGCAAAAATAAAATGATCAGCGAAGCAATCAAGGTATGACGCTTGTTTCGTTCGTATTTCAGATCCCAGTATGCGTTAAAGGGATGAACTATAAGATAAAGCGGGTATTTTACATGCTCACGATTCAATCGTCACACCTCCTTGTCTCTTCATTCGCTTGCGGAGCTTTTTGAAGAGCAGAAGTCCTGCGATCAGCACGATCAAGCCCGTCATCACAGAGGGAAAGTATTCTCTGAGCACCTGCTTGCGGTAAAGCAAGTAGGCCTTTGAATAATTGGCATGATCGTAGCTCTCCTTGAAATAATGCATTGCCCTCTTATAGTCCCCTTTCCGAAGAAGAGCCTTCCCTACGCCGGAGTAAGCAAATTCCAGGTTCGCATTCTTATTGATCACCTGCTGATAGAGATCAAACGCCTTCTCTTCATCACCGCTGTAGTAGCTCCGTACCGCTTCGTTCAGCAGGCGGCCGTACGAGGTGGTCTGAAATACCGTAATTTCTCCGAATGCCTTATCCAGCACAATAAAATCGTCACCGATCCGGTCAATCGCCGCAGGGCTGTTGAATTGGCCCATTTGATTGCCAAGGCCGCCGAATATATACAAAAGATGACCATCTCCGCTGTAAGTGAAGATCCTGCCCCGCTTGGAATCGAGGACGGAGTACATTTCACTGTCCGTGACGTCGATATCGATAAGCCTTGAAGGACCGATGTCACTTGAATACCGGGTATCCCCCACCAGGCTGAAATATCCCGTACGCCGCAGGATGTCGTTGCCTTGAGCGTTCAATTTTTTGATCGGGTTATTCGAGTAGTCACCGCTCGTTGCATAAATGAAGCCCTCGTCATCCATATCCAGGTTGGTGAATTCGGTAGGCGTAAACATCACCATCTGGCTCCGCTGCGCCTTCGTGGACATCCTTTTCCAGAACAGCTCCACCGGATCGACGGTCACCCGGTTGGCGCCGATGAACGAGGTAAACGCCCCGTCCGGATTGAATTCCATGAAACCGTCGAATACGCCGGTCGACATGACGTAGATCCGCTGGGCCTTGTCGACAACCACCCGTACCGGCTGGAAGTCAAAATTGGCCTGCAGCAGGTCCGACTTGGGCGCTTCAAGCACCCCTGCCATCCTCAAATCCGGATCCAGATGCACGACCCGTTTATTGCCCGTATCGGCGACAAACAGCTCTTTCCGATCGGTCACGAAGATCCCCTGCGGGTTATTGAACGTATCCTTCTTCCCCCCACGGTCAAAGGAGTCTATCACTTCAACCGGCTTCCACTGCTCATCGAGGACAACGATGCGGTTGTTGCCGGAATCGAGTACATAGATCTGCTTATCAGCCGTCACATGAATGTCGCTCGGGTTTTTAAAGGGCCCGACGCCAAGCTGCGCGCCGTTCAGCAATAACACAGGCTCATAGGCGGCAGGGGCCGGGGTGGTGTCATTCCAGAAGGAATAGTTGTAGGAGGCGCTGCCTTCCGCGTGAGCCGCATTTACGCCTATACTCGTCCCCAGCAGGCAGCAGAGGGCAGCCACCAGAAGGTACATTTTTACTACTTTCGGTATGCTCTTTCGCATCGTGCTAGTCTCCCCTCTATTCTTTCATTCCAGAGGTCGCCATCGTCTGAAGGACGTTGCTCTGCGAAATGATAAAGAGTGTAATCGGCACGACCATCAAAATAAGTGCGACGGCGGCACCCACCCCGGCACGGGCAATTCCTCCCGCGGTAATTTGGCCCAAGGCGTAATGCAGCGTCTTCAGGTTCTCACTGTATATGAAGTTTCCCCCGTCGGAACCCCAGAGCATCGGAAATTGCAAAATCATCAGCGTTAACCATGCAGGCTTCACATTGGGCATGACAATCGTCCAATAAATCCGGTATTCGTTCGCTCCGTCGATTTTGGCCGCTTCCATCAGGGCATCCGGAATTTGTTCCATGAACTGCTTCATCAGGAATAACCCTAACGGGAACGCAAGCGACGGAACGATAATCGATGCGTGCGTATTGATCCAGCCCAGCCAGGACATCACCATATAGTTGGGAATGGCGGTGACATGACCTGAGAACATCAGGGACATGACCACGATCGAGAACAGAATCCTGGACCCGGGAAAACGGTATTTCGCCAGCGGGTAAGCCGCGGCCGACGAGAGCAGAATATGCCCGACGGTTCCGACGATAGTAATCACGAGCGTGTTCACAATATACCGGGACAGCGGAACCCAGGAATTCCCCATCAAGGCCACCAGATCGTAAAAGTTGTCCATCGTCGGATTGTTCACGAAGAAACGCGGCGGAAACAGGAATAGTTCATTCAGCGGTTTAAAAGCATTATTAACGGCATAGATCAAGGGCAGCGCCATGAACGCGCCGAAAACGGCCAGAAAAGCGAACAGCGCGAAGCTGACAGTAAAAGAGCGGTTCAACCTGCGCGGCATGCGTAAGGAGCCCATCATTCTCGTAACCAAATCACTCCCCTACCTTTCTGAGCAATCGCTGCGTCACTTTGTTGGCACCGAGCATCATGGCGAACAGTACCGTTGCAATGGCGGACGCATAACCCATTTCGAAACGAATCGTGCCATAATCCATCAAATGAGTGACGATCGTATGCCCGGCGTAGTTAACGCTCGGAAATCCGGCGAGCGCCACTGAAATATCGGCTACCGCAAACGAGCTGGTAATCTGCATGACCGCCCCGAACATCAGCTGCGGTCTCATGGAAGGAAGCGTAATGAACCACAGCTCCTGCCAGCGGTTGCGTATGCCGTCGATTGCCCCGGCTTCGATCAGGGATTTGTCGATCGTCTGCAGTCCGGCAATGAATGCCAGAAAGCTCGTTCCCAAGCTGAGCCACAGCTGGACGACCATGATGATCGGCAATATATATTTCTCGTTCGTCAGCCATTGGATCGGCTCCAGCATAAAACCGTATTTGATTAAGAAACCGTTCAAATAGCCGTATCGGTCGCCTGAAAAAATAATGAGCCAAATCACAAAGACGTTGCCGGAAATCGACGGCGCATAGAAAACAAGCGTCATGACCGCACGGACCTTCGGGAATAGCTCATTGATAATCCATGCAAAAAGAAAGCAGGCCAGATAGCTGATCGGTCCGCAAATGACCGCGAACAGCAGCGTGTTTTTCAAAGCGATCATAAAGACGTCGTCATTCAGGAATAATCTGGAGTAATTCTGCCACCCGACAAACCGAGGGAATTCCAGCATATTAAAATAAAAAAAGCTGAGAACGATCGAAAAGACGACCGGAACCACGGTAAAGGCAAAAAAGATCAGCATGTATGGGCTCATTAAGATGTAATAATGCTTGTTTTTTTTCAGTTCTCTCCATGTGTCCACGATCCGCGATTGCTTTTTCGGCTGCGCGAGGTTCGAAACGGCGGCCTTGCTGGTTGTTTCCGCTTGCATCCAATGCCCCCCTCACTGTTAAGGTAAATTGAATTCATTTCGCTTGACCGCAATTTCGTCATTGATGTACAAGAGGTAATCCGACAAAGCCTCGCGTGGATTCTGGCTGGCATTCACCACTTTACGGAATGCGTTGTCCAGGTGCCTGCCGGTAAAATAACCTCCGGGAACCTGCGGAATTCCCTTAACCCATTTCCACTGATTCTCCAAACTGCGATAGTCCTTGACCGGCCAGGGCAGCTCTTCAAGTGCCTCAACGTTGGCAGTCGGATAACGAGCTGCTTCGCCCATAAGTCCTTCCATCTCGCGTCCGTACGCAATTTGGGTGTCCTTATCCGTCCACCATTTCATAAATTCCCATGCCGCCTCCTGATCCCGTGCACCCTTGAGCATCATTACGCCGGTTGTGTGACTGGCTACCTCATGATGGATCGTTCCGTTGTTCTCCGTGCCGGGCACCATGGTAAATTCCCATAAACCCTTGATTTCCGGTGCCAAGACAGTCAGCATGTTGTATGTCGTATAATCCGCAATGCCGATCGGCATTTCCCCTGTCCGGAACCGGTTCGGAAAGTCGGCCAGCAGCGGAAATTTATAGCTCGTATAGAACTGCGTCCATTTCTTGAAAGCATCCATGGAAATTTCCGAATCCAATGCGCTTTTTCGCCCGCCGTCGCGATAGAACTCTCCACCATTTTGATATAGCATCATGGAGAATGTCGGGTTCGGCACCAGGCTTGCGTTGGCAGCCTCGATCGGCAGATAAAACTCCATATTATGCTTCTGCAGAACCGAAATCATGTTATATATATCCTGCCATGTTTGAGGCGGCTCCAGGCCCAGCTCCTTCAGGATATCCTTGCGGTAAAAGAGCATCGGGAACGACTGCTGCTCCGGCAGTGCGTAGACGCCCCCGTCATATTCGTATGGAACCAATCCGCTGGCCCGGAAGCGGGATGCCACAGCGTTATAATCGGCAAACGTCGACAGGTCTGCGGCAGCCCCCCGCATGGCATAGTTTACGGGCACGTCTTCGCCGATCTGCATGGCCACGTCCGGCCCTTCCCCGGCGAGCGTCGCAGGGAGAAGAATGTTGGCGGGCACGAGCTTCAGATTGACCGAAATGTTCGATGCCGGAGTAAACGAGTCATCGATCAGATTTTTGAGTACCTGCGCCTGATCCCGCCCCGTTGTAATCCAGACCGTTGTTGATCGCTTCTGCTTGGCGGTATTGCCGATGCTGTCGTAATCCTCGGTATAAGAAGCGGTGAGCGAGCCTGCTTCATGCTTCACCACCTGCAGCAACGTAGCATCCGCTCTCGGGAGCTTATGATCCGGTGAGGAAACGACCAGATAATCCAGCGTCAGAGGCTGTTCACGAACGGTCAGAATCCAGGTCCCCAGGGCTCCGACATTGGTTTTGAATGCCTCCAGACGATTTGCAACCGTATCCGGCCGTTTGGCCATATCTTGGAGCTGCTTGACCATCGTGTGCAAAATGGCGACTTTATCGCTCTGTTCACCTGTCGCTTGTTCCAGATAATCGGCCACGCTTTGAATCGTGTCAGCCTGCTTATGGAATACCTCCACCATTTCCGGAATCCGCTTCTCCAATTGATAATCACGGTACGGGTCAGGCTTATTGGACGTAATCATCAGAATGTTGCGGTACATTTCGTTCAGCTGCAGTACGCTGGACTCGATCGTCTGTATTAGTGGGGCCAACTCGCCAAGGGTAACCGACATACGAAGCCGATGCTTGCCTTTCGTCAAGTGGAACAAATACGGTTCCTCTCCCTCCAATACATACATGCTCCAATCCCTGCTGAATTCAAAAGGAATCCGCTTCATTTCCTTAAATGGTACTTTCCCGTCAATTGCCAGGCTTCGCGTGGCGAAGACGCCGCGCAGCTGGTTTTGCTTCTCTTTTACAGCGATTTGATACAAGCCGTCCTCCGGCGCTTCGAATTCCCACTCGATCCACTGTCCCGGCAGCTTCCAGTTCAGCCCTCCGATCGTGTTGATCCGAATTTTGGACACATCGTATGGAATAACCGTCGGGCTCGACCGGTCTGAAAGCGGATACAGTGTTGGAGAAGATTTATACACCGCATCCTCTGCCTGAATCACAATGTATTGGTCTTTGACCGGCTGCAGCCCTTCGGCTGAATAATCGCTCTTCACTTCTGCATACGTCTTTAACGCATCTTCCTGGTACAGCTCGATATAATCGATGGCCATAGGCTCACGCAAAGCCGTCAGAGATATGCTTTGATGGCCTTTGTCAAAATAGAAAGCATAGGGTTCATCATAATAACCGTTTCGGTCGGTGACGGATTCGATCTGCCATGTCGGCTTCTCGATCTGGCTTGGTCGCAGATCGTTGCCTCTGTCATCGCGCCCGATCTTGTCATCCCGGTTGCCCCAAACCCGATCAAACGTTACCAGGTCGGCTCCTTTAAAGGGAAGCTGTTGATTAATCCTAACCTCTCGCTCAATCGCAGAGCTTTTTCCTTCGACGGGAAAATATCGGATTCTCATATTGTAGAGACCCGGGTCTTCAATAGGGACTGTCCAGGTGATGGACCCCGATTCCGGCGTGTGGACGGCGTTTTCTCCTGACGGGTGGACAACTTTGAATCCCGGTCCTTGAGATTCGGAAAAGCTCTCGCCTTCGATCCGAATGACCCGATCCGGACGCTTTGCAGCCGAATGGGATTGTAAATACACATCGTAGCCGCCGTCATCGTCACCTGATCCCGTAACGGCCGCAAAATCGGCCATCGCTTGAACGCTTCGGACATCGGAAGATCCCGAAGGGTAGAAGACCCAAACGGACGCGAATATGGCAAGGACGAGCAGGACAGCAATGTAGCTCTTCTTTCGGTTGATCACTCTTCTCCCTCCTGAAGCACAAAAGACTTGTCATTTCAATAACAGTCCCGATTAGAAAGGTTCTAATGGGGACTGTCGCTTGAACAAATGAGCATTATTTCGAACCGTAAACCTCATCAATGGCTGCCTGGAAAGGAGCCTTATATTTCTCCACGACAGTAGACACCGAGGTTCCGCCGACAATCTCACCGAGGAAATCATAGAACTTCAGATTCGGGAACGTGCCATGATCGAGGACAGCCAAATTTGTGGCGACCTCCTTCGCATTGTTTATGTCATTTTCGTCCGTGAACAGGGTTTCATAGGAGGCTTGGTCCGGATAGTCATACATCGAATCGATGTCATTGATTTTCTCCCAAATATACAGCAGCTTATCCGGGTCCTTTGCAGACTTAGGGATGAACAAAGATTGATAAAGGCCTTCGAAAGAATGGTACGTGCTTGCGCTCGGGCCTTTAGGGAACGGAACGAATCCGATATCCGCATCCGGCATATCTTTCTTGATGCCGCTAAGCTCATGAAGGGCTCCGGTATACATCAGCACATTCCCCTGACGGAAAAATTGCCCCGGCTCGGTCCAATCCCCGCCTTCCGTTGGTCTGGCCACTTTTTCGGTCGCGATCTTGGAGATAAAATTAAGCGCTTCGATCGTTTTGGGATCTTCCAGGTTTTGTTTGTTCTCCTTCGTCAAGCTCGTTTCGTTGGAAGCGAGCGCAAACTCAAGCGGTGACGGATTGGCCAGCCCCCAGGAATCCAACTTTCCGTCGTTATTCGTATCCTTATTGGCTTCTTTGGCCACTTGCAGGAACGTATCCCAGTTCCAGCTGTCTTCATTGACATAGTCTTGAAGAGACTTCAAGCCCAGCTTGCTCATGAGTGTCCGGTTGTAAAAAACGCCTTGAACCAGATTGGCCTGGTTTTCCGTGAATCCGTACCCCCTTCCGTTATACTGCATGAATTGGCCGGTCACGTTTTGGTTAAAGGCTACCGGATTCTTCGTGTACTCATCGACGGGTGCGAGCAGGTCCTGTTTTACCAGTGTTGGAATCGTATAGTTTTTGCCCAGTCTGACGATGTCGCCCAGCGGCTCGCCGGCCAGCAGAGAAGCGGTCACTTTTTGCTGGTATTCGCCGTAATCAATCGCGACGTATTCCATTTTGAAATTATGCTTCTTCTCCAGTTCCTCCAGATTTTTTTTGCGCTGGATGTTATCTGGGTTATCCTCCGGAATCGTCATATCCCACCACGATACGACCTTGATCGTTCGGCCGCCCATGTCGAAATCCATGTCAGGTGTTTTGAACGTTTGCTCCGTGTCTTTCCCTGTTCCCTTCTGCTCCGTATCGGTTGCTGCCGTTTCGTTGCTCGTCTTCGTCTCTGTCGTCGTTCCGGTACTTGGCCCGCTTTTGGAACCGCCGCCGCTGCAGGCCGAAAGCATAAGTGTCAGCGAACAGAGCAGCACCATCATGTGTCGAATACGCATTCCTCAAATCCCCCCGTTAAAATGATATGAATCCGAATTACACTCAAAGTGTAGCGCTTACATAGAAAGGGCAACAACCTGTGGTAAATTAGGTAATCTACCCGTCAAAATATAGATCGCTTGTAACCCCTTACATAGCTAAAAGCCAATAAGTAAACAACGGTTAGCAATATAAAGAAAAGCACATTGTTTGCGCATCGGGTTCTTTTTCATAATGAAAGGGAAGCAACTGTCGCCAAAGCCAACGATTTCAACGAGAAAGAAACAGGGGGGAATATCGTGTATAAGGTGCTGATTGTTGATCCTGATCATCATGCGAAGGAATGGATGGATTGTATGCAGGACAGACAAGCGAAATTTGAATTGGAATGCCATGCCGCTGCTGCTGCTGAGGCGGTGTCGATGCTCTCCTCCCAGGACCACCAGCTGGTGCTGATCAACATGAGAGCCTCTGAGGAAGAAGGACTTCAGCTATGCGGCCGCATCCGG
The DNA here is from genome assembly GCF_051966755.1 of Paenibacillus sp. SAFN-054. Classification (NCBI taxonomy): domain Bacteria; kingdom Bacillati; phylum Bacillota; class Bacilli; order Caryophanales; family Paenibacillaceae; genus Paenibacillus; species Paenibacillus sp. SAFN-054. The sequence goes on from NZ_JBQCKS010000001.1 coordinate 1,626,288, forward strand.
GAGAAAAGCCGTATCCCGATCGTTCTGGTAGGGGGACGCAACGAATTTCAGCTTGCGCGTAAGGCTCTATATTATCAGGTGAAAGACTATCTGCCTGATCCCGTATTGCCCGAGGAGCTTACGGCGAGCCTGGAGAACGTGAAGCGGGAGCTGGACGCAGTATCGGTTTCCGAGGAAGAATTATTACCGGGAGTCGAGGCGATTCAGCAAGCTGCCGCGGTCTCCTCGTCCGGCATTATCGACAAGGTGAAGGGGTATGTGGCGGAAGCGTTGCATCAGAACATCACACTGAAGGAAATCTCCCATATTTTTCACTTTAACTATTCTTATCTCGGACAGAAATTCAAGGACCAAGAGAAGATGACATTTAAGGAATATTTGCTTCAGCAGCGCATGGAGAAGGCTAAATTCCTGTTGGAGAATACGGATATGAAGGTATATGAAATCGCAAACGAGGTCGGATACACGGAGATGGATTGGTTCTACAAGAAATTTAAAACGTACACTGGTGTAAGCGCTAACAACTACAGGAAGGGGATCAACATTACGGCATAAAAATGAAGACAGACCGCATTTAAAGGCCGCTTCCCGGTTGTTTATCCGGGAGCGGCCTTTATTCGTCCACCCACTCGCTGGGGTTATTCCAATGTTAACAGTCCGATGTTAGACAGGTTTTGCCACGTTCTATCGGACGTATCATTCCAGATCGCCACGCTGTCACGAACCCCGTCGTCATTTCCGTCATTATTAACCTGCACATCAAATCCGATAAGGCTGCCCGCCTTAGGAGGTGTTCCGACCCAATCGACAGCGGCCTCAATGATGTAGCCGGTCGGGGTCCGCTTCGCGGCGGATGTCAAATTGGCGCCTAGCGACCCAGGGTTAACCGACGGCTCGTTATCGAAGTTCACACGATACTGACCGTCGTCGCTGTCATAAGAAGAGGCTCGTGCGTTGTTCTGATCGACGAAGATTTCAACCGAATCCTGCTCCCACGAATTGGCGCTCCGCTTGGTCACCAGAGAGTCGGTCACCTCGGCCAGCACGTACAGACGGTGATCGTCCCAGAGCGTCCGAACTTTGGCTGTTGAGCCCGAGGATCCGCTGACCCAGCGATCGGTTACGATCTGCTCGGCTTTGTTCCATATGTCATCGATGTTTCCGTCGATGACCGCCGTTCCTTTTACAGCTTTGGCGGTTCGCGGACCTTCCACCATCGTCAATACGCCAAACCCGGACGTATCTGTATCCTGCCTGTGATGAATATCGTTCCAGGACGCCAGCTCTTCCGCTGAACCGGACCGGTCGCGAATGCGGACGTCAAAGCCGATTTCCTTACCGGTTTGCGTACCGTCGACCGGGATCGCGGCTTCGATCCGGTATCCCTTCTCCATTTTCACCACGTTATACTCGGCCGGTTTATGCGGATTCGCGCCGCTTCGCCGAAACGTATACTTTTTGTCGTCCGCTTCATATGCACTCGTCTTGCCGTTATTGCCGTCAATGTACACTTCGACGGAATCATTGCCGTTGACTGTGGCATCATCGACATCGACCCATAGATACAGATGTCCTGCGTCCCATAATGTCTTATATGTGGCTGCCGCTTTGCCGCCAGTCTGGATCGGTACCGCCTGCGCCACATTCCATACCGCTTCCGCCTGACCGTCAATCTTCACACCGGCCTCCAAGGCTTTCGTGCGTTTCGTTTCAACCGGAACCTTCTCCGGATCGACGAGCGCCCAGTATGCGTATTTGGCCTGCAGCCGTTCGTCGAACAGCAGCGGCCAATTGTTGCGAACGACCGGGAACGTGCGCAGCCAGGTGTTCAGGTCATCCTTGCCCCAGAATATGACAGCGCTGAGCTGATCCGAATGCTTCCTGAATACGTCGAAGATCTCCCTGTAACGGTTGGCCTGCTTGATTTGCAGCTCGGTTGGGAACGCCTCATAGGCCTCCGTGTCATTCGTATAGATGCTCATGTCCAGTTCGGTGATTTGCTGATCGATGTCAAGATCCCGGAACGCCTGAATCATATCGTCTAATTCCTGCACCCGGGGATATTCGATCCCGATATGCGTCTGGTGGCCGACGCCGTCAACCGGAATCCCCTTGGCCTTCAAACGCTGAATCAGATCATGCAGAAACTGCCTTTTCACGGGATCATTCGTGTTGTAATCGTTGATGAACAGCTTGGCGTCCGGAACGGTCTCATGTGCATAAATGAATGCCTTTTCAATAAATTCCTCACCTGCAATTTGATACCACAAGCTGTTGCGGAGGCCCCCCGGCTTCTGATCGCCGGGCTCAATGACCTCGTTCACGACGTCCCAGGCATAAATTTTCCCTTTGTAGCGTCCTGCGACGGTATCAATATGCTTCTTCATCCGCGCATAGAGAAGCTCCTTGCTGGCAAGGTTGCCGCTGCTGTCGTAAAACACCCATTTCGGCGTCTGGGAATGCCAGATGAGCGTGTGGCCCCGCATGGCGATCCCGTTATCCGTAGCAAAGTTTACAATTTTATCAGCTGCCGTAAAATTGAATTGGCCCTCCGTGGGCTCCGTAGCGTCCCACTTCAGCTCGTTGCCGGCCGTCAGACTGTCGAAATGTTTCCGGACCAGCTCCGCATCAGGGCTGTTCGGATTCTGGATTTCATTGACCAGCACAGCCGTCCCCAGCTTGAATTGGCCGGCAAACACGTCCTTCAGGCTCGGAATGTCCTTCTGAATCTCGATCGGAACCGGATCCGGAGCTCGCTCCATCACGACATCGTCCACGTAATAATCAAGTGTCGGAACATCGAAGGATTCGATATAAACCGCCAGGCCTTCAATCGGCTGTTGTAAGGTATATTCTCCGCTGAGCTTGACCCATCCGCTGTCGCTCGCCTGAACTGTTTTGACGAGCTCATAGGCATTGGCTCCATCCGTCGTGCGCTGGACCACTATCGATACCGGCGAGCTAGGCGTTCCGGCCGGCAGCTTGATCCAGGCGGATAACTGGTACGTCTTTCCCTTTTCCATGATTGGCGTTACGTCGAGCTGCGGGCCGTTCCAGCCCTGGGTTCTGCCGGTGACCTGCATGCCGTAAGAACCCGTATGGGCCGCAATCGGGGAAACCGTCAGGATTTCGCTGCCGCCCCGCCCGTACCAGCCTTGAAGCGTCCCATCCTCGAAATCTTTTGAGATGCTTGCCGGAACACTTGCAGCCGCATCGCCCTTCCCGGCTGTTTCCACGCGGTCTAGGGATTGCAGACCGGGCGACTCCTGCTCAGCACGGGCCAGCCCCGGCCGTGTGCCGAGCGATAAAGGGGCCAATACGAGAATGAGTGCGAGCAACAGCAGTGCGGTACGTTTGATTCGATGTTCCTTCATGAATCCACCTCTCCTCATGTCATCTATTCCATTAAAACGCCTCATAACGGCGTTCCATGGTCACTTAATGGATCGCTTTACCACCCAGTTGTGGCTTGCCTCTTATAAACAGACTGGATCCGAGGGTCATATCGAGTTCAGACCGTCTCCCTTTCGTTTGCCGGGTACAGAATGATACGCCCGTCTTCAAGTTCGACACGCACTTTGTTGCTGTCCTTGAAGTTCCCCGTTCCCAGGTAACCGGCAGGAATTTGCAGCCGGCCAGCCTTGTCGAGCACTGCATACTCGATATGGCTCTCGCCTTCCGTCCGGGCGTTGTCGGCATCCATTTCCGTCAACACATCAGAATAAGAGATCCTGCGGATCATCTCGGCGGAAGTCTTGCCGTCGCGGATTTGAACAACCCGGTCCACCTTGCGGGCCAGCTCCGGATCATGGGTCACGATCACAATCGTGATGCCAATCGCCCGGTTCAACGAGCGGAACAAATCGAGAACCTGATTCGACGTGCCTGTATCAAGCGATCCGGTTGGCTCATCGGCCAGCAGCAGCCGCGGCTCATTCGCCAGCGCGATGGCGATAGCCACCCGCTGCTGCTCACCGCCGGACAATTCGCTGAGCTTGTTCTTCACCCTGTGGCTCAGGCCGACCGCTTCCAGGAGCTCGAGGGCGCGGGCCCGGCGTCTTCGGCCCCGCAGGAGAATCGGCAGCTCGACATTTTCGATCGCGGTCAAATAGGGAATCAGGTTGCGCGCGTTATTTTGCCAGACGAACCCGACCGACTCCCTTTTATATTGCACCAGGTCGCGCTCGCTGAACGCGAGCAGGTCCTTGCCGTCTACGAACAGCTTGCCGGCCGATGGTTTGTCGAGACCGCCCAGCATGTTGAGCAGCGTCGATTTGCCGCTGCCGGAATTGCCGATGATCGCCATGAATTCACCGTTCTCCACCTGAAGGTCCAGGCCCTGAAGGGCCACGACTTCCAAATCCGCCGTTTTATAGATTTTGACGAGCCCCTCGCATTGAATCATAAGCTATTCCTCCCCGAGCTTCAGCGCCTGCGCAATGCGGATTCGTGTCAGCCGGTACCCCAGAATGAGCAGCCCGGTCGCCAGCGTGAAACCGATAATACCGTACAGCTGCAAATAATCGCTGAGCTGATATGTAATCGTAAATGGAGGGACTTGTTCTTTGGACGCAAACGACATTTCGAACAGCGGCACGAATTTCATGCTCGTGACGTTGCCGATGACCACACCGATGAGGACCGCAGCCCCCGACGTGAGCAGCTGTTCACTGACGAGCATGCCGATCATTTGGGGGAAAGAGATGCCCATGGCCCGCAGGACCCCGTATTGAAGTGTCCGGCCGGATAAAGTCAGCACCCAGAACAGCAGGAACCCGATGAAGCTGACCAGCATCGAAATGGAAAAACCGAGCGTCATCACGCCGTTCATCGCCAATCGGAACGGATCATTCCTGGATTGAACCAACTCCTGGGTCGCGTCCCGCAGGCTCGCCAGCTGCAGCTTCTTCTCCTGCAGCTGCCCGTAGATTTGTTCGCTGTCCGTGTCTTCCGCCAGCTTCAGCCATACTTCATACGGCTCGACGGCCAGCCTGTTCTGAATCGTGCCCAGATGTCCGATAACGAGATGCGGCTGCTCGGGTTTTCCGCTTCCCTGATCGGACGGCAGCGGGCTCCAGCTGGGCCAATAATCGATGATGCCGTACACCGTGAACGTCGCCCCGTCCAGGCTGTCCCAGTAAACCCGGATCGGATCGCCGGGCTTCAGCTTGGCATCCTCTGCGAGCGACCTCGAAATGAGCACGGCCTCCGGATTCGGGGCAATCAGATTCAGGTAGCTGTTGATCGGATACTGCAGCAGCCCCTCCTTCATCCAAGCAGTACTGCCAAAATCCTTTGTGTCGATGCCAAAGAGAGCCGTTTTGCCGGACTTTTCATTGCCGACGGCACTGAACCTGGCCTCCTGCTTCTTGAACAACTTTGCTGTCGCTTGCACGCCGTCCATCTCCTCAAAGGGCTCGAAGGGCGGCTCCGTATACTGAACCCGTTTCTGCACGGTTGTCGTTGCCGGCTCAGCCGGAGGCTGCCCTCCCGCCCCCGGGGATACGGGTGGAGGCGCATCGCTTTCCCACTTCGTCGTCAGCGCAATGTCCGTGCCGACGGCATACCGAACCTTGCTGTCCATATTGTCGTTGATGGTTCTGGCCGCGTTCGCGCTGAACAGGCCCGTCGCCACCGTCATGATCAGGAACACCTGAATGGTCAAATACTGCCCGGACGAGCGGCTGATCTGAACGAGCGTATGATACAGCGCAGGCGGCCACCCGTTCCGCCCCAGCCAATAAACGAGCCGGACGAACCAGGGGTATACCCGCAGCACCAGCAGGCCGCCTCCAAGCGCGAAAAGAGCCGGGGTCAGGAACAAGAGAGGATCGACCTGCAGGTCGGCAGATCCCAATGCAAGCCTCCGCAGATCTTCCTGGCGCTGGTTGAAATTGTACAGCAGGTAAGCTGCCAGGCAGACGAGAACAAGATCCAAACCTGTCCTGTGCCAGATCGACAGCCGGGTGAGGCGCGCCGTCTGCTGCTTGTGGCTTACGATGCTGACCCGCGTTGCGAGGAAGGCCGGAATGAGGATCAGGATGATCGCTCCCGCCACAGCGGCTGCAGCCACTTGATAGGCGCTGCTCGTCATGCTAACCTTCAGCGCGGAGCGCTGCACGAACTCCAGAAACCCATTGGAAGCGCCAAGCAGTTTGGTGAACCATACGCCGAGAAAAGGCCCGGCGGCCAGCGCGCTCAATCCGAGCAGCAGGCTCTCCAGCAGGTAGGCAGCCATAATCTGCAGCCGGCTTGCTCCCCGGCTGCGGAGCACGGAGATTTCCGTCTTTTGCCTGTCAATGATCAGATTGGCGGTCATATATAAGTAGAATGCAAGCATCAGCATGACAGGGGTATACAGCGAAAGCGTCACCGTATCGAGCTTCTCCTGTTTGCCCTGGTACGATGCGATGGTCGGGCTCGCCGGAATTTTGATTTCGGCTACCCCCAGCTTGCCTTTGAAATAACGCCGGACCTCCCGGTCCGCCTGGGTGAACGCATCGACCTTGCCCAGCGACAGCTGTTCGTAACTGAGAGCGAGCCGCCATTCCATGCTGGAGACCCTGGCTTTGCCGCCCTGCGTAAATTCGCGCTCGAACTGCTGGAATGGGATCAGGAATCCGTCCTCGTTCTCCGTGGTCAGAAACGGCAAATACCGGTCCGCCTCCGGATTCGTCTCTGCGATGCCGACCGGGATGACCCGAAAGCGGGTCTTCCCGTCCTCCTGCGGCTCTAAGGTCAGTTCCTCGCCAAGCTTCCGCTTGGTCGCCAGCTGGAACTTCTGCGTGACCAGCGCCTCGATGATCCCGTCCGAACGATCCGCAGGCATCCGCCCCTCGATCAGCCGGACCCGTTTCTCCAGATCAGACAGCGACATCAAGCTTCCTAACGTCTTTTGCGATTGCTTCTCTTGGGCCGAAGCATCGGCGCCGTATACTTTCATCTTCTGCGTGAACCGCTGCTGATAGAAAGACATTGCTTCCAGCCCCATGCGCTCCGGAATCGTCTTCACGAACCGGTCGGCGCTTTCGATAGCCTCCTTCGTCTTTGCGTCCATGGATGATGCCGAGACTGTCGTGCTTATCCGGAGAAAGCCCGGATACACGCCGTTCCCGGTCTGCACGGACTGCAGCTCCTTCTGTAATGTCCGCTGCAAAATGGCCTGCGAATAGAGCGGCATGGAGCTGAACAGGGCCACGCATACGGTAAGGCCGATCCACAAATTCAGCTGCAGCCACTTGTTGTTGGCCATCTTGCGCAGGATCATCGTCCACAAAGCCAATACATACACCTCATCCCTCATGCCCGGGTCGGTCCGGGCTGTAGCTCTTTGGTTAATTGCTCAGAATGACCTTCTGACCTTCCTCAAGTCCTTTGACGATCTCGACTTCCGTCGGCGTCGTCAATCCGATCTCGATGTCAATCTCCTTGCGGCGTTCTCCTTCGGCGATCTGGACATAGGATCGCCCCATGTAGGAGCGGACTGCAGAGCGGGGCACAATAACGGCGTTATCCCGCTTCTGAAGCTCGATCGTCAGCTCGGCGCTGTCGCCGACCTTGACGTCTCCCGGAGCGTTGTCCATACTCATGAAGATCGTTACCCCGTTCTTCTCGGCTTTCGAACTGTCTGCGGCTGCCGGCAAATCCGAAGGGGCCTGAAGGACCTTCCCCTTATAGTCCTTGCCTTTATATTTGAGGCCGACAGGCATGCCAGCTTTGACGGGGTTCAGATCCTTGCTGTCTGCCGCAACATAGGTCAGCTGTACTTTGGAGGGGTCAGAGACGGTAACGATTGCTTGGTAAGTGTTCACATTGTCTCCCGCATTCAGCTTCTCGACGAACGTCACCGTTCCCGAGACGGGAGCGTACAAGTGCGATTGGCCAAGCCGGGCCTTCATCTCCTGCAGCGACATCCGCTCGCGCTCCAGGTCGATTTCCTTGAGCCGCAGGTCGACGGCGCCGGCACCTGCATCGCGTGTCTGGTTGTACAGCAGCTGCGCGCGCTCTACATTCAGCTGCTGCAGACGCACCTGAAAATCGAGGTCGCCCGTCTCCAGCTCGGCCAGCAAATCGCCCGCCTTCACCTCCTGGCCCACCGTCACCGGAATCGATTTGAGCCTTCCGCCCATCTCCTTGAAGGACAGCGCTTCGGATTGGGCCGACACAAAATAAGCTGTCCCTTTCAGGAAGGTCTGAATCTTCCCGCGGCTGGCCTGCACGAGGTTAAATTGTTCTTTGGCCGGCTCGACCAAAGGCGGCTGCAGCGCTTCCGGTTCGACCGGAAGCAGCGAACAGCCCGGGAGCAGCATCAGCGCTGCCAGCAGCGCGGCTATTCGCCGCAGGCGCCCGTTTCTTTTAGATAAGGGGAGATTCGTTCGTTGTCTGCGATACAATATTTCCATCCTCCAATGCGATAACGTGATCAACAAGCTCCATCATCCCGGGGTCATGCGTCGTGAGAATGACCGTCATACCCGATTCCTTCACCAGCTCGCGAAAAATGCGGACGACCTGCAGCCCCATCTTGCTGTCCAGTTCGGCGGTCGGCTCATCCGCAATCAACAGCTCAGGCTGGTGCACGATGGCGCGGGCAATGGCTACGCGCTGCTGCTCGCCTCCCGACAGTTCGGACGGCCGATGCTTCATCCGCTCCCGCATGCCGACGCGGTCAAGCGCTTGCTCCACCACCTCCCGTTTCCCCTTCAGTCCCGCGATACGCAGTCCGAATTCAACATTCTCGTAAGCCGACATCAGCGGAATCAAGCCATACGACTGGAACACGAGACCGATCTCCTTGCGCCGGATCTGGCTGCGTACGGAGCTGGATAATCCGGTCATTTCCCTCCCTTTGAAATACACCTGTCCCTCCGTCGGATCGTCTAATGCGCTGAGGATGTTCAAAAGCGTGGTCTTTCCGGAACCCGAGCGCCCTCGCAGAGCCACAATCATTCCTGGCGGAATGTTCAGATGGATATTTTCCAGCGCGGTAACGGCTGTATTCCCCCTGCCAAAAATCCGTCTGATCCCGCTTGCCTGAAGAATCGGCCCGCCGACCGCACCCTTCATCTCCGTTTTCTTACCGGTCATTGCACTCGCCTCCTTCGATATGGTCCGATTCGATAATTTTGAGCGTCAAAACCGCAGCTGTGTAGATTTTATACGAACCAGTGCAAAGCGCAGGCGCCATCACAACCCCATTGTAGCGCTTTCATTTGAAACGAGATACCCGTTGATTCCCGTTCGTTTACCTGAGAAAACCTAGCATTATGAGGTACGTAGGCTTGGCGGGCTTCTTATATATAAGGATCGGATATCGGTTTTGGAGCTTTCTTCCATCACTCAGCAGCGAAGGTCCAATAAAAAATGCCGCCCGTTGAAACGGACGGCATTCTTACAGCTCTCAAATAATGATCACCGGCACATTACCGAAATTGCCAATAATTGATCTGGAACAGCTCGATATCCGGCTTCCCTTTGAAGATCAGGAACAAATCATGCACGCCCTCCGCACCGCTGACAGGCGTCGCCATTTCGCTCCAATGTCCGCCGGTCGAAGGCACTTGAAGCGTACCGATCGATTTGCCTTCAGGACTGTCCAGGCGGAGCTCGATGACTCCCCCATCCTTCGCGCAGAATACAGACGCTGAAAACGCTGAGGCCCCGGCGCCGAAATCAACGCCGGACACGGAGGTCCAGTCCCCATGATGAATGTCTGTTAAAACCATGAGGTCTTCGGCCTGTTCCAGTCCATCCGTCTGAAGCTTACGCACATTCACGCCTGCGCACCATGCGATCGTCTCCGCTCCAACGCGGTCATATGGATTGAGCGGCTTGATCTGCTCAACGCCGGCCATGTCCGCGTCAATGGATTGAATCACACCTTCTTCGTCCATGATCACCCGGTTGAGGTGGGTCGACCGATACCCCTTCGCCACGCCCATAGCCTTCGACAATGTCTGCGCGTGATAAGCGATATACCAATCCCCGTGAAACTGGAACATGGCATGGTGGTTGTTGCCGCTGACACCAAAAAAATGGCCGGGATTTCTAAGGATCGCTCCCTGGTACGTCCATGGCCCCATGGGGCCGGTGCTGGTCATATAGGCTATCTCCCCTGCCGGAGGACTTCCCTCCGGCCGATCGCCATTGTAGAAGTTGGAGCAATACGAATAGTAATATTGACCGCCTGCCTTATGAATGCCGGCATCCTCGAACATAAACGGAGCCGGGATCGGCTCGGCTTCGCCGACCACGCTGATCATATCGTCACCCAGCCGCATCATCCGGGCGGTCCCGGGATTCTCATCCTGGCCTTCCGGCACGCCCCCGCCAAAGTAAATATAGCCTCTGCCGTCATCGTCCACCAGCACGGCCGGATCGAAGAGCCATACGACGCCTGGAACGCCCGGCGTGTCTCTTGCGATAAGCGGCCTGCCAATCGGATCGGTCCACGGGCCGGTCGGACTGTCGCTGGTCAGCACGCCGATGCCGCTGGCGTTGTTGGCAAAGTACAGGAAGAAGCGGTCTTCGCCGTCTATTCTTTTGTGAGCCGCCGCGGGAGCCCAGGACTGCGTCGCCCATTTGGCTGCTCCATCCGGACCTGCCACTTGAATGGCGCCATGGTCCGTCCAGTTTGCCAGATCCTCCGAGGAAATCACCGATATGCGATTGATGGTGCCATAGCTGTTGTCCTTGACCGCTCCTTGCTCGTCATACTCCAATACATCGTCTGTATTGTAGAGGTATACGCGCCCATCGAACACCAGCACATAGGGGTCTGCTCCAAACTTATGGGCGACAAGCGGATTTCCGTTTCGCGGCTGCTTGCCGATCGGTGCATGAACAAGTTCATTCATTTTCGTGTCAACTCCCGTACTCAGCATTTTTGGTATTAACCTAAACTCTCTTAACAGAGTAAGGCTTGCGTTCAGCGGGAACAACCTGTCTGATCCGTCCGGATCACCCGCCAAACTCTAGTTTTCGTAGCTTCAATTCAACGCAAGCGTATCCCGATATTCCTGCGGCGTGAGCCCCGCTGCTTTTTTGAAAAAACGGGTGAACGAATGGGCTGCCTCATAACCGACGGATAGCGCCACCTCACGCACTTTCAAATCGTTGTCCCGCAGCATCTCCTTGGCTTTTTTCACCCGGCATTTGTCGATAAAATCAGATAAGTTGATTCCTTTCTCCTGCTTGAAGAACCTTGACAAATACGACGGATTGAAATAGTGGATTTCCGCGAGGCGCACCAGGGACAAATCCTCACTCAGGTGCTCTTCGATGTACTGGCAGATCCGGTCGGCAATCAGCGAGGCCCTGTCCCTCTCCTGCGTTTGTCTGCTCAGGAAGATGGATTCCGCGACGCGCTTCAAATAACCGAAAGCCTCCTCTATCGAGGGATGATCGTTCAGCTGCAACAATTTCCCGGTATCGTCGATATGTCCGTGCATCCCCATTCGGCCTATGCAGGAATGCAGCATCAGCGCAATCGCATAATAGGTTTCGATCGTTAACTGTATCTTTCCGTTTATCTGCAGCGCTCTGGCTGTTACCTCCTCAAGCACTTGGAGAAAATCATCGTTTCTCCCCGATTCAAGATAAGCCGACAGCACCTCCGCTGTCTGACCGTCCGCAAAACTTTCTTTACAGGCCAATCCATCCAAGGCATCACAGCCGTCGCGTACAATGATCGCTCCTCCGCTTCCCATTCTTAACTGCTGCAGCTCCCTCAGTCGCCCGTACTGTCCGGACACACATTCCCACCTGCACGCCTCGCGGCTCATCGTAAATCCGATGTTTAATCCCAGCGAACTGAGACATGATCCCTGAATCAGCTCCATTGTCCCTTCCACAAAACGGTCAAAATGGTTATCGAGTCCGCCTTCAGCCGGCACGGACGGTTGAAGAAACCAAAAAACGTCGCCATGCTTGTCAATGATTCCCATACTCCGGGCCCTACCCGAAAAATAGGAGTCCCATATCCTTCTCACGGACAACAGAATGTTGCATCTTTCGGTGTAAGACTTATCTTCGGGATGGGAAATCCGGCCAAGGACCAGAACGACCGGCTGGGCAGGATCAAGCTGGATCTCCAGCTTGTTGAATTCGCTGAGCAGCATTTCCGTATCTTCGCATATCCTGCGGCTGTTTTGGAGAAGGTGCCTCATATAATCTCCTTGCGCCATGAACTGGAATGCCAGCCGCTGTTCCCGGGACTGCTCCAGCAACAGGCTGTCGATTTGGGCGCGGTCCAATTCGTCAAGAACGTCCTGCACGGTATCGGTCACTTTTCCGTACCCTTCTGTCTTCAGCACATACCTGACATTCGCCATTTGAATGGCGCGGTACGCAAATTCGAACTCGCTGTGCCCGCTCAGGAAGATGACTCTGCATCTCGGCCAGTATTTCTGAATTTCCTCTGACAACTCCAGTCCATTCATGCCGGGCATGGCAATGTCGGTTAAGACCACATCGATTCTGGTACGCGACATCCAAGCCAGCGCTTCCTTGGCGGAATAGGCTTTGCACACATCGAGCCTCTCCGGTTGATGGCCGCTAAATACTTCGTAAAGCCCGTCTGTAATGATATCTTCATCATCAACGATAAGCAGTCTGTACATCCTCTTTCCCCTCCCAGGACTTGATGCGAATGGCAGCCTGCAGCCCTCCCAGCGTGCTTCTCGACAAGAATAGTCCGCTGCCTTCCCCGTAAGTTAACAGAATTCGCCGATGAATATTAATCATTCCGGTCATTTCATGGGATTCGGCAGGATCGGACACCCGTTGCTGCAAAGCCCCAAGGCCGGCATCGTCCATGCGGTTCCCGTTATCCTCAACCTTGATCAGGATTTCAGAATCTATTCGTTCAAACGTGACGCGAAGAATCCCTTCGTCCGGCAGCTTCTCCAGACTGTGTTCATAAGCATTCTCGATCATCGGTTGGACGATCAGTCTCGGCACTTTGATGCGCTGCATGTCATCCGGCAGCTCGTCAAAATGGACACGGATTCGGCGGGAGAAGCGAAGCTGCTGGATCTCCGTGTACATTCTCGCATGCTTGATTTCCTCCGACAGCGTGACATGTTCCTCCCCATTGCGGGCGATGAACCGGTAATACTCGCCGAGCATGATCGTAAACCGTTCGATCCGATCCGTATCGCCTGTCTTTGCCAGCGAATTCAGGATAAAGAAGCTGTTATACAGAAAATGAGGTTTGATTTGCGACTGCAGCTGCTTCAATTCCGCCTTCTGCATCATCAATTTTTGCTTGAAATCCTGGTCGATCAAGGATTGGAGCTTGATTAGCATCTGGTTAAACCGGTCATAAAGGTAGCCGAACTCATCCTTTTGCCCATGCTGGATCGGAATATCGAGGGTTCCTCCCTCCATCCGGCGAAAGCTTTGTACAAGCGATAGCAGCGGACGATGCACGTAGCGGTATGTCGAAAAGGCATAGACCACAATCGCAAAAACCGATGTCACTGCGAAAACCCACGCCCATAAATTGAATTTGATGAGCGGCCTTTTGACCGTTCCTTCCGGTAAGTACGAAACGAGGGTGAGTTCCAATTTGTCGGACTTGGCGATATCAAAATGGTATTCCCTTCCTCCGATATCGAGCAGCATCGTATTGCCTGCCAAGTCCCGGGCTGCCTTCATATAATCATCCAGCAGTTCTGGTGGCGTGCCCGTGCTGGATAATGTGAATCCAACCTTCTCCGCGATCAGAATCGTGCCGCTTTCAGGATACACGCCAAGCGGTTTCATGGAATCCCTCAGCTTGTTGTTATCCAAATCGATTTGAACGAGATACAGCGGATCCTCTTCATTCTTCCCGCCGAACTTGGATGCGGTCAACTGCAGCGAATCGTCCTGCCGCACAAGCCGGCTGCCGTTTTGTTTCCCAATGGATCGTATCTGGTCATACCGATGCCGGTCCAGGGTGCGAACCGCGTTACTTGCAGAAATCGTTTTATCGATGGAGGAAATATGGACATAAATGTCTTGAATGTAAGGACTGCTGTTTTTTATGGATGTCAGACGGTGGAGCAAATAATTCACACTGGACCTTTTCTCTGCGCTGTCCATCATTTCCCAGGTGACGGCAATTTTATTCAGCTCGCTTTCCTGCAAAATATCGAACTGCTGAATTTCAAGCCATTCGATTTCGCGGTTCAGCCCATCGAGATAGGACGATAACTGCGCCAGCGCATTTCTCGATATATCTTCGCTTGCATTCTTGTAACTCCAATTGTATAAGTAAACGCCGAGCAGAATAAGCGGGAGGATCACCACCAGGTATACGAGAACGAGTCTGGCCAGGATGGTATGACGCAATGAATACACAGGAATCCTTATCAAATCAACGCCTCCGTTGCCCTAATCTTTCTGTTTGTCCTAATACCATGCATTGACTTCAGCTGTCATACTGTCACCGCCCAGACGATGCCACTCCTCGACAAAGCGATCAAATTCCTCAACGGGGTGGCCTAATATAATGTTGGTGAACGTATCCATCGTCAGTGAGTCGAGGATGGATTGTTTTTCGATCATCGTATCGGTTGGCGCACCTACAAAACTCTCATACAACAACTGGTTGTTCCTTCGATACCGATCAAGGATGGAGAAAGCTCCCGACGGGCCATAGGTTCGTTCCCAGCCCCAGCCGGACGGATCGCCCCGTGTCTGATAAGCCTCGATATTTTTTTGAATCGCTCTCGCCTCATCCCTCAGCACAGAAGGATTTCCGGTTCGGCGGGCCTCTTCCATTTGATGGTAGGCATCCAGATTCTTGAGTGCAGGATACGGAGTAACAGGTGAAAGCTGCCATGCCGGATAAGGAGTGCTGTAATAGGTTTCAAACTCCGCCGTTGCTCCCCAGTTCTTTTCCAGGTGCAAATTGAACAGCTTGATAATAGCCTCGGAATGCGCAGCCCCCTTGCGGACGGCAAAGAACTGATGGGTACCGAAGCGGAGTGGCACTTTCGCAGTCTTTCCTGTCGCCGATACGATGGGAAAAGCCTTCCACCTTGCTTGCGGATCCCGCTCATGATTGGCCTGCACGATAAACGAGCCCCATTGTTCGCCGTACATCAGGCCGTATTTGCCGGCGGTGATCTGTTCTTTGATCTTGATCCCGTCTTTAAACATAAATTCCTCGTCAATTTGGCCATTGCGGTACATGTCCTGGAGAACCTTAAGCGCGTTTTTGACCTCCGGCTGAACAGCCCCAAAGACCAGTTTTCCGGATGAATCTTTAATCCAAATATTAGGAAAGGCTTCATAGCCAGCCATGAAAGCCGACAGTCCCATTGTGGGATCCCACAAATATTGGGTTACCGGGAGCCCCCATGTATCGTTTCGTCCGTTTTGGTCCGGATCTTTCTCTGTAAACGCTTTCGAAATATTAAGCACGTCATTCATAGTTTGGGGCGGCTGCAGACCAAGACGATCCAGCCAATCGGTCCGGATCCAGATATACTGCGCTCCCTCAATCGATGCACTTGTCTCGGGTATCCCCATCAATTTTCCGTCTACGGTAGCCGCTTCGAACGGTCCATTTCCTTCCTGGCTCAATATTTCCTTCGTGAACGGCGTTGCATATTTCTCATAGTCTTCGGACAAATCCTGAATCAGGCCTGCTCGGCTCAGCTGGCGCAGCTGCTCCGCATTGACTTTCACGACATCAGGCAAATTTCCCGCGGCAAGAGCCACGCCCAGCTTTTGGTTATAGAGGGTGCCTGTTGCCGTCCATTCATATTTGATGTGGATGCCCAGAACTTGTTCATACAGGCGGGTCCACCGATTGTCTTCAAGCGTTTCTCCTGGAAAAGCATGGATCAGGTTCTCTAAATCATCACTCATCTCCCGTACGAAAGTAAGCTCGATCGGCGGGTTGTACTTACTTAAACCCAGCTCTCTGTATCCTTCACTTTTTACCGATAAGGCGCCTTGCTTCTTTTCTGCGCTTCTATCACATGATGCCAGAAAGGACAAAGGGAAGGTTACAGCAAGAAGAAGCGAAATCATGCTTATTCTGGAAATACGCATGTGTACACCCCGTTTCATTTCTTCATATTAAAAGCGCATCAATTTCATTATTCACCGATCTTGTTATTAACACAATCCGCATCTCTTTACCTGTATACCTGATTTTTACATTTTCCCCTTTCTGAATTCGGGAATTTATGTTGAAATGGTTCAAAGCCAGATTGTCCTGTCCTTCCCTTGCGGCTACCACGAATAATTCAGGTTTGTTAAGATTCGAGTAGCAGGACATAGCCGCAAACGAGCCGTACAAACTCGATGATCATTTCGTGATCGAAATCTATTAACTAGCTATTAGGAGGCTGTGTACGTGGATATTGAGCAACATCCCCATCTTGTTCCGAATATCTTTCTGTTTATCGATCGCAGATGCTTTCCCGAATGGTCGATCCAAAAGGCGGAAATCAATTTTCATGATCTAACGTTTGTTGTGGAAGGCAGGGCGAATTACTATATTAACGGAGAGAAATTCACTGCCGAAGCAGGCGATATGGTCTATGTCCCTGAGGGAAGCATCAGGGAGGCTCATACGTTCAAAGAGTCGCCCATGCATTCGTATCCGTTCAATTTCTTTTGGGCCGAGCCCCACAACCATGTTCATCTTCCGTTTGATGGCGTCACCAAGAATGTGCTCACCAAGGAGATCCTGGGATATATCCGCGAATTCAACCATGTATGGATGAGCAAACAACCGTTCTATCACATTCAAGCACGCGCCTTGTTCGAGCTCATCCTCCACCGTTTACTCATTAACCATAGCCGGAAAATGCCCGTGCCGATGGATCCGCGGATCCAGAAATTAACCGAATACATTGCGGAGCATTACTCGGACAATCTCTCAATCTCTGAATTGGCCGAATGGCTGCAGCTTCACCCCGTTTATCTGGGCAAGTTATTCAAGCAAAATACCGGGACGACGATCAAGGAGTTCGTCAACCGCATTCGCGTCAACAATGCCGAAATGATGCTGTCTTCCGGTGACTTTACCGTGAAAAATGCCGCAGAGATGTGCGGAATAGACGATATTTACTATTTCAGCAAGCTCTTCAAGGAAATGAAGGGCTATCCTCCATCTGCGGTCCGGAAGCATGCCGGGCTGAGGCGTTCTCCTAAATGAGGAATACTCCATTTCGTATGTTAAATCGATTTCCGGGAAACCGCCATAGAGGAACTAAATGGCATTTGTAAGTTTTAAACATGACTTTCGCCAAGAAAAAGTGATCAAAAAAAAGAAACCCTTCCAACCAAAGGTCAGGCTTCTCTATGATATACGTCTCTAGGCTCGAAACAGCAGCTGAGAGAAATGATACAGATCATTCTTCCAAACCGGCCAGTCATGTCCGCCGTTGTCCTCGTACCACACATGAGGCACTTCGTGATTGGCCAAATAAGCGTGCGTCCGGTCACTGATATGTTTCAGGTCATCACGATCGCCGCAGGAAAGCCAAAGCAGCCTGAGAAGGTTTGTTGTTTTATCAGGGATCGGTACGAGCAGCTCGGGGGCCTTGGTATTGGACGCCGGAGAAAAAGCACCGATCCAGGCAAAGCGGTCTAGATGATTCAACCCGATATTCAATGCCTGCCCTCCGCCCATGGATAACCCGGCGATACCATAATTCTCTCTGCCTGTGAATACAGGGTACTTCGATTCTATGAAAGGAATCAGATCATGAAGCAAATCAAACTCGAAGGTCTCAAAGGCTTTCACCTTGTCGGGATCAAATAGGTTTCCTTCCGCCCTGTCGTTCGGCATTGCGCGGCCATTAGGGAGAACGACGATCATGGGCTCGAGCTTGCCGTCGGCGTATAGATTATCGAGCACCACCTCTATATGGCCGTGATTCTTCCATTCGGCTTCATCCCCGCCTATGCCGTGCAGGAGAAAGAGCACGTTATACTTGTGCTGCTCTGAGTATCCGGGCGGGGTATATATGAACGTTTGACGGGGACAGCCGACGGTTTCCGAATTATACTCCAGAATTTCGATTTGTCCGCGGCTGATGTTTTCCCTGTATTGGTCAAAATCCGCTGGCGCTGCTTGTATCTCTATCATTTTCTATTTCCTCCCCTGTTCTGTTGTCTCTGTTCTCATCGATGGCATATCTTACGGGACGAAACCAAATCCCAGAATGGTAAACCGTTTATGTTCGCTGCCCCCGGTCATGCCGATCTCCACAGTATGCTCCCCCGTCTGCTGCTCATCGTATAAAATAACCGCACTGCAATGCGTCCAGTTTACTTCATGCGGATCAGCGAACATCTTGTGCTCCCCGTCAACCCGAATCTCGGCGGTTCCGAAAGCGCTGCTTCCCGAGTCTTTGAATACAAGAATGAGGCGCTTGCTCCGGAGTGTAATTGAAAACCGAGCGTCCCCAGATACCTCTGTATGCATCCAGTTATGGGGAAATTGAGGTGTGCCGTACTCATGATCGTCCATTTCCGCGAGCTGCAGGTCCATATCGGTCTCCAGAAAACCACCAACATCAATCCGGGCGATGCGGTCACCGTTCTGACGGTCCAAAAGCCGGGTGTGGACGTAATCCCGACCGATCAGCGGCAGCTTATCCGTCAGGATATGCTCTTTGTCGGGAGCAGATCGGTCTGCGTTTTCGAACAGCCGGTCCAGACAATCCGCCATGATCTGATGCCCGCTATTCGTCGGATGATAGATATCGTAGAAAAATTGCTTTTTCGAGATGACGCCTCCCTGGTCCCTGGCCAACCCGAATTGCCTCACAACGGCGTCTTTTATGCTGACCATGGGCAGGTCGTAATGCCATCCGACCGGAGCGAGCCTATCCTGAAGATTCCAGTCGTTCAGGAACACGCTAAACAGCAAAATCACCGCAGGCTGATGATCGCCTCCAAGCGCCTTCAGCACTAAACTCTCGTAGCAATTGCCCCGCGTCTCGTCTCCTGCGTCATTGACGGCAAACTCCACCACCACGATATCCGGACTTACTGTGCCTTCCCGGAGCACATCCCGATCATAACGCACGATTCCCAGCTCCGAGGGCGTCCCGCCTACTCCCGCTTTGATAAGACGGACCGTATTCTCAGAGGGAGCAAACCGCTTCCTAAAAAGCTCACACGACCTGTATGCATAACAATGGGTATGAAGCGGGACGGCCCCGGCGCCATGGGTGATGGAGCCTCCGATGTAGGCGATGGTCACCTGCTCGCCTCTCTTCGCTTTTTCGATGGCCGCTTTCAATCGCTTATTGTTCCCCCTGTGCAGGAGAGACTTATCGATCATGTCGCGATAGGATGGCGAATCAAATTCAACGGGGGCATCCCGCAAGTCTTCGGCAGCTTGATCTTCCTCAATCAAGTATTCCGGGTCACGCGGTGCCGCCGGGCCTTCCGCTTTATTTATGAATGAGATTGAATGATCGGTCATGGGTATTCCCCTTTTCGTTGAAATTGCATCATGTTACATCTCATCCCGATGTTTGCTTATTAGCTCTTTCGGGGAGCCATCCTTCTCTCTATCTTCAGGTTTTCCTCATTATGGTATAGTAGAGACACATGCCAAGGAGGGATAAGGATGGCCCATATCCATTTCGTAGAGTGCAACACGACACACGCAAGCAATTTTGTT
Organism: Paenibacillus sp. SAFN-054; assembly: GCF_051966755.1. Classification (NCBI taxonomy): domain Bacteria; kingdom Bacillati; phylum Bacillota; class Bacilli; order Caryophanales; family Paenibacillaceae; genus Paenibacillus; species Paenibacillus sp. SAFN-054. The sequence continues at coordinate 1,645,936 of NZ_JBQCKS010000001.1, forward strand.
ATCGATGTTCCGATGGGCTATCACTGGCTCCTGGTCGTCACCAAGACTCCTGCGGAGTTTTGGGTCAACGGAGAGCTGAAGCAATACCCTGCGCATAGCGTGATCCTTTATCGTCCGCAGCAGAAGGTTTACTATCGGGCATGCGCAGATCATTTCATCAATGACTGGATACGCTTCGAATCCGATGAACCCTATATTACGGAATCGCCGCTGCCGCATGGAGTCCCGTTTTCCCTGGAAGATCCGGAATACTGCCAGAAGCTGTTTGAACTGTTAACCATCGAACATAAGTTTCACCGGGATTACAGGGCATCTTCCATAGACTGTTTACTGCGGACGCTGTTCAACAAGCTGCTGGAATCTTATTTTCATGAGCGTATTACGCCTCAGTACTATCATTTATTGAAACTCCGAACGGCGATCCAGACCGATCCGGGCGAATATTGGACGGTTGCGAAAATGGCAGATTATCTCGGAATCAGTCCAGGTTATCTGCAGAGCATCTACAAAAAAACCTTCAGGGTCTCCTGCATGGAAGATGTGATCAACAGCCGCATCCGCTTGGCCAAGGAATATTTGATTCATAGCACCCAAAGCGTTGCTGAAGTCGCCTCCCAATGCGGATACCAAAATGTGGAGCATTTTTGCAGACAGTTCAAACAGATGACCGGCTCTTCGCCAAGAAAATTCCAGGAGTCTGTAAAAGGATAAGACCCGAACGTCTTAACGCTAAGCCTTGGGTTGCACGGATAGCCTGTTTTTCTTGAAAAATTGGTCCACCAGAAACTTCATGATCTCACTCGGCTGTTCTCGGGAAAACCCTGCCTGATCTGCAAAAAGCATCCCATACGGGGCATCGGGAGTATAGGGCTCCCAACGCGGCAGCTCCTCTCCCGTTGAATCCAGTCCGTTCGGGTCACCGGAGCGGATGAAATTCGCCCAGTAATTGCACATTTGCCGGGCCAAATCGTAATGTTTGCCGACAAACGGCCTCCAGCATTTAGCCAGCGTTTCAAAGAAAAACCAGAGATCCACCGAGTGGAAGGTGCCCGGATGATCCCAGCCGGGGATCTCCGCATCAAAATTGTAATAATACAATGGGGTGCCGGGGCCATTCTCGGCATTGGCCTGTGCGGCGATGCGAATGGCATATTCGATGCCGCTCACCGCAGCCTTCTTCCGGCATTCCTCGATGCTGCCCGATTGCGCGCCGCAAAGCTCCAGGAACGCATCTGCATCGTCTCCGAACATGTCCGCGGCCAGCTTCTTCAGATCCTCAGACGTTTCGGCATCCGGAACGCTGAAGAACTCGGAGGACGTGTGACCGAGCATAACCGGCACCTTCCAGCGCTTGTGATCAAGGAACAGATCAAACGGGTTGCCTGTGCTGAACACCTGATCCCCGACGGTGCCCCAAAAGCCTTGGTACTGCACTGCCTTATCACGGAGAACGGCAGCATCCAGCTGCCGGGCTTCCGCAAGCGACGTTACGCCGAGATAGTCAAAAAATTTCACGCCATCCTGCTCGGCTTCCGCCAAATGATTCCGGAGCGGAGGCGTACGGGTTCCCGGATAAAGCTTCGTAAAAATCCCGCTTTGGACAATCGCCTTCTGAAAGAGCCCTTCGTTCTGCGGCGAAGTCAGCTGCGTCATCACGCTCCCTCCGCCGGCGGACTGGCCGCCGATCGTGATGTTATCCGGATCGCCGCCGAAAGCCGCAATATTGCGCTTGACCCATCTCGTCGCCGCCTGTTGATCGAGGTTGCCGAAGTTAGCTGGAGCCTCCGGCGCTTCCGCCGTAATTTCGGGATGGCATAAAAATCCGAACACATTGAGGCGGTAGTTGATCGTGACGACTACGATCCCTCTCCTGGCGATACGTTCACCGTCAAACTCCATTTCAGCCGTGTGGCCAACCTGAAGTCCCCCGCCAAAATACCAGACATATACCGGCAGCTTCTCATCGGTACGTTTGGCCGGTGTCCACACGTTCAGGTAGAGACAGTCCTCGTCCATGGCGATGTCCGGTTCCACGGCCCACTCCCGGGTATAGATATTGTTGTCGTCGAGCTCCTGCCTCACCTGCATCGAGATCGGCGCAAATTCATAGGCTTTAAGCACGCCTGCCCAATCCTTGGCCGGCTGAGGGGCACGCCATCGGTTTTCGCCTACAGGCGGAGCGGCGAACGGAATTCCCTTGAAGCTCGTAATCCGTGGATCGGCTGCCGGCAGTCCCTGCACCAACCCGTTTTCAACCTCTATAATTCGAAGCATGATTTGATTTCCCCCTTCATTTACCTGCTGTAGCATCCGCGCGCATTTTCACGATTTTTTGCGCCTTTGCCGTATCCGAGGCAAGTACCTCATTCCAGCCGAGGCCTGCCACATCGGTCTTCATCTTGGCCCACAGCTGGTCAAACTCCGCCTGATTTTTTGCAAACACCATTTTCCAGGATGCATTCTTTACATAGTCCGAAATCTGACTTCGTTTGTTTTTGATATCCGACGAATCGACGCCGAAGCTCGTATTAATGTTCGGTACGATGTCGATCATCTTATTTTTCTGGTAGTAGTCTGTTGCGTTCTTTGCGCTATAGGTGTTCTGCCAATCCGTGGTCAAGGCGGTCTTGTTCGCTTCCAGGGTAGTACTCCAGTAGTTGTTGTTATAGAATTCGCCGGTGTCCGGGTCCTTCACAAAATCGCTCATGATCATGCTATTGATCTTGCTCTGTCCGTCCTGGTAACCGCCGCCCCCATATTGATCCGGTACGGGGGTGTTCTTCTGAAAAGCGGTTTGTCCTGCTTCGGTCAGCTTGAACTTCCCGCCCTCCGTCTTTTCGTAGTTGAATCCTTCAAAACCGTTCGTGTAGTAGCGCAAGCCCTCTGGAGAAACCGACCAGTCGAGGAATTCCATGATTCTTTCCGGGTTCTTCGCCTTAGAGCCGATGGCAAAGACCCTTCCGTTGCCGTAATAGGCATCACTGGTCTGAATGATCCGGGAATCTGCGATCGGGACGGAAACATAGCCATCGCCGTTTTTGCCTCGTTCAATGGAATTGTAGAAGCCTCGTTGCCAGGAGTACCATAACAGAAGCACCTGCTTGTTCGTCAGCTTTTCCGAGACCTTGTTCCAGTCCTGCGATGCGGAATCCGGATCGATCAGCCCCATTTGATTCGCCGTAAAATAGAACTGCAAAATCTTTTTGTACATGCTGTTGTCATCGATCAGCGGAACGACATCCCCTTTGGCGTTCAGCTGGATGGTAGTCGTTCCGTCCGGCTGCTCAAAGCCGTACCAGTTGCTCAGCCAGCGCACGTTTTCCATCCCTCCGCCATCCCAATCCTTCCACAAGGTGATCGGAACAATCGGTTTTCCGTCCGGGGTCCGGGGATACTTTTCCTGCATCTTTTTGAGTGCATTCAACAGATCGGTCAAATTGTTCAGCTTGGGAGCTCCTATTCCCTTGTAATAATCCCAAGGCAAAATCGGGCTCGAGTAGGGCTGATCTTCCGAATACGTCGTGGGCGAAGTATCGGCCACAAACGTCGGCATCGCATAAATTTTGCCGTCCGGATTGACTTTGTCAAAAGCCTCGTTGAACGGCTTGAAGTGATTATCCACATATTTGGACAAATACTTGGTATTCTTGACCTTGTCCGAGATGTCCATAATCAGGCCGGCCGGGATGAGTTCTTCCAGCTGACTGTTATCAATGATCAGGAGATCCCCCAGATTTCCTGCTGCCGACCTGGTCTTGTATAACTGATCGCCGGCAACCTGCGGAGCCAGAATGTTCAGCGTCAGATTGAATTTGTCCTTGAGCAGCTTACCGTACCATCCGGTCTGCTCTCCCTGGTAATTCGCCGCGTTATCGAACACCGTAATCGTCAGCGGCTTACTGTGGTCTATGGCTGTTTTATCTTGGGAGTTCGAAGCTTCATTGCCTGCTTCCTCATTGGATGCGCTTCCACATCCGGCAAGGCTGGCCGAGGCCATGAAGAGGCAAACGAACAGTGTCACGATCGATTTTTTGGCTGCTTCCCTGCTCTTACTCATTAGCAATCCTCCTGATCCATTGTTTAATTCTCATGTACATATCAGCAATCACCCTTTGACCGCCCCGATCATGATTCCCTTGACGAAGAACCTCTGGAAAATCGGATACACAAGCAATATGGGTGCGACGACGATGATGGTGACCGTCATGCGGATGGAAGTTGTGGTTTGCTCTGTGGCCAGACTCGCCATGGCGGTTGAACCGGCATTTTGCAGATTGACCATGGTCGATAATGAGCTTGCCTGATTGATGTAGTTATAAAGAATGAATTGCAGCGTGTACAATCTACTGTCCGTCACGAGCAGCAGCGTATCCTGGAAGGAGTTCCACTGATCCACGGCAGTGAATATGGCAACCGTAGCTAGTATAGGCTTGCTTAACGGCAATATGATTCTGAAGAAGATCGTCATCGTTCCCGCCCCGTCGATGCTTGCCGCCTGTTGCAATTCCTTTGGCGTCGATTCCACGAAGGTTTTGACAAGAATGATGAAAAACGGGGCAACGATCGTCGGCAGAATATAGGCCAAAAAGTTGTTGGTCAAATGCAGGGATCTCATGGTGAGGTACCACGGAATAATCCCGGCATTAAAAAACATCGTAATCACGGTGAAGCGGTACCAGAACCTCCTCCCCCACATATCCTCCTGGGAGAACATGAATCCCAAAAAGGCGGAAGCTCCAACCGTCAGCAGCGTTCCAATCAATGTTCTGCCAAGAGAGACCAAGGCTGCATTCCACAGACCCGGTATTTTAAAGACATCCAAATAATTCTGGAAGTGGATTTGTTTTGGATAAAAGACGACATCCCCTCTGGCACTGATATCGTTAGCACTGATCGTATTAATGATGATGGAGTAAAACGGATAGACGCAAACGAAGGCAAACAGGGAAAAAAGGACATATATCAAAACGGTGATCATTTTGTCGGTCGCACTCGTCGGAACGGCTTTTCTCATACAATGCCCTCTCCTCTTAACAATTTTGACATTCCATTCACCGAAAAGAGAAGAATGACACTGATCAGACTCTTCAGCATGCTGATCGCGACCGATACGGAATAGCTGCCGCCTCCCATCGCCTGGTTGTAGACATACAGATCCAGCACTTGTATGTTTTCCTTGTTGAATGCATTCTGAAATACGAAGTACTGCTCCAAGCCATTATTCAGAAAGCCCGCGATTTGCAGCATGAGCAGTACAAAATACGTCGGGAGCATGCTCGGGAGGATGACGTTCCATATCACCTGCATTCTCGTCGCTCCATCGACATGAGCCGCTTCATACAGGGAATCATCGATACCTGTGATTGCCGCTATGTACAGAATGGCGGACCATCCGAGTGTTTTCCAGATCGTCCATAACCACATGGTCATCCATACATGATCCGTGTTCTGAAGGAATAAGATCGGAGAATCGATCAGACCCAGCTGCCTCAGCAGACCGTTCATGATGCCTTCGCTGGAAAACATGGTAAACGCCAGAGAATAGACCAAAACCCAGCTGATAAAATTCGGCAGCGTCGTCACCGTCTGCACAAACTTCCGAAATCGTACCGCCTTCATCTCATTCAGGAATATGGCGAAGATCATGGGAAGCCAAGAGAACAGCAGCATCAGACCGCTCATGCCAAACGTATTCTTGATGACTTGAAGAAGCTGGTTAATTTTGACCTCATTTTCGATCAAGGAACGAAACCATTGTAATCCTACAAATGGCGATCGGGACAGCGGAATCGGCGGCGTGTAGTCGAAGAAAGCATAAACCCATCCGTATAGCGGGTAGTACGCAAAGACAGCAAGCATAAGCATGAACGGGAGTATATACAGGAATTTCCTCACAGACATGCCTCTTCTGCTGTAATTTTGTATACGCATCATGTCACCTTCCCATAGAATTCGTCTTTATGCGGCGTTGTCATGTAATCGCTTTCAAAGGCATGCAGAGAACGGATTCCATTCACTATGAATACTCTAGCAAGCAGCTTCATCGGCTTATCTGGAACACCTCCATCCTAAAAATGTGGTCCACACAACTTCAGATTCAGTTTAGAGCTTAGCGCTAAATTTTAAAAAAATTGTAAATGACTCCCTTGATTTAAACAATGATGTATACCAACAACTAATTGATATATAGTCACATGGGTCAGCTAGACTGTGGAACGGAAATTTCATGCGGTCCTGGAGCGGTTCGGCTCTTCTCTACAAAATCATTCAAACGATCATCCTGACAAAAAAGGAAGCCTATCTTTAAAAAGATAGACTTCCTCTCATCATTTCTGCAGCCTGTACGCCGCCAAACAAGAACCAATAACGGATAAATCAAATGCATGAAGGATTCATTCCGTTATGATCCGGAATAAAGCGGCTCCATGAGGAGCAACCGTAGCAGCCAAAGTGCCGGCCAGCTCCCGGCGCTCCTCTCTGGTCCACAGATTGTCCGCATATGCCGGGCCAGAAATGCCTAACTCTGCCAGTGCTACGGAAATGTCAGCAGTTTCCTCACCGATATTGAACAGCGCGGCGTAACGCTCCCCATGGGGGCCCTCAGCAGCCCATATTACCCGGCCTGCAGTCCGACTCACCAGCCGGGCGCCAAAGCTGTTCCGGTGCATGTCCAGCACATCCCGGTTGGTCAGAAGCGATAAAGTCCACTCGTCGTTATTGCGCATCTCGCCGCCGAACATGAGCGGCGAACGGAAGATCGTCCACAGCGTCATCATTGTGAGCTGCTCGTCTCGCGTAAAGCTTGTCATACGGTCGGGATGGCTGCACCGCACGCCGATACGGCCCAGCGGGAGCATGTCGCAATCCGGCCAGCAGCCGGGCTTAGGCCGCCCCTGCCAAGTCTCGCAGCGGTCGAACATATCAAGCAGCAGCGGCCAGCGGTCCCAGAAATCGTCGGTCATCCGCCACATGTTGGCGTTGGCTTCAAGGAAATCAGCATGCTTGACGGGTGCAGGACCGGGGGACAGGCTGAGCACCATCGGACGGCCGGCATGGTCGATCGCCCTCCGGATCAGCTCCATTTCCGCCAAATGCGGTCCCCCGTGCAGCCAAGAATCCGCAATATCATCCACCTTGACGTAATCGACACCCCATTCGGCATACATTTCAAACAAGGAATGATAATATTCCTGCGCCCCTTCCTTGCTTGCATCGACGCCGTACATGTCCGTGTTCCACCCGCAGAAGGAGCAGGTATGGGCGATATCCCGTGCCGTCACCTTCGTTCCCTTGATCGGCGTATGATCATGCACAGCCTGCCGCGGAATGCCGCGCATCATGTGGATTCCAAATTTCAAACCGAGGCTGTGCACGTCATCCGCCAAAGGCTTGAAGCCACGCCCCCCCTCTGCGGACGGAAAGCGGTTCACCGCCGGCACGAGCCGCGAGTAACCGTCCGTTTCGAGCCGGACGAAGGGTCTGTAAAGGTCGGATACGGCTCCCGGTTCATACCATTGAATGTCCACGACAATGAATTCCCAGCCGTATTTCTTTAAATGCCGCGCCATATATTCGGCGTTGCCCCGGACTTCCGCTTCCGTAACCGTCGCGCCGTAACAATCCCAGCTGTTCCACCCCATCGGGGGTGTTGGTGCAAACGAATGATGCTGCATGACGTTCCTCCCGAAATGATTTCGTAGAATAATATTGCTTTACGCCTTTCATATTACGCCCGGGAAGAACAACGTCTCCATAGTAATCTTTCGTCTATCACAGTACAATATTGCTGTCCAAAGCACCATTAATCATTAAAACGCTTATCCACGTTATAATCTTCAAGAAACATCCGGCTGAACGTCAGCTGCCCCTCTTCGGAGCGGAAACCTCCGGGCGTCAATCCGGTCATTTTCCGGAACACCTTGATCAGGTAACTGCCACCGGAATAACCAACTTGTTCGGCGATCTGTTCAACGCTCATGTCCGTCTCTCGCAGCAGCCGCATCGCCTGTTCAATCCGGACCCGATTCAAATATTCGCTTGGCGTCTGACCTACCACCGCCGCAAACGTGCGCAGCAAATGGTATTTCGACCATCCGAGCCGATCCGACAGCTGATCCAGGCTGATCATCGAGTGGTAATTCGTATCCATGTACTCGGCGGCCTTGCGCACTTTATCGGGCCAGTTCCGCTGTTCGTCATGCGGCGCTACCGCATACCGGCACAATTCAGATATGAAAGAATATACGCATGATGAGGCCGTGTACGGGTCGGTAATCCTGCCGTGGCCCGCTTGATTCCAAATCTCCTGCAGCGCCCGGACGGGACGACTTGCGGGCAGCAGGAAGGGGGCCTCCCCCAACCGGAGCTTCGCTTCTTCCCAATTCGGCAGGATGAGCGCCGGCCGCATCAGAATAAAGACGAAGGACCAATGCGTTCCGTCAGACGGAAAATAATAGCGGTGATTGCCGGGAATTTCTGCCATGATCGCACGGCCCTGACCGATTCGGTACGTCTCCGTCCCCGATTCGAATACCCCCTCGCCTTCCAGCGTGTACTGGAACAGCAGCAACGGGCCATCCTTCCGCACGTCGCCATCCCATCGGTATGACGGGTGCCTGATCTCATCCCGTCCGACCGCAAACAATTCGCACAGCGCCAAGTGTGAAGGCGCAGAGAAACGAAAGCCGTATGTGCCAGTCCCCGTACCGGATGCCAACCGGTTTCCTTCGTTGCCGTTTTTAAGAACCATGGGAACTCCCTCCTTTAGGCCCGGATTATTTTCATCATTTCACTGTGATCCGTACAGCTGACCGCATGCTGCGTTGATCTCGGAACCAAACTGGGTTCTGACGGTAACATGGACTCCTTTTGCCTTTAAGATTTGAAGGAAGAGGTTGATTCTGCTCCGATCCGATTCTTGATAACTTCGCGAAGTCGCAGAGGTGGAATTGTAAGGAATGAGGTTAACATGATACAAATGTTCCCATGAGCCTCTTCCCTGCAGTAAATCAGCAACAGCTGCGGCATGCGCGGCTGAGTCATTGACCTCCCGGAGAAGGATATAAGCAATGTAGACTTTTCGTTTGGTCGTTTGAATATGCTCATCGAGCAGCCCCATCACTACTTCTAACGGATAATGATGATTGATGGGCATGAGCTCGCTTCTCTGATCCGGAAAGGGAGAGTGAAGAGAAAAGGTGAGATTCATCTGTGGAAATTCCTTCATTAATTTCTTGATTCCCGGAAGAATGCCTATGGTTGACACCGTAATTCTCCGATGCCCCAAGCCGAAAAGATCGGGATTGGTCAGTACCTGTAAAGCCTCGAATACGTACGGATTGGCAAGCGCTTCCCCCATCCCCATAAACGACACGCTATCCAGTGAGGAATGATGCAAGTGAAAATACAGCAGCTGATCCGTGATTTCATCCGGCGTCAGATTTCTTTTTAGCCCAAGGGTACCCGTAGCGCAAAAGGTACAGCCAAATCCGCAGCCGCATTGGGAAGAAATGCAGTAAGATTCCCAGTCATTTTTATAACTTAACTTTACGGTCTCGATATGTTCGTCACCCGGAATCGCAAAAAGAATCTTGCTCACTTGCTTGGATTGCTGCACGATTTTGGGTGTAATACTCAGCACATCGTCACCCATTTCCTTGATCAACTCGTGTCTTACGGCTTTGGGCAAGCAGCTCATGTCATCATAATGCCTGATTTTCTGTTTGAAAATGGCTTCCGTTAGCTGCTTGTATCTATAATCCGGCTGCTTAAGGGCCAAAAGAATCCCGCGGATTCGCTCATATTTAGAATGTTGCTTCATCGTTAACGATCTCCTATTACACGGAGACAAAGCAAAAGAAAGCACCGATGCACCGGTGCTTTCCTGCAATACATTAACCAAGCTATACAAAAACAAGCGACCAGCTTAAAAACAAGTCACTTCCGATATCTATGCATAGAAGGATAAAGCTCCGGTATCTGATTTGTGATTGGGTGAACCTTGCCAAATGTTGCTCTCAAAGACAGGCTCACCTGATCATCTACAAGCTCGGAAATTGTCATGCTTTATCCCTCCCTCATTTTTATATTGAAGAAAGTATCATAAGATGGTTCATGCAGTCAAGCATGCTGCCGCCTTTAAGCGAGACCCGGTTTGTTTCATTAGCGGGACCCGTTTGGATCCAATTTTCTTTCCATGGATGGCGTGATCCCCAGGTGCTTTTTATAAAGCTTCGTAAAATAATTCGGATTGTCAAAGCCCACTAGCAACGCGATTTCCGTCACGGACTCGTTGGTTTCGGTCAGAAGCCGGCGGGCCTCCTTCACTCTGCAAATATGGATGTATTCAATAAAGGTCCGGCCCGTTAACCGCTTGAACAGCTTGCAGAAATAATACGGATTCAGGTTGACCTGCCGGGCTGCCTCCTCGACGGTAACCTTATCCGAAAGGTTCGATTCGATCTGCCTGATCAGCTGCTTAAATCTCTCCCGGTTGGGGAAATATGCACCACGCGCATCGGCTTTTTCTGCGCTTGGCTTATTCTCCCTGGCCATCAGCGTCAAGAAAAGGTGCAGCCTGGATTTCACCGTCAGCTGGTAAGCCGGAAGCCTGAGGCGGAGCTCCGTGATGCTCTCCTCTAAGAGGGCCACATATCCGCTATGTTCTTCATGGCGGCAGATCTTCACTGGAAACTGAAGCCTGCCTTCCAAATAAGGCGCGACAAATTGATGATGAACGGGATCATGCAGCCAGTCATTAAACAGGGAAGCGTTGACGACAATGCAGTCGTAATGGAGGTCGCCTTCAACGAGGGAGTAACCGACGTGCAGGCTCCCCCCGGGAATCATGAGGACATCCCCTTTCGCTACCGTATAAGGACGGCTGTCAACATGGAAGACGGCGCTGCCATGCCTCATGACGAGGAGTTCAAAATGCTCGTGCCAATGCAAGTACAAAATGCAGTGACCGGCGTGAGTGCCGGAGCAGCGGTTCTGAAAAAGTTGAAACGGGTATACCGTGTTCTCCAGCGCGGTATTCTCCCATAAGTCCCTAGGATAGGTCACGCCCATACCCCCTCAAAATCAGACTAGTATTCCACAAGATCGGTTAGAGAAAACAGCTTGCCTCCCCGCTATAATGGTGGTGTAACGAATACGATATGTCAATATAGGAGTGATCACAATCATGGACACCAACAACTTGCGGATCGGAACGCTGGTCGGCGGCGCTGACGCGGTACGGGTAATCCCGCAGATAGCCAAGTACGGCTTCGAATCATTTAATCTCACGTTTTGGCAAACCTCGGGGGGCACTGACCTGAAGGAGCTTGCTGCACGGATGAAAGAATTGGGGGATGAGCATGATTTTGTGATTTCGGCTATCAGCGTGTTCGGTAACCCTTTGACCGGTAAAGGCGACAATGCGGACACGCTGGCCACCTGGGAGCGGCTGATCGATCACGCCCATTTGTTCGGCACTGAAATTGTATCCGGTTTCACGGGCCGCTTGACGGGATGCCCCATTGACGAATCCATCCCGAAGTTCAAAGAAGTTTTTGGAGAGCTGGCAAGACGGGCGGCAGACCAAGGCGTGAAGCTGGCTTTTGAAAACTGCGATATGGACGGTACCTGGAAGACCGGGGACTGGAATATCGCCCATAACCCGGCGGCATGGGAAATGATGTTCAATGCCGTGCCATCAGACAATCTCGGGCTGGAATGGGAGCCGTGCCATCAAATGGTCAGCCTCATCGATCCGATACCTCAGCTCCGCAAATGGGCGCCTAAGGTGTTCCATGTGCACGGTAAGGACGCTACCATCGCATGGGATGTCATCAGAGAACATGGCGTACACGGCAATCAGCCGTTCGTCTGGCATCGCACACCCGGATTTGGTGACAGCAACTGGTCGGATATTATGACCATTCTGCGGCAGAACGGATATCAAGGGACAATTGATATTGAAGGCTGGCATGATCCGGTCTATTCAGGAGAGCTGGAAATGACGGGCCAGGTCCACGCATTGAATTATTTAAAACGTTGCCGGGGCGGGGATTTCGTTCCGAATCCGGTGTAGGGGGAAGCAGGATGACTGCAAAGTATAAAGTCGTCGTCGCGGGCTGCGGCGGCATGGCGAATGCCTGGGTCGAATATGCGGCCGGACGGGATGACACCGAGATCGTCGGATTGGCGGATATCCAAAAGGAATCGGCGCTCGCGCTGGCTGAGCGCAAATCGCTCGATTGCCCGGTATTTACGGATGTGAAAGAGGCCATCCGGGCTTCGGGAGCAAATCTGGTTTTTGACGTGACCGTTCCTTCGAGCCATCATGGCGTGAGCACGGCCGCTCTGGAACTGGGCTGCAACGTGTTTGCGGAGAAGCCGCTGGCGGAATCGCTGGAGGATTGTCTCGACATCGTCCGGATCTCGGCGCTGACCGGGCGCACGCATGCCGTGATGCAGAATCGGCGGTACGATCCTCGGATCCGCGCCCTCCGCCAGCTGATTGCCGATGGTGCCATCGGACAGCCCGGTTTCGTCGGGGCGGATTTTTTTATCGGCGCCCATTTCGGCGGCTTCCGCGAAGCGATGGCCAGTCCCCTGCTCCTGGACATGGCGATCCACACCTTCGACCAGGCACGGCTCATCACAGGAGCCAATCCAGTCTCGGTATACTGCCATGAATTCAACCCTCCGGGGTCCTGGTACGCAGGGAATGCCATGGCCATCTGCATCTTCGAAATGTCCGACGGCTCTGTGTTCAATTACCGCGGCTCCTGGTGCGCAGAGGGGATGCCGACCTCCTGGGAGGCTTCCTGGCGTGTGACCGGTGACAAGGGTACGGCCGTTTGGGACGGGCACGGCGAACCTTACGCCGAAGTTGTCACCGAGGGGGATCAGGGCGGCAAATTTATCCGCGAGTATACGCGCGTGCCGGGTGTGCTGGAACCTATGCGCAGCACCTTTCATCACGGGTGCCTGGATGAAATGTTCGCGGCCCTTGAAGCGGGGCGCAAGCCGGAAACGGACTGCAGTGACAACATCTACAGCATGGCTATGGTACTGGCAGCACTGGAAAGCGCGAAGACAGGCAGCAAGGTGCTGATTCAGGAAGCCTTGGAAGCCGGTGCACGGCCAGAAGATTAAACCGTTGTCCCTCACGCGAATGGCCTGTCCCTGTATTTTCGCTCCCTGTTCAAGTGGCCTTATCCCATATTGCTCCATATTAAGGCATTCATATAGTAAAAAGCCCCCGGGTAAGGGGCTTTTTCGGGCTTCCGGGTATTTGATCTAGGAGCGCATCTTCACCCGGTTCACAACCTCCTGTATGTCTTGGTTCAGCCGAACCAAGGATTCGTGATGCGAACGGAGCACGGGCAGCAGCGGCAGCCTCGGCTCGCCTGTTTCGATGCCGCGGAGGCTTAGTATATATTTACATGCTCCATATAGCGAAGGATAGCCGAGGAGCCGCTTGATAAATCCGTTGATTTCAATTTGCAGTTTCCGGGCATCCGTCAGGCGGTTATCCCTGAATAACGCGTCCAGTTCGCAGAACAGCTCCGGCATGACGCCATACGTGCCGCCGATACCGCCATCGGCGCCCATGATTCTTCCTGCCAGAAATTGTTCATCCGGCCCGTTGAAGACGAGAAAATCATCGCCACCCGCTTCTTTGAGCTGCTGCAGTTCAAACGTGCTTTCCCCGGACATTTTGACGCCAATGACTTTATACTGCCGAGCCAGCTGTTTACACAGTTCGAAGGAAAGATGAAATCCGGTCGTCTGCGGAATGTTGTAAATGATAAACGGCAGGCTGGTGCTGTCGATCATATGCTGCCAGTGGTTCTCCACAGCCTGTTCCGAAAGTCTGTAATAAATGGATGGCACCGAAGAGACGGCATCTGCTCCCGCTTGTTCCGCGTGCCGGCACAGCTCCACGCTCTCGCGAGTCGAGTTGGCTCCGACATGAACGATAACGGTCAGCTCTCCCTTAACCTCCTCCATAACCGCTTCGAGCACCTGCTTGCGTTCCTGTGCGTTCTGCAGCATGCCCTCGCCGGAGCTGCCTCCGACATACAAGCCTTTGACCCCTGCCGATGCGTAATATCTTGCAAGCTGTTTGACACGTTGCTTGTCTACGTTTCCTTCCGCATCATATGCGGAATACATGGCGACATAAATACCCGCAAACTTAGTAATGCTGCTTTCCGTCAACGATCCCACTCCCTTTCTTGATCAAAGCCCTATTCAAACATTGGTTAAACCGGGATTTTATAAACGAACTTCTCTACAATCGCTGCCGTATGTTCGTGTGCCCCCACCAAATGCGCATCATCCGGAAAACAGACGAGAAATCTTCCCGGCTCCAGATACCCTGTGAGCTTTCCCCCTTCCCCTTCTTGCATATCTCCGAAAAGGATGTCCTGATCCGGATCGTATTCCGTCCGGTTCGTCAGAGAGGCCGCGCTTCCGACTTCCACGTATTCACGTCCCTTCAGGACAATATGGATGTCTATATATTTCCGGTGGGATTCAAAGCGCTTTTCGCATTTTGGCGCGGTCGCAAACTGAATCCGGCTTTTTTTATACACCTTTGAGGCCATTTCATCCGGATGCAAATCCGCATGCAGACTGGATTCTATATCCTTAAAGCATTGCGACAAAACACTGTTATCCGAAGCGTATTGATGGATATTTTCGAGTTTGTCATAAATCATCGCGGTTTAGGCTCCTTTTTCCGTGATCTCGCTTACGCTGACCTTACGGTCTTCCTTCAGGGACAATGTCAGCGCATCCGCCGTGGCGATCGCGGCCCTTGCTGCCGTTCCGTCAAGCAGTGGACGGAATTCATCCTCGACAGCCGCACCCTGCATGATTTGATGGAAATATGCCATCTCTTTGATCATAATTCCCTGCAGCCATAACGGAGGTTTCGCGCTGGGTTTGCCGTACATAATGGCGCCATCCATCTCCAGGCCTTTATAAATTCGCGTCCGGTCTTCGTCCACTTCCCTGGATTCATGCAGCAGGAATCGCTCCTCGCCTTCCGGCGTCTTGAGGACGACCTTCACGTCCTGCATATCGATCAGAATAGCTCCCTCGCTGCCTTGAATCTTCACAAAATGATCCGGCCAGCGGAAGGCCGATCCATATTGCAATGTGGCGTACCGGTCACCGGGGAATTCGAGCGTCAGGAACAGCATATCGTCTTCATCCCCGAACTGCTCTCCTTTATGCGCCACGTTGCCGCCTACCATGGTCACGCGTTCGGCCGGACCCATGAGAAACTGGATGAAATCCAGCTCATGAATATGATGGTACAAATGCCCGCCCGAAATATTCCTCATCTTCTTCCAGCTTACTTGAGGCTGCGCTTCCTCCCACCCGTTGCGCTCGGCGTGACAGAACAGGATTTCCCCGATTCTTCCGCTGTTGATCAGCTGCTTGGCCGTCCGCACGCCGTTCATGAAATTCATGACATGTCCGGCCATGAATACCCGTCCATGCTCCTTCGTTTTCTGGATCATTTCATTGCAGTCCGCATAGGAAAGAGCGATCGGCTTTTCGCAGAAGACATGTTTACCATGTTCTGCCGCGCAGAGCACCGGGTTTTTGTGATAACCGTTAGGCGAGGCTACGATCACCGCATCGACGTCGTCTCTTGAACAGAGCGATTCCACGCTCTCTTCCAAATCGCAATTCAGCTCCCTCGCGACGGGCTCCGCATGGCTCGGATCATAGACCGCAACCACCCGGGCACCCTCTATTTCATTTAGGATACGCGCAAGCCCCGCTCCAAAATAACCTGTTCCCACAATGCCGTAATTGACTGTTTTCATTCCTATTAGCTCCTCTCGAAGTTGTTTTTTTATTTGACCGATCCGTCCGACAATCCTCCGGCAATCTTTTTCTGAATCAGCATGAAGAAGATGATCGATGGCACGATGACAATGACGGAAGCGGCCATCATTTCTCCCCAGTCCAGAATCTCGGAGCCTGTCAGGGAATAGAGCGCAACGGAAATCGGCATTTTCTCCGAAGTGTTGATCAGCAGCAGCGCAAACAGAAACTCATTCCATGTATTGATAAAGGTGTAGATCGCCGTCGCTACGACACCCGGAGAAACGATAGGCAGTACGATTTGCAGAAACACCCGGACTTTTCCCGCTCCATCCACATGGGCCGCCTCTTCAATCTCAAGCGGAACCGTCTGGAAGAAACCGATCAGCATCCAGATCGCATACGGAATGGAGAAGGACAAGTAGGTGATGACAAGCCCCGTCCACGTATTAACCAGCCCGATTTTGATGATGATGATCGAGTAAGGAACCGCCAGCAGAATCGGTGGAAACATATAGGTCGTGATGAGCAGCTTGGTCATCTTTTTCCCTGCCTTCGGAAAGAAGCGGACGATGCCGTAGGCGGCGAGAGCGGATACGACGATGGTGACCAGCGTTGCCGACAGCGATACGATCAAGCTGTTTTTGATGTTCGTCGTGAAATGCAGGTTATGAAGCACCCGGCTGTAATATTCAAGGGTAAACTGCTTCGGGAGCATCGATAACGGATGATTGGCCATCTCCCCCGATGTTTTGAAGGAAGATAGAATGATCCAGATCAGGGGAAAGACCGCGATCAGGGATAACAATGACAGAAACACATACATCACGGCGATATTCAGCTTGCTTTGTCCCACGTTGTTCATTAGCGGTCCTCTCTTTCCCATTTATTCAGAAGCTTGAAGTAGAGCATGCATATGGCCAGCAGGAAGAGCAGCAAAATGACGGTGATGGCGGACGCAATCCCCAGCTGTTTCATTCCCCAACCGGTTTTGTAAGCGAAGATCGGCAGCGTTGTCGTCAAATCCGATGGTCCTCCGCCCGTCAGAAGGTACAGGAGATCGAAGTTGTTGAAGATCCATATCGTTCTCAGCACCAGCAGCAGGCCGATGACCCCCCGGATATGGCGTACCGTAATGAACCAGAAGGATTGCAGAGAGGTCGCCCCATCCATCACGGCTGCTTCATACTGGTCCGAGGGAATCGTTTTGAGGGCCGACAGAATGTTGACCATGAACAGCGGCGCACCGAACCATACGTTGATGAACACCGCCGTGCCGAACACGAATGCCGGATCCGCAAGGAAATTGATGTTTAAATGTGTCAACCCGAGCTGCGTCAGCAGATTGGGCACAAATCCGTATACGTCATTCAGAATCCATTTCCACGAAAACGCGATGACAATCGCAGGGAATGCCCAGGGGATAATCAGTAGCGTCCTGAAAAACCCGGAGTATTTCGGTATTCGGTTCAAGGCCAGAGCGGCTAGAAAGCCGATAATCAGCTGGCCGGCAATGGAATAGATCGTCCACTTGATCGAATTCAGGAATGCGATATAAAAGTCGGCGTTCGTAAGCACGAATTTGAAGTTGTCCAACCATACCCAGTCGTAACGGGGCCGGATCAAATGCTTCGAAGTAAAGCTGACATACAAGCTTGACAGGATCGGATAAATTAACAAAAGAATGACAATCAACACGGCAGGCAGAATGAACAGTACACCTGTCGTATTGAGCGATTTAAATTTACTGCTGATCGTCCTCATCTGCTTCACTCCATTTCGGCTATGGTCGTCGGAAGGGACTTCTTCCTCCTGCCGATGTTATTGTCCCATCGAAAAGAGACTGTTCAGTTTTTTCTCCGCCTTGCGGGCAGCATCTTCCACAGGCTCATCTTTGAGCACGATGTCTTGGAACATCTTCTCGATGACGCCCTGGCTTGTCAGGATGCCTGACTGCAGTACCGGGCTGTATTCCATGCCGATGGCCGTCCCTTTATCCACGGCGCTGCTGATGACGTTAACCGCGCTGCTGAATTTCTGAATCGTCGGATTGTTCAGGTATTCCGGATCTTCCGCGATATCCTTCAGTGCCGGCAACATCCCCGCGGGTACCGAATGGAGGAATTGAATATACCGTTTCTTCTCGAACAGGCTCTCTACGAATGCTTTCGCAATGTCCGGGTGCTTGCTCTTCTTCCATACGACGACAGGAACATTTGAGGTTTCGATTCCCCGGTCCGGATCGTTCGCATGAATTTTGGGAATCGGAGCGGCATCGATCTGGTCCAGCAGAGCCGGCGAGTTCGTCTCAACGCCTCCGATCTGGAAACCGCTGTTGAAATCAAACGCCGTTTTCCCCTGGTAAAAGAGGGTCGCCTGGTCAAGTACTTTGAAGTTCACTGAGCCTGACGGTGACGCTGCCTTGTACATATCGACCCAATAGTTGATGCCCTCGATCGCAGCTTTGCTTGTCAGATTGGCCTTCCCTTCCTTCGTAATCAAGGTTTCGCCTGCCGAACGGACATAGAAGTTCAGGAAGCGCGTGGCCATCATGTCGCCTAGTCCCATCGGTACGGACAGACCATACACATTCGGCGGTTGGTTGATCGCTTTGGCAGCCGTGAGCAGCTCGTCCCAAGTTTTCGGCACTTCGAGATTAGCCTTCTTCAAGAGGTCTTTCCGGTACCACATGACCTGTGCATGAGAGTAGAGAGGAATGGAATAATTTTGTCCATCCAACGTGGCTTCCGCTAGCGGCGCACTGTAAAAGCGGTCTCTTCCGATGTTGTCGATCACGTCGTTAAGCGGAACAATCGCCTCCGCATCGAGCATCTCCACCACATGGTTCGGCAGTGCGGTGCTGACGTCAGGTACCTGGCCGGATTGCACGCCCGTCGTCCATTTTGTATAAAATTCGGACCAGGCAAAGGTTTCGATCTTGATTTTTACGCCCGGATGCTTGGCCATGAAATCATCGGCCGCTTCCTTCATAAAATCGTTCCGCGCCCCTTGGGTGAAGGAATGCCATAGCACAATTTCACCCTTCATCTCACCATTGCTGTTCCCATCGGATGAAGCCTCCGAATCCCCGTCGTCGTTCCCGCAGGCCCCAGCGAACAGCATGCAGAGAGACAGCAATATCAGCGGCAGCTTTCTTTTCATAAGTATGACCCCCTTCAAATCAATCAAATGGTTGAACATTCCGTGCTTTATTCGTGCTACTCCTGCATGACGAAAAAGACACATCACTCCTCTGACGGAATACGCTTTCATCCCTTCTGTTCATTGACTTCTTCGTTTTCTATAACATTAACAATACCGGGATTTCCGAAGACATTGAACATAGCAAACCACTCAAAACTAGTACAAATCGCTCAAAACTGCCGAGTCCAAACTTAATCCCTCGCGAGCTGCCTGTACGCTTGAGGAGTGACTTTATAATGCCGCTTGAATAATCTGGAAAAATAATTCGGGTCCTCGATCCCCACATAATAGGCGATGTCCGAAATACGTTCGTCGCTTTCGATAATTTTTTTGGCGGCAACCACCATTTTCAAATCGATCAAAAATTCCCGTGGAGACTTCCCCGTATGCTGCTTGAAGAGCCTTCGCAGGGATGAGACGCTTAGATTGACCATTTGTCCCATTTCTTCTACGGTGAGGTTCGCGGAAATATGGTTCATCATGAAATCCAAAATAATTTCGACGCGGTTGTCGTTCTTGTTGTCCTTCGGCACCCGCTTCAGCCTGCCGGTACGCTCTGCTCCAGGTTCAACCGAATTGATCAAATACCCGACGATAAGCTCCAGGTAGCCCCGCAGCATAAAGTTTTTTCCTTTGCCTGCAGAATCACGCTCATGGACGATACTATGAAAATAGTGACGAATGTAGGGATCCCCGCATTTGAATTTGGTATCGAAGCCCATGATCCCCGACCACACTTCGTTGTCGCTGAGAGGGAAAGCTGCCGTAAAACGGATGCTGATAAAGATCAGGTCGTCGGACAGCGCTTCACAGGCGAGGCTGCTTCCTTGGGGAATGTAGACGATGTCGTTCTCTTCGGCCACATACTCGGTGTCGTCGACCGTGAATTTGGCACAGCCCTGCTCAATAAACCGGATCATGGAATAAGGGATGGCGGATTCGCTATAGGTCCACTTGCGGGAAAAGGAATACCGTTCTGCAAAAAGATAGTTGAGCCGCAATGCCTGCAGCAGTTGATTGACGCTCATGCACACACTCCGTTTCATCGATGATTGATGTCATCATATTGAAAAACTTTGAAGGTTAAACATGCTTGTTTTTTCATTTTACCTTGAAAGCCTTGCACGCTTTTACTGTTAAAATCTTACTGGGGATGCTTTCTCCCTGAATTCCAATTTGATTCCTCGATGAAATAAAGTTCGTGAGCCAAAAAAAGACCGGGGATAAATTCCCCGGTCTTTATAATGCAATGATCTTATTCGGATGAAAGCTGCTCCAAAGCCATGAAGACAGCACCCATGGAGGCATCGCTTTTAGGAATAATGCATTCCATGCTCGGGTAGCGCAAGCGAAGCTTCTCCACGAACATCGACCTCACGAACGTATTCTTGAGCAGGACACTTCCGGCCATCGCCAGGCTGTCTTCCTGAAGCTGCAGCGCCTCAGCTACCGGAACGACAAGCCCCAGGAGCGAAGCGGCATGATTCTCAGCAATGGACAAGGCTGCGCGGTCCCCTGCTTCGCAGGCGACCGACAGGACCGGCGCAATCGCGGCAATGTCCTTTTTATTCGTTCGCTTGTCGTACACGAAACCGACGATTTCCTGCACCGAACGAAATTGCAGCTGTTCATATACGAGCCCGGTGATTGCCGTGGCCGGTATACGGCCGTCGTGGGCTTGCACCACTGCGCTGAGCAAATCCCTGCCGATCGCATATCCGCTCCCTTCGTCGTCGATCAGATGGCCATACCCGCCCGTGCGATGTGATTGACCAGCCTTGTTCTTGCCAAGACCGATCGAACCGGTGCCCGCGATCAGGATCATGCCGTACGGTCTTTGATGAGCTCCGTATAATGCCGTCTCATGGTCGCCGGTAATATGAAGGGATCCTTGATAACCGCCGCTTCGGATCTGCGCCGTTAAGCGGCTGACCACGGTCGGATTGCTGACACCGGCCGCTCCGACGCATAGGCTCACGCAATGCTCGATGCCTCCGCAGGCTTCGCCGATCTTCTTCACGATATCGTTCAAGCTGGCGCCGACGCTCGCTTCATCTTGACCATTATAATTGATGGCACCGGAGGTAAAGGTCTTTACCACGCTGCCCCGTTCATCCGCGACGGTCACAGCGGTTTTGGTGCCGCCGCCGTCCAAACCGGCTACATATTTCATGGCTGCCACATCCTTGCTATATAAACTTCAGAATTCCGAGGGGATTAATTCTGCAAACTCAGACGGCCTGTCGGCTCGGCTTCTCCGCCGAGAACGCGAATCACCGATTGGATCGCGAGCTTCGTGTACTCAAAAGCGGCCAATCCGCATGCTGCGTCTTCAAGCATTTCGAGGTCATACGGCTTGCCCAGTGCCACCACGGTTACTTGGTGGCCTGCACGCACGAGACGGTTGACAAGCTCCAGCTGCCCCGGATGATCGCAGCCGTTGTACAGGCCGACGACGATGCTCGCAAAGCCTTCGGCCTTCCCGAGGATGCGGTCCTGTTCCTGCGTATCCGGATCGAGATCCATCATGCAGTGCTGCGTTCCTAGGGCCGCTGCGGCTTCCACAGGGAAGCTGAGCTCCGTGCTCGCATGACTGGAAGCCTGGTCCGGTCGGTTGGGAAGACTGCCGATGACCAGTGTCCCCTTCGGACCCTGCTGAACAGGGTTCAGCTTGCCGCGAACCAGGCAGATGCTTTCCAGGCTGATGGCTTCGGCCGCGCGGCGGTTTACTGATTGTTCCGCATCCGTCATCCCTGCATCCCCGACCTGTCCGTATTTGGTTTTGTAATGAAGCACTTTCTCCACGGCTTCATCCACGATCGCCATCGGCAGCTCTCCGGATGCCACGGCCTGCTCGATCCGCTCCACCGCTTCCATGACGAGCTGGCCGGAATGGCTGATGAACAGCAGATGGACACCGGCTTTCAGTGCGCCAACGGCCCCTTCCGCCGTTCCGTAGAATTTCTGGATGGCGTTCATTTCAAGGCAGTCCGAAATGACAAGCCCTTGATAGCCCATTTTATCTTTGAGCAGGTCCGTTATGATCGTTCTCGACATCGTGGCGGGAACCTGGTTTTTCTCGATGGACGGGAACAGAATATGCGCGCTTGTCAGCGCCTCTGCGCCGGCGTCAATCGCTGCTTGGAAAGGCTTCAGCTCAAGCTCAGCAAGCGCCTCGAGCGATTTATCGATCGAAGGCAGCCCCAGATGGGAGTCGACCGCCGTATCCCCGTGACCCGGAAAATGCTTGATGGCCGCGAGCACGCCGCCTTCCTGAAGTCCGCGCATCATTTGCAGTCCGAACTCGGTGACGACTTCTGCCGTGTCCCCGTATGAACGTACGTTGATAACCGGATTGTTCTTGTTGTTGTTGATGTCGAGCACGGGAGCCAGGTTAAAGTTAATGCCCAGCGCCAGCATTTCCCGTGCGGTAATCCGCCCGGCAGCGTATGCATTCTCCGGGCGTCCCGTCGAAGCGACCGCCATTGCGCCGGACACGTTGACCGCATCCTTCGGCAAACGCGTCACTCGTCCGCCTTCCTGATCGATCGAGATCAGAGCCGGATGTCCTGTGTTCCCGGTGATTTGTTCCTGAAGCTCGGAACACAGGCTCTTCACCTGCGCCTTATCCTTCACGTTATGCGCGAACAAAATGATATTTCCGATTTTATAGTCGGCAAGCAGCCGCTGCGTTGCTTCGTCGATACCTTGACCGGGAAAACCCGCAACGATGAGCTGGCCGACTTTTTCTCTTAACGTTAACTCTTTCATATGGAAATCGGCTCCCTTTTATGTCGAATGTCTGGAATGTGCCTGGTTTAATAGAGATGGTATTCGGCTTTCAGCTTCGCGAACTCGCGGCTCTCATCGTGGAATTGCTCGAGAAGAGCGTTCACATCAAGGTTCTCTTCGCGGTACATCTTGTCGCCGCCAAGGAGATCGATGAACGGTCTGGAATTTTCCTTCAGCGGCGGCAGGAACGAGAAGGCCTCATAGTTGTTCTTGATCATGAACAGCAGCTTCACACCCGTCTCCAGCGGCTGGACCGCGCGGTAATCCGTCATATGGATTTGCACGCCGCCGCACTGCTCTCCCTGGAATTTCGAGAAGGAAGGCTTGAAGTATACCGGCCGGAAAATCACCCCGGGCAGCTTCATGCCGTTCATTTCGGAAGCAAGCTTCTCCGCATCAATGAAGGGGGCGCCGATCATCTCGAACGGAGCCGTCGTTCCTCTTCCCTCCGACAGGTTCGTGCCTTCGAATAAGCAGGTTCCCGGATAGATGAGGGCCGTTTCGAAACGCGGAATCCCCAGAGAAGGCATGATCCACTGACGGCCGGTTTCAGGGAACAGCATGCTGCGCTCCCATCCATCACAGCGGATAACATGCAGTTTGGCGTTCCAGCCCATTTGCTCATTCGCCATCGTCGCGACTTCTCCCGCCGTCAGACCGTAGCGGACCGCCAGCGGATAACCTCCGACGAATGACTCATAGCCTGCCTTCAGGATATTCCCTTCTACCGTAACGCCGTCGAGCGGGTTGACCCGGTCCAGGATCACGATCTCCTTGCCTGCCTTGGCACAGTCTTCAAGCGCATACAGCATTGTATAAATAAAGGTGTAATATCGGGTGCCCACGTCCTGAATGTCATAGACGACCACATCGACCTCATCGAGCATTTCCTGGCTTAAGCGTTTGGAATCCTTCCGGTACAAGCTGTATACCGGAACGCCGGTAATGGGATCCTTATACGTTTCAACCATGGCGCCTGCGGCCTGATCTCCGCGAACACCATGCTCCGGCGAGAACAGCGCAGCCAGGTGAAAGTTGTCGTGCAAAATCTGAATTGTGGATACAAAATCCCGATTTAAACCGGTCGGTGAGGTAATCAGTCCAAGCTTTTTCCCCTTCAATACATGTGCTGCTTCCATGATCGTATCAATTCCGTTCAGAATCATCGCTGCTTCCCCCTTGGAATGGATAAATGAATGAAAACCATAAATGGAACTAAAGAAATGAACCATACATCTCCTGTATTCCAGATGGAATCAAGGTGAAGCAAGGTTTAACTTTAGTTCATTACAAAGATGGTTTTGAAAAAAATGACTGCCGCTTTGCTGGCAGTCACCTTCGATTATGTTGTCTCATACATGAACTTCATTGAATTATAACAGGTCGCTCTTAAGCACGCGCTTCGTTTCTTCCGGAATCATGAAGGTCTCGGCATACTCCTTGCGCGCTTCGATACCGCGTACTCTCGCCAGATGCTTGTAGTACTCCAGGTATGGGAAAGATTTGCTGTTGGTTACGAACCAATGCTGTTCGGTCGCCTTCACCCACAGATCGAAAGCTTCCTTCGAAAAATCCACGTAAACATATGGCTTGTATTCAACGGCATCTTCCCAGTTCTCGGCATAGTACAGTTTGGAGGCAAAGTGAGCCGGAAGTTCTCTTTCGAATGAAGCCAGTCCCGCAAAGAAACGAGCATCGTTCACGATGTGATGCGTGGTCGCATGATCTTTGTGCATACTGTTTTTCCAGTGCGTGATGATCACGTTCGGCTTGACCTGACGGATCACGTCGCAAACGCGCAGACGCATTTCCTCGGTATCCTTCAGTTCGCCGTCCGGAATGTCGAATACGATGGATTCTCCGCCCAGCATATCCGCGAAGGCCTTCGCCTCGTTCAGCTTTTGCTGACGGTATTCCGCCATGTCCTGGCCTGCAGGCACGCCGCGTTCTCCGGCCGTAAGCGCCAGCGTTACGATTTTATCCCCTTTTAAGGAGTGGCTTGCAAGCACACCGCCTGCTGTTAGTTCTGCATCTCCTACATGTCCGCCTATCGCCAAAATCGTCAATTTCTGTTCACTCATTATGAAAACTCCCTTCTCATGATTGCAAATTGTTTTACCGTTTGAAAGCCCGCTTTTTCATAGATCCGGATCGCCGGGTTCGTTAAGCCTGTATAGAGAGACATATAATCGGTTCCGATGGATTGGAAGGCTTCACAGAGCTTGAAGAACAGAATCGTTCCGAGGCCGTGGCCCTCATGCTCCGGATGTACCCCGATGCCTGCAAAATAACCGCGTCCGTTATTCTGACGGATGACCGGTCCGGCAAAGCCGACAACCTGCCGTCCGTGCGCTGCGACCACGACAGGCGTACCATCGGAAGTGCATTTACCGATTTCCTTTTCCCATAACGGGTTGTTCAGGCCTTGAAGCATGGCCGCGACGCCTTCATGCTTGGCCTTGTCAAACAGCTCGACGCTGTAGCCGCTAGTCGAGGCTTTCGCTTCCTTCTGACGGATTTCATCCGGCATCAGGAAGCGGTCCAGATTCAAGTACATGGCGCATTCCTTGGCGCGCTCCACATACCCTTCCTGCTGCAAAAAGGAATGCAGCCTGCTGTCTACCGGCACGCCCGGCGCGTTATTGTGTTCATGCTTCGGTGTATCCGGTATGTACCACGGCAGCATCATCGGATTGAAGAACAGCACATCTGACTGCTTTTTGCCAAGCTCCTGAAAACGATTTTCGAGCGCATCCAGCAGCTGTTTATAGTTCTCATCGGTTTGGCTGTTCTCATCCAGAACGATACAGGTGATGTAACCCGCGATTTGCCCCAGCGGCAGGTCGTCGCCGGTGCATCCGCAGGCAAAGCCGGTGATCTGGTCGTTAGCGATCAGAACGAACGTATTTTTCCGGTCGAAATAGGGATTCGAAGCAAATATCGTCCCGAAGGTTTGCTCGGTCAGCTCCTTGTACCCATCTTTCACGGCTTCCTTATTCCATAGATCGATTACCGCTTGAGCATACTTCTCATCCCAAGTGTTGATCATGATCAGCGGCACCTCCGTCCCTTATCAGGATTAGTAGCTTATTTTGCCCATCACAACAGGCCTTTCGGCTCCCGTCACGCTCGGGAGATTGTTGGGTTTGCCCTTCAGCGTGTAATCGGCAAGCATGGCGAACGCAACCGCTTCTTTCGCATCACTGCTCTGCCCGATCTGCTCCTGCGTCAGCACCTGAACGCCCATCGGCTCCATCTCCTGGCGCAAATATTCGATCAGAACCGGGTTGTAGCTTCCGCCTCCGCCCACTAGGAGCACATCCGCCGGATCCTGCTCCTTGACATAACGGCGGTACGCATCACCGATCGACCACGCGGTCAGCATTGTGACGGTCGCCGTCACGTCCTCGGCTTTGATGCTCTGAAGTTTGGCCTGCTCCAGCAGCCAATCTACATATGATGAACCGAACTGCTCTCTGCCTGTTGATTTGGGAAGAGGCTGCGCATAGTAAGGCTCCTGTTGAAGCCGTTCAAGCAGCTCCTTATGAACCGTACCTGTTCGGGCTAT
The DNA here is from genome assembly GCF_051966755.1 of Paenibacillus sp. SAFN-054. Taxonomy (NCBI): domain Bacteria; kingdom Bacillati; phylum Bacillota; class Bacilli; order Caryophanales; family Paenibacillaceae; genus Paenibacillus; species Paenibacillus sp. SAFN-054. The sequence continues at coordinate 1,672,340 of NZ_JBQCKS010000001.1, forward strand.
AGCTCCCCCAATGTCCATCGTAAGTTGCCCGGGATACAGCCGCTCGACGACACCGTCGATGATCATGTTTCCCGGACCCGTATCAAAAGCGTAGACCTGCTCTTGTGAACATCCGGCAGGAATGACTGTCATATTGCCGATGCCGCCGATATTTTGCAGAAGAAGGGTACGATGCGCCTCGCCGTACAGCAAATATTCCGTGAACGGAACAAGCGGCGCTCCCTGCCCTCCGGCTGCCATATCCGCCGGCCGGAAATCGGACACGCACGGGACGCCCGTCCGTGCTGCAATGACCGATCCTTCGCCGATCTGCACCGTATAATGAATGCCATAACCGTGCAGCTGTTCAGCTTCCGGAGCATGATAGATCGTTTGCCCGTGCGAGCCGATGACCGCGATGTCGGCTGGCGTAAGCCCCGCTGCCGCAATGACGGACAAAGCCGCTTCGGCATAAAGCTCGCCGAGCAATACGTTCATGCTGCCGATCTTGCATACTGTCGCCTGCAGCGGATCGAACAAGGTGAAGATGTCCTGCCTGACGGCAGCCGGAAACGGGGTGTTCTGAAATGCAACCAGCTTTGCGCTGGTTTTCCCGTCCGGTCCGTCCGTTAATTGAACCACTGCTGCATCTATTCCATCCACTGAAGTGCCTGACATCAGTCCAACGGCATAGCGGTTTGAATGCATATCCATGGGTTTGCTGTCCATATCAGCCCTTCACCGCGCCTACAGTTACGCCTTCAAGGAAGTACTTTTGCAGGCTGAAGAACAGAATGAACATTGGCAGCGCGGAAATTGTAGCGCCCGCCATCATTGGCGCAAATAAAGTCGTATTCGCAAACTTGAAGCTCTTGAGCCCGACCTGGATTGTCTGCATATCCATGGAGTTCGTTACCAGAAGCGGCCAGAAGAACGTATTCCAGTTGTCCATAAATGTAAGAATCGCCATTACCGCAAGTACGGTTTTGGATAGAGGCAATATAATGCGGAAATAAATCTGGAACTGATTACAGCCCTCAATCTTTGCACATTCCAGAATCTCGTTCGGAATGCTGCCCATAAACTGCTTTGCTAGAAAAATGTTATACACCGTAACGAGTCCCGGCAAAATCAAAGCGGTATACGTGTTTTGAATATGGAAGACGTTTACGATCAGGATGTACAGAGGTACCTGTGTGACCTGATAAGGGATCATCATGGCGACGAGCATCACCGAGAACGTAATGGCTCTGCCTCTGAATTTGATTTTTGAGAAAGCATACCCTGCCATGCTGGCGAACACGACGTTAGTCACCATAACGGAGGTGGCCACAATCAGAGAGTTCAGCAACCAGCGCCAAGTGTAAGTATTGAATTGAAAGAAGAACTTGTAAGATTCAAGCGAGAAGCTGCTCGGAAATATTTTGTAATCCATGGCCCCGGCTGCAACGGGTTCACCAAAGGAAGAAATAATCATAAAGTAGATTGGGAAAATCGTTGCCAGGGCAAACAGCAGAAGCACGGTGAAAAGAGCCGTATTTCTGATGTTTCTGGCAGCTGGTTTCCCAGCATGTGCGTTATAAAGAGCCATAATTGCTGCATCTCCCTTCCTTTAATATTCCACGTCTTTGCCCAGGAATTTGAATTGGATTACCGAAATACCTGCGATAATTGCGGCCAAAATCAGAGACTGTGCTGCTGCCTTGCCGAATTCGAAGTATTTAAATGCGTTATTAAAAATGAGCAAGCCTACCATCGTTGTTGCATTGTCAGGTCCGCCGCCGGTCATCAGATATGCATTCTGGAATACCTGGAACGAACCGATCACGCCTGTAACAAGCAAGAACAAGGTTGTTGGTTTCAAGCAAGGAACAACAATGTACCACAGCTTTTGGAAGAAGTTGGCCCCATCAAGCTCAGCGGCTTCATAGTAGCTTCCATCAATGCCAAGCAAAGCTGCAAGGTAAATAATGATGCTCGTGCCGTGGCTGGACAACCAAGCCATCAAAACGAGCGAAAACATCGCATAAGCGCTGGATCCGAGCCAGTTGTGGGTACCCATACCGAAGAATGCAGTAATTTTGTTGAAAATGCCCTCAGGCATCGGATCGTAGATCCACAGCCAAACCACGGATAGTGCCACGCCTGAAGCGACAGCAGGAAGATAATATACGGCTTTGAATACGGTTTGCATTCTTTTCTTAAACGGCAAGATCAGGATCGATACGGCAAAAGATAAGAAAAGCGATACCGGAACCGTCAACAAGGTATAAATAATGGTATTTACAACAGCCTTCCAGAACAAAGAATCCTTGAAGGTTTCTGTATAGTTGTCAAATCCGATAAACTCGGAACCTAGCGGCTTATACTCTTGAAAGCTGATAATCAAGGCACTGACAACCGGATATGCGGTAAACATCGCAAAAATGATGAGTGCCGCCGCGATAAAAGCATATCCCCAAGCTGCATCGCTATTGAACTTGCGTCGTTTGATCGGTTTAGCATATTCTGTCATATCTGCGAAACCCCTTTCATACTAACGTATCACAGGTAAATTGGAGGAAAGCCGTATGGAAATCCATACGGCTTTCCGGTGTATTCTCTCTAGTCTTTTACAATGCCGTCTTCACCGAAGGCCGATACCGCTGCGGATTTCACCGCATCGTACATCGCTTCCGGCGTAATTTCGCCTGCGATAAGTGCTTGGAGCTTAGGAACAATCACTTCGTCCTCAAGCTTGATAGCTTTAGCGCCGAGGTCCGTAGGGATGTCCGGACGAGCTGGAACGGCTGTTGTCAGCATTCTTTCTACAGCTGCCTTGTTGTCCGGATCGCGGTCAACTTTCATGCTTTCGGCAGCTTTTCTGCTGCTTTCCGTGATTTGAGCAACGAACAGCTCATTGTTGGTTGTCGCTGCGTTTGCTCCGCTGGACAGGAAGTTAGCCGCTTTAACGACGTTCGCCTTGTGGGCAGCCGTAGGCTCTTTCGTGCCGCGGAATGTGACGTAACCGTCGACTGCCACACTTGCTTTTGCTTCAGCGCCTGCAAAGGCTGGTACAGGAAGCACAACGTAATCAACAGGAATGGAACCTTTAACCGCACTTGCGTCTTTGTTCTGCAGCTTCTCGTTGTTCAGCTTCGCGGATCTTTCGAAGCCTGCGAGACCTTTACCTGTGATCATCGTTTGACCTGTCAGGAACATATTCCAGCGTTTGCCTGCATCGATGGAGCTAAGTTCTTTCGGCATGGAGCCGTCATCGATCATCACGCGGATGTCTTTCAGCACTTCAAGGAAGTTCTTGCTTGTGTAAGCATATTTCAGGTCCTTATCAAAAGCCGCTGGCATGCCGGCGCTTTTCACCAGAATCCCGAGGTAGTCTTTGGAAGTAACACCAGCTGTTGCGAATACAAAACCGTAACGGGATGTTTTGCCGCCTTCGGATACGACGCCTTTTTTGATGGCTTCGCGGAACTCATCGAAGGTCCATCCTTCTTTTTGTACCTTTTTGTAGTCAATGCCGGCTTTTTCCATAAATTCTTTGTTGCCGCCGATGGCATGAGCTTCCATGTATGCCGGGAAGCCGTAAAGACCTTTGCCGTTCTTCATGTACTCGAGAGGAGCTGGGTCATAATCTTTGATCATTTCATCTGTTACTGTATCCGAGATATCCATGACCATCCCTGAATCTACATATTTCGAAATACCGTCAGACCCAATAAATGCGATATCCGGCGGGCTGCCCGCGTTTACTTGCGTGTCCAGCTTTTGCGTCATGTCTTCCCAGCTTGCAGGTTCAATTTTGAGCGTCAGGTTCGGATATTTCGCATTGAAATCCTTCGCCATTTGTTCAAAATTGCTTTGGAAGTTTGCAGATACCGGTGGCAGCAAAGCCGTGATGGTGTCTTTTGCGTTCGGGTCATCTGCATTCGATGATTTGGCATCATCCTTGCTGCCGCAAGCGGAAAGGGTCGTCAATGCCATGCTGAGCGCAAACACCGTTGCCATTACTCGCATTTTCTTTTTCATGAAAAACAGGCCTCCTTGAAAATATAAATGTTTTTTTAGACTACATGATTAAAGTTGCGTATCGCCTTTTTCAAGCTTCCTTCGGCCCGGTTCAGCGCCTCTTCGGCAGGACCTGCTTCAAGCCCGGTTTCGATCATCATGATAGCCAACTTGCAATTCATGGAAGCGCTTTCTAAATAGGCAGCAGCCTTGGCGTCATCGACCCCCGTCGCCGACTTGATGATCCGTATGGAACGGTCGCGAAGCTTGATGTTGCTCGCTTTCAAGTCAACCATTAGATTGTCATAAGTCTTCCCAAGCTTAACCATAGTACAAGTGCTAAGCATATTCAAAACCAATTTCTGGGCAGAGCCTGCTTTCAGCCTCGTGGAACCCATAATGACCTCGGGTCCGACAACCGGTGCAATGCAGATATCACAGACGTTCTCTAATTTAGATGGCTTGTTATTCACGACGCCGATCGTCGCCGCTCCAATCTCACGCGCTTTCTGAAGAGCCGCAATGACGAATGTCGCGCTTCCGCTCGCCGTAATGCCGATAACCGCATCTTTGTCTGTGACTCCGCACTGCTCGATTAATGCAACCCCCTCCTCCGCACTATCCTCGCAACCTTCCACAGCCAGTCTCAGCGCTCCATCGCCTCCGGCAATGTGACCTTGCACTTTCGAAGGATCAATGCCGAATGTCGGCGGACATTCAGATGCGTCCAGAACGCCAAGTCTGCCTGAAGTTCCGGCCCCCAGATAAAACATTCTGCCGCCATTTTTAAGCACGTGGTGCAGTACATCAACCGCTTTCGAAATCTGCGGGATCTCCGCTGCCACCGCGACAGGAACCTTGGCATCTTGTTCATTCATGAGACGAAGCATTTCTTCTGTGGTGCATTCATCGATCATCCGAGTCTGCTCATTGATCTCTTCCGTTGTCAGCCCCGCCAGATACTCATCCATTGCGATCCTCCTATCCATGTTTGATTTCTGGAAGTCGCAAATCCTAAGAACGGGATCAAGGCACAATATGTAGTTGTTTTCATATAATGTCTCACTACATGGTGTGTATCAAAACCGCACTTTTGATATTTGCCAAATCCTTTTCTTGATTTCATATTAACGATAAATTTCATTTTGGTCAACAGTTTTTGAAATATTATTTTATTATAAAATAAACTATTGTTTTTTAATTTTAGCTTATCCAACAAAAAAAGACACCGTCCGCCATCTTGGCAGCCGATGTCTTCGGTAATCTTTACCGGTGTTTGCTTGCAATAATGTTGTGCGTCTTGGTTAAATATTTCTTGACGTTCTTGTATTCCGCGCTTGCCACACCTGCAAACAGGATGTCAATGACGGTCAGCATTGCGATCCGGGAACCCATAGCACCGCTGCGGATCGTGAGCTCGGGCGTCGAAATATTCAGCACGATGTTGGCTTTGTCGGCCAGCTCGCTTTTGTTGTATTTGGTGATGGCGATAATGGTTGCGCCGCTTTTCTTGGTGATCTCAAGGGACTCCAAAATTTCCGACGTCGAGCCTGAATTGGAAATGAAGACGGCGACATCCCCTTTATCCAACAGCGTGGCCGCGGTGAGCTGGCTGTGCCCGTCGGTATACGTATGGCACATCTTGTTGATGCGGGAAAATTTCTGCTCCGCATCGATGCCCACGAGTCCTGAGGCTCCGATCCCGAAGAAGACGATGCGATTGCTCTGCCGGAGCACCTGCACCGCCCGGTCCACCTCATTTTTGTCGATGACGCTCAGCGTGTCCTCAATCGATTTGATGTTGTTTCTGGACGTATTCGAAATAATGACGGACAGATCATCCCCCGGCTGAATGTCGGTGTACGGATCCTTCTGTTCCTCCATCGAACCCAGCGATGCGGAAATGCTCACGATGAAGCTTCGATAGCCCGAATATCCCATCGTTTTGCAGAAACGCAGTACGGACGCATCACTGGTTTTCGTCAGCTGAGCCAAGCTTTTGATCGAAAGATGCGGAATCTCCTCCAAATTCTGAAGCACGTATTCCGCCACCATTTTCTCAACCGGCGTCAGGCTGTCTTTCATTTCACGGATTTTAATTAAAATATTATCATGAATTGACATATGTATTCCCTACTATCACTGTTTAATAGAAGCCTCTTTTACATCATAATGAACCCTTTACCGAAAAACAAGAACGACATCCAACGGATTCCTGGTTTAACATTTTTATGCAGATAAAATTAAATTTCAAAATTAATCCATCAACATAAAATTTTAATTCTATTTTATATTACATAAGATAAAATTGCAATAAACCTTACACGTTACGTTCGTTCGTTTAAGTTAAAGCGCATACAATTTCTTGGCTGGATATCCCCTTTTGAGTGCATTCCCTCCCGATCTTCGTCTCGATTTCAGTGCGTGAATGTCTGAACATCCTTTCCTGTATCATAACCGATAACCCGGTCCGGAATCTATCACAACCATGATAACACTTTAATAACGAAGGCAGGGTTAACTGCCGTTACCATTTGTCCAGCAGGTTCATATGATGCCTTGTCAAAGGAAGGAGTTGATGAGGTGGACGTATATCATAACTGCATGCAGTGCATGAACCGGAAGGTTCGGATATTAACCTCTGACGGTAAAATCCATGAAGGAAAAATTGTCAAAGTCGATAGAAATCATGTGTACTTGGAGCAGGAACGCAGGGGCGGTCAGGTTACGACTTCGGCCTTCGGCCCCTACGGTTACGGATATGGATATAGAAATTCGATCCTGACGTTAAGCTTATTCACGCTGCTTGCCATTGCCTTAATCTGATGCATAACCGTCTCCTCGGCCTGAGGAGATTTTTTTGTAGCAGACGACAAAAAAACACGAAGCACCTCTGCGATGCACCTCGTGTTGTCCGGCTGTCATTATAATAGGTCAGCTCTGCTATTCCATACCATTATCCTACGATTCTGTCTGGTTAACAAGTGACAACTGCATTAGAAAGCGAGTAAACTGTGGTTCGTGAGCTTCAACCAAAAAAAGGCCGTTCAAGGTTTACGCTTGAACGGCCCTTTTTCATCTATCTGCACTCTATCTATTACAATGAACATGATTTATGAGGCTTCGTTCAACCTTTTGCTTACCAACGTTACACAAAGGATACCGGTTGACCTGTTTTGGCAGAATCGTTCGCGGCCAGCGTCACCTCCAGCGTTCGCATTGCCTCACGATACGGAGCCAGGATCAAGCTGCGGTCCCCGGTCTCCACTGCCCGGATGAAAGCATCGTCCTGTGCCTGGTAGAAGTCCCCTTTGCCTTTCAGAATGGACGTCTGCTCCGGTTCCATGATCGTCAGGTTAGCCCCTTCCAGGGTGAGACGGAAGTTGCGGCCCATCACTTCCAGCGATGCGCGACCATCCGGCTGCGGGAAGAAGCCGGTATCGATGTGTCCGAGCGCCCCGGATTCGAATACCATGTTCACCGATGCAGCATCCGGTGTCGTAATACCCGGTACGTCACGGCTCAGCAAGAGGGCCATGTCGGCGGATACTTTCCGGACATCCCCTGCCAGATACAGCATCATATCCAGGTTATGCGTGCTCTGTTCAACCAGTTGGCCGCCGGATTTGTCATGATCCACCCACCAGACATTCGGCGGCAATCCGCCGAAACGGTATGCTCGAACCATGGCAATCTCCTTCCCTTCCAGATACTGCTTGGCCCGCTGCACCGATTCCATATAACGCAGGCAGTAACCCGAGCCGGTAATGATGCCGGATTGTTCAAGCACTTCCGCTTTCCGCCGGACTTCTTCCATATTCAGTCCGAGCGGCTTTTCGACCAGCAGATGGATTCCCCGAGCAGCTGCCTTCTCCTCCATCTCCCCATGGGCAAAAGGCGGAACGCACAAAAACAAGGCATCCAGCTGTTCCTGTTCCAGCATGGCATCATAATCGGTGTATGCCGTGCCTCCATACTGCCGGACTGCCGCGGCGGCAGCCCCTGGAGCAACGTCGCATACGGCAGTCAGCTCGGCGCGGTCATTCTGGTGAATATGCTTCATGTGCTCGGCGGCAATGATGCCGGCACCCACGATTCCAACTTTAATCATGTACCTGATCTCCCTTCATATCGAGTTCTGTGACGCATTTGCATTCAGTGAGGATTTTTCCCCATAATAACATCCAAATGACGCGAAGTGTCAAAAATTAATTGATCCGGGAAGCTGGAATATGGTTCGAGCTCCGCAGTCAGGCTATCCCGATACGGGATTTCGCTGAGCGCAAGCCTCACATTCAGCCAATCCACATCCCCCGACAGCAGGGGTACGAAGCCATGAGCACTGGCAACCTGAAGCCGGAAGTCTTTGACATGAACTTTCCGGATTCTCTTTCCGAGTGAACGGATCCAGTGCTCCGGCCTGCCGAAAGCCAGCGTATTGCCTACATCGAAATACGCTCCGACATGATCGGATTCAAACTGGTCAATGTATCGGGCCATCTCGAGCGGGCTCCACAGGAACTTATTCCATACGTTTTCAATTGCGATGCTTACTCCGCTTCCGTCCAGTTCATCTATTAAAGGCTGCAATGCCCTCTGCGACCGGTCCCATACCTCTTCATAGGTGACCTCCGCTTCGATCCGTCCGGGAACGACCAGGATAGTATCCACCTCCAGCTCGCGTGCCAGCTCGATCTGTTTCCGGATCGATTCGACGCCCTGTGATCGAACTTCGGAATCGGCCGAGCTAAGCGGATAACGACCAAGCATCTCGGTTGACAAGCTGCTGATGGAGAGTCCATAGCTGCGCACAAGGCGTCTCATTGCCTTCGCCTCCTCCGGCGTCGTATCCATCGTTAAGCCGACGCCGCCGGATGCGTACAAATTGAGCTCTATCGTATCGAATCCTGCGGCCGCGCTTGTACGCAGCACCTTGCCAAGCGGTGTACCCGCTGGAAAGCACCACTGATTGATTCCCTTTTTCATTGTTATCCTCCTCTGGCCATGGCGTGGTATATTAAACGGGTGAGTGCAAAGCCCTCCTTGGGCTTTGCACTCGCTAGGTTTACTTTAAGTTAGCGGACCATTTCTCGGCACGCGCCTGCAAATCATCCAGGAATTTCTGAATGTCCGGCGCATTGCCCGTCGCCGCTTTGCTGATAAAGCCGTTTACGGCTGGAACAATGTCGCTCATGTAGAACGGATTGGCTTCATCCATCAGCTCCGAATGTCCCACTTCGGCAATTTCGAGCGCTTTCTTCACATATTTGTCTTCAGGGGACACGAAGTCCGCGTTTTTCAAGGTCGGCGTCTGTGAAAAGTTCTCATACATATATTTTTGCGTCATCGGACTCGTCAGGAATTTGAGCACTTCCCACGATGCCTTGACGTCTTTGGCGTTCTTCGCCATGATGAACGGATCGACCGCTACCCAGCCTTCACCCTTCGGTCCCATGTTCAGCACGGGCACAAAACGGTCGAGCAGATCTTTGTTTTTCTTGGTGAGATATTCGTTCATCGTAGCTCCACCCGTCGAGTCTAGCGCGATCGCGATATTGTTCTTCTCCAGGCCGAAATTTTCCGCACCTTGGGCATTGACGAAGCCCGCAGGCGGCAGTTTGGCCGCTTCCTTCAGCCACTCCATCACTTTCACCATTTCAGGCGTGTTTAACTGCCACTTGATGCTTTTCACATCCTTCAAGGTTCCTTCCGCACCTTTGGCGCCAAAGGCAAGTGTCAACGCCACGAAGGTGGATCCGTTCAAGGCGTTGCCGCTCCAGTATAAACCGTAGTTGTCCTCGCCCGTTTTCGGATTTTTTCCCGTCATTTTCTTGGATTTCTCAAGAATCTCTGCAGGATCGGCCTTGGCAGACAGCGGTTCAACGCCCCAATCCTCGAACAGCTTTTTATCGTAAATAGTCATCCGGCGGCCCAGCGCTACCGGAATACCAAACTGCTTGGTACCGTCCGGAGACTTGGTGCTGTATGAATTGTTCATGATGCCTTCCAGATAAATGCTCGGGTCAAAGCTGGTGTCTTCCTTGATCAGATCATCCAGATCCCGGAGCAGTCCCTCTTGGTACCACTGGGAAGCAAAGGCTCCGCCTGTATACATGATATCCGCATCCCCGGAGAGCAGCATGGCGGATTGCTTGGCCTTGACGTTCTCCCAAGGAATTTGGTACAGCTCCAGCTTGATGTTCGGGTACATTTTTTTGAAGGTTTGATCCAGGTAGTCATTCAGTCCGATCGTAGGATTTCCCGTCTGGGCGTTAAGCCCGTTATCCAGCTGCCAGCCCGCCAAAGCCACGCGGACCGTTCCTTTCATGTCCGAAACCTTGTTGATTTCCACCCCGCCCGTCACATCCGTGTCCGAACCGCCCGAGCATGCCGCAAGCGACAGGACCAGCATGCAGGACATGACCAACATGAACAGTTTTTTCATTTCCGCTCCCCCTTTTTCATCATGCTTCCGAATGAGTACTTTCTGGATCCGTCATCCTTCATTTGGCCGATACAAGGCGCGAACGCTGCTTACTGCTTGATTCCCGATAAGGCGATGCTTTCGATAATGTAACGCTGCAGGAACATATATACGACGACGACCGGAATGAGGCTTACAGTCGTAGCAGCCATAATAATGGAAGGCTGTTTGTCGATCCCGTTGTTGTAAGTGAACATGGCCAGACCGATCTGGATCGTATACTTGGTCGCTTTTTTCAGAATCAGCAGCGGCCATAGCATGTCGTTCCATACCCCCAGGAAGAGGAGGATCACCATCGTGGCGATGATCGGCGTGCATAACGGGAGATACACCCGGCTGAACACGGATACTTCTTTGGCGCCATCCAGAATCGCTGCCTCTCTCAGCGTAGTCGGCAGCTGGTCAAAGAAGGCTTTAGCCAAGAATGTTCCGAAAGCGTAATTCAGGGCCGGAAGATAAAAAGCCAGGTAGTTGTCGACGAGACCAAGCTTGCTGAACAGCAAGTATTGCGGAATCATGGTCATCTCAAATGGAATCATCATGGTGCTCAGCGCGAGCAGCAGGACGATATTCGACCCTTTAAAACGCAGCTTGGATAAAGCATATCCCGACAGAAGAGCCGACAGGGCGCTGATGACGATAACCCCGACGCTCACGACGATCGAGTTGGTAATGTAACGGAGCATTTTAATGCTTGTAAATGCCACCTCGAAGGTTCTGATCGAAGGTTCTTCGGGCCAGAGCCTTGGCGGAAAAGTGATATGGAGCCGGGCTGCCCAGTCGAAGCTCGTGACAAGCATCCACAGAAACGGCACGATCATGACGAAGGATCCCAAAAACAGCACGATTGTCAGCAGCCATTGGTTAAACGATATTTTTTTGCGCCGCTGTGAACGCATGACCTTCACAGTGTCCATCCAGTGACCTCCTAACTTGGATTGATTCTGCTTCCCTTGTTCAACCTAATTAATCAAAGCTGTCTTTGCGGCGGTTCAGCAGCATCAATAATGCGGTAAGCATAAAAATAATGATGAACAGCAGGTACGAGGCAGCCGTCGCCATTCCCATCTGTGAAGCGAGAAACGCATTCCGGTAAATATAGAGGACGACGGTCATTAAGCTTCCTCCCGGATTGCCTGCCGTGCCGCCGATCAGCCATACATCCGTAAATCGCTTCATGCCGCCGATCGTACCCATAATGAGCATGAAGACGAATATGGGGCGCAAATACGGTATCGTAATATACAGCCATTTGCGGTAGGTTCCCGCCCCGTCCACCTCGGCTGCTTCGTACAGGTCGCGTGGAACGCTCTGCAGTCCGGCGAGAAAGATAATCGTATTGTAGCCAAGCGCGCCCCATAAGCTCATCAGGACGATACTGTACCTGGACACCTCGGGATTGGTGAACCATCCCACCGGATCGATGCCGAACAACCCGATAACAAAGTTGAGAAGCCCTTCCTTGGAAGGAAAAAACAAAAAGGAGAACAGCAGTGTGGTGGCTACGCCCGAAACGACGTTCGGCAGAAAAAATACAGCTTTGAAAAAGTTCTTGCCCGTGTTCCATTTCAGGTTGTTGATCAGGCTCGCCAGTACGAAGGATAAAATAATGCCGAGCAAGACGGACCATATGCCGATAAAAAACGTATTTGTAAGCGCTTGCCAAAATAAGGAATCCTGAAGCACGTAATCGTAATTGCTGAAGCCCACCCATTTTCCGCCGACAGAGAGTCCCGAGGTCTGATGAAAGCTCATGATCAGCGCGGCAATCATTGGATAGATGGCAAAAGCGAGCACCCCAATGATCAAAGGCGCGCTGAATAAATACCCAGTCCAGTCGTTTCGGGTAAACCGCCTCTTCCGTTTGACCGCGAACTGCTGATTTGTATCCGTTTTCAATTTAGCGTTGGATGACAAGCCGTTTTCCTCCTTCCGATTCCGTTCCCATGCAGAGCTTTGTTGATCCTTAGGTGTATTTTTTAAAATATGTATGTGTGACCCGGATGGGAATATGTCCATTTTTTCGAGAAAGAAAAAAGGAGCCTTACGGCTCCCTTTTTTGTCCTATTGTTTCGGTTTGTCATGGTTTCCTGCAAGTGTGATGATCATGACGACAAGCGTTAACAGTGCAATCAATTGGTCGATCGTCAACCCGTCCGCCCCCTCTAACTTCAGGATGGCTCATTCGGACGGCTTCTTGTTCCCATGAACTGTCAGACTTTACGTTTCCCCGATATATACCTATTCGCACACATTCGGGTTTATTCGTCTTTTTGGCCTAAAAATGCTTTGATTTTGTTGACGTAAGCTTTCTTATCCGTTTCTGTATACGATTGATACAGCCGGTTAACGACGACGGAGGTGTCGCCAAAGAAGAAGCGCTCATAAAGCGTTTGCCTGCCCCCGAATCCGCTGGAGCTGAGATCCCAGGCCAGCCGGAATAAGGCCGTTTTGGAAGAAGCGTTGACCGTATTGCCACGGAGATACTTATCCAGATAAGGCTTCGATTCGCTTGCGAAGTCCAGCTCCGAGGGAATCATGATGATGCTGCTGCCCCCCACAAGCTGAATGATCTCCATCATTCTCGGATATATTTTCGGAAACAGGACATTCGCCGTCCACAAAGGCTTGCGGTCCGGAAGCATGCTTCCGAAGCGGTCCGGCCCCGCCCCTGCTTCTGAAGCGATCAACAGCGACTTCAGCGTCTCCAGCTGCACCATGACCTCCGCCACTTTCTCGATGGTCGCAGGATACGTGGAGCGGTCCAGCGTTTCAGCCATATACAGAATAACCCCGAGCGTAAATTCCAGCTTGGCGACATATCTGCACAGGACCTGATGCGCCGAATGGACGTGGTATCCGCTTTCCGAGAACAGACGCATTGACAAATGGTCGTTTCCCCGAATGAATACCCGATCCCAGGGCACCAGCACATGGTCAAACAAGACCAGGGTATCCATCTCATCAAACCTTGAGCTTAACGGATAATCATAGCTGGAACTACCACCCGCCAAGCTTTCCCGGCATATCCAGCGGATACCCGGCAGGTTATTCGGAACGGCAAACGCGAATGTCCGCGGGTTGTCCTCCTCCGGCATGTAGGATGAGGCAGGCGGATACACCAAAATTTCATCCGTGGTTATCCCCTGCGTCGCGAGCAGAAAAGCGCCTTCGACGACGATCCCGTCGGCGTTCTCCTCGACGATCCTTGCCGCGCAGCTCTCGATGCTCCCGTCCTCCAGTAGTTCGTCAAAGCGGCTGGCATGGGGCTGGACGAAAGCATGGGACAGGGTAATGTCGTTATCCCGGCAGTATTCGTAATATTTCCGCAAATTTTCGGCAAAACGCGGATCACTCTCTTCCAGCAGCTCTGCCGCTGCATAAAATGCCATTAACCCCGTGTTCATATAATCCGGCGACCGGCCAAGCAGCCCGTGATGCTTCTCTCCCCACAGCATGGACATCCGTCTGCGCTTCTCCAAATCTTCCTTCGTTCGGGGCTGCAGAAAAGACATCCCGACGGGATCGCCGGTCGCGGGGGAAGCATAGGTCATCCTTTCCTTCAACCCGGAATCATGCTGCATGTCATACAGCTCCGCCTGAGCTGCCATCAAGCCGCAAAAAGCCGGATGGTCCGAGATTCTCCCGTCGATTTGTTCTCCACGAAACCAAACGCTCGGTTTGGCATGATTGATTCGGTCCAAGAACTGCTTTCCGTTTTTTGCCGGCACAGGCGAGGCCCCCTTTTGATGAATAGTTACCGTATCCTATTCAGGGGGATGCCGTTCAGAAAGGGCTATATGCCTAATTGAATATCACACTCTTTCGGCGTTCATCTTCTCCTCCACGGATAAAAAGGATTGGAATTCATAGACAAATGCTCCGTTGTCCGCGACTTTTAACTGCAGGAAGCCTCTTCTTCGCAGCTGCTCCAGCGCTTCGTTCGACTGCTCCATATTCAGCGGGGTATATAATGCCACATCGGCAGCCGTCAGCAAATTATGGTGGTTCGCGGCTAGCCTGAGGATCTGTTTTTCCATATGCTCATATGCCTTTCTCCGGTAACCCTTTTCGAGCACGATACCGTATGCTGCAGGCAGCACGGCGAAAAGTAGCAATCCAAAGAAATCCCATGTGCCGTAAATGACTGCTATGTATCCGTACAACAATAAACTGAGCACGCCAAGGCCGATGAGTATCTTGGGTATGATCTGTCTGCTCTCCACGTCATCAAAGCTCCTTTCGCGAATCAGGGTTCTTTTGCTTATATTTACCCAATGTCGGGCCAAGAAAGTGCATTGTTGCCGCCAAATGTTGTACAATATAAGCTAAACGAAAAATAGCGCAGAAGGATGGAATGTACATGTATGTAGCTCGTGATTGGCAAGATTACGAATTGATTGATACGGGAGCCGGCGAGAAGCTGGAACGCTGGGGAGACGTGATTCTCCGCAGACCGGACCCGCAAATTATATGGCCACTCGAAAAAGACAGCGGATTGTGGCGGCAAGTTCACGGGCATTATCATCGCAGCTCCTCCGGCGGCGGACAATGGGACATGAAAAAGCAGCTTCCCGACCGCTGGACGATCTCCTACGATCAGCTGAAATTTTATATCAAACCGACCAACTTCAAGCACACGGGGCTGTTCCCCGAACAAGCAGCCAACTGGCGCTGGATGATGGACAAGATTGCGGCTGCCAAGCGACCGATCAAAGTCCTGAACCTGTTCGCCTACACGGGCGGCGCAACCGTCGCAGCGGCTTATGCCGGTGCCGAGGTGGTCCATGTCGATGCGGCCAAAGGAATGGTGCAGTGGGCTAAGGAAAATCTCCAGCTGTCCGGGATCGGTGATCGTCCCGTCCGCTTCATTACCGATGACGTCTTCAAATTCGTGCAGCGTGAAGAGCGCCGCGGCAACAAGTACGATGCCATTATCATGGATCCGCCGTCCTATGGGCGCGGCCCGGGCGGAGAAATGTGGAAGCTTGAGCAAAGCCTGTATCCATTCGTGGAGAGCTGCATGAACATCCTGTCGGACCAGCCGCTCTTCATGCTGATTAATTCATATACGACCGGCATTTCGCCTACCGTTCTTCACAACATTCTGTCCATGACCGCTGGACGCCGTTACGGTGGAACCATCTCCTGCGGAGAACTGGGACTGCCGATCACCGCGTCGGGCCTTCAACTTCCGTGCGGAATCTTGGGCCGCTGGGAGTCTTAGGGGACATGATGCGTCAAGAACATGTTTCCCATATTCCGATTTTATATGAAGATAACCACCTTCTGGGCGTTGTGAAGCCGGTCAACATCCCGACACAGGCGGATGTCTCGGGTGATCCCGATGTGTTAACCCTGCTCAAGGAGGACATCAAGGAGCGTTACCAGAAACCGGGGAACGTATACCTGGGTTTGGTCCATCGGCTGGACCGGCCGGTGGGTGGCGCCATGATTTTCGCCAAAACGTCCAAGTCGGCTTCGCGTTTGTCCGAAGCGGTTCGCAGCCGGAGCTTTCGGAAGGTATACGCCGCCGTCGTCCATGGACAGCTGCCTTCCCCGCGCGGCACCTTGAGGGACATGCTTCTCAAGGACCCGAAGACAAATATCGTCTCCGTGGTCCGGAAGGGCACGCCGGGTGCAAAAGAAGCGGTCCTGGACTATGAGGTGCTGGGTACGAGTGGCGGCTTCAGCCTCGTACGGATCGAGCTTCACACCGGACGCTCGCATCAAATACGCGTTCAGATGAACCAGGCCGGTTGTCCCTTGTACGGCGATCAAAAGTACGGAAAGCTCGTCAATAAGCCGGGACAGCAAATCGCCTTGTGGTCGGTCATCGTTGGGTTCCCTCATCCGGTAACGAAAGAAGATATCAAACTGACCTCACTCCCTCCCGAGGAACACCCATGGAATCAATGGGCTGAACCAATTATGAATCGCCTGATTATGGATCAAGACTGATTATGCCATGGATAAAGAGAAAGCCGGAGCTGCTTAGCCAGCTCCGGCTTTTTATTTTCTATTCCTTTCGCCGCAGGATCAATACCTGATCGGCATTCTCTTGAAAATGATAAGGCGCGGACTGGATCTCAGCGGACCAGCCCTCCGCACCGGCATATTCCATCAGCTGATCGACCAAGGCAGGCCGCCGGCCGTGCTGATCCACTAGAGGAAAGATTCGGACCTCTTTCCGGGTAACCCGCAGCAGTTCATGCAAAGTCCGCCGGTGAAAATCAGCATCAAGCTTGTCGGCATAGGTGAACAGGAAATGTGCCGATAGCGTCAAGTCAAACTGGCCCTGTTCAAATGGGAGCAAAGGCAGCGTAACCGGAACATATCGACCCGGGTTAAGCCGCATGTCCTTGATGCATGACTCCAGCGCTTCCGTTCGCGCCTTGCGCAAGTCATCCACCGATGAAAACTCAGTCCAAATATAGCGTTCTTTCCCAGCTTCGACATGCTCCATGGCGTGCAGGATATCCTGCAGCCCCTTATCATGCAAAAGATTCATTTCATGATGGTAAGCGATGTCTGCCGCCGTAACCAGGCATCCGAGCCGATGGGCAACCGCCGTGAACGAGCATGCTCCTCCGGGGCAATCCAGTATTTGGCGTCCGGATAGCTCCTCCTCAGTCAGGGCGAACATTCGCATATATTCTTCGAATGTCCGGCCGATAAACACAATCCGCTCCAGCTCTGCATGACCAGCGTGCTCTTCCTGCTTCTTTAACGCTTTCTCATCCTCGTCTCTTCTCATCTCTTCTCAGCTCACCTTCCGGTATCTATGATCCGCCTGCAATCGTCAAGACTGCGGCTTACCGAGATGGTAGCTTATTCGAAGTGATAAGTCCAGAATTTTTCGTAGCTGAACCGGCTTTTAATGTGCTCGTCGTTCTCGCTGTACGAGCCCAGCATATCCTTCCAGCGAAACTGCGAGCTGTGCGCCTTAATCGATCCGAATTTATTCGGCAGATAATCCCGCACGTCAACGCTAACGTCCGGTTTGCCCAGAATTTTCTCGCAGCCCTTCGAGAACGCGACGCAGTTCACTACCGGGCGCTTCTCCTTCGGCATGGCCGCCACCGTGCGAATGACCGCAGCACCTGTGGCATCATGGTCGGGATGCACGCTGTAACCCGGATAAAAGGTGATGATCAGGGAAGGTTTGACTTCATCGATCAAATCGCGGATCATTCCGTCAAGCAGCTCCGGATCCTCAAACTCGATGGTCTTGTCATGCAGTCCCATCATGCGGACATCCTGGATACCGATGGAACGCGCGGAAGCCGCCAGCTCATTGCGCCGAAGCTCCGGCAGGGTCACCCGGTTTGCCATCAGCGGTTTCCCCATGTTCCGGGCCATTTCGCCCAGCGTCAGGCAGGCATATGTTACCTTAGCACCTTCATGTATTCGTTTAGCCAGTGTTCCGGAGGTACCGAACGATTCATCGTCCGGATGCGGAAATACGACCAGTATATGATTCTCCATTTCTCTTCACCCTTTCTCTATTGATGACCGGTAAATCGCTTAGAACGGCTCTCTGCCGAGCTGGAGAGCCACGACCAGCTTGCCTTCGCTGTCATGTCCCGCCATGATCAACCGTTCCGTCTCCGTCTCGTCAAAATGCGTGAGCCCTTGGGAGTAGATCCAACCGTTCTCCATTTTAAGGCCGACACGATAAGGCCCGAAACCGGCAATCGTGCCGTGGTCGTACCGCACGACTCCGTTTTTGATGAAAGTCGAAGCCGTAAACTTGGATTCATCCTCATGCGAAGCATAAGCGCCGGTCGTCATTTCCAGATGTATATAAAGATCCTGATCCTGTAATTTGTCGAGAAGCTCCTGAACCATTTGCGGATTAATCAGCTGCACATAAATCCCTCCGTTTCAATAACGTCTGTATCGATAAATTTCATGTCTTAGAACTGCAACATATTTTATTATAATTCAAAGCATGTCGTTTTCACAAACTGGTTTTCGCATATTTGTCATTGAACATTTCGATAAGAGCCATAAGACGGCAAAAAAAGGCGGCCTTTCGGCCGCCCCTTCAACGTCATTACGTGAATCAATCCGTTAATTCCTTGCCCTTCGTCTCGGTTCCAAGCAGCAGCACGCCTATAGCGCCGATCAATATGATGACGAAGAACATCATGAAAATCGTGCTGATCCGGATGTCATGCTGAACCAGATAACCGACCAGGAACGGCGCGATCACACCGCCAATCCTGCCGACCGAAGTCGCCAATCCGACGCCGGTCGAACGGACCGATGTCGGGTACAGCTCTGGCGTGTAGGCGTAGAGGCCGCCCCAGGCTCCGAGGTTGAAGAAGGAAAGGCATATCCCCGCGGCGACGAGCATGCCTGCAGAATCCGCGTTTCCGAACCAGGCGGCGCTCACGGCCGTCAGAACCAGATAGGTGATCATTACGAATTTCCTGCCGAATTTCTCAATGAAGTATGCGGCAGTAAAATAACCGGGGAGCTGGGCGATGGTCATGATCAACACGTACTCAAAGCTTTTGATCAAACTGAAGCCTTTCATCGTCATCACGGAAGGAAGCCAGAGAAACATGCCATAGTAGGAAAATACGACCGTAAACCATAAAATCCATAGCATGACCGTATTGCGTCTGTGTTGGCTGGTCCAGATGGACCCGAGTTTCTCTGCAAAGGACCGGGAAGCGACCTTGCCCTGATTGCTTTTGTAGATCGGGGAATCATCAATCGCCCGGCGCAGGTACAGTGCATACAGGGCGGGCAGCGCTCCGATTACGAATGCGATCTGCCAGCCGTAGGTCGGAATCAGGAAGTACGAGATCAGGGCAGCCACCAGCCAGCCGCCAGCCCAGAAACTCTCCAGCAGGACCACCGCGCGGCCGCGCTCCTTAGCAGGCATGCTTTCGGATACGAGAGTCGATGCGACGGGAAGCTCTCCTCCGAGCCCGATTCCCGTGATAAAACGGAGCAGACACAGCACCCAAAAGCTCGAAGCGAGCGCTGACAGGCCGCTCGCCACGGAAAAGATCAGCAGGGTCCACAGCAGCACCTTCTTGCGTCCAAAGCGGTCTGCCAAATACCCTGCGGCTGCGGCGCCGAATACCATACCCACCGAATTCATGCTTGTTAATATGCCGACTTCTTGGGGAGTAAGCTTCCACTCCAGGGTGAGGGCGGTCACGATAAACGAAATAATACCGACGTCCATGGCGTCAAAGAGCCAGCTGAACCCGGCGCTGAAAAGCAGTTTGCGTTGTTTGGGATGTTTCAATAGCGAAGCGTTGTTCATCTCGTTGACTTCCTCTACTTTTATTCTTTGGAGCTTGTTATGGCGCGATCGTCAGCTTCCCGAGCAAATAGATGAGGAGCTGCTGATTATGTGCGGAAATGCGGGAGAGAATGCCTGCAAGAAACGCATCGCGGATTTGCACGCCCCGCGCCACCTCCTGGCGTCCCTTGTCCGAGATGGACACCCAGACGATCCGGCGGTCGCTGCCGTCGCGCTCGCGCATGATGAGGCCGTTCTTCTCCATCCGGTCGAGCAGCATCGTTACGGCCGCCGGGCTGGTAGCAAGCAGCGGCGTCAGCTCGGAGGGCTTCATCCGTTTCTGCTCCCCGAGCACCTCCAGAACTGCAAGCTGTGCTTCGGTTAGCGCGGGGGCTAATTCATTCTCCATATGTATTTTGTAATCTTTGCTCAGCTTAGACCATATTTTCGCAAATTCGGAAGTCTGCACGGGATTACCTTCCTTTCGCAAGCAATCTTTTACAGGATTAACTTTCGCGCATATTCATTGCAAATCCTTCCTCTTGCCGAAAAAATTTTGAGAAAAAGGCATCCCCGCCCGGAGCGGGCGGAGACACCTTTTCAGGGTTCCGAATGGACGGCTGACAGGGTTCATCAGGATGATTCCGGATGTACCAGCAAAGCCGAAATTTCGTCTTTTTTCTCGAGGTGAACAAGCAGTTTTCCTGTCGATTTGCGATCCGCGATCGGCGCCTGCTCTGAACTGAAGGTATAGCTCGAGCCATCGCGGCTGATGGCCGTAATTTGCAGCGGCTCCCTGCAGTAGAATGCCCCTGCGATACGGGTGCCGTTCGGCTTCACCCTTTTGCCTTCCTTGAACTCGAAGCTCGCGACTCCTTTGCCTCCCCGGCTCTGAGGCTGATAATCCGCCAGCAGAGACCGTTTGCCGTAACCGAGATCGGTCAGCGTCAATATTTCGCCTTCGTCCTCTTCGACCCATAGAGCCGATACGACCTCGTCCCCTTCACGCAGCTGAATGCCCTTGACGCCTGCAGACACGCGTCCCATGGCATTGACATCGCTCTCCCTGAACCGGATGCTCATGCCGTCCTTGCTGACCAGCAGAATGTCTTTGGTGTTGTCGCTGAGGGTTACCGAGACGATTTCGTCATCAACTCCAACCTTGCAGGCGGCGACGGCCCCTGAACGATTGGTCATGTATTCCTTGAGCTCTGTCCGTTTCACCTGGCCTTTTTTCGTAACGAATACGAGCGACCGGTTCGGCTCCTCAAAATTGTTAACCGGGATCACCCCGGCGATCACATCTTCCTTGGATAGATGAATGACATTGACGATCGCAGTCCCCGGGTCCTTCCACTTGAATTCAGGGATTTGGTGAACCGGCAGCAGGAAGAATTGGCCTTTTTGCGTAAAAATCAGCAAATTGTCGAGGGTATTGATCTCCATGATCCGGGAGACATAATCCCCTTCCTTGACCCCCGAGCCGCCGCGTTCTCCGCCCGATCTTGTAAAGGACAGCATGCTCGTGCGCTTGATATACCCTTCCTTCGACAGGGTCACAAGCACGTCTTCCGAACTGACCATGACTTCCAGATTGACTTTGATTTCCTCAACTTCGCCCTGGATGGAGCATCGGCGATCGATGCCGTATTTGTCGCGTATCTCAAGCAGTTCCTTGCGAATAAGCGCGACCAGCTTCTTATCGCTCTCCAGAATCGAGCGGTAGGTGTCGATCTTTTTCAGGAGCTCATCCAGCTCTTTTTGCAGCGTCGTGATTTCCAGATTCGTCAGACGGTATAATTGCAGGGTCAAAATCGAATCCGCTTGGCGTTCGGTAAAGCCGAACATCCATTGCAGATTGTTTTGGGCGTCCTGGCGGTTCTTCGACGCTTTGATCGCCGCGATGACCTCGTCCAGGATGTTAAGCGCCTTTACAAGGCCTTCCAACACATGCGCGCGGTCTTCAGCCTTTTCCAGGTCATACCGGATGCGATTGCTGACAACCTCACGCTGATGCGCGATATAGGCTTCAAGCATCGCCTTGAGGCCGAGCTGCTGAGGTGCTTTGTTAACGATGGATACCATGTTGAAATTATAGGTAACCTGAAGGTCCGTCTTTTTCAGCAGGTAAGCCAGAATGCCCTGAGCATCTGCTTCCTTCTTGATTTCCACGACGATGCGCAGGCCTTCGCGTCCGCTTTCGTCCCGGACCTCGGCGATACCTTCGATCTTCTTCTCAAGACGAATGTTCTCCATCTGGGTCACGAGACGGGACTTGACGACCTGGTAAGGAATTTCCGTCACGACGATCTGCTGCTTGCCGCCGCGCAAAAATTCGATTTCGGCTTTGGAGCGTAAATAGATGCGGCCCTTGCCTGTCCGGTAAGCCTCCTTGATTCCTTCTTCACCCATGATGAGGCCGCCCGTAGGGAAGTCAGGGCCTTTGATAAAGGTCATGATCTCATCCAGTTCGATCTCCGGCTTCTGCATGACCGCGACGCAAGCATCGATGACCTCGCGCAGGTTATGCGGCGGGATTTCCGTGGCAAACCCGGCCGAAATCCCGCTGACACCGTTGACCAGCAGGTTCGGATAACGCGAAGGAAGCACGACCGGCTCTTTCGCGGTATTATCGAAATTGTCCTTGAACTGCACCGTACGTTTGTCGATGTCGCGCAGCATTTCAAGCGCGATCGGCGACAATCTTGCTTCGGTATAACGCATGGCTGCCGGCGGATCATCGTCGATCGATCCCCAGTTGCCGTGGCCGTCAACAAGCGGATGTCCCATTTTCCATGGCTGAGCCATCCGGACCATGCCGTCATAAATGGACGTATCCCCGTGGGGATGATAGTTGCCCATGACGTCTCCGACGGTTTTGGCCGATTTGCGGTAGCCCTTATCCGGCGTATTGCCCGATTCGTACATCGCGTACAATATGCGGCGCTGAACGGGCTTTAAACCATCACGGACATCGGGAATGGCCCGATCCTGGATAATGTATTTGGAATACCGGCCGAAGCGTTCACCAACGACTTCCTCAAGAAAAGCCGGCAAAAACTGTTCTGATAAACTCATGCACTCACCTTCTATTCCTCGAGCTCTCTAAAATCGACGTTCTCCACGATCCAGCGCTTACGCGGATCGATCTTGTCGCCCATCAGCGTGGACACGCGGCGTTCGGCTTTGGCCGCATCCTCGATCTGAACCTGGAGCAGCGTCCGCGTTTCCGGATTCATGGTCGTTTCCCACAGCTGCTCGGGATTCATTTCTCCAAGGCCTTTGTAACGCTGAAGCTCGTAATTTTTGCCGAATTCCTTCAGGTAGTTCTGAAGCTGCTCGTCGCTGTAAGCATAGCGGACCGTCTCCAGCTTACCGGACTTGCGTGTGATTTTGTATAAAGGCGGCTGGGCGATGTAGACGCGTCCCGCATCGATCAGCGGCTTCATGTACCGGTAAAAGAACGTCAGGAGAAGCACCTGAATATGCGCTCCGTCCGTATCGGCATCCGTCATAATAATGATTTTGGAGTAATTGCTGTCCTCGATTTCGAACTCGGTTCCGATTCCCGCACCGATCGCGTTGATGATGATGCGGTACTCTTCATTTTTCATAATGTCGGCGAGCTTTGCTTTCTCTGGATTCAGCGGCTTGCCCTTAAGGGGCAATATCGCCTGAATCTTGGAGTCACGGCCCTGCTTGGCCGAACCGCCGGCAGAGTTTCCTTCAACCACAAACAGCTCCGTGCGGGTAAAGTCCTTGGACTGGGCCGGACTGAGCTTGCCGCCGAGGCTTGCGCTCTCGCTCCGTTTTTTGCCGCTGCGCATGTCGTCCCGGGCTTTGCGGGCCGCTTCCCGGGCCTTGGATGCCTGGATCGCTTTTTTGATGAGCGTCTGCGCCACCTGCGGATTTTCCTCAAGGAAGATCTGCATTTTCTCGGTCACGATCGCATCGACGGTGCTCCGCGCCGAAGCGCTTCCGAGCTGGTCCTTCGTCTGACCGACGAACTCGACCTCGGCCATTTTGACGCTGATGACCGCCATCATGCCTTCGCGCAAATCGTTGCCTTCAAGGTTTTTGTCCTTTTCCTTCAACATCTGGTTCTTACGGGCATAGTCGTTCATGATGCGTGTATATGCCGTCTTAAAACCAGTCTCGTGCGTACCGCCGCCCCGGGTCGGAATCGAGTTGACGAAAGAAGCAAGCGTCTCGGTGTAGCCCGCGTTGTACTGCAGCGCCACCTCGACCTCCACGTCATCCTTTTCGCCGTAGAAGTGAATGACTTCGTGGAGGACATCCTTACCTTCGTTCAAAAACTCGACGAACTGGCTGGCCCCGCCTTCGTAATAAAATTCATCGGCATTGCCGGAACGTTCGTCCTTCAGCACGATCCGCAGTCCCGAGTTCAAAAAGGCGATCTCCTGCAAACGCTCGGCCAGCGTGTCGTAGTTAAACTGAATGCCTGCATGAAATACGCGTATATCGGGCTTGAATGTGACCTTGGTGCCGGTTTTATTCGTATTTCCGAGCACCTCAAGGCCGGTCACGGGCTCTCCGACATGCTCTTTACCCTTCTTGTCCTGCCAGTATTCAAAGCGCTGACGGTGGATTTTACCGTCCCGGTATATTTCGACTTCCAGCCACTCGGACAGCGCGTTCGTCACCGAGGCGCCAACGCCGTGCAAACCGCCCGATTTCTTATATCCTCCGCCGCCGAACTTGCCTCCTGCGTGCAGGATTGTGAAAACCACCTGCGGCGTCGGTATGCCTGTCTTATGCACTCCCGTCGGAATGCCACGTCCGTTATCAACGACGGTAATCGAACCGTCTTTGTGTAAAGTAAGATCAATTCTCGTGCAGTATTTGGCCAAATGCTCATCGACGGCATTATCCACAATTTCCCATACCAGATGATGAAGCCCTGATGAACTTGTGCTGCCAATATACATGCCTGGCCGTTTGCGTACTGCAACCAGGCCTTCGAGCACTTGAATGTCGTCAGCATCGTATCCAGTATGGCCATTATTGCCGCCGCCCTGTGATGACTCTGCAAACATATCGACCTGCTCGACCATTCATGCTCCCCCTTTGTGCTTCTTTATGTAGGATCTATAAGAGGTAATTCAAAAAGTCCGCTTTTTGAACTCGCACTTGAACCCTAAAATGCAAACAGATGTTTTGTTATCCTTGTCCATTTTAATTCAAGATATCCCTTTTCGTAAAGACAAGGAATGAGATTATAAGCGCGGCAGCAGCCCAAATTGACAAAACTGCCAAAGAAAATGACAAATTCATTCCCTCGATCGGTGCCGGCGTGCCGGACAGGTAGTCCGTCAGCTCCAGATTCACCATGAATAAATATTTGGCGCTGTTCCATGCCGAAGCCATGTTAGTCAAAATCGTACCCGCAATCAGCGCTGCCATCATAACGACGATACTGGCCGCAGTGCTCCGTACCAGCACAGACACCATAAAAGCGAGTGAAGCGACGGTCAGGCTCACGAACCAGACGAGTCCCCCCTGCATCAGCAAATACTTCCACTGCGGAACGCCGTGCACCGTTGAAAGATCGACATCCGTGCCCGACATCTGAAAGCCCGTAAACACCGGCAGATCGAACCCTTTATAACCGAATACGGCACCGGAAATGACGTACGTTATGACGAAAGCGGCCAGGACGATCAATGAGGAGAACATGAACAGCGTAATCAGTTTGCTGAGCAGCACCTTCCATCTTTTGACCGGCCGGGTCAACAGCATCTTGATCGTGCCGTTTGTCCGCTCCCCAGACACAATATCGGATGCAATCGCCATAATCAACAGCGGAATGAAAAGCGTAATGGAATTCGCCATGAACTCACGCGTGAACGTGACACCGTTCGGTTCATTCGGATTAACATCGTGATCCAGATAATACTGGAGCTGCTGCACGAAGATTTTCCTGAACTTTTTCCACTCGTCCGGCACCCGGTCACTGCCAAGCGAATTTTCATTATCGGTGATCTGCTGCTGGACTTCAAGCCGCCAGTCGCCGTGAAACTTCTCCTTCGTCCGTTCCGCGGAACGCATTTGCGCATAGGTGAAGATCGGCACAAGCACAAGCAGGATCAACAGAATGACATAAAATCGCTTCTTTTTGATGATTTTAACCGTTTCATTTTTGATCAGAGGCAGCAGGCTAGTCAATGCTCTCACCCTCCGTCATCTTCAGGAACAGCTGTTCCAGAGTCGGATTGATTTTATGAACTCCCTGAACAGCTACCCCGGCTTGGACTAGCATCGATACCGTCTCGGCGATCCCTTCCTCTTCCATGCGCGTGACGACGCTACCTGATCCCATTCCTGCAATGATTGTGTCGTCCAGCACGGCATCCGCGTGTTCGACAACTTCAATTCCTCCCCGCCGGGCAAGCTGAAGCCTGCCGGCATCGGCGGGTTCAAGGTCCCAGATCACATATTTCGCGTTCGCCGCCACCAGATCCTCCACCTCGCCGACCGCAAGCACCCGTCCGCGGCTAATAATGGCCACCCGGTCGCACAGCAGCTGGATTTCGCTCAGCAGATGGCTGGATACGAACACAGCGAGTCCATCTTCTGCCAATTCCCGAATGAACTGGCGAAGCTCCTTAATTCCTTTCGGGTCCAGGCCGTTCGTCGGTTCGTCGAGAATGAGCAGCTTCGGTCTGCCTAACAGAGCCTGCGCGATGCCGAGACGTTGACGCATGCCAAGAGAATAAGTCCTCACCTTATCATGAATCCGCTGGTCAAGCCGGACAATATCGACGACCTCTTGAATCCTGTTCTTGTCGATGCCGGGCTGCATGCGTGCAAAATGCTCCAGGTTTTCCCATCCGGTCAGATACGTGTATACTTCCGGGTTCTCGACGATGGAGCCGACATAACGCAGCGCTTTTTCCTGCTGCTTGTTCACGTCATACCCGCATACCTTGATTATGCCGCTGCTCGGCTTGATCAGGTCCACAAGCATCCGGATCGTCGTCGTTTTCCCTGCTCCGTTCGGCCCCAGAAATCCGAAGATTTCGCCCTCCCGGACATCAAACGTTACATCCTCGATAATCCATTTTCTTCCGATCTTTTTCTTTACATGCTCCACAGACAGAATAATTTCGTCTTTTCGGCTCCGGTTGACCGTCATAGACATCAGATGTTCACTCCTTTCCTCGTACGCTACCGGATGCCTTGGACGATCCGATTCGCGATTTGCTGATAACCGTCACCATTCGGGTGAAAGTGATCCGATGACAAATATTTGCCTAAATTATGCTGAAAAAGATCAAAAGTAGGCACAAGCGTCATATTGCCGTATTTATTGATCGTCTCGAGCGCCGTCTGATTCCACTTTGAAACGGCTTGATTCCCCGGAACCTTCAAATCTTCGATATCGCCAAAGGGATTGTACAGCCCGACATAAACGATCCAAGCGTCGGGGTTTATATCACGAATGCGTTCCAGGATCGATTTAAGCTGCGTGGATGCCTTCGGCAGCCCTTTCAAAAGATCCTCCGGATCCAGTTCCTGCCCCGTACCCGTAGAAGAAGTGCCCGAAATGCCTTTTGAAGCAAGATCGGCGCCTTGAAAGAGGTCGTTGCCTCCGATTGATAAGAGGATCATGTCGGCTTGCCCCAGAACATACTTCGTTCCCCGCTCGTCCAGTTTCGGCAAAAGTCCTGACGTCGTCAGTCCGTTGATGCCCAGATTGTTCAAAAGCGTCACGTTCTTATTGGAATCCTTCGAAAGCTCCTTCACGGTCCTCCGGGCGAAACCCATACCCGAGTTATCCCCTGTACCTTTGGCGAGCGAGTCTCCTATAACCGCAATTTTCAAATCCTTCTTGGCTTCTGGCGTCCCCGTCCCGCCATTCTCTTGAGGTTTTGACGATGGAGCAGCTTCATTAGCCACAGCCTTTGGATTCTGAATATCCTTGACCGCATATACAAAGCCCACGAGCAGTAGTACCGTCGCCAAGATGGAAACGGTGCTGACAACACGCCAAATCCACTTCGATGAATTCAAACCAATCCCTCCATGTCCATCCGTAATGGCCTTCGAATCATATGTACATAAACATAAAACTTCTATGAAAAATTTGCAAATTCGGTTTGCTGTTCTCTCCATCTGTCCGCAGATTCCCTGTAGTCCTATCTTTACCACGAAAGAAAGCCGTATTTCCTGCACGCAAAAAAATATTTTATGAAGGTTATGTGAATGGAGTGGATTATTTAAATCGATAGGAGTATAATAGTCCATATAATCCGATGCGGGTTATTAGCTTAGCTGGTAGAGCAGCCGACTCTTAATCGGCAGGTCGCAGGTTCGACCCCTGCATAACCCATCATGGCAAGAAACCATGCGAGAAATCGCATGGTTTTTCTGTTTTTATGTTCAGAAAAGCCTTGCGAGTCATCGCATGGTTTTTTTGTTTTTATGTTCAGAAAAGCCTTGCGAGAAACCGCATGGTTTTTCTGTTGTCTCTAACCCAATAACACGAAAAAGCCTTCTCCGTCAGGAGCAGGCTTTTTCTTTTAAATACGAATTAGTTCGCAATAAATTCTTGTACCCAGTATCCGTTATAGTAGGCTACGCCGATCGTGGTGTAGTTGCTGTTCAGGATATTCGCGCGGTGGCCTTGGCTGTTCATCCAAGCTGTCATGACGTCGGACGGAGTCTTTTGGCCTTTGGCGATATTTTCACCCGCATAGCTGTAAGAAATACCGTATTTCTTCATCATGTCGAACGGAGAACCGTAAGTCGGGGAATTGTGGTCAAAGTAGTTGTTGTTGCTCATGTCTTTGGCCTTGTCCATAGCCATGCCGGACAGCTTTGTGTTTTCGCTGAGCGCCTTCAGGCCGGCTTTGGCACGTTCCTGGTTCACCAGCTTGATCACTTCAGCCGCAAAGCTCGATTGGTTCGAAGTCGTTCCGGTGGAAGGCTTCGACGTTTCGGGTTTCGTTGTCTCCGGCTTGGACGTTTCGGGTTTTGAAGTTTCTGGCTTAGAAGTTTCTGGTTTCGAAGTTTCTGGTTTGGATGTCTCTGGCTTCGAGGTTTCCGGTTTGGATGTCTCTGGCTTCGTTACTTGTCCTGCACCAGGCAGCTGAAATTGATATTTAAAAATATAAGAACCGCCATTGTTGCTCAGCCATTGCTGCAAATAGGATTGCAGATCCTGCAAGTTTTGCGGGCTGTTTGTTTGTGTATTTTGCTGGGCGGATGCGGCCGATGCCGGTCCGGCTCCCATGAGTCCTACTGCCAATACGGCTGCACATGCCGTGCTGATCAATGTCTTCATTACTTTTTTGTTTTTCATGGATACATCTCCTTCTTGTGGTGTGCAAACCAGAATCGGTGATAGCTCCGGTTACAAAGTTGTCATCTCTTACGAAAACAGTGTAACATAATTGTTTCTTTTGTGGAGTCCTCAAATATTGGAAATGGATTTCCATATTCGGCAAACACGAATAAACCGCAACCTGTTGGCTGCGGCCATTCGAACAAAATTTTGAATATTATTTTTTTGCAGCGTATTTGCGCATGTCGAAGGCAACAGCCGCCACAATGATTAAGCCTTTGACGATCAGCTGCCAGTATGGACTGATTCCGATAAAGGTCAAGCCGTAATTGATGATCGTGAAAATCAGCACGCCGACCATGACGCCTGGAACCGTACCGATGCCTCCAGTCGTTGATACGCCGCCTACGACGCACGCCGCGATGGCATCCAGCTCGTACATGTTGCCGTAGTTGTTCGTCGCTCCCCCGGTTCTGGAGGCTTCAAGCACGCCAGCCAAGCCATAAAGAGCACCGGCAATCATGTAGATATAAATCAGATACTTGGCAACGTTGATGCCCGACACCTTGGCCGCCTGAACGTTTCCGCCGATGGCGTACATGTTTTTCCCAAGCTTTGTTTTATTGAAAATGACCCAGACGATAAAGGCGACGAAGATGGCGATGAGAACGATGTAAGGGACGGAATATTGGCCTGAACCGATCGATCCCGAGCCGATATTCGTAAAGTCCTTTCGCAAGCCGCCGATCGGCTGCGAATTATTCGGATCCATGTCAAAGTACATGGAGTTGAGGCCGTATACGGCGACCATCGTACCAAGCGTTGCGATAAAGGGCGGCACATTAAGCTTCGCCACGACCAAACCGTTAACCAATCCGCATAACAATCCCACCAGGATCGCAAGGATAATGGGGACAATAACATGAAGCTGCGGCAGATCCGGAAAAAACCGGTTGGCATAAGTCGCAGTTTGCAGCATCGATGCGGATACGACGGCCGTCAAACCCACAATCCGTCCGGCTGACAAGTCCGTGCCTGCCGTAATCAGGATAAATGCGACGCCCAAAGCAATGATGGCCCGCGTGGAAGATTGGATCAGAATATTGCGTAATGAATCGATGGATAAAAATGACGGGTTATAAATCGTAATGCCGATGACCAGCAGCACCAGCACGATATATATCGCATACTGGGATGTGAATCCCTGCATTCGACTGCTGCCGCCGAGTTTTTTCGTATTCAGCATGGGTTCTCCTCCTTTGATGTCCTTAATGCTGTGCAGCCAGCCGCATGATTTCTTCCTCCGAAGCAGCATCGCCCTCCAGCATGCCGGTTAGGCGTCCTTCGGACATCACCATGATTCTGTCAGACATTCCGATCAGCTCAGGCATCTCCGAAGAAATCATGATGATACTCTTGCCCTGCTTGGCAAGATCCTTAATAATCGTGTAGATCTCGAACTTGGCTCCTACATCGATTCCTCGCGTCGGTTCATCGAGGAGGAGGATTTCAGGCTCGGTGAGCAGCCATCTGGCCAAAAGCACCTTTTGCTGATTTCCGCCTGAAAGGTTCATGATGAGGGTGTTAGACGTCGGCGTCTTGGTGCGGAGCTTCTGCACCATGATATCGGCTTCTTTTCGTTTCTTCTTTCCGTCCAGGAAAAGCAGCAGCTTGCGGTACCGGCTAAGGTTCGCAATGGAGGCGTTCTCGTGCACCGGCAGCACCGGAAAAATCCCCGTAACCCGCCGTTCCTCCGTCAAAAGCGCCATGCCCTGCTTGATGGCATCCTCCGGCGTTCGGATCTTCACTTCCTTGCCATGGATCTTGATGTGACCGGATGCAATGCCCCTAAGTCCGAACAAGGCTTCGATCAGCTCAGTGCGCTGGGCTCCCACGAGGCCGCCGATTCCGAGAATTTCGCCCTTCCGGAGCTCAAACGAAATATCTTTGAAGGACTTCGGAAGCAGGGAAGTAATCCCGTTAACCTGGAGCAGCACGTCGCCTGGAACGTTCTCGCCATCCGGGAAACGCTGCGTGAGATCGCGCCCGACCATCTTCGATATGATCAAATCCGTGGTCAGCTCGGCTGCAGGCCAGGTGCCGATTTTTTGGCCGTCACGCATGATCGTGACCTCGTCGCAAATCTGCAGAATCTCTTCCATTTTGTGCGAAATATAGATGATGGCAACGCCGCGCTTCTTCAAATCGCGGATAATGCGGAACAAATGCTCCACCTCGACGCTCGTTAAGGAAGAGGTAGGTTCGTCCATAATGATAATTTTGGAATCGAAGGAAACCGCTTTGGCGATCTCGATGGACTGGATCTTGGATACCGACAGCTTGCCGACGATGGTGTCCGGCTTCAGATCGATGTCCAGCTCTTTAAAAAGCTTCTCGGTATCGCGAAACATCTTCTTATGATCAATGAACTGGACGGGGCCAAACCCGAAGGTAGGGAAACGTCCCAGCCAGATATTTTCCATGACATTGCGGAACGGCACGGGATGCAGCTCCTGATGAATCATGGATATGCCGTAATTCAGCGCATCCTTGGAATTTTGGATTTGAACCTTTTGTCCATCCAGCAGAATCTCTCCCGCATCCGGCGAGTAGATTCCGTACAGGCATTTCATCAGCGTTGATTTGCCCGCCCCGTTCTCTCCCATCAGGGCATGAACCGTGCCGGGCCTTACCTTTAACGTGACATTGTCCAGTGCTTTAACACCCGGAAATTCCTTGGTAATCCCGTTCATTTCCAAAAAGTACTCGCTTTGAGCCATCGATTTCCGCTCCCTGCTCCTCACCCCGCCGGATGGAAGAGCGGCTGCGTGCAGCCACCGCTTCCGACAGGATGGTTATTTATGTTTGACGCACTCAATACAGCCTATTTGGCGTCGTTAATGTTGTCCTTCGTAATCTTTTTGTAAGGAATCCATACATATTGGTTGTCTGTGATATCAAACCCGATGTTATCCTTGGAAGGCGTTTCGCCTTTTGCCAAAACGGAGGCGAGCAGCACGGAAGCTTTACCCTGGTTGTTGGCATCGTTCAGCACCGTTCCGAGCAGCGTTCCTTCCTGAAGCGCTTCCAGAGCCGGAGCCGTCGCGTCGACGCCTACGACCGGCATCGTTTTGTCGCCTTTAAAGTATCCTGCGGCTTTCAATGCCTCAATCGCGCCAAGCGCCATGTCGTCATTGTTGGCAAGCACCGCTTCGATTTTGTCACCATGCGATCCCAGGAATGCCGCCATTTTCTCCTGGCCTTTTACGCGGTCCCACATGGCTGTGTCTTCTTCTAATTTTTCCACCTTGATGCCGGCCTTCTCAATGGCTTCGATGGAATATTTGGTGCGCAGCTCGGCATCCTGATGTCCAGGTTCGCCTTTCAGCATGATGTACTGCAGCACCCCGTCCTTGTTTTTGTCCGCTTCGGGATGGGCCTTCCAGTAATCGGCGATCAGCTCACCTGACATCGTGCCGGATTCCTCGGCTTTAGCGCCGACATAGTACACTTTATCCCATTTCTTCATGTCTTCCGGAAGCGGTTCACGGTTCAGGAATACCACCGGGATGTCGGCGGTTTGCGCCTTGTCGATAATGACGCCGGCCGCGGTACGGTCAACCGGATTGATGACGAGAGCATCGGATTTCTTCGAAATGAACAGATCAACCTTGTCGTTTTGCGTCGGCTGGGAGTTTTGGCTGTCTACGATGTCTACTTTCGCTTTGCCTTCCGCGTTTGACTTGATGGAATTGCGGACGCCTGTCATGAAGGTGTCGTCAAACTTATAAATCGCTACGCCAACGGATGGTTCTTTGCCGCTGTCCGCGGTTTTGGTTCCGGCGTCACCTGTTGCAGCTTTGTCGTCGCCGCTTGAGCAGCCGGCCATCACCGTGCCGAGCAAAGCGCCTGCGAGCAATACGGAAGTGATTTTTTTCATCGTAATCATGACCTCCTGATTATCTACTGGTTTGTCGCATCCCCTTGGATACGTTTTCATTATGCTGGATTGACGTGCGGATTCGAATATAAAATTCTCATGTGTTCTATAAAAATTCTCATGCCTTGAAACGGGTCTCTACGCTTCCAGGATTACTTCACGAAAGGAAACAGCAGCTTCTGGTTATCGGACTGCAGCATGTTCCCGAGATCAATGAGTGTGGACTTGGTATCGATCCTCTCTTTGACCTCCACCCCCTCGATCAGCTCGACGGCGCTTCGAACCGCAAGGTACCCGTTGTTAAAAGGATTCTGTACAACGGTTCCTTGAACAATCCCCTCCTGCAGCATTTCCATGACCTTGGCGGTACTGTCGAACGTGATGATCTTAACCTTTCCGCCGTATCCGAGCGCCTTAATTTCCTCGGCCGTGCCGATAGAAGCGACCTCGTTTAAAGCTACGATGCCGTTAATATCGGGATGCTCCGTCATCATGTTCCGGGTCAGCTGCCTTGCAAGCTGTTCGTCCGATTCGCAGTATTCGATGTCCACAACCTCCACACCGGGGTATCTTGCTACGTAATCCATGAAACCCTCCTCGCGCTCATCTGCGTTTTTGGCGCCTTTGACGAAATTCATGACCCCGATGCGGCTCTCGGGCCCGGTCAGGTCGATCAGCCGCTTTGCCGCTTTTTGCCCGGCCTCGTAATTGTTCGTGCCCACGAATATTTTGATCCGCGCAGATGCCACCTCTGAATCCATGGAGACCACAGGAATTTTGTAATATGCAGCCTTGTCCGTCACCTGGGCGAGTCCCATGTAATCGCTGGCGGACAGAATAATAGCGTCCGCTTTGTTCGCAATAGACTCTTCGACCAGCCGGACCTGTTCATCGATGTCGCTTTCGTTCTGGGGAGCTTTGAAGGTTAAATGAACGTTATATTCCTTAGCCGCGACTTCAGCGCCCATTTTCACCGTTTTCCAGAAATCGCCGTGGTTCATCTTGACGATCATCTCCACGTTTCTTGGCTTCTCCAGCACGTACAGGCTTGGTGCCGCACCGCCGCAGGATGTCAACATGACCGTCAACATAAGCACTAGATATACTCTCCGCCGGACCGTACGAAGATTTCTCATGATATCCCTCTTTCCTGCTGCTCGGCTTCCATTCTTATTGCCGGCATCGTTATCGTCACGGTGGTGCCTTCTTCCAGCTCGCTCTCGAAGCTTAGTCCGAAGCTTTTTCCGTAATACAGGCGAATCCGTTCATTCACATTCTTGACGCCAACCCCGGAACCTCCGCTCCTTACGCTTCCGGTGAGCAGCTGGTCCATGATCTGCTTAGTCATGCCGAGTCCGTTGTCAGCGATTTTAATGACCAGTTGTTCCTCTTGCAGCGCTGCCGTGATGCGGATGAAGCCTTCATCGGACATCTTTTCGATGCCGTGATGTATGGCATTCTCCACGATCGGCTGCAGGATCAGCTTCAGCGTGACGCAGGAAAGCGCACCTTCCTCGCATTCGATGGCATAATGGAATTTATTTTTAAAACGGATTTGCTGAATAATCAAATAATGGCGGACATGCTCCAGCTCTTCCTCGAGGGGGATAATGTTTTTGCCTTTACTCAGGCTGATTCTGAAAAATTTGGACAACGACGTGATGGTCGCCACAATTTCTTCCTTCTTCCCTTTCTCCGCCAGGCGTACGACCGAGTTGAGCGTATTATAAAGAAAATGCGGATTGATCTGCGACTGCAGCACGTCGAGCTCGCTTTTCCGCTTGGCCTCCTGCTCATGAATGATCTGATCCATCAGCTGCCGGATGCGGTGAAGCATGAAATTAAACCGTTTGGATAACTGAACTACCTCGTGCGCTCCGCTGACATGGATCGGCGTGCTGAAATCGCCCTGCCCGACGCTTTGGACTGATTTTTCCAGCCTCCGAAGCGGCTGCGAAATTTTGGCCGATACGAATATCGCCAGCACAACGACGGCTGCGCATACGACCAGCAGGAACCACAAGATGAACTGGTTGAGGTCCTTTTTCGTCGTAACGATTTCATCGGGGTAAGCGACTCCGACAACCTTCCATTTGATCGGCTCCACGGTCCGGATTGTGATGTATCTGGGTTCGCCCGCCGGCTTGTCGGTGTAACTTCCGTAAGCATACTTTAATACAGGCTCCAAGTTCTCATATTTCAAGCCTGCATAGATCAGCTGCTGCTGCGGATGATACACCAGATTGCCGAGGTCATCGATGATATACGCATATCCTCGTTTGCCCAGGCTGACTTTGCGGCTGAGCTCATCGATCGTCCGGAAGTTGGCATCGACGAGCAAAATGCCCTCTTTGACCGTTCCATGATCCTTGTACTTGATGATCCGGCTCAGTGATACAACCCATTTATATTGTCCTTTGTATAAATTCTGGATATGGGGAGCTGAAAAAGAGAGCTTCTGCGGCTGCGAATGGGCGGATTCGAACCAGCTCTGCTCCTCTAGCATTGTGTTCTTGCGCATATCCAGATCGGGAACGTCCAGTACTAGGTCGCCCGCAGGCGTAAAAAGCCCGACAGAAACCAAGTCCTCCCGGGTATGCAGCAGCGTACTCAGCTGTTCCCGAAGCAGCGGACTCGAAATATCCGGCGCATCATTGATCTGCCCTTCCACCACTTCATAAATATCCTGCATTCCTTTGACATAAAGCTCCAGATGGTAGTTGACCTGTTCAATGATTTGATGAATGTTCAGATGTGCATTTTCTTCTGCCGTCTTGCTGAATTTGTTGTACAGCATCAAGCTGACGACGACCACGACCAGAATTGTCATGAGCGTGAAGGAAACGGTAATAATCGTCTGAATGCTCTGCAGCCGGAAGGATTCCCGGATCCGGGGCATCTTCGGCATGTTCCGTTTAGGCTGGATGTTCACTCGTTTATGCACCCCCGGCGCCGCTTCGGTATTCTTTCGGCGAAATGCCGAATTTTTTGCGGAAGCAGAAACTGAAATAGTTCGGGTCTGAAAAGCCGACCGCTTCGGCGATCTCAAAGGTTTTCAAATCGGTTGTTCTGAGGGATTCCTTTGCTGCTTCCATGCGAATATGCATGAGGTAGTTAACGAAAGTCATTTTGACTTCCTTTTTGAAAATGCTGCTGAAATACCCCGTGCTGATATGCAGATGCTTGCACACCTTATTGATCGAAATATCGCTGTCCTGATAATGGAGACGGATATATTCTTTTGCGCTTTCGACCAGCTGGTTGTATCCGGTTTGCCTTCCCTGGGCGATGGCGTTCATCAGCTTCACGCTAACGCTGCCGATCCACTGCCTGACCTCCTGCATATTGTTGTATTTGTAGATTTCCGCGAACGGGTAAGCTCCCACTCCGAACAATTCCTCCAGATCCACGCTGAATTCTTTGGCCACCTTCATGATGCAGGCGAGAATTTCCATCAAATACACCTGGCAATCCTGCACGGATAGCTGCGCGACCTGCATATTGCTGAACAGGTTGCCGAGAATGACGTCCAGCTCCTCGGGCGTGCCTACCTTCAGG
Source organism: Paenibacillus sp. SAFN-054 (assembly GCF_051966755.1). Lineage (NCBI taxonomy): Bacteria > Bacillati > Bacillota > Bacilli > Caryophanales > Paenibacillaceae > Paenibacillus > Paenibacillus sp. SAFN-054. Next base: position 1,708,881 of record NZ_JBQCKS010000001.1, read on the forward strand.
CAGCGGATCAGCGACTGTTCCTTGAGCTCGTCAAAGCTGAGTGATTCATACGGCTGCGATTCGACATCCCCGATCCAGATGACACGGTCATTGCCGAGAATGAGACGGTAATCCAGCGCCTGCATCGCTTTTTGATAGGACGAATGGATTTCTCCGGGGTGGCCGCATACCGTGCCTGCACCGCATGTAAGCGTAAGCTTCAAATATTTGAATACGTTGAGCCGGATCTCTTCCAAAACGGCTAACGTCATTTGCGCCGCGGCTCCCGCCTCACGCTCCGGCAATGTCGACAGCAGCACGCAGTCCTCCAAATGGATGAATACCTTGTAGTTCCCCGATCTTTCGCATATTTCATCCGCTATATTCAATACGGCGAACAGCTGAAGGTAACGGTCTTCCGAATATTTCAATGATCCTGCGGAGGTTCCCGGCCCACTGACCCCAGCTTCTTCGGGAAGATTGTGAACATAGTCAATACGAAGCACAGAGGCCATGAAGCTTTGACCACCCAAATCCAGTCCATAACTGCGTCCCTTATCGTGTATTTCTTCGAGCGGCATCCGGCGGGAAACCAGCTGAGACAAAAAAAGCTCCCTGAGCACAGGAATGCTTTTGCGATAATGCTCCAACAAGACATGGACGTTTTCCTTTTCGGATGCTTCTTCGTCCATCTGCCGTTTTACCTTCAGCGCGACTTCGATGAGTTCCTGTGAAGAGAACGGTTTAAGCACATATTCGTCAATTTGCAGCTTGATCGCCTTTTGGGCATACTCGAATTCGTCGAATCCGGTCAAAATAACAATTTTGGTCGTCGGATAATGCTCGCGAATCCACCCGGCAAGCTGCAGCCCGTCCATAAAAGGCATCTGAATGTCCGTGACCACCACGTCCGGCATATACTTTTCGAACAGCTCGGCCGCTTCCCTGCCGTTCTCTGCCGTATCCACCACCTGAAATCCATGGCTTTCCCAATCGATTTCTTCCACGAGTCCGTCGCGCACGTCTTCCTCGTCTTCTACCAACAGCAGCTTGTACATGTTCTCATCCATCCTTTTATCTTTCTTGGCTTCTTCCAAGCTAAGCGCAGCATTTCATGGAGCCGGCCATTGTAAACGCTTACTGATTTTTACTAAGGTATTCTATATCACGGAGCGCAAAGTTGTAAATAAAAAAACGTTCCCTTTTATGGCATGGCGCGCGCAAAACAAAAAGTCCGCCCCTTGAACAGGGACGGACATATTATCATGTAGCAGTTTATTTGAGTCTTCTGACAAACTGATATCCGATTTTCTCAAAACCGATATGTTCGTAGAATGCATGGGCAGGCGCACGCTCAACACGGTTGCCGCTCGTCAGGAACAGGATATGGCTTCCTTGGCTCTGTCCCCATGCTTCGGCGCTGCGGATCAGCCTTTTGCCGATCCCTTGTCCGCGGTGCTCCTCCGATACGATAAGCGCGGAAACCTGCGTCGCCGTCTCGCTTCTCGCGTAGGACTTCACCTGATTCAGGGCGATCATACCGACCACCTTGCCGTCAAGCTCGGCCACCATGGTGCACAGCTTCGGGTTGTTCTCGGAAGCCTGAATACGTTCACGCATCACATTGATCGTGGTTGGATAATTCAGTTCCCTCATCAGGGAGATTACCGCTTCGAGATCACACTCACAGTCGGAATTGCGAATTTGCAGAGCAGGAGCCAAAATGTTACTGTTCATGATCATATTCCTCCACTTGTAAAAGACTGGCGGCTTGCTTAGCCGTATTCCGTGCTTTTTGAAGATCCGTATCCGCGCTTAAGGCGACAGCCATTCTCCGGCCAGTCCTTGTTTCAGGCTTGCCAAAGACTCGAACCTGGGTCCGGGGCAAGCTGAGCGCACCCTCCACACCACCAACAGCAAAATTCATGCTTGCATGCTTCGCTTTCAACGTTGCCGATGCACCCGGCGTTAGCAATTCGACCGACGGAATCGGAAGACCGAGAATCGCTCTGACATGCAGGGCAAATTCCGATAAATCCTGGGTGATCATAGTCACCATCCCGGTGTCATGCGGACGGGGCGATACCTCACTGAATATGATTCCTTCTTTGGTAACAAACAGTTCTACTCCGAAAATGCCATATCCCCCGAGTTCATCCGTGATGGCTTTAGCAATCGCTTCGGCTTCCTGCAGCTGCTCCCCATTCATGAAATGAGGCTGCCAGGACTCGACGTAATCGCCATCCTTTTGAATATGACCAATCGGCTTACAATAAATGGTTCCGCTTACGGATCGTACCGTTAACAGCGTAATTTCACTATCAAATGAGACAAAAGCTTCCACGATGACCCGGGTGCTTTTTGCACGGCCGCCTTCCATCGCGGTATTCCAGCAGGCTTCGACATCTGCTTCCGTATGGCATACGCTCTGGCCTTTACCGGAAGAACTCATAATAGGCTTGACCACACATGGCGTTCCAAGTGCGGACACGGCGCCTTTCAGCTCCTCCAAACTATCGGCAAAACGATAATCTGCCGTAGGCAGACCGAGCTTCTCTGACGCTAACCGGCGAATTCCCTCCCGGTCCATCGTCAATCGGGCCGCTCTGGCCGTCGGAACGACATGGAATCCTTCTTCTTCAAGTTCCAGCAAAGCATGCGTAGCTATAGCCTCAATTTCCGGTACAATGATATCCGGTTTTTCCTGATGAATGATCTGTTTCAGGGAATCGGCATCGAGCATATCAATCACATGGGACCGGTGGGCAACCTGCATGGCAGGCGCATTGGCATAACGGTCCACGGCTATGGTCTCCACACCCAGTCGCTGGGCTTCGAGCACCACTTCTTTTCCCAATTCTCCGCTGCCCAGCAGCAGCATCTTCTTGGCATGTGCAGAAAAAGGAGCACCCCACACCACTTCCCAATTCCCCCCTAATCATATACCACATCTGTATACCACTATAACTATTTTCAGGGTTAAAGAGAAAGATTGCAAGAGTGCTCCGACAATTTCCACCAATGTTCACAAACTGTCCTTATTTATAGGCCTTTCGACTGTCGATATTTAGGAAATGTTTATTGATTTTTCCGCAAAATGGTTCCACTTCCGCTTTTACCACTAGATGAACCGGAACTGTGCTTCGATCAGGCCGAAATAGGTTCCGCGATGCTGCATCAGCTCCGCGTGGTTGCCCTGTTCCTTAATCTCGCCGTGATCGAGGACGATGATTTTGTCCGCGTGGCGGATTGTCGACAGACGATGCGCCACGATGAAGGAGGTCCGGCCCTTCAGAAGCACCTTGAGTGCTTCCTGGATTTTCAGCTCGGTTTCCGTATCAATGCTGGCCGTTGCCTCGTCAAGAATCAGGATTCGCGGATCGGCCAGCAGGGCACGGGCAAAGGATAGCAGCTGACGTTGTCCCATGGACAGCATGTTGCCTCGTTCTTCCACCTCGGTTTCATAGCCGCCCGGCAGCTTCTCGATAAACTCATGCGCATTGACGGCTTTGGCCACAGCCTCGATTTCCTCATCGCTCGCATCCAATCGGCCGAAACGGATATTATCGCGGATCGTGCCGGAGAAAATGAAGGTGTCCTGCAGCACGATGCCGATCTGGCTGCGCAGCGTTTCCAGCTGGACATCCCGGATATCCAAACCGTCAATGGTGATTTTCCCGCTCGAAATATCATAGAATCGGCTCAGCAAATTAATGATCGTGCTTTTGCCCGAGCCGGTATGACCGACGAGAGCGATCGTCTGCCCGGCTTCCACGTCCAGATTAATGCCCTTGAGCGCCTGCCGTCCCTTTTCGTATTCGAACACGACGTCCTGAAGCTTGATGTCGCCTTTGATCTTAGGCATCGGCACGGCATTCGGCTTGTCGTCGATGTTCGGCTTCTCGTCGATGAATTCGAAGATCCGTTCGGAGGAGGCCATTGCCACCAGCAGCTGATTGTACATCTGGCCGAGGCGGTTGATTGGCTCCCAGAAGTTGCCCACGTAACTGGAGAATGCGACCAGCAGACCGACTTCGAGCTGTCCGTGCTGAATCAGATAAGCACCGAACCAGAACAGGATCAGCGTGCCGACCCCGCCGGTAATTTCGATCAGCGGCCCGAATGCCTGGTTCAGCATAGAAGCGCGGTCCCAGGATTTCTTGCTCTGCAGGTTCATCTGGTCGAAGAACTGGATATTTTCCTGCTCCTGCGTGTACGCTTGCGTAACACGGATGCCTTGAATGGCTTCGTTCAAGTGGGAATTAATCCGGGAGTTCTTCATCCGCACGTCCTGCCATGCGCGGCGGATCCGTACCCGCAGCTTCGTGGAGATCACGAACATGACAGGGACCGTGAGGATAACGGCAAGCCCCAGCTTCCAATTGATGAGGAGCAGGATGACGACGATGCCCACCAGCTGCACGCAGTCAATCATTAAATTCACGACGCCGCTGGTGAACAGCTCCTGCAGCGAGTTGACGTCGTTCGTTACGCGCACCAGGACGGATCCGGCCGGCCTTTTATCGAAGAAGTTGAAGGATAGCTTCTGAATATGCTTGAACAAATCACTCCGAAGATCATATATGACCCTCTGTCCGATAATATTCGTGAATTTGATCCGGTATGTACTTGCCAGCCACTGGATAATGTACAGGACAAGTACGATCGCCGTGATTGTGTATAACATTTTGACGCTTGAAGATCCATCCTCCGGCGAAATAGCCTTATCTATGGCCATACCCGTCAGATAAGGGACGGTCAGCTTCGTGACGGTTCCGAGAATCATCATGAAAATGACCAGCGGCAGCAGCTGCTTCGCGTACGGCTTCATGTAGGCAAATAGCCTTGTCAGCTGCGCCCAGTTAAAGGGCTTTTCGATGATTTCATCATCCTGATATACGAAACGTTCGCCCGTCTTACCCGGCATTTTGCCTTTTGGTTTGCCAGGGTCGTTCTTCGGGCGCTTGTCGGTATTCACGACCGTGCTCATGAGCTCACCTGCTCTCCTGCATTACCATTCATCCGGGCAATGTGGTCTGCATATTGTATATTGTAAACATCCTGATAAGGTCCCGCCTCCGCGATCAATTGATCATGCTTGCCGCGCTGCACGACTTTGCCTTCGTCCAGAACGAGAATCTCGTCGGCGTGGCGCAGGGACGAAATGCGGTGCGCGATGATGAAAGTCGTGCGGCCGCGCATGACCTCCTGGAATCCGGATTGGATTTCATGCTCGGTTTCCATGTCGACGGCGCTTGTCGCATCATCCAGAATGAGAATCTTCGGATTCTTGAGCAATGCGCGCGCAATCGCGATCCGCTGCTTTTGTCCGCCGGACAAGCCCATCCCCCGTTCACCAACCACCGTATCATACCCGTCAGCCATTTCCATGATGAAATCGTGGGCCTTCGCCAGCTTCGCCGCACGAATGATCTCATCCATCGAAACATCCTTGATGCCGTAAGCGATATTGTTGCGGATGCTGGAGGAGAACAGGAAGGTCTCCTGGAACACGGAAGCGATTTGGCTCCGCAGGCTCTGAACCGAAATATCATTAATATTGACCCCGTCCAGCTTGATACTGCCTCCGTTCACGTTATAGGCATGCATCAGCAGCTGAATGATCGTGGATTTACCGGAGCCGGTTCCTCCAAGCAGGCCGATGACCGTTCCCGGCGGCGCATCCAGACTGATGTCCTGAATGGCTGCGAGCTTGTTGCCGTAGGCAAAGGTGACATGGTCGAATGTTACATGGCCTTTTACTTCATCGGAATTCAAACGGATCGCATTGTCCTTGTCCTGCACGTCAATCGGCTGGTTCAGCAGCTCCATGACACGTTCGCCGGATGCCTCCGACTGCGTATAGTTGTTGATCAGGTAGCCGATGTTCCACATGGGACCGATGATGTACCAAATCAAGCTGAAGAACGCGACCAATCCGCCGAGCGATAATGTTTCATGGATAACCATCCTGCCGCCGACGCCGAGCAGAATGACGACGCAGACGGAGGCCAGAAGCTCCATGAGAGGGAAATAGCGGCTCCACAGGCCCGACGCAAAAATCTGGTTGCTCTTGTACCGCTCGTTGCGCAGCGAGAATTTATCCACTTCATAAGGCTCGCGCGCGAAGGACTTTACCGTCCGTACCCCCGTAATATTTTCCTGAACCGAGGTGGTCAGTGCGCTGAGTGCCAGCCGCATTTCCTGAAAGGCCGGATGAATGCGATTCTCGAACTTCAGGGCGACGATAACCAGAAACGGGATGCTGATCATCGTGAGAAGCGTTAGCTGCCAGCTGATCGTCATCATGACGACGGCACCAAATACCACCATCAGTATCGTATTTAGGATTTGCGGGATGCCGAAAGCAATGAATTGGCGGATCGCTTCGAGATCCCCGGTCAGGCGGGACATCAAATCACCCGTTCTGGCCGTGTCGTAATACCGGAAAGACAAGACTTGCAGTTTCTCGTAGCAGCCGTTCCGTAAACGGTATGCCAGATAGTTCCCCATTCTTCCGCCAAGAAGACCGCTTAAAAACTGCATAAGCGCTTTCACAATGACAACACCGATTACAGTGAGTGCCAGTGCGGGAACTTTGTCGTATTGCTGCGGCAGGATTGCATCATCAATCAGCGCGCGCAGCAGGTTTGGGGTTACTAACCCCAAGGCAGTAGCTATGGCGAGGCAGAGTATAGATAGATATAAAAAACTCCGCTTCTCCCAAAAAAAGCTCTGCATTTGCCTGAGAACATTCATGGTTCTCCTCCTTCGAGTCATCTCAAACTTGATCACTTCAACCGGGAAGTGATGTTGAATATTTATGAAGTTTAACATCGTCTTTCCAAGGCGGCAAAGAGGATAACCGGGCATATTTTCGCGGCTTTGGCAACGAATGGGCATTACCTTTGCATAATCCCGAAATCCTTATCAAATCATTGGAAATACTCGATATCTCTGCCCAACCCGGCAAAAAAAGAATTCCGCCTGTCAATACACTTCCATTTCGCCTATTTGCTGCAAGTTTTTAACCGATTCGCTACCCATGATGGATGCGAAATCCATCCCTTCAGGGACAAATTCATAGGAGAAAAAAATGATCGCTTTACATCATTATCATTACCGTCAACTTCGGCCACCCGGGAATCGCGAACGACCTGAACGCCATTATCAAAATTCAGTACAAACCCGGTCTGATGTCCAACACGTGCAGCAAAAAAAGGAACGTCATCAGACGTTCCTTTAAGCTTCCGTTCCTATGTCATTAAGCCAGTGATTGTTCCAGCTGCTGCAGCTGCGCGGCAAGCTGATCCCACACCTCAGCCTGCTCCCCGGAAGACAGCGAATCCGTTGCCGCTTCCATCGCCTCCCGAAGCTGCTCTTTCAGCTCTTCTTCCTGCCTCGACTGCGCCGTCTTCACCAGACCGCCATAGAACGCAGCAAGCACTTCTTGCTTGGCAGCCGCTTCGCTGCTCACGGCTTCCTTAATTACGGGCTCAATTGCGTTTCTCAGCTTCTCCCTGCCGCCGTCCTCAAAGAAATGCTTCGGCGATTTGAAGAAGGAACCATACGCCGACCAGTCCACGAATCCGGTCTGTCCCGCATCATTCCAATCGGGCGCGGCCCACTGCTTTTCTTCCGGAGGCGTCAGCAGGATGACCGCATCATAGCCCCGGATGTCCTGCACAGCGGCTTCGGCTGCCGTATGAAGAACGGCTTTCCCCTTGTTCTCTAGGCGAAGCGTCGTTGCCCACAGCTCCTGCTCCAGCTCATGAATAAGGGTACGCTCCAGTTCCCTGCCGCAGTCTGCAAAAATTCGCTTCAATTGCCCGGCATCTTCCCGGAGTACCGACGGATGGAACGCTTCGGCAAAAAACTCGCCCAGGTTGAAGCCGATGCGCTGGCGGACATGGAACAACAGTTCACGTGTCTCCTGCTCTACTTCGCGCGCCAGATCCTGACTGCCGAAAGCCCCGATCCGTTCAAGCGCCCGGTCATTGACTACGCTGAGCTGCTGGCGGCGCTGCTCTCTGGTACCTGCATCCTGACGCGCCATCCGTCCCCATTCAATGACGCGCTGGCGGACACCGGAAATCTCCTGCACGGCGCTGGCGAGAGACAGCTTCGGCAGCTCCTCCCCGGCAAAAGCACCCAGCGCTTTCTCGAACGATTCGAAGGAGGATTCTGCATAGAGCGCAGCGTCGCCCTCCATTTTGCCTTCCAGCGCCTTCATGCTTGAAACCGGATAAATATGCGGAAGCCGTATGCCCCTGGCTTTCAGATTCGTTTCCACATGCTTCACGACCTGGCCGAGCTCTTCCTCCGAGGAAGCCAGATCCGCGGCATTGACGATAAAGAACATTTTATCCAGCGCAAAGCTGTCCTTTACTCTGCCCAGCTGGGTCAAAAACTGCCTGTCGCCTTTGGAAAAGGCATGGTTATAATACGTCACGAACACGATCGCGTCCGCGTGCTTCATGTATTGGAAAGTAACGCCTGTATGCCGGGCGTGAAGCGAATCCGCCCCCGGTGTATCCACCAGAACGATGCCCTGCTCGGTCAACGGACAGCTGTAATACAAATCAATCCGTTCAACATAGCAGGAACGGGTCTCATCGGCGACAAAAGACTTGTAGCCGTCCATATCCACTGTCTGCACAGTTCCGAGCAGCGGCTGCGCTTCCTTCCAGCCTGCAGCGGCCGCCTTCAGGAAGCCATAGTGCGGCAGACCCGCGGGATGGATTCCTTCAGGCTGCAGCTGTTCGATCGCCTGCAGCCAGTTATCCTCTGCCGGCGTACCCAGCTGCAGCACGGAGAAGGAATAGGCCAGATCCTCTTGGAATGTGTCCGGCGATTTCATCATGACCTGGGCGGTCCCATGGGCAAAGCCTTCCTGCGGCGCCAGTATGCGGTTGATCGCCGCCGTGGTCGGATGCGGCGATACGGGCAGCACCCGTTCGCCGAGCAGAGCGTTGGCGAATGATGACTTGCCCGCGCTGAACGCACCGAACAGCGCGAGCGTGAACGAGCCGCCGGCCAGTGCATCGGCACGGCTGCGCAGTCCCCGCGCGGCGGAAGCCAGCGCGGGATAGCGCGCGAGCAGCGCAGCCGCGTCCTGCAGGCGCGCTGCCGCCGCGTCCAGCCGCTGGCGGCGGCCGAAGGCCCCGCCGCCGAGCGGCTCCGCCCCGCTGCGCGGGGCCTTGGCTGGCGCGGCCGTCCGCGCGCCAGCGATGCCCTGCGGCTGCGCAGCCGCAGGGGAAGGCGCGCTCACCGTCGGCAGGAAGCCGGGGGTGAGCGCTGCTGGCGCCGGCAGCTGCTGGCGTGCTGCTGCCGCGCGCGCCGCGATGTCCCGCTCCAGCTCCATATAGCGGGACATCGCGGCGGACTGTGCAAGCAGCGCGTTCAGGGATGCGATGACGCGCTGCTGCTCTTCCTTGGCGGATGCGGCCACATCCGCCAGCATGCCCTCCGCCGCGTTCATGGCGGCGCGGCGGTATAAGCCCTTGATGTCTGCCGACAGCATGCGACAGTAATTCAGCACATATTCACCGGAGAGGACCGCATCCGGTTTCACCGAATTCTCCAGCATATCGCCGCTGATTTCCGGCATCGATGCCGCGAGGCTTTGCTCCCGCTCTTCCGTCCATACGTTCTGCGACTTGCCCCACGTTTTGAGCAGCTCCGCCAAATGCCACTCGACCTGAGAGGAGGATTGCTCCCGCAATGCTTCCTTAAACCTGGAGAGCCGTTCTTCCTTTTCCTGCTGTGTCTTCGCACCGGCGAACAACAGTCCTACCTTGAAGCCGCTCTTCCGGCTTTCCAGAAACCGGCCAGCCGTTTCTCTCAGCTCCGCCGGCGTTAAATTGGCGTTGTCCAGCAGCTTATCCACCTGCTTGCGTACGCTTTCGCGCTCGGTTTGCGGCAGATCCTTCAGACGCTCCAGCTCTTTCCGATAGGCCCCGATTTCTGCCTCGAGCCTTGCCGCCTGCTCCTCTCCGCCCATTTCTTTCAGCAGCTGCTGCTTGTCATCCTCCCGCGAATCCGCATAATTCTTGACATGCTGTTCCACGATATGACGGGCCGAGCAGTCCAGGCTGTAATGAAGGATCGGATCCCGCTTATCGATCAGATCGGTAATAAGCTCTTGGATCTGCTTCCATTGGTTATACGGATGCTCAGGCTCCTTCAGCGTCGTGAACAACAAGCTTTCATAACGAACTTGCCAGCGCTTGAATGCTGCTTCAACTTCCGCTCTATATTTTTCGAAGGAAAGCTCTTGCTCCCGGTGCTTGTCGATCTGATTGACGACCAGATACAGCGGCTTGCCCCAGTCCGACAGGCTTTTGGCGAAAGCGAGATTGTTCTCCGACTGCACATGGTTGTAATCCATGACATACAGCACCGTGTCCGCCAAATGCAGTGCCGAATGCGTCGCCTTCTGGTGGCTGTCATCGGTTGAATCCACGCCCGGCGTATCCATCAGTACTCCCCGGCCGCCTAGAAGCGGGATGTGATCCCAGACTTCTACCGAAGAGTACGCGCCTCCGTTGGTGGCGTATGTATAAAGCTCATCCAGTGAGACCTCCTGCGGTTTCGCCTTCCGATCAGCGGCTTCCCCTTCGATGACCGGATAGATGAGGGCATGAGGCTGTCCGTTCCGGATCGACACCACGTTGGCGCTCGTCGGAACCGGACTGGACGGAAGCACCTTTTTGCCGCACAGGGAATTGATGAGACTGGATTTACCCGCGGAAAAATGGCCGCAAAAAGCAATCGTCATTTCACCTGCAGACGCCTTTGCCAGCAAATCATCCATGAGCTTCGAGGACTTGTCGTCCCCCCATGCTTGCAAGCTCTCCTGCAGCCGCTGCAGGGAACCTTTATCTGATTGAATCGTAGGACTCGATGTCGACATGCTTGCCTTCTCTCCCCTTCATGTCTGTTCAATGAACGATGCGATGTTTGTCGCGATATCATACATTATGCAGATTCTTCAAATAGTTACATTTTAACATCATGCGGGATGAATGAGAAACATTTTAAGCCCGAGCCGTTACTTTCTTTCCAAAAAAAATAAAACCGAATAGCTTCGGTTTTATACTTGGTAAATTCATTCGTTTTTTATGCGCTTGCGTTTTCCAGTTCAGGCACGAGAATCTCGAATACCTTGCCGTGCTGCAAAATGGTTGTGCCGCGGGACTTGTCCTTCATCACGACAACCTCGGGCTTGGTGGACATGCGGTCCAGGTAATGCTCTGGCACGTCGCCGGAATGGCTGACCGTAATGCCTTCAAACTCTCTCTCTTCGTTTTCGGCAAGCTCGGTTTCCATTACCTGATCCATAATATCGGAAAAAATTTCGAAATTGTCAGTATATACTGAGATGCATTTCATGATTATCCCATCCTTCTCCATCTTTGTAGTTCCTATCCTTCTTCATAAAATGAACTAAAGCAAAGCAGCCTTTCTTTAGTCCAGTTTATATCCTTACTTATCTTTTCTGATTTGGGAAGTCTTCATACGTTTTTTTCCTTCGCGGCAAACATCCAGCAGCGGGCATACTTGGCATTTCGGATTCTGGGCTTTACAGTGATAGCGTCCAAAAAAGATCAGGCGGTGATGCGTCAAGGTCCACTCTTCACGCGGCACCTGCTTCATCAGCTTTTTCTCCACTTCGAGCACGGAATCTTTCCAATTCGCCAGCGCCAGGCGTTTGGATACCCGTTCCACATGCGTGTCTACAGCAATGGCAGGTACGTCAAAGGCGTTGGAAACAACGACATTGGCAGTCTTGCGGCCAACGCCAGGCAGTTTCACCAGCTCATCATGCTCCCGCGGTATTTCACCGCCGTATTGTTCCATTAAAAGCATGCAAAGATTACGGATATGCTTCGCTTTGTTGCGGAATAATCCGATCCTGCGGATATCCTGCTCGAGCTCCTCCAATGGAACCGCCACATAATCCTCCGGGGACTTGTACTTTTGAAACAAATCCTTCGTTACCTTGTTCACCGTTTCGTCCGTGCACTGTGCGGACAGCAGAACGGCAATCGTCAGTTCGAAAGCATTGCTGTGGTTTAATTCACAATGGGCGTCGGGGAACATGTCTCCGATCGTATCCAGTATATAACGTACGGTTGCTGCCTTCATCGCTACCCTTACCTCCTGCAAAAAAAACGTCTTGATACGGGTAAGACTCCCCGTATCAAGACGGTGTATCTCATGACCATTCCCAAAGCATACTATTGTTTCTGTATCTCGACAATCATTCCATTGTTTAAATACAGTACAATATTATCATTTTCTTTGAGGGATTGCACGGTCAAAGTGGTATCTCCTTGATGAATGTATGCGGCCGGTGACAACGCGTAATGCCCGATATCATTGACATTCTGGCGTTTCACATAAATTTCCTTCGCATAACTGTCATATTTCCAGTAGCTTTGCGTCGACATATTCAACACTTTCACAACATAATTTCCATCGGCATCTTTGCGAACCTCAACGCGATTTCCTGCGGAAACGTTGCTCAGGTTGAGCGCGGCTCCGGCATCGTTCATCACTTTGGACGAGCTGTCCAGCTTGAAGGTTTCCGTCGCTCCGCCGTAATTTTTAACGGTAACGCTCTGCGAGCCGGCAGCAGCATTGACCGATGTGACTTCGCCTGTTGTCAGCTTCACGACCTGAACGGAAGCCGGATTTATACCGTTAAAGGTCACGTTGAGCAGCTGACCGGAACTGAGATCCTGAACTGTGATCGTCTGCCCGCTGTCTCCGGTCAAAGCCGATTTATCCACGTAGAACTGACTGGTTGTGCCGTCTTTCTTCACGGTGACGCGGGAGTTGCTGTAATCGACGCTCACGATTTCAAATTGAACGTTCGATTTGACCTGGATCGATTGAATCGCATCCTGTGTGGCAGTCAGAACGGCGGCAATGTCGCTGCCCACCTTGATGTCGGACAACGAAGCATTCGTCTTGCCGTATACCTGCACGACCGGATTGCTGAATGGCAGCGTCATGCTTTGTCCGTCAGCGCTCACCAAGGTCAATTTTTTACCGCTTAGATCCACCGCGGATACTTTACCCTCATATTGATAAATGACATCGAGAGACAAAGCCCGGTTGGTCAAATACGTAATATTTACTTTACGTCCGTTCACCAGGTAAGGCTCGATGCCTGCCAGCGTCGGATTCACCGAGTTGTAGACGAGTTTCGTTTTTTCGTCAAGGGATACGACGTAAGGCTTTTTGTTGGAATCAAGCAGGGTCAACAGCTTGCTCTTAGGCTCGTATTGAACGATAGTCGCCCCTTTTTTCTGTTCCATTTGACGGTTGAGAACCTGGATCTTCGTTACCTGATCCTGCGGATTCAAGGTGATTTCCACCTGATCCCCGTTGCTCGAGTCCGCGATTAAATCACCAAGCGTCGGAGCCGCGATGCCGCTGATCACAAGCTCGGGTTTTTCGGCAAGCAGCTTCACTTCCAGCTGTCCGCCTTCACGTTTGTATGTAATGGTGGCATTGTTAGCCCCGACTTCATACAGAGAACCGCGAATCGTTCTTTCCACGCCCTGGGTCACTTCGATCGATGCGACGATATTGTTTTTAACGGTATAATTGATGACCGCTCCGTTTTTCAGCTCGGAAGGCGACAGCAGCTGATTTTGGTATTTTACGATCAGGCTGTCATCCCATGTATAGCTTTCTACGGCGCCGGAAGCATTTTTAATGACCAAAGATTTCGTGGCCGAGTCCACGCTTTGAAGCGTGCCTGTACCGCTTTTGTTGATGATGCCGGATTTAACCTGTATGATGACGGGCTTTTTCGCCGAGCTGAAGGTCTCCTGCTGAATCTGGATTTTGCTGCCGACAACCAATGCGGATGGTTCGATTTTGGTCCCGTTTTGATCCAGGAATGTGGTTCCTGCATCATACGTAAACTCTTTGAACGTGCTTCCTGTCTCCAGCCATAGAACATTGCCCGGAGAAAGCTTCTGGAATGTGCCTTCGGTGCTCTCGAGCTGCGGCTTGGAATCGGTGACTTCCACATAAGCCGTTTTGTTCGTGCTGCCGATGACCATGACTTTCGTATATGGCTTCAAATCGGAGAAGCTGATCTTGTTGTCCGAACCGCTGGTGTAATACACCGTGGAGCTGTCCAGGACATAGGTACGGATGCTTCCGTCTACATACAAATCAAGCTTGTTTGTTCCCACAGCGGTCACGATGCCCTCAGCGGAATTGTTATACTTTACGTCGTTGAATGCTTCTGCCCGGCTGAAGAACGTGGCGAGCTGTGCACGGGTAACGGACCCTTGCGGATCAAAGCGGTTGCCCTCGATGCCGTTGGTAAGCCCAAGTTCCAAAGCAGCGTTCACGAAGCCCCGCTTGGCAGCGGATATTTTACCGTTATCGGCAAACGTGGTCGCCTTGGCGGCCATGGATGCTGCGTCGTCTTCCTTGCCGAGCGCACGGATCAGAACCTCCGTAATCCATTCCCGGGATGCCTTTCTTTCTCCCCAAGTTTGCTTGGAAGTGGACGCCGCGTTCTCCGAGGTTTTATCAAGCAGGTTCTGCTGGAGCGCCAAGGCTACATAAGGTTTGAAATAGTTGTTCACCTTCATATTGGCAGGGAGTGCTACGGCGGAACCGCCGGAAATTTTATCTTCCAGGCCTGCAAAACGGATGGCCATCGTCACGGCTTCCTGCTGGGTAACGGAATCGTTCGGACGGAACAAACCTTTGTCGCCTAGCAGAATGCCTTGGGAAGCCAGCTTGTAAATATGCTTTTCTGCCCAGTATCCGCCTTTGACATCGCTAAAGAGCCCGCTTGCTGTCACGGAAGCCGCCGCGGTTGGCGTTACAGCTGCGTCCGCGAATACGGAAGCGCCTGTACCGAATGCCATCATGCCGACCATAACGGCTGCTACCGCTTTTTTGGAATGTGATGTTGAGTTGCTGCGTTTGGAAACCATTCTTTTTCCCCTTTCTCTAATGAAGGACGGTGCCCTGCAAGGCTGCATCCTGAAAATAAACAGAAAGAACTAAAGAGAAGACGCCCCCGTCCAGAAACCTTTAGGTTCTCAAACGGAACGGGAGCGTAAACTTTAGTTCATTTCATATCCACAAAAATCACGCCTATATGATGTTCGACAAGAAGGCCCTAAGCTCCTGCTTTTGCCCTAATTTTTTCAATGTCTTGTCAAAGGATGTTCCAGGTCGACATGTCCCATGAGACTTTCCACCTTGGCACCATCCACCAGCAGTTCCACCGACTTGATCTCATCGAATTGGAACATAGTCTGGGAGAGTGCGTCCAGAGCGTACTGCTCTCCGCCGGCTCCCAGTCTTGCTTCATCCGGCATATGGACGTCCAGGGTGATTTCGCCGTTTTTCACATCCAGCTTTTTCAGTTCGATTTTGCCCCAGAGCGGAACCAGTTCATCCTTACCGCTGGACTGCAAAGCCTTGTAGGCTTCCGCATATTTGTCATTCTCGGTTTTGTAGCTGATTTCCTTTTGGGATTTTTTCAAATCGAGCTCCTGCGGATCGGTATAATAAACATCGATCATTTCTTTTTTAGCCGCAGTCTCCGTTGTTTGGGAAGGTGTATCCGTCTTCGGTGAGCCGCTCGGCTCTTCACCTTTCGGCGTCCCTTCATCCGCTTTCCCGCCGTTTTCATTGCCCGCATTCTCTTCAGGAGCGGTCTCGCTGCCGCTTCCGGTCGTTTGCTGCTGCTCCCCGGAGACTGTTTCTTGCTGCCCGCTTTCCGGCGCGGTTGTCGGCTTCTGGCCGCAGCCGGCCGAGGCAATCATCACCAAAGCCAAAATGCCTGCACACCACAATTTCCTACTCATTCACTGCCGCCTCCTTTAAGGGGAATTTCCTTATTTAACGCCCAAATATTCCTTGATGCCATTTACGACCCCTTGAGCAACCTTCTGCTGCACGCTCTCCGTGAAGAGAGTGGCTTCATCCTTCTTGTTGCTGAGGTATCCAACTTCGAGAAGCACGGCAGGCATTTTCGTTTCACGAATCACGTGGAAATTGCCGTAGCGCACCCCCCGGTCGGATAGGCCGGTAGCTTTTACGAGGTACTTATGCATCACATTGGCTAACGCCTTGCTGGCCTCGCGCTGGTAATACGTTTCACTGCCCGAAGCGGCCGAGGATCCGGCGCTGTTGGCATGGATCGAAATAAACACGTCCGCCTTCAGATCATTGGCGATCTTGGCACGTTCCTTCAACTCAAGGAACGTATCATCGCTGCGAGTCATCACCACGTCAATGTTCGGCTCCTGCTTCAGCAGCTTTTCAACCTTCAGGGCAACAGCCAGATTGAAGTTCTTTTCTTTTTTGCCCGTTACGCCGGTTGTACCCGGATCATGGGCGCCATGGCCTGCATCAATCACAACGATTTTCTTGCCGTTTCCGCCTACCGGCTTCGACGGCGTACCGCTGTCGGTCGTATTCAGGTCAACGATATATAAGCCGTTCTCATTGCTCAGCTTATAATTTTTCGCATAGTTCAAGTCAATCACGACTCTTACGGTCGAAGGGCTGTCGCTGTATAGCGAATATCTGACTTTCGACACGTCGGGATAACCGCTCACATCCAGCGATCCCGTGGAGTTCTTGTCCAGCGAATTGCTGCTGCCGAACGAATCCGAGAATCCCGTATTTTCCAAATCGACGACAATCCGGTCAGGACCGCTCATTTTGAAAGCATTGACCTTGGCTTGTCCGGAAGTGGCAATCATCAGGCGGTTATCGCTGAAGCTCAGGCCGTTCACCTTCGCTGAAGCAGTCGTACCTCCATGATTGCCGCCATTGCCCGTTCCAGGGGTAGCCTCTTCTCCATTCCCTGCACCAGTTCCGGCATTTCCGTTTCCACTCCCGGATTCTTGGGTATATAAGTATACGACCTTCTTCATATTGTCCCAATTGACCTTGAGACCCATTTGTTCACTTACGAAACGCAGAGGTACGATAACCGTATCCGTGCGCAAAATAGGGGCGATGTTCATGGAAACCTTCTTTCCATTTACATCGGCCGTTTTTTGATTAACAACGAGTTTAATGACATCCGAATCTTTTTTTATGGTTACCGTGCGCGTCTTTTGTTCCCATGCGACGTCAAACCCCAGATTCTCTCCGACGACACGAAATGGAATCATGATATTGCCATTCACATTTTCCACTTTTGCATTTCCTGACAGATTCAACGGTTTGTCATCCAGAACAACTTTGGCACTTCCCGCCGCAGCCTGTCCATTGTGAGGAAACGCCAAAATGAAGACAAATAACAGTACCGCCATAAATCCAAATTTCTTCATCCTTCACCCTTCCATTCTAAAATTTTTGTCCATAGCTCTGACGTTTCGGCGTTGGCTTCCTTCGACATCACCAGACATTTATTAGACGCGCTTGTCTCTGAAAAGTTGCGAATATATTCCTCTTTATGCAAAACTTAATCTATGTCTTTAGGTAGACAAAGATAGGCGTATATGCATGCCTTGCTCTATCGTTTCTAGTGAAAAAGCCTGTTGGCGCAGTGTCATTCACCGTACCAACAGGCTTTTTCCTTGTTATAGCTACCTTTGAATCGGGTGCTCCAGATCCATGTGTCCCATCAGGCTTTCCTGCTGCTGGCCGTCCACAAGAAGCTCGATCGTCTGGACTTCCTTGAACTGGAACATCGTTTGTGTAAGCGAATCCAGCGCAAACTGTTCACCACCGGCTCCAAGACGCGCTTCATCCGGCATTAGAATATCAATCGTCATGGCCCCGTCTTTCACTGCCAGAGACTTCAGCTCCACTTTGCCCCATAACGGAACGAGTTCCGAGCTCCCACTGCTCTGCAGTGCCTTAAAGGCCTCCGCATACTTGTCGTTATCGTTCTTGAACTGGATTTCCTTCTCGCTCTTTTTCAATTCCATTTCCTGCGGATCCGTATAATAAACTTCGATGGTCTGCTTCCGGATAGCGGAATCCTCCGGCTTCTGATCCGGCTTGTCCGTTTGCGAAGCGTTGACGGGCTTACCCGCATCGTCGTTCTTCGGCTCTGTCTCGGAGCCGTTCGTCTCGTCAGGCTGCGCCGCGTTGACGGCGGCTGAATCATCCGGGCTCTGGGATGATTCCTGCGGAGCCGGCGCTGCTGCCGGCTTTTGGCCGCAGCCTGCTCCTATAACCATGATTAAGGCTAGTATCGCAGCGCTTAACAGCTTTCTGTTCACTTGACCGCCTCCTACTTCATACGAATATCTTTATTGGATTCCTAAATACTCTTTAATCCCGCTTACGATGCCTTGAGCAACGTTATTCTGCAAGCTTTCGGTGAAGAGAGCAGCCTCGTCCTTCGGATTGCTCAAGTAGCCGACCTCAAGCAGTACAGCTGGCATTTTGGTCTCGCGGATAACGTGGAAATTCCCGTATTTGACGCCGCGGTCAGATAATCCCGTCGCCTTGACAAGGTACTTATGCATGACACTTGCCAGCGATTTGCTTGCGCTGCGCTGATAGTAGGTTTCACTTCCGCTTGCCGAGGTAGAACCCGCGCTGTTGGCATGGATCGAAATAAATACGTCCGCGTTCAGGTCATTCGCAATCCGGGCTCTCTCTTCCAGCTTCAGAAACGTATCGTCGCTACGTGTGAGCACGAAATCGATATCCGGTTCATCCTCCAGAAGCTGACCTACCTTCTGAGCGACAGCCAGATTGAAATCCTTCTCTTTCTTCTTCGAATACCCGATCGTTCCCGGGTCCTGATCTCCATGACCCGCATCGATGACGACGACCTTCTTGCCGTTCCCTCCAACCGGATTCCCCGGTGTGCTATCGGTTTTGTTCAGGTCCACGATCACAAGACCCGATCCCGACGGATCGCTGTATACCGAGTAATCCTTCGGATAGCTCAAATCGATGACGACCCGAACGGTCGAAGGACTGCTGCTGAAGAGCGAATATCGAATGTTTCTGACATCCGGATAGCCGCTGACGTCCAGCTGTCCCTGATTGCCGGTGCCGGCTGCCGCGCCGCCGAGAAAATCGGAAGAGAGGGCTGCATTCGGCAGATCTACAACGATCCGGTTAGGCCCGGACATTTTAAATACTTTCGGAGTTAACGCTGCCCCTTGGGTAGCAATCATCAAACGGTTTTCACTAAAACTGATGCCGCTGATCAGGGCGTTTCCCGAAGCAGGCGGTATCGTTGGGGACGTGTCCGATATCTCGCCGGGTTCTGTCGTCGAGCTTCCCCCGGAAGGCCTTGTACCAGGCGAAGGATCCGGCACGGGCACGTCTCCGTTGCCTGCGCCCGTTCCGCCGCCGGATTTCGGAGGCTCCGATCCAGTCGTGGTCAGGTATACCGTTTGATTGGCCCCGTCCCAGCTTACATGGATTCCCATCTGTTCACTAACAAAACGAACGGGCACGACCACGATGCTGTTTTGCAGAAGCGGCGGATTGTCCAAAGTCATTTTCTTGCCATTGACGGTTGCGTTTTTCTGGTTTACCACCAGCTCGATGGATTTGCTTCCCTTGTTAATCAGAACCTTTTGCGAATTCTGCTCCCATTTCACGTTGAAGCCGAGGTTTTCGCCGATGACCCGAAACGGAACCATCGTGCTTCCGTTCACGTTCGTAACCTTCGTGTCCTTGGCCACCTTCAGCTCCGTGCCATCCAGAATAATTTGTACATTTCCGGCCGCTGACGCAGCCGCCGCCCGATCCTGCACGGACGCCATCATGACGATAAACATCAACAAAAACAGTAAAAATCCGGTTTTCTTCATTGTCCACCTCTGCCAAACTGAATTTTTCGCCGATTTCCAGGCAAGAAACAAATATATCTAAAAAAAATCATTATCATCGCAATATAGGCAATATTCGCCATCAAAGCCCTGTTTTCCTCCCGAATATACAAATTTATCAAAAAGATCGTTCGGATATCCTCATATTGCGCAGTAAAAAGCTATGTAGATTGATTCTGCTTTCGTATCAAATAAAAAAGACTTCTACCATTCCGCGGAGGAATAATAGAAGTCTTTCGAATTCAGGCCCCGATCCGAATCAAGCAAACAGATGCGATGCATGCTTTTGTTCATAAGCCGAAATTTCATCTTCATGCTGGAGCGTCAAGCCGATATCATCAAGTCCCTGCAGAAGGAATTGCCGACGGTGTTCGTCAAGGTCAAAGTCGATATGCAGTCCTTCACGATCCGTAATCGTCTTATTTTCCAGATCCACGTTCAGCTCATATCCCTCATGGGCAGCTGTACGCTGGAACAGATCCTCAACCTGCTCTTCGGAGAGCTTGATCGGCAGTATGCCGTTCTTGAAGCAGTTATTATAGAAAATATCCGCAAAAGACGGAGCAATAACGCATTTGAAGCCGTAATCCATAATCGCCCAAGGCGCATGCTCACGGGACGATCCGCAGCCGAAGTTGGCTCTCGAGATCAGAACCGAAGCGCCTTGATAGCGCGGCTGGTTCAAAGAAAAATCCTCGATGTTATTGCCCTGCTCGTCGAATCTCCATTCGAAGAACAGAAACTGACCAAAACCCGTTCGCTCAATCCGTTTCAAAAACTGCTTCGGGATGATCGCATCCGTATCCACGTTAACCCGGTCAACCGGGGCTACAAGGCCCGTTAATTTCGTAAAAGCTTCCATATCTGTTCTCCTCCTTAGCTAACCACTTCTGATTTAAAGTTCCAATCGCGAACATCCGTAAACCGGCCTTTGATTGCAGCGGCCGCAGCCATGGCTGGAGAAACGAGATGCGTCCGTCCGCCGCGTCCCTGGCGTCCTTCGAAGTTACGGTTAGAGGTCGAAGCACAGCGCTGTCCTGGCTGCAGAACGTCCGGGTTCATCGCCAAACACATGCTGCATCCGGCATCACGCCATTCAAATCCTGCTTCAACGAAGATTTGGTCGAGGCCTTCCGCTTCCGCCTGCAGTTTGACGCGCCCTGAACCCGGAACAACGATTGCGGTCACTTGATCCGAAACCTTGTAACCTTTCGCAACCTGTGCGGCAGCGCGCAAATCCTCGATCCGTCCGTTCGTGCAGGAACCGATAAAGACATAGTCCACGGCAATGTCACTCATAGGGGTTCCTGGAGTCAGACCCATATATTCGATGGCTTTTTCAGCAGCCTTACGTTCGTTTTCGGTCGGCAGCTCCGCAGGTACAGGCACTTTGGACGTAATATCCGTACCCATGCCCGGGCTTGTGCCCCAGGTTACTTGCGGAATCAGGGATTCTACGTCAAATTCCACAACCAGATCATATGTTGCGCCTTCGTCAGTCACGAGGGATTTCCACTCTTCCACGCGGCTGTCGAAATCGCTGCCTTCCGGCACATACTGGCGTCCACGGAGGTATTCAAAAGTTGTTTCGTCCGGGGCGATCATCCCTGCGCGGGCACCGCCTTCGATGGACATGTTGCATACGGTCATCCGTTCTTCCATCGTCAGCTCACGGATCGCTTCACCTGTGTATTCAATAACATATCCGGTTGCGAAATCCGTACCGTATTTGGCGATCACGCCGAGAATCATGTCTTTCGCTGTAATGCCGGCTTTGCGTTTGCCGACAAAGCGGACTTCCATCGTCTTGGCTTTAGCTTGCTGCAAGCATTGGGTAGCAAGTACATGCTCCACTTCGCTGGTTCCGATACCGAACGCAAGTGCGCCGAAAGCGCCATGCGTGGACGTATGGCTGTCTCCGCATACGATCGTTTTACCCGGATGCGTCAAACCAAGTTCCGGCCCCATAACGTGTACGACGCCCTGGTCAATGGTTTCGAGATCGAACAGCGTTACGCCGAAATCGCGGCAGTTCTGTGTCAACGTATCGATCTGCTGCTTGGAGATCGGGTCCTTAATATTGAAGCGGTCTTTCGTCGGTACGTTATGGTCCATGGTTGCAAAAGTCAGCTCTGGACGGCGAACCTTGCGGCCGCTGAGACGAAGTCCTTCAAACGCCTGCGGGGACGTGACTTCGTGAACGAGATGCAAATCGATGTAAAGGATGCTCGGCTTACCCGTTTCCTGATGAATAACATGATTATCCCAAATTTTTTCAAACATTGTTCTTTTACTCATCTTTTCACCTCATCTTGGGTTTTCGTCCTTGGAAGAGCACCGAAACGTTCGATGTCTCTTGAATGAGATAAATATAGCATTTCGTTCTTCATTGTTCCAAGATATAATATCTATAAAAGTAATAGGAAATAACTATGAGCAGACCACCCCTGCAATTTCATTAAGATTAGGATTGGTGAGTATGGAATTAAGACAATTGCAGTACGCCCTGCAGATCGCTGCGGAGCGGAATTTTTCCAGGGCTGCCGAAAAGCTGCATATCGCCCAGCCCTCCCTCAGCCAGCAGCTGTCCAAGCTCGAGAAGGAGCTCGGAGTCCTGCTGTTTCAGCGGAATACAAGCACTGTCGAGCTGACGCATGCCGGAGCGCAGTTTATGGACCAGGCACAGAAGATCATCGATGCCGTGGAGCTGCTCAGGCAGGAGATGTCGGATATTTCTCAGCTGCGGGGAGGCAAGGTCATGATCGGAAGTATGCCGATTACCGGCGCTCACCTGCTTCCCCATGTCCTTCCTTCCTTTAAAGGGAAGTATCCGGACATCGAGATCGCCCTGCTGGAAGACTCGTCGATGAATCTGGAAAAACTGACGGCCGGAGGCAAAACCGATTTAAGCCTGCTGTCGCTGCCGCTTCAGGAACCGTCGCTTACCTATGAAGTGATCGGAGAAGAAATCATTGATCTGGCCGTGCCGGCCGGTCATCCGCTGGCCGTAAGAGCCTCCAAGGGAAAGCCGGTCCCCGTCCGAATTGAGGAGTTAAGCGGAGAATCCTTTATCGTGCTGAAAAAGGGGCAGGGCTTCCGCAAAATTACCTTCGATCTGTGTCAAAAAGCAGGCTTCGAGCCGAAGGTCGTTTTCGAGAGCAATAACATGGAAACCATCCAATCGCTAGTGGCAACCGGCATGGGCATTACGCTGGTCCCGAGATTCATCTCCCGGTCCTCCAGAAGCGAATTCGTCCCTGTTTACCTGCCGCTTGCCGAGCCCGTTCCAAGCCGTACGTTAGTGATCGCCTATCGCAGGGGACGTTACTTGTCCAAAGCTGCGGAGGCATTCATCGAAACCTTCAAGGAAACGATGCTCGAATTAACAAAATAGAACATGGTCCAAAAGGCTCCTGAAAATTCAGGAGCCTTTTGAACGCAAACAACTTGATCGAAGCATTCATGAATGCTTCGGAAATGCTTTGGAATTATTTGTCCCTATACATCTCGGGACGCCGGTCTGTGAATACGGGAATCCGGCCCCGCACCTCATCCACAAGCCCGGGCGACACTAGACCTGTCACAATCTCCTCCGCTTCGCCGCCCTCTGCGACGATTTCACCCCACGGATCGATAATGAGCGAATGGCCGAAAAAGTCCGTACCTCGGCTGCTGCCGACACGATTACAGGCGATCACGTACATTTGGTTCTCGATCGCCCGCGCCGTCAAGAGCGTACGCCAATGATGCAGGCGTGGATGCGGCCATTCCGCAGGCACGATCAGCATCTTGGCACCGCTCAGGGCAAGACTTCGCGCAAGCTCCGGAAAACGGATATCGTAGCAGATCGAAGCCCCGGCCTTGATTCCGCCCAGATCGAGCAGGACCAGCTCGGAGCCGGCCGTCAAATGCTTTTCTTCGTCCATTAAACGGAACAAATGCAGCTTGGAATATTCTCCGATTTGCCCTCCGCTTGCATCGAACGCATACATCGTATTATAAACGCGTCCGCCCTTTCGGACGGCAACCGATCCTGCTATGAGCATGACCTGATGCTTCGCGGCAAACGCGGAGAGCCATGCACGGGATTCCTCGCCTTCCGGATCGGCGATTTCCTGAATTCGTTCGAGCGCATAACCCGTATTCCACATTTCGGGCAAAATAAGCAAGTCCGGCTTCGGACTCCCCTTCATCGCCTTTTCCATCAATGATTCCAAGTGCTCTTTGTTAGCCTCCGGGCTGCCGATTTCAATGTCGGCTTGAATCAGCGCTACCGTGAGCCTTTGATCCTGGTTGTTGTCCATGGTCCTCCCCCTTGCTCCCTCTGTCCATGCAGGGTGACGGGCCTGCTCGGCCCAGCATGTTGTATTCCATCATAAAGGCAGCGGGTGAATCGGGCAAGGGGGCTTATCCCCTCTATACAGCCCGGATAAATCATGATAGATTAATTCTAATCTATCAGAAGAAGCAATGGACCGGAGTGATGAATATGACGAAACCGACAGAACACCCGCTATATACATCGGCATTCCATATCGAACCCGCCGAAGTGATGACACAGCTCCCGACGCAGTTTTTTGCATCGCTTGTGCAGAAGGTGAACCGCGAAGTTGCCGCAGGCCACGATGTGATCAATTTGGGACAAGGAAACCCCGACACGCCAACCCCTCCCCACATCGTCAAAGCTCTGCAGGAAGCGGCGAACAATCCGCTCTACCATAAATATTCGCCCTTTACGGGATTCGGCTTTCTGAAGGAAGCCATTGCCAAGCGTTACAAGGAAGACTACGGCGTCCAGCTGGATCCTGAGACCGAGGTGGCCGTTTTGTTCGGCGGCAAAACCGGGCTCGTGCAGCTTCCGCAAATTTTGCTCAATCCCGGCGATCTTTGCCTCGTCCCGGATCCGGGTTATCCGGACTACTGGTCCGGGGTTGCCTTGGCCAGGGCGGAAATGTCCTTTATGCCGCTTCGCAAGGAGCATGCCTTCCTGCCGGACTACAGCAGCATTTCGGAGGCGGACCGCAGACGGGCTAAGCTGATGTTTTTGAATTATCCCAACAATCCGACCTCGGCCACCGCACCGTTATCGTTCTATGAGGACACCGTCAAATTCGCTGCAGAGCATCGCATCGTCGTAGCAAGCGATTTTGCTTATGGCGCGATCGGCTTCGACGGCGAGCGCCCGGTGAGCTTTCTGCAGGCCCCGGGTGCCAAAGAAGTTGGCATAGAATTCTATACTCTCTCCAAAACCTATAACATGGCGGGGTGGCGCGTCGGATTTGCACTTGGAAACCGTGAGGTTGTCTCCATGATCAACCAGCTGCAGGACCATATCTATGTCAGCCTGTTCGGCGGCATCCAAGCTGCGGCTGCGGAGGCGCTCACCGCCTCCCAGGACTGCGTTTCCGAGCTCGTGCAGCGCTACGAATCTCGGAGGAACGCATTATTTTCCGGTCTGTCCGAGATCGGCTGGCAGGCCGAAAAACCGGGCGGCTCCTTCTTCAGCTGGCTGCCCGTACCCAAAGGGCACTCATCCGCATCATTCGCTGATCTTCTCCTTCAGCAAGCCAAAGTTGCCGTTGCACCCGGCATCGGCTTCGGAGAACATGGCGAAGGCTATGTCCGGGTCGGACTGCTGACGAATGAAGAAAGGCTGCGGGAAGCGGCGAGACGGATCGGCGAGCTGAAACTTTTTAATTAATTATTTTGCAAAAGCCTTTCATTCCGTGGTATTCTATGTGAAATAATCCATACCAATTGCTTATCCATTTACACCATCAAACGTGACGACGGGACCAGTACGAGCGGCAAATCGGCGAATAGAGAGTAAATTCCACCGGCTGAAAGAATTTACCCGATCCCCTCCGAATCCTACCCCTGAACGGCCCGCATACACCTGCGGGACAGTGCCTTCTGTTACAAGGTCTAAAGCCGGATGACTCACGTCATCAATAAAGGTGGTACCGCGGAAGCCAAGCTTTCGTCCTTTAAATTAAAGGACGAGAGCTTTTTTATTGTATGGAATGGATTGACCTGAAGCCTAATCATATGAAAATGGAAGTGATGCATTATGTCGACGCGCGTCGTCGTCAAGATCGGAAGCAGCTCGCTGACCTCCGTCGAAGGAGGGCTCAACCGGGATGCGGTTGCCTTTTTCGCGAGAGAAATTGCTGCATTAAAGGCGGAAGGCTGCGAAATACTGCTTGTGACCTCCGGGGCGGTTGCCGCCGGATTCCGTGCTATCGGATACAGCTTTCGTCCCAAGCTGCTGCATGAAAAGCAGGCTGCTGCGGCGGTAGGTCAGGCGCTGCTCATGCAGGCCTATCAGGAGGCTTTCGCTTCCCATGGCATCACCACCGCGCAAATTCTGCTGACCCGGACGGATTTCGGAAACCGCAAGCGGATGAACAACGCGGGGATGACCATCGAAGAACTGCTGAAGCAGGGCGCGATTCCGATCATTAACGAGAATGATACCGTGTCGGTTGACGAGCTGAAATTCGGCGATAACGATACCCTGTCGGCTCTCGTGGCCAACCTGGTTAAAGCACAGCAGCTTGTCATTCTGACCGACACCGACGGTTTATACACCGCCGATCCGCGAAATCATCCGAATGCGGTACGTTTTGATCACGTGGAAGAAATCACCGAAGAAATCTATGCCATCGC
The DNA here is from genome assembly GCF_051966755.1 of Paenibacillus sp. SAFN-054. Lineage (NCBI taxonomy): Bacteria > Bacillati > Bacillota > Bacilli > Caryophanales > Paenibacillaceae > Paenibacillus > Paenibacillus sp. SAFN-054. The sequence goes on from NZ_JBQCKS010000001.1 coordinate 1,735,343, forward strand.
TGGAGGCGCCGGCTCGTCGGTCGGAACGGGAGGCATGCGTTCCAAAATCGATGCCGCCAAAATCGCCATGCGCGGGGGCGTTCCGGTATTCGTAGGAAAGGCCGATTCGGCAGGCGATTTGCAGCTGGCCGTAGCCGGCAGCGGCAGAGGAACCTATTTTGATACCCTTCTCCATTCTCTGCCGATGAAGAAGCAGTGGCTCGGATTCATGTCGACTCCCGCCGGAACCCTGCAGGTTGATGCGGGAGCGGAACAGGCGCTGGTAAACGGCGGACACAGCCTGCTGCCTGTAGGCATCAAGCTTGTGGATGGGCACTTTCAGCCAGGAGACGTCGTTGAAGTGCTCAGCCTGGAGGGCGCCGTGCTTGGCCGCGGAATCGTGAATTATGACGATGGACAGCTGCGCCGCATTCAGGGCATGAGCAGTTCGGAAGTCATTCAGACACTCGAAACGGTCCATCGCCTTGAAGTGATTCACAGGGACGAATGGATTACATTAAAATAGATTTGAATTGGTGAGTGTACTTAAAGGAGGTTAAATGATGAGTGAGGTCAAAATAAAAGCCCAAAAGGCGCAGCGTGCCGCGGCTGTTCTGAACCGGCTTCAAACGGATCAAAAGAATGAGGCGCTCCAGTTGATGGCGGACGGCCTGAGAAAGCACACGGAAGAAATCATTGCCGCGAATGCAGAGGACCTGGAACGCGGCCGTGCTCAAGGGACATCTCCTTCCCTGCTGGACCGTCTGGCGCTGAATCCGCAGCGCATTGAGGCCATTGCCGAAGGATTGGAGCAGATTATTTCGCTGCCGGATCCGATCGGCGATTGCCTGGACAGCTTTGAGCGTCCGAACGGATTGCAAATCACGAAAATACGCGTTCCTCTGGGCGTGATCGGCATCATCTATGAAGCCCGTCCCAACGTTACCGTCGATGCCGCCGGACTTTGCCTGAAGGCTGGCAACGCGGTCGTGCTGCGAGGGGGCTCCTCGGCTCTTTCATCCAACCGCAAAATCGTGGAGGTTCTCCATTCGGCGCTTGCGCTCTCGAAGATTCCAGCGGATGCCATACAGCTCGTGGAAAGCGCCGACCGTTCTTCCGTCGATGAAATGCTCAAGCTGAACGGACTTCTCGATGTCATCATTCCGCGCGGCGGGCAGTCGCTGATCCGCAACGTCGTGGAGAATGCCACCGTTCCCGTCATCGAAACAGGGGCAGGCATCTGCCATACGTATGTGGACGAAACGGCGGACCCCGGCATGGCCGAAGCAATCGCAATCAATGCCAAGGTCCAGCGGCCTTCCGTTTGCAATTCGATGGAAACGTTGATTGTGAACAACCGGTTCGCTGAAAAGCATCTGGAACAGCTTGCCGATCAGCTGCGGATTGCCGGCGTGGAGATTCGCGGCTGCAATCAAACGCTCGCGATCCTCCCTTGGGCAACACCAGCGGAGGAGCAGGATTTCGCAACCGAGTATAACGATTATATTTTAAACGTCAAATTGGTCGATACTTTGGATGAAGCGTTAGATCATATCTCCCGCTTCAGCACGAAACATTCCGAGTGCATCGTCACGGAAAGCAAGGCAAATGCCGGGCGCTTCCTTCAGGAAGTCGATGCGGCCGCCGTCTATCATAATGCCTCGACCCGCTTTACCGACGGCTTTGAGTTCGGGTACGGCGCAGAAATCGGCATCAGCACGCAAAAGCTTCATGCACGCGGTCCGATGGGACTTCCTGCGCTGACGTCAACCAAGTATATCATTCATGGAAACGGACAAATTCGCGGGTAACTTTCGCTGAACGTCGAACGAAATACCTGCCGGGAGGATGACAATAATGAGTCAACAACAAGCGATGATTTCAGAATCCATTACCTTTTACGGCGCTGGAGCGATGGCGGAAGCGATCGTGAAGGGCCTGATCGGCAAATCCGTCGTTCAGGCATCCCATATCACGATGCTGAACCGCAGCAACACGCGGCGGTTGGAGGAACTCCATCAGCAGTATGGCGTAAGGGTAAGCAATCATGCCGAAGAAGTGCCAACCATTTTGCAGCATTCTCCGATTATCGTGCTTGCCGTCAAGCCCAAGGACGCGGCGGAAACACTTAGAAAGCTGGGACCGCTGCTGACGGAAGATACGCTGATCGTTTCGGTGATCGCCGGCCTGACCATCCGGACCATTCAAGACCTGCTCGGATGCAAACAGCCGGTTGCCAGAACAATGCCGAATACGTCCAGCTCCATCGGACTCGGTGCAACGGGCATTTCCTATTCCAAGGAGATTAACGATCGTCAGCGCCAAACCGTCATGACGTTGTTCGGGGCCGTTGGAACCGTGACCATCGTCGAAGAAGACAAGCTTGAAATCCTTACCGGTATTTCGGGAAGCGGTCCTGCCTACATCTATTACATGATGGAAGCCATGATGGCTGCCGGCATCCGCGGAGGTTTGACGCCGCAGCAATGCCGTGAGCTGACCGTACAGACCGTGCTTGGCGCGGCGCGGATGGTACAGCTGACCGGCGAGGAACCGTCGGCTCTCCGGGCCAAAGTGACATCGCCCAACGGCTCGACGCAGGCTGCCCTCGAAACGCTGGACAAGGGCGACTTCTTCGAAACGGTCATCGCTGCGGTCGTCCGCTGCGCGGAACGCTCGAAGGAAATGGGTGCCGCTTTGAAGGAGGGAATTTCATGAGCAGCTGCACAGCGACCTACCGTTTATATGACGATAAAGCGGACTTTCGCAAAAAAGCGGAGTCCATTGCTGTCGGCATGACGGTCGGCAGTTGGACCGAACTGCCGCAGGCGAAGCGCGAGTCCATGCAGAAGCATCTGGGACAAGTCCTGGAGGTTAACGTGCATGAACCGGAAGGCGTGCAGCCCGGTGAACGCTTCGCGGATGTGACCATCGCTTACCCTGATATCAATTTCAGCAAGGACATTCCAGCCCTGCTGGTTACCGTTTTCGGCAAAATTTCCATGGATGGCCGGATCAAGCTGACCCGACTCGGATTCTCTGAAAACTATCTTTCCGCCTTTTCGGGTCCTAAATACGGGATTACAGGCGTTCGCGATTTGCTGGGCGTACATGACCGTCCCCTGCTCATGAGCATTTTCAAGTCTGTCATCGGACTGAATTTGGATGAGCTTCGCGACCAGTTCACCAGGCAGGCGCTTGGAGGGGTCGATCTCATTAAGGATGATGAGATTCTGTTCGAGAACGAGCTTACTCCGATCGAAAAGCGCGTTGAAGCCTGCATGAAGGCAGCCGAGGCGGCGAGCCGCGAAACCGGCAAGAAGCTGCTCTACGCTGCCAATCTGACGGGACGCACATCCGAATTAAAGTCTCAGGCGCGAAAAGCCATTCAGGCAGGGGCCAATGCCCTACTCTTCAATGTGCTGTCCTATGGCTATGATGTACTGCATGAGCTGAGTTCCGATCCGGAGATCACGGTGCCGATTGCCGCGCATCCGGCGCTGGCAGGAGCCTATTATCCTTCCAGACATTACGGAATTTCCGCTTCCGTGCTTCTCGGCCAGCTGATGCGCCTGGCTGGTGCGGATTTGGTCCTGTTCCCGTCGCCTTACGGCTCGGTGACGATGCCGCGCGAAGAGAATATGGCCATCCGCGATGAACTGATCTCAAGCTCGCTGCCGTTCAAGACCAGCATGCCGGTGCCTTCCGCAGGCATTCATCCAGGACTGGTGCCGCTGATTATGCGTGACTTCGGCCAGGACGTCGTCGTCAATGCGGGCGGCGGGATCCACGGACACCCGATGGGAACGGAAGCCGGGGGACGCGCCTTCGTGCAGGCGATGGAAGCGGCGCGGCAGAACGTCCTCCTGGCTGACTACGCCGGGGCCGGGCATCCGGAGTTGAAGGCGGCGCTTGAGGCATGGGGGGGAGAACGATGACAGCAGGCAAAAAGCCCGTTATTTTCTGCGATTTCGATGGAACGATCACCCTCTCCGATAATATCGTCGCCATTATGAAGCATTTTAAGCCGGAAGGCTATGAGCCGATCATGAAGAGAACGGTGGACCAGGAAATTTCCCTGCGCCAAGGCGTCGGCGATATGTTCGCGCTTTTGTCTTCCAGCCGGAAGGACGAGATCGTTGAGTTCGTGCTGAGCCGGGCGGGCATCCGGGAAGGCTTCCGCGAGTTTCTCGAATACGTGAAGCAAGAAGGCATCGAATTCTATGTCACGAGCGGCGGCATGGACTTTTTCATTGATCCTCTCCTCGCTCCTTTCGATATTCCGGCGGATCATATTTTCTGCAACAGCGCCGACTTCAGCGGCGAGCGCATTGAAATTGTATGGCCGCATCCGTGCCAGGATCCGTGCCACAATGGCTGCGGGATGTGTAAAACGACCGTTATGCGCCGTTTTCCGGAGGATCGTTACGAGCGTATTCTGATCGGGGACAGCCTTACCGATTTTGAAGGAGCCAAGATCGCGGACATGGTCTATTCCCGTTCCATCCTGACTGATAAATGCGCCGAGCTGGGCGTCAAGCATGTGCCCTTCGGGGACTTTTTTGATATCATGGGCGATCTGAAGAAGAAACAACAACAAGGGGTGCTGTAACCTATGACGTTTGCAAGCATTAGCCTGGAGCATAAACAGCAGGTGCTGGACGAGCTCCGCGTAATCAAGCAGCAATTCGCCGCGAGGAACTGGTTTCCTGGAACCAGCGGCAATTTATCCATGCGCGTAGGCGATTTCGATCCCGAAAAGTTCTACTTCGCCATCACCGCGAGCGGCAAGGACAAATCGCTGAGTACGCCCGAGGACTTTCTGTTCGTGGACAAAAGCGGCCTGGCCGTCGAAACGACCAGCCTGAAGCCGAGCGCGGAAACCCTCATCCACTGCGAGATATACCGCCTGACTGGCTGCGGCGCCGTGTTTCACGTGCACACGATCTTTAACAATGTCATCAGCGAATGGTTCGGCGACCAAGGTGCGGTACCGGCGCAAGGCATCGAACTGATCAAAGCGTTTAACATCTGGGAGGAAAATGCCCCCGTCTCCATTCCCGTCCTGCCCAACTTTGCGCATATCCCCTCCATTGCAGAGCGTGTTCCGGACGTGCTTGACGAGCGTATTCCCGGCATTCTCCTGCGCGGTCATGGGATCTATGCCTGGGGCAAAAACGCATTTGAAGCGAAAAAGCATCTGGAAGCCTTTGAATTCATTTTCGAATATCTGTACCACAGCATGCTTTTGAAAAACAGCGCCTCCATGGCGCATGCCGACGGACGCCGTTAACCGTCTCATGAAGAAAAGCCCCTGCCGTATCCTCGGATACATCGGGGCTTTTTTCTTGCCTGTTCAACGGAAGGAGTTATTCGCCAACCCCTTTTACGGCTTGATGAATTATGTTTGTCAGTTCCCTGCAATAGGTTTCCGAATCTCTCGGGTCGTAAACGATCATACCAGTTTCGCTTTGATGTTCTGCAAGACCTGCAGCTTCATTTCACCGGAACGGCTCGAGAGCTCAGCTCCCGTCGCTGCAAAGGAACTCCGCACGCCTGCGTCTTTGATGCTGCCCAGATTGATCTCGACCGTAATCCATGCCGATTGAACGGCGGCATCCAGCATGATGAGGGCAATTCCAAGGTCGGATATCACGTTTTTATTGGCTTTCTCTGTCACCGAATTCAGCGCCGACATGATCTCCAGACTCCGTTTCATCAAATGGAGAGGAACCGAGGCGGCTTGAACGGCAGCCGTTTGCAGAGCCGATGAACGAAGCTGCTTTTCTTCATCAGTGTTCTTAGGCAGTCCGAGGGCAGCCATATATCCGCCAAACGACTCCATATCCTTCTTCAGAAAACCCTCCGCTTCCCCCATTACGGATTGCATCAGCTTGATGATGTCCTCCATTTCTTCCCGAACATGCTCGAATTTAGGACCACTTGTGATGCTTGCCACCATGGAACCCATGGATGCGCCTAATGCGGCGGATAATGCCGCGATGCTTCCTCCGCCAGGGGTAGGCGAGCTTGAAGCCGCGCTCCGCAAAAAGCCGCGAATGGTCTGATCGAATACCGGCGTATCATCCGTTTTCTCCGACTTCTCCTGCTGCAGCCGGATCGCCAGCATCAGGTTCTCGAACAACATAACGGTCGTCAGCGTTCCTACGCCGCCCGGCACCGGCGTTACGCCTTTGGCGAACTCTGCCGCCCCCGGCATGACGTCCCCGGTAATCCCGTTCTCTGTCTCGTTGATCCCCGCATCAATCACAACCAGCTCCGGATGCAGCATGTCGGAGGTGATCAATCCGGCATGACCTGCCGCCGTCATCACCATATCGGCACCCGCCAAATGCCCTGCTAAATTCTGTGTATGGGAATGGCAGACGGTCACCGTGGCGTTCTCGCGAAGCAGCAGCTGCATCAGCGGCCTGCCGACCGTTTCGCCCCGCCCCACCAACACGACATGCTTGCCTGTCAGCGTGAACCCGAAATGCCTCGCGATCCGGATGCAGGCCTGCGGCGTCGCCGGATAAATGCCCGGCGCTCCCGTCATGCAGGCAAGCTTGTTCGCGGACGAAATGCCGTCCACATCCTTGTCAGGCTTGATCGCATCCGAACATTTCTGCACGCGGATGTGCTTGGGTAAGGGAAGCTCGAGCATGATGCCGTGCACATCCGGGTCCTGATTTAATCGGTCGATTTCCTCCAGCAGCCGCTGCTCGGACACCTCTGGCCCGAACGTAATCAAATCGAATGCAATGCCCAGCTGAGAGGCCTTTTTTTGTTTCGCCTTCGCATAATATTCCGATGCTGGATCACCTTGCACCAGAAGCGTCGCCAGACATGGCTCCACGCCACGCTCCTTCAGGCGGTTTACCTCCGTTATGATCGATTCCGAGATCTCTTGCGCAAGTTCTTTGGTTTTTAACAGCATGCTCATTCCAGTCGCCTCCGATAAATGGTTATAAAAAAGAAAAAAGTATTCGGATGGCTGCTGCCACCAAATACTTTGCCCAGGCGTACGGCTGTTATGATCCCTGTGCTCCCTCGTGGTATCCCCACGTTACGCCAGTCACACACGGCTGAATACCAGACTATTGTAGCATATTTTTTTCGGGAGTACAGGCTGAATGCGGCAAAGGAGCATAGGTGCCTGCATGACAGCATCGCTCCATTCTTGTTGAATCCCGGTTCATGGCATGCGGTCTGTTTTCAATAGACTGTAGATTTCGAGATCCACGATTCCTTTTCCCGACCATGCAGCCGCCTGACGCAGGAGCCCTTCTTTCGTAAATCCGTTCTTCAAAAGGACCCTTTTGGAGGCTTCGTTCGGCGGCATCACCTCGGCCTGAATCCGGTTCACCTGAACGTCCGCCAATAAAAAGCGTGTAAGGCACCCTAGCGCCTCGGTGGCGATCCCTTTTCCATAATGCTGCTCCGCCAAAAAATATCCGACCGACAGCGAATTCACCTTTTGATTCCAATCGAACGCCTCCATGATCCCGAGCAGCCGGTCCGGCTCCTGCTTCGCAAATATTCCCCATTTGATTCGTGCCCTTTTCTGAAAATCTCGCTCGAAATGTCCGATCATGTTCTTGACCGTTTCCTTGTTATGCTTAGGAATGATGCCGCAGTATGTAAAGACGCGCTCATTGTCATAAATCTCGAACACTTCATTCAGATGTGCGGGTTCGATTTTCTTCAGCAGGAGACTTTCCGACTCCAGTATGGGAAATTGACCAAATGCCTTTTCGATGTCCATGCCCTTATCACTCCGGATTTCTGTGTATTTTGTAAAATCAGCTAACGCCAGCTTCTTTAAAAATCGATTCCTTCCCATGAGAGAAGCGACCTTGCTCGGGACTGCTGCTTCCCTCGGCACGCCACCCTTTCGGCTTAGGAGCACCCATCGGATAAGTGCCATCCCTTCAAAAAGCTCCAGTTCCTCGTGCACAACGGGTATTTCTGATCGATAGGCAGACAAAAACATCGAGGCGTGACGTTCGGACAATAAAATGTTCATCAGCACGAACGACCACGCCAAGTCAAATCTGCTGTCCCCCGCCTGCGCATTCGTCCAGTCAATGATCGTCAGCCGTCCGTTCTCCTCAACCACGTTACCGAGATGGTAATCACCATGAATGCAACGGTCCTGTCGCAGCTTCGTACGCCCTATTATCCTGGTTAGTGCATAGTGCAGGTCCGGATGCTGGTCGATCCCGGGGAAAAAATAATGAATACAATCGAATGCCGGAAGCTGTACAGCACTAATTTCGTCAATCGGCATAAGATGCACGCGTGTTAATAGCTTCGCCATATCAAAGATGCTTTCGGGTTTAACCGTTTGCAAAGCTTCCCCCTCGTAAGTCGTCAGCAGGACCGGGATATCAGTTTCGTTTCGCCCATAGCCGACAGGCTCCGGAACAGGAATTTGGTGCTGTGCCAGTACAGCAAGCCATTCGTATTGGAATAGCACATCCGGCTTTGCTTCTTTACTCCAGACTTTCAGGCAATACCGATTCTCCATCGCGTCAATCCTCACCACTTCAGCCTCAAAGCCCTCTTTCATGGCATGTACGCTCAGATTTGCCGGGGGAAGCGATAATAGTTCGTCCAATAGAGGCGTGGTCCGAATCCATGCCGTGCACCGGAGCGGATGTACAATCGCCCCACCCTTATCCTGATTCGTTTTGCTCATGTCGTCCCTTTTTTCTTTACCGGAACATAGAGATCCACTTTGCATTTGCCCTCCGGATCCTTCGCCGGGTCATTCAGGCAAAATTCAAGGGATGGACGATCATCCGCTTCATAGCCGCTGCTCGGCAGCCATAGGGCATAGACGTTCTGATAGGCGAGAACAAATCTCTCGACCGTATCATCGTAAGGATAGACGGCGTACAGGCCGCCGGTGATCGTCTTGACATGCGCTTCTTTCGAATGCTTTTCTTGTGCAAATTCATACTCCGCAGGCAGTGTGACGCAGGCGTCATAGCGGCAGGCCATTTCATCGGTGAGCCTAGCATCATCAAGCGATATCCCGATATACTGCTGATCCGGTGATATTCCATGCGCTTCCGACCAACGCCTCAGCTTGTCCCAAGCCTGGTAGGTATCCAGATAACTCCCCACATGGCGGACACATGCAACTTTGAAATCTTTTAACTCTTCCATCCGGATCAATTGTTCCCACACCCTCGTCAAAAGTGATTGCTTCTGCGATATATTGTAATCCGGCGTTGGTGCAGACTCCTCCGGTTTGTTGCTGGATAATGACGGAAAATTGCTGGAATGAAGGAAGCTTTTTCGGACCTCGCTTGGGGTTTGGCCGCAGTGCTTTTTGAACGCCGCATTAAAGGCCGATAACGACTCAAAACCGCATCGGCTCGAGATGTCCAGGATAGACAGCCGGCTTTCTCCTAAAAGCTTCACGGCATTCTGTACCCGGACCCGGTTGACGTAAGCGGCAGGCGTAATGCCTGCCACAGCGGTGAATATGCGGCTGAAGTGATATTTTGAAAAATTCGATATGTACGCCAGGTCGTCCAGCGTTAGCTTCCGGGTGCTGTTCTCCCGGATATACTTCATTACGGCGTGGATTCTCTCTCGATACTCTAAATTCATCATGCGGGTTAATCTCCATCTCTTCAAACATCGGTCTACCAAAATTATACATCCAAAACAGATCGGCGCGTGAGCCGATTTTTAGCCAACAGAGCATATAAAAAAAGCCTGCTGAAAGATTTCAACAGGCTTATACTGACAGCCTACCTATTCATTTAATAATCGGATGGAATCCAAAATATGAGCTTTCAGCTGCTCAGACTCGTCTTCTGTTAAGCTTGCCTTTTTATTAAAGGCACCCTCTAAACCGGTGTCCGGAACGAGAATCGTTACGGGCTCTTGTTTTTCCTTCTTATTCTCGCTTGAGGTGACCTCCTGCGTAAACAAGTTCTTTCTTTGTTCAGAAGAGGCGATCACGCTTTTCAGATAATGACCATCCGCATCGTAGTAGTCTTCAAGCACCGAGACCTTAATTGTCAGAATGTTATTGGATTTCTTCGTATCCGTGATTGAATTGACCCTTTTATATCCTTTTTGTGTATACAGTCCATCGTCATCAGGTGTGTCCGACATTTCTTCTATCGAAAAGGCTTCAATCGCAACGTTCGCTTCTTTCGAAGCACAGCCTGCCAACGGTAGCCATAGAATCATCATGAACAGAAGCCCTTTTATCCATTTTTGCATACGATTCACCGCCTTCATCCAAGAACTCTATAAAAACACAGAAACAGATCCATAGTTGGCACCCGATTTCATTTCATAGAACAGCATCCTCATAAATTTCCAGAGCGATAACGATATCCTCTTTTGAAAAAAACGCACGCTTCCTAATCTTCTGTCTTGTAACTCTACCCCTGGGCGCAGCCTGTCGCTAGCAGAAGCAGCGTTGTACCTCCTCATTTCGCTCCCTCCTTTCTGTTTAGCAAGAAGCATGCCGTTTTCGTAAAGGGGGCTGCCCAGTCCGAAAAAGATAGCTCATGATCCCAGGTGACGCTATTCGTTGCCTTGGCGCAGCCCCAATCCAATATCCGCTGATGAAGCATATGTATTTTGAATCGTTCTATAACCCCCTCATCGATTCCCGTGAGGTCTACATAAGTTCTGATCAAATGCTCTGCCGCTTCCTGCTCGTTCTGTTCGGTGTACATGGCAACCATTCGCGGCAAATCTGCAATACCGTCACCGAAATACCCCATCGTAAAATCGAAAATACCGCTTACTCGCAAGCCGCCCCCTTCCGATTCCATGAGAAGAACGTTTTCCACCGTGAAATCCCCCATCACGAACGATGGCGAATGAAACCTGTCGAATGCTTCCACGGCATCCGCCAGCATATCTTCCACCCATTCGGTGTCTTGATCCGTTATTTTAGAATACTTTTCAGCATCCTTCAGCCAATAACGAATTCTGTCAAAAAGCCAATCTTTATAAGACGTACCGAAAGGAAGAATGCCAGATTCCGTTTCAGGAGCAAACTCGCCAAAGGAATCTGTCTTCCAGCTGTGCAGTTCGCTTAAGGCGGCCGCATATTGTTCAGCGATCTGTTTCTTCTCCCCGGCGCTTATCCCTGCTTCTGTCCCTGACATATGACGTCCTGGAAGACGCGGCATGATGGCATACGAGAAGTCACAAATTTCTTTGGTGTCGTCGATCAGATAGGGGGCTGGAACAGGCAGACGGGTTCGGCGGTGCAGCTGTTCGATAAAAAACTGCTCCTCCACCAATTGTGTCTCATATAACGGATTGCCTTTGAGAATATATTTGCCGGATGAGGCGTGTATGAACATCGTTTGTTTGCCTGTGCCATCCGGCGTATTCTCATAAGAGATCAGCTCACCCAACTCATAACGCCGGAGTATCCGCTGAACTTGAGATGGGCTCAACTCGCCGAGCGGTTTAGAGGAAAAATAGATATTTGTCGTCATATTGGCTCACCACCTTGGAATTCTACTGCAACCAATCTACTTTTATCGTGTGCTTGCCTTTCCGAACGATAGATGCTGATCAAGTCAAAGCCCTCAGGATCGTTGCCTTCGCCTCCTCCTCGATTTTCTTATCCTGTTCATGGACGGCTTGCAGGAGAATCAGCATCGGAATGTACACGGCAATCAGACGGGCCAGTATTTTGGTTTCTTCCTCGACTTCTCCGTACGCTTTGAAGAATTCCGATCTTGCGCCGGGAGGCACAAAACTGTATGCGACATTCAGATCGCAGGCGGGATGGCCGATATTCATATCTCCCCAGTCGATCACCCCAGAGAGCCTGCCGGTCTCGTCGACGAGCATGTTTTTAAAATGCAGGTCTCCATGAAGCAGTACTTCTTTGGAGCCTGCCTGTTTCAACGTTATGGCCTGCAAATACGCTTCGATCTGCTCATGCTCCTCTTCCCTCAAATGTTCGCGAAGCTCGGACAGATGGTCCAGCATTCGGGCTTTACGTGACGAAACGTCGGTAAGATGTCTGTGATCAGTTGGAACGCCTAACTCTCGCGCTTCCTCCATCGGAAAGGAATGTAGGCTCTTTAAGAAACGGGCCAGAGGCTTGACCGAAAGGATGCGCTGTTCATCTGTCAATCCGACTGGAAACTTGCCGGCCAAATACGTATAGCCCAAAAAAGGTGACGGATAATCGAGGGTCCCTTTGCCAAAAAATAGCGGTTTCGAATATGGAATGCTAACCACATTCTCTAGCTTTGGGAGCATCCTCCCCTCCATTTCCAGCAAATTCACCGCAACTCTTTTTCGTGGAAAACGGAAAGCATAAGCCTCTCCGACCGCATACACGGTGTTGTCCCAGCCATGACCCAATTTCCGTACCGGACTTAAGGAAAGCTGCGGAAACTGGCTATATATTAAGGCTTTGGCCATATCCTCCGTAACTTCCCACTCTGCGTCCCATGCATTTGAATTTTCCATACTGTGCACCTTTACTTCTTGATCCAATTAATTTCTTTACATCAGTTACTCTATTAGAGTATGTTTTTGAATAGATACATTGCAGGCGATTAAATTGAACATTAAAAATTCGAAGTGATATATATTGCTCTATCATGTTAGAATTTGGTTAAGATATTATACATAAGAGGTGTGCACTTGGTTTTTATGGCATATATTGACCTAATCGTATGTATCCTTTTGTTTGCCTTGTTCGTGTATGTATTTGCCACGGTGACCATCACGAACCTTCACAAAGCTTATCTCGGATTTCACTTTGCGATGATGCTGTGGCCCTTCAGCCAATTTTCCATCAAAATCACTAAGGACCCTACCCTTCAGTTATTTTATGTGAAGCTTGCTTTTGTCGATATGGCGCTTCTCGCTGTCGGATGGTTATTTTTCACGCTCCTGCTGACGAATTCCTCCCGGCTGCCACGGAGAAACATATCCTTAGCTTGGTCTCTGCCGGCGCTGCTTGGAGCATTGGTGGCTGTATGGAACCCGAACGGTTGGTTCGTTCAGCCGGTTCATGGCGGTTACGTTCAACGACTCTATGGACCGTTGTTCTGGATAACAAGCGTGGTCTTGATCGGATATGGGATCGTATCGCTTTATATGATCTACCTTACGCTGGTTTCGGACAAAGCCCCCCGCATCAAAAAGCAGGTACGGCAGGTTCTCCGAGGCATCATGGTCGTCATCGCCCTGATCGCTGCAGATATTTGGTTCAATGTCATTTTCCCGATATCCGGATCGGTTATCCCGGGACTTTCATCTCTAGGCATTCTTTTATCCGCCGTCTTTTTTATCATCGCCATCCACCGGGATAAGGTATTCGATATCGTTACCATCGCCCACCAGGATATTATCAATACGATTACAATCGGAATTCTGGTTCTGGATGACAATGAAATGATCGTAGAGACGAATGAGTCCCTGCCTGCCGATGTTCGCCTCCACGTTGGCGATCGCTTTGAAATCGCCTCCATACTTCCGATTCAGGAGCCCGTTGGCAGCAGGCTGCAGTTTATCCAAAAATATTGCGAGAGTCCGCTCGAAAGCGCGGAGATCGAAGTGCTGTACCAGACAACGAAAGAACGTCACGTCCATATCCACGTCTCCCCCATCATGGTTGGCGGTAACAGGGTCGGGCGGATCATCACCTTTCAGGATATGAGCGAGCTCCGGCGCTTGATCGACGAGACAACGTCACAGAACGAGATTCTGCAGCAGCGGAACCAATCCTTAATTGCGATGCAGCAGGAGCTCCATAGGACGAATGAGAAGCTTCAGCACATGGCGATCACCGATGGTTTGACAGGCTGCTATAACCGAAGTTATTTGACGCAGAAGCTGGAAAATGAATTATTGAAACAGAAGGATGATCAAACGCCGTTCTCGATTCTCCTTCTTGATATCGACTTTTTCAAATTGATCAACGACAACTATGGCCATATGGTCGGAGATGAAGTGATCTGCAGCACAGTGAATGTCATTGCGGAAAAGCTCCGTGACAGCGATATCCTTGCCCGCTTTGGCGGTGAGGAATTCATGATCTATTTGCCAGGCACGACATCGACCGAAGCCGACCGGCTGGCTGAAGAGATTCGAACCGCCGTCGAAGGGAACGTCATCTTGGTTCCTCATGACATCCGAACCTTATCCATCACCGTCAGCATTGGCACTCTATCCGTTCAGGAATGCCCGATGGAACAGGCGATGAATTCAAGGACGGTCATCAATGACATGTTTCAAGCGGTTGACCAGGTTTTATACCAGGCCAAAAGAGAGGGCCGAAACCGCATGGTCGGCGCCGTCCGATAGAGCTTTTTTTGCAAACAAAACATAGAACCGTTTGGGCACTTACATATCGTACAGCATAGAACCTGACACACAAATGGATTTGCTGTACCGGGTTTAACCCGTCATACGAAAACAAGCCGATGTTGTCCGGATTCACAGGGGCCATGGCTTGTTTTTTGCTTTTATTTCTTTCGCTTGCTTTGCGCTTTCTCCTTGTTGCGTGCCGCTCTGAATCTCACAATGCGGCCAATGAGCTCATAGGGAAGCGGCTGATCCAGGGGAAACTGAATGGCTCCTTTAGACGTTCGGTATTCTTTTAATTCCTCCTGAAACTGTTCGATGCCGTCCGGTGCGGGATAAAAACCGATATGCTTCTTGAAGGCCGCAAAATGCACGAGATTTCCATGAAGCTCAAAGGTGGGCATCTGGTAACTGATCTTTTCCTTGGCGTCCGGAGCGGATTCACGGATGACCTGCCGAAGCGCTTGCAAAGTGCCCTGTAGCCCTGGGGGACATGCCAAAATGTACTCGTCAATCGAACCGTAAACCAGTTTACTTTCTTTCATGAGAACCGGCTCTCCTTCGTTCCAATTCTGGGAAATGATACAACCATTATAGCAGGCTGTCTCACAAAATGAACCATGGTTATACCTTTTCAATTCAACCTTTGATTGAGTCCCCATCAAATTCAACTGACGGGTTGTTGTACAACCCTGGCAACTCTTATACAATCAGTCGCATAGAGGAGCGTGTAAACCGTGAAAGAACAGTTAGCCAGGAACATCAGAATTTACCGTAAAGAAAGAGGCATGACGCAAGAGGAATTAGCACAAGTTCTCGGTCTTTCCTCCCAAGCGTTATCGAAGTGGGAGAATGCCCTAACCATGCCGGATATTTCACTGCTGCCCGAGTTATCCAGAACACTGGAGGTAAGCGTGGATAAACTTTTGGGATATGTATCCCAAGATCGGCCAATCACCATCTATCAAAAAGAATATCAGGCTGAAGGCTATTACTGGGGAACAGTCCCCAATTCCGTTTGCTACCAAGTTCTGCAACTCATGCCGCCTACGAAGCCACTTAAAATGCTGGATATTGGTTGTGGCGAGGGCAAAGATGCTGTATTTTTTGCAAGAAACGGGTACCAGGTGACCGCATTTGATATCTCTGAAGCAGGAATTGAGAAAACCAAAAGGCTGGCGGAACAATCCGGGGTTTATATCGACGTGTTTAAAGCGGATATATTGGATTATCGCTTGGATGATGACTATGACATTATTTTTTCAAGCGGTGTCTTGCATTATCTCAAACCTGACTACCGAATAGAGATTCTCGATAATTATAAACGATTTACAAAACCCAAATGGACTGCACGTTTTCAACGTATTTGTTGATAAACCGTTTATTGCCCCACCTCCCGAAAAAGAGCCCTTGGCCTTCAAATGGTATTCCGGTGAACTGCTGTCACATTATCGCGACTGGTTCATCAAAGATAGCTCAGAAGTGGTGTTTGACTGCAATTCTTCAGGAATTCCCCACCAGCATGCCATGTCCAGCATCATAGCTCAAAAAGTCTGATCAATGCATAAAAAAGCGAAAAGAAGGGGGCCTTCTTTTCGCTCAAATACTATTGGAGCGTCTTCGCATGTATTCTGCTAAACAAGCTCACCCGCTGCCCCCACTACGGTCAACAGCATCGTCGAAGCCTGGAATCTTCCGCTCTCCGGAACAACGCACACTACTTTTTGGCCTTCGGAGAGATGGCCTTCGTTCATAAGCTCCTCCAGCATGATATAAATCGAGGCAGACCCTGTATTTCCCTTCGTGTATAAATTCGTGAACCATTTCTCGTCGGGAATCGATACCCCGCCAAGCTCCAGCAGCCGGAATATTTCCTCCTTAAACACATGCGAAGAGTAATGGCAAACCATCCAATCGATTTCATCGGGAATCATCCGCCCTTCCTCCACAAGCTCCAGGAACCGGCTCGTTCCTACCTTGGTAATTTCATTCACAAGCCTTACATCCTGTCTCAGATTCAGGGCGCCATGATCCGCCGCTTCATGAATGGACGGGTAGTCCAGCCAGGAGCGGAGCCCATCCTCTTTGCTCATGCCCGAATACATGCAGACATCGTATTGATTCGCGTACGACTTGTTATCGATCCATTCGATGCGCAGTGAAAGCCCCGAAGCGGAGGGTGAATTTTGCAAAATTGCCGCACCTGCCCCGTCTGAAAGCATAAAGCGCAAAAAGTCCGTGTCGAACGGGACGCGGCTGTTGCTGTAAATGCCCTGAGCCTCAAATTTGGTATGCTTGAACTCGCGGCTCAGAAACTCGCTGGCACATGCAATCGCTGCTTCATGCTCCCCGGACCTGATATGTAAAAAGGCATTTTTCAATGCATGCATCCCACTCGCGCATAATCCGGCATGCGATGCGATTTCCATGACCGGAAGACCGGTCTCCGCATGCACCATGCTGGCAAAACCAGGCAGAAGAACGTCACCTCTCGTCGCCCCTGCTGCCAGAAAACCGATATCATTGTCCGTTATGCTTCCATGGCGTTCTATCGCGTCACGAACGGCAAGTGAAGCCATTTCGGCATTCGAGTACAGACTTTTCTGTTCTTTGTCGATCGCATAATATCGCTGCCTGATTTGATTTTTTTCAAGAATGATGCGCTTGGTTTTGGAAGACTTCCCTCCGATTTTGCCTAGATAATCCTCCATTTCCTCATTGCTAACCGGAGAGCCCGGCAGGAATTTCCCCAAACTCGTAATATAAACCGGATTCATAGGACACCTCTCATATAATGATATAATTGTTAATTATTATGCATTTTATGACAAATGTAAAGTATTGGAATACTAGTTGAATATCACCAATAAACCTATCAATACGGGATGATAGACCGCCAAATAAAAAGTGGCTTCCATCAACAAAAAAGAGGGGCGAGGGCCCCTCTTTTGCTTAGTTAAATATTAGTTACCCCAATACTGCTCGGCAATACGTTGTCCCTGATTAATTTTCGCCCACTGTTCCTCTTCCGTTAATTCATTGCCGCCATCACAGGACGCAAAACCACATTGATGAGAAAGCAACAATCGATCCTTGTCAATAATTTTCGATGCTTCATCAAGCAATCTAACGACACGTTCCTCATCATCAAGCGTATTGGATTTAGAAGATAACAATCCAAGCACAATTTCCGTTTCAGGCTTATCTTTGAATACCGCTAGCGCCTCAAGTGACCCTGCACGTTCGTCATCCCACTCCAGGAAAAAGCGGTCGTATTTAAGCTGCTTCAAGAACAGATGAGCAATTTTGGCATATGAACCACCGCCCATATTACGCGAGTCATAGTTGCCACGGCAGTTGTGAGTCCACATTTTCAAGCCTAAGCTATGACCAAAATCAATGATTGTATTGTTAATGTCAATAAATTCTGCCGCTAGCGCCTGTACCTCCTCTTGATTAATATGCTCGCCAGTATATGGAGAGTTCGGGTTATCATCCGCGAATAGCTCCCATAAGCAATCGTCGAATTGAAGGATCTTTCCTCCGGAAGCAGCAAAATCCTCTACAAATTCTTTATAAGCCTTAACGAGACCGTTCTTTAGCTCATATCGATCCTTATAAACGGCATCTTTGCCGCCAACGTTATCCGACCATGATAACTCCCCAAAAATATGGGATGGAGAAGGTACGCACAGCTTTGTTTCTCGGTCGCCAGCCAGAGTTTGAAGCTTTTTATATACATGAATAAAATGATGATTTTTCCCACTCAATTTGCCTGTAATACGCAAACCAATATCTTTTCGAGTCTCATATTTTGAAGTTCCATCGGTATCTCTGAAGAAATATCCATGATCCGCTATATAGCGGCTTACCCCTTGAAAGCCCCATACAAAGTCCAGATGCCACATCGATTTGGAATATTCTCCATCTGTCAGAATGGACAAACCATTATTAATTTCTTTATCAACTACAGCCTGGATAGCCTCAGATTCAGACTGTTCATACCCTGGAAAATCATCGTAAAAGGGATAACGGATATCATCCCGGCGTTCAATTTGATGTTTATATTCTAATAAATCCGACGGGCGCAGCAGGCTGCCTACGATTTGAAATCTATTGCACATAAAAATCTACCTCCAATTAGCATTCTGTAATGAATTGATTCTAGCATGGAGGGATACTCTCTATATAATACTTAAAAACAATATCTGGTTATAGCTAAAAGCTATAACGAATTACTTAGCAAAAACAAACTTCCTTTGAACCCAATAGCTTAACAAGAAGAGCGTTGTTTCCGTTAAAATTTTAGCCGCGATCAAGGACAGCCCTATGATGCTGTAATAAAAATCGATGACGCCGTAGTTCGCAAGCATGACAACCAGTGCAAGGAGCATATACCTTGGCAGAGAGCTGTGGACAGGTATAGCATTGGATTTTGAGAATACGAAAACGTTGTTGGCGATATAATTGAATGCTGCGCTGCAGATTCTTGCCCCGACGACGGCGAGTAACAGGTTGGATGTAAAGATCTGAATAAGTACAAGAAGCAGCATATCGAGCAGTGCGGACATCAAAGAAGACATGCTGAATTTCAAGATAGGCAGGTATACGCGGAAAGAATCCTTCAGAAAATGAAAATGGGAAGACTTGTTTTGCTCCAGATATACGGTATCGATGTCCATTTCTTCGAACGCGTAACCCGCTGGAACAGCCTCGAGCAGCATATTCATTTCATATTCGAACCGCTCGCCAGGAATTTTGCACAGCCAGGGAAGCATCTCCGTCCCGAATCCGCGAAGTCCCGTTTGCGTATCATGAATTGTGGCGCCGCTGGCAAAAGCGAATACGCTCCTTGTGACCATGTTTCCAAAACGGCTGCGGAAGGGCACCTTCCCGGCAAACTTCCTGCTGCCAAGCACGATTGCATCATGGTGGTCCTGCACCTCCTCCGCAATTCGGATGATATCTTTCGGCAGGTGCTGTCCATCACAATCCGCGGTAACCACACCTTCCCCTTCCTTCGTTTCCTGTATATATCGGAAGCCCGTTTTTAACGCGGCTCCCTTCCCTCTGTTGCACTCATGAGACAGCACCGTACAACCCAGACCAGCAACCGCATCAAAAATAGACTTATATGTCGGCCCGCTTCCATCATCAACAACGACAATTTCATAGTCACACCGATCTTTCAAATCCTGGATCAAGGGTATGAATCTTGGATTGGGTTCGTAAGCCGGAATCAGGATGATCATCGATGTCCCTTCTTTCTCACGGCCGCTGCTCGGTGAGCAATTACCGTAATGAGACCTGCCGCTAGGAAGCCCCATCCCGCCGCATGGTAATATACAAAGTGGGAAGAGCTTGTTCCGGCAATTTCGAATATCCCCTTAAGCAGACTGGCCATCGTCAGTGCCGCAATTCCCGAGTTATGAAGATTTAAAAATACCCTGCAGCTGGCTGAATGGGTGATGCCCGGAAAAAGCTTGCCTATAATGAAGCAGTATAGTGCCCCTCCGAGCAGCGGATATAAAAACATCCAGGTCATGGCCGCTGAATCGACACCATGGCTGAAGACCCCATAAACCTTGTCAAAAGCTACAGCTGCCGCCGATAGGATTACGTAGGACCATACGGTTCTGTTAAGCTGCCTTTGGTATTTGCCCGTATTAATAGCCAATGTAGACAATGTCGCTCACCTTTCTTTCTCCTATGCTTCGGCCGCTTGTCGGCTTATTGACCACTTTTCCGTTAAAAACCATCGTTGAGGATCCGCCGCCGTCCAGGTTATAGGCTACCGTGCATCCAAGGTCCTTAAGCTCCTGTGCTAATTGTAGAAGAGATAGTCCCTCACTCTCGCTCGTGCGTCCATCCGATACAATGACCATATAATGAAGCTGAGAAACCTGGCCGATGGCCGTTCGGGGATTGCTTGTCATGGCCCTTCCTACCTCGCTTGCGCCGTCAACCACAATGTTGCCGTCCTCCACGAGCCCCGGTCCAAAGGATAATACCTGCCACGCCCCCTGGTTGCTTAGGGTATCCAGGCTTACCTCTCCTTCGGAAATGATGGACAAGTTGCCGTCCTTATCGATCACCAAAGCCTCATGATCCCCGCTACTGGCTGTATCCCGATAAGGAGCACCGTTCCGCAGCACATATCCGCTATCTCTAAACCCGTAAAAATCTCCGTTTATGGCAAAAATCGCATGGTTCTGTTCAGCGATGCGAGATGTGGTTGCCGTGATATTCCTGCCATAGGTCTGATCGGCAAGGGCTGTTTTAAGGTACGACGGATCCGACACCTGGATATCCGCGATGTAAAGGGTAGAATCATATTTCCGTACCGGCTTTATCGTGATTTTGATATTTTCGTCCTTGTATGACATGTCCGTTACGATCGCCTCGGACTGTGACTTCAATTTCGTTGAAGTCTCCGTGGATGCTGTCTCTGTTGATGATCCGAATGTCGTTGTTTGGTTAGAAGGTGGTGTCATTTGCGATGCATCCGCTAACGATTTAGGCAGGACAAAGGTATCCAGCAGTGTATAGGAAACAGAAGCCGCCAGGATGACAGCATAAACCGCCGCCCATCGGTATGGCCTGAGTAACATATTTTTCATTCCGAATTCGACCTTTCTGATAGAAGAATTAGCAGCGCTTTGCTTGGCTTACTCTTAATCTACAGGGCGAAGCTTTAATGAAGCTTAAAAGATCCGGTGATTCTGCATAGAAAAAAGGCCTGTTTCGTTTAAGTCGAAACAAGCCGCGATGCGCTCTAATGCGTGTCTCGGTTTCACTACCAACATCGAATTCCGATTCATTAGTCCTCTCAAAGATGGAATCAAAAATATTCATTCCATTTAGCGGTGAGTCCTGCGTAAATGTGACATGAAATAATAAGTGGACACCGTTATTCACAGTGTCCACCATTATCGTAACGAAATTAACTACTACACATCAAAACCAAGGTCAAGCGTAACATTTAGCATTCGTAGAATCATCATTACAGCTTCCGTGCGGCTTGCATTATCGTTTGGCTTAAACTGATTGTTGCCGGTGCCGTTGATAATACCCGCATTGTGCAGTTGTTCGATGTACGTCTTCGCCCAGTTGTTCGATGTATCTGAGAAGGTATTTGTCGTAGCCGAGGTCATGTTCATTACACGAGCTAGAATCGCGGCTATTTCAGCGCGGGAGATGGATTGGTCAGGTTTGAAGTAGCCGTCGCCCATCCCAGTCACTACACCTGCTTGTTTCAGCGCGTCGATCACGGCCTCCGCCCAGTGCCCTTTTGTATCTACGAATGTACCCTTGTCAGATGCATGAGGAGTATCAAGATGCAGCGCCCTCACAACCATTGCTGCAAACTCAGCACGAGTTACATTCGCGCTTCCATGGAAATTGCCGTCAGGTGTGCCCGTAACGATACCAAGCTGCGCCGCAAGCGTTAATCCATGTGCACTCCAGTCCGTCGGTTTGACATCCGGGAACGTAACGACAGTCGCAGAAGCGAACAATTGACGGAGAGTTTGCTGCAACTTTTCCGGGCTAGGAATCAAGTTCGCGTTCAGGACAGGTTTCGTATCCGTCGGAACCGTAGGCAGCACCGGTGTCGGTGTCGGTGTCGGTGTCGGAGTCGGCGTTGGTGTCGGTGTTGGTGTTGGCGTTGGCGTTGGCGTCGGCGTTGGCGTTGGCGTCTGTGTGCTTCCTCCACCTCCGGAAGGCGGTGTAGCTGCCTCCTCACGCGTCACCGTGACGGTATAAGTTTGCGTTGTCGTGCCGTCTTCCGCTGTGACGTGGACAGTGATCGTGTTCGCACCGACCGCTAGCGCCTTCGCGCCCAGATCAGCCGCGGTGATCGTTGCCGCTGCATGGGTCGGGGTCGCTGTAACGATTGTGCTTGCCACGCTGTTCGCTACGGATGCCGTGTACGTCAAGGTATCTTTCGCGAATGTCGGGTTCAACGTCACGCCGCTTAATGTCAGCGTGCTTAAGGTCGCCGTCTGGGATGGAGGATTCACGGTCACCGTATAGGTGACCTTCGTGGTCCCATTCTGCGCGGTTACAATAACTTTATCGCCTGTTGCCAGCGTGGTCGCTGGCGTCGTTCCGTCCGCTTCATATATTTCAAACGAAGCATTCTCCGCCGGCGTAATCGCCGCCTTAAGCGCAGCTACCGTTGTGCCATATGGAATGTTGGTTATCGTCTCATTCGCGGTTCCTCCAGCGCTTACGGTGCCGATGGTAGAGGTCAGCGTCGCGCCAGGATCTATAACAACAGAACCGGCCGCCGCAACCGTAATAACAATCTCCCCAGCATGTTCCGTGCCGTTAAGGCTGTACTGGGCCTTGTAAACCTTGGCAGCTTCTATGTCCGTATTGGCCGGGAAGGTCAGCACGGCCGTCTGTTCCTCGGAAGTACCAGTAGTCGTGGCAGTCAGGTCGCCGCTGGATACGGTGATGCCATCCGCCAGGTTGGCGCCCTTAATGCTGAAAGTAACCTGGCCACCGCTTGCCTCAAGGCTTTTTGGCGTTGCGGAAAATTCATCGACGTGCGGATCTATAACAACAGAACCGGCCGCCGCAACCGTAATAACAATCTCACCTGCATATTCCGTGCCGTTAAGGCTGTACTGAGCCGTGTAAACCTTGGCAGCTTCTGTGTCCGTGTTAGCTGGGAAGGCCAGCACGGCCGTCTGTTCCTCGGAAGTGCCAGTGGTCGTGGCTGTCAGGTCGCCGCTTGAAACGGTGATGCCATCCGCCAGGTTGGCGCCTTTAATGCTGAAAGTAACCTCGCCGCCGCTTGCCTCAAGGCTTTTTGGCGTTGCGGAGAATTCGTCGACGCGCGGATCTATTACAACAGAACCCGCCGCCGCAACCGTAATAACAATCTCACCTGCATATTCCGTGCCATTAAGACTGTACTGGGCCGTGTATACCTTGTCAGCTTCCGTGTCCGTATTAGCCGGGAAGGCCAGCACGGCCGTCTGTTCCTCGGAAGTGCCAGTGGTCGTGGCTGTCAGGTCGCCGGCTTTGACAATAATGCCGTTGGACAGGTCAGTACCCGAAATGGTGAAGGTCGCATTGCCGCCCTCAGCGGGTAAGTTGGTAACGCTGGCTCCAAAGTCTGTTATGACGGGCGTGTTCACAGAGCTACCCACAGTGCCATACAGCGTATCCTTGTTGGCGGGGTTGACTAGGCCATCCGCTGTCGTAACCACGGGGGACTTGATTCCCACGGTAGGATGCGATGACCACTCAGGCATACGGATGATGTAGTCGTAGGAGCCTTCGTATGCTGGCAGGGTGCCCGTATAGGTCAGGACAAGATTGTCGCTGCTGATACCGGAAAAAGCCATCGTACCCTTGCCCAGGCCGGATTTAGGATACAGCATCTCCAGCGTGGCTTTGGAAAGTTCGGTAGGATTGGTTGCCGGCTTCTTCAGGGTGACAGTCACGTTAATCGCATCACCGGGCTGAGGTGCCTCTGGCTGGAGGGTAATGGATTTTATTACACTATCCTCTTCCACCAGCAGGTCTGCCAGCTTGTATTCCGCGTAGTTCATGGGTGCACCATTGTCCACATGGGTCTCATAGAGCAAACCGATGTCGCCATTGGACAGCTCCGCCAGACTAGAGTAAATGAACTCATCGCGGTTCACCTCGTAACGGTACTTCCAGTCCACGGTGTACTTTTCCGCAGCGTTGGGATCCGTATTCTCGGTAATCAGGCCGATCCGGATGATGCCGTCACCCCTGATCTCACGATGCTCGGGGCTTGACAGGATCAGAGCAGGCTTACCATCGATCTTTGCACTGTAATTGATAACAGAAACCATCGAGTTGCCGCAGTATGCCAGCTGAGGATCCTCCTTAAACGGACCGTAGTTCACGCCGTCGGCGCTATCCGCGTAGCCAACGTAGCCAGTTACTCCACGGGAGTACATACGCACGGTGCCGTCAGGCAGTTCCACAAGCTGGGCCTCACTGGTCTTGCCGGGATTCAGGGCAGTGTCAGTGGTCAGTGTGGTAGCGGGGCCGCGGCTCCAGGTCGCGCCGTTGTCATCGCTGTAGATAACGCTGGAGCGTTCACCACGGGTGCCTTCGGTGGAGTAGACGGGCATCAAGATGCGGCCCTTTTGCGGCCCTTGGCTGATTACATATCCGCGGCCAGGACCGAAGCCTAGGAAGGACTCGGATTCCTGCTTCAAATTGTTGAGAATTCTCGGCGCCGACCATGTCTTGCCGCCATCCGTGCTGGAGGCCATCCACAAATAGGAGGTGCGATAAACCTGAAGCTCCGACTCCTCATAGAAAATATTCATCGGAACACGGTTGCCGTTATACTGAAGGTTGGGGTCCCTCTGCTGAACGGTCAGCGCGTTGCCGTCTTTATATAGGTTGTAGTTTTCGTCCACGGAATACGCTGTGGCAGTATCGGTTGTACGGTCCCAAACCGTGCCGTCGTCCTTGATGTACAAGGTAAAGTTCGCCATGCTGGTAACAGAGCTACCTTTTTGTGTCAGGGCGAGATACTTCTTGTCGCCCACGGTGATCATGCCGGAACCAGCTTGACTTCGGGCTGAACCCGTTCCATACGGGAAGGCGTCGGCCATCAGGTAGATGGTTCCGTTGTTCGCCTGGACGATCACAGGATCGATAAAGGAAGCACTGTTGTTGATGACAGCGCCGGCCTTATCAGAGATATCAACAAAATGGAAGGGCAGGGTGGCCTTTTCCCACTCGGTCTCGCCAGCGCGGCGGAAGACCACAGCGGTATTCAGGTTGTTGGGGGAGTCGCCCGCGCTACCGAACCGGGCATCCACTGCTGCCATCTGGCTGCCGTCGTTCAGGGTCAGCAGGGCAGGGATTCTGAAGAAAAGGGAGCCTGTTGCTGAGAAGAGGTGCGGGTCCTTCTCAGGTGTTGCAACGGCTGTGTTGGTGTAGTCAATCATATCCTGATCGGACATTGCGACAGAATAGACGTTCAGGTCCAGAATGTCGCCGACGAACGGATATTTGCTGTTGGTAGAATTACGCGGTGTCCAGCCCATTGTAGCGGCATCCAGCGCAGTATAGTCCTTCAGCATTTTCCAAGTACTTTGAGTTAGCGTCTGGGTAAAGACCAGCTTGCCATTGGCAAAGAGCTTAATGGTCCAGTCCTTTGGACTCGCGACCAAAGCAACCGCATTGCCGGCGCCAATATTGAGGACATTGGCCTTCCCGCTGTAGTTATAGGAGTTGCGGAGCTCGTAACCGAGGGTCACACCATTGGCATACAGATGGAAGTGGTTGCTGGCGGTGGTGGACTCAGCGAAGCTCACCAGTGAGCCGAGCGAGCCAGGACCGACAAACTTTGCGGTGATGGTAATCTGGTCCAGAGTTTTACTGGCATTGAGGGCCTCCGTACCCAGAGAAATACCGCCTTCAGTGCCACTCAGAGTCACGGGTTTCGGCAGAGTATAAATCAGATTGGTAGCCTCAGCGGTGAAAGTGACAGAGCCCTTGTTGGAAACATTGTGGGCCAAGTCGAAGGCCTCCACTTCAACCGTGTACGCAGTACTCTTGGTGAGGCCTGTCAGGCTGTAGCTAGTGTTCTTTGTGGTGCCTTTCAGAGCGCCGTCCACATAGACGTTATAGCCCTCGACGCCCACGTTATCGGTGGAAGCGTTCCAGCTGATGATAGCCTTGGTGTCCTGAACCTGAGAGGTCCTCACGTCGGCAGGAGCAGTCGGCGCTTCGCTGTCGCCCGTGTTGTTGTAGGAGATAACGGGAGTGACAAAGAAGCCAGGATTGGTTATCTCTTTGCCAGTGATCACATTGTAGGCTTCAACACGGATGTAGTCGCCCTGCTGAGCGGTAATCGTTTGGGGATTCAGTGGCACCAAGGCGCCGTTGGAAGCGGTCATGTCGATGGGTTCAATCACATTCTCGCCGTTCTTGGTGATCTTGAGGTAGGCGGTACCGCCTGTGCTGGGACCGCGCATCTTTGCGCCGCCGGAAGCGTTGGTACCACCGCCGAAGCTTAGAATCACTGAGCCGGACTTGGGTGCCCGCCATGCCATGGCAGCGCTCTCGACACCGGTATTCTTATAGAGAGGACCGCTGATAATGCCGTCGCGGGAATTATTCTCCAATGCGACCGTAGCCCAGGTATCTGACGAACCATTGTTGTAGCTCTCCATCCAGCCGCCCCACTCGTCCTGGACCGTCATGTTGGAGTAGGTTCCGTTCGTGGACTTATACTGATAGAACCAGACTCCGCCCTGGTTCGAGGAGTATTCTGCTTCATAGTTGTAGCTATTCTTGATTTTGATGGTGTATTCTCTATAGACGCCGCTCTCGGCATAGATCCGCAGAATCATGCCGTCCTCCAAGAGTGCATGGCTGACTTTCACGTTCCCCTTGAAGATGGAGGCGACAGACTTATTCGCGATTGTGATGTTGTTCAGTACATCTTCCGTGGTGGTGGGATTCTTTTCCAAGGAGGGAACATTGAGGGTCTGCTTCGAGCCGCTGCCGGTAATCATGTAAGGTGTACTGATGATCTCGGCGTTGGAATCTGACACATAAAGACCAGTCTCATATGCGCCAATATCGGGCATGGCGTCCAGCTTGTTCCCGAAGAAGTCTTTCCCCCCTGCGTTAGTGACAGGCCTGCCGGCATCAATTGCGGGAGAATTCTCCTGCAGCTTATAACCGTCGAAAACACTGCGGTCGTAGACCCTTTTCGTGGAGCTGGCGCTTTTGGGCGCGCTGCCGCCATTTACAAACTTAGGATCCGCTGTTATTTTGTTCGCATCCGTTGGGGTCGAGGAAAAATTGTAGTAAATGTTATTACTCCAATTAGCGCTGATTCTGCTCCAATTCGCAACCGCTGCGGACGCGGGCGTACTGCTGTCATAGTAGAAGATGTTATTGTAAATATTTGCTTTACCGCCATTCATACGGTTGACCGGAACACCTTCCTTAATGTAGAAGACGTTGTTATAAATCTCACCGTTCGGATTCGAAGTCAGGTTCAGAATACCACCCAAATCGTTCTGGCTGATGTTATAACGGAAAATCGTGTTGACTGCCTGCTGCAGGCAGAACATCACGGCACCACCGGCATTGTTGGCAGAGTAATTGTATTGATAGATAGCGCCGTCGCCAGAGTCGGCGTCCCATGCCTGTCCGTCTTGGTTGTCATAGGCATCATAGGCCTCGTTGTACTGGAAGACAGGGGTCTTGGACTTCCATGGCCAGATGCCGGCAGCCAGCATGCCGCCGCGGTTTTTGCCGCCGTTCTTCTGGCTGACGGGATTTTTGTAAATCTTGCTGTTCATCTCGCGGGCAAAGCCAACGGCTACATTGCGCTCTACCAGAGGCTGGTAACAGTACATTACGGTGATGGCGTCTCCGCCGGGCTCACTTACATAGTTGTTCCGGATGACAACGTTGGTGGAGCCATACTGCATCACGATTGTGTCGGAGAGCTCAGTAGCATTAAACTGGCTCCAGTAGCTGGTATAGCCAACAGCAATGCCCCAGCGGCTGACGTTGGACACGGTGTTGCCCTCGATCACCACATCGTCATACTTGGCGATGCCGGTCGATGGGTCTTTGGGCTGTGCACAAACGAAGTAGATACCGCCGTTGGCCATATGCTTGTTATAGACGTTACCATCGATATCGCTAATATCAAGGTTCCGCAAGACGATGTGGTCCACTGTGCCGATATTCTGGGCGACGCCGGCGACACCGGTGCGGTCCATCTTATCCGCATCGCTATGGTCTGAATTGTTGTAGGGTCCATTGGTCATGGCGATGTTGCTGATCTCAATGTACTCCACGTCGTACAGCAGGATGCTGGAGGAAACGTCGCCCTTTAACACATGAGTGGAGCTATCCAGGGAACTCAGGTTATAGTCCTGGTGCCAGACACCTTTCCCATTGGTGGCGATCAAGGGCTTAGGCATGCTGTCATCACCGTAACTATCGATAATGATGGGAGCCTCCTTGCTGCCTGAACCCTTCACATGCAGATATCCGTTTTGGAAAACCGAGCCTTTTTCCAGCAATACCTTGTCGCCAGGCTGCAGGGTAATCTCGTTGATCTTCTGCAGACTGTAAAACGCTTGGTTCATACTGGTGCCGGAATTCTCGTCGTTACCACTCACGGTACTGACATAATAAGTGGTGCCGGCAGACTGTGGCGATGTACTGGTGCCGGAATTCTCGTCATTACCACTTACCGTACTGACATCATAAGTGGTGCCAGCAGACTGTGGCGATACGGTTTCCGCGAATACCGGTAAAGTCAGCATGCTGCTTATGACCATTGCCATAGCCAAAATACCCGCTAGTATTCTTTTTTTCATTTTTTACTCCTTCCACTTTTCAATTTTTGGGGGCTACCTGGAATGCTTCTATAACCAAACGCAGTAGATCATTCAGGGTCCCAACCAATGGATCAATCGGGAATCCCAGCTTATTTACCAGCGTTAAGCACTTATCCAAGCTGCTTCGCCGTGTACCGGTACAGCTTCTCGGCGTCGTATACCGCCTCGATCCGTGCGGTGCGATTCTCGATGAGTACGTCATACTTCTGCTCCTGTAAGGATCGCTTCAGTACACTTGTGAGCGTCTCAAATGGAATGTAGCCGTTCTTTACCCGCTTCACGCACTCGATCAGGAAAATACGGCCATTCTCGTTTATCAATTTGGAGAGATCCCCGGTCTGCAGATCCTCCGCGTAGTATAAAAGATCCTCGTTGGACCGGGCGTAGGCGGCGTAGCTCTCCTCGTCGATGGTCGCCGTCTGATAATATTTCTTCAGGCTTGGTACCTGTTCCAAGGCTTCCTCCAGGGAGCCCTGCTCTGCCGCTGCCTGCCGCAGGTCATTCACCTCCGCCTCAAGCCCTGCTATTTTCTCCTCAGACTGCGTGAGAGAATCGGTGTAGACTTCCATGTAGCGGAGCTCCATTGTATCCTCCTGCATGTACAGGGAGTCTTTGTCTTGGTCGTACCGCTGCCGCATTTCCTCCTCTGTTATGTTCATTTCCGGGTTGCTATCGTCATCAGCGAACTGCCGCCGGAGGGCGCTGGCTCGATATTGTATGTACTGGTTGAGATCGTAGCCGGACAGACCGGTGATGATCTTTCCAGCGGAAATGGCCTCTGCGCGATCTTTATTCTCAGACTTGAACTGGTCGCTCAGCGCCTCAAAGCTGGCATCCTCCAGATAGCCGCGTTCCACAGCCAAAGAGCTGACCGCGTAGTTCTCCCGAAGGATCTCCACGGCACGCTCCGCCACCATTTCATAAGGCATACCCAAGCTCGTTTGTGTATTCCAATACACCGGCGAAATTCCGTTTCGGGTATGTTCGGCCAGAACATCATTGCGAGCGGAGAACATAGCCCACCGATATACTTCCTCTTGTATCTCTGTTCCATCGATTGTCAGTAGGACCTTGTTTTCCCCCCCGCTGTCCAAGGCAAATACACTTATGAGAACACACGCTACGACTACTAAGACAACTAGGAAAACCCACCAAACCCGGCTTTTGTTTATTAGCTTTTGCATAGCCACTATTTGCTTTCGTTTCATCTTAACCCCCCTCCTGTGTTAACGCTTTCATTATGAACAAGAAGTAACCGAATTGCTACTTCATGATTGAGTTCATTTTTAGAATTCTTGCTTTTTTTATGTACAACGAATAAACAGCATTTAATGCACTTATACTCAGTGAATTAAAGAAGAAATGGGTGGGAGTATTTAATATTTACAAACGAAGGAATCGGCGCCGTAAAAGCAGTGTAAACAGGCAGGCACTTCAGAATGTCGATAATTTTGCGGAAATTGCAGCGTGAGGATTTATGGCTGAAGGGGGCTCACTATATAGAGGAACAGTACATTAAGGGAACATCATCGAGGCAATGACTTGATCTTCATATAAGCACGGCTTTACTTTTTTCTTTCTTACGTGTAAAATTCTTCTAAATTTTAATTATCCGACTTGACTGTTATTATACTTTTTATATTCTAGTTGTATTTACATGGGTCTGCACTTGGAAAAACGCGATTAGAATTGAGGATTTTAGCAATTACTGGAGGATACATATGAGTACCGAACGCTATGAGAATCCATTAAAGAATGACTCGTTTAATCCGCTTAAGTTACTTTACATTACCAAATCAAAATACGAAGACGACTGGCACAGCACCCTTCATGCGCATCAGTGCAGCGAAATCTTTTATATCGTCAGCGGGCAAGGTGAATTTCATGTAGGAGATTCTGTCTTCCCTGTAAAAGCGGATCAGCTTGTTATCATTAACTCTAACGTTGTACATACAGAATCTTCCGTTCCATTGTGTTCCCTGGAATACATCGTTATGGGTGTGGAGGGATGTGACTTCCTGCTTACAGACAACGAGGACTGCGGCTACTGTAACATTGATTGCTCGGACACAAACAAAGATATCCTGCAATATATGGAACTGATTTTGGCGGAACTGGAGGGCAAGAAAACGTATTACAATGTTGTTGCCCGAAACTTGCTGGAGATTCTGTCCGTCAAACTGTTGCGCCATAATTCCGTTGTGCTGAAACAGACTACTACCAGTAAATCCAGCATTCAGTTAGCCTTTGTCAAACGGTACCTTGACAATAATTATAAAGAAGACATTACTCTGGACCTTTTAGCAAAAATCGCCCACCTTAACAAATACTATCTGTCTCATCTCTTCAAAAAAGCGTATGGAACCTCCCCCATTCATTATCTGGTACAGCGTCGCATTACGGAAAGCCGCCACTTACTTGCGCAAACAGACTACCCTATTTCCGAAATTGCCTTGATGCTGGGTTTTTCCTCCTACAGTTACTTCTCACAAAGCTTTAATAGGATTGAAACCATAAGTCCCCAGAAATACCGTCAACGCGCCAAATCAATTAGACAACAATGAATTTGCCAAGGTTCAGTGCGATTTGAACCGCAGCATGTTGAAGTAAAACTCTCCAGTGAATCATGCCAGGGATGTTTTCTTAAACCTCTTAGTTCATTGGATCTCATGAAAAGCTACTGCTGCTACCGAAAGGACCCTACAGTTCTATTAAGCTGCCTTTGGTATTTCCCCGTATTAATCGCCAATGTAGACAATGTCGCTCACCTTTCATTCTCCTATGCTTTGGCCGCTTCTCGCCGAATTCGACCTTTCTTATAGAAGAGTTAGCTACGCTTTGCTTACTCTTAATCTACAGGCGAAGCTTTAATGGAGCTTAAATGAACGGACGTTTCCGCATAGCAAAACGGCCTGTTTCGTTTAAGACGAAACAGGCCCATGAAAATGCGGAAAGCATATAAATTTTACGGTTTAACTTTTATATTACTTGAATCAATCGCATGAGAAAGCGTTTAAAGAATCCATGTCATACATCGTCTGCTTCAAATTCCTTGTAATAAGATATGAAGCCATCGATAATATCCTGTCTTGAACGGACATACGCATCCTCAACGCCGCCGTTGTTCAGGCTGTCGATCCATTCCCGGTCGATCATGCTGCCGATATCCATCGTGATCGTATATTTGGCTTTCTCGATCAGCGGGACATCGGACGGATCTCCGAGACAATACAGATAACCGCACAGCAGCCTGATATATTCGCTGCTTCCATGATCAGGACTGCTCTTCTGTTTGGATATCTCCGCTTCGAGCAGATTGATAATCTCCGCTTTTGAAATTGTGCTGAACTCAAAGCCATATTGGTTTATGAGCAGTTCTGCTTTTTGCCCATTTGTCATGTCTTTGTCACCTCGTTTGTATAGATGCTTACACCTTTGTCAGCAACACGCAGCATTCCACATGACTCGTCTGCGGGAACATGTCCACCGGCTGCACCCATTCGATGCGGTAGCCACCGTTCAGCAGCACCTGGCAGTCCTTCGCGAGCGTGGCCGGGTTGCAGGACACATAGACCATACGCTTCGGCTTGGAGCGCACGATGGCGTCCAGCAGAGGACGTTCGCAGCCGGTGCGCGGCGGGTCGACGACCACCACATCCGGGCGGATGCCGCGGCCGACCCAATCGGGCAGCAGCTGCTCGGCGCGACCCTCATAGAAGTGGGCGTTGCCCACGCCGGACGATTTGGCGTTATCGCGCGCGTCCAGCACCGCTTCGGGAATCAGCTCAATTCCGCGCACTTCCTCGGCGAAAGGCGCAAGCCACAGTCCGATCGTGCCGGTGCCGCAGTAGGCGTCAACCACGAGCTCTTTGCCGGTGAGTCCGGCCGCTTCCTGCACGGTATTGTACAGCTTTAGGGTCTGCTCCGGGTTCAGCTGGAAAAAAGCTCGCGGTGACAGCGCGAAATGCACGTCACCGAGGGATTCTTCCAGTTGGTCCTCTCCCCAGAGGATTACGGTTTTCGGCCCGAAGACGAGCGGCGATTTACCTTTGTGGATATTTTGGGCAATGGTGATGACCATCGGGAGGCGTTCCCGGATTTTCTCTACAAAGCGTTTCGAGTCCGGCAATCGGTCCGCCGATGTAATCAGCGTCAGCTGCACTTTGCCGCTCTTCTTGCCTACGCGGGCCACGATGGTCCGTACGGCTCCTTCGCGCGTCCGTTCGTTATATACGGGGATCCGGAGCTCCTCCATCACTTCTTTGACGTGCTCAATAACATGGTTCACAACCGGATGCTGAATCGGGCAGCCGCTGATGTCGATCAGTCGGTGGGAGCCGGCAGCATACAACCCTGCGATGATGTCTTCCCCGTCCCTGCCTGCCTGCAGCTGGGCCTTATTCCGGTAACCCCATGGATCTTCCATGCCAAAGATCGGCCGGAGCGGAATATCCTGAAGTCTGGCATAGCGCTGGAAGGATTCGCGCACGATCTCCTCTTTGGCCTGCAGCTGCGCCTCATAAGTCATATGCTGCAGCTGGCACCCCCCGCAAATGCCGTACACGGGACAAGGCGGTTCCTGCCGCTGCGGCGACCGCTTTTCGATTTCCACAATCTCCCCTGTCAAGTATCCGGATTCGATGCGGGTCACTTTCGCCTTCACGACTTCACCCGTCAGGGCTCCCTCGATAAATACCGCTTTGCGGCGATAATATCCCACACCTTCGCCGTTGATGCCGATACGCTTGATGGTGACGATGATCCGGTCTCCTGCTTTGACGGACTCAGCGGTATCTGCCTGCTTGTTTGCGGGATGCTGCTGCCGGTAGGATGGTTTGCGGCTACTTTGAGCCGATTGCGTCTTTCCTTGCTGCTTCGGATGGTTTGCTTGAGACCGCGCAGAAGATGCGCCCGCCGGTTTGCCGGCGCGCTTGTCCGCTCCACCCCCTGCCGTAATTCCCTTTGTCTTGTTGTGTATTCTATCAGCCATGATCCCGATGATCGCTCCGTTTCTCTCATAAATTCATGTTCTCACTATACCACATTGGAGCTTCATTCCCAATCCAAACGCCAGCCAAACCAGTCGGTTGACGAGCTGCTAAGACTACAATTTCCATACTTTCGTATATCCAATAAAAAAGGAGCCCCCCTGCTCCTTCCATACACCAGGAACGAAAGCTTTGCTCCCTCATTGTGTTGAAATGCAGTGGTTCTCCTGTGTTGAATAACAGTCTAATAGGATCTGTCATCTTTCATGAAACTTTTCTTCCCTGCCGCCACGCTTCTTCTCCGTTCCCGTCATCAGCTTGATGCCTCCGGCAATCAGCAGGATCGAGACGATGGCAGGCTTCAAATAACGGTTGATCCGATAGTCGATGTACAAATCCGGAAACCAGTTGCTGAGAGCGGGAAACAAAATGCTTGTAGCCACATAGTAGAGGCCGAGGAGCATCAGTCCGGCGCCGAGCCAGCGCTGGTGATTCGAAATGCCCTCCACGATCGGACGGTCAACCAGTGGTTCTCTGCCATATCGGCTCGTTTGCTGCAGCCCGTCGAAGAACGAGAAGAACCAGATCAGCGGAATCAAAAAGAGAAAGAGCGATAAGTGAAGCACATCCAGCACGTACACGCTGCCCAGAAAGATGACCATCAGCTGAAGCCCTCTCTTCTGCAGTCCAAGGTACATATGCCCCGCACCTGGAAAAGCAGACAGCAGCGTGGCAATGACCTTGCTTCGTTTTCCGTCCTCGCGCCCTGCCTCCATGTCATCAAACAAGCTGCGGTCCTGTAGGATTTCCCCCGCCTGCCGGCGGTGAATGAGCTGGACAGCGTCAAACATGCAGTACAGCCAAATGATCGGCAGCACCCCAAGGAATAGAAGGAAAATGGTGTGGCTGGTCAAGCCGGTCAGGAAAAACATGATCGTTCCGAGCCCAAAAAAGGCGATCAAAAAAGACAATCCTCGCTGCATCAGACCCATGTGCAGATGTCCAAGGCCAGGAACGAAGGAGAGCAATATCGTGTAAAACCGTTCGCTCTCGGGACTTCGTACCGAGCCGGAAGGCGGAGGATATGGCGGCTGAAAGCTGTTCATGCCAGGCTGCCCCATGTCTCCGAAAGGTTCCTGCTCCGGATAGCCGCCTGTATGTGCGTTACCCGGACCGTGGTAATTCGGGTATCCGTTTGGCGCATAGCCTCCAGGCCCGTAGGGCTGCTGCATCGGCGGAATCCGCAGCAGGTGTACAATCAGGTCCAGCATACAGATGATCCAGAGTACAGCGGCGCAGATGGCCGTAAGTCCAAAGATGGCCTCTTCGCCATTACTGGCCACAAACAGCATGAATCCGAGCAGGATTCCCCCGAAGAACATCAGCGGATAAACGAATCCCCTTCCCTTTCTCCCCATATAATAGTGTCCCAGCCCCGGGATGAAATTGAGGATGAAGGCAGTCATTTTATTGCGGTACGGTTCCAAATTCATCGATCCTTTCAACATAGTTAATATCAAGCCTTTTTCCAATCCATAAAGCTTAAGGTTTCATCCGGTCAAGCCACCCCGTCGTTACTTTGACCAGCTCTTCGCTGTAAGAAACCTTGCCCTCGTGGTCACCAGCCTGCTGGGGACCCGGCGTAAGCTTGTCGAACCATCCTGCCGAGAGGAAGATCAGCGTCAGGCAGGCGGCAATGGCATAATGGAACAATCGGTGTTCATACCAGCGGCGACTTCTGTCTTTCGACGCAGATGCAAAAGGTACGATCTTCTCTGCGGATGCTTCAATCCGCTCCATGACTTGATCCGCAAAGGTTACCGGCTCTTCCAACCTGGGAAGCGTCTGCGATTCCAAGTCCATGGCCTGCATATAAAATGTAAAAGCCTGTTCATCCTCAAGGAGAAGAGATTCCATCATCTCGGCCCGATCAGGCGATATGTCGCCGCGGATGTACGCGGCCCACTCTTCCGGCAGCGGCATTTCTCCCTTGTTCTCACTCATACCATTCTTCCTCCTTCCAATGGGTACGAATCCAGCCTCTCGCCCGGTACAGGCGGGATTCCACGGTTTTTACCGCAATATCCTGCTCTTTGGCGATCTGGTCATAGCTCTTTTCCTGTATATAAAATTGAATCAGAATATCCTTGTGCTGGGCTGGCAGAAGGTCCATCTTTTTTTCCAGCAGCGCCTTTTTCTCTTTACGGACCAGCTGCACCAGCACATCCTCTTCCGCTGACGGCAGATGCTCGATAAGCTCGGCATCCGCCATTTGGTCTTCCCGCCGCCTGTTCAGCCTGCGTTTGACGTCAATGGCTTTATGTACCGCAATGCGGGTAATCCATGTCTTGAACCCCTGGGAACGGTAATCCGGGAGAGATTTATAGACTTGCAAAAAAACTTCCTGTGCCGCATCTTCGGCTTCTTTCGGTTCTTTAAGCACAGAATAGGCCGTTTGGAACACATGCTGCCCATATTTCTCTACGAGCGTCTTGAAAGCAGCCTGGTCGCCGCGCCTGATTTGATCGATCAATCGTTCTTCGTCAATCTTTCTCTCCCCCTTCCCCGTATCAATAGACGACATGATTTTGGCTGACCCTGCATCTTTTTCGAAAAAAAATGAAAAACAGCCCTATCCCACTCGAGGGAAAGGACTGTCATCATGTTTCCAAGGTATGGTTCCAGGTCTTACCGCTCCTGAAGGGACAGCTGGCGGATCAAACCCGGGAGCCAGGAACGCAGCGGCTGAAACTGAAAGCCCAGACGTTCCGCCTTGTTCGTATCCATGACCCAGGAGTCCGGTACGCCGAATGGTGATTGATCCTTCTCTCCAGCCTGCTTGGTGATGAGCGCCTTTTTGCCGGTTTCCTTCTCAATCCAGCCGATGAGCTCGGACAGCTTGACGTCTCCCTGGGAGCGTGCGTTAATCGGACCTTCGACGCGCTGATTTTTCATCCAGCTGAGGAAGGCTGCCGCCTCTTGTGAGGAAATGAAGCACATTTTGGCCTGCAGGTTCGGAATGCCGATCGGCTGTTCTTTCTTCACATGATCGATATGGAATTCGAGACGCCCTGTATAATCGTCCTCTCCCAGCACGATCGGGAAACGGACGGCCGCAGCCGGGAAATCAGCATTCTGGAAAAATACAGCCTCGGCTAGACGCTTGCCTTCTCCATAGGAAAAGTCATTCTTACCGCCCATTGTGATCGGATAGATGTAAGGATTCACGTCCTTTTCCTCATGCGTCCGGGAAGCCGGCTCATATACGGATAAGGTGGAGGTCAGTATGTATCTTTTGACTTTCCCGTTGAATACATCAACCGCATCCTGCGCGGCTTGGGGCGAGTAACAGATATTGTCATAGACGGTATCCCATTCGCGGCCACCCTCTGTAGCTTGGGCTAGGGATTCTTTATTCTCACGGTCGAGCTGTATGCGACCCACTGCGTCCCCGAATCCGTCCTCTGTATTGCCGCGGGTTGCAATCGTTACTTTATGTCCTTCATCCAGCAGCTGCTGGACAAGCCTTTTGCCGAAAAAGCGGGATCCGCCCAAAATAAGTATGTTCTTCATGCATGGTCCTCCTCATTGTTATCATGGCAATGATGCACAAATAAAATTCTCTACGTATTTTACCATAAAAAGCGTGCCTTCCGAATACATCCGGATAGACACGCTTCTTTTTTATCATTTATGCTCGTCCGCTGCTGCGGAATTTTTGCGTATAGGCTTTGGCATCATTCACGGTTTTGACGCGGTTGCGGCTCCATTCGAGCAGGATCCGGTCAATGTAACGGAAATGAACCTTTCCGGCGAACACCGCTTCTTTCAGCGCCATCCGAATCAGTTCTTCGGGATAGCGGTCCTGATCAATCCAGCCGGAGATGGTCTCGCACTCCATCGGGGAGAGCGGTCTGCCGAACTCTTTTTCGAAGACGATGAACAGATTATGCCCTTCCTCCGGCTCGCTAGCCTCGGATGGCTTAAATCCGGTGCTTCGATGCGCGGCGTTGTTCTTCTCCTGGGCTGCCAGGCAGCGTCCCAGCTGCACGTACAGACCCGATAAATTATAACGCTCGTATTGAATATTCCGCAGCTCATCCAGCTCTTCGTCAATACTGATCAAGCCAGCCTTTAACAGCTTCTGCAGGCATTGCGCTATCATCTGGGTGGAAGCACCCGTCACCTCCTGCAGCTCTTCGAGCGTCGGAAAATCCTTCTGCTCCACCTGCTTGAAAGAGATCAGATGAATGAGTAGCAGCACCTCCTGATCGCTGAGCTTGAGCTTACGGTAATGCTGGAGCAGGACATACGGAATGACCGCCATGCCCGCTCCCAAACCGGATGAGGCTCCCCCAGCCCATGTTTTCCATCCTTCGTTGTCCATGAGCTTCACCTCTCCTTATATTATGGATACAGACGATACAAGGTACGAGGGAAAGGAATGGTTTCGCGCACGTGATCGAGTCCGCAAATCCATGCAACCGTACGTTCCAGTCCCAGACCGAATCCGGAGTGCGGAACGGTACCGTAGGTACGCAGATCCATGTACCATTGGTAGGTTTCCATGGACAGGTCGTGTTCCTTGAAACGCTCTTCCAGCAGGGCTGGATCATCGATACGCTGCGAGCCTCCGATGATCTCTCCATATCCTTCAGGAGCAATCATGTCAGCGCAGAGCACGACTTCCGGACGGTTCGGATCAGGCTTCATGTAGAAGGCTTTGATACCGGCCGGATAATGCGTGATGAAGACCGGCTTCTCGTATTTTTCGGCGATAGCTGTCTCATGCGGCGCTCCAAAATCCTCGCCCCAAGGAATGTCGAAGCCTTCTCCCTGCAGGAATTTGATGGCATCGTCATACGTAATGCGCGGGAACGGCGCCTTGATGTTCTCAAGCTTGGTAATATCGCGTCCCACCGCTTCCAGTTCAGCCTTGCAATTTGTAAGCACGGATTGAACCACATGGCTGATGAACTGCTCCTGAACCTGAAGGCTTTCTTCGTGATCCGTAAAAGCCATCTCTGGCTCGATCATCCAGAACTCGATCAAGTGACGGCGCGTTTTCGATTTCTCGGCGCGGAACGTCGGTCCGAAGGAATATACTTTTCCCAGGGCCATGGCCGCGGCTTCCATATATAGCTGGCCGCTCTGCGTCAGATAAGCATCCTCTTCAAAATACTTGGTATGGAAAAGATTCGTGGTTCCCTCAGCGGAGGTTGGTGTCAAAATCGGCGGATCCACCAGCGTGAAGCCGTTTTGATCGAAAAACTCCTGCACGGCGCGAATGATTTCGCCGCGGATGACCAGAATGGCACGCTGCTTCGGCGAACGCAGCCACAGATGGCGGTGATCCATCAGGAAATCGACACCATGCTCCTTCGGTGTAATGGGATAATTCTCGGTCAGGTGGATAATCTCAATCCCCGTAACCGTCATCTCATAACCGGATTGGCTGCGCGGCTCTTCGCGAATGACACCCGTTACGTAAACCGAGCTTTCCTGCGTCAAGCTTTTCGCGTCGTTCCATACCTGCTCGGGAACCTCGCTTTTCACAACGACGCCCTGAATATATCCGCTTCCGTCACGAAGCTGCAGAAACTGGATTTTACCACTCGAACGCTTGTTATTGATCCAGCTGCCGATCGTTACGGCTTCTCCTACATGCTGATTCACATCACGAATCACACTTTTGGTGGCCATGCCTAAATCTCTCCCTTTGCTTTTGCTTGCTTGGTTTCAGATCGTAAAGTCTACGACTTCAATCCCTGAACGATGCGGTTCGTATCCCGGGCAATGACAAGCTCTTCATTGGTCGGAATAACGAGCACTTCCACCTTGGAATTGGCCGAAGAAATGCGGCGCGGTTCGCCGGAACGGATTTCATTCAGCTTCTCGTCCAATTCAACGCCCAGGTAAGTCAAATTTTCGCATACTTTTTGGCGTAAAACAACCGAATTCTCCCCGACGCCTGCTGTGAAGGTAATCACATCAACGCCGTTCAATGCGGCTGCATACGAACCGATGTACTTACGTAGACGGTACTCGTACATGTCGAAAGCCAGCTTCGAGTTGGCATCGCCTTTTTGCATGCCGTCCGTAATTTCCCGCATATCACTGCTGATACCGGAGATCGCCAGGAGACCGCTGTGCTTGTTCAGCATGGAGTTGACCTCATTGACGGTCAGTTCTTCCTTATTCATTACATAAGGAACAATGGCAGGGTCTAGATCGCCGCTGCGCGTACCCATCATAAGGCCTTCCAGCGGCGTCATGCCCATCGAGGTATCGACGGAACGACCGTCTTTGATGGCGGTAATGCTCGCACCGTTGCCGATGTGACAGGAAATGATCTTCAGGTCCTCAATTGGACGGTTCAAAAATTCGGCTGCTGCCTTGCTGATAAATTCATGGGAAGTACCGTGCGCTCCGTAACGTCTTACTTTATGCTTACTGTACAGTACTCTTGGGATGGCATACAGATATGCATGCTCCGGCATGGACTGATGGAAAGCTGTATCGAATACGACGACCTGCGGCACGTTCGGCATATTGGCCTCCGCCGCTTTGATTCCCATCATGGATGCCGGATTGTGCAGCGGTGCAAGATCAAACAGCTGCCGGATTTTGGTCTTCACGTCTCCGTCCACGAGAGCAGATTCGCCGAAGTACTCGCCGCCGTGCACGACGCGATGGCCTACGGCCTCGATTTCGTCCACCGACCCGATGACTCCATGCTCCGTATCCGTCAGCAAAGACAATACTTTGCGGATGGCCGTCGTATGCTCCAAAATCTCACTGACCTCGGAGACTTCAGCGCGGCCTGCCGGCTTGTGCGTCACGATGGAGGAATCCATGCCGATCCGCTCTACCAGACCTTTAGCCAGAACAGACTCGTCCTTCATATCGTAAAGCTGGTATTTCAAAGAGGAACTTCCTGCGTTAATAACTAGAATTTTCATACCCGGTCACCATCCTTGTCGTACTTGAAGAAGCCTTCACCCGTTTTGACACCCAAATGTCCTGCGCGTACCATTTTTTTCAGCACGGTCGACGGACGGTATTTCAGTTCGCCGAATTCGCGGAACATGCGCTCAAGTGCAGCCAAGACGGAATCCAATCCAAAACGGTCGGCCATCTCAAGCGGACCATGCTGGAACTGGTAGCCGATGCGCATCGCATCGTCGATGTCTTCCGCGGATGCTACGCCTTCCTGCAAAATATGCAGCGCTTCGTTGATCATGAGGCAGATCATGCGGCTCGATACGAAGCCGGGGGATTCATACACCATAACGCCTTTTTTGTGAACGACTTCCTCGACAAAGCGCTTGGTTTCGGTGAAAGTCGAATCCGAAGTTTTAAGTCCGCGAATAATCTCCACAAGATCCACTTTGCTTACCGGATGGATGAAGTGCATCCCGATGACGCGTTCCGGATACATCGTCGAGCTCGCAAGCTCGGTCAAGCTGAGCGAAGACGTGTTGCTGGCAAGGATAATATGATTAGGACACACCTGATCCAGCTGGGAGAACACCTGCTTCTTCGCTTCCAGGTCCTCGGAAATGGTCTCGATGACCATATCGCAAGTGCCAAGCTCCGCAAGATGCACCACCTTATGAATTCTGCCCAAAATTAATTTTTTTTCAGCTTGGGTAATCGCCCATTTTTCGAGCTGCTTGTCCAGACTGAGTTCGATCATCGAATAGGAATAGTCCAGCTTCTCCGGCGTTTTTTCAACCAGAAGAACGTCAAGGCCGCGCGCAGCCAGCATCTCGGCGATGCCCTGCCCCATCGTGCCTCCACCAATGACACCAATCTTTTTAAAGTACATGTTTCTCTTCCACCTTCCTATAGCCACTAATACTATATTTATAATGTACCCGATTTTCTACTCTGTAAGAGAGTACATAGTGACCCAAACTATAATAATAACTTAGCACAAGAAAAAAGTAAAAAAAAAGAACCAGCATCACAATTTATGCTGGTAAAAGGGAATGTTCATGAAATAGACAACGAAATTGCTCGCCTGACAGCGTCTCCTCTTTCAAAAGGATGTCGAGCGACTGCTCGTAGATCGTTCTTCGCTCCTCGAGCATGGACCGCGTACGCTTCATCAAGTCTTCCATAATGATTTGGTTCTCTCTCATTAACTCTTCTTTCGTCACCATATCGATATCCACGATGCCGAGCGAAGTCAGTCCCGATTTCATCATCGTCTGCACGATATTCAGCGCTTGCTCGAAATCGTTGCTTGATCCGGTACTCCGTCCGCCGTAGAAAATTTCCTCTGAAGCTGCCCCGCCGAGAGCGATCATGATCTGCTCTTCCAGGAAGGATTTCGTGTACAGGTACTGCTCCTGCTGCGGGTTATGCCGAACATAGCCGAGTGCTTTGCCGCGAGGGCTCAGGGCTACCTGGCTTACACTGCCGGGACGAACAAGCTCTGCCATAATGGCATGTCCGAGCTCGTGAATTGCGACGCGTTTTTTCTCTTCGAGTGTCGATTCGCGGTCGGTACGCTCACCCATCATCACTTTATCGATCGACATGGACAGATGTCTTTGCTCGATTTCTTTTAATCCTTCGCGCATTGCATATATGGCAGCTTCATTCATGACGCTTTCCAGCTGTGCACCCGAGAATCCATAGGATTCTTCCGCGATCTTGTCCAGAACGACCTCTGTATGGAGAGGCTTGTTCTTGGCATGAAGCTCCAGAATATGCTTGCGGCCTTTTTTATCAGGCAAATCCACTTGAATATGACGGTCGAAACGGCCTGGGCGAAGCAGCGCACTATCCAGCATTTCCTTCCGGTTCGTCGCTGCAATCAGCAGAATGCGCGGACTGTCGGAGGAATAAATGCCGTCCATTTCGGTAAGCAGCTGGTTCAGGGTCTGATCATATTCGCGCTGCTGACCGCCCTCGCGCTTGCCGCCGATGACGTCGATCTCATCAATAAAAATAATGGCGCTCTGCTTGTTTTCTTTGGCTGCACGGTTGCGGGCGTCCCGGAACAAATCGCGCACGCGTCCCGCGCCGACGCCGACATACATTTCGACGAATTCACTGCCGGATGCGGCTACGAATACGGAATCCGTATAATGGGCTGCCGCTTTCGCCATAAGCGTTTTACCCGTTCCCGGAGGCCCCGTAAGCAGAATGCCTTTTAACGGCCTGATGCCGAGCTTGCGGATCTCTTCGTGCTTGATCAGGAAATCCAGGGCTTCCATCAATTCCTGCTTTGCATTATCCTGTCCGCCGATCTGCTCGAACGTAAGCTTCTGCGGCCCGCTCTTTTTGCGTTTGCGTTCCGCGCCCGCTCCGACTGCCAATCCGCCGCGCATATTGGTCACGAACAGCAGTCCGCCGATCATCAGCGCAGCGATCACGAGCGGAATAATGTTAAAACCGATAAAAGCAAGGAAAATAAACAACACCGGCACGAAACCTATCAGAATTTCTTTAGTCCATCTTGGCATTATTCCCACACTCCCATCTTGCCGGGATCCCGAGGCAGCACGATAAACTTGCTTGCCGATCCGTCGCTAAGGCTGATATACACATTCTTCGTATCCATCTCCGTCTGGGTCTTGATTCCGGAATCCTGCGCGAGCTTTTGCAGCTTCGCAGGGATGTCCGTGTATTTTTTATTGTCCATGGCTTCTGCAACGGTGAACATCGCAGAATCCCAGTAACGGTTCAGCTTGTCCGAAGAGTGATCTACGAAATCAAATTTCAGCGTACGATTGCCTACAACCGATTTTCCTTTGGTCGTTATTTGATCAACAAGTCCGGATAAATTCGTATTTGGCTTCAAATCAAGTTTCAAGTTGATCTGATTGCGGTTAATATTGAATTGAGCGTCGTTGACGCCCTTATAATCTTGGACGATTTTTTGAAGTGGTCCCTGCATTGTCGTCTGCCGGTAGAAGAACCAGCCGCCAAACAGCAAGGCAGCAGAAATGACAACAGTCAGCACAATCGGTATTGGACGCAATTTCAATTGCTTGTCCTCCTCTCAAAATATGAAAACTAAATTTACTTATATCATATATCATACGAAAAATAGACAACCGCGGCAAAGGAGCTTAAGCCAGAAGCTTCTCGTCACGGTTATTCGTGCTTTTATCAATCAACAATCACTGCAGATAATTAGCAGCTCGTCATATATCTCTGAATTACAAATAAAAGTATATCACATCGTATATATTTAATCGAAGGTAAAGTGTGAAAATATTTAAAATTTTATCCTGTGCACGACAAAGAACCCCATTTTGCAATGAGGTTCTTGCCATTTTCAGGGACTAAAGCTTATCGGTTCGGCAGCGTGAACGGCCCGCCGATACTTTGTCCGTCGCTGAAACGGTAAAAGTGATAATAATAATGATCCTTCGAGCGATAAAATAACTGCCAAGCATATTCTCCGTTATACATTCCCGGAAGCACCCTCAGTTTGTCGATATCCGGTAGATCTTGTTTAACTTTCTCCTTGATTTGCTTCTCGGTCAAACCGTTCGCGAGCAGTTCTTCATGTACCGCACCTTCGCCGGACTTGACTTTGCCGCCATCCATGGTGACCCACACCATGAGAGGCCGATTATCCTTGTCCAGCCCTTCGATAGCCCAGCATACCGTGTCCCACACCGATTTCTGGGCTTCCGTAACCTTGACGAGGCTCGTCTCCTTCTTGGCTGCCAGAATGGCTGCCGTTTCCTCCGCGCGGATGTCTTGCGTTACGTATATGTAATACCGATAACCGCCAAACCCTAGCAGAAGGAGAATCACGATGCCAATGAATATCCACGTCTTTTTTTTCTTTAACATAAGCTCCCTTTCCGAGACCCCTTGGCTAGCGGGACAAGAGACCGTCGAAAGCGGACTGGGCTTCCCGGCGGATTCGTTCTTCGTCCATTGTCAGGCAGGCGCCGTTCTTCACGATCTGCTTCCCGTCAACCCAGACATGCTCAACGTCTTTGCTGCAGGCGGAGTAAATGGCATGGGATATCAGGTCTGTATGCGGAAGAAAATGCGCCTGATCAGTGTTCAGCGCGATAAAATCAGCCTTCATGCCTGGAGCGAGTGTTCCCACCTGGTTCAGGAACAGAGACTGCGCGCCATAGATCGTGCCCATTTTGAGCGCCTCTGCAGCCGGAATCGCCGTCGGATCACCGGAGACACCTTTATGAATCAACGCC
Source organism: Paenibacillus sp. SAFN-054 (assembly GCF_051966755.1). Lineage (NCBI taxonomy): Bacteria > Bacillati > Bacillota > Bacilli > Caryophanales > Paenibacillaceae > Paenibacillus > Paenibacillus sp. SAFN-054. The sequence continues at coordinate 1,780,214 of NZ_JBQCKS010000001.1, forward strand.
GCAAGCCGCATTTCCTCGAACATATCCAGATTGTTGTTGCTTGCAGCGCCATCCGTTCCAAGAGATACCGTCACGCCTGCTTTCAGCAAGTCGGTTACGCGTGCAACGCCGCTCGCCAGCTTCAGATTGCTTCCCGGATTATGGGATACGGCAACATGGTTTGCCGCCAGGATATCAATCTCCTCATCCGTCAGATGGACGGCATGAGCGACCAAGGAAGGTCTTGAGAACATCCCCAGCTTCTCCAGGTGCGCCACGGGCCGAAGGCCGTAGTCACGCACGTTTGCCTCCACTTCCGTCAGCGTCTCGGACATGTGGGTATGCATCGGCAGATCCATGTCATGAGCTGCCTGCACGAATTTCTCGATAAAGTCCGGCGGACAGGTGTAAGGCGCATGCGGGGATATCATTGTCGTGATCCGGCCGTTTGCCTGCCCGTTCCAATCGCGGGCGAACGAAATCGCCTCGTTCAATTTGTGACGCTGAACGTCCTCGGGACACAGACCGATGACACCGCGCATCAAGGATGCGCGCATGCCCGATTCAGTGACGACTTTCGCGACCTGGTCCATGTGGTCATACATATCGAGGAACGTCGTTGTACCGCCCTTCAGCATTTCCAGCACGGATAGCGAGGTTCCCCAGTACACGTCCGAAGAAGTAAACTTGGCTTCCATTGGCCACATTTTTTGTTCCAGCCAAATTTGGAGCGCCAGGTCATCCCCATATCCGCGAAGCAGGGACATCGCAGCATGCCCGTGGGTATTGATAAGCCCCGGCATAAAGAATAAATGCGTCCCGTCTACGACCGTGACGTCGGTGTCCATCTCCGGCTTTTCCTCGCCGATATAAGTAATCAGGTCATCCTCAACGACCATCCAGCCGTGAATGACGGGCTTAGCCTCGTTTGGAACGGCGAAGCTCCCGTTCTTGATCACCCATTTATTTGTCTTCGTGTTCTCCGTCATCCGCAGAATCGTCCTTTCCATTGTCCAAATAATAAGCCAGGCTGAGCAGATCCGTCGTAAAATCCGCCGCATGAATCCGGATGCTGGCCGGCGCCTTCAGAATCGTGGGCGCAAAGTTAAGAATGGCCTCGATGCCGGCCGCAATCAATCGGTCCGCCACATTCTGCGCCTCCACGTCCGGTACGGTGATGATACCGATGCGGATGTTCTTGCCTTTGATCGTCTCGCTGATTTCGCTCATCGGCTGTACCGTCAGGGAACTGATGCGCGTTCCGATTTTTTTCGAGTTCTCGTCAAAAACCGCGACGATTTTAATGTTTTCGCGCAGGTACAGGTTATAGTTCGAGAGCGCATGCCCCAGATTACCCGCTCCGACAAGAACCGCGTTAATTTGCTGGTCAAGATTCAGGATATGGCGGATCTTCTCGATAAGATACGATACGTCGTAGCCGATGCCCTTGCGGCCAAAATCGCCGAAATAAGCCAGATCTTTACGGATCTGAGCGGGATTCAGATCAAGCTTCTGTCCCAGCTCCTGCGATGATACCGTAGCTACTTCACGTTTATTCAAATCATTCAAGTATCTTAAATACACAGGCAATCTGCGGACAACCGCTTCGGATATTTTCTCCGATTTCATGCTTGCTCCCCCTAATTAACAGCTTAAATTATATACACATATTTCCTTGCGATGATTCAAAGCTCTAAGCTTCTTCAGACTTCCTGAAGCCATTCGGATATGCGAGGAACCATCTGTTCCGTGTTCATGTGCTCCATTTTCGGCCCGGGCAGAGAATACAGGAAGTACTTTCCGTAATAGGACTCAATTACGCGCGTATCAAACACAATGACGATGCCGCGATCGCTTGCCGTACGTACAAGCCTTCCGAAGCCCTGCTTAAAACGGATCACCGCTTGCGGTACCGACAGCTTCATAAACGGATTCTTTTTCTGCCGCTGCAGAAGCTCGCTCTTGGCTTCGACCATCGGATGATTCGGCGGCTGGAAAGGCAGCCTTACGATCGCCAGGCAGGTCAGAGCTTCACCCGGAATGTCGACGCCCTCCCAGAAACTGCTCGTTCCGAGCAGGACGGAAGCGCTGCTGTCCTGGAATCTGCGTATCAGCTTCGTGCGGCTGCCGCTGTCTACGCCTTGTCCAAGCACCGTAATATCGCTGCTGGCAAGGGCGTTTTTAAGAGGCTCATGCACCTGTCTAAGCATCCGGTAGGAAGTGAAGAGCACCAGCATCCGCCCATGAGTCGCGATCGCGGCATTCGCCAATGATTGAACCAGCGTATTGACGAATACGGCATCCCCGACGCTGCCTTTCACGCTTGGAAAGTCGCGCGGGATGACCAGCAAGGCCTGATCCCGGTAATTGAACGGCGAAGGAAGCTGCACGGTAACCAGCCGCCCGCTTTCCTGATCCTCCTGCAATCCCAGGTTGTCGATCATATACTGGAACGATTTATCCACAGACAACGTAGCGGACGTCAGAATGACGCTTTTTTTCTTATCAAAGAACAGATCCTTGAGCTGCTTGCTGACGTCAACCGGAACCGCGTACATCTGGAGCGACTTGCTCCGGTAGTGGCCGCTTGCTTCCATCCAGTACACGACGGTTTCATCATTCAAATTCATGAAGGATCTCAGATCGTCACGCTCGGACGCCAGGTCCTTAAACAAACCGCTCAGGTCCGTGATCAGGCTGTCCGCGCTGTAATCGTCCTCGTCTTCCTTGTATTCCGACAGCATTTTTTCTCCTCGGCGTACGCTTTCACTGATTTTAACGTGTATTTGGTTCTCCAAGGCTTTAAGCGTATCCCACTCCTGCGGCCATTTGGAAGGTTGCAGACGCAGGACGTATTGCCCCGTGTCCCCGGGCGAGGCATCGTTACGCTCGGGAAGAAGGCTGAAGAGCGCATCGCTGAGCTTGTCCCAGTCTTCCTTTACGTCAACGAGATCCTCACTGATTCGGTCGATGGCCGCGATCCAGTCGCCTGCCCGTTCCTGTCCCGACGACTGCAGCTGCTGCCGGAGAGCCGGAAGCTGACCGTTCCGGCCGTCCTTGTACAGGCGGGTGAGCGTATGGACCACACTGAAGTATTTCATGTGCAGTCCCAAATGCTTGCCTGCAACGTCCTCCAGGTGATGGGCCTCATCGATGACGAGGCGTTCATATGCCGGAAGCAGCTGATGTCCCGCCTTCACGTCGGTGAACAGCTTGGAGTGATTGGTAATTACGACGTCTGCGATGCCTGCTTCATGCTTGGCCCGGTGATAATAACATTTGCGGAACCACGGGCATCCTCTGCCCAGGCAGGAATCGGAATCGCTGCTTACCGTTTCCCAGAAATCGCCGCCCCGTCCGCCGAGGTTGAGCTCTTCATCATCGCCGTTTTCCGTCTGCGCCAGCCACACGATCATTTGGGCTGCGGTAATCGTGTCTTCCTTGGGATTGAAAAAGTCTCTTCTGTTTATTTTATGTTCAAATTTTCTCAAACACAAATAATGTTGTCTGCCCTTAAAGACAGCCGCCTTGAAGGGAAAAGGAACCACCTGCGTCAGAAGGGGAATATCCCGCTCCCTGAGCTGTTCCTGAAGGTTGATCGTATGCGTGCTGACCATAACCTTTTGCTGCTGTTTCACACTTTGATATATGGAAGGGATCAGGTAGCCCAAAGACTTCCCCGTACCCGTACCTGCTTCAATTAATAAATGCTTGTCCTGATCCAGAGCGTTCATCACTTCGTCGAACATGATCGACTGCGGCTCCCGCTCCTCATATTGAGGCATCAAGGCCTTGAGCCTCTGCTGAATTTCATTCAGGTATTCTTCAAAACCCACACCCCTCAGCGGATTGTCATCCGATTCGTCACGCGGAGGCTGCATTTCGGTCCAATCCTCTACAGCGAGCGCCAGCTGGCGATAGAACGTATGGCTGTTCAGATCCTGAATCGGTTCTTGCTCCTTCTGCTGGCACAATCCGTCAAAAAACCATCCCAAATCACTGTCTTCATCCCCGAACAGTTCGCTAAGGCGCTGAAGCGTGATGAGTGGAAGATCGTTCAGCTCGTCGAGACACTTTAGCAGTACGTATGCGGTCGCCAAAGCATCGCTATCGGCCTGGTGCGGATGGTCATGCTTGATATCGAAATGGGCTGACACCTGGCTGAGTTGATAGGAGGTCAAAGAAGGAAAACATATTTTAAGAAAATCCAAGGTGTCCAGAATCCGGCCCGAAAATGGCAAATATCCGCTTCGATCAAGCGCATTTTGCAAAAAGTTAAAGTCGAAAGCGACATTATGCCCCACGAGTACAACATCATCCAGCATCGGAACGAGTTCCATCAACATTTCCTCAAGTGATGGAGCATTTGCCACATCCTCTTCCGTGATGCCGGTTAATTGGGTTATAAAAGGCGGTATCTCGACTCCGGGTCTGACGTAGGAGCCGTACACGCGGGAAATCGTCAAATCTTCTTCTATGATGGCAAGTCCAACTTGAATAATTTCATCGGCGGACTGGTTGCCTGTCGTCTCAAAATCCAGTACGGCAAATTTCATGATTTCTTATAGATCCTTTCATTCCAGTCTCATTACCAGCATAACAGAAGATTTCACATTTGAAAATTAATTGACAGCAAAAAGGCGATGCCCAAGGCGCATTTGCGCTTGATGCATCGTCCCTTTGCATGCTTTACATTAAGGAAATCAACTGGCTGCCATATTGTAGCTGACCGCGGTTTTGCTGGCAAACCTTCAAATTTACCAAAGGGTCAGGAAGCGTGGGATCACATTGAAGCGAGAGCGTAAAAAACTCCTGGGCCCTGCCAGCGTTTCCATGCTTCACTGCGATGCATCCCAATGCATTGTAGATCATGGCTTTCAGCTTCTGGCTCGTGGCCAGCGGCAGAATCCAATGAAAATGCTTGTGCGCTTCCTCGGTTTCTTCCAGGTACAAATGCGCCATAGCCAGATACATCCGGGCCAGAAGACTGTCCGGAAATTGACGGATAACCTGGGAAAATTGCTGGGCGGCCTGGCGGTACATCATTAACCGGAAATAACCTTGTCCCTGCACGAATGCGTTTAATTCCATTTCAGGTGTCTGCTTCGAGAATAGACCGGCCGGCGCTTCCGTATGCTGGCGAAACTCCCCCATCTTTTCCTCAAAAGACAGCCACTCGTCAATGATTCCATCACTCATCGTTTTAAGCATATTCCACTTTTGTATCAGCTGATGCTTTTGGGCCTCCTGCGCTGCCGGGTAATGTTTGATGATTTCATCTAACATGTGGTTCATTTCCGCGAATACATGCTGGATCATGGCTGCATCCCACCCTTAACAAAAATGAAATCAGTGCGGTCACCTGCATTCATTTTTTGTTGATACAGCCTTTTTCATTCCCCGACCGGCCTGGCATTCCTTGTCTTCGCTAGATCAAAGCATTCCGGGTTAAATAATGGTGGCGTGTACTTCTTTATTCGCCGTCGTTTGCGGCTGGTTGGACTCGTTGACGAACACGACCGTAGGTTTATGCGTCTTGATCTCCTCATTCGACATCATCGCATAAGAAATAATAATGACGGTATCTCCGGGCTGGACCATGCGTGCGGCAGCTCCGTTCAGACAAATCACGCCGCTGCCGCGTGGACCGGGAATAACGTAGGTTTCCAGGCGCGCGCCATTGTTATTGTCAACGATTTGTACTTTTTCGTTCTCGAGAAGGTCTGCAGCTTCCATCAAATCCTCATCGATGGTAATGCTGCCCACATAATTCAAATTGGCTTCCGTTACGGTAGCGCGGTGTATTTTGGATTTCATCATTGTTCTGAACATGTATTATTCTCCCTTCGGACTTAACAAACAATTATCGATCAGCCTCGTTTTGCCGAATTTCACGGCAAGGGCCATCAAGACAGGGCTTTCCTGCTGCGCGATGCCTTCGTCCTCTGACAGCGGGGCAAGATCAGGGAACGTGGCGACTTCTACATAGTCAACCACGGCAATATCCGACTCGCTGATCATTTGGACCAAAAGTTCCCTTGCTTCACCAGCAGTCCGAATCCGTCCTTTCTCAACCGCATCCTTCGCTTCGCGGAGTGACCTGGATAGTACGAGCGCTTGCACGCGTTCCTCCTTGCTTAGGTACACATTGCGCGAGCTGAGGGCCAGACCATCGTTCTCGCGAATGATGGGACAGGGAACGATCTTGACGTTCATGTTCAGGTCGAACACCATCTGTTCAATCACAGCTACCTGCTGCGCATCTTTCATGCCGAAAAAAGCAAAGTCAGGCTGCACGATGTTAAACAGCTTGCTGACAACGGTCGTCACCCCGTCGAAATGACCAGGACGCGAAGCCCCGCACAGTCCCGAGGTCACGTCTGCAACGGTTATTTTCGTTTTGGTCGGCTTGGGGTACATGGTTTCCACGGAAGGCAGGAATACAATATCTGCCCCGGCCTCTTCCGCTTTGGCTAAATCCAGCTGCTCATCCCGTGGGTAGGTTTCGAAATCCTCGCCCGGTCCAAATTGAATCGGATTGACAAAGATGCTCACTACGACCACGTCCGACTTTTCCTTCGCCGCCCGGATTAAGCTGGCATGGCCCTGATGCAGATATCCCATGGTCGGTACCAAGCCGACCGTCTTTATATTGGAAGAAGCTTTAAGCTCCTGAATATGTCCTTTGAGTTCTTGAATGGTTCTTATGGCTTTCATGCGTTGTTCACCTTTTCCCGGCCGCGGCCGTATAAGTTCTCCACGACTTGATCCTCCGCCGTAAATACATGGCTCTCATCCGGGAAAGAACGCTCCTTCACTTCTTTCACGTATTGTTCAAGCCCTTCCCGGATCAAGGTTCCGGCATCGCCGAACGTCTTCACAAATTTTTTGGCCCGGTACGGGGAAGCATATTGGAAGATGTCGTGGAACACAAGCACCTGACCATCGACTTTGCGGCCTGCACCGATCCCGATGGTTGGTATGGATAACCGGGAAGTAATATATTCGGCTACCTGCTCGGTTACCAGCTCGAGTACAATGCCGAACGCTCCGGCCTTCTCCAAGGCGAGGGCATCCTCCAGCAAACGCTGCGCGTCTTTTTCGTCCTTGCCTTGAATCCGGTAGCCGCCGATCTGATTCACCGACTGCGGCGTAAGACCGATATGACCCAGTACGGGAACTCCCGCGGATACGATGGTCTCTACCGCTGCGCAGATTTCCTTGCCGCCTTCCATTTTGACCGCTTGCGCCTGCCCTTCCGACATCAATCTGCGGACGCTGCGCAGGGTCTCGTCGATGCTTCCGTGATAGGTCATGAAGGGCATATCGGCGACAACAAACGTGTTTCCTGCGCCGCGAACAACGGAACGCGTATGGTATACCATATCGTCAATCGTCACCGGAAGCGTGGAGTCATAGCCCAGCACAACGTTCCCCAGCGAATCTCCTACAAGGATCATGTCAACGCCAGCTTCCTCGGCAAGTCGCGCCGTAGGGAAATCATAGGCGGTCACCATGCTGAGCGCGGTGCCTTCCTGTTTCATTTTCTTCATCTTAACGATGTTTAACTTCACTGCCATGGTTTTGCAGCCCCTTCCATTTCGGATGATTTTGCATTAGAAAAACAAAAAAACCTTTTAGCTTGTCACTAAAAAGTTCCGAAAGGGCAAAAAAGACTCACTTGCGTTTCGTCCCTTCTGTCTCGGTCCCTTCGGCTCAGAGCAGAATCCAACGTACTGCATGTCGTACACTATGGATGATTATGACTTGCACAGGCAGAGTGCAGTTCGGTTCATACCGATACCGCCTCTACATGTCAGTATACCAAAAACATCTATCGAAGTACATCCTGAAGTCAGACCGCTTTTTTCGGTAGTTTTTGGTGCGATATAAGGATGCTCGCCCATAACGCGATTTCAAACTTATATCTAACCAAAAACATCTATCGAAGTACATCCTGAAGTCAGACCGCTTTTTTCGGTAGTCTCACCTCTTCATTTCGACATCACCCGAAAAAATCGGGATATGCTGTCCGTCTTCTGTTGCGACTAGCAGCGCGCCGCTCGGATCCAGCTTCTCCGCTACGCCTTGAACCGGCCCCTTCGCCGTATTGACGGTAACGGGTTTGCCCAGCGTAACGGACAAAGCTTCCCACAGCGTAGCGATCGGCCCAAAGCCTTCCTGCTGATACAAAGCATACAACTTTTCGAATTCCTCCAAAACAGCAGCGATAAGTGCGGTGCGATCCACTGGTTCTCCGGATTCAATCTTAAGCGAAGTCGCTACGCCGGTAAGTTCTTCCGGATAATCCTCCCGGTCCAGGTTTACGCTGATCCCGATCCCGGCAATGCAATATCGCACGTGTTCATCCTCTACCGCAGATTCCAGCAGAATGCCGCTGATCTTGCGTCCGCCCGCCAACAGGTCATTCGGCCATTTAAGACCAGCCATGACGCCGCTGACTCGGCGTACGGCACGGCACACGGCCACACCTGTCATCAGGGTCAGCTGCGGCATGTAATGCATCGGCTGCTTAGGTCTGAGCACCAGGCTCATCCATACGCCTTTGCCTTTAGGCGAGAACCATTTGCGGCCCATTCTCCCTTTGCCGCCGGTTTGCTCCTCCGCGATGACAATCGTACCCTCTGCAGCCCCTTCTTCCGCAAGGCGTCTGGCTTCTTCCTGCGTCGAAACGGTGGACTCCAACACTTTCACTTTCTTACCCATCGTTTGCGTCTTCATTGCTTTGACAAGAGACAGCATATCCAGCCGCTCCGGCTTGCGGAGGATTCTGTAGCCTTTATGGGGCACGGCTTCGAATTCGTACCCCGCTTCACGCAATTTATTGATCTGCTTCCAGACGGCCGTCCGGCTGACGGATAGCCTGCGGCTGATCTCCTCCCCGGATACAAATTCCTGCGGATTCTCGAGCAGCAAGTCCAAAAGCGTTTCCTTCTCACTCATTTGTGGATATCACCCGTTTCACTTCATCGATTAAGATCTCTTTATCGTTCGGCAAGCTCTGCGCAGCCACCCTCAAGAGCAGCTCGCCCAGGATTTCGCCAATCCATGGCCCGCCTTTACGCCCCGTCAGTCCCAGAAGATCCCTACCTGTAACTGATAAATCCGCTATATGATAAATACCCATTTGAAGGGTCCATGCTCTTGCATTTGCCAACACCTCACGCGGATAAGCATCCGGGCGCTGCACGGCAATCCGGCTGGCCATATGCAGCCACTGCCCGGCGGCCTCTGGTCCGAACCGGAGCACGGTTTTAACCCACTGCTCTCGATACGGACTCCTCCCGTCCATCGCTTGCACAGCTTCGCCAACGCTCAATATGCCCGCGATCTCTTCCCGCTCGGCATTGGGAAACGTCCAGTCCCTCAGGTAGCCATGAGCAGCTTCAGCTTTCACGCCGCAAGCATAGAGCAGCAGCGCCCAGCGAATGCCATGATGATCGGGCGGAATTTCATCGATCTCCGAAATCAGACCCTCTTCAGGTTCATATGTAAAAGGGACTCTTGCATGCCTGAGCAGCCCGCTCCGATGAAGCAGCCCTAGTCCCCGGGAAGGCATCTTGCCCTCCATCAGCTTCTCAAGCTCCACCCGGAATCTTTCCAAGGCCACATAACGGATGCTTTCACTCTCTTCCAGCAGCCCTCTCCAGGTCCGGTAAGCAATCCTGAACTCGAATACCGAAGCAAAACGAATGCAGCGCACCATGCGCAGCGCATCCTCCTGAAAACGGGTTCTCGCATTCCCGACGCAGCGCACAAGCCCTTTTCCGATATCCTCTGTACCGCCATAAGGGTCAACCATCGTGCCATCAAAAGCCCTTGCAATAGCATTCATCGTAAAATCCCTGCGCCGGAGATCCTCCTTCAAATCGCTCACGAATGCAACCTCGGCGGGACGGCGGTGATTTTCATAGGCGCCTTCGACACGGTAAGTAGTGACTTCAAACGCATAAGAGCCGTTAAGCACCGTAACCGTTCCGTGCTTGATGCCCGTAGGCACCGTCCGTTCAAATATAGACTCCACCTCTTCTGGCAATGCAGAGGTCGTTATATCCATGTCGTGTACCGGTCTTCCCATAAGCTCATCTCTCACACAGCCGCCTACCCAGTAGGCTTCATGGCCATGCTCGAGCAGCTTGGAAATGACCTGCATGCTGTGGTAAGCCATTTCTGTTTCCGCCTGTTTCCAACGTACCAATTTAAACAACCTCCTGCCTACAGCTTCATACCGTTTCGAATCAGCCGCAAACCGGATTCAGCTTCGGAACTTCCCGCCCCAATACGCGATAGTATATTTGCTCATATTGCTGCGTAATCAGTCCGTCTGCAAAATCGTGGCACGCCCGCTTCAGGCACGCTTCGCGGAATTTGGCCGCGAGCGATTCGTTCGAGAGCAGTTGAACCGTGTAATCCGCCATACGTTTCGTGTCCCCGATCGGAGCCAGGAATCCGGTTTCTCCGTGTACGACAAGCTCAGGAATGCCGCCAGCCGTCGATCCGACAGTCGGTACTCCGCATGCCATGGCTTCAAGCGCTACGAGTCCGAAGCTTTCCTTCTCGGAAGGAAGCAAGAGCACGTCTGCAAGGGAGATGACCTGGGCAATCTCATCCTGTTTGCCAAGGAAGAAGACTTTGTCCTGAAGGCCCAGCTCTTGAATTTTGCACTGCACTTTTGGTAAATCAGGTCCTTCTCCGACAAACAGCAACTTTGAAGGTACCTTTTCGTTGACCCTTGCAAATACATCCACCACATCGGCTACGCGTTTGACCGGCCGGAAGTTCGAAATATGCATTAATATCTTCTCATCCGGCCCCGCGAAGTCGCCGCGAAGCGAGGTGGTATCCCTCGGATAGTAAATACGCTTATCCACGAAGTTATAGGTCAGATCAATATCTCTGCTAATATCCAGCACATCCCGGGTTTCCTGAATCAAATCACGGGATACAGCGGTGACTGCATCGCTTTCATTAATGGCCAGGCGAATCAGGTCTTTTAAAGATTCATCCTGCGCAAGCACCGTAATATCCGTACCATGAAGCGTCGTAACGACCTTTAGCTTGTCCCCGACCATTTGTTTGGCCAAAAACGCGCAGACTGCATGCGGCACCGCATAATGGACATGCAAGATGTCGAGCTGCTGCATTTTGGCCACCTGGGCCATTTTCGTTGCCAATGACATATCGTATGGAGGATAACGGAATACGTAGTAGTCGCTGACCTCCACCTCATGATAAAAAATATTTTTGTGGAAGGTTCCTCCCAAACGAAAAGGAATGCTGTGTGCGATAAAATGGACTTGATGCCCTTTCTCTGCCAGCAGCTTTCCAAGCTCGGTCGCCACGACACCGGAACCTCCCAGTGACGGATAGCATGTAATGCCGATTTTTAATGATTGGCTCAATTTAACCTTCCTCCATCCACCAAGCGGTATCTTATTTATATATATTGTTCCCAAGTAATAAATAGCCAGAACGGATCTTCGGGTAACCGCCCAAAGATCTGCCCTGACTTTTTCACGGAATCCTACAAGAATTGATCCACAAGGAAAGGCGAACGCGATGCAAAGCCCTCCGCGTACGGTACCAGTCTTCGCTGGCCAGTCAGCTTGTCCCGGGACCGTACCCGTTCGATATACCCTTGATTCAGAGGAGTCGAAACGGCATCCTCACCGTTCAGCGAGCTTTCGAATTGGGAACGGTAGCATAACAACGCCTGCTCCTTCGTTTCCTGCTGGTCAGTAATATCCACCATCAGGTCCGCTCTGCCCATATCATTTATAAAATAAAAATACAGCTGTTCCACAAGCACGGCAGGCTTGTCCGGCATATAGCGTCGAAGCTTTGCATTAAATACCGCATCCTCAACCAGCTTGCTGCATGCCACATGATCGGGATGCCGGTCTTCCCAATATGGAGCGAATACGATCCGAGGAGCATGGCGGCGAATTTCTGCCGTGATGGCTTCGATATGCTCCGGCGTAAGGTACAATCCGCGATCCGGAAGCCCCAGATTGCTTCGCATCGAGAGCCCAAGGACGCCCGCGGCCGCTTCCGCTTCCCGTTTGCGGCGGTCCACCGTGCCGTTCGAAGACATTTCTGCGTATGTTAAGTCGCAAATTCCTACGCGATAGCCTGCTTTCACATGTTTGATGATCGTACCGCCCATCCCGATTTCAGCATCATCCGCATGGGCTCCAAACACCAAAATGTCCAGTGCTTCGCTCATAGTTCCGTACCCGGCTTGTATTTATGCACCAGCTCCCGCCAAGCAAAGTCTCCGCGGTCCAGGGCTTTCACCAGAATTTCGGCCGTCGCGATATTCGTCCCGAGCGGAATGCCCTGCACGTCGCACAAACGCAAAAGTGCATTGATATCCGGCTCATGCGGCTGAGCCATCAACGGGTCGCGAAGGAAAATAATGAGATCCATTTCGTTCTGGGCAACAAGCGCTCCGATCTGCTGATCTCCGCCAAGCGGACCCGACATAAACCGGTGAATTTTCAAATCCGTGTTTTCCATGATCCGTTTTCCCGTCGTCCCGGTGGAGTACAGCTCATGTCCAAAAAATACCTTTTCATATGCCATCACAAAATTGACCATCTCGTCTTTTTTGCGGTCATGCGCGATAAATGCGATTTTCATTGTATGTCCCACTCCTTTAGAAGCTTACTCTATAAAGTGATCGAATCCGTAGATCATGCCTGTATAGCCCATCACCTTTTCGATGGCCATTTTCACGCCTGGCATGTATCCGGCGCGCTCATAAGAATCATGCCTGATTTTCAAAGTTTGGCCGAAACCTCCGAAAATAACCTCCTGCTGAGCAAACACGCCTGGAAGACGGACGCTGTGTATCCGGAATCCATTGTAATACCCTCCGCGGGCACCATCAATAGTCTCTTCTTCTTTGGGGTTTCCTTGACGGATCTCCTCGCGGTTCTGGGCAATCATCTCGGCAGTCTTGATCGCCGTTCCGGACGGAGCATCCAGCTTCTGATCCCCGTGGAATTCCATGATCTCCAGATGCGGAAAATATTTGGCTGCCTGAGCCGCAAATTTCATCATGAGAATGGCTCCGATGGAAAAGTTCGGCGCGATCAGTCCGCCGATTTCCTTGCTCTGGCACAGCTTGTCCAACTCTTCGATTTGTTCAGGAGTGAATCCGGTAGTGCCCACAACAGGCCGAACCCCGTGAGAAACCGCGAGTCGCGTGTTCGGATATGCGAATTGCGGCATGGTGAAATCAACCAGGACATCCGGCTTCGTTTCCACTAAAGCAAGCTCCAGATCGCTTGTCACCTTGATTCCACAGGCGGGTAAGCCCACAAGCGTTCCTGCATCGGTCCCTTCCTGGGAGCGGTTCACAGCTGCAACCAGCTGTAGATCCGCATCCTCCAGGACAAGCTTGACGACCTCTTTACCCATTCTTCCGGCTGCACCGGCTACTGCAACTTTAATCTGATTAGACATCCGCTTCTCCCCGCTTTCCTAGTGCTATGTGTATTCATCATGCAAATATGTGCTGAGCCGATTCTTGAGCTGATCGAGCATATCATGCAATCCATGATCATTCGGCTGAAGCGCAATGACCTCTTTTAATGAGGCGATGGCCAGCGCATGCTCGTTCAACCCGCTGTAAGTAAGCGCAAGCCAAATGTACGCCTCTCCATAAAGCGGATCGAGCCGCACGGCTTCCTTCAGCATGGACACGACCTGGTATAATTCACTCGCAGGGGCAATCTCACCTGTATCAATGATTTTTTTGGCATCCTGAACCAACCGCATGGATTGCACATGCTGCAGATTAAGCAAATATTCGGATTTCTCCGGGTCCAGCTCGCATGCTTTTTGCGCATGTTCAAGCGCTTTATCCAACCGGCTGCTGCGCGCATAGGTGACTGAACAACGGTAATGAATTTCTGCGGATTCCGGATTTTCCGTGACAGCCGCTTCAAACCACTGCAGCGCCCCTTCGAAGTCATTCTGCAAAATGCAGTGATAGGCGTTCCGGACGTATTGTTCGGACTTCATTCTGCTGTACTCCCCCCTGTTATTACGGGCTATTGTACAGCATATGTATGACATGCTTATTCGGTGTCCTTTTTGGTCCACCGATTCGCGTCACGGGTATTAAATTTGTGCATCACCTTGTCATGCGCCTGAGCCAAGTCAATGCCCAAAGAATTGGCGAAACAGATCGTAATGAATAGGATATCCCCCAGCTCAAGCTCGATGGAGTTTTCCTCTTCCGTCGCCTTTTTCGGTTTTTCGCCGAAGCTGTGGTTTACCTCCCGCGCCAACTCGCCAACCTCCTCCGACATGCGTGCAAGCATGGACAGAGGACTGAAATAGCCTTCTTTGAACTGGGAGATGTATCGGTCAACTTCCCTCTGCATCTCTGCCATAGATTTCTCCATTTTGATGACCCGTCCCCCTTTCAGGCTTCACTCGAAGCCAAGCATGATTTCATTTGTAACTACATCCGGTTCATCCGGGTATAGTTTACTCCATATGTTATCGCAAAGGAGAATTGAAAACAAATCTTTTTTAAATCCTTAAGGAAAAAGGTATACTATGTATGGAGCGAAGAACAAATTCTTCCTACTTTTGACCATGCGAGGGGTTTCATGAGTTCATCTAAATGGTTCTTACCTTTGAAAATGATTGTGCCGATTATTCTCGGAGCGGCGATTTATGCATTTGGACTGCTTTATTTTATTATTCCCAATCAGCTGATGGAAGGCGGCGTGACGGGTGTAACCGTGCTTCTGAATTATGCTTTTTCTATTCCAACAGCGCTTTCGACCCTGCTGCTGAATATTCCTCTCTTCTTGATCGGTTGGAGAATCCTTGGCGGAAAGCAAATGGTATACACGGGCGTCGGCATCGCATCGCTTACCTTTTTTCTATGGCTGTTCGAAAAATTGATCAATCACGGCTGGATCACTCCTTTCCAAACGGAGCGAGATTACATACTCGCCGCGCTGTACGCCGGTGTAACGCTGGGCGCGGGGCTCGGTGTTGTATTTCGTTTCGGGGGCACAACCGGCGGCTCGGACATCATCGCAAGGATTTGCAACCGAAAATTCGGCTGGAGCATGGGACAAGTGATTTTGGGTATCGATATCATTATTATCGGCGCCTCCCTGTTCTTTATCCCGAGAGAAAGAATTCTTTATACCTTCGTGGCCGTTTTCATTTCCTCCAAGGTGATTGACTTTATCCAGGAAGGAGCTTATGCGGCAAAAGCCTTCACGATTATAAGTGACCACGCGCCGGAAATCGCCGATCTGATTACGGTGGAGATGGAACGAGGCGTTACGCTCATCCCCGCGATCGGCGCTTATTCGAAACAGGCCAAGCATATGGCGTATTGCGTCGTCGCCAGGCATGAAATCCGGCGATTGAACGAAATCGTCAAATCGATCGACCCCCGCGCCTTCGTCATCATTAATGATGTTCATGACGTCCTGGGAGAAGGTTTTAAAGAGACCTAGACAAGTAAAAGAAAGCTCCCTGAACCCTGTGGTTCAGCGGAGCTTTCTTCATTAAAGAGAAGCATCAGGTCAACCCTTCCATTTTGGCGCCACTTTCTTATAACCGTCCTGTTCACCGCGATATTTGCGGTATGCCGTATAAGCCAGCATGATGACAATAAATGCCCCAGCCCAGAGCACCCAAGGCCATGTTCCGTCCACCTGATCCAGCGGCGCCATTGCCGGGTAATCCTTCTTCTTTCCGAAAAGGCCATTGAACATCTCTTCTCCTTGCCCAATCATACTCTGGATTTGAGCGGATTGTGGTGACACCGCGTTCACCAGCCCTCCTGCATAAGAAAGCCATGAATCGATCATCGTCACATCTGCAGGCTTGCGCTGGATAATGACAGCAGGTCGAATGACTTCATAATGATCCTGCAGACGCTCGTATGCCTGCTTGACGCCTAGAGGACTTCCTTTTTGGGTCTCGGCCTTCATCAGGCTCAGTTCTTCGCGAATCAGCTTGTGATATTGAAGCCACAAAGGCTGCTTCGTATTGTACAGGCTGTCCGCCGCCATTCGTAGCTTGGCCGAGGCGGTCAACCAATCTTCGGGATCCAGCTGTACCCTGGCTACGGCTTCCTTCATCTCAATGATGGTTTCCGATAACGCATGAATGCCTTCAACGGTCGTCAGCTTTTGCAGCTCGGCGTTCTCGAATAGCGAATTAACCTCCACCAGATCCTTCTGCACGAGATTCGTATTGCCTTCAAGGACATGCTGGTAGAGCCTGTCGACAGTTTGGCTGAGGGCTTGCGCCTGCTTTAGGGCATCACCCTGCTGGATTGATCCCTGATTATCGTTCATGGCATGCGTTTGAGCAGGCGACAAAATCAAGCCTATCAAGAACAGCCCTATCCAAAGCCGCGCATAACGTTGGAATAACATTCTACCCCCGTACATGGGACATCCCTCCTACCGTAAAATGTATGGCAGAAGGGATGGTTATAGAACAAGCTATAAGGTTTTGCACTTCGCAAGCTTCAGGAACAGATAGGCCAATAATACGCTGAATAATGTCAGTCCTAACGTAAAATTTTGCACTGCGTACAGATCGTCCCTTAATACGTCAGGAAGCCATGGGAAGACCCCATATGTATAATCCACAATATCATTGAGAAACGTCCAAGCAGCAGCCGGTATCAGCATAACAGCCCCAAACCGGAAGAACCGAACGAACAGGAGCGCTTCAACCGCCATCGCAAGGTGTGATGCCACCAGCATCCAATCCTGCCAGACCAAATGATCACCCTGCGCCGCTCCGGCAAAAATAATGCTTACCGCCCAAATTCCGTATTTCACGGAAGTCACGACGGCGAGCGACTCCATCAGATAGCTGAATCCCTTCAAAAACGGCGACTTGGGAGGATATAACAGGAAAAGAATGCCGATCGTGAAAAACAAACTGGCCGTAGGGCTGTCCGGGACGAAGATGACCTGCCATATGGCATGCTGCGAAACCGTGTATTCCATCTGTTGTCCGTACCACATATATCCATATACGGTACCTACCAGGTTGCACCAAAACAGGAGCCATAACATCAACCGGCTCGTCCAAAAAGCACGGCTCCAGAAAAAAGAAATGGACACGCTTGTCCCTCCTAAAAAAGAGCTGAGAAACTACGCCAACGGTTCGGCGTCAAAGCATTAAATGGTCTCGAATTTCCAAAAAAACCTGATCGAGAAAGCGATCAGGTTTTTGGTAAGTATAATGGCTTACTTTGCTTCAGCCTTTTGTTTCGAAAGCCAATCTGCCAAATTATCAATGTCCTTATCGGTCAAGCCGGCGGCAATTGCACTATCATACATCGCAGGCATTTTACCGTTATAGCCTTCTTTGATAATTTTCAGAATGTCGTCTTTATTATGTTTGTCACCGACTCCGCGCAGCGACGGTCCGCTTGCACCTTTTAAATCGGCAGCGTGGCAGGAAAGGCAGCCCGCTTTTTTGAAGGATTCCATTGCAGGATTTTCTTTATCGACGATCGCGATTTCCTTTTGCTGGTTGCCGCTTGTCGTTGGAAGACCCTTAGCTCTGTTCTCAGCAGCCTTTTCTTCCCGTTGAATATTCTCGGGAACCTGACCGGATTCAGCCATTTCCACTTTATAATGATGCCATGCACTGTTCGTCAAGTACACGACAGCGATCAAAGAAAGAATCATCAACGATGAAGCAATCGGTCTGCGGTAGAACCGGCGTTCTTTACCCGTATCAAGGAACGGTGCGAGAAGCAGGGAGCCGAAAGCCACGCCGCTTACGCCAATCGTACCCAGCACGATATAATCCCCGGATGCGTATGGAAGCTTCAAGTATTGATAAAGGAACAAGAAGTACCAGTCCGGCATCGGAATGATCGAAGCACTCGGATTAGCCGGGAACCAGAGCGGAGCAGGCTCAGCAATGGTTAGCACCAGGAAACCGACGAGCACGACGACACCAACCATCCATTCTTTCAAAAGAAAGTTAGGGATGAACGCTTCCGATTTACCGGGAAACGCAGTGTAGTCCGGAGGAGTAATGAATCCGCCCCCTCTTTTAACACGGGAATCGCCTACATAAACAACTTTTTCTTTTGAATCTTTTCCATGTGCCATCGATATTCCTCCCTTCTATTATAGTGGTCCGGAAATGCCCTGTCTGCGGATCATGATAAAGTGGCCCACGATCAGTACGAGCAATACGGCTGGGAGGAAGAATACATGCAGTGCGAAGAAGCGCGTCAGCGTTTCTGCACCTACAATGGTTCCGCCCTGCAGGAATTCCTTAATGATCGGCCCGAGCCATGGAACGGAATTCGCAATTTCCAGGGTAACCTTTGTAGCGAAGTATGCTTTGTTATCCCAAGGAAGCAGGTAACCCGTAAGGCCCAATCCCAGCATAACAAAGAAAAGAAGCATACCAACGACCCAGTTCATTTCACGAGGAGCTTTGTAGGATCCTGTGAAGAACACGCGCATGGTGTGCAGGAACATCATAACGATAACCAAACTCGCTCCCCAGTGGTGCATACCGCGTACGATTTGGCCGAAAGCCACTTGCGTTTGCAGGTATTCAACACTGTTATAAGCGTTGATGATGTCCGGTACATAATACATGGTCAGGAACATCCCTGACAGGATTTGAATAACCGTGATAAAAAACGTCAATCCGCCAAAGCAGTATACGAATGCGGAGAAATGATGCGCCGGGTTAACATGCTCAGGCACTTCATGGTCAGCAACGTCTCTCCAAATCGGCGTGACATCAAGACGTTCATCAATCCAGTTGTAGACATTCTTAAACATCCGAATTTACGCCTCCTATTTCACTTCAGTATTTGGCTCTACCTGTCCCAAATATACCCAACCGTCTTTCTCTTGCATTTTGTACGTGTCGAGCGGTTTAGGGGCTACAGCCAAGTTCTTGCCGACTTTGTCGTAACGTGCTCCGTGGCATGGGCAATGATATTCATCCGGGAAATTTTTATCGTTGTTCCAGCCGACTGTACAGCCCAAGTGCTTACAGATCGGAGACAGCGCATAAATTTTTCCACCTTCATCTTTGCGGATCCATGCTGTTAACGTCGCTTTGCTCGCATACCATCCATCCTGCTGTGGTAGTTCAAAAGTGAATTCCTGAGGCTCGTCCGTGATTTTACTCACTTCCACGACCTTGATGAATTCGCCTTCACCTTTTTTATGCAGAATCGGATCAACTGCAAACCGCACCATTGGCAGGACAGGGCCCATAGCCATAAATGCGCTTGCACCACCTAAAGTATAAGCCAGAAATTGTCGACGGGACATTTCTTTACGCCCGGGTGGTTTTCCAGATGGTTCATGGTGGTCATTTTGGTTGCTCATAATGTCTTCAACCCCCTTTGTCAACCAATTCTTTAAGTGCTTTCAATGATTATTATCACACGACTTACTAGGACATTCTAATAATATATTAGCCTCATAAGACCGTCAAGAATATCCAGATCTTTTTATCATATAGATGAAGATTTACCCAAATAAATTGTTGAATTTCTGTCACATTTACGTTAGGTACGCCGGGTTCCATAAATTTTGGATTTGAGACCTCACGCTTAACGCCAGCGTTCCGCTCTCCTGCTCTTCCATTTCAGGGCGGGACAGGATCAGATCCACTTCGGGAAGCTCTTCCTTGCTGAGCACGCAGTCCGCTGACATGACCACCACATGCTTAAACCCCGTGCTTTTCACATGTCCGCATATTTCGTTCAATAGTGACAAATCTTGCTGCAATCCATACTGGAATGCAGGATATGTAATCATTCTTCCCTTAAACGGAATCTCCGCCAGATCCATGAAATCCCGGAGACGCTCCAACGCCGCCGTGGCCTGCATTGGATTTTCCTTGCCGGTAAGGCCGGTATAGGGGATGAGACAGGTGTCTAAATAGGGTTTCAGCTCCTCCCAGGAAGCTTCCTCCACCTCGCTGAATTTCATTCGTTTCATCCTTCCTTCATTTTTCTCCATTATATTTCATATTATGCCAAGACTGAAGTAAAAAAAGAAATGCAGAGTCCCAGCTTTCCGGAAGAGGCCATGCAGACCAGAAGGAAAAGGCGGGGATCAAACTGCATTTCTTTGGTGTATCGGAACAAAAAAAGAGATGCAGAAGACTTCAATCATTTATAAAGCAAATCAAACGAATTGAACCCTTTCCGCATTCTTTTTAGTTGAATTTGTAAATTTTCAGTTCAGCAGCCTCAGTTCATCCGTAAGATTACGGAAAGCCGACTCGTCTCCGGAGGCAAGCGCCCGATCGATTTCTCGGTATAACTCCTCGCTCCGGTGTTTGCGCAATGCTTCGTCCCATACCATTTCAGCAGCCAGCCCCAACATGACTTCATACGTAGCTTTCATTTTATCCATAGGATGCACCTCCAAGCTTTTGTTTAGAACATCCTATACTCCTTCCCCTTCTCCACATAATTCTGAGTAGTGCGATACATTCTTTGCAAATCTGCCTCCGTTAATTCACGGACCACTCTCGCGGGAGATCCCAGGGAAAGCGTATAGGGTGGAATTTTTTTATTTTCGGTAACGATTGAACCTGCCCCTATTAAAGCATATTCTCCAATTTCGGCGCCGTTCAATACAATGGCCCCCATGCCGATTAATGTACCCTTACCTATCGTGCAGCCATGAATGATAGCCGAGTGGCCCACGGATACGTCATCCGCCAGGACCAGAGGTTCGTCTTTATTCACGTGCCCCACGGTTCCGTCTTGGATATTGCAGCGTTCACCGATGACAATCGGGGCCATATCGCCGCGAAGCACGCTGTTGAACCATACACTGGAATCCATTCCGATTTGAACGTCCCCAATAATTTTAGCGCCTTCACCGACATAGACCGTTGAATGCAGCTTTGGCATATGTTGTCCATATTGCAATAACATGTTTCACCACTCCTTACTTTGGGAGTGATTTTAACAACCACGCTCAGCTCTTGTCAATGGTTGCATGCAGTGTGTGGGTTGCCATCACAGAACTTTTTGCAGCTACCTTTTGTCCCCAAGCGGTAACTTGTACCACTCTGCCGTGCTCCTGGCTTTCCCCGATGCGTACTGCCCCAAGATGAAGCATCATACCGAGTATCCGTTCATTTAAAATGGATTCGGCCGTATCGTAGTAGTATGGCTTAATCAGCCAGCCGATCGCCTGATGCAAGGATGATACCGTTACCCAGTCTTTTGCGCATTCGCTTGTCCAATAGACCAATGAAGCAAGGTTCGGCACGGCTTGTTTATAAAGTCTTAACCAGAAACGAAAAATTTGTACCATGCTCTCTTTCGTGCCGCTTTCGAGCATTTCCGTTCCCTTCAAGGTCAAACGCAGCTTCAAACCGTTTTCTGCGATATATTCGTGGTGGAACGCAAAATCGTAAAGCAAGGCAAGCCTGCTTGGATAGGAACTGAACGTTCTACCATAGCCGAATCTCCAACCACCCTTAGCCACGAGCGGCTCGCTTACATGGAACATCTCCATGATCTGCTGCTGATTGCGTCGGTACATGACGAGTTCTTGATTCAGATCGATGTCCTGATCGCGCACGTACTTCAGAAACAGCATCAAATCTTCGGCGCACAGGTTTTGTTCTTCCCTGTATACCTGAGGCTCGCTTGTCCTGCTTACCTGAGTACGCAGCATCATGCCAAGCTCCTGTCTGAAACGGTCCTTCAAATCATTGGGCATTTGAAACAAATATTTCGTACTTTGCGTCATGCCGTTAAACAGCCAGCCGCTGCGCTTATATCTGGCTATCGCTTCTCTTGGACTTTCAGATTTCTTAAGCTCCAGCTGCTCCCCATCAAAAGCCGTTTGGCCAATCATGGCTTGCAGCTCTTCCAAACTGTAAGCATTACGGTTGTCGAACAAAAGGGTATTGAGAAATCGCAAGTCCTTTGCCGAACAGCCGCTGACCTGTTGCTCAATGAATTCCCTGCGGTTTAGCATAACCAAAATGCTCTGGATCAGTTCATGCTTGGAGTTCCTCTTGCACTCGCATTCGTAATGCTCCGCAATGGTTGTCAGCTGGCCGATATCCGCGTATGTCAGCATATCCGCTAAGTTCATTTCTGATCGCCTCGCCGTTTTAATACCATTATGGGAATTATTACAATTTTTATTCGGCGGAAGCAAAAAAAATAACCCGAAAGGGTTCGGGTTATGCCTTGTTCTCCAGGAGATGACGCGTGCAGTTATATAGAAGCGGAACCCATTCCAAGTCCTTTTTCTCAAGAATAGTTAATGACAGATTGCCTATCCTTTCCGTATAACGGTCCTGATATAACGAGCGGTAAAGTTGGGCCAGAAATCCGCCGTGGGAGATCACGAGCATGTTCTTATCGGGATAGGCATTCCACATGTCTTCCATAAAAGCAAGTCCGCGGGCCTGGATTTCTTCATCCTTCTCCTGCCCCAGCTCCTGCAGGTGCCACTCCCTGCCCCATTTGCTCTCCCTCTCGGTCAAGGTCAGTCCCTCCACCTGCCCAAAAGAGCGTTCATTCAGCCTTGAATCCGGCTCCAGCATGGGGATGCCAAGTTCGGAGGCAATGATCCTGCCGGTTTCCTCGGCGCGCGACAACTTGCTGCTGATCAGAAAGTCCCACGGGTATTCTTCGCGGCTCAGGCGCTCGCCAAGAAGTTGAGCCTGTCTTCTGCCCTCATCATTTAGCGGAATATCACTTTGTCCCTGAATTTTGCCAAGCATATTCCAGTCCGTCAATCCATGCCGGATCAAGCCGATCATCATATATGTGAACCCACCTTCTCGTCTGTAATTCATGGAGAAATGATTTCATTTACGCATGTGGCTCAACTTTCTCAAGGAAAACAACGCCATGGCAACACCCAGCACCGACAGAATCATCCAATACTGAGGGTGGGTTGGTCCCATGCTAACGACCAGCGGATCAATAATTCCGCTGTTTGCAGCGGGAATGTCATAGCTGAAGCGTTCCGATGCCATGGTTGCGTGACCTGCTATGCCCGTGGGAAGAATTCCGGTAGCCGCTTCGGCCGTTTCCTGAACATCGGGCTTATCCATGAGCATGAAATAGAGAAAACTGCATAAAAAAACCATCACGAAACCGGCAATCCAATGAGACAGATGTCTTCTGGCAACCGCAGGCACATCAAACGGTTTGCTTTGATCGGGGATCAGCCACGGTGCCTCACGATAAATCCTGTCCATGACGTTCCGGTTGATTTCTTCAGCCGTTTCTTCGGAGGGTTCCTCTTGTAAATTCACAATGAAGCGTAGACTTTCCTGCCATAACTCATACTCAGCAGCGCAATCGCTGCAAGTAGCGATATGCATCATAAGCCTCCGCCGTCTTGGATCATGCTCATCCATATCCGATACCAGCCCGAATATTTCTTGAGCCTCATCGCAAGTCATCTGCTTTTCATCCCTTCGTATTGTTCATAATTGTTTTCATAAAAATACGGTTCCAGCTGTACTTTGACACTGGATCGGGCTCTGAACAGCAAGGATTTAACCGAACTGACGCTCTGTCCTAAAATATCGGCAATCTCCTGGTAGTCGAGCTGGTCATATTCTCGAAGGATTAAGGCTGACCGCTGTTTCTCCGGTAAATTGTTAATGGCCTCACGGACAAGCTCCACTTTCTCACTACGCAAAATGGCTTGTTCCGGAGCAATCTCGGACGGCGCGACCGGGGTAACCCCGCTCTCTTCCAATGGAACATGAGCGCCTCTTTGCTTTCTCAGCTCGCTGAGCACGGTATTCCGCGCAATGGTATATAACCAGGTCGAAAATGAAGCATCGACTTCACGGAAAGAATGCAGGCTGCGAAAAGCCTTATAGAATGTCTCCGAACATAAGTCTTCAGCCATAAGCTCCATGTGGGAGCTTTTGAGCATATGGTAAACGAAAGCTAGAATTTTCCGTTGATAACGGCGCATTAATTCAGAGAAGAGCTCTACATTGCCCTTCTTGATTTCCCTAATCATCTGGGAATCCGTCATTTTTATGTAACCTCCTCGCCCGTACAAAAGCATTCCCGTTCGATTCGGTTGTATATTAGTACCGAACAGGACTTGAAAAGTTGCGGTCGAATCTTCGCGTTGGTGCCTTCATCAAAAATCGCTATGTATTGGCATATTCTCCAACGATTCTATAAAAATATCTTTTTCATTGTATCACAAACCCGATTAATAGTCAGGCAAACCCTGCACAAAATGCCGGAATTTGCTGCTGTATAAGGATTTTTGGCAGTTTGACAATAGAAACCCTAATCTATTAGACGAAGCAAAGGCGAAAAATGTTGCTAGAATAACCAAGAATTTTATGGCATTAGTTTTTAACGATCGATACAGCAAAATTTTAAATGAAATGTTTGACTTTCTTGGGAAGGGTTAATGAAGTGAGGTAGCAATCAGATCCTAAAAATCAGGAGGTAGATTTTCATGTTCAGACACCAAAAAGAACTCCAATTCGAAGTGAAGGTAGACCGTCCCGATCCAATGTTTGCGAGACAGGTTCAAGAGGTTCTGGGCGGACAGTTTGGCGAAATGACCGTCATGATGCAGTATCTGTTTCAAGGGTTTAATTGCCGGGGCGAGGAAAAGTACAAAGACATGCTGATGGATATCGGTACGGAGGAAATTGGCCACGTCGAAATGCTGTGTGCATTGATCAGCCAATTGCTTGATGGCGCCACCCCTGAGGCTCAAGAAGAAGCAGGCAAGGATCCTGTGCTCGCAGCGATAATGGGCGGCATTAATCCACAGCACCTGCTCGTCAGCGGTCTTGGGGGCTTGCCTACCAATTCTACGGGCGTTCCTTGGAATGGCGGCTACATCGTTGCGAGCGGAAACCTCCTAGCCGATATGCGTTCCAATCTACATGCCGAAAGCCAGGGCAGACTGCAGGTAGCCAGACTGTATCATATGACCAGCGATGAAGGCGTACGGGCGACCTTCCGTAAAATGCTTGCTCGCGACCGCTATCATCAGTACCAATGGATGGCTGCCATTCAGGAATTGGAAGAGAAAAACGGGGTCGTTGTTCCCGCCTCCTTCCCACCGGAAGCAGAGAAGGAATCCCAGCCAGAGGCTTATGAATTCTGGAATCTGTCCGAAGGCGCTGAATCCGGTGAAGGGCTGTGGGCTACAGGCAGCGCGCCGGATGGCACAGGTAATTTCGTTTATGTATCCAACCCGGTTCCGAAAGGACAAGTTTATAAGCCGATGATTCCCGCAACCGAGCTCCATCATGACTTGGACGGTAAAGCATCGGATAAATAATGGGATAGACTTCTTTATCCTTCCTCTTCACCCTTAGCATTCGTGCTATGGTTCGTTGATGTCTGTAGAAAATTTCAGGCAAAAAAAAGGCCACCATAATTGGTGGCCTGTTGCTCATTGTAGGGCAACATAGTATTTGGATAGGAGTGGAGAGAAACCATACTGTACTTTTATTATATGTATACGTTTTCATTTTGTCAACCCTATATTCATAACTGATATGTAATCGATTGATGGACTACAGCGAAATGCTGTAGTCCATATTGTTCAGCAGCTCTTTGGCACGCTCCATATCGTTCTCCTGACGGAAAGAAAGCCTCATAATGCCTGGCACATCTTCCCTGCTCTCGATAATCTGCATGTTGCTCAGGTTGATATGATTCATCCCAAGCTCCGTAGCGATTTTGCCGATGATTCCCGGATGGTCCGGTACGTCGATGTAGAGATCAAAAGAAGAAGCAATCATGCCTTTGCGGCGCTCCGGAAGCTCGCTGCGGAAATCATTGGCCTTGGCAAACGCCTCGGTGATGCCTTCACCGTCCTCCGCTTCAAGCATTTTGACAAAGGAGGATATGCCTTCATTCCAATCGGTAAGCATCTGCAGCATGATTTCGCGGTTGTTGATCAGAATGTCACGCCAAATCACCGGGTCGCTCGACGCGATCCGCGTAATGTCCCTGAAGCCCCCAGCCGCAAGCCTGCGGTACAGTGGATTCGTTTCGTTATAGTCGCACACCTGGTTCACCAGCGCCACAGCGATAATATGCGGAAGATGGCTGATGGCGCCGACGATTCGGTCATGCTCCAGCGGATCTACCCTTACGATCTGCGCACGCGTGTAAGCCAGGAGATGGACAAGTGATTCATACACATCGTCAGGCAGCCCCGGCGGCGGTGTCAGAACGTAATAGGCGTTCTCAAATAAGAGCGGCGTGGCCGCCTCCACTCCGGAACGTTCCGATCCGGCCATGGGATGCCCGCCAATAAAATATGCATCAGAAAAGGTCAAGCGCGACGCGGCTGCGGCAATGCTTGCTTTGGTGCTGCCGACGTCCGTGATGATGCATCCCTTCTTCAAAGGCAGCGTGCTAAGCTTCGTCAAATATTCATCCAAATTGCCTACGGGTACGCACAAAAAAATGAAGTCGGCATCCAGTGCCGCTTCTTCGATGGACAGCGTTGCTTCGTCTACGACGCCGCGGCTGACGTATTTGTCTGCGGAGGCGGGTCTATGGGCATGGCCCACGACGGTTATTCCGGGCTTGCCTTTAAAGCAAAGCGCCAGAGAACCGCCGATAAGTCCCACTCCGAAAATAGCGATTTTCGTCGTCATGTTACCTCACTTGATTGTTCGCATCCTACTGCACAAGAGCTTGTTGTTCTTCCAATACCTGCTCAAGAGCATGAATAAATGCTTTATTTTGTTCCTGGGAGCCTATCGTCACGCGAATATGTGTTGGATATTTGCTGTGGCCGGCCCGAATGATGATCCCTTTGCGGAGCAATGCCTCGAAAATGTCACCGGATGGCTTCCGTACATCCACCATAATGAAATTGCCGTGCGCAGGGAAATGCTCAAGACCCAGACGGTCGAACTCGGCCTGAAGCTGTACAATGCCCGCTGCATTAGCCGTACGGCACATCTCGATATATTCCTGGTCCTTTAAAGCCGCTCTCGCTGCCGCTTGCGCTACGCGTGTCGTGTTGAACGGTTCACGGACCTGATTGATCAGCTTGATGACCTCAGGCTGTCCGATGCCGTATCCGATCCGGAGGGAAGCAAGACCATAAATCTTTGAGAAAGTACGCAGTATAACGACGTTTGGATATTTCTCCAGATACCTTATGCTGTTCGGGTACGATGGATCCGTCACATACTCGCAGTAGGCTTCATCAAGTACGACCATAACGTCCGCAGGAACTTTATCCAAAAATGCGGTCAACGCTTGTTCAGACAACAGGGTTCCTGTCGGATTGTTCGGATTGCATACCCAGATCATTTTCGTTCGTTCATTCACCTTCGCCAGCATGGCATCAAGGTCATGAGTTCCATTAACGAGCGGTACTTCGATGCTCACGGCGCCTTCGATATCCGCATTGCTTTTGTATACCGAGAACGTTTGATCCGCCATGATCGTTTCGTCGCCAGGAATGAAAAATGCTCGTGCAAGCAGGGCAATGATTTCGTCTGATCCGCAGCCAAAGATGATTTGGTTCGGATTCACGCCAAGAAATGCAGCCAGTTCGGCAGTCAACTCGACGGCACCACCGTCAGGATACAGGCTGATATTATCAAGCTCGCTCAGAATAGCCTCTTTCGCTTTCGGAGATGCTCCGTATGGATTTTCATTGGAAGCCAGTTTGATGACTTCGTTCAGTCCAAGCTCTCTTTTCACATCTTCAATCGGTTTGCCCGGCTGATATACCGGTAGATTCACGATATGTGATTTGGGTTTCATCATTACCACTCACTTTCAGCAAATTTATGCTTCGACATAGACTGAACTGAAGTAAGCTGGGCAAGCGTGCCTCCTGAATAATGGTCTATCGAACCTCAGCTCAGTCTACTTTTAATTGTGCCACAAACTTGCGTATTTGCAAAAGCCCCTCTTGGCGGGTATCGGCTTGATTCAGCATCGGAATGGCCTCTTCGATCTGGCGGACGATTGCGCTGCCTACGACCACGCCGTCGCAAATGCGCGCGAACTTCGCCGCCTGCTCGCCGTTCGAAATGCCGAAGCCGACGGCTACCGGAATATCCGTATATTCCTTGACATGTCCGATGAACTCGTCAACGCCTTCATAGAAGCTCGAACGCTCGCCGGTTACACCCAGAGATGATACGCAGTACACAAAGCCTTTGGCCTCTGCCACGATGCTCTTGATTCTTTCTTGGGAAGTCGGGGCGACCAGCGGGATCACATGAATGCCTGAAGCTTCCGCGCGTTTAGTCAGCTCCGCGGATTCCTCGATCGGCAGGTCCGGTATGATCAGCCCGCTGATGTCATGCTTTCTTACTTCCTCGAAGAAACGTTCCAAGCCAAACTGAAGCACAGGATTGTAATAGGTGAAAAGGATAAAGGGAAGCTTCACGCCGGCTGCACGCGCTTTGACCGCTGCCTCCATGCATGTCTCCATATTCACCTGATGCTTCAAAGCACGCTGGGAAGCCCGCTGGATGACGGGTCCGTCAGCCAGCGGATCGGAGTAGGGAACCCCAAGCTCCACAATGTCGGCCCCGGCCGCTTCAAGCTCGGCGATAATCTCGACGGATGTTTCGAGATCCGGATCTCCGACCGTCAAAAAAGGAATCAAGGCTGTCTGTTTATGTTCCTTAAGCCTCGCAAAGGTTTGGTCGATCAAGTTCATGCCTGCTCGCCTCCCGTGTACTCCATAATGGAAGCTACGTCCTTATCTCCTCGCCCGGAGAGGCAAATGACAACCACATCGTCGCTGCCTAACCCGGGAGCCATTTTGACGACATGGGCTATAGCATGCGAGGATTCCAGCGCCGGAATGATTCCTTCCGTGCGGCAGAGCAGCTGCAAGGCGTCCAGCGCTTCACGATCGGTGATCGGCACATACTTCGCCCGTTCCGTTTCCTTCAAGTAGGAATGCTCTGGACCAACGCCGGGATAGTCTAGCCCAGCCGAGATTGAGAACGCCTCGGTAACCTGACCGAACTTGTCCTGAAGCAGATAGCTCATCGAACCTTGAAACACGCCTTTCGTTCCTTTGCTCATGGTCGCCGCGTGGAATTCCGTATCCACGCCTTTGCCTGCAGCCTCTACCCCGATCAGCGCTACTTCCTTATCTTCGATGAACGGATAGAACATGCCGATCGCATTGCTGCCCCCGCCGATTGCAGCGACGACATAATCCGGCAGGCGTCCCTCCGTTTCAAGAATCTGTCGCCGAGTCTCATCCCCAATGATCCGCTGGAAATCCCGTACCATCATCGGATATGGATGAGGTCCTACAGCAGACCCCAGAATATAGAACGTGTCGTCCACGTTGCTGACCCAGTAGCGGAGCGCCTCGTTTCCTGCATCCTTGAGCGTACGAGAACCCGACGTGACCGGAATAACCTCGGCTCCGAGCAGCTGCATCCGGAACACATTCAGGGCTTGGCGTTTCGTGTCCTCTTCGCCCATAAATACCTTGCATTCCATGCCCAGCAGCGCCGCCACGGTCGCGGTAGCTACGCCATGCTGGCCTGCTCCCGTTTCGGCAATGACCTTATTCTTGCCCATTCTTTTCGCCAGAACGCCCTGCGCCAGAGCGTTGTTGATTTTATGTGCGCCTGTATGGTTCAGATCCTCACGCTTCAGATAGATCTTGGCCTTTCCGAGATGCTGACTAAGCCGTTCCGCATAATAAAGCGGGGTTTCCCTTCCGGAATACTGCTTAAGAAGATAAGACAATTCCTCCTGATAGGAAGGGTCCTGCGCATAATGCTTATACGACTCCTCCAGTTCTATCAAAGCGTTCATCAAAGTTTCCGGTACGAACCGGCCACCGAATTCGCCAAAACGTCCATTTTGATCCGGCAATTGCGTCATGCCTGCTTCACCCTTTCCACAAAAGCTGCGATTTTTACGATATCCTTGGTCCCGTTCGTTTCCACGCCGCTGGATACATCAACCCCGTCCGGAGCATAGTCCCGGATAAGCCCGGCGACATTGGAGGCGTCAAGACCTCCAGCCACGATCAGCGGGATGTCTTGGCGTTTGGTCCACTGTTGATATCCGGAAATTTTGTCCCAGGAAAACGTGGAACCTGATCCTCCTCCGTAATGAGGCTCAAACGTGTCCAGCAGCAAAGCGTCAATAACCCCGGCGTAATCTTGAAATGCCACAGGATTTCCGTCCGCTCGCTGCTGGGGTCCAACGGAAACGACCTTGAACAGGTCAACGTTAAAACGTTTTTGGATATCCCGGCAAAAATCTGGGCTTTCCTGGCCATGAAGTTGGATCACGTCCAGCCTGATTTGCGACATGACGTCCTCGAGCTGATCCATATCCGGATTGACAAACACGCCTGCCGTACGGGGAATGACTGTCGTTTCCCAGCCCTGCATCAGTGCTGCCATCGAAGCAGCCGTCTGAGGTGAGACCTGCCGCCGGCTTTTGGCAAATACAAAACCGATATAATCGACCGGTAAGTTCTCCATTGATTTTAGCACTTCAACGCCCTGAAGTCCACAGATTTTTACTTTCGTTTTATTCATGCGAATACACGCTGCCTTCCTCCGTTACCGCTCCCATCAGATTTGTGACGGCAGCGGCAATGTCTTCCTGCCTCATGAAATACTCACCCACGAGCACGCCCGACGCCCTCGTCGTTCTTAGAAACTCCATATCTGCCGGGCTGGAAATGCCGCTCTCGCTAATCACCGGCACGTTCGCCGGAACCATGGCGCTCAGCTTCTCCGTCGCGGTAAGAGAGGTTTCAAACGTATGCAAATTCCGGTTGTTAATCCCGATCAGCGCCCCTGGCTGCAGTTTCAATCCAAGTACCCGATTCATCTCTTCCGCGCTGTGTACTTCGATCAGGGAATCCAGCCCGATGGAGGCTGCCGTTTCCATGAACGAAGCAATTTGCTCTGTCGTAAGAATCGCGGCAATGAGCAGCACCGCGTCGGCCCCAAGCAGTCTGGCTTCGTAAATTTGGCGTTCGTCTATGACAAAATCCTTGCGCAGCAGTGGCAGGCTCACAGCCTGGCGCACAGCCTGCAAATATTCGCCGCTCCCTTGAAAATACGAGACATCCGTCAATACCGACAAACAATCTGCTCCTGCCTTCTCATAAGCCATGGCGATCTCAACCGGATCGAAATCCGGCCGGATCAAGCCTTTCGAAGGCGATGCTTTCTTCACCTCCGCGATCAGGCCCATGTCCCGTTTTCGGTTTTGGGTTAACGTCCGGGCAAAGCCCTTTGTCGCCGGCATGCCCGCGATCGTCTTTCGTGCGTGATCGATTGAAAAATGTTCGGCCAGCTTAGCCATTTCTTCGTGTTTCGTTGCTACGATGCGATCAAGATACATAACTCAGCTCTCCCGTCATTTGAATCAGCTGCTGCAGTTTGGAATGCGCACTTCCGTTATCGATGGCCTGAGCCGCTGTAAAAACGCCCTCTGCGATGCTATCCGCCAGCCCGGCGACATAGATGCATGCTCCTGCATTTGCCAGAACGACATCTCTATAGGGGCTTTTTTCGCCCTGCAGTACAGCCTCCACGATTTTGGCGTTTTGCAGTGCATCCCCGCCTAATACCGATTCGAGCGGGTGAACATCGAGACCAAGATCATGCGGGTGAATATCGTATGTGCGCACCTCGCCGTCCCGAAGCTCGGATACCTGCGTCGATGCTGAAATGCTGATCTCATCAAGGCCGTCATGGCTGGTCACGACGAGCGCACGTTTGGAGCCTAGCTCCCGGAGTACCTCGGCGATGGTCTGCGTCCGGTTGCGGTCATAAATTCCAAGCAGCTGGCGGTCGGCCCCTGCAGGATTCGTGAGCGGTCCGAGCATATTGAATACCGTGCGAATGCCAAGCTCCTTACGCGGCCCCGCGGCATGCTTCATCGATGGATGATAGAGCTGAGCGAACAAGAAGCAAATACCGATTTCGTCCAAACAACGTTTGGCCTGCTCACTGCTCAAATGGATATTGACGCCGAGCGCCTCCAGCACATCCGCGCTTCCGGCGCGGCCCGATGCCGATCTGTTGCCGTGTTTGGCCACCCGCACAGAGGCGGAAGAAGAAATAATGGCCGATGCCGTCGAGATATTGAATTTGTGTATGCCCGATCCGCCCGTACCGCAGGTGTCCAGAAGCTTTTCATTGTCTGTTTGCACCGAGCTGGCCGCACTCCTCATCGCCTCGGCGAATCCCGTGATTTCTTCCACCGTTTCTCCCTTGATCCGCAGTGCCATGAGCAGGGCTCCGATCTGTGACGGTGTTACGCTGCCCTCCATCATCGATGTCATCAACAGACGAGCTTCCTCGCGGTTTAAATCCCGTCCCCCGATCAGCCGGTCCAAGCATCCTGGAATAAATCCGCTTGTACTCATACCTTCTTCTCCTCCTTTGTGTTTATGGCGTATATTCGTAAAAATAATCCTGATTAAGCAGTTCCTTTTCTTCCTGCGCAGCGGGAGGGAACATCGCCTCCGCCGTTCGTATGGATTTCAACAAGGCCTTCGCCTTATTCACCGTTTCCTCATATTCCTTTTCCGGTACCGAATCCCATACGATCCCCGCGCCAGCCTGAACATAAGCCTTTCCTTTGCGGAAGATGATCGTGCGTATCGTGATGCAGGAATCCATATTGGCGTTAAAGCCCAAGTAGCCGATGGCTCCCGCATACGCTCCCCTGGCTTCCCGCTCCAGCTCTGCGATAATCTCCATAGCTCTCAGCTTGGGAGCTCCGGATACTGTCCCTGCCGGAAGACAGGAGAGGAAAGCGTCGAAGAAATCTTTGTCGTCCCGCAAAGACCCGGATACGTTCGAAACCATATGCATGACATGCGAATAGCGTTCGATTTCCATGAACATATCGCATTTTACCGTGCCGAACTTGGATACGCGCCCGAGGTCATTGCGACCGAGATCGACGAGCATCAGGTGCTCGGCCCGCTCCTTTTCATCCCCCAGCAGTTCCTTTGCGAGTCGTTCATCCTCTGATTCATCGGCTCCGCGGGGACGCGTACCTGCAATTGGACGTGTCTCCACCTTGTCGCCGTCAACCTTGACCAAAGCCTCCGGAGAGGTTCCGACAATGATTTCTTCGTGCATTTTAAGATAATACATATAAGGTGAAGGGTTAAGCGTTCTTAGCACGCGATATACATGCAGCGGGGATACTTCCGTTTCAATATGAAAGCGCTGGGACAGCACCACCTGGAAAATGTCCCCCGAACGGATATACTCCTGCGCCTGCTCCACGTTAGCCATGTACTGTTCTTTGGTCATGTTCGATTTGATATCGCCAAGCTCAATGTCTGCCGGAATCGTTCTACCATTGACATTTTCGCGCGGCCCTTGGGTTTGCAGCTGTTCGGCTATACGGGCAAGCTTGCTGTCAATTTCCATATAGCTCCGGCGGATGTCTCCATCCGTATCCCCATCCTTCACATGAACGTTGCCGACCAGCAGGATTTGCTGTTTCACGTGATCGAAGACGATGACGGTGTCGCAAAACATAAACCGGATATCATCCATCCCGAGATCATCCACCGCATGTGCGGGAAGCTTTTCATAGTATTGAAGCAGATCGTAACCGAAGAATCCGATCGCTCCGCCCGTAAACGGAGGCAGCTCCTCTGTTTTGGGACTGCGATAGCGGCGGAGCAGCGTCTTGAGCTCTTCGACCGGCTTGCCGTTCATGATTTCCTTGGCGCCGTTTCTCTCCAGTACGATTTCGCCTCTTTTGCCGTAAATCATCATGAAAGGATCGGTTCCGATAAAAGAGTAGCGGGCCCACTGGCTGCCACCCTCCACACTTTCAAGCAAAAACGCGCAATCGCGCTCAGCATAACGCTGAAAAATTCGTATCGGGGTTTCCATGTCCGCAAGCAGTCGTTTGACGACTGGGATTAGATTGTACTCGCGTGACAGCTTTATGACCTGCTCCACACCCGGATTCATCATTGTCGTTCCCTCCTTTATTTGTCATTCGAATGAGCCTGATGATTCAAGCTTTGGCACGGGTGCCAGACAACAAAAAAACCTCTACCGAAGTAGAGGTTTAACGTTCATCAAGTATATGGATAGAGTCGTCCGGAACAAATGGTTTCCTCCGACACAGCCATCCTACCCTCAACCTGAAAGGTATCGGGTCAAGAAAAGACGTCTTTATAGGAAAACAAATATGTCCAGACATTCCACAATTTGCTTATCGCATATGGACTCCGCTCTTCTATACTCAACTCAGCTCATCTAAACTCTACTCAGCTACCGGATTAACCAGGATCTCTATCCCGGTTCAACCCATTGATTGGAAGGACATTTGCGATATTCGCATCTGTCATTCGATGTTATTAACACTATACAGGAAGACCCCTCGTCCTGGCAAGCATGCTTCCCAAAAAATTACGCCTTGGGAGTAGCAAGATCCGGACGGAGCTTCTTCGCTTCGTTCATGTACACATGCTTGATTTCGCTCTGGCTCTTCTCGGTATTAACCTGAACCATCAGCCGAATACATCGCGGCAGGCTGCCTTTCACGGGAACCTCTACGGCGCACATCAGAGGAACCAATTCCCATCCCTCAAGTTGACGGATCGCTTTGGCCGGAAAAGCAGCATCCAAGTCCTGGGTTAGCGTAATCCACACGCTGCCGATATCTTCCGGGTTTACCTGATTGCGCTCCACGATCTCGCGCATCAGTACGACCGTTTCGTCCAGAATTTCACGTTCATCGTTATGTTCAACCGTTGTCGCCCCGCGAATGCCTCTGTTATACATGGACCTCGCCTCCTTTTCTTAGCTGTTTCAGAACGTCTCTGACCCGCTCCTGTGGAATATCTTTCACGATGCTGACAGAACCGATCGAATCCGGAACCACGAACACCATGGTTCCTTCCTTGAACTTCTTGTCATGCATCATCGCGGCCATCAGCGCCTCCTCATCCAGGTGATCCGGAAGCACAACGGGAAGCTTCAAGGCCTTGAGCATCGATGTCGTTTCCGCATATATGCCCTCGCCGCGACCTAACGCTTCTGCCAATAGAGCCGAGCCTGCCATCCCGATGGATATGGCTTCGCCATGAAGAAATTCTCCGTAGCCGCCAACCGCTTCGATCGCGTGTCCTATGGTATGCCCAAGGTTTAAGATGGCGCGCAGTCCGCCTTCCCGTTCGTCCTGGGAAACCACGTCCGCCTTAATCGCTACGCCGCGCTCGAGCCCGTAACCGAGCGCTTCCAGATCCAAGGCAAGCAGCTCAGCGGCATGGTCTTTGCACCAATATGCGAAAGCTTCGTCCTTGATCAGGCCATGCTTCACCATCTCGGCAAGTCCAGCTGAAACGTCGCGAGGAGGCAGCGTAGTCAGCGTATCAAGATCATACAGCACGAATTCCGGCTGGTGAAACGCGCCGATCATGTTTTTGGCAAGCGGATGATTGACGGCCACTTTGCCACCGACGCTGCTGTCATGAGCCAATATGGTAGTAGGCATCTGAATAAACGAAATTCCGCGCATATATGTAGCGGCCACAAAACCTGCCAAATCCCCAACTACCCCGCCGCCAAGCGCAATGACGGACGAATTGCGGTCCAGCCCGCCCTGAATGGCGGAGGTCATGACCTCTTCGAACACCGACAGGGATTTGGAGCCTTCCCCGGATTTGACTACGGAAACGACCAGCCGGAAGCCGGCTTTCTCAAGCGAAGCTTTCAACGTATCGAGATGATAAGTCGCCACCTTCTCGTCCGTGACGATCAAATGCGGACTTTTAACGGACATCCCATGCTTGATCAAATACGACGCGGCTTGCGGGAGCAGGCCCGAGCCGATGTAGATCGGATATGAACGGTCTCCAAGTTCCACGTGTACGGTTCTCATCATTAATATTTCTCCACTTGTGCCAAGTAGTTATCGTAGTTGGCACGAATTTCGTCCATGGAATCCCCGCCGAATTTCTCGAGAAAAGCCTTGGCGATTTCCCATGCCACAACATGTTCCATCACGACGCTGGCCGCAGGCACCGCGCAAGCGTCCGAACGCTCCACTTGTGCCGTAAATGGTTCCTTCGTATCGATGTCTACGCTTCTGAGCGGTTTATACAGCGTCGGAATCGGCTTCATGACACCGCGGACCACGACCGGCATGCCGTTGGTCATTCCGCCCTCAAACCCGCCGAGACGATTGCTTGCACGGTAGTAACCGCTGCCGTCTTCGTACAAAATCTCGTCATGTACCTGGGATCCGCGGAGTACCCCGGCTTCGAATCCGATTCCGATCTCAACGCCCTTAAAAGCGTTGATGGACATAACAGCTTGTGCAATGCGTCCATCGAGCTTGCGGTCATATTGAACGTAGCTTCCGAGTCCGACAGGCAAGCCCTCTACGACGCACTCGACAACGCCGCCAACGGAATCGCCGTCTTTTTTGATCTGGTCAATGTAAGCTTCCATCTTCTGTTCGGTTTCGGGATCCACCACGCGAACCGATGAAGCTTCGGTACGTTCATTCAGCTCGTCTACCGTCAATTGATTGGCTGGTGCTTCAATTTCCCCGATGCGGATGACTTGTCCGCCGATCTTCACACCGAATGCCTCCAGAAATTGGCGGGCAATCGCGCCGCAGGCAACTCGCACAGCCGTTTCTCTGGCACTGGAACGCTCCAGCACATTCCGGAGATCCTTCAAATTATATTTCAGGCCGCCGTTCAGATCGGCATGGCCCGGACGCGGGCGATGCACACGGCGCTTCTCCTCGTCGTTGCCTTCGATCGGTTCCACGTTCATGATCTGGTTCCAGCTGGCCCAGTCCTTGTTCTCCACCACGATGGCTACCGGTGCTCCGGTCGTCACGCCGTGGCGCACGCCGCCCACGATTCTGGCGGTATCCTTCTCAATTTGCATCCGGCGGCCGCGTCCATGACCCTTCTGACGGCGCTGAAGCTGAAAATTCAATGCTTCAAAATCAAGCGTAAGATTGCTCGGAAGACCTTCAATAATAGCAGTAAGCTGGGGACCATGCGTCTCCCCGGCTGTTAAGTAACGTATACTCATGTGCTTTCCCCCTTTAAACTGTTAAACGGTAATTGGCTAAAATCCGAAGATATCTTTGCTCATTATAGTATAGCTCACCTGCTTTGACAAGGAATGCATCCGAAAGCAAAAAGACGCCGGTCCCTCATGAGCCAGGGACGGCGTCCTATTCTGCACTGCTGATGTTTACGGCAATCCGGTCCTGATTCGGCTTTTCTTCCTTCATGCTTTCCACCGAATCCTGCACCATCCGGCTTAAGCGGATATCCTCGATGCCGAGAATCTGACCGCATTCCTGAATGGTTATGAAACCACGGCGGTATGCCGTGATCACCTTACGCTTGTCCATGGGTGTTGACAACCTCCACCTTGTTATCGTACCTGTTATAGTATCGTTTCAAACAAGCGGATTTATACCACGGAATTGGCAAGTCAGGATTTCTTTCTGTAAAAAAAGGTTTCGGTCGGTTCGAGTCCGTATTGCCCCGGCGTGAAGATCTGCTCCGTGCTGCCGACAAACAAGTATCCGCCTGGCCGAAGCGCGTTCGCAAACTTGTGATACAGCTTATTCTTGGCTTCTTCCGTGAAATAAATCATCACATTACGGCAGACGATCAGGTCATGCTTATCCTCGAACCGGTCCAAAAGCAGGTTCTGCTTGCGGAACTGCACGTTCTTTTTCAGCTGTTCACTGAACTTGAATAGAGGACCCTCCTGTGAAAAATAACGCGAAGCCACCTCAGGAGGCACATCCTTCAGCGAACGTTCCACGTAAAGGGCTTGTTTGGCCTTGGCCAGAGCCCCCTCGTCAATATCCGTCGCAACCAGCGAAGCTTGACCAAGGAGTCCTTTGCCGTCCAGAATCATAGCGAGTGTATAGGGCTCTTCACCCGTAGAGCAGGCTGCGCTCCATACTTTGAGTTTCTGCTTTCCTCCAGCCGACAGCTCAGGCAAAATGACATCCCTGAGTACTTCCCAACGGTTCGGATTCCGCCAGAACTCCGATACATTGATCGTCATCCGGTCCAGAAACTCGTAAAACAGATTTTTATCCTTGGAAATGGCCTCATAAAAGGAAGCAAAGCTATGATGGCCGTTCTTCACCCGCAGTGTCGTCAGGCGACGCTTCATTTGGGCTTCTTTATACTCCGACAGATCAATGCCGGTGCTTTGCTTGATATGCTGAATAAAGGCTAAGTAGTCCGGGTCCGGCTGATGCTCTCCGGCAGGAGCGCCCCCGTTTGAATTGAATGGGTTCTTTACATCCACGGCGTAATACTTCTGTCGTAGGTCACCAGTTCATGCGCTTCGAAAAAATTCGCGATTTCACGCGCGCTGCTTTCCGGCGAGTCGGAACCATGAATCAGATTATGCGGTGTATGCGAAGCATAGTCGCCGCGGATCGTACCCGGCAGAGCTTCTTTTACATTCGTTTTCCCCATCAGAATCCGGGAGAGCGCAATGATGTCATCGCCTTCCCATACCATGGCGAACACAGGGCCGGAAGTAATAAAGTTAACCAGATTATCATAAAAGTCTTTTCCTTCGTGTTCGGCATAATGCCGCTGCGCCTTTTCCTCGGATACTTGAACAAGCTTGCCTGCCACCATTTTAAATCCCTTGTCTTCCAGTCTTGCAACAATCCTGCCGATTAAACCGCGCTGAACGCCATCAGGCTTGACCATTAAAAAAGTTCGTTCCATAAACTCACTCTCCCGTTTTGATTCAAGTCATAAGGTTAGGTGTGGTAATCTTCTTACAGTTATTTCAGACTGACAATTGGGCGGGGCTTAAAACCTTAATACGACCGCTTTGTTACAAAATGCGCGATATCCCTAAGGTTTTTCTTTGTCCGATTGTCCGGCAGCCGTTCAAGCGCATCCAGCGCTTTTTGGATATAGCGGTCCGCCAGTTCTTCCGCCTGGGAGATGCCTTTGCTTGCTTTGATCATCCGGATGGCTCCCGAGACGTCGCATTCCCCGTTGCGTTCACGGATATATCCGATCTCACGCAGCAGCGGGTCGCGGAGTTCTTCATCCTGCAGCGCATAAATGACTGGAATTGTGATGTTCCCTTGTCTCATGTCGCTGCCCGGCGGTTTGCCGATCTGTTTCTCGGTGCCGCACAGGTCCAGAAGGTCATCCTGAATCTGAAAAGCCATGCCGACATTGTAGCCGTAACGGTACAGCAAATTGGCATTTTTACGGTCGGCATCAGAAGCCACGGCGCCAAGCTGGCAGCTGATGGCGATCAAGAGAGCCGTCTTCCGGCGGATCCGCAGCAAGTAACGTCGTACATTCTGTTCCGTATTAAAGAAATCCCGGATCTGTTCCATTTCCCCGATGGACATCTCAACCATGGCTTTGGATAGGACCTGGTGAATCTGAGGTTTCTCCAGCTGCGCAGCGATCATGAGCGCACGGGCATAGATGTAATCACCCGTATACATCGCAATGCGGTTATCCCATTTGGACTTGACCGTCAGTTCCCCGCGGCGGGTATCCGCATCGTCGATGACGTCGTCATGGACCAGGGAAGCCATATGGATCAGCTCCAGCGGGACGGCCACATGCTTCAGCTTTTCAAGATCGTAAGAGCCGAATTTGCCGCCCATCAGGACGAATACCGGACGCAGACGTTTGCCTCCCGCCTTCAGCAGGTGCATGGACGTTTCATTCAGCAGCTCATGCTCGCCTTCGATGCTCCGAAACAGCTCGTCTTCGATGTAATTCATGTCTTTTTTCAGTAGTCCGAATATGTCTAGTCTTTTCATTCCTTCACCCGTGTCAGCGTATTCTCAATCCGCAGTCCTTTTCCCAAGCAGCAGAATTCGAGTCTTTGTCAGAAACATTATCAGTCAAATCATAGCATATTTCCATTACATAAATCACTGGCACAGCCTACGAGTCCTCTTCGATTCGCCTGGCCGCAGCCTGACCGCCGTTCCATCTGGTAAATAGACGATGCTCAACGCGCATGCTGTCTAGTATTTTCCCCACTTGAAAATCGACCAGATCCGCGATGGTCTCAGGATGGAAATAAAAAGCCGGCATAGCCGGTATGATGCGTACCCCCAGCCTGGAGAGCTTCAGCATATTCTCAAGATGGACGGCGTGAAGAGGCGTCTCGCGAGGTACGAGCAGCAGCGGCCGCCCTTCCTTCAGCATCACGTCAGCTGCACGGGTCATCAGATTGTCTGAAGCCCCGTTTGCGACAGCGGACAGCGTACCCATGGAACAGGGAGCAATCACCATCCCCTCTACCTGAAACGAGCCGCTAGCAATCGTAGCACCGATATCGGCAATCGGATGGTAATGTAGCGTTCCGGGAAGTCCCCGGAACTTCTCTTCCAGTACCTGTTCCTTCTTGCCGGCAGGCCAGCCGAGCTCTTCGCCCAGCACCCTCCAGCCCGCACTTGATATCACGATATGAACCGGGTATCCTTGCGCCAGCAGCACTTCGGCCAAGCGCACCCCGTAAACGGATCCGCTTGCTCCCGTGATGCCGATCACCCAGCCCCGCTTCTCATTCTGCATATGTATCAATGGTACTGCACCACCAGATCAATCAGCGTAAACACGAACACCGCAATGCTGAGGACACTGTTCATCGTAAAAAATGAGGTTTGCAGCTTGCTCATATCCTTTGGAGACAGGATGTAATGTTCATAGAACAAAATAATATAGGAAATCACCATGCCGGCAAAATACCACCAGCTGAGTTCTGTCACAAAGAACAAAACGACGAAGCCCACAGCCGTTATCACATGGAAAATACGTGCAATCAGAAGTGAGTTATGTAATCCGAACCGGGCCGGGATTGAATACAGCCCCTCGTTCTTGTCAAACTCCATATCTTGTATCGCATAGATGATGTCAAACCCAGCCGTCCAGAAAGCGACCGTTACATACAGCAGGACCGCAGTCCAGTCCATCGTGTTGGTAACCGCAACCCAACCTCCCAGCGGGGCTAACCCCAGCGTAAGGCCGAGCACCAGATGGCATAGCCAGGTGAAGCGTTTGGTGTACGAGTAAAAGACAAGCATAAAGACCGCAATAGGCAGGAGCTTCAAGGCCAGGGATGAAAGCTCGTAAGCCGCCCAGAATAATAAAATGAAAGATATGATCGTAAACACGATGACTTCCGTATTTTTGAGCAGTCCCGCCGGAATGGCGCGCCCTGCAGTACGCGGATTTTTCTTGTCAATCACCTGATCGATCATCCGGTTCAAGCCAAAAGCCGCGCTTCTTGCGCCGAACATCGCCATGAGGATCCATCCGATTTGAGCCCAGGACGGCAGATGCGAGTTTACGACGACCGATCCCAGGATGGCGCCCATAAAAGCGAACGGGAGCGCAAACAACGTATGCTCGATCTTGATCATTTCCAAAAAAACGCCGATTTTCTTAAACATGCCGATTCTCCTTAATCCCAATATGTAATGCCGCGACGCCGCCAGTCAGGGGATAAGCCTCGACATGCTGTAATCCGACGCTCCGGAATTTCGAAGCGAGTTCCTCCCTTCCCGGGAAGAGAGCCAGTGATTCGGGCAGCCACTTGTACTGCTCGTATCTTTTGGCGAAAAGCTTGCCGAGATTCGGCATAATTTTTTGAAAGTAAAAATTAAAAAGGCCTTTAAACGGCTGCCAGGTCGGCTTCGAGAGCTCCATACAAACCACCATGCCTCCCGGTTTCACGACGCGCATCATCTCCTGCAGCACCTTCTCAAGATCAGGTACATTTCGCAGGCCGAAACCTATAGTCGCGTAATCGAAACGGTTGTCTTCAAACGGAAGTTCCATGGCGTTGCCCTGGACAAGCGTGATCTGCTTCTCCATATGCTGGGCACGGACCTTGCTTTCTCCGACCTTCAACATATTGGGACTGAAATCGAGGCCCACTATGCTGCCCGTCCCGCTCGCTTCCGCCATGCTCAGCGTCCAGTCGCATGTGCCACAGCACAGATCCACTGCCGTATCTCCAGGCTTCATGGCCATTTTCTTCATAGCAAACTTGCGCCAGGCCTTATGCCTGCGGAAGCTTATAATATCGTTCATAATGTCATACTTGGGAGCAATGCTTTCGAATACGGATTGGACGTGATCGTATTGATTCTCCGTATGTACCTGCGGCTCTGAAGTATTAGAATTCATGGAAGCACCTACCCTTCTCCGACAGCTGATCCGGAAGCAAGAAGCTGCCGCTGGAACGGCTCGAGCACTTGTCCGAGCTCGCGGAAGAGGCTGTCTCCCTTGACGCTTTTCAGGATCGACTGAACGCCGCCGACCGCCTGGCGCAGCTTTTCAGCCATGTGCTCTCCCGCTTTGTACTTCAGCATCAGCTTTTTCCAGTCTTTGTTGTCAAGTTTACGTTCGCGAAGCGCCTGCTTGTCTTCTTCGCTGGCAACATCCAGGATATGCCAGTAGGAATAGCTGTACAGGTACGGATCGCTGCTGCTCCGCTGCATCTCTCTGACCACGGTCTCGCATTCGCTGACATTCCGCAGAAGCGAATTCCAGAGCTCATGCAGCGACTCCTCGATCAGTGGTGTAAACGAAAGAAACAGCTGCATATTCAGCTGCACCGTTTGCCGCAAATATTCTTCCGCTGACATGAACAGGCTCTTCATTTTGCCGTACAGATTCATTTTGAGCACGTTCACGTCGCAAATCGCCTGGCTGAGACGCGAAACGGCCTCGATCTGCCCCTTTTGGGACAAGATCTGATAGAAACGGCTGCTGAAATAATCTCCTGCGAGAACCTTCAGCTGACGGGAGCGCATAAAGCCCTCACCCGGCTTTCCTTCCTGCGTATCGATGGTTTCATGCGTATCTATACCTATTTGCACCAGGGACGTGGCCAGCGAGAACAGCTCGCTATGAACAGCCGACTTGCTTGTTCCCTGGTTCAGAAAAATATATAACAGCTGAACACGGGCGTCAGGAAAAGGCGGCAGCTCCGTATGTTTTTGTATCATGTCGTATTCGACATATTTCTTTGCTAGTTGGGGTACGCGGTACGGTTTCATCGTCAGCCTCCGAGCCTATTTCTTTCTCAAATCACTTTCAACTCCACGAACAAGAACTTTTGTTCACAATCTTTTCTATTATATCACATGTTTTTTCGCCACGCACGGGTGACAAAGCTTCTTTTTTAATATACAGAAGTTCGGAAAAGAACATGGATCATGAGCATCATTACCCACTTTGCCCCGCTCCGAACTGGTTTTTCCACAATATTGTCTCTATGACGTGCAAACGCTGCTTCATCATCTCCGATAAAGGCGCTTCCCCCGTTCTTCTGAGCTCCATCATGAGCCCTGCATCCCAGGCTTCCCTTTTGACATCCAGCGCCAATAACAGATGCTTGGTTCCGAGCCATTTGTCTTCGGCCACAAGCCGGAGCTTAACCCGGTTGACGTTAACGGTGCCATGAAAACTGAATGAGAGTATCTCCCCTATGTTTGCGTACATTTCCGAGATCTTCGTATCCGGGGCCGTGACGTTTAGATCAATGGACATCGCCGAATCATTCCATTCCACTCTGCGGATCGGTAGGGTGAGCGGAAGTTCGTGCAGGGCGTCGACGATATTGTCATTGCCTAGCACCCAACCCTTGTAATGCTGGAGAACGGGTAAAATTTGCGGCGTCTTGGAGGCTGAGGTATGGAGGCTGTGGAATTGTGATAACAGCAGAGCCGTTCCCATGGTGATGACGAGTGCGGCACCTGGCAGGATGTAGCGGTTCATCGAAGATGACCTCCCTCACGAGTTTGGTATCCTTTAGTTTAATCTTCATCCCACATGTCCATACCTCATGCCTGCAACGAAAAAAAGCAGGCAATGCCTGCATTC
The DNA here is from genome assembly GCF_051966755.1 of Paenibacillus sp. SAFN-054. Taxonomy (NCBI): domain Bacteria; kingdom Bacillati; phylum Bacillota; class Bacilli; order Caryophanales; family Paenibacillaceae; genus Paenibacillus; species Paenibacillus sp. SAFN-054. The sequence continues at coordinate 1,824,115 of NZ_JBQCKS010000001.1, forward strand.
TAGCTTTCGCTCTCGATAACGCCATGCTTCGTTTGGACCTCGGCCTTCCCGCGAATCTTCATTGCGGAGGTATGATCTGTAAATTGCGCAATCAGGACCTCGCCCTTGTCAAGCTTTTCCGTGTGGTGGAACTTGGTATCATGGCCTCGGGTTAATCCGATGACCTGTACGCCATTCTCCTTCGCCTTCACGACAATGTAATCCGTGTTGTTGACATTCTCCATGCTGCATCCTCCTTCCATATCGGATTTGATGCTGTATCCTTATCATTGATTATAATGCATCTTTTGGGCATACTGACACGATATCAGGCCAAAGGAGTGGTTAAGATGACGAAATACGAACCGGCACAGCTGGACGAGGAAACGGTATCCAAGCTTCGTGATTTTGAGCAGCGGATGAGCGAAGCGGCAGGCGAGCCTGTCATTCTCATCGCTTATTCGGATCAGAAGGAACCGGCATCCCAATAGAAAAGAAAAGGCCGTGAGCAGCCTGCTGATTCCTTCGGTCGAAACCGAAAAAACTTGCAGGCATCTTCAAAATTTAAACAGATCAACGTGGAGCTGCACAAATTTGAAGATTCATCACGGTCTTTTTTCTTGCTTACATATGGAATATGTAGAAATCTTATTTAATTCCGTCTTTGAGCGCTTTACCTGGTTTGAAAGCAGGAATTTTGCTCGAAGGGATTTCGATTTCTTCACCTGTTTGCGGGTTGCGTCCTTTGCGTGCAGAACGTTCGCGAACCTCGAAGTTGCCAAAGCCAACGAGTTGGACTTTGTCTCCGTTTTGCAGTGCTTGTGCAATGGATTCGAATACAGCGTCAACCGCTTTAGTCGCATCCTTCTTGGACAATTCTGCCGTTTCAGATACTTGGGAAATCAGTTCGGATTTATTCATTTCTATTTCACCTCCCCAATGGTTGAATCGGTTGTTACTCACTCTTTCCGTTTTGCAGCGAAATATACGTTCATCTGCTTTTTTTACAGATAGAATCGCCATAAAGCCAGTACAGCCGCAGGCGCGGACAAACTTATAGTAATACAGCGCAACTAGAATTTCAAGAGTTTTAAGCTTGGGAACGGTTTAAATCCTTGAAAGTCGTGTAAATCAGACCTAATCACACAATAAAATGAATGCATAAATATACTGCCCGAGCATGGGGGCATCAAGGGCAGCTATCTTGTCAAAAAGCCGTAAACGGGCAGATTAGGCGCTTTATATGGCGCTAAAGGGATAAATACACACAAAAAGAACCGCGGTGAAGCCTATCACCGCGGTTCTTTTTTATGCATTTTTTATAAAATGATAGCAATGAGTCCGCCCGAGCCTTCGTTGATGATTCTGCCGAGCGTTTCCTGCAGTTTGTACCTCGCATTGTCCGGCATCATGGCAATTTTGCCTTGGATTCCTTCCCGGACGATGGAATGCAGCGAGCGTCCGAAGATGTCTGAATCCCAAATCTTGATCGGGTCGTTCTCGAAATCCTGAATGAGGTAGCGCACAAGCTCCTCGCTCTGTTTCTCGGTACCGATGATCGGCGAGAATTCGGATTCTACGTCCACCCGGATCATATGAATGGATGGTGCCGTCGCTTTCAACCTCACGCCGAATCTTGTGCCCTGACGAATGAGTTCAGGCTCATCCAGCGACATTTCGGCAAGGGACGGTGCTGCGATGCCGTAGCCGGTCGTTTTGACCATTTCCAATGCCTCGGCGAAGCGGTCGTATTCCCGTTTCGCATGGGAGAACTCCTGCATCAGCTGCAGCAGGTGATCCTTGCCGCGGATTTCGACCCCCACCACTTCCATGAGAATCTGGTCATACAGCTCATCCGGAGCGAACAAATCGATTTCGGCGACGCCCTGCCCCATATTCATGCCGCTGAGCGCAGCCCGGTTAATGAACTCATAATCCATGAACTGGGATACGACCCGGTCCACGTCGCGCAGACGACGGATATCCTTCACCGTATCACGAACGGAGTTTTCGTAGTTGCTGCGGAGCCAGTGCTTCTCGCTGAGCACCATGACCCAGCTTGGCAGATTCACGTTGACCTCATGCACAGGGAACTCATACAGAACTTCGCGAAGGACGCCTGTAACGTCATCCTCCGTCATCGTGGCCGCGCTGAGAGACATGACCGGAATGTCATACTTTTCAGCCAGCTCGTTTCGCAGCTGCAGCGTCTCTTCGCTGCGAGGGCGCGTCGAGTTAATGACGAGCACAAACGGCTTACCTACTTCCTTGAGTTCCGCAATGACGCGTTCTTCCGCTTCCACGTAAGAACCGCGCGGAATTTCGGCAATGGAGCCGTCTGTCGTGACGACTACGCCCAGGGTGGAATGCTCCTGGATGACCTTACGCGTTCCGATTTCCGCAGCCTCCTGAAAAGGAATCGGCTCCTCGAACCAAGGCGTGGAAATCATGCGGGGACCGTTTTCATCCTCGTATCCCTTCGCTCCCTCAACCGCATAGCCTACACAGTCTACCAGTCTTACATTAACGTCCAGACCTTCGGCCACTTTAATCTGTACCGCGTTATTCGGTACGAATTTGGGCTCGGTTGTCATAATCGTTTTGCCGGCAGCACTCTGCGGCAGTTCATCCACAGCTCTCGCCCGGTCGGCTTCGCTGGCGATATTCGGAAGCACAATCGTTTCCATGAACCGCTTGATGAACGTTGATTTGCCTGTTCGGACTGCGCCGACGACACCCAGGTAAATATCCCCGCCGGTGCGTTCGGCAATGTCTTTAAAAATGTCCACTTTTTCCAAAAGAGATCCCCTCCTCATTTACTCCGAAGGAAAAATGCTTAAGAGCATCCGCTTCGTGTTCCATCTGGAGCCTCGAGCCATTGCAACGGATTTGCGCCATACAATGTCGTCAGTAGTCCGCCGCCGGGGTCAGAATTGGATCGGAAACGGCAAAGCGGCGATACTCGCTTTAGGCATTTGGACTAGTATCATATTATGTACCTATCAAAAGCAATATGACGGGTATTTTGCAAAATCTCATAATCTATATAAAATGAACTCATGTTTGGTATCATCCTTCCATATGACTCTTTCGTCATTTGGAAAGGACTACGTTTTTTAGTTCAAATTATATGCATAGACTGCTTCCAAGAGGGTAACTTCGTATCTTCGGCATAACCCCCATGATCCGCATACCTACCGATTCAAACTTTGCCGGGCCTCGTCATCCATCTCAGATATATGCTGAAGGATGTGTATCTATGTATATCATTTGTATAAAATTCTTCACTCCAACAAAATAAAGCCTTTCCCGGCAGTGTGGTGCTCTGCAGGAAAGGCTCTCTTCGTTCATATGGGCTTGCTTATTATGATTTCGGTGCAGAGGCCACGGGCGAATTCCCTGACCAAGTATACGGAAGGGATTTGACGGGAACATAGTCAGACGATTTGACGAGTTCTTCCCTCAGATCTTCCTCCGGGGTAGGCTTCAGTCCTTCCTTGTCGATCAGCTGCATGATATCGAATGCATAATCAACATAGACTGTGCCTGCCTGATCCATCATGAAGTTCATATCCTGACCCGAATAGACGCTCTTGAGAACAACCGATTTGATGTTGGCGAGTTCGGGGTCGACCCTATGAATGCCTGGATACAGCTCCTCGCCTGCCGGCAGCTTGCCATCATGTGCTGTCTTGTACTGATTGACCGCGCGCTGAACGTCATTTACTTTCTGGACGGTAATCAGATCCATTACCTTGACGGTCGGATCGGTCTCTTCATTCTGAATCAGAAAATAGGCGCTTCCGCCTTTCTCGAATGCGGTGGCAGGTATTTCGTCGATAAAGCCGCGTTTTTGCAGCTGATCCAGATCGACCCTGAATTTTTCGTATTTCGGCGTTTCCCCATCTGAATTGATGATTGGGAGCAGGCCCTGATCCTTTTGAAAATCATCGATCGCGGATTGAATACGCTTCACGCTTTCCCGATAGGAAACTCTGTTTTCCGTTTTCTTTTCATCCGGATACAAGCATCCGGTCAAGCTGAATGCGAGCAGCACGGCCAAGACTGCTGCAGCAGCTGACCGGATTGCCCCGGATCGTGTGGCAAATGGTGCCTGAGTCACTATGATCATCCTTTATATCCATAGTATTTATAATAAGAATACCCGGTCCATAACAGCCGGCATTACCATAACTCGTCCTGTTCGCCTTGGCGCGCCGCTTCTAGCTGCTTACGGATCGCTGCCTTAAGCTTATCCTCTGGTACTTCTACCGTAACCGGCCCCTCAATCCGCGACTGGCAGGCCAGTCTGACCCCTTGGGAGACGAGCATGCCCAGCTTACGCTTCTCGGAAGCCGCAGGCATGGAAAGCTGACTGGCTGCAGACGGGTCCACATGTATTTTGCACATCAGGCACCCCATCTTCCCGCCGCATCGCGTAGGGATATGCACTCCTGCACGCCGCGCCGCAGCCAGCACCGAGGTGCCTTGGCTTACCACGGCCTTCTTGCCGGAGGGCCTGAATGTAATTTCATGATTCATTGGGGATCACGGCTCCTCTCGCAATGGAAGCTGACTTTGTTGGTAGGTTCTTGAGAAGGCAATTACCCGAGCAAGCTTTCGATTTGCCGGATATGCTTCACAGAAAGGCTGCAGTGATCGCTTATCTGCTTCCATAATGGGAGATGGGCAGAAGGATTCTTTCTAATGGCTTTGGCGATCGCTTCATAACGGTCCGATCTCTCCCTCAGGACATTGAAGACAAGCTCATGCATAAGCGGCATTAACGGTAGAACTTCCTGATCCATCGAAACTGTGGTGGAGTGAGAAAGCAGCAGCTTCTCCACCATCACCTCATACCTGCTATGCCCGGAAGTGACCTTGAATCCTCCCACCAGCTCCAGCGTGTACCCATTCACGTTATAATGACTAAGCTCGGAATAATATTGATCCGTTTCGCTGATCGCCGGCTCGTCCACTGCGTATTCCAGCAGCAGATCATGCAGCTTTGCCACATGAATCCGGTCCGCATAAATATCGATGTCCCTTGGCATGGCGTCCAGCTGCACATGCTGGAGCAGGAGTCCGCAGCTGCCGCCGATCAACCAGCATTCCCCGGCTTCTCTCAGTGTTTCGGACACCTGCTGCAGCGCATGCTGTAATTCGGATGGTATCTGCATGACCCACTCTCCTATTCTCCCTGTCCGATTAAAAATAGGTTTTGTTCTGCGCGACGATCTTACCCGGAGCTTTCACAACGGTTTGACAGCCGAGGCGGAAGCCCTCGTCAAATTCCTCCGGATCTAGTCGTTTATGCTCTGCTTCCGTTGGCTCCTCCAAAAACTCCGCGCCTTCGATCACCTGGCATCTGCAGCGGGCACAGGTGCCACGCTTGCACATATGCTGCCAATCGATCTCATGGTCTTTGGCATGCTGAAGGATCGTCTTCCCGGGCTCAGGCACGACCTGCTTCTCAATGGATCTTCCCCTAAGCTGCATCGTGGCTTCCTTTGGCCCCGTTTCTTCCATCTGAACGGCTTCTTCCACCGGTTTTTTCTTTTCAAATAGCATTCGGAAGCGGTTCATCACATTAACGCCGCCATTCCCCCGAGAAATCCGACCACCATAATGACGAACGCTACCAGGGAAAGCGTACCGCGGAGAATTCCGGTCGTTTTGGTACGGGCAAATGTAATTAAAAACACGGATAACCCCATTACCAGGATGGCAATCAGGGAAACCCACATTTTTGTCATCGGATCCATAGGCTACGATTCTCCATTCTTTTCGGGTATATAAACGTATTATAACATGAAACTTGTCCGCTTTCTTAACATATGTAAAACGCAAGTCCATGGACATGCAAGCTTGAAAAAAAGAGCATAAAGTCTTCAAAGCCGCGAGGCTTCGTCGACTTATTGCCCTTTACGCTTCGGTATGCACGTGCTATTTCTTCATCATCAGTTTCATCAGCGATTCCATGTTCGACGGATTCATTCCGCTTTTTTTAACCGCGCTCACGATATCCTGAATGGTATCTTCGCTGACAGGTACGTTAGCCATCGCGGACACCTGCTTGATCAGTTGGCGGAGCTGGGTCTCATTTTGCATAGTAGAAGGTTTTACGGTGCTGGCAAGCTTCTTAACGGCATTTTCAGAGATGTGCTTTCCTGATTTCTTATTGACAACATTCAGCACGTCTTTGGAAATATTTTTGCTCATCTTCTCCCCTCCTCCGGCAGTCCTCAACCTATATATATGAGGAATGCCCTCGAAAGGTGAAAAGCATCAGCTATGCCACTGCTCCCACGTTTCCAGCTTCATAGACTCCATTTCCGTCTTCGGATCGCGTCCCATCAAGGCTTCCACGGCGATTCGGGGATCCTTGTCTTCAAAAAGCACATGGTACAGCTGATCGGCAATCGGCATCTGCACACCATATTTTTGCGAGAACGTGTGGGCTGCCTTCGTAGTACGTATTCCCTCCACCACCATGCCCATGGAGCTCAACACTTCATCCAGCTTGGTACCTTGACCGAGCATCGAGCCCGCACGCCAGTTGCGGCTATGTCGGCTGGTAGCGGTAACGACAAGGTCTCCGACGCCTGCCAGTCCCGAGAACGTCAACGGATTGGCTCCCATTTCCACACCGATCCGGGTTATTTCCGCCAGGCCGCGGGTAAGCAGAGCCGCCTTGGCATTATCACCATATCCCAGACCGTCCGACATGCCTGCGCCAAGGGCTATAATATTCTTCAGGGCTCCGGCCAGTTCTACGCCAAGCATATCGCGGTTGGTGTAGACGCGGAAATCGGCATTCATGAACAAATCCTGGGCGGCCGCCGCAGCCTTCGGATTCAGAGAGGCCACGACGACGGTCGTCGGACAGCGCCGGACCACTTCTTCCGCGTGGCTGGGTCCGGAGAGAACGACAATGTCCCCCTCCGTACAGCCAAGCTCCTCGGAAATGACCGTGGACATGCGCTTCATGGTTTCGGTTTCAAAGCCCTTTGTCGCGTGTATGCACAGCATGTTGGGATGCCAGTAGACCTTAAGGGATCGGGCCACCTCGCGCATTGCCTTGGAAGGTGCCACGATCAGAACAGCGCCTGCTCCCGTCACGGCCTCTTCCATATCGGTCGTTGCCTTTAAGTTCGCAGGAAGCTCAACCTCCGGCAGGTAGCGACTGTTCATATGCTTTTCGTTAATTTCCTGTACTTGCTCGCTATTTCGGCTCCAAATGACGACATTCGGATGATTGGACGCAAGGACGCTTGCCAAAGCGGTTCCCCAGCTTCCAGCAACAAGCACTGCAACTTTATTTGACAATTCCCTTTCCCCCTTTGGATCCTCCGGAGCCTATTTTGTTTTCCTTACCCTGAACAATTTTCACAATATTGCTGCGATGTCTCCAGAAGGCAAACAAACAGATAACGAGGCTGGACCAAAAAATGGGCCAGTCAAAACCAAAGATCAAACCGTAGATGAACAGAGATATTGGGGTGAGCGCCACGAATACAAGCGATCCAAGAGATACATAACGGGTAAACACGATCAGCAGGATGGCGATAATCCCGGCCCACAGGGCAGGAAAAAAGCTGAGCGTAGCCATGACGCCAATCGTGGTGGCAATGCCCTTACCTCCGCGAAAATGAAAATAAACGGGCCAATTATGACCGATGATGGCCGCAATACCGCACAGCGCAGTGATCCAGCCGTTTCCGTCCCCAAGCCATTTCCCCAGCCATACCGCGGCAATGCCCTTCAGAACATCGAGCAAGAGCACGGCGATAGCCGGCCCCTTGCCCAAGATTCGAAGCGTGTTGGTAGCCCCGGCATTTCCGCTTCCATGCTGGCGAATATCGATTCCTTTAAGCAGCTTGGCCAGCACGACGCTGAAACTGATCGAGCCGAGCAGATAACTCAGGACAATTGCTAAGATCTGTAGAATCAATCTATTCTCCCCTAACTTTCATCCGACTTGCGCCGGGTAAAGATTCGGATTGGTGTTCCTTCAAAATCAAACGCCCCCCGGATTTTGTTCTCCAGATAACGCTCATAGGAGAAGTGCATCAGTTCCGGATCATTCACGAAAACAACGATGGTCGGCGGTTTAACGGCTACCTGGGTCACGTAGTTGATGCGCATCCGTCTGCCCTTATCCGTTGGCGGAGGATTAATCGCAACGGCATCCGATACCACGTCATTAAGCAAATGAGTCTGGACGCGGAGGCTATGCTGTTCGGCCGCATGCTGTACAACAGGAAGCAGCTTGTGCAGACGCGATTTCGTCTTGGCCGATAGGAATACAATCGGTGCATAAGTCATGAACAGGAAGTGATCGCGGATCTTTTGGTCAAACTGCTGCATCGTTTTATCGTCTTTATCCACAACATCCCATTTGTTCACGACGAATATCGAAGCTTTACCCGCTTCGTATGCATAACCTGCAATGTGCTTGTCCTGGTCGATGATGCCCTCTTCGCCATTGATGACGATCAGCACCACGTCGGCGCGTTCAATCGCGCGCATCGCACGCATAACGCTGTATTTTTCGGTGGTTTCATACACTTTCCCACGCTTGCGCATCCCTGCTGTGTCGATCAATACATAACGCTGTCCGTCTTTCTCAAATGGCGTATCAATCGCATCGCGCGTCGTTCCTGCAATGTCGCTGACGATAACCCGCTCTTCGCCGAGTATCGCGTTGACGAGCGAGGACTTGCCTACATTCGGACGACCGATCAAAGCGACTCTGATCACATCTTCATCATACTCATCATCATTCAGTTCCGGCAGAATCTCAACGATCGCATCCAGCAAATCGCCGATACCCGTGCCGTGGCTTCCCGAGATCGGAATCGGATCACCGAAGCCCAGGCTGTAGAACTCATAAATTTCATCATGACGGCTGAGGTTGTCGACCTTGTTCACGGCCAGAACTATAGGCTTTCCGGAACGGAACAGAATTTGGGCCACTTCTTCATCTGACTGCGTCAATCCGCTCTTCGCGTCGCACATAAACACAATGACATCCGCTTCCTCGATTGCAAGCTCCGCCTGCATCCGGATGGACTTCAAGATGACATCGTCCCCATCAATTTCAATACCACCGGTGTCAATGACGCTGAACGGTTTCCCGTTCCATTCGGATACCCCATAAATCCGGTCCCGGGTAATCCCCGGTTTATCTTCCACGATGGCCAGCCTATCGCCAATCAATCGATTGAAAATGGTTGATTTGCCAACGTTAGGCCTGCCAACGATAGCTACTACGGGTCTTGCCATATTCACTCCTCCTGTCAATACTTCCGTTTATCATCATAGCAAAAAACGCTTATTTTGGCTAACGTTTCATATGTCTATGCTCACTTTAATCCTATTTTCCCGAACAATCAGGATTCCATGCGCCTGAATACCAGTAATTTCTGCGCTTTTATGAAATCCATCTCTGCCCTGTTCAGGAAGATATTATACAAAAAAAATCGGCGAGCCCTTTACAGGGTTCGCCGATGTTCATTTCCGAGACTGCAACAATCATTTGAATTTGCTGAGTTTGTCTCCAAAACGTTCCCCAAGCGTAATGCTGAGGCCTTGGTTGCTCAGTGATACGTTTGGATTGTCTTTAAGCTCATCCTTATGGTTACTGCTGCTTTTAGCTGGTCTTTCCTGTCTAGGAGCAGCAGCCGGAGCTTCTTCTGTTTCCTTGATGCTGAGGCTCACGCGTTTTTCAGCCGTGTTGATGTCCAGGATTTTCACTTGAACTTCCTGTCCTTCTTGCAGCACTTCCTGCGGCGTGCCGATGTGTTTATGAGAAATTTGGGAAATATGCACAAGTCCTTCGACTCCTGGTGCGAGTTCTACGAATGCGCCGAACGTTACGAGACGCTTCACTTCGCCAGTCACAACGTCGCCTGTGTGGAATTTCTCTGCAGCAGAATCCCAAGGTCCAGGCTGTGCAGCTTTGATGCTCAGGCTGATTTTTCCTTTTTCAGGATCCACTTTCAAGACTTTCACTCTGACTTTGTCTCCTTCGGAAACCACGTCAGCAGGTTTTTCAACATGGTTCCAAGCCATTTCGGACACGTGAACCAGGCCGTCTACGCCGCCTACGTCTACGAAAGCGCCGAACTGGGTCAAACGTTGTACGGTACCTTCAAGTTCTTGTCCTTCTTGAAGCTCGGACATCACTTTTTGCTTGTTGGCTTCGAATTCGGCTTCAAGCACTTCTTTGGCGGAAAGGATGACCTTGTTGTTTTCACGGTCGATCTCTTTCACTTTTACGCGCAGCGTGCGTCCTTTGTAGTCGCTGAAATCTTCTACGAAATGACGCTCTACCATGGAAGCCGGGATAAATCCGCGAACGCCCACGTCAGCTACCAAACCGCCTTTTACGACGTCATTGACTACAACTTCAAGCACGTCTTGCGCTTCGAAATGCTTTTCAAGCTCTTCCCATGCATTTTCACTGTCGATCGCGCGTTTGGAAAGAACGAGCTTTTCCTTTTCATCGTCGATGCTTACCACTTTGCATTCCACTTCCTGACCAACTTCAACCGCTTCCGAAGCGTTGTCCAGATGAACCGAAGACAGCTCACGAATCGGAATCACACCGTCATATTTATATCCAATGCTTACATAAGCCTGGTTGTCTTCCAGCTTGACGATCGAACCTTTCACGGTGTCCCCTTTTTTCAAGGATACGAATTGGTCCATTTCCTCTTGATTTACTTCAGTTTCCTGGTTTTTTGTTTCTTCCGACATGTCAATACCCTCCTCAATTCAAAAAAGCCATTTATTCAAACCTGCTGAAGCAGAGTTCAAAACAATCAAATAGTTGTAAATATCTTTCCAATAAGTGCTTGCCTTCATGCATGGGGCCGGTTAATTCAGCGTCGGCTTTCCGGTTTTCTGCATCTCGTGAATCCGCGACATAATTTTGCCTGTCACGGCTTCGACCGCTTCTCCGGAATCCATGGCTGCAAATTCGGATAAATCGATGGGTTTACCGTATATAACTCTCATTTTTCGTAAAAACTTGTAGTCACCAACGATTGCGGCAGGAACCACGGCAGCTCCGCTCCGGAGAGCAAAACTCGCAGCCCCTTTTTTGGCAGCTCCGCTGTCCGAATGACGCGTACCTTCCGGGAATATCCCCATGACCTCTCCGCCGCGCAAGATTTTGAGGGACGTTTTGAAAGAATCCTTGCTGACTCCGCCACGTTTGACCGGAAATGCGCCGAACTGCTTGAGCAGCCATCCGAGAATCGGAATCTTGAACAATTCTTCCTTGGCCATGAATTTGACCTGTCGCCTCACTTTAATGCCGACCGCGATCGGATCAAGCAGACTTTTGTGATTCGAGCAGAGCAGAACTCCGCCTTCTTCCGGGATATTCTCCGTCCCTATCGCTTCCAAGCGATACATGAACGCAAAAAGTATCCGCAGCACTCCACGGCAAAAAACATAAATCATGTTTGGTTCTCCCCATCCTTATGAGTTCGTATGAGTTCTGCAATAAGAAACGATCGTATCCACAACTTGAGGGATGTCCATATGCGTGGTATCGAGCACGATGGCATCGTCCGCGCAGCGCAGCGGCGAAACTTCACGTCCTTCATCCAGACGGTCCCGCTCTGCAATGTCCTTCTCAAGCTGCTCCAACGTCAATCCTTGCGCATCACCAAGCTCTTTAAAGCGGCGGAGAGCACGTTCCTTCACGCTTGCCGTCATGAAAATTTTCAATTCGGCATCCGGGAGCACTGTTGTGCCAATGTCTCGTCCGTCCATGACCACGCCTTTGCGTGCGGCCATCTCCTGCTGGAGTGCTACCAAGTGCTTGCGAAGCCCCTCGATCTGGGAGTAAAACGATACCATGCCGTTCACTTCCTGTGAACGAATAAACGGTGAAACATCCTGGCCGTCGACAAGCACTTTCTGCCCGTCAACACCCGGTATTAATTCAATCACCAAGTTTTGGGCATGTTGAAGCACCAAATCGGAAAATTCCGGCATAATTTCATGCTTCAGCATATACCATGTTACTGCGCGGTACATGGATCCCGTGTCCACATATATGTAGGACAGCTCTTTGGCCACCAAGCGGGCGATCGTGCTTTTCCCTGCCCCGGCAGGACCATCAATTGCAATGTTAATCTTCAAGTTGTGCTTCGTCCCCTGCCGATCCAAAGGGGCATTCCTCCTCAAACTTAAGCATAAGAACAGTGAAAATTGCTTACTGTCGTGCATTTTTCCCGAGAATAACAGACCTGGTGACAGTCAGACCGTCAGGGTTCCGATCTTTTCAAGAAAAAAGCAGGCATTGCCTGCGACGTGAAAATTATACCACACAACATACATCGATGCAAAAAAGACCCGTAGAATCAGCGCTGCCAATCCTTTACATTCCGCTCTTTTATCGGAACCCCATCCAGCCTGTCTATCGGTGAAATAAAAGGTCTCAGCGGACTGATATGCAGCGCTGCCTGGCAGAAAACCAAGGCGGCAAGGAGAAAAATCAGCAGAATTTTCGTCAGACGCCCCGCCTGCTCGCACAGTCGTTCAAACAATAAAAGGTACTGCTTCACCTGTTCTTTTTCGTTCACATGCATGCACTCCCGGATTTTTCCTATTAATGTTTCCGGAAGCTGCCTTATTTATGCAGCGATTCAATCGAAACCAATCGCCCGTGTCAGCGTCTGAAATCGAACTGTCGTTCGAAGCAATAGCGGATCAGCTTCTGGCGCTCCATGTCCGCGATCGTGATGAACTTGACCATGACGATTTTGCGGCCGTTCTCGAGGACCCTGATACGTACGACTTCGCCATTGAACGGAACATGCTCAATGCTGCCGTTCTTATAGGGCACGAGTACCCAGCAGGACAATCCGTCCCCTTCCGACAAACGATGGTTGGCATCGCAGAAGAAGGATAAGCCTCCTCCGCCCACATCATCCGTCCGTGCAACAAAGCGCAGCATTTTGTCCGTTTTGACGGCGACCTCAAGCTCCGCATTCACGCGCAGAAAGCTGCGGCGCTGGATTTTGCTAATGGAATCCGGTTCAGGCTTGCGGATGCGGACCATTCGGATCACATCTTCCTTGAATCCCAGGACATAGGAATTGAAATAATTTTTGATCCCGCCTTCGGACATAAAGAAAATCGAAAGCTCGTCCCCGATAAACAGCTTTTTCAATCGTCCCGTGCCTTCCTGCATCGGTACTTCGATGAGAATCGAATCCTCGTCCATATCCCCGATTCTGGATTTGTATTGGACGACCGCTTCTTTTTCATCTCCTGAATCTACGCTAATAAATAATAAGTCCCCTATTTTCGGATACAAAAAAGTTCACCGCCAGCTCTTATAATAACCGCATATCCTGATTATACCATGTCTTTAGATTCAGGTAAGCGTGTTTTTGAGCAAAAAAAGAAGCCTCTTTGCGAAAGGGGCTTCCTGTAAGCTGGTATAAAAGTCTTCTATCTTTCGGCCGCCAGGCGGTCTGATGCTTTCAGTTCCTCGACGATTTTCTCGGTTCCGTCACTCGCGTCCAGGTACAACCGGTATCTTGAACCGTTAATATTACCGCCAAATTCATAGCATAACGCTTCCTTGCCCAGGTCGTCCTTGATCAAAGCCATGCGGTTATAGGTTTCCTTAAACTCCGGATTGACCTTTTTGCGCACCTCGGCCAATGTCATTTTCGGTTTTGGAATTTTGCGTTCAGTTCTATGCTCATATACGTAATCGCTTGCCTGGAAGCCGGTGACCTCGCCATTGTCGAGGCCGGCGCGGACAGTGATTTTTTCAGGGTATATGAGTACGCCGTCCTGCTTGCTCACATAGGTCAGGTTACCCATGTTGCTGTACTGGTCCGCTGTTACTGCCGTCATATTTTTATAGCCCTTCTTGGTCAGAAACTGATCTGCTTTGGCTTTAGCCTGATCCATCGTAACGGACTTTTTGCCGATTTTCCGGTTGTCGTGGTAGCTGATCAGAAGTCCGCCTTTTTTCGTGAAATCCATGGAAATGGGAGCCGGAAGATCCTGCGATGTCACGGTCGCCGTGTAAGACTCCCATTCCGTTCCCTTGCCGTTCTCCGTCACCTGAATCGAGGCATGCTGGCCGGCATCCGCGAATTTAGCAGCCTTCCGCTTAATATCCTCTTTGGATACCGCATTTCCGGACAGCATCTTCACAGAGCGTTTGTCGTAAATGCTGGATACAGCAGGTCCCCAATTGAGCTCTGGGTAAGCCCCGACGCGTTTGTCCACGGTTTTGAAGCCGTCGATAATCGTGTTGTCCGATGCCTTCTCTTCCGTGGCCATGGCGCTCTCCACATCCATCCAGCGCAGCCGGTTCGAGATCACCTTGCTTTGGACGGTCTGCAGGTCCTTGGTAATATCGGCAGAATTTTTGTAGAGTGTCTTCAGATTTTTCAGCTCGTCCGGCGTCAGCGGCTCTTTATCGAGGTTCCGCATGGACGTCTGGTACGAGAAATTCGATATCCTGGACAAGAAATCTTCGGTTTTATTAAAAGGCAGCATGGTAAGCGGCAGCTGGTTGATCTCGTTCTGGGCTTCGCTCGTCAGCCTCCATACATTGATCAGCCCTTTGCGGTGCATGGCGTTCGAGGTCGAACTGACCGCAAGTGTATTGCCAAGCTCGCTATGCAGGCGGTCCATATGATAGGACAAATCATGAAAAGCCCGCTGGTACTGATTCTCCGCTTTAATCAAAATCGAGTTTTTCTCCTGATTCTCTTGGTACCCCCACACGAAAGCCCCGATCATTAAGAGGGTAACGATGGGAAACAATACAGCGCTTAGTCGCTTGTACATAATAGCTCAAGTCTCCTTTCTTCAACCGCATGGACCCAGGAATCACACAGATATGGATCCATCTACTGTATAAAATGAACAAAGGGCAATTCCTCTTCCCTTGATTTCAGGGAATAAGAGAACATCTTTACTTTTCGTTCAATTTATATGGTTGCTGCTGTTAGTTTGACAAGAAGAAAGGAGTCTTATGCATCAAATGGCAGCCCCGCCTAATTTCCTGTTCCCGCGTACGGGCAAACCGAAAGCGAGCTTTCCGGCTAAATCGGAAGCTCTTCGATGTCAAACAGGTTTTTATTGTTGCAAAGGCACTGCTTGAAGCCGGTCTCAATGCGTCCACGGTCTCTTTTTCCCCTCAAAATAAACCGTTCCCCGCACTGCTTGCATACGATCGTCACTTTTACACGCAAAAAAGGCACCCTCCATCCTCATTAATTTTCCATAAATGGAATCTCGTAGGATAAAGTCTGCCCACTTTGTTTACGTATTAATCTCTTCCTCCCGCTTCAGAAAACGGAATGGCGAGCGGTTGTTAGCCCGGTACACCTTGCCCATGCCCCCATACCACAGGAATGCCATGAGCGGAACGATGAACCAGATCCAGTACTGCGTCATGGTGGCCAGAATCAGGTCGTACACGCCATGCCAAAACCAAGGAATGAACATCGAGTAGGCCAGATAACGTTTGGCCTTGCGTCCGGTAGAGAACCGGGCACGCCCCAGATAATAGCCCATCATGACACCGAACATCGCATGGCCTGAGACGGGAAGCAACGCCCGCAGAAACATCGCCCCGATCGAAGCGTGGCTGTACCAGGCGTACATCACATTCTCGACTGTCGCGAAGCCAAGCGAAATGGCTACAGCATACACGATGCCGTCGTACGGCTCGTCAAACTCCGTGTGGTTATAGATCATATGGTACAGGACGAACCACTTCAGAAATTCCTCGACGAAGGATGAAATGATAAATGACTCGACATAGGGATTGCCCCCAAATCCGTCCGTCATCCCCCGTTGTATGATCATGACCGGCACCACGATGAGGAATCCAAGGACGAATACCTTCATAACCATCATGAGTGGTTCCTGCTCATATCTGTCCTTCAGGTAAAAGTACGTCAAAAGGGCAAGTCCCGGCGCTAACGCCGACGCAATGACTGAAAACCAAAGCACCGTTTCTTTTCCCCCTTTTATCCGTGTCCGCGCTTTAAAAAGCAATTCATCCCATGAATTCATCGTTCATGGGATGACGGCGTCAAATTTTAATCCTGTCGTTTGAAATGCTCGCGTATCACCGCTATGGCATTCTCCTGCATGACAACCTTACCATATTCATCGAGCACGGCCTCCGTGAAGGAAGCGGCCTCTCCGTATTCCGCCAAGACGGCTATGAGTGAAGGATGCTTGCCGGAATCAATCTGTTCAGGATCCATATACAGCACCCATTTATCTTTATAATGATAAAGACGGCCTGCCTCAGTGATATGACCGCCGAGAACATGCGCAGCTTCGATTAGCACCTCAAAATCATTAAACGCGTACACGATGGAATCGCTTTGCTCCAGCGTCACTTCCATTTCGTACACTTCTTCGGGAAGCTCATCTTCTCCCAAGTGGCTGTAATGCTGATGATCATATTTCCCACGGGTCACGATGACGACCATGCCTTGAGCAGGCAGAGCAAAGACCTCAACGGCGAGCGGTCCAGTTGCGTCGAAACCGAGTTCGTTATAGGCTTGATCCATCATTTCGGTGAACAGCTCATGGACCTTGGGAAGCTCCTGCCACATATCTTCCTTCTGGATTCCGCGCTCACTCAGATCGTCGAACGTGAGGAAAATCCGTATCTTATCTGAGCTTAATCGTTCTATTTTCATGACAGGATCCTCCTCTGCAAGCAATGATATAACAAATTATGATGTCTCCCATAATGTGTGCTGAAAATAGTTCTATGTAAGTATGTTATCATTATATAACCAGAAATGCACGCTGTAAAATAGACAAAAAAAGAATCATTTTGAGTGTGAACCGCCTCAAAAATGATTCTAATGGCTTGTGATGCGTTTACAATCCCGGTATGGTCGTATTCGTTTCCTTCATAATCATATCCACTTCTCTTTTCACATCGGGATTGCTGCTGATGAAATCGTTGATTTGCTTCATGCTTTCATCCTTATTATGCGAATGGGCATAATGGGAGCTGTGACCTCCAGAGCTGCCTGAACCGCTGGAGCCAATGGAACCGATATCCATCATTTTACCTGCGTTTTGCGTGATGGCAGACGTGATCGACCCTTTGTTCTTGGACATGATAGCTGTTGCGGCAGCACCGATCAGGACACCGCTTATAAATGACGAAGTATTCACAATTACAACCTCCTTATGTGATAAAATCAAGTGTATTGTTCGCTGAAAGAGACGGACTCATGCGGCATAAAATCAGGAAAGTGAGATGGAAAAATGGTTAAAAAGACAGCTGCGCTCCTTCTTGTTACGGCTATGTTGTTAAGCGCATGCGGCGAGAAAAAAGACCCCGGTACCAGTCCAAATACAGCCACCCAAAACGGAAGTCAGGGTACGACGAATGCCGGTTCAGACGTTAAGCCGAATTCCGATCAGGCCCCTGACGCCAAGGACGATGGGAGCGGCGAAGCAGCCGGCCAAGAGGCTGGTGGTTCTAAGCATGTCAGTTCGGGCAAAGACGCCGAGGAACAAAGCAATGAGGCGGAATCCAAGGAAGAGGCCTCCATTCCCCTTAAATACCACATGAACAAGGCTTACAATATCGTTCCTAATGAGGAAGGCACGGAGAAAAAAGTGGTGCTGCTGACTTTCGATGACGGTCCGAAAAAGGCCGAATGGATCAACAGCCTGATCGATACGCTGGACAAGCATCATGCCAAGGCCATTTTCTTCGTCAACGGCTACCGTGTGAAAGAAAACCCCGACCTGCTTAAGCTGATTCATGACCGCGGCCAAATCATCGGCAACCACAGCTGGGATCACATTTCCCTTCGTAAGGAACCGGAGGCCAAGGTGAAGAAGCAAATCGAAGACGTCCAGCAAATCGTTAAGGAGACGATCGGTGAAACGCCAGTGTTTTTCCGTCCACCGTTTGGCGAAGGCGGAGATGTCGGCAAAAAAATCGCCAAAGAGAACGGCCTGTTATACATGACCTGGTCGAACGGCTCTCTTGATTGGACCATGAAATCCAAAGGAACAGATAATCCGCAGAAGGTCATTCAGAATGTGATGGATCAGCTCCATGCAGGCAGCAACATTTTGATGCATGAACTGCCATGGACAACAGAAGCTTTGGATCAACTGCTGACTAAGCTGGAAAGCAAAGGCTATACTTTCGTGGACCCTAGGAGTATTGAGCTTGAAATGAGATAGTGCCATGTCAACAGCAAAAAGCACCCTTTCGGTCTATTCCGGAAAGGTGCTTTTTTATTTAGCGCTCCTGCTCACTATCCGCAGCATTATAGAGCTGAATAAGGTGCATCTCTGAAGGACAGCATAAACGCAGCGGGATACGCCGATTGCCGAACCCGCGGCTAATCAGCATTTGTGGTCTCTTGACGGCTGAATGGGGCTGGTACCAGCGGAACCATCCACAGTCATATTTCCGGTAAAATCCATTTAGCCGGATGGCTCCGAACCAGGGAAGCCTGATTTGCCCGCCATGCGTATGTCCCGCGAGAATCAGATCTGCGGCTTTGTCCGTTATAAACCGGATCCAAACCGGATCGTGCACCACTACTATTCTGCAAAGGGCTGATTCAGAGGCAGGTAATTCCGGCAGTCGGGGATACCCATCCCGCTTGCTTCGAGGTTGGTCCACACCGGTTAGGCATATCTTCTCCCCATCCCGTTCCAGAATCGTATTCTCGTCTCGGAGCAGTATACCTCCGTTTAGTTCAAGAACCCGAGCCAACCCGTCCGGATCGGCCTTCAAATCATGATTGCCGTAAACCCCATAAACCGGCCCAATCTCGCTTAAGATCGCCAAGTTTTCCTGGACGCGTTCCAGGGGAACGTTTCTTTCCATGATATCCCCGCCAAGAATGACCCAATCCGCTTTGCCAAAGTAAGCTTTCAGAAATTCCCTGGAGAGCTTCCGTTTATGAATATCAGAGGCAAAAAAAATCCGGCTCCCCCTAAAGGCTTCCGGGAGGTTATCTAACACGACCTCGGAATGCGTCACAGAATGAAGCCTTGCTTCATAGGACATTCTCGCCAGGAGCAGCATACAGCACGCCGCCGCAATGCCCGCACACCACCACAGCGCTGCCGCTACCATAATTCCTCCAGTGGAGGCGCGCCCTTCACTCCCCAATATACTAGAAATGCCGTCAGCACAAGAAACAGGAAGAATAGTGAATTAGTGAAGTATTTGCTGATGACGTTTTTGCGGGAACCGTATGTTTCGGAGCGGGCAGGAGCCGACTCCGTGTCCTCTTCCGAACGTGCGGCTCTAGGCTTATGCTTCTCGGCGCGTGATCGGTAAGCCTGCTGCTTCGGGCTGGACATGCGGGAACCGTCTGTCGCTGTGCTTGCAGCCCGGGGCATAGCTGCTGATCCGCCGCTTCGCTCCCTCGAGGCCTTTACCCTGCTTAGAGAGGCTGGAGCTTTAGCAGGCTTTTTCCGTTCAGGCCGTTCTTTTGTCTTCTTTGCCCGATGCCGTTCCTCGGTTGCAGGGGGCTTTTTTGCTTGGTTTTTTTTTCGGTTTCTGTTATACGTTTCTACTCTGCTAAGTTCGCTGCTCATGACTCCCTCCGAAATCGAATCACTAACCCTGATATACAATCGATCGCAAAATGGCATACCACCGGAGCAAGCAGCGTTCCGGAATGTATGTAGATATATCCGAGTCCGTAACTGCTCAAAAACACCCAGCCTGTAGGAATCCAATGCTTTAGATACCGGACATGGATAAGCGCGAAAAGAATACTCGTCCAGTAGGGACCGAAGGAGTGCTGAATGGCCCCCCGGAATAGCAGCTCCTCGCAGACGGCCACCAGTGCCGCTATGAATACAATATGCCAAACCGGACGGTTTTGAAACAGCATGTTGTTAATTCCGCCGTCATCCATGACTTCATCAGGCGTCACCCGGGACACCAGGTAATCGATAAGAAACATGATCGCGGCCAGCCCAAGACCCCATGCCACAAAATAGTCACCTTTATGGGTCACAAACAAATCGAATGGATTTCTTTTCTGAAATAAAATCCATATCAATCCGATAATTAAGGTAAGGCCTTGCGTAAGATACAGATTGATCAGGAGCAGACGGTCTGTCAGCTGATCAGGTGTGGCCTGCTTCAGTTTGGGCACACGGAATTTGAATTTTTTCATATTATGCCTGCCTGTCTTTAGTTATTGAACGAACCAAGGATCATTACCTTATTGAAGGAGTGCCAGTAATCATGAATAAACGCCCCTCCCGTTTCGAGCTTTACTCCAGCCTGCTGCTCATACTCGCGCTTGCCGCCATCGCAGCCGCGTTTCTGTCTGGTGTCCGGGTAGGAGCAGGCCGCATGGAGGAGAAATACACCTACCTAAAATTATCTTCCGCTGCTCCCGACTTCTCCGATTCGTACCAGCAGCAGGATCTCGTTACCTTCTATCATACCGTATTTTTGCCTTATCGGGAATTCAAGACCGAATGGGCTCAGTTAACGGGTTCCCTAGTCGTACCGGGCACAGAACAATCCGGCGTCTTTAAGCAGCTCTCCAAGCTGGCTGACACCAAATACGACGAAGTGCTTCAAACCTCTGTATTTGATGCCTCGCCGCTGCTGGAGCAGTCTCAGTATAACACGCTAAAAAGCCTGCGGCTGTTCAGCAAGGCTGCTGACCGCGCGGCTGCTGGTGACTCTCGTCCTGATTTCGCCATTTCCATGCTAGAAAAGGATGAATTTTATAAAAACGCAGCGAAATACGGCCTTCTTGCTCAAAAGCAGTATTACTCCTCCATGTTGAGATGGGGTGCAAAGGTAAGTCCGAATATTCCGAAGCAATATGTGGTGCCCGCCAGCCTGCAGCTCGATACGTGGACTTCTTATCCGCTGATGGTTAAGAACGAAGCCGTCGCCTCCACCATGCTAAGCAGCTCGTTTTTTAGCGCGGCTGATCCGCAGGATATTACCGCCTGCATTGATTCCTGGATTATCACCGGCAAAGCCAAAGCGCATAAGCTGACGACGCTGCAGCAAGCCGTCAGCTATCTTCGCCAGAAAGAGATCGTCCAGCCTGCTGCATTTATCAAGCTGAAGAAGCAGTACGGCACGAACGAGCTGCTGCCCCAGCTTCCATTCTTTTTCGAGCTCCAAAACGACAATATTTGAGCATAATTGCCACCGAGTGTCATAAAAATCATAGCAGATTTGGCGCTATAGATTCAACAAGCCCAAGTTTACCTATTGACAGGGGTCTTTCGGCCATGATACATTATGAAAAAATTAACGATTTAAACCGATGAAGGAAAAAAGATTCTTGAGAGTCTTCAGAGAGCCGGTGGTTGGTGTAAACCGGTGACAGTCAAGCCATCTTAGCGTTCCAGAGAAGCTGCATTGAACCTTACTAGTAGGTGCAGCCGGGTCATTTCCGTTATCAAATCAGGTCTGTAACAGGCCTCTGAGGCTGCTGGCTGAACCCAGCGGTAAATTAGGGTGGTACCACGAACAACTCTCGTCCCTTACTACGCAAGTAGTGTGCGGATTGAGGGTTTTTTTGTTATATCAGCACCCTGCCTTCCCGCGCTAGCGCCGCATCCGCGCAGCGATATATCTTCGCTCTTTTATACAGCACCGCGTTGCCCAGGGAATACCACATTTACAAAAAGCATTGCTGACGACGGTTTTACAGGATTGTATTTCATTACGGAATGCAGTCCTCCAATATAAGTGTTCCAACAGAATGAGGAGGAGAAACCATGTTTAAAGTGTTAGTATCGGATCCAATCAGCGATCTCGGGATTCAGCAGCTGATGGATGCAGCCGATGTCCTGGTAGAGAAAAAGACGGGACTCGGAGAAGATGAGCTTGCTTCCATTATCGGAGAGTATGATGCCCTGCTCGTCCGCAGCCAGACACGCGTCACCGAGAAGATTATGGCGGCAGGAACGAACCTTAAAGTCGTCGGCCGCGCCGGAGTCGGCGTTGATAACATCGACCTCGAGGCAGCCACCAAACGCGGCATCATCGTCATTAACGCACCGGACGGCAATACGATCACCACATGCGAGCATACCTTCGCCATGATGATGGCACTCGCCCGTCACATCCCGCAGGCCTACGCCAAAACGGTTGGCGGCGTCTGGGACCGCAAGTCCTTTCTGGGCGTTGAGCTTCGCAACAAGACGCTCGGCGTAATGGGCATGGGTCGTATCGGCAGTGAAGTGGCCAAACGCGCGAAAGCCTTTGGCATGAATATTCTCGCTTTCGATCCGTTCTTGACGCAGGAACGTGCCGAGAAGATGGAAGTGAAGCTCGCATCCGTGGATGACATCGTCCGCAATGCCGACTTTATGACCGTTCATACGCCGCTGACTCCTGAAACGCGCCACATGATCTCCCGTCCTCAATTCGAAGTCATGAAGAAGGGCATGCGCATCATTAACTGCGCGCGTGGCGGCATTATCGACGAAACCGCCCTCGTGGAAGCCATCGATCAAGGCATTGTCGCCGGAGCAGCCTTCGACGTATTTGAGAGCGAGCCTCCACAGCAAGATCATCCGTTTCTTTCGCATCCGAAAATCATCGTGACGCCTCACCTGGGCGCTTCGACCGTCGAGGCACAGGAGAACGTCGCTATCGACGTATCGGAGGAAGTGCTTCATATCCTGCGCAACGAACCTTTCAAAAACGCAGTGAACATGCCTCCGGTTGCCGCAAGCGTGATGAGCCGCCTGCAGCCGTACTTCTCCATCGGTGAGAAGCTGGGCAGCTTTGCAGCACAGTCCGCTAACCAGGCCGTCAATGAAATCCTCGTCGATTACGCCGGTGATCTGTCGGATGTCGATACCCTTCCGCTGACACGTTACATCGTCAAAGGCGTGCTGGGCCATCATCTCGGAAGCGAAGTCAATATCGTAAACTGCATGCATCTCGCGAAATCCCGCGACATCAATGTCGTGGTCAGCAAGGCTTCCAAATCCAAGGGATTCACGAATTTGCTGACCGTGACATTGAAGACCCAAGACCATGAGGAAACACTGGTTGCCGGTACCCTGTTGAACGGATACGGCGAGCGGATCGTGCAAATCGATAAATTCCCTGTCGATATTTCTCCGGAAGGTCATGTCATTCTGATCTCCCACAATGACAAGCCGGGCATCATCGGCAGCGTAGGTACGCTCTTGGGACAAAACGACGTCAATATCGCCTCCATGCAGGTCGGACGCAAAATCATTGGCGGAGCCGCTATTATGATTCTGACAGTCGACAAGGCTGTACAGAAGGACGTGCTCAATCAGTTGACGACATTGCCGGAGCTTAACCGGGCCATTGAAATTACGCTGTAAGCCATATAAGCCTCGTGTTTGTACCGCATAGATAACATCGAAAGCTCTTGCCTTCATGAAGGCAAGAGCTTTTTCTAATTCGGATGAATGTTCCACGTTGAACAAGATTAATCTTTGAACTTCAACAAAAAACACCTCTGAGTGAGGTGTTTCTTGGTATGCCATCAAGATTTATCGTTTTCGACAGGAAGCCTTATCGAGAAAACGGTGCCTTCGCCAAGCTGGCTGGTCACCCGGATCGAACCGGCATGGGACTCCACGATATTTTTAACGATAGCGAGGCCGAGGCCGGTTCCGTTCGATGCTCCCCTTACCCTCGCCTTATCCGCTTTGTAGAACCTTTCAAAGACGAACGGAAGGTCTTCCTGCGGAATGCCTGCGCCTTCGTCCTCAACCCGGATCTGAAGCTCTGCACTCGTCCCTTCGCCGATCCGATCGGCCACGATTCGAATCTGCTTCCCTTCCGGTGTATGGCGGAAAGCATTGTCGAGCAGGTTCGTCAGCACCTGCTCCAGCTTATCCTCATCAGCCGCTTCGAGGACAAGATTCTCCGTATGTTTGACATAGCTCAATTCGATACCGCCTTCTTTGGCCCGAACCGAGAATTTGCGGTATACGCGTTCCAGCAGATCGTTCACTTCCAGCCGGCTGCGCTGGATATCGGTGTGACCTGCTTCCATCCTTGCCAGGTCGAGCAGATCCTTGACGAGGCGCCCCATTCGCAGCGATTCGTCATGAATCACCTGAATGAGCTCCTCGCTTTCCTCAGGCGATGCAGCCATTCCGTCCAGCAGCGCCTCGCTGTAGCCCTGCATCATCGATAATGGGGTACGAATCTCGTGAGATACGTTCGCCACGAAATCCTGTCTCATCTTCTCCAGCTTCACCTGTTCGGTAATATCCCTAAGCACGGCCACGGCCCCGCGAATGTCGTTATCCCCATACAGCGGCGCCATATGGACGGACCAGACCCCCTGCTTGACATGCACATCGGAGCTGACGTCCGTCCTTTCCTGCAGCATGCGCTCAAACAAAGCAAAAAGCGGCTTCGGTACCTTTGCTTCGCGCGGGCTTTCCAGATCCTCCGTCTGCTCGAGGTCCCAGTCGATATCCTTCCATTTCGGAATCAGCTTTTGGGCAGGCGGATTCGTCAGTACGATATGACCCGAGTTGTCAATCGTAATCACGGCATCGCTCATGCTTCGCAGTACGCTCGCCAGATGTTCTTTTTCCTGATTGAGATTGCGGATATTGTCTTCCAGCTCCGTCGCCATGTGGTTAAACGTGTTGGCGAGCTTTCCGATTTCATCGCTCGTTACGATCGAAAGACGGGTGCTGTACTCCCCCTTGCTGATTGCCTCCGCAGCGCTGATCAGCTTCTGCATCGGCTGCGTGATCTTCGTAAGAAGGAACAGCGCAAAAAAGGTGGTCATCGAAAAGCCGATGATCGCCGTATAAGTGAACAGACGTTTAATATCTCCGGAATTGTTCGAGAAATTGGTGTCGATATACGGGAGCAGAAACAAGGCCATAATGATCAGGATACATGCCACCAGACATATGATTGTCGCCCACAGTTTACCGACCAGCGATGTCCAGAAGTTCACGTTATTTCGGCACCTCTAACTTGTAACCTACACCCCATACAGTCGTGATCATGGCAGCTGATTCCGGAGACACTTTATTCAGCTTTTCCCTTAATCTCTTGACATGGGTATCAACGGTACGCAGATCGCCGAAGAATTCATAGTTCCAGACATCCTTCAGCAGCTCTTCTCTTGAAAATACCTTGTCAGGCGAAACCGCAAGATAATGCAGCAGCTCGTATTCCTTCGGCGTCAAAGAGACTTCATGACCGCTAGCCGTTACCCGGTGCGCGTCGTGCTCGATGACCAGATGCGGGAATACGATGTTGTTGCTCGAATTGCTGTCCTTAGACAAGTACGCGGTGGCAGAAGAGCGTCTCAGGATCGCTTTTACACGGTATATAACTTCTCTGGGGCTAAACGGCTTTACAACGTAGTCATCCGCTCCGACTTCAAAACCTTGAACGCGGTTGATTTCCTCCCCTTTAGCCGTAAGCATGAGAATTGGTGTCGATTTTAATTGTCTCAGTCGGGTACAAACTTCCATTCCGTCCATTCCCGGGAGCATCAAGTCAAGCAAAATAAGGCCGTAATCCTGGTTGGATGCTTTGCGCAGCGCAGTTTCTCCATCCTCGGCTTCTTCCACTTCGTATCCTTCTTTTTCCAAATACATTTTCAGCAATCGGCGAATCCGTTCCTCATCGTCCACAACCAGTATTCGATTTCCGTGCTCTGACATAGACAACAACCCCTTTATGTTCATACGTGATCTTATGCACACTCTCAAAGCATCATTATAGCGAAAATCCGCTTCAACATTCAACAAGAAATGCGAAACGGATCTGCTATTGATGAAATTTGTCGTTTTATAAGTTATTCAACACCGGCGTAGGAATGCAAACCGGCAATAACCAGATTTACCCCTACCAGGGTAAACATAACCACCAGGAAGCCGATAACCGACAACCAGGCAGACTTGCTGCCCTGCCAGCCGCGGGAAAGTCTGAGATGCAGATAGGCGCTGTAGAACAGCCAGCATATCAAGGCCCATACTTCCTTCGGATCCCAGCTCCAGAAAATGCCCCACGCGATCTGCGCCCAAATCATCGCGAAGATCAATGCGCCCAAGGTAAAGATCGGGAACCCGATCGCGATGGCCCGGTAGCTGATTTCGTCCAGATCGTCCGCATCGATGCCATCCAGCAAAGGAGATGCGGCGCGGCCGAGCGGCTTGCGTGCGATCAGACGCAGAACTCCATAAAGAATGAGACCCGTTATGAAGGACCAGATGATCGTGTTGAACTTCCGTCCGGCATTCACGCCATTCATCCATGAAGGAGCGTTAAAGAGCGGCTTGCTCATGCCAAGGAACGGTTCGTAGCTTTCGATCTTGCTGTGGTAAGGTCCAACGATCGGCGGCAATTTATAAGATACCGTCTGCGTAACCGACGTTTGCGCGCCCTCCGCACCCGTCAGCTTGGTCTGCGTGAATACGGACTCATAACCTGTAGCACGGAAAATAAATACGGTAGCGATAAAGGAAATGACAAGAATAATGGAAAAGAAGATGACTTCAACCCAGCGCTGCTGTTTTCTGGCTTGCTTGTCCTTGCCCTTGAAATCCACCGTGCGCAGCAGATACATGAAACCCGCGGCAAAGGCGATCGCGAAGAAGGATTCACCGGCAGCAGCAAGCGTAACGTGAATCTTCAACCAGTAGGACTGCAGCGATGGAATCAGCGGCTGCACTTCCTGCGGGAACACGGCGGCATAAGCCATAATGATGATCGTAATCGGAACGGCGAACAAACCGAGAAGCGTCTTTTTGTAAATCAGGTACACGACCGTAAACGCAACCATGACCATCATCGACAAGAAGGACATGAACTCGTACATATTGCTGACCGGTATATGCTTGCCCCCGATCCAGCGGGTCACGAAGAATACCAGCTGGAAGATCAAGCCGAGGGTTGACACGATGAAAGCGATTCTTCCCCATTTTTTCGAGTGGGCTTCCGGATCGCGGTTGCTCCACCTGCGGCCCATCAGCGCAACCGCGAATAATATGAATGCCGCGCAATAGAGGAAGAATGCGACGATAAACATATCACTGCTGAAATCCAATAACTTCATGCTTGTTTTCCTCCGTTATCCAGGGACTTTTCGTCCACATCCAGATTCATTTTTTTCAGAATGGCCGAGACTTCCCGGCGTATGCCGAACCAGTTTTTGTTGGTGTGCGCTCCGAGCGTCAGAACGCCGTCGTCGATCCGCAGCCATATGCGGCGATGCTGCCAATAAAACCCGAGCACCAGACCGAGCATGACGATGCTGGCGCCGATCCAGATGAAAGGCATCACTTTGTCGACGCGGATATTCAAATAGGAAGTGGACAACGAGAAATCAACGTTTTCCATGCCCTTCACGTCCAGCATGAGCGGGAAATCGCCCCCGTTCAGCTTGGCATTGATGGCATCCTGCTGGAATCGTTCTTTATCGATTTCCTTCGGAAAATAAATATACTGCACACCGGCTTCTGGCAGATCCGGTCCTTTGATCAGGAATAGAAATGCCGGCGCATTCGGATTCGGAGTTTTGGTAACCGGCTTGCCGTTTTCGTCGAGACCGAAATCATTGTACTTCTCTTTCAGCTCAAGGCTGTAGTCACCTACCGTATAGTTGCGCTGCGGATTTTTGATATCCAGCTTGAAATTACCGAAGTCCTTACCGCTCTTGACGTTCACCAGCGAGGGGCTTACCGAGCGCAGCACCGGCGTCATGTCGTAGTCGAACTGGTATGCCAACAGCCCCTTGTAGTCAAGCGGGTCGTTGACCTGAATATTATGCTTAGTCACTTCCTCCAGCTTCGGTTCCTTGGTCGGATCATCACAATCCGCTGTACACTGGTAAAGTGTGGCTTGGGTATTAAAAAGCTTCGGCAGAACTTTGCCCTTATTTTGAAACTCCTTAGGCATGTCCGCTTCCGTATAATACTCCACGGTGAACTTTTCGTTCTTCAGATAATACGAAGTGTTCGGTATGTGTTTGATTTCCCCTTCGGGAAAGGCGATATGCTGATCCATTTTGAGACCCGGCAAACCGCGTGCCAGTACGGCAAGCAGGAAGATGATCAGCCCGATATGGATGACGTAAGGACCCCAGCGGCTGAAGCGGTATTTTTCCGCCAAGAGAGCGTTTCCGTCCGTGTACACACGATAGCCCTTCTTCTTGATCGGAGCCGTCGCCTGCTTTACCCATTCCTCTGCCGGCTCATTGACAGGTCCTTGATAGACGACGCGTTGGCGCGTCAGAAACTGCATATGCTTAAGTATTCTTTGCTTGGTTAATGCTTTGTAAAGCGGCAGAACCCGGTCCAGACTGCAAATGACAAGCGAGGCGCCGATCATGACCAGCAGCAGGATAAACCACCAGGATTCATACGTATGCGTGAGCCCCAGCTTGTAATAAACCAGTCCCCAGGTCCCGTAGGTTTCCTTGTAGTAGGTCGATGCATCGATATTCAAAAACGTGCTTTCCTGCGGAAAGATCGTGCCGAGCATCGAGCCGATCAGCGTCAGAATGATCATATATACCGCAATTTTGACAGAGGAAAAGAAGTTCCAGATACGGTCGATGATGTTCGGGTTCGCGCGCTGCGACCGGCGCGCCATCCCGTCATAACGCATTTCCAGAACTTCTGTGGATTCGCGGTCCTCTTGTTCAAGCGGTCTGCCGCACGCCTCGCAAAGCACGGTGCCGACCGGATTCTGGTGTCCGCACTCGCATTTCGTGTTCTTAAAAGCGATTACTTCCTGTAACATTACGATTTCACCAGCTCTTCAATTTGTTTGTCGAGGGTGGCCAAATCCAGCTGACCGAGATGAATTTTGTTGATTTTCCCGTTCTTGGACACAAAAAAGGTGGTTGGGAGGGGAGCAATGCCATATTTTGCGATAGCATCCTTGTTCGTATCAAGCAGAACCGGGAAATTCACGTTCACGCTATTCACGAAATTTTCGACGGCCATTTTGTCCTCGCCGGCATTAATTCCGACCACAACCACGTCTTTGTCCTTCCATTTTTCCCATTGTGCCTGCAGAGCCGGCATTTCTTTCACGCATGGCCCGCACCAAGTTCCCCAGAAATTGACAACTATAGCTTTCCCTTTGTATTCATCCAGCTTATGGACCTCGCCGTCCAGTCCAAGCAGCTCAAAATTCGGCGCCTTGCTGCCTTCCGTAGGCTTGCCGCCTGAGCCCGAAACTTGCGAAACAATGGCATAGCCGCCCAGAACAACGATCAAAAGCAGGATAATGATCTGAACTTTTTTTCTTGATTTACCCATGCCTAATGCTCCTTTACTATGACAAATATCATGTTTTCCATCGCAGGTTTGAACATCCTATGAACAATTATAGCGAAAACATGTCATATTTGCGGAGGCCGGTTATGAATATTGTGTGACCTTCCCAGCTATTTTTTACCCTGTTTTCCGGATTTAGCCATATTGATCAAACTTTCGATTTCAGCTTTGGTCAGATGGCGGTATAAGCCCCTTTTGAGATTCTGGAGCAGCAGGTCGCCAAACGAAATCCGCTTCAGCCGGATGACTTTGTGGGAGATCGCCTCAAACATCCGGCGTACCTGGCGATTTCTTCCTTCATGAATCGTAATCGTAATGACCGCTTCATTTTTCTCGGTATCGATATCCTTATACTCCACCTCTGCAGGCGAAGTCATACCGTCCTCCAGCTGAATGCCCGCGCGCAGCTTGTCCAGTTCGCTGCCGTGAGGGATTCCCTCAACGGTCGCGAGATATGTTTTGGGCACGTGATGCTTCGGATGCGTCAGCATGTTCGCGAATTCGCCGTCATTCGTCAGAAGCAGCAGCCCTTCCGTATCGTAATCCAAACGTCCTACCGGATAGATTCTCTCCTTGATCCCTTTGACGTAGTCCGTTACGATCTTCCGTCCTTTAGGGTCCGATGCGCTTGTGATAACACCCTTCGGTTTGTTCAGCATGATATAAATCTTGTTTTCGCCCCGGATCGGTTTGCCTGCCACCGTGATGATATCTTGTTCGGGGTCCGCTTTCGTTCCGAGCGTGGTAACGGTCTCCCCGTTAACTTCCACCTTGCCTGCCAATATCATTTCCTCGCATTTTCGACGGGAAGCGATACCTGCCTGCGCTAAAATTTTCTGTAATCTTTCCATTGTCTAATAGGTCACCTCAAACTAATGATACCCGTGAGAAGGGTAAATCACAAGTTCCTTCCAGGGAAATTCTTTTCCCGGGCATGCGGATGTGTGCGGATACAGAAAAAGAGGGGAAATGTCGTATTGTCTGGACAATTCCATAATGAGCTTGCTGGCGATAAAAAGCTGCTGCTTCTGCGCAGCGCCAAGCAGCTCGTAGCTGCGGTTGAAGTGGCCTTCCAGACAGATATGAATATGCTTGGGGTCCGTGAGCAAAGGAGCCGAAGTGACGAAGCCGTCGGCTCCGATCCAGAAATCATATCCGACTCCATTGATGGACGTGCAGGAGGAATGATGAATAATAAAGCCTTCGAAATTCATGATTTCACCTCAATCCCTGTACAAATGCTTGCGTGATACAGTATATGAGGTGTCCATCATTACGTTACGCGGGCAGTGCGGGGAATCTTCAGCCAAAAAAGAGGAGACATACGGCGATCGATGCGACAAAGCCGACCACATCCGAAAACAAGCCTACCTTCAGCGAGTATCTGGCGTTGCGGATGCCAACCGCTCCCATGTATACGGTGAGCACATACAGTGTCGTGTCCGTACTGCCCTGAATGGTCGAAGCCATCCTTCCGATCATGGAATCGGGTCCGTAGACGGAGATGAGATCCGTCGCGAAAGCGAGCGAGCCGGTACCCGTGAGCGGACGCAGCAAGCCAAGGGGAAGAATTTCGCTTGGCACGCCAAGGCTATGCAGAAACGGGCCTGTCCAGCCGACAAAGAAGTCGAGCGCGCCGGAGGCCCTGAATACGCTGATGGCGACCATCATGCCAACCAGGTTGGGGATGATTTGAACAGCCGTCTGAAAGCCCTCTTTGGCTCCGACGACAAAGGATTCATACACAGGGACCTTTCTCGTAAAGGCGAAAAGCGGAATGAAGGCGATCAAGACAGGGATCGCCCACGCGGAGATCAGATTGATCATACCAGTCATCCGGGAATCATCCTTTCATATCCGGTTTGGCCGCTGTGAAGGGGATGTCCGGAATCTTGGGCTTAGGCGGCTTGGGAAGCTTCTTCATCAGCTTTCTTCTATACCATCTGTCCGCAGCCACGGCGGCAAACGTCGCGACTATGGTCGCTGCAAGCGTCGTTCCGACGATCTCCGTCGGATTAGCCGAGTTATAATTCATGCGGATGGCGATCAAAGTGGTCGGAATGAGGGTAATACTCGCCGTATTCATGGCGAGCAAGGTGCACATAGCCGGACTCGCCGCCGTCTTGTCGGGATTCAGCGTCTGAAGCTCCTGCATGGCTTTAATGCCCATCGGAGTGGCGGCGTTGCCCAGTCCAAGCAAATTCGCGCTCATATTCGATAGGATGTATCCCATAGCGGGATGGTTTTTGGGAACGTCCGGGAACAGAAATCTGACGATTGGCCCCATCAGCTTCGCGATTTTTTGCAGAAGTCCCGAATCTTCGGCCAGCTTCATCATCCCGAGCCAGAATACAAGCACACTGATGAGACCGAAACAGACGGTAACGCCGGTTTTAGCGCCGTCAAACGCCGCGGAAGTCACAACTTCGATATTCCCCTGGGCCGCCGCAAAGCCAAAGCCGATGACGATGAGCGCAAGCCAAATCACATTGATCATATCCATTCTCCTCTCCCGTTTCTCCCATTGGAACAAGGCTGACTGTTCAGTCCATCTTCAGGAACAACTTCCTTACCACTTCAGACAGCGCCCCGGCGAAAGTGGCCGGACGCCCGGCTGCCATCGTGGCTTCTACCGGGTTTCTAGCCTTCCCTTCCGGTAGATAGCTTCCTGACTGGTACACAGGTACCGTCCCGATTTGTCTGCCTTCAAGGTAGATTTGGATTTCCCCGCGCAGTCCAAAGCTGGTGTCGGCGCTTCCTTCACCCGGCGGCTGCCGGAGGACCAGCTTTTTCTCTACACTTGCCTGTTCGTTCCCGTTGAAGGGATATTGAAAGGTTTGGCTCACGACCAGGTCATGCCCTTTTACAGCTTCTCCCTTCTCCATCAACGAAGTGAGCGGATAATATTCGAAGCCGTAATCCAGCATTTTACCATGATCGTTCCAGTCGTCCCCGTCATTCAGCGTGACTGCCACCAGCTGCTGCCCGCCTCGTGTTGCCGAGCTGACCAGGCAGCGGAACGCCTTTTTCGTATATCCGGTCTTCACGCCGTCGGCTCCATCGTAGAGCCTTAGCATTTTATTTTTGTTGTCCCACTTATAATCCCAGGATTCGTTCGGGTTCGGCGCTTTTTTGGTAGGTGTCTTGACGATATCCCGGAAGACCGGATTATGAAGCGCATAGGCGGTCAGCTTAGCCAAATCATTGGCTGAGGAATAATGGCCCTCCGCATCAAGACCGTGGGGATTGGCGAAATGGGAATGCGTAAGACCGAGCTGCTTCGCTTCTTCGTTCATCAAATACACGAAGCCCTCCTCCGAACCGCCGACATGCTCGGCTATCGCCGTGGCTGCATCGTTGCCGGAACGGAGCATCAATCCGTACAGCATATTCTCAAGGGACATTTCTTCTCCAAGCTTGAGATATATGGAAGAGCCTTCTTTGGCAAAGGCGTTCTTGCTTACCTTGACCGGTTTCTTGAAATCACCGTGCTCAATCGCAACGATGGCTGTCATGATTTTCGTCAGGCTGGCAATTCGAAGCTCGTCATCACCATGACTCGAATACAGCAGACGCCCCGAGGTCACATCCATCAGGGCGGCCGCCTGGGCGTGAGTATAGAGCTCAGGAAGGGCCTGATTGTTTTGGGCTGAGGCCGGAAGGCTCCATGTCAGCGCAAGCGCTGCGGCAGCAATCCAGCGGGTGATCGATTTTATCCACATCGTTATCTTTCCTCCGGTATTCTTGAAAATCTTGTACAAGTATATGCTTGTCTTCAGGCTCATATGCGCTGGAACAAGTTTTCGCACAAAAAAATCCCCTCCAAGCTTGAAGGGGACGAGGCAGGTTTTAGTAGAACGTCGGATTTGGCGGTTCCACCGAACCTTGGGCAGCATTCGCGCCCGTTGCCGTAGAGTTGACATTAAACATCGATTGAATTTTCTCCACCATCATTGGAGCGGAATCGATCAGTTTCTCAAACAGATGGGTTTGATTGTCAAGCGGAACAATGTGCACGCCTTCCTTGCCCACGACAAGAAAAGCGATCGGTCGAATGGATACGCCTCCGCCGCTGCCTCCGCCAAAAGGCATAGAAGCCTTGGCATCCGCATGATGTTCGCCGCTCGCATGAGCTTCTTTAGCGGCATATTCGCCGTTAAAATCGCTGCCTCCCGCCGCAAACCCGAATCCCACCTTACTGATCGGAAGAATCACGCTGCCATCCGGTGTTTGAACGGGATCGCCCACGATGGTATTGACATCAACCATTCCCTTGATGTTTTCCATCGCAGTCTGCATGAGGCCTTGAATTGGATGATCGGACATTTGCTGTTTCCTCCTTCATGATGCTTAAATAAGGTCATTTCGCAGTATAGTCTGCCCACATTCATTTCGAGTATGTAGAAGGGATTCGAACTCAAGCGCCTCACACGCTTGGTATTTTCTGCCCTTTCCCCTTGACTTTGCGGTACAGCTGAAGCCATCTTCTCAAGCCGCCTTCTACTTTCAAGATGCGGGATAACAGGATGAAGGACGCAAACATGGCATAACCGAACGAAAGCCGCGAAATGCAGTAAAACTCGGTAGAAAATGACATTTCATCCGTGAATTCCGGTATCACAAACAGCTTGGGCGATCCCTTCATGCGGACCTGAAAGGTTAACCAGCCGACCAGTGTCGCTTTCAAGCTCCAGATCGCACCGGTCGCCACCGCCGTCCATTCGGCCTCTCCCGTGGAGAACCGGGTCGTCCAGTTCAATTCATGAACCCTGACATGGGCGGACGTTCGCTGCAGCCACTTTTTGAAGGCCGCCGTCGATTTAAGAATCACCCCGACTTCCTGGGCCCAGAGCTCCGCTTTTTTCTTATTGATGCGCGTTTTCGTCGTACTTCCTTCGCTCCGGCTTAAATTGTTGTTTCGTTCAAGCTTGAGGAGAAATCCTTTTTTCATGTTTTCAAACACAAGCTTAGGCATTTCATAATGAAACCGTACCATCCCGTAGAGCATATGGATATCAACCATTGCATTGTCGTCGCGGCCCATTTTGTCGTAACGAACGGTGCAGACGATGCTCGACATGGCGGCAGCGGCAATCAATATGAGAATAACGGCTATTACAGCCAGCGTAATCCACACGGCAAAGCCCCCCAGATTTGACCATCATTGTCTTCGGACATAGTATGGCATACAAGGCTGGAAAAGATTCGAACTTCGCTTGTCCCGCCGCAAATTGGAGCAAACAAAAACCGGCGTTCTATGCCAGATAGAATGCGCCGGTTTCTTTTCACCGTATGATTTTGAAATTAGTCCACGTCATCAAACGTAAGCTGTCTGCCGTCCAATTTCTCGAAAAGCAGCTGGGTTTCTTCCTCCAGATTATCCGTGCTCTCAAACAACTGCGGCTCCGGAAGCGCCTGAAGGTTGGGCAATCCAAAATAATCGAGAAAGGATTTGGTGGTACCGTACAGGATCGGCCGTCCGATCGCTTCAGCCCGTCCCGTCTCCTCGATCAAATCTTTGTGAACCAGCGTCTGAATCGCACGCTCCGATTTCACGCCGCGGATCTCCTCGATTTCCACCCGCGTAATCGGCTGGCGGTAAGCCACAATAGCCAAGGTTTCGAGCGCCGCCTGCGAAAGGGAGGAGCGGGAAGGTGAATAAGCGAGTTTCTCATAGTATGCCGCGTGATCCCCGAGCGTCGTCAGCTGATAGCTCCCGGCGATCTGCATCACCTGGATGCCCCGCTGCTGCTGTTCAAAATCCTCCTTCATCTCCGTCAGCGCATCCGCTACAAGCTCTGTCCGGTGATCCACGATCTCGGCAATCTGCTTGACGGTAAGTCCTTCATCGCCCGCGAGAAACAGCAGCCCCTCAATAATCGATTTCAATTTCGGAAAGTCCATGAAGCTGCTCTCCCCCTTTCCATTCCATTACAATATCGTCGAACAGCTTTTCCTGGTAGCATAGAATCTGCTTCATTTTCATGAGCTCCAGAATGGCCAGGAACGTGACGACGATCTCATGCCTCATCATGTCTTCGTGCAGAAGCCGGGAAAACAGCACTTTGCCGCCCCTGCCGGATTGTTCCAGCACGTTCACGACCTGCCGTATCCGGTCTTTGACGGATATTTCATCCCGCTGTATCCGGGTATAGCTCGTCCGCTTAACTGCCTTGCGCAGAGCCTTCTGAAAAGCGGCCACCAGATCGGCGGCATGGAGCCCCCTTACCGGATTCTCCGTCATCGCAGGTACCCACGGCGTCAAATCCTCCGGCTCCTTGGCATACAGCAGGCTCCGCTCCGCCTCTTTCTCCTGCAAATGCCTCGCAATGCCTTTATACTTCCGGTATTCGATCAGCTTCTGGATCAACTCGGCCCGCGGGTCCATCTCTTCTTCCTCGTAAAAATCAAATTCGTCCATAACGAAAACCGGGGGCTTCGGTAAAAGAAGCTTGGATTTAATGGAAAGCAGCGTGGCGGCCATCACCAGAAATTCACTCGTAATGTCCAGCTCCAGCTCCTGCATGCTGTGCAAATATTCCATGTATTGGTCGGTAATCTCGCTGACGGGGATATCCTGGATGTTGATTTCCGCTTTGTCGATCAGGTGAAGCAGCAAATCGAGCGGACCCTCAAATGTCTCCAGCTTGTATAATACTGTGTTCACGGCCTATCCTCCGTCCATAAATTAAGCAGTTGTTTGCAGTTGAATTCATCAGTTCATTCTATATACTATATTAAAAAAATGTAGTGCCCCGTGTAAAGGCACTACATCTAAATAAGCATGATTTAGGCGGTTTCGTCAAGCCGGGCCGCGGAACCGCCCGATTATCCGACGATTTTGCGGGCAATAAATGCCAGATCCAGCAGGTCGATCATGCCGTCGCCGTTTACGTCGGCTTTCAGTACCTGCTGCCAATCCGGGCTTTGCTCGTTTTTGCCGTAGCTGGCCGCGACAATGGCCAGGTCCCCGATCGATACTTTGCCGTCCTTATTCACGTCGCCAGGTACGCCAGGCTCCGGACTGCCTGCCGTAACTTCAAACGCATAGGTGGAGGGCAAAGCCTCCAGCTCCTTGCCCTCGGCATCACCAAGGACGGAACGGATCAGCTTGATGCTGCCTTCCGTATTCTGCTGCACGTCCTTGGCTTTGAACGCGAAGGACAACAGCTGCATGTTACCGGTAACCGCATGATCGGTACCGGAGCTTGCAGCGATCATCCGGACTTCCCCTGGCGTATCGTGCCTGGATTCCAATATATCGAATCCGTCTTTCGTGGATGCGGCTGACTCAAATTCGACAAGAGCAGGATCGTAAGTCAGCTTCAGGTCTGCGGCATACATGCTTCCCTTCACATTTTTGACGCCGAGATCCGCGGAAAACGATTGGCCTGCCTTCAAGGCAGCCGGCCCGGTAAGCGATGTAGCATTCTCGCCGGCAGCCTCTTCCCCGCCCGTGCCCGACAGAACGGGAATGATCTCATGAAACCTTGGGAGAACGCCACCGTTCCACTGAAGCTTCGCTTCCAAAATGCGGCCAAAACTCG
This sequence comes from Paenibacillus sp. SAFN-054, assembly GCF_051966755.1. NCBI lineage: Bacteria > Bacillati > Bacillota > Bacilli > Caryophanales > Paenibacillaceae > Paenibacillus > Paenibacillus sp. SAFN-054. The sequence goes on from NZ_JBQCKS010000001.1 coordinate 1,860,960, forward strand.
TCATATTTACTGCATTATAGGATTGCGAAAGCGTACCCGCCGAATGCCAGCCGTTCTCGTCTCTTACCTTCACTTCCGCATTCGAAATATTCGAAGGTCCCTGCAGAACGATCAGCTTCTCAAGCTTCGAACCAGAGGCCAGCCTGTAGGACAAGGAGCCCGCCCCCTCGGATGCAGGCGTAAAGAAGGTCGACAGCTTGCGGTCGATAGCCATGCCAGCCTCAAATCCGCTTTTGCCGGAAGGCTGTGAACCGATGGCCGGACTGCTGCTTCCCGGTTTCTCCATCCCCTCATTCACGATTATTTCATTTAATGCGAGCCAGGCATTATTACTTTCGGTAGTCATCAGCCGGACATACCGGGCGGGCTTGCTATTCGTCAGCGCAACTCGTTTATAACGGTAAGGGACTTCATGGTCCGGGAAGTTCAAAGTCCGGTCCCCCGGATTGTTGAAGGTGTGGATCGTTTCCCAGGACTGGCCGTCGCGGGATAACTGCAAATCGCCTTTACGGAAATAATCCCCCTCACCGTCTCCGATGACGACAGCAACATTCTGAACGTCAACCACGCCTCCGAGATCCACCTGCACGTATTTGCCCTTCGCCTGCCCATCCCCGAACCAGGTTTTGGTATCGAGCTTGCCGTCGTAAAGATTGCCGGCCGCCCCGGAATAGACGCTAGCATAATTATGACTGACAGATGCCGGAACAAACTTAGCCAGTTTGACAAGTAATCGGCTTATGTCAAAGGTGGCGTCAGCCGTCCCGTCGTTGATCAGCCGAATGTAGGCTGCATTTCCGTATGGGCCGCCTGCCGGGACTGCATCCCACTCTATGCCGTTCGGCGATGACTCTACTGCAATCCCCGAACCGGTGTGTGCGACCGCAATCTCCTCGATCTGCTCAATCGCCTTCAAACGGATCCCGACATACTCCCCGGGCTTTAACGTGATCTGATTCAGTCCGGTCAGCTCCGCTGAAGTATCCGTTGCCGATACGGTGCGGTTCTGCAGCCCGGCGACATTGGTGTAGATCCCGGCCTTGCCCGACGTCGCATTGACTGTAAACTCCCTCACCGCGGTCCACAGATCCGGCTTTCCTCCTGGAACACCCGCATGGGTTAAGCGGTAACGGATATACCTTGCATCGGTGTTTAGACCGGCTGCCGTAATGCTAAAGCCGGACCGTTCTTCCCCAATTGCCGTCCAATCGGTGCCGTTCACGGAAGTTTCAAGCACTCCCCGCTGGAAAATGTCATGATCGGTATCGTTTCTGCCTTGAAGGATGGAAACATCGCGGATTTTTACCGTTTTGCCAAGATCAAGACCATACCAGTCCCCATTTTTCTGTACCGTCTGCACATACATGTAGGTCGCCGGATCGCCGTCGATCATCCGTCCGATGTCGGAAGGAGATCCATACGAGGTCACCGGAACCGGAATCACGTAATCAGGATCCATTGAAGTATAGATCTGGGCATCCAGCTTGTTGATCAGCTGCTGTGCAAAAGGCACGAGCCGCTTGGCGCCTGCCTCTACTGTGACATCCGGAGAGCTCAGCTTTTTGATCGTATACGCCCTGGAATCCGCCAGCGCGGAGGAAGCCTTGGACAACTCCTCCCAGGCTGCCGCCGTATTTCCTCCATTCAATGCCATTGCGGAGCGAACGGCCGCCTGGCCGGAAGAGGCTACGCCTTTCAGGCTTTTAAGCCAGGGATCGATCTCCTGCAGCATTTTCGGATTTTGCGATTTGGCCCTAAAGCTCTGGATGGCGCCCAAAATTTGGTCAAAGTCGTTGATCAGCTTCGTGCCGCTGGCCTGAAGCGGCTGGCCGCTCGCATATTTGCTCAGGAAATCCTCCAAATCGGCGCGGATATTCTCGGACTCGCCCACCTGAAGTCCATGGCCGCTCGGCGATGGGTCGCTCAAATGATAGGAAATCGTGTTCAGCTCGGATGCCGCTTCGGGAGCGACGTATTTGAAGGAATTCAGCCAGCTGCTGTCCTGTTGGAAATCATCCACGTTCCAGGTGTAATCCGCAACCGCGAACAAGGCCACTTTCGACAGCTCCGCCCAGCCCATCGGGTTCGAGACAACGCCTGAAATGTTGTGGGTACCCGGAACAAGCACTTCTCCTTTGCCAAGCATGAGCCGCGAATCCTTATAATCGTTTACGGGCCAGTTGAGCCACATGAAAGGATCGCGTCCGGTAAGGTTCTTCACCCACTGCATATCCGTCGTATTTACAGGGGCTACGACCCCTTTACCCGTCCACATGATGTCCACGTTGGCCGGAACATTGGCGAGCGCCTGCAGATATGGCTTGCCGCCTTCGCCGGTCCAGCCCTGATTATAGAACGGAGGGCAGTATATCAGTGGCTTAACGTCCCCTTTGGCCGCGGCCCAGTTGGCTACGTCCGTGATCAGCTTCACGTGCTTATCCTTATCGGTCAGGGACTGCGAAGTACTGATATCGTCCATGAACAGACCGAACTGCCTAACCCCGGCACCATACAGCTGGTTCAGCTTCGCAAGCAGGGTTTGCAGTTCCGCATCGTAGTTGTTCCAATTAATCATGTTAAAGCCGGGATGGATCGCCCATACGAAATGATTCTTCGTTTCGTTGCCGACATCCACAAGCTCCTTGATCTTGGCAAGCTCATCTGCCGGATACAGTGTCCTCCAAGCCGAATTATGGTATTGGTCGTTTTTCGGAGCAAAGATGTAAGTGTTCATTTTAAACCTGCCGCCGAACCGCATCAGGCTTTTCCGGTCCTCATTCGACCAGGGGAAGCCGTAAAAGCCTTCGATGAAGCCCCTCCACTTCGTATCCGCATAATCTTCATACTTCACGCTGTGCAGCGTTTGATTCGCCGTTTGCTCCAAAATCAGGCCCAGGGTTTCCAGCGCATAAAAGGCAGCGTCCGTATCCTTGCCGAGAACGGCGATCGTGCCTTTTGCTTCTCGCGAGGCGTTTAGGTCAAGGACGTAAGCATCCTTTTCATTAAAAAGGGTCGATGAGTAAGGGATCCGATTTGTAAAATAGGTGTCTGCATAACCCTTCGACCCTTTAATTCCGATAACGACATTGCTTCGCGTCGCGGAGACCGCTGAAGTTTCGGTGACCTGCAGGGATTTGGTCTCCAGCACCTTCCGAAGCTTATTTCGCGTTGCCGTATCAATACCCGATTCGAAAACCACGTTAACCTGACTGGTTAGGGTGAAGTCGGCACCTTGACTGCTCTGCTGCTGGGGAATCGGGTAAATCTCGTACGTTCCGCCAGCGGCAGCCTGCTCATCTTGCCCGTCAGGAGCGGCACCAGCCAGGTTCGAGAACAAGCCGGATACCAGCACTACGGCCATCAGCATCATCATGAGCCTCTTGGACATGATATGACCTCCTCGCTAAAATAGGTGAATCGATTACAGCACAAGCAGGTGTGCAAGCGCTGCCAAATCTTCAAGTCCTACGCTGCCGTCTTGGTTGATATCCGCTTTGCGTATGGATTCCCAATCCGGGCTGCTGCTGCTTTTGCCGTAGTTCGCGGCGATGATAGCGAGATCGCCGATGCTTATCCTCCCATCACCATTGAGGTCGCCCTTCACGCCTGAGGACGGATTCATGAGAATCACTAAAGCCGCAGGCTCAGCCGCATATTCCCTCCCTTCCGAATCCCCGGAAACGGCACTCACGACTTCGATTCTGGCCGTATCCGCGCTCCCGGCTTGCGCCGCTCGGAACCGAAGCTCATAAAGCTCCGGGCGGTTTCCCTGGATGGCGCCCTTCATGCCTTCGCTCGCCGCAATCAAGCGGAGAACTCCTGCCTGCTCCGCTTTCTCTGCGGCGATGCTCATTCCTTCGGCCTTCCCCTGGATTCCCTCATACCGAAGAAATTCCGGATTATACAACAGGGTTATATCCTGCGCTGTCAGCGGTTGTCCCGCATGGTTCATGCCAAGCTGCACCCCGAACGTTTCACCTGCATTGACGGTAGCCGGACCTGTCAGTATCGTCCGCGATCCGGCCTCAGCCTTTCCCGGAACCTCGATCCTCACTTCGTCCACGAGGAAGGTGCCGGAGGCGTTTCCTGCCGGTACCTGCAGACGAAGCTTGCTGACCGGTTTGGCACTCGGGCCAAGCGAGCCTTTACCAACGCGGACTCCGTCCAGGTAAATCAGATAGTCTCCGGTCACGCTGTCAACAATGGCCTCCAGAGTTTGCCATTTAGCGGCTGTATAAGGCGTCGATGTGTCGATAAACGTACCTTTATTCGTATAGCTGATATTACCGGACAAGTTCAAGCTAAGCTTCAGCACTTCGCCGTCCTGAGCGTCCAGATAATGAATGCCGAGCGGGATGTTCTTCTGGCCCGCCTGTACTTTGGTGACCAGCCTCAGTGCGCCGGCTTGTTCCGGGAAGCTCCAAACGCTCTTATTAACCACTCCAGGAGACTGCACCAGCTTAAGCGATTGACTGCCTGCGCTTTCAGCTACGATTGGCTGCATGGTGCCGCTGCTGCTCCACCCGGCGGGCGGTTGACCTGCGGTCATGCCTTCAAAATCCTCCCGCTGCACGGTTTGCCACAAAGATGCGATCAGTTCGACCTCGATGCTCGACGCTGCAAGCTTCCTGCCTTGGGCATCGGACAGCGACAGCTCCACCGGATACGTCGCAAAGGCCCGATCCGTCGAAGGGGTCAATTCGATTGAAGCCGTCAGGGATGCTCCCGGCGCCAACGTCTCCAGCGCGGTCTCTGCCGGTGAGACCGCAAGTCCGCCCGGTCCTTTTGCGGACAGCTTCAGCCCCGTAAAAGCCGTGCTGCACGGGTTGCTGACGGTAACCGTCAAGCGCGTGCTCCCAGGGGCCAATCCGGATGCGCTCATCACTGCCTGGAGCGTCGGGCTGCAGCCTTCCCCCGGCAGGGCCGGAATGCCCGCTCCTTCATAAGCCCCCACATTCGGTGCCGCCTGTGCAGATACCGCATTGCCGTAATAGTCCCGGCCTCCGTTATCCGGAATTAGTATGCCTGCTCCGAGCGCCGGCGAATTGTCCTTCAGCCGGTATCCTCCGGGATCCAGGTTGCCTGGGTTGGTCAGCAAGGGATCGCTTGTCACCGTGTTGGTAGCCCAGCTCGGCACCGAGGAAACGTTGTAGAACAGGTTATGGTCCAGCTTCAGTTCACTGGAATTGACACCCCAGCCGACGCTACCTGTGCCGGTTTTATAGACGACATTATTGAAAAACTCCACGTTTTGAATCGGCGCTCCATTCTGCGCATACACTTTCGGCGACAGGCCGCTGCCGATGTAAATGGTGTTGTTATATATTTTGCCGTTGACGATTTTGCCGCCGCAGCCCTGCATGAAGGCCTGCGTCCGGTCATTAATGGAGACGTTGTACCTGATGGTAAAATTTTTGGTGTTCGCGGTATCGGGACAGAAGAGGAAGAAGCCGCCTTCATTGTTATAGGAGAGGTTGTACTGGAAGACGACGTGGTTCGTGGCATGATCAATGTCGTAGGCCATGCCGTCGAGCGTGCTGACTCCGCCCGAGGTGCGGTTGTACTGGAAGATGATATTGTCCGAGTTGGCCGTCCACATGCCCGCATTATACGATTTGGAGCGGACGTTGAATCCTTGGAGGGTGTTGTGCTCGACGAGGGCTCCGTCCGTCATTTTCGGAACGATGCCGTCACCGCCGATGTCGCTGAGCTCATTACCGCTGATGACCACATTGGTATGAGGATACCACTGGGCCGTACAGTCGGTGCCCCAGCGGCTCAGCTCGCTGCGCTTACACCAGTTGGACCAGAAATATATGCCCTGCCGGTCCACGGCACTGATTTGGTTGTTGATGATCTGCATGTCATGATAGGCCGTCGGCGTTACGGTCCCCTGCGCTTCGACGACGATGCCTCCGGAAGCATTCTTGAATTTGCCGGCGCTGGCGCTGCCGCCCATCGTCGACGGCATCTGTCCCCGAACGTCGTGGATCGTCAAATTGCTGATCGTGACACCGTTCAGGTCGCCTGCGTCGGTGCCCAGCACATAAACGCCGCGCCGCGGAGAGCGGTTATCCCCGGGCGCCGTTAATTCCAAGCCGTCCAGCTGGACGTATTTCATATTGTTCAACAGAACGGCGTTGACCTGCCCATTGGCGTTGATGACCGGTTTCATGGTTCCGGTTCCATACGCCCCGATCTTGATGGGCTGCTGCGCTGTTCCCGATCCCTTGGGAGCAAACTCACCCATGCAGACAATTCCCCGTTTGAATAACATCGACTCGCCAGGCTGCAGCGTCACCCCATTCGCCGCTGCAAGCGTGGAGAACGGGCTCGCAAGCGTCCCGTCTCCCTGCCCTGCCGCGCTGCAGTCCACATAATACGCCCTGCCTTCTGCAGCCGCTGCCTGGGCGGTTTCAGCCCCGGCGGGTCTTGAAATCATGCTGCTGCCAAGCCATATCAAAGCAAAGGTTACGGCAAGCAGCTTGCGTAATCCCTTTGTCACAGGCATTAAGCACCACCCCTATCCTTTTAATGCGCCAGCCGTTAACCCGCCCGTAATCTGCCGTTGATAAATGACGTACATGACGATGACGGGTATCATCGAGATCGACAGCCCTGCGAACAGCGGCCCCCATTCGGTCCGGTACTGCATTTCTCCCTGCATGACGGCAATGCCGACAGGGATCGTATACTTCAATGGGTCGTTGATCAGCACCGTGGCCATAATGTATTCGTTCCAGACCGTCAGTGCATTCATGATGCCTACAGTGACCAGGCCGGGAACCGACAAAGGCAGCATGATGCGCAGGAAAATCCGTGAAAACGAGCAGCCGTCGATCGTAGCAGCTTCCTCGAGCTCCTTAGGCAGCGTTTTATAGAACCCGACCAGAAAGAAGATGCCGAGCGGCAGAATACCGATCGTTCCGACGGAATAAACCAGGGTCAATCCCAAAAGGGAATTGGATAAATGAAGATCGCTCAGCAGAAAGAAGAGCGGAATAAGCCCGAGCGTCGTCGGAATCATCATCGAAGCGACATAAATGAAATACAGGACGCCTCTCCCCTTGAAAGGATACCGCGCCAGTATGTAAGCTGTCGTTGAAGCCAATGCCAAAGACAGAATCGTGCTGCCTGCGGTAACGAGGATCGAGTTCATAAAATAGCTTCCGAAATGCGCCCGGCTCCATACATTGGCATAGTTCTCAAAGTGCAGCACGGAAGGAAAATCCCATGGCTTGCCCAGCATGACCTGCTGGTTATTTTTCAGAGACGTGATAAATGTCCAAAATACCGGGTACAGGACGATGAACGTCCACAGCAGCAGAAGCACCCGCACTACCGTTTTGGAGATCCACAGCCCTGCCGGTTTGCGGCTAGCAACTTTATTCATATGTTCCACCTCTACATTTCAATGGTATCCCGGCGCAAAAGCCGCTGCAGAATGAGCGTCGTGATGATGGATAAAATCAGAATCAGTACGCCGATTGTCGCCCCGTAACTCAGATGAAACTGTTTGAAGCCCATCTGGTAGAGATAGTAGCCCAGCACCTGCGTTTGGTTATCCGGCCCCCCGTCGGTCATTAGCTTTACGATGATGAACGAACCGTTAAGTGTTGTAATGACGATATGGATCACCGACGTTTTAAACTGCTCCCAGATGAGCGGCAGCGTAATTTTAGTGAACTGCTTCCATTGTCCGGCACCATCAATGCCGGCTGCCTCGTAAAGTGATGAAGGAATGCCCAGAATGGAGGCGATGATGAGCAGCATATAGAAGCCGATCCCGGCCCATACGCTTGGAGGAAGGAGCGACCACATAGCCAGATGGGTATCTCCAAGCCAGTTCGTTTCCACCGGTTTATCTGTGAACAACGACAGGAAGGCGTTCAGGAAACCGAGATGCGGGTTGTATATGAAGCTCCACAGCACGCCGATAACGGCTACCGAGATGATGTTCGGGAAGAAGAAAATAACGCGGTATAATCCGTATTCCTTCAGCTTCAGTCGCGTCAGCGCCACGGCAAAGAAGGTCGCGAACAGCATGATCAGTATGACCTTCCAAAACACCAAGAAGTAATCATTTTTGATAGCCGTCGGAATGATCTCGTCGTCCAGCAGTTCCCTGTAGTTGTCCAATCCGATGAAGTTCATCGTCTCCGATCCGCCGGACCAGTCGAAAAAGCTTAAATACAGCCCGCGCAATAAAGGATATATCGTGAAAATGCTGAATAAAACGAACGTCGGCAGCAAAAAACCGGCAATGAACAACCTGCGTCTCGCGGCGTAACCGGCTTTCGGCTTTTTCTCCGTGTTCAACATGGCCTTACGCCCTCTCTCTGTGATTTTAAAGAACAATCAGAGGTGCGCTTTAGGCCCTCTGATTGTTCGGGTATATAAAATGAACTTGAATAAGTCCAATTTATATTGTTGTTAGCGGGATTTCGCTGCCGCTTTTTCCATCCGCTCCATCCACTCTTCCGGTGTGATGGTTTTTTGCAGAAGCGCGATGGTAGCGTCGTTTTCAGCCTGCTCCAGATCAGCATTAAGCTTGAATACCGGCGCCACGATCGTATCGGATCCGTTAAAATACTTCATGGCCGTTTTTACGACGTCGCTTGCGCCTGAAGATTCCAGATCCGCCTTGACGTTCATCAGCGCGCCAGTCAATTCAGCCCAGCGCACAGCTGCTTTCTTCGTGAAAATGAACTCGATAAATGCCTTGGCCGCTTCCGGATTCTTGGCCTTCTTGGCGATCGCGATGTTGCTTGTGTAAGGAATGGCGACGTATTTACCGCCCGTGTTTTGCATGACGGAAGGAATGAAGCCGAACTTGAAGCCCTGCGGCACGTCCTTCTTCATTTCGTTTTCCAGCCACAATCCGTTCGGGATCATTGCATCCTTGTGCTGCAGGAACAGCATTTGGGAATCGGTGTGGTTGATGCCGAAGGAGGCGTTGTCGAAGTAGCCCTTGTCGCGCATGTCTACCAGTTTTTTGAGTGTTTTGGCCACGGCGTCGTTCTTGAACGAGCCTTCCTTGCTTGCTTCCTGATCTTTGAGAATTTGCGGGTTGTCCCCGTTCTCGGAAACGAATCCTGTATTCAGCAATCCGCCCACGATATAGTAAGGATACTTACCGGTATGAATGTAAGGATTAATGCCCGCGGCTTTGATTTTCTCGCTGACGGCCATGAAGCTGTCCCAATCTTTCGGAACGTCCCAGCCTTTTTCCTTGAAGAGGGTTTCATCATAGAAGGTTCCCCAAGAGCCGAATACGAGCGGTATCGTATAGTTTTTGCCGCCATAATCTTGCGGCGGTGCGATCAGAGGCTCGGTCAACGCTTCGCCGTCGACGTTCTTCGCCTGCTTCACCCAATCGGTGATATCCATCAGCTGATCGTCTTTAACCATCTGCGTTTCGTTCGAGCCTGCTCCGTCGATATATACGACATCCGGCGGGTTGCCCTGAATCCAGCGCGGCTTCATCTGCTCGTTGATCTGGGAGCCAGCCGACTCCTTGATTTTCAAATCCGGATATTTCTTCTGGAATTCCCCGAGCATTTCTTTCCACCACGCGTCTCCGTAGCCGCCGACAAAATACTGGATTTCGAAATCGCCGGTGATCTTCGGCACTTCGGTCTGGGGATCCTTGGTTTCTTCCTTAGGCGTTTCTGTTTCTGTCTTCGTTGATGGCTGCGGATCCGGAGTCGGCTGCGAGCCTTCCTTTGAGCCTCCGCCACATCCTGCCAACGACATCGCAACCAGCATCAAAGCGATGCCCCCCGTTGCCTTTTTTCTTAAATTGATGTTCATGCTTAAGCGCTCCCCCTAACGGTTTCTTCGATTTTTCCCTTCCGGATTACCCTTTTTATGCCTGATTTCCCGTAAGCTTTTCTCATTATACAGGCCGTGCAAACGCCTCCAAATGATCTATTTTGATGTCGGGATGATACTTTTTGTACTGATTTTTGGAGAATGGAGGCCATAAAAAGAGCATTGCGGTCATTCGCAATGCTCTATCGACTCTTTAGGCTATTCAGACATTTTTCTGGCAACCGTCGCCAAATCCAGCAGATCGATCCTTCCATCCCCGTTCACGTCCGCACGCTTGACCTGCTGCCAGTCAGGGCTTGCCGCATCTTTGCCGTAGTTTGCGGCAATGATGCCCAGATCGCCGATGCTGACTTTACCGTCACCATTCACATCCCCGTCCGAACCCGGGCCGGCGGCCGGCTCGACCTGCACCTGCACCGAGTCCGTTCCTGCCTCGATTTCCTTTCCCTCCCCGTCGCCCAGCGATGCTTTGGTGATTCTAACCGTTCCTGTCTTCGTTTCCGTAAGGGATCTGGCGAGGAAGTTCATTTCGTAAAGGCTCTTATCCCCTTCGATCCCTCGGCCCGGACCTTCGCTGGCGCTGATGAAACGGAGCGTGCCCGGCACGTCCTTCTTGATTTCCAGCAGCCGGTTACCCTCCAGCAGCGACTTGGCCTCGGTAAACTGCATCACCTCGGGGTCGTAGCTGACCATAATATCCTGAGCGTACACGGGTGTGTTCACAGACCGGAGGCCGAGAGTGACATTAAAAGCTGAACCTGCCGCAACCGCAGCCGGTGCCGTCAGCTCGGCCGCCTCCTCCCCGGGCGGATTCACGACGCCGCCATTCCCCGCGCGCGGTACCGCAATAACCTCATGAATGGCCGGGTTCACCCCGCCGCTCCATTCCAGCTTCAATTCCAGAACATGATCATATGTGGAAGTGTCGATGGCGTTGTAGGCGGCAGTAAGCTGCCCGGCAGGGTGCCACCCTGCCTCATCCCGGATGGAGACGGCCGCGCCGGAAATCGATGACGGGCTCTGCAGGATGATCAGCCGGCCCAGACGCGTATTTTTGAACAGCTTGTAGTGAAGGCTTCCAGGCTGCCCATTGCCCTGCGGTTTATAATAGGTTGACAGCTTCCGGTCCGCTGCGGCTCCTGCTTCATTGCCCGGTTCCCCGGCAGGCTGCGCGGAAATGACCGGGTTCACCGTTCCGGGCCTCGGGATGCCTTCGTTGATCATGATTTCATTGAGCGCCAGCCATCCGGCGTTGTCCACCGTCGTATACAGCCGGACATATCTTGCCGGTTTGTTGTCGACCTGCACCCGCATGATCCGGTAAGGCGCTTCGAGAATCGGAAAATTCCCCTCGCGGCTGCCCGGCTGGCTAAACGTATGAATGCTTTCCCAATTCGTTCCATCCACGGACAGCTGAAGCTCTCCTTGACGGAAATAGTCGCCTTCGCCGTCATTCATGACGACCGCGGCATTCTGCACGCTGACGACACCCCCCATGTCAACCTGCACGTACCTTCCCGGCGTTTGCCTTCCCTTCAGCCATACTTTGGCGTCCAGCTTGCCGTCAAAAAGAGCCTCCAGGCTGCCTGCATATACGCCTTCGTAATTGTGCGTAACGACCGGATCCGTGAATTTCTGGAACTGCAGCAGCAGCTTTGTCAGGTCGAACGTCAACGGCTGCGTTCCCTTATTGATCAGCCGGACGTATGCGGCTTCCGGATACACGCTGCTGCCGGGCGCTACGGCTTTCCATTCGACGCCGTTCTCGGAGAATTCCAGCGTGGCCGCATTGCTCGAACGCTGCAGCGTGAGCCCCGTAATTTGTTCAATGGAGCTCAGGCGAATGCCAATGAATTCAGCAGGTTTCAGCGTTACTCCGTTCACACCGGACAACTCCGCCGAGGTCGACGTGCTTAAGACCGGGGTATTCGCAAAACCTGCTACATTCGTGTAAACAGCGGTTTTACCGCTGTTCTTGTTCACCGTGAATTCCCTCACGGCGGTCCATAAATCGGGCTTGCCTCCGGGAATGCCGGCATGGGTCAGGCGATATCTCACGTACCTTGCGCTGAGGTCCAGCCCATTGACCGCAACGCGGTATCCCGACCGCTCCCCGCCGATGGCGGTCCAGTTTTGACCGTCCAGAGAGTGCTCCAGCACGCCTCGTTGGAAAATGTCATGGTCGGTATCGCTTCGGCCCTGGATAATGTCAATGTCGTTCACAATAATAGATTTGCCAAAATCGATGCCGTACCAATCCCCATTGACCTGTTTGGTTTGTATATATGCATAAGTGCTTGGATCATTATCGAGGATCTTGACCAGATCCGGCCGGGAACCATAGGAGCTGACCGGAATTGCAGCCGTATATTCCGGGTCCAGAGAGCCGTATATTTTCGCGTCGAGCTTCTGAATCAGTTCCGTGGCGAAAGGGACCAGGCGCTTGGCTCCGGCTTCGACCACCTCCGGTTTGGCATTGATCACCTCTCGCGTGAATTTTGTGGATTCCGACATGGCATTCGCCGCTTTCGCCAGGGACTCCCAGGCGGTGTTTGTGCTGCCCTTCTGCAGCGCCATCACGGATTGCACGGCGTGCTTATCCGCCTGAACGACAAAGTCCAGGCTGTTCAGCCAAGGAGCGATTTCATCCTGAAGATTCGGATTTGAAATTTTCGATTTGAAGCCCTGAATCGCATTCAAAATGCTGTCGAATTCAGTAATCAAGGCGGCCGCCTGCGCTTCCGTCGTCGAACCGTTTGCGTAAGAGCTCAGGAAAGCATTCAACTTTTCCCTTAAATTTTCCGACTCTCCCAGCTGGACGCCCCGTCCGTTCGGCGAAGGATCGCTCATATGGTAGGCGATTGTCCGGTATTCGTCCGGAGCCTCCGGCGCAATGTGCTTGAACGAGTCCAGCCAGCTTTTCTCCGCGTTAAAATCATCCACGTTCCACGCATAATCCGCTACGCCGAACAAAGCAACTTTGGACAGCTCCGCCTGCTCCAGGGGATTGGACACGATGCCCGAAAAATTATGCGTTCCGGGCGTCAGCAGCGGCACCTGGCCAAGCAGCAGCCGGTTCTTCTTGTATCCGTTGACCGGATAATTGAACCAGATATAAGGATCTCTGCCGATTTCGTTCTTGACCCACTGGTTCTCGGCTTCATTCACTCCGCCGATGACGTCCTTTCCCGTCCACATGATTTCGACATTGGCGGGTACATTGCGGAAAGCCTGAAGATACGGCTTGCCTTCGTTTCCTGTCCAGGCCTGATTATAAAACGGCGGACAATAGATAAGCGGCTTCACGTCTCCTTTGGAAGCGGCCCAATTCGCCGCGTCCGTGACGAGCTTGACATGCTTATCCTTATCAATCAGGGATTGGGACGTGCTGATGTCATCCAGGAACAATCCGAACTGGCGAACGCCGATGCCGTACAGCTGCTCGAATTTCGCCAGCATTTTCTGAAGGTCGCTGTCATATGAATTCCAGTTGATGGAGCCCGGATGGATCGCCCAAACGAATTTGGTTTTGGACTCCTCGCCGACATCGACCAACTCTTTGATTTTGGCGAGCTCCGCCGCCGGGTAAGGCGTTCGCCAAGAACCGTTGTGATAGGGATCGTCCTTCGGCCCGAAAATATAGGAGTTCATTTTGATATCGCCGCCGAATCGCATCAGGCTCTTACGGTCGTCATACGACCACGGAAACCCGTAAAAGCCTTCAATAAAGCCGCGCCACTTCGAGTCGGCATAATCTTCGTATTTGACGGATTGAATCGTTTTGCCCTGCAGCTGTCCGAATATCATCTTTAAGGTTTCAAGTCCGTAAAAGACGCTGTCCGAGTCCTTGCCGAGAAGGGCGATCGATCCCTTCGCTTCCAACGCTTTGTCGATGGCCAATACATAAGGATCCTGCTTGCCGCTGAATAGAGCCGCATCGTATGCAATTTTACTGTTGAAGTAGGCGTCGGTAGCGCCTCCCGAATTTTTCACCCCTAGAATGATGTTCGTCTTTGTGGATACGGGAGCGGCTGATTCCGTGTAAACGATGGATTTGGAATCCAGGATCCGGCGGAGAAGATTCCGCGTCGGTTCGTCGATGCTCTGCTCCATGACCAGATTGGCCTGATCGGTGATTGTAAAGCTCGTGCCTGCGTAAGTTTGCTTTTGCGGAAGCGGGTAGACTTCATAGCGACCGGCATCCACAGCGGCCGTGGCGGCAGCTCCTTCCTCCGTTGAGGATGCGGCGCCTACCGCATTAGAAAACATGCTCATCAGCATCAGCAGCGCTACAAAGCAGCTAAACGGTTTTCTGTTCATTGCACTTGCTCCCTTCCGGCTATCGTTTAATCCTTCAGTATTTTTTGGGCAACCGCCGCGAGGTCCGAGATATCCACCTTGCCATCCTGATTGATGTCTGCCCGTTTCGCCGTATTCCAGTCCGGACTTGCGGCGTTCTTGCCATAGTGGGCCGCCACGATGCCCAGATCACCGATGCTTACTTTGCCGTCGCCGTTCAGATCACCGGAAGTTCCGGGTTCGGATGCATCCACCACCACGGTCCGTTCCGCAGGCTCCGCCGTGATCTCTTCCCCGTCGCCGCTGCCGAGCAAGGCCTGCTCTACCTTCACCGATCCAATAGCGGAAGCTCCCACGGGTTTGGCTTTGAACCGGAACTCGGCAAATTCCCCGTCGCCGCTGAATCCATGCCCGGCGCCTTCACTTGCCATAATCAGCCTGACCTTGCCGTTTGCATCCGCCTTGGAATGAACCAGGCGAATTCCCTCTGGAAGCGAATCGACCGAAACGAATTCCATAAGCTCCGTATCATAAGAGAGCGTCAAATCTTCCGCAAATATGTCCCGGTTCACTCCTCTGACGCTTAAGCCAATTGTAAAAGGTTCTCCTGCCGCCACGCTATCCGGCCCGGCCAGCTCCAGCTTTGGGCTGTCTTCGGCCCCGGTTTGAACCGGTACTGCGGACACCTCAATCTTATCGATGTCAGGCGCATATGAACCCGCAAGGCTGTTCACCAGCTTAATCGAGTTCTTCCCTTCAAGCAGTTCGACGTTCACCGCTTTGCCGCGTACGCTGTTCCAGCCGCCGGATGAAGGAAAGGAGACCGCCGGGGATGGCGTTCCGTTCACGACCAGCTCCATGTTCCGGTTCGCATCGCCGCTGACGTAAGCGACGTGGACTTGGTACATCCCTTTTACCGGCACAGTGACGTCCTTGAACTCCAGGGCTCCGGCGGCGCCGCTGCCAATGTTACCGACGACCTTCCCTCCCGAAGCTTCGGCAACATTGCGAATGTTGGCCGCGCCCGTGCGCGTCCCCTCTTCCGCCTCGAACACGAGCGGCGGATGCTGCACCGGCGGATTCGGATTGTACGAGCCGGATATTCTGAGCATGACGCTGCCATGGGCGGGGACGGCTGCCGAATAGCTGCGGGCATGTGTCCCCATATCCTTCTTCTTCCACAGGTCGCGCACTTTAAACGACGTCTTCAGCCCTATCATGTCCGCGGTTACCGTCATGTCAGCCGGAGCGTCGGAACGATTAAACAGAACCACCGCCCTTTCACCGCTGGTAGGGCTGCCTAACGCTTTGGAGTATATCTGCAGCCCGGGTGTCGATTCATCGACCTTTCTTCCCTGAATGCCTGCCGGATCCTGGTTGACAGCGATAATCTCGGCATTTTTGACAATATCCGCAAAGCGGCTGCTGTACGAGCCGGGTTGGTCAAGCTCCGTTACGTCCAGCCCGAGGATCAAAGGAGAGGCCAGCACGGCCCACATGCTGAAGTTGGAGACCGATTCATCATAGGTCAGGCTTTTTTGGCCCGGCTTATCCGCGATGACTCCGACCTCCAGACTATCCGGATCATTGAAATGACCTGGCCCTGCCGCCGCCCAGTGGGGCGCTGTCCGGTCAATCTCATAAAGCACGCCCTTCCAAAAATCGCCCTGGTTATCGATGTCGTAACCTACACGCCACGTATGTCCGATATCCGGAGCCCATTTCCATGGTTGCTGCTGTCCCCATTCGCAGATGTTTAACAAAATGTCGCGTTTGGGATCGGCATTTTTCAAAGCATTGGCGAATTGTTCGTAGTAGGTTTTAAAGTCAAGTCCCATGGCATCAGCGCCGCAGGCATCCACTTTGACGTAGTCAAATCCCCACTCGGCAAACTGATTGGCATCCTGCTGGTAATAGCCGTAGCTGCCCATTTTACCACCGCAGCCGACCCGGCCGAGGTCGGTATAAATGCCAATTTTGAGTCCTTTGCTATGCACATAATCCGTCAAGGACTTCATTCCGCTCGGAAACCTCGTTTTATTCTCCAAAAAATTTCCGTTTGCATCCCTTCCGCCCTGCCAGCCGTCGTCGATGTTGATGTACTCGTATCCCAAATCCTTCAGGCCCGTGCGGACGAGGCTGTCTGCGACCTCGCGAATCAGCCCTTCGCTCACGTTAAACCTGACGGCGTTCCAGGTACTGTAGCCCATGGGCGGTACCGAGCCCAAATCGCCTCCGGGTTTATGCGAAGCATAAGCTGTATTCCCCATCGTATTCAGATTGCTCACGAACAAAAAGGCGGTACAGAATACGAGCATAGCTGTCCATTTTAATCCCCATTGTAAAGCTCCCATGAAACTCCCCCCTCAGCGAATAAAATAAAAGGGAGGAGAGATTCCCCCTCCCTCTGCTTCAGTGATCCTTCAGACCTCCAGTATTTTTTGGGCGATGGCGGCGAGGTCTGCAATATCCACCTTGCCATCCTGGTTCAGGTCTGCCCGTTTCGCCGTATCCCAGTCCGGACTTTCAGCGTTCTTGCCATAATGAGCCGCCACGATGCCCAGGTCGCCGATGCTGACCTTGCCGTCGCCGTTCAGGTCTCCTGAAGTGCCTGGACCCGGTCCGTTTCCTGGCTCCACGTTCACCCGGATATCCGCTGCTGCCGCCTTTGTCTCTGCGCCCTCGGCATTCCCGAGCAGCGATTCTGTAACAGCGATTGAACCTGCGGTGGCAGCTCCAACCTCCTTCGCCTTGAATGTCAAGTCCATGACCTGCGTGTTTCCTGTAACCTCATGCCCAGCCCCCTGACTGGCAGCGACCAGTCGTAGCTTACCGTCTCCTTCCGGGTTCTCATTTAAAATTTGGACACCTTCCCGTAACGACTGGGCCGAAATGAATTCAAACATGCCGGGACTGTACTCAACCCGGATATCCTGCGCAAATATCACATCAGAAAGGCTGTTGAAACCGAGCTTGGCGGCAAAGGTCTCTCCGCTTTTCACCTTATCCGGTGCAATCAGCGTTGCGGTGGCCTGGCCTTGAGCCGGTCCGCCCTGCGAAGGAACATACTCGAAATAGTCCACCATGGCGATCGTGTCCAGCGCGCTTGCGTTTTTCGTTCCCTTCACCACGATTTTGATCGTATGGCTGCCCGGCGCAAGGTTCTTTTTCTCGAAAAGCAGCTGCTGTTTTTTCGTTGTCGGATCATACGCGTCGATATTTTCGGCAGCTAATGTTCCGTCGATATAAACATCGAGTTTGCCGTGATTGCGCTGTTTGGCGCTGACGTATTTGATTTCCGTTCCAGTAAAAGTGAACTCGGCGGCGGCGCCGGTTTGATTGCTGTACGTTTCGGTGCCCTGGTAATCCTCCGGGCTGCTGTAATGGTTCCAGGTTCCCGAGTAAACGATCGCAGGGTCACGGTCATCCACCTTCACCGGCGTTACCGGCGGCTGCTCACTCGGAGCGATACGGTATTTCTCGCCGGCTGATGTCGCGAATTCGATCGTATCCCCGTTTTTCGAGTACGGAACCGCTTCTCCGGTGCTGAGTCGAGTCACTTTGAGATTGTTGAACAGTACCATATCTTTGTTTTTCACCTTCGCGGCGTTTCCTTTTTTGGATGTCAGAACCGCTCCCGAAAGCTTAGAGCCCTCCCAATTCAGCTCCACCTCGAAAGCGCCCCGTGCCACCAGTCCCTTCACGCTTCCATTCGCCCAGGCTGCAGGCATGGCAGGCAGAAGATCGATTGTCCCCATGTGGCTCTGAAGAAGCATTTCGGCTATGCCCGACGTTGCTCCGAAATTGCCGTCGATCTGGAAAGGCGGATGGGTATCGAACAGGTTTTGCAGCGTGCTTCCCTTTAGCTGCTCGCCGATCAGCTTGAGCGCCCGGTCCCCGTCAAGCAGTCGTGCCCACAAATTGATCTTGTTCGCTTTGCTCCAGCCTGTCGCCCCATCCCCGCGCGCATTCATCGTCACTTTGGCTGCTGCGAACAAATCCGGCGTATTCACAGGATTGATGAGGTTTCCGGGGAAGAGTCCGATCAGGTTGGAAATATGGCGATGCTGGTTATTCGGATCATCGATATCATTTTTCCATTCCTGAACCTGACCCCAGCGGCCGACCTTCGGCAGCGACAGCTTGCTTTTCTTGTCCGCTACCTCCGCCCGCATGCCCGCATCGACTCCCAGCGTCTCGCTGGCTTGAATGAATTGGGTGAACAGCTGCCAGATCAGCTCCTGATCATACGATACGCCGATGCCGACGTCCCCCTGCTCCGGCGAATAGGAAGGCGAGGATACTAGCGTGCCGTCCGAGTCAGTGACTAAGTATTTCAGCCAGAACTGCGTCGCTTCTTTGATGATCGGATACAGCTTGTTGCGGAGAAGCTCCTTGTCACCGCTGAATGCGTAGTGATCCCATACCTGCTCGGACATGAACGCATTGGCGGCCGGGGACCAGCCCCAGTAGAAATCAGAGCCCGGCGCGGTATAGCCGAACGGATTATTGACGGTATGAACGACCCATCCGTCGCCTTGTATGCCGTGATGTCGCTGCGCGGTTTCCCGTCCCGGTGCACGGAGCGCGTCGATATAATCGATGTAAGGAATGTCCGTCTCGGCGAGATTGACCACTTCGGACGGCCAGTAATTCATCTGAACGTTGATGTTCGTGTGGTAATCGCTGTTCCAAGGCGGATTATTGACCTGGTTCCAGACCCCTTGAAGATTGGCCGGTAGCGAGCCTTCGCGGGAAGATGCGATCAGCAGGTAACGGCCGTATTGAAAGAACAGGCTCTCCAGGCTTCTCTTCTCCGCTTCGGTTCCTCCCGATTTGTATTTGTTCAGCAGCTCGTTTGTCGGTATCGAAACGGCCTGGCCGCCAAGATCCAGCGCCACGCGGTCGAACAGGCTGCGATAGTCGGCTAAATGCGCCGTGCGCAGCTGCTCGTAGGTTTTGGCTGCCGCCGCATTCATCCGGGACGTGACCACCTGCTTCGGGGTTATCGCGCTCTTGTAGGTCGGATACGAGTTCGCGTAATCCGTCGCGGCCGTCATCAGGATCGTTACGGCAGATGCGCCCGCGATGCTCAGCTTCTTGTCACCGGAAGTAACCGTGCCTCCCTCGGCTTTCACTTTGAGCTGTGCCTCATACGCCATCTTGTTGCTCGGCACCAGTCCGCTGAGTACGAGCATGTCGTTCCCCTGGTTTGTCACGGTATTCGATGGCTGGGCTCCGGTGAGACGCACGTCGAAGCTGAGCGGCTGGCCTCCTGCCGTAGACAAGCGCATGACCATCACTTTATCCGGATAGCTGAGGAAGTACTCCCGCTTATACTGGACGTTGTTTTGCGTGTACGTTACACGCGCCGTCGCATCATTCAGGCTTAGCTCCCGCTTATAATTGCTGACGGGCTGCTGCTCTCCTTCGGGGCCGAAGAGCTGCATCTCGGACAGCTGGATTTGGGTCCCTCCCATGCTCTCCAGATCAAACTTGTAGAACCTATAGGCTGCCGTATTGGCGAATGAGTACGACTTCTTCAATTTGCGTGAGGCGAATGCCTCGTTTGTGCGCGTATCCAGCACCGTCCACTGCGTACCGTCATTGGAGCCTTTTAGCGTCCAGTTTTTCGGGTCGCGGTTTGGCACGTCGTTGGCTGATGTCATGGAGTAACCGTTAACCACTTTTGCGGTACCGTACTCCCACTGCAACCAAAACGGCGGTTTGCCGTCGCCTGAATACCATTTTGAATCGGCAGAGCCGTCCGTCAGTTTGCCGATGCCCTCGCCGTACGCGGGATTGTCGGAGCTTGCCGTGACATTGAAGGACGAGCTTTTGTCAAAATCCAAATAGATGTCCCCAAACGCCTGATAAGCGCCAAAGGAAGAATCATTCGCTCCCATCACGCCTGTGATTTTGCCGAGCAGCGACTTGGCGTCGTTGATCTTGCCCTGCTGCAGCAGCTGCCTGATTTGATCAACGCTGGTCTGGGCGCCGTCTTTGATGCCGTACTTATAATTGGGATCCGCTCCCGGGCCGCCGCTCCACAGCGTCTTTTCATTGAATTGGATTCTCTCCTGTGCCACGCCTCCGAACACCATGCCCCCCATGTACCCGTTGCCGATCGGCAGGGCCTGGGTTTCCCAGTCGGATGCCGGCTGGGTATACCACAGGGACAACGGGAGTGTTTCCTGCGCACCTGGCGCCGTTTCCGCATGCACCTTCGCTCCCACCCGGCTGGTGGCCGGCACCAGGGCACTCGTCAGCAGTGACAGGGCCATGACGACGGACAGCAGGAAGGCCGTTCTGGATACCAATGGTCGAATATCTGCATTCATAGGTATTCCCCTTTCTTTTTTTCATTGCGAAGCAGCCGTTTTCGTCATAGACACATGAAGGATTCAAAGGGAAGGCGTCGATCCCGCCGCCTTGGCGGTGCCTTGCTGACGCCTTCCCTAAGCAGATGATGACCTTGATTCTTATCCCACGATTTTCTTGGCAATGGCGGCAAGGTCGGAGATATCGATTTTGCCGTCGCCGTTCACGTCCGCCCGCTTTGCCACATTCCAGTCCGGGCTATCGGACGTTTTGCCGTAATGGGCTGCAGCAATCGCGAGGTCGCCGATGCTGATCCGGCCGTCGCCGTTCAGGTCGGTGTTTCCTGGCGGATTCGCATCAGTAGACACTTTCACCTGAATCGATGCGGGAGCAGCCTCGGTTTCATGGCCTTCCGGATCGCCGAGGGTCACGCGGGCCGTTTCGATTTTCCCCGAATCTGTCTGCTTCAGGTCTTTAGATTTGAAAGTCAGCTTGAGGAACGAGCCATCCTTCTGGATCGCATGATCGGCCCCCGTACTGACAGCGATCAGCCGCACCTCACCTGGCGTACCGGCTGCCGTTTCGACGATCTGAATATGTTCTTCCTTCGACTCGGCACGGACAAATTCGAATTTGTCCTTGTCATAATGCAGTGTAATATCCTGAGCCTGGACGGGACCTTCCACATGCTTCAATCCCATGTCCATCAGGAAATCCTCCTCTGGCTTTACGCTCTCCGGTCCGGTGAGGAGCGCGGAAACACGCTTCGGCGTTCCATCGTCTTTGAGCCTAAAGTGAATCGTGTAGGAGACGGATTTATTCCCATCCTCTGATTTGGCGAGGATCGTGGCATCGGCCGGTGCTGACACCGCCGGAACGATCGTAATCGACGTGTTATCCGTCCCCTTCGCAGTGATGGACCGGAGTTCGGATACATCCGCAATCTCTGCCGTATACTCATAGCCTCCTCCCGGCTTCGGCGTAAACCCGTCAATCACACTCTTGCCTCCGAGCAAAATATCGGTCACTTTCGGTTCGGTGAAAGCTGCTGGACGTCTGGAAAAGACTTTGATTTCCGTGATGCCGATTCCCATGCCGGTCTGTGCCGTCATATCCACCCGGAGGGCCGATGTCTTCACCATATCGAAGCTCAGCTTATTGGCCTGCCGTAACGCCGGTGTGGCAGGGGCCGCTTTCATGTTCTTCACGTCCACCCAGCTGTCGCCCGATTTGTACTGAATCTTGAAGCTGGCCGGGTAGGACGTGCCATGATCGCCGAACCAGTGGATCTCCATGTTGTCCACGTCATATTCCACAGGCTTGAAATCCCCAAACGTGATGGATACCCAGTCACTGGTACGCGGCGTTCGCTGCCAGTTCGTCCAGCGGTTGTGAGGAGTCTCCTCATAAGAGACAATGCCGTCGTTGACTGCCTCAATACGGTCCAGGGAGGCAGGGCCCAAGTTCGTAAAGGAAGCCTCCGCCTTCGGATGGTCATATCCGTTTTTGGCCATGGCGATGTTCTGTTCGTCTCCGACTGTCTCTGTGACGCGAACGGCCGCTTTGGATTTCAATACCGTGCCTTCTACGGTTCCGGCCAATTCCAATGTGCCCACCTGGTCCAAACTGCCGGATGGTATCGCGTCCCAAGCGACATTTTTACGCTCTTCCGTTCCATCGCTGTAATATACCGTGACATCCGCCGGAAGAATCGGCGTCTGCTTGCGGAGCACCGCCAGCGTGACGTTCTCAACGGCAATCGCACCTTTGACGTTCACGACGGCTTTGGCTTTCAGGTTCGTGCCAGTGACGCTGCCGCTAACTTCAAAGGTCCCAAGCGACGCGTACTTTTCCGGGGCTACCGGCTCCCAGGTGACGGCTACCGGTTTGGGAAGACCTGCTTTGTAATGGGCAATCACGGTCTCCGGAAGAACGGGTGCTACCCCCGGATCCGTGACGATGCTGACTCCTTCAAGGCTTTCGATCACTTTCTCGGATGTGCTTGGCGCAATGCTGAACGTTTTTTCCGCGGTGTTCACTTTCGTTCCGTTATACGTCACCTCCGCCGTCACATTGGCCTGCCCTGCATGAAGGGCATACAGCTTGCTATTTTCGATGCGGATCAGATTCGCGTCATACGCATACACCGGCTTGGCTCCGGTAAGGTCTGTCTTTAGGCCGTTCTCAAGCAGTCCAGTCACCTTCAAATCGATAATTTCATCCTCTGTCAGCTCGGTTTTGGACGCTTCGATCTCCGCCGACACCAGCTTCGCTTCTTCAGTCTTCAATTGGATGACGTACTCTGTGCTCGCCGATCCGTCTTCCGAAGTGACGTAAATCTTGGCCGTTCCCGGCAATGTGACCGCTGGCACGACCGTCGCCGCGGCGTGGTCCCTGCCCGCCGCTTCTATCACAGGCAGCTGGCTGCCGTATGGCAGGATCAGCTCATAGTCGCGTTTGGCGGCATCGAAGCCATCCAAAGCGCGGCCTCCTACCGTAATGCCTGCAAGTTCAGCCTTGGAGCCCATCGCGATTTGATCGGCGAATACCTCGACCTCCGTCAAAGCCGAGAATTTGCCTGCCTCCGAAGCTTTCATGTGAAATTTCAGCTTATCGGTCAAAACCGGATCGAACCGGATTTCGTTCTTCTGTACGACATAAGGCGAAGGCTCCTTCACATTCTTCACATCGGCCCATGCCGCTCCGTTCCAGTACTGCACCGTGACCTTGCTCGGCACGGCCGTGCCAAAATCGGTAAAGACGAACAAGTCCAGATTGTCGATCGTATAGGCTCTGCCGAAGTTCACGGTAATGGAGTCACCCTGGTCGCGCGGCGATCCGGTCCAATTCGTCCAGCGGTTCTTCGGATTGTCGCTGTAGCTTTTAATCCCGTCATTGATATGGTTCAGATTATCCCCGGTTCCTGTATAGGTGGCCTCGAGCTGAGGATACACGGAACCGTTTTGGCGAAGCATGATGTTTACTCTGCGGTTTTCGTTCGTCACCCGTACTTGCGCCTTCGCCTTCAGCGATGTTTCGGGTACGCGGCCTTCCACCGTAAAACTGCCTTCCACCGCTACCTGGCTTGGGGTAACCGGATCCCATGCCACATCGACGCTCAGCATGGAATCATCGCTGAAAATTAGGCTTGCCTGCGAAGGCAGTACCGGAAGGGATCCGACTTTGGTCGTTACCGCTACCGTTTTGATGGCCATGATGCCTTTGACCGTAACGATGGCGGTTGCTTTCAGGCTGATGCCCTCCACGGTGCCTTGTACCTCGAATTGATTGATTTTGGCATATAGGGCAGGTTCCACCGGATTCCAGGCTACGGTTTTCGCTGCGGAGGAACCGTCGCTATAATGCACCTTTACCGTCTGAGGAAGTAAAGGAGCTTCTCCAATGCCGGTTAACACCTGCACAGGCTCGATGCCGGCCACCGTTTTGTCCCCTCCATCCGCTGCGGCCACGCTGAACACATTCACGGAATCCCCGCGGAGTCCCGCCGAAGACACCGTCAGCTTGATTTCTCCGGCCTGCGGCTTCGATTGGAGAATCGCCAGCGCTTTGCCGCTGAACGCTTTTCGTTTATTGTCCTTATAACGCTCGACGCTTGCGGCATTGCCATTATCCACGCCTGCGATCGTGCCGCTGCCGGAAACGCTGAACTGCAGCTGATGATCCGCAGTAGGAACAATGTTGCCTTTGCTGTCGACGATGTCCGCCGTGACGAAAGACAGATCCTTACCGTCCGCCGAAACCACCTGACGATCCGCGGTCAGCCGGACAGCTGCAGGAGCGCCGGCCGTGATGACGCGGTCCCTCGCCACCACCTGTCCCTGCTCATTCTTGGCAACCGCTTCCAACGTACCGGCCTTGAAAGGCACGGACCACTCCAGATAGGTTTTACCTGCTGAAGTCTCGAGGTAAGGCGCTCCCCATGAGGTGGTTTTGCTTTCATAGCTCCGTTCGCCCAGGGATGTGCCGTTCAGGATCAGCTCCACCTTTTTGGCGTTCGTATAGGCAAGAACCCGTACCGTTTCCCCTTCCTTCCAGTTCCAATGCGGAAGCAGATGCACCATCGGCTCCTTGGTCCACTGGCTCTGATAATAATAGAAAATGTCTTTGGGGAACCCGGCTGTATCGACCGCGCCAAAATAAGAGCTTTTCGACGGGAACGTGTTGTAATAAGGCGTCGGTTCACCAATATAGTCAAATCCGGTCCAGATGAACTGCCCCGCGATATGCTTCAAATCCCGTTCCTGCTTCCAAGCGTCCTCCGCCGTTTTTCCCCAGCTTACTGAATCATTATCATAGGAGGATTGCTGCAGATCGGGGTAAGTACCCATTTTGTTGTTACTGTTCGGATGGGTATAGACGCCTCTGGACCGCGTCGCGGACGATGTCTCGGAGCCGTACATGATCCAGTTCGGATACTGCTCATGGAAATAGCTGTAGTTGTTCTCCGCATAGTTCAGTCCGACCACGTCCACGACATCCAGCACGTTCTTAATGTTGCCGTTCAGCGGTCTGGATGCGGTGCTGTTCTGGCCGATGGTCGTCGGCCGCGTGGTATCCACCTGCTTTACCCACTCGACCAGCTTGCTGGCCGTTGCGGTGCCGCTTGCGCTGGAAGCATCATAAATCTCGTTGCCGAGCGACCACATGATGATGGAAGGCTCATTTTTGTCCCTGTCCACCATCTCCTTGATGTCATGCTCCGCCCATGTCGAAGCAAACCGGTCCGACCAGGCAGAGAAAAAGCGTGCATAATCATACGATTTCTTGCTCTGATTCCATGCGTCGAACGCTTCTTCTATAACCAGCAAGCCCAATTTGTTGCACACCTCAAGCAGCTCGGGCGACGCCGGATTATGGGTGGTCCGGATCGCGTTGACGCCCATGTCCTTCATGATCTGCATTTGGCGTTCGACCGCGCGTGCGTTGGTGGCTGCCCCGAGTGCGCCGAGATCGTGATGCATGGACACTCCATGCAGCTTCATGTATTGACCGTTCAGCGAAAAGCCATCATTCTTATCCAGCTTGAAATACCGCGCTCCGAAGGTGGTTTCGTAGGTATCCGCCACCTGGCCGTCTTTGATGACTTCCGTGACCACCTTATACAGGTAAGGATTCGTGGTGCTCCAGAGCGTCGGATTGGCAATGACAGTCTGGTCCTCGAAAGTCGTGACTTTGCCTGCTCCGGCCATGGCCTTTTTCGATTCCACCGCAGCCACCGTGCTGCCGCTCGCATTCACGATGGTCGATTTAACGCTGACCTCCGCCGCTGCCGCGGAATCGTTGGCGACCTCGGTCACGATCTGGACGTTGGCTTTGCCGTTCGCGTAAGCTTGCTCCAGATTAGGAGTCGTCACGAAGGTTCCGTATCTCGCCACATGAACGGGATTCGTGACCGTCAGGTACACGTTACGGTAGATTCCGCTGCCCGAATACCAGCGGCTGCTCGGCTGCGTGTTGTTGACCTTCACGGCAAGGACGTTCTCCCTTCCGTCGGTGTATACCTTGTCGGAAATATCGTAAGAAAATGAGGTGTAACCGTACGGATACGTGCCCAGTACCTGGCCGTTCAAATAGGTGGTGCTGTTCATGTAAACGCCGTCAAAATCAATCGAAAGGCGTTTTCCCGCCATCGACGACGGGAGCGTGAAGGTTTTACGGTACCAGCCGGTGCCGCCGTCCAGGAAGCCTCCCTCATGCGTGGCGGGCGAGCTCGCATTAAAATCCAGTTCGATGCTCCAATCATGCGGGAGCGTCAACGACCTCCATGCATGATCGTCAAATTCGGGCGCCTGCGCTCCAGCGATGCTGCCGCCGGTTTCCCGCTGAAAGCGCCAATCGTCATTAAAGTTCACCTTTCTTTCACCGCTGTATTCCGCGGAGGCGCCTGCCGGCGGAATCACCAGCATTTGCGGGGCTTCGGGTTCGGCCTTCTCCTGTGCAGATACCGGGAGCGTAAAGCCGGTCATCATCAACACTGCGGCAAGACACAGGGTGAACCCCCTGCCAAACCTACCTTTTCGATTCAATCGGAACTCCTCCTCATGGAAATAATCCACCGCCCGGAACGGGAGGGAGAGAGACCTCACTCCTCCCGGACGGCAGCCCGCTTATTCCAGTATCTTCTTGGCGATTTCGGCCAGGTCCGCAACGTCGACTTTGCCGTCCCCGTTCACGTCCGCCTTCTTGCTCGATTCCCAATCCGGACTTGATTGATCCTTGCCGTAATGCGCCGCAACGATCGCAAGGTCTCCGATGCTGACTTTGCCGTCCCCGTTCACGTCGGCCGGATTACCGCCGGTTGCACCCGGCGTTACGCTGACGGACACGGAAGCCGGAGCGGCTTTCGTTTCATCGCCGTTCGCCTGGCCCAGTACGGCGCTTGTCACTTCGATTCTTCCATTCACCGCCTTCGTCACCTCTTTCGCCTTAAATTGAATATCCAATACCTTCGCATCCTGAGAGACGGCGTGTTCGGCGCCTTCGCTCGCAAGAACGAGACGGAGGCGGCCCGGCGTGTCGTCCTTCGTTTCCACGACCTGTACGCCGTCCAGGACCGATGCGGCGGAGACGAATTCCATAACCTCCGCATCGTAGGTCAACAGCACATCCTGTGCGTAAATCCCATTCTTCAAGCCGGTCAGCCCATATTGAACCGTGAAGGACTTGCCTGCCCCGACCTCATGAGATCCGACAAGGGACAGCGTGACGGCTGCACCTTCGGTTTTGATCACGGACGCTTTAAAGGTTTCAAGTGCCTTCCCAAGCGTCTCTGCGGCGGCATTCACCTGTTCCTGGGTCGAAACCGGACTTTGAGCGGTCTCTCTCGCCTTCTGGATGGCATCACCTAGTAAAAGCTTGGACCCGGCCGGGTATTCTCCGGCTTTTGTTCCTTCCACCGCTTGATCGTGAACGGTCTGCGATTCCTCGATGAGCTTATTGAGCGCCTCCGTATCCACCAGCTGCGATTCCGTCGGATAGAAGCCGACCTCGGCCAGATGAACGGGTCCGCGCGACTGCAGAATCCGTACCCGGAACTGTTCGCCCGTTACCGGATTCGGAAGCAACAGGATGCGTTTGTATCCGACGGCTCCGCCTGCAGCAATCTGCTTCCATTCCCCTCCGCTTGTGCGCACATCGACCGCGAACGATTCGATCTGCTGGCCGTGTCGAATATCCTCCTGCAGCAGCACCTTATCCACTTCGACGGAGCTTCCCATGTCCAAAGTCAGCGTGCTCACGTCGCCATAAGCGGATTGCCACGACGTATCATAGGAACCGTCAGCGACTGCACCCGGGGCTGAGCCTGCAGCTCCGTTCTCTGCGGTAATCGTTGCCTGAAGGGCATGGTTGCGGGCAAAATCCCGCTTCATCCGCTGATTCCACTCTTTCAGTCTGGCGACGTCCGCATCCGGCAGCTTCCCTCGCTTATCGGGAGGAATGTTAAGCAAAAGCACCGAATTGCGGGCAACCGACTGATAATAAATATCCCTGAGCTGCGCAACGGTTTTCGGCTGCTGATTGTCATGGTAGAACCAACCGGGACGGATGCTGACGTCGACTTCTGCCGGCCACCACGTCAAATACTGCATGCCGTTGGCTGCCGCATCGCCGAGCGCTTTTCTGCTCCCCAAATCGGCTGATTTGAAGTCGGGATAATAGCCCTGCGTGCCATTCGGATTCATCGCAGCACCCAGCACGCTCCACTCATTCTCCCGCGCACGCCCCGATTCATTGCCTACCCAGCGGACGTCGTCTCCCGTCACGGCAATTACGGCATCCGGCGCTAACGAGCGGATCAGCGAATAATAGCTGTCCCAATCGTATTTCTCCTCTTTGCCTGCCGGTATGTTGCCTTGGGAGCCGTCAAACCAGACCTCATCGATCTCCCCGTATTCCGTCAACACTTCATATAATTGGTTCAGCATCATGGCTCCGTAGTCGGTCGCAGGCAGCTTGAACGTCCGCAAATCCTTACCTGTCCGGTCATCCCCCTGCACCAATGTCGGGATCGTCCGTTCCGAACGCTGGCTGCCATTCGCGAAAATGCCGTCGGTATAAGCTCCATGATCGGCTGGCGACAGATAAACCCCGACCTTGATTCCGTATTTGCGCATCGAGTTTACGAACTCCCGCAGCACATCCCCCTTCCCGTCCTTCCACGTGCTGCTTGCCACGCTGAAGTCTGTGTACCTCGTCGGATACAGCGCAAAGCCGTCATGGTGCTTGACCGTCAGAATCGCCATCTTGAAGCCGCCATCCTTCAGGGAACGGGCCCACTGGTCCGTATCAAGCTCCGTCGGCTGGAACCGGTTCGGATCTTCGTTGAAATTCCCCCATTCCGTGTCGTAGTACGTATTGATTCCATAATGCAGAAAAGCGGTCTGCTCATATTGCTGCCACGTCACCTGACGGGGCTCCGGGCGGACCAGGGAAGCTTTGGCGGCCAGCGCGGCTGAGCATTCGTTTGGCGCAATCGCGATTTTGTGACCTGGCCCTACATCTGACGGCAGCGTGCATGGACCGCCGGATAAGGCCAGGAAGCTGCTTCGGAATGTCCCTTCAATCTTGGCCAACGCCACGCCATACAGTTGGCCTTTCATCCCCGATGCCGAGGAAGGATCGGCTGATCCCGCATAAACGACCGTGCTCCGGCTCGCCGCGGGCTTCGATGACAAAACCGTTGTTGCGCCGAGCTGCGCTCCGTCCTTCCACACGCTTACCGCAGCCGCACCGTCTGCCCGGTCTTCGTATACGAGAGCCAAATGGGCAGATTCGCTGCCAAGCGCAGCGCTGAGCTGCTCCGTCCCTTTCGCTGCATTCTTTGCTGGACCGCTTACGAGAAGCTCAAGCGACTCCCCTTTTCCCCGCCTCAGTGAGACGGCACCGGCTAAGTCGATCAGCGTTGTACCCGGCAAAATGGCGGAGGGTTCGGCAGAAACCTCCGCAACGAAGCTGCCGTTCAGCTGGCCATCAGCCACGATCGAAACGGCGGGAGTAAATTCCAGGCGCGAGCTGCCGCCGTTCATTTGGAAACGTCCCAATCCCGGCATTTGCCCGCCTTCGATCTTCAATGTTCCTTGGATCGTTTCTTCGCTTGAAGCGGTATACAGGGTATCTTTCAAAGACCCCAGACCCTTTACGGATAGACTCCGTTCCACGGCCGCAAGATCCATGGTTTTCAAAAGCGAAGCTTGAAATGAGCCTTCGAAGGTAGATACAACCGCCTGGCCTACGGAACCCTTGAATCCCCGGTTCAAGCCTGCCGGATGCACCTCATTTCCGAAGCCGAATTTGGTGCCTCCGCTGCCGGCAGGCGCGCCTCCGATTTCCGAACGCAGGGATTGCAGCTCCGTCCCGTCCATAAATGCCCGGAGGGAAGCGCCGGATGCGCTTGGCTCATATACAAGGGCAAAGGCATGTTCCTTGCCAGCGGCCGGCGCGTCCGCGCTTGCTTTGAACTCCGTCCATTTGCCGTTCTGCTGTACATTGAACCCATATTCGAGCTTCGTGGCGGATTGATATCTCACATACATGTTCCCGCCTACAGCGATCAAAGTCGTAAGCGCACTCTGGCCCGCCTGCGGCTTAAACGCAGCCTCGATGACCAGCGGTTTATCGATCGTCCCCGTCCCGAGCGGTTCCGTTGCCGCAAATTCCACGCCGCTGTTACCGCCGGTGAGTACCACGCCCTCACCGAAGACAAGCTGCTCGTTCCCCGTACGCCTGCTGACGCTGCCAAACATCGTTTCTCCCGTCGAAGCGGTGTATCCCTTATCCGTGGAAAAGGAGCCGCCAAACCCGATATCAAGCAGCGGCCGGCTGGCAGCCGCTGCTTGGGAAACCGGGGATTGCACGGGGAAACTGACTAGCGCCATGACAAACGCGAGAAGAAGGGGCAGTGTTCTTTTCTTCATGTCTGTCACTCTCCCGAATTCAACAATTAAATAACGTTAATCCAATATTTTGCTGGCGATCGCAGCGAGATCGGCAATGTCCACCTTGCCGTCCCCATTGATATCCGCCTTCTTCGCTTGTGCCCAATCGGGACTCGAGGAATTCTTGCCATAATGGGCTGCCGCGATCGCGAGGTCGCCGATGCTGATTTTGCCGTCTTGGTTCACGTCCGGAGATGGACCCGGGGTTGCCGGAGTAACGGTTACCGTCGTTTGCGATAAAGAAGCCGTGGACTCCTCTCCCTGCGCATTACCGAACGTGATGCCCGTCAGCTTGACGATGCCCGTCTGCGTTTCGTCTGTATCCTTGGCTTTGAATTCCAGTTCTAGCACATCCGCATCCCCGGTTATGCCGCTTCCCGGACCGCTGCCTGCAAGGATGAAACGAAGATGACCTGCATCATCCTTTTTCAGCTCCACGATGGATACGCCCTCTCGCAGGGACTTGGCGTTCGTATAATCCATGACAGAGGAATCGTAATTCACCTGAATATCCTGGGCATAGATATCGCTTGTCACGTTCTCAATTCTATATTGCAGCTTAAAAGGACTACCGGCGGCGATCGGGCCGTTTACGCCGGTCAGCATCGCAGCAGGTTGATCCGGATCTCCGGCATCCGCTACGGTTACTTCGCTTGATGCGGTTTTGCCGCCGGATACGGTCGAGACGGTCACGGTTGTTTGGCCAGCAGCAAGCGGGGTAACGACTCCCTTGTCATCCACGCTGGCCACTTCAGGGCGGCTGCTGCTCCAAGTCACGCTTTGATTCGCCGCATTCGCAGGCATTACTGTAGCCGCCAGCTTTACCGGTGATCCCCCTTTTTTCATGGTAAGGCTGGGTTGATCCAGCGTGACTCCCTGAACCGGAACCTGCTGCGAAGACGTCCACGCCTCGACCTCCACGTAATGGTTGGAGCCGTTTTTGTTATTCCCGTTCGAATACAGCCGCACGTATCTGGCATTGACCGGATCAAAGGAGACGCTTTTGCCGTCGCTTGTCTCCGGGTATTCCGCATCCGTTCCTGCCCCCAGGCCGGCGCTGTTATCGGCATCGTTGTTGAAAACAGTCGTCACGCCGCTGGTGAAGTCGGCACGGTTCGAGAGCCGGATAATCACATCGCGATACGTTCTGGCGTCGCCGTAGTAATGCCAGACATTGACCTTGTTCAAGCTGTAAGAGGTGCCCAAATCCAGCTGAATCCACTGCAAGCCGTCATTCGGATAGCTGTCGGAGTAGCTCCCCGTCGCTGTGTTGCCGTCCGTGATTACTCCCGGGTTCGTGAAAGCCTTCGAGGAGCTCGGCATCACGCCTTCGGCGGCGTTGAAGCCCTGTGCGGCCGGAGGCTCTGTGGTCCACACCTCGGTTTCGACATAATGATTGGACCCGTTATACGTGCTTCCGTTCGAATAGAAACGGACATACCTTGCATTCACCGAATTGAAATTGATCGTTTTGCCCGCTTCCGTTTCGGTATATTCCCCATCCGTTCCTGCGCCGAGGCCTGCGCTGTTATCGGCATCATTGTTAAATACCGTGGTTACTCCGCCGGAGAAATCCGGGGTGTTCGACAGCTGCACGATAACGTCATGGTATTTCCTCACATCGCCGAAGTAATGCCAGAGGTTGATTTTGTTCACGTTGTAGCTGGCGCCAAAATCCAACTGTGCCCACTGCAGGCCGTTGTTCGGATCACTGTCCATGTAAAGGCTGGTCGTCTTGTTACCGTCCGTCATGCGGACGGGGTTTTTAAACGCCGCGGATGTGGTAGGCAGCTTGCCTTTGGCTATGTTGACGCTTTCGGTCGGCTCCGGCTGTGACGGCGTTTCTGTCGTCGGCACCGCTTCAAATACGAGCACCTGATAAGGGTTCAAGTAAATGGATGCCGGCGCATCGGCCGATGCGATGACCTTTCCGTAGTTGCCGTCGATTTCTTTAAACTCGTAGGTTTGTGCACCGCCGGCCGGAATCTCGAAGATGCTCTGTGGATCGATCGTGAACGATTTTGCAGTCGGATTCGGATTTCGAACCGCCAGGATGGATTTTTCCTTGGACCAGGAGGCGTATCCGTATGCCCCCTGATTGCTCGGACGGCCGATCATATGCGAATCGGTGAGCACGTTTACGTTCTCCCTTGCCCATTTCATATATTTCGCCAGATGATCATAGAAGCTGCTGTTCTCTCCGACGTCCGCCGGACGGATATACAGCTCATGAAGCGCAAATCCGGAGGCAAAATACCATTTCATGTCATCCCAGGTTTCCTTGGCTGTAACCGGGTCATTCAGGTTGGTATCGCCGTGGAGCGGGGGCGAGGTTTTACTGGAAAATACGAAGCCGTGAGACATAAGTTCGGAGATCGGATGCAGAATGTTCTGGTTCACGTTATGCTGATAAATGGCCGTATCACGGCCGGAAATCAGCTGCTGCCTCGGATTGCTGCCGATGCCTGCGGGTTGATCCTGGTCGTCGCGGTAAACGGAGTCGATATAAAAATACCAATAAGGGGAAGACCAGGTGCCGACCGTTACCGTCAGCCATACGTCCGGCTTATGCGCGCGGAGTTCCTTCGCGAGCTTCAATAACGATTCGTAATCCTTCCGGTTGCCTGCGCTCGGACCGCTTTGGAACAAGCCTCCGCCGATGCCGTCGATTTTAAAGGTGGTGACGCCCTGGTTATTCACCATGTCGAAGGCCATGCTTTTGACACGTTCGTAATAAGCAGGATCGGATAACATGAAGCCCTGCCCGTTGGTCTGATACGGCTGCGGGCGGGCCTTATTCGTATTGAGCCTCGCCGAAGCGTTCCCTCCGTAACCGCCGAATGGGGAGAACCAGACGCCGATATTCGAGTCGTATTTGGCTGCTTCCGCTTTGACCTTGGAAAATTGGTTCGGGAACTGCGTCTTGCTGATCGACCAGGTTTCCCCTGTCAGGTCATCCCAACTGTCATCCCATAAAAATGTGTTCACCGGAGCGCCTCGTTTGGTCCCGAGCTCGGTTCCCAGCTTGTTGATCACTTCCATGGTGGTCGTTTCGTTCTGAACGCCGAACGGCACGAGATCATACCAGCTGACATACTGGGCGTTCACCCGCCGGTAATGGATGCGGTCCCGTTCGAGGTAGTACAGGAAGCCCCTGCGCATTTGCGAGGGAGGACTGATGCCTATGGAGGCGGAATATGTCAAGGTTTGGGGAGCGGATATCACTTCGCTCGCCTTCTCGATCGATCCGCTGACGCGGCCGCCTTCGATGACGGATACCGCCATCGGATTCTCAACGCCCATGAAGGCGTTGCCTGCCGTAATCGTCTGCCCGGAATCCCGGCCGACGATTTGAGCGCCAGGCAGCGACATGTCGATCCACTTGGCATTTTTCAAATTAAAGGTGCCGGAGACCGGCTTCAGGACATATTCATGCCTGACGTTGTTGCTTCCGTCGCGCAGGATAAGCCCGAGGTCCAGATCGAATCGAAGCCCGTTCTTGTCATAGCGCAGCGTCGTGCTGATTTCTTTGCCGTTATCCCTATCCGACATGCGGATCGCTTCGGGATCGCCCGTCAAGTCATGCGCTGCCGGCGGTGTTAAGAGGGTCATGTCGGAGGGAGTAATCACCGTTCCGTCCTGCATCGTGAGGGTGAACAGCTTCGCATCGCTGACGGGTACGTTCGTGTTGGCGATCTTATCCGTGAACTGAGCGAGGCTGATGGTATTGCCCGATACCGTCCATTTCATGGACAGCACGTCATTATGCAGCTCCAATTGGCCTGCGGATATGGAAGAAGAAGCTTTTCCCGGGTATTTCCCCGGATAGTCGATCACGGAGTCCGTCTCAGAGGCCGCTTTGGCGGAGTGAAAGGTCAGCCCCGCCAGCAGTAAAGCCAGCGTAAAAGTTAACACCATTTTTCGGGATATGGTATACACGATTGACCTCCTTTTGGACGGGAGAATTTCGCTCCCGCCCTTCATTCTCGGAACAAGCAGATGCATTTGCTTACTGAATCATTCTTTTCGCAATGGCGGCCAAGTCCGTAATATCCACTTTACCGTCGTTATTCACGTCCGCTTGTTTTGCGTTCTCCCAATCCGGACTGCCGGCATCCTTGCCGTAATGGGCTGCAGCGATTGCCAGATCACCGATGCTGATTTTGCCGTCATGATTCACGTCTTCCGGCGCCCACGCCGAATCAGGCGTCATTTGAATAACGATGGAGGAGGAGCCGGCCTTGACTTCCGTGCCGTCGGAGCTCCCGAGCGTTGCATCCTCCGCTTTTACGACAGCCGGTGCCGCTTCCTTCACATCCTTCGCCTTAAATTGAAGCGCAAGTACGTCGGCATCATTCTGAACGGCATTTGCCGCACCCTCACTAGCCAGGATGAACCTCACCATCCCTGCCTCCTTGGCTTGCGATTCAATCAGCTTCACGCCTTCGGGATTCGCATCAGCCGATATGAAATCCATCGCGGCGGCGTCGTAACGGAGGGTAATATCCTGAGCATACACCGGCTCCTTCAGATGACGCAGGCCCAGCACGACTTCGAATGGTTTGCCCGATGAAACCGCTGCAGGACCCGAAAGTGTTACCGATGCTTCCTGCCCCTCAGCCGCACCTGCGATTACGTTGGTATGCAACTTGTTTCCATCCTCTTGAACCGGCAAAGCATTCCCGTATGCATTCATAATTTTCAGATTCGGATCAAAGGACGCCGTAAATGGATACGTACCTGGAACCATCCCGGGAAAAAGCGTTTCAAAAACATATTCCGTGCCTGCCTCGTTCTGGCTGATCAAGGGAAGCGTAACCTCCTGCTCCCCGATCTTTCCCTTCAAAGACCTGTCTCCGCTCAGCATGGTATAGCGGTCAAACACGGCTTTAACCTGCAGCTTATCCCCCGCGGCGTAACCATCAGGCTTGGCAGCTTCAAGCTGCATGGAAGTCAGCTTCGCCGGCGGACTTTCTCCCTGGCGCTGCCACTTCAGGTATTCAACATTGAACTTGACGAGATCCATGTTGGTTCCGTTTTCGTAAAAGAGCCCGATCATGCCGTTGTCCAGATTGGCGAGGCTGGAATAGGAATAGCCGCCTTCTTTGATAAGCTGTGAATATTTCCAATCGAACACGTATTTGGTTCTTCCATTGGCATAGACTCCATCCTCACGGATAAGTCCTGCTTTCACGGTTCCATTGATCCGACTGGACGAGTTTCCGGGGCTTGCAAAAATGACGGCTTCCTGCCCATCGATTTGTCCGTTATAGCGAATCACGGTCATTTGGCAGTACGGTGCAATCAGAGCCCGTTCCGTTTCGACCTGCGAATCCCAGGTTTCGCCTCCGTCAAAGCTGGTAGCAATCTGTGCATAACCGGAATAATTTCTCATGAACAGCTTCAGCTGGCCGTCCGGCATTTCCACAACCTGCGACTCCGTCAGCTCATTGCCGGTGAAATTACGTTCATGAAGCGTGACCCCGTTAACGATGCGCCCTTCATTCGGCGACTCCCCGCGGTGCCAGGTCTCTCCGTGATCATCACTGTAAATGACGGCACTGGCCTGTTGGCGGTTTTCGTTCGTAAAATACACCGGGAATACGAGACGCCCGGCATGCTCCCCTTGCGTAAGCTGAATTCCCGTCCCCGGTCCTGCTCCCAGGAAGGCCATCCAATCCTCTTTGAGACCCGGATTCAGGTTCACCGGGCCGTCCCAGGTGTTACCGTCGTCATCGCTGTGCCAAAGCTCGAGATATGATGTCATGATCGGTTTCAGCGGCGAGCTGCTGAGGAAAACATTGTTGATCTTCGTGTCGTTTTGATACAAGTTTCGCAGCTGATCAACCCGATACGAAGTTTTTTGATTGTTCCCGTCAAACACCTCGCCGTTTTCCCGTATCGTGTATTCACTGCCGCCGTTATCCTTCAGAATCATGTATTTCTTGCCGTTGACGGTTTTATAGCCGCTGCCCTGCACGGAGGTTGGAAATCCGCCTCCCTCGGGAAAACCGAGCACCAATGAAAAGATGCGCTTGGTTTGGCGATCCTGCAGCAGCTCCTGATCAATATTCGAAGCATTCCCCGGGTAATTGTTGATCAGCACGCCGTTTGGTTCCCAGGTTTCCCCGCCGTCGAGGCTACGGCGCACCATCATGTCGATGTTTGCAGGGGAATCGCCGCTATGGTTGATTCGTTTATCGATTCCCGCGATAAGCGCCCCTGATTCGGTATGGAGGAGCGATGGTATCCGGTAGGCGTTAGATCCGAAGAGACCCGGATAAAAGAGGGATACCGGCTTTGTAATGACCGCCCCTTCCGGCATCGGGTTTTGGGGTGCATCCTTTTGCGTCATCCCGGTGACATGAAGAAGCTGCTGATCCGGGAGCGGTTTGCCGTATACCTCCGCAAAATCAATTTCCCCGTTGAAAGGATACATGTTCGAGCCCGCCCTCCTTTCCGTTCGGCCGAGCTGGGCACTGTTTGGCGCATAGATATTGCTCATGAACTTTCTGGCCGAGGTCGTATCTTCTTTCACGAGCTTGCCGTCAAGGAAGTATTTATAGCCCTGCTCCTTGCTGACGACCATCGCTACGGTATGAACCTCGTTCTCCTTGACCGCAACATCTGCTTTGATATGCGTGTTCACGCTGGTTTGGCCAGGCTCCTCGTACCTGTTTTCACTTC
Organism: Paenibacillus sp. SAFN-054; assembly: GCF_051966755.1. NCBI lineage: Bacteria > Bacillati > Bacillota > Bacilli > Caryophanales > Paenibacillaceae > Paenibacillus > Paenibacillus sp. SAFN-054. Next base: position 1,898,057 of record NZ_JBQCKS010000001.1, read on the forward strand.
CCAGAGCCGAAGGACTGACATAGAGTTGAAAATGTCCGTTTGGCAGTGTGCTGTTACTTAAGGAAAAGAGCGACATAATCGAATTTCCGGTATAACGGAACCGGACGATGATCGTCCCTTCTTCAAGCTTTTTCAGGACATCCACTTTGTCGTTCAGGCTTGTGAAGTTCTGATTGTAGATCTGCTTGTTCTCAGCCCGGAATATCAGGCTTGAATCGGGGTCACCTTCCAGCTGGGCACCAACCGTGATAGTGGATGGAAGCAGAGTGAACAGCAGCAGCAAACCCAGGAGCAACACGGTTACTTTTCTCATCAGAGATTTCCCCCCTCCCTCATTCGGCAATAAAGTTTGAAGAAAAAGGGCAGTGAGGCTGCCCTTTATTCCGGTCCTTACGGCTGCTCGATCATTTTCTTCGCAACGATGGACAAGTCGGCGACATCGATCGAACCGCTTCCGTCCAGATCCAGATGTTTCACGTCATTCCAGTTCGGGCTGGTTGAATCCATGCCATACTTGGCAGCGATCATGGCCAGGTCTCCCACGCTCACTTTACCGTCCCCGTTCACGTCACCGGAGGCAGCCGATCCGGATTTGATTTTCACGGTAACCGACGTATTTCCCATGATGAATTCCTCTCCCTTGTCATTACTGAGAACGGCCTGCGTCGTTCGCACCACGCCGTCGGTTTCCTTATCTACCGCGGCTGCCTTGAATCCCAGTTCCACAATATCGCCCGTGCCTGTGACCGGATGATCTGCTCCGAGGCTCGCCAAAATGATATGCAGCTTGCCTGGAGCCTGCGTGCTCAAATCGTTGACAATGGTGACGCCCTCTTGCAGAGCCTTTGCGGAATCAGCAACGTATTCCATCACGGCCGGATCATATTCAATCGTAATCTCCTGGGCATACACGTTCTGGGTTACGTCAGCGAAACCATACTTTACCGTGAACGTCTGACCTGGAGCGACCTGCTCCGCGCTCGCCTTCAGGGTGACGGACTGTTGGCCGGCCGCCGCCTCGGCTGCGGCTTTGTCTTGTGCTGCTGCATCGGCAGGCTGCGCGGGCGTTCCGGCTTCCTGCGGGGAGCCGCTTTCCCCGGGCTGCTGTTCCGGCGTCCCCGGTGTTTCAGGCGTTTCCGGCGAGCCGCCTTGAGCAGGCTGCTCTACTGCAGGCGGCGCACCTGCTTCGTCCCCAGCTGCCGCATGAGCCTGAGATGCGCTGAACATCAGCCATGCTGCCATCATCAATGCCGCGAACAGAACCATCCATTTTCTTTCCAAACGAACCGTCACCATTACCGATCACCTCTTCATTAAATTTGGGTTGGTATGTTATTGCCTACAACTATCGTCATTTGGCTTGCCACGGCGGCTAAATCCGCAATGTCGATTTTGCCGTCCCCGTTCAGATCCGCCCGCTTCGCCTGCTGCCAATCCGGGCTGGAGGAGTCCTTGCCGTATTGAGCGGCCACGATGCCGAGATCCCCGATGCTCACTTTGCCGTCGCCGTTCAGGTCGCCGGAAGCGCCCTCCGGATCGCCGGGAGTAATATCCACGGTCGCGGTATCCGATACCGCTTCCGTCTCTGCCCCTGTCGGATCGCCGAGTACCGCTTTGAGGATTTCGATGGTTCCGGTCGTCTTTTCTTGTACTGCTTTTGCCTTCAACTTCAGTTCAAGGACGGGTCCATCCGCACGGATGGCATGATCGCTGCCTGTTGCGGCGGCAATGATGCGGATTTCGCCTGATGGATCTGCCGTGGTCTCGATCAGAGCTACGGAATCAAGAGCCGAGGCTGCACTCAAGTATTCGAATTTGTCCTTGTCGTAACGAATGATGATATCCTGGGCCTGCACAGGGTTATGAATATGCTGCAGACCCATCGTGACGGTGACATCCGCACCGGATCGGACCGTTTCCGGATAGTTGAACGCAATCGCCGGCTGTGCATCGCCTACCGTCACGGAAGCGGAAGCCTCAAAGCCGCCTTCTTCCGTCGTGACGGTAATGACGGCCGTTCCCTTCGCCACTGCGGAAACTCTTCCGCTGCTGTCAACGGTCGCGATATCCGGGCTGCTTGTTTTCCACGTCACGTTTTGGTTCGCGGCATCCGCAGGCTGGACGTCAGCCTTCAATTGCCGCGTTTCGCCGGGGCTGAGGAGAAGCTCATCCCGATCCAGCTTCACGCCTGTGACCTTCGTTGCTGATGGCGATAAGGGAACGATCTCAAACCGTTTGATGGAGACATACGAACCGGAGGCGGTTGCATTTTTGTCCCCGGTGACCCGGATGGTTATGTGATGTTCTCCCGGCGGGAGCAGCGGCGACACGAAAATTTCCGCTTCGCTGTTCAGCGTCTGGGCGTAAAGATCGAACCGCTGCTCCGGGCCGTTATCTACGGAAATGGCTGCAATTCCCTGGTCCGGGCCTTTCGCTCCGACCAGAATGATTTGGCGCGCATTGAATCTCATTATGGCCGTATCTTCCGCAGCGGGGCTGCGGCTGACCGATCCTTGTTCCCAATTGCCGGTATACTGGATCTGATGAAGCCCGCTGCCTACTGTCCGATGATCCACATAAGTCCGGTTCAGCACGTCGGCCCGGTCAATAACGGCAAAGGTATCGCTGGCTGCAGCGTTTTTCCGGCCGGTAACCCGGACCTTGACCGTGTGCTCTCCTGGCGCGAGAACATCCGATACATAAAAATACTGGTTCGTCCGCACCGGCGCGTACAGATCCACCTCCTGCTCGGGGCCGCCGTCGATCGATACGGCCGCGATGCCATGCTTCGGATCCTTGGCTCCCCACAGCTTCACGGAGGTGCCGGAAAACTTCAGCCGGTAGTAAGCATCGGTCTGGTTGCTGTAACTGTCCCCGCCATGTCCCCAGCCCGCGCCTGCATATTCAAACTGGTTTATTCCCGTACCCTTGGCATCGTTTTCCACCGACAAGCTGCCCAGGCGCGTAGCCAGCTTCATTCGGCTCGTCGGACTGGCATCATCGAAGATGCCGAGATCGGCGAATATTTTCTTGGCCATTTCCAAGTGCCCGACTTCATTCGGATGAATAGCGTCGTTCAGCCATTCCTTCCGCAGCTGCTGGGCATCGGGAACGCGCTTGTTCCAGCTGGCGTAGTGGTCGATCAGGATCGCGTCCTTATCCACTGCCACCTGCCGGATGATATCCATATAATTGGTGAGATCTGATCTTGAAGCGTCGCCGACCGCGGGATTCGAGGTCTGCAGAACAGGGATCGCATTCACGGAGCGGATCCGGTCCGTGATGCTCTCGAGATTGGCCTTAAATCCGGCTCGCCCGGCCGTCCCCGCGGTCACGTCGTTCATGCCCAGCATGACGAATACCACATCCGGCTGAAAACGGGCAACACGCTGCTCAAATCCGTTCAGCACATCCCCGGTCCGGTTGCCGCTGATCCCGGTATTGATGACCAGGTCCTCGTCATGCCCCATCTCGGTGCGCAGCCTTTCCTGGAAATATTCGACATAGTTCCGCAGCCCATTGGTATGCACGGGACCGTGCGTAATGCTGTCCCCTGTGAACAGCCATGTGCTAGCGCCTTTGCCCGTAAGCAGATCCTTCAAGCGATCCATGTCTTGGGCGCCTGTCGCAGGCGTTTCAACCGCGAAGTCCGCGGGTGTTTCTCCGCTTCGTTCCGAACCTGGAATCCGGTAAGGAACAACCAGTCTTGATGTCGCGCTGCCGGCATCATAAATACTCAAAGCCTTAAACAACGCATTGGCCATTTCAAAATGACCGTACTGGTTCGGAAACAGCGATCCGCTCAGCCAATTCGCCCCCATGCGCTGCTGGTCGGGCAGCTTCAGCCAGTCGGCGTAATGATCGACCAGGACGACATTCTTCTCCTCTGCAACGGTCCGCAAAATGTCCACATACTGCGGCAGATCGGATCTGCCGGCGTTCCCGTACACCGGATTTGGCGTTTGCAGCAGAGGAATCGCACCCGCAGCACGGATCCGGTTCACCAACTCCTTGATGCTTGCCTTAAATCCTTCCCTTCCTGCCGGTCCGGCTGCCGCATCGTTCATTCCCAGCGTGACAGCCACGACGGCCGGATTGTGTCGGCCGACTTCGGATTCGAAGTTTTGAAGCAGTCCTGCTGCAGTTCCCCCTTGGACTCCGGCATTGATGACAAAGTCGTTGTAGTGCCCAAGCTCCCAGCGAACCCTTTCCTGAAAATAATCGACATAGCTGCGGAGCCCGCTGGTGGTTCCTCCTCCCCTCGTGATCTCATCGCCCGCAAATACCCATCTGCTTGCGCGATTTTCCGTCAGTAGTCCTCTCAGGCGCTTTAGGTCCTCCAGAGAAGCCTGTGAAGCCAGACGGTCGAGCTCGCTCAGCTTCAATCGGACCGTCATAATGTAAGGTGCTTTGGTATCCTGCGGGTCGAAATAACCATAGGAAGTCAGCACAAAGGTTCCGTCAGCGAGCACTACATTTCCCGCATAACCTGTATCGCCGGATCTTACGGATGGCGTAAAATCCTCCATCAGCCGGACGCGGTACTGTCCCTCCCTGTTATTCACGAGATCATCATAGGTGCCTACCCATGCGACCCAATCCCCTGCGACCCAGTCATCCAGGTTGGTAGCGCTCCGCCGGATGATATCCCTGAAGGTAATGAGCAGCCTGCCGGAGACCGGATCGTATTCCGCTTTATGGCGCTCCCCCATCAAAGCCCCCTGCATTTCGCGCGGCTCGGTCCACGTCTTGCCTTCATCATTGGAAAAGGCGATCATCGCATTGGTGCGCTTATGCTGCGCTCTCGCAAGCAGGGCGAGCTGACTTCCTTCCGGAGACCGGATGACTTCGATTTCGCATAGTCCCGCGTTCTTCTCAATGGCATCATAAGGAGCCAAAAGCCGTTCCGGTGCGCTCCATTGCTCGTTTCCGTTTTCATCATAAGAGAGGATCGTTTTCCAGTTGTTATATGAGTAATCATGAAAGATGCCCATCCATCGCTGCGCCCAGCTGCCGTCCTCGTTCTTCAGACGGGTCAGGCTGGCCATGGCCACGATGCCCGCTTTGCCCTCCCCTTTGAAAAATGGTTTGAACTCACTCCAGGTTGCCCCGTCATCATCGGAATACGAGGTCTGGAAGCCGGTGTCGCCATTGCGGACAAAGCCGCTGATCATTTCCAGCCTCGTCTTGCCGCCCGGCCCTTTAATGGAATATACCGTTGGGGTTTCCTGGCTTGCCGCCCAGCTCTCTGGCGTGCTCAGGCGGCCGCTCCAGCTGAGCCCTCCATCCGTACTCTTTTTCAGCACGATCGGTCCGATGCCGTGCCCCTTGGGATACATCGTGTAAATGGTTTTTCCGTCGTCCAGCAGCACCGAATCCGGATGGCCCAGATACTGGCCCGGCTCGCGGTCTGTCAGCACCTGGCGTTCCCGGTCCGCAGCCAGATCCAGCATTGGTATGGTATAGCCCAATTGAACGGGAGCCGAGCCGCTAAGCTCGGCGATTTCCGAAGCGGTCAGTGCCCGGCCGTAAACCTTCACGAACTCCATGTCACCGGCAAAATGCCACTCCCCTCCCGTGCTATCCACATTTCGACCGATCCACATGCCGCTTAAATTGTTAACATTCGAAAAGAAGGCCGTTGACGTGCTGTCTGCGCGAACCGCTCCGTCTACGTAAATTTTGCTGCCCGTACGGTCCACAGTCAGAACAGCCGTATGCCATTTGCCGTCATTGAAGGTCCCCGAGGCATTCATCCGGGTCGCGTATACATTATCTTCACGGTTCTCGAAGTAGACTGTGCCGTTATTCATCGTGAAGGACAGATTGCTTGAAGGCTTGAGTGTATTAGAAGCGCTGAGAAACGTTTTGGCGAGTGCGCTGCTCGCGGTTTTGAACTTTACGGCCACGGAGCCCTGCGTCAGAGCGGCAACTTTGCCGAGATCACCCGTAACATCGACGTAATCCCCCGTCCCGTTGAACGATCGATGGATCTGGTAATCCACGAGGGGGCCGCTCCCTGCATCGGAGGCTGCAGCCTGGATGCTCCCGTTGCCGGCGAACACAGACGCCGCCGGCAGGCAGAACATGAACAGCATCAGGAGGCTCTTCGGAAACCAGCGGCTACTCTTTCCTTTCAATGTCCCTCACCCTTTCATATCGCATGAACCTGTTACTTCAAAGCTTCGTTACTCCATCATCTTCTTTGCGATGGCTGCCAAATCGGCAATGTCGATTCGTCCATCCCCATTGATGTCCGCTCGTTTCGCCTGCTCCCAATCCGGGCTTGAAGAGTCTTTGCCGTAATGGGAAGCCACGATGCCGAGATCTCCGATGCTCACTTTGCCGTCGCCGTTCAAGTCGCCGGAGGCGCCAGTTGCATCGCCAGGCGTTATATCTACGGCCGCCGTACTTACAGCTGCGACCGTTTCCGCCCCTTCGGGATCGCCAAGTACCGCTTTGCCGATTGCGATCGTACCCGTGACTTTATCGTCCGCTGCTTTGGCCTTCATCTTGAGCTCGATGACGGGCCCATCCTTGCGGATGGCATGATCGCTGCCTGCCGCTGCGGCAATCATGCGCAGCTCCCCTTGTTTTTCGGCAGACACTTGAATCAGCTCCACCGCTTCCCGCGCCGAGTCGGTGCCGACATACTCGAATTTGTCACCGTCGTATCGGATCGTCATATCCAATGCTTGAACCGGTGCGGCTGTCAGATGCTGCAGCCCGATGCCCACCGTAAAGGATTCTTCTGCCTTGACGGCCTTGGGTGCGTTTATTACTGCTCGCGCTTCATCCGTCTCTTGTCCCGATACGAGGATATTCGCAGCTGCTTCTTTCCCCTGGTCTTTCGTCCGAACCGTCACAAGGGCGGTTCCTTCGCTCAGAGCGCTCACGAGTCCGTTATCGTCGACGGCCGCTACCTTTTCATCGGAGCTTTTCCAGACCACTTCGCGATTCGATGCGTTCTCCGGCGCGATGATCGCCGACAGCTGCTCGGACTGGCCCGGCTGCAAGGTGACGGAGCTTTTGTTCAAAGCAACCCCTGTTACAGCCTGGGCTTCGCCGGGGACGACTTCCATCCAGTCCATCACCACAAAGCGATCCGTCGCGCTTGTATTCTTCTCGCCGGTTACCCTGATTTTGACGACATGTTCCCCGGATGCAAGCACCGGCGAAACATAATAGGCATCGCTGCTTTGGCGGGCGGGCGCATACAGATCAATGAGCTGCTCAGCCCCGCCGTCGATCGACACGGCCGCAATGCCGTGCAGCGGCCCCTTGGCTCCATATACGATGACTTGCTTGCCCGAGAACCGCATCTGCACGTAATCGCCAGCGGCTTTGCTGTAGCTGTCCCCCTCGATCTTCCAGCTCCCCTTATAATCCAACTGCTGCAGGCCGGTTCCTTTCACGGCATTCTCCACCACCAAGCGATTTGTTATATCGGCCCGGTCAATGACGACGAACACATCACTCGCTGCAGCATTCTTCTTCCCGGTAACCCTGACTTTTAGCGTATGCTCCTTCGCTGCCAATATCGGAGAAGCATAGATGTACTGATTGTTCCGGCTGGAAGCATACAGGTCCACCTCAGTCTCGGGACCTCCGTCCAGCGAGATGCCAGCGATGCCGTGCTTCGGATCCTTGGCTCCCCAAATCTTGATTTGGGAACCGCTAAAACGGATCTGGTAATAGGCATCGGTTGTCTTGCTGTAGCTGTCGGAGCCATGGCCCCAACCGCCCCCGGCATATTCGACTTGATTGATCCCCGTGCCTTTAGCATCGTTCTCTACGACCGTGATGCCAAGCGGCTCCGGCTGTTCGGGATGGGCCACTCCGGGAGCATCGCCGATCTTTTGAACGCGTTCAAAAAACTGCTCCACCGTCGCCGATCTCGGCCCGCCCCATAACCGCTCTGCGAGCACCTGTCTGGCTTTTTTCGATTTCCCCTCGAAAAATGCATCTGTCTCCGACTCGCTGTTATCAGACCATACTGCCATTCGGTAACCGTTCAGCCGATCATTTTCAAACGGTACCCAGTTTTCGTAAATGTTCTTCAAGTTGACGGACAGGCCGAGTCCCGGCGTAACGTACAGGATCGGTTCCGGAATGCTGACGACGGTATATCCCTGATTCAAGATCCAGGAAGGATCCACGTCCTTCCACACGTTCAGCACGATGTCTTTATCCGGCATGATGCTGTATTTCTGGCCGCCATAATCCCACCAGCTCCACGCTTGCGTCGTTTTTCCGTGAGACTTGACCTGGTCGTTGACTTCGTTCATCCAATCGATAAACACGTCGTTCGTATATTGGAACCCTCTCTGCTGCGCGTAGGCGACAAGCTCCTGACAATTGGTCTGCGCAGAACCGATTTGATATTCGTCCGTACCAATGTGAAAATACTTTGAATCGAACAGCGGAATGAATTCCTCCAGCAGATCATGAATCCACTGGCGGTTTTCCGATTTGGTGATGTCGATCGTCCATCCGGTTTGCCCCCAGCCGTTGTTCATGGAGGTACACTGGAAGTTCAGCTTCGGATTGTACCGGGTCATAGTCGAAGCATGGGCAGGCAGATCGATTTCCGGAACAATTTCGACATGGTATTTCTTCCCGATGTCCTGCATACGCCGGATATCCGCTTTGCTGTAATGCAGATTGGAAGTCAGCCCCGGGTAGGTTTCGCTTTCCAGCCGGAAGCCGTTCCATTCACTGAAATGCATATGCAGCGTGTTCATTTTGTTCCAGGACAAACGCTTGATCGTATCCTCGATGCTGTCCATGGCGTAAAAATGCCGTCCGGTATCAAGCATGATGCCCCGCTCCTTCTGCCGGGGAACGTCGCGTATGCTCCCTTGAGGAGCTTGAGAGCTACTATTCTGCTTCATGATCTGCAGGAGCGTCCTCGTGCCGTAAAATATCCCGTCATCCTTGTTGGCCTGAATTGAAACGGAATCGGCAATGTTCATTTCATAGCCTTCATCCCCAAGCCCTGCATCCGCACCCGATAATGCCAGATAAATATCTCCTGCTTTTGCCGACATGCCGCTGAGGATGGACGGGTTTTTCCCCGTAATAAGTTTAAGGTCTTCTTGCAGCGTCTTGGCCGTATCCGACAGGACTTGGCTGTTCGCCGTTTCAATGACGATCCTGGAGTCTGCGTTCAGCTGGTAATACCCGCTGCCTCCCGTCCACTGCTGGATGCTCGGCACGACATTCGGGACCTCGTTCACGGGTGCCGCATATGTTACAGACCTGGCAGGTATAAGTGTAAACACGAGCGCCATGGCAAACCATACAATCGGCAGTTTCCTAACCACTGGAATGATCCTCCTCTATTCCATATTCATGATTTCGAAGTCCTACTGGGTGGTAATGCGGCTTGCCACGGCTGCCAGATCCGCGATGTCGACCTTACCGTCGCCATTGAGATCAGCGCGCTTCGCCTGTTGCCAATCGGGGCTTGCTGAATCCTTGCCGTATTGAGCAGCCACGATGCCGAGATCCCCGATGCTTACTTTTCCATCTCCATTCAAATCCTCCGACGGGCTGGATGGCCCTGGTACCGTCCTGACGGATATGGATGCCTTTCCGGCCTGGACTTCATCACCTTCTTCTCCGGCCAGGACTGCCCTCTCGATGCCGAAAGCGGCTTCTCCAGGCGCCTCTGCATCCTTTGCGACGAATTGCAGCCTGAAGAGCTCCGTATCCGCTGACAAAGCTTTGCCCGGACCCTCGCTGGCTCCGATGAGACGCACCTTTCCGCCTGATTCCTTGCTTTCCACCAGCGCCAATCCTTCTTTGAGAGATTCGGCGGAAACGAACCTGACGTGGTCCGGATCGTATGAAATGGACAGGTCGAACGCATACAGCGGTTCGAGGATATTTGTCAATTTTGCTGTGATTTGGAGCGTATCCCCTGCTTTCACCTCTTGCCTGTCGGATGTCAGCGTCGTCTGCAGCCCGTCTCCTTCCCCGGGTTCTTCCGTCGAATCCGCCTGTACGCTGAATTCGCGGACCTGCACCCACTGCGACTGCGAAGCCGTGGCACGAACCCGGATGAATCTTGCTTCAGTTCCCCCTCCTACCGTAATCTGCGCTTCAGGCTGGTCGCTTACCTCGGCAACAGCCTCCCAGGTATTGAAATCCCTGGAAACTTCGATGACACCATGGTGAATGTAATCGTTCGGTTTGGTCGCCGTTGACATCTTCAGGTTAATTTCCCGAAGGGATTGCACGGAGCCCAGATCGACTCCAACGTAATCGCCGATCGCTGGACTTGCGCTGGACCAATACATGGTCGTCTCGTCATGGTCCACCATCCGGGATACATTGTTGTTCTCCTGCGTTCCCATGGACGTCATCGGGGCCGGCTTCATCATGCCGCGGTTCACTCCGTAAATCCATCCCGTATCGCCAAAACCGCTGACGTATCTGCGCAGCGAATACGAATTTTGCAGCATGGTACCGTCAAAACGGTGGGCATACAGACTGTTCAAGGCACGCAGCTTTGCTTCCTTCGACGATGCATTGTCTCCTTGTAGCCTGTAATAATCGGCCTCCACATCCGCAATCGCGAATTGGATGTTCCAGTACAGGCGCTCAATCATGAACGAAGCGGAACTGGCATGGGCAGCTTTGGCCTGTGCGATTGCCAGCTGTGACCTGGCCTGTATGTAGTTATCCCGGGCCTTCGTCACGGCGTTCAGATTGCCGAAGTCGCCCGCAGGCTGATTGAATAACGAGCGCCCCGCCTCTTCCGTAAGCCGGAGATATTCGCTCATTTCCCCTGAAGCAGCCCCATACCTGGTCTCGGTATAGTCCGCTATCAGCGCTTGCGCGTCCGCTGCGGGGTTCCAGGACATTTGAGCCAAAATATAATGCGTTGGTTCAAACGTGATCCAGTCGCCGGGCTCGGAATAGGTGCCGATCCCGTTCACGCCTAAGGTTTTATAATAGGGAAGCTCCTGACCGATCAGCTGCGGAAAAACGACAGGCAGGGAATGAAAGGCATATCTGCGGTAATATTCATACATGGCAAGTTCGCCTTTGAAGACTTGTTTCCACTTGTTGATCAAATTGATGGAAGGTTTATTCACGGATGAGTTCGGGTCGAAAATCGTTTCCCGGTAGCTTCGGAAATAGGGAGCAAAATCAATAAGGATGGAATCGTCGTACATGTAAGCAGCACTTGGCGGCTGGTCATGAGACGCATATGCGATAGCCTCAAGGCGCACACCTGGCAGCTCTTTCTTCACGGCAGCGTGCAGCTTGTTGACGACGTAGGCATAGGCGTTCGCGCTGCTGCCGAATTTGGAGATCACACCCGGAGGCCAAGTGGCAACGTCGGGAGGCCAGGCATCGAAGATGCGTATTTCCGGCCTTGCCTTCATGTAAGCCACAACTTCGCCTACATAAGCATCGACGGCCTCGTCACTGGCGATATTGAATACGTTATAACCGTTGACGAACCAGTCCGGATGGGCCGCACCGTATTTCTCTTTGCGGAGGAAGCTTTCAAAGCCGTGACCGCCGACCTCTGCCATCATGCCTCTTTTGCTCAGCTCGGGAATGAGCTTCTCCCTCCAGTCATCCCAGCGGGTATTGCCCTGAGCAATATAATCGTAAGGCACGACCAGCGTATTCAGCTTGTTTTTAGCCATCCAGTCGATGAGCGCAGGCAGATTCTCCGCCGAATGGCTCCACCCCTCCTCTACGTATTTGCGGCGGACCGTAAAGCCAGGCTCCTGCACCTCGTGGATGGAAGGCAGCGTGATGGAACTGCGGGAGGGCACATTTTCGGCATGAATGCCGTAGTTTTCGAATGTCGGGGCAAAAAACTTCACGCCCATTCTCCCCAGCACCTCGTAAGCGGCATACAGCGTGCCGCGATCATTAACTCCCGCCAGAACAAGACCGTTATCGGTTGTGTCTATGGCGAATGAATCCTCCTTCATTCCATCCAGCTTCGCATTCGCGGTATTCAGCCATGCAGCCGGTATATCGGCCGTTTGCTTGCCGCCGACATAAGGTTTTGCCTTATCGCCGGTCAGGATGAGCAGTGCGCTGGATAGATGAACCGGGGTACTTCCTTCTTCACCTGTCAGCTTCCCCCGTACGACTGGAACTACCGTCCCGCTGATTCGTTTGATATACGCTTGAAGCTCTCCGGCAGCATAGGCCGCTGCCTTAGCATCCGAATCTTGGCTCCACCAAAGGATGGCCGATTCCGCTTGCCGTTGATCCACCAGGGTTTTTTCATTCCCCTCAAACGAATCGGCATACGCGCGCGAGCCTGTCTCGAAATAACCCCAAAATAAGGACATGATTAACGCCAAATTCAACCATCTGATTCTTTGTTTGTTCAACACGCACGCCTCCTTACGGCCGAGTTTACCGGTAAACCCATTTGTACAGCAGAGAAACAATGAACTGCCGGACGCCCTATTAATCCTGTCAATCTCGCTATTTACCTCCCTTGTTCGTTGTGTAAAGCCAGACGGCACGGTGACATTTTCCCCTGCCGCCTGGCTCCAATCGTTTAACGGATGATCTTTTGGGCCACGATTGCAAGATCCGCAATATCGATCGATCCGCTACCGTCCAGATCCAGATGCTTGATCTCATTCCAGTTTGGACTTGAAGCATCTTTGCCGTATTGAGCTGCCAGGATGGCAAGATCACCGATGCTGACTTTGCCGTCGCCGTTCAGATCGCCCGGTTCTCCAGTGCTGCCGGCATATATTTCAATCCTTGCCGAAGCAGGGCCCGCCTCGGTTTCCTTTCCGTCTGCATCCGCGAGCCATGCGTTTGCCGTTTGAACTGCTCCGCTTTTCGTCTCGCCGACATCTTTGGCTTTAAAAGCCACCTCAGCAACTTTTTGGTCTCCGGTCACGCCGTGTCCCGCTCCTTCGCTGGCCACAATCAGGCGGATTTTACCCGGTTGGTCCGTTTTGGCCTCGATCAGCTTAACCCCATCCAGCAGGGGGCTCGCAGAGATGAACTCCATAAGCGATGCGTCGTAAAGAACCGTGATGTCCTGCGCAAACACGCTTGTCGTCAAACGCCTCACTCCGATCTGCACTTGGAAGCTTCCCCCTGACGACACCCGGTCCGGGCTTACGACATACGTTTCCTCCCCTGATCCTTCGCCTACAGTTCCCGAGTTGATTTCGGCGTGCAGTTTGTGATTCTCGTTGTCGGCTGCGAGTGGGACTCCATAAACGCTCCTGATCGACAAGCCATCGGAGAATACAGCGTCCAGCGAATATTTGCCCTTCGGCAAATCCGGGAATTCCGCTTCAAACACGAACTCCGTTCCTGCGGCATTTTGCTGAACCAGATCAAACTCAAGCGGACGGTCTCCGATCGTACCTGTTAATTTCCGGTCTCCGCTCAGCATGACGTAGCCGTCGAACACGGCTTTGATCCGGACCCGTTCCCCGCTCTCATATCCGCTGCCGGCGGCTGACTCGAGAGCGATGGACTTCAGTTTAGGCTCGGGCTTCTGCCCTTCCCGCTGCCATTTCAAATATTCGGCGTTGAATTTGATAAAGCTCATGTTGGTATTGTCCGTGCCCTCGTACAGCAAGCCGATCTTTCCGCCGCCCAGGTTCGCGAGGCTGGAATAGGCATAATGCCCATCCGTAATTTTTTGCGCGTATTTCCAGTTGAATTTGTATTTCGTCCTGCCGTTCGGGTACTTTCCATCCTCCTCGATCAATCCGACCTTAACCGTCCCGCTCACTCGGGAGGAAGAGTTGGCAGGGGCCCCAAAAATGACAGCCTCCTTGCCGTCGATTTTGCCGTTGTAACGGATGGCCGTCATTTGGCAGTACGCGGCGATCAGGTCTTTTTCGGTAACCACGGTAGCATCCCAGGTTTCTCCCCCGTCGAAGCTGGTCGCGATTTGTGCGTATCCGGAGTAGTTGCGGATGAACAGCTTCAGCTGTCCGTCCGGCATTTCCACCACCTGGGATTCCGTCAATTCGTAGCTTGAATTGGTGAAGTCTTTCTCATGGATGATGGTTCCGCCGCCCACGTCGCGCCCTTCGTTCGGCGACTCGCCCCGGTGCCAGGTCTTGCCGTGGTCATCGCTGTATATGACTGCGCTGGCCTGCTTGTTGTAATCGTTCAGAAAATAAACGGGGAACACGAGTCTGCCTTTATGCTCGCCTTCCTTCAGCTGGATGCCGGTTCCGGGACCCGTGCCGAGGAAAATCATCCACTCTTCCTTGACCACCGGATTCAAATCCACCGGCCCCGTCCACGTCGCCCCCTCGTCATCGCTGTAATAAAGCTCCAGATACTGCGTCTTGAATGCTTTTAACGGGGAGTTCGCCGCGAAAACGTTGCTTACTTTCACGCCGTTTTTGAAGAGGTTCCGCTTGGCATCGACGGTATAATCGGTAAGAGCTCCTGCGGAATCGTACACCTTCCCTTCGTCACGAATGGTATATTCCTTGCCGCCGGCATCCGTCAGATACATATACTTCTTGCCGTCGACGGTCCGGAACCCGGTGCCTTTGTAGGCGTTATTACCGAAGCCTCCAAGCAATCCCCCACCGTTCGGGAAGCCGTCCACAAGCGAGAAGATTCTTCCGGTCTCCTCGTCCTGCATCAACGATTGATCGATATTGGAAGCCTGGTCGGGATAATCGTTGATGATAATGCCGCTGCTCTCCCATGTCGCTCCCTGATCCATGCTCCGGCGAACCATCGCATCGATGTTGTTCGGAGAATCGCTTCCGTTGGGTACTCTTCGGTCAATGCCCGCAATCAAAGTACCGGCCTTCGTATACAAAAGCGCAGGGATGCGATAGTTGTTCGAAGACATGAAACCGGAATAAAAGATGTTTTGCGGATCTGTGATTTCGGCATTGTCGGGTTTGGGGTTGGTGACCGGGACTGCCTTGGTAACACCCGTAATGCTCGCCAGTGCCGAATCCGCCAGCGGCTTGCTGTATACTTCCGCAAAATCGATATCGCCGTTCAAATTATAGGTGTTGCTCCCCGCGGGTCTTTCGGTCCTGCCCAGCTGCGCGCTGTCCGGAGCATAGACCCTGTTCATAAATTGGCGGTCTGACGTCGTGTCTCGCAGCACCAGCTCTCCGTCCAGAAAATATTTGTAGCCTTCCTTTTTATCCACGACCATCGCAACCGTGTGCACTTCATTCGCTTTGATGGCAATGTCTTTCTTGACGTGAATGTTGCTGCCGGGATTGTTGTTATCCTGATTGCGGTTCTCGATGCCTATCGCGGAAGATGTCACGTAAAGATGAAAATGATCATTGGGCAGCGTCCGGTTGGAAAGAGAGAACAAAGACATGACGTTGCCAGCGTTGTAACGGAATCTGACGATGATCGTACCTTCTTGCAATCCCTTCAGATCATTGACTTTATCGTTCAGATTCGTGTAGCTGCCGTCGCGGATCTGCTGATTCTCCACTCTCAGCACAAGGCCGTCATCCGTCTCGGCCGCATGGGATACGCCTCCCAGCCACGTCGACGGAAACAGCAACAGCACCACTACCAAACTCAAAAACACAACCTTCGCCTTGCGCATATTTCACGCTCCTCTGGATTTCCGTTCGCGAATTCATGAGGATAAAGGGTAGGTCCATGAGCTGGAAGCGCGCATGGACCGCCACCCTTTCTCGATTTCCCCAAATTAATCCTGCACGATTTTCTTGGCCACCAATGCCAAATCCGCGATATCGATAGATCCGCTTCCGTCCAGATCCAAATGCTTGATCGCATTCCAGTTTGGACTTGAAGCATCTTTGCCGTATTGAGCTGCCAGGATGGCAAGATCACCAATGCTGACTTTACCGTCACCGTTGACATCGCCCGGCATGCCGCCAGGGTTCCCGGCAGTGATCTGAACTTGGGCTGAAGTGTTCGATGCCTGCGTTTCATGGCCGTTCGCATCACCGAGCACAATATCCGATGCCGTCAAATGGACGGTAACGGTCTCGGAGTTCTCCTTGGCCAGGAACGTAACGGCAACAATGGCCTGATTTCCCGAGAGTCCATGATCGGCTCCTTCGCTTGCGATGATCATGCGGATTTTACCCGGCTCCCCGGACTTGGTATCCACGATGTTGACGCCCGGAATCAAGGACTCGGCCGATACGAAGCTCATATGCTCCGAATCATATTGTAAGGAAGCGTCAACCGCGAAAATATGCTCAGGCATGCCGTCCACACCGAAATCTACCTTGAACGGCTGACCGGATGACGCCTGACCGTCCGGAGTCAGCTTCGCGGCCGGGCCGTTTGCAGCCGTTTTCGCTTGGAATACGTTAAGCTCGGCGACGGAAGCGAAATCGCCGACGCCCTGCACGGCCTCCAGTTTTACGTAGGCCGCTTCCACAGGAGCGAAATTCGCTTCCTTCTGCTGTTTGTTGCGAAGCCACGTTCCCGCCGCTACCTTGGTAAATGAAGCTCCATCGCTGCTCACGTATACGTTATAAGAAGTAATCGTGCCGTTTCCTGCGTCGGGACGCGGCAGGTAAGCGATTTTGCTGATTTTATGCGTTCCGCCAAGACTAACGATAAGGGATTGCGGTAGCGGATCCACGTTAAACCATTTCGTATGCCAATGCGTATCCGGGTCTCCATCCAAGGCTAATGCCGGGTCATTGACGCCCGCTTCGCTGCTGGTAGCGCTGGCGCTCATTTGGCTCTGCGGAATTTGCTCTAAGTCCGTTTGGCCGCTTACCGTTACCTCGCTCGTGGCGGTAAACCCGCCATCCTTGGTGGTAACCGTGATGACCGCTTTGCCTTCCCCTTTCGGCGTAATCTTGCCGCTTGCATCCACGGCTGCGATGCCCGGATCGCTGCTGGACCAGGTGACGGCTTTATTCGCAGCATCGTCCGGCTCGACGACTGCGGTCAGCGTTACCGGCTGATCGAGTACTTTCAGCGACAACGAGGACGGATTCAGCGTAACACCCGTGACTTTGGCGGTTCCCGCGGAAGGCAGACCGTACACCTTGAATTCGCGGATCGCCGCTTTTGTATTTTCACCCGGAAGAGCCGTTACCGTTATGCGCACGTATTTACCACGGCTGCCGAAGGTATCTTTCAGGACGGCTCCGGCTGCCGCGTTGCTGCTGCGGTCCGCAACCGTGATCCAACTGGATTGATCGTTCTCTCGGACTTCGATTTTGTATCCATAAGCCAGATCACTGCGCTCAAACGAAACTTCCGTCGCTTGAATCGAATACAAGCCTTCGAGATCCACCGTCCAGGAATGATTGGCCTTTGCGTCTGCCGCCGACCAATAAGTATCCGGGTCTCCATCATTTCCGAGACTAGCGGTATGGTTCGGATCCTCGCTGTCCGCAGTCGCATGCTTCCCCTCCGAAATGACGGAAAGTTCCGGAGCCTGCTTCGGTGCCTCATACACGTCAAGCTCCGATGCGGATACAAAACCACCGACTGCGGCAGTCGCTTCCAGCTTCACGTACTTGGCCGTGACCGGATCAAACTTAATGTACTTCTTCAGATTGTTTCGTACCCAGTTCCCGGATGCGACTTTCGTGTAGGATTGGCCATCCGGGCTTACATACAGGTTATACGTCGTAATCGTTCCGTTTCCGGCATCCGTGCGGGGGGCATACCGGAACTGGCTGATCTCGCGGGCTTCTCCCAAATCGACGACGATGGATTGGGGCAGCTTGTCGGAGCCGTCCCATTTCGTATGCCATACCGTGTTCCGGTCACCGTCGATTGCTTTGGAAGCTTCACTTCCCGGCTGGAAGCTGAGAGCAGATGCCTTCATTTCTGTTTTTGGAATTGGGGTGGGAGCCGGCTTTATCTCATCCCGGTAGACATTGATTTCTGCCGCCGAGGCGAAGCCTCCGACACCGTCTCTGACCTCCAGCCGGACAAAGGCTGCCTGAACCGTGTCAAAGGCTGCTGTTTTCTCCTGCTTCTCGTCGTTCCATTCTCCGCTGACTGCCTCGGTATAGTTAACGCCGTCGATGCTTGTAGAAATGGCATACCTGGTAATCATGCCGTTTTTGCCACCATATTGCCTTGGCAGGACTTTGATTTTGTTCACGAACTGCTTCGTTCCGAGGTCCAGCGTAACCGATTGAGGCAGCTTGGCACTGCCGTCCGCCGGGGTGGACCAAATGGATTCAAAATTGCCGTCCAGCACGTTCGCGGCAGGCATCGAGCCGTCAGCGCTTGTGGCCGTGGCTACGATATCATCCTGCGGAATGCGGCTAGGATCGGTATCCTGCTCCGGAAGCTCGATCTTCACCGCATCCGTGAGAGGCGTCGTGTCGGCTTTATAACCGGAAACTTTAAGCTCAAAAGCGCGATCGGTCGGAAGCTTAGGCGTTTTGACATACAGCACTCCGCCTTTTTCCGAGGCATCATAAAACCAACCGTTTTCAGCCGCATCATAAGCCGCTTTCGAATTCTGACGGGTAGAGGCCGTTCCATCCAGTGAGACGGACGAAGGCTGATCCGCCATATGGATCATGAATTGGCTGACGCGGGTAGCCGGCTTGCCCTGATAATTTCCGATGCTCGCCCCTACCTTGACGGTCAAATCGCCCGTTCCCTGCTCGGGAGCGATCGAATCGATGCGCGTTTTGGCGTATTTGCCTGAGCGATGTTCTTTGGTTACGCCATCGTCCTCGTACATCGTAAAGCTCGACGTATGGTACGGATATATGTCATAAGTGACCGGATCGGCCGGTACCTGCCCGTCATAGAGCGATTCGGGATACATTGGAATGATGGCTCCCGCTTTGACCAGCAGCGGCAGACGGTTCAGCGGTGCTGCATACTCGTCAAGCATTTTGGAGCCGTAATGCGCGGCACCCGTCCAGTAATCGATCCATTTGCCCTTCGGCAAATAAATTCCGTTTCGAGTCGTTGTATCCGAGTAGACGGGAGCGACAAGCAAGGAGTCGCCCGACATGAACTGGTACTGGGTCAGCGTACCTTTGGCGTTCGGATCGTCCGGATCGCTGTAAATCATGCCCCTCACCAGAGGTGCTCCCGTTTCATAAGCTTCATTCAAATAGGTATAGAAATAAGGGGTCAAGCGCTGTCTCAATTTGAGGATGTCGCGGTTATAGCTTGTGTAAGGTTCTCCCCAGACCCAAGGCTGCTTATCCTTTGCGGCCCATCCTGACATGTTCATCAGGATCGGGGTAAAGGCTTTCCATTGCAAATCCCGGACATATGTCTTGGCGCTTCCGCCAAAAATGCCGTCCACATCGCCCGTGGCATACGGTATGCCGGAGAGCCCTGCGCCAATCAGCGTCGGAATGTGGAAACGGATGTATTCCCAGTTGCCTGACTGGTCGCCGCTCCAGACCGCCGAGTACCTTTGCGTCCCCGCCCATCCGCCTACCGACCATACATAACCACGATCATTGGAGTTGTTTTCAATCCCTTGATACGCCTGCTTGCTTGCGTTCAAGGCGAAATCATAACCCGGGCCAACCCATGCCACATCCAGCTTGGCAAGTCTGGTGCCGTCTACGCCGACCTCATGTGCAATTTTGTCAACGCCGTTCTGCGTCCAGAGACCGGTATAGAACCCCAGCTTTTTAAGCTCATCCACGGTATAACCGAGATCGGAATAACCGCATCCGTAACCGTCATTCGGTAAAATCCACCCGCCCGGCATATCGTTGTCACGGTAAGCCTTGCCGATTTTCTCAATGACATCCGCCGTTTTCTCCGGCGTTCGGTTATAGCAGTCCGCATCGCCAAGACCCATGCCCCAGCGCGGAATCAGAGCCGGTTTGCCGGTTAAATCCGTCAAGCCGTCCAGAATGTCCTGGATGCTCTCACCGTAAAAGTAATACGCATCGAAGCGATTCTCGTCATGCGTGAGCTTCACCGTGGAATCGAAATCGTAAAGTCCATTTTGAAAGGTGTTACGCAGCACGCCGTACCCCGCGGTACTCAAGTAAAACGGCGACGGATTGGATACCGTGCCGCTTCCCCAGTCGCCATAGTTTTCCGAGATGGATATTTTGCGGTCACGGTGGCTGAAATAGCCGTTTTGCATGCCGCCGCCATAAAAATATTCGTCTTCGCCCCGTACCAGCTGCTGGGATGCCGATTGGCCGTTATAGCTGAGGCCGGCAGCTTCCTCCCATACCAAGGTTTGATTGTCCTTATGGTACATGGCGAATTTCAGCGGAGCTTTGTAAGCCCGGAGAACGAATTTTCCCGTTGCCATTTTGTAATAAGATCCTTCATCCGACCAATCGACCTCAACGGGTCCGAAATCTTCCTTAATGACGATGGGTTCGGCAGGCTGTCCGGAGCTCTTGCCTTTAAGTTCCGTAAACTGTCCACCCACGCCCAGCCAAATCCGGACCATATCATCCCTCTCGAAAATAACCTTGACCTTGTCTTGGCCCGCGGTAATCGTGAATGTCTTGTCGTCCGTCTGTTTGAAATCCGAAACCGATCCCACGGATGCGGCGCTGGCTGTTTCCGAATTCAGAAGCAGCCACGCGCTCATGAGCAGGATACAAACCGAAAAAATATAAACCTTGCCATGCAATAACTTCAATCGTATCCGCCTCGCATTCTTTATTGGCATTATTGAACCTGTACGATGCTCCAGAGCTGCTGATCCGCATTCGTCCGCGGCTGCTGAACGAGAAGCGCATTGTCCGCCAGCGAACCGTTTTGCGTTTCGACCGCTTTGCCGCTGCTCTTGCTGAGAATACTGAAATAGCCTGGCGTGCTCTCGATCAGGGTCCAGAGCTGATTGTTTGAACCGGCGTAGTCATATTGGATGATCGCCGTACCGTCGGCACTCGCTCCCCCGTATACATCCATCGCCTTTCCGCTGTTTTTATTGATCAGTTTGAAATAACCGTTGCCCGTATCCGCAATGCTCCACAGCTGATTGCTGCTCGCTTTATCCAGGTACTGGATCAGCTGTGTGCCGTTGCTTGTAGATGCCCCGGGGACGTCAATGACTTTACCGCTCTTTTTATTGACCAGCTTGTAGGAAGCTGCAGGATCGAAAACAGCGCTGCTTCCGACTGTCACAGGCATCGTCACCGAGCTGCTGCGGTCAAAAATGTCCGTAATGGTCAGCTTTACATAATAAGTCAAGCCGGCTGTAAGCCCTGCCGCAACAGAAGCAGATGATGCTTCAGGCTTCACCGCGGCTGCATGGGCGACCGGATTACCGGTTAATGCCGCGTTATCGTATACCGAAATATCGTATTTGAATTGAGGAGAGCTGGACGGCTGCATCTGCCAGCTAACATTGAACTTCCCGTTCAGGTAAACCGCCTGGTTGCTTGCAAGCTGAATGCTGTCAAATACAGGCGAAGAGGGTTGAGTGATGGATGTAGTGGTAGGATTGCTGATGCTCGGAGTGGTGTTTCCGCCTGCTTTGAACCAGAAATAGTCGTTCGTCGCCCCTCCATCCCAATTCGCAAGGAAGTTATTGGAGGATATCTTCTGGGTGCTCCATGAATTCCATGTGCCGTCCAGCTTGCGGTTATAACCGTTTTTCGTGCGGCCTTCCCTGACGTTTTGCGCCGTGCCTGCCCAGTCTTCCTGAAACAGTCCCAGCCCGCCGTGAAGATTAATGCTTGCTACCGGATGATCCATGATGGCAACCAGCTGCCACTTGTTGTTCTGGACATCCTTGACCCATTGGCCGAAGCAGGTGCCTGTGCAGCCTTCGTTCCATGTCCGGATCGCCATCCGGTACCATTGGTTCAGTTCCCAGGAATACGGCGTCATCACCTTCAGTCCGGTACCTTCGCCGCCGAATCTGGAAACCGAAGCCCCTGGCATCGCATATCTGGAGACGATCGGAAGCGTGGAGTTAACCGGATCCCAGATGGAAAAATGCAAGCGGCGTGGGTTGCTGGTGGAGGGGTTATCCTGCTGAAAACCCGCGTATCCGCCCCCTTCGGCGCCCTGATTCCAGTTTTGCGTTGCCCAGTACGTGTAAGGCGCTGCCTGAACGGGCATCCAGTCGCTCATCACGATATCCGACGGTGAACCATTCACCGGTCCGACGTATACATTATCCGAGCCAGCTGCAAAAACAGAGGCGGATTCCATTCCCATAAAGAGGGCCAGCGCCATCAGTACAGCCCATATTTTTTTCATTTCGATTCCTCCCAAAGTGTTTTGAATGCCGCAACACCCTTAGAAGCACAGAAATGATAGGTCTGCTGGAACGGGGAAAGCTCCGGGACAAGGGTTATCTTAGCGCGAGAATGATCCTCACGTTTCCTTGTCCCGGCGGGCTTTTCAGAATACAATTCACTTCCCGGGATTTTCTGTGCGATTCTTCGCAGCGCTACGAAGTGATATTCCGCGCTACAAGCACCAGATCCTCAAGATCAACCTTTCCGTCATGATTCACATCGGCCCGTTTGGCCTGATTCCAGTCGCTATCCGCCGATGTCTTGCCATAGTTTGCTGCAACGATTGCCAAATCGCCGATGCTGACTTTGCCGTCGCCGTTGATATCTCCGTTTGCTCCCGTGGATGCGGGGGTGATTTCGATTTCGGCTGACGATAATCCCGCTTCAAGCTCGGTCCCCTCCGCATTCGCCAGCGTGGCGGCAGCTACCCGGACGTAACCTTTCGCCGGTTCTGACAGCGGTTTCGCCTTGAAAGTCAGCTCCACCATGTCTCCAGCCTGCTTCACCTCATGGCCTGCTCCCTGACTGGCCAAGATCAATCGGACAGAACCGTCCGTATGCTTGGTTTCAATCAGGTCAACGCCTGCCTGCAGCGTTTGTGCCGATACAAACTCCATTTGATCGGCTTCATACTGAACTGTAAGATCCTGTGCATAGACTGCGCTGGTGACATCCTGAAGACCCAGCACGGCAGCGAAGCTCTGGCCGGCTTCGGCCGAAGAAGGCAGTCTTAAGACTGTGCTTAATCCGTTATGAGCATCTGCGGTCACCGTGATCTTCACGACCGCCTTATAACCTCCGGAGGCTGTTATGGCCGTCAGCTCGGCGCTGCCTTCCTTCACAGCAGTGACCTCTGTTTTACCATTCAAGGCCCCGATTTTGGCTACGGATTCATCGCTGCTGCTCCAGTTCACCTGTTTATTGCTTGCATTCGATGGCTGGACGGCCGCTTTCAGTTCCGCCTTTTCGCCTACTTTCAGGCTGATTTCCGTCTTGTCTGCCTGGATTCCGGTCACCGGCACTTCGGCAACGTTGTTTGCGTACTTGAAGTCGTCAAACATGCCCACGGTCGGACCGAACACTCTGGCTCCCATTCTGCCTTCATCTGTTGGCAGCTTAGGCAGTGCCCCTTCGAAATAGGTTTTGCCGTTAACGATCAGCGTAATGTAGGTCCCCTCGAACTTCACTTTTACCGTCGCGGTTTCACCTTTCTTCAAATTTGCGCCTTGATCCGTTGTCATTGCTCCGTAGTTGTCCTGTGCATTGACCCAGTACCACGCATTTCGGTCAAAGCCGACGGAAGCCCATGTGTTCTCATCAGCGTAGCGGAAAATGATGCCGGCGCGAATAATATCACTTTCAGGGGTCACTTTAAATTCAATTTCCCCGTCTTTGATCAGCGGCGAGTTTTGATCCACGACAATATTGCTGACGTTGTTCGCCGTCAACTTTAATGCATACTGGCTTGAACCGCCCGGCGCACTCACGACAGCCATGCTGCCGACGCCGGTTCCGGCTTTATGCTGCCAGCCGCCGATTGAATTATTCTCGAAATCCTGTGCATACCGGACCGGAACAGGTACGGGGACTTCATCTCCCGGGTTCGGCGGATAGACTTCCAGCTCATACAGCGAGAATCCGTACGTGCCCGATCTTTTCGTCCCCTGCATCCGCACGTAACGTGAATGCTCCGCAGGGAATTTGATCACTTCCGTCCCGCCGACGCCGGCGCTGGTGGCATAGACATCCTTCCACTGCTCTCCGTTGTCCGACACCTGGATTTTATACCCTTTCGCAAAAGCATTTTCCCATTTGATGATCACCTTGCCGATGTCTGTCAATTGTCCGAGATCTACCTGCAGCCACTCATTGTCCGTGTAACCGGACGACCAGCGGGATGTCGTCGACTCATCCTCGTCAAATGCAAGCTCGGCTTTAAACTGCGGCACTTCTACAGACGAAGCCGCCGCCGTTTTATGCGCGGCGATATTCACCGTCCATGGCGGCGAACCGGCCTCCAGGGCAATTTCCTTACCACTCAGCGCCTTTTTGTATAGCTTCACGTCATCCAGGCTCCCTTTAAACGCTTGACTGCGGCTACCGATGAATGATCCCGGCATTCGCATGACATCCGCAACCGATGCCTTCAGCTCCCCATCTATAAATAATGAGGTTCCTTTCAGGTCGCCTTTAAAGGCTACATGGACCCAGCGGCCGGTCGGAATGGAGGCGTTAAAACTGAAATCGTATCCTTCCCGCGAAAATCCCGCTTTGCCCGTCGTTTTCTGCTGCAGCTTAAGCGCGCCGTAGTCCGATTCCATAAAAATCGCTTCGCTCTCAGGCTGCTGCTCATCCAGCTTCACCCACGCGGAGGCCGTCCACGGAAAGCCTATGGTACCAAGATCTGTCGAGATATGGCTGGAACCTCCATGAAAGGAACCGGCTTTGCCCGTCTTTCCTGCATTCTCCACATCCACATCATTCAATTTCCCGTCATATCCATTGCCCGACAGATCCGGCGTGCTCTTGTTTGCGCTTTCCTCCAACGGATAATGAATGACCAGGTCCGTGGCTGACTCGACCTCAGGCACCAATTGAGTTCCCGGGCCTTCGCCAAGCTTTCCGGCAAGCTGTTTGAAATCCGCATAAGCGGTGTCCGTGCTTGCACCTCTCCACATTTTCTCGGCAAGGACCGGCATCGCCTGTTTTACACGATCATGTACCTCATCCGCGGTCACTTTTTTGCCGAGCATGTCGTTCCACACTGCAAACATGCCGCCTAACAGTTTCGGTTCTCCGTCCTTCAGATTCAGGCTGGTTCCGCCGAAAATCGTCGGCTCCCAATTGTTATACAGCCACTGAGCGTCTAAATAATCGTGATAGTATCCGGCCTTGGGCACAATGTACAGATAGGAATCAAGCGTATTGATGATGTTATATCCTTGATTTACGGTATCTGCAGGGTTCTGCCAGCCGTTGGACCAGCCGTGGACGATGATATCTTTATCCACGGGGGTCGTTCCCGGAAACTGGGTCAAGCTTCCCCACATTCTCGATTTTTTCCCTTTGCTTTTGATAAAGGCATTCATCTCGTTCAGGAACTGCCGGTACTTTTCATAAGTCGACCTGTCGTTGCGGTCAAACTCATCCGCTCCGAAATGGACGGTATCCGTATCGAACCAGTTGCCATCCAGATATTCGCCCCATATTTCCTTAACGAAGTCGAACGTTTCCGGGCGGGTGATATCCAAATGATCCACAGGCAAATTATCCTTGACCAGGTCCGGCCTAACCTTCGTAAAAGCCAGGGAGTGGCTGGGCATATCGAACTCCGGTGTGATTGTCAAGCCCCGGACGCCCGCAATATCCTGCAGTTCCCGGAACTCCTGCTTGCTGTATGAACCGTCCTTTGCCGTCAGTTCGGGATACTTCGTGTTCTCCAGCCGAAATGCGGAATACTTGTTCCAGTTCGCCCGGCTCGTATCGTTAAAGATTTCATTGTCGTTCAAATGAAGCTGAAAGTCATTCATTTTGTAGTAGGACATAAACTTGGCGTAGTCCTTCAGAAAGCTCATCGGGAAAAATTTGCGTCCGACGTCCAGCATGAAGCCGCGTTCCTTGTACTTGGGATAATCCTTGGCCGTCCCTTTCACGATGCTTGACTTCGCAGAATCCTGCTCCAGGATTTGCAGTGCCGTTCGCGTGCCATAAAACACGCCCGTTTCCGTATTGGCCCGGATGGAAACGAAATCACCCGCTTCAAACACGTATCCTTCGTCGCCGATGGCATCGTCCCGCGTCCCATTCATCAGCAGCAGGAAGTCTCCTTTTGCCGCCGATGCCGAACCGGTTGTGACGACGGGCAAATCATAACCGGTCATTTCCTTCAGATCCTCCTGAAAGACCTTGGCCGTCGCCGGAAGCTTGCTGGCTGCATCAATGACGATTCTGGAAGCTGAAGTCATCGTGAAGTTCCCTGATCCGCCGATCCATTCCCTTAAGCTCGGAATGACCTTCGGCTTGGCATTCACGTCCGCTGCAGCGCTGGCGGAGTACAGCGGAAACGCGCAGAAAACCAGGCATAAAGCCATGAACACGGTCAAACTTTTTCTCAACGAACTCACCCCGATCGAAAAGATCTTATTTTGGTGATTTAAACAAGGTACATGGTGCTGCCTTCATGGACACCATGTACCTCGTCAATGCTTACGGTTACCCTACAATCTTTTTGGCTACGATCACGAGATCCTCCAGACCGATCTGTCCGTCGCCGTTGACATCGGCTTTTTTCGCCTGTTCCCAATCCGGGCTGCTTGTCGTTTTGCCGTAATGAGCTGCAATCATCGCGAGGTCTCCGATACTCACTTTGCCGTCGCCGTTGATATCGCCGACATTCGTCACTTTGCCGCCGATTTCAACCGTTGCCTGGGACGGGGCTGCGGAATATTCCGCACCCTGTTCGTCGGAAATCGTCGCCTTGGCTGCCGAAATCCTGCCGTTTGCAGGCTCCGATGCTTCCTTCGCCTTGAATGTCAGTTCAAACAAATCCGCATTGCCGGTCACCGCATGATCCGCTCCTTCGCTCGCCGCGATCAGCCTAACCTTACCAGGCGTTTGCTGCGTTTCCAGAATGCTTACGCCAGTGAGAACAGATTTGGCGGATACAAAATCCATGAGGGCCGGATCGTAGGTAAACTCGATATCCTGTGCGTAAACGCTGTGCTTCAGGCTGCGAAGACCGAACTGCACCTGGAACTCCGCCCCACTCTGAACCTGACCCGGTGCCGTCAATATCGTTGCTTCCTCCTGATTGCCGTCACTTTTCCGTACAGTAACCCGGCTGACATCCGTAAAGCTGCCGTCTGCTGTTGTGACGGTGATCTCGGCAGTCCCCTCCTTCTTGGCCGTCACGAGGGCGCGGCCATCCTTCGCCTCGACGGAAGCCACTTCAGCATCGCTGCTGCTGAAACTTACGTTTTTGTTCGTTGCATTGCCCGGAAGAACGGATGCCGTAAGCTCTGTCGTCTCTCCTTCCTTAAGGGCCACCTCTTTCTTGTCGAGGCTGACGCCTGTAACTTTGACTTCCTCGGCGGCCTCCGCCACTTTGAACACCTGAATTTCCGCGGCGGAAGCGAAATTGCCAACGCCTTCTACAGCTTCAAGCTTCAAATGTGTGGCGTTCACAGCCGTAAAGCGGACGCTTTTCACCTTATCATCGCGAAGCCAGGATCCGCTTGCGATCTTTGTAAACTCCACTCCGTCCGTGCTTGCATACAGGTTGTAGCCTGTAATCGTTCCGTTACCTGCACCGGATCTCGGCGTGTACTTGAGTTGGTTGACCAGATAGCTTCCGCCAAGATCAAGCGTAATCGATTCCGGCAGATGGGCCGGGCTCCATTTCGTATGCCACATGGTCGCCGGATCTCCGTCCAGTGCATTAGCCGGCTCGTCGCCCGGCTCGAAGCTGGAGGCCGTGGCCGACATTTGCGACGCAGGAATGAGTTCGCTAGCGTCGTACACTTTGACGGTTGCCGATGCAGTAATGCCGCTGCCGTCTTTCGCTGTCGCGGTGATTACGGCCGTGCCTGCCAAATGGGCCGTTATGTTCCCTGACGGGTCCACAGACACGATCTCCGGTTTATCGGATGACCAGAGAATGCTTCGGTCATAGGCATTGGAGGGCTCCACCCGAGCGGAAATTTGGGAACTCTGCCCCTTGTTCAGCTCGATTTCCTGCGGCGTCAACGTAATCTTGGCCACCTTCACGCCTTCTTCGGGAGCGATCGGTCCTTCGTCATTCACGCGGATATTATCAACGACCAGCGTGCCCGTCAGCTCTTTCTGATTGTTGTTCTTGTTTTTGATAATCGCGAGATACGCATCCTTCGCGCCTTCAGTGGCAAAGCTGATGTCCAGCGTATTGCGCCCTTCCTTCAAGTTTTCGGATACAAGGTCCCGCACCTTTCCATTCTCGTTCACCCGAACCGCTACGGTATACATATCCAGCTCATCGGACTTGTAATCAAGCGTAAGATGGTAGCGGTTATCTTCCTTCAGCCTCAAGGTGTGCGGCAATGTGCGCAGCCACTCCCCGGTGCCATCTTCATTGGTTTTGAGCGACCAATTGCCGTCCAGGACGTAGGTTTGAATTTGATTGCCGCCCTTTTCGACCAGATGTGTACGGACAGGTCCCTGCTTCGAGTACACGAAAGGCCCCCAGCCTTCATCCACATTCTCGAAATCCTCATAGAATACGGAATCTCCTGCCGCGGTTTTGGTCGGGTTCTTCCAGACTCTCACATCATCAAAGGTAACGTTGGCGCTGCCTTCAGCCACTTTGAAATACAGCGTCGCCTGCTCGCCTGCTGCATCAAAATTCACCTTGATTCTCTGGAAATTGCTTCCGTAATATTTGTGCTGCTGCGATAAATATTTATGGTCCGTGTTGTCGAGCGTGTTGCTGACCGTCTCGTTTCCTTGCTTGACGCCAATTTCGACTTTGCGTTTCCCGTCCACCTTTACCCATACGGATGCCGAATAGGTTTTGCCCGGCGTAAGACCCGTCATGACCTGCTGGATTGTTGCATCCCCAGGGCCTTTGACCTGAAGCTGGTCATCCGCGTTATTATCCTTCACGTATTGGATATGGTCCGCCGCACCAGCCGAAGAAGATTTCTGCCAGGAGCCGAATTTCTGGCTGTCGAAGCCTGGATCCTTCACCAGGCCGCCTTCGCCCCATTCCATGGCCTGACTCTCCTGCGGAGCGGATTTATATAGCACATACCCGGCGCCTTTCTCTGCGTTCAACGTTACCTTGCCGCCGCTGACCGCAATGCCGCCTACCTTTTCGCGGCCCAGATCCGTCAGCTTATACAGCTGAGCTGTCGTAACGCTGCTCCACGAAGCCGGGAGCGTCCACGTCGTTGAACCACCGGCCGGATTCCAGTGGTAGATTTTGTCCTCCTTGACCGGATCCCACGGTATGAACACCGTGCTGTTGGAGATTTCGCTGCTATCCGTCATGATGGCAATATCGTTGCCGTCCTTGCTCAGATGAATTTTGCCGTCTTCTGCCCGCTGAACCGTAACGCTGCTGCCGAAATCAATCCGGTCATTGGTCATTTTCATGATCGGGAAATACTGCATATACTTGGTCGGCAGGTTTTGGTTGAAGAAGGCTGCCGTCGTGTTCTTGTAGCTGGAGAAATCCGCGCTGCCCTGCCAGTAACCGACACCAACCTGTTTGTTGCCTTTCAGCAGTGGATTGCTCAAAAAGCCGTCCAGCTCCTGGTTTCTCAGGAAGCGGATTATTTTGCTGTTGTTGCCTTGATTCGGATATCCGGGATCCGTTCCCCAGTGGACCCAAGACGCCTGTTCGAACAGCGGCCCTGCAAATTCCGTTCCGAGCATCCAGCCGTTGCCGTTGATATACTCGGCCAGCTTCTTGGCATTATAGTCTGCGCCTTCATAGACATCGACATAAACGAAGGAGAGATTGTCTCCCGTGTCGGCCTTCAGCATATCCAGACGGCGCTTCAGCTCGCCGGATTCCACGTCCTTCGTCTTGTTTACGTAGAACGCCTGATCAAGCCATCCCCAGCCCTTGGCCAGCGGCTGCGTCATGTTTTCCATTTTGGTTTCAAACGCATCCAGCATATATTCCGTAGCGTTGATGTGGACGCCGCCGCGGATATTATACTTTTTGCCTTCGCTCAATACGAAGTTGAAATCTTCCTTCCCGCCCTGCTTTATGCCGATATGGCCGCCGTAATCCGGGTGGGAATCGTCATGTCCTTCGGCTTGGTAACCTTTGAACAGAATGATTTGCCCGAAGCCGTCGGTCAGATTCGAAATTTTCTTGGCGTTATCGAAAGCACGGAGGAAAGGCGATGTTGTCGTCGAGCCGATGTTCATCGAGATATACGACATATTGTCCTTGATCAGTTCGCTTCCCTTTGGCGCCTGGGCATGATCCCGGTAAGCGATCGCTCCGTCCTGCCAATCCAGCACCTTGTCGCCATTGGCGTCCGGCGTGAGGATGACCTTAACCCAAGGCAATGGCTCAGGGGCCAGCACCGTGCTTCCGCGGTACGTGAACTCGCCGGCGGATACGGCAGCCTTTTTCGTATTCAGCGCCGCATCGGTGGCTACTTTGACGCGTACTTTATCGTTCGCATTCACCACGTTCGTCATCACGGCTGCAGCCAGCTTATCCGAGTTCAGGAAAGCGTACGTGCGCCCGCCGGAAACATCGGCCGCTGCCGTTTTAACATCCGTATATTCCTCATTAATGATGTTCCAACCGCCCGTAACCCAGGCAGCTGTTTCCTGTGCCTTTGGCTCCGTCGCAAGGACGGAAACCAGGTCCTGATTCGGGAATTGGATCGTTTTCACTTTCTCGGTCCCATTTTCCTGAAGGTCCGTCACTTTCATTTGGAGCACGTTATCCTTCAGTTCCATTTCCACGACCAGTTTTACGTTAATGCCGGGAACCATCAGCGTGTAAACAGCCGTTTCGCCTTTGTCCCCTGCAGCATCTTTTTTAATATAGGATAGAGCCGTAGGGTAATAAGATTTGCCGTTGATTTTGAGCTCGTTGACTCCGTTCAGCTGCCCGTTCATTTCCGCGCTGCTGCTGTTCCACGTATACTTTTTCACCCGCGGAAATTCCTTGTCGATCTCAGCCTTCATTTTGCCTGAAGACAGCGTATCGGTAACCGTAATCGGCTTCGGATCGGGGGTGACCACATCAACCTTGGTCAGCTTCACGTCATCGATCAGGATCGTCTTGTTGTCAAACCAGCTGCGAAGGCCGATTTTACCTGCCGGGGCAGGAAGCCCTGGCAGTGATGTGTTCAGAACACTGCTGCCGTCGATCGACAGCTGTACGCTGTCCCCTTCATAGTGAAGCTTGAACGAATACTGCTGTCCGGCCGCAAAGGTAGGCGACGTTGACTGGATGCTGCCGTATGTTTCCTTTCCGTCTTTGAAGGAATCCCAGCCCCAGCTGCTCGTATCGTACTGAATGACACTGTAATTGTCCTTATCCACATATCGGTAAACCAAGCCAAAGCGCGTGGGTGCCTGATTGAATTTAAGTTTGACTTCGTAATCTCCATGTGCGGTCTGGGGAGCTTCCATGTCTGCCATGATGACCGCGCCTTGGGTAACCGCTTTGACGGCCCCGCTGTCAGCCGTAAACGTCGTCGTTCCCTTCGCTGCCGTCCAGCCGCTTACATTCCCGTCATTATAATCCTTGACATACGCATCGCCATCCCCTGCCGCCAATGCATTTCCGGCAGAAAAACAAAGCTGCAGGCCTACGAGCGCGGACAGGATGATGCCAAACGGCATCCATTTTCTCCTCACGATCATCTTCCTCTCTGCTTACGAATCATGTCCCCTTTTCCGGCTGAGCATGGATGGGATCCCTTATTTGCCCGCCGACAGCAGGCGTTTGATGACAACGGCGGATTCCGCCCTTGTCGCATGCTCCTTCGGAGCGAATGTCGTTGCCGTTCTGCCCTTCATGAGTCCGGAGGAAACAGCAAAGCTGACTGATTTTTGCGCCCAGGCGCTGATTTTGCCTGCATCCTTGAACGAGACGGAAGCCGTTCCTGCAAGAGTATCCGCTTTGACGCCTTGTGCAGCCGCCTTTGCCCGCATCAGCATCGTGCTCATCTCTTCGCGCGTAATGCTTTGATCCGGAGCGAACTTATTGCTGGCCACACCGCTGATGATTCCTGCCGAGTAAGCCTTTTTTACCGTATCTTCGTACCAGGCCCCGCTCTTGACGTCTGCGAACGGGTTTTTGCCGTCTCCCTCTTTCAGGTCAAGCGCTCTTGTAATCAAGGCTGCGAACTGGGCCCGGGTGACATTGCTGTTCGGCGAGAAGCGGTCGCTGTCCATGCCCTCCACGATGTTTTGATCCACCATTTTCATGATGTCGTCTTTGGCCCAATGACCGGCGATATCCTTGAATATTTTCATATATGTAGCCGATTGTCCCGGTGAGATGACCTGATCCTTCAGGTTTTTGTCGAGCATTTTCATGGATGTCCATTCCACTTTGGAGGTACCTGCCTTCTTGGCCTTGAATGTAATGGTCGCGATATCCATTTCGCCCTTCTCCCCATCGACGTTTCCGATTTTCGTATGGGCGATCGTTACCTCGTTGTTTTTGACAATGGGTGAAACGGAATACCCTTTGATTTTGGTTTCTGCCTTGACGACCTCGAGCTCGCTTGGATCGACTTTGAATTTCACTTCATAAGCATACAGATCCTTAATGTTGCTGCCCTTCAAGGTAACCGTGAACGTAGCGTCAGATGATTCATTTGAAGACGCTTTCATTTTGAAGTCGGAAGCAGTCTCCGCACGGGCCGAAGCCAGCCAAGCAGAGGAGCAGAGTGTACAAAGTAGTGCAAGGATCAACGATTTGCGCAGCATCTAGGAACCATTCCCTTCTTTTTTTGGTCGTATCGTCTTTAAATGGACCTCCCGCAGCATGGCAGCCGGTTACGCTCTTTCCGTTATTCATCCCTCCTTCGGCATTCAATTTTAGCGCGGCAGCACGTCTGTCTGTACCTCCTATCATATAAAGTATCAGGCATGGAACCATGATCTATTTTGATGTGGAGTTGATCATTTTTGAATTGAATTATTCGCTTTCCCTGCGGTACGCGAGCGGACTGACTCCGGTAACCTTTTTGAAAAGCCTGCTGAAATGCTCGGGATTCACATACCCTACCATTTCTGCCACCTCGTATATTTTCAGCCCGTTTTCAAGCCCTTTTTTGGCCTTCTCGATCCGCAGCTGGGTCAAATATTGAATGAAGTTAATGCCCACCTCCTTGGAAAACTGCTTGCTGAGGTAGCTTTCGCTGACCCCGACCATTTGGCTGATCACGGACAGGTGAATTTCCTCGCAGTAATGCTTCTCCAGGATGGCTTTCGTTTTGGCTACAAGCGGGCTCAGCCAGGTTCCGGTACGCTCCGTTTTCGGATGCAGGCTTTCATGCAAAAAGTTCAGGTATTTGTCGCACCACTGCACCGTTTCTTCCCAGGTATCGAGCAGCCGGACCTGCTCCAGCGGATGCGGAAAGGCTTCATGAAGCTCTTCCGGTGACCTGCCCTTGCGGTACAAGAGCGAACCGGCTGTCCAGATCAAATCGGCAAGCTCGGTTCGGATCTGTCCCGGATGGGACGGGAATCTGCCAGCCAGCAGTTCGCAGCAGGTCCCGTAATGCCGTTTCCACATCTCGCCATCCGGGTCATTCAGCGCTTGTACAAGATCAGCTTTGGCCGGCGGCCAGCTTTCCTTCCACTCCTCCTCGGTAACGACTGCCTTCTTCTCGGATTCGGGATAGAAAAGACGGTCGTACCCCTGATAGTAGCTGAGTACGGCCAGCCGTTCGGCCTGCCGGAAGAGACGATTCCATTCCTGCAGCCCGTCCGCCGCATCGCTGACGCCGATGGACAAGTTCAAATTAAGAAACTGCTTCAGCCTGATTTTGATGTCCGTAAGCATTGCGTTGCTAAGCCTCCGCACCGCCATACTGCTGCTTAGCCCGGGAAACGTGAAGAATACATTATATTGCCGTTCGTCGGCGCGGCATACATGGCATACCGCCTCCTGCCGGTCCTTGCCTGCGACCGACTGAACCGTCTGAAGGATCATCCGGTGAATCCGGTCGAGCTGCACCGCTTCCGACAGCCGGATCACCGCTGCAACCTGGTTTTTCTCGCCCATGTGCTTCTTTAAGCGGAGCATGGCGTCATTTAGGCTTTCATCATCTCCGGCGTTAGGAACCGCCGCCTCGTCCATGGCTAACTGGCGGAGTATGGAACAGATCCAGGTGTCTTCATCGGGGTCGGCACCGGAAGCCGATTGACTTTCGCGCTTGTCCAGCGCTTCCACCGTTTTTTGCAGAACAGGCGCAATGTAGGACTCCTCCAAATTGGCCTTCAGCATGTAGTCAAAGGCTCCAAGCACGAAGGACTCCCTCACATAGTCGTAGTCGCCAAAAGCGCTCAGCATGATGGTCAGCGGCTGTTTGGAAAAAGAGGCTCCTCCGAGCGCCTCGAGCAGCTGCACGCCGTTCATCCGCGGCATCTGGATATCCGCGAGTACGATATCGACGTCCTGTCTTTCGCTCAGCTGCTTCAGCGCCTCTTCCCCGTCCCCTGCCTCTCCGATAATCTCGATCTCGCTTGAGGTCAGCGTGATGTATTCGCGCAGCGCCAGTCTGGCCAGCGGCTCGTCATCCACGATAAGCGCCTTGTATTTCCCCATCTTTGCATCCTCCCTACAGCACGTTATTTTAACTGTTCTACCGCCTGGCTCCAGTTCCGGTTTAGCAGCTGCTGCATATCTTCCACGGAAGCGCCGGCGAAAATGTCCTGGGCCGTTTTCTTCTCGTTATACTGCGCTTTGTTCTTCACCATCTCAAAGCGTTCATTCATCCCGTAATACATGAACGGATCGAAGGGGTGTCTGCGTTTGACCTTGTTGAAAAAGGGCTGATCGGACGGAATATTCACCATGGTGGAGGTGTTGCCGGAGTAATTGATGTAATCCTGGTATACTTCGGGACTGTATATCCATTCCAGAAAGGATTTGATCTCATCGACGTTTTTGGAAGCTTTGTTGATTGCCATGTATTGGTCGGGCATTGTGACGGCTTCCAGCGGCTCCCTGGCATCCGATCTCCAAGGAAGGGCAAAAGCATCCAGGTCTTCATCGGTTTTGACGTTAGAAATATAGTCCTGATAATACCACTGGCCGAGCGCGATCATCGCAGCCTTGTTGGACTCAAACAGCTGTTTGGACTCGTCGAATCCGATGCTTAACGCGTCCGAACCCGCCAGCCTGTGCTCAGCGATCGTTTTCAGCAGCTTGGCCGCGGTCTCAAAAGGCGAGTTTCTGCCGAAAGGCTGGAGCGTGTGGGACAAATTGGTGAGGTAATTGGGATCCTTCGAAAGCAGCGGGGGACCGAATTCGATAAAAGGGTAAAAGGTCCAGTCCTCTTTCCCGCCGATCGCAATCGGAATGTACTTGTCATGATTTTTGATCTCTTCGAGCACCTGCACGAATTCGTCCAGCGTTTGCGGAACCTGCAGGTTCAACTCGCGAAAAATACTGGGGTGGTAAAACACGTATTCCGAGAAGGAAACCAGCGGCAAGCCCAGGATATCGCCGTTGTAAACGGCAGGAAAGCGGTTCGACTGGGCTGCCTTGAGCCCATTCAGCGGAAGAAGGGCATCCCGGTATACGGACAAATGAGAAGCCTTTAAGTAAAAAACATCCGGCAAGTCATTGGACGCGAGCCGCACCTTCAGGTACTGGCCGCTGTTATCCGGAATCGTCTCGACCTCTACGGTGACGTTCGGCCGGATCCTGGAGTATTCCTTGACCTTGCTGGTCCAGAACAAAATATCCATCTTCGTCTCCCACATGCCGAATTTGATCTTGACCGGCTGGTCCGGACTGGCTGCCGGAACTCCGCCTCCGTGAAGATTCATAGCCGGATTCAAGGCCATGCGGGACAGCGGCCCACTTCCGCCGATACAAATGAAGGCAAGGAGACAAGCGGCAAGCAGCAGGTTCATCCGTTTCTTCCGAATCATCAGCTTCACTCCCGTTTCCAATGGTTATTGCCGTCGATCAGGCTCTCGCTTCGTCGTCAAGCAAGCTGCTCGTCAGGCTCGCGGATTTGCGGCAGCCGGATGTGGACCACGGTTCCCTGCGGAACATTCGGCTCATACCGCAGACCGTAGTTCGATCCGTAGTGCAGCTGAATCCGTTTATGGACATTCATATTCCCCATTCCGCTGAACGTATGCCTCGGTGTTTCCTCTTCTGCCCGTATCGGCTCCTCCTGCATGCCAACCCCGTTATCGGCGACGGTGATCAGGAGATCCTCCCCATCTGGCTTCGCTGAAATATGGATAAAGCCCTCGTAGTCGATGTCCTTCAGTCCGTGAATAAAGCTGTTTTCCAGAATCGGCTGGATCAGCAGCTTAAGAAGATACAGCCCTTCCGTTCCCGGGTCTATATCCCACTTCGTCACGACGGACTTGCCAAACCGGATTTCCATGATGTACAGATAATGCTTGAGATGATCCACCTCTTCGGCGACGGTCGTGACCAGCCCTCCCCGGTTGAACGAAGATGCAATCAATCTCGTTAGGGCATGGGTCATATTGCGAATATTGTCCGCTTTGCTGATCAGCGCCATGAATTTGATCGAATTCAGCGTATTGATCAGAAAATGCGGATTGATCTGCGACTGCAGGGCGGCAAATTCCGCTTTGCGCTTGTCCACCTCCTGCTGCTCATGCTGCTCCATCAGCTCGCGGATTCTTTCGGTCATGTGATTGAAGGAATGGCCGAGGCTGGCGGTTTCTAGCGTGCCGGCGACCTCTATTTTGGCATTCAGATCCCCATGCGTGACGCGCACCATCTGCCGGAGAAGCTCCAGAATCGGCTTGGTCATATTCGATACGAAATAAAAGGAGATCAGGATAAAGGCAAAAATGATCAGGATCGCCAGGAACCACACGAAGGTATTGACGCTGCGGTAATTGGCCATGAGGTCGGCGTACGGTATTTTCTGCACCACGGCCCAATCCGGGCGGCCCGCATCGACCTTGGCATACGTGATCAGCGTCTTGTCACCGTCCGAATCATCCACATAGGAGCCTTGCTCCATTGCGAACGCGTCGCTCAGGCGGTGCATGGGCAGCTTGCTGCCCCTTTTCAGGATCGTATTGGAGGCGATGATCTCACCCTGCTTGTCGACGATATACAGCGTGGATTCCGTGTTGTCCCGGGACTGCAAAATATGGTCGAACGCGCTGCTCTCAAACGTGAACAGGATCATTTCCAGCTGCGAGGAAGGATTGGAGTAGCCCGGAGACAATGCCGCCACCATCATATAGGGATTATAGTTACCATAAAGAGAGTTTGGCTTCATGCCGATAAAATGAATGAAGTTAGGCTTCTTCAGCGCCGTCTGATACCACTCCTCCTTGCGGATGTCCGCACCTCTTTGCATCAGGTTTTTCAGATAAGAATAGGAAGAGCCGTCATCAAAATAAAAATTGACCGACAGCACGCGGCCCGATACGGAGGCGGTGTATTTCTCGATCAGCACCTTCAACTTATACGTGGCCAGCTGCCTCTGAAACCCGTCCTGCCGGTAAATGTCGTACACCGTGGAAATGACATCCTCATCCAGACCGATGGAAGCAAACAATCCCGAGAGTCGCCCGATCTCCTGGTTGACCGAATAGGCGAGAGCCTCCGCGGTTTGCAGGGAACGGTCGGTATTTTGCTGTAAAATGTCGCGCTTGTAAATGTTCAGGATAATCGAACAGATCAGGAGCATCGGTATAATGACAATGAGGATAAAAAATAGTCTTAATATGGAGGACATTCGCCATTTTTTTCTCATAGAACCCCCTTCTCACCAAAAGGCCTGCGATGCATCGATAGGATTCTATTCCATAGCCCGAATCCAAGTTCCTTTCGGGAGACAAAGGTAGTTGGAATGCGACAAAAACCCGGAAATAAAGGCAAAAAGATTCATCTAGACTTCGAGGGGATTCGCGGATTTACTGCATGAACTGGAGGGGAAACCGGAAGATGCCCCGGAATTTCAGAACCAGACACAAAAAAAAGACCACCAGAGGTGATCTTTTTTCGGTTCACTTTTTGACAAGCCTATTCCTTGAACTGCTTGGTCAGGTTCGCCATTTCAATGGCGGATACGGCCGCATCATACCCCTTGTTGCCCGCTTTGGTGCCCGCCCGTTCCACGGCCTGCTCGATGCTGTCTGTCGTCAATACGCCGAAAATGACCGGGACGCCCGTCTTTAGGCTGGTAGCCGCCACGCCTTTGGCCACCTCGTTGCATACGACATCGTAATGGGAGGTTGCGCCGCGGATAACAGTTCCGAGCGTAATGACGGCGTCATACTTGCCGCTTTCGGCCATTTTGCTTGCGATCAAAGGAATCTCAAACGCTCCAGGCACCCAGGCCACATCGATCTCTTCTTCCCCCGCACCATGCCGCTTCAAACCGTCCAGCGCACCGCCGAGCAGCTTGCTTGTAATGAATTCGTTGAAACGTCCTACCACGATACCGTATTTCAAACCGCTGGAAACCAGGTTACCTTCGAAAATATGTGCCATTCCTGTTCAACCTCTCTGATTTGTAATTTATGATTCCATGCTCAGCATATGTCCTAACTTGGCCTGCTTGGTCTGCAGGTAACGGCTGTTGTCCTCTCGCGCCTCCATTTGGATCGGGACGCGCTCAACGACCTCCAGTCCATGGCCTTCAAGGCCTTTGATCTTTCGAGGGTTGTTGGTTAACAGGCGAATGTGCCGGACACCGAGATCCTTCAGCATTTGCGCCCCGATTCCGTAATCGCGAAGATCCGCCGGGAAGCCCAGCTTAAGATTAGCATCCACCGTATCCAGACCCTGCT
The DNA here is from genome assembly GCF_051966755.1 of Paenibacillus sp. SAFN-054. NCBI lineage: Bacteria > Bacillati > Bacillota > Bacilli > Caryophanales > Paenibacillaceae > Paenibacillus > Paenibacillus sp. SAFN-054. The sequence continues at coordinate 1,936,732 of NZ_JBQCKS010000001.1, forward strand.
CCTGCAGCTCATATGCCTTCAGCTTATTGATGAGACCGATTCCCCGGCCCTCCTGCCGCATGTAGAGCAGCACGCCCGATCCCTCTTCCTCGATCTGCCGGAGTGCAGCGGCGAACTGCGGGCCGCAATCGCAGCGCAGGGAGTGGAACACGTCGCCTGTTAAGCATTCCGAGTGAACCCGTACCAGCACCGGCTTATCGCTGTCAATTGTGCCTTTGACGAGTGCCAAATGCTCTTTATCATCCACCTCATTGGTATAGGCAATCGCCTGGAAAACGCCGAAATCCGTCGGCATTCGGACCTCTGCAGCCCGGTGTACGAGCTCCTCCCGCTGATTGCGGTAATGGATGAGATCCTGGATGGAAATCAGCTTGAGACCGTGCTTCTTCGCAATCCGCTGCAAGTCAGGCAGCCGGGCCATCGTGCCGTCCTCCTTCATGATCTCGCAGATGACGCCTGCGGGAGCCGCGCCGCTTAGCCGGGCCAAATCTACGGCGGCCTCCGTATGGCCTGCCCGCCGGAGCACGCCTCCGTCCTTGGCGATTAGCGGAAACATGTGACCGGGTCTTCGGAAATCACCCGCTGCCGCTGCGGGATCCGCCAGCGCCTTCGCGGTCACCGAACGCTCGCTCGCGGAAATCCCCGTTGTCGTATGAATGAAATCGACCGAGACCGTAAATGCCGTACCGTGATGATCCGTATTTCGGACCGTCATCGGCGCAAGCTCGAGCGCTTCCGCCCGCTCCCTTGCCAGCGGCACGCACACCAGACCGCGACCCTCCGTGATCATGAAATTGATGACCTCGGGCGTCGCCTTCTCCGCCAGTGCTACAAAGTCTCCCTCGTTCTCACGGTCCTCATCGTCCACCACAATGACGATGTTGCCTGACCGGAGCTCTTCAAGTGCATCTTCGATCCGATCGAATTGAATTGGTTCTGTCATGCCATGTCCCCCCTGTGCCTGAACAATTCTTAGTCTATCGCTTTATGCAAAACCGTTCTCTGCCAACGTCTCCAGGCTGATTCCCTTCGCCTGCTGTCTCTCGGATGCCTCGCTGCGTCCCAGCAGCGCATGGACGTATTTTCCGATAATATCGCATTCGAGGTTTACCACTCTGCCGGGCTCGATGCCGTAAAAGGCGGTTTCCGTCAGCGTGTGCGGAATAACGGATATGCTGAAAGTTTCGCCGTCCGTATCCGCTACGGTAAGACTGACGCCATCCACCGTTACCGAACCCTGCGGAATGATATAGGCGGCCATGTCCGGTCTGTCCGGAGCAATCGAGATGATTACCGCATTTTGTTCCTTCCTGACGCTGCGGACCGTGCCGGTCATATCGGCATGCCCCTGGACCAGGTGTCCTCCAAAACGCCCATTGGCTTTCATGGCCCGCTCCAGGTTCAGACGGCTGCCCGGCTTCAGAAGAGCCAGGTTGGAATGCCGGTAAGTCTGCGGAGTCACGTCGACCGAGAATTCATCCTTGCCTATGTTCGTAGCCGTCAGACAAACCCCGTTTACGGCGATGCTGTCGCCGATCCCGATATCGTCCATAATTTTGGATGCCTTGATAACGAGCACCATGGCTTCTCCGTGCCTCGTGATCCTGCCAAGAATACCGATTTCTTCGACCAATCCGGTAAACATCCAGCCTCATCCTCCTTTCCATTGTCATCATTCAAGAATTCGGCCACACCGGTATGCCTGAGATGCGCACATTGTCGCCGATTTGCTCGACTTCCAGCAAATCCAGCTTCGCGGCGTCTCCCATGCGGTGTATCCCTTCAAAGTGAAAGCTACCCGGAGCATCGGCCCCGCCGACGATTTTTGGAGCGAAGTACAGGATAACCCGGTCTACCAGGCGTTCCTTCAACAGGGAGCCGTTCAGTCTTCCCCCGCCCTCGACGAGAATCGATCCGATCTCCATACGGCCCAGCTCCTGCAGAGCCGCCCGCAGATCCACCCTTGGGCCGCTGCCGCAAGGAAGGATCGTAGCCCCCGCCTGCTCCAGCAGCGCTGCCTTGGCCGGATCCGCCTGATTTGTCGTCAGGACAATAACCGGCGCAAGACCGCCACGGATAACCTTGGCATCCGGCAGAAGGGCTAGCCTTGAGTCCACGATGATTCGTATCGGATGCAGGCCGTCCACGCCGTCATGCCTTGTCGTCAATGAGGGATCATCGGCCTGAACCGTTCCGATGCCCACCATGATGGCCTGATGGCGGTGCCGGAGGCTGTGTACCTGAAGTCTCGCCTCCTCATTCGTGATCCACTTGCTGTCTCCCGTATCCGTGGCGATCTTCCCATCTAGCGTACTGGCCGTTTTGATCGTTACGAAGGGCATCCCTGTCGTGATATACTTCGCGAACTTTTCATTCTGCCGAAGTGCTCTTTCCCGCAAGACACCAACCTCTACTTCGATTCCGCTCTGCCTTAACCTTGCAATTCCCGTACCTGCAACCCGAGGATTCGGATCTTCGCAGGCAACCACGACCCGCTTGACCTTGGCCTTCACCAGCAGCTCGCAGCAGGGCGGCGTTCTGCCATAGTGGCTGCACGGCTCCAGCGTAACGTATACCGTGCTGCCATCTGCCTTGTCGCCGGCCATTTGTACGGCGTGCACCTCGGCATGCCCGCTTCCCCGCTGCAGATGCGTTCCCAAGCCGACGACCGCCCCATGGCTCACGATCACGCAGCCCACGACCGGATTGATTCCCGTCTGCCCTTGGGCGCGTTCAGCCATTTCCAATGCCAGTGCCATATAGAATTCGTCGTTCACTACCGGCTCCATGCCTGATTGAACCTCCTCTCCTGGTGAACTGCAACAAAAAAAGCCCTCCGGATCACATCCGGGGGCAGTCTGAGAGTATGTTGAAGACACGCAAATAAAGCTTCCGTCCTCTGCCGGACGGTTCCCGCATACAGGAACGGCAAATAACAGTGCCAATCATCCCGCACATGGCATCGGCAAAGCAAGGCAAATCAAACCCGCCTTCTGCCTGCAACCTGCAAGTGCGTGAAAAAAGACACGTAGCCTCAGCTTTATTGGCGGCCTCGCATGCACGATATGTACCATGCGCTTCCTCTCCTTCTCCCATCCAGACTTTACTGTCGGTCCCGGATTTACACCAGGTCCACCGTCCGCCAAGCTTCACAGCCTCGCGTCCGGGTCACGGACTGAGATGCCGCCGATTCATGGCCCTAAGCCAGGAAGCAACCTGCATCATCACCGCCGGTAGGGAATTTCACCCAACCCCGAAGGATCAACCAATATTTGCTTATGAAAGAAAACTTACCTGAATCGTCAGTCGGCTTTCTTAAAGGAATGGTAACATCGGTTTTCCTAAAATGCAACCCCTCCACCTCCGTCCCCGACCTGAGCATGCAGCGCAAAAAGCCACCTTTCTCCTGCAGCGGCAGGAAAAAAGCGGCTCTTTCGGCCGAGCGGAAATGAAGTTTTTTCCTTTATTCCGCTCCGATTTGATTGTAATTACTCAGCGTCCCACACCTTAACTTCTTTCATGCGGTCGCCTTGCTTCACGGCATCGATGAGTTCCATGCCTTTGGTCACTTTGCCGAACACGGTGTGCACGCCATCAAGATGCGGCTGCGGCTCGTACACGATGAAGAACTGGCTGCCGCCGGTGTTGCGTCCGGCATGCGCCATCGACAATACGCCTTTGGTATGCTTCGTTGTGTTTGTAGCGGTTTCGCAATCGATCGTGTACCCTGGGCCGCCCATTCCGTTGCCGTTCGGACATCCGCCTTGAGCGACAAAGCCCGGAATGACGCGGTGGAAGGACAATCCGTTGTAAAAGCCGGAGTTTGCCAGCTTTTCAAAGTTTGCTACTGTGTTCGGTGCTTCTTCTGGCAGAAATTCTATTTCAACAACTCCACCATTTTCGAGTTCAATCGTACCCTTTTTCATGCAGAATCACTTCCTAATCGATATTTTTAGTAAGGGGCCCGAAGGGCCTGTCCTTTTTTCATCTCGCTTCTGATTGTATCTTACTTTACTGCCTTTTTGCAATTGGATAGAACGCTCTTCTGATGATCCATGAATCTGTCTGCTCTGCTCATAACTCGAAAGCTCGGCGGTTTCGCCAACTTGCAAGCAGCACAAAAAGGATCATTTCCGCATTCCCCAACACAGAAATGATCCTTTTTGCGTTTTTGTTCTTCACCAATTCTTGCTTTGCTGCCGGCTGTCCTATTTCAGAACAGCCTGCTTGCTGATCCGCTCAGGCACCATGTCGTTGCCGATGATATCCTGAAGCGTTTCGCGGCGCACGACCAGATCGCTTTCGCCCTGATTCACGAATACGACCGCCGGGCGGCGAATCCGGTTGTAGTTGCTGGCCATGGAATAGTTGTACGCTCCCGTGCAGGAGACAGCCAGCAAATCACCGCTGTTCACCTTAGGCAGGTCCAGATCCCAGATCAGCATGTCACCGCTCTCGCAGCACTTCCCGGCAACGGAAACCGTTTCTGTGGCAGACTCGTTGGCACGGTTCGCGAGCACAGCTTCGTACTTCGATTCATACAAAGCAGGGCGCGGATTATCCGTCATGCCTCCGTCGACGGCCACATATTTGCGGACGCCTGGAATATCCTTGCTAGTTCCTACAGTGTACAGTGTCGTTCCGGCATCTCCGACGATGCTGCGGCCCGGCTCGACCCAAATTTCAGGCAGCTCGGCGGACCATCCGGTAAAATGCGTTTTAACCGCATCGGTGATCGCTTGAACATACTGCGAAACTTCAAGCGGCGTGTCGCCATCGACATAACGAATGCCGAAACCCCCGCCCAGGTTGACCACTTGGAAGCTTACGCCGAGTTCTCCGTGAACCCGCTGCGCGAATTCAGCCACTCGTTGGACAGCCATCTCAAAGCCTTCCACCTCGAAAATCTGCGACCCGATGTGCGAATGCACGCCGAGCAAATCCAGGTTGGATTGTTCGGATGCAAGCTTTACGGCTTCAAACGCGGATCCGTTTCCGATATCAAACCCGAATTTCGAATCGGTTTGACCGGTCGAGATGTATTCATGCGTATGGGCTTCAACCCCTGGCGTTACACGAAGCAAAATCTGAACGCGCACATTTTTCTCCGCTGCCACGGCATTGAGGAGATGAAGCTCCACCAAGTTGTCCACAACGAAGCAGCCGATTTCGGCATCGATTGCCATTTCGATTTCTTCGAGCGTCTTATTGTTGCCGTGGAAATGAATTCGCTTGGCCGGAAATCCTGCCTGCAATGCCGTGTACAACTCTCCGTCGGAAACGACGTCGAGCGACATGCCTTCCTGATCCGCGATACGGCACATGGCCATGACGCAGAACGCTTTGCTCGCATAAGCGACCTGGAATTTCAATCCCGATGCGCGGAAAGCGGACACGTACTGCTGGCAGCGCTGGCGCACAAGCTCTTCATCAACGATATAGAGCGGCGTTCCATATTTGGCTTTGAGATCCGTAACGTCGCATCCGCCGATTTCCAGATGCCCTGCTGCATTTATTTGACTTGTACCATGTAAGAACATATTCAGCATCCCTTCGCTTTCTATGGAACATGTATAGATTCCATCTGAACTTTTACATCAGTATAACAGAAGGTGGAAGAGAATGAATGGATTTTTATGCACAACATTTGTATTTTCCTACGATTGCTCGGTATTATCCGGATTAGGCGCCATGCGCGTGTTATCCCGCGTTTTGTTGAAGGATGGCCTTTTCTTGGATTCAAGCAGCGGAAAACGAAATAATACGCTGGCCAGCGCCTTTGCATTAAAAGGTATAAACGGCCACAAATAAGATGAATTGTACGACCGGTGCAGCGTTAACAGCAGGATTAACAGCGTCGTGCCGACAACGAAGCCTTGGACCTTGAAGATCGCCACGGCAACCAGAAGGACCAGCCTTACCATCCGGTTCGCAAGGCCCAGCTCATAGCTCGGCGTTGCAAACATTCCTATGGCGGCCACAGCCATATAGAGCACGACTTCATTCACGAACAATCCCGTTTTGACGGCAATATCGCCGACCAGGATCGCTGCAATCAAGCCCATTGCGGAAGCGAGCGGCGTCGGAGTATGAACCGCCGCCAGGCGGAGCAGATCCACCCCGAACTCAACCATCAGGAATTGGGCGATAATAGGAATATCCCCTTTATCATGCGGACCGATAAAATTCAGAAATGCCGGCTTCAGCTCCGGATTGATGACCATCAGCATCCACAGCGGGAGCAGGAACATGGAGGCAAATACCCCGAGAAATCGTACCCACCTCAAATACGTTCCCATAAAGGGGGTCTGCCGGTTCTCTTCCGCATGCTGACATAGATCGAAGAAAGTCGTCGGCATGATCATCACGCTTGGCGAGGTATCCACAAATACGGCAACGCGGCCTTCCAGCAGGTGGGAGGCAACAACGTCCGGCCGTTCGGAGTAGCGGACGAGCGGATACGGATGCCAACCCTTGTTGATAATGGCTTCTTCAAGCTGCTTATCGGCAAGCGGCAGCCCTTCGATATCAAGCCCCTTGATTTTTTCGCGGATGGAATCGACCTGAACTTTGTCAACGATGTCGTCAATATATGCGATGCACACGTCCGTGCGTGTGCGCCTGCCTACCTGAACCAGATCGCTTTTGAGTCCGGGATCCCGAAGCCGTCTGCGCACCAGCGCCACATTGCTCAGCAGCGTCTCAGTAAATCCGTCCCTCGCGCCGCGGACGACCCTCTCGATGCTCGGCTCTTCCGGACTGCGGACGGGGAAGGTGCGGGTATCCATCACAATGGCCGCATGCTCACCTTCAATAAATAAGGCGGACATCCCCATCAGCACTTTATTGATTGTCGAGCTTAGTTTCTTCTCCACTTCCACCTGGACATGCGGAATATAGCAATGAAAAAAGGATTGGAGAGCATCCGCGGATAGCTCGTCCGCTGACAGATAGGTAAGCCGCTTCAGGATTTCCAGCATAATATTGTCCTTGGCAAAGCCGTTGACGAAGAACAGGCCCGTTTTCTGCCCGGCAAGCGTCATTTCCCGGAAGACGATGTCAAACGAGCTTCCCAGCCCCACCACTTCTTTCAGCGTCTCCTTCGTTCGGTCCAGGCTGTCCGATACGTCATCGCTGCGCTGCCAGTAAATGACCGACTCCTCGACTGAATCCGAATGCTCAGACTCCCGCTTCTGCTCCTGTGCCTTTAACGCCCCCTTGCCCTTCTCCGGCTGTCCTTCTCCAGGAGACTTTTTCTCGTCCTCCTTCCGGCTTGCCCGCGCCTCTTCCTGGCCGCCCGGATCGTCTTTCTGCTTCCCCCCTCTTTCCTGGTCCCGGTCCTCCGTATACTGCTGCATCAGCATCGTCAGTTCGGACGAATCCTCCAGGCTCTTCAGCTCTTTCTCTTGCTCATGCTTGTCCATGTGTCCACCCGCACCTTTCGTTTCTTACTTTCTGTAAATAAACCAATCAAACAGGGAGCCTGCCACCTTGCCTGTCACCATTGCCATCAGCAGCCCGAAGAGATAATGGATCATCCGCAGTCTTTTCGCCAAGATCGGCAGAACGTTCAGCACTTCGGTGAGCGCTGCGGCCAGCAGCCCGACGAAGATGCCGTTGAACAGACCGACGATAAATCCGGACCAGCCACCGAGCGACAGCTTCCAGTTCCAAAAATCAAAAACAGTGCCCAGAAGCGATCCTGTCACCATCGCGCCTTCATACCAATGAACCTGGTGATACGACCTCGTCAATTGAGCCAGCCGCGGAATCATATCCAGAACGATAAACAGGGCGATGACGCCGCCACCCACCGCAATGCCGCCCGCAATGCCCAGCAGAATCTGAACCGTCCATCCCAATATGGCATTCAATGCTTGTCACCTGGGTTTTTCGGGTTTTTCTTCAGCTTTTTATATTCCTGGGCGACAACGTACTGGTCGATATTTTCCTGGTAAAGATACATCTCCACTTCCAGAGGAGTAGGCTCCTCATTCCATTTTTTCTTGAACAAGTGATTGAAAAAGACCACCATGCCAAAGCCGATGCCAAAAGAATAGGCCGTCTGAAACAAGTAAGGATGTTCGTCCCGCTTGCCTGTCAGCATCTCCACCGTCCGGATTTGAACCTCCTGCATATTGACGTCCGCATGGAAATTCATAATCGTGAGAGCCGATCCGAAGAACAGCAGCAGCCATACGAGCAAAAAGAGCACTACCGATGGCTTTTTGGGCTTGTTGACAACCTCTACCAGGACATGATGCTGCCCGATCGGTTCGATTCTGGCGCCAGGAATCAGCTCCTGAACCTTGGGAATAATCTGCATCAGGTCAATAAGCAGCAGATTTCCGTCCCAAGTATGCGGCTCTACCAGTTCGAGATGGCGAAGCGGAGCCTCCCACTGCGGGTCGCTAAGTATCCGGGCGACATGCCCGAGTGTTACAATCCTTCCTTGGGTTATCGGCACTCGGCTGCGCAGCTGCAGGTACACCGTAGGTACCGGATCTGGAGACATTCCTACCACTCCTTTGACGGATCAATGACGTTAGTATAGGAAAATCCTTCGTTTTCTAATCAAGAGGTGCAATTAAGGCCAGAAAATGGATCGACCAGAGTTCCCCGCGCATCTGACCCAAGACATTTTTACGGGTTGCAGAACCCTTATAAGCCAAGAACGCCGGCAAACGCAAAAACGGACCCGCCAGGGGGCTTAGCCCCTGACGAGTCCGCTTACGTTCACTGCGCAATCTGATCCCGGATCAGCTGCAATATTTTCTTCTCGAGACGCGACACCTGAACCTGGGATATCCCGAGCCTTGAGGCAACCTCGGACTGGGTCTGATCCCGGTAGTACCTGAGATATACGATCAGTTTTTCGCGTTCGGACAGACCGTCAATCGCTTCGTTCAACGCCAGCTTGTCGAACCACTTCTCCTGGGAATCATCCGCAATCTGATCCATTAAGGTAATCGGGTCTCCATCATTTTCAAACACCGTTTCATGAATGGAGGTCGGGGGCTTGTTCGCCTCCTGCGCGAAAACCACTTCCTCGGGAGTTACTCCGAGTTCATCGGCCACCTCTTTGACCGTCGGCAGGCGGTCCAGGTGCTTCGAGAGCTCGTCCTTTTTCTTCCGGACCTTGTTGGCCATTTCCTTCAGGGAACGGCTGACTTTGAGCGTGCCGTCATCCCGCAGGAAGCGCTGGATTTCTCCGATGATCATCGGTACGGCATAGGTCGAGAATTTGACATCGTAGCTTAAATCGAACTTATCAACAGACTTCAGCAGACCGATACAGCCGATCTGAAACAGATCCTCCGGCTCATAGCCGCGGTTCATGAACCTTTGTACAACGGACCAGACGAGACGGATGTTGCAGTTTACCAGCGTATCGCGGGCCATGCTGTCTCCGGTCTGACTGAGTGCGATCAGACGTTTGACTTCCGCATCTTCCAGATAGGTCTGCGAAGGTTTTTTCACATCAGCATCCATGGCGCCCAACCCCTAATTATACAAAGCTTTCTTGGATTCAATCCTTTTCTTCATCCTGATCGATGTACCGGAGCCGGGCTCGCTGGAAACTTCAAATTCGTCCATGAAGTTCTCCATAATCGTAAATCCCATTCCCGATCTCTCCAGTTCAGGCTTTGACGTATACAGCGGCTGCCGTGCCAGATCCAAGTCCTCGATACCCGCACCCTTGTCTTCCACGATAATCGTAACCGTGTCCTGGACGATCTCGGCATGAATCGTAACCTTGCCTTCCGGATCGCTGTTATAGCCGTGGATAATGCTGTTCGTGACCGCCTCCGATATGACCGTCTTCAGGTCGCTCAGCTCGTCCATGGTCGGATCAAGCTGGGAGATGAATGCCGCGACGGTCACCCTGGCAAAGGATTCATTTTCGGATTTGGAAGCAAACTGAAGCGTCATGAAATTGCGCTGCATAGCTTGATCCTCTTTCATGACACAACCTCCAATCCCGAGAGCGCCTGGCCCTCGTTATCATAAATAGGCATGATCTTGAACAGCCCGGACATGTCCAGCAGACGATAGACCGCCTCATTCACGTCGCATACGGCCATTTTGCCGCCCTTGCTTTTGATCAGCTTGTAGCGTCCCAGAATCACCCCGAGACCGGAACTGTCCATAAACTGCAAATGTTTAAAACTAAGCACCAGATGCTCCGTTTGTCCTCTCTGGATGGATTCATCCAGCTGTAAACGGACATGATCGGCGGTATGGTGATCCAGCTCGCCCGACAAGCGAACGATCAAAGTTGTGCGGTGATGCTCCATTTCCACTTTCAGATTCACGCCTGCTCACTCTCCTTCCTGTCTTGCTACAGGATTTCTACGCAGTAAAAACAGATTCCTGCACCCCGACAAAACTAGAAGAAAACCGCTATCAATCTACAAGAAACAATTTGGCCGTCGTTCGCTTGAACAGCTTCCACCAGCCTGCTTTGCCAACTTGTTCAGGGGATTTCAGCTCGAATTCCTTGAGAACTTTGTCGCCCTGGTAGACGACAAGCTTGCCGAGCACCTGTCCGGACTGAATCGGGGCCTTGATCTCCTTCGGCACCTGCAATTCATGGCGGACGCCTTCGGCCTTGGCATTCTTCTTGAGAAGCACACTGTAGTTCTGACCGGCGGTAAGCGTCAATTCCTTCACATTGCCTTTATTGATTTTGACCGTTCCGATCGTATCTCCCGGCTTGAAAACGGTATGTGTCGTATACTGCGCGAACATGTAGTCGAACATTTTGGATACTTCTTCATTGCGCGTTTTCGTATTCGGTTCGCCGAGCACGACCGCTACGGCTCTCAAATTGCCGTTGACTGCCGTTGCGGAGAGGCAAAATTTAGCCTCGGAGGTGTATCCCGTCTTCAGTCCATCCGCTCCGGTATAGAAGCGCACAAGTTTGTTCGTATTCACGAGCCAGAATGGCTTTTGGGAATCCTTGCGCAGGTAATCCTGGTAGGAACCCGTATACTTGGTGATGTCTTTATGCTTCAGCAGCTCGCGGCTGATGACCGCAATGTCATGCGCCGAGGAATAATGGTTTTCCGTGGGCAGGCCGTTGCAGTTGGAAAAGTGGGTATCCGTCAACCCCAGCTCCTTGACCTTCTCATTCATCATTTCGACGAAGGCTTGCTCGGTCCCGGCGATTTTCTCGGCCATTGCGACCGAAGCGTCGTTGCCCGAAGCCATCGCGATTCCTTTCAGCATTTCATTGACGGTCATTTCCTCACCAGGCTCAAGAAAAATCTGCGAGCCCCCCATCGATGCGGCGTATTCGCTCGTGCGGACCATATCCGTCAGCTTCAGCTTGCCGGAGTCGATGGCCTCCATGGTGAGCAGCATCGTCATGATCTTGGTAATGCTGGCAGGCGGCAGTTTATCATGGCTGTTTTTTTCATAAATAATAGTTCCCGTATCCGCATCCATAAGGATGGCGGACTTGGCGTTCTCCGCAAGCTCGGCGCTCGCGGCCGGCTTGCCCTTCTCCTCAGCGAATCCCGTCTGCGGGATAGCGGCAGCCGATAAGCCAAGCGTAAGCACGGCTGCGAGTAGCATCTTTCTCAAAATAAGTCCCCCTCCTGACCTCTGGTCATTAGTGATATAAGAATTTTGGGATCCCTCACGAGCCTGTGCGCCGCCAGAGTTACAAAATTCAGATATTGCTGCTGTTTTCCAGTGTCGTCAGGTTGGCAGTAAAATATTCCATGAAAAGAAGGCTTCTTCCGAAAAATTTCGGGATAAAAACAAAAAATCCGCAGGTCTCATGACCTGCGGTTGATAATGATATGAATCTATTTCATTCTGCATGGACCCTTGTTACATGTTCGGAATGACCGCAAGCACCAGGCTCAGGAATTTCTCGCGCACGCGATCCGTCGTTTCCATAACTTCATCATGCGAGAGCGGCTGATCCAAAATCCCCGCAGCCATGTTGCTGATGCAGGAAATGCCCAGCACTTCCAGTCCGGCATGACGGGCCACGATCGTTTCGGATACCGTCGACATGCCGACGGCGTCAGCACCCAAAGTGCGCAGCATGCGAATCTCGGCAGGCGTTTCGTAAGTAGGTCCCAGAAGGCCGGCGTATACACCTTCCTGCACCTGGATGCCTTTGGCTGCCGCCGTATCTTTAAGCAGCGAGCGCAAACGGCGGCTGTAGCCTTCGGACATATCCGGGAAACGAACGCCCAAGGACGCATCGTTCGGGCCGATCAGCGGGTTCTTGCCTGTCAGGTTCAGATGGTCCGAGATCAGCATCAGATCCCCTGGCTCATACGAGGTGTTCACGCCGCCGGCTGCATTCGTCACCAGGAGGCTCGTTACGCCCAATTCTTTCATGACGCGAACCGGGAACGCCGTCACTTCCGGACCGTATCCTTCATACATATGGAACCGGCCTTTCATCATGACAACGGCACGTCCTTCAATGGTGCCAAGCAGAAGCTCCCCATCATGTCCTTCTACCGTGGACACCGGAAAGTGAGGGATATCCTGGTAGGGAATTGAAATTCCGTCTTTAATCAAGTCCGCAAGGATACCGAGTCCGGAACCCAGGATCAGTCCTACCTCCGGCTTTACTTCTGTTTTGCTTTGAATGTAGGCTGCGGCCTCTTGAATGATCGTCTGATTAATCGCTGTCATGAGTAAATCTCTCCTTCAATTGGGTTGTTTGCATACGCTCCCGCGGATGATGGCTTTCGTATACGTCCTTCATCGCCTTTTTCGTCAGGGCGCCGTAAATCTGCGTAGTCGAAATATCGCTGTGACCCAGCATTTCCTGCACGGACCGGATGTCGGCCCCGTCTTCCAGCAGATGGGCTGCAAAGGAATGACGCAGCGTATGCGGGGTGATATCCCCGTCTATGCCGGACTCCGCAGCGTACTTCTTGAGTATTTTCCAAAATCCCTGCCGGGTCAATCTCGTTCCTAAATTGTTCAAAAACAGGCTCCGCTCCTGTGGATCACGGACCAGCTCCGGACGCATGTGGTGAACGTACGCCCCTACCGCTTCAGCAGATATGCTGCTGATCGGAAGAACGCGCTCTTTGCCCGAACTGCTTGTACACCTCAGGAACCTCATCTCCGGATTTACGTCTTCCAGATTAAGCGCCATCAGCTCGGACACCTTCATGCCGGTGGCATAGAGCAGCTCCAGCATGGCCTTATCCCTCAAGCCTGCAGGAGCCGAAGTATCCGGCGCTGCCAGCAGGCGTTCGACCTGTTCGACCGTCAACACCTGCGGAACCTTCTTCTCGAGCTTCGGCGCTTCCATATAGAGCGTAGGGTCCTGAGCCAGCAGCGATTCCCTGACCATGTAATGGAAAAAGGAACGCAGCGAGACAAGCTTCCGCGTGACCGTGGATGACGCGAAGCGATGCCCCTTCATGTGGTTCATGTACATGGATATATGAATCTTCTTGATCATATCTACCGAATCGATTCCCTGCTCCTCCATAAAACCGAGAAATTGCTGCAGGTCGCGCTCATAGGATTCGAGCGTGTTGCGAGACAAACCCTTCTCATCACCTATATACCGTATGAAGGACTGAACGTACTGCATCATAAGTTGAAAAAGCTCCTTCGGATAGTTTAGCCGATCCCTTCATTCATTTCGACAAGAAACACTATTTCCCCTGCCTGCCGTTTGTCTATTGTCTATTCCCCATACCAGTAAAAAAACCGCAGCCGGTCGCCCATCATCTCCCCTGTACGGGGCTTGTCGGAAGGCTGAAAGGCCTTCACGGCGTGTCCTTCCGGAATCCGGTAATGATCCACAGGGGTTATCCATGCGCTGATCAGGCCGAACAGCTGGTACAGGATATATGTAAGAGCAATGAAAACAAGCAGGAATTTAAAGGACGATAAGCATCTTCGAATGGATATGATCATCCAATATCACACTCCCCGTTATAAAAAGCTGGTGGGCGATTGTCGCCGACATGATCGTTCATGTTCAGCTTATGTGCCACCACCGGATCGTATGACAAGCCCTGCATGAAGCCACCAAAAAAGCCCTCTCCGGCAGGCACGCCGGCGAGAGCTTGTGATCTTGGAGGATCATTATCCGTTTGTTATTGATCAGGCTTCTTGTCCTCGCTGCGCTGGCTCTCTTCCTTGTCCTTGCAGCGGTAACAGATCCCGTGAAAATCCAGTCGGTGATCGGAAACCGTAAAGTTAAACTCGCGTTCCAGCCGCTCTTCGAGCGGTCCCAGCCAATCCTCGCGGATTTCATCCATGCTGCCGCATTTCACGCAGATCAGATGATGGTGGTGGTGTTTTGCGGTATCCGTCCGCAAATCGTATCTTGCAACGCCATCGCCGAAATTTATCTTTTCTACGACATGCAGTTCGCTGAGCAGCTCGAGGGTGCGGTATACGGTAGCCAGACCGATTTCAGGAGCCTTTTCTTTGACGAGCATGAAAACATCCTCTGCGCTGAGATGGTCTTCTTCATTCTCGAGCAAAACTCTGACGGTAGCTTCCCGCTGGGGTGTCAGCTTATAGCCCTGGGATTGCAATTGTTGTTTGATTTTATCGATCCGCGCTTCCATTTTCTCCCTCCCCACAGGAAAATCACTGCACCTTTGCTATATCACATCTTTCATTATAGGGGGAGTTGCGGAGCAAAGTCAAACGATTTTACTTACATCCCAGGCAGTGCCGCGGTTTCCAGAAGCGCCGGAGTCACCCATTTCATCATGGCCGGAGTCACCCATGTTTCAAAGGAAGAAACGCCGAGCATGATCAGACACATGACGATTGTTAAACCGACATAAGACGCAAAGGGACGTAATACATTCGCACGATTGTGCATCATGACCCTGTTCTTGATCACATGCAGCGAAAAAGCAATGGCGGCCACGCTCGAAACGATCAGAACCGGAATGATGAACAAATTGTGCGGCGCAACCGACACAAGCGCAAACAGCAGCCCTTTCCAGGAAAACTGTCCGACCAGATAACCCACCGTAAACCCGATCAGTACGCCTTTCAGGAAGTCAAGGATGAGAATTCCCGGCAGTCCGATGACGGAAAGCCCAAGGAACCAGATCAGGCCCACCCATTTCAAATGGAGCCCGGCAATATTCCAGAACGATTCGGCAGCCCCGGTCCCTGTATCGCTTTGATCCACGGTAACGAAAAAGTTTTGAAGATACCGACCCAGGTCCTGCTGCTGCTCGAGCGACAATGCATTCACCATGAGAGCACCGAAAATGACCCCGACAAGAAACAGCACGGCCACGAAAATATAAAGCACCGTCTGCTCCTTCAAGGTATGGCGGAAAGTTCGCATACCGAATTCCCCCTTCCAATCACATACCTCTACTCTATGAAGACAAGCCGGAAACTATGTCTTGTCTATAGAAGGAGCCGCTACCTTCCCATAGGTTCCTCCCCCGCCGGAAGTGAGCGCCAGCGAGCCTGTTCTTGCCATCACGATCTGATTTGCCATGGTGACGCCAACGACTTCTGCCAATTCTGCTTCGGACGTCCTGTGCAATATGGACATCTCCGTACCAAATCGGTCAAGCAGCTTGTTCATCGTCTTCTTGCCGAGACCCGGGATGAACTCCAGCGGTACCTGGTAATGATAGGGCGGACGGTCTGCGGGCATCCACGGCTCCTTCCGGTCAGCGATATTCAGAATTCTGTCCAGAACCCCCTGTACCATCTTATGCCCCCCGCAGTGCGGGCAGGATCCCGTCATGGCCTCCTCCTGATCGAGTATGCTGCTGCAGCTCAGGCAGTAAGTCCGGTGGTACTTGCCCAGACGCGGATTCAAACCATAATTGGCCGTAACCCGGCGTCCTTCCGCGGCGCCCAGTGCCAGGACGAGCTCGTGGAAGGAGGGCTCCTTCATCCGGATCCGGTTATATTCCCTGCCGATTTTCCCCAATGAATGGGCATCCGAGTTGGTCACGAAGGTGAAGCGGTCGAGCTCGGAGAGAAGGCCGGCCATTTCCGAATCGGCGCTCAAGCCAAGTTCCACGCCGCTGATCATCTCAAGATCCAGAACATCGGACATCCGCGGAGTCACGTTTCCATAGATCCCTTTATGCGGTGTAAACACATGCGCCGGAATCATGATCCCACCCCTTGCGTATATTTCCTCCTGCAGCCTGCGGCCGGGCACATAAATCCGCTGGGAACTGAGATTGACGTTTTTCATATGCTTTGTCATCCATGCGGTAAAATGCTGCATGGTCGACAGATCCGGGAAATAGGCCAGCAGATGCGCAGCGCCCTTTCCTTCTTCGTAAATTTCGATTTCGCTTCCAAGCAGGATCGTCGTTCCCCGATATGAGATTCCGCCTCCCGCAAGCTCGGTCATCTCGCCGGTATGGAGGCAGTCCGTGATGTCTTTCTGCACTTCAGGCGAATGGCAGTCAATAATGCCGATCAGGTCCATACCTTTGCGGCCGGCCGCTTCCTTCGCAATATTGGCAAAGGTCAGATCCTTGCTCCCGCTAATCTTCACGGCCTGTCCGGAAGTTGCGCGCCCGATATGAATATGAAGATCCGCATAGTATTCCGTCAGTTCACCGCCGTCAAGCCGATGCTTTGGCACATTCGGTTTCATAATCCGAACGACCCCGTAGCCTGCTTCAGCTTCCAGGCATACACGGCCATGATCGTCTTGGCGTCGCTGATTCTTCCCGATCGGATGGCTTCTTCCGCCTCGGACAGACTCAGTTCATGCAGCTCAAGGAATTCGTCCTCATCCGGGGCGGCATCCCCGCTGACCAAATCTTCGGCGACATATAGATGAATGATTTCGTCGGCAAAACCCGGCGACGTGAAGAAGGAATGCAACAGCTCCACATTGTCGCTGCCGTAGCCGGTTTCTTCCTGCAGCTCTCGTTTCGCAGCTTCCAGAGGGTCCTCTCCCTTTTCAAGCTTGCCGGCCGGTATTTCGAGCTCACAGCGGCCCATGGCCTGCCGGAACTGATCCACCATAATGATTTTATCGTTATGAACCGCGAGCACCGCGACGGCGCCGGGATGCCTGATGATCTCTCGGGAAGCCGTGCTGCCATCCGGCAGCTTGACGGTGTCGACCTGCAGCGAAATCACTTTGCCTTCGAAAACGGGTTTCGTTGAGACGGTTATTTCATCCAGTTTTGTGTTTTTCATCGAAAATTGTTCCAAAGTCCATCTCTCCTTTATTTTAAAAACAAGCATGTTTGTACAAGCTGACACATATGGTGTTATTATAACAAACTTCAAGCAGGAAGGTAGGAAGGCACATGAAGAGCTATCGCACAAAAAATTCTTTTCACATGGTCGGACAAGCCTGGCAAATCCGGATTATGCTTCAACAATGGATGAAAGAAACGCCTCCGCTGACACCGCTGGCAACCCTGCTGAACGACCCCAGAAGAAACGGAAACAGCGAAATGAAATGAGTCCGGTTTGTTCATAGCTTGCTCGTTAGGTGTCACCTGAATGACGGCAAAATGCACAAAATATGTGAGAAATGTCATCGTTTTTTGCTTTTTTAAACTTTTTCGCCGGCTTCGTATAACAAAGGAAAAGAAACCGTTGTTATATATAGCGGAGGGTTCTATATGAACAAAGATCATTTGCTCTATTTGCTCAAATCCCAGCCAGAATCTTCTGCATTGCAATTTAAGCTTGGCGAATGGTACCGCTCCCGCGGAATGGTGGACGAGGCACTCGCAAGCTTCGAGAAGGCCTTAACCCAACCAGATTCAGGCTCCGGTGCAACCGAGCCAGCCTTTGATGAACCCTTATGCTGGCTTGAGTACGGCAAACTGCTGCGGGCTCTCGGCCGCGACAGTCAAGCAGCAGCCGCTTTCCGTCAGTGCCTGGTCCATAACGGTTATACGACAGAAGCCTTGGCCGAAATCGGTATGATGTTATTCCGAACTGGTATGAACGATGCCGAATTATCCCTTCGACTAACAACCACCGCATCCGAAGACCTTCGGGATCCTGTGATTCCCGTGGCGGAAGCCCTCTGGATGATCGGCGCTTACCCAGCCGCAGCGGAATTGTATGCCTCTTCGTGCGATCGGCCGAACTACACGGAAATACATCAGATTCATTATATATTGTGTCTTATTTATATCAATCGCATCAAAGAAGCAATGTCTCTATTATCAAGAAAACCCATGTATCCTAGTCGAGTGCTCCTGATGAGCGCTCAGCAGATCATCCGGGTCGAGGAAGTCATGAATGTATGTAAATGCTGCCTGTATGGCATGAACGGAGGAATCGGCATGCCTGCCTTGTCAAGGTATGAAGCCCTGGAAACAGCCAAAACCGCCATCGCACTGGGGAAAATTGATGAAGCGCTCTCCATCCTGTCCAGTCCGACGACGCATGAATTCAACGAATTGATCTATACTTTGTATACGCAGGGTTACCGGGAACTCGCCGCCAAGCAAATAGCCGAAATGGAACAGCTGCCTCTGCACGACCGCAGTCAGATTTCGCTTGAACTCTGTTTCATTGCGGCCGAAATTCAATATGATGCGGGAAATTACGAACAAGCTGCCTCCATCTTTGAATCGATCTACCATACCGATGCCAATCATTCGGCGGCCAGATTCGGGGCGGCTTCCTGTTATCTGCAGCAGACGAAAAGCTCACTGACGCGCAAGCTGGAGCAATGCATCATCGGCAGCGAGTTGTTCAGCAATATCGAACACCATCTTGACAGCATCTCCCGAGCACTTCAAATCCTTACCATTACACAGTGGCATACCGAGTGGACTCCCTCTCAACAGCGGAACCATCAAGCAACCTCACCTGCACTTTTTCATTAGAACATAACAATAAAAGGCTATTCCCCTCATCAACTCTGCGGTCTGAAGGGAATAGCCTTTTGTTGTATTATTTGTACATGAGATTAGCGCACTTCTACTTTGTCGTTTCGCGGATGATGCTGATGACCATTTCAGCCGCCTTTGCCATATCGTCCGCGCGAATCCGCTCTTTGGTTGTATGGATATGTTCATAGCCGAGGGCCAGATTCACCGTCGGAACGCCCATGCCGTTGAAAATGTTCGCGTCGCTTCCCCCGCCGGAATGGAAGGTGCGGCTGCTGAGCCCTATGCCCGCTATTGCGCGCTGGGCGAGCTGAACGACTTCGTCCTTCTCTCCGAAGTTGAAAGCGGGATATACGATCTCGCTGATAAACTCGCAGGTTGCCCCGCATTCCTTCACGGCGCTTTCCAGCGATTCACGCATATGCTCGATCTGCCGTTCGACTTTATCCTGAACGATGCTGCGCGCTTCGGCATCCAGCTCGACATAATCGCAAACCACATTCGTCGCGCCTCCCCCGGCGAATTTGCCGATATTAGCGGTCGTTTCGTGATCCAGTCTACCCAGCTTCATGCGGGAGATTGCTTTGGAAGCGACCTGAATCGCGCTGATCCCGTCTTCCGGATTCACACCGGCATGAGCGGACCTTCCGTAAATTTTCATCTTCATCTTAGCCTGCGTCGGAGCAGCGACCGCAATGGCGCCAATTTCTCCGTTCGAATCGATGGCATAGCCGAGGTCCGCATCCAGGTATTTCGGATCCATACAGCGTGCGCCAAGCAATCCCGATTCCTCGCCGGCGGTAATGACGAACTGGATCTGGCCGTGCGCAATGTTCTCTTCCTGAAGGACTTTAATGGCTTCGAAAAGAACCGCTAGACCTGCTTTATCGTCGGAGCCGAGGATGGTCGTGCCGTCGCTCGTAATCCATCCGTCTTCATGAAGCACCGGCTTAATGCCTTTGCCTGGCGTTACGGTATCCATATGACAGGTGAAGAACAGCTTCGGAGCGGTGCTTCCGGCTGTTGCTTCCATTGTCACGATGAGATTACCCGCGCCGTGGCCCGTTCTTTCTTTGGAATCATCCTCCACCACTTGAAGACCTAAACCCCCGAACTTCTTTTTCAGGACGACGGCAATCTCTTCTTCATATCCGGTCTCGCTGTCCACCTTTACGAGCTCCATAAATTCCTCAACTAAACGGTCTTGTCTGATCATTGGACTTTCCTCTCTCTCTTCGTTAAGTTACAATAAAAATAGCCGTATGCCCGGTGAATCATCGCTGCGGCATTCCATTTATCATCGTTTCGTAAAGGAGCAGCTATGCAAAATAAAAAATGGTTTCGCGTTTTCGTTTACCTGATGCTTATCGCCATGTTCGGCTCCGTCATTTTTGGAGTAGTCGAATCCCTGATCGCCCGCTGATTCAGCGGGCAGTATCCGGGACAGGCTCAGCCTCATAATCAAATACCTCCGTAAAAAAGGCCACAATTTCCTCTGCGACCTGCTCCACGGTAAAGGAACGGCCTGTGCATTCCTCAAGCGAGGTTACGCCGTACTCCTGAATGCCGCAAGGAATAATCCCCTTAAAGCCCTGCTCACCGATTCCTGCCTTGATGTTAAAAGCAAACCCGTGACTCGTCACGAACGCCCGCCGGCTTCGGCATTTATTGAATTTAACGCCAATGGCGCATACCTTCAAATCGCCTACCCAAACGCCTGTATACTCGGGTTTGCGTCCCGCCTCGATTCCGTAATGACCCAAATAGTTTATGATGACCTGCTCAAGGTTGCGCAGATAGCCATGCAAGTCGAGGCCGGCCCCCTCCAGCGTAAGCAGGGGGTAGCCGACAAGCTGGCCTGGCCCATGGTATGTAATATCGCCGCCGCGGTCGATTTCGAACAGACCGATGCCATGCTCCTCGAGCTCTTCCTTGCTTAAAAGCAGGTGTTCCGGGTGTCTTTGAGAACCAATGGTATAGGTTGGCGGATGCTGCAAGAGCAGCAGGGTATCCTGCTGCTCTCCAAGGTCAATGCTTTTTACGATCGTTTTTTGCAAATCCCATGCTGCATCATAACCCATCATCGGCGTATAGGAAATATGAAGTGTTTTGTTCATAACGTTTCCACGCCCTCTCCTGATGATGAATGTACTGCCTACATAAAATGAAACGAAGAAATGGTTTTATCTCATTGAATGTGCTTAGTAAACCTTGGTGTCCAGCGTATAAGCTTCGATATTCTCCTTCACCCGCTGCAGGAAACGTCCGCAGATGACGCCATCCAGAATCCGGTGATCCAGGGACAAGCAGATGTTGGCCATGGAACGGACGGCGATCATGTCATTGATGACCACCGGACGCTTCACGATCGATTCGAACGTCAGAATCGCTGCCTGCGGATAATTGATGATCGGATAAGAGAGAATGGATCCGAACGAACCCGTATTGTTCACGGTGAACGTTCCTCCCTGCATATCCTCCAGCTTCAGCTTGCCTTGGCGGGTTTTGGTCGCAAGCTCTTCAATCTCCCGCGCAAGCCCGGCAATGTTCTTCTGATCTGCCCTTTGAATGACCGGCGTCATGACCGAATCTTCCGTACCGACAGCCAGCGAAATGTTGATATCGCGCTTGACGATGATTTTGTTGACGGCCCACACGGAGTTCATGATCGGATAATCCTTGATCGCATTCACGACAGCCTTCAGGAAAAAGGCCAGGTACGTTAAATTATAGCCCTCCCGGCGCTTGAATTCATCCTTCAGCTTGTTGCGAAGCAGTACCAGATTGGTCACATCGACCTCTACCATCGTCCATGCATGCGGTATTTCGGACACGCTTTGACGCATGCTCGTCGCAATGGCGTTGCGGATCGGGGTCACGTCAATCAGCGTTTCGCGCTCGCCGCCTCTTTCGACCTGGATCGGCGGGATCTTAGGCGTTTCCGTCATATGCAGACCCGAGTTTCTTTCCGGAGCAGGCGGCTTCGGAATGTACTGCTCTGGCGTTACGGCAGGATTGGCATGCGGCAGATCCCTGAACGGAGAGGACGCCTCCCTATTACCTTGAACCGCAGCATTTTGCGCTTGGCTTGCCGAACCCCCATTCTCAACGAAGGCGAGCACATCCTTTCGTGTAATCCGTCCACCCATGCCGGTCCCCTGCACGGCGCTCAAATTCACGCCATGCTCGGCAGCCAGCGATTGTACCGCTGGCGAATACCGGCTTCTCATGGACTGGTCGCTGGTAACGCCGGTTGGCACACCTGCCGGAGCTTCCTGCTCCGTGCGGCTTACAGCCGGCGCAGCGGTTTGACCTGCAGCTGCCATGCGGCAGATGACTTCGCCGACAGCGATGGTCTGGCCTTCCTCCGCAATCAATTCGGACATAACGCCATCGATGGTGGAAGGAATCTCGGCATTCACCTTATCGGTAATGACTTCGCATATCGGTTCGTACTGCTCAACTTTATCTCCAGGCTGCTTCAGCCATTTGGCAATGGTTGCCGAAACCAGCGATTCGGCCAGCTGCGGCATCACCACATCGGTTAACTTTTGATTTTCTGACATGTTCTCACCCCTAAGCTTCCCTAGTAGATTGCCAATGTACGCATGGCTTCTTTCACTTTATCCTTGCTCAGCATGTAGAATTTCTCCATCGGCGGGCTGATCGGCATGGCAGGCACATCCGGGCTGCAGCAGCGCATGATCGGCGCATCCAGGTCAAACAGGCATTCCTCGGAAATGATCGCAGCCACTTCGGCGCCAACGCCGCCGGTTTTGTTGTCCTCATGAACGATCAGAACCTTGCCGGTTTTGCGGACGGCTTCAATGATGCTATCGCGGTCAAGCGGCTGCAGCGTGCGCAGATCAAGGATATGCGAGGTAATGCCCTCTTCCTTCTCCAGCTCTTCGGCAGCCTGCAAGCAGAAGTGAAGCGGCATGCTGTAGCCGATCACCGTAATATCCGCGCCTTCGCGCAGCAGATTGGCCTCGCCGATCGGGACGGTGTAATCGTCCAGCGGTACATCGCCCTGTATCATTTTGTAACATTTCTTATTTTCGAAAAAGAGCACCGGATCCGGATCCTGGACCGCTGCTTTCAGCAGCCCCTTGGCATCGTAAGCAGTGAATGGAGCGACGATTTTCAGACCGGGCGTACCGAAGAAGATCGATTCCGGACATTGCGAATGGTACAGTCCGCCGAAAATCCCGCCGCCGATCGGTGCTCTGACAACAATCGGACAGCTCCAGTCGTTATTCGAGCGGTAACGGATTTTAGCCGCTTCGCTGATGATCTGATTGGTCGCAGGCAGCATGAAGTCGGAATACTGCATTTCGGCGATCGGTTTCATGCCGACCATCGCAGCCCCGATGGCAACGCCGGCAATCGCGGATTCCGCGAGCGGCGTATCCATTACGCGTTCTTCCCCAAATTGCTCAAGAAGACCTTTGGTCGTCGTGAACACGCCGCCCTTCACGCCGACATCCTCGCCGAGTACGAATACGGACTCGTCTTTTTCCATCTCTTCCTTGATGGCCAGACGGATTGCATCGATATATTCCATTACTGCCATGTGGCTTCCCCCTTCATACGATCCTCCGCGTAGACATGCAGCATGGTGTCCTCCGGCTTTGGAAAAGGTGCGTTATCCGCATACTCGGTCGCATCCTTGATTTCCAGCGAGATTTGCTCAAGCATATCCGCGTCTTTGGCCTCATCCCAGATTCCGCAGTTCATCAGATAAGCCTTAAAGCGTGCAATGCCATCCTTCTTCCAGTTCTCCTCGACTTCTTCTTTGGTCCGGTATGCCAGATCATTGTCGGAAGTGGAATGCGGAGACAGGCGGTACATCATCGCTTCGATCAACGTAGGCCCTTCGCCGCGGATCGCGCGTTCGCGGGCTTCCTTGACGGCTCGGTATACGGCGAGTGCATCATTGCCGTCTACCCGGATCCCGGGGAACCCGTAGCCCAGCGCACGGTCGCTCACCTTGCCTGCGATCTGCTTGTGTATTGGTACCGAAATCGCATACTGGTTATTCTCGCACATGATAATGACAGGAAGCTTATGCACGCCGGCAAAATTGCAGCCTTCATGGAAATCGCCCTGGTTGCTGGAGCCTTCGCCAAAAGTCACGAAAGAAACGAGCTCCTGCTTTCTCATCTTGGCGGCAAGCGCAACGCCTACCGCATGCGGCACCTGTGTGGTTACCGGGCTGGAGCCGGTCACAATGCGCAGTCTTTTGGAGCCGAAGTGCCCCGGCATTTGACGTCCGCCACTGTTCGGGTCCTCCGCCTTCGCAAAGGCAGAAAGCATCAGCTCCCGCACGCTCATGCCCACGGTTAATACAAATCCATAGTCGCGATAATATGGCAGAAAGTAATCCTTTTCCCGGTCCAAAGCGAACGCAGCAGCGACCTGGGCGGTCTCCTGGCCGACGCCTGAAACGTGGAAGTTGATTTTGCCTGCGCGCTGAAGCAGCAAATTACGTTCATCGAATTTGCGTGCGAGCAGCATATATCTATACATGTCGATCACTTGTCCGTTGCTGAGTCCAAGCTGCTCATGTTCATGTCCTGTTCCAACAGTACCTTGTTCATTCATGCGAGGTACCTCCTTATTAATAAAGCCTTCGACCAAATTCTTATCCTGCTATTATAACCTGGTACTAAGACTTGGGTTAACCTTATTATAATCCTTTCCGCATCAAAAAGAAAAGGAGGTATTCAAACTTTTCTACCAGCTCGTTGTCTTGAATCGATCTTCTTCCGCTTACATCCCGATGGAGAGTCCGTCCACAGCCAGCATGGCTTCACCGACGATTTCAGCGAGCGTCGGATGCGGATGAACCATCTGTCCAACCTCCCAAGGCGTAGCGTCTAGCACCTGGGCTAACGCCGCCTCGCTGATCAAATCCGTGACATGCGCACCGATCATTTGCACACCAATAATGTCATTGCTCTTAGCATCAGCTACAACCTTGACAAAACCATCCTTGCTTCCATGCACCAATGCCTTGCCGATCGCCTGGAAAGGGAACTTTCCAACCTTAACCTCCATGCCCGCTTGACGCGCTTCTTTTTCCGTCAGTCCGACGCTGGCCACTTCCGGTCTCGTATAGACGCAGCGCGGGATCATATGCGACGGAATAGGATGAACGGCTTCACCGGCCAGATGATTGACTGCCGCTATGCCTTCATGGCTCGCGGCGTGCGCGAGCTGAAGCCCCCCGATGACATCTCCGATCGCATAAATATGGGCTTCACCGGTTTGCAGGTGCTTGTTGACTGCAATAAAGCCCTTTTCTACCCGCACATCCGTGTTTTCGAGCCCGATATTTTCCACGTTGGCTTGGCGTCCGACCGACACGAGAATTGAGGAGGCCGTCAAGGTCTCGGTTTGCTCCCCCTTCTGAAGTTCAATGCTCACGCGGCCATCCGCCGCCTGGTACGTATCCGTCTTGACCGTGCTGCCGGTATGCACCTTGACACCCCGTTTGGCGAGAAGCTTCTGCAGCTCGCGCGCGACCTCCTCGTCTTCGGCGGGAAGCAGCTGCTCCGCGGTTTCGACAAGGGTCACCTCCACGCCAAAATCATTCAGCATGGATGCCCATTCCACTCCGATGACGCCGCCGCCGACAATAATGATCGATTCCGGCAGCTCGTCCATGCCAAGCGCTTCATCGCTGGTCATAATGTACCGCCCATCCGGTTCGAGTCCCGGCAGCGTACGCGGACGGGATCCTGTGGCGATGATCAGGTTCGTCGGCACGACCGTTTCCATTTCGCCATCCGCCAGTTCCACGGCCACGGCTCCGCTTTTCGGGGAAAAGATCGAAGGACCGGTTACCCGCCCTTTGCCCTGAAGAACTTGAATCTTATTTTTGCGCATCAAATACTGCACCCCTTGATGCAGCTGATCGACGATCGCCGATTTGCGGTTCTGCACTTTGGAGAAAACCAGCGTCGCCCCTTGAGTCTCAATGCCGTAGCTTTCGCTTTCGCGGATGTCCGCGTATACCTCGGCGCTCCGCAGCAGCGATTTGCTCGGGATACAACCGCGGTGAAGGCAGGTGCCCCCCAGCTTGTCCGCTTCAATGATTACAACCTGTTTGCCGAGCTGTGCCGCCCGGATTGCCGCCACGTATCCTCCCGTACCGCCTCCAAGCACGGCCACGTCACAAGTAATTGTCATGTTTCATCCCCCACATGTATTTAAATTTTTATAAGGTTCATTGATCGGGTCCATATGCGATTATGTATGGTGCCTCTTTTATCTTTTATATTGTACTCTCTTTTTCGTTCATTACAAAACGGATTGGCTGTTGAAATGGACAGAAGATCATGAAAACGTTATGATAGGAATATGCAAAAAAGAACGACGGGAAGGGATTTTCAACATGAAGTTAATGATCTCTAGGTTCATTGCCATTCTGATTCTTGTTGTGCCGGGACTCATGGCGATGACCGGATTTTTATTTATGAAGGACGCCGTATTTGCCTTCTATTCCGTTCACGGGGACGCGAGCGTAGCTAACCCGTCGTTCGGTTGGAGCCACTTTCTGCTGGGTTTGCTGATGTTCCTGATCGGCATGAGCTTTCTTGGCGGCTGGATTCTTTATCGCGACCGCAAACGCAATTATGTCGGACCCCGGTTCAAGGAGAAACGCAAGGCCTAAGCCGCCCGCACAGCCAACCTCATAAAAGCAGCAAGACCCCGCCGCACAGTAGATGCGATGGGGTTTTTTAATTTTTACGAGCAAAATTCGACAATGTCGAAAGCGTCGTTACAGGCGTATTAAAATCCGATTCACTAGCAATAACATCCAGCGGAATATCCTCTTCTTCTTCCCTTTCCTTATTGCCGAGCACTGGCTGCTCGGTCAACGATACACTCGTCAGGATCACCTTAAGCTCGTTGTTTCGATTATATAGTACCGATTCCACGACAAAGAAACCAGAAAGAAGCGCCCCCACAACCGCAATTTGCTGCGGACTCAACTCCTTGGAGGTGACCGAAGTCCGAAGCGGCTTCCTCCTGGGAGGAATTTTATCATAACGCTGCGTCTTTTTTCTGGAACGGCCCACCCCATCACCCCGCCTTATGTGTTGAACTCCTTTTACAGCATATAGCAGGAGGACGAAAATGGTGTATCCATCTCCAAAAATTGCTTCATGAACCTTTATTCGTACAGAGCGTCCCGCAGCTTCGTGGACATCCTCGATTCCTTAGTAGAGCTCTTCAGGATCGTCCGGCGCAGTGTATGATTCTGCTGGATAGCGGCCTGAAGGTCTTCCAGCATTTCATTCAGCAATGCCTCTGCCCCCGGCGCCTGTTCAAGCTCCTTCGCCAAGCCGGAAATTCTCGTTTGGTACTGCTCTATTTTTTCGATCATTCATCCATTCCTCCGTCATTCGCATGAGCTTTTCACCCCTAACCTTACCACTTTCCGCCCCGCATGCGCCAGTCCGCAAAAGTCTATAGCCACCCCTAACGGATTATGGTACTCTATAAAAGTCGCATTTTTTCGTGATATTTTAACCTGTGAAAGACCTGCTTCAAGTGGGAAAGGAGCATGAAAGTGAACAGAGGACGGATTACCGTAATTACGGGACCCATGTTTAGTGAAAAATCAGGAGAACTGATCCGCAGATGCCAGAAGCTGGTTCAGTATGGACGGAAAAAGCTTATTGCTTACAAACCGGCGGAGGATCAGCGTTATGCAAAGGACGAAATTGTAAGCCGGATCGGCTACAGGCTCCCGGCCATCTCTATCCCGAAGCATCTTACCGACGAGCTTGTCTCCCGAATCATCCAGGAAACAGCCGATGCGGATGTCGTTGCCTTTGATGAGGTGCAGTTCTTCAACAAACCGATCCTCGGCCTGGTTGAGGAGCTGGCATATTGCGGCAAGCATGTGATCGTCGACGGGCTCAACCTTGATTACCGGGGCAAGGAGTTCGGCTTTATCGGCGGACTGCTGGCGATGGCCGATGACATTCAGCAGCTCACTGCTTTCTGCGCGGTTTGCGGAAGCCCCGAGGCTGTCTTTACGCAGCGGATCGTGAACGGCAAGCCCGCACCGCATGGTTCGATCATTCTGATCGGCGATTCGGATGATTACGAACCACGCTGCCGGAACTGCTTCGTACCTCCCCACAAAGTTCAATAACAGCCGGGGATTGATTTCTAGACTGTTCTTTTTCATGGCATACGTTAAAGCCCCCTTCCTTCTCAGGAAAGGGGGCTTTTTGGTAGACGAACCGCGGTGCATTCGCATTTCACGCCCGGAAGCATGCTTGATTACTTCGGATTCATGATCCATGCATGGTCCGGGTCGTTGTGAAATTTCCATACCCGTTTCGGGCCCGCCATCACGTTCAAATAATATACGTCATAACCGGGCGGAGCAGATACGGGGTGATACCCCTTCGGAACCAGCACCGTCTGGCCGTCCCCTACGATCAGCGTCTCATCAAGACTCCGGTCATCCGTGTATACCCTCTGCATCGCGAAGCCCTGCTCGGGCTGAACCCGGAAGTAATAAGTCTCTTCCAGCAGCGATTCGTCAGGCAGCGCGTCGCGGTCATGTTTGTGAGGGGGATAGCTGGACCAGTGGCCCGCGGGGGTGAACACTTCCACGACAAGCAGGCTGTCCGCGGATTCGGTCTCCGGCAGAATGTTGTGTATCTTTCGTTCGAGCGAGCCATATCCCCTGACTTCCGTCCCGACATCTCCGGGTTCGATCAGACGGGCTTCATGCCCTCCATGTCCGGGCGCGGCGCAGACCGCGAATTCCAGCGGCGTCAACGCCAATACCTCAACCCTGTCGTCATTCGGCACATATACGGCATATGGCGGCAGCTGTTCGAAAACGTTCATGCGCTCCCCGATCCCAAGCCATTGCTTTTGACTCGTTGTGACATCGGCTCGGCCTTGAATCAAGACCAGGCATAACTCCTGATCCCCCGTTGTTCTGCTGAATGTCTGACCTTCCGCTAACTTCACCACCTGAAAGCCCACATATGTCCATCCGGCCGTTTCCGGTGTGACCGAGAGAACGACCCCGTCTTCATCGGGACGGGCTGCCGGATGCACGATCAGCTTTGACATTGGCCTCTCTCCTTTCCCCCTGCGGGTTCAATTCGCTGAAATGCCCGCTGATTCGCTTAATGGATGAATTTCGTCGATCCGTACCGGTCTTCCATAATGCAATGACCATTTGGCCGCAAGTGCGGCCCGCTCCGCTTGAAGGCCGTCGTTCCCGTTAACGGACAGCGGCGTTTGGTTCAATATCGATTCGATAAATGCATGTACCTCATCCCGGTAAGCCTGTTCATACCGCTCAAGGAAAAAATGAAGCGGTTTATCGCGCGTGACCCCTTCGGCCGTACTGATCACCACGGTGTTCGGATAATCATTTGTGACGGATGCATTTCCCTGGGATCCAAACACTTCAACCCTCTGGTCATAGCCGTATACCGCCTGCCGGCTGTTATCGATCACGCCCAGCGCACCGTTTGCGAAGCGAAGCGTGACGATTGCTGTGTCGACATCGCCGTATTGGCTGAACAGCTGATTGATGAGCACGTTTCCGGTGGCATACACCTCTTCGATCTCGCTGCCCGAGATGAACCGGGCCATGTCAAAATCATGAATCATCATGTCCATGAATATGCCGCCCGATACTTTAACATAGTCCGGATGCGGCGGACTGGGATCGCGTGAAGTGATTTTGATGACATGCGGATCGCCGATGGTGCCGTTCTGGACATGCTCCCTCAAACGCATGAAATTATGATCGAAGCGGCGGTTAAAGCCGACCTGCAGATGGATGCCCGCCTGACGGACCGCCTCAAGCGCTCGGCCGGTCGAAGCCAAATCCATGCTTACCGGCTTTTCGCAAAATACATGCTTACCAGCTTGTGCCGCCTGCTCGATTAATGGAACATGCGTATCCGTCGATGAACAAATGAATACCGCATCGATGTCCGGGCTTCCAATCAAGTCGTCGCTGTTCGCGTAAATCCGTTCAATGTTCCTCGCGGAGCACCACGCCTGCAGTTCCGGGCCGCAAAATAAATCGCTCATGGCAACGACCTCTACCTCGTTCATTTTCATCAGATGATCGGCATGAATCTTGCCGATTCGGCCCGCTCCGATAATACCGACTTTTACTTTTCCCACCGCTTGCTTCCTCCTGCTTTACCTGAACTTCCGAAGAGGTTCATTTTTAATTGGACGGACTCCTTGATCGCTTTCTTGGCCGGTATGAGATATTCCCGCGGATCATAAGTGCGGGGATGTTCTTCCAGGTACCGGCGGACCGCCTCCGTAAATGCCGCCTGATTATCGGTGTTTACATTTATTTTACTGGTGCCCAGCTTGATCGCCTGCACAATTTCATTTTCAGGCAGTCCGCTGCCTCCGTGAAGCACGAGCGGCAGGCCCGTCAAATCCCGGATCTCAGCCATTCTCTCAAAACCGAGCCGGGGCTGCCCACGGTATGGCCCATGCACCGATCCGAGGGCCGGCGCCAGGCAATCGATCCCGGTCTCCCGGGCAAGCCGGAGACATTCCGCCGGAACTGCATATTGTCCGTCTTTGTCTTCAATGACCAGATCGTCTTCCCTTCCGGTAATGCGCCCGAGCTCTGCTTCAACTGTTGCCCCTCGCGCATGGGCAGCCTTAACGACCGATTTCGTGATCTCGATATTCTGCTCCAGCGGGGCATGGGATGCATCGATCATGACCGACGTAAAGCCCGCTTTCAAGGCAAGTCCGCAGATTTCATCCGTGGATCCATGATCCAAATGCAGAGCGACGGGCACGGTGATTCGGTCATATTCCATCAAACTCCGTACGATCCCCGCAATACAGGGCAAGCCCCCCATAAAAGGAATGTATGCTTCGCTGACCCCCAGGATAACCGGGGACTCCGATTCCTGGGCTGCCGTAAGAATAGCCTCGGTAAATTCGAGATTGACCAGATTAAATTGACCTATGGCATATCCGCCTGCCAAAGCATCCGACAGCATTTCCTTCATTGATACCAGTGCCATATTCGTCCTCCTACCCGTCGGTTGATTCAAGTGGGTTTACAATCATTCACCAACGGGAAGTGACCATTTTCTTCCGGGTGTAAAATTCCACGCCATCCGTTCCGTTGGCATGCAAATCGCCATAAAACGATTTCTTCCAGCCCGAGAAAGGGAAGAACGCCATCGGGGCTGGAACACCTAAATTGATCCCCAGCATGCCCGAATCGATTTCATCGCGGAACTGTTTGACGCTGCTCCCGTTCTGCGTAAACAAGCAAGCGCCATTAGCAAATTCGGAGGCATTCGCGATTTCGATCGCCTCCTCCAGCGATTCAGCGCGCATAACGGACAGGACAGGGGCAAAAATTTCATCCTTCCAGATGACCATGTTCCGCTGCACCTGGTCGAATATCGTCGGCCCGACAAAATACCCCGTCCCGCAAGCCTCCTGATCCTCACGTCCGTCGCGGATCATCCGCGCCCCTTCCTTCTCACCGATTTCGATATACGATAACGTCCGCTCCTTATGAGGACCCCGAATGACCGGACCGAGGAATACGCCTTCATCTTTCCCGTTACCAATCGTAAGAAGATCGGCTGCGGCCTTCAGCCGCTCTACCAGTTCATCGCCGACCCCGCCGACCGCCACGACCACGGAACAGGCCATACAGCGCTCGCCTGCCGAACCAAAAGCGGCATTCACGATCTCCTTGACTGCCAAATCGAGGTTCGCGTCGGGGAGAACGATGGAGTGGTTCTTGGCTCCTGCAAGCGCCTGTACCCGTTTGCCATGGGCCGTTGCCGTCTTATAAACGTATTCGGCGACGGGCTGGGAACCGACAAAGGATATCGCCTTAATGTCCGGATGCTCCAGCAAACCGTTGACGACTTCGCGCGCGCCATGGACGATGTTCAGCACCCCGTCCGGCAGGCCGGCTTGCTTAAACAGCTCTGCCAGGCGCCCTGCCAGAAGCGGTGTCCGTTCAGAAGGCTTCAGCACGAAGGTGTTGCCGCAGGCAACCGCCAGCGGAAACATCCAGCAGGGCACCATCATCGGAAAATTAAATGGCGTGATCCCTCCAATGACACCCACCGGATAACGGTACATGCCCGATTCCAGATTCGATGCGATATCGGGAATTTGTTTGCCCATCATTAGCGATGGAGCGCCAGCCGCGAATTCAACGCATTCGATACCGCGCAGGACCTCACCATAGGCCTCTCCTGTGCTTTTCCCGTTCTCCCGGGTGACGATTTCGGCAAGTTCCTCCCAATGATCGATCAACAATTGCTGGTATTTAAATAAAATCCTGGCCCGCTTGGGTACCGGCGTTCGGCTCCAGCTCGGAAACGCGGCTTTAGCAGTAGTGACGGCCCTATCCACATCCTCCTTCGTGGAGAGCGGGACGAGAGCCAATACCTCCTCTGTCGCCGGGTTGTATACGGGTTCAGTGGCCGTGGCCGCAGAATCGACCCATTCACCGCCAATCCAATTTCCTAATCTATTTGTCATTGTCATGTTTCTCCTTTCCTGCCATTCATGCGCTTTCAATGAATCGGTTCATTTTACTTCTTCGCGCTTGGACTGCTCGATAAAGCGCTGCACCTGCTCTGCGGTCGGCATTGCGTCCGAGCAGCTGTGGCTGGAAATGACGATGCTCGCCGCTGCGCTTCCATGTTCCATGCTGTTCCCGATCGTCCATCCCTGCAGCATGCCGTATAGAAATCCCGCTGCATAAGCGTCGCCGGCTCCAAAGGTCTTCACGACGTTTGCCGGAAAGCTTCTTGCCCTATGCTCGCTGCCATCCCTCGCATAGGCGATGGAGCCTTCCTTGCCATGTTTGATAATGACGATCTGAGCGGAATAATCAAACCATTTGCCTGCCGTAATCTGGTCCAGGTGAGCCGGGTTGTCCTCAAAACGCTCCATGATATCAAACTCCTCACGGGTGCCGATGATCACATCACATTTCTCCGCGGCCAGGTTGTAGTAGACGGCCGTCTCTTCCGCGGAGGTCCATGTATAAGGCCTGTAATCGATATCAAAAGCAATGACCACTCCATGTTTTTTGGCATAATGCAGGGCCTGGAATACGGCTTCGCGCGAAGGGCTCTTCGCAAGCGCCGTACCGGAGATCAGGAGCATTTTCGCTTGGGCGATCAGCTCTTCACGGACTTCGCCCGGCTGCAGATTCAGATCAGCCGCATGGTCGCGGTACATGAGAATGCTGCAATCCGTCGGGCTTTTAATTTCAGTAAAAGCGAGACCCGTGACGGCTCCGGTCCGGTCGGTAACCACATTCGAGGTACCGATGCCATTGCGTTCCAAGTACTGGACGATAAAGCGTCCCATTTGATCGTCTGAGACTTTGCCGACAAAGGCGCATCTCTTGCCCAGTCTCGACATTCCTATGGTGATGTTAGCCGGAGACCCGCCGACATACTTGGTAAATGTAACGGTCTCTTCCATCGGACGGTTAATCTCATTCGCGTTCAAATCGACGCAGAGGCGTCCGATCGCCACGAAATCAAGCGGTTTGTCGGCATGAAAAGACAGATAAGTCATAGCTTCACAACCTTCTTTCCAGCGAAATTACAAGTCGCCTTCATGTATGAGTCTGATAGATCCTGTCGATCACGTTCCCAATATATTCCATAGATTTGGCAGCATATTCGCGAGCCGGATGAACCGCAGGATCCTGTTCTCCTTCAAGCATGGCCCAGCCGGAGTAATTCATGTCCAGCAGTTCCCTGAATATCGGCTCAAAATCGATGCAGCCGTCTCCAGGAACCGTAAAAACGCCTTTACGGATGCAGGTAACGAAATCAGAGCCTTCCTTGCGAGCTTCCTCCAGAATCGCCTCGCGAATATCCTTTAAATGGACGTAAGCAATCCGGTCCCGGTGTTTTCTAAGCATGGCCAGCGGGTCTCCTCCGCCGTAATAGGCATGACCGGTATCGAACAACAGGTAGACCAGCGACGGATCTGTCATCTCCATCAGACGGTCAACCTCTTCAGGCGATTCGATGACCGTTCCGCCATGATGATGGTATGTCAGCTTAAGACCATGCTGGAGAGCTATTGCCCCTGCTTGATTCAATCCATCCGCAAGCTGCTCCCATCCCCGTTCATCCAGCCGCTGGACTTCCTTTTCGACGGGCGTTCTTCTGGGATCAAAATGAAGCGACCCTCCAATTTCGCAGGTACTGATGACGGTGCTCCCCAAATCACGGAGAAATTCCGCGTGTTTACGGTAATGTTCCAGTTCCGAGTCGCGCCAGGCGGAATCCGTGAACAAGACGGACTTCCACTGGGATACAAGCCGGATTCCCCGATTGGACAGTTCAGATTTTAACAGGCTCGGTTCCTTCGGAAACTTGCGTCCCATTTCGGTGCCTGTCAGCCCTAACGCTTGGATGTCATCCACAATCTGCTCGAAGGTGGTATGATCTCCATGCTCCCGTACATCCTCGCCGACCCAGTTAATAGGATGAATTCCCAGGCGAAAAGGCAGTGTCCTCAGATTCCCCATTTGTCTGTCCTCCTCTACCAATCTCTCGACTTCAGCGCATCCGTCTTCTGTTTCATTTTTGCATGGGCAGCCGTCACTTTTTCGCTGGGTGACACCTCCGGAACGCCAACATTCCACCAGGACTCGTAGCCTTGGGAATTCGTGCCCGGCAGTACCGGGATTTCGATCAGGGTCGAAACCCGTTCCTGCTTGGCGAGCAGCAGCACTTCTTGCAAGGCCTCTGCCGAGGCTGCTTTATAGGCGGCAGCTCCCAAACTCAAGGCCTGCGCGGTAAAATCAATTGGCATATAATCTCCCGATAATGCACCATTCTCGGACCGGTAGCGGAATTCATTGCCGAAGCCGTCGCTTCCATGCTCCCGCTGCAAATTATGAATGCACTGGTAGCCGTGGTTGTTAAAGAGCAAAACCGTTATTTTACGCCCCTCCTGCAGGCTGGTAACAAGCTCGGAATGCAGCATCAGGTAGCTGCCGTCGCCTACAATGGCATATACTTCCCGCTCCGGCTCCGCCAAGGCGGCTCCAAAAGCACCGCTAACCTCATAACCCATACAGGAAAATCCGTATTCCATGTGATAGGTTTTCGGGTGGGCCGACCTCCATAACCGGTGCAGGTCGCCGGGAAGGCTGCCTGCCGCGCAGACGATGACAGCAGACGGATCAATGGTTTGGTTGATGATGCCAAGCGCCTCCGTCTGTACGAATCCGCCTTCATTTTTCAAAGCATACAGGCGGTCCACCTCGGCATCCCATTTCTGCTTAAGTGCCGCGATATCCTGAAGTGGATACCCGGCAGCATATCCCGCCCGTGTTAGCGCTTTCGCCAGCGCCTGCAAACCTTCGCGCGCATCGCAGATTAAGGCATAGCCGTTGAGTTTGACGGCATCCATAGCGTTGATGTTCACATTAAGGAATTCGACCCCTTCGGATGAGAAGGCCGATTTGGAGGCTGTGGTGAAGTCGGAGTAGCGGGTGCCAATGCCGATGACCAGATCCGCATCCTTGGCGAGCAAGTTCGCCGCAAGCGATCCGGTCACGCCGATCCCGCCGACATTGAGGGGATGATCCCAAGGCAAGGAACCTTTGCCTGCCTGCGTTTCGGCAACCGGAATGCCAAAGGCTTCGGCAAAGGCAGCAAGCTCCGATTCCGCGCCTCCGTACAAAACGCCTCCCCCGGCCACGATCAGCGGCTTCTTCTTGCCCCGGATCAGCTCCACAGCCCTGCCGAGTGCCTCTGCCGCAGGGGGTCTGCGGTCCAGGTAATGGACTCTCTTCTCGAAGAAAGAGAGCGGGTAATCATAGGCTTCAGTCTGAACGTCCTGCGGAAGTGCCAGGGTCACAGCTCCGGTTTCTGCCGGATCGGTCAGTACCCGCATCGCATGAGCTGCCGCTTTCATCAGCTGCTCCGGACGGACGATCCGGTCCCAATATTTGCTTACAGCTTTCAGCGGCTCGTTCGCGGAGACGGTATAATCGCTGCCTATTTCAAGCTGCTGCAGCACGGGGTCGGGCTGCCTTGAAGCAAAATTGTCTCCTGGCAGCAGCAAAACCGGAATCCGGTTCACCGTTGCCGTGGCCGCGGCAGTCACCATGTTCAGTGCACCGGGGCCGATCGACGTCGTACAGGCGAATATTTCCCGCCGGTTTGTCTGCTTGGCGAATGCAGCAGCTGCATGGACCATCCCTTGTTCGTTTTTGCCTTGGATAAAGGTCAGATCCAAACCGCCCCGCTCCAAAGCCTCGCCGATTCCCGTTACGTTTCCGTGACCGAATATTCCCATGATGCCCTTGAAGAATTTAGTCTCTTGACCATCCATCTGTACATACTGCCGATCTAAATAACGGAGCAAGGCTTGAGCCATGGTTAGCCGAATCGTCTTGGTCTCCATTTGCCCCATCCCTCCCTTATCGCTTCATTCTATCATTTGAAACAATCCAACAGCGGCGCATGGATGCGGGCGTTGGAGGCAGCAATATCCGTAACCTCCAGGCTGTACGGATTTCCGGCCGTATCGCTTACCTGTCCTCCCGCCTCCTTCACAATAAGTGCGCCAGCGGCCACGTCCCATGCCTTGAGTCCGTTTTCCCAAAAACCATCCAGCCTTGATGCTCCGACATAAGCCAGATGGCGTGCAGCCGATCCGAGCGAGCGAATGGTCCTGCACTCGTGAATCAGCTTTCCGAGTCCGCCATAAACGGCAAGGCGGGCTTCCATGCTTGACGGGAATCCCGTGGCAATGACACTCGTATTCAAACCTTCCTTATCGGATACGCGTATTCGATTACCGTTTAGAAATGCACCTTGATCCTTCACGGCCCAGAACATTTCATCCGCGCACGGGTCATATACAACTCCTACTAGCATATCCCCCTCGCATGCAAGGGCAATGGAGACTGTAAAGCCGGGAATGCCCTGGACGAAGTTGCTTGTTCCGTCTATGGGGTCCACGATCCATACGTACGGCTTCGATTTGGCATCCGCAACGATCTCTTCAAGTGAACTTCCATTTAAATACGTTTCTTCTTCTCCCAGAAAACGGTGGTCGGGATAATGATCCGCGATTCCTTTCCGGATCAGCAGCTCCGATTCCTTATCCACTTCCGTCACCACATCGAAGCTGGATGACTTCTCTTCGGTCAGGATTCCCTCTCCCATCTTGGATAGGATCAGTTCGCCTGCCGAACGTGCGAGCGATTGAGCCAGACTGAGATATTCCATTCTCTAACACCACTCCCAGCATTTTTATTCAAGCAAGAAGCTCTTTATTATTCATAATTCCGTTGATGATGTCGGCGATCGCATGGTTCTCGTGATGAACCGTCAAGCTGGTTGCATGCGTTTTCAACGTTGGATGGGCATTCTCTACAGCAAAGCTGTGATCCGCCTGGCGGATGATCGCCAAATCGTTCAAATTGTCTCCTACGGCAATCGTGAAAAGCTCCTTATTCGGCAGCAGCTTCAGCAGCTCAATCAGCGAGGTTCCCTTGGAAACGCCATAAGGAAGAATTTCCAAATAGTTATGTTCCGAATAAACGATTTCAGCCGGAAACCCGATCTCCTCTGCTTTCCTCTCGATCGAACTAAGATCGGATGAATTCCGGGCAATCAAAAGCAGCTTCGTTACCGCTTGATTTTGCGTGTCTTCCGGCAAGTCGCTGCATACAACCCCGTCCTTGCGTTCATGGTATTCCAATAGGGCGTTGCGCCAAGGAGCGTAAACCTCCCCGTCCCGGTAGACGAGCATTGCCCAATCCTCCGACGCTTTGGATAGCGCGAAAGCCCAAAACTCCTCCGGAATGACCATGTTTTTTTCGAACAACACCTTTTTCGTCACAGGGCAGTATATCTTCGCTCCGTTATACAGGATCAGCGGCGTGGTCAAATTCAATTGCATGATATAAGATGCGACCGCCTGCTCCGTGCGCCCGGTGGCAATGGTAAACAACCCGCCCTGGTCTTCAAACTTCCGAATGGCCTGGATGTTTTCCTCGCTGATTTGCTGCGAGGACGTCAACAAAGTCCCGTCTAGATCACTGACCAGCAATATATTTTTCAATAGCTATAACCACCTGTCATTGCGTCTTCTTTCTTTATGGCATGGAAACCGTCTCGTTCTTATTTTCGCTGATGTCCAGCTTAGCGGAAACATCACGTTTGATCGTTGCTTCAACGGATTTGGCTATGTTCAATGAGATGATTTCCTCCATTGCCCGTAAGCACTGATCCGTCTGAACCGCCGTGACACTTAATAAAAGGGCTACATCGGACTGCTCTGATTTTTCGCTTCCGGAAGAGTCTCCATGAAGCATTTTGACATTCGCCACCGCCACATCGTACTCCCTGAGCTTCGATATAATCAGATCGAGTTTGCCCGGCTCGTCGCTCACGACCATCTGGATTTCATGAAAGCGGCGTTTCTTGATCCAGATCTTCTCCCACTTGTTAAACAGAAACAAATTCACCAAGACGATAACTGTACAGGTAATCGCCCCTATAAAAAAACCCGCTCCCACGCATAATCCAATTGCTGCCACCACCCAGATGCTGGCAGCCGTCGTCAATCCCTTGATCATATTGCCGTTGCGCAGAATGGCCCCCGCTCCCAGAAACCCGATTCCACTGATAACTTGGGCGGATAACCGTGCGGGATCGACCCTGACATTCGTCTCGTCAACGAATTCCGAAAATCCGTATATGGATAACAACATAATGCTTGCCGAACCCAAGCAAACCTGGATATGAGTCCGGAAACCTGCTGCATGATTGCTCCATTCTCTCTCGAATCCAATGATGCCGCCCAGTATGGCGGCCAGTACCATGCGAACGACCAGCTCCCATGGAGTGATGTGCCAAATATCCGTTGCCGGCATCGTGCTTCGCTCTCCTCCTCCAGTACGTTCCCTGGCTATCCATTCAATACAGCCTTCTTCAATCTCTGGATCGATGCAGAGGCATGATCCAGGATAGGCCTGTCGCTTCCGAATTTGTACATGGTCAGCTCAAGGTTATATATGCCCTGATAACCGGCATTCTGCAATGCTTGCACGTAATGCGCCAGAGGCAGGCTCGATGGATCAGCCAGAGGCTGATGCGTTCCTCTGCTTCCAATGCCATGAATATGGGTGTGAACGACCCGTTGAATAAATGCGGGTTCAGGCAAATCCAGTAGCGGCGTCTGAAGATTCCGTCCTCGCTGGCTGTGCAGCAGGTCAGAATAGAAGTGTCCCATATCCCAGGTGATACCCAGAAGCGGACTTCCGACTTGCTTCACCATGTCCAGAACCCCCGCCGTCGTGTCACCCGGATCTACTTTGCCTGTTTTCTTGCGGTTGTTCTCCAAAGCGAACCGAAGGGGAAGCTGTTCGCGTTCGACCATGAACGTCCATTCACGGAACAATTCCACGGTGCGCACAAACAGCTGCTCCTCGCTTCCGGATGCCGCATCATAAGCATGGATGGCCATCATGACTTCCTCCTGATGATTTCTCAAATGACGCAGTATATATTTCATCGATGGGTACACATCTTCGAAGCGGCTCCCGACCATATTCCCTTCCACATGTCCATGAACCGTAAGTTTCAGCCCCATATCCCAGATTCGTTGAATGAGTTCCGCATGAGCCGCCGGATCCGCGTGCCTTGGTAGAATCCGAAT
This sequence comes from Paenibacillus sp. SAFN-054, assembly GCF_051966755.1. Lineage (NCBI taxonomy): Bacteria > Bacillati > Bacillota > Bacilli > Caryophanales > Paenibacillaceae > Paenibacillus > Paenibacillus sp. SAFN-054. The sequence continues at coordinate 1,976,283 of NZ_JBQCKS010000001.1, forward strand.
TTCAACGGAGCTTACGCCCTGATCTTTTAACCACTGCAAAAAACTGTCCACGCTTTCGCGGTTACCAATCAGATCATGGGGCGTACGCTCGCTCAAAGTCCCCAGAAAAACCGGGCTTTGTATCGAATAGCCTAACATCTTCCTCGCTCCTTACTTGATGACTTGGCAGGTGTTGCGAATGATCAGCTCCGTATCAAACAGGATGGATGAGCCTTTCGATCCTTTGGATTGGATCATTGTCATCAGCAGTTCTGCTGCCCTTCTTCCCATCTCCTTGCGGGGCTGGGCAACGGTCGTTAACTTGATCCAATGCAAATTGCTGACCTCCAAGTTATCGAAACCGACGATGCTCATTTGCTCAGGCACGGAAACTTTTTGCTCGGCCAGCCATTCGAGGGCTCCGATCGCGAGAATATCGTTCGCCGCAAACACCGCCGTCATTTGGGGATAAGCTGACGCAAGCTGGGCCATGGCATGAAATCCGCCTTCATAGGATCTCGCTCCGAAGACAATGCCTTCCGGATGAATGTCAATGCCATGCCTGTTCATGGTATCGCGGTATGCCCGGTACCGTTCCTGACCGGTGTAAGAGTATTCCGGCATGCCGATAAACCCGATATGCTCATGATGAAGCGAGAGCAAGTACTCGACGGCTTTGCAGGAGCCCTGGTAATGGTCTACGTCAACGAATGGCATTTCCAGCTCAGCCGGGGGCCTTCTGCGCAGGAATACGACGGGAATATCCAAGTTTTTAAGCAACTGAATCATCTCCGAATCCATAAAATCCGACGTGATGATCAGCCCATCCATTTTTCGCTGCGCCGCACTCAGCAGGAAGCTCTCCTCCTTCTCGCGGCTTCGTGAAGTATTTCCGTACACAACCTGGTAACCGTCGTCCGATAATACCTCTTCAATTCCTTGAGCCATCGCCGACAGAAACGGATCCGTGATATCCGGCATCATGAGTCCAATGGTGTAAGATCTACGCTGAATCAAGCTTCTTGCGACGGCATTTGGCGTGTAATTCAGCTCTTTCATGGCTTCCAGCACTTCTTGCTTCGTTTCCGGCCGGATATCGGGATGATTATTCATCGCTCTGGATACGGTTGATACGGAAACTCCGAGTTTTTTTGCTACGTCTTTTATGGTTGTCATATGGTTTCCTCCACGGGTAAAAATTCTTGGTAACGATTCCGGTAACGTTACCAGTTTAATCCAGACCTATTTCATTTTCAATCCCTTTTCGAAAGGCTTTGGATTATCTTTTCTTCATCTTTCTAGGATCCACGCCGTTCATCTCCAACTTATCGTCCGAACCCTTTGCGATTTTCTCCCAGGCCACGACTTTGTAATTTTGGTTTGCCACGCTTCCGTCCGGTTCGGTATTAGTGTCATCCTGCGTAATAAAGAATCCGTTCGGATAGCGGTTCCCCAAGCCGTATGAGATGACGTCGATGCCGTCTGTCTCGGATGTGCCGTCTATCGTGCTGCCGTCTCCAACCATAAACGTGGTGACGTATTCTCCGTCTTCCCGGTCATAAAGCACGTATCGGTTGCTGCCTTGGCTCGAAGCAATCAGATAGCCTTCTCCGTCCTCCGCATAATAGATGGCCAGCCCTTCCACATCGGCTGTGAGCCTGATCCCGTCCACCGCATCAATCCGTGCTTCCGGAAGCAGTCCGCCATCCGGCTCGGCATTGAATTTCCAGATCGCCACATTCTCTTCGGCCACATAGAACTTGCCATATTCGTCATCCGCGACGATCCCTTCCGTGACGCTGCCCAGTTTAATTTCGCGAACCAGCTTTCCGTCTACCTTGCCGCTGCCGTTATCGAACAGCTCCCATTGCTCGAATTCTCCGTCCTTTCCTGTGATGAGACCATACATTTTACCGCTGCGCTGGCTTTGATATAAGCTGAAGCCGTATACTTCCTCCATATGCGAAGCGAGGTTGTTGCCTGTCACTTCAGTCAAAACGCCAGTGGAAGGATGAATGGCGAATATGTTGATTTGGTTCGTGGTGCGGTTGGTGGATGCCGCGATATCCACTTTTTGTCCGTTTAATTTGAAATTATATCTGACATCCACGTTGTTCATTTTACCGACCCCGTAAGATCCGACGCGTTGGCCATTCAGATTGTAGGCCTCGATGCCCCCGGGATTTGCCTTTTTGTTCGCTCCGATAATCAGGCTTTGCTCCGGATGACTCGGATGAACCCATACCGAAGGATCGTCGGAAGCATCCCCGGACTGCTCCGCGGGTTCCGTTTCCATGTCGGCCTTCACTTTAAACATTTTCGCCTTGGACTGTCTCGCAATATCGAGTACATTGCCGCTTGCGTTCTCCAAATTCACGTTCTTAATAAAATCATCGTCTTCAGGAATAAGGGCTGTCGTCCCCTCCAGGATGACCGCAGCCGGGAAGCTGCCCGTTTTATTCCCGATTTCATATTGCGTGCTGCCGACCGTCACTTTACCGACCAGGCCGTTTCTCAGCTTAAACAAAACAGAATGGCTGTTCACATCCCACACGGAAGCTGCACCGATCGGATTCAAGACCTCTGCCTGCAGCGGAACGTACTCAATCTCCTCTTCTTCAGCCGAAACTGCGGCAGACATAGACAGCAGCAGAGCGCTGCTCAACAGAAGTGCAAAACCTTGTTTATACGTTTTCATTTTCAAAATCCTCCCTAATCATTTATTTGCCGCTTACGCCGACTGCCAGACCCGCTGTGTCATTCACGCTGACAAGGTCTCCGCTGTATCCGGAGGCAAGCGGGATCAATCGCTTACTTTCGCGATCATAAACATTCACCTTTTCCTTCGGAAATGTGATCCAGACATCACTTCCGATCGGGTATTCCTTTTCCCCCATGTATTTGGCGAGCAGGGTCGTCTGATCGTTGACCATAAGCTGGATCAATGTTTCCGAACCTGCAGGCAAAATGGATGATACAATACAACGGATGCCTGACTCGTTCCGATCCTCATGGATGGTAATGTCTTCCGGATAAATCGTCAGCACGATTTCTCCGCTGTGCTTTTGGCCGCTTGGAATGTCCACGGTGCCAAGGCCCGATTCCGTTACCAGGCAGCCGTCCCGATAGCTGCAGATCGCATCGACGAAATTAATCGTCGGATTCCCGATAAAATCGGCCACCCTTAGATCGGCGGGATGACGGTAAATTCCCCGCGGGGTATCCAGCTGGACCAAATCGCCTTCGAAGAAAACCGCGATTTTCGTCGACATCGTCAGCGCCTCGACCTGATCATGGGTTACATAAATAATCGTCGTGTTCAACTCACGGTGCAGTCTTTTCAGCTCCGCTCGCATCTCGAGCCTCAGCTTGGCATCCAGATTGGATAACGGCTCATCCAGCAAAAGGATTTTCGGCTCCGTGACGATCGCCCTGGCAATGGCGACCCGCTGCTGTTGGCCTCCGGATAATTCCGAGGGGTAGCGGTCCTTATATTGAATAATCCTCATTTTTTCCAGCGCCGTCTCCACCCGTTTACGGATATCCTGTTTCGTGACCTTTTTAATCGTCAGACCGAAGGCAACATTTTCAAACACTGTCATGTGGGGCCACAGGGCATAGCTTTGGAAAACAAGGTTTAATCCGCGCTTCGAGGCAGGCGCATAATACCGGTTTCTTCCATTAACGACTTCCTTGCCGCCGATGGTTATGATCCCTTCTTCCGGGTTTTCGAGTCCTGTAATCACCCGGAGCATGGTCGTTTTGCCGCAGCCGGATGGCCCGAGAAGCGTCATGAAGTCGCCTTCTTCGATCACGAAATCGATGTCTTTCAAAATATGGTTGTGATCGAAATACTTATTGATTTTTTTAAGTTCGATTCTGCTCATGTTAGCCTCCTATCCCTTTCGTAAGGTCTGCTTTTCCCCATTTGGTAGCGATGAAATACGTCGCGATGATAATGGCGATGATGATCACGGTGATAGCATTGGAGAATTGCTGGTATCCGCTTTCGGCATATTGAAAGGTTAATGTGGTGAGAGTGCCCGTTTTCGGGGTCACCAGAAGAATGATCAAGTCCAGCTCTTTCATTGCACTGATGAAGCCGAGCAAGAAGGCGCTGATTACTCCTTTCCGGGTAAGCGGAAGCATAATGCGGATAAATCTGCGGAAGAATGATGCCCCCTGGATTTTGGCTGCCTCCTCCAGCTCTCCGCTGATCTGCATCACGCTGCTTGTTCCTGACCTTGTCGCGAAAGGCAGGTCTTTGACGACCGTAATCAGAATGATGATGGTGATGGTCCCGTACAATGCCGGAATGAGAAATCCCGGTTTGGCGAAAATGGACAGGTAAATCGCCGCGAAGGCAATCCCCGGAATCAGGTAAGGGATAAAGGTTAGCTGTTCGATGAGTTTGCCTGTGAATGTGCGTCTTCCCTTGGCGATGATATAACCGAAGGTCACTCCTAGAATCGCAGACAGTCCGGCGCCGCCAAACGCGATGAACAGCGAGTTTTTCAGTGCCATGCGAATGTTGTTGCTCATCAGCACACCGACTTCACCCGATGCAATGTTCGGATCGGAAGCTCCCGTCCAGAAATGCGTCGTGAAGTTGCTCAGGCTGTATACCCCCTCCTTCAGCATGAAGGATTGCAGAAAGAGCATGAGCAGCGGAAACACACCGGCAGCGAACATAAACAGCATCACGACTGTAAAAATCGGCATTTTCCAACGGCCGAGCGGCGTAAGCGTTTTGCGGGCGTCTTTACCCCCGACAGTCGTATATCCTTTTCTTTTACCTATAGCTTTCTGGTTGATATAGATCGTTATCGCCGCGATAAGAATCAGCACGAGACTGAGAATGTAACCCTGGGAGGCCATGCGGCTGCGTATGCTGCTGTATAGCATCGTCGCTATGGTGTAGTACTTGATCGGCAATCCGAGAAAGGCTGCCGGACCGAAGGTACCCATCGACTTGGAGAAGGTCAAGATGAATGCGGAGAGGATGGCTGGCAGGACCAATGGGAACGTTATTTTTCTGAGAATCGTTCCGCGGCGAGCGCCGAGAATATCGGCCGTTTCTTCCAAGCCGCTGTTGATCGAGCTGAGAGCCACGGCCAGCAGCAGATAGAAGAATGTGAAGTAATGTCCGACGAGCACGACAACGATCGGGATTAACCCATACGACATCCAGTCGGGCGGGCTGACGCCGAAGACGGATTGAATGAGGCCCGGGCTTCCGCCGATCCGGTCGTTCTTGAAAATGACGAGCCATGCCATCGATTTCATCCAGGATGGAAGCATGTAGGGAATGATGGCCATGAAGGCGATCGACTTTTTGAAAGGAATATCCGAGCGCGTCACGAGCCATGCCAAGGCTCCACCGAGAATCGCCGATAACAAGGAAACCCATATGGCAATGTTGAGCGAATTCAATATCGGTTGATAAAACACGTTTTTGCTGATGGCACTTGTCGTCATATGGATCCAGTGCTCAAACGTCAGCTTGCCCGGCTCTGCTTCGGAGTAGGCCCGAAGATCGTCATGGCTCCAGGTGACCGTGCTCGATACCATTTCGTAGAGCGGAATCAAAATCGTGTAGATCAGAAATACAATCGCTGCGATGCTGATCAGATGCAGCGGGTTGCTGAAAAAGGATTTCAGCTTATTTTTGATCCTTGTCTTGTTGAATTTGGAATCCGTTTTTTTGGGCTTGATCTGGATGTATTCTGCCTTTGAATATTCTGCCTTGCGCATCGGTACACACTCCTTCTTTGAAACTCACAACCCCGCAGGCAAAAGAATGCGCACTCATTTGATGTTTTTGATCCAAAACTCGCGGAATTTAATAGAGTTGCTGTAATAATAGTTGGCATCATACGCCCAGACATCCAGCTGATCAAGATTGATAGGGTTTTTGTGCTCCGTTGCGGTATTGGCCGGCCAGGATCCCAGCACGTTAAACGGTCTGAGTCCCTCCCCTGCACCATCCACTTCGCCCATCATCCATCGGATCATCAGTTTGGCAGCCGCGGAATGCTTCGCTTGATCGGCTACATACAAGTAAGTAGGCCCGAGCACCGAAATTTTTGGTTTCATATTGAAATTGGCGCCGATTGTCAGTTCCTTTTGTTCGATGTTCCGTAGTTTCGATGAAGCTCCAATCCCTACCGGCGGCTTGGCTTGGCTGTCGTTTCCGACATTTTCAACGACATCATCGCTGGATTTCACCAAAACCGGATCGTTCTTGAGCAGGCGGGCAATGAATTCATACCCTGCATTTTCCTCCGTTAGCTCTATTTCCTTTCCGTATAGTTCCTTATACGCCGCAGCCATTTCATCTGAATGCTGAATCATCGACAGGAGCAGCTCCATCATATCGGAGGAATCCAGCGGATCGTTGATCAGAACCCTGGTTTTCCATTCCGGTTCGGTCAGCTGCCACCAGTTCGTCACAGGCGATTCCTTGTAAACTTTGGTGTTGTAATACAGGGTCCGGATCGATGCGTAGGATACGATACCGGGTAATTCCTGAAACGGCTTAGCCAACTTATCCATGATATCCTTCGGTTTATACGCATGCAGGATTCCCCTGCTGACCAAATCGGAAGATACCACCCCTAAAGCATCTTTGACGAATACGACATCCGCGTTATATATGCCTGACTCCTGTTCGCGCACGAGCTTTTCGACAATTTCATTCGTGCTCATATCGAAAGCCTCCACGGTAATTCCCGGGTACTTGGCCTCGAAGGAAGCTTTCACGTCTTTAATCCGGCTGGACTGGGAGTATACGACGACCTTCCCCTCTTCTTTGGCTTTGGCATACAGCTCATCCACGGTTTCGGTTTTATCCAGTCCCTGTTCAGCCGCCCAAGCCGCAGATGCGTTATCCCCCTGCTTGCCACCGCCTGAGCTGCATCCTCCGATAACCATAGCGGCACATAAAGAGAGCAGCAACAACATTTTCCCCATCCCATATAACCTCCCTTATTAAGTACTGATCAACAAGCCTTAGCTTATATCTCTCTGTGAATGCAGCCATTCCGACCATCCGGTGTCATAGTCCCCCTGCCGGCTGGCACAATACTCATAGAACTTCCGGATAAATTCCAATCGGTCGATCGCTGCTTTGTACAACTCCTCGCCGTCGCCAGGGCTCATTCGGTACATATCCCTGCCGCCGATTTTTTGCTGCCTCCGCAGTATATCCTGAAGGCTTACTTGATCCGCGTTGCACATCATGTCGTACATCAAAATAAATGTTGTTGCCCTGCCCACGCCTCCCCTGCAATGAAAGTGGAGCCATGTGCCATCAGGAAGCGCTTTCACGAATTGAATGAATTGATCCACCACATCATCAGGCGGTCTATGGTGATCCGTCACGCAAAAACGATAGTAGCCGAGCCCTTCCGATTCCGCTAATTCGGCTTCGCTCTGCACGGTCCTCGGACCCTCGATCTCCTCCTCACAAAGGAGGGATTTGCCTTCGAGATAATCAAATATTACCTTCTCCTCCTGCCTCACCCCTTCCAAATTTTGTTTCTCGAGCGAGAGTACTTCCTCTCTGGTTAAGCCTCTATTCGCGGTATTGTCTTCACCATACCAGCTCATGGCCTTGCCGTTCACGAACCCGTGACATTCCTGCCTCAGATCGACGATGGTGATCGGATGCTGTGGAATCACGCGTTTCATGTATTTCAATCCTCCGTGTGAGAATTGTCCGCTGGCGGATGCCCTGAGCTCGGCGAGTCCCGTCGTATCGCCTTCATGATCGGCCGGATGGATACACATACGAAACCGTTTGGGCGCTTGATCGATATCATCCGCTTCGATTAATCGATAGATCCGGCGATTTCTCATCTCAATAGAGTCATTCAAATGATTATCCTCCAAAACTTAAATGTAATTTTTAAGGTATCCGGAATTTGAGACATATGACAGGAGCCAAAGATGGTGTGTGAAATACGAGTTGTGTAGGGGAGTAAAGCAGGGCGTCCATAAGAACGCTTTCAAAAGATCATTATAAAACGTTAAAACGTTGCTCTTCTGCCGGAACTGTGATGACCGTATTGCTCATTCCATCCCTCCTCAGAAAAGTCACTTGCCTCTGGTAACGTTATCGGTAACGTTACCAGAAAACTATAGCGTTATTATAAAACTACAACTTTCAGGTGTCAATAGGGTTTCTTGACGATTTCAGCAAAAAAAGCTCTTCATGATGAAGAGCTTTTCAACTGAGCTTGAATATGATCTGGTTCATAGTTCCGGGCCGGAGGTATCCGCTCGGATGGAATGACGTCGCCCGCTTGTAAAGGAGATGCCTGAAACAGGCGAATTTTCGTCTCATATAGAAGCGGGTGCTTCTCCCATACCTGCTTCGGCATCGTCAATAGGAAAGAACCGTCCTTTGTCGGGACCGTCGACGTGTACGTTACCGACTGGCCGGAAGAAACGCCGATCATAATACCTTGATAGACTGCGCCGTGAAGCAGCCTCGTTCGCAGCATGCTGGAAGCCAGCTCCAGACCGTGCTTAGGCAGGGTGATGTCTAACCCCAAGCTCGTTTGAGAGGGAATCGTCAGTAAGACATCTTGCTGCAGGACGTAAGTCAATTGATTTATTTGGACGCGCAGGCTTACCGCATCAACATTTTTGGGAATGGCTTCGATTAAATAGCCGCCATTTGCCCCGGAGGGCTCCGAGGAAGTCAAAGGCTCCATCCCCTCCTCTTCCCACAGTTCGACGACCGCGCCCTTAACCGGATGACCGTCGCTGTCTTTAATGATCCCGTACCAACCATAACGGTCAAACATCGGTGCAGGAAAAAACGTTTTTGTTTCCAGCTGCGCCTGCGCATGAACTTCGACTTGATCCGGGTGTCCGGGCGATGCGGCGACGCGTTTTATGGTAATCGGATATGCAATCTGCAGCTCGGCTTGGGCCTTTTTCATCGCGTCCTTCATGGGTTGATCCAGGTCCTTGCCCTGGACTGTCGCCTTATCCAACGATTGAATATGAACCGGAATCTTGAGCGGCTGACTTTGGTCGATGACGGCATCGAACCTTCCGCTGCGGTCAGTCTCTACCGTTTTGACGGTTGAGATGGCAACCGACGCCCGTGCTACGGGCTGTTGGTCGAGCAGCACTTGACCTTGAAGCTTCGTCATATGGGAATTGTCCATCTGCCAGGCTTTGACCGGGAGCTCAGACTGCATGAGCGTGATCGTTCCCTGATGCTCGCCGCTGACTTCGGTGCCGCAGGCTGTAAGTACCAGAAGAAGCATTATCAGCAGGAGCCATCCTGTATTCTTCATATTTCCCTTCCCTTTGCAGATGCTGCGTTTCATCATAAGACATTATGTTGAAAAAGACAGGGATACGATCCCTGTCTTGCTTCATGATTGAACACCTCTGCGATAATTAAGCTTTAGGCGTTTCTGCCTTAATATGCGTCGGATCCTTGTCTGCAGGTTTTTGCAGCTGATCCGAAGTCATCGTATCTCCGGGCTTCAATTCCTTCTCGATAAACCGACTGAAATTGGTTTCATAAAACGTCGGCGACTTGTCCCATGCCTCTTTCGGTATCGTCAGCGTAAACTCGCCTTTCTCGTCCGGAATCGTCACCTCATATTTAACGTCATCCTGTACATCCAAGCCTACCATAATACCGGTGTACAAGGCGCCAGGCGCTTCTTTGCTGACCAATGTCGGCGGCTCGTCCCGAATAACGGTTCCTTCCTTCGGAAGGATGATGTCCGTTTCGATGCTCGTTTCGTCCGGGAAGAAGTATACTTTATCCGGAGGCAGCGTGTATTTCACGCCATTATACCCTACTTCCAGGTTGATCTCTTCATCGTCTTCGGGAATGTAGTACATATTGAATTTACCGTCTTTATCCGCCGGCGTGGATTTGGCAAAGCCTTCGCCGCCGTCCCGCGTAATCCATACGACCGCATTCTCGGCTGGCTTGTTATCCGCGCCCATGACGACACCGTGAATGCTGTATTTGTCTTCGTGAATGACAGGCCATTTCTCGTCCGGCTTCAGCTGAGCTTTAACATGCACGTCAACCTTGCTCGAATCCTTGGCGTTTACCGCCGTATCCTGTATTTGTAGCGGATAATATACATGAAGCGGAATTTCCGTTTTCAGCAGTTTTTCCGATTGCTTCTCGCCGATCTTCTTGCCGTCCACCTTTGCCTTATCGATCGACGCCACTTTAATGTTGACCGTGGAAATCAGGCTTTGGTCCACCAGCAATTCAAAAGAACCGTCCTTGCCTGTCGTTACGGTGTGGTTATTGCTGCCTACCTTCACTTCCGCGCTCTCCACTGGCTTGTCGCCTACCAAGAGCTTGCCTTTTACGGGCACCGTATGTGAATAATCCATGTTCCATTGCTTGACCGGGAAAGACGTCTGATCCAGGGTCAGCTTGGCGTCCGGCGCTTCTTTCCCGCTGCCGCAGCCGGCCAGGGAAACCGCAAGCGCAGCCACGATGGATAGCTGTAAAACTTTACGCATTAACAAGACTCCTTTCGCATCTGTTGCCATAACTAACAAAAGGACAGGCTGTCAAAAAGCCCGCAGCCTGTCCAATGTAATATTGACGCTTAATTATTTCTTGGAATGCGCGCTGCTATCGTCGGCACTACCTTCATGGCCCTGCGTTTTGTCTCCGCCAAGTCCAAAGACCATAATTTGCGGTTTGGAACCACCTGTCGTTTGAACAAAGTAATCCTTGCCGTCCACCGTAAAGAAGGAAGGTGCAGCTCCGATGTTGTCACCCGTCGTTTGGAAGGTCCAGACGATTTTGCCTGTCTTGATGTCCATCGCGTTCATCTTGCCGTCCAATTCACCGTAGAATGCGAGGCCTGCGCTGTTGCTTGTGAAGCCGCCTCTCATCATATCGGTGGTTTTGTTCTGGTAAGCCACTTTACCTGTGTTCATGTCAATTGCGGTAATTGTGCCATAGGACTTGATATTATCTGGAGCTGCTCCCATGGTTGTACCAAAAGCTTTGGCTCCAACATAAGCATCATTGTGCGCTTCTTCCGTGTTTTTAGCGGATTTAAGGACATTTGGTGCTTCAATGCCAGGGATCAGAACAAAGTTCGATTCTGGATCATAGGTTTCTGGTGCATAGTTTTCGCCGCCAAGTGTACCTGGATATACCAGAACACCTTCAGGAGTTGGTTTTGGATGGTCGATTTTCGCAAAAGGTACACCGTCATAGATGACTTTGCCTGTTGCGGCATCCCATGCCCACCATTGTCCGGATTTACCGCCTTCAACAACAACCTTTTGCTGTTTGCCGTTCACCGTTGCATTCATCAGCATTGGAGAAGCAGCTGCGTCATAGTCCCAAAGATCATGGCTGATTTCTTGTTGTGCCCATTTCAGCTTGCCTGTTGCCGTATCTACCGCTACGACGGAATCCGTGTAAGGGTTCGCGCCGGGACGATCCTCGCCGTAAAAGTCAGGAGCCGGGTTACCTACGGCGAAGTACATGATTCCGGTTTCTTCATCGATGGTTACAGGGCACCATACTGCGCCGCCACCTTGGTATTTGTTGCCTGCGAGCCAATCTTGACCCTTAGGTGGTACTGTCCAGAACGGGGAATCCCATGCCGGTGTCAGGTCGCTTGCTTTATACGCCATTACAAAGCCGCGTGCACCATTGTCGCCGCCGCTGCTGCCGATATAGATATTGCCTTTATAATAAATCGGAGCGGTTGTTTCGTAGTATCCGTTGTCTAGCGTAACTTCCGGAATCGCATTGGAAATAGGCTCCATTTTGATCAGCTTGCCCGTTTTCTGATCCAGCGCAACCACGTTGTTGTCGATGGTCAGCATGAACACTTTGCCTTCAGCCACGGCTACACCGCGGTTGGCCACGATGCCGGCCTTTTTGAAGTTTTTCGCTTGGGCATCATCCGGCTTCCAGTGCCAGAGCTGCTTGCCGCTAAGCGCGTCGAACGCGAAGATTTGGCTGCCGCTGACAGATACGTAGATGACGCCGTCCGCTACGACGGGAAAGCTTTGGTTCCCGTTCAGCACGGAGCTGTCGATTTTCTTGAATTCGGCAGACCAGATTACGCCAAGATCCTTCGCATTGTCAGCCGTAATGCCTTTGAACGGCACATGGCGGGTATTCCCGAGATCATAACCCCAGGTAGGAAAATTCTCGAACTTTTTGCCGGACGGATCCGCAGAAGCGTCCGCCAGCGTGGATTTCACGCCGTAAGCATCATCCTTGGCAGTGTCCGTGCTTGTGTTCGAATCCGTTTTGGCTGTTGTGCCGGTTTGGGTCTTCGCATCTTCTGCTTTTTTGTCGTCCCCGGCATTTCCGCAAGCAGACAGCAGCATGGTTGCCGCGATGATGGCGCTTGCCAATTTCATTTGATGTTTCACATGAATGCCCCCTGTCTAAGGTTTTAAAATGGATAAAACTCTTACTGCTTTCTTTTTCTCACCTTACAAACGTCTTACATGTAATCCGCAGAACATATCGCCAATTCCTGGATACCGAGCATGCATCTTTATTCATCCGGCGGATCCGTATACCGCCTCGCATGTCCTTATCCATTCAGCGACTTCTGCCCTTCATACCCCTTCTGTACCCCCGTAGGAACGTTGAATTAAACAATAGCTGAATTAAGAAAAATGCTACGCTCCATTCAAACGTTATGTATCATACTCCCAGTTCATAATTTCGTCAATCATTGTTCTTATTACATTTTTGTCATATGAGAAATATCACTGCAATTTTATGCATGTTAACTTAAATCCCATCAAATTGAGCTTTCAAAACATAAATGTCAATGCAATATTCAAAAGAATTTTATGTTGACACTGACATACTTAAGGCGTAAACTCGACTTTTGTAATGGTTAACGAATTAGCCATCTTTAGAAAAAAGGGGAGGCACATAGAAAATGAAAAAGAAACTATTCTCTTTGATCGCTGTTGCTGCGCTTTCCGCGTCCATGCTTGCGGCTTGCGGCAACGATGATTCCAGCTCCAATAGCGCATCGGATTCTTCATCTTCCGCAGGCGGAGATACAAAGGAAATCACGGTAGACGCTAAAAGCTTTGAATTCTCTCCATCTGAAATCAAAGTGAAAAAAGGCGACAAAGTCAAGCTTACGCTGAAAAATACGGACGGTGCGCACGGTCTCGAAATTCCCGAGTACAAAGTGAACCTGCAAAAAGACGGCTCGGCGGAATTCACGGCTGATAAAGCCGGTACTTTCGAATTCGACTGCTCCGTTATGTGCGGCGCCGGTCATGATAACATGACGGGTCAATTGATCGTCGAGGAATAATTCATATATTGCTATATATCTTTTATTCAACAAAAAAAACTCTTCAACTGGTACCAGTTGAAGAGTTTTTTTAATCTTCCCACACGTCATCCATCATTTTTTTGATTTCACGACTGCGATCCTTTGTTAATGCGGTGCTTTGAATCCACTCGGTTCCATTCCATTCCACCACATCTCCAGGCTTTGCCCGCGAATCCACCTTCGACCTGGGAATCGCTTCTACGCTGCCATCGATTTCGATGTTACAATAATCTTCTTCAAACCCTTCGACATAACCTATGTTTCTTTCCACAAGCGCCACTCACCTTTCCGTGACAATATGAAGGGAATTTCCGTCCGATGTTACCGTAACGGTACCCTGCAGATCATTCCGGTACACCTTGACTCCCTGCTTCTGCAGCCGGTTCAGCACCGTGCTTTTCGGATGCCCGTAAGTGTTATCCTTCCCCACCTGAATGACTGCATATTTCGGATTAACTGTCTTCAAAAATTTGAGCGTGGTGGACGAGTTGGAACCGTGATGCCCTACAAGCAGCACATCGGCCCGCAAATCCGCGCCGGAAGCGATCATCGCTTTTTCGCTTTCGCTTTCGGCATCGCCCGTCAGCAAAAAGGAATGTTGACCAAAGGTAACCTTAACGACCGCGCTCATGTTATTCGTATCCTCATAGCTGCCTTTCGGCGCCAGCATTGCCACATGCACCTGCTTATCCAGATCAAAGGATACGCCCGCCTTGGCCGTTTTGACCTTAAGGCCCTTGCTCTTAATGGATTTCAGCAGCGATTCAAAGGTCTTCGTATTGGACTGCACCTTCGGCATATAAATGCTGGTTACAGGCACTTGGTCGATAACCTTGTCCAAACCGCCGATATGATCGGCATCGGGATGCGTCCCGATGACCGCGTCGAGCTTCGATATGTGATACTTTGTCAAGTAATCCAGCATCGTTTGTTCCTTGTCGTTGTTGCCTGCATCGATCAGCATCGTTTTACCCGAAGGCGTGACGAGAAGCTGCGAAGCCCCCTGCCCCACGTCAAGAAAATAAATTTTCAGCTTCTGCCCGTCCGAAATGTCGTCCATTCCTGAATCCGGCAAATTGCCTACGCTGCAGCCGGCAAAAACCACGATACAAAGGGCTGCCAGCAGCGAGATGATCATGGTGTACTTACTCTTGGATGTTTTTCTCATAGACTTCCTTTCCGCGTTACACTCGTTAACCTTTAAGATTGATATTCCGGGTATAATTCAAAGTTTACATTCCCTGCTTGGAGCAGGCCATTCTTGAAGGTGTATTTCAGCTTCAAATCACCCACGAATTCAGCCATAGACACCTGAACCGCCGTGGTGGCTGTGAGCACTCCGTTCTCCATGGAATACCGCATGATGCCCCCGATGCCCGGCTTGTCGCCCAGGATATTCTTGTCAGAGAAGAGGCTCGTGTAGGGTACCTTGTAGCGTTTGTCCTGCACCTGGATATCCATTCCCTGGCCCGAATAACTACCGCTGAACTGCTTCAAAAACGCTGTGTTGGCATCTTCTACCGGAACCTGTGATCCATCCGAATTATACACGAGAACATTGGACTGGTAAACTCCGGTACCGTAGCCGGTTGTCAGGATTATGACGATATCTGGAATGCCGTCTCCGTCGATATCCTCTTTTGAAATCTGCGGCGCATAGGAAGGATTCGTTACGTTATAGCCCGGTATGCTGCGACTGAACACCGGGGTCGTGATCTGAAGATGGTCAAATGTGCCCGACTCGGTCTTATTTCCTGTAATTCGGACGGTTTTGTCCTCGGACTCGCCCACCATGACGCCCGCAACCGGGTCCACGGAAACGGTGTTCGTTTTCTCGTCATACTTTACGTCTTTGCCGAACAGTGCACCGAACTCCTTCAAAGGAAGCATAATGACGCCATCGACCTTTTGTGCCGCTTTCGCGGTGACAAGCTCGGTGCCATTCAGCATTATTTTTATGGGATTGGCCTTTGCAAAAGCCATAATTGATGTTCCGGATAACAAAACAACAGCGGCTGCCGAGGCAGCGATCATCCATTTTTTAAATTTCAACGTGAAGCTCCTCTCTTCATCGCATGGCACCCCATTGGGCTAAGCATGATCCTATCATCATACTAAGACGTTTAGGTAGGCTTATCCAGCCAAAAGTTTGTAACCTTTTGCCAGCGGGCAGCAGATCGCCTTCTTCACGGTCCCGTTCTGTACGTTATTGCTCTTCGTTTGCAACCAGACGATTCTTGATCTCTTCAAAAGAAACCGGTTTGTAATCCCACAGCTCCACGCTGGCATTCACATAATGCTCCCCTTCATACTGCTGGCTATGAATGTGGCCATGGAGGTTCACATAAGGCATATGCTTGTTCATATACATCGGTTCATGGGACAGCATAAAAAACGATTGGTAGACAATGGGGTATTCGCTGACTTCCTGAAAGCCTGCATCCAGCCACCAAGCCTTGCTGCGTCCGCGGTCATGATTCCCCAGGATGAGGAACTTATGTCCGTACAGGCTTTCGACGATATTTCGGGTTTTTTCTTTGTTGTAAAAGGAAAAATCGCCAAGGTGGAACACTTTGTCCTCTTTCGTAACGACGGAATTCCACTGCTGGATCATATATTCGTCCATTTCCTCTTTATTCCGAAAGGGTCTCGACTCGAAATCAATGATTTTCTCGTGACCAAAATGGTGATCCGATATGACGAAAACGCGGCTCATTTTCCATTTCCTCCCTTATTATATATCCAATTATAACCCACTCGCTTTCACTTTTTGCAAAAATAACGTTAAATTATTCTGTTAGCGGTCCGTTAGCGAAAAAAGTTCATGTCGCTTTATCATCATACTAGCATATCACACAGCAGGGCTGTATAAAGGAATCCAACCGGTCCGAACCGGCAAAACGCAATAAAAGGCACATTCCCCAAGGGCAGCGAACCGTCGCCTTGGCAATGTGCCTATGGTGATGAAACTGTTCAAAACTATTCCGTAATTTGTTTGGCTACCCTCACCAGATCCTCGATATCGATAATTCCGTTGCCGGTAACATCAGCCGATTTGATCGTATTCCAATCCGGGCTGTCCTTCGTCTTGCCGTAATGGGCAGCAACGATGGCCAAGTCCCCGATGGTGACCTTACCGTCGTGGTTCACGTCATTCGGCATGCCCGGGTTACCCGGATCCCCAGGTTTGATTTCGATGGACATGGCGGGGAGCTCCACGTCCGTTTCGCTTCCTTCCTCATCTCCCATGAGCGCTTTGGTAATTTCAAGCTTTTCCTGCACGGATTGCGTTACCTTTTTCGGCTTGAACACCAAATCGAGCACGCCGGCATCGCCGCTGACGCCATGGTTTTCCCCTTTGCTCGCAAGAATAAGGCGGAGCTGTCCGGCTACGTCCGCGTTCTGGTCGATGACGCCGATCCCTTCACTGCTCGAGGAAGCGGATACAAATTCCAAAGCTTGTGGATTGAAACGAAGCTGAATATCCTGTGCATACACGGCATTTTTAATATTTTTCAATCCATAGCTGACATGGAACAGCTGCTCGGCATCCACGGAAGACGGTCCGCTGAGAACGGCAGCCGGAGCCGCCGTTAAGCTTGGAGCCTTATACAGATTGATCTCTGCTGCGGTAGCCCAGCCGCCCGAACCTTCCAATGCCTCAAGCTTGACGAATGACGCGGTTACCGGACTGAACGTGACCACTTTGTCCGTTTTATCCCTTACCCAGTCGCCCTGCGATACTTCAGTAAACTGCTGGCCGTTGCTGCTCACCGACAGCTTATACTTGGTGATGATTCCATTGAAGCGCCCGTCTCCGCTAAGGTCCTGCCGTGGCGTATAGACGAACTTATTGATCTTTTGCGGTTCGTTCAATTGAATCGTAAGGGATTGCGGGAGGCGGTCCGTTAAGTCCCATTTGGTGCTCCATAACGTTGTTTTATTGCCGTCCAGCACCCTCGCGGCTCCTTCCCCCGGCTGTGCGCTGGTCGCAGTAGCAGTCATTTGCGATTGCGGTATGGCAAGCGGATCCACCCCAGGCGTAGTTGGTACAGGGGTATAAATACCGACAGGATATTCATACGCTCCGATGTCCGGACGGTCATAGTGAAGCGCCGTACCCCAGAAATCCTTCACGCCCCCATCGATGAGCAGCTTGCCCGCGTTGATGAGCGGTGAAGTCGGCTTAAGCTTGTAACCGTCCAGCGAGTTGATGCCGGTTGTTCCACTGCCCGGATTGACGAACAAGGGATCCTGCGTGATCTTGTTCGGATCGGATGGCTCGTTTGCCGCATGTATGCCGCCCGCTTCGTAGAATACATTATGGCTGAAGTCAGCCTTGGACCAATCCGATACGCCCCAATTCGTCGGTTTGCTCTTATTTGTGTTATAGAACACGTTATTGTAAACGCCGAATCCGTTCTTCCATACTTCATTGGTCATTTCAAACTTGCTGCTGTCATAATAAAATATATTGTTCATGATGTAAGAAGGAGAAAGCTCGTTGAACAGGAAATACTTAAATAGCCGCCCGTCGTTCTGGCTGATATTGTACCTGACGACATCATGATCATTTCCTGCCATGACGAGCATGAATCCTTCGGGATTGTCATGACTATAGTTAAATTGGAAGGTTGTGTTCGTAGACATGCTGTCGAGGTCGAATGCCGTTCCGTCCTGATTCCTCGCCCCGCCCGATACTTCATTGAATTGGAACGTCGTATCCACGGCATTCCAAGGCCACATGCCGGCGTTCGGCTTGTTGGATCTCATAGCAAAGCCCGCCAGCACGTTATGCTCGATAAGCGCACCCTTCGTATCCCGGATCAGAATGCCGTCTCCGCCGATATCGGTCAGCTTATTTTGTCCGATGTACACCTTCGTGCTCCACAGATTGTTGTCCCGCAGCAAAGGGCCGACTTCGCTGTCGTATTGTCCTCCGGTCTGCACAGGAACGTACAGCAGCTTGTAGCGAACCGGCTTAATTCCTGTCCGGTCGACATGCTCGATCGTATTCCCGGTAATACGCAGATCGTTGAACCTGGCCTTTTTTACGCTGCCTTTGGTCCCGACAATCACCTCACCGACGATTCCGCCGCTGCTCTTGTAAGGATCTGTGCTAATCCCATGCTCGTTGCCATCCACATCATGAATATAGCAATTTTGAATGTAGATATGCTCGTACACCCTGTCGCTAATGCGTCCGTCGATGGAATATAGCACGCCGATTCTCCGGTCGGGACCCGTATAGTTGACCGAGAGGTCATCGTCATTCGTGATCTCCAGATTGCTGATCTCCCAATATTCCTGATTTTGCAGCATAATCGTGCCTTCCGTCAGTCCCTTCCCGTTGATCACCGGTTTGTTCCCGGAGTCGTACCGGTCCACGACAATGGGACTTCCTGCGGTTCCCGAGCCTTGGGGGGAGAGGTGGCCGTTCCAGCTGCCTCCGGACTTAAACAAGATGCGGTCTCCCGGCTGAAAAGCCATGCTGTTCACTTTGCCCAGCGACTTCCAGGCCTGCGATGCGCTCGTGCCGCTTTGACTATCATTTCCGTTGTTCGAATCCACATAGTAGGAAGTTCCTTGCGCCGCTGCATATACGGGCGTAGATAACGCGTTGATCGGAATGGTTCCGGCAAAAAGCAAACTCGCTGCAATGAGCCATGAACCTGCCTTTTTCATTTTATTCATGATTTCCCCTCCCACAGCATTTAGGCTGGATAACATGCGTTCCCATGATACCGATGCGCGTTTGGCCAAAGCGATCTAACCAAATTATATCCGACGGCAAAATGACATGTTTTCGTAAAACTGCGGAATTTTTATCAGTATCCTGCTGTGCTTTTCCAAGCCATGAAAGCGGTTTAATGATAATACTCAATGAACTGAATGAAAGCCTAACCTCTCTTACCTTCATGTCATCTGGAACACCGGTGAAGTGCCTTCGCTTTCTTTAGGTTCGATTGATAAAGGATGAGGTGAATTGACGTGAATGTCTCCTTAACGGGTTACTCTTACAGCACGCTCTCCCATTCTCCAAGCGAAATCGCCGCCAAATTCATGTTCTTCGTGCAGGACGTCGGCTGGTATGTATGCAAGCCTGATTATAAAATAGAGCGTTCTTTATCCCACTATCAGATTAAATACGTGCTTAGAGGTTCCGGTTACCTGGAGCTGGACGGCAAAACCTACAAACTGAACCCGAAAGAGCTTTTTCTGCTGGATCTGAGCCATAAACACAAGTATTACGCGGATCCGGAGGATCCCTGGGAGCTGCTCTGGGTTCGGTTCGGCGGCTTGCAGGTTCCTTATTATTTCGAGCTTTTGGACGCTGCAGAGCACCCGGTCTTGCAGACGGGAAATGCCGACTTGATGCTTGCTCTGTTTCGGCAGCTCTACGAAATATTCCAATTTCGCCCTCCGGGCCTAGAGTTCATGGCTTCCTCACTCATTACCCAAATCTTCACTGAGCTGCTTGTCACGCTTCTGGACACGAACAAACACGAACCGATGTCTTTGGATAACGTCTACCCTGAGGAAATCAGGCTCGCCCTTGAGTACATCGAGGCGCATTACCACACGGATATCAAAGTGGAGGATGTTGCGAACTTCGTTCATCTGAGTCCATACTATTTATCCCGCCTCTTCAAACGGTACACCTGCCACACCATCATGGAATACGTCATTAAATACCGCATTATTATATCCAAGCAGCTCCTGACCTCGACTCCGATGCCGATCAGCGAAATCGCCCAGCATGTCGGGATGTGCCATCAAAGCTACTTTTCGATGCTCTTCAAGAAATACGAAGGCGTCTCACCAAATCAGTACCGCAAATATATCCGGTTAAGCAAGCTGCCTGCGCCTTGACCCGCCGCGTGTCGTGGAACAATAAGAAAGGCACATTCTCCGAAGCGACGGTTCGCCTCACGGGAATGTGCCATTCACGGTATCCTCTGTTCCACTCATGATTAACTAATAAAAAACCGTTGTTCAAGCTCAACGTCTTCGAGCCAGATATCCTGAATCCGCTCATCCTTCGTATATTTCCATACTTCGTAATATTCCTTGGTCATGTACAGCTTCACCCGGAATCTTTTCCCCATTTCGAACATCACTTTGTAGCCTACGATCTTCTTTGACACGGACGATACAACTCCCATAAATTTTGATAGAAACAGTGTACCACAATCGTTCCGTGCTTTTCACCCATTCCTCATCCTTGTTCACAATAAAAAAGCCGGGAGGGAAGCATCTCGACTTCCACTCCTGGCGTTCACTAGATTTCCTGCCTCTGGAGAAAAAACCGATCAATATTTGCTGACAATCGCTCCGAGTACCGCTGCGCGCACATAGCTCTTGTTTTGCAAGGCTTGCAGTGACGCCGGGCTGCCCGTGACGACGACGCCGATATTGTGGACATCGTCTTTTGACGGCTCCGCTTTGCTGCCTCTTAACTTCTCGTAAATCTGGTTGTATTCATAGTCGTAATTGCCGTTCAGCTTGAGTCCTTCTTGGATGAACGCAATAAACTTTTCCTCGCTGTTCTCAAACGTCTCCTCCCGATCCGCATAGGCAGAATAGCCGAACACGTTGACGCTGGATACGGGAAGATACGGAACGTCGCCAAGAAACTTCACATATTCCGCAGAATACGTATCCACCCAGAACCATTTGGCATGAACGCCATCAGGCAGCATGGCACGGATTTCTCTGGATGTGTAGCTGCGGTCGAAGGAGACGGCTATCTCTACTCTTTTCTCCGGGTCGATCCTTCCAAGCTCGGTGATCTCGTTCAGCATCTGGGTATAATGAACCGCCGGATGGTAGAACAGCAGCTCCCTTTGCCCATTTTGAACATTATAGGATCTGGCAAAATTCATGCCCTGCTCGACCATCTTCGGATCCGTGACGCTGAGTGGAGAATACTGGCCATTAAATAAGGAATAATGCTTCAATACATTGTAATGTATTTTGTTCTCCGACCAGGGCAGCGGAATGCCCTCGATGATTTTATACGTTTGGTATTCTCCCGTCCCGCTCCATATGCCATCCACGGACTGCATATTGCCGAAATTCACGTTTGGATTCGAGATTTTGCTATATTGATACAGATCATTGTAAGCGTCGTTCAGGCTCCGGGATAATAGGAACCGGTTTGCGATAAGCAAGCCAAGTACGACCACAATCGTACAAAAAAGCGAAATGATCACGTTCCGCAGCAGCGTTCTTCTTCGCGTCTTTTTCAGCAG
The DNA here is from genome assembly GCF_051966755.1 of Paenibacillus sp. SAFN-054. NCBI lineage: Bacteria > Bacillati > Bacillota > Bacilli > Caryophanales > Paenibacillaceae > Paenibacillus > Paenibacillus sp. SAFN-054. The sequence goes on from NZ_JBQCKS010000001.1 coordinate 1,997,863, forward strand.
CTTGTGAAAATCTTTCTCATTGCTCTCACCAAGCCCTTCAAATGTATCCAGCTCGTCTGAAGCATCATGATTCATATCCGTATTCTCCTTCATAGATCTTTTTGAATGTTTTTCTTGCCCGGTATAACTCCGTCTTGATCCGCTCGGCCTTCACATTCATCAGACTGCCGATTTCCTCGTAAGATAAGCCCATTTCGTACTTCATAATTAGCAGCTGCTTGTATTTATGCGGAATGTGATTCAAGAGCGCCCGGACCTCCAGGCTCTTCTCCTGCCTTAAGTACTCACTTTCGGGGGAATGTTCATCCTGCAGGGACACTGATTCGATCGAAACACTCCTGCCTCGCCTCGCTTCTTTCCTGTATAAATCGTAGTACTTATGGGTGGCCACCCTAAAAAGCCAGGACATGAATTTGGCCGGATCGATGGACTCCACATGCGCGATGCCCTGCATCAGGGTGTCCTGTACGATTTCTTCTGCATCCTGCGGACGCGCTCCGATCCGGATTAAATAACGCTTGATGACACTTCCCCTTTGAATCAGTTGTTTGATTAATGCTTCATCGATGATCGCCCGCTCCTTTCCATAGACATAACGAAGATTCAGGCTCTTATGTATACACGTAAACTAAAATGATGGGAAAAGGAACCCCGTCCGTTAATGCCAGAACAGCGCAAAAAAACCGCCATTCATTGGTTTTCCTTGAAACCCAGTCGTTGGCGGTCTTGGATCAGTTTATCATACAAACATACAATGTATAAGAAAATACGTTAATTTCCTACAGCACTAAGCGTGGCAGAAATCCTCAATGATTTGTCGCTGCATGGCCTCGACTGGAAACTGTTCCGGGTATGTCGAGATCATCAGCATGATTCCCTGCAGCGCAGAGGAAAAATACAATGACCTTTCAACCGGGTTGGCTTCGCCCATCCTTTCGAACATCCGGCACTGGATTTGGAACTGGCGGCTGCTCTCCTCGATCAGGAGCTTGCCGTATTTGGCCACGACTTCATCGGATTCAGGCTGTGTCTGAAGATGAAGATAGAACCGGAACACTTCGGGAAACTGCCGTACATTATCGATGGCCCCTTCCACTATATACTTCAGCTGCTCGGCAGGCGTTTCCAGGGCCTCTGCTTTCTCCATGACTTGAATCAATTCTCCGATCCTCGCTTCGACCATGGTTCCAAGCAGTTCTTCTTTACCTTTGTAATAGTTGTAAAGCAGACCTTTGGACACCTGTGCATGCTTCGAGACCTCTTCAATCGAGGTGGCATGATAACCTTTTCTCATGAAAAGCTCCATGGCAGCGTCACGAATCTTCTCCTTGGTCCGCTGCCGTATTCGGTCATTCTCTTCCTGGGTGCGCGGCATTATCGATTCTCCTCCAAATACCTGTCAATATCGCTGTACATAACCTCCGGATGCGTAAGAGGCATCATATGATCCGCCCCCGGAATTTGGACATAGCGAACATTCGGGAGCTTCCGAAACAGGTCAGCGACGCGCTCATTATCCTGTATTTCGTGATCCCCGATCATAAACAGGGTGTTCATCTGAAGATCCTCGAGCCGGTGAATGGCCGGCGGCTGCGGCCAAACGGTTTCGAAGCTCCCCCATTCCTCCGTTTTAGACAGGTGATGCCTGAACATATCTACCATGAGGTTCCGCTGAGGACTGTTCATAACGACCCGGTACAGCGGTGCGCTGAACGCAAGCTCCATAATTTTATCCGCGTCCGGGGCAGCTCCGTTCACTTCGCTCATCCATCGCACAAATTCCGGCGAAGGCTGATAGCCCGTCAGCGAAGGACCGATGAGAACGAGTCCGGAGACTCTTCCGGGATATTCAAGACAGAAATCCGTAGCGATTTGGCCGCCTCCCGAATGGCCGATCAGTACGGCTGAATTCAGCTGCAACTCATCCATTAGCACGCGCAAGTCCTCGACATAGTTAGCTGGTTTCTGGGGAGAAGGCGAGCGGCCGGCCCCCCGGCCGTCGAAAGTAATCACCTGATTATCCTTTGCCAAAAGCGGTGCCAGAAACGTCCACAACCGGCTGTCCGTACCTCCGCTGTGAATCAATATGATCGGGTCACCACTGCCATGAATTTCATAATATAAATCCATCCCGACTCCCTCCATCCCATATTTAACTGTTTATGCCATTATTTTATTATTGGTTGAACGGTTAGTCAATGAAAAATAAAAAGAGGCTAAACATTATAAAACGAAACTGGTAAAAGAAAAATACCACTTGTTTTTGGGTTATACATAGCCCAAAAACAAGTGGTATTTCTCGATTTTATTCATTCGGTATTAATCGGCACACGCCGGAACCTCAATGCCCCTAACCCTTTCAGGACACCTTGTGCTCGATTCTCAGCTTGTCTGCGACCATGGCGATGAACTCGGAGTTCGTCGGCTTGGACTTGCTGATGTTGATCGTGTAGCCGAACAGGTGGCTGATGGAGTCGATGTTGCCGCGCGTCCAAGCAACCTCGATGGCATGGCGGATGGCGCGTTCCACGCGGGAAGGCGTCGTTTTGAATTTTTCGGCGATGGCCGGGTAGAGCGTTTTGGTGATGGCGCCCAAAATTTCAATGTTGTTGTACACCATCGTGATCGCTTCCCGCAAGTATTGATATCCCTTAATATGCGCAGGAACGCCGATTTCATGTATGATCGAAGTGATGTTGGCATCCAAATTTTTGCCTTTAGCCATCGGCACCACATTGGACTTGATGCTTGAGGACATGCTTACGTTCCCCGCTGTGATGCTCTGACCGCCTACAAGCTGACGAATCCGGCTCGCAAGAACTTCCATGTCAAACGGTTTAAGAATGTAATAAGAAGCTCCAAGCTGCACAGCCCGCTGAGTGATGTTCTCTTGGCCGAAAGCAGTCAGCATGATGATTTTGGGCTGTGATGGCAAATTCATTTCGCGCAATCGCTCCAGAACACCCAGATCGTCCAGATGAGGCATAATGATATCCAAAATCAGCACGTCCGGAATTTTACGCGAATCACTTATCATATTAAGCACTTCCTCGCCATTATAGGCGATTCCCGTAACCATCATATCTTCTTGCTCCGTAATGTAATCAGCAAGTAAATTTGTGAATTCACGGTTGTCATCCGCCAACAAAACCTCAATTTTTTGCACTGGCTGCTTCCTCCTTAGAATCATAATCCAATTTTTTTTGTCTGAAATAGTTTTCGACATTCGAATTCAAATTCCTTCTGTCGAAAATTATTTTTGTTTATTTTTTTTTGCTTTTGCTATATAATGAATATTTTTATTCAAAATCCTATGTATTTCTGCTTATTACGACAAAAAATCTTAAGGCTCAGCTGGCCTTAAGATTTGAAGTGTCGTTTGCCTGCTCCGGAATGACGCCGGAGTCCTGCAGCATCCATTCGATGAAGCACCCGTAACCGGATTTCGGATCATTTACGAATACGTGAGTGACAGCCCCGATCAGCTTGCCATCCTGTACGATTGGGCTTCCGCTCATGCCTTGCACGATACCGCCTGTTTTCTCGATCAACCTTGGATCGGTAATGCGAAGCACCAAACCTTTGGTTGCCGGAGCATCCTGCCGTGCCACATGAACGATATTCACCTTGAATTTTTCCACCTGCTGGCCATCCACGACCGTCAGGATCTCTGCGGGTCCTTCTTTGACTTCCGAAGAAAAAGCAACAGGTATTCCTTCTTTATAAAGGCTGTATTCCGGGTTTTGATTCATTTTGCCGAAGATGCCGAAATGGGTGTTGCGTTCAATGTTGCCCAATATTTTGCTGTCTCTCAGAAAATGAGCTCTTTTCTCCCCTGGCTCACCATCCTGCGATTTGGAAATCGAGGTCACACTGGACTGCAGAATTTCGCCACTACCGACCGTAATGGGGGTTTGCGTGTTCATGTCCGTAATGACGTGACCGAGGGCGCCATAAACACCTTGATCGGGAGCATAGAAGGTCAGTGTTCCAACACCAGCGGCTGAATCACGGATGTATAACCCGAGTCGCCATTTGCTGTCGCTTTGGTCATATGCCGGCGTCAGCTTCGTCTTCATGATCTTCTCCCCGCGCTTGAACGTAATCTCAAGAGGTCGCTTGCTCTTGCCTGCTTCCTCCACGACCTGAGACACCTTCGAGATGTCCTGCAGCGGCTGTCCATTCATATGGGTCATCAAATCGCCCAGCTGAATACCGGCATTTTCACCGGGGGAAACTCTTGTAGAGGGATCGACATGCACCAGGTGATGGCCCACCACCAGAATGCCTGCCGATTTCACTTTAACGCCGATGGTTTGTCCGCCGGGAATCACTTTCAGGCCGGGAATCACATGAATCTTTACCGTTTTGAACGGAATTTTCCCGAAAAGCTTCAGCGTCAGCTTGGCACTGCCGCTCTGCTGGGGATGCAGCTTAAGCGGGTGCTGGGGGCTTACGCGAAACGTCGGCGAAGCCGATCCGTTGAGCTGCAGCACATCCGGACGATCCACCGTTGCCTGTGCCGCCACCGGCATGGCTAATTGAACGGAGCTCGTGTCGCCAGTAAACATCTTGATTTCACTGGGGATGGCATTGAGGCTTTGCACAGGTGCGGTCGTACCCAAAAAACAAAGAAAGAAGACAATGAAAAGACCGAGCATTTTATTCCTGAGGCTGGACTTCAATGGCTGTCACGCTCCCTTTTGCTTCTTTCGCTTGACGAAAAAGGTGGTCGCCAATTGCGTACCTTTAAGATTACCCTGCCCCCAGGCTTTTATTACTGTCAATCATTACTCTGGTGCGGTTTTGGCAGCTTTCCGCTCCTCCGCCAGCTTCAGCATTTCCTGGGCATGGTGAAGGGTTTTTTCGGTAATTTCGACCCCGCCCAGCATCCTCGCCAGCTCTTCGACGCGTCCACGGTCGGATAGCTCATCAACGCGCGTCATGGTACGTTCTCCCTCGATATTTTTTTCAATTAAATACTGATGATCTGCCATACAGGCGACCTGCGGAAGATGCGTGATCGAGAAGACCTGGCAGTTCTCCGCCAGCTTATCCAGCTTCTCGGCAATGGACTGCGCAGCCCTGCCGCTGACGCCTGTATCCACCTCGTCAAAGATCAATACGGGAATACGGTCATGTCTTGCAAAGATACTTTTCATTGCAAGCATCATTCGCGACAGCTCTCCACCGGAAGCAATCTTGCTCAGCGGCCGCAGCGGCTCGCCCGGGTTCGGGCTGATCATGAATTCGGCCATATCGATCCCTTGGCGAGTCAATCTGACTCTGTGACCCTGAATTTCCGCGCCTTTCGGATCCTCCGGCCGATCCAGCCTCACCTCAAGGGACGTCCGTTCCATGTGAAGGTCCTTCAATTCCTTCTCGACCTGTCCGGCCAGGTCTGCCGCGCACATTTGCCTTGCCTCGCTGAGCTCAAGCGCCGTTTCGATCAAGTCGGCCAGCATGTCGTCACGGCGGGATTTAAGCTCCTCCAGGCGTTCGTCTTTATTCTCCAGCGCATTCGTTTCCTGCAATATGTTGTTATAATACGCGAGGATTTCCTCTACGTTGTCTCCGTACTTGCGGCGCAGGCTAGACAGAAGGTCCAGCCGCTGCTCCACTTCATCGAGCCGATCTGGGTTAAACTCCACTTCATCCCGGTAGTCGCGCAGCTGAAAAGCGGCGTCCTCAAGCTGGTAATACGCGGACTGGAGCTGCTCCAGAATCGGCTTCAATTCCTTTTCGTCGTATTGCGCGACATCCTCAAGCCGGGACACCGCCGTACTGATCGTCCCGAGTCCATGCTGACCATATATCAGGTCATATGCACCCGAAACCGCATCCATCATTTTCTCGCTATGGGATAGCTTGACCCGTTCTTCCAAAAGCCATTCATCCTCGCCGGATTTTAGCGAAGCTGCCGAGATTTCCTCCAGCTGGAACCGGTAAAGGTCGAGCATTTGATATGTTTTCTGGCTGTTGCTCATGAGCTCCCGGTATTCCTTTTCAACTCTGGAGAATGCAGCGTACTTTTCCTGGTACAGCTTCTTCACGGGTCCGATGACGGCATCGCCGTATGTATCGAGAAGATGCAAATGGCGGTCAGCACGCATCAGGTTCTGATGCTCGTGCTGGCCGTGAATATTAATCAACTGCTCGCCGATCTCCCGCAGCATCGTCAAATTGACGAGCTGCCCGTTAATGCGGGACGTGCTTTTCCCCTGACTGGTGACTTCCCTGCGGATGATCAAATGTTCTTCCGGATCGGCTTCAATGCCGATCTGTGCAAGCGAACTCCAGACCGGATGGCTGGCATGAAGCTCAAACATCGCTTCGATTTCTGCTTTGTCACAGCCGTAGCGAATCAGATCCGCGGAGCCCCGGCCGCCTGCAATCAGACCCAGCGCATCGATGACGATCGATTTACCGGCCCCCGTTTCCCCGGTTAGAACATGAAATCCTGCATGAAATGACACATCCACCGTTTCAATAACGGCCAAATTACGAATGCTTAATGCCATCAGCATCTAAAAAAGCACCTCCCATTAATGCCTATCGCTGATATTAAGGAAAACGTTGATCGACGGACGTCCCCTTTAAGGAGACAGACCGCATTAGATGTTGTTATTCTGGCGATATCAGGAAGCTCATGCTTCGAATGTATACTTTCAGATATCTTAAGAAATATAGCTTTGGATCAGCTCGACCAGACTCTCGCTGTCTTCTGGCGTCCGGCAGATCATGAGGATCGTGTCATCCCCGCAAATGGTTCCCATAATCTGATTCCATTCCATGTTATCGAGCAGAACCGCAATGGCGTTGGCCGTTCCCGGCAGAGCCTTCATTACGACCAGATTGTTCGTATAATCGATATGAACGAAATTGTCCACCAGCGCGCGTTTGAGCTTCTGAACCGGATTGTAACGCTGATCTGTGGGCAAGGAATACTTGTATCTTCCGTCGTCCATCGGCACCTTGATGAGGAGCAGTTCCTTGATATCTCTGGATACCGTTGCCTGTGTGACCTGAAAACCAGCAGACCGAAGGGCTTCCACAAGCTCGTCTTGAGTCTCGATCTCCTGATGCGTAATAATTTCGCGAATTTTAATATGTCGTTGACCTTTCATAACAACCTCCTGAAAAAGCTTATATTTATTCATCATATCCAAAGGTGTCCTCTTCATCCCAATCGAAATGAATGCAGGCAACCTCATCGTTCTCAACGTCCACATACACCACGCCGCCACAGCCCGGATACAGAAGGAAATAGGGGAGCAGCCTGTCCCTTATCGAGCTTCCTGTCCAATCCATAGGTAAACGGCTCCGCGCGATCTTAACCAGATACAGCGTGTTTTCCTCGTTTCTGACGATCATATCAATAAACAAGCGGCTGTAAAAATCTTCTCCATCAACTTCAAAATAAAGCGGCACCTTGATTTTGCCGCCCAAAACTTCATATCCTGCCCTCTCCAGCATGTTTACGGCCGGATGATCGGGAATCTCTTCGTTGATGGGCATCTCCGGCACGCGGGCAGGCATCGGCTTGAAAAGCCAGTTCCTGATCCCGTATGCAATCCAAATCAGCAGCAGCAATCCAATCAGAAGCATGACGAGCAAATCCGACCGTTCCTCCATCACGATCACCTCATGGTTCTATTCGCGGGGAAGGAAGAAATTCCTTTTTTGGCCGGGATGAAAATCATGCGTTAAAATGAATAAACATCGATTTTAAATTCATTATATCCCAAACAGACGTTCTCCCACAAATGTCTTTTTTGAGCTGCTCGCCAAAAACAGCTTGTGAAAGAAAAGAAACTCATCACTTGGATGAGTTTCCCGTAAATGTTTTGGCAGCCTCAGCCACCACATCCTGAACGATTGCCGCAAGTCTTGAATCCTGCTCCTCTGCAGGAGCTCCGTCCGCCGTGCCTTCTTCAGGAAGACGAAGGTGCCAGTGGGCCAAAAATTCAATATTCCCCTCCCCGCCTGTTATGGGCGAAAAGGTCAAGCCTTTGAGCTCGAATCCAAGCTCATGTGCAAAAGAAAGAACGTTCATCAGTACTTCGCGGTGGACTGCCGGTTCACGGACCACGCCCGACTTACCGACCTTCTCTCTTCCCGCTTCAAACTGCGGCTTAATCAGCGCCGCCACATCTCCTGGACGCTTCAGCAGCGCTTTAAGGGGCGGCAATATGATCCGGAGCGAAATGAATGAGACGTCAATGCTTGCGAAATCAGGTTCCGGACCTTTCAGATCCTCCGGCGTCATATAGCGGAAATTCGTCTTCTCCATGACGTAGACCCGTTCATCATTCCGTAATGACCAGTCCAGCTGATTCGATCCGACATCGATGGCATATACATACTCGGCGCCATGCTGCAGGGCGCAATCGGTAAAGCCTCCGGTGGAGGAACCAATGTCCAGCATCGTTCTTCCCTGCATCTCGATGCCAAAGGTCTGGATCGCTTTTTCCAGCTTCAATCCGCCGCGGCTGACATAGGGATGAACAGCGCCTTTAACGCGGATCAAGACGTCCCTCGGAACCTTCATGCCCGCTTTCTCTATACGCTCTTCGTTAGCCAGTACCAGCCCTGCCATAATGGCGGCTTTGGCCTTTTCGCGGCTATCATAAAATCCCTGCTCAACCAGCAGGATATCGATTCGTTCTTTTGGCGAATTCATGTTTGTCTCCCGATTCTAAGGTCCATTAAGAGGAATAACCCGTTTTTCCGATGCCGAAGGAATGCATGGACATCAGCTTCTTGATCTCGGCGCACACAGCTTCAGATGTCAATCCCGTATCTTCTCGCTGATCCTTAACACTGCCGTGCTCAATAAAGCGATCCGGCACTCCCATCAGGGAGACCCTGGCGTCAAAAATATGGTTCGACGCGTAATACTCCAGCACGGCGCTGCCGAGGCTGCCCGCTTCACTTGCTTCCTCAAGAACAATCATATTGGTATGACTGTTCGCAAGCTCAAGCAGCATATCTCCATCGACCGGCTTCAGGAACCGGGCATTCACGACCCGCAGGTTAATTCCTTCGCGCTTCAGCTGCTCTGCGGCTTCCATCGCCACTTGAACCATCGGTCCGCAAGCCAGGACGGCATAGCCTTCTCCTTCGCGAACCGTTTCCCATTGGCCGATCGGAATCGGGACAAGCTTCTCATCAAGAGGAACACCCAGACCGTTGATGCGCGGATAGCGGTAAGCAATCGGCCCGTCATCATAATCCAGGGCCGTTTTCATCATATGGCGCAGTTCGTTTTCGTCTTTTGGCATCATCATGACCAAATTCGGGATGTGGCGCATGAACGCCACATCAAACACGCCTTGATGCGTCTCTCCATCGGCGCCGACAAAGCCCGCCCGGTCGATCGCAAACATGACGTTGGCATTGTGACGGCAAATATCGTGCACGATTTGGTCATACGCTCTTTGCATAAATGTCGAATATACCGCATACACCGGCTTCATACCTTCCATTGCCAGCGCTGCGCACATTGTGGCTGCATGCTGCTCAGCGATGCCCACGTCGATCATGCGGCTTGGAAATTTTTCGCTAAATGGGATCAGGCCAGATCCGCTTGGCATAGCTGGGGTAACAGCCACAATTCTCGGGTCCTGTTCGCCAAGCTCAATCAGTGTTTTGCCGAACACATCGGTATACATCGGATTGCCAACGGACTTAAGGACTTGACCGGATTCAATCTTGTAAGGCGAAATGCCATGCCATTTATAGGAATCGGCTTCCGCTGGCTTATATCCCTTGCCTTTGGTCGTGAGCACGTGAACAAACACCGGCCCACGGACGTTGTCCGCTTGTCTGAACGTATCGATCAGCTTCTGGGTATCATGCCCGTCGACGGGACCGAGATAAGTCAAGCCAAGTTCTTCGAACAATACACCGGGTACCATCATATATTTCAGGCTGTCTTTCAGGCGGGAGCCCGTTTTGGCCAGCTTGCCGCCAATCGCCGGAATTTTCTTCAGAAGAATTTCCAACTCGTCTTTGGCACGCAAATAATGACGGTCGGAACGGATTTTGCTCAGGTAATTGTGCATCGCCCCTACATTGGGGGCAATCGACATTTCATTGTCGTTCAAAATCACCATCAGGTCTTTTTGCTCATGGCCGATATGGTTCAAGGCTTCGAAAGCCATGCCGCCGGTAAGCGCGCCGTCTCCGATAATGGCTACGACCTTGTTCTTATCGCCTTTGAAATCGCGAGCCAGCGCCATGCCCATAGCCGCCGACAAAGAGGTGCTGCTGTGGCCGGCCTCCCATACGTCATGCTCGCTCTCATTTCGCTTGACAAAGCCGCACATCCCCTTGAATTTGCGAAGGGTATCAAACTGGTCCATCCGGCCGGTCAACATTTTATGAACGTACGCCTGATGCCCGACATCAAAAATAAATTTATCACGTGGGCTGTCATAGCAATAATGCAGGGCCAGCGTGAGTTCCACCACTCCCAAATTTGATGCGAGATGCCCTCCAGTCACAGACAGCTTCTCAATCAGAAACTGACGAATTTCAGCCGCCAGCGAATTGAGCTCCTCAACTGAAAGAGACTTGATTTGTTGCGGCTCATGAATTTGTGGAAGCAGCACGTTGATCTCCCCGCTTTCCTCGATAGAATAGAGTGAATTCTGTTTATCATGTTTCGTTCAAATTATATCGTTACGCTTTTCTTGCAGAAACAGCGATTCTTTTCGTCATTATATCACAAAACCTTACGCAAACATAAAGGAATGCCCGCTAATGGTCGCGGTTCATCAAGTAATCCGCGATTTCCAGCAGCCGCTCCGGTCTGGCGAAATCCGCCTCCAGCACGGCCGACTTGGCCTCTCTTGTTAAGCGCTCTACTTCCATACGCGAAGCTTCAAGGCCTATGAAATAGGGATATGTTACTTTTTCCTGCTTGATGTCGCTTTGTGTTTTTTTACCCAGTTTGGCCTCATCTCCAACAATGTCCAGGATATCGTCCTGGATTTGGAAAGCAAGGCCAAGCTTACGCCCAAACATGCGAAGCGCTTCGAGCTTCATCGCATCGGCCCCTGCGATTCTTCCCCCGGCCAGCAGCGAGAACATGATCAGGTCGCTCGTTTTGTGAAGATGGATGTATTCCAGCTGCGACAGCTCGGTTAACCCCTGTTCGCCTTCCATATCGGCCGCCTGGCCTCCGACCATTCCCCGCGGGCCTGCCAATGCGGAGAGGTCCATCGTGATTTCGACCACTTGCTGTGCCGGTATGCCATGGCCCCCCGCCAGATTTGCGATCAGATAGAACGCATGCGTAAGCAGTGCATCTCCTGCGAGAATGGCCGCGGCCTCGCCGAACACCTTATGATTCGTTAGCTTGCCCCGGCGGTAATCATCGTCATCCATCGCCGGCAAATCGTCATGGATCAGGGAATAGGTATGCACCATTTCCACAGCACAGGCCGCTTCAAGGGCCGCTTCCATATTTCCTTCCAAAGCTTCGCAGGCAGCCATGACAAGCAGCGGACGCATGCGTTTCCCGCCGGCCATCAGAGAGTAATGCATAGATTCCCGCAGCGTGGACGGAATGTGCCAGCTTGCCGGAAAGCTCTCCTCCAGTCTTGCGGTCACCCGCTCGATGATATTATGATGATATTCTTGGAAGGAGGCCTGTTCACTCAAGTACGTCACCGCCGTTTACGTCCAGCTCACCGCCGAATGGCTTTCTGCGAAGCTCGCCATTCTCTTCGACGATCATTTCGATCTTGCGTTCCACCTGCTCCAGCTTTTGGCTGCACAGCTGCGACAGCTTCATGCCTTCCTGAAAAAGCTCGATCGCTTTTTCCAGTGGCACGTCGCCATGCTCCAGTTCGCCAACGATATCCTCCAGCTGGATCATGGCATCCTCGAATTTGAGCTCATTGTCCTTGTCCGTCATTTCGTCCATCCTCCTTCATTCCCCATACCTGGCATGAAAGCTGTCCGTCGCTCACCTTAATCTGAACCAGATCACCAGGCTGTACGTCTTTGATTGATTTAATCAGATGCTTCTCCTGCTCATCGTAAACCAGACCGTAGCCGCGGGCCATGACCTTCAGCGGGCTTAGCGCATCCAGCTGCCGCAGGGATGAATGCAGCTGAGACTGCCGGTTCTTCAGCACGGACTGCATCAGCGAGAGCAGAGCCTTTCGGCTGATTTCATTCCGCTTCTTGGCGTAAGCCAGCTGCTCACTTGGATTGTATCTCATCAGTCCATGGTATATCCTGCTCTGCTTCTCCTTGCTGAGGCTAAGCTTCGTCCGAAGGCTGCGGCTTAACCGCTGCTCCAGCATATCCAGGCGTTCTGCATGCTGGAGCATATAGCGCCGCGGATGCACTAGCACCGGCGACCGCTGCAGCGACGTCAGCTGCTGCCGGCTCCGTTTCACGCGTTCCAGAAGCAGCTGTTTAAGCAGGCGACGCCGCTGCTGCAGCCGTTCGTTCAGCTCGGCCGAATGCGGGACGGCCAGTTCCGCTGCCGCTGTTGGCGTGGCTGCCCGCAGATCCGAGACGAAATCGGCGATGGTGAAGTCCGTTTCATGTCCTACAGCAGATATCACCGGAATATAGGAGGCCTGAATCGCCCTTGCAACGGCTTCTTCGTTAAATGCCCACAATTCTTCCAGCGAGCCGCCGCCGCGTCCGACAATAAGCACATCCGCTTCTTCCATTTCGTTCATATGGCGGATCGCCCGAACGATGGACGGAGCTGCCCCTTTCCCTTGAACCAGCACCGGGTAAAGCACGATTTTGGCCTGCGGGTATCTGCGTCCGAGCGTTATGATGATGTCTCTTACCGCGGCGCCGGTTGGCGAGGTGATCACGCCAATCGTCTCAGGAAAATCCGGGATCGGTCTTTTCCGCTCCGCCGCGAACAAGCCCTCGTCCTCCAGCTTCTTTTTCAGCTGTTCAAAAGCCAGGTACAAACTGCCGATGCCGTCCGGCTGCATATGCGTCGCATAAAACTGATACTGACCGTCCCGCTCGTATACTGTCACATTGCCTCTGGCGATAACCTTGGCGCCTTCCTTCGGAACGAAGGGGAGCCGCTGGTTGTGGGAAGCAAACATAATCGCCTTGATCCGGCTGCCCGTATCCTTGAGCGTAAAGTACATATGTCCGCTGGAATGATGGGTGAAATTCGAAATTTCGCCGCGGATCCAGACATCGGACAACAGGGCATCCGAATCCAGCTTCATTCGAATGTACTTGTTTAAGTCCTTGATTGAAAAAATACGTTGTGGTTCCATGTCAGAACCCCTCTCTTACATAAGACCGTGATGACGTTTCGCCGCAATGAGCGTATTTTGCATCAGCATCGTAATCGTCATGGGACCGACACCGCCGGGAACCGGCGTGATCGGGCCGGATACTTCCTTTACGCTTTCGAAATCCACATCTCCAGCCAGTTTGCCGTTATCCAGGCGGTTCATTCCGACATCAATGACAACCGCACCGGGCTTCACGTAACTGGCATCAATATAGTTCGCCCGTCCGATCGCCACGACCAGCACATCTGCCTGACGCGCAATTTCCGGCATGTTCGCGGTGCGGGAATGACACATTGTGACAGTCGCATTCTCGCGCTGGAGCAGCAGCGACACCGGCTTCCCTACAATGTTGCTTCGTCCGATGACGACGGCATGCTTGCCTGACAGCGAAATGCCCGCACGCTTGATCAGCTCGATGACACCGGCCGGGGTGCAGGGCAGCAGACTGTCATCACCGATGACCAGGTTTCCCACATTCACCGGGTGAAATCCGTCCACGTCCTTGTCTACGGCGATTGCATTAATGACCGCCTTTTCGTCAATATGCCCTGGGAGGGGCAGCTGCACCAAAATCCCGTCGATGCTGTCCTGGTTGTTCAGCTTGTCCACCAGTGCCAGTAAATCGGCTTGCGGCGTTTCTGCAGGCAGTCGATGCACCTCGGAGTAATACCCCAGGTCATGGCAAGCTTTTTCCTTGTTCCGCACATACACCTGGGATGCCGGATCTTCCCCTACGAGAACGACAGCCAAACCTGGCACAACGCCTTTGGATGCCAATTCTTTCACTTCGCCTGCAATGCTGCCTCGGATTTCCTCGGATACCTGTTTACCGCTGATAATGGTTGCTGTCATTCTACTCTCTCCCCTGTATATGAATTGATCGATGGCCTCTGAAACTTAATTCAAAATAGCCTTACTTGTCCTTCAGCTTGTCCAGTTCGCGAATCATGTTGCCGAGCACGCCGTTAACGAACTTGCCCGATTCGTCGGTGCCGAAATGCTTCGACAGCTCAATCGCCTCGTTCACCGCAACCTTGGCCGGCACATCCGCGGAATATAGCAGCTCAAACGCCGCCAGGCGCAAAATCTGACGATCGACTCTGGATAAACGGCTGATCTGCCAGCCCTTCAGATAATTTTCGAGAAGCCCGTCAATGGCTTGCTTGTGGCTCCATACCCCATTCACAAGCTCCAGTACGTACGTCTTCAGCTCCAATTCATTTGTGATGGTGCGCTCCGTATCGTTTTCCTCGGCCGCTTCGTCAAGCAGCATGTTCACCGCTTCTTCGCTGCCCACCTCGTTCATTTCCATTTGATATAAGCTTTGCACGACGATTTCCCTTGCCAAACGTCTTTTCATTATGTTCCTCCTGAACCAGTCATAAATGGTACTTCTCATTAGTATGGATTGCTTTAACGTATAAAATGATTTATATGTTTGCATCCGCCTTGAAACCGCGTGTGAACCGGCAAAAAAAATCCGTGATACGGTTTCGCCGGAAATGGGCAATATGCAGCTGCAGCTCTTTTTTCCGGAGAAAGCATATCACGGGTTCATTTAAAAGGACGCCAGCGCTCCGAAAGCCACTGCCCCATTTCACTCCAGCGGAAAAAGGAACCCAGCTTCGAGTCCTTTCTTTTGCCGGCAGTATATCCTATGAACACAACCAATGCAAAGAACAACATATCCCAAAAACCCGCTAACAAATAAATAAAGCCAAAAAAGATTCCCGCGGCTACGCCGATAATCCGTCCTCTGTGACTCTCCCATATTTCCTTCCAGAGTATCATGGAAGATCACCTCTATTCCACTCTGCTCTTGATCGCTGTCGACTGTGCCACATTCGCTATATATACGGCCACATTCGACACCGGAATGCCTGTTGTTTCCTGAAGATGATCATGAACCTGCTTTTGAATATCGGTCGTCATGGCAGGGATGGACACATCCCCTTCCACCACGGCGCGGATCATCACCTCAAGCCCGGCCTCGGTCACGCGGATGCGCGCCTTCAAATCTTTGGCGCCGCGTACTCTCGCCGCAGCCTTCAGGCATAGATTCTCGATCGTTTCGACCGAAATTTGAATATCGCCGTATTCCGTCCGCTGGTCGATCGAAGGAATTTGAACCCGTTCGCGGCGGATGGAAATGTAAAAAAAGCGGATGCTGAGCAGGAACAGGACGGCAGCGACAATGATTACCGTAAGCTGCAGCGTCGATTGATCCATGTAATCGCCCAGCGCTGGCACCAAATCACTCATGCGGAGGATGGCAAATACACTTATTACTCCGATACTCAGGCTGTACAAAAACAGCAGAAGTCTATCCAGGATCTTGGCCACGAAACGCACAGCCTCCTTAAATTAGAGTAAACCCTCGACACATGTCGGGGGTTAACAATAGATTGAACCGAAGACACAGGATCTTAAGGCCCATTCTATAACGATCACTCTTTATTTCACTCGTTGACTGAACTCGACGTCTTCCGTTCTCTCGGCGTTTTTGAAATGAACGTCATGAATTTGCACGTTGACTTCGATCACCGTCAAGCCCGTCATCATCTCGATCGAACGTTTGACGTTGCGCTGAATTTCGGTAGCCACTTCAGGCAAACGCTGGCCGTATTCGATAATGACAGACACGTCAACCGCAGCCTCACGCTGTCCAACTTCCACTTTCACACCTTTGGACAAATTCTTTCTTCCCAACAGCTCGGCAATGCCGCCCGCGAAACCGCCGCTCATGCCGGCCACTCCGCTTACTTCCACGGTCGCAAGGCCTGCGATCACCTCGATCACTTCCGGAGCAATTTGTATTTCACCGATATCCGTACGTTCAGATTCGCTCGGTACTGTACTCATTCTGGTTCAACTCACCTTTCAAGTAAGATGGATAACCGATACACCCGTAAGGACGCTTGTAATTCACTCATAATATAACACTAACGGCGAATCATGACAAACGCCCCTTTACGGCTTATATCTCGTTTTCCTCTAAGAATTTAATATCGAAATCGCCTTTGTTGAAGGTAGGATGCTCCAAAAGTTTCAGGTGGAACGGTATCGTCGTGTGAATGCCTTCAACGGCAAATTCGGTGAGCGCCCGTTTCATTTTGGCGATCGCTTCCTCGCGGGTTGGTGCCCAGACGATCAGCTTGGCGATCATGGAATCGTAAAACGGAGGGATCGAATAGCCTTGGTAGGCTGCGCTGTCTACCCGTACGCCCGGACCGCCGGGAGGAAGATAAAACTGAATCTTGCCTGGAGCCGGCATAAAGTTGCGATCCGGATCCTCTGCATTGATGCGGCACTCAATCGAACTGCCGTTAATGACGATATCCTCCTGCGTGAAGGACAGCGGATTGCCTTCTGCAACGGAGACCATTTCCTTGATCAGGTCGATGCCCGTTACCATTTCGGTAACCGGATGCTCAACCTGGATGCGGGTGTTCATCTCCATGAAATAGAACTGTCCGTCCGGACCCAGCAAAAATTCGAGCGTGCCGGCGCCGGAATAGTTAACGGCTTTCGCTGCACGCACGGCAGCTTCGCCCATTCTGTCCCGTACTTCCTGGGTCAGCACCGGACAAGGAGACTCTTCGACGAGCTTCTGTCTGCGGCGCTGCACCGAGCAGTCGCGTTCGCCCAGGCTGACCGCGTTGCCATGCTTATCGGCCATGATCTGGATCTCGACATGCTTCATCCCGGTGAGGAATTTCTCAAGGTAGACGCCGGCGTTGCCGAAAGCCTTCTGGGCTTCCTGCTGCGCTGCCGTGATCTGCTTGATCAGCGCCGGTTCGTCTTCGGCGATCCGGATGCCTTTGCCTCCACCGCCCGCCGTTGCTTTGATAATCAAAGGATAGCCGATATCCCGGCCGATCATAACCGCTTCTTCCAAATCCTCGACCAGTCCGTCCGAACCGGGGATGACAGGAACGCCGGCGGATTTCATCGTTTGTTTGGCAACGGCCTTGTCGCCCATCTTGTTAATCGCATCCGCCGAAGGACCGATGAACGTAATGTTACACGACTCGCAGATTTCTGCGAAGTCGGCATTTTCAGCCAAGAAGCCGTATCCGGGATGGACGGCGTCACATTCGGTAAGCGTTGCCACGCTCATAATGTTCGTGATATTCAAATAGCTGTCTTTGGAAGACGTAGGCCCGATGCAGTAAGCTTCATCAGCCAAACGCACATGAAGCGCATCCTTGTCCGCTTCTGAATACACAGCAACCGAAGAAATGCCCAGCTCCCGGCAGGCCCGGATAATGCGAACGGCGATTTCACCACGGTTGGCAATCAGGATTTTATGAAATTTCATGCAAGTAACCTCCCTTTCTTCATGCGGTGTTTATTCCGATTTCACCAGAAACAGAGGCTGTCCGTATTCCACCAGTTGCCCGTTTTCCACGAGGATGTCCACGATTTCGCCCTTCACTTCCGCTTCCAGCTCGTTCATGAGCTTCATGGCTTCGATGATGCAAACCGTGGATTTTTCATTCACTTTGTCTCCGACACTGACAAAAGCGCCCGCTTCAGGAGATGGGGATCTGTAGAACGTACCCACCATCGGAGATACAATCTTATGTAAGGAAGAGTCGGCTGCGCTTGCGCTGCCCGCGGCTGGCTGTTCGCCGGCTTCGGCTGCTGCAGGCGGATTCAAATATTGAGGTACTTGCTGCGGAACCTGAAGATACGGCTGGGCCGCGACAGGCTGGCTGGCAATCACTTCGGTTTTGTTCGCCTTACGGATCGTCAGATGAGCTCCTTCGATTTCAATATCCAGTTCATGCACGGAGGTCTGATCGACCAATTGTATTAACTCTTTGATTTCGCTTAACTTCAACATTCACTATTCACTCCTTCAAGGAAGCGCGCGGCTTCCGGACATACATACACATAACGATATGTATTATATCACAAACGAAAGAAATGGAAAGAGCCCAAGATCATCCCGGACTCTTTCGACGTTTTTCCAGTTTTTTCGCCCACTTACGGCGCCATGTATTGAACGCTGACTTTATCTTGGGATACGTCCAGCTCTTTCATGACCAGTTCCACGATGCTGACGGCTTGTTTGATATCCGGCTTGTCGCTCAGAACCAGCACTTGATATTTGTCGTTGTCTTCTTTTACGAACGCGTTCGCAAAGGAATACTTATGCTCAAGGGCCTCTTCAATGCCCTGAATTTTGTTTTCTTTCGTTTCGAGGGCCATGAGATCCTCACTTGCTTTGGCGGACGCTGCGGCATCCTGGCTCATATCGTTCATCGCGGCCAGCAGATCGTTTTGCTTGCTCAGGTTTGCCTGATCACGCTGGAAGAGGTAGGAGTCGATTTGGCTGGCTCCGGAGCTCTTTTGCGTTTGGGCGGCCACCTCTTTCAGTACATCCTCGTCGCTCTTATCGGTTTTGGCAGTCGCTTTGCCATCCGTCGTTCCCTTTTTGTCGGCGGAAGCCTTCTTGTCCCCTGCTGCCGCTGGATCGGTACTTGCCTTGTCCTTGGAGTCTGTGCTCGCTGCGGTTTTATCCGCTCCGTCCTTCGCTGCATCCTTGCCCGTATCCTTGGCATCATCCTTTGCGGCCGTCTCTGTTGCCGGGGTTTTTCCAGCTGCATCATTCACCTTGCCGTCGGTAATGACTTCGGTAACCTCCACCCCGTTCTCCGTCGTTGTTTTGCCTGCCGAGGCAATTTTATCCTGCGTTTTTACGTTCGTCCCCACCTGCTGACTGTCGGCGACCGGCGTTTTGGAAGAACCTGAATCCTCCGTAAACAGGTAGTAAGCGGACAGCACAACCATCAAGCTCAGCATCGATACCAACCAAATCGTTTGTCTTTTATTGTTCATTCCTGAAATCCTCCTCAAATTTGAACTCGTTATTTGTAAATCTGCTTATCCCTGCTTACGCGGCACGACCGAAATTCGGTATTCCGGCACATTCAGTCCCTTTTCCACCGCTTCGACGATCAGCTGCTTGACGACCTCGTTCTCCGCACCCTTTGCAACGATCAGCACTCCGCGTATTTGCGGCTTCACTCTTTTGGTAATCATTGGGGTTTGGGTACCCGACTCCTCGTAGGTGACGACTTCACCGTCCCGGGTGTACTGTGTCGTGTGGCGTTTGCCGCCGTTTGCGTCGTTTTCATCCGATTGCTGCTGCGAATCCTTGACGTTCCTTTGGTAAATGATCTCATCCGTTGAATCAACCGACACCATGATGTCAACGGTGCCGACGCCGACGATCTTTTCCAGGATTTCTTTCATTTTATCCTCGGCCGCATTCTCAATATTGCTGAAAGCGTTGGCCTCGCCGGCACTGCTCTGGAGCGTTTCCTTGGAGGCGGCATTCGCAGGCGGTTCCCTTCCGATATTCTCATTATCGAGCTTTTTGACATTGACGAAGGAGTTAAACAGAATGATGGCAACGCCGATCAGCCCGACGATGATAAGCCAGCGGAAGGTGTTGATCCTCTTTCCGCCCCCCTGCCCGCCGCCACTGATCCATTCTTCCAGCTTTTTGAACCATTTCCCCATGTTTGTTCACCTCGGTTTCATTAGAGCTTCCGGTTTTCGGAAGGAGTATTCTGCACAACGACGGTTTCCGGTTCAATTCCCCACGCATTTCCCAGCATTTTCTTTATAGCTTCCGCCTTCACGAGATCATCCTCACTCAGTTCCCCTTGTTCCGACGCCTTCTCGGACGGTTCCGCATCGCCTCCCGGCTCGATCTGGACTTCAACCTGCACGGGCGTTACCGGCTCAACACGGATGTCGTGTTCCGGATCCTGGCTCTTCCCGGCGTTTGCCGCTACGCCTCGGTCCTCCGGTTTCAGCACTACGGTGACGCCTTTTATATAAGGATTTTGCGCTGCCGCTTCATCCGCTGCTCCCTCCTGAACCCCCAGGACAACCTGTACTTCCGCCGCGCTGCCGCCTTGCTGCTTGCGGATTTGATCCTGCATTTGTGCCGCTATTTCCCGGGCCGCCCATTCCAATGACTGCTTCTGCTGCTGATTCTTCAGCTCCTTCGCCTGCTCCATGATCTGCTGCAAGCTCCCCGTTCCCCCGCCTGCCGCGGATTGCTGATTGAATCGGTTGAATGCTCCCGCGAGCTTGATGTCGGCCGCGTCCGTCAGCAGCTTGATCAGGGGACTGAGCAGCGTCAGCAGAATCAGCAGGCTAAGCACCAGCTTCACGTAACGTTCCATGGAGCGGCTCGGAAGAATCAGGTCAACGAAGGTAGCCAGCAGCACCACCATGATAATTTCCTTGAGCCATCCGCTCAGCCAGGTCATAATCGATGCACTCCTTATCTCATCATGACGGTCACGTTGCCCGCCATGAGCATGATCGTAATGGCGAGAAAGAACATCAGGCCGACCGCGGCCAGCGCTGCGAACACATACAGCATGCTTTTTCCGATCGTTTCGAGGCATGTTGTGATCGGCGAATCGCCTAGCGGCTGCATAATGGCGGCGGATACGTTGTAGATCAGGGCCAGAACCAGGATTTTGATGGCCGGAAACGCGCAGAGGAACAGGATGATGATGACGCCGACCAGCCCGATGGAGTTCTTGATGAGGAGCGAGGCCGAGATGACAGTGTCGCTTGCGTCCGCAAACATTTTTCCGACGACCGGTATAAAGTTTCCCGATACATACTTGGCTGCCCGGATGGTGACGCCGTCGGTTACGGAGCTGGTAATCCCCTGGACCGAAATGACGCCGAGAAAGATCGTGAGCAGCACCCCAAGAAATCCGACGCTGATGTTTCGCAGCAGATTGGCCATTTGCGTTAGCTTGTACTTATCGGAAAGGGAGCTGACGAGATGCAGCACCGCCGAGAAGAAGAGCAGCGGAAAGATCAGCGTATGAATCAGCGTGCCGACGGTGTTGATCATGAAGATGATAAGCGGATGGGTTACCGAAACCGTGACCACGTTCCCCATCGAGGCGAGAAGCGCGAACAGAAGCGGCACCATGGCCATCATGAAATCGATCATCCGGTCGATGGCTTCCTTCGCATACCCGATTGCGACATTAAAACTGTTGATCGCAAGCACGATAATGACCATGTAACAGAGCGAATAAGCCACCTTGCTTACCGTTTTTCTTTCGAATGCCGACTGCAGCGTCTCCAGGATCATGCTCATGATGCTCAGCATCACGATCGTGACGAGCAGCTTCCCGTTGTAGAGCACCTCATGCCACATGAAGGATCCCAGGGCGGAAAACACGTTTTTGACATTGAAGCTATCGCCCCCCGGGAGCAATATATCCATAAAGGAAGGCACCTTTTGATCCGGAAAAAAGCCTCCGTAATCTTTCATCAGACTTTCCCAGTAGGATTCCACCTGATCCTTCGGCAGCGACTCGGCTTGATGCTTGACCCATTCTTCCGCCGGAGAAGCCGCGAATACCTGGTTCGTTCCAACCACTAGAAAAAGGATCAGAAAGATGATCCAATGCCGTATATCCCGCCGTTGTTGTCCCAACATGGGTATTCCCACTTTCTTCTACGAAGGCAGCAATTTCAGTACCGTTTCGATGATGATGCCGATGATGGGTACCGCAAGCACCATGATCAGCATTTTGCCCGCCAATTCGATTTTTGAGGCAATATTTTCCTGACCGGCATCCCTGACCAACTGTGCGCCGAATTCGGCGATATAGGCAATGCCGATGATTTTGAGGATGGTTTTCAGGTAGATCATCTCGACGCCGGAGGATTTAGCCATCCGTTCCAGTTCCGAAATAACGGTGCTGATTTTGCCCATCAGGAACATGAAGATCAGAACGCCTGTGGCAGCCGCCAGCAGAAAAGCAAACATAGGTTTTTGCTCTTTAACGACCAGAATCAAAATGGTTGCGATGAGTCCAAGACCCACCACCTGTATAATTTCCATATGCAACCCCTACTGGAACAGAAAAATGGTTTTGATCTCCTGCAGCAGGTTATCGAGCAGCCGGACGACCATGAACAACACCACCACAAAGCCGATGACCGTCACCCAATGAGCCATATCCTCTTTTCCCATTTGCTTGAGCACCGTGTGGATCATCGCAATGATGATGCCGATTCCCGCAATCTGGAAAATTGCGTTCACTTCAAAGTTCATTCCTTGGCACCTCGCTAAAAGATCAAAATGACGATCAATGCTCCAATCAATAGCCCGAGACTTCTGCTGATCTTTTCGTATTTCGCCTGTTCCTCTCTCGCCAAAGCTTCCTCGTGCTTCAGCTGCTGCGCAGCCAAGGCAATATGCTTGATTTGGTCCTGTCTGTCGCTTGTCCCGAGCGTGAAGCTGAGCTGGTGGATAACGTCGCGTTCCGGCTTTTTCATCGCTGACCGCTTCCAGTTCTCGTGCAGCGAGCGCTGAATGCTTTCCTGCGCCGTGCTCCCGTGTTCATTCATGTGGAAGGCTGCCCGCTTGAACAAGCTCCGCAGCGGCTCTCCCAGCTGCTCTGACATCTTGCCGAATGCATCGGGCAAAGGCGTAAATCCGTAGGAAATTTCAGTTTCGAGTCTCTGCATTGCCAGGATCAGCTCGCGAATCTGCCTTGGTCTTGCCGCAAACCGGGCTGCTTGATGGAACCCTGCGAGCGTTCCCGACAGCAGGATAAGCATGGCTCCGATCAGCTTAAGCATGATGGGCTTCCCCCTTCGTCCGCAGCTGGATTCCCCGCAGTTGCCTGTCCATCAGCCTGAAGGTTGTTCTGCCGCCGCTTCGATGCAGGATAACGTACCTTTCAAACATCCTGTTCTCCAGGAGCCTCTGCATCGCAGGTCGGTTATGAAGCTCTTCAGGTCCGCTGCCGTGCGCAGAGGCAATGACGGTGATACCGGCATGCAGCGCTTCTGTCAAAGCTTCCGCATCTTCTTCCCTGCCGATCTCGTCCACGATCAGAACATCCGGTGACATGGATCTGATCATCATCATCATGCCTTCCGCTTTGGGACAAGCATCCATGACATCGGTCCTGGGACCGACGTCAAAGCTTGGAACGCCCTGCAGGCTTCCGGCGATCTCCGAGCGTTCGTCAATGATACCGACCTTGATCCCCCGCGCGCCGGCAGCCTGTAATGCGGTTCCACCGCTGATCTGCCTGGCCATATCCCTCAGCAGCGTCGTTTTGCCATGCTGAGGCGGTGACAGGATGAGCGTATGCCGCATTCTTCTCTCCCTGTCGTCGTACAGATAGGGAAGAATGTCATCGGCAGCCCCCTGCACCTCCCTGGCGATCCGAACGTTAAAGCTTCGGATGTCCCGGATATGCTCCACGCTCCCCCTGGACAGAACCGTTCTCCCGGCAAGCCCGATGCGGTGTCCGCCGGGAACCGTTATGAACCCCTTGCGCAGCTCTTCTTCCAGGGTATATAAGGAGTGATTACTGATAAGGTCCAGGAACTTCCGGCTATCTTCCCGATCTGGCCTGTACGCCTCGTCCGCTTTGAGGGAAAGCAGCCCTTGCCTTGTGACGAAGCGGTGACCTCCGGATTCATTCACTTCAAGCGGTCTGCCTTCGCGGATTCGCACTTCCTCCAGCCTCCCGAGATAATCATGCGGCAGCTGGCGCAGCATGGACTTGATCGGGTCAGGAAAAAGTTCAAGCCAGATTGGATTCGTCATACGACCACCCCCTTGCTGTCGTTTTCTTCAACATCACGCGTAACGCATGTCGTCTGAAATCTAGTGTTTTTATACCTCATGTTTATGCTTGTACTTTGGATTTATGACGACGAATCTATCATTTTTTCAAAATTCCGATTAAGAGGCAGGAAACGCCCACGAAGATCCATAGGATCTTCCCCCATGAGAGCTTGTCTGCCAGGCCGATCAAACCGATGGAAGTCGTTAAAATAAGAACAGTCGGGCCCACGAAAGCCAGTAAAGAATTGACGGCGAGCGCCTTATCGACCTGCATGAGCCTCAGCATAAACAGCGCAGCTGCGATTTCGATCGTCCCCGAAAGCATGCGCAGCGTGGCCATACTGATGACGAACTTGTCCATTTGAGAAACCTCCTTACCAAGAAAGTGTGCTTCTTTTATATGGATATGCTGCAATCTCTCTTTTTAGATATGTTTTAGAAGAAAGGGCAAGGAACATTTCTGCCTGCTGCGCATATATTAGAAGTGAATGTACTAATCTCTATGGGCTTAACCTGCTGATAGAGATCCGCACACATAAGTGGCTTAAGGAGGATTTTATCCATGCGGGTGGATGTGATTGCCAATGTGGACGATATTAGATCGGACGACTTTATCCAAAAAAGCGCGGTGGTGATAGATGTGCTGCGCGCAACAAGCACGATGATCACGGCACTTGCCAAAGGCGCTTGCGGCCTGCTTCCCGTAGAAACCGTCCCTGAGGCCCAAAGTAAACGCAGCGAACATACTTTTGTCGGCGGAGAGCGCTACTATAAGAAGATTCCCGGCTTTCAGGCAGGAAACTCTCCCCACGACTACATGTCAGAGGATATCGCGGGCAAATTGGTGATATTGACGACCTCCAACGGTACCCGTGGGCTTCTCAAGTCGCAGCGGGCTTCTCGCCTGCTCGCCGCGAGCTTCCTGAACGGGACGGCCTGTGCTGCAGCGCTGACAGCCTTTGAACGGGATGTGATTCTGCTGTGCGCGGGCTGCAGGAATGAATTTTCGCTCGAAGACGGATTATGCGCAGGTATGATTATCGATGCCATGGAGGCCCGCTTGAATCATCCGGTGCGTCTGAACGATCTGGGCGTAGCCATGAAGCTCGCCTATCGGCAGTGCCGTCATGCGCTCTATGAGACGGTGATGGAAGGATCCTCCGCGAAACAGCTGGTCAAGCTTGGTTATGGTCATGACGTTGAATACTGCACAGGTGTCGATACGGTGCCCGTCGTGCCCGTCGCCAAAAACGACCTTGTCTTGTCTCCCCTCTACTAAATCCTCCGCATGCAAGCAGGGATAATCGTCCGCAGAATGGCAGCAAACGCGAAAAAGGCCTGGAGCTTTATGCTCCAGGCCTTTCTTATGCTAATGTGACGAGTGGACCAGGGAATTAGCGTCTGTCCTGAGGCCCGCCGACAAACACCTGTGCTTCGGTATCCAGGTTGTAGGCTGTGTGCAGCGCTTTGACAACCTGCTCAAGATTCCCGTTTTCGATTACGCAGGATGTTTTGATTTCAGAGGTGCTGACCATTTTGATGCTGACCCCTTGTTTGGAAATCACATCAAACATTTGCGCGGCTACACCGGGATGGCTGATCATGCCGGCGCCAACGATCGAAATTTTCACCAGGTTCGTATCGGAAGTCACTTCACGGTAAGGAAGCTTGGATTTCAGGCCGTGAATGACCTCTAGCGCATGATCGCTCTCAGACAAAGATGTCGTAAAGGAGAAATCGGCTTTGCCGTCCTGCACGCCGCTCTGAACGATAATATCCACGTTGATCGAAGCCTCGGCAAGCGCTCCGAATACATGTGCCAGGACGCCCGGAATGTCTTCCACGCCAAGAATGCTGATTCTTGCTACATTTTTATCATAAGCGATGCCGCTTACCACTACTCCCTGTTCCACGCTTGTTTCCTCCTTAACTGCAGTGCCTTCGTTATAGTTAAAGCTGGATCTGACGACCAGATGCACCTTGTGGTGCTTGGCGTACTCGACCGCCCGCGGATGCAGGACGGCTGCGCCCAGATTGGCGAGCTCCAGCATTTCGTCATAAGAGATTTCCTCAAGCTTCCGTGCGCATTTGACGATGCGCGGATCCGTCGAATAAATGCCGTCCACATCCGTATAAATTTCGCATACGTCGGCGTTAATCGCCGCTGCGAGCGCAACCGCCGTCGTATCGGAACCTCCACGGCCAAGCGTCGTGATTTCCCCGTCCTCGGTCATGCCCTGAAATCCTGCAACGATGACAATTTGATTGTTCTTCAAGGCAGCTTGAACGCGTTCAGGCAATATATCCGTGATCCGGGCTTTGCCATGCACAGGTTCTGTACGGAATCCAGCCTGCCAACCGGTCAGCGAGACGGCGCTTCGTCCCAGCTGGTGGATGGCCATGGACAACAGAGACATCGAAATCTGCTCTCCCGTCGTCATCAGCATATCCATTTCCCGTGCGGGAGGCTCCGGGTTCAGAAGCTTCGCCTGATCGATCAGATCGTCTGTGGTGTCCCCCATCGCGGAAACGACCACGACGCATTGATGTCCTTCGTCCTGCTTCTCAACGATGCGTCTTGCGACGCGCTTCATTCGCTCCGTATCACCCACGGAGCTGCCTCCGAATTTCATGACGTACAGTGACAACTTCGATTCACTCCCCACTCAAATTCCAAACGTCTATTTTTATGCTTTAAATTAGTATAATACGAAAGTCCACCGGAAAGGTAGACTTTTTTTCGCTTGAAGCTATGTACACCAAGGGTTCTTCCTGCTTATGCAAAAAATCCCCCTCACTTGCCGTGAGGGGAATCCGGAGTTAAAGCCGCCGCTTTTCTGAAGAAAAGCCTACGCGCGGGAGATGTATTTTCCTTCGCGTGTATCGATCAGAAGCACATCGCCTTCGTTGATGAACAGCGGAACCTGAACGTTAAGTCCGGTTTCGACTTTCGCGTTTTTGGTAGCGCCCGTAGCCGTGTTGCCTTTGATGCCTGGCTCGGTTTCAACAACCTTCAGCTCAACGCTGGTTGGCAGGTTGATACCCAGGATTTCTCCTTGATAGCTCACAATGTGAACGTTCATGTTTTCTTTCAGGAAGTTCAATTCCCACTCGAGCTGATCGCTGTCCAGGGTGAACTGGTCGTAGGTTTCGTTATCCATGAACGTGTGCTCTTGGCCGCTTGCATACAAGTAAGAAACGCCGCGGTTCTCGATGATGGCACGGCCGATTGTTTCGCCTGCACGGAATGTGCGCTCAACGGTGTTGCCGTTGCGAAGGTTTTTCAGTTTGGAGCGAACGAATGCCGCACCTTTACCTGGTTTTACGTGTTGAAAATCAAGAACGGTGAAGATATCGCCATCCACTTCCACCGTTAATCCTGTTTTAAAATCGTTGACTGAAATCACAAAAATGCCTCCTAAAATAAAATATATATTGCGTTAATCACACCGGCAATACTGTGAATTCCTTCGACGAATGCGTCAGGATTGCAATTCCCGTCTCCGTGATCACAATATCATCCTCGATGCGTACACCGCCAAGACCGGGAAGGTAAATGCCGGGTTCAACGGTAACGACCATGCCCGGCTTCAAAATATCGTCGCTCAGCTTGGACAGGCGCGGATTTTCATGCACTTCCATGCCTAGACCATGGCCGGTACTGTGGCCAAACTGATCGCCGTAGCCGTACTTCGTAATGATGTCGCGCGCCAGAGCGTCGGCTTCGCGGCCGGTCATTCCCGGTTTGATGTTCTCGAGAGCATGCAGCTGCGCCTCCAGAACGATGTCGTAGATTTCCTTCAACTTCGGATCCGGATCGCCGATTGCGATGGTCCGTGTCAAATCGGAACAGTAGCCGTCCAGAAGGGCGCCAAAATCGAACGTAATGAGCTCATTTCCGGCGATTACCCGTTCGCTAGCCACGCCGTGCGGCATCGCGGAGCGTTCACCGGAAGCGACAATCGTATCGAACGAGGAGCAAGTTGCACCGTGACGGCGCATATAGAATTCCATTTCCAGATCGACTTCGCGTTCGGTCATCCCTGTCTTGATAAAGCCAAGAATATGCTTGAAGGTGTCGTCGGCCAAATCGGCGGCTCTCTGCATTACCTTCAGCTCTTCGGCATCCTTGAACATGCGAAGCTGTTCAACGATTCCCGAAACCGGAACCAGCTGGATCGGCTTGAGCTGCTCGGCATAAGCGCTATACGATGCGAACGAAACATCCTCCTGCTCAAAGGCAACCTTGCCGATGTTAGCGGAGTTCAGCAGTTCCTTAACCGTATCTGTTACACGCTGCGCATGCTCGACAACCTTGAAATCCTTCGCCTGCTGCGGCGCCTGGGTCATATAGCGGAAGTCAGTCAGCAAATAGGCTTCGTTCATGGTTACGAGCACATAACCCGAAGAACCTGTAAAACCGGTCAGGTAGCGGCGGTTGATCGCGCTTGTGACGAACAGCGCCTCCACGTTTTTTTGCTGCATGGCTTCACGCAATTGAAGTACACGATGGTTGCTCATAAACTTACGTCTCCTCTCTCTTCACAGCTTCATCCGGAAGAGGCAGCGACCTATTGTCCCTGACTTTCCAAGTGGCGAAGCAGGGCTATCAATCCAAGTTCGTAGCTGACGGCGCCGAATCCGGCGATTTGTCCAATGGCAACAGGAGCGATGACCGACGTATGACGGAACGGTTCCCGCGCGTGAATGTTGGATAAATGCACTTCGACGGTCGGTATTTTAACAGAGCTGATGGCATCGCGCACTGCATAGCTGTAGTGGGTAAGCGCGCCAGGGTTCAGCACAATGCCGTCGGCATGGCCTATAGCGCCATGGATCCGGTCGATGATGTCGCCTTCATGGTTGGATTGATAAAATGTAATCGACAAGCCCAAAGCTTCAGCCTTTTGAAGCAAGCCTTCCTCAATTGCTTGCAGGCTTTGAGAGCCGTATACACCGGGCTCCCGAAGCCCGAGCAGATTCAGGTTCGGTCCGTTGATCACCCATATGGTTCTCAAAATGGTTTTCCCACCCTTATTGTCAAATAACCATCTGCTATTTTACCATAGGGAATGTCCACTTGAGAAGTTTTTTTGCTAGCTCAAGCCTTTGCTTGCTTTGGTTCACGCTTTCGCTCATCCGTGAATTCAACGGCAATCGTATATCCGATAAACAATCCCCAGAGCAGAAAAAGGCAGAATTCGCTCACGACCGAGTTCCATCCCAGGTGTTGAACGGGCTTCATCATATGAAGCTTTGGACCTGCTAGGACAAAAAGGATGAACCACCATACTACGCCATACAGGATCCCGGGCCACGGACCTCTCAGCTTTCGAAGCAGCAGGACATATATAATGGAGGCAAAAGTGGAAAGGACGATGAACAGCAGCCAACCGGTCAGCTGCCCGGAACCGCTTTTAAGAAAAGATGACCTGAAAAAGGGTCCGCCGAGAAATCCCGGAATCACTTTGGTGAAATGAAAGGTATAGAATACCCAATGAATCGCTCCCCAGATCAGTCCCGCAAAAAAACCGAGTTCAAGCCCAAACGTGAACGGATTCGTATGTCCTTCCTCCGACTTTTGCCGATATGCGGCAGCTTGTGTCGTCATTTTCAAAGACTCCTTTTGTTTTCCTTAGTATGTACATTTCGTCCGAGCCTAAACCAACTAGAAATCGAGCCGGAAATTAGATACAATGGTAATAATAAAACCTCGGGGCTCGCGTGCTGAAGACTGATGCGAAAGCCGGGTAAGCCATACAGGATTGGAAATATCCTGAAATACACTAATTTCTTAGGGAAGGTGAACTGGTTGTCGCAAGAATCAAAAACTGTCAGCTACGGCGGCCAAGCTGTGATTGAAGGCGTTATGTTTGGCGGCAAACATGTCAATGTGACAGCCGTACGCAGAAAAAATCAGGAAATTACTTTTTTGGAAGTGCCGAAGCAGGACAAAAATTGGGTGCGCAAGCTGCGCAGGGTCCCATTGCTGCGGGGCATTGTCAGTATTATAGATTCGAGCGCCAAAGGAACGAAGCATTTGAATTATTCCGCTGATGCGTACGCGGATGATACGCTTGAACCTGAAGAGCGCGAAAAACTGAAAGAGAAGGAAGAATCCAAATGGAGCCTGAGCATGATTATCGGCGTGGCCGCCGTAGGCGTTCTCTCCTTCGTATTCGGCAAGCTGGTGCTTACACTGCTTCCGGTTTTTCTTGAGAACATTTTTTTCGGCAAGCTGTTTGATAACTACATTCTGCATAACCTGATTGAAGGGGTCATCAAGCTCATTTTGCTTCTGGTTTATCTATGGGCCATCTCACAGACGCCTGTAGTGAAGCGGTTGTTCCAATATCACGGCGCGGAGCACAAGGTCATCACGACCTACGAAGCCGGTGAGGAATTGACGGTGCAGAATGTACAGAAGCACAGCCGGCTCCATTACCGCTGCGGCAGCAGCTTTATGATGCTCACGATTGTGCTGGGCGTCCTCATCTATTCCCTCGTTCCGTGGGATAACATGACGCAGCGCGTCTTGCAGCGGATCGTCCTGCTGCCTGTCGTCATTGCCATTTCGTTCGAATTCTTGAAAATGACCAACTCGCTTAGAGAGGTGCCTGTTCTCCGCTACCTCGGTTATCCGGGATTGTGGCTGCAGCTGTTGACCACCAAAGAACCGAAAGATGATCAGGTAGAGGTTTCCATCGCTTCATTTAACCGGATGCTTGAGCTCGATGCTCAAATGGAAAACGCACCTGCAGCAAACCAACCTGTCAGAACCGGAGTCTTGGATCCCCTGAAAGGATGAGGATGAGATGAAAAGGCATGCTATAGTCTTTTGGGTTGCAGCGGCGCTGGCCGTTTTAGGTTTCTTGTTTATGCTGTTGGACCAACCTTTGAATTTGATCAAAATGCTGCTCATACCTTTCCTGGTGTTTGGCGTGGTGTTCCTGCTCTTCAAATACCAGCCCGGACGTGGAAAATCGAGAAAAGCACCAAAGATCAAGCCATCTGCCCGAACGATGGAAAAGGTGGCCGCAGCCAAGAAGACGCATACCGCAGGAAAAAGAAAGCATTATCCTTTTCAGGTCATCGAAGGCTCCAAGGGTAAAAACGATGACCAGCAGCCGAAGTACCATTAATCCTGCATGAATGAAGAGGCGTTCACGCTAAGCGTGAACGCCTCTTTTTACATATTCAGCCTTTGAAATCTGGCGAAAAACTTGTTTCCTGCCTGAACGCCGGACTCGTAAAGCTCCCTGCTTTGTTCCGGTGTCAGATTAAACTCCATCGTGCCGACGCCAAGTGTGGGGATCTTGATTGTCCGGAACCGGTTCACCTGCTCGATGTACCGTTCGTCATGGGCGGACAGCATCGTATCGAACATCGCCTGCAGCATGCTGACCGGTCCTCTGATCACATGGGGGCTGCCCGAGCTCCGACCCACCATTTGAAATCCGATCGTTTGCACGAGCTTTTGCCCCGGTCCCGGCGTCTCCACGGTCGTATCGTCGAACAGCCACAGCGGAAAGTTGCTGAGCAGCCCGCCGTCCACGATATATACGAACTGATCCTTGAACGATTTGCCCCGGGCTGCATCCCCGCACATTCTCAGAATCACCGGATCGAAAAAGTAAGGAATGCTGGTGCTCATGCGGATCGCCTTCGAAACCTCAAACGCTGCCGGATTGATGCCTAGCTTGATCAGATCGCCGGGCAGCACCAGTATTTTGCCGTTAGTGATGTCGGAGGCGATGATCATCAATTTGCCTGGCGGGATATCCGAGAATGTGCGGATTCCCTTTGACTTCAAAATATTATGGATCCATAATTCCAGCGCTTCCCCGGAATACAGTCCTTTTTTGATGAACAGGCGGACGGCCGGCCCGATGATTTTGGCGTTAAACACCGGCGCTCGATGCAGAAAGGAAGTGAAAGGCGTCGTACGGACAATCTCGCTCATCTCGTCCGCAGAGAATCCTGCTGCTAGCAGCGCAGCCACAATGGAGCCCGAGGATGTCCCGGCCAGCCTGTGAAATACGACCCCCGAGGTTTCTGCCGCTTTCACTGCGCCCGCAAGCGATATTCCCTTGACTCCGCCGCCTTCAAAAACCGCATTGATGAGCATGCAAAAAACCCCCGTCCTCATCTACATTCAACCTAATGTATGAGAACGGGAGTCGATTCATGACTCGTTATGAACGGGTATTATTGTTGATAAAAAGCGGCCAATGCCGGAATAAGTCCGAGCGGATTGTTGATCAAATGCGTCGCCCGGAAAAAGATCGAACCTTTAATATCCGCATATTTTTCATTATAGGTGAGCTGATTGATAATCTCCTGAGAACTTTGCCATCCGGCTTCGGTCGTACCCAGCTTGTACGGCGCCTGACCGATCAACAAATCAACCCCGGTCCCTGCCACTTCCGCGGCCCACCAATCAACAAGCTTATCGTACTGGGCAGCCTTAAACGACATGCTCCAATAGATTTGCGGCGCAACATAATCGATCCAGCCATTCTGTATCCACGTTCTTACGTCCGCGTACATCGAATCGTAAGCCGTCACACCCGCTTTCGTATCCGAACCCGTCACGTCCGTTGCCTTATTGCGCCATACGCCAAACGGACTGATGCCGAATTCGATGGAAGGCTTCGCGGCATGAATGGACTGGTCAAGCTTTTGAACAAACTGGTTCACGTTATCCCTGCGCCAATCGGCTTTGGAAAGACCGCTGAAATCATACGTCTTGTACGTGTTGTCGTCGTTGAATGTCCCGCCGGACGGATAGAAATAATCATCCAGGTGCACGCCGTCGATGCTGTATTTGTTCACGACTTCCATAATGGCATCGATAATATGCTGTCTTGCTTCCGGAATACCCGGATTAATGATCATCTGATTGTTGGCGGTCACGATCCAATCCGGATGCTGGATCGCCACATGGTTTGGAGCCAAATTGGTTTTGGTCGATTTCATGCTTGCACGAAACGGATTAAACCAGGCATGGAACTGCATCCCTCTTTGATGGGTCTCCTTGATCATGAATTCGAGCGGGTCATAGCCCGGATCCTGTCCCTGTTTGCCTGTCAAATATTCGGACCATGGTACAAGTTTCGAAGGGTACAGCGCGTCGCCGGCGGGACGAACCTGAACGTAAACCGCGTTCACGCCGATAGCCAGCAGCTTATCCAGCAGCGCAGTGAATTCCTGCTTTTGCTGATTGCTGTTTCCGTACGACTTCTTGGAGGGCCAATCCAGGTTGGTGACGGTCGATATCCAGGCCCCGTGTATCCCATCCTGCTGCCCGTTTCCATTCCCCTCTTCAGGCTGGCTTGGTTCCGCGGGACTTGGAAGGCTTGGTATGTATGAACCGGATAACAGCGCGATGCTCTGTGCCGCTTGATTCCATACGACCTGCAGGCCCAGGTTCTCGCCAACGAAACGGAGCGGCACCATAATTCTGCCGCTTTTGATTTGGACCGAAGCATCGAGTGCAACACTCTCACCGTTGACCACAGCCGTTTTTTTGCCGCTGGTCAGTGACATGGACGAACCATCGCGGTCAATGGTGACGGTTTTCGAGCTCTGCTGCCAATTCACGGCTGCCCCCAGTCCCTCGCTAATGACGCGGAGCGGCACCATGGTCACATATACTTTTGGAAGAATATACGGCGCAACGTCACTGGTAATCCGGTCCCCATCCAGCGAAATCGTGATGGACCCTTTTGAAGTTTCCGCTTGAACAGAACGACTGGTAACAGGTAAAAACAGTATAAACACGAGTGCCAGGATCATCCATTTGTGAAACTTCCATAACCTCATTCTACGAATCCTCCAAGTAATAATAGATTTGCAGGCATAAAGCATCGCGGCCGTCCAGGGAGGCCGTCATGCCATACATAGGGGTCTTCCCGCTCATGAGAAACGAAGAGGCATCCGTCTCTTGAAAGGGACAGATGCCTGTTTTACGAATCGCCCACTAGTTCATTGTGAATGTTCCGCAAATCTTGAAGACGCTGGTCATCTCTGCGGAAGAACTCTACAAGCGTTGCAATGTGCGTAATGGAATCCCAGCTCAAATGATGCTCGATCCCTTCCACATCGGTATAAATATGCTCATCGGACACGCCGATCATCGTCAAGAAATCTTCAAGCAGCTTATGGCGGTCAACCAGTCGTTTACCCATCTTCTTGCCTTTGCTGGTCAAAACGAGTCCACGATATTTCTCGTATATGAGGTATTCATCCTTGTCGAGTTTTTGAATCATTTTGGTAACCGATGAAGGATGAACCTCCAGCCCTTCGGCAATATCCGAGACGCGAGCATATCCCTTTTCGTCAATCAGCTTGTAGATGCGCTCCAAATAATCCTCCATGCTGGGCGTTGGCATCTTCTTCCCTCTTTTCTCTTTTTAAGCATGAATCATGGAACCAAAATACCTGCTCTTGTAATGATACATGTTTCCAAGAGGACTTGGCAAGTCCTGCCGGGAAACCTCTCTTTTCCCACGACTGTAGGCCATTTGACGCACACATAATAAATGAGGAAAGGAGCGCGATTGCCATGGGGACAGGTATTAAGGAAAGACCAAAGCGAACGCTGAGGCCAACAAAACCGTTCATCCCGGACCTTGTATATTTTGAACCGGATGCGCTGAACTATTCCAAAGGCGCAAAAATTATGGAGTGGGTCAAGCAAAACAACATTCCGCTCCGGATGACCACCTCCCACAACCGCATCACCAATCTGCCCGGCGACACGGATCTCGAAAAATACAAAAACGCCAAGCGCACACTGGTGGTCGGAGTCCGTAAAACGCTGGAATTTGATCAATCCAAACCGTCCGCCGAGTATGCAATTCCGATCTCGACAGGATGCATGGGCCACTGCCATTACTGCTACCTGCAGACGACGCTCGGCGCCAAGCCCTATATCCGCGTTTACGTGAATACGGAGGATATCCTGGCGTCGGCCAAGCGCTATATCGAGGAGCGAAAGCCGGAGATTACCCGGTTTGAGGCCGCCTGTACCTCGGATCCCGTCGGCATTGAGCATATTACCGGCTCCCTCGCGGATTTGATAACGTTCATGGCCGATGAGGAATTCGGAAGACTGCGCTTTGTGACCAAGTTCCACCACGTCGATCCGCTGCTTAAGCTGAAGCACAACGGGCATACCCGTATCCGTTTCAGCGTCAACTCCGATTATGTCATCCGTCAGTTCGAGCCCTCCACCTCCCACTTCGAGGAGCGGATCGAAGCCGCCGGGAAAGTTGCTCACGCCGGCTATCCGCTCGGGTTCATCATTGCTCCGATCATCTGGTATGACGGCTGGGAAGAAGGCTACGCCGACCTCCTGGCTCGTCTGGAGAAGACCCTGCCGAAGGATGCCACGAGCGATTTAACCTTTGAGCTGATCCAGCACCGGTTTACCAAAACCGCTAAATCGGTGATTGAGCAGCGATATCCCAAAACGAAGCTCGAAATGGACGTCGAAAAGCGCAAGAAGAAATGGGGGAAGTGGGGCCAATCCAAGTATGTATACCCCGATGAACAGCAAACCGCCCTGCGCGAATTCATCACAGAGCGGATCTTTGAGCATTTTCCTTCGGCCAAAATTGATTATTTTACCTAGAATTTCAGCCACTCGGGCGTAATCGCCTGCAGCCAAATCGTTATTTTCGTCATTTGGTTTGTAAACAGCAGCACACCCATCAGCAGCATCAAGGCGCCGCCGATTTTCATCATGATGCCTGAATATTTCACGATCCACTTCGTGGAACCGATGAAAAACGCCAGTACGAAGAAAGGAATGGCGAACCCGAGCGTATAGGCGGTAATGAGCGGAAACCATGCACCGGGCTCCGTTGCCGCGAGTGCGATGATCGCCGCCAGGATCGGTCCCACGCAGGGCGACCATCCGGCGGAGAAGCCAATACCGAAGATAAAGGAACCGATATAGCCCGCAGGCTTGAATTTGAAGTCCATTTTAAAATCCCTCATCAAAAACTTGGGCTGGAAAATACCCACAAGGAACAGGCCCATCAATATAATCAAAATAGCGGACAGTTGGCGGATCAGATCCCGGTTATTGTTGAAGAAATTCCCGAACAGTCCTGCTCCAACGCCCAAGGTGTAAAACACGGCTGAAAAGCCCAAAATAAACGCGAGCGTATGCGTCATGGTCCGGAAACGGACTTCTTTTTTATTCTGCTCCGTTTTCAGCTGCTGCACCGACATCCCTGTAATGTAAGAAAGGTATGAAGGATATAAAGGCAGGCAGCATGGAGAGATAAATGAAGCCAGCCCGGCAAGAAATGCGATCCAAATATTCAAGTTCGACAAGGCCGTACGTACCCCCTATAATGGCTAACTCGAAAACCCTTTTTTACCGGCCATGGTTAATATCAGAAGGGCAATCAACAGCAGGACAATCGTTGCTCCTGGCGCCAAATTCCAAATGCCGGCAATGACGAGCCCGATAATCACGGCGATCTCGGAGATAACAACGGATAGGATCACGGATGATTTGAAGCTTCGTGCGATCAATAAGCTGATAGCGACCGGGATAGTCAGCAGCGCGGAAACCAGCAGCGCACCGACGATTTTGATCGCCGTACTGATGACGAGCGCCGTCAAGACCGTAATCAGCATATTGAGCATGCGCACAGGCAGTCCATTAACGCTCGCCGCATCCTCTTCAAAGCTGAGAAGGAAGAACTCTTTGAAAAAGAGTGCAACCACGACAACCACAACCAGCGTTACGGCTCCCACGACATACAGATCCTGTGTATCCAATGTATAAATGCTCCCGAACAAATAACTCATCACATCTGTATTGTAACCCATACCAAGTGTAAAAAACAAAGACGCGAGCGCGACTCCGCCCGACATAATGATGGCAATGGACAGCTCGGCATAGCTTTTATAAGCTTTCCGCAGCTTTTCGATCGCGAATGAGGCCAAAACCGCAAAGACAAGCCCTGCGCCGAGGGGATACACCTCTATCAGGAAACCGAGGGCCACGCCTGCGATCGTCACATGCGCGAGGGTATCCCCAATCATGGACAACCGGCGCAGCACCAGAAAAATACCAATCAGCGGCGCGGTTATTCCGATCAGAATGCCTCCGGCCAGCGCACGCTGAAAAAAATCACTTAGCATAATATCGATAGCCAATGTTATACGACTCCTTCTGCAACCGCGGCTGTGATCATATCAGCGAATGCTGCAGATCCCGCTCCTCGCAATTTTGAATTTCGTGGGAATGCCGGACATAAAAATTGATGTTCCCGTTCTGCTGCTTCGGATGCTTCCCAAGATAACTTTCAACCATGCCCATATCATGGGAAACCATCAGGAAAGTCATGTGGTGATGCTCATGCATATGTGTAATTAATTCAAAGAAATCGGCCTGGGTTTTGGCGTCGATCCCCACGGTGGGCTCATCCAAAATGAGCAAATCCGGACGATTAATCATCGCTCTGGCCAGAAAAGCACGCTGCTGTTGGCCGCCCGAAAGCTCGCCGATTCTTTTACCTGCGATATTCTGAATCCCCATGACTTCGAGGGCATCGTCGCATTTTTGCTGCTGGGCTTTTCCCACTCTGCGAAACAGGTTCTTGTTGTTGTATAATCCCGACAGCACCACTTCGCGCACGGTAGCGGGGAACAACGGATTGAATGCGTTCTTTTGCGGCACATATCCGATCCGTTCCCAGTCCTTGAATTTGCGGATCGGCTGTCCGAACAGCCGGATGCTTCCTTCACCCGCCGGCAGCAGACCCACGATCATCCGCATCAGCGTAGATTTGCCGGCACCGTTGGAGCCGATGATGCCTACAAAATCCCTTTCCTTGACCGTAAAGCTGAGGTCGGAGATGACCTGCTGGTCCCGGTAAGCAAACGATATATGCTCCAGCTCAACGACCGGCTGATGACAATCGTCAATAATCGGCGTAAACATGTTGACATCCACCTCTCTTTTTCAAAATAGTTGTACTCTACTCCTGCAGGGCCAGGATCAGATTTGCGAGATTGTTGCGCATCAGACTGAAATAGTCATCACCGCGGCTCAGTTGTTCTTCCGTCAAACCTTCCACAGGATTCAGGACAAGCACCTCAGCCCCCGTTTCCGAAGCGAGCGTCTTGGCAAGGCGGTCCGATACCAGCTCTTCAAAAAAGATAAAATGAATGCCCTTCTCCTTCACCAGATTGGAGAGCTGCAGCAGATCTCTGGCCCGCGGCTCCGCATCGGGAGACAAGCCCATGATCGCATGCTGTGTCAGTCCGTAATCCCGCGCCAGATACCCGAAGGCCTCATGAGATACGACGATCTCCTTCCGAGGCATCTCATCCAGCTTGGCCTTAAACTCGTCATCCAGCTTCTCAAGCTTCTGCTTAAGCGCCGCATACCGGCTCGTGTAGGCATCCTGATGGGCCGGATCCGCTTCGATATAACTGTTCTTCATGTTCTCCGCCATGATAAGTGCCGACTTCGGGCTCACCCAGGTATGCGGATCGACATGATGCTCATGCTTATGTCCTTCACCTTCGTGCTGATGTTCCTCGTCCTCCCCTGCCTCAATCAGCGGGATGCCTTGACTGACCTCGTAAGCCTTCACCTTGGTGTCCCGGTTCAAGCCCTTCAGGAATTGGGGAACCCAGCCTTCGAGGCCCGCACCATTATAGAAAAAGAGCTGCGCTTTGGATGTGTTCACGATATCCTGGCTGCGCGGCGTCCAATCATGGGGCTCCACGCCGGCAGGCAGCAGATTGATGACATTCGCATCTTCACCGCCGATTGCCTTTGCAAACTCATATATCGGGTAAAAGGTAGTCACCACGTTGACCTTGCCTTCAACAATTTTGCCTTGGCTCTGCGGTCCGCATCCTGCAGCCAGCACGACCATGAGCAATATCACGGAGCATATCGCAGCCGACTTCAGGCGTATTTTTTTGTTCAATGTTAGACGCCCACCTTAATCGTAATTTTTACTAATAAATTATAGAATGGGTTCTGTTTTTTTGTCAACCACAGTTTGAACGGGCTGGAAATGCCTGGTCCGCATATTCATCCTGACCCGCGCAAAAAGACGGAACCCTCTTATCTTAGAGGTATTCCGTCTTATTATTCCTATTTTAGTCCCCATTCAGACTTCCTGGGAACGGGGGCCCTTACTTGACTACTGCGCCATTCGGCATGCTGTCCGGCACGGTGGCCAGCGTCAGCTGCTCCCCTTGCGAGGCTGCGAGAATCATGCCCTGGGATAATTCGCCGCGCAGCTTGACCGGCTTCAGGTTCGTGACGCAGATGACTTTGCGTCCCACGAGGTCTTCCGGCGAATAGAATTTGGCAATGCCGGAAACGACTTGGCGCTGTTCAAAGCCTAGGTCCAGCTGGAGCTTCAGCAGCTTATCGGCTTTCTTCACAGGCTCTGCCGCGATGACTTGGGCTACGCGCAGCTCCACTTTGGCGAAATCTTCGATTCCGATTTCTTCTTTCAGCTCCGGCGCTTCGCTTGCGGCCTGTTCATCTGGTTGTGCTTCCGCTGCTTGTGCTGCCGCGGTTCCGCCTGTCATGGCCTCTTTGATGTAGGCGATCTCCGGTTCAGACTCCAGGCGAGGGAAGATCGGATTTCCTTTCACCAGTTTCGTGCCCTCAGGGATCAGGCCGAATGTTTTGCCGCTCTCCCAGGCGGTCAGCTCGCCTTCTTCAATGCCGAGCTGCTCCCAGATTTTGCGCGGAGCCTGGGTGAGGAAAGGCTGCAGCAGGATGGAAGCGATGCGCAGGCTTTCCACCAAATGCGTCATGACCGAAGCAAGCTCCCCGCGTTTCGCTTCGTCTTTCGCAAGCGTCCACGGCTGGGTTTCGTCGATGTATTTGTTACTGCGGCTTATAAACTGGCTGATCGCCGTTAGGGCAACAGAGAACTCCATGTTCTCCATGGCCTCCTCTACCTTGGCGTATACGGCCTTCGCCGCTTCCTCCAGCTCGCCGTCGAAGGCGGTAATGCCGGCTTGGTACGCAGGCACGGAGCCGTCAAAATATTTGTCTACCATGGCTACCGTTCGATTCAGCAGGTTGCCAAGGTCGTTGGCCAGATCGGAATTCACGCGCTCTACGAAGCTCTCCGGCGTAAAGGTTCCATCGGCACCAAATGGCACCTCGCGCAGCAGGTAATAACGCAGCGTATCCAGACCGTAGCGGTCGATCAACGTAACCGGGTCTACGACATTACCCTTGGACTTGGACATTTTACCGTCCTTCATCAGCAGCCATCCATGCGCGAACACTTTCTTCGGCAGCGGAAGGTCCAGCGCCATCAGAATGATCGGCCAATAGATGGTATGGAAGCGGACGATCTCCTTACTCATCAGGTGTACGTCGGCAGGCCAGTATTTATCGAATAGCGTCGTGTCGTCCGAACCGTAGCCGAGCGCTGTAATGTAGTTCAGCAAAGCGTCGATCCATACGTAAATGACATGCTTCGGATCGCTTTTGACTTTGACACCCCATTCATACGTCGTACGGGAAACCGCCAGGTCTTCAAGACCCGGTTTAATGAAATTATTGATCATCTCGTTTTTGCGGGATACCGGCTGGATGAAATCCGGATGGTCTTCATAATACTTCAATAGACGATCCACGTACTTGCTCATGCGGAAGAAATAGCTTTCCTCTTTCACGCGTTCTACGGGGCGGCCGCAGTCCGGACATTTCCCGTCAACGAGCTGTCTTTCGAGAAAGAAAGACTCATCGGGCGTACAATACCAGCCTTCGTATTCTCCCTTGTAAATATCCCCCTGTGCAAGCAGACGTTCGAATACTTCCTGAACGACCTTGGAGTGGCGAGGCTCGGTGGTACGAATGAAATCGCTGTTTGAAATATCAAGCTTTTTCCACAAGTCCTTGATGCCGGCCACAATGTCGTCGACGAACTGCTGTGGGGTTTTACCCGCTTCTGCCGCTTTGCGTTCGATCTTTTGGCCGTGCTCATCCGTTCCTGTTAAGTAGCGGACATCATAACCGCGAAGCTTTTTATAGCGGACCATGGCATCCCCGGCGACGGTCGTATAGGCATGGCCAATATGCAATTTGTCACTCGGATAATAGATTGGTGTTGTCAGGTAAAAC
This sequence comes from Paenibacillus sp. SAFN-054, assembly GCF_051966755.1. Lineage (NCBI taxonomy): Bacteria > Bacillati > Bacillota > Bacilli > Caryophanales > Paenibacillaceae > Paenibacillus > Paenibacillus sp. SAFN-054. The sequence continues at coordinate 2,038,952 of NZ_JBQCKS010000001.1, forward strand.
GTCTTTTTTTCAGACATGGAAAGCTCATCCTCCCGGATACAATTAATTTTGAACACAAAAAAATCCCGCCCCAGTATGGGACGAGAGTTCTCTCACGTGTTACCACCCAATTTCCCCGCTTCCTCCCGGAAGACAGGCTCCATCGGTTCCCGGCATGTGCCGGATACCGTCCATTAACGCTGGATCACGCCGCCCCCTTACGCATCAGGCTTCATGGAAGTCATGCTGACGCTCGAAAGCCGTTCCTCCCGGACCATATTCGGTGAACCTGCCTAGACCGGCTCGCAGCTGTTACCGGCTCTCTGAGCTAAGCTCGTGTTCTCCTACTCATCCGTTCGTCGGAAATGTCATATATTCCTTAATATACTGAACCTGCAGGCCGGAAGTCAAGTCAGATGCCCGCTGCCTTTATGGGAATGCCCGTCGCCTCTCTTCTCTTTGCGAGGGGGAACAAGGTCTACTCCTCCCGGATGAAAGGGCTGACATTTAGCGATCCGCTTCGCGGCAAGCCATGTTCCCTTGAGTGCCCCGTGTACTTCAACCGCCTCTAGCGCATAAGCGGAGCAGGTGGGATAGAAGCGGCATGTGGGCGGCTTCAGCGGCGAAATATATTTGCGGTAAAAACGAATGGGGCCTTGTACGATCTTGCGCATCAGTCCCATATTACTGTCCCCTGCCCATACTGGAGGACGCCTGCTGCTCCTCCTCCGAGACGGACTGCTGGCAGTCCTTACAATAACCGAATACTTCGAATTTATGCGTTACGACCTGGAAATGCTCCGGCGCATCCGCCAGATCGACCGGACAAAACTGAATCGGGTACGTCCGCTGGCACTGCAGGCAAATCATGTGGTGGTGATGATGATCCTCACTGCAGCTCGCCTTGAATTTCATGCCGTCCTCGAAAACGACCTGCTCCAGCACACCGAGCTCCTGCATCACGCGCAGGTTCCGGTAAACCGTGTCAAAGCTGAGTCCGCTGTATTTTTTGCACATATACTCATATACATCCTTGGCCGACAAATAGCCCGAATGTTCACCGAATAATCTGGCGAGCGTCTTCCGCTGGTCGGTAATGCGCAGCCCCTGTTCCGACATGGCATGAATGATCTGATCTGTCGAAAGCATAACGCTCAATCCTCCCGTTTTATTTCACGCAAAGCGTTTTATAATATGATCTCGTGAACAAAAAAACTCGAAATTTGCAGCATTCTCATACTTATAATAATGCCTCAAATCGATTTGACAGTCAATGAAGCAAGAGGGAACCCGGTAAGGGTTCCCTCTTCGAAATTCAACACATATTTACTTTATAAAATAGGTTTTCAAATCATCCAGCATCAGGTTTGCAGCAAGCACGCCGCCTGCCGTGTTCCAGATGACGTCATCCACTCGGTGGGCGTTGCCCTTTTTCACGACGTCAAGGTTTTTCCACAGCTTATCGTTCGTCCATTCTTTTTCCATCTCGCTGCCTTTGCCGTCGCCGGTTTCATAGGTAAAATAGAAGAGGATATCCCCATCCATCTCGGGAATGCGTTCCTTGCCCACGTCATCGGCAAATCCATCGCTGGTTTGCGATTCCGGACGGGCAAAACCGAGCTCGCTAAGGATCAGACCGGAGAACGTATCTCTATAGTAGATGCGCGCTTTGCCAGGCATAAAGCGAACCATGGACACTTTCGTCTTCAGCTTGTCGCCAAGCTCGGCTTTGAGATCGGACACATGCTTGTCATACGCCGCGAGAACCTCGTTGCCCTTGTCCACTTGGTTTACTGCATCAGCCCACAGCTTGAAGTTCCCTTTCCACTCGCCGCGGAGCGTTTCGGAGAATACGGTTGGGGCGATTGCCGTCAACTGCTCATAAATTTTTTCCTGGCGCATTTTCGTGCCCAGGATCAGATCCGGCTTGAGGGCCGCAATGGCTTCCACGTTCGGCTGGCCTTCCTCGCCAAGATTCTCAACGCCTTGCATCTGGTCTTTAATATGTGCATACCATGGATCCCCCGTCCAGGACTTTACAGCCCCTACCGGCTTAACTCCCATGGATAAAAGCGCTTCGGTTCCTTCGTTGGTCAACACGACCACGCGCTGCGGATGCGCCGGCACGGTCACCTTGCCCATAATGGTATCGATGGTACGGTCAGCATCGTTCGTTTCCTGCGCCGCCTCTTTGTTTCCGTTGTCACTGCCGGCTGTGCCGGTCGTACTGCCGCTATCCTTGCCGCAGGCCGAAAGCACAAGCATGGCTGCGAGCATCATGAGTATGATACCATTCCATTTCTTCATAAGTATGTTGTTCTCCCCTTTTAATTCTCTGATAATGATTATCAGTATCGACTTTATCCTAATCGATTAGGGTTTTACTTGTCAATAATATGTAGTAAATCGCCACAATTGTTCGATATATTGCCATCCAATTCGCAGATTTAAATGAGAATGATGTTCATTGACTTTCCTTTCCCCTCCCCTTAAACTTTTATATGTTATTTATTTTGCCTAATAGGAAAGAGGGATACGCGTTGCAGACGGTATGGCTGCATAAAACTACATATAAATGGATGGGTCTCATGGTCGGAATCCTCATCCTGCTTCTCAGCGCTGCAGCAAGCATTCTGTTCGGCGTGCATAGCACCGGCTGGCAACAAGTGCTGGAGGCGTTCACCTCTTATAATGGAAGCACCGAGCATATTATCGTCCGCGAAGTGCGGGTGCCCCGAGCTTTGATCGCTGCTTTTGTCGGCGGAAGTCTCGGGATCTGCGGCGTTCTGCTGCAGTCGCTCACCAAAAACCCTCTGGCGGATTCGGGCATATTCGGCCTTAACGCAGGCGCTTCCCTATTCGTCGTCGCCTCGTTCGTCCTTTTCGGCGTCAGCTCGCTGACTTCGTTCACATGGATTGCCTTTCTCGGCGCAGGCGTCAGCTGCCTGTTCGTCTTCGTGCTAGGCTCCGCGGGCAGACAGGGGCTTACCCCGCTGAAAATCACGCTTGCAGGCGCTGCCATCACAGCTTTCTGCAGTTCCATGACCAATGGCATGCTTATTATCAGCGGACGGGCTATGGAAGAAGTGCTGTTCTGGATGTCCGGTTCTGTAGAAGGCAGAAGCTTGGACATTCTCCTCCGCATGCTGCCTTATATGCTTGCGGCATGGCTTATTGCCCTGCTCATCAGTTCCTCGATCAATACGCTCATGCTTGGCGATGACGTCGCCAAAAGCCTGGGACAGAGAACCGTACTGCTGAAACTCACCATGGGACTTCTCATCGTAGTGCTCGCAGGCAGCTCCGTTGCGGTGGCCGGCCCCGTCGGCTTTCTCGGACTTGTCATACCGCATATTTCGCGGACCGTCGTTGGCAAGGACATCCGTTGGCTCATTCCATACAGCGCGATCCTCGGCGGCATTTTACTGCTGCTGGCCGATATTGCCGCCCGGTTCATCGCCATGCCGCGCGAAATCCCGATCGGCGTCATGACCGCCATCATCGGCGTTCCGTTCTTCATCCAAGCCGCCAGAAAGGGGCTGTTAAAAAAATGAGCCGATCCAATCATTCCAAAAAACCGATTGCCGTCCGGATCAAGGGCAGCCAAATTTCGTTTCTGACCAGTAAAAGACAAGTCACGGTTCTGACCGGGCTTGCGCTCCTTCTGCTACTTGCGGTGGTCGTGAGCGTCGGATTCGGAACGAAGTACGTGAATCCTTGGGCCGTCGTGCAGGCCATATTCGGACAAGGCGATGCGCTTGACGTCGTCGTGGTACAAAAACTGCGCCTTCCACGCGTACTCGTCGGTGCGATGGTCGGAGCCTGTCTGGCGATGTCCGGCGCCATTACCCAGGGTCTCATCCGCAATCCGCTTGCTTCCCCGGACGTTATGGGAGTGACGAGCGGCGCTTCACTGGCAGCCACGGCCATTATCACCTTGATTCCCTCGGCCAGCGTCTTCTGGCTGCCGCCTGCAGCATTCATCGGTGCGGCCTTAACGACATTGCTAATCTATGTCCTTTCGTGGAAAAAAGGCGTGAACCCGTTGATGCTGGTTCTGGTCGGCGTAGGCATCGGCTCCGTGGCATCCTCGCTTTCCACGATGCTGCTCGTAACCGGCCCGACCGACGTAGCCCAAAAAGCCTTCAACTGGCTGCTTGGCAGCGTCTACGGCAGCTCCTGGAAGCATGTAAACATGATTGTGCCTTGGTTCGTCATACTAGGTGTCCTCAGCCTTGCTTTTGCCCGCCGCATCAACATGCTGCAGCTTGGCGACGACTTGGCAGCGGGAGCCGGAAGCAGCGTGGAAAGAGACCGTACGATACTCATCTTCACGGCGGTCGGACTTGCTGGCGCCGGCATTTCTGTAGGCGGAGCCATCGGCTTCGTGGCGCTATTATCCCCTCACATCGCCAGAAAGCTGATCGGCTCTTCCTACGGGTCTCTGCTACCGGCCAGCGGTCTCTGCGGCGCATTCATCGTGGTGCTGGCGGATGTGCTGGCGCGAAACTTGTTCACACCGCTCGATATACCGGTAGGCGTGTTCACTTCCGCTGTCGGCGCTCCCTTCTTTATTTACTTGTTATGGAGAAGCCGGAGTTCATAGGGGCATAAGCAAAAAAGCGACCTTACAGTCCAGAACTGAACTGCAGGGTCGCTTTTTGGGTTTACGGAGAAACAGATGGTTCATCACGGTATTTCTCATCCTTATATCCATCCGTCAGCCACTCATACATCTCCAAGGAGGCGGCTCTAATTTTTGAAGATCCACTCTTGATCATTATTTCGCCTATTACGGGAGTACAGGTTGTCATCCCACCGCCGTCTGACAGCGTAACCGAAACGCAGTTGAATGCCGGTTCGGCGTCGATTACCTTTCCATTTTCCAACGTTAAACGTACCGACATTGGGTTACCATGGCGGCCATATTCTATTTGCCCTTGAACGGGCTTGGCATCCGAAATCCAGCGGGTGATTTTATGAACGACAGGGTCATTTTTATTCCATTGATAATTTCGATGCGGCATTCCCGGACGTCCGCCTGTCAGTTGAACCGAGATCACATGGCCTGAATCCATCGCCTCAAGCTGTTCTTCGGATTTCGGTGAAGCAAAAGCAGACATTAACAACACTGATATAAGCATGATGAGCAAACGTATCTTCCTTTTCATTCAGATCACCTCTTTCCAAATATAACAGGTACATCCTATTATGCAGACAAATATAAGATATTATAGGTTGTAGCATACCTGGACGAAGCATCATCTCTGCAAATCACAAAACAGCAGGCCCAACATCGAGATCCGGATGTTGGGCCTGCTGTCTATAGTATTGAGGTCCGGAGATGAATCTATTTCATCTGCGGCATCGGCATGACAAGCAAATTGATCGGCAAATTGCTTCCCGGCGATGGCGTGTACATAATTTCCACGCTCTCCTCGTAATTGCCTGTGCGGTACAGCACGCTGTTTTCGTTCGGCGCGCTTACGGCCGCCTTGTTTGCTACCTGTACGACTTGCCCGTTTACGGTAACAACACCGTTATACAAGCCGCCGCGAGGGTTCAACGTAATCAGGCTGTGAGGCGCTACACGGCTCAACGTCACTTTGTACAACACACCAAAGTTGCCCGCATTCGAAGCCTCGGTTCCGTATATGCCGTCCAATCCTTTCAGGTTCGGGTCTGCCTTGTTGTCGCCCAGAACCATCCGTGCCGGTACGGTTCCGACAGGTTCGTCGTAGCGGATCAAGCGGACCGAATCCGGATAGGTGCCGCGGTTATGCACGTCACGATCGAGCGCCGGAAGGAATGGCAGGGATTGAAGCGGATCCTTGTTCTCGTCGATCAGGATGACGCTGTACTGGACCGGATAATCACTGAAAGCATCTGCCAGTGCGGAAATCGTGTCCCCCTGCTTCATTTTGGTCTTATTGACATCCGTCATGATGACTTTGCTCTCGCCTGGAGCCAGGTTGACGACCTGCTCGGCAGACCGGTTTTGCATCGATTGGAAATAGCGCTCAAGCGATGTTTTGCCCGTCAATTCCGGATACGGGTTCGGACCGCCAATTCCAAAGTTCTGGAACGTAATTTGGGCTGGTCTATCCGTATACGTGTTCGTCGCAATGACGTACAGCTTCATGTTCTTGCCCGTGGAATTGAGATGGTGAAGCATGAAACGCGTGCTTCCCAGGGCCGTTTCTCTGTACAGCAGTCCTTCGGAATATACCGTTTCAGGGCTGTTGCTGCGGATCAGTGTTGCCGGCTCGGACGTGAACGTGAAATCCATCGTTTTCCAGGTTGGCACTTTCGTGCCGTCAAAGGTATATTTGTCTCCAACCGAAGTGAACAATTTGTTGAACTCATCCTCGGTGTAGAGCGTTTCATTCGTAATCGTAATCGTCTTTTGGAATTCGCCGACTGCGCCATGCTTGTCTGTAACCATCAAACGGATGGTAACAGGGCCCGGCTTAAAGAATGCCTTATGGTCATTTAACCATTGACGGTCGACGATCGCATTCTCATCATCGGTACTCTGGTCGGTGATGGTAATCATCTCACCCATTTTGTACTCTTCTTTGTCCGTCGTGAAATTAGCCACAGGCGGTTCATTCGGCTTCAGCACATTGATGGTAACGGTGTAGGGATCACTCCATTGACCGCTTGAATCCTGCACATAATGCGTTATGGTATGAGTTCCGACTTCTTCAAAAATATCCTGTTTGCCTTCCCAACGCTCATCCACAATCTGCAGACCGTTCGAGGTCTTCGATTGCGTCGTATAGCTGACATTCGTTTCACCTGCGAATATTTCAGAAGGCTGAACCGTAAAAGCGGCTACAGGTTTTGTCGATAACGAGAGGATAACTCTCTTGTTGGCCTGATCTACCGTGTACGGAATGTTCAGCGCTTGAGTAATCGAAGTCAGAGGAACCATGAATGTGTTTTTTTGCTGGTAAGAAGGTCCTTTCATCGGCTTGGATTCACCGTTGACGCGATACACGCTGCTGTTGGTTTTGAAGCGCAGCTCCTTACCGTCCTTGATAATGATGGTTTCTTTCGTTTTACCGTCATAAGTCAGCTTCAGGCCTACGCGTTCTACCATAGCCCGGATGGCTACATAAGAGACTCCGTTTTTAACCGCCATAGGCTGGCCGGCCAGATAAAGCTTGCCGTCCTGGTACATTTTGTTGCTGTTCATCATCAGAACGAGCTGATTTGCTCCAGCTGGTGCTGCAATACCTTGAGGTGTTGCGGTTCCGCCGGTTTCACCGGTTGTCGTTCCAGGCGTCGTCTCCGTAGACGTTCCAGGCGTCGTTCCGGTTGGGCCATTCTCACCTTCAACGCTCGTGCCTTCGCCCGCTGTGCCTGTACCGTCTGTCGTACCTGGATTACCGTTCTCAGGCGTCGCTTTGTCCGGCTCCCCTGTCGTACCGGAGTTATCCGTACCTGCTGCATCGTTTGTTCCGTTGTTTCCCCCTGTGATGGTCTGGCCGTCCCCAGTGGTTCCTTTTACCGTGTCTCCGCTGGTGGAATTGCCAGCAACTCCTGCTGTGCTGCCCGATTGCGAATTCGTACTTTCCGCACTGTTGACCGCATTCACGCTGATGCCCTGAACGGTCTCAGGCTGAACTGAGCCTTCAGCACCTGCGGCCGGAATGACAAGCGCGGTCTGAGCTGCAGCTAACACAGCAATCATCGTTAATCTTTTGAAATTCATGTACAGACTCCTTTTGATTCCATTTTTGTATCTCGCCCTCAAATAGACATAGTATTAGACGCAAATTTTGCTAAAAAGTTGCTCTTTGTCATCTTTCAAAAACGAAAAACGGAAGAATCCCCCGTTGAAGGAATCTTCCGTCCCTGCAATGTGCGTAAAACCGATCAAAAAAAGTTGAATTTTGTTAATTGGCGTAAGCCGTGTTGGGCTCTTCAAGGCTAACCGGAAGCTTGCCTTCCGCATGGATTTGTCCCGTCAGGATGGAGGCCAGCGCTTCCATAAAATAAGGCGTGTTCTCATAGCAGCACAGGTAAGCCGGTATCCCTGGAATATCGTTAAGATCGTAAGGGTTGCGCGTAGACGCCACCACCAGCTTCCCGCAGCCTAGGTCAAGCAGCCGTTCCGCCAACTGACGCTGGCCTACGGGAAGGGTGCTGCCGGCGGTATAGGTTGCCATAACAATCTGCGCGCAGGAAGCCGCCGCATGAATTACCTTCTCGATCTCCGCCCCATCCGGTTCGGCGCTGATCCGGATTTCCTTCACCTTCTCCATGTGACGGGCGAGCGCGTCGCCCAAAGTCACAACCTCGGTCCACGGCTCATCCACTTGTGTTTCGGATCGAACTTCCGGCCATACGACCAGAACCTCGCCGTTCGGATCCAGCGGGAGTTGACCTTGGTCTTTGACGAGGGTAATACTCTTGCGCGCAACTTCCTGCAGCAGGCGATCCACTTCAGGCTTTTCATGCCTTTCCGCGAAAACGGCAGAACCGTCAGCTGCCGGACGCTCGGCAATACGTTTTTGCTTGAGCGTCAAAATGCGTTCCACCGCATGATCAATCGTTCGTTCACTGATTCGGCCGCTTCGTACCGCCTGCTTGACCGCGTCAAGGGCTTCGATCTGGTCAGCAAGCGTGTGGCTCACAAGGACTACGTCCGCACCAGCCTCAATCGCTTTTACTGCCCCCTCTCCAATGCCGAAGAACTTGGCAATCGCATGCATTTCAAGGCAATCCGTCACGATCAATCCTTCGTAACCCAAATCTTCCCGCAGCAGTCCGGTCAAGACGGCTCTCGACAAGGTCGCCGGAATCGGCTCTCGCTCGATGGCCGGGAAAATCACATGGGCTGTCATGATGACGTCCACCTGCTCCTGAATCGCTTTTATGAACGGCTTCAGCTCCACGCTTTGCAGCCGTTCCACGTCATGCTCCACCGTAGCCAGCCCCATATGACTGTCCACATTCGTATCCCCATGGCCGGGAAAATGCTTGGCGGCCGCGGAAATGCCCTTTTCCTGAAATGCCCGGATGACGGCTGCGCCATGCTCTGACACCTTATCCGGGTTCTCTCCAAAGGATCTGACACCGATCACCGGATTAAGCGGATTATTGTTCACATCCAGGCACGGGGCAAAATTCATGTTGATGCCAAGCTTGCCCATTTCCTCCGCACTGATTAAAGAAACCTGATAGCTGTATTCGGGATTGTCCGTTGCCCCTAGCGACATGTTGCCAGGAATCCGGCTCATTTTCTTATGATCGATTCGGGCTACCATGCCGCCCTCCTGGTCAATAGCTATCCATAGCGGCAGACTTCCGTTAACCGCAGCTAAATGCTGCAACGAAGCAGACAGGCTTGCCACTTGCTCCAGCTCGTCAATATTGCGGCGGAAATAGATCACCCCACCCAAGTGGTACTCCTCGATCAGTGTACGGATTTGATCATCCGGTACGAGAGAGTGGAATCCGCAAATAAACATTTGGCCTATTTTTTGGTCGAGTGTGAGTTTAGAAATATCCATAGCTACACATCCTTTTATTTATCGTTCGGGGGAATGCAAACCGCCAAAGTTCAGCACTCTTCCGCATCGTCCCGGGCATCAAAATCAATTTTAATCAAGCGGTGGTCGTCATTTCATACGACAGGGATGTTCTTGGCCTGGTCACGGAATTCGGACGGGGTCATGCCCGTATATCGCTGGAACACCTTCGTGAAATACCTTCTCTCATGATAGCCGATGCCGGCGCCGATTTGCGTAATGCTCTTTTCGCTGTGAACAAGCAAATATTTGGCTGCCTCTATCCGTTTGGAAGTGACATATTCCACGAAAGTCATGCCCAGGTGGTTCTTGAACAGCAGGCTGAAATAACTGCAACTGATCCCCAAATGATTGGCAAGCTCTTCGATGCCAAGGTCGTTGTCGAGCTTGTCGGCGATATATCCCACGGCCTCGCTCATGAGCTGTTGCGGGTTTTTCCTTACGGCAGGATCGCTCTCATTCTCCTGGATTCTGGATACCGTCTGCTGGAAAGGGTCTTTGAGACGGTTATGGATGATCTGCTCGCCGATGGCTCGGATATTGTTCTCAAGCTCCTTGTAGTGGATCGGTTTGCATATATAGTCTCGAACTTTGTATTTGATCCCCGCCCTCGCATATTCGAATTCCTGGTAACCCGTCAGCAAAATGATTTCTGCCTGCGATCCTCTTGATCTAAGCTCGCTCACCAAGGTTAAGCCATCCATGACGGGCATGCGAATATCGCACAGTATGATGTCCGGGTTATGAATCTCAAAAAGGCTCAAAGCTTCCTGCCCGCTCCTTGCGGTCATCACCTGCATATTCATGTCCTTCCATGGAATAATGCTTTTCAGATTATTCAGAATCGGGGCCTCATCATCAACCAGCAGCACTTTTAGAATCATTCGGATTCCCTCCATTCTGCATCCGGAAAGACGCATTGTATGATCGTACCGGTCAGGCGCGAAGAACAGATGAAAAGCCCGTAATTTTCCCCGTAATGGATACGGATCCGATCAGCGACGCTTCTCACGCCGAGTCCCCTCCGTTCCTCATATAGATGCCGTACCTGGTCCTTTCGGTCTTCTCCGTCTTCCCTATCCGTTTTCATATACTCGAATTTCATCAGCTGCTGCGGGTCCATGCCGATTCCGTTGTCCTGAACCTGCAGGAATATCCGCCCATGCTCCGACCAGCAGGAAATATGAATGTGTCCCGTGTATGAAATGCCTTCGAATCCATGCTGGATGCAGTTCTCCACTAGCGGCTGAAGGGTGAGCTTAAGGACGCTCCTTCTCCTCATTTCCTGGGAAACATCGATTTCGTAATCAAAAAGGTCATCGAAACGGAACTTCTGAATCTCAAGATAGCTCTGCAGATGCTCGATTTCCTGATCAAGCGGAATCTCTTCCTTATCCTGAATGCTGATCCGAAGTATGCTTCCCAGCCGGTGGACCATTTCACTGACCTTGACGCCTTCGTTTTGGATGGCAAGGACATTGATGGATTCAAGCGTATTAAACAGAAAATGCGGTTTGATCTGTGCCTGAAGCACGCGCAGCTCCGCTTGGGTCTTCTGCTTCTGTTTCGTGTTAATCTGCTTGAACAGGCTGTTGATCTGGTCCACCAGATCGTTGAAGCCCTTGGCCAGAATGTGCAGTTCATCCTTCCCGCGGTCTTCGACCCTGACGTTGAAGTCTCCGCCCTCCACTTTTCTCATGAACCGGACAATGACCGCAATGGAGCCGGTGATCCTTCTCATGAACACCATGTTGAAGGTGATGGCCGCTAACAGGCATAGCAGGGTAATGCCGATAAACCACTGGGCGAATACAAGCGTTTCTTTGGAGAGGGATTTCCATGACGTGACGGATACCAGATTCCAGGAATAATCCTGAAGATGATAAATGGAAACGATGCTTTTCTCCTCATTAAAGTCTGTTTTGAAGCTCTGGTAACCGTTGCCGAACTTCACCTGCTTCTTCATCACCGAGCTGAGCTGCTGCCCTTCAATCTTTTTATTCGGATCATACAGAATTAAGCCATCATCGTTGACGAGCAGAAAATCGGTGGATTGCATGCTCTGGGATGGGGACAAGTTGCGGAAGATGGATTCAATATCCCAGTTTTTGATTTGTACGACCAGGATGCCGATATTTTTGAAATAGCTGACTTCCTTAATCAGGCGTATTTGCGTGAATACTGGTTCCGTTCCGGTCAGCTCGGGATATTCATGAGGTGCAATCCATTTCGGAACCCCATTAAGATCCATCACTTCTTTGTAGAGCGGTTGGTTTTTGAAATCCTCGAAGGGCAGCGTCGTAAAATTTTCCTTCGTAAAAATGGAAACAATGCTCGATTTGCCCGTACCATTCAAGTTGTAGAGAAATGCGTAGCTGATGGCCGGATGATTATAGAGCAGGCTTCTGAAATTGCGCTGGCTGTTGTTCAGGCTGAGCTGTTCCGCATTCAGATCCTGCTTCGTCGGATCCTTGGCGGCCAAAGCCATGTGGAATACCGACGTCGCAATCCCGTTGTCCGTGACGTTGTCCATCTGCTTCAGGACGGTACCGATGCTGTAACTGATCGCCTTGAGGGAATACTCCGTCTGCCGGCTGTATTTCTCTTCAATCGAATGCGATGAAACGATATACGTGACAACGCCCAATATGCATAGAGGAACAATGATCAATACTACAAATGCCGTAAATAATTTGTTGCGCAAGTTCATGGGCACTCTTCCAATCTTTATCCTGTAACGCCTGCTGCGGCATTTTGGGGCGGGTTTGAATTCGGATTCATGATATTACGGGGTTACCGCGTTCGCCTTGTCCTGAGCGTTAGCCTCTTCCTGCACCCTTTGCAATGCTTCCCCCATCTTGATCGGCGTCGTCTGGTTGCTGACAAGCTTCTGGATTTGCATATTGCTGATTTCGGAGGTCACGTCCGTCTGCACGAGCGAGTCGAAAGCCGCGAATTTCGTATCCGCATGCTCCAGCACATCCACGATCTCCTTCATCAACGTATCGTTCAGACTGGATGCGAGCACCGAAACATCCATTTTCATGGCCGGCAGTACGCCGTCTTCGACAAGCCCGCGGATTTGCATGTCTTCGTTAAACATATTCTTGATAAAAGACTTCACGGCCGCCAGCTTCCGGGGATCTTTGGCTACCGCTGACGAGAAGCCGTAACCGTTGTTAACGTTGAACATCAATGAAGTTTGATCGCCGATGCCCTCCTTGATCGGAGGCAGATTGAAGAAGCCTACCTTGCCGACCATGCCCGCTCCGGATTCGTACTTCTTGAATACGGAAGACTTCCACGTCCCGTCATACATCAGGATCGCGGTTCCTGACGTAAATTGGGTGGTATACTCCGGGTACTCGTAACCAAGCTCACCCTTTTTGAAATAGCCCTTGTTCTCCCATTCCTGATGCTTCGAGAACGCTTTGACGACATTCGGATCCGTCCATTTTGCCTCCCCTGTCGCAAACTTGGCCGTAACGTCCGGCCCTGCATACCGTGACCATAGGTGATTGGTAAGCATTAACGGCACCCATCCGTCTTTGGAAGCTGCTGCCAGCGGAACTCTCCCGTCGGCTTTGATCTCAGCCATCATCTCTTCGAGCTCTTCGAAGGTGGTAGGCGGCTTCCAACCTTTTTTGTCAAAATAGTCCTTGTTATAGAAGAAACCTTCGGCCGACCCGCCGATCGGAAGTCCGTACACCTTTCCCTGATAAGTAAATGGTTCAAGAGAAGAGAATTTGTCTTTGATGCCCAGCTCTTCGATAATCGGTGTCAGATCCAGCAGCTTGCCCTCCTTGGCGTATATCTTGGAATCCGGGCTGCCGAACAGGTCGAAAATATCCGGAGGATTGCCTGCCGCCATCTCGCCGCGAAGCTTCTCCTTTCGGTTCACGTCCGAATCCACGCTGTCCAATCTGAAGGTAAGGCCGTCCACTTCGCTTTCGACCTTTTTCACCACATCGTTCAAGATGGCAAACCTTTTCTCTTTATCTTTGCCAACCTGAGTGTGGCGCAGCGTCAGCTCAAAGGGCTCCGCCTTTGGAGATTCCGTTCCTTTGGCCTTCGATCCATTGGATGCGTTTACATTCGTTTGATTGTTTTCACAGGCTGACAACAAGATTGAAGATACCATCATGAACGACATCAAAAGAATCAAACTTCTCTTTATCTTCATTGTTGATCCCCCTCGAAACATCTTACACTTCTTATTATAAGAATGAGTATACACCATCGTTAGTGCAATAATCTGCTAAATAGGGGATAAAATTCTCTACTCCATCGCCAAAAAAACATCTGCAACACAAAAAAGAGCCCTGATCCCGAAGGGGAAAAGAGCTCTTTATGATTATGCCAGCGCCGCAGTTTGCTTGCGGCCTTCTTCAATTAAACGGTACGCCCGCTGCACTTCTTCTTCGGAAGGACTCGGAACACCCATTAACGGATATTCTTTGCCAAGCGCCTCCCATTTGTAAATACCCATTTGGTGATAGGGAAGAATCTCGAATTTTTCCACCCCGTTCAAGGTTCCGATAAATCTGCCGAGATTCACCAGATCCTCTTCCTGGTCATGGATTCCTGGAACGTACACATGGCGGATCCACATTTTGCGTCCATGCTCCGACAACCACTGCGCCGTACGAAGCGTTCGCTCATTGGACTTGCCTGTCAGCTTGATATGCTTTTCGTCATCGATATGCTTCAGATCCAGAAGCACTAAATCCGTCACATCCAGCAGCTGATGAATTCGTTCCGCTTCATTAAAGCCGTTGCTGTCAAGCGTCGTATGCAGGTTCCAGCGTTTCTTGGCTTCCTGGAACAGCTCCGCAACAAAATGGGATTGCAGCGTCGGTTCCCCGCCCGAAACGGTAAGTCCACCACCGGAAGAGCGGTAGTAATTCAAGTAAGGCTCAATTTCGGCAAGCACTTCCTCGACCGTCATCTCTTTGCCCTCATGAAGTGTCCAGGTGTCGGGGTTATGGCAATACTGGCACTTCAGCAAGCAGCCTTGCATAAAAAGGACAAAGCGGATGCCCGGTCCGTCTACTGTTCCAAAGGTCTCCATGGAATGGATATGTCCCTTGATCATTTGAAGTCACCCTTTCCGCATCCGCTTCTCTTTTGAATAATTAATAAACAGTTCTAAAATTTCCAGTTTATGATCATTACCCTTGGCTGTTTACAATGAACTGGAGTTTAGGAAAAATGATTTCCCTTTCTGGATTCCATTTATGTTATTACATCGAACCGTGGAATGTGCGGTTGATGACATCCAGCTGCTGTTCGCGGGTCAGCTTCACGAAGTTCACCGCATATCCCGATACACGGATCGTCAGCTGCGGATAATTCTCCGGATGGTCCATCGCGTCGATCAGCTGTTCCCGGTCGAATACGTTCACGTTGAGGTGATGCGCCTTGCTGCCGAAATATCCGTCCAGCATAGCCACCAGATTCGCTTTGCGTACTTCCGGCTCCTTGCCCAGCGCCTTCGGAACGATCGAGAAAGTGTTCGAAATGCCATCCAGGCTGTCCTCGTAAGGAAGCTTGGCAACCGAGTTCAACGATGCAAGTGCACCTTTCTTGTCTCGTCCGTGCATAGGGTTCGCACCTGGAGCGAACGGTTCGCCCGCTTTGCGTCCATCCGGCGTCGTGCCCGTCTTCTTGCCGTAGACCACATTCGAAGTAATCGTCAGAATCGATTGGGTCGGCAGCGCGTTGCGGTATGCCTTATGCTTGCGGATCATGCTCATGAAGGTTTCGACAAGCTCGACGGCAATGCTGTCTACGCGATCATCGTTGTTGCCGTAGCAAGGGTATTCCCCTTCGATTTCAAAATCGACGGCGATGCCTTTTTCATTGCGGATCGGTTTGACTTTGGCGTATTTGATCGCACTGAGCGAATCGGCCGCAACCGACAAGCCGGCAATGCCGCAGGCCATCGTCCGCAGAATGTCGCGGTCATGCAAAGCCATCTCGATGCGTTCGTACGAATACTTATCATGCATGTAGTGGATAACATTCAGCGTATTCATATACAGCTTGGCGAGCCATTCCATCATCGGTTTGAAGCGTTTGAGAACCTCGTCGTATTCCAGCACCTCGGCTGTGATGGCAGGATACTCGGGACCTACTTGGGCTCCCAGCTTTTCGTCTACCCCGCCGTTAATGGCATACAGCAAACATTTGGCAAGGTTCGCACGGGCACCGAAGAACTGCATTTGCTTGCCGATCTTCATCGCCGACACGCAGCAGGCGATGCCATAATCGTCCCCGTAAATCGGACGCATCAGGTCGTCATTTTCGTATTGGATCGAGCTGGTCTCGATCGATACTTTCGAGCAGTATTTCTTGAAGGCTTCCGGAAGCTGTTCGGACCAGAGAACGGTCAGGTTCGGCTCCGGTGCAGGTCCCAAGTTGTACAAGGTATGCAGGAAGCGGAAGCTGTTCTTCGTTACACGGGTTTGACCGTTCGAAGACATCCCGCCGATCGATTCCGTCACCCAGGTTGGATCGCCGCTGAACAGCTCGTTATAGTCCGGCGTACGCAAGAATTTAACGATCCGGAGCTTCATAACGAAATGGTCCACGAGCTCTTGTGCCTGTTCCTCTGTCAGCGTGCCTTCCGCCAAATCACGTTCAATATAAATATCCAGGAACGAAGATACGCGTCCAAGCGACATGGCGGCGCCGTTCTGTTCCTTAATTGCTGCCAGGTATCCGAAGTAAAGCCACTGGAATGCTTCCTTGGCATTTTGTGCCGGCTTGGAAATGTCATATCCATGCATCGCAGCCATTTGCTTCAGTTCGCCCAGCGCGCGGATTTGCTCAGACAGCTCTTCGCGCAGACGAATGACATCTTCATCAATGACATCGACCTCAAGCTCCATCAGTTCCTGTTTTTTCTCCTGCACGAGAAAATCTATGCCATAAAGCGATACGCGGCGATAATCCCCTATGATGCGACCGCGGCCGTAAGCATCGGGAAGACCCGTGATGATGCCCGCTTTGCGCGCGGCGCGCATGTCGGTTGTATATGCGTCGAATACGCCTTGGTTATGCGTCTTGCGAATGTCCGTAAAAATTTTGATCATTTCTTCCGGAAGCTCAAAGCCGTATGCCTTGCATGCATCAATCATCATGCGAATGCCGCCGAAAGGCTGGATGGAACGTTTGAAAGGCGCATCGGTCTGCACGCCGACGATTTGCTCTTTGTCTTTGTCCAGGTAACCCGGCTGATGCGAGGTAATGGTCGAAGGCGTATTCACATCCACATCAAGCACGCCGCCCTGATCCCGTTCTTTCTTGGTCAACTCCGAAACGATTTTCCATAGTTCTGTCGTGTTGTGGGTTGGGCCAGCCAAGAATTCCTCGGCGCCTTCGTATGGACGGATATTGCTTTCGATAAAGTCGTTCACGTTTACCTTTCTCGTCCATTTCCCCGTTTTAAACCCTTTCCAACCGGATTGCATGTTTTGCATTTCTTTTTCAAGCACCGACATCTGAATCCCTCCATCTTTTTATTTAATAGAGACCATGAGCTTGAAGGAAATCCCATGTCTCTTGAACCCGCATGATTCCGCTGTTAGGACTAAAGTATTGTGACTTTTTTCACAACTATGGCTTAGTGTATGCCCTTCTTTATGCGCCATTGTGCATCTTCGCTTCGTATGCGGTGTCCTTAATACATTTTTAGTTTACAAGATTTTTCTGAAAATCACTGTGACAAATATCACTTTACCGGTGATATTTGTCACAGCAGCCATCGTTTTCTTATTTGCTATTTATCGAAACGTCCGTAAAAGGCATTCCGGTAAACATCGGCGAGCTCGGTTACAAGCGGCAGCTTCGGATTCGCCGTCGTGCATTGGTCTTCGAACGCGCGGTCCGCCAAATAATCGACGCGAGCTTCAAAGTCTTTAGCATCGAAGCCAAGCTCCTGGAACGACTCCTCAATCCCGAGCACCTTATTCAGATTGCGGATCGCCTGAATGAGGCTGTCTACGCCTTCTTCCGTTGTGCGTGCTGGCAGTCCCAATATGCGGGCGATTTCCGCATAGCGCTCATCAGCGATAAAATGCGAATACTTAGGGAACGAAGCGAACTTCGTCGGTTTCTTCGCATTGTAACGAATGACATGCGGCATCAGGATCGCGTTGGTGCGTCCGTGCGCCGTATGGTATTCCCCACCCCATTTGTGCGCGAGACTATGGTTAATGCCGAGGAACGCGTTCGCGAATGCCATGCCGGCGAGTGTCGATGCATTATGCATTTTCTCGCGGGCATATGGATCGCCGGTCAGCGCCGATTGTTCCAGGTACTGGAATACGAGCTGGATAGCCTTGATTGCCAGGCCATCCGTGTAATCGCTGGCCATTACCGATACATACGCTTCAATCGCATGCGTCAGCACGTCCATGCCGGTATCGGCCACTGCGGTTTTCGGAAGCGTGTAGACGAATTCCGGATCCACGATCGCCACGTCTGGCGTCAATTCGTAATCCGCAAGCGGATACTTTGTATTACCCTGGTTTTTATCCGTGATAACAGCAAACGAAGTGACTTCCGAACCGGTACCCGAAGTCGTTGGAATCGCCACGAACTTCGCTTTTTGGCCGAGACGCGGATATTTGTAGATCCGTTTACGGATATCCATGAATTTTTGCTTCAGGTTTTCGAAATCGGTATCCGGATATTCGTAGAACAACCACATTGCTTTCGCGGCGTCCATCGGCGAACCTCCGCCGAGTGCGATAATGCAGTCCGGCTGGAACCGGTTCATCATTTCCGTACCTCTGTCCACCGTTGTGGTCGATGGATCGGGCTCAACGTCCGAGAAGACCTCGATAACCACTGGCGACTGGCGCTGACGGAGATAGTGCTCGACTCTCTCCACATATCCCAGTTTGACCATCATGGCGTCCGTAATGATCGCTACGCGGCTGATATCCGGCATTTTGGCCAGATACTGCGTCGATCCTTTTTCGAAATAAATCTTGTCAGGCACCTTGAACCACTGCATATTCACGGTACGGCGAGCCACCCTTTTCACGTTGATGAGATTGACTGCGGTTACGTTCGACGAGGTCGAGTTCCGGCCGTACGAGCCGCATCCGAGGGTCAGCGACGGCAGGTTCGTGTTATAGATGTCACCGATCGCGCCGTGCGTCGAAGGCGAGTTGACGATGATACGCCCCGTCTGCAGACGGTCGGCGAATTTCGAGATGACCTCCTCATCATGCGAATGGATGACCGACGAGTGGCCCATTCCGCCGAATGCCACCACTTCTGCAGCCCGCTCGATACCATCTGCCGCATTCTTTACTTTGTAGCATGCCAGCACCGGACTCAGCTTTTCCGCCGACAGCGGATACTTCATGCCCACGCCCTCGATTTCGGCGACGAGAATCTTGGTTCCGGCTGGAACGCTGAACCCGCACATCTCCGCAATCTTCACGGCCGATTGGCCAACGATTGCCGGATTCACCGCACATTTTTCCGTATTGATGGCTCCTGCCGTCAACTTCGCCGCTTCGTCCTTGTTCACGAAATAACAGCCGTTCGCAATCATTTTCTTTCTGACCTGATCAAAGATCGGTTCCTCGATAATGACTGCCTGCTCCGATGCGCAGATCATGCCGTTGTCGAACGATTTCGACAAAATCAAATCCGTCACTGCCTGATCAATGTCCGCAGATTTCTCGATGAAGCAAGGAACGTTGCCCGGTCCTACGCCCAGGGCTGGCTTGCCGCAGCTGTAGGCAGCGCGCACCATGCCCGATCCGCCTGTCGCCAGTATCAGCGCCACATCGGGATGGTTCATCAGTAAGTTGGTTTTCTCCATGCTCGGCTCATCGATCCACTGAATGCAATCCGCAGGAGCCCCGTGCTTGACAGCCGCTTCGAGCAGTGTCTTTGCTGCCTCTCTGCTGCATTGCTGCGCGGAAGGATGAAAGCCAAAAATAATAGGATTACGTGTTTTAATCGAAATCAGTGCTTTGAACATCGTTGTGGAAGTCGGGTTGGTCACGGGCGTGATTCCCATGATAATACCGACCGGTTCAGCTATTTTCTGATAGCTTTCATAAGGATTATCTTCTATGACGCCTACGGTCTTTTCATATTTGATGCTGTGGTAAATGTATTCCGTGGAGAACATGTTCTTGGTGATCTTGTCTTCGTAAATGCCTCTTCCCGTTTCTTCGACAGCGAGCTTCGCCAGGTACATGTGCTTGTCGAGGCCTGCCAGCGCCATTGCCTGTACAATGTCATCGATCTGCTCCTGGGTCATGCTCATAAATTTTTCCTGGGCCTTGTTCGCTTTGTTGATCAGGGTCTGGATGTACTCTTCGGCTGACTGCTGTTTTTTATCGGCAACAACATCATTTTTTACAGCCATGGTCTATCATCCTCTCAGGTAAATTTTGGTTTTATCTCTCTCTCGACTTGATCATAACACAATCATGAAAAGATTTAAAGTGAAAATTTTCACAAAGTTTGAATGTTTTCAATCTCCGTTTTCAAACGCTTACATTCCAGATTCTGTTTTCTGTTCGTCTGATGGATTAATTAATAAAATGACATACCATGAATTAAAGTTTATCCTTGCTTCTCTTTGATTCCCATCCGGGAATTCAGACGATGAGCTTTTCCATTCTTTAGGTCAAACGTTCGAGCACCCCCTTTTAAAGTGAAAATTATCACAATGTCGGAATTTCGACACTTTTATGGGCTTTTCTCCCCCCAAAAGCGGATCCTTTCAGGTTATAATTAGTTTAAAATTTATTGAAAATTGAAGATACAAAGGGGATAACGAGTATGAGCAACCAACTGAATGTTATCGAAGCCCGTGGGAATACAAGCTGCTTTTCGGATCAGAACCTGGACCGCCTCATGGTCCTTATGAAGGAACGGATCGTACCTGAGGGATCCCATCTATTTTGGGAAGGCGATGTTTCCGACAAGCTGTTCTATGTCAAGCGCGGCCGCATTAAATTGACCAAGTCGACAGACGAAGGCAAAGAACTGATCTTGTATATGTATCAAACGGGAGACATGGTTGGTCAAGCCGATCCTTTCTTCAGCAGCAAACACAGCTTTACGGCGGAAGTTCTGGAGGAAAGCGAAATCGGTGTCATCGATCAAAAAGACCTCGAGGTTCTGATCTGCCAGCACTGTGACTTTGCGATCGACTTCATGAAATGGATGGGTATCCATCACCGCCTGACCCAAACCAAATTCCGCGACCTGATGATGTACGGCAAGCCCGGCGCGCTCTGCTCGACCCTTATCCGTCTAGGCAATACCTATGGTGAAAAGCACGGGGATACGATTCTTATCCATAAAAAAATCACCCATACCGACCTCTCGAATATGATTGGAGCAACACGTGAGAGCGTCAACCGCATGCTCAGCGACCTCCGCAAGAAGGATGCAGTCGAATACGAGAACGGCATGATTGTCATTAAGGACCTCGGAATGCTCCAGGACATCTGCCATTGCGAAATGTGCCCGAATGAGATCTGCAGAATCTGAGTGCCGCGGACACAGCCTGTTTCTCATGGCCGACAGCTCATAAAACCTCCCGAACCGAAAGGAAACGGAGGTTTTTTTATGCGCAATAATACCCATGGATTTCCTGAAATGAATAACATCTTAATTTTTCCTCTTTTCACCCCTCATTCGACCTATAAACGTCATCGAAACGACCAAAAATCCCAATAATACAGACTTTAGACCTATGGATATTACGGATAAAAGAACCGATTATTATGATATAAACATTTCTAAAGTCTCATCAAGTTGCGCAGTTCTTCCTATTATACCTATAAAGCGATCCGAAGACTGCTCAAACAAGGAGGTCTGGATTCTACCCGATAAGAACCACATTCAATCCCAGCTGCCGCCTGCATCCAAGGTCTGAAGTCTGTTTTCCCCTATACAAAAGGGCAATAAGAATCATATGCCTATAGAAGTCAATAAGGAGTGTAACCATCATGGCAACAAAGTTGATAACCCGCTTAGGTTTGATTGTGGTTTTTTGCAGCGTAATTTTATCCGGAACAGGACTACTGTCCCCGTATGAAGCAAAAGCCCAAGGCTACTACCAGAAAGCCACCTGGCTGTGGAACACGGAGAGAATCCGCAGCAATCCTCAAGAGGTGTTGACATTTCTGAACCAAAATCAGGTCAATCTCGTATACTTGCAGGTGAACATCGATATACCGGTGTCTTACTATAAAAGCTTCATCAAAGAATCAAGCGCACGCGGCATTCGGGTGGAGGCGCTGGACGGCGCTCCGCAGTGGGGACTTGAGACCGAGCGCTACCGGATCACCAAGTTTATAAACTGGGTCCAAGCTTACCAGAATGCGGCTTCCAATGTAGAGAAGTTCGGCGGACTCCATGTCGATATTGAGCCTCACGTCCTGCCCCGTTGGAAAAGCGACCAAGCCGGGGTGATCAGGGAATGGCAGAGCAATGTCGCGTATCTGGTTCAGGAAGCAGACAAGCTTCAACTCCCGGTTTCCGCGGACATCCCGTTCTGGCTCGGCAATTACTTCGCTGCCGACGGCAAGACGACGTTAAGCCGTTATATGATCAGCCAATACGATTCTGTAACGATCATGTCGTACCGCGATACGGCAGCAGCCATCAACAGCATTGCGAAGAAGGAACTTGAAGATGCGACGGCTCTTGGCAAGAAAGCTTTTGCATCTGTTGAAACGAAGCCCAGCAACGAAGGCGACTTTTTGACCTTCTATGAAGAAGGCGCTGCCTATATGAACGAGCAGCTCACCCTGCTTCATGAAATGGCCAAAACCAATCCGTCATATGTCGGCATAGCCATTCATGATTTTGACGGCTGGAAGGATCTTAAATAACGCATTGAAAAAGGGGTGCCCGAACAGGTCAATCGACCACGGGCACCCCTTTTGGATTTACGATTTCGGCTGAAGCTGCTTCAAATAGTCGAGCGCATCCTTCATATTGCGAACAGGTACGATTGTGATGGAATAATTCCTCTTATTGGCTTCGTCCATAATATCCTTCGTATTGTCATCCCCTGGCAGGACGTCGGCCGGACAGAAGAAAATATCCACTTTTCCTTCATGAGCCGCCACGATTTTGTCGCGTATGCCGCCGATCTGCCCGACATTCCCCTCCTGGTCGATCGTACCGGTGCCTGCGATCTGATAGCCCTTCGTCAAATCTTCCGGTACCATTTGATTGAATATTTCCAAAGAGAACATCAAGCCCGCCGAAGGCCCCCCGATTTCCCGGGTATCAATTCTGACCTGTCGCGGCGGGTAAATGGTGTATTCATCCTCCGGCTGAATGCCGAGTCCGACCTTCCCCTTGTCATTGATCACCGTTAACTCAAAGGTCATTTCCTTCCGCTTGCCTTCGTGCATGAACACGATATTCACCCGGTCACCAGCCTTTTTGGCGCTCAGGTAAGCGATCACCTCCGAAGACTTTTTCATCGGAAATCCATCGATTTCGGTGATGATATCTCCCACCGCGATTTTCCCCTTTGCGCTCGATGCGGGAAGCACATTCGTCACGAAGATGCCCTTATTCTGAACAGGCACCACCTCACCCGCCATCCGCAGGCCGGCGATCACGGCATTTTGCTGGGATGTGGTCATCATGTGCTTGAGAAGAAAGTTGTATTCGGATTCCGTAAGGTTGCCGCTGACGCTTTTTTCTTTGCGAATTTGCGTATTCGGCGCAAGCCATCCATAGATCAAATAGTATAAATGAGACGTTTTGATCGTGGACACCGTCGTCAAATAGAAGTTCCCTTTCTCAGATTTATGCCCGTTCTCCACGGTAATAACCGGTGAGAGCGGCTCGACATCCCCTGGCTGATACAGGTAATAGGGCACGGGAATCATCAGCACAATCAGCAGGACCAGTACAGATCCGGCACTCCAGGCAACTTTTTTCGTTTTTTTGGTTAAGCTCACGTAAGAACGAATCCTTCCTAATCGATGATAGAGATGCTGCTTCCTGTTCCCGGTCGATTCAATCGACACTCTACATAAGATACAGCTTTACGGATTTAACTGTACTGCAGCCTGTTTGCCGCTGAGCTGAATCCCCGAGGTTCGGGTTCCCGCATGGTTCAGTTCCTTGATCAGGCGCTCCAGCAGCTCTTTGGCTGCCGTTCCTTCCTTGCCTTTGATCCGGACGACAAGCTTTACCGCATCCCCGGACTCCAATATTTTTTCGGCCTGTCTCCGCTTGGTCTCATAGTCATGATCCTCGATCTGAGGGGTCAGCCGGATTTCCTTCACTTTCATCGCACGTTCAGAGGCCTTGGCCTGCTGCTTCTCTTTTTTGGCGTCGCCCGCTCCGATCAGCTTGCACGGCGGCGGACTGCTCATCAAGGATGTGCATACCAGGTCTACCTTCAACTTTCTGGCCATGGCTAATGCTTCCGAGGTGGGCATCGTCCCCAAATCTTCCCCGTTCAAGCCGGTCAATTCCACTTCTTTGGCTTTGATTTTCTCATTCATGATCATATCCATACACTCCTGTCCACCCATATTTTACAACGGGGGGGCAGGGCTTGAACATACCCTATTGCAAGTTGCACTTGATAAGGAGCAAACAAATACCAAAAAGAAATAACGGCCCCGGTGAAGTCCTGAGCCGCCATTTCTTCGTGGCTTACCTTTTCCGTTAAGAAGCTCTCATCA
Source organism: Paenibacillus sp. SAFN-054 (assembly GCF_051966755.1). Taxonomy (NCBI): domain Bacteria; kingdom Bacillati; phylum Bacillota; class Bacilli; order Caryophanales; family Paenibacillaceae; genus Paenibacillus; species Paenibacillus sp. SAFN-054. The sequence goes on from NZ_JBQCKS010000001.1 coordinate 2,063,184, forward strand.
GTAATGAAATCCGTAAACTGAACTTGCTGAAGCAGTGGCAGGCTAGATACCGATGCTGACCGTCCCGTCCTTGACGAGCACGGAGCGCGTTCTCACCTGACCATGATCCGGGGCTTGCACACGACCGTCTTTCAAATCGATTTTCCAGTCATACAGCGGATCGTAGAGATAATGTCCGGATACGATTCCTTCAGCCAGCGGTCCTCCCTTAGGGTGCGGGCTGTGGTTGTCCAGCGCATACATTTCTCCACTGCTCGTTCGAAACACCGCGATCTCCTGTCCCTCAATTTCCACGACGCGGCCTATTTGTTCATAGTAATCCTCCAGATTTCCCGCCGGAAAATATGTTAGCGTCTCGTTCATGCCGCCTCGGCCTCCCTTCATATCATGCTTGCCTTTAGATTTGTAGCTCATCCCTGATTTGCAGCTTATACTTCTTCGTACAGCACACGGCGTGTCTCGGGACGTTCCAGCACCTTGCTCCATGGCTCTTCAACCTGCTGAAGCGCAAATTCAACGCGTTCAATCAGCTGGTTACGCTGTTCTTCGTCTTCCAAAACAGCCTTTTGAATCGATTCCAGTCCCATTCTTTCGACCCATTCCGATGTGCGTTCCAGATACTTGCCCGTTTCGCGGTACAGCTGAATGACCGCCGCGCAGATGTCCATAAGCTCCTGATCGGTCTTCACCTTGCAGAACGAATCGGCGATCCGTGGCTTGATGCCGCCGTTTCCTCCAACAAAGATCTCCCAGCCACCGTCGTTTCCTACAATGCCGATATCCTTCGTGCACGATTCGGCACAGTTGCGCGGGCAGCCATTGACGGCCATTTTGAATTTCGCAGGGAAGTCGAGCCGCTCGAACTTGCGTTCCAGCTGAGCCCCCATCCCCATCGAATCCTGTGTACCGAATCGGCAGAATTGGGAACCAACACAGGTTTTAACCGTACGGAGCGATTTCGCGTAAGCATAGCCCGACGGCATATCCAGCTCTTCCCATACCTTCGGCAGATCCTCTTTTTTGACGCCGATCAGATCCAGACGCTGTCCGCCCGTAACTTTGACTACCTTCACGTCATATTTCAGGGATACATCAGCTATCCGCTTCAAATCCTCAGGTGTCGTGACGCCTCCATACATCCGGGGCACAACCGTATAAGTACCATCCTTTTGAATGTTGGCATGCAGCCGTTCATTGACAAAGCGCGATGCTTTCTCGTCCTCATGCTCTGCGGGATAAATCATTCCCAGATAATAATTCAGCGCAGGACGGCACTTCGAGCAGCCCTCGGGATTGCTCCATTCCAGAACATGCATAACTTCCCGCGTCGTTTTTAATCCTTTCGCACGGATCTCCGCCACAATTTCGTCACGGCTCAGCTTCGTGCATCCGCATATCCCCTGCTTGCTTTCCGACTGGAAGCCGTCTCCGAGCACATACTGCAGAATTTGCTCGACAACCGGTTTGCAGCCTCCGCAGGAACGGGTAGCTCCGGTACACGCCTTGATTTCATCCACCGTCGTCAAACCCTGCTCGGTGATCGCTTCAACGATCATTTGCTTTGTAACCCCGTTACACCCGCATACGATTTCCTCACTAGCCATCGTTTCAACGGATAGGGCCTTTTTCGCACCGCCTCCGCTTCCACAGCAGCCGCCACCCATAATCTCGTTATAAATCTCATCTGTCATCAGTGCATGTTCTTTGACCAGTTTTTGCAGTGGAGCCGCTTCGGTAACATCCCCGAACAATACGGCACCGGTAATGTTGCCGTCCTGCAGCAGTATTTTCTTGTAGGTACGCTTCCAATCATTCTGCGATGCGATGACCGTGTGCGAGGGTCCCTCAATGAAATCACCGGCAGAAAAGACGTCGACGCCCGATATTTTCAATTTGGTGGATACGACCGAGCCTTCATAAGGCTGGGTTGTGACGCCGCATATATGCTTCGCCAGAACGTTTCCCTGTTCGAACAGAGGAGCTACAAGTCCATAGCAAACGCCGCGATGTTCATTGCATTCGCCTACTGCATACACATGATGCATCGAGGTTCTCATGTAATCATCGACAATGATGCCTCTGTTCACGGCGATGCCGCTGGCCTTGGCGACGTTTGTATTCGGCTTGATTCCGGCAGCCATGACGACGAAATCGCAGGCAAGCTCCGTACCATCACTAAAACGCAGGCCTTCGACGCGGTCGCCGCCCAGCAGCTCGGTGGTCTTTTTACCCATCGCAAACTGGATTCCCTGCCGTTCAAGTTCGGCTTTTAGCATCGAGGCCGCTTGATGATCCAGCTGCCGCTCCATCAAATCCTCCATCAGGTGAACCACGGTGACCTCCATGCCCAGACTGACAAGCCCTTTGGCAGCTTCGAGGCCGAGTAGTCCTCCTCCGATGACAGCAGCTTTGCTGAAACGTTGTGCCGCCTCGATCATCTGATTGCAGTCCTCGATATTTCTAAAGCCCACCACGCCCTGCTTGTCACAGCCCGGTACAGGCAGGATGAGCGGACTCGAGCCAGTGGCAATTATAACTTTGTCATAGGGCACGGAAGCCCCGTTCTCGGTAATAACCTGTTTATTCGTGCTATCGATTCGAGCGACCGTGGTATCGGTATACAGCTTAATCCCATGATCCTCATACCAGCTCAGGTCGTTCAGAATAATATCCTCTATCGTCTTGCTGCCCTCCAGCACATAGGAAAGCATAATCCGGTTGTAATTGGGATGCGGCTCGCTGCCGAATACCGTAATGTCGTAGGCTCCGCTTAGCTTCAAAATTTGCTCTACCGTACTGATGCCGGCCATCCCGTTTCCGATGACGACCAGTTTCTCTCTGTCCGCTTTCATCATGAAAGCCTCCTCCCAAAGTTGCAGCACCATCTGCGATTGTTTCAGGTTTCATTTATTCAAGCGCTGATTTCGTATTGGATGGCTTTATTATAGCGGATCGTTAAAATTTTAATTGTGATTTCATTCACATTAATTGTGAATTTTTTCACTATAATTGTCAAATTTATATAATTGAACCAAAGCTCCCCCCGCATTTCCCCTTCCAATGGTTACAATATTCGAAAGGAATATGTCCATTCTTTGGTTCAATTGTATATATTTCAGCATCCCTGTCATGGTAATCAGGATCTCTCCAGCCTGATCTCCACTTCGTCCCGCGGCGCAAGCTTCATATCCAGACCATTCTCCACGAGCTCCTTGCCGTTCACTTTAATGACCCACTTCTCGATCGATTTAGGACTGTAGCCCTTCACCAATTCGATATATCGCTTGTTCATGGACAGCTCAATGAAATCCGTATGGATCAATATATCGCGAACGCTTTCATTTTCGGCAAAGGGAAGAATATACGTATGCGTCAATCCCGGCTGAATGGTTCCTCCGTTTAGCTTCAAGACGGTGTACTTCAGGTTTTCGTCTGTCATCTGCGGATCCGTCGGTTCAATCGATATGCCGATCTCGTCGTTCTCCTTCAATACCGTATCCAGCTTGTCCGTTCCAAGCTTTTTCTTATTGAGCTCAAGTCCCCATGTGAACGCGGAGGAAAGCGACACCTGGCTGATCGAATGAATGGATCCATTTTCAGAAAAAGTGACGATTTGACTGTTTTCAAGGCCTTCGCGAATGGTTTTGCCCTGGTGCAAATATTTTTCAAGATCACGGATAATATCGTCAGAGAAGAAATCGTCCTCTTTCGAAATCAATATGGGAGAAACGTCTCCCGCATTGACCTGAGCCGAAGCCTCCTTGGTCTTGTCGCCATTGCAGCCTGCGAGTACGAATGTTGCGGCGATCATCCATGCGATTGCTTTCTTTGTCCTTTTCCCCATCCTAACACCACCTTCAGTTATTTATGGCCTGGCTTCTGCCCGGCAGAAAAAACGTCCACGACATTCATTCGTCCATAGCAGGTCAGCTTTAGCTGAAGTTAACTCCAAACGAGGAAACATTATCGTCGTTATTGTGTTTGCGTGCTTCTATCCAAAAAAATAGAGAATCTCGTCCTGAGATCTCTATTTTACCATAGGCTTACATGAGTTATCGACAAGGTGATCCTTTTTTTGCGAAAATTCTCAGTTAATGAGCGCCTGCATGAAGTTTCTGCTGCCATCCGTATTTTTCAAATATGGTCCCAGTCCCAAAAAATTGCCCCGGTCCACGTACACTCCCGTCATCCAGGTACCTTCAAGAACCTCGCCGTCCAGATGAACGAGCAAAGGGGGAGCGGAAATGAACTCTTGATACACAGGAACGCGCATATCATGCCTTTTGAAGGGTTTGCCGGATTGCTGGAAAGGGTGTGAACTGACATAGGTAGGAACGAAGTATGTGGAGATGACGTCCATCTCTTCTTCGTTATAAAAAGGGGCGTCGCCCAGAAAGGGGTGAAACATCGAAATTTCTTCGAACTGTGACCAGATCATCACCTGCAGGAGCATGCTCTGAAAACGGCCGTTATGGAATATATACTCTCGTTTGTCGGGCTCTTTCTTTTCGTTTACGGATGCAAGACTTTCGACGTAATGACGCTCGCAGCCGATACATTTCCAGCCGGCCGGGCTCTGAATCCATTTTTGGAACACGGGACTGCTGATTTCTCCGCCTGCAGAAAGCGACTCTTGAGCGGGCCTTTGAATTGCGTAAAACTCCCACATCGACTCCGGCAAATTACGCTTCAGCATTTCAATCGCTTTGTCATAGATATTGCGCACTTTAATAGAAGCGCTTTCAAGCTCGTTCACATCCTGCTTGCCATACCTGATCTCCTGGGAAAGTACCCTTTTTCTCATCGTCATCCGCCTCCTTAAGCGCCGAAAAGGCAGTTTTTTACCAATTATACTACAGAACCCGCGCTCTGGTGCAAGTCTTTGCCTAAAATTAGCAAAAAATTCAAGCCAGCTTCCCCATGTCACCGCCCTGCTTTATATATATCATTAAACAAAAACCTCCCTTGCATATCCAAGGAAGGTCTGTCTTTACAGCTGGTTTTTCAGGTGATTACTTCATAATTTCACACCAATGCTCCGCCCAGTTTTGAACCTGGTCCATGACGGGCTGCAGCGCTTTGCCTTTTTCCGTCAATTCGTATTCAATACGAACCGGGGTTTCAGGATAAACATGGCGTTCCAAAATGCCTTCGGTTTCCAAATCCTTCATACGCTCGGACAGCATTTTATCGCTCATCGAAGGTATGATATGGGATATATCCTTGAACCTTTTCGGTCCGTTCATCAACGAGTAAATGATTAATCCGTTCCAACGCTTGCCCAGAACGGAAAATGCAGTTTCAAACCGCGGACACATACTGAAATCCTGACTGTTCATGATCTTTCACCTCTTTACAGGATCCATGTAAACAGTTACGTCTCATGAAAGCTTACATTAAGTTAGTTTGTTTCATTTTAACACATTTTCTTTCAAAAGAAAACAAAGCTCCCGCGAATTGCTCAAAAAGAAAAAGCAAAAGGCAGATATTTGCCTTTTGCTTGTGGTGATCTGCATGAATGTTGTTAGAGTGCCGTCGATTCACCGAGCGCCCTGACCGGCTGCATATTCCCGAACTGAAGCGCATGGCCTGCGGCCGGGTTCGCCCAACGAACCGCATTGGAAATGACTTTAAGGACTTCAGGCTGGTAGTATGTCGGGTAAGTCTCGTGCCCTGGGCGGAAATAGAAGATTTTCCCCCGGCCCCGGCGGAAGGTACAGCCACTTCTGAACACCTCTCCACCTGCAAAGTTGCTGATGAATACCAGCTCATCCGGCGTTGGAATGTCGAAGAACTCCCCATACATTTCTTCATGTTCTAGAATGATCTTGGCATCGACGCCCTCGGCAATCGGATGCGACGGGTTCACGTTCCAAAGGATCTCCTGTTCTCCCGCCTCGCGCCATTTCAAATCACAGGAGGTGCCCATTAATGCTTTGAAAGGCTTGGAGAAATGTCCGGAATGGAGCACGATCAATCCCATTCCCTCCTGAACCCGTTTGACGACCCGCGCGGTAATTTCGTCGCTTACGCGGTCATGCGCCATATGGCCCCACCAGATCAGCACGTCGGTCGTATTCAAAACGTCCTCGGTAAGGCCGTGCTCCGGCTGTTCGAGTGTCGCGGTCGTAATGGCAAAACCGCCTGCCTGAAGACCATCGGCCAGTGCCGAATGAATGCCTTCCGGATATACTGCCTTTACCTCGTCATGGATCTTCTCATGGACAAATTCATTCCAGATCGTTACGTTAATCACTTTCGTTTCCCCCTAGACCCACCACATGTCGCCAAGCGACTCTTCGATGAGTACCTGTTGTAAGTTGGATACGGCTTTCGAGAAGCCCTCTTCAATAGACATCAATCCGTCTTCATGCTCGATGCTGACTGCATAATCATAGCCGACCAGGCGCAGCGCGCTGATGATATCGGCCCATGTCTTCACGTCATGGCCGTAGCCCACGCTGCGGAACTGCCATGCACGGTCCAGCATGTTCGTGTAAGGCTGCATATCCGTCAGGCCGTAGCGATTGACGTTGATCGGATCAATCACGGTATCTTTCGCGTGGAAATGGTGGATCGCACCGGCACGTCCCAAAATGTGAATCGCCTGAACCGGATCGATGCCCTGCCACCACATATGGCTTGGATCCAGGTTGGCGCCGATCGTTTCGCCGGCTGCCTCGCGAAGGCGCAGCAGCGTTGCCGGCGTATGCACCGAGAAGCCGCCGTGAAGCTCCAGACCGATTTTCACATGATGGTCCGCCGCAAATTTTGCCTGCTCGGTCCAATAAGGGATGACTTTGTTCTCCCACTGCCATGCCAAAATTTCCTGATAATCGTTCGGCCAAGGTGCTACCGGCCAGTTCGGATATTTGGCATTCTCATGGTCTCCGGGGCAACCGGAGAACGTGTTCACTACCTCTACGCCCAATTTCTCGGCCAGCTTCACGGTGTTCACGAAGTCCGTATGATCAGCTTCAGCCAGATGCTTCTGCGGATGGAGCGGGTTGCCGTGGCAGCTGAGCGCGCTGATCATCAGTCCGCGGGATTCCACCGTATGCTTGAATTCCTTCAGTTTGGCTTCATTCTCCAGCAGCTCTGCAGGATTGCAGTGCGACTTGCCCGGATTGCCGCCCGTACCGATTTCCACTGCCTTAAGTCCTTTGGAAGCTACATAATCAAGTGCGTCTTCCAGCTTGCGGTCACCAAACAATACCATAAATACGCCAAGTTTCAACGAAAATTCCTCCCTAAGTCTATTCTTTTGAACTATGGACGATTTCATGCCCGTATCACTATGAAATCCGAATCCCCATACAGCCCGGCTGCATGGGGAAGGGTCGTTCTTAAATTCCTATACGATTCGGAAAGATTACTCAAAATATACAGCTTTTCCTGTTTTGGCAGACTCATAAATAGCCTCCAAAATTTGCGTAACGACAAACGCCTGCTCAGGTTTGACTACAGGCTCTTTGTCTTCAAGGATCGCTTCAAGCCACAATCTTTGCTCCAAGTCAGACTCGCTTTCGGCCGAACCGGAATAAAAGGCTACCCCTCCTGCATTCAGATCCACTTTGGTGTCATACAAACGGCTCAGCTTCTCGCCATTGATGCGAAGTCCGTCTTTCATGTCGGCTCCCCCTTCGGTTCCGGCAAGAATCGTCTTAGCTTCGCCCGTTTCAACCACGTTCAGCGCCCAGCTGGATTCCAGCATAATTGTAGCACCGTTTTCCATCTGAATGAAGCCGAATGCGGAGTCCTCCACCTTAAACTGCTCCGGATCCCATGGACCGAACGCGTTGGCCGCATTTTCATGTTGTCCCAGCTTGTGGAACGTTGATCCCAGCACGCTTTTCGGTTTATAGTTATCCATCAGCCACAGCGTCAAATCAAGCGCATGCGTGCCGATATCGATCAGCGGGCCTCCGCCCTGCTTTTCTTCGTCCAGGAATACGCCCCATGTCGGAACACCCCGGCGACGGACCGCCAAAGCCTTGCCCAGATAGATATCGCCAAGCTCTCCGGCTTCGCAAAGCTGTTTCAGGTATTGGCTGTCGTTACGATACCGGTTTTGGTAGCCGATGGTCAGCTTTTTGCCCGTGCGTTTTGCCGCCTCCACCATTTCCTTCGCTTGAGCCGTCGTTTTGGCCATCGGCTTTTCGCACATCACATGCTTGCCGGCTTCCAGCGAAGCGACGGAAATTTCCGAGTGGGAGTCATTAGGCGTACATACATGAATGACGTCAATACTCTCGTCTTTCAGCAGCTCACGGAAATCCGTGTATACTTTAACGCCTTCCGCGCCGAATTCCGCGGCAGCCTTTTCAGCACGCTCTTTCTCGATATCACAAAAAGCCACCATTTGGGCTTGAGGCTGCTTCGCCAGACTCGGCATATGCTTTCCGTTAGCGATTCCTCCGCAGCCGATGATTGCAATTTTCAATGTTTGGTTCGAATTAGACATGTACAGGTCCTCCGTTTTGAGCGTAATTTTTGATCCATTCCATACTTTTTGCAATGCTTTCAAGCGGCGGGTTCTGGCAGATATCCTGCTCCACCACGATCCACTCCACTCCTGCTTTGTCCGCTGCCTCGGCAACGGCCTTCAAATCCACTTCGCCTTGACCCAGCTCAACTGTGAGCGGCGAGCCATCCTCTTGGCGTCGCACATCCTTCCAGTGAACAATTGGAAGGCGACCCGCGTAAGCATGGATATACTCGGCCGGGCTGTACCCTGCAAAGTGTGCCCAGCAAGTATCCAGCTCCACCTGGAGCTGTTCTGCTGGAACGGCCGCGTACATGGCGTCGAATACGGTTTGCTCGCCGATCTTTTCGTTGAACTCAAAGTCATGGTTGTGGTACAGCAGCACGGCCTGCTGCTCTTTGCAGCGGTCGCCGATTGTCTTCAAATTAGCGAACACTTCATCCCATTGACGATGATCTTCGCCCAAATAAGGAATGATCAGATGGGCATTGCCGATTTCTTGGTTGTAGGCAATTTCCTCATCGAGCGCGGACAGCATCCGCTCATAAGGCGTATGGGTTCCGAGCGCAACGAGACCGTACTTGTCCAGCAGTGCTTTCACTTCGGCAGCAGGACGTCCGAAGAAAGTGTGGAATTCAACGCCCTGATATCCAAGTTCTGCTACCTTCTTCAGCGTCCCCTCAAAATCCTGCTCCATTTGGTCGCGGACGGTGTACAATTGCAAACCGAGTTTTAACATGTTTGCCTCACTCCTGTTTTTGAATTAATGAAGAATGGATGCGTTGTTAGCCATCTTGGATAGATACATCAAATGCATCCTCCTTATATAGGATGGAGTCTATCCGAATTTGCCTGCTTGCGCGCCCGGCCATTCGTGTTCACTCTCCAAAACCACATATTTGCTTCACGCGGGATCCCATCGAAACGATGGACGGCATCAGGGACTTGTCAATCGCTATTACACGATAAGCCAGCAGTCCATCAGTACTGAATGCGTTTACAGCTCCTCATTCAGGCATCCGTGCAGCGGCCTCTCCCCCGTCTAACACCTAAACTTATCCGCGGTTCTTTTGCGTATTTTACAAGACGAATCAACAATCTAGTACCCATGGTATTCCGAATTCATTTATATTAAAATGAAGAATATGATTAAAACATGAACAATCTGGTCATTATTTTTACAAGTCCGGATTATGTCTGCATTCACCTTTGTCAAAGGAGTCATTTCATGTCCACGCAAGAAACCGTACATATCTATACAGCAGGATTCTCATTTCATCATAAACCCTTTTACATGACTGAAATGAACGGAGTCAAAAACTATCTCATGCGGCTGCAAACGGACGGGCGCTGCCGAGCCCGCGTCGATGGCGAGATGGTGCGGATCGAAGCAGGGGATCTGCTGATTTTTTCGCCTGACGAGCCCTATGAGCTGCGCATCGAAGAAGAACTCAATGCCCAGAACGAGCTTGCGGTCGAAAGCGGCGATTATCATATTTTTTTCGGCGGTACCTGGATAGACGAATGGTGGGCACGGCAAAAACGCCCTACACGGATTCGGGTTCCCCTGAATGAGACTGTGTTGACCCTTTTCAGGCAAATCGTGCTGGAGCAGCGTAAAATGTCCAATCCTTTCCCGGAAATCTCGGGATATTACATGCGGATCTTATGCCTCGAAACGGACCGGCTGTTGCGCGAGCATCCATCCACGACGCCAAAAACCTATCTGGCTTACCAGATCAAACATTACATAGAGGAGCATGCCTCCGTATCCTTCAAGCTGGAGGATGTGGCTGCGCATGTCGGTATCAGCGTCTCCCGGGCCGTTCACCTCTTCAAGGAGGCGTTTGGAACCAGCATCATGCAGTACACGCTGGACGTCCGCCTGGAGATGGCCCGCGAGCGCATCATTTTCAGTCCGATGTCGCTCGAGAATATCGCGGAAACCTCCGGATTTGCCAATTACACGTATTTTCATCGTGTATTCCGTTCCCGTTTCGGCAAATCCCCCAAGGAATTCCGGATCGCGAACCGGGAACAAATCTAATCCGGCAGGAGCTTCCGACACAAAAAGGCAGACACCTTTCAAGGGTGACTGCCTTTTCTTCATATCCTATTTCGCCGGTCTGCCGGATATGGCCTCGGAAACCACGAACGCCAAATCCTCGTTGCCGAACAGGGTCAACACGCCAAGGACCGTATCGTCCGGAATCGGACCTGCCTCTTCTTTGGGTACGGTCAGTTCCAATACGCGCTGCAATCTTTCGTTGCTCTGCTGCTGCGGATAGGCCTTCAGATACAGTTCCTCGGGGTCCAAGCCCTCGTTCACGCACCACTGAGCGAACACAAGAATCATCATATCCTCGTCCTGACGGTAGCTTTCCACGATGCCTTCTTCCACTGATTTGCGGTATTCATCCATTGCTTAGTTCCCCCTAACTGTTGTCCGCGATCCTTGCGGCCAGTTCATGGCTGCTTAAGACCTTATCGGCCCGGATGCTGCAAAGCTCAGGACGGACGATGCACTCCAGAAAATGATTGACCGCGCCGGCGAAGCCTCTGCGCTCCAGAATGGTATCCCAGCTGCCAAAGGTACGTGTCACGGATGATTGGCCTTTTTCGTAAAGAACCGCTTGTTCGAGATTAATAACCTCTGCGGACCGGCCGCCGCCGTGAAGCTCCAGCTTCTCCAGATCTGTCCCCGCCTGCCTGACCATGCCATAGCTCCCATAGCGCGTATCCCTAAAGCCGAGGGCGCCGGATGCATGGAGCATGCGTCCCTCCGCGTCCCTTACAAGCTGCCGAGAAGCGATATGGTATTCATCCCCGCCAAGCCACAGGAGAAGGTCGAGCATATGAATGAGATCGTCGAATACGGTCTCGCCGGCGGTACCGGACTGCTGCCGTGTACGATGTTTGACCGCGGACATCTGGTCAAAGCCGCCCGCCGAGGCCAGCCATGACTTAGCTTCCTGATACATGGGGGCGAATCTGCGGTTAAAGCCCACAGCCAGAAGAAGTCCCTTGGCTTTTGCCAGCGCAGCAAGCTCCCTGCATTCGGACAAATCGGCGCTAAGCGGCTTATCCACGTATACCGGAAGGCCATGCTCCAGGCAGGCTTTAACAATATCGTAATGGGCGGCTGTCGGACTGTGGACGAAGACCGCATCCACGCCCCATGACCATAGTTCATTTAAATTCGTGGTTCCATGCTGAAGCCGATATTGCGCCACGGTCCGCTGTACCGTTTCTTCCGAACGGCTGATGACGCCGACGATTTCGGCTTGCTCGTGATGCGCCAAAAGCGGCAGATATACCTTCCGTGCAATATCCCCGATGCCGATCATGGCAATCCGCCGCTTGCTGATGCTGTCATTCATTGTGCACAATCCACCTTTCACTCTCGTACGCAAGGATCGATACACATTATACCTTCTTTACTATATAAATTGTACTGAATTAAAGAGAAGGCGCTTCTCCGGTATCCCAGACGGAATACTTACTCAATTCATGCCGACCGCCTGGCCCTTTGCCGCCTCGGCTTTCTTCTTCTTCGAACGGAGACCGATCAAAACAACCGCCAGAACAACGACAAGCTCAAACGCGTACTTCAGGAAAGCATTGCTGAACAGATCGTGAATCATCGGCTCTTCGACCAGCATCTTCGAAGCGGTCCAGGCGAGCACGGCGGATCCGAAAGTGATGATGAACGGGAATCTTTCAGTCAGTTTAACGATGATCGTGCTTCCCCAGACCATGATCGGAACCGAAATCGCAAGACCGATGATGACGAGCAGGAAGTCGCCGTGTGCTGCTCCTGCAACTGCGAGCACGTTATCGAGGCCCATCATGGCGTCCGCGATGATAATGGTGCGAATGGCTGCCCAAATCTGATTCCCCGCCGAGATATCATGCTTTTTCTCATCGATCAATAGCTTGTAGGCGATCCAAATGAGCGCCAGCCCGCCGACCAAACGCAGACCCGGGATCAGCAGCAGCTGAACGACAAGCAGCGTGGCGATAACCCGGATAACGACCGCACCGACGGTCCCCCACAGGATGACTTTTTTCTGATCTTCTTTTCTTACGTTGCGTGCGGCAAGACCGATGACGATGGCATTGTCTCCGGCAAGTACCAAGTCGATGATAACGATTGACATCAGGGCTGTCCAAAATGCCATGCTTAACAATTCCATTTCAATTCCACCTTTCCGGTTTTTGGGAGTGTGACTTCCCTGATTAAATTGTTTGCTATGATTAGTCCGCCGCATGAAAAAAGCGCCCCTTACCTTCATCAGGTAATGGCGCTTTTTTTCCACCAAAAAAGACCTTTACCTAATGAAAATCAGGCAAAGGTCTCGCAAAACAACGTTACGTTGCCAATAAAGCCGGGGATGCTGATCCCGTAATGACGACTTTATTGCATGAGCTACTCCCCTTTGGGAACTATTCACTTGTTGAAGTCATTATAGCAAACCCCTTGGAAAATTACCATGGTTTTATTTTTAGCTTTCATCTTTGGTATGATGGAGCAGACAGGCGATCCCGATAAGAGAGGAATAGGCATGAACAAATGGCTGCTCGCCGCTCTGTACGCGGCTGTATTAACGATAGCATTGATTTACAGGAACGCGATCGTGGATTACATGCATCAGCACGGGTCGTTTCCCGTTCTGCTAGCTCTGGCGACCCTGATCGCCCTTTTTCCCATCCTTCCCTACAAGCTGGTCATCGCCGCACTCGGTTATTCCTTCGGCACCCTATGGGCAGCAGTCATCAGCTGGCTGGGCACCCTGATCGCCGCGACCGTTATCTATGCGCTTGTCAGAACCTTTTTCAGGGAACAAGGACGACGTTACCTCGGACGCGTCAAAGCCCTGCAGACATTTACCTCGTGGGTGGAGTCCCGTCCCTTCGCCAGCATTGCCGCCGGACGCTTGATCCCCGTCATTCCGCAGATGGCCGTGAATGTGTTCGCGGGGGTGGCATCGGTTCCCTTCTGGACTTTTACCGTCGCCTCCGGACTCGGCAAGCTGCCTGGCATATTTCTGTATGCCTTTCTCGGCGGCCAGGGCGGGCGGCATCCGCTTGCTTCGATTGCCGTTGTTGGCGGTTACGTATTACTGCTGGGACTGCTGCTGCTCCTATACCGCAAGAGCGAACGTTCGCGGCGGCAGGGCCCTTTCCTTGGTTCTGGGATGGAGATCGATTATAATAAAGAAGACAAATCATGAAACGGAGTGATATCATGAGCGATTTACAAGCGGTTCATCAGGAAAAAGCGACCTTTGCAGGCGGATGCTTTTGGTGCATGGTAGCCCCGTTTGAAGAGCTGCCCGGCATCATCAAGGTGGAATCCGGGTATACGGGCGGCCATACCGAAAACCCTACCTATGAAGAAGTCTGCTCCGATACGACAGGACATGTCGAAGCGGTGCAAATTATGTACAACCCGGAAGTCTTCCCTTATAACAAGCTGCTGGAGCTCTTTTGGCAGCAAATCGATCCGACGGACGAGGGGGGACAGTTCTACGACCGCGGGCATTCGTACCGGACGGCCATCTTTTACCATACCGACGAGCAGCGGGTTCAGGCAGAGGCTTCCAAAGCCAAGCTGGCCGATAGCGGCCGCTTCAACAAGCCGATCGTAACTCCGATCCTGCCTGCGCAGCCTTTTTATGCCGCTGAGGAATACCATCAGGACTACCATAAGAAGAATCCGGGCCACTACAAGCGCTACCGCAAAGGCTCCGGCCGGGATGATTTTCTGGAAAAGGCTTGGGCGCCGGAGAAGGATAAGTCGGAGCTTAAGCAGCGACTGACTCCCATCCAGTACGAGGTGACGCAAAACAATGCGACAGAGCCCCCTTTCCAAAATGATTTCTGGGATCATCACGGGGAAGGCATTTACGTGGATATCGTATCCGGAGAGCCATTGTTCAGCTCCCGCGACAAATACGATGCCGGCTGCGGCTGGCCAAGCTTTACACGTCCCATCCGTGACTACAGCATTAAGGAAAAGATGGATTTGAGCCATATGATGGTCCGCACCGAAGTTCGCAGCAAAGGCTCCGATTCGCATCTTGGCCATGTGTTCGATGATGGTCCGGGACCAAGCGGCCTGCGTTACTGCATCAACTCCGCTGCCCTCCGATTCGTTCCGAAAGAAGAGCTGGATCAGCAGGGATATGGCGAATATAAGGCGCTGTTTCAATAACCCGGAAGACTTGTCTACCGGATATACTAAAAAAGCCTGAGGCCTCTTAAAATAAGAGCCTCAGGCTTTTGCCTTGTTAAACGGATGATGTAGCCGTCGTTTTCTCGGATTTCGCCTGCTTCGACGCTTCCGGCATTTTGTTTGATGTCCGCAGCGGAATTTCGCGCAGGAAGAACGTCAGCACAAGCGCGACGACGACGAGCGCCGCTCCTGACAAGAATACGGTCGTCAAGGAAGAACGGAGCGCATGCTTCAGCATATCGATCATTTGCGTGAGCACGGCCTGCACATCCTGCGGCATCGTTTCCTGCAGCGTGTGGAGCTTCGGCTGATCGAGAAGCATTTCGGGATTCTGAAATGGCGCCAGCTGCTTGGCGACTTCCGGATCCAGCTGCTGCAGATTCACGCCTTTGCCCGACGTCATGGCATCCTTCATGTTGCTGGTCAGGCTGGATGTCATGATCGTGCCCATGACGGCAATGCCGATCGTGCCGCCCAAATTCCGGAACAGCTGGGAAGATGCCGTAGCAACGCCAAGCTGGTCAGGCCGGACTGCATTCTGAACCGTGAGGGAGAATACCGGCATGCCGATACCGAGTCCCAGGCCAAACACGATCATGGCCACGACGGCCAGCCATACGCTATTCATGTAGGCCATGATCAGCATGCCGACGATCATGATCGGAATGCCTGCCAAGGCAAAACGCTTGTATTTCCCTGTCTTGGTAATCAGTCTGCCGATAATGGTGCTCACAATAACCATCGAAATGGACATCGGCATCGTCACATAGCCCGAATACGTCGGCGAAATCCCCTCGACCCCCTGCACGAAGAACGGCAGATAGATGAGAGCTCCCATCATGCCGGCATTCATGATGAAGCCGATCACATTCGAGATGGTGACGATATCGTTGCGGAACAAGGACAATGGAAGAACCGGGCTTTTCACGACTCTTTCCACGAGTATGAACAGAATCAGGAACACGGCAGCTGCTCCGAACAGGCCGAGAATCTGCCAGGATCCCCAGTCGTACTTTGTACCTGCCCATGAGAATCCAAGCAGAAGCGGAACAATCGTTAACGTCAGGAAGAGCGATCCGAAATAATCGATCTTCTCGGACTTTTTGCGCTGAACCTTCGGAAACAGCATCATGATCATGACAAAAGCGACAACGCCGAGCGGGAGGAAAATCCAGAACAGCCATTTCCACTCCAGGTTATCCACAAGCCAGCCGCCGAGCGTCGGCCCGAGCACGCTGGAGAAGCCGAAGACAGCCATCATGATGCCGGTCCACTTGCCTCTTTCACGCGGAGAGAACAGATCGCCGACAGCCGTAAAGGCGGATGCCATAATAATCCCTGCTCCGATCCCCTGAATTCCCCGGTATGTGATGAGCTGAAAAATGTCTTTTGAAAATCCGCTTAAAAATGCACCGATAATAAAAAACACGATACCGGCCAGGATGAAAGGTTTGCGTCCATATATATCAGACAGTTTGCCTACGAGAACCGTTGCAATCGTGGAGGTCAGCATGTAGATGGTAATGACCCATGTATAATAGTCCATGCCTCCGAGAATCGCTATGATTCGCGGCATTGCCGTGCTGACGATCGTCTGATTGATCGCGGAGAAGAACATGGCCGCAATAATCGCAATCATGATCGTTACTTTTCTCTTTTGGGATAAATCCTCCAAATGAACTCCACTCCTTGTTTTTACTGAAAGTAAGCTTGCAGCGCTGTAGGGCTATTATGTAATCTGGGCTGTGTATGCCCTGCTGCTCCGGCAGCCATAATGAAGCTTTTGTTTAATCCTGCTGCTTCGGTACAACCATTTTTTCACATAACTCGGTGACGATCCGAACCTCTTCGGGCTCTAGACGGGACATGTGCTCCTTCAGGCACCTATTCCTCTTTTGGACGGCTTGGGCCAGAACCTGGGCTCCCATCGGCGTTGTCCCCACCAAAATCACTCTTCGGTCCGCAGGATCATTGGAGCGCGCAACATAACCTGCCTTCTCAAGGCGATCCACCATGACCGTAACAGCGCTCGGTTTGACCTCGAGCCGTTCGGCAAGCTGCGTCAAATTGCATCTCTGCTCCGTGTGAATATAGTTCAGCATAAACAGCTGCGGCCCCGTTAAATAATCCTGCACTTCCCTGCAGACATCCGTTTCCAGACTTCGCCACAATGATTTCACGGCAGCATGAAGCCGATTGGCAAGCGCGTCCATCCCGATCCCCCTCTCTGTCCAAATTAATAAGGTAAGCTATTATTTCAATGGTTTAAATATTAAAAGCTTGAAGGTCTTATGTCAACCCTGTTATATGTAAATTTTTTCTTTTATTATTTCCTTACCTAATGATCCAGCCGATCCAATAAGCGCATGGAACGAGCAGCAGCTGCGCTAGCAGTGTTCCCGCCATGCGGGATACCATCATTAAGCCGAATACCCGGTTTACACTCGCAATCCCCGCCTCCCCGCGCAAGGCTTTATCTGACAGCAAAGCGATCCGGGGATCGATCAGCAGCGTCAGCAGAATGGTCGCCAAGCCATTGATGAGTCAGGAGGAGGTCGAGGCTGTCAGACGAAACGCCGGCCATAAGTATGCCGCATATAATGAAGAAAGAACGCCAACGGTGTAGATTGCCGTCACGAGCATGTTCAGCACCATAAGCCTTTTGGGCAGCGGGCCCTCAAGCAGCGAGCGAAGCATGCCGAAGGTCGGTCTTCTGAAATAGGTCAAACCATGTCTCCACTTGGAAAAAGTCATCATATTCCGAATCATTCTCGGAACCGAGCCTGCAGCCTCCAGATGAACGACCATGCGGGAGCACAGTCTGACTACGCTCGGAAACAGGAATATGGCCAGCAGCGTTCCGATTGTAGCAGCGGCTATGATCCCATGCAGTTTGGACTCCAGATGAAAGGCTGCCGACTGCAGCGCTCTGTCCACCATATTTCCTACCATCGGGCTTTGGGCGATATTGGAAGTTCTAGAGACCAGCACCAGGAGTCCTGAGAGCGACAATGCCAGCGTGATTCTACGGCTTCGAAGCCCCCCTAAGCGCAGCGCGTAGGATAAACTGTCAACCGTATGAATGACCATTGTAAACATCAATATCATCATAAGCTGAATCATTTTGAAAAACTCCTTTTGGGATTTGACATTTTCCCATTATAAACCATCTGTTACAAATTACTACCGTTTGATTCCTCCCGCCCCGGGTAATATACCGGTACAAGAACCATTTACACGGGAGGGATTCCAATGCCTTGGAACAAAAACGATTACCCTGTATCCATGAAAAATCTGGATGCCAGAGTCCGAAATAAAGCCGTTGATATTGCAAATGCATTATTGGAAGAAGGTTATGAAGAAGGCCGGGCCATTGCCATCGCAACCGCCCAAGCAGAAAAATGGGACAAAGACCATCCGGAAGGCAGCAGCGCGGATCATGCACATGACAATGCACACAGCTCGGAGCATCCGTCGAAGCCGCATGAGTCGGGTCGCCAAAATTCAGCATCCGAACTATCCAGTCGACCGAATTTGCATGTTGTTGCTGCTGACGAAGGATGGGCTTTGAAACAAGAAGGCCGGGATAAACCGTTATCGACATTCGATTCCAAAAAGGAAGCCGTCGACGAGGCGAAGAAGCAGGCATCCAAAACCGGCGTCAACACGATCATTCACGGCGAAGACGGGCGTATTCAGACCAATATGAGTTCTTGATCCGGGGCCGCAGCATGCCACCGATGATCCTCAAGAAGCGGTGCAGAAACAAAAAAACCGCCTGATTCCGAAAATGAAATCAGGC
Source organism: Paenibacillus sp. SAFN-054 (assembly GCF_051966755.1). Lineage (NCBI taxonomy): Bacteria > Bacillati > Bacillota > Bacilli > Caryophanales > Paenibacillaceae > Paenibacillus > Paenibacillus sp. SAFN-054. The sequence goes on from NZ_JBQCKS010000001.1 coordinate 2,081,709, forward strand.
GGTTATCTGTTAATGAGCACTCCGCACCGCATGAACGGGCGTGGAGGCGACCTTCTGAGATTGAGCCGGTTCGGGTACGGCAGTAACGGCCGTTTTCCCCTTACGGAATGCAAGCGTAAATGTAATGGTCTGCCCGGCAATGCCAACCGCCAAAATCGTAAACAGCGTTTCTTTCAGCGGCAAATAGAACAGGGACAGCAGCAGCACGGCGGCATCCATCAAAATAAACACGGTGCCTACCTTCAGTCCGCTCCAGCGGCTAATGAGCAGCGATAAAATGTCATCTCCGCCGGTAGCTCCCCCAAATCGGAGAACCAGTCCTGTGGCAAACCCTGTGACCAGTCCGGACAACAGCGCAGCCAGCAGCAAATTATTGTGCAGGTCGATGACCAGCAGGGAATAGCGTTCGAGCAGTTCGTAAAAAATAGAAAACGAAAAGGTCGCGAGCAGTGTATTCATCACAAACTTACGTCCTTTCAAAAACATGGCGACCAGAATCACGGGAATGTCGAGAATCAGCATGCTTAGCGCCGGGTTAAAGCCCAGCACATATTTTCCGAGCAAAGACAGCCCTACGAATCCGCCCTCCGATAAATGATTTTGAAAATTGATGTGATAATACGCGAATGCCAGCAAAAAAGTTCCGAACAACATCATAACAATTGGTGCAATTTTAGAAATTAAATGGTCTTTCTTTCTCATACAGGTTCCCTCTCATCGAAGTAGGTTAGTCATGGATGTGACAAACCACTGTGAAAAGGCAGAAACCTGCAGAACCGAATCCTTCGCATCTTGGGCTTCCTTCTTTCGCAGAGTTTGTCTAACGTCCGTTAGTGTCATGGTGACTGTACTCTACGAAAGGGAGCTAAGTGTAAGAGAGATCATAACGTTTCCAAATCGTCCTTTGGGGATTGTTCCTTCGGGGACACATGGTATCCTGATCCTTTCTTTTGTTTGTTTAGTTTCTTCATATATTATAACACATTCTTGGCAAGTGCTAAACAGCTGACTTGCTGTATTTGGTAAAAAGCCAACATTTGCATAGGCAAAATCATGATATCGCCCTATCTGTTACCGTTCAGTGTGAACATAGTCATTGCCAAAATACGGTGTTCACACATTCTCTATCTTTAATGTGACGAGAATCACAATTAGGATACCACCCGTTTTCTATACTGAAATAGGAAGCAAAAGCATCCCGAATCATACCAGAGGAAAGAGGAATTCGTATGCTAACACAAGAAACCATTGACATTATTAAATCGACAGTTCCTGTTCTTGAAGTTCACGGAAAAGAAATTACAACCGCTTTTTACAACATGTTGTTCGAAAATCACCCCGAACTGCTTAACATATTCAACCACGCCAACCAAAGAGAAGGCAAACAGCCTCAGGCCCTTGCGAACGCCGTATATGCGGCTGCGGCCCATATCGACCATTTGGAGGACATTCTGCCTGTCGTGAAGCAAATCGGCGAAAAGCACCGGGCCCTGAACATTCTGCCTGAGCATTATCCGATCGTCGGCGAAAATCTGCTGGCCGCCATCAAAAAAGTGCTGGGCGATGCAGCAACTCCCGAAATCATCGACGCTTGGGGCAAAGCCTATGCCGTCATTGCCGATGCTTTCATCGGCGTCGAAGCCGAGATGTACCGGGAAACCGAAGAAACTCCCGGCGGCTGGCGCGGATTCCGTCCTTTCGTCGTCGACCGCAAGGTCAAAGAGAGCGACGTCATCACTTCGTTTTACTTGAAACCTCAGGATGGTGGCGCAATATCCAGTTATCTTCCAGGCCAATATATTACCGTGAGAGTAAAACCTGAAGGCGAAACCTATTCTCATATTCGCCATTACAGCTTGTCTACTGCTCCAGGACAGGATTACTACCGAATTTCCGTCAAACGTGAAGATGAAGCTCCCGGCAAGCCTGCTGGTGTTGTCTCCACCTACTTGCATGACTCTGTCAAGGAAGGTGACGTGCTTGAAGTCAGTGCACCGGCCGGATCGTTCACACTGGATACGTCGTCCAACATTCCGCTGGTGCTTATCGGCGGCGGCGTCGGCCTGACTCCGATGATCAGCATGCTGGAAACCGTACTGAAGGAGCAGCCTGAGCGGGAAGTAACCTACATTCATGCTGCCATCAACGAAGGCTTCCACGCAATGAGAGAGCATGTGGAGGAGCTCGATGCTGCTCATGACAAGCTTAAATCGTATGTATGCTACGAGAAACCGCTTGGTCAATGCACCTGCCATAAAACCGGCTACATCGATCTTCCTTGGCTGCAAGAAGTAACTTCCAAGGACTCGGATTTCTACTTCTGCGGTCCGGTGCCTTTCATGAGCGCCGTATATCAGGCTTTGCAGGCGTGGGGCGTGCCGGCTGAACGGATTCATTATGAATTTTTCGGACCTGCGGGAAGTTTGTAAGACGTAAGCATAAGCTTTCGGCTCAAAGCCAAGGGATACTTGTCCTATAAGGGACGGTATCCCTTTTTTAGTGCATCCGTTTATTTGCCCCATCTTAAGAACATCGCCAGTTTGCAGCACGGGGCATTCTGAACTTTGGGGTCAACCGTGATGCCGATGCCGCTGGGGGAAAACTCGGACTCAATCGTTACCGTGGTGCTGATCGATTTCATCAGGCGGTCGACCTCCGGTTTGTTGCCCGCCTGGGCAGCCGTCATGACCTGAACGGCAAAGCCCTGCTCGGACAGCTTATTCAGAATGCGGTACCCCTCTTCCATCAGTTTGTAATAATCCTGTATCGATTGATTCAGCGTATCGGTCTTTACTTGGGGGTATTCCCGAATCCAGAAGGGCGCCTGGGGATAAGGGGTTACGCAAGGAACAGCATAATAGCCGAAATACCGGGGGTAACTCATATGAGCTATCTCCTTTCTCTGGGTTCAGATAACCCATTATATGTGCGTTTACCCCATTGGTGAGGTCTTCCCAGCTTGCCCTTTCACGGAATATAAAAAGGGCTCCTTCTCAGGAGCCTCTCGTATTTTTGTGGATCTTGTTATGTAATTGCAAACTCAGCCGATAACCTCTACTTAAACGCCACAGGCCAGTTCCACCTTAATCCGGTCCGGATCCTCGAAGAATACCGCGTAATGCTCTGGTCCGCCTGCATACGGATGCTTGTCCTCATACAAAAGCGGGATTCCCTTGTGCCTGATGGCATCCGTCATCTGATCAACCAGTCTTCGGGATTCCGCGTGAAACGCCAAATGATTGAGCCCTGTTGCCTTGCGGTGGTAGGGAGCCTCCAAGAAACGCTCCTCTGTCTGTACAAAAACCAGGTACGTAGGCCCCTGCTTAAAGCTGAAGCCCTGCTCCCACTCCTGGTATATTCCATACCCGAGCGCTGTCAGCAGCCAATCCCAAAATTCACGGCTCCGTTTCAAATCCGAAACGTTGATTTCCACATGATGCAGCATCCTTAATGTCCCCTTAGCAAGCGATTGATGGTTTCACGGCGCACGCCGATCAGCTGCCCGATTTCCTCCTGCGTCAGCAGCTCGGTAAAATGAACCCCATGCGAATAATCGTCAAGCCATTCAGACAAAAGCTCCAGCCGCTCCGCCGGCGTGCCTACCGTTAAATGATCCAGTCTTTTCTGCATGAAACGGACCTTCTCCTGCAGCAGCAGCGCGATCTCCAGCGCCTTTTCCGGTTTCTCCCGTACTTCTCTGTACCATTCCTCCGCCGGGATCCGCTCCACTTCGCTGCGCATCAAGGCAATGGCGGTGCCATGGGCTTCTTTGGGCGTAATTAACGAATGATGAGGAACTGTTTCCCCTGCATATAATATATTAAAAAGCACCATATTGCCGTTTTCGTGAAGGCGCGTCACTTTAAACAACCCGCTCTTGATATGGTATAAATATTCCCCCCCATCCCCCTGGTGGAATAAAATTTCCCCTTTATGCAAAATCATATATTATCTTCCTCCGTTCGAAAAGACAAGTTTTGGCTCGTGCTGCCAACGCTCCATTTATTATAACAGAAAGTCCCGGTACGATTTCCAGTGTTTTGCCCCTTGCCATAATGCATCATTTTCACGTAACATGAATATAAAAAGAACATACGTTCCTATTTTTATTCTCAAGGAAGTGCTCCCATGAAAGCATCATCCCTTCCCCCTGCCCCGGCCGAAGAAGACACGCTGCTTGTCAAAACCTACGTGCTGCACGTCGTCCTGCTGGACGTTCTGGAACGGGATATCCGCACGCTGGGTACGCTTGCCCTCAAACTGCCCGATGTTTATATCCGCGGACTGTCCGAAGTCCAAAACAAAGCCATGCACAAGCTTACGGCCATTCGGAAAGATATGCGGTCGCGCGGCATCCGCGTATACGAGGAAAACCGGAACAGCAAGGGCATCGAAGCCCTCTACTTGTGCCGGGGATACCAGCGCCGGTTTTTCATGCTGTGGTCTTATGTCAAAGCGGAAACGGCCGCTGAGCTCTGCACATACCTGGGAATCAGCCTTGTCCCGCTAAACGGCAAATAAAAAAGGCCCGCAAAAATTTTTTGCGAGCCTGCTTTATCAGGTTGAAGCTTCCTATTATGGATCAAGCTGTTTAGTTCATTTCCGTATCTAAGGCTATTTTATTAAGTAGACTATTTTATTAAGCTATTAAGGCTATGTTTTTTCAGGCTATGGAGCAATCCGAAGTTCGATGATTTAAGCCACTGCCGTCTCTTCGATTTTGTTGCCGATCGCGGTTGCCAGTTCTTCGGCCGTTTTCGGAACAAAGGTTTTCAGGATGGCATTGATCATCGGGCCCATGGCCCCTTTGGCCGTAATATCCAGCATGCCGGTCATGCGGGTATGGCCCGCATCGATCACCTCGGCTTCGAAATATCCGTCCCCGGCAAAATTTTCGTTAATCCCGGTAAGGTTGAAGGTTACCTTGCTTGGCTCGATCCAAGCCGTGATATCGATTTTGAGACTGACTTTTTTCTTCATGATGCCGATATCGCCCTTGAAGGTCCACGTCGATTCTCTGTCGTTGATAATTTCATGGTTCATGTAGCCGGGTACCAGCGGTGCCCATTGATTCATGTCGCTTACAAAGTTCCATACATCCTGAATCGGAACGTTCAGATCCATTGTGTGTACGCCCTGTGGCATGTTCCAAAACTCCCATTCTTCATCAAATTTGTCGTGTGCCCGCTGGTTTAAGCCATTTCATGCTTGATGGTTGCGGAAATATCGCGGGACGGAGCTTTTCCTACCGCTCTGCCTGCCAAGTATCCGAATGTCAGCGCAGGTCCGATCGTACCTCCTGCTCCGGCATAGGTAGGGCCCATGACCCCCATGGAGGCATTCCCGGCCGAATACAATCCGCCGATTGCCTTGCCCCGCAGGCTTTGTACTTGTCCATTATGGTCGATACGTGGTCCGCCGCTCGTTCCCAAGGACCCGGAGTAGACTGGAAGCGCGAAGAATGGCGCCTTGTTGATCGGGCCAATGTTCTTTTCCGGGCTGCCGCCGCCGGTGAGGAACGATTCGAAATATGCCGTTCCGCGGTGAAAATCAGGATCGCTGCCCTGCTCGGCATGGGCATTAAACCGCTCAATCGTCGCTTCCAGTGCATCCGGATCCAGTCCGATCCGCAGCGCCAGGTCGTGGATGCTGTCTGCATGGTCGACCCAGTCCGGAATTTGTTCGCCGGGGAACATGGTCAGCACCATTTCCCGGTCCTTGAGCTGGCTGTCGAAGATCATGAACGCCGTTTCATTCGGCCAAGTCTGGGTGACGACGTCATATGTAAACATTGCTCTCGGCATATCGTTGTAGGCAACGCCTTCATTGACAAAACGCTCCGCTCGGGAGTTGACGATAATGCTGTTTGGCGACATGCGGCCGCTGGCGATTTGGTTATACACCAGATCCTCATATTCGATGGTTGGATCAACCAAGGTCGGAGACCACCAGGCTTCACTCATGTTTCCAAGCGCAGCGCCTACTTCCATCGCCATGATCAATCCGTCGCCCTCATTGTACTTCGGCGTCATCGGGTGCGTGATGTTACCCTTGAGGAATGTCTTCACTAGCTCTTGGTTCCATTCGAATCCGCCCGTGGCGATGACGACCCCTTTGCGTGCACCATAGTACACATTTTCGCCGTTTTGCTCCGCACGAACGCCAATCACTTCTCCCTCGTCATTCACGATCAGCTCCTTGCCCGGCGTTTCCAGCAGCACCTGAATGCCGCGGTCCAGAACCCCTTTGAAGAGCGATGCGCTGAGCGAACGGCCCATCGTAACAATATTGGCCATCATCCGCTCCGCGATGATATTGTAGTCCACCTGGGAAGCATCGACGGCTCCGCCTTCGGCCAGCGTAAGCGGCGGAAAAATCGGATGGCGGCGAATTTTGTCCTGCCACTCCTCCGGCAGTTCATTCAGGGAGAACGGTACCGGATCCAGCGAGCGGCCTTCGAGCTTACCGCCAGGCAGATTTGCGAAGTAATCCGCGTATCCGCGGGGCACGGCGAAACGCAGAGGCGTATGATCATGAAGGTATTGAATCATCTGATGCGCGTTGTCCACATACACTTCCAGCAGTCCGGGATCAGGCTCTTTGCCTCCGGTCAAACGGCGCAGATAGGTGAGCGCTTCCTCTTTGGAATCTTCAATGCCGAGCTCTCTTGCATAATGATTCATTGGTATCCAAGGCACCCCGCCCGAAAAAGCAGTCGTTCCCCCGATTTCACTCGACTTCTCAAGCATAAGCACTTCGGCGCCTTGATCCGCCGCCAGAATGGCTGCGCTCATGGCAGCACCGCCGGTACCAAGCACGACGACGTCGACTTCCCGGTCCCAGGCTTTTGGTCTAACCGTTATCATCGATATTTCCCCTCCGAATTACATAGTGGTCATTTCCGGTTTTGTTTCCTGTCTGCCCTTCTCTTGTTTGGAGATCGGTCCGGCTTCCTGTTTCATCGCATCAATCATTTTGCGGTAAGCCTCTGTTAGACGCATTTTTTCTTCGTCCGAGAACATCGTTTGTAAGGATTCGCACAGCTTGAGATGACGCTCCTGCATCATATCGACAACCGATTGGCCGGTTTTTGTGATATGAATGAAAATATGACGGCGATCGGTCGGCATAACGATCCTTTCCACGTATCCTTTGCTTTCAAGCTTATTCGTCAGGTTCGTGACCGCAGCAAGCGAAACTTTGAGCACGGAAGCCAGCTCCGAGCTTGTCTTGGCCCCCTCCTGCGCAATCGTCTGCAGGATGTAGTACTGGGAGGCGGAAACTTCATTGTCCATGAATCTGGTGTACGCGATGACATATTCGGTCATGTGTTCGCTGATCAGATTGGCCAGTTCTCTATCGATATCCATCAGATTGACACACACCCGCTTTCCGGATTGACTTCTGTCATTACATTAATTAAGAGCTCTTAATTAATTTTCACTATATCTCAGAGAGAAAGCGGTTTCAATACAATTTATACCAGTTAGGGATGCTTTAAGGTAAAATAACAACTTTTTTTGTGCCAATGACCTACTATTTTTAGTTCCATATGCTCATTCATACATAATCAAATTGGTATACAGGCTCTATTCCTTCTTTTTCGTGAACTTATATCGGAATGGACGCGAAAAGGCGCCTGCTGCGGTCTCCCACAACAGACGCCCTTTCATGTCCTGATGTCAATTGCTCATGCTGCTTTGCTCCCGCTCCGGCTCCGCCGCAGCGATCTTTTCATGCCAGGCCTCGTAATGATGGATAGCCAGACCGGCAAAGGAATCATAGGAATCGCTGAGGCGATACACCTGTTCCATCTCTTTCTCCATAACCGGCAGCGATTTGCCGAAGAAGCTCAGATGTGCCCCTTCCTCCGTATTTCCCAGCTCCATGCCGATCCAGACGGACTTGCCAAGCTCATCCGCTTCATTCAACATCTCCTTGGACAAATCGACCATCTGTTGACCGCTGTCACGGTAGGACATGACGGCCAGCGCGTCGAATCGTTTCAGCATCCAGCGGCTCAGGTTGCTCTCGCTGCCTGCAGATTCGACCTTGCCCAGCCAGAACGGCACCGCAGCGCTCATATAAAGTCCGCCTTGTCGTCCTTTGTCTGTCCATGCCTCCATGTTGCGGCTCCATTCATCCACGACACCGGCTTGGTCCCGCTCCCAGCGTTTCAGCTGATACGGCTCCACATCCAGCTGGATGCCTGTAAACCGTTCCTCCGGCGAGGCCTTGCCGTTATAATCCAGAACCCAATCAATGAATTGATTCGCTTCTTTGTCCTGCTCCTGATACGCCCACTCCGGATGCCCATCCAGGGCATGCACCGAAATATCCTCCGCATGGGCGGTGGCGATGAAGCGCTTATACTCATCTGTATCCACGTTTTTTTGAATCTGCAAGAATATGACGTTTACGCCCTGCTCCTTGCAGAAGTCCAGCACTTTACCGGGATTCTCGATCAGTGACGCATCCCACAGCCAAGTTGCTTTGTGTTCTTCCATGGATGAGGATTTGAAAAGGAAGGGCAGGAGCAGCAAGCAGCAGATGACCAGGACCAGGACTATCAGCAGGCTTGGTTTCGCTTTTGCTATTGCTTTTGCTTTGGTTAGCAGCTCTCCCATCCTCCGCCTCCTTTATTTATTCTTAACCGATCAAAGCCATGTTCGGCTCTAGGATGTGCTGGACCGAATGCCCGATTTTATAAATATGCGGCTCGTTAAATTCCTTGAACGCATTGCGCGTATCGAGGATCGGTACGCCCATCGACGCGATTTCAGCATAATCCAGTCCGCTGTGGTTCGTGGTCAGGACGATGCAGTCATAGGTCTTGAACTTCGCAAGATCATATTCCACACTGTAGACCGTTTCTCCGTTCTTGTCCCGGAAGCTTACGGCATGCGGATCGTAATACTCCACGTTGGCTCCGTTCTCTTTGTAGAGCTCGTACACCTCAAGCGCCGGAAATTCACGAAGATCGCTGATGTCCGGCTTGTAGGCCATGCCAAGCACCAGAATATTCGATTTTTTGATCGACTTCGCGTATTCGTTCAGGATAGTTGACGTTTTGCTGATCACGTAATACGGCATATTGTCATTCGTCGACTGCGCCAGCTCGATGAACTTGCTGTAGAACCGGAAGCCTTTGGCTTTCCAGGACAGATACATCGGATCAAGCGGAATGCAGTGGCCGCCGATTCCCGGCCCCGGATAGAACGGCATGAAGCCGAATGGCTTCGTCGCAGCCGCGTCGATCACTTCCCAGATGTCGATGCCCATGCGGTCGCACATCATGGCCATTTCATTGACGAAGGCGATGTTGACGCTGCGGAACGTATTTTCAAGCAGCTTCGACATTTCCGCTACTTTCGGCGACGTGACGGGCACGACTCTTTCCACGTATTTCGAATAGAGGGCGGTGCCGAGCGTCAGGCATGCTTCGGTCGTTCCCCCGATAACCTTCGGCGTATTGAACGTATTGAAGCGGGTGTTGGACGGATCCACCCGTTCCGGCGAGAAGCACAGGAAGAAGTCTTCGCCCACGCGGTAGCCCAGCGCCTCGATTTGATCCTGAATCAGCTCTTCAGTCGTTCCCGGATACGTGGTGCTCTCCAGCGTAATCAGCAGTCCTTTTTTCATATGCAGCTTGATCTGGTCGACCACGCTTGTAATATAGGAAGTGTCCGGATCCTGGTTCTCGCTGAGCGGAGTCGGTACGCAGATGCTGAGCGCGTCGATCACCGTGATCATGCTGTAGTCCGTCGTCGGCTTGAAGCGCCCGCTTGCCACGCATGCTTTCAGTTCCTCCGAAGAGATATCCGTGATGTAGGAATCGCCATGATAGATCTGCTCGATTTTGGAAGGATCCACATCGATGCCGATAACCGTAAAGCCCTGCTTGACCATTTCAACGGCCAGCGGAAGTCCGACATAACCCAAACCGACAACACCCAGTACTGCTTTTTTATCCTCAATTGCGTTCAACAGTTGCTCATATTCGTGATTCACTAGCATTCAACCTCCGTATGATGTAATTTTTGTTATGCGTTTAAAGCGAATGATCATTTAGTGAAAACACCGGTGAATTCGGGCATCCAGCTCGACCGGAGAAAAAGGTTTGGTTACGTAGTCATCAACGCCGTGTTGGAAGCATTGACTGATCGTGCGTTCTACCCGCTGCTCCGTGAGCACGACGATTTTCGGCGTGTTCTCCACCGGCAGCTGCTGAATCTGATGAATGAAAGGCAGTCCGTCGATGCCGTACAGATTTAGTTCTGTCAGCACGAGATCCGGCTCCCATTGCTCAATCAGCTCCAGAGCCGATGTGCCGTCAAGCGCCTCAAGGGTTTCAAAGCCCTGCATTTTCAGGCGGATGGTCAGAAACTCCCGGATGGTGTCATCGTTATCTACGATAAGGATGCGTCCCGGCTCCTGCATGGCTTCTTCTTTGGTGAAAATATGAATATCCGATGATGTGCTGAGTCTCGTCGACTCGGCCATTTGCTTCAGGACACCCGGCGTCGGATCAACCTGTCCCGGGAACACCGCCAGGGTGATGCGCGGGTCTGATCCCTCCACCATTTCCATCAGATGCTGCTTAAGCAATAGCGCCTGATAATGGGTCGCATCCAGCGTCATTCCCGGCAGTAAAATCGCCAGCGTCTGCGTGGAGCTGTCCTTCAGCACCTCAAATTCCATTCCGGATTCATGCTGCAGAAAGTCTCGCACCAGGCTTTCCAGCTGTGGAGAGCTGACGCTGCAATACAGAAACATCATTCCGCAGAGCTCCCGGGAGGTCTCCTTGAGACGTTCTCCGAGATTGTGATACAAGCCTTCTCCCTGTTCTCGCTGCAATGTTACGGACTCCGGCATTATTAATTCCCACCTTTCAAAGAATAATAGAACATTTGATTCAGCGAATCACGCCGAGTTAGGCAGTCTCGCTTTCTTCCTTCCAGCTTTGTCTTGTCATCGCACCCCAGGAATTGTTTTTTCGGAGGTACTGGATATGGCCTTGTATGCGCCACAGAACGCCAAGCTGATGGTAGCCGACAAATTTGAGTGCCGAGAAAAGCAGCATTTTCCACAGATCGGATAGCTTTTTAAACCTGCGGAAGGCGATTTCCTCGAGAATGATGGCGCCCACGCTCAGCAGATAACCGCTCAGGAAGTTCAGAAGAAAGAAAGTAAGCAGTATGCGCCAATGCGTCATATCCAAAAGCGTATATCCTAGCAGAGCCAACAGGCCCGTGATTCTAAAATAAGGGTTGAACGTTTCGAACAATACGTTGTACGGCATCGTAATCATGCCCATGACCTTGTATTTCGGGTTAAACAGCATCCCCCGGTTCTCAATCATGTTCTTGAGATTTCCCCGGCCCCAGCGCATCCGCTGGTTGGAAATGATTTTGTACGTGTCCGGGGCTTGGGTCCAGCACACCGCCTCCGGGCAAAAGGCCACTTTGTACGGCAGCTTATGGCTGAGCATATAACGGTGGAGCTTGATGATAATATTCATGTCCTCCCCCGGATACCCGCCGCGGTAGCCCCCGACGGCAATGACGTAATCCTTGCGGAACAGTCCGAATGCCCCGGATACGATGACCAAACCATTCATATGGCTCCAGCCGATCCGTCCGCCGAGAAATGCCTTCAAATATTCGATGGACTGGAACATCGGCCATATTTTGCGCGGCAGTGACACCTTCTTCACCGCCCCGTTCTCGATGAGGCAGCCGTTCGCGATACGGACATCGCCGCCGATAGCCACCATCTCCTCCGGATTCTCCATGTACATGCGGGCCATCCGGATCAGGGCGTCCTTCTCCAGAAGCGAATCCGCGTCGATGGAGGAAATGAGCGGGTAATGCGAGAAGTTGATGCCGGCATTCAGCGAATCCGCCTTGCCTCCGTTGTCTTTATCTATAATAAACAGCTGTGGATAATCGGGATTATGGTAAATGCCTCTCACGTTATTCGTGTCGATGGTTCCCCGGATTTCCGGATTCGTCATCCGCTCGAGCCCGAATTCCTTAATCAGTACCGGGAGCGTTTTGTCGCTTGATCCGTCATTGATCACGATGACCTCGTAGGTCGGATAATTCAGCGTCATGAGGCAGTGCACGTTCTCGATGATCGTCAGCTCTTCATTATAGGCCGGAACCAGCAGGGATACCGATGGCACCAGCTCGGAGCCGGAAAGCGTATTGTAGCTGGAATACTTGGACCTTCTAAAGATCGTTAAAATGTTGCGGTACGACAAGCCCATGATCGCGAAGTACAAAATGTTGACGATCATGACGTAGTAAATGGCGATCATACCGTACCAAAGCAATGTCTCTCTAAGCAGTGTAATCCCCTCCTACCGCGGCTACGCCGGTTACCCGGGCAACCGGCTGTTTTTTCACTCCGAAATAACGGTCGTGAATCAGCCGTTTTTTGTTGTAGGCCACCATCTGCTCGATTGCGCTGTGTTCACGCTCCATTTCCATCACGAGCTCAATGCGCTGCAGCGCGGCCTCACGCTGAATTCCGGCTCCGCTAAGCGCAGCCTCGCACAGCGCCTCGAATCCGGCCTCGCCCAGAGCGGCAAGGCTCTCGGCACTGTTGTGGCGTACCTTCCAGTTGGCGTCCTGCAGAGCTCTCACCAGAAGCGGAATGCTTCCCGCGGCATGCAGCGGCCCGAGAGCCTTGGCTGCGGCTGCCCGCACTTCCCAGTTGCGGTCGCTCATCAGCTGGACGATGGTCTCATCCTTAAGCGCAGGGTTCGAGCTGAGATACAGCTTGACCGCCTCTGCGCGAACATCCTTCTCCTCGGAGCCGACCAGCCGGCCCAGCACAGGCATGACCTCGGGAACGGCTTGTCCCCACATCGCCACGAGTCCGACCTTGACGAGCGCCGGATCCGGATCGTCAAGCAGCTTCATCAGAAGGCTGCTGGCATCGAGACCTGTTTCCAGCATGACATCCGCCGCCAAATGGTGGATCGGCTTGCCATGCGACAGCAGGATGCGAAGCATTTCGAGCACGTCTTCGGGTTTTTTCGCGCTCTTGGCGATCGAACGGGCGATAATGATCGATAAGGAGTTGTATCTGCCTTTTTGCAGCATCTTGAGCAGCGCCGGCACCGCTTCCGGAGCACGCATCCCCCCAAGGCGGTATGCAGCCTCCAGTCTGCGACCGTAACGCAAGCTGCCGAGTGCCTTCATATCTGCTTCCACGAAGCCCGCGTCCCGGCACAGCTGAATCAGCCGGAAGCGATAATCTCCCTTGAACTGCTCGATCCATTCCATGTATTTATCCTGAATCACCCTGCGTTCAAGCGGCTTCAGCTTCCCCGGAGGAAGCCTCAAAGCCCCTTCCTCCTCCAGGTGAGTCTGGAGGTACATGAAGTAATCATGATGCTTTTGCTCATACATCTCTCTGCGCTGCTGTTCCTTGTTATGCGATATTTTCATCTGAAACAGAAGGATAATTCCAAGGCCGATCAGCCCGAGGCATATATAAATGAACGTATATGCAACGATTAAATGCGAGAACATCTTTGCAGTTTCCTCCTTTCGGACTTTCGCAGCATTCGCTTTTCCTGTCTTTGGCGAATGCTGCCAAAACCCTTCTCTGATTGTGTTCATCCTATCCACGGATGTATATTCATTCCATCTGGCTGTATACGTCTTTCATCGCGTAATAGCTTTGCTTCAGCTGCTCGCTGTATTGAACCGTGTCCCACGGTTTCCAGCTGTATGGAACCATATCATTGATGTTCAAGGTAGCGGCCGTTCCACCCGGCCAACTCACCTTGCTTCCTCCCTGCTCCACAAGCCAGGGAATCAGCCGGATGCCGTCCGTTTTGACCGAGCTGAACGCACGGCCTTCCTTCAGCGGACTGTAGTCGATCACCTGCAGCGAGCTGGGGTCGGAAAACCCGAGCAGCATCCACGGAATGCGCATCTCTATCGCATCACCGCTGTACTGCCAAGAAGTCAAGGAGTCGAACTGGGCCTTGCTGCGGTCCGTTGTCCCCCTTTTCAATGTTCCTATCGTTTTGTCGATAAACGGATGTGCGAATCGCGTATCCGGTGGATTCATCTGCAGGCTGATCGCAAGCTTCCACGGATGGAACGGAGTATCCTGCCCCTCTTTCGGCTCAGGCAGCATCCAGAACCCTTCCTTGCCGTACAGCCGGGTATGAAAATCATAGTCGGCCGCAATTTCCACCTGGGTTTCCTCGTCCTTCCCGATTTCGATCAAGGCCTCCGGCGCGCCGCCTTCCAGCTTTTTGCCCGGCAGCTGTGCTGCGGATGGCTCATTTCCTCCCGCAATCGTGTCCGCTCCGATATACAGCTTCGAGGTCTTCGGATCAAAGTTCTTGTCCAACCGGATCCCGAGGTACAGGTATCCTTCGTCATGCGTGATCCGCATGTCCCGGATGCCCGGAACCCGTCCCTGCCATGGCTTGACCTCTCCCTGTGCCAATCCGTCCCAATCGCTGAGATTGCCGTCGATCGTGATCTGTTTTTCCTTGCCGGGAAGCATGCCGAGCACGCCAAACAGTTTTTCGTTCGTCAACACATTGATCCAGTAAGCGCGGCGGTCAGCCGGAATTTCAAACGGCATCGTATTCCAGGTCTTTTTGAACCATTCATCCTGCCACATGAACAAGATGGCCCCGGCATAACCTTCGTCATAAATATCCTGCGTGAGCGAAGCGTCGATCGCTCCCTGCTCCTGCTCATTATGCCCGCCTTGGTCCTTGCCGCCGGCGCCAAAGTGAGAAACACCCACGGAAGATGGCACCCCGTATTCGGTAACCATAATCGGCATATCCTTGAACTTGGCCTTCAGCTGCTGCAGATAAGCTTTGTAAGTGTTGAACTCCCCCTGCTTGTCCTTGATGGTCTGCAGCGTGGAGTCGGTCCGGAAGAAATCCGGGTAATACGGATAGACATGATATGCGGCAAAATATCCGCCCTTCCAGCCGGTTGGCTGAACATGTCTGGCATCCACGCTCACCATATCCTCTTCAAACAGCGGTTCCCCGGGATGGTTGAGCACATCAGTCGTTACCCAGTTTGTAAATGTCACCGGGTGCTCCCAGCCATAATTCTTCTCCTGCTGCGCCGTATAGTCAAGCAATCCGGCCAGCCAGCTTTCGAACGGCGAGGCGTCCTTGGAGCCCGAGAAATAAGTTCCCTTGTATACCGGAACGTCCGCATGCTTCTTATTGGTATTCTTGACCATTTCCGGATCCCATTCGGTTCCGACATGCCAAGCCATCAAATATTTGCCTGCGTTCGCGGTATACTCGCCGCTAGAAGCTCCCTGCTTCTCCGGTACGGTGACATCGCCGTACACGGCCGCGACAGCCTTCTGTATTTCTGCTTTAAACTGCTTGCTGATATCTTCCGCATAGGCGTCCTGACGCTCGATCAGTTCTTCCTCCGGGGACCAGATGCCCTGCATGAAATACAATGGGTCGCCTTGCTTATCCTTGTTGTACTTCACAAGCGCCGAATAAAATACCGGCTGATGCACCGTGTATACACGGATTACGTTAGCCCCCATTTCATCGATCTGCTTGAACCAGCGCAGATAGTCCTCCTCGGTAGCGGGTAGTTCGCCCGGAAAATGCCCAGGCACCGTAGCTCCCAGATTGACGCCCTTCACAAACATTTCCTTCCAGTTTCCGTCCTTGCCATATTTCATAAAGCGGTCGCCCTGGGTCTTAAATGTGAACTGGGTCCCATCTTGATCCTTATATGCCGTCACCGGAGAATGGCTTGCCGTAAACCCTACGACCGTTCCTCCGGCAATGAGAACGGCGGCTGCTGCGATCCAGATGAATAGTGTTCTACGTTTGATCATCGCCTGTAAGTTCTCACCTCAATTTGGCTTGGCCTTGCTTTGGCCCGGCACTTTTCATTTTTTTTGTCATAAATTAATTATTTAACGAACATTGCCAATCTGTAAACTAGGCTGCTGGAAGGAATTTTCAGAACCTGGCGACCTACTCCGGTTTTGCCGGAACGAAAAAAACGGCAGCTGCCTTTCCTCCGGCACTGACGTCTGCATCGATAGCTAAGCAGCTGTATCTTTCCTTGGCCGAAGCGACAACTGGTTATGTATACGTCGAATAATTGCTAAAGTTGTGGTCGTTTTAACATCTTTATCCATAAAGATTACAAAATTGATACTATAGTCCGACAAAGCATTAGCGAAAAACCGCATCACTACAAGGTTTTTGCAAAATCGCATTTTTTTAAAAATAAGGAGAGAGTCCCGGACGGGACTACCGGTCCCAAACTGATTTATTACTGGATATATATGGATATAACTGGTATGACTATCCGGTTATTTCATGGTCCTGCTCCGGCCCGATTCCGCTCCTTTATAACTAGGAACAATGGCGAACTTTCCTGACAAGTCAAACGGGTAAGCAGCCCGCCTTGCAAATAATTCCGGTTGATAATCGAATATTTCTCCGTTATTCTTATAAAATAAGAACATGTGTTCCTGCCACTGACGAATGATAAGGAGCGAGTCCCATGGTTCAGACCAAAAAACGTGTCATTATGCTGGCCGACTGCCAGTCGTTTTACGCCAGCGTGGAGAAGGCAGCCCATCCCGAGTACGATGGCAAGCCTTTAGTCGTATCCGGAGATCCGGCCCGGCGCTCGGGCATTATTCTGGCCGCCTGCCCGCTCGCCAAGAAGTTCGGGGTCACGACGGCGGAGCGTCTCGGAGATGCGCTCCGCAAGTGCCCGGATCTGATCGTCGTCCGCCCGCGCATGGCGGAGTACATCCGGGTATCCCTGCACATCACGGAAATTCTGCAATCCTTCACGGATCTGGTGGAGCCATACAGCATTGACGAGCAGCACCTGGATGTGACCGGCAGTCTTGCCTTATTCGGCAGTCCGAATGAAATCGCCCGCCGAATCCAGCACCGGGTCATGTATGAAACCGGCGTGTACGTGCGGGTGGGCATCAGCGATTGCAAGGTCCTAAGCAAAATGGCCTGCGATATTTATGCCAAAAAGAATGCAGACGGCATCTACACCCTGAATCGGGAAGACCTCGAGAAAACGTTGTGGGAGAAGCCCGTTCATGAGATGTTTATGGTCGGCTCGCGGATGACGCGCCATCTGTATAAGATGGGGATTCATACGATCGGAGATCTGGCGAGAACGCCCCTGCCCCGGCTGACGGAACGTTGGGGCGTGAACGGCGAGGTGCTGTGGCGCATTGCCCGCGGCATGGACTCTTCCCCGGTTACGCCCCACAGCCAGCTGCAGCAGCAGAAAGGCGTGGGCCACCAGATGACGCTTCCGCGCGATTATACGGACTGGGAAGAGATCCGCGTCGTTCTGCTGGAGCTGTGCGAGCAGGTCGGACGCCGCTGCCGGGAAAAAGGACTCATGGGCTTTGTGGTCAGCGTCGGCTGCCAGGGGGCGGATTATGACCGCCCCACCGGCTTTTCCCGGCAAATGAAGCTTTCGGACCCCACGAACATTACCGATGAGATTTATGACGCCGCCTGCCTGCTGTTCCGCCGCCACTGGAACGGCCTGCCGGTCCGCAGAATCGGCATTTCCCTATCCGATCTCAGTCCGGATTCCCTCGTGCAGTTGACGCTGTTCGGGGATCGCGACCGCAAGCGGGAGCTGGAACGTGCCACGGACGGCATCAAGCGCCGCTTTGGCGAAACCGCCATTCTCCGCGCCTCTTCGCTTCAGGATTCCGCTCAGGCGCAGGAACGCTCGCTTCGGATTGGAGGTCACTATAAATGACGAAAAAATTGCAAGGAAACGGCTTGTTCGAATCGTCCCGCATGATGCTGCCCGAGCACCGGGAAGCTTACATTCAGCATCAGCAGCATTTGGTACACCGCAAGCCGCCGCTCCTTGACCCGCAGGCACAGGAAGAAATGGCAAGAACGATGGCGGAAGCCATGCACGACGGTTCATCGGTAACCATTACGCTCTTTGATGAACCCGCAGATATCCGGCTTACGGGGCGTGTGCTGCGAATCGATGCCGCTCGGCGGATGATTCGCTGGAAAGGGCATGATGACGAAGAAGGACCTGTGTGGATCCCGCTTCGCCAGATCGTCGGCGCAGTGGCGGAAAACGGCATATAGCGTTACACTGGGGATAACAAGGCTGTCTATTCCCTTTGATGGATGAGAGCGGCAGCCAAGAAGGAGGGCTGATGTGCCGTATGTGCGGACGTTTCACGCTGATTGTATCCCTGGAAGAGCTGATGCTGCGGTATGAGCTGGATCCCGGCCATTCCGTGCCCTATCACCGTCCGCAGTATAATATTGCGCCGACGCAAATGGTTCTATCCATTATCCATGACGGAAGCCGTCTCCGGCTCGGGGAGCTGAGGTGGGGACTGGTCCCGTCCTGGGCCAAAGACAGCAGCATGGGCAGCCGGATGATCAATGCACGCAGCGAAACGCTTGCTCAGAAGCCGGCATACAGGCTTCCTTTTGAGCGGAAGCGCTGCCTGATTCCGGCAGACGGCTTTTATGAATGGCAGCAGACGGGAAGCGGGAAGCGTCCCTACCGGATCAAGCTGAAAAGCTCCGAGCTGTTCAGCATGGCCGGCCTGTACGACATCTGGGTCCGGGAAGACGGCAGTAGGCTTGCGACATGCACCGTCATTACCACCCGCCCCAATTCGCTGATGGAGCCCATTCATGACCGCATGCCGGTCATTTTACGGCCGGAGGACGAGCTGCGCTGGGTGCAGCGGGGAGCCGCCGATACCAAAGAGCTTCAGCAGCTGCTGATTCCGTATCCGGCTGACGAAATGGAAGCCTACCCGGTAAGCAGCACCGTCAACTCGGTTAAGAATGATACTCCCCTCTGTATCGAGAAGAGTTCCTGACCGGTTGAACTATAAGAAAATACCGCCTGTCCTCGAATGTAGAGGCTGCAGGCGGTATTTTTTATTGCCCTTAACGCTGGATTTGCGAAGAGACAGTTATTCTACAATAATTTTGCCTACCATGTTATCATGGCCGGCACCGCACATGACGGAGCAGTGGAATTCATGTTCTCCGGCCTTGTCAGCCGTGAATTCAGCAGAACCTTCCTGCTGCAGGTTAACTTTAAAGTCAGGGATTTCAATGCCGTGAGCGCCTTCTTTATTGACAAGCGTAATTTTGACCTTATCGCCTTTTTTAACTCTAATTTCGGCAGGCTCGAACTGGAAATTGGTCGCAGTCACTTTAATCTCCTGTGTTCCGCCGGCACCGCCGCTTGTCCCACCGTTATTGCCCGCATTGTTAGATGCGTTATTCCCCGCGTTGTTATCCGCATTGTTATCCGTCTTGCTGCCGCAAGCGCTGAGTGCAAATACGAGCAGCAGCGTGAACCCAAGTAGCATCATTTTCTTCATGTCTAAGACCTCCAGTAAAATAATAATGAATGTAACACAAAACGAGTCGGCACCGTGCAATCAGAACGAACGGCTGCGGTTCCAAGCCAACAGACCGTATGGCTCCGGCAGCAGCATTTTTTCACAACGGCTTTCTTACCACCTGTATTATTTTTAACCGGGACAGAGCGAACTATGCAGGCTTTCTTCACAAAAAAAGGCCTTCCCGGAACATACCGAACCGGTACGCTCCTTGAAGGTCCTTTCCTTCTTTATTGCTCATCCCGCCTGTTTAACGGAACATGCCCCAAAGCTTGATTAAATGAAATGTATTATTCGGATCAATCCGCTGAGCCACCACAAAACGCACGATCTGCTGCTCTTCCGCCTGCGATAACGGCTCCTTCAACACGCCCGCTGCCGATTTGACAAGGTGCTGAACCTTTGCCGGATCCTGAAGATCGAACTTGCTGACCCCTTCGATGATTCCCTTGATCCGTTCCTTGGTCGCAGGATTTTTCATTTTTTGCTTGATTCTAGCCACTAGCGCAGGACTGATTCCATACTGCTGATAACCCAAAACAATGGCACCTCCCGTCAAATTCCAATTCAACTAAGTATATGACGGGGTGCCTGTCCCATGTGCCTAATCTACCAAATCTCCCTGAAAAATCTGTTCCTGCTGAAGGTAATCCCTTAGCCCGGCATATGCGGGCGAGGTCCAGAACTCGCTTTCCCCCACGAGCTGCGAAGCATCATCCCGAGCCTTCTCCAACACGGCGAAATCGCTCACCATATCGGCTAACCGGAACTCGGGAAGTCCGCTTTGCTTCGTCCCGAAGAAGTCTCCCGGGCCACGGAGATCCAAATCCCGGCGGGACACTTCAAATCCGTCATCCGTCTCCGTCATGACGTTCATGCGTTCCTGGCCCACTTCCGATTTCGGATCGGCAATCAGCACGCAGTAGGAGGCATGCTGTCCGCGTCCAACCCGGCCGCGAAGCTGATGGAGCTGGGAAAGGCCAAAGCGATCCGCATCCATAATGACCATGAGCGTCGCATTAGGCACGTCCACGCCGACTTCGACGACCGTCGTGGATACCAAGAGCTGCACTTCATTTTCATTGAAAGCCCGCATGACCTCTTCCTTCTCGGCCGGCGTCATGCGTCCATGCAGCAAGCCGACACGATAGTGCGGAAAAGCCTGCTGCATCTGGATATGCAGGTCAATCGCATTCTGAACATCCAGCTTCTCGGATTCTTCGATTAATGGACAGATCAGATAAGCCTGTCTTCCCTGGTCTATTTCCTTGGAAATAAAGCCAAGCACACGTTCCATCATGTCATGCTTGACCCAATATGTCGTGATCGGAATGCGTCCTTTCGGACGTTCGGACAACGTGGATACATCCATGTCGCCGAATGCCGTAATGGCGAGCGTCCGCGGAATCGGGGTAGCTGTCATCGTCAGCACATCCGGATTGTAGCCCTTTCGTCGCAGAACGCTGCGCTGGTTGACTCCAAACCGATGCTGCTCATCTGTCACGACAAGCCCCAGCTGGCGGAAAAATACATCCTCCTGAATCAAGGCATGCGTTCCTACTACGATATCGATCATGCCCATCTGAAGCGATGCCAGTAAATCCTTCCGTTTGCGTCCGTTGACACTCCCCGTCAGGAGGGCTACCGAGATGCCGAATGGCTCGAACAGCTTCTGCAGGGAGCGCATGTGCTGCTCGGCCAGTATCTCAGTAGGAACCATCAAAGCACCCTGGAAGCCGGAACGCACCGCACCATACAAAGCAATGGCAGCAAGCACGGTTTTGCCGGAGCCGACATCCCCTTGCAGCAGCCGGTTCATACAATACGGAGAACGCATATCCTGCAAAATCTCGAGCTCTACTCTCTTCTGCGCATCCGTCAGCTCAAAGG
Organism: Paenibacillus sp. SAFN-054; assembly: GCF_051966755.1. NCBI lineage: Bacteria > Bacillati > Bacillota > Bacilli > Caryophanales > Paenibacillaceae > Paenibacillus > Paenibacillus sp. SAFN-054. The sequence goes on from NZ_JBQCKS010000001.1 coordinate 2,103,030, forward strand.
GCAGGCTCCGCACGAATTCCCTCATCGTTTTATTATCCACGGTATGGACGATACCATCCATCCGGCGGCGGTTCAGCGCACGATACGCCTGCATTTTCAGCTGAAACAGAAACAGCTCCTCATACACCATCCGTTCGCGGCCCTGCTGTCCTTCCCGCGTATCCTGCGGCTGATGGATCGTTGCAATCGCCTGCTTGCGGGGCATCAAATGATATTTCTGCATAAGGCTCTGTGGCAGGATTTCCGGAATCATTTCCCCATACTGCATCAAGGCCTGTCCCATAGTTTTGCGCATCCAGGTCTGCGTGATTTTCCCGCCAACGGAGTACACGGGCTGCAGGGTTCCGCTTCGCCATGCTCCTTGGTCCGGAAATTCCGATTCGGACACGGTCAGCTGCATTCTGCGCTGATCCCATTTGCCGACCAGAACGATTTCTCTGCCGCTAGTCAGCTGCTCACGCAAGAAATGCCGGTTGAACCAGGTGGCGGTAAACATCCACTGTTCAGCCATCATCTTGCAGCTCAGTCTTGATTTTCCCCCATAGCGCTGAAGCACCGGAATACCCATAATTTTGGCCTGAACGGTAATTTTGTCACCGTCCTTCACTTCGCTGAGCGAACGCAGGCGGTAATCCTCATACCGAAAAGGATAATACTCCAGCAAATCTTTGACCGTAAAGATGCCAAAGGCGTGAAGCTCCCCTTCTTTGAGAGCACTCACGCCGCGCACCTGACGGATTGAAATTTGATCCAAACTATGACTCATTTCCATCCCTCATTTTTTAAGCCGGCCATACAAACACGGCCAAAGTCCCGGGTCCGACATGAGTGCCGACGACCGGACCGACATTGGGTAGAACGACTTCGCCGAGGCTGTAATGCCTGGAGAGCTCTTCCAGTACCGGATCGGCCGAAGCCGGGTCAGCCGTATGGCCTACTGCCACGTTAATATGGTGAACCTCGCCCAAATCCTGTTGAAAACGTTCGATCATGCGGGCAATGGCCTTTTTGCGGCCCCTGACCTTTTCCACTGCATAAATAATGCCTTCTTCATCAATGGACAGAATCGGTTTAATGTTCAGCAGGTTACCGATCACGGCTGCCGCTTTGCCGATCCGTCCCCCTTTTTGCAAATATTCCAGCGTATCCACGAGAAAATAAAGCTTCCGCTGCTGGCGCATTTGCTCCACGGATGCAAGAATTTCATCCGCGCTTTTGCCCTCGGCCGCGAGCCGGGCTGCATGCACGACCAGCAGACCGAAGCCGTACGAAGCCGATTTGGAATCCACGACCGTAATTTCGGGCGGATCCTCCATCAGCGATTTGGCAAGAACGGCTGATTGATACGTACCGCTGAGGCCCGACGAGATATGAATGGAAATAATCGGGCTGCCGGGATGCAGGGTCATAATATTCTCATATACATGCATATAATCGGCAGGGGAAGCCTGCGACGTCGTTGGCAGCTGCTCCGACTGGACAAGCCGTTTATAGAACACTTCAGCCGAAATATCCACGCCATCCTGAAAAGTTTCTTCACCGAACATCAAGCGAAGAGGTACGACATGAATATCATATTTACTGACCAGCTCTTCCGGTATGTCAGCGGTGCTGTCCGTCACTATAACCGCATGAGTCATGCGAGTGGCCTCCTTTAGCAACACTTCTTAATTTATAACACTAGGATTCAACAGAAAAAATATAATAGTACACCGGCTGTCCGCCTTGATGCACTTCCACTTCAGCGTTCGGGTAGTTCACTCCAAGCCAGTCGGCGAGCTCTGCGGTCATCTCGTTTTGGGTTTCGTCGCCCGCAAGGACCGTCACGATCTCATCGCCGCTCACAAGCATTTTGGACAACAGCTCCTGACAAGCAGCCAACAGCCCCTCTGCGGCGGTCACGATTTTCGAATTTTCGATGCCGATGTATTGGCCCGCCTTAATGTCCAGCTGATCAATCTGGGTATCGCGCACCGCGTAAGTCACCTGCCCGGATTTAATCCGCGCGATCGCATCCAGCATGCTGCCGGAATTCATCTCCACCGTCTCTTCCTCGGAGAAGGCAAACGCCGCAGCGATGCCTTGAGGAATGCTCTTGCTCGGAATCACGGTCACGCTGCGCTCGCCTTCAAGCAGTTCGCCCGCTTGCTGGGCAGCCAGCACGATGTTGGAGTTGTTCGGTAAAATATAGACATGCTGCGCCGAAATGGACCCGATGGCATTGACGAAATCTTCAGTGCTCGGATTCATGGTTTGTCCGCCCGACAGCACCACATCAACACCTAAGCTTTTGAAAATATCGGCAATGCCTTGACCCGAAGCCACGGCGATAAAGCCGTAAGGCGCCAGCTCATCCGCCGGCGGGGTCGCCGGTGCCTGCTCGCGAGAATGATCGACCGGATCGACAGGCATTTCAGCAAAAGTGTCAGGCATAGGCGCAATATCGAGCCCTGTGGTCAAAAGGTCCCGATGCTGCTCGCGCATATTCAGAATATGAATCTGCGTAATTTCACCGTAACGAAGCGCAAGATTCAGAACTTCCCCCGGAGCCTTGGAGTGAACATGCACCTTGATGAGCTCATCATCTGCAATGATAATGATAGAATCTCCGTTCATTGATAACGCTTTCCTGAACTGATCCTCATCAAAATGCACTGCAGCCAGGCCGCCAAGTTGCCGGTTAATAAAAAATTCCATATCATATAAAAACTCAATATCTTCGGTTTCGATTTTGGACTGCGCAAGCTCCGGCCGATCCGCAAAAGCCGCTGCCGGAGATGCCGTTACTGCTGCAGACGCCGTCTCCTGATGGTTCACGGCATACGCTTGTCTTGCCGACGGCTGCACCGCTGGCTCAGGCGAAGCGTGCATCCCTTGCAGGTAGCCCAGGAAGCCTTCATAGATATACACAAGCCCCTGTCCCCCTGAATCCACCACACCGACCTGCTTCAGTACAGGCAGCATATCAGGCGTCTGGGAGAGCGTCTCCTGCGCTTTAAACAGCACCTGCTCCATGAGTTCGGTAATGTCATTCGTTCGTCTTGCATAAAAGACCGCATGCTTCGCAGCCTCTTTGGCCACGGTCAGAATTGTGCCTTCGACCGGCTTGACCACGGCTTTATACGCAGCATCCACACCTGTCTGAAGCGCTGCGGCGAACTGCATTGCATTCAGTTCACTGTAAGGCGCCGCATAGCGTCCGAATCCCCGGAACAGCTGTGACGTAATCACGCCGGAGTTACCGCGCGCACCCATCAGCAATCCTTTGGACAAAACGCCTGCGCTGTGCCCAATCGATTCGGAATTATTTCGTTTTAATTCAGTCACACCTGCACTCATTGTTAAGTTCATGTTCGTTCCCGTGTCACCATCCGGTACCGGGAATACATTTAAGGAATTGACATGTTCAGCATGCTGCTGCAGCTGCTCCGCCCCGGCTAATACCATAGCGGTAAAATCTGTCCCATTCAAAGAACGCTTACTCAATGATAAATCCCCTTCCTAGCTTGATCCCAAAGCCACTGGCGTCCTTATACATACGTATCATATACGTTTACGTTTCGCCACTTGCGTTCTAAATCGTATTTTGCGATATCTTTATATTTGGCTATGATCAACCCATCTTAATCCAGTATGGGCTATTCATCATTGTACTATAAGAAGCAGGATAAATAAATGTTTTTGCGCGATGGTTGACGAAGCATTTTTTGCTGTGATATTATATACAAGTATTGTTTTATGCAGGTGTTTGGAACAAGGAGGTGTAATCTATGTCTCGCAAATGTTATGTAACTGGCAAGAAGCCAGGAAGCGGTAACCACGTATCCCACGCTAACAACCGTAACCGTCGTTCTTGGGGTGTGAACGTGCAAAAAGTTCGTATTCTTGTTGACGGCAAACCAAAGCGCGTTTATGTGAGCACTCGTGCGCTCAAAGCTGGTAAAGTTACCCGCGTATAGTAGGCTAACTTATATCGCTTTACTTACAGAGAAGAAAGACCGCATGCCTTGCGGAAGATTATATCTTAAGAATAGCATATAAGCAAAAAGCACCTTGTTATCAGCAGGTGCTTTTTTAATGCCTTTGGTCCTGTTCGGTGAGTTTCATGCCGCCTTGTGCCAGAGGTATTTTTTATTGAAGCGGCATACCATAAGGAGTATTCAGCTTTTATGAAATGTGTTTAAAATGGCTTTTACGAATCCTCCCAAAAACTTTGGCAGCTTAAATGTGTAAAATTTCATATTCCATTCCACCCTCCCCATCATTCTCATGTCATCACGTATGGTATGCCTGATCTTAGTTTGCTGCAGAAAACGGACAAAAAAAGGTTACATGAGAACCTTGCTCATGTAACCAATGTATGCGCAAACTGCGCTGCCTATGACTCAGGCAGACAAGTGAAGCCCGCCCAATATATTTATGAATTTGCAACACTGCTGCGAATGGCCGTCATGGCCGCCTCGCGATCCTTTTGACCGAACACGGCGCTGCCGGCAACCAGTACATCCGCTCCTGCTTTGGCGACCAGAGGTGCCGTCTCGCTCGTAATCCCGCCGTCCACTTCGATATGAACGTCGAAAAGAGACGCCTCGTTCAGCCACTGCCTGATTTCACGGATTTTATGGATCGTACGCGGAATGAATGCTTGTCCGCCAAAGCCCGGGTTTACCGTCATGACCAGCACCAGGTCGACATCCTCCAGAACCTCGCGGATCGCCGCGGCAGGCGTCGCCGGGTTAATGGCTACACCCGCTTTTACCCCATGCTCCTTGATCATATGGATGACCCGGTGCAGGTGGGTGCAGGCTTCCGCGTGAACCGTAATCAGGTCGGCGCCGGCTTTGGCAAAATCGGCGATATACCGTTCCGGCTGCTCGATCATCAGATGCACGTCCAGGGGCAGGCCCGTATGCGGCTTGATCGCACTGACGATCGGCGGCCCGAGCGTAATGTTCGGCACGAAATGCCCGTCCATCACGTCCACATGAATCCAATCCGCTCCGCCCTTATCCACAATCGAGATTTCCTGCCCAAGCTGGGCAAAATCCGCTGACAATATCGATGGCGCTATTTTAATCATTGTCGTTAATACCTCCGCTTTTTATCTTTCATTTCCGTTAAGAACAGCACATAGTGCTCATAGCGGCTCGTTGCGATCTTGCCCTCTTCCACGGCTTCTCTCACTTTACAGCCCGGTTCATGGGTATGGCTGCATCCCCTGAATTTGCACTGCTCAGCAAAAGAGGCAAAGTCCCTGAAGCATGTCGAGAGCTCCTCCACCCCAAGCTCCAGAAAATCCAGCTGGCTGAAGCCTGGGGTGTCGGCTACAAAGCCCCCTTCGTCCAGCTCAATCAGCTCCACATGGCGCGTCGTATGCTTGCCTCGGCCCAGCCTCATGCTGATTGCGCTCGTCTCGAGCGTAAGACCCGGCACGAGCCGGTTCAGCAGCGAAGACTTGCCTACCCCGGATTGACCGGAAAAGACACTGATTTGGCCCTTCAATCTTTCCTTCAGCAGATCCGTTCCCAGCCCTAAGCGTGAGCTTGAAATAATGACCTGGTATCCGATTTGTTCATACAGCGCTTTAACCTGCATCACAGGATCCTCTGCGTCCGGCTTATCGGACAAAAGGTCCTGTTTTGTCAGACAGATCACGGTATCGAGTCCCGAGTGCTCGATATGAACAAGAAACTTGTCCAGGAGCTGCAGGTTCAAATCCGGTTCGCGCACCGAGAACACGAGTACAGCCAGGTCCACATTGGCTACCGGAGGACGGATGAGCTCGGAGCGGCGCGGCAGAATTTCATCCACCATGCCTTCTCCGTTCTCCGTATGGGAATAGACGATATGGTCTCCAACGAGAGGCGTCACGCCCTTTTTCTTGAAAATGCCGCGCGCTCTGCATTGGACAGCGTCCTTTTCTCCAGACGCCGCCATTCCGTTGACCAATGGTTTAACGTAGTAATATCCGCTTAACGCCTTCACGATCACTCCTTCAGGCATACATGAAAGGCCTCACTTTCTCCCGACAGGTCCCTTGGCAAACCCAGGAACCTTTAATGGTCTTGTTTGTAAATGACATTTTCGGTGTCCTTATTCTTGCCCTTGCCTTTACCCGGATTGCCATGTCCGTTCCCGTTGCCGGGACCCTTCATGCCGGTCGTTTCTTCATTGTCTTCGCCGTTTCCGTCCCCTTCATCCTCCTGCGACCCTTGGTCGCCGCCGTTATCCGGAGGAGTAATGGTAGGCGTAGACACCGTGCCATTCTTAGCATCTTCATAGGTAACGGTGTAGGTATCAAAGATCTGTCCGTCCCGCTTGACCGTCACGATCCCGTTCACCGTTGGCGAAAGAACCAAATCCACAGGGAATACCTGGATTGTATTCACGGTCTTCGTCCCCCATGCCTTGCGTTCGCCGCTGGTACGCGCATCGCTGTATTCAATGCTGATCTTGCTGTTCTGCCCCTCGATAGCCGGAGCCACCGGCAGGTTGAACGTATATTTGAGCGCCTCCTTCGGATAGCCTGAGGAAACGGTCAATTCGATCGCCTTGCCCGGATCGGCATCCGTCGCGCCTGGATCATAAGGCCACTGCCCGATGACTTTGCCCTTCTCAACCGTATAGCTGGCTTCCTGCTCAATAATAGGCTCAGCGGTGAAGCCGTTCGCCTTAAGCTTCTGCACTGCTTTATCTTGCGTCAGATCAATCAGGTTCGGCATCTTCACCTGCTCCGGACCTTTGCTGACCGTCAGGGTGACCTTATCTACCGCCGGATCCACTTCCGTGTTAGCTCCCGGATCCTGCGAAATGACCTCATTCGCCGGCTTATCGCTGAATTGCGGGTCGCCTTGCTGAATGTTGTCCTCTTTAAATCCAGCAGCCACTAATTTCTTCACTGCTGCCTCGTAAGTGTCGCCTTTGACATCCGGCATGGGCTTCTTCGGCTTTGGAATGCTGACGGAAAGCTGGATGATCGAGCCTTTCTTGACCTCGGTCCCCTCTTCCTTGCTCTGGGCAAAAACGACCCCTTCTGCAAAGCCTTCCTTATACTGGCGAATGACGTTGTCATCTACGACAAGGCCAAGCGCAGTAAGCTGTGAGCGTGCTACGTCCTCTGTCTTATTGATCACTCCCGGCACCTTAACGTCCGGAACCGTGAGCGCATGATTGACGTACCAAGCCAGGCCACCCATAGCCAGCAGAAGCACCAGGGTCAAGCTGATCCATAGTACAGGGCGTCCCTTGGACTTTTTCGGCTTCTCGGCCGCGGAAGGACGCTCCTCCCGCTTCTCTTCCTCCATGACGGATGCAGGGCGGGAGCGCGAAGGACTTGCTCCGATATGCTGCGGCTTGATGGCGGGTATGACACGGGTCCGATCCTCATCGTCCAGATCCGTGAAGTCCATCTTGCTTTCATTTCGGCGCTCCGGCAGCAGGCAGGTTTCAAGGTCATGAAGCATTTCCTTTGCGCTTTGATAACGCTCCTGCGGATTTTTGCGCATCGATTTGAGAATAATATTTTCCACGCTTTGAGGAATCAGCGGGTTCACTTCGCGGGGCTCTTCGAATTCCTCCTGCAGATGCTTTAGCGCAACGCTGATCGGGCTCTCCCCAAGAAACGGCAGACGCGCCGTCAGCATTTGATACAATACGATTCCAAGAGAATATAAATCCGATTTCTCACCCGTCACCACGCCCTTGGCATGTTCCGGCGAGAAATAATGCACGGAGCCTACAACGGAACCCGTCTGGGTGATCGTCGTCGAAGTGACGGCACGGGCAATCCCGAAATCCGTTACCTTGACTCTGCCATTGCGTCCGATCAGAATGTTATGGGGTTTGATGTCCCTGTGAATAATCTGGTTTTGATGGGCGTGATCCAGCGCATCGCAAATCTGGGATGCGATCCTTACCGCCTCATCCACCTGCAGCGGTGCCCGCTCCTTGATGATCTCGTTCAGGTTATGTCCTTCGACGTATTCCATGACGATATAATGCACTTCGTCTTCCTGGCCCACATCATATATGCTGACAACGTTCGGGTGCGAAAGCGAAGCAGCCGATTGTGCCTCACGGCGGAAACGGCGAATAAACTCCTCATCGTGCACAAACTGCTGGCGCAGCACCTTGACGGCCACATTACGGCCTAGCAGCAAATCATGGGCCTTGTAGACAAGAGCCATTCCGCCGCCGCCGATTCGTTCAATAATTTCATACCGGCCGCCCAATTCGTGTCCGATCATGAATCCCACTCCTTTATACTTTGCCCGGCGACTTCGTCTTGAAGTTCAAACAGGGCGACGGTAATGTTGTCATCGCCTCCGGCGAGAAGTGCCAGCTGCAGAAGTCGGTCCGCCCTTTCATTCAGCGGAACATCCTGCATTCCGGATATTTGGGCGATATGCTCGCCGCTAACCAGACTGCTGAGTCCATCGCTGCACAAAAGGAGTACTTCCCCGGCAGATAGTGTGACAGGATACAGATCGACAGACACCTCGGGATCCGTGCCCAAAGCGCGCATGATCACATTGCGGCGCGGATGGGTTTTCATTTCCTCGAGGCTGATCTGGCCGCTTTTAAACAGCTCATTGACAAGCGTGTGGTCTTCCGTAAGCTGAATGGCTTCGCCATTCACGATTTTATAAGCCCGGCTGTCGCCGATATGTCCGATAATACCGGAATCGTCATGCAGCAGCAGCACCTCAACCGTCGTTCCCATGTTGTGATACTTCTCGTTTTTGGATGCTTCGCTGTAGATAACATCATTGGCATGCAGTATGGCATCACTTACAGCAGCGCTCAGCCCCTCGGCGGATACGCCCTCTTCCAAAGCGGACAGGTCTCCCGCAATCGTATCCACGGCAAGCCTGCTCGCGGTATCGCCGGCCTGATGGCCGCCCATACCGTCAGCAACGATGCCGATGGTATAACCATGCGGCAGCTGTCCGATCCAGACCGAGTCCTCGTTTACCGAACGAACACGTCCGATATTACTCGCATGAACTGTTTTGATCAAGTTTCTCTCACCTCAACTCCATATGCTTGGCACGCAGTTGTCCGCATGCAGCCGCGATATCGTGGCCTTGTTCACGGCGGATCGTCACGTTCACGCCGTTTTCTGCGAGTACTTTCTGAAACTTGAAAATATCATTGCGCGATGTGCGAACGTACTTGCGTTCAGGCACATGGTTCACCGGAATCAAATTGACATGGCAGAGCATGTCCTTCAGAACGCTTGCCAGTTCGGCCGCATGCTCCACCTGATCATTTACCCCGCCGATCAAGGCGTATTCGAAGGTAATCCGGCGGCCCGTCTTGGCCAGATAGAAACGCAGCGCCTCCATCACGTCTTCAAAAGGATATCGGCGGTTTACCGGCATCAGCTTGGAACGCAGCATATCGTTTGGCGCGTGGATGGAGATCGCCAGGTTGATCTGGGTATCCTCGTTGGCGAACTTGTAAATATTCGGCACGATGCCGCTGGTCGAGACGGTGATGTGCCGCTGGCCGATGTTCAGTCCTTTTTCATGAATCATGATGCGGAGGAACTTCATCGTCGCCTCATAGTTTTCAAATGGCTCCCCGGAGCCCATGATAACGATGCTGCTGACGCGCTCTCCCTTTTCATCGAGAATCTTCTGTGCCTGAACTACCTGCGCGACGATCTCGCCTGCCGTCAGGTTGCGCTTCAATCCGCCAAGGGTAGATGCGCAGAACGTGCAGCCGATGCGGCAGCCTACCTGCGTTGTCACGCAGATGCTGTTTCCGTAGCTGTGCTTCATGATTACCGTTTCGATGGCATGGTCGTCATGAAGACCGAATAGAAACTTGACAGTTCCGTCTTTTGACTCCAGCTTCGTAATCTCGCTCAGGGTCACGAACTCAAACTGGTCCTCCAGCTTTTGGCGGAGCTCTTTGGAAAGGTTCGTCATTTCCTGAAAGTTGTCAACTCTTTTAACATAGAGCCAGTCGAAGATTTGTCCCGCGCGAAATGCGGGCTCGCCGTTCTCCTTGGCCCATTCCTGGAGGTCATCCAGATTCAAATCATATATAAAAGGCTTCATTTCACCACACCTGTCTTTTATCATTCATATGCATATTGTTTCTCATTCTTCCTATTTTAACACAAATAAAAGTGGCGGTAAAAGAGAAAGCCCGCCAAAGCCAAGGCCCAGCGGGATCTTGTAAGCTGCCTCATTCATGTGTTGCATGCGCTAGTTTAGGAGAATCTTTGGAGCCTGGCAATATAAAATCCGTCGCTGTGATAGTCCTGCGGCAAAATTTGCACCCCTGCACCCTGGTGCGCGGAATACAGTTTGCCCCATGCCTCGCCGGAATGATCGGGAACCCCGAATCCGGGATGCGTATCGAGAAAATGCTTCACTGTTCCTTCATTTTCCTCGGGATCAATGGTGCAGGTGCTGTATACCAAGATGCCTCCGACGCGGAGAAGGGTGGAAACCGAATCCAGCAGCTCGCGCTGCAGGCTTGCGATTTCGCCGATGTCCCCCGCTGTTTTGGTCCATTTCAAATCGGGTTTGCGCCGGATGACGCCAAGACCCGAACAAGGAGCATCAAGCAAAATCCGATCGAATGAGCCGGGGGCGTATTTATGCACGAGTTCCAGCGCATCCCCGGTAACCGTATGAATGCTGCCGAGCCCCAGCCTTTCAGCTTGGTCGCCGATCAGCTTCCGCTTATGCTCGTGCAGGTCATTGGCAATGATTTCACCCTGGTCCTTCATCAGTTCCGCGATGTGAGCCGTCTTCCCGCCCGGAGCGGCGCAGCAGTCCAGCACCTTCATGCCGGGACCCGGACCGACAGCCTCTCCAACAAGCATGGAGCTCTCGTCCTGCACCGAAATCTGCCCGTCGCGATACCAGTCGGTAAGAGCCATATTCCCTCCGCCGAATACCAGAATCCCTTCCGGCGAGAGCTCCGAAGGAGCAGCATTAAATCCGGCCGCCTTCATTTCTTCGAGCATCTCGTTCCGGCTGATCATCGTGGTATTGACCCGTACGCTTACGGAAGGCGGCTCGTTGTTCGCCCGGCAGATCGCTTCAGCGGCATCGATGCCATACTGGCTCATCCAACGTTCGACGAGCCACTGCGGGTGGGAGTGCTGAAGCGCGATCCGTTCAGCTGGGGACAGATTCTCCGGAAGGATCAGGTCATCCCGGTTCCGCAGGATATTCCTGAGGACTCCATTCACCATGCCGGATATTCCTTGATGTCCCCGGCGTTTGGCCAGATTGACCGCCTCGTTGACCACCGCATGCGGAGGGATGCGATCCAGGTACATCAGCTGGTACAGGCTGAGCCGCAGCAAATTCCGTACCCACGGCTGCAGCTTGTGGATGCCTTTGGCTACAAAGCGTTCAAGAAAGTAATCCAGCGTATTGAGACGGGAGACCGTGCCATACACCAGCTCTGTCGCAAGCCCCGTATCCTCTCGGGACAAGGATGCCCGCTGCAGGGCGGCATTCAGCTGCAGGTTGCTGTAGGCTTGATCCTGATCCACCCGTGTCAGCACGTCCATGGCAAGTTCCCGTGCTGTCGTCTTGGACCTGCCTTGACGATGATCCGCGCTCACTCCAGCACCGTCCCTGCCGTCATGGTATTGCCGCGGACGAATTCCGCAGCCTCCATCTGCTTCTTGCCGCTTGGCTGAATGCGGGTCAGCCACAGCGACCCGTCGCCGGTCTTGACCTCAATCCCCTGCTCCGCAAGCTGCAGAACCGTGCCTGGAGCAGCATCTCTGGAAGCCTTGTCCGCTTTCCTGGATGCCCATGCTTTGAAGACCTCGCCATTCCAGAGGGTGAAAGCTCCCGAGAAAGGGACCAGGCCGCGAATTTGGTTATAAATATCGCGAGTGGAGGCGTTCCAGTCGATCTTTTCGTCTTCGCGCTTCAGGTTAGGCGCATATGTTGCCTGCTGCTCATCCTGCACCTCCGCTTCGAGCCTTCCGGAGGTCAGCCGCGGCATTTGCTCCTTGAGCAGCTGCGAGCCGGCTAAGCTCAACTTCTCAAACAGCGTGCCGGAGGTATCCTCTTCCTCAATGGCTACCTTGACCTGCGCGATCATATCTCCGGTATCCAGCCCTTCCGCCATATACATAAGCGTAATGCCCGTCTCGGTCTCGCCGTTTATGATGCAGCGCTGAATCGGCGCTCCACCCCGGTATTTTGGCAGCAGCGAGCCATGTACGTTAACGCAGCCGTTCGCGGGCAGATCGAGAACGGCTTTAGGAAGAATTTGCCCGTATGCCGCCGTCACGATCAAGTCCGGCTTATAAGCCGCCAGCTCCGCAACCGCTTCGGGACTGCGCATGCGCTGAGGCTGAAGCACGGGAATGCCCCGCTCGGCCGCAACCTCTTTGACCGGCGTAGGCATAAGCACCTTCTTGCGCCCCTGAGGCCGGTCCGGCTGGGTTACGACGGCAACGACGTTATACCCCTCGTCAAGGAGCATCCGCAAACTGGGGACGGCAAAAGCCGGTGTCCCCATGAATACGATATTCATCAGGCATTACTCCCTTCCGGAACGTTCAGGTACGTAATCGTAGACCTTTTCGGCAATATCCGTAAACAATACGCCGTCCAAATGGTCAATTTCGTGCTGGAAGCAGCGGGACAAGAGGCCGGTTCCCGTGATGGTCACCTCTTTGCCGTTTTCGTCAAGCCCCTTCACCGTCACCTTCTCGGCGCGGCGCACGTCTCCGTTGAGCCCTGGAATGCTCAGACATCCTTCCGGACCGAACTGCTCTCCGTCCTTTTCGACGATGACCGGGTTCACCAGCTTGATCAAGCCTGTTTCATCTCCGACATCCACTACAATGAGCCGTTTCAGAATGCCGACCTGCGGAGCCGCGAGACCGACGCCCTCCGCATCGTACATGGTTTCAGCCATATCATTCAACAGCTTTTTGACGTTTGGAGTGATTTCCTTTACTTCCTTTGCGATTTTGTGCAGTACTGCATCCGGTTCTTTTACGATAATGCGGATTGCCATGGTGACACCTTCCTTATGGGTATTCATGTCAGGATTTGCGTTACATCCTCATGTATTTGGTTGCATCCTTTGTTTCATTTCATATGACGTTGATTACATGAGCATTTGCGGATCAACGTCTATGCTGATCAGAAGCTTCTGGTTATGTGCCGTATCCTCAAGCTGTTCGGCCGCTTCCCGTACGAGCCCGACGGCATCGATATTCCCACGCCATTTTACCATACATTGAAATCTGTATCTATTTTTTATCCGGGGAATCGGGGATGCGACCGGCCCGAGGACGTCAAATGCATCCGCCGTCAACCGGTCTAGGCTGCCGTACCACCCGCGCTGCCTTGCTTTGCCCTGCAAAACGGACACCATGTTCTCCGCCATGCGGACCAGCAGCGGGAGCTGCTCATGGGTCAATGTAACCAGGATGAGACGGCAGTATGGCGGATAATGGAGATTTCGGCGGTGTTTCAATTCATCCCGCACGAAAGAATGATAATCATGCCCGCTGGCATGGATAATGGAATAATGGTCCGGCGTATAGGATTGGATCATGACCTCTCCGGGCAGCTGATGCCGGCCTGCGCGTCCGGCGACCTGCGTCAGCAGCTGGAAGGTTTTCTCTCCTGCCCGGAAATCCGGCAGGTTGAGGGCGGAATCCGCGGTAATGACGCCAACCAGCGTCACATCCGGGAAATCCAGGCCTTTGGCAACCATCTGGGTTCCGAGCAGCACGTCCGCCTTCTTGTCGCGGAATTGCTTCAGCAGCTTTTCGTGCGATCCTTTTTCCGTCGTTGTGTCGACGTCCATTCGGATCACCCGAATACCGGGAAACAGCTTGGCCAATTCTTCCTCGACCCGCTGTGTGCCCGTACCGAAATAACGGATATGCTCGCTGCCGCAGTCCGGACAGACGGATGGCGCCGGTTCGGCATATCCGCAGTAATGGCAGCGCAGATTGTTCGATTTTTGATGATACGTCAAAGAGATATCGCATTCCGGGCATCCCGCCACGTAGCCGCAGCTGCGGCACATGACGAAGGTCGAGTACCCCCGCCGGTTCAAAAGCAGCACGGTTTGCTCCTGCCGGTCCAGCCGTTCCTGAAGAGCATGATGCAGCGAACGGCTGAACATGGAACGGTTGCCTTCCTTCAGCTCCTCGCGCATATCGACGATCTGCACGGCTGGCAGCTCGTTGCCGAGAGCGCGGTGCTTCATTTCCAGCAGCATGGGCGCAAAATTGTCATCTGATTGGGATCGGGCTGCGTGGTAGCTTTCCAGCGAAGGCGTCGCCGAACCCAAAATAACGGCTGCTCCCTGCTCCTGGGCCCGTTTGACCGCAACATCCCGCGCGTGATACTTGGGGCTTTCCTCCTGCTTATAGGAGGTTTCATGCTCTTCATCCATAATAATGAGGCCTAAATGCTCAAACGGAGCAAACACCGCAGAACGCGCACCGATCGCTACCTTCACTTTGCCCTCGCGGATTTTCCGCCATTCATCATAGCGTTCGCCGCCGGAAAGACGGCTGTGCATGACGGCGACCAGGTCGCCGAAGCGGCCTTTAAACCGTTCGACCATCTGCGGCGTCAGCGAGATTTCCGGTACGAGCACGATTGCCTGGCGCCCCTGTGAGATACAGTGCTGGATCGTCTGCAGATAAATCTCGGTTTTGCCGCTCCCCGTAACGCCATGCAGCAGAAATACCCCGTGGCGACGGGCATCCAGGGTATTGCGTATGCGGTCATAAGCGTTCTGCTGCTCTTCGTTAAGCGCAAGCGGTTCCGTAGGTTTAAAACGCCGGCCTCGGTAGGGATCCCGGAAAACCTCCACATCTTCGATCACGATGTATCCCTTGTCGGCCAGTCCTTTCACCGTTGCCGCCGACACCTGCAATGAAGCCAGAATTTCCTTGAGAGGCAGAGGAAGCAAATCCTTCATTTCGAGAATAAACTGCAGCACTTCCCGCTGCCGCTGCGCCTTGGCAGGAAACTCCTCAAGGGCCGCTTCCGCCGCTTCCGGATCCACGGCCAACTCGACGGCCTTTAGCGTTTTTTTCTGAAGCTTATCTTTAATCGACTGGTTCTCCTGCAGCACGCCTTTGCGCAGCAAGGACTTGATGGTCTCCGCGCTGTCCGGGAAAATGCGGCTGAGCTGCTGTGCAGGCAGCTCTCCCTTTTGCCCGACATACGCCATAATGGTGCGAGCTTCTTCGGAAGGCAGTGATGACACGCGCACGAGCGAACCCGCATACTCATCCTCCTCCGATTCCGTATCGGAAGATTCCCCCAGCGATATATAACGTTCTGCCTTTCCTTTCAGAGCCGTCGGAACCATGACCTGCAGCGCGGTAATATACCGGCAAGCATACTTACGGCTCATCCATTCGGCCAGCTTCACCAGCTCAGGCGATAGCGGCGGCACGACATCCAAGACCTCCTGAATGGCTTTCAGCCGCATTCCGCCAGCCGACGGCTCCTCCTGAAGTCCCACCACAAAGCCCTGCACGGTCCGGTGCCCGAAAGGAACCCCGACACGGCTTCCGATCTCGATCCATGACCGCATGGATTCCGGGATCAGATAATCGAATGGACGATCGGTATCCTTGACGGGAACATCGACGATGACCTTCGCCACTTGCGGCTGCATCATGAGAGGGCCTTTCCGTCCATGCGCTCCGCCGCTATGGACAGCAGTCTCCGCGCGACCTCATCTTTGGACATGACAGGCAGCCGCTCCACGAGACCGTCGGCATCGTACACCTGCACAATATTCGTATCCGAACGGAAACCGGCTCCATCCGCCGTCACGTCGTTCGCTACGATAAGATCACAATTTTTACGGATCAGTTTGTCCTTGGCATAAAATTCCACATCATGCGTCTCGGCCGCAAAGCCGATCAAAAACTGGCCTGTTTTGCTTTTGCCAAGCTGCTCCAAAATATCGATCGTCTTGACGAGCTCAAGCGTCATGGTGTCGCCCTTCTTCTTGATCTTGCTGCTCGCCGTTTCCACCGGGCGGTAATCCGCCACCGCCGCTGCTTTGATGACCAGATCGCTGTCCTGCCAATGCTTCAGAACGGCCTGATACATGTCCTCCGCCGACTGAACAGACTCGGCATTGATCCCTGCGGGAGGAGGCGAATCCGTGTGTCCGTGAATCAGGTGGACCGTTGCCCCCATCTCACGTGCCGCTTTGGCGATGGCAAAGCCCATTTTGCCGGAGGAATCATTCGTTATATAACGCACCGGATCGATCCGCTCGATCGTCCCCCCGGATGTAACGACGACCTTTTTTCCCTGCAGCAGTCCAGGCTTCGCCAGTTCTTTTTCGGCAAAATAGCGTTCCACCACAGCCACGATGCTCTCCGGCTCCTCCATGCGCCCTTTTCCGACATAACCGCATGCAAGCAGTCCTTCTCCCGGCTCAATCATCATCACTCCGCGCCGTTCCAGCGTCTTCATGTTCTCCTGGACAGCGGGATGCCCGTACATGTGTACATTCATGGCTGGTGCGATCATGACGGGCGCCATCGACGCAAGCAGAGTTGTCGATAACATGTCATCTGCGAGTCCATGCGCCATTTTCCCAATCATGTTGGCTGTCGCGGGAGCGATCAACACCAAATCGGCCGCATCCGCCAAACGGATATGGGATACCACAGACGGATCCCTTTCATCGAAAGTGTCACTGAACACCGCATTTTTGGACAGGCTTTGCAGCGTCAGCTCCGTAATGAACTCTTTGGCCGAGGAAGTCATGATGACATGAACGTCCGCGCCTTTTTGGACCAGTCTGCTGCAGAGCGTAGCTGCTTTATAAGCCGCAATCCCTCCAGTTACGCCAAGTACGATCGTTTTACCGTTTAACACGCTAAATCCCCCTCTTTCACCCAGGAATAGAGAAAAAAATACAACCTTGCGGTTGTATTCGGTACAGCGTCTATTGACGCTTGGACAGGAAGCAGGCAGGCCAAAAATTCAGCAAGCCTCCTCCTGCGATTATAGAATTGGTTCAGCACCGCTGAAGCCTGTATCATCCTATAATCATGTCATTAAGGTTTTTTGATTTCGTCTTTCTCGGTAGCAGGTTCAGGAATAATACGAAGAAGGTCTCCGTAAATTTCCTCAAGAGCCACACCCACGTATTTATGAGATCTCGGTTGCTTCAGTCCAGTTTTCTCGCCCTCGCGCAGCTGTCTGGCACGTCTTGAAGCCGCAACCACCAGCGAATATTTACTGTCGACTTTGTTCATCATTTCATCAATCGAAGGATACAACATGTCACTGCCACCTCTTCTTATTCAAAAGTCTGTTTCTTCGTCCTATCGTCTCACCTTACAATGTTCGGCCACAATGATAGATTCTATTCGTTTGCACGCCGAGTCGATCTGATCGTTGACAACGCCATAATCGTAATGCTGCATCAAACCGATTTCATCCACTGCGACCGACATGCGGTGATCGATCGTTGCCTGATTTTCCGTGCCGCGTCCTACGATACGGTCCTTCAGCTCATCCAAAGACGGCGGCAGCAGGAAAATAAAGACTCCCTCCGGGAACTTCTCCTTCACCTGCAGCGCCCCTTGCACCTCGATTTCCAAAATAATATCATTGCCGCTTTCGAGCGTCTTCTCCACGAAATCACGCGGTGTCCCATAGTAGTTCCCCACGTACTCCGCATGCTCCAAAAGCTGGTCGTTCTGCATCATATTCAGAAACTGCTCGCGGGTTTTGAAAAAATAATTCACGCCGTCTTCCTCACCGAGCCGCGGGCTCCGCGTCGTCGCCGAAACGGAATACACGAGCTCCGGAAGTTTGCCTCTCAGCGCAGTACAGACGGTTCCTTTTCCGACCCCTGAAGGTCCGGACAAAACAAACAATAATCCTTTTGCCATATTACTCCCCAACTCGTTATTCGTCATTATCGTCGTCTTTGCTGGACAAGCGATGGGCCACCGTTTCCGGCTGCACCGCGGACAGGATGACATGGTCGCTATCCGTGATAATCACGGCGCGCGTCCGGCGTCCGTATGTCGCATCGATCAGCATGTGACGGTCTCTTGCTTCCTGAATAATTCTCTTAATTGGCGCTGATTCAGGGCTTACAATGGAAATGATTCGGTTGGCCGATACAATGTTCCCGAAGCCGATGTTAATGAGTTTGATTGCCATAATCAGGTTCTTCCCCCTATACATTTGACTCTTGTCTGTTTACTGTCGAAATTGCCTGTTTATTCTATATTGGCCAATTGTTCGCGAATTTTTTCCAGTTCCGCCTTCATTTCGACAACACGGTTTACCAGAGTCAGATGATTGGCCTTCGATCCAATCGTATTGACTTCCCTGTTCATTTCCTGAATCAGAAAATCCAGTTTCCTTCCGACCGGTTCATCCGCACGTAGCAATCCCTTGCACTGCTCAAAATGGCTCTGCAGCCGTATCAGCTCTTCATCGATGTTGGAACGGTCTGCGAAAATAGCAACTTCCATGCCAAATTTATGTTCATCAAAGGCAAACGAACCGTCATTAAGATCAGACAGCCTTTGTTTGAGCTTATTGCGGTAATCCTCGACAACCGTCGGCGCCAGCTGCAGCATTTCCCCGTGCAGCCTCTGAAGCTTGCTTAGTCGCTGTTCCACGTCCGCGGCCAAATGCTGTCCTTCCAGGCTTCGCATGGAGGACAGTCCCTCCAGCGCCTTGCGCAGACCGTTTTCCAGAACAGGGCCCCATTCTTCCAAGCTGACATCACCTGGCAGCGAACGATGTTCGGGGGAGATCCATACGCCGGGAAGAGACAACAAATCCTTCACAGTCAGCTCACCATCAAGGCCAAACTGCCGCGAAAGATCCTGGGCTGCCTGAAGATATGTCTGTACGGCATGCTCATCCAGCATGGCGTGTGGAGCATGCTCTTCGCTATCTTCCTTGTTGACGTAGACGTCAACTCTTCCGCGCTTTACATACTGCTGCACCGTTCTTCGCAAAGAGTCCTCGAAGCATGTCCACTCACGCGGCAGCCGAAGCACGACTTCGCAGTATCGGTGATTGACGGACTTCACTTCAAACACGACTTTATACCCTCCGTGCTGGAGGGCAGATTGACCGTATCCGGTCATACTAAAAGACATCGGCACCACATCCATTACACTATTGTAATTGATTACGATCAACGAAACAAGGGGGACAATTCGCGGCCTGATCTGGTCCATACATGCTCGATGAGCTGCGCGCTCATTTCATAAAGCATAAACGGTGTCATCAGATAAATACCGTTAAAATGATTCATGGCGACATCCAAAAGCTCCTTCGCAATCTGAACCCCCATGGCCCGGCCTTCTTCCCCTTCAAGCCCAGCCATCCGGCCGCGCACTTCGTCCGACAGCTGAATGCCCGGAACCTCATTATGCAAATATTCCGCGTTTCTTCCGCTGGCTAGCGGCATGATTCCCATAAAAATAGGAATTTCAAGATGGCTCGTCGCCTCGCTGACAGCGCGGATCAGCTCCGGATCGTACACAGGCTGGGTCATGATATAGTCCGCGCCGGCAGCGATTTTGCGCTCCAGACGGGCTACTGCTTTATGAAGATGTTTGCCGTGCGGGTTAAAGGCCGCACCGACCACGAATTTCGCCTTCTGTTTGAGCGGTTTGCCCGAAAAGGCAATCCCTTCATTCAACTGCTTGATCATACGTATAATTTCAAAAGAGGTCAGATCGTATACCGAGCTGGAACCCGGAAGATCCCCGAACCGTGCAGGATCTCCGGTTACGGCCAGCACATGGTCTATGCCAAGCGCGTCAAAGCCCATCATATGCGACTGCGTTCCGATCAGGTTGCGGTCGCGGCAGGCTATATGCACCAGCGGTCTTAGTCCCGTCTGCGCCTGCACCAAGTGTCCGAGCGCCATATTGCTCATACGGGTCACCGCAAGCGAATTATCGGCAAGCGTGAGTGCGTCGGCACCGGCCTGCTTCAGTCTTTCGGCACCCATCATAAATTTGGCGATATCAAGGTCGCGCGGAGGATCCAGCTCGACAATGACGGTGTGACGCTGCTTTACCAGGTCAACGAGATTAGGCTCGCGCTGCTCCTTGCTTTGTTCCTGGGCAAGATGCTCATGGATAACATGCGTTTCCGCCGTATCCGGAATCGGTTCATACACAAAGGGCTGCGGGGCATAATCCGCAAGAGCCTCGGCAATGGCCCCGATGTGCGCCGGCGTGGTGCCGCAGCAGCCGCCGATAATGCGGGCTCCGAGATCTGCGAATTTCACGGCCATTTGCCCGAAATATTCCGGGCCGGCCCCGTACTGATACTCTCCGTCCACATAATCGGCTACGCCGGCATTCGGATAAACCGACATCGGTGCCGGAACATGGCCGTTCAGCGTCTTCATGGCGCTCATGATCCCGTTCGGGCCGGTGCGGCAGTTGAAGCCGATGACATCGGCCCCCTCCTGCGTCATGATCCGGAAAGCCTCGGGCATGGTGTATCCGTCGAGCGTTCTGGCTACGTCCTCTACGGCGAATTGGCAGATGACCGGCGCCTGCGTCAAGCGGCGCGTAATGGACAATGCCAGTACCAGCTCCTCTACATCGTAGAAGGTTTCGAGAAGGATGCCGTCCACGCCTTCAGTTAAGAGTGCCTGAAGCTGCTGCTCAAAGTGCTTTTTCAGCTCTCCCGTTGACACGTTGGTCCGTTTGCCCCCGCGGATCGAGCCTACGGCCCCGACCACGTAGCCGTGTTGGCCAGCCGCCTCGCGGGCTATGCGCACGCCTGCCCGGTTGATCTCGCTAACCTTGGTTTCGAGACCATACTTGGACAGCTTGTCGAAGTTGGCCGAGAAGGTATTGGTCTCCAGCACCTGAGCACCTGCTTCCACATAGCGCCGGTGAACGTCCCGGATGACCTCCGGAGAGACCAGATTCAACTCTTCGTACGAAATGCCTACAGGAAAACCCATTTGATATAAGAAAGTGCCCATCGCCCCATCACCGACAAGCACTCGAGAATCCAATGCCTTGCGCAAATCCGGTTTCATAACCATTCCCCCAACCTGACCGTAGTTTCATACTAATGTATCACAAAAAGATATTTATTCCCACAAGTTAGGACGGAATTAACCCAATTTTAAAAATCCTCCGTCACATCAGAAAATAAGGCTTGCCGAACCCTGCCCGCAGGCGGATCGGCAAGCCTTTTTTGCAACCGACTTCAAGCTGTCGATTATTCGCTGATGTTCCCAGTGTACACGAATGACGCCGGGCCCGTCATATATACCCGGTTGTCCTGTTCATTCCATTCGATGAAGAGGCTGCCGCCCTTCAAACGCACCTCGGCTTCGCGTTCGGTCATGCCGTTAAGCACCGAGGATACCACCGTTGCGCAGGCTCCTGTACCGCAAGCCAGCGTCGGCCCGGCTCCCCGCTCCCATACGCGCATGTCCACCGTTTGGCGGTCCAGCACCGTGGCGAACTCCACGTTCACCTTTTTCGGAAACAGCGGATGGACCTCCAGCTTCGGCCCCCAGGTATTCAGATCGAAATTTACCGCATCCTCCACATAAATGACGCAATGCGGATTGCCCATGGACACCGCGGTGAACCGGAATGAAGCATCGTCCTGCTCGATCGGCATATCAACGACCCGGGAAGCGTCGATCGTCGTAGGAATCCGCAGGCCTTCCAGCACGGGCTCGCCCATGTCCACGGTAACCGTGGAGGCCTGCCCGTTATCCGCATGAATGGATACCTTCTGTACGCCGGCCCCGAGCGTTTCGATCGAAATCTCTTCGCTCCGTACGTAGCCGTGATCGTACACGTATTTGGCCACGCA
This sequence comes from Paenibacillus sp. SAFN-054, assembly GCF_051966755.1. Lineage (NCBI taxonomy): Bacteria > Bacillati > Bacillota > Bacilli > Caryophanales > Paenibacillaceae > Paenibacillus > Paenibacillus sp. SAFN-054. The sequence goes on from NZ_JBQCKS010000001.1 coordinate 2,124,872, forward strand.
CCGGATCGCGTTTCCGCACTGCTCCGCCTCGCTGCCGTCCGAATTGATAATTCTCATCCGGTAATCGGCATGTTCAGACGGGAGGATGTATACCAATCCGTCCGCTCCGATTCCGAAATAGCGGTCGCACCATTTTACTGCAAGCTCTGCCGCATTATCGGGAAGAGCCTGCTCGCCGTATATAATGATAAAGTCATTTCCAAGACCATGCATTTTCGTAAATTCCATGTTTGCTGCCACTCCTTAACTTCGGCTTGTTTACTGACAACAAGCATAGCTCAAGGAATGGGGAAAACGAATTAACTTTATGCCGAAATTTTTGTACTTTTCGCCACGAAGCGCCCGCCGTTTCTGCGCTTTTGGCGTCTGCCGCCCCACACGCTGCCGGCACCCATCAGGAAAGTCGGTATGCCTGCGGCCACGATGCTGATCGCCCATTCGCGGAATCCGAGCGGAACCGTTTTGAAAATCGGCTGCAGCGCTTCAATGTACATTACGCCAAGCATGAGCACGACCGAGGACAATACGGCGAGCACCAGATATTTGTTTTGCAGCGGATTGCGGTGAAATATGGAGCGCGAACTTCTGCAGTCGAACACGTGAATGAGCTGTGCCAGCACCAGCGTGGCAAAAGCAACCGACTGCGCTTTGGCGATCTGGGCTGCGCTGCCCGGGTCAGTTCTCAGCGTCAGCCAAAATGCTCCAAGCGTGCATAGTCCGATCAAAAAGCCGCGGCTGACGATTTTCCAGCCAAGCCGGCGGGCGAAAATGTTCTCCCTTGCTCCCCGCGGCTTATGTTCCATCAAGTCCTTCTCCGGCTGATCTACGCCGAGCGCCATCGCCGGCAAGCCGTCGGTAACCAGATTCACCCACAGAATCTGTATCGGAAGCAGAGGAAGAGGCAGTGCGAGCATCATGGCGAAGAACATCGTTAAAATTTCGCCTACGTTCGATGCAAGGAGGTAACGGATAAATTTGCGGATATTTTCATAGATGCTTCTTCCTTCTTCAATCGCCGCCACGATGGTTGAGAAATTGTCGTCGCTGAGCACCAGCGAAGAGGCCTCTTTCGTGACGTCCGTGCCCGTGATGCCCATGGCGATTCCGATATCGGCCGCTTTGATGGCAGGGGCATCGTTGACGCCGTCTCCCGTCATGGCGACCACATGGCCTTTGCGCTGCAGTGATTTCACGATGCGCAGCTTATGCTCCGGGGACACGCGGGAGTACACGTATACATTATCCACTTTAGCGTCCAGCTCATCATCCGTAATCCGGTTTAAATCCTGACCGGACATGGCCAGTCCACCGCGCGGCATAATGCCCAGCTGTTGGGCGATCGCCTCTGCGGTCGTCCCGTGGTCGCCCGTGATCATAACCGTTTTGATTCCGGCACGGCGGCAAGTGCCGATCGCATCCCGCACCTCGCGCCGCGGCGGATCGATCATGCCGGCCAAGCCGACGAAAACAAGCTGGGTCTCCGCTTCGCTCTCATCCTTCAGCGAATCATGGGTGCGGACGTCCCGGTATGCCGTTCCCAGCACACGCAGCGCCTCTGAAGCCATCTGCTCATTGGCTGCCAGCACCTTCTGCTTCAGCGTGGCCGTAAACGGAACGACGTTGCCTTCCCATAATATGTAGGCGCACTGATTCAGAAGCACATCCGGAGCACCTTTCGTACAGAGCAGCCTGCCGCCTTGATGGCTGACCACAACTGACATCAGCTTGCGCTCGGAATCAAAAGGGAATTCCTGCTCTCGCTTGTATAATCCGGACAAGGAATCGGATGTCATGCCCATCTTCGAGGAAAGCGTCATGAGCGCGCCCTCGGTCGGATCCCCTTTAAGGCCCCATACCCGTTCTGCGATTTCTTCTTTTCCTTTGCGCTTGCCTTTCGGTTCGGCCGGCTGCATTTCAAAGATTTCGGCATTATTGCACAGCGCCCCGATCTGGAGCAGGCGGCGCAGTCCCTGATCGTTGCGGATATCGATGGACTTGCCCTGCTCAAGAATTTGACCGGTCGGTGCATAGCCGTCCCCGGTGACCTCCAGGGCGCGTCCGCCGATCCAAAGCTGGGTAACCGTCATTTTGTTCTGGGTCAGAGTGCCTGTCTTGTCAGAACAAATGACTGATGCGCATCCGAGCGTTTCCACGGAAGGCAGCTTGCGGACGATGGCCTTCCGCTTGATCATGCGCTGCACGCCGAGTGCCAGCGCGACCGTCACGATGGCCGGCAGACCTTCCGGAATGGCCGCCACGGCCAGGCTGACGCCAGCCAGGAACATGCCTACCGCAGGCTGTCCATGCAAAATCCCCGCTACGACAACCATGACGGTCAGGCCGAGGGCGAGAATAATCAGCAGCTTTCCGAGCTGCTCGAGGCGATGCTGAAGCGGCGTTTGCTGGGTTTCCGTATTTTGAATCAGATCTGCAATCTTGCCCATTTCGGTGCTCATGCCGGTTCGGATGACCATGCCTTTCGCGGTGCCCCGCGTCATCATCGTTCCCATGAAGCCGAGGTTCTTCTGATCACCGAGCGGCACTTCCGCTTCCTCAATCGCTTGGCTATGTTTGCCTACCGGTACCGATTCTCCCGTCAACGCGGATTCCTCGATGTAACAGCTGCTCGTTTCCAGCCAGCGCACGTCGGCCGGGACGCGGTCCCCGCTTTCCATAAAGATGATATCTCCCGGAACGAGCATTTTGGCCGGAACGGATATGGTTTTGCCGCCCCTCAGCACTTTGGCCGATGGGGCAGATAGCTGCTTTAGGGCGCGAAGCGAACGCTCCGCCCGGAATTCCTGAACGAACCCCAGCACGCCGTTCAGCAGAATGATTGCAATAATGGTAACGGCGTCCAGATATTCGCCCAGCAGGCCGGAAACCAGTGTGGCTCCCATCAGCACCAGAACCATAAAATCCTTGAACTGGTTCAAAAAAAGCGCGAATAGAGAAATCTTTTTGCCTTCCGAGAGTTCGTTGCTTCCATGCTGTTTTCTTCGTTCGTCCGCCTGTTCTTCCGTCAACCCGTGCTGCGGCTGCACGGACAGAACCTGCTGCAGATCCTCCGCATTCATCTGGTGCCATGCTTTTTGTTCCATGCTTCCCTTTCCCTCCCGCTCTTTGTGCTGCTGCCCAAAGCTGCCTAGACAGCTTTTCCACCTGTTCTAACGTAAATGTATTCGGACAGGACCCGAAATATCACAGAAGGTGCCTCTTAAGTTTTTGGGCAAACTATGGCATCATAGAGAAGACTCGTTTTTAATCATGGGCATCAACACTTGGATGAACGAAATTTTGTTATAAAAGATGGGAGATATATACAATGGCATTGGACGGAATCGTAACCAGGGCAATCGTGCATGAGCTTGAAGCCTGCCGGGGAGCCCGAATCAGTAAAATATACCAACCGAACGATCATGACATCCTGTTTCACATCCGCACGCGCGAAGGCAACGTCAAGCTGCTGCTGTCGGCCAATCCGACTTATCCGCGCGTTCATTTTACGGACCGGACCTTCGTGAATCCGCAAGAGGCACCGATGTTCTGCATGCTGATGCGCAAGCACTGTGAAGGCGGGATTATCGAAGAAATCAGTCAAGTCGGCATGGAACGGATCATTCATCTGACCATTCGCCAGCGCGACGAGCTTGGGGATGTCTCCACCAAGAAGTTGATCATCGAATTGATGGGCCGCCACAGCAACATTATTTTGACCGACTTCTCGAGCGGGAGCATTCTGGACGGAATCCATCATGTCACCCCTAGCATCAGCAGCTACCGGATCGTGATGCCCGGCTTCGGTTACACCGAGCCGCCGCAGCAGCACAAGCTGAATCCGCTGGGGACAGACCGCAAGGAATTCATCGTCAAGTCTTCCGGCATCGAAGAACCCGTTTCGTGGATCGTCGATACCTTCAGCGGATTGAGTCCGCTGATCGCACAGGAGATCGTTCATCGTTCAGGAACGCCGAACAAATACGATGTGCATGCAACCGAGGAAGAATCGTACCAACGCAGCGCCTCGTTATGGGATGCATTCGTTTCGGTGATGGAGCCTGTCCGGAACCAGGAATACAAACCGGTTACCGGGGCGAATGCCAAAGGCAAAATGGTATTTTCGGCGGTGGACCTGACCCTTTTGCAGGAGGATATCAAGCACTACGAATCGATGAGCGCCTGCATGGAGGATTATTACGGTGAAAAGGCCGAACGCGATACGATCAAGCAAAAGGTCAGCGATCTCCTGCGTTTTCTGCAAAACGAACGCTCCAAAAACATCAAGAAGCTGGACCATCTGCATGAGGATTTGGCGGAGGCCGACGACGCGGACCAGTATCGTATCTACGGGGAGCTGCTGTTCGCTTCGCTACATACCTTGCAGAAAGGCGACAAAACGGCGGTTCTCGTCAATTTTTACGATGAAGATCAGAAGGAAGTCACCATTCCGCTCGATCCGCTGCTCACACCATCGGACAATGCGCAGCGCTACTTCAAGAAATATAATAAGTACAAAAACAGCCTGATCGTCATCGAAGAGCAGCTTGCGAAAACGAAGGAGGAAATCCGGTATATGGATGAGCTGCTGCAGCAGCTGTCCTACGCATCGATGAGCGATGTCGACGAAATCCGCGAGGAGCTGATCCAGCAAGGATACCTTCGGGACCGCAGCAAAAAGGTCAAGAAAAAGAAGAAGAGCGACCGCCCGACGCTGCATGTATTCACATCCTCGGAAGGCATCGAAATATACGTCGGCAAGAACAATTTGCAGAATGAATACTTGACCAACCGTCTTGCAAGCTCGAATGATACGTGGCTGCATACCAAAGATATCCCGGGCTCCCATGTCGTCATACGCAGCACGGAATTCGGCGATCAAACGCTCGAGGAAGCAGCCCTGCTCGCGGCATTTTACAGTCAGGCCAAAGAATCGAGCAGCGTCCCTGTCGACTACACCCTGATCCGCCATGTACACAAGCCAAGCGGAGCCAAGCCGGGGTTCGTGATCTACGATCATCAGAAAACGCTGGTCATCACGCCGGATAATGAACGGATCAAGGGGCTCGCTAGCACGTTGAAATAACATGAGCTTATAAAAAAGCTGCACGCTGCTGTCCATGTCGGGCAGCTAGGTGCAGCTTTTTCGCGCTTTGTATTCAAATGGATACTCTTTTAGGGATTCTTCACTCCACGACGCAGCTGACCGAGCACCGAAGCGGGAACCGAGCGGCTGCCCATATCGCCGTGAAACACCACGCCCTGCCTTGCCCCGTGATAGTCCGATCCTCCGGTAGCGATCAGACCGAATTCATCCGCCATCGCCTGATAGCGGTGCTCTTCCGCTTCGCCGTGATCCGAGTGGAACACCTCGATTCCTGCAGGCTTTGCCTTCAAAACGATCTCCCGAACGAGCTCGTCATCACCGTATATCCCCGGATGGGCCAATACCGGCGTACCGCCAGCCTCACGGATCCATAAGCAAGCCTCCTCAGGGGAGATTCGCGGCACCGACACATAGGCTGGCGCATGCTCCCCGAGGTAACGATCGAAAGCGTCTCTCATATGGCTTGCATACCCTTTGCTTACAAGAACATCGGCCATGTGGGGCCTTCCGATGCTCTCATCCGGCCGGAGCTCCCTGCCGAGTCCGGCTATCACTTCCTCCATGGTGATGCTGATGCCGAGTTTCTGCAGTTTCGCGATGATTTTTTCATTGCGACCGTCCCTGGTGCCGCGCAGATCCGCCAATCGTTTCAGAAGCTTCTGATCCGAACAATTCATGTAGTATCCCAGCACGTGTATGTCTTTGCCGCCCGCCCGTGTGCTGATTTCTACGCCGGGCACGACGGTCACGCCGCAGCGCTCTCCTTCCGCCATTGCTTCCGCGACCCCCGATACCGTGTCATGGTCCGTAATCGCCACCGCCGACAGACCCTTCTTGAGAGCAAGCCTTACATTGTCCGCAGGGCTCTGCATTCCGTCGGAAGCCTGGGTATGGGTATGCAGGTCGCATTGTCCTTCCGTTTGGCACATGTCATTTTCCCCTCCCGATTTGTACATGCTTGTCATGTCATTGTAACGAATTCGAAGCTTGCATACAAAAAAACCGCATGGCATCCGTTATTCGAATGCCATGCGGCGGATAGAATGAAGCTATACGAAATGAATTAACGTTTATGCTGGATTCTACTACATGCCCCCCGGAAAATCAGGCGAAGTGCTTCCCATTCATTCATCTCATACCGTATGTACGATTTATCTGCGTTTGCGCGTGTTTTTGATCAAGGTCATTCTTCGGGAATGGCGGAGCCAGGAGTAATACGACTTTAGATCTCTTAGCTCAATGGTCTCGGACATGCGGCCCAGGTAAGTAACGATAATCATTTTATGAAGAGGATTGCCGCTGATGTCCCGCTCCCCCTCGATTTCCGTGAACTCCGCAACAACGACCATGTCCTCGTCGATCAGATAGACGTCCTGTTCGTTGCGATAATAGGGAAGCATCCGGCCTTGCTTGAGACACTCCCACATCCATGCTGCGATATCGTCGGCAGGAACATCCCCGCTTTGGATGCGGTCATTATATCTGGACTTCGCGTGATTGGTTATGACAATGTCTGCGACTCTCTTATCACCCAGAACAACGTAGAATGGTTCATAAGTGCTCCATCTTTCCATTCCTTTGTCGCGCATGGAACATCACTCTCCACTACATAGGACTTTTTATCTAAGTATATTTACCTATTATATTACAACATCACCACATGTTACACAAGCGAAATGTCTTCAAACTAATAGATTGAGCATGTGCCTGACTTCAGGACTTCCAAGCATCGGGACTAATAGATTATATGCACCTTCCCTATCAATCTTTCCTATTCATATACAAAATATTAGAATAAGCTCTTAGCCCTTTTTAATATCTCCCCCAAACCCTTTTACCAGCAAGATCTTTTCAGGCAAAAAAAAAGCAGCCCTTAGGGCTGCTTCCTTGGATTATGCTAAGTTCGTTCGGGTGGGAGACCATAATGGCTGCGAAAGGAACGGTTCGCTTGGCTACATGCCAAAATAACTTGTCTTATCAGGGATATCCTTTGTATATTCCGTTTTGATCTCGTTGCGATAAGAGCGCTCAATTTTTCGCACATAGGAAAGTCTGCGAATATTTTTGGCAACCTCTTCTGCACGATCGGCATTGACGTACATCACCACATAATGCATACGTCTCGAAATATAGTGAACAGTCCCGTATTTTTCAAGATTTCTGGCCGCCTTCACGTCCGTTACCCAAATAATGTAACCTGTCCGTTCTGCAAACATCTTTTCCCACCTCACTTTATGTTTCCTGTCTCTTGGTCAATCAACCACCGCAGCCGCATTTGCCTCCGCCGCCGCAGCCCCGTTTCGGATTCGGGTCGTTGCTCGGCACCTTGATGGTATCCGATACGGAAAATGCGATCATTTCGGACATCTGGTGCAGCATCTCGTCCAGGTTAAGCTCCGCTTGTTTAAAGCGGGCCACCTCTTCAAACTGTGCCAGCTGATCCTCCACTGCCTTCACTTCATCCTTGGCGCTGTGGTAATTCGGATGGAAATGCCCGAACCGCTGGGTTTCCTCGAAAAGCTCTTTCTTCTTGGCAAGCAGGCGAACCAGTTCCTGTACTCCAGGATTGCTGTCCACGCGCTGCTTCCAATATAAATAATCAGACACCTCGACGGACTGATTGATCATATCGCCTAATTCATAGGCGTTCATCAGTACGGCAGCCATGTCCATCGTCTGCGCTTCAGATACGCTCATGAAATTCATCCCAATTCTTATAAAAGTTCCACTCCTCGGGAGTGGACCCTTCTATCATATCATAACCCGAGTTCCTTAAGAAGAGGGATTTCGGTACTTCATTGTCAATCCGTATTAATCAAAAGAAGGAAGAAGCAGCTTGAGCTCCCTCAGATCCTCGGCTCCCAGTTCAAGCCGCTCGAACCTTCCGTTTTCCAGATCATGCAAAATACCTGCAGCTCGCCAGGGACTCGGACTGATGGATACCGGGGCAAACTCCGCACTTCTTCCTTCATGCCGCAGAAGAACCTTGGTCTTCCAGCATTGAGCCTGCTCGACAATATGCTGCGCCGTAGAGCTGTGATACAAGCGGTAATCCTGCAGCCACCTCCCGGGAACTTGTTCCAAACCGGGGAAAAGGGACGAAGGCTCCGGGATGTCGTCGTCGGGTTCGAAGAAATGCACGTTTCTCCCGCTGTATACGATTCCCTGCTGCTCATAGAATCGTTCCTGAAGCATGCATTCAGCCTCCGTTCTGCTCAGCCTGCCGCTAAGGTGAAGCAGCGGATATCTTAGCTCGCCCTGCTGCCGGCTTCCGCCGACGGTTTTACGCGGCGTCAGTCCCATCCCTTCAAGCAGTTTGCGCAGTTTCGCGGTATCGGATGCCTGCACGATAAAGTGCGTAGGGCCGATCCGATTCGCTTCGCCGCTCAAATGCCGGTGGGCAGCAATCGCATCCCCCTCCGCTTCGCTCATGCAGGTCAGCAAGGTCACCTCTTCAAAACGGGTTCGGCCGATTTCCCGGCCCCATTGTTCAAGCGCTGCGGCCACATGGGCAGGGACCTCGCCGATGGCGCTCACCCTCAAGAGGCTTAAAATTTCCTCAGTGCTCATCCCATTCTCGGCGGCTCTCTCTGCACTCGACTTGGTCAGCCTGTACACGGAGACGCGGTCACAATGAATCAGGTCCGTACATACAAGCAGTTCCCAGCGCCGGATAAACGGCACGCCCGGTGGACACAGGATGTCAAAGTCCGGCTGGACGTACAGCCCTTCCTGCTCTTCGCCCAGCGCTGCCGACGATTCGTATAGCAGACTGCCTGCGTCAATACTCCATCGGAAACCAAGCTTTCCGCCATGATGCTCGGCCACGTCACCCCAGCCGAATCCGGCAAGCGCATATAGCCAGGCGGCAGCTTCAGCCTGGCTGGCTCCTGCACTCGCAATCCCCTCAGCATCCATCCACTGCAAGAGGCCTGAAATATCGAACCACTTTCCTTCCTGAAACGCCGGCATTCCGGCCAAATAGCGAAAGAGCTGCATGCCGGGATCTCCTTGAGCGTAGCGCTCGCAGACGGTCCGCAGCAGCGTGCGGTTCATTTCCTGCTCCGTCAGACTCAGCCACTGAAGCAGTCGTCCTTCATGGACTACAAGAGAGCTCGGGGTCTTGGTGAGAAGCCCCATGCAAAGCAGCAGATCCAGAATGACTGCGGCCGCCGGGCTGTATATCTCCTGATGGGCATACTGAAGGGCCAAGGGCTTGACATGCTCTTCTTTCAGAGAGATGAGTTCCTGCAGCCTTTGCAAATTTCTTTTGTGGACGGTCCCCTTCGCCGTCAAGGGAAGTCCTTGTTCCGCAGCGCAGGCTAGCGTGTGCAGCAGATCCAGCGCAAGTCCAGGTCCTGCCTCGCAGCGAATATGGAGCTCGGACGGATTCAGGGATACGCTCTCCGGCTTAAAAAAAGCGGGCAGCGCCAGAAGCAGCTTTGGCACCGGAATATAATAAAGCTTTTCCCCCCAGGATTTTTTCACGGCATGGATCCATCCCGATCTTCTTAACATTACGAAAGACAGCTTTTGTTCCGCCCCACTGCGGTTTACGTCCCGACTTGCCGCCTGTTCCCAGGATTGTTCGTTAAACGGCTGGCCGCCGAAGCGGCAAACCAGCAATCTCAGCAGCTCGGCTTCCTCCTTCGCCAGCCTCTTCAGCTGCTCCGGGATATGGTTATTCATGTGCCGGATCGCACCTCCTTGGCGGAATGAACCGTGTATTCGTATCCTTGTTCGATCAAGAACATTTGACGGCGGACGGCAAACTCCTCTTCCTTGCTGTTTTCGGTTACGAGCGTATAAAAGTATGCCCGGTTATCCCCTGCTTTCGGACGCAGCAGCCTTCCCAGCCGCTGGGCTTCCTCCTGCCTGGATCCGAAGCTGCCCGATATTTCGATCGCCACTGAGGCGTCCGGCAGGTCCACGGCAAAATTAGCTACCTTGGATACGACAAGCACCGGCGTCTCCCCTCTTTTAAAGGAAGCGTATAGCTCCCCCCGCTGCTGTTGAGGCATTTTCCCGCTGATCAAAGGCGCTCCGACCGCTTCCGAAATCAGCCGAAGCTGGTCCAGGTACTGGCCGATGATGAGAATTCCCGCAGACCTATGCTTGTCAAGCAGCTCGCTTACGATGCTCGTTTTGGAGGGATTTTCCGCAGCGAGCCGGAATTTCTCCCTGCTTTGCGCATAGAGGTACTTCTCGCGTAATGACGGTTCCATCGGTATGCGAATTTCACTGCACTCCACCCGGGCGATCCAGCCTTCGGCTTCAAGCTCCTTCCACGGCATTTCATAACGCTTCGGACCGATCAAGGAGAACACGTCCTGCTCGCACCCGTCCTCGCGGACCAGGGTGGCCGTCAGACCCAGCCTGCGCGTTGCCTGGATGTCGGCCGTAGCCCTGAAGACCGGTGCGGGAAGCAGATGCACCTCGTCGTAGATAATCAGTCCCCAATTCCGTTCGTTAAAAAGCCTCATATGCTCGAAATCATCGTCTTTGGAGCGGCGGTGGGTCAGAATCTGATAGGTCGCGACCGTAACGGGTTTTACTTCCTTTTTCTGCCCTGTATACTGACCGACATCCGAGGCATCCAGCGTTGTTTTGCTCGTAAGCTCCTGAATCCACTGCTCCACAGACGTGGTGTTTGATGTGAGGATGAGGCATTCGCACTGCTGGCGTTCCAATGCCGCGATGCCGATCACGGTTTTACCCGCGCCGCAGGGGAGGACCAGCACACCGCTGCCTCCGCTGCCCGCCACGCCTTCAAAGGCTTCCACTGCTTTCTCCTGATAGCTCCGCAAGGAAAATCCCCTTCCTTCGCAGCCCTCATGAAAGCGCAGCTTAAGGGCCTGTCCCTCATGATAGCCCGCCAAGTCCAGCACGGGATATCCGTACTGCATAAGCTCCTGTTTGAGCCTTCCCCTTGAGGCTGCATCCACCCGGACTTCCACGGGCGATACGCGTAACAGTTCCATGGAAGCAAGCGTCGGCACGCTGAGCACCTCATCGAGAAACGGGCGGTCCGAGGCGCCGAGCAGCAGCGTATTTCCGTTTTCCTTTCTCAGCTTCAGCCTGCCGTATCTCGACACGAGCTCCTCGATTTCCTGCAGCAGTCCTGCAGGAAGGCCCCACCTGGCTACACTGACAAGATCCTGCTCGATCTCCACTGGTGTATAACCCAGGGCGGCAGCGTTCCACAAAGACAAGGGCGTAATGCGGTAGGTATGAAATGCTGTCGGGCTTTTTACCAGCTCCGCGAACCGTGCGAGCTTCTCTCGCGCAGCTTCGAACCCCGGATGTCCGCATTCCAGCAGTACCGTGCGGTCTCGCTGCACAATGCAGGCCTTTTGATCGTTCATGGCTTATGGCTCCTTCTTCTTACCTATAAGAAAAACGCCGATCGACGGGGTCTCATGGCAGACAGACCACGTTCAGATGTTGTTTTTCTTGTGAATGGAAGTTTGTTTGGACTCGGATCTACCTTTTATCTCTAAAAAAAGTTCATTCCCTGATCCAGGAAATGAACTTTTCATATCTTTATATTTTCCCATTGTTCACCATATCATTCCTGGTCAGACGCAAGGGGTTCTATTCAAACAGAAGGCTACTCCCAGCCCTGGTAAGACTGTGTCATCGTCACCAGAAGCTTGGCCGCGTTCAGCATGGCTGACTCATCGAAATCAAACCGCGGATGATGATGCGGATAAATGGCATCGATCTCCGGATTACCGGCGCCGACGAACATAAAGCAGCCCGGTACTTCCTGCAGATAATAAGAGAAATCCTCGGCAGGCATGATTTTCTCGCAGCGGATCACCTGATCCGCTCCGAATACGGCCGGCGCTTCCCGGAAGAATCGTCCGGTCTCCTCCTCGTCATTCACAAGCGGAGGATATCCCATCAGATAATCGATTTGAACCTCCGCACCGTATGTCTGCGCCGTCCATCGGCTGATATCTTCGATTCGGCCGCGGATCAGCTCCCTTGTCTCCTCATCGAAGGTCCGGACGGTCCCTGTGATCCGGCAGGATTCGGCAATGACGTTCTGGGCGCTGCCGCCCTGAATCGTTCCGACCGTCACGACCGCTGGGCGCAGCGGATCCACCGTCCGGCTGACGATGCTCTGCAGCTGCATCACGAGTGCTGCTCCCGCCACGACGCTGTCCACGGTCACATGCGGCATGCCCCCATGGCCGCCTTTCCCCTGAATATCTATGAAAAACTCGTCCGCAGCCGCCATCAGAGGTCCAGGAGCACTGGCCGCCGTACCCGCAGCGAAAGGCGTCCATAAATGTACGCCATAGATCACATCCGCTCCGCGCAGAACACCGGCTTCGATCATCCCCTTGGCTCCTCCGGGACAGACTTCCTCCGCAGGCTGGAAGATGAATCGGATTTCGCCCTCCACATCCTGCCGGCGCTGACTAAAGTATGTAGCTACGGCAAGCAGTGTCGAGGTATGGCCATCATGCCCGCAAGCATGCATCACTCCCTTCACCTCGGAAGCGTACTCGCAAGTTTTCTCGTCCTGGATCGGCAGGGCATCCATATCGGCGCGAAGAGCCACCGTTTTGCCCGGCTTGCCGCCCTTTAACACCGCCAGAATGCCATGTCCTCCGCCCACTCGGGTGGTGACCTCAAGCCCTAATTCCTTCAGCTTTCCCGCTACGAACTGCGACGTTTTCTCTTCATGGTACGAAAGCTCGGGATGGCGATGAAGATAACGTCTCCATTCCACCATTTGCGGCTGCAGCGCATTCAACAATGCCTCTTCTCTCATGTACACACGTCCTCTCGCCCAAAGAATGTCCTATCGCATTGTTTTTCCACCACCTGGCAACAATGCCTTTGTTCTATTGTAGCAGAAACGGGCCAAATGGGGTATGTCCCCTTGCTGCGTCAAGGCTTGCACAAGTGCTTGAAACATAATATCATGAGTAAAGAACTTTACAGGCATTTAAATAAGGAGGATTTTATAGGATGATTTTTGAAAATACAGGACTTGTCGGACTAAAAAGCGACTTGGCATTTATGGATGAAGTTGCCGAAAAAACAGGGTTTGTACGTTGGCAGTGGGAATACTTCCGCGCTACATACGAATATAAAATCGAAGACACGGACACCCATTCCGAGTACTTCGTGCGCATGAATACGCGCGCGATCGAGGGCAAGCTCGAGAAGCCGGATACCGTGCTTGAAATCGAAGCCGTTTACATGGGAAAAGCGACCTTCCCGCACGGACTGGAATACGAATCGCCGGTTCCTTCCAAAATCCTTAACATCGCCAATAAAAAGATTCAGCAATTTAAAGCTGCTCTGGAAGCGTAAGCAGGTCCCCTATGAATCAGGAGAAACCCCAACCGAGGAAGAAAGGGACGCCGGATTTCCAACTGCTCATCCTTACTTTTCTGTTGGTCGGTTTTGGGCTGGTGATGGTGTTCAGTGCCAGTTCAAGCCTCACCATTTCCAGCAGTAAATTCAATAACGACCCGCTTTATTTTACGAAGAAACAATTCGTTTGGGCCGTGCTCGGCACGTTTGTGATGTTTGTCGCGATGAATATCCACTACACCAAGTATAAAAAGCTGTTTGTCCCTATGTTTTTCATTACCGTCATGCTGCTTATACTCGTTCCCTTCACCGAAGGCATTAACGGGGCGCGAAGCTGGCTGCAGCTGTTCGGACTTGGCATCCAGCCGACGGAGCTGGCCAAAATTACGATCATTCTCTATCTCTCCGCTCTGATCGTGAAGAAAGGGGAGCGTTTCAGAGATCTCCGGACAGGCTATATCCCTGTCATGGTAATCGTCGGATTCGTAGCGGGATTGATCATGATGCAGCCGGACCTGGGCTCAACCCTGATCCTGGTGGCGACCAGCGCCATCATTATCTACGCAGGAGGAGCCAGCCTGAAGCACATGCTCGCCTCGGCGGGACTGTTGATCCTGGGACTCAGCCTTGTGCTTGGCGCCAACTATTTGATCAAGTCGATTACGCACAGCGGTGAGCCGCAAACGCAATCAAGCAATTACAAAATGGGAAGAATCACCGCCTGGATCGATCCCTACAAGGACGAAAAGGGCGACGGCTATAACCTGATCCAGTCCTTGACCGCCATCGGAAACGGGCAGGTAACAGGAACCGGCTTCGGCAAAAGCATCCAAAAGCTGAATTACATCAAGAACCCGTACAACGACTTTATTTTCCCGGTCATGGCGGAGGAGTTCGGCTTCATCGGTACAAGCCTTTTCCTGCTGGTATATATGTATTTCATCTGGCGAGGAATCATTATCGCCTTGAGGTGCAGCGATCCTTTCGGCACACTCGTCGGCATCGGCATCATGGGACTGTTCGCGATCCAAGCCTTCGTTAATATCGGCGGCGTGTCGCAGACGATTCCGCTCACAGGGGTCACCCTGCCATTCATCAGTTATGGCGGTACTTCCCTGCTCATCATGATGTTCTCGATGGGAATCATGCTCAGCATCTCAAGACAAGCCAATCAGCCTGCCCCGCAGGAGGTTGTCAAATCCGTAAATATAAAAAGAGACTACCGGAGATCCGTGTAGTCTCTTTTTTTGCTGTGTACCGACATCTTGCGATGTATTCTCATGCTTATGTGTGTTATTTCGTTCGCGCCGGAAGATCTTCGATTTCATCATCCTTGAACGCCACGCCTTCGACTTTCACGTTGACTTCGACCACGCGAAGTCCCGTCATGCTCTCCACCGCTTCCCGCACATTGGACTGCAGCATGCGGCACACTTCATGGATCGGCGTTTCATAAAGCACGATGATCCGCAGGTCGATGGCAGCCTCTAGCTGACCTACTTCCACGGTGACACCCTTCTGCACGTTTTTTCCGCTCAGGCGTTTGGCCCATCCTTCGGATAATCCGCCGGACATTGCAGCAATGCCGGGGGTTTCCAGAGCCGCCAAACCGGCGATTTTCGATACGACATCATCCGATATCCGAATCATTCCGTTTTCCAGTTGAAGCTGTTCAGTCATGCCCCTTCCTCCTTCACCTCATTATCCGTTATTGTAAATCCTAGAGGGGCCAAAAAGCAAATATTGGACCCAACATTTGTTTACAACCCTATACGTTTTGGGTATATTGAGAAAGAATATTTATCCTACATAACTCCGAGGTGTCGTAAATTGAAAAAATGGTTGAGCCCTTTTTTGCTGATCGCTTTTTTTGTTCTTAGTGCCATTGCGCATTACGCCGGATGGGATCCCATGGTCCAGTTTATTCTGGCGGCCATCTCGGTCATCTTTGTGGCTGGGTTTCTGGGCAAAGCAACCGAGAACGTAGCCCATTATGCGGGCCAGCGTCTAGGTGGGTTCCTGAACGCCACCTTCGGTAACGCAGCCGAGCTGATTATCGCCATTTTCCTCGTTAAAGAGGGTCTGTTCGATATGGTAAAAGCCAGCTTGACCGGTTCCATTATCGGTAACCTCCTGCTGGTGCTCGGTTTGAGCATCTTTGCGGGCGGCGCCAAATTCAAGGTACAAAGCTTTAACGTTTCCCTGGCCGGCATGAACGGATCGCTGATGATCGTTGCAGTCATTGCTTTGTTCGTGCCCGCGGTATTCCTGAACACCCACTCCATCACGACAGGGGATACCAGAACGCTCAGCCTGATCGTGGCAGGCATATTGATCGTGGCTTACATCGCCTGGCTGATTTTCTCCATGATCACCCATAAAAACTATCTTGCCGATGTCACGGAGGATTCCGATGAGGAGCTGCCGCATGAGCACGAACCGGAATGGTCCAAGGGCAAAGCTATTTTGTACCTGGTTATCGCCACCGTGATGGTCGCATTCGTCAGTGAGTGGCTGGTCGGTACGCTGGAAACGTTCACTCATCGCTTCGGCCTCAGCGAGCTGTTCGTCGGTGCGTTCCTCGTGGCCATTATCGGTAATGCTGCCGAACACAGCGCAGCTATCATGCTCGCCATGAAGAACAAAATCGGAGCGGCCGTTGAAATCGCCGTCGGCAGCAGCCTGCAGATCGCCCTGTTCGTAGCTCCGGTGCTCGTGTTTGCCAGTTATTTCTTCGGCAATACGATGAATCTCGTCTTTACGACCATCGAGCTCCTGGCCATCGGCGTTGCCGTCTTTATCGCAAAGTCCATTATTCAGGACGGCAAAACAAACTGGTATGAGGGACTTTTGCTGCTGGTCGTCTATCTGATTCTCGGCGTATCCTTTTTCATGGTATAACCGGAATAACCAGAAACCCTACTCATAGGTCACCACACAAAAAAAGCATGGACTCCTTCAGTGGAGTTCATGCTTTTACCATGTAAACCTGCAAATATCAGGCTTATTATGCTTCCTTGTTATTCAAAGCCTCGTAAAGAATGGCCAGATTACGCTCCAGCTGGCTGACAAGCTGCTTGCCGGTATGCTCAGGCAGAAGGCCCGCTCTTACGGCAAAATCCACTTCTCTTGAAAAACCGTACATCTGGGTGTCCAGCACTTCCTCATAGAGAGGGCAATAGCGGGTTGCCAGATTCTCCATTTGTACTTCGATCAGCTTCTGTATTTTATCTGCATCTTCTTGCAGAAGACTTACTGCTTTCATGTTCAACTGTTCCTGCAGTTCAGAAGAAGTCATGCATCTTCCCCCCTATGTCCAAAAGTCACACCCTTGTTCTCTTCTCTAATATTAGACGAAATCACAGCCCAATACAAGAACCCGCAAAAAAAAGCGCCCTGCCGGATACCGGCAAGGCGCTTCCCCTGATTCTTAGTCTTCCACAAGCTCGACTTTGAGGCCGTGTTTCGCAAACACTTCCTGCATTGCCGCTTTAGCCTCATCTGCATCCGGTCCATGAACATGAAGCTCATAGCCTTTATTGCTAACAAGGGTTGTAAACAATCCCAGAATACTTTTGACATCAATGTACTTGTTGTCAGCTTGAAGCACGATTGAAGATGTAAATTTGCCCGCTGTTTGAGCGATTTCCACGACAGCTGCGTTATTACTGGACATAGTAGATCCCTCCGTAGCTTTGATATCAGGTATAATATCATTTTACCACTATCATGATACATTGAATCCGCTTACTGACGCAAGGGATTTCTAAGCCATTTTTGTAGATTACACCAATTGCTCGGGATTCAGGCCTTTGAGCTCATCGATCACGAAAATACCATCCTTGCGGATCAGCACGTCATCAAAGTAGATTTCGCCGCCGCCGTAGTCCGGACGCTGGATCAAAACGATATCCCAGTGAATGGACGAACGGTTGCCGTTGTCGCAATCCTCGTAAGCTTGCCCCGGAGTAAAGTGAATGCTTCCGGCAATTTTTTCATCAAACAAAATATCCTTCATCGGATGCAGGATGTACGGGTTGAAGCCAATGGCGAACTCGCCGATATAACGCGCGCCTTCGTCGGAATCCAGAATCTGGTTCAGGCGTTCGGTTTCATTGCTGGTCGCTTCCACAATTTTACCGTCTTTAAACGTAAGCTTGATGTTTTCAAAGGTGATGCCCTGATATACGGTGCTTGTATTGTAACTGATGGTACCGTTCACGGAATCGCGGACCGGCGCGCTGTATACCTCGCCGTCCGGAATGTTCTTCTCGCCTGCGCATTTCGTCGCGCCGATGCCTTTGATCGAGAAGCTGAGATCCGTTCCGGGTCCAACGATCCGGACTTTATCCGTTTTTCTCATCAATTCAGCCAGAGGATCCTGGGCCTTGTCCATTTTGGCATAGTCCAGGTTGCATACATCAAAATAGAAATCCTCGAATGCTTCAGTACTCTTGTTGGACAACTGAGCCATGCTCGCATTCGGATAACGGAGAACTACCCATTTCGTATGGTTGACGCGCTGCCCGCTGTGCACGGGATGGTTGTAAAGCGTATTGTACAGACGCATTTTGTCATCGGGAACGTCCGAGAGATCATTCACGTTTTCGCCTGCGCGGATGCCGATGTAGCAATCCATCTTTTTCATCCGTTCCAAATCAAGCTCGCCCCAGGTTTTGACCATGTCCTCCGTTGCATTCATGAGCATCGTACGCTGAACCGAACGGTCCGTCAGCTCGACGAACGGATGACCTCCGCGTTTATGTACCTCTTCAATGACCGCTTTCAGCAAATCGCGCTCCGGTCCGATCATTTCGACCAGTACGTTCTCGCCTGGCTGCACGTTTACGGAGTAGCCTACCAGATTCTCGGCAAGCTTCTGAATTCTTGGATCACGCATATGTCTATTTCCTCCTCAAACCCCGCACAAAACTTTTTTTGAACAAAGGTTAATTTAATCGATTTCTATTGTAGCACTTTCTCCCTCCCGCAGTCAGCCGAAAACCAATAATTCCTTACGGTGAAAAAGAGACATCGTTCACCAGGGTCTCCTGCTCCTCCTGCTTATGCAAATTCAGATAGCGGACCGAGCTCTCCGAAGAAAGACGGAGCGGAAACCCCGTTTTCTTATCAATCGTCAAGTAATAGACCATCCCGACTTCGGAATGCTCAAGCATTTGCTTCAGCTGGGCGTCCCCCTTGTTCCACACATCAGCCAGCTGGCGCCTCGTCTGGGCGGTTTGGCCATCGGCCTCTGCCTGCTGACGAATCCCAGCCATCTCTGCCTCCAGCTCCTCTGACAGCCATTGTCTGGCCACGGCAGGCTCGAGTTCGATCCGCAGCACCTTTGTTCCTCTGGCGGCTCCGGAAGCCTCTCTCATCTGTTTAGGGAGACGGCTGATCGCATCAAGCTGGCCCAAGGGATTAAAGCGGGCTAGGGAGGATTGCAGCGTGGCGCTACCTTTGCTGGATAAAGGCACCCACTGCCCATCCTGGCGGCGGAAGCCTGCCTCGGCAGCATGCACGTTCTTCAGACGGATGGATTGCGGTGTCTCCTCTCCGGCCGTCCCGGCGGGGAGCATGCTCCGAATCGTCAGCTTGTCATGCTCGGTCAGTGTTCCTTCATAGGCCAAGCTTTCCCTGAAGTTCTTTTGCGAACCTGTCCGAACCGCAGCCTTACCCGTGAATGAAAAAGAGTCTTTTCCGGCGAGACCGCCAAGCGTCTGCTTGAACCATTTCTCCGGATCTCTATCGTTTTGCAGCATCCCGCAGCCCGTCAGAGACAAGCTGACCCATAGCAGACCGGCGATGCCGAGGCTTCGTTTCCATGTGTTCATCGGTCATACCTCTTCCAGAAAACTTTTTGCCTTAGGCTTGCCTTTGCTCTTAGCAATTATGCAGGGCTGCCCATAAAAAAGAGAGCGCCTGCATCCAAGGTGCAGGGCGCCCTCTTATTCATTCCTGTCTTCCATTTGGATCTGATTGCGTCCGCTGTTTTTCGCACGGTACAAAGCCATGTCCGCCCGGTAGAAAAGACTGTCCACGCTAATCTTGTCATCGGTGATGCACCATTCGGCAATCCCGCTAGATACGGTCACGCCAGGATCGGTCTCCTGTGCTACCCGCGTCCGGATGACCTCGGCCACCTTGATCGCCTGATGAACGCCCATCTGCGGCAAGTAGACGGCCAGCTCCTCGCCGCCCCAACGCGCCGGAACATCCTCGGGCCTGATCGAGGTTTTCACGATTTCGCTGACCTGCTTTAATATCTTGTCGCCCTTTTGGTGGCCATAGGTATCGTTGACCTGCTTGAACTGGTCGATATCCACGACGATCAATGAACCGCAGAAATCATTCGATTGGTACCCCTGGATCGCCTCATCCAAATAATGGCGGGCATACATGTCCGTCAGCATGTCCCTGTTCGCCATCCGCCGCAATTCCGCATGCAGCAGCGCGTTGCTCACCGACAGGCCGATATGGCTGGATAACGTTTGCAAGAGCCGGTAGTTGTCATAGGAAAAGAAATGAGGGCTGCGGTGCGTGAGCAGAATCGCCCCGATGACCTTGCCGTTTACCGACAACGGCGTTGCAATCAACGATTGGGAGCCTGTTACCTCCATCAGTTTGGAGGATACCTTTGTATTCAAGTGATAATCCGATAGAATGACCGGCTCCCTTTTTTCAAATACGAGCCCGCCGAATCCGTAATCCCTGCTGAAAATGTCTTTGGCTAACGAAGGCACATTGCAGGATACGACCTCAAGCATATTGCGTTCTTCGTTAAACTGCAGAAAACAGCAGTAATCCGCGTTAAAGATGTTCAGCAGTTCCTCGTTGGCAAACTGGTAAATATCCTCCAGCTGCAAACTTTGATTCAGCCGCTGCGTCAGTTCATTGATCAGCCTCAGCTCATGAATGAGCAGGTTGGACTGCTCGTACAGCTTCGCATTTTCAAAAGCATTGCCGGCGGTGTCAATAACCATCGTAATCAGCTGCAGGTCCAGATCTTCCTTCAGATCCCGCGTCATTTTCAGATGGAACACGCCGTAAATACCCTGCTTGCCTCCAAGCGGAATGCTGATTTCGATCAGATCTTCTTCCCCGGGCTCCTTGCAATCCTGAATCATGAGCCTGCCGTCCATGAAGGCGCGCACGCAAATATCCTCTCCCCAAGGGTGGAACACAAGGGGTTTGACCTTCGGATTGGTATGCTGGTGATCCTGAGACATCAGAAGGCTCAGCTGAATTGATGGATATAGAACCGCAATGCTGTCGAGAACCTCTGTAAGGACTGTATCGACGTCAATCTGGTCATGCATACGCTGCATAATTTGGAAAAGCATGGACCGTCTGCTTGCTTCGCGTTCCGCATTCTTTTGTATTTTCATAACATCGGAAACAAATATGTATTCATATCGTCTAAAAAAACATGAATGATAATGCAATGCAGTCGCTTCAACGGCATCCAGTCCGGAGTCGTCCGAAATTCGTCTCGGAAGTATGCAAGCGAGGACGGAGATCAGGAGCTGGCCGCTACGGGACAGAATCGGAACTACGCAAAGCACTTGTCCATTATATAGGGAAGAATCCGCGTCCTCGATCACATCGTAAACGAGTTCATGGGATAGCAAGCTATGCTGCAGAAGACCCGCATGCGGACCCTCAAGAAGGGAATACACCGCAGCTTCGCCCGCTGTATAGTTCCCTTCATGATCAATGACCGTCCACAAGGAATGCTTCGAAAGAGGCAGTGAACCCGTTTCTTTCCGCCAGTCTTCAAAGGATTGCTGAAGGACCTCACGGACATAAGGAAGGTCATACAGGGAAATGTCCATCTCCTTCAGCCATAAATCGGAAGAAAAACCAGGAGACGCCACTTCGATATTTGTCTGAAATAGACTTTGATGTCTGGAAAAATCCTGTTGATGTTCTGACATTAGCAGGCGCTCCTTTACACCGTGTTAAAGGGGGTCTTGCACGGCATCGTTCGATTCGAAAAAATATAGGCATCCGATCACCGCAAGCAGACTTTAGACTCATACGTCCGACACCTATTTGCGCGTTCGAAAATGTATTGTATCACTCGTGTTTTTATAACCTTATTCTACTCTCTTCAAACTGATTTTGCATCAATATTTCAGATATTTGCCCTACTTTTTTGGGTCCAAAGCCCTATCGACAAAATTAGACGTTTCTCGATATTTATCAGGACTTGACTTATGTATTGCCTTTCGTATAAAATCTATTGTTGAACAAGACTGTTAATCAGTCTGAAATTTGGGCGTAACGTTGTGTCACCCTCACGTGGTTTGTTACTGATCGAACAGCGGCTGAACTCTTCAATCAGGTGCCATTGCCGATAAGGCTAGCACAATCAACATACCCGGCGCAAATAGAGCCCTACTTCACATTATTTGAAAATAAAGGAGTCTACTATAACATGGCACGTTACACTGGTCCTAAATTTAAATTGAGCCGCCGTCTGGGCATCTCCCTGAGCGGTACTGGCAAAGAATTGAAACGCCCTTTTCCTCCTGGACAACATGGTCCTAACCAACGGAGAAAAGTAAGCAACTACGGTATGCAGCTCGCTGAAAAGCAAAAACTGCGTCATATGTACGGTTTGGGTGAGAAGCAGTTCAGCACCCTGTTCCACAGAGCACAAAAAATGCAAGGTATCGCTGGTGAGAACTTCATGTTCCTGCTTGAGAGCCGCCTGGACAACCTCGTTTACCGTCTTGGCTTCTCCAACTCCCGTGCAGGCGCACGTCAGTTGGTATCCCATGGCCATATCACTGTAAACGGCAAAAAGGTTGACGTTGCTTCCTACATGGTAAACACCGGGGACGTAATCGGCCTTCGTGAAAGAAGCCGCGGTCTTTCTTCCATTAAAGAAGCTTTGGAAAACCGCAGCCATCTTCCAGGCTACCTGGAGTACAATGAAGCAGCTTTGGAAGGTAAATTCATCCGTTTGCCTGAGCGTGCTGAGCTTTCCCAAGATATCGACGAGAAACAAATCGTCGAATTCTACAACCGTTAATCGTTGCTTTGAACAAAAGCCCGGAGCCTTTGGTTCCGGGCTTTTTGCTGCCCTGGAATGCAGCAGATGACCAAAAAGTGACCCCCTCCCTCTCCTTTAAACCAGACGGCGTCGTTTAACACGCTTGAACCGAGATGAAATTTGGCATTATTTATAACATAAGCGCTGAAAATATGTCATTTATTCTAAAAAAAAGCCCTCATTCGATCCCTGCATTCAAACGCCGCAAATTATGCTATAATAGTTCCGTTAAAAGGAGGAACGCACGCGAATGGTTGATAATAACAATAAAAAACCCGATAAACAGCCTGTTCCGAGACGTCAACGATCTCTTGCCCGGATCACAGGCCTCGTGATTCTCTGGCTGTTTGTCGTTGGTCTAATGGGAGCCCTGTTTGCTGGCGGCGCCGCCCTGGGCTACGTCACTTCCATCGTGAAAGACGATCCAGTCCGCTCAAGAGCTCTGATTGACCAAAAGATGAGTGAAAACTCCATTACAAGCTTTGCGTATTTCCGTGACCAGACGACGCCAATCGGCCAGATTCGCACAGACGAAGACAGACGTCCCGTGGAATACAAACAGATTCCAACGACAGTCATCAATGCAGTTGTTTCCATAGAAGATAACAACTTTTTCAATCATAACGGCGTAGACATGAAGGGCACCCTCCGTGCCGTGAAGCAGAAGCTGCTCAAGGAATCCGTGCAAACCGGCGGCAGTACCTTAACCCAGCAGTTGGCCAGACGTGTCTTCCTCAGCCTAGACAAAACCGACGACCGCAAGATCAAAGAGATCCTGCTTTCGCTGCGGCTCGAACGGTTTATGACCAAAGAGGAGATTCTGAGCGCCTACCTGAATAAGGTCCCATTCGGCAAAGGCTCGAGCGGGTACAACTTATACGGAATTAAAGCGGCGGCAAAAGGCATTTTTAATGTAAACGATTTGAGCAAGCTGAACATTGCCCAAGCGGCTTACCTTGCCGGACTCCCTCAGCTTCCAACCAAATATTCGGCTTACAACTCCAAAGGCGAATTCAATCCTGACGCTTTCAAGCGTGCCTTGGACCGCCAGCACCTCGTGCTCCGTCGGATGTTGGAAGAGAATAAAATTACGGATGCACAATACAAGGAAGCCATGGCCTTCGACATCCGCAAGGCGCTGGCGCCGCGTATGGATAAGGCGTATGCCACATACCCCTACCTGATGATGGAGACGGAGCGTCAAGCCTCAGAGATACTCATGCAGCTGAATCTGAAGCAAGCAGGCGCAAACCCAAAAGGGCAAGGCGAAGATACAAGCGACCTCCTAGAGGCTGCGAATCTGCAGCTGAAGACCGGCGGCTACCGTGTGTACACCACCATCGATAAGCGCGTGTACAATTCGATGCACAAGATCGGTGAAAACAAAAATAACTTTGGTCCTGACAGCAAAACGAAAGGACCCGAGCAAACGGCCGCCATGATGATCGACAACAAGACAGGCGCAATTCTCGGCATGCTGGAAGGAAGAGACTTCAACAAAGAGCAGATGAACTATGCCACGCAGATGGTCCGTCAGCCGGGCTCCACAATGAAGCCGATTGCGGCTTACCTGCCCGCGATCGAATCCGGCGCGATTCAGCCTGCAAGCATTTTGGACGATGCTCCGATTATATTGAAGGACTACCAAAAAGGCTTCCATATCCCGAAAAACTCCACTTCAGGATACAGCGGCTTGATGTCGGCAAGGACGGCTCTCAACAAATCGGTCAATACGGTTGCGCTGAAGCTGTTCAACAATGTTGTCGGCATTGATAACGCCTGGGCCTTCTCCAAGAAGGTTGGCATCAATACGATTCAAAAAGAAGACTATTCGGCTTCCACCGGCGTTCTGGGCGGCCTGAAATACGGCGTTACCGTCGAGGACTTGACCAACGCCTACAGTTCCATCGCCAACCAGGGAACGTTTAACGATGCCTACATGATCGAGAAAATCGTCGATTCGAACGGAAGCATCGTTTACCAGCATGAAGCCAAACCGGTTCAGGCGTTCTCCAAGCAAACCGCCTATCTCATGACGGATATGCTTCGGACGGTCATCACAGAAGGCACGGCCAGTACGGTCCGCGACACTTACAAGCATTTCAAGACGATTCCAGTCGTCGGGAAAACCGGCTCCACCCAGAACTACGCGGACGTCTGGTTTATGGGATATTCCCCTGACGTTACGCTCGGTGTATGGGTCGGTTACAAGGAGCCTGTGAACACCCTGACCAGCAAGTCTGCCAAGAGGCGCGCTCAATCGATATGGGCCCTTATCATGAATGAGGTCGCGGACAAAGAACCTGACATGTTCAAAACGGCCAAGTTCGAAAAACCGGAGGGCATCGTCTCCAAAACGGTGTCCGCATATAGCGGCAAGCTTCCGACATCGCTCACGGATAAATTCGTAACGGATCTCTTTAACATCAAATATGTTCCTAAAACCAGCGATGACGGAATTGCGAAAGCCAAATACATCACTTACAACGGAGTCAATTATATTCCAAGAGACGGAACGCCTGACGATATGCTGAAGGAGAAAGTCGTCATCAAGCGTGAAAAGCCTATTCAGGATCTCATCAAAGAGCTTGAAGCTGCTTTTGCCAAAATGCGCGGCGGCCATGAATCACTGTCCTTCTACATTCCGCGCGACGCAGGCGAGGATATGCCGACCGAGATCGATCCTCGCGTCGACGACGGCAGCGCGCCTTCCGCCCCAGCCAACGTCAGCATGTCTCTGAACGGCAGCAAGGCGAACATTAGCTTCAGTCCATCCGGCCAGGCTGATGTCGTCGGTTACCGCTTGTACCGCTCGCAAAATGGCGGAGCCTTCCAGAACACTGGAAAAGTAGTCATGGCAGGCGCCTCTTACTCGTTCAGCAATACGGCTGACGCAGGTTCAAGCTTCTATATCACAGCCGTAGATGTCGCAGGTAAGGAATCCGCGCCAAGCGCGGCTGTAAACGGTATGAACGGCGGTATGATCAACGTGCCCGGAGATATCACCAATCCTTCTAATCCGGACGGCGCGAACGATCCAGGAACCGAAGTTCCCGGGACCCCGGATCCAACCGATCCGGGCCAAGAGCCGGTATCTGCACCGTCTTCTCCTACGGCGCTGCAAATAGCGCCAATGGACAACGGCATCATGTTCCAATGGAACCCGGCACGTCCGGAGGAGAAGGTAACGGAATATGCGGTTTCTTACAGCGAAAAACCGGGAGGCCCATACAACGTCATCGGCTCCAGCCATGAAGCGGGCTTCCAGTTCATCACTACAACCCCGATTAAGGGTTACTTCCGGGTCACAGCCGTGAATGCTATCGGCCCGTCCCAACCATCGGCAGCCTCTTATTTCGAGAAAAAATAATACGAAGACCTGAGACCATCCTGCATCGGCTTGCAGGGTGGTCTCTTTTTGCGAGCGAGCATCTGCTATTCCTGCTGCAAGATAAACAAAAACACAAAAAAGGAAGCACCGGACGTATTCTTCCGGTGCTTCCTTTATCAACTCCAAAGCTATCATATATTAATCTTCGATGGTAGAGAGATCACCCGTTGGCAGGTTTAATTCCCAAGCCTTGAGCACCCGGCGCATGATTTTACCGGATCTTGTCTTCGGCAGCTTGTCGCGGAATTCAATTTCACGCGGTGCCGCATGGGCAGATAAGCCCTCTTTTACGAATTTATAAATTTCATTCTTCAGTTCTTCGGACTCCTCGAAGCCTTCACGTAAAGCAATAAACGCTTTGATGATCTCCCCTCGGGTCGCATCCGGCTTGCCGATTACGCCAGCCTCTGCTACCGCCGGATGCTCGACCAGCTTGCTCTCCACCTCAAAAGGTCCGATTCGTTCGCCGGAAGAGTTGATCACGTCATCGATGCGGCCCTGGAACCAGAAGTAGCCTTCTTCATCCATGTAAGCCGAGTCGCCGGAGATATACCAGCCTGGTATCCGGAAGTATTCCTGATACTTCGTAGGGTTCTTCCAGATTTGATTC
Source organism: Paenibacillus sp. SAFN-054 (assembly GCF_051966755.1). Lineage (NCBI taxonomy): Bacteria > Bacillati > Bacillota > Bacilli > Caryophanales > Paenibacillaceae > Paenibacillus > Paenibacillus sp. SAFN-054. The sequence continues at coordinate 2,151,378 of NZ_JBQCKS010000001.1, forward strand.
ATCATGGACGGCCATGGGGTCTTAATGGCAAGATTACCCATTGTGTAAGGAGGCACTTCATTGCCGTTATCATCCAGGATCGCTGCCTGTACGCCCGGAATCGGTCGTCCCATCGAACCTGGCTTAATGGCCATGGAAGGATAGTTGCAAATCAGATGTCCGCCCGTTTCCGTCATCCACCATGTGTCATGGATGCGCTGGCCGTAAACCTTTTGTCCCCAACGAACCACTTCGGGGTTGAGCGGCTCACCTACGGAGAGGACGTGACGCAGACTGCTCAGATCAAACTGCGATATCACGTCCGCCCCCGCGCCCATCAGCATACGAAATGCTGTCGGTGCGCTGTACCAAACCGTTACCTTGTATTTAGCGATCGTGCCGTACCAGTCCTGTGGACTGAATCGGCCCCCGCGAATCACATTGGTCACACCGTTCAGCCAAGGTGCGAAAATACCATAGGATGTACCGGTTACCCAGCCTGGGTCGGCTGTGCACCAGTAAATGTCGTTCTCCTGCAAATCAAGCACCATTTTGCCTGTGTAATAATGTTGAATCATGGCATTCTGGACGTGGAATACGCCCTTCGGTTTGCCCGTCGATCCAGAAGTATAATGTATAATTAATCCGTCATTGCGATCCAACCATTCGATTTCAAGCTCCGAGGAGGCACCTTGCATCGCCTTCGCGAAGTCGGTAACCTGCTCGTCTTCCTCCACGTTATCGCCTACGACGATGATGTGCTTCAGCTCAGGCAGTTCGTCCCGCTTCACACGTCCCAAGAGCTGGCTTGTCGTGACGAGCGCAACCGCGCCGCTGTCCTCCAAGCGGTCTTTGACAGCGGTTTCCATGAACGCTTCGAAAAGCGGTCCTACTACGGCCCCCACCTTCAAAATCCCCATGAGAGAGAAGTATAGCTCCGGACTGCGCGGCATGAAGATAAAAACCCGGTCCCCTTTGCCGATGCCCCGTTCACGAAGGATGTTCGCGAATTTATCCGACTGTTCCTTCAGGTCGGCGAAAGTGTAGCTTTCATCGCGCGAAGCGTCGCTGTAGAGCAAAGCTATTTTGTCCCCACGGCCTTCTTCGACATGACGGTCGATGGCCTCGTAGGCCATATTGACTTTCCCCGTCTTATGCCAGCTGAAGTGCTTCTCTACCTCTTCCCATTGAAACTGCGAGCGGGCTTCTTCATAATCGCCCAAGTTGGACGCATTCGCAACGCTAGGTAAAATTTCATTTTGATTTTGATCCATACTTTCATCCTCCCTCTGTTTTCCCCCATTGATAGGGCAGCGCTTACAATCTTGTATGAGTTCATGCCATAATGACAACATACACACACGAAATCAGTCTTCCAATCCGATGATTGCTATATAAATCAAACCGTTTCCAATCAAGAAAGATTGGCAATGTAATCTTCGGTTCAATTTATTTAGGTAAGCGTAAAACATAAGTACAGCAGGTCTGGCAGATGGTTAAAAAGATCAAAAGTTGTGGCTATTTTATGTCAGAAATCATTATAGCATAGGATGAAAGTTCCTGCCATCGCTTTTCATTTATTTGTTTTTTTGCTATAAGTAGGATTAGAAGCAGAAAGGAGCGTCCAGATGGAACACCTTAAACTGTACCATGTACAAACCATACCTCTTGAAGAGCGCTGCCTGGTCGTTGAAGGCCCCGTCCCTCCAGGAAGGCTGGCCGAGCTGATCATGCATCCCGACCTTGATGCTTTCCGCCGCCCGGCAGAGCAGCATAAGGCGCTTGTGGAGATTGCAGGCCTGGAGGAAGGCCGAATCATCATTACCCGTGAAGAAAACACCATCGTCGGATATGTAACCTTTCATTACCCGGACGAGCAGGAACGCTGGTCTCAAGGCAATATGGAGGATCTGATCGAGCTTGGAGCGATCGAAGTCGCGAATGACTACCGCTCGCTCGGACTGGGTCAAAAAATGATCAAAACCGCCTTCGAGGATGGTCAGATGGAACAATATATCGTGTTCACCACAGAGTATTATTGGCACTGGGACTTAAAGACCAGTGGTCTTAACGTGTGGGATTACCGCAAAATGATGGAACGGCTCATGAAAGTCGTCGACATGGTCTGGTACGCAACCGACGATCCGGAAATATGCTCGCATCCGGCCAACTGTCTGATGGTGAGAATCGGCCGCGACGTGCCGATTTCGTCCAAGGAGCAGTTCGACCGAATTCGTTTTCAGCAGCGATTTATGTATTAGTTTCCTATCCATTTATCATAAAAACAACTCCGGAAAACCGGAGTTGTTTTGCTGTTGTATGCAGTTACATATGCGCAATCATGTAATCCAGAATCGCATGAGAGCGGCGTGAAGAGGCAACGGTGAACTCCGCGAAATTGGCATGCGCCGAGCCGTCCGCTTTATCCGACATGGATCGGATCACGACAAATGGAAGCCGGTTCATATAACACACCTGGGCGACGGATGCCCCTTCCATCTCGACGCATGCCCCCTGCATATGCTCATGGAACCAGGCCACTTGATCCACATTTGCAATGAACTGGTCCCCGGACAGCACGCGTCCGACTCTGCAGTTGACCTCGCCCAATTCGGCGCAGGCTTGTTCCGCTAGCGCAACAAGCGCAGGGTCTGCCGGAAATGCCGAGACCTCTTGGTACGGGATCACCCCACGTTCATATCCCAGGGCGGTCACATCCATGTCATGCTGGAGACATTCAGAAGAAATCACGATGTCGCCGATGTCCAGCTGCGTGTGTACCGCCCCCGCAACGCCCGTGAACAGCACTTGGGATACGCCGAAGGTATCGATGAGAATTTGCGTCGTCACGGCTGCATTGACCTTGCCCACGCCTGATTTGCATACGACAATGTCCCTATCATGATAGGTGCCCTTATAGTACCGAATTCCGGCCTTGTCCACCGTTTCCGCGTTCCGCATTCCGGCCAGCAGCAGCTCCACTTCCTCGTCCATTGCTCCGATGATTCCAATCGTCGTTTGCGGCATCTTTCATTCTCCCTTTATAAGATGTATTCAAGCAGACATGTGAAAAAAAGCTCCCGTAAGGAGCTTTTCTTCAGCGTACTTGAACCTTTTTTATCATGTATCCTGAAGCGAACTACTCGTTCACATGGTTTACGGACAAGCGCAAAATCGTTTCATGCGGCAAAATCACCCGAGGGTTTTCCACATTTTCCTTTTTCATCAGCTTGGTCAGCAAGCGCATCGCAACCGCACCCAAATCGTACATCGGCTGAGCCACGGTGGTCAGCTGCGGACGTACCATGGATGCCATGCGGGTATTGTCAACGCTGATCACGGAGAAATCGTCAGGCACCTTGAGTCCCTCGTCTTGAATGCTGTGAATGGCGCCAATAGCCATTTCGTCCGTAGCTGCGAAGACAGCCGTAGGCTTCTTCTTCAGACCGAGGAAATACTTCATGGCCTCTACGCCGGATTCGTAGCGGTAGTTGCCGATGCGCACCAGATCCTCTTGATACTCGATGCCCGCGTTTTCCAACGCCTTCTTATATCCCTGAAAACGCGAATACCCGTTGGCAGGGTCTTGAAGCGTGCCGCTGATCATGGCAATCTCGCGATGTCCATGGCGAATCAGCGTGTTAACGGCATCGTATGCCGCGGCTTCATGATCGATATCGACGGACGGATAGTTTCCGTTCTCGTCCCGCGTCGCGCACAGCACGATAGGAACGGCCGAAGTCTGGAATGCCTGGATATGTTCCTCCGTAACGGTTCCGCCCATGAAGAGCAGCCCGTCCACCTGCTTTTCGAGCAAGGTGTTAATAACACGGATTTCCTTTTCCTTCTTCTTGTCAGCATTACACAAAATAATATTATAGTGGTACATGTTGGCGATATCTTCAATGCCCCGAGCGATTTCAGCAAAAATAGAATTCGAGATATCGGGAATGACAACCCCGACCGTTGTCGTCTTCTTGCTGGCAAGACCTCTTGCCACCGCATTCGGACGATATCCCAAACGTTCTATTGCTTCATATACTTTCTTCCGGGTCTGAGGCTTCACGTTGGGATTGTTGTTGACAACCCGCGATACCGTCGCCATCGATACGCCTGCTTCACGCGCCACATCGTAAATGGTTACCGTCAAATTCCTTCTCTCCATTGCCAATAAATTTTCATTCGTCAACCCATTAAAATAATGATACGACAATTTGTCGCATTCTGCAATGATAACGCTTTACTAGCCTTCCAAGTGCTGTTTCAGAGCATCCGCAGTAATATGGGAATGAGATGTATGCCAGACAGGCGCTTGATCCTTGACCAAAATCACCTGAGGGGATTCATGCTGAACACCAAGAATGTCCGCCGCCTCTAGCGAAACCGGACGATCCTCTACGACATGGATTAAACCGTATTCCACGGCTTCGTTTGGCTCATTTTGTAAATATGTCATTACCTGCTGATAGGCCCCTGCGCTGATCGGACAGCGCGTGCTGTGTTTAAAAAGAAGCAGAGGTTTATCTTTTGAGGCTTCCAAAGCTGTCTGAAGCTGGTCGCTAGTAGTCAGTTTGGTCATCGTCGCCATTTGATATACATCCCCTTTTTTCGATTAAATTCCTTACTCTATCGTATCAAAAAGCTCGTGAAAAATCCAACTTGCCATGAAAATTATTCAGAAAACCTGCAATTTTTCATGCATCTGCATAAATTACATTCATTTCCGGCAGCATGACGGACAGCTGGGAGAGCCGGAGTCGAAGCTCCGCAACCCAGGCTTCATCCTGCATCATCTCTGCCGTTTTATAAACATCCAAAAGCAAATTGATACGTTCCTGAATCTCGTATTCCAACGTCTGCTTCAGATTCTCTTCAGAAACACCTTCATCCAGCACCTCGTATAGCAGCTTGGCGAGCTCATGATAGTCCGTAAGAGAAAAACTGATATTCGAAGGTTCCGGACCGAGAAGTTCCACACATTTTTTCAAATCGGTCCTCATCGTTGGAATGAGTTCATAAGATAAACAGCGGTCACAGACAAGCACGGGCACATGACGGATCGTGACGCTCCGTGTATACATCACCGTACGAAGCTCAAGCTTCATTTTTTGCTCGCAGTTACATTGGATTGACATGTTACCACCCCGGAATTATTCTATCGACAACATACATAGCGCGATATTTCGGCTGCTGATGGTATTCGCTTTCATATCCCTTGAATCCTTCCTATCCGGCCTGCTGTTTTATTTACCAAAATGCCCATCTCTTTCATGACTCTGTTATTGTCCAGCCAGACACCAAAAAAAAGCCCTGAGCATCCGGTAGAATGCTCAGGGCTTTGTCGCCACAGCCAATCGATTTACGAAACGTGACTGTCTTTCCCGTTTTCCTGGCTTGACTGCTGCTCCGTGCGGCTCGATTCGTTAAAATCCGTCAGCAGCTTTTCGATTTCCGTGCTGGTGGCTAGCTTGTAGCACCGCTGAGCCGTGCTGCGCGCATCCTCCGCCGTCGTGTTCAGTATCCGGTGCTTTACGCGCAGCAGCGACTGGATAGACATGCTCAAATCATGAACGCCAAGCTCAAGCCACAGCGGTATGGACCGTTCATCCCCGGCCATTTCGCCGCATACGCTGACCGGAATTCCTGCTTTGCCTGCGGCCTCGACAATGGTACGGAGCATCCGCAGGATAGCAGGATGATACGGATGATACATGTGGGCAATCTGCTCGTTCATCCGGTCGACGGCCAGCACGTACTGCACCAGGTCATTGGTTCCAATGCTGAAGAAGTCGCTCTCTTCCGCCAGCAGGTCGGCAATGATCACGGCTGCCGGAATCTCAATCATAACTCCGACTTGAATGTCGGCGTCATAAGCGATGCCCCGTGCGTCCAGATCATCCATGGCCCGGCGGAGAATCTGATTGGCTTGTCTTACTTCATCCACGGAAGAGATCATCGGGTACATGATTTTGACTTTACCGTAGGCGCTTGCGCGCAAAATTGCCGTAAGCTGGGTCTGGAACAGCTCCTGCCGCTCCAGGCTGATTCGGATCGCGCGGAATCCCAGGAATGGATTGTCTTCCTGCGGAAGCGGGAAATAATCCAGCTGCTTATCTCCACCAATGTCCAGCGTGCGAATCACGGTTGAACGGCCTTCCATGTTCTGGACGACCTGGCGGTACACATCAAACTGCTCGTCTTCGCTCGGAAAAGCGGCTCGGTCCATGTATAGAAATTCCGTGCGGAACAGCCCAACTCCAAGCGCCCCGTATTTCATAGCCAGTTCCAATTCCTTGACTGAGCTGATGTTGGCCGAAAGTCGCATATGGATGCCGTCCTTTGTCACGGATTCGACCGACGATAACAGCTCCAGCTGCTCCTTCTTGACTTGCTGCTCCGTGCGCAAGCACTCGAATTGCTCCACAATCCGCTTTTCCGGATTGACGAACATATGCCCCGATTCTCCATCCAGGACGATCAGGTCTCCCGTCTGGATCGGCGTGGCCAATTTGCCTTCGATTCCTGCGACGAGCGGAATGCCAAGCGCGCGGGCCATAATGGAAGAATGGGAGGTTTTGCCGCCCAGCATCGTCACTACCCCCAGAACATGGGAGGGATTCAAATGAGCCAGCTGGGAAGGCGACAGCTCCTTCACGACGAGCACGTAAGGCTGCGTATCCGAAGGCAGCGTGATTTCAGGAGCTCCGAGCAGATGCTTGAGCAGGCGGTTCCCGACATCCTTGATGTCCATGGCGCGCTCCTTCATGTACTCGTCGTCGAGCAGGTCGAACATGGTGACAAAATGGTCGATCGCTTCTTTTACCGCCACTTCAGCCGCTTTATATTGACGCTCGATGACGCCCTGAATCTCGTTCATGAATACAGGATCGTCCAGAATGGCGAGATGGGCGTCAAAAATGCTGGACTCCTCTTCCCCGACCATGTCCCGGAATTCGTTTTTGATATATTCGATTTCATTTTTGGAGGTGCGTATCCCTTCATACAGCCGTTCAAACTCATTGGCCAGATCGACTGCGTCTATACTGGTCTCAGGGAGGTCCCATTCCCAGTTCGGCAGAACGAACGCTTTTCCAATTGCGATGCCGGCAGATGCCCCGATGCCTTGTATCATGATTCCAAACCTCCAACATTTCTGTCGTGTAATACTACGGACATGACGGATGTCTGTCCCTTCTTAACTGCTTTGAACGGAGCAAAGCTCCAGGATTTGACGCGATCTGGATTCGTGATGACCATTGGTGTCGCAACCGAGGTGGCATGTTCACGAATAAATGCAAGATCGAATTTGACAAGCAGTTGACCCGGCTCAACCGAATCGCCTTCCGAGACGACAGCTGAGAAATGTCCTCCCTTGAGCTGGGAGGTGTCGATACCAATATGAAGCAGCACTTCAAGGCCTTCCGGTGTGGAAATGCCGATCGCGTGCATGGTTGGATAAATATGCATGACGGTTCCGAATACGGGCGAGACCAGCTCTCCCCGTTCCGGCATGAAGGCTACCCCGTCGCCGACCAGCTTGGCGGCGAAGATTTGATCCGGCACTTCCTCGATCGGAAGCATCCGGCCCTGTACCGGAGCACTGAACAGCACCTGTGGAAGGTCCCGCTGCATCAGTTTGTTGACTTCCTCGCGGATCAGCTCCGAATATGTACCGAACACGACCTGTACGTTGCCGCCGCCCAATTTGATCAGCCCAGCGGAACCGAGGAGCTTCAAGGCATTACCGTCTACGAGCCTATCGTTCTTTACCGTCAGCCTCAGCCTGGTAATACAGGATTCCACCTGGACGATGTTCTCCTTGCCGCCCAGCGCTTCCAGAATAAGCGGAGCCTGATACGGTATGCTGCCTGCCCAATCCTCGAGGTTGGATCCTTCCTCACGCCCCGGCGTCGGAATCCGGAATCTGCGAATCGCCCACCTGAACAGGAAATAGTATCCCAGACCATAACCGAGCCCGATCGGGATCAGAAGCCAGGCGTGATGGGAAAGATGCAGGTTCAAGAAAAAGTCGATGGCTCCCGCCGAGTAGGAGAAGCCGTGATGAATGTCCAGGTTGTACGTCAGCCACATGGCTGCACCGGATAATACCGCATGCAGGATGAACAGATAAGGAGCCACAAACAGAAAAGCGAACTCGATCTGCTCGGACACTCCTGTTAAAAAGCATACGAGCGCCGCCGTCAAAAAAGTCTTCTTAATCTTCGGTTTCAGGTCCTCGCGAGCCTCCTGAATAATAGCTAAGGCAATCGCCGGCAGCGCGAACATCATAATCGGAAAAAGACCTGCCATATAAATCCCTGCCGCAGGATCTCCCGCGAAGAAGCGTGGCAGATCCCCCTGCACGATATTTCCCGAGGGCGTCTGGTAAGAACCCACCTGAAACCAGAAAATGTTGTTCAGCAGATGATGCAGACCGAATGCGGTCAGAATCCGATACAAAATACCGTACAAAAATAATCCGAAACCGCCGAGATGGCTCATCATCAGCGTGAGTTCATCCAATCCCTTCTGCAAATACGGGGTGATGAACAGCATGAGCCAGGAAAACACTGCCGAAAACAGTCCCATGAGCAGCAGGACGAACCTGGAGCCGCCAAAAAACTGCACAGCCTCCGGCAGCTTGATATGTTTGAATCGGTTATAGGCTACGCCCGATAAAATACCAAAAATAATACCGATCAGCGTCGTAGGCTGAATATTCCCGCTCCCCATATGCCTTGTAATCTGATCGTAAATAAACATGCCGGCCAGTGCCGCAAGCCCTGCCGGCCCCGCCTGGTTGGCAAGCCCCCAGGCAACGCCAACAGCGAATAAATAGGGAAGGAAGTAAAAGATGCCCTGTCCTGCCCATGTGCTGACCTCAGCGACGTGGGGGAGGCCCCAGGCGGCCCAGGGAAGACTGCCGACGCTCAGCAGTATGGCGGCCGAAGGAAGCACCATGGTGGGCAGTATGACCGCTCTTCCGAGCTGCTGCAGAGATCCGAGCCAATTCAAGAAAGGCACTCTCCTTTCAAAAAACACATCAGAATTTGCAAAATTCACGCTCGCCGATTCCTGCAAAATCCGCACATAATTCAAATGGTAAGCTTTCATCAAGGTTTTGTCAAAAAGAAAAAGCACCCCTGTCCGGAAAACCACCCGGGGGTGCCTTTGCGATTGAAGCCCTTAGCGTTTGCCGGATCGATCCGGCTGCGTCACGGCCTCTTCCACTTTAATGCAGCGGTCCATAATGACTCTCATGCCGCTCTGTTCCGCGATCGCTGCGGCTTCGTCACTTACGATCCCAAGCTGCAGCCACAGTACATTTGCCTTGATTTCAGCCGCCTCCCGCGCCACGTCAGCGCAGTATTCGCTTCTGCGGAAAACGTTGACGATGTCCACAGGCTCTGGGATATCCTTCAGCGAAGCATAGCATGTTTCGCCGAGAATCTGCTTTCCTGCTGCGGTCGGATTGACCGGAATGATGCGGTATCCCCGGCTTTGCATGGCCTGGGCAACCATATATGAAGTCCGGTCCGTTTTGTCAGACAAGCCGACCACCGCAATATTGCCCGCATTCTCCAAAATCTTTTTGATTTCATCTCGTGTCGGATTTTCAAATGACATGCTCATCCCGCCCTTCCTTTATTCCTGTGCCTCTTCGTTGTTATTTTACCCATTCCACCCGGGCGCCAAGCGCCTGCATATGATCAAAAAACTGCGGATACGATTTCGCTACGTGATGCGCATCTTTGATTCGAAGCGGCTCCTTGGCGCGAAGGCCTACCACCGTAAGCGCCATGATTACGCGATGGTCGTAATGCGCGTTGATTTCCACGCCGCCTTCAACGCCTTCCGGCCTACCGTGGACGATGATTTCGGCCTGCCGTTCTTCCACATGGGCCCCGGCTTTGCGGAGTTCTGCCAAGTAATCGGTAATCCGGTCGCATTCCTTGTAGCGGAGATTTTCAACATTGTAAAATCGCGAAGTGCCCTCGGCGAATACGGCAGCGGCGACCATTGCCAATACGGCATCCGTAGCTGCATCCCCGTCAAACTCGACCGCCTTCAGCCTGCCGTTTCCTTGGACATGCACCTCGTCATTTTCATGTGTCAGCGGCACTTCCATCATGCGAAGTACGTCCACGACGGCGCGTTCGCCCTGTTTGCTCAAGACCGGCAGACGCTTCACCAGAACGTCAGACTCCGTCACGGCTGCAGCGGCCAGCACCGCCGCCGATCCCGGATAGTCTCCTTGCACGGTATAGGATTTGGCCTGGTAGGCCTGATTACCCGGGACATGGAAGTGCATGTAATCCTCGCTTGCATGGATTACGATTCCGGCTTGCTCCAGTACCTCCAGCGTTTGCCCGACAACGACCTTCGATTTCAGATCGCCCGTTACCTCAATCTCGCTATCCTCGGCAAGGAGGGGCGTCAGGAACAGGAGCGCGCTCAAATACTGCGAGCTGACGGAACCCGAAACCTTGATCTTTCCTCCCCTCGGCTCCCCTCCCCGGATCCGGATCGGCAGACGCCCGCTGTTATGCTCTACCTGCACGCCCATCTGTCCAAGCGCTGTGATCAGATCGTCATGGGGACGTTTGCCCAGTGAATCGGGATATGTATTGACGAAAGTGACGTCCGGACACAGCGATGCAATGCCCATCAAAAAGCGAAGGACGGCGCCGGCATTGCCTACGTTCAGCTCTTTAACATCCTTAGGGCTGCGGCCAAAGCCGGTAATGACCGCTTTCTCTTCATCCTCAACCAGTACCGCCCCCAGATCCTGAATGCAGCGCCGCATGGCGTCACTATCCTCGCTGTGGGCCGGAAAATACACCGTACTTGTACCTTCTGCAAGTGCTGCAACCAGCAGATAACGCGTTGTATAGTTTTTGGAGGATAGTGCTCCGAATTCCCCCTCCAGCCTTGGTGTTGGTTTTACAATCAAATCCATAGACCCTTGTCTCCTTATCCTATATTATTCATGTCTGAATAGGCATGAACCTGATTTGACAGCCCCTTTAGAGCTTGGTTATCATATACATAATTGCATAACAAAACACCCGAAATGAGGTTATCCACAATGAAACCCATCCATGAAATAGAACCATCCGAGCTTCGAAAGCGCCTGCTCGCAGGCGAAACGCTGCAGATGATCGATGTCCGTGAAGATGAAGAAGTCGCGCAGGGCATGATCAGCGGCGCCAAGCATATTCCGCTCGGACAAATCCCGGACCGACTGGACGAGATTCCGAAGGAAGGCGAGCTCATCATCATCTGCCGCAGCGGCGGCCGCAGCATGCGTGCCTGCCAGTTCCTGCAGCAGCATGGCATTGAATGCACCAATATGACCGGCGGCATGCTTCAATGGAACGAAGAGGAAGCATAAGCGACGAGGATCGGCAGGCTCCCAAAAGAGTCTGCCGATTTTTTTATCTCGCGAGTAAAACATCCCCTAAGCGCGGTCTGCCTGCTTTGAAAGTACGTCGATCGACGTGATTCTTATAGTCATTGTACCACAAAAGCTTAGACGCGGTAATGCGTTAAAACAAGCTGCGCGACTTCGTCAGCACCCCGCCGGCTCGTATCCACCGTGCAATGGGCGAATTGATAGGCATGCTTCCGTTCTTCAAGAATGGCGCGAATCCGCTCCTCGGCGTTCCCGGCGAGCAGAGGACGATTGCCGTCCCCTTTGACCCTCTCGATAATCTCTTCCGCCTGCGCGGTCAGCGCAACGACAAGCCCTCCGCCAGACATCAGCTCGCAATTGACCGGATTCAGCACGGCACCACCGCCCGTGGCTATGATCTGACGTCCGCCTGCCGACACCACTTTTCGCAGCACATCCGTTTCTGCCTGCCGGAAGAAGGCTTCCCCATGCAGCTCGAACATTTCAGGGATCGTCATTCCTGCATCGGCCACGATCGCCGCATCCAGATCGACCAGTGTATAGCCGAGCTCTGCTGCCAGTATCTCGCCGACCGTGGATTTTCCTGTCCCCATCATGCCGATCAGTATGATGTTTTGTTCCTTGTGATGCAAATGCGACACCCCTTTTGCTCCTCGGTTTCCCCAAAGCTTTTTCATATCATAACACAGGCCAAAAACTTTCGACAATCTCGCAAACTCTCTTCCTTCTGCATCAAATAAACGAAAGCTTCACCTTGCTTCTCCTGCTGCCAACCGTAATACAGACAAAGTGCTTTCCCTTTCTTGATCATTTGATATTACGAGTCTATTTTCTGTCATTCTATCATATACATGGGGTATCATGTTTCAAGCTTCGATAGGCCCCTGCTGTAAAATCCGCATTCCAAGGAGTGGAAGGTACCGCCATGTCAGAATCCCGTTCCCATTCACCCGAAACCGCCGCGAAAATCAAGAGAATCACGGACCCGCGGCATATTCTGTGCCGTGAGGACATGCTTTGGGTTTTGCATTTCGTGGAACAAAAAGTGGCTCAGAAAGATCCAGCGCTGCTGGAGCTCTCTAAGCCACGATTATTGCAAAATTTTCAACATTTCGGGGAGGCCGCTCTACTGCTGCTAAGCCGTTCGACGACAGGCCACGCTCAAGACGAGCGGATTCGCACCTGTCTGCAAGAAGCCATGCATGGGCTCATGCCGCCCGAATATTCGGAGGACCGATCCTAAGCTAGCCCCTTACTCCTGAATCCAGTTGTGGTGGAAGACGCCTTCTTTGTCCACACGTTTGAACGTATGGGCTCCGAAGTAGTCCCGCTGCGCCTGAAGCAGGTTCGCCGGAAGTCTCTCGGTCCGGTAGCTGTCGAAATACGCAAGCGCACTGGAGAAGCCCGGTACCGGAATACCGCGGCTTACGGCTGCGGATACGGTAGAACGCCATGCCCCTTGGTATTTTTCGATAATATCTTTGAAGAACGGATCAAGCAGCAGGTTTTTGAGGCTTGGGTCCTTCTCGTAAGCATCGGTAATGTTTTGCAGAAACCGGGAACGAATGATGCAGCCGCCGCGCCAGATTTTAGCCAGCTCGCCGTATTTCAGATCCCAGCCATACTCGTCGGATGCCACGCGCAGCTGCGCGAAGCCTTGAGCGTACGATACGATTTTGCTTGCGAACAGCGCTTTGCGGACGTTTTCGATGAATTCCGCCTTGTCGCCTTGGAACGCATCCGTTGCCGGACCGCTGAGTATTTTGCTTGCTTCGACGCGTTCTTCCTTCATCGCGGACAGGAAGCGGGAGAATACCGATTCGGTAATCATGGACAATGGCACACCCAGATCGAGCGAGCTTTGGCTTGTCCATTTTCCTGTACCTTTTTGTCCGGCTGCGTCCAAGATCACGTCAACCATCGGTTTGCCGGTGTCTTCGTCCTTCTGGGCGAAAATGTCGGCGGTGATTTCGATCAGATAGCTGTCGAGCTCGCCCTTATTCCAATCGCTGAAAATTTCGTGGAGCTCGTCCGCTCCCAGATTCAGCACGTCTTTCAGCAGATGGTAGGCTTCGCCGATCAACTGCATGTCGCCGTATTCGATGCCGTTGTGCACCATTTTTACGTAGTGGCCGGCTCCGCCCGGTCCGATATATGTACAGCATGGTTCGCCGTTCACTTTGGCTGAGATCGAAGTCAGGATTGGCTCGACCAGTTCGTAAGCACTTTTCGGTCCGCCAGGCATGATGGAAGGTCCCTTGAGCGCGCCCTCTTCGCCGCCGGATACGCCGGCACCGATAAAGCGGAAGCCTTTTTCCTCAAGCATCTTGCTGCGGCGCTGCGTATCCGGGAAGTAAGCATTGCCGCCGTCGATAATGATATCACCTTGGTCCAGGTGCGGAATCAATTGTTCAATCGTCGCGTCCGTCGCTTTGCCGGCTTGTACCATAATCAAAATTCTGCGCGGCGTTTCGAGCGACTCGACAAATTCTTCAATGGAGAAAGTACCGGTCAAATTTTTGCCTTTCGCTTCTTCGAGAAGGGCTTCCGTCTTCTCCGAGGAACGGTTAAATACGGAAACTGTAAAGCCTCTGCTTTCAATATTGAGAGCCAGGTTTTTGCCCATAACAGCAAGGCCAATGACACCGATTTGTTGCTTCGACATATGGTCCTCCATCCTTTACCTCTTTATTTTGTGAAAAATCGAGAATACAGCTATTTTAGCGTGTTTACGTGTGAAAGTGAACCCCTCTGTCTGTAAACGATACGTGACAAAACACCCCGCCCTAGGCTGAGGTGCTTATCATCCCTGCTTTATATTGTAGTACAAACTCAGCTTTACCATTCAAGCATAAACAGCTGTTTCGAAAGATCGGACAGTTTCTTGCGGCAGTGATCTGCTTTTTCTTCATCACCACATTGAAGCGCCGCGTGGAGACGTTCAAGCTCGTCGTCGACTTCCATCCGAAGCAGCAGCAGCCGCATTTCGCCTTCGCCCGAAAAATACAGCTTGGAAATCTCCTGCTCCGTCATGAAAGGCCCCTTTTGATACAGCACCCTCTGCTGATATCCGGATATTTCAACCAAACGGATCACTTCGCCGAACAAAATGTTTTCCACCAGAATCTGGCGGTCCTTAAAGCGCTTTACGACCGCATGACCCCGCGTATCCTCGATCAGCTTCTCCATCCACTCCGCCAGCCTCGCATCGCGGATAATATAATCCCCGACCATCTTATAACCGTTCTTGGTCCGATGAAACCGCAGCTTGACGAGCTTGCGCCCCGTTCTGACGGATACGATGAACAAAGATTCGTTCTCGCTCCAGTACAGGGAATATCCCTCCTGAATCAGCTCCTTAATCAGGTCCTGAATATGCCGCCGGTTAAACCGAAGCTCCAGATTGCAGTACTCCACTTCATAGCTTTTATTCACGGCACTCCCTCCTTCAGTTTTGGACCGCTTTTCCGATGATATCCGCGATTAGAGGATTTAGCCCATAATCCTGATTGAAATTGATTAAAAGCTTTGATCTATTTTATACTTTATCTTATGTAACGGTAACTTGGTTTATTGACTATTTTTACCCTTTCAGTCTCTGGACCAAACAGACCCACAGGGGACGCGGGCAATAGGACAAGCTAAAACCGTTATTTGATCAGAGGAGGACGCAGCATGACATTTGAAGGTTTTAACGATAAAGATTTCGAAGTATTTACGGTGCCCGGGCTTGAGCCCCGCATGGAGGCTTTGATCGCGAACGTGCGTCCCAAGCTGGAAACACTGGGAGGCGAAATCGCTCCGTTTCTCTCCGCGCTATGCGGCGAGGAAATGTTCCCACATGTAGCCAAACACGCCCGCCGGACCATTAATCCCCCCAATGACACCTGGGTCGCTTGGGCCGCGAGCAAGCGAGGATATAAAGCACTTCCGCATTTCCAGGTCGGCATGTTTGAATCCCACCTGTTCATCATTTTTGCGGTTATCTATGAAAGCTCGAACAAGGCTGTGTTCGCCAAGCATTTGGAGAAAAGTATTGGCAAGGTGAGAAAGAGCCTGCCTGATCACTTCTACTGGTCCATGGACCACATGGATCCCGGCTTCACCCCGCATGCCGAGATGAAGCCAGCCGATTTCGAGCAGATGGCCGCCAAGCTGGAAAAGGTCAAAAAATCCGAGGTTCTGTGCGGGCTGCGGATACCAAAAGGGGAAGCCGTACTCGAGCATGGCCCGGAGCTCGTCTCCGTGATCCAGTCGACGTTCGAAAAGCTGCTTCCGCTGTATAAAATGGCGTTTTAATGACAAAAGAGCTCTACCTGTCAGGGCAACTTCCCTGCGGGTACAGCTCTTTTGCGTTTAAAGCTCTTTTACGCTTTCGCAGCGGTCTTCCCACGGCGCGACAGCATCAAATGAATGACGAACAGCATCGCCATCACGATGGCGCTTGCCAGAAACGGCGATGAGTGACCGAGCCGATCCCACAGCTGACCCGATACGACCGGTCCTACCACCATGCCGGAGCCCTGCAGGGTCAGGAAGAATCCCCACACCGCTCCGCGTTCTCCTTCCGGCACCAGATGGGAAACGAACGTGTTCCAGCCCGGCAGGATCATCGCGTAGCTGATACCAACGATGCAGACGAATATGAATACCAGAGCCAGCGAGTGTACCATGGAAAAGATGCTGAGCGAAACCGCGGCGAGCAAAAATCCGGCATTCAAAAACGGTCTGGTACCGAAACGGTCGATCAGCTTGCCGCATGGAATGAGCGCTATGACGGTAATCCCCCCACCCGCGACGAGCAGCAGACTGTACATGTTGGGTGAAATATGAAGCTCATTTTGCACGTAAAGGGTAATGACCGGACTAAGCAGGCCGATGACAAAGGATTGCAGGAACAGCGCGGGGTACACCATCCAGCTCACTTTCAGCGTATGCCTGACCTCATGCAGCGTTTTTGTAACACTTCCCCGCAGGTGGGAGAGCTTCTGTCTCATGACCGCGAAGAAACCTTTGCTGGCCCCCGCTGCCGACTCGGCCGCCGAATGAAGCGGAATCCGGACTTTGGAAGGCAGCATCAGCGCGACCAGGACCAGAATGATCCCCACGCCGATCAGAATCAGGAATGCCGTATGATAATTTTTATCTGTTCGATCCATTAAGAAGTTCATAACGATCGGACCGGCGCCCGTACCGGCCAGCGAGGCCATTTCAAGCGTCCCCATCGCCTGCCCGTTGCTGTTGTTCGGCCCCGATATTTCCGTTGTGCCCGTCATCGCTGTAGGCCATAGCGGCGAGGTGCCAAGCCCGAGGATAAAGCAGGCGACCGCGAGCCAGAAAGCGCCGGAGGTAAATGCAATGATGCACACGGCGATTACCGTCATAAGCAGGGCTCCGGCCATCGTTTTGCGGTATCCCAGCCTCTCTCCGATCCAGCCGAAGGGACTTCGGAAGAGGTTGTCGCCAATATACTGCAGCGAAAATGCGATGCCGATCATATGCGCCGACAGCCCGAGCGAATTCTTCATATATACGGGCAGAACGGCCACCAACAGCGAGCCTTTCATGAATTCAACCAGGAATAGAATGATGAGTAGTCCTACAAAAAAGGGCGATCGAAGCCGTTTAACGGCTGCAGTTCCAGTGGCTTGCGGCATCAGAATCACATCCTCTACTCGAAATGACAATGGCTTCCTATGAAAGCCGCCTATATATAATGTACCCCATATTCCTTCCATATTTTCGCCTCTTGACGAAATGGGCGCTTGCAATCGCCCCCCATTTTGCTATACTCATCCTTGTAATTTTAACAGATGAAAGGTTGTGACAGCGTAAAATGGACCACCGCCGTACGCCGCTATTTACTGCTCTGAAGGAACATGCGGCCAGCAATCCCGTACAGTTTCATATTCCCGGACACAAAAAGGGCATGGGTACCGACACCGAGTTCAGAGAGTTTATAGGTGATAACGCCCTATCCATAGATTTGATCAACATCGCGCCGCTGGATGACCTCCACCAGCCGACAGGCGTTATTGAAGAAGCTCAAAAGCTTGCAGCCGACGCCTTCGGGGCGGACTATACTTATTTCAGTGTTCAGGGGACAAGCGGTGCCATTATGACCATGATCCTCTCCATTTGCTCCCCGGGGGACAAAATCATCGTGCCGCGAAACGTGCACAAATCCATCATGTCCGCCATTATTTTCTCAGGCGCGAAGCCGGTGTTCGTATCGCCTGCCCGTGATGAAAATTTAGGGATCGATCACGGCATTACGACCAAGTCCGTGCAGCGTGCCCTGGACCGCCATCCGGATGCCAAGGCCGTACTGGTCATTAATCCGACCTACTTTGGCGTAAGCGCAAACCTGAAGGAAATCGTGGATCTTGCGCACAGCAGACATGTACCCGTCCTCGTGGATGAAGCCCATGGCGTGCTGATCCATTTCCACCAGGACCTTCCGATGTCCGCGATGGAAGCGGGAGCGGATATGGCGGCGACCAGCGTGCATAAGCTCGGCGGCTCCATGACGCAGAGCTCCGTGCTCAATCTCAACACGAAGAACGGCTTTGTCAATCCGCAGCGCGTTCAGACCATTATCAGCATGCTGACGACGACGTCGACGTCTTACATTTTGCTGGCATCGCTGGACACGTCAAGACGCAATTTGGCGATCAACGGTCATGAGATGGCTCAAAGAGCGATCAACCTGGCCCAGAACGCCCGCCGCAGCATTAACCAAATCGAAGGGCTTTATTGCTTCGGCGAAGAAATTCTCGGAGGCGAAGCCACCTTCGATTATGATCCGACCAAGCTGACGATCCATGTCCGCCATTTGGGCATCACCGGCTACGAGACGGAAAACTGGCTGCGCGACCATTACAATATCGAGGTCGAGCTGAGTGATATGTACAATATCCTCTGCCTGATTACGCCGGGCGATAACGAGGAGACAGTATCGATTCTGCTCACCGCACTGCGCGAGCTTGCCGAAACGTACTATAACGTAAATACCGCCAATGAACTGATCGTGAAAATTCCGGAAATCCCTCAGCTTTCCCTGATTCCTAGAGACGCTTTTTACGGGGATACCGAGGTGATACCGTTCAAGGAATCGGCTGGCCGCATCATTGCCGAGTTTATTTACGTCTATCCGCCGGGTATACCGATCCTGCTGCCGGGTGAAGTCATTTCCCAAGACAATATCGACTACATCGTGGATCACGTTGACGTGGGACTTCCGGTGAAAGGACCGGAGGACCGCTATATCAATAACGTGAAGGTAATCGTGGAAACCGACGCAATCTTCTAGATGGATAAAAGCCAAAAACCCGGCAGCGCCAGTGGCGTCGCCGGGTTTTATTGGATATGCGGGTGCGAAATTTTTAGCCTTCGGAGTCCTGCTGAGCGACCAGCTCGTTGTAAGCTGCCTCAACTTCGTTCCATTCTTGCTCGTCCTCAATATTGTAAAGCATCATTTCGTCGTTTTCTTCCTCAACGCGCAGAATAATGCCGTCCGCTTCTGGGTTTTCACGCTCAAGCAGCAATGCGTACAGTCTCTCGCCTACGTCAAACGTTTCGACAAGAACCATTTCCACATCGTTTCCTTGCTCGTCAGTCAAAGTCAGAACAAATTCCTCATGCTCATGGTCGTGATCATGGTTGCAATTCTCGTCATGCACGTGGTTGTGATCGCTCATTACAAAAACCTCGCTTTGGGTTATATAGTCATACCTTCGTATCGTATCACGTACCGTGTGCCTGGTCAATTTATCCTTTTGGAGTGAACATGCATTTAATTCAAGGCCGTGATTACCTTCTCGGACACCAATTCATAATCATTGCTTTTAGATGCCTTCACGTAAAACCCTACCTTATATTTTCCCGCTGTTTTAAAATCATACGTGAAATCATAGGTACGGAACCAGAAGTTATCCTTTTGGCCACTCCCCAGATTTTGCGATTGAATATCTTTCACGTTGCCTGACGGGTCCGTTATGGCGACTTTTACCGCGGTTACATGCTCAGATAGGCTGTCCACCTGGCTAAATACGTTGAATTTCAGCTTGCCCTTGTTCACATTGCCAAATACGGTATCGCCTTTAAACAGGAATATATGTACATTCGGCTTGATGAATTGCACTTTGTTGGCATCACCATCCCAATGGACCACACCGTTAAATTCGCGAATCGGAACATAGGTTTTGCCATCGATCACGAAGCCGCCGTCCTGCACTTCCTGACCGTTAATCCAAACCCTGATTTTCTGGGTTACCGAATCCGCGAACATGACGGAGCCGCCCATCAAGGAGAATACAAAAACGCAAACTAAAATTTTCTTCCAATTTTTCACCCTTGAATTCCCTCCATTTCCTTCATGCTGTTGTATGTATATACGAAAAGTATATATGCAAGTTGCGGTCGATCCCACACTTTTGCCGATCATTTTTTATACGGGATTCAAAAGAAAAGCCCGCTTCTTTTCAGCAGGCTTTCGTTCGGCATAACAGCTAATTCACTTTCGTCAAAATACAGGGCACACCCTTGCCTACGGCCCCGGGTTCCCTCATGCGTGCAGCATAGGCCATGCCCTTTGCGCACGGCGTTTTGCAAACCTCGCATACCTGCGACGTGACCAGCCTCATTCCTTTATACACCTTTTCGCTTTTGGCCTGCGACGGCTTTTTGCCTTTTGATTTGACCATGCATCCATCCCCATTTCCTTTAAGCCTATGCTGCATTGTATGGAGATTTATGACAATGTGGAACCGTGGGGTATAATGATGATTGACATCACACCAGGAGGTGCATCAATTGAAACTAGAACTACAGATGATCGGAACCGGCAGTGCCTTTGCCAAAAGTTATTTCAACAATAACGCGCTGCTGCTGGACGAGGATTTTACGCTGCTGATCGACTGCGGGGTCACGGCTCCGCTCGCGCTTCACCGCTTGGGCAAATCTTTTGCGGACGTGGATGCGGTGCTGATTACCCATATCCATGCGGATCATGTCGGAGGTCTGGAGGAGCTGGCCTTCAAAATGAAATTTACTTACAAGCGCAAAATCAAGCTCTATATCGCCGAATCCCTGACACAGGTTCTATGGGAGCACTCCCTGAAAGGCGGGCTGTATCAGGAGGGAGAAATCGTCTCTCTCGAGGATCTGTTCGAGGTCTGCCCGCTTCAGCCGAAGCAGCCGTATGATTTGTCGGAGCACATTCGCATCGAGCTGATTCCAACGGAGCATATTCCCGGAAAAAACAGCTATTCTCTGTATTTAAATAACGATATTTTTTACAGCTCCGACATGGTCTTTAATCCCGGACTGCTGGAATACCTTGTGGAGCAGCGAGGCTGCCGCATGATTTTTCATGACTGCCAGCTTGAAGGCCGCGGCGAGGTTCATACTACGCTGGGTGAGCTTCTGTCAATGCCTGAGAAGATCCGCAGGATTACATATTTGATGCACTATGCAGACAACAAGAATGACTTCGAAGGGAAAACGGGGGAAATGAACTTTATCGAGCCTGGCCGCATCTACACCCTCTCCTGATTCCCGGTTTTATCAATAACGGCAACAGCAGCAAAAAACCGGCCGCAAGCTTGCGGCCGGTTCTGTGTGAAAGTCTCGCTTTATTCAACTCTTATATTCAACCGTTCTATTCAAAGCGGGGCAGCTGATCCAAATTGTTCGAAGGATCTCCGTCCGCGTCACCGCGGATGTACATGCCTCCGTCTCTTCCCTTGAAAATGTTCACGCCGGCAATCGCGCCAGCCTGTACTTCCTGCAGCGCCTCATCGTAGCTCAGTATGCGTCCCGAAGAGGTTTTGAAGGCGGTCAAGTCCCCGTCACCGTTTTTTTGCACAGCGATAAATTGCTCACGGCCTGCAGTTCCCATCGTTATCCGCTCCTTTGTCAGGTAAGATGCCCAGGATTCGGGCTGTCTTTAGCTTCCCCTGACATGACTCCTGCTATTCTCTTTACAGCGTTTTTCTCATGCGGACATGCGGAATACCGGCATCATCGAACGGTTCCTTGGAGATCGTCTCGTACCCCTGTTTGGCATAGAAAGGTTCCGCCTGGCACTGCGCATCCAGTATCGAATAGGTCAAGCCGAGCTCGCGCGCGCGTTTTTCCATTGCCAGCAGCAAGATCCGTCCGTATCCACTTTTCCGGTAATCTTTATGCACGGCAATCCTCTGCATTTTAGCCGTTTCGTTATTGTAATAAATGACGCGTCCCGTCGCGACGTAATCGCCGTTTTCATCCTGTACCAGAATATGATGCACATCATCGCTGATGACATCGTATTGATCGATTTCAAGGTCCACCGGAACCTTCTGTTCCTCCACAAACACCTTTTTACGGATATTCAATCCATGTTGCAGTTGTTCCTTCGTCGTTACATTGATGATTTCTGCAGCCATCGGAGAAGCCCTCTCTTTCAAATGCTCAGTATTCCCTGTTTGCTAAAGATTCCGTTTAAACACGGCTTGAATTATTATACAAAAAAAAGATTTTCATGTATAGTTTAGACTATAATATGGATGCGAGAGGAGCCACGGATAACATGGGCATGGGAGCCACCATTGTCATTTGCGCAGTCATGGCTGCGGCACTGATCTACTCTTTTATATACGTGACGAAAAAGGGATATTCCCGCAAATGGGATGAGGAATAAAAAGAGAGAGTCGGCATATGCCGGCTCTCTTTCTTCGGGAGCTGCTTCTTCAGGATCATGGAGGCGAGATTTGTCCCTTGGAGTAGATGTCTCCTGAAACGGATTGACCGCTGTTGTATACATCTTTCATGACCGGGGAACTCGAGCCTTTACTCGGCTGATTGCCTGAACAGCCAGCCAGCAGCGCAATCAAGCACCCGCCCAGAACGGCTAACCAAATTTTTTTGGGCATTCCATGCCACTCCTTTAAGTCCGTATACCTGACATTTTTAACTTTTTTCTGTTTTTTAACACCTCAAGTCTTTATGAACAGGATGTTCTCCCGCCGATTTCGGTCCCATGCTGTATGTATTTTCTCATGCTCACTAAAAAAACGTTGACACCCTTTCGGCTCGCTGATAATATAAACAATAGCTTCTTTACTTCGTATGATCTGCTAGCTCAGCTGGGAGAGCACCATCTTGACAGGGTGGGGGTCAGTGGTTCGAGCCCACTGCAGATCATCATACCGGAACTCCTGTGCAGATTGCGTGGGGGTTCTTTTCCTTTTACCCTGTTTTTATTCCATTGATAACTTCTTGATAACTTCTGCGACTGATATTCTTCTTGGTACAATGCCTGCTCAGCTTGCCTCCTTGTCCCTTACCCGACATTTACAGATTCCTTAACCATTTCATTATTTTCCCTTCGCCTCCAGTATAACACAAGCCTTTTTTCTTAAATAGCCTAGAAATGACTTCTATTTTTTGGGTCTTTTTTCTCTGGATTGTAACAAAAAAGAGCTATCTATCCGTCCCGTTTTCCCGTATGATAGAAATAGAAAATGATTCCAAAGTCTTTGATACAGGAGAATAGTCACATGGAAAAAGAAATTGAACTTGCCATCAAACGCGGCCATTATGTCTTCGTCAAAAGCTCGGACGGCAGCACGCTGACGGGCATTCCGGAGAAATCCAACGATCCGAATACATTAAAAATGCGCACCACCCTTGGCTCCTGCTGGATTCCGATGAATGAAGTGAGCCATGTTTCGCGCCTGATTCAAATTAAATAGTAACTGCCAAACCGCTGTATGCCAGCGGTTTTTTTCTTGCGGGAGATTAAGCCCGCTTGTCTTGATTCAAGCTGCAGCTTCCGGTTTATCGTTACATATAGCACAGCGAGAACACGATTGGCCTGCATAGAGGTCCAGATTTTGGACCAAGCTATATCAAACCGATGCAGAAAGGAATGGATTGCGATGGAGAAGCATGATAAGCAAGAGCATGAGAACAGATTTCCCGGCGTGGATCCGATTCCCGATCCGGACAGCGAAAATCCTTCGGCCACCAGCATGATCGAGGATGTGCTGAAGGAAGGCACAGAGCCAGCCCTGAAGCCCGAAGACAAGGACGAATAAGCTGGCCTTCCCGAAATATCAGTCCGAAGTACAAATAAACCGGTGCCTGTACAACCAGGCCCGGTTTATTGTTGTCAGAGAAGCTTTTAGACTTGGGCCGCCAGCAGTTCCGCCAGACGGTCCGGATAATCGGTAATGATGCCGTCCACGCCTGCCTCAAGCAGACGCTGCATTTCCTTGATGTCGTTTACGGTAAACGGATGATACGCCTTGCCCAAAGCTTTGGCGCCCTGCACAAATTCAGGCAGTACGGCAAAATGGTAGGCATGGAGCGCGTCAGCCTGCAGCGTTGCGGCATATTCCCATGGTTCGTAAAGGCCCTCCATGTACAGAATACCCGTACGAATTTCCGGAGCGATCTGTTTGCACAGATACAGCGAGTAATGATTAAAGCTGGAGATGACGACCCGGTCGGTCATCTGGAAAGCCCTCACGCGTTCAATGACCTTTTGCTCCAGGCCTTCATACAGAATGGTCCCGTTCTTCAGCTCGATATTGACGATCGTTCCGCTGTCCTTCACAAGCTCCAGCAGCTCATCCAGCGTCGGAATACGCTCCCCCTGAAAAGCAGGATCGAACTTGCTTCCCGCATCCAGTTCCTGAAGCTCCTGCAAGGAATAATCTTTGACCCAGCCGGTGCCGCTCGTCGTTCGGTCGAGCGTTTCGTCATGAATCAGGACCATCTGGCCTTCCTTCGTCAGCTGCACATCCGTCTCGATGCCTGTAGCCCCCTGCTCAAGCGCCTTTCTAAAAGCAGCCATCGTGTTCTCGGGACAAATTTTGGATGAACCCCTGTGAGCAAAATTAATGATGTTTCCCATACCTCTCGCCTCCTTTATGTACCACTCTCAAAAGCTAGTATATTCCTTTAATGTCATGGCCATGTGAACAGAAAAACAACGTCAATTAACGCTCTGTTAATCTTGCGCTCATTCTCTGTTTACAACTCTAGTTTATCATGTACTTAAGTCGAACTGAAGAAAGGCGGCAGGAAAAATGATCGTTTTTGATCTTATCATTCACGGGGAAGTCCAAGAAACCATTCGTCCGCTCACGCAACGTCTGCATGCCATGCTGGCCCAGGTTACCGAGGAAGCGCGGCGGCTTAGCCTGCTGCATGGAGTTCCAGTACAGGTAAACCGCCGGATCATTTACTAAATGGCTACCGCATGATGTTCCTCCAAAATAG
Source organism: Paenibacillus sp. SAFN-054 (assembly GCF_051966755.1). Lineage (NCBI taxonomy): Bacteria > Bacillati > Bacillota > Bacilli > Caryophanales > Paenibacillaceae > Paenibacillus > Paenibacillus sp. SAFN-054. The sequence goes on from NZ_JBQCKS010000001.1 coordinate 2,176,045, forward strand.
CACGAATACCTCTGCTGTCCCTTCGCTCGCACACCATCAAAATAATGATATGGTCATCCATTAAGCAATCCTCGTATTTTTGCGCATCTTCTTCGGGGATGCCCAGTCCGATCAAACCTACAACCAATCCATCCGCCCCGGTACCGATCTCCGCTCCCGCCAGCTTCTTCGCAGCTGGTCCGATCACCCACACGATCTCCGATTGAAGCTCAATGCTCGTGATCATATCCTTGATCTCGCCGAACAGCCCCGAATTGCCGAGGCCGGCTTCCGGCTTCTTGAGCCCTGTATCGTGACTGATGATCGAGAGTTCCTTTTTATTCTTTCCCAGTACCGATACATCCTTTGTATCAAATCCCTTTTCTTTCAGCTGGTTAATGGCTAATGCAGCATCCTGTCTTGTCCGATAGACGCTTAAAATCATCTGTTTCATGTTGCTTCCTCCCTTTTCGCCAATGATCCCTATGTATTAGGTTTAAACCTTACGCGCCTTATAAAAAACACCCTGGCAGAAAACCGCCAGGATGGCCTTGGGATTCCTTATTAATAAATGATGGAGCGAGTAATAATGACCAACAGGATGAAGAGCACCAGAATTGCTCCTGTCGAACGGAATGGACTGCCATAACCGTAACCAGCACCGCCTACCAGTTCACTCATCGATATTCCCTCCTTCGCCCTGTACTCATCCATATTCTATGGCGTTCTCAAAGCAGTGGATTGGACGATAGAACCATTTTTGAGTCCTGAAGGGATATTTTCCTTTATCCCACAGCAGTCATGGTGAATCAGAGGCCCGCATATTGGTTAAAGGGGTATAGGCATATCTAAAGTTAACCGCCGTACATAGAAAGCTGAGGGGATTCGCTTGCTGCAGAACAGATATTTTCGTACATGCTTAGGCATTATTTTTGCGCTGTTGATTATTTACCTGGGCTCTAAAGTCAGTTTTATTTTCAATCCGATCATATTGCTGTTTAACATCATGATCATCCCGGTCATGCTTGCAGGATTCATGTATTACCTCCTTCGGCCCGTCGTGAACTTCCTGGCAAAGCACCGCTGGCCGCGCCCCATTTCGATTCTGTTGATTTACCTGGTCTTCGTCGGTCTGATTGTCCTGTTTTCCATTCTCGTATGGCCGACGCTGCGGGAGCAGCTGATCAATTTTGCAGATAATGCTCCTTTTTTCGTAGAGGATCTACAAAAGCAGTTCGAAAAGCTGCAGCAGAACCGCTTCGTCTCCAAAATGATTCCCAGCGAATCCGATCTGACGGCCAAGCTCAGCGGGTATCTCAATAAGCTGATTACCACTGTCACCAACTCGGTATCCAATTTCATATCGGTCATTTCGAACGTCGTCGTCATTATTGCGACCGTACCTATCGTGCTTTATTACATGCTGAAGGAAAGCAGCAAGCTGATTCCGATCCTGCTCCACCTGCTACCGCGCAAGTACCGCAAGGAAGGCCATGAAGCGCTCCGGGAAATTGATTCGGCGCTCAGCAATTTCATCGTAGGCCGCGTTCTGCTGAATATTATACTCGGTATTTTGATGTATATCGGCTTCCTAATTATCGGCCTGCCCTACTCGCTGCTGCTTGCGCTTATCTCCATCGTACTGAACTTGATACCATATGTTGGAGCAGTCATCGCTGCGGTCCCCGTCGTCATTGTGGGCTTTATCGATTCGCCTTCCACGGCCATCTGGTCGCTCGTCGTCATCGTCGTAGCGCAGCAGATACAGGATAACCTGCTTACGCCGATCATCTACGGCAAACAGCTGGATATCCATCCGCTTACGACCATCGTCCTGCTCCTTATCGGCGGCGACATTTCAGGCATCCTCGGCGTCATTCTGGCGATTCCCGTTTATATGGTCGCCAAAATCATCATCGTGCGTATTTACAACCTGTTCCTCTCCGAGAAAATGGATGACATGCTCGAATAATCATACATCTACAACAGAACTCAGGCTTAGGCTTGGGTTCTGTTTTTCTTTACTACATTAAATTTTTATTGACCAATTTTTAATATAATAGGTATAATAACCTAGTACTTTAGGTCTTATTTTCTTGTTATTCCATATTTTTTTTTGCGTGTTTAACTAAGAAACTAGTTCTTTACTCTTTCTAAGGAGGGATGAACAAAATTTTGGATTTATCCGTTTATGCAAGCTTTGTTTATCACCTGAAAGATTAAGATCCATCTGACATTACTTCATGGGGAAAGCAGGAGCATCATGAGAATATCTATTAGTGGCAAATTATTCGGAGGATTCGCTGCAGTTCTTATTTTTTTACTCGTCGTAGCCTCAACGAATTACTACTTTTCGTCCAATACCACCACGTCGTATACGAAGCTCTTGGATGAACGCGTTGAAACGGTAAAACGGATTAAAGATCTGAATATGACCATCGGCGACGAACAAGTGAGTGTGAACAATTATTTATTAACTGCCGGCCAAGCCGATTTACAGCTTTTTCAACAAGCAACAGACGAATTTTATAAAATAACCAGTAAATTAGAAAAACTGATTCACCTGGAGCAAGAACCCGATCAGTGGCAAACTCTGCAGGGACTCGTCCTTCTACAAGAAATGTACGTGACGAACGCGAAGCAGATGATTGATGCCAAGGCCCAGAATAAATCAGACCAGATGATGAAAATCAGCCTATCCATCGAACCGGTTATTCAAGCATTCAACGAGAACGCGGATCGGCTCGTGAATATACAGGAAAATTTATTGTCCAAAGAAAAACAGAACATTAACAGTCAGGCGAAGTCTACTCAGCGACTGTCGCTCATCGTTACAGGCATTGCCTTTCTTCTCGGCCTAGGCATTGCATACCTCATCAGCCGGTCCATATCCAGGCCGATCCTTATGCTAGCGGAGTCTTCTTCGAAAATTTCAGCCGGTGATTTGACGAACGAACCCATTCATATCAAAAACAAGGATGAGATTGGCGATCTCGCTAAGGCTTTTAACCACATGAGCGACAATCTGCGTCAAATCCTGGAGGAAGTTGGATTTCATGCGGAACACGTGGCCGCCTCCTCCGAAGAACTGACTTCCGGAGCAGAACAAACCAATCTGGCAACCCAGCACGTGTCAACGATTGCCGAGAAAGTAGCAGCCGGATCGGATAACCAACTGAAGGCAACTCAAAACAGCCTCATCTCCATTCAGGAAATCGATCAGACCGCAGGCGAAATAGCCACGAAAGCGCTCCATGTTTCTGAGCATGCCAAGCAGGCGACTCATACCGCAGGCGAAGGCGACGAGGCGATTCGGACCGCCATCAGCCAGATGACAGCCATTCAACAAACCGTTCAAGAGGTTTCGGAGATCGTACAACAGCTCGGGAAAAGCTCGGAACGCATCGAAGAAATCACCTCCTTCATTAGGGATATCGCAACCAAAACCAACTTGTTGTCCTTGAACGCCTCCATCGAGGCAGCCCGTGCAGGCGAGTCAGGCAGAGGCTTCGCGGTTGTTGCAACGGAGATTCGCAAGCTTGCGGAACAAACTTCCCATTCAGGCAAGGAAATTGCCCAGTATATCGCAGATATTCAGTCGGGGGCATCCATTACCGTAAAAAGGGTTACCGAAGGCGTCAAGGAAGTCGAGGCCGGCATGCAGGCCATCCACCAGGCGGGAGCTTCCTTCCAGGAGATTCACCATGCGGTCTATGATGTTACGATGCAAATCCAAGACGTATCGACGGCGTCCGAACACATGTCGGGCGAAACCAAGCAATTGGTTGCGAATTTCGAAACTGTTATCGAGATTTCCAAAGAGACATCCGAGGACACGCACAGCGTCTCTGCGTCCACCGAGCAGCAGCTTGCCACGATGCAGGAGATCGCCGGTTCGGCAGCCGCATTGTCTTCCATGTCGGAGGATTTGATGAGTCTGATCGGCAAATTTAAATTAAGATAACAGATGGTTCGTTTTCTATGGACAGCATAACTGCGAATTGTAAAGTGGAGGCCTGCAAATGAAACTTGTAAACAAACATATCATCCTTGTTCTATGTGCTGTTATTTTTATATTTCAACTGTCCGCCTGCTCTAAAGACAAGGATTCAGACGCCAGTTCCACCAAGGATCCGGTCGAGATAACCTGGTGGAACTTTCCAAACTATCAGACCTTGGATGGCGAAGAAGGCAAATATGAAAAAGAGATCATAGCCGCCTTCAATGACAAGAACCCGAATATCAAAGTGAATTTGAAAATGATCTCCTTCGATACCGGACCGCAAGACATTAATGTGGCGATCGCATCCAATCAGGCACCCGATGTCATTTATGACTCTCCGGGGCGGATTATCGACTGGGGTAAAAAGAAGCTTTTGGCTCCGCTCAATGATATGGTAACCGATGAAATAAAGAACGATATTGCTGCCGCCTTCTGGAAACAGTCTATGGTCGGGGACCAAATTTACATGTATCCGGTGAATACAGCCCCCTTCATGATGGGCGTGAATAAAACCATCTTTGAGCAGATGGGAATGCTCGATTTGCTACCTTTAGACAGACCGGATCGGACTTGGACTGTCGCTGAATACGAAAAGGCAGTACAGGCAGTAAAGGAAAACGCCCCTGGCATCGTACCGACCTCTTTCTTCGCGGTCAGCACAGCAGGTGACCAGGGTACACGCGCTTATTTAGCCAATATGGGCATTTCCAGGTTTTTGGACGAGGGGAACTCTAAAGTAGCCATTAATACCGAGGATGCAGGAAAAGCTCTGGACTGGATCGTCCAAGCTACTAAAGACAATCTTAGTATCGCCGATGCAGCGTCCCTAAGCGCAAATGATGTGAACAATTTATTTTTGGAAGGCAAATTAGCCTTTACATTGAATTACTCCCCGATCCTAAAGGCGCAGAACAAACCGAAGAAAAAGGTGCCGTTCGAAGATGTTTTGCTCCCATTTCCAACCAAGGATGGCTCCAAGCCGAAGCTTGAACCCTACCTGGGGGGATTAGCCATTTTTAATAACGGTAATTCACAAAAAATGGAAGCCTCCAAAAAATTTATCGATTTCGTAGCCAACGATCCTGTGTACGGCAAGAAAAATTTGATTCAAACCGGGGGACTTTCCGTCCGCTCTTCCATCTCCGGTTTGTATGATGATTCCGAGTATAAGTATGCTGACGTTGCCCGCCAGTTTATTACAGATCCGCCCACAACAGCAGATGGATATGGGGAAATTAGAAACCTGTGGTACCCTGAATTGCAGAAAGCCCTCTTGGGGAACGCCACGGGCAAAGAAGCGCTGGATTCATTCGCGGAAAAAGCAAATCTCGTCATCGCGAAAATAATGGCGCGTAAAGAGAAATAAACACCAAGAAACCCGGCAGCTCTGCCGGGTTTTCTATGCACTGTGGCTATATATTCGGTATCGCCCAGTCGATCGGCTCCATGCCGTGTTCCTTCAGGAACGTATTCGTTTGGGAAAACGGCTTGCTGCCAAAAAAACCACGGTGCGCCGACAGCGGGCTTGGATGCACGGATTCAAGCACAAGATGCTTGCTTCGGTCGATGAACGCGCCCTTCTTCTGCGCATGGCTTCCCCACAAAATAAAGACAGCAGGCTTGTCGCGCTCATCCAGCTTCTCGATTACCGCGTCCGTAAACCGCTCCCAGCCGAGGCCTTTGTGGGAATTCGCCTGTCCTTCGCGCACGGTTAGTACGGTATTCAGCAGCAGAACTCCCTGCTTCGCCCAGGGAACAAGGTAACCGTTATTGGGAATCGGTATCCCCAAATCACTGTGCAGCTCTTTGTAGATATTGCTTAGTGAAGGGGGAATTCTGACCCCCGGCAATACGGAGAAGCTCAGGCCGTGCGCCTGTCCAGGTCCATGATAGGGGTCCTGCCCTAAGATAACGACTTTCGTATGTTCGTAGGAAGTAAGCTTCAACGCCTGGAACAGGTTCTCCTTCGACGGGTAAACCGTATGTAATTTATACTCCTTGGCAAGCGCGTACCGCAGATCATTGAAGTAAGGCTTGGCCATCTCCTCCTCCAGCTGCTTGTCCCAATCATTCTCAAACATCTCTACCATTCTCCTCTCCGGTGTCCTCTCTACTATATTAACCTATCACCGAATGCCGACCCAAGCCTTTCATTGCAGGTTGAATATATTGGGAAAGATATCTGTTCCATGAGAAGCTGGTAGATCTGTTTAACGAATGCGTTAATGCCCTTAATGATAGAAAAAGAGCCTCCCCCCAAGGGAAGCTCTTCCTACACCGCTTATACTTGCCTGATCCGCATCGACAGCCTATTTGGCGGAAAGTTCGCTTTCGGTTACCCATTTATGGTTTTTGACAGGATCTCCTCCTGTCGTCGGCGTGTAATCGACCATATATACCGTTGTTGGCTCCGCCGACTCGATCGTTGCTTCCGCGCCCTTCATGCCTTTCATATGATCGGCTTCAAGAACCGCTTTGTCGCCTTTTACCAAAGGCTTGTCCCCAGCGTCCTTGATTTCTTCATGGATAACCCATTTATGCCCTTTGATCGGATCTCCACCCGTGGTCGGCGTGTACGTCACGACATAGGCGGTGGTGTCATAGGCACCTACAATCGTGGCCGTTGCCCCTTTCATGCCGGGCATATGATCCGTGCTCATTACGGCCTCACTTCCGACCGGGTAAGCCGGATTGTCGGCTTTCTTAAGTCCGGCGGGAACCTCGCCTGAACCGGAGTGGTTCATCCCGGATTCGTCCATTTGGTCATGATTCATATCGCCCATGCCTTGTTGGTCCCCATTCGAGCTGTCGCTAGCACTGCCATTCTGGGCCGTTTCTCCGTCTGCAGCGGTGCCCCCTGTTGGAACTCCGTTATCTTGAACCGTATCATTGCCGTCGTTCCCGCAGCCGCTCAAAACCAGCATCAGCGCAGTGCCCAGTACAACCAATTGTTTTTTCATATCCTATCACTCCTTGTTATGATCTTCCGTATATATAGTATACCCACTATGGGTATATTGCAAACCATTCAGGGGAAGAAAGCTGCTCATTTCATATAAAAAGAACCTGACGGTTTGAACGGAAAGGATCCGGTATGTACTGATCCGCTGAGATCTCATGTGATGTCCAAGCGTCACCAGAAGGCGTGGTACCGAAGTGGTTGCTACGGATATGACACACCTGTCCGGGCATCAATCTAAGGATGAAGTATGACCCCGATCTTGAGTTCAAGCCGTTTTCGAACAAAAAAGGGTTCCAGCTCTAACGAGCTGAAACCCTTTTTTTACTTATGCCGAGGACCGGGATCGAACCGGTACGGTAGTCACCTACCGCAGGATTTTAAGTCCTGTGCGTCTGCCAATTCCGCCACCCCGGCAAAACGCATTTTGATGAAGTGCGAAGATTTCGTTCGCACCGACGAATAAGAATATACCATGAATTTCATTTACCTGTCAACTGTTTTTCCATGGTCATTCTGTGCATTTTGTGAAAAAGCAGCCTAACCCTTCTAAGGGGTAGGCCGCTCCATGCGCTTGTGAGCCGAACTATTTACATCTACGGCTTCAGCACAACTTTGATGCACTGATCTTCTTTTTCATCGAAAATTTTGTAGGCATGCTCTGCATCATCAATCTTCAGGCGATGCGTGATGATATCGGTCGCGTCGATCTTGCCGGACTTCACCTGCTCGAACAGCTCCGGCATGAAATGGATTACAGGAGCCTGCCCCATTTTCAGCTGAACGTTCCGTTCAAACAAATGTCCCAGCGGGAACATGTTGTACTTAAGACCGTAGACCCCGATCAACTGGATCGTCCCGAATTTGCGTACGATTTTGGAAGCCATCTCTACCGCTCCCAGCGAGCCTCCCTGCAGCTTTAACGCTGTCTCCACGGACTCCATGGCCGATCGTTTGGCATCGAGCCCTACGCAGTCGATGACGACGTCTGCGCCGCCCTTCGTGATTTCAAGCATATACTTGTCAAAATCCTTGGTTGTCTCAAAGTTAAACGTCTCGACACGGTTCGTACGGCGGGCATGTTCCAGCCGGTAGTCCACATGGTCGACGGCAATGACTCTTGCTGCCCCTTTTTGCCAGGCGAACTTTTGCGTAAGCAGGCCTACCGGTCCACAGCCCAGAACAATGACCGTATCGCCGCGCTTGATGCCCGCGTTCTCTACGCCCCAATAGGCCGTCGGCAGAATATCCGACAGGAACAGGATTTGTTCATCTTCCAGCTCCACATCTTTAGGCACCACAAACGGCGCAAAATTTCCGTAAGGCACCCGCAGCAGTTCCGCTTGTCCTCCCATATATCCGCCATAGGACTCGGAGTACCCCAAATATCCCCCCGTGTTCTTAGCCTCATTGGCGTTGTCGCACTGGCTTTCCATCTGGTTTTTGCAGAAAAAACATTCGCCGCAAGCTACGTTAAACGGAATGATGACACGGTCTCCTTTTTTGACATGTGTCACTTCCGGCCCGACCTCTTCAACAATGCCCATCGGCTCATGCCCGATGATATAATCGTCATACATGCCCGGAATGAGGCCGTGATAAATGTGGAGATCCGAACCGCATATCGCCGTTGTGGTCACACGGATCAGGATATCGTCTTTTTTCTCGAGCTTCGCGTTCTCAACGTCCTTTACCTTCACCTTGTTATGTCCCTGATACGTAACAGCTTTCATCGTCATCCTCCTTAAACCAGTCCGTAGTGTATTCTCAGCGGATTTGATACATACAAGAAACGAAAACGGTCCGCATTGGGGAAAATAAACTATATTTCGCTCCGTGAAACAGGCCCGTCAAATGAACGAATAAAAGCCGTCACTTCAAGTGACGGCTGCTACGGACTAGAAATACATAAAACGCCCTCACCTCTGTCATTCGTCATGAAGAACAAATGAAACAAGTGAAGGCGCATCGAGATGCGAAGCGTTATGGTGGGCCCTGAGGGACTCGAACCCCCGACCAGTCGGTTATGAGCCGACCGCTCTAACCAACTGAGCTAAGGGCCCTGATCAAATGTATTATCGATCAAAGATAATGGCTGTAATTTGGTTGCGGGGGCAGGATTTGAACCTGCGGCCTTCGGGTTATGAGCCCGACGAGCTACCGGACTGCTCCACCCCGCGTCATTAGCCTGTCGTAAATAGCGACAAGAATTAATATACAGCATAACCATGCTCTACGTCAAGTATTGAATTATGGAATGTGCATGCCTACGGAATGAAGCGTACCCCATACCTTCCTTTGCAGGAACGGAATATTTCAACCAGGCGCGGATCATCGTAGCCGTAGATCCAGCCGTTTTGCTCCAGCCGTTTGGCGAGGCAGCCCGCCTGAAATTTTGTTTTATACAGCTTGCCGAAATAAACCCATTGCATGGTGTTGTCCCCTTTCAGGAAAGATAAATGGTGTCGATGGTTATTGTTGCCTGAATTGGTCCACCTCATGCATTTTGTAATCTTCTTTGAGATTATTCCGGAATTAATTTATAATATTAACTACATAAATTGAACTAAAGAAAATAACACTTCGCCTGTATTCCAGATGGAATCGTTGACAACTTAGCCAAGGGGGAAGCAAGAATAAACTTTAGTTCATTTTATATACATAAAAGTTTCTGGAAGCGAGGAATTTGAATGGCAAAAACACACAGGAAGCTCTCCCCTGTCGAATTACTGAAGAAATTTATCTTTATTACGGCCGGTGCGATCTTGATGGCTGTCGCGCTGGAGGTCTTTCTCGTACCGAACGAAATCATTGACGGGGGCATCACCGGTATTTCCATCGTATTATCCGAGGTTACGTCAATCCCGCTCGGGATCTTCCTCTTTATTATCAACCTTCCCTTTCTATTCCTGGGCTACAAACAGATCGGCAAAACGTTCGCCTTCTCCACCCTTTACGGCATTGTCGTCATGTCGGTTACGACGCAGCTTCTCCATCATGTCGATCCCTTTACGAGCGAGAAGATTCTTGCCGTGCTGTTCGGCGGACTGATTCTAGGCCTCGGCGTCGGCCTTGTTATCCGGTATGGCGGCTCCCTGGACGGGACTGAAATCGTGGCCATTCTGGTGTCCAAGAAAACCCGTGTTCCGGTCGGACAAATCATCATGATCATGAACGTATTCATTTTTATCATCGCTGGATTTGTATTTGGTTGGGATTCCGCGATGTACTCGATTTTTACGTACTATATGGCGTCCAAGGTTATGGACATCGTCGTGGAGGGACTCAACGAGTCCAAATCGGTTACCATTATCTCAGCCGAATATGAAGAGATTTCCCAAACGATCCAGGACCGGCTCGGACGCACGACCACCTTCATTTACGCGCGCGGCGGCTATTCCGGCGAAGATACCCAAATGATCTACTGCGTCGTTACCCGGCTTGAGCTGGCGAAGCTGAAATCGGTAGTTCATGAAATTGATCCAAAAGCATTCATCGCGATCGAACATGTATCCGACGTTCTTGGCGGTAATTTCGAAAAGAACGCAATTCACTGATCCTCATGCAAGCGGGCGGCAAGGATGTTCAAGCCACGATTGCAAAAGAAAAAGCAGCCCATATATGGGCTGCTTTTTGTTATATCTGCATTAGACTCCGAACGAGGATGGATCCTCGCGCCATGCTTTCAGTGCTGCCACGTCCTCTTCCTGAATGACGCCCTTCTCCAGAGCAACATCCATCAGTGCGCTGTAATTGGACAGCGTTTGAAGGGGAATCCCGGCATCACGGAAGGCCTGAACCGCTTTGTCCAGCTGGTAACTGAAGATCGCCAGCACGGCTTGGGCTTGGGCCCCCACTTGCTCAACCGCCTGCGCAGCCTTGATGGAACTGCCGCCGGTAGAGATCAGGTCCTCAATGACGATGACCTTTTGCCCCGGCTTGATCATGCCTTCGATCTGGTTTTCCTTGCCGTGTCCTTTCGCTTTGTCACGAATATAAGCCATAGGCAGGTTCAGCTTTTGCGCGACCCATGCGGCATGCGGGATGCCCGCCGTTGCCGTACCTGCGATCACTTCGGTATCCGGATACTCCTCGCGGATCACCGCCGCAAAAGATTCAGCAATATACTCGCGAATCTCGGGATAGGACATCGTCAAACGGTTATCGCAATAAATCGGGGATTTGATCCCCGACGTCCATGTAAAGGGCTGCTTCGGACGCAGCGCGACCGCTTCGATCTGCAGCAAATAAGCTGCGATCTTCCCTGGGATTTCTGCCAGTTTCGTCATGCGTTAAGCATCTCCTTTATGATTTGTTCGGCTGCTGTTCTCGGCTTCTCTGCACCGGTTATCGGCCGTCCGACGACAATATAACTGCTGCCCCCGCGGATTGCTTCTCCTGGGGTGAGAACGCGCTTCTGATCGCCCTGATCACCGCCTGCAGGCCGGATGCCAGGTGTCACAGTGACGAAATCATTGCCGCAAGCCTTGGTTATCAAGCCCGCTTCCTGCGCGGATGCCACAACCCCGTCAAGCCCTGCCGACTTGGTCAATTCCGCGTATCGGATGACCGCATCCTGCACGGTCCCGGGAATTCCGATTTCCCCGTTCAGGACCTCTTGTCCCGTGCTGGTCAGCTGCGTTACAGCGATGACAAGCGGTTTGTGCAGAGAGCTATCGGACGCCAGAGCCTTGTCCACGCCCTCCAGAGCAGCCATCATCATATCCTTGCCGCCGGCAGCATGAACATTAAACATGTCCACACCAAGACGGGTGATGCTTTCTGCTCCACCCTTCACCGTGTTGGGAATATCATGCATTTTCAGATCGAGGAACACTTGATAGCCGCGTGTTTTGAGTTCCCGCACAAAAGCCGGGCCTGCAGCATAGTACAGCTGCATGCCCACTTTCATGTAACACGGGATCCCTTCAAGCTCCTGGAGCAGTGCCTTCGCCTGTTCTGCATCCGGATAATCGAGGGCCACGATTAAGCGGCCCGCCATTTCCTTGTAGCGATCATTCATATGCTTCACTCCTCCTATCGATCGGCGAATGCCGGCATCGAGGCGGATGAGAAATTAATTGTATCCAGCATGTTCAATAGTGCTCTAACGGTATCGAGCGAGGTCATGCACACGACTCCGTTCTCAACCGCTTCGCGGCGGATCCGGAATCCGTCACGCTCCGGCGTCTTGCCTTTGGTCAGCGTATTGAAGACAAACTGCGCTTCGCCGTTGCGGATCAAGTCGAGGATGTTCGGCGTACCGTCGCTGAGCTTTTGCACCGTCGTTACGAGAATGCCTGCTTCGCTAAGCGCTTGTGCCGTTCCGCCCGTCGCGTAGATTTTGTAACCGAGGCGTCTGAAGCCCTGCATCAGCTCAACCGCTTCATCTTTATCCTTGTCGGCTACCGTTACGATGATCGCACCGGTTGAAGGAATCTTCATCCCTGCGCCGATCAAGCCTTTAAACAAGGCTTTCGCATACTGCAGGTCGCGTCCCATAACCTCGCCCGTCGATTTCATCTCAGGTCCCAGCGTAGGCTCGACTCTGCGCAGCTTCGCGAAGGAGAAGACCGGCACCTTGACGGATACGTATTCGCTTTCCGGCCACATGCCTTCTTCGTAGCCCAGATCCTTCAGCTTTTTGCCGAGGATAGCCTGCGTGGCGAGATTGGCCATCGGAATGGTCGTCACCTTGCTCAGGAACGGAACCGTCCGGGAAGAGCGCGGATTAACTTCGATGACATAGACCTCATCTTGGTAGATGACGAACTGGATGTTCACCAGTCCGATCGTTTTCAGCTCTTTCGCGATCCTTGTCGTAATGCTGACGATCTTGTCTTTCAGGTGCTGCTCCAGATGCTGCGGCGGATACACCGCGATCGAGTCGCCGGAGTGAACCCCTGCGCGTTCGATATGTTCCATGATGCCCGGGATAATGACTGTTTCTCCGTCACAGATCGCGTCGACCTCAACCTCTTTGCCCAGCATATAGCGGTCAATCAGAACCGGATGCTCCGGATTGATCTTGACGGCTTCTTCCATGTAGCTCAGCAATTCTGCATCGGAGTAGACGATTTCCATAGCCCGGCCGCCCAGTACGTAAGATGGTCTTACGAGAACCGGATAACCGAGGGATTGTGCCGTTCCAACCGCTTCGTCAACCGAAGTAACCGTGCTGCCTTTTGGCTGGGCAATGCTGAGACGGGACAGCAGCGCTTCAAACTTCTTGCGGTTCTCGGCTTCGTCGATGCTTTCCAGGCTCGTTCCGAGAATCGGAACGCCTGCCGCGCTGAGCGGCCCTGCCAAATTAATTGCCGTCTGGCCGCCGAATTGCACGATGACGCCGATCGGCTTCTCCTGGTCGATGACGTTCATGACATCCTCGAAGAACAGCGGCTCGAAATAGAGTCTGTCCGAGGTGCTAAAGTCGGTGGATACCGTCTCCGGGTTGTTGTTGATGATAACCGCTTCATAGCCTGCCTTTTGAATCGCCCATACGGCATGCACGGTCGAGTAATCGAACTCGATGCCTTGGCCGATCCGGATCGGTCCGGAGCCAAGCACGACCACTTTTTCTTTGTTCGATTTCGTTACTTCGTTCTCGGTTTCATAAGTCGAGTAGTAGTATGGCGTCGAAGCTTCGAATTCGGCTGCACAGGTGTCAACCATCTTGTAAACCGGGCGCAGTTCGTGTTGCAGACGCAGTTCACGTACTTCCGCTTCTGTGGTGTAGGTATCCGCCAGCACCTGTGAACGGAGCTCGGCAATGGCGCGGTCCGTAAAGCCCATGCGCTTTGCCTCGTACAAGGTTTCGTAAGCGAACTCCTTCTGCTGGATTTGCGCTTCGAATGCGATCATGCCCTGCAGCTTGTCGAGGAACCACCAGTCGATTTTGGTCAGGTCCTGAATGGCCTGAAGTTCGAAGCCGCGGCGGAAGGCTTCCGCGATCAGGAAGATGCGCTCGTCGTCCACCTTGACCAGACGCTCTTTCAGCACCTCTTCGCTCAGCTCGTCGGTTCCCTTCAGATACAAGCGGTGTACGCCGATTTCCAGGGAGCGGATCGCTTTGTGAATCGATTCTTCGAAGGTGCGTCCAATCGCCATCACCTCGCCGGTTGCTTTCATTTGCGTACCCAGTTTGCGGTTGGCGTGAATGAATTTATCGAATGGCCAGCGCGGGATTTTGCTTACGATGTAATCCAGCGTCGGCTCAAAGCATGCATAGGTTTGACCCGTTACCGGGTTAGTCAGTTCATCCAAAGTGTATCCCAAAGCGATTTTGGCAGCCATTTTGGCGATCGGATAGCCGGTCGCTTTGGAAGCCAGCGCCGATGAGCGGCTTACCCGCGGGTTCACTTCAATGACATAGTATTGGTAGCTGTGCGGATCGAGCGCTAACTGCACGTTGCAGCCGCCTTCGATGTTCAAGGCACGGATGATCTTAAGGGATGCCGATCTCAGCATTTGATACTCGCGGTCGGACAGCGTCTGGCTTGGCGCCACGACGATGCTGTCGCCTGTATGCACGCCGACGGGATCGAAGTTTTCCATGTTGCAGACAACGATGCAGTTATCGTTCGCGTCGCGCATGACTTCATATTCGATTTCCTTCATGCCTGCGATGCTCTTTTCGATCAGGCACTGGCCGATCGGGCTGTAGCGAATGCCGGAGGATACCGTTTCGCGCAGTTCTTCTTCGGTTGCGCAGATGCCACCGCCTGTGCCGCCGAGCGTATACGCCGGACGTACGATGACCGGATAACCGACTTCTTCTGCAAAGACAAGAGCTTCTTCCAGCGTCGTTACGATGGTGCTCTCAGGAACTGGCTGTTCCAGTTCACGCATCAGTTCGCGGAACAAATCCCGGTCCTCGGCTTTCTCGATAGACGTCAGCTGGGTTCCGAGCAGCTTGACGTTCTCCTGCTCCAGAATGCCTGCCTTCGCGAGCTCGACTGCCATGTTGAGTCCCGTTTGGCCGCCAAGCGTCGGAAGCAGTCCGTCAGGACGCTCCTGGCGGATGATTTGCGTCACGAATTCAAGCGTGATCGGCTCGATATAGACTTTGTCGGCCATATTGGTATCCGTCATGATCGTCGCCGGGTTGCTGTTGATCAGGATAACCTCCACGCCTTCTTCCTTGAGTGCTTCGCAGGCTTGCGTGCCTGCGTAGTCAAATTCCGCCGCCTGACCGATAACGATCGGGCCCGAGCCGATTACGAGGATTTTCTTAAGCTGTTTATTAAGTGGCATATTAACGTTCTCCTTTCGCGGCTGCTGCAAGCTCAGCCTGGCGCGGGTTCGCCGGATTTTGCTGTTTGTGCTCCCGGATCATCTCAAGGAACTGATCGAACAGGTAGCTGTTGTCATAAGGTCCAGGTGCTGCTTCCGGATGATATTGGACGGTAAAGGCCGGATACTTTTTATGCTTCAGGCCTTCGATTGTTTTATCGTTGTTGTTGATGTGGGTGACTTCCAGCTCCGTGCCTTTCACCGAATCCTCTTTTACCGTAAAGCCGTGGTTTTGGGAGGTAATGTAGCAGCGGTTCGTTCTCAGGTCCTTCACTGGATGGTTGCCGCCGCGATGTCCGAACTTAAGCTTTTCGGTATCCGCTCCGCAAGCCAGCGCGAACAGCTGATGTCCGAGGCAGATGCCGAAGATCGGATATTCGCCAAGAAGCTCCTGAATGGTTCGGATCGCGTGAGGTACGTCTTTCGGATCCCCAGGTCCGTTGGAGAGCTGAATTCCGTCCGGATTGAGGCGGCGGATTTCGTCCGCAGTCGTGTCTTGCGGCACGACCACCACATCGCAGCCGCGAGCCGTAAGCTCACGCAGGATACCTGTCTTCGCGCCGTAGTCCACCAGTACGATCCGCTCTTTGGAGCCCGGGCTGCTGTAAGTATGTTTGGTGGATACGGTGGCAACCTGATTTGTCAGAATCGGGCTGGCCGCAAGGCGTTCTCTCAGCTCTTCAACCGATTGCGCCGAGGTCGTCAGGATGCCCTTCATCGTACCGTGCTGGCGGATCATGCGGGTCAGCATCCGTGTATCGATTCCGCTGATTCCGACGATGCCGTATTCTTTCAGCAAGCTGTCGACGCTGTATTCCGCGCGCCAATTGCTCGGCACGGTTTCATGGCGGCGCACGACGAAGCCGTGCACGAAAGGCGCAACGGATTCGAAATCATCCCGCGTAATTCCATAGTTTCCGATCAAGGGATAGGTCATGGTCACGATCTGTCCGCAGTAGGACGGATCCGACAGCACCTCTTGGTATCCGGTAATCCCTGTGTTGAATACAACTTCACCCGTTTTTTCACCTTCGGCTCCGAACGCGCTGCCCGTAAACAGTGTTCCGTCCTCCAGAAGCAATCTTGCCTGCATTCCACTCACTCCTCTGTCAAATACGTATGTTTGAGGATGCTGCTCTGCATAATTTTGCTTGGCAGCATTCTGCTTTTTCTATATCAAGTTATTGCACTTTATATGAACATCCGCAGCTTCCGGCTTAATCAGCCCAGACCACGCTGCCGTTCACCCAGGTTTTCACCGGCCAGCCCTTCAGCTTCCATCCGGTAAATGGGGTATTGCGTCCTTTGGTCGCGAATTCTGCCGGATCGACCTCTTTCTCCGTGACCAGATCGATCATTGTCAGATCGGCAGGAGCACCTTCTTCCAATCTGCCTGTGTCCAGGCCGAACACGTGGGCAGGATCTGCGGTCATGCGTCGCACCAGCAAGGACAGATCCCATTGTCCGGTTGCCACGAATTTCGTGTACAGGAGAGGAAAGGCTGTCTCGAAGCCCACGATCCCGAAGGGCGCCATTTCCATTCCTTTTGCTTTCTCCTCTTCCGTATGAGGAGCATGATCAGTAACGATGATATCCAGCGTTCCGTCCAACAGAGCCTCGATGCATGCCTCCACATCTCGCGGCGAGCGGAGCGGCGGATTCATTTTCCAGTTGGCGTCCAGTCCCGGAATATCTTCGTCGGATAACAGCAGGTGGTGCGGACATACCTCTGCGGTGACGTTGATGCCGATCGATTTCGCTTGGCGGATCAACCGGATCGACTGTTCCGTGCTGACATGACATACATGGTAGTGAACGCCGGTCGCTTCGGCCAGCAGAATGTCACGGCCGACATGAATGGCTTCCGATTCGTTTGGAATGCCGACCAGTCCGTGCTTTTCTGCGAACTTGCCTTCCGTTACGCAGCCTTTTTCAACAAGGGAGTTTTCTTCGCAGTGCGCAATCACCGGCATACCCAGCTCTGCGGCCATTCGCATGGCATCTTTCATCATCTGCGCATTTTGTACCCCTACGCCGTCATCGGTAAACCCGATTGCACCGGCAGCCTTGAGGGCCGCGAAATCGGTGAGCTCCCGTCCAAGCTCCCTAACCGTAATGGCTGCATAAGGGAGTACCTTGACAATCCCGGCCTCGCGGGCTTTTTCCAGCACCAAGCTTACTGTTTCCGGATTGTCTGTTACCGGCTTCGTATTCGGCATGCAGGCGATGGTCGTGAAACCGCCTTTGGCTGCCGAGCGGCTTCCTGTTTCGATCGTTTCCTTATGTTCAAAGCCAGGTTCGCGCAAATGGACGTGCATATCGATCAGGCCTGGGGTGACCAGCTTACCGGCTGCATCTGTGATGTCAGCGCCGGCTTGCGGCGTCCATTCCGAATCGCCGTCAATCAGGGTCCGGATAACCCCGCCCTCCAGGATGATATGCTTTTGGACCAGTTCACCTTGTTCATTCAACACGCTGGCATTTGTAATAATGTGCACGCTGCTTTACCTCCGCTCGTTGATTGGCTCTGTGGCTTCCAATCTATTGTATAATATTAATTCATATTTGTGTATATTTATTAGTGCATTTTTGTATAAATTGTTGCATTCGGTTATTTCAAAGCTCTTTCCATGACAGCCATCCGTACTGGAACCCCGTTGCTCATCTGGTTGAAGATGGCCGATTGTTCACATTCGACGACCGCGTCGTCAATCTCCACGTTTCGGTTTACCGGTGCCGGATGCATAATCAGCGTATGCTTGGAGAGTTTTGAAGCACGTTCCTCGGTCAAACCGTATTGCGCCCGGTATTCCTCGGCGGATTTCAGCATTCCCGTCGCATGGCGTTCAAGCTGAACCCGGAGCATCATGACCACGTCCGCCTTCAGCGCTTCTTCCATCGTGACATAAGGCGCATCGAGTTCCGGTGCCTGCATATTATGCGGCGCGCAGAATTTTACGTCTGCCCCGAATTTCCGGAGTGCCCAGAGGTCCGATCTTGCTACCCGGCTGTGCGAGATGTCGCCGATGATGGATACCTTCAGTCCCTGCAGCGTTCCGAATCTTCTCTTCATGGTGAACAAATCCAGCAGAGCCTGTGTCGGGTGCTCGTTGTTACCGTCCCCCGCGTTAATGAGAGGCACCGAAATCTTGCCGGCCAGGTCCTCAAGCACACCTGCCGGCTTCAGCCGGATGACGCCGGCATCGATGCCCATCGATTCCAGCGTCTTGACCGTATCGTAGATCGACTCGCCCTTCTCTACGCTCGAAGCCGCCGCTGCAAAGTTCAAGACCTGGGCGCCGAGCCGCTTCTCCGCCATTTCGAAGGAAAAGCGCGTTCTCGTGCTGTTCTCGAAAAACATGTTCGCTACAAAGCTTGTGCCAAGCACCGGAACAACCTTTTCCTGCTGCGCTTCCCAGAAGGCTGCCCGGTCCAGAATCGATTCGATCTCGCTGCGGCTGAGATCCTTCAGTCCGAGCAAGCTGCGTTCCTTAAGCTTCGTCATCGTCATCATGTTATTTCTCCTCCCGGTTTTGGAAAATCGTAACCTCGTCTTTACCATCCGTTTCCGTCAATGCGACTTCGATCTGCTCTGCCCTGGAGGTAGGCACGTTCTTGCCGATATAATCCGGCCGGATTGGCAGTTCACGATGTCCCCGGTCCGCCAGTACGGCGAGCTGGATCATTTGCGGTCTGCCCCAATCCATAAGCGCGTCCATGGCTGCCCGGATCGTCCGTCCGGTATACAGCACGTCGTCGAACAGGATGACTTTTCTATCTTCTATCTGCAGAGCCTTCAGCTCCTCATTTACGTTCATGGCCGCTTTCGGGTCCGTATCCTTCTGGTCATCGCGGTAAGGCGTCACGTCTATCGCTCCCCAGGTTACCGGCGTACCTTCGATTTCAAGGATTTTCGCGGCCAACCTTTCTGCAAGAAACTCGCCTCGTGTCTTGATGCCGATCAGAACGCAGTTTTCAATCCCCTTGTTCCTCTCCAGTATTTCGTGTGCAATCCGTGTCAGTGCGCGGCGGATCGCCGTTTCGTCCATAATGACATGCACTTCATTACTCATGCTCCACACTCCTTTTGTTTTGGGATTTTGACCACTTAATCACCCGTGAACATGCAAAAAACTCCTTGCCGCGGTAGGCAAGGAGTTAACGTCTCTAGATCATAGGACACAGAGGTATCCTCTTTCGGTTCCGCGCAAAAGTAGACATGCGCATGCCGCGAAAGTGAACCTCGGTTCACGTTACCTTGCCAGTCTCACGGGACTGATTTAAAGGTGCATATTTAACTACAGAGAATTATGACAGACGGGCCCCGTAATGTCAACAGGCTATGCCCTTTTTATTAAATGGAAGCTTATTCCGATAACTTGCGGGAAGGCTGCGGTTCAGCGGGAACAACGGCCGTGGATGCTTCGGAAGGGTTCTCCGGTTGTGTCCGGTTCCGGGAAGGCTGCGGCGAATCGCCAAATATCTCATTCATTTCCCTTTTCACTTCTCTCACCGTTTTGCCTGCGGCACGGCCGAGCCCCGGCAGCTTACTTGGCCCGAACAGCAGCAGCGCCAGCACTGCGAGCAGTATAAATCCCGGTACACCAATATCGCTCAGCATGTTGATATCCTCCTCTTGTACAGATGTGATCCTTTAGAATTAAAGGCTTGTCTAACCACTGCCCCGCTTGAGCGATAAAGCTTTAGACGGCTCCATAGTTCATACGGTCATTATATTTGGTATCGAGCCGCTGCTGTTTGCGGTAAACGACGCGTGACATCCATACGCTGATCTCGTAGAGCGCAATAAATGGCACCGATACGGAAATATGAGAAAAGAACTCGGGAGGCGATATCATGCATGCCACGAAAACCAGCACCATGTAGGACACTTTACGCATTTTCACAAGCTTGGAAGGGGTTAACACCCGGAGTCGTGTCAAGAGCATGGCAATGACAGGCAGCTCGAACGCAAGGGAGACCGGCACCACGATATTGGTGAGAAAAGAAAAATACTGGGCTATGCCGTACGTCTCCACGAGACCTAGGTTTTTCGTCGTTTCCGTCGTAAACCGGAAGGCCATCGGAAACACAACGAAATAAGCGAAGACGAACCCGATCACAATGAGCACAAATCCCGCGGGAATGTATTTCAAAGCTGCGGTACGCTCGTCCTTTCGCAAGCCTTTTTTCACAAAGCCCCAGATCTGGAACAGCGTAAATGGAACGGCCACCACCATGGACAGTGCAGCGGATAGATACATGTAAATCTTAATGCCGTCAAACGGGCTGAACGCATTCCAGGCCACAAGCGAGGCAGGCGGCCGGCTCTTCAGAAATTGCAGCACATCTCCGGTAAAGAACAGCGCGGTAATCATCGATACCAGAAAAACGGCGAGAATCCAGAACAATCTTTTCCGAAGCTCGGAAAGATGCTCCACATATTGAGACCAATTCAGACGATTCAGCAGGTAGATCAGCTCCTGTTTCCATAAGCATATGTCATTTTCATACATACCACTTTACCATTTTTGTTCTTGAAAATCACGAAGATTAAGTCTCCCACGGGAGACGTTTCAGCCAGTGCAACCTGCCTCTCCATGCATTCAACCAAAACCAAAGAAACCCAGTCTCTTGTATAAAAGACTGGGTTTCCCAACGTTAAAGCCGCTTAGGCAGCTTTCTCAGGAATGATACCATGTTGTTTATTTGCGAACGGAGTGAATGAACTTCTCCAGTGTTCCTGTATCGGTAATGACCTGATTGCAAGCCTGATTATCCATGCAAACGTATTGACCTACAGAAGAGAAATGATCAGGCGAATCCCCTTTCGTCTTGACCGAGAAGAAAGCCAGCTCCTGATGGCGATTGCAGAAAAGGCAATACCCTTTTTTGTTGGTCGGCGTAATTCTTCCTTCGATCCCGATAAACTGTCCCTCGAACGGATACACAATGAATAGCCTATTGGTCGCAACGTCGACCCAGCTTAGATACGTTAAGAAACGCATGTCGAAGGATTGCAGGTCAGGTACTTTTAATTTTTTATTCTTAGGAAAAAGCTTCTGAATCTGTTTCAGCGTAATTGGCGGAAACGGATCCATATAAGGTTCCAGTGCACTAAGATATCGCTGAAAATCATATGCCGTCTCGAAAGTCGATATTTGTTCCAGCATCTGCCGCTGTTCCCTTGTCAGGGAAGGGAAAGCCTCTGCAACGATCACAGCCGCGCGATATCTTACGGTCTCCAAAACCCTCCGGTCCGCGACGGATCGTAGTGTTTTTTGAAGGAATTCCGTTTGCTTCTTAATGACGTTATACTGATGGTTTCTAATAAATGGTGTACTCATAGCTCTTCAGCCCCTTATTTTTAATAAAAAATGCAATAAGGTGCAAAGCCTTTATTAGAAACGATAAAGTGTGATGTTCGGGCGATCGAATCCATTCTATCGCACCTCACGCAAAGTATCGCCCTAAGAATCAGGCTTTGCATGAGGACTTCCTAGCAAATGAGCAATTCAGCATTGCCACCGACAAAACCCCCTACAACAATGATGGGAGAAGTATAGCAAAGATTTCTAAGCCGTGCAATAAAACTGAAACCATTATACAAACGGACAGCCTTCTTGGCTGTCCGCATCTGGGTCCTTACTATGCGTTTCTTAAAATTCAAACTCCACATCGCTCAGACGGCGCTTGATTTCATCGATGACGCGCTGCTCGTCCTCTTCTCCGCTCGCAATAAACGTCACGGAGAATCGAACAAAGTGGCCGGCATCGTCCCAAGGGACGCTCGAGATAAGCTTTTCGCGGATCAGGAACTGGGAGAAATCCTCACCGGACTCAAAACGTGCACCGCCTTTGATTCCTTTCGGAGCCTCTACATACAGGAAGAAGGAGCCCTTCGGTTTCTCTGCCTTAAAGCCCAGCTCGTTCAGCGCCTCAACAAGCATTTCGTGGCGGCGGGAATACTTGGCCGCGATCTTTTCCGTAATTTGCGGATTGTAAAGCCCGTACGCAGCCGCTTTTTGAATCGCGATGAACTGTCCGGAATCGTTGTTGTCCTTCACATCGCCAAATGCTTTTACCACAAGCGGGTTACCTGCGATAAAGCCGATCCGCCAGCCGGTCATATTATACGATTTGGACAGGGAATGGAGCTCGACCCCAACGTCCTTGGCTCCGGGAACGGACAGGAAGCTAAGGGGCTTCAATCCGTCGTAAGTCAGTGCCGCATAAGGCGCGTCATGCACGATGACGACATCATGCTCTTTGGCCCACGCCACCACTTCGGCGAAAAATTGTGCCGTCGCGCTGGCCCCCGTTGGATTATTAGGATAGTTCAGATAGAACAGCTTGGCGCGCTTAGCAATATCCTCCGGAATGGAGCTTAAGTCAGGCAGGAAGTTGTTTTCTTTTCTAAGCTCAACGTTATAGACTTCGCCGCCCAGGTATTTGGTATGCGTCCCCATCACCGGATAGCCGGGAACCGTCATAATCGTTACGTCACCCGGATTGATGAAGCAGGAAGGCAGCATGGCCAGCGCCGGTTTGGAGCCGATGGAATGCAGCACCTCGGTTTCGGGATCAATGCCATCGACACTGAATACTTCCTTCAGGTAGTGGGCAGCCGCCTCCTTGAACTCGGCGATGCCGTTATCGGCATAACCGCGGTTTTCGGGCTTGGCCGCTTCTTCAGCAAGCTTGGCAACAATGCCTGCATCCGCCATCTCATCCGGCTCGCCCACTCCGAGGTCGATCAGCTCGACATCAGGAAAGTCCTTTTTTGCTTGAGCCTTGGCGCGCTTGATTTTTTCAAACTTATAAATCGCTGTATCTTTCCCATAATTGGAACCGCCGATCCGGTCCGCAAAATTGTTCTGAATATACGTATGTTGGTATTG
Source organism: Paenibacillus sp. SAFN-054 (assembly GCF_051966755.1). Lineage (NCBI taxonomy): Bacteria > Bacillati > Bacillota > Bacilli > Caryophanales > Paenibacillaceae > Paenibacillus > Paenibacillus sp. SAFN-054. Next base: position 2,199,179 of record NZ_JBQCKS010000001.1, read on the forward strand.
TTCGATACTCATATCCTTGTTCATCTCCTATTTAGGCATCAAAAAATATATCCTAAATATGAAGGAATCCATGGCTGAGCGCCATGGACTAATTATCGTATCATTTGTACTTTCAACGACTGCGCAGGTTTGTAAGCAGTTCCATCATATCGGCAGGAATTTCAGCCGTAAATTCCATGTAATCTTCTGTCGACGGATGAACGAACCCAAGCACTTTGGCATGCAGGGCCTGTCCGTCCATTTTAATCCCTTTGCTCCGTCCATACACCGGGTCGCCCACAAGCGGATGTCCGATGAACTTCATGTGCACACGGATTTGATGCGTTCGCCCCGTCTCAAGCTGCAGCTCGAGCAGCGTGTAATCGCCGAAACGCTCCAGCACGGCAAAATGCGTGACCGCATGCTTGCTGTTTTTGTCCGTAACGACGAACATTTTGCGGTCCTGCGGATCGCGGCCGATCGGCGCATCAATTGTCCCCTGATCATGACTTACGTTGCCATGAACCAAAGCGACATATCGGCGCGTCACGCTGTGATCCTTAAGCTGAGCGGCGAGCGACGCATGGGCTTTGTCATTCTTGGCTGCCATCAGCAGTCCCGAGGTATCTTTGTCAATACGATGCACAATGCCGGGACGAAGTTCGCCGTTAATACCGGATAAGTCCTTACAGTGATACATCAAAGCATTCACAAGTGTTCCCGAAGAATGTCCAGGTGCCGGATGCACGACCATGCCTCTCGGCTTATTAACCACGATCACGTCGCGGTCTTCATAAGCGACATCGAGTGGTATATCCTCAGGCACAATTTCAACAGCCGAAGGCTCGGGAACCGATACTTCCAGATGATCCCCTTCCGACAGCTTATAGTTGGCTTTGACCGGATTACCGTTGACCTTGACATGACCAGATGTGATCCATAGCTGAACCTGCGATCTGGACACATCCTCTTCCCAGGATTCGGTGATATACTTATCGATCCGCTCCTTGGCGTATGTCTGGTCAATCACCCACTCCCTGATCTCCGTTTCACTCACACCATTTCATTCCCTTCCTCTGTACTGCTCTCCGGTGTCGGTTTATTCAAATCGATCAGCGAATCCAAAATAATCAGAGCGACCCCCACCACAATGCAGGAATCGGCGATGTTGAAGATCGGGAACGTATAGCTGCCGAAATTAAACATCAAAAAGTCGACCACTTCGCCGTTAATCGCCCGGTCGAGAAAATTACCGATGGCTCCGCCGAGCACGAGACTTAACGCAACGGGAAGCAGCTTGCGCGACGAGGACTTTCTTACCTTCTGCATGTACCAGATGATGGCGATGACAACAACGAAGGTAACCACGATGAAGAACCATCGCTGGTTCGGCAATATCCCGAAGGCTGCGCCATTGTTGCGGCTTGAAGTAATCAGGAAAAAGTTACCGATCACCGGTATTTCCTGCCCGATCTCCAGTTGCTTCGCAATGACATATTTCGTTCCTTGATCCACTAAAAATGCGATTAAAGCGAGTATGTAATACCACACAGCACCAAGTCACTCCGTTCTTATTAATTAGGCCCTGTAATAGGACGGCTTCATGTCATGTAAACACCTGTTCATTGTAGCACAGCACGTCAGAAATCGTCCATTAACGTCCATCGGCGAGAAGATTTTCCTCCTCTAAAATGCCTTCATTCGGCACATTCTAGAATGGAAGGTATGCTCTTAAGCGGCACTGCCGCGCCGCAAAAGGAAAGGGGCCTGTAATGATGCAGCATCTTACCGATTCACAGCTCAAGCATTTGCGTTCCCTGCTGGATGATCAGCAGCAATCCATACAACAGAAGGATCAGGACAACGACCATTACGGAATGGACGAATCGATGCGGGATCAAACCGGCGAATTGTCCCATTTCGATAACCATCCCGCCGATGTAGCCACGGAGCTGTATGACAGGGAGGTCGACCTCTCGCTTCAAGATCATGACGATCATCAATTGGATTCGATCCGGGATGCCTTGGCACGCATGGACCAAGGAACCTATGGCGTATGTCCGGTGTGCGGGAAGCCGATTCCCTATGAGCGGCTTGAGGCCGTTCCCACTACGGCCTACTGCGTTGAGGATACCCCCAAGCAGCACGTCTCGGATTACCGGCCTGTGGAAGAGGATTTTCTTATGCCTCCATTTGGACGCACAAGCCTGGACGAACGCGACGATCAGAACGGGTTCGACGGCGAAGACACCTGGCAGGCGCTCGAGAACTTCGGCAGCTCCAACTCCCCGGCCATGGCTGAAGGCAACAATATCCACAGTTATAATGAAATGGAAATTGAAGCTTCCGAGGAGCTTGAAGGCTGCGTCGAGCCGCTGGAAGCCTTCGTTGCCACGGATATTTACGGCAATCTGATCGATATCGTACGCAATCAGGAGTACCGCAGGTATATCGACAGCGGCGAGGGGATCGACATGCGTCAGCTCGCCGAGGAAGAAGAAGACGAAGAGGAATTCTACTGAGACTCTTAATACGTATTCAGTTCAAGCTGTCGCTGCACGATGCGCACGATGTCCGCAATGTAATCGCCGATAATGGGCAGATTGAGCGCCCCCAGCACCTGAAGCACGTAAATGATGGTGGCTGCGAAAAACGTAAAGCCGATCGCTATGCCGACACCCCGCGCTGTGCCCGAAAGCAAGTTGAGCCAGATCAGACGCCAAGGCTTGTGAAGAAGCTGCGTATAGTCGGCAATGCGGGATCTCTCCATTTGTTCGGCTATACTTGCCGTAAGTGTATAAATTCGGCTAAGCGATGGTTCATCCTGCACAGGATCCGCTTTTTGCTGTTCATGCTCCATTCAACGTTCGTCCCCTTTAAATTCGTAACCCGAAGTCCGGAAGAAAAACAAACGAGCCCAAGGCCGCAGATCATTCTCTGCGCTTGAAGGCTCGTTTATTCTTTGACTGCTATTATTTGCCCAAAAGGCGGCACTCATTCAAGGTTGAATGCGACAAAAACACGATGGAGCAATACGATTTATTCTGCGATGCGGATGCCAAGCGTTTTTCCTGCCAGGTCCACGTTCTCCATCTCGGCTTCTTTCCCGAAAATGACCTCTTTTACCAGTACGTTCTCGCGCAGCACATGATCAAAGGCCTGAATGGCCTTCGTCAGCGACTCGTCGGCGTCAAGCACAAGCGTTACGCGCTTTTCAATCGGCAGGTCCAGCTTTTTGCGGTAATCCTGAACGGCGCGGACAACCTCTCTGACCCAGCCTTCCTGCTCAAGTTCTGGGGTGATTTCCGTATTCAAGGCCACCGTGATGCCATAACCGGATGCGGATGCGAAGCCGCTCTTCGCCTGTTTCTCAACAAGCAGCTCCTCTGCCGTGATGTGGAGCTCCTCGCCTTCCGGAGAGGTGACGTTGATGCTTCCGGATTGGACGGCAGCTCTCGTCTCCTCCGGTGCCAGCCCTTTGAGGAAGCCTTGCAGGAAGCCGATGTTCTTGCCGTATTTCTTGCCGGCCACCTTCAGATTCATTTTCAACGTAAAATCGACGAACCCGCTGTCGCTGGTTTCCATCACCAGTTCCTTCACGTTGATCTCATCCTTGATGATCTCCTGATATCCTTCCACATCGAAAGGACGATCCATCGAGATGATCAGTTCCGACAATGGCTGGCGGGTCTTGATGCCTGTCTCGTTACGAACGTTCCGTGCAAGCTCGACGATTTGACGAGCCGCCTCCATGTCCGCTTCAAGCGATTTGTTGATCAAAGACTCGTCGGCTTGAGGGAAATCCGCCAGATGCACACTGGTGCCGCCACCGAGGTTGGTATAAATATCTTCGGACAGGAAAGGCGTATAAGGTGCCATCAACTTGGCGAGGACGAGAAGCACATGCGTCAGCGTGCCATACGCTGCGAGCTTATCGTCAGTCAAGCCGCTGCCCCAGAAACGGTCACGGGAACGGCGGATATACCAGTTGCTCAGCTCATCGATGAAGCCTTCGATCGCTTTGGCGGAGTTCAGGAAGTCATTCACCGCAAGCCCTTTGTCGACCAGTTGAATCAGGCTGTTCAATCGGGACAGGATCCAGCGGTCCAGCTTATTGGTGGACGGCTTGAACGAATGTGCAGCCGGATCATACCCATCGATATTGGCATACAGCGTCAGGAACGAATGGGTGTTCACGAGCGTATCCACCACTTTGGATTTTGCCTCGGCGACGATGCCTTTGGAGAAGCGTTTGCTGTTCCATGGCGCGCTGTCTGCCAAGAGTGCCCAGCGGAACGCGTCCGTGCCAAATTCATTGATGATTTCCCATGGATCGATGACGTTGCCTTTGGATTTGGACATCTTCTGTCCGTTTTCATCGAGGATATGGCCCGTAGCGATGACCGCTTTGTAAGGCGCAACCCCTTTGAACAGCGTCGATACCGCCAGCAGGCTGTAGAACCAGCCGCGGGTCTGGTCGATTCCCTCGCAGATCATGTCCGCAGGGAACTGTTCCTCGAACGTTTCCACGTTCTCGAACGGATAGTGATGCTGCGCAAACGGCATGGAGCCGCTGTCGAACCATACGTCGATGACTTCGGAAGTGCGTTCCATGATGCCGCCTTCGCAGTGCGGACAGTGTACTTTTACTTCGTCGACATACGGCTTATGCAGCTCGAAGTCGTCCGGCAGCGTTGTCGTTGCATGCTCTCTTAGGTCCGCAAAACTGTGCGGTGCATACTGCTGATGGCAGGATTCGCAAACCCAAACGTTCAGCGGCGTGCCCCAATAGCGGTTACGGCTGATGTTCCAATCCACCAGATCCTCCAGGAATTTGCCGAAACGGCCTTCGCGGATGTGGCCCGGGAACCATTCGACGCCGTTGTTGTTGGCAATCAGCTGATCCTTGACAGCCGTCGTCTCGATGAACCAGCTCTCCATTGCGTAATACAACAGCGGAGATTTGCAGCGCCAGCAGAACGGATAGCTGTGCTCGTATTTCTCCTTGCTGTACAGAAGGCCTTTCTCGGACAGCATTTTCACGATGTCCAAATCGCAGTCCTTAACGAAGCGTCCGGCAAGATCGGTGATTTCGTCCGTGTAGCGGCCTTGGGCATTCACCACGCTGATAAAGCTGATGCCGTTTTCGCGGCAGGTTTTGTAGTCGTCCTCACCATGCGCAGGAGCCATGTGGACGATACCTGTACCGCTCGCATCGGTAACGAAAGAAGCACCGACGATGAGATTGCCTTTTTCCGGCTTCGTATACGTGAACGGCGGCGTATAAGTTTTTCCGATAAATTCGGAGCCTTTATGCGTGGACAGTACCTGATAGTCGCCTTTCAGTACGTCTTCGACCAGGTTTTTGGCAACGATGTATACTTCGCCCCCCTGCTCCGCGCGCACATAGTCCATATCCGGGTTCATCGCCAGCGCCACGTGTGCCGGCAGTGTCCAAGGCGTGGTCGTCCATGCCAATACGTAATCCCCGCTGTCATGCAGCTTGAACTTGGCCGTCGCGCTGAGATCCTTCACATCTTCGTAGCCCTGAGCCACTTCGTGGGAGCTGAGCGTCGTCTGGCAGCAAGGGCAATATGGGCTTACGCGATGTCCGCGGTATAGGAGACCTTTGTCATGAATCGTCGCCAGAATGTTCCATACGCTTTCGATGTAGTTGTTTTCAAGCGTAATATACGGATGGTCCAGATCGGTCCAATAGCCGATGGCTTCGGTGAGTTCTCTCCACTGCTTCTCATATTCAAAAACGCTGGCTTTGCATTTTTTGATGAATTCTTCAACCCCGTATTTCTCGATTTCCTGTTTGCCGGAAATGCCAAGCTGCTTTTCCACGCCGAGTTCAACCGGCAAGCCATGCGTATCCCAGCCCGCTTTGCGGACGACGCGGTAGCCTTTCATCGTTTGATAACGGCCGATGAAATCCTTGATGACACGCCCGAGCACGTGACCGATATGCGGTGCACCGTTCGCTGTCGGCGGTCCTTCATAGAACACATAGTTCGGCTTGCCTTCCCGGTTCTCCATGGATTTGCGGAAGGTATCTTCCTCGTTCCATTTCTTCAGCACGCGCAGGTCGCGTGTGCGAGCTTTTTCTTTGATATCGACTTTTTGCATCATTTTCAACCTCCAAGATCCTTTAAAAGATTTCCCATCTCCCTAAATCCCTTAAATGTTATCCAAAGGAAAACTCGCTTCGGAAGCACTAGGGACCCCAAGGGCTTCTGCCCTCTGGACTCCCGAAATGGATCGGACATGTCACAGAGTGCGTTCTTTGCAACTTTTGTATATGATACCCGCTTTTCGCTCCTATTCTTTGCTTTCCGCAAAGATAGGAGCACGCTTTACGGACGCGTTACCTAGGTTTTGTTCACATTGATATTCAATTCTCACGAGAGGATCCCGATGACGTACCCAAAGGAGAACCGAGGAAGAACCGGGGCTTCACCACATGTCACGCTCGAACGCCCCATTCCCTCACACCGCCACTTTTCGAAAGCAAAAGCTTGGAAAAGGGGATTTAGGGGATTCGATAAAGCTTCAAATAAGCCTCAAGACAACAAAAAAAGCCTCATCCCTGTAAAGGGACGAGGCTTCTGCTCGCGTGACCACCCTAATTCCGCTCATGAAGAAAAAACTTCTTCTGAACGACTCCTTAAGTCCTCGCCTAAAACACTTTCCTGCAACGGAAATCTGCTTGCAGCAAGGAGCCGATATAACGTTCGGCAATCCGGTTCAGCTTACACACGTTAGCAGCTAACGATTCAGCCTTACTTCTCCGGGAGGATCTTCAGCTTCGGTCTGAACATTGGCTCGCAGCACATCGCCAACTCTCTGGAGAACGGTTCCCAAGCTTACTTATCCCATCATTGAATTCATATTCACGACTTGCTGCGCAACTGCACAACAAAGGATATGACTATAGTTATAGTCCTTTTTCACCCAAAAGTCAACCAAGCAGAAGCCTAGTATACTTCATTCGCCTCACGGGAAACCCGGGGATCATTGGAAGACTCTAGGGCTTCCCAGCCGTCCTGGCTCAATAGCTCCAGTTGTGCCTCCACCAGTGTCCGGAAACGAGTGCGGTAAATGGATGCCTGCTTCTTTAATTCTTCCACTTCCATCGCGATTTTACGCGACTTGGACAAGGATTCGTTAATAATGCGGTCTGCATTCTTCTCCGACTCCTTGATGATCAGCTGCGCTTCCTTCTTGGCGTTGTTTTTCACTTCGTCCGCCGCTTCCTGGGCTACGATAATCGTTTTGGAAAGCGTCTCTTCAATATTGAGGAAGTGGTCAAGTCTTTCCTGCAAAGACATCATCTGGTTATGAAGTTCCTTGTTTTCCCGGATGACACTCTCATAATCCTTGATGACCTGATCGAGGAATTCATTCACTTCATCTTCATCATAACCCCGGAGCCGGCGGGAAAATTCCTTGTTATGTATATCCAGTGGCGTTAATGGCATTGATGTGCACCTCCTAAGAATGTTCAGGTCTCCCTGTTATCGAACGGATCTGTAGATACAGTCCACTTGGATTGTATCGGCCGAAGAAATACTTTTCTTTAGTTCCGACATTGCTGTAGATATTTCATTTCGACAGAAAAAACCTATTTCCTGCTGAGAGTCTACACAAATTTACCTATTTTAACGCGGTAGCGCCCTTTTTTCGTAACATCGCCGGCCTCCAGCACTTTAAAGCGCCCAAAGCCCTGCATGGATATCATATCGCCTTCCTTGAGGGGAGACGAAGGGTCATCGACCGTTTTCCAGTTCACGCGGCACCGTCCGGCCCGGATCGGGATTAGGACCTTGCTGCGGCTGAGACGGTAGACATCGGAAGCAATGCCGTCCAAACGCAAAGAAGCTACCGTAATATCCATCGTCTCCAGGGAGACCTTGCTCGTGCGCAGCTGCTCAATCGGCAAAATCTCGCTCAGGACGTGTATACGGTGCACCTGGTTCAAATTCATATCAAGAAAAGCGCTGATCTCTTCGCTAACGACGGCGTGGCAGCCATGCTCCAGCACATGAATGTCCCCGATCTTGGCCCGCTTGATCCCAAGCCCCAAAATCGATCCCATATAATCCCCATGCTCCAGGGTAAGGAACTTCTCGTCAATCGAGTCGATGCTGAGCACCCTCAGCTTCATATCCTCTTCGCTCAGGTCCCTGTAATCGGGAGCAATCAGCGCCCTGCGGCGTTCCGCTCCTTCATATCCGCCGTCCAGGCGCACATGCACGTCCGGATGACGGTTAACCAGCGATTCCACAATAAACACTTGCCTTGGATCCAGAAAATCCGTCAATTTGGTCTCATGGTATTGCCCTGCGTTAACAATCCATTCCCACGCACGATCGACGAACTCGCGCTCGTCCGGATGAAAATGCTCGTAAATATCCTGTTTCATCGCGGTTATAGAAACAGCCGGAGTATGGCGTACACGCCTTGCTCAGCAAACTGAAGAACAAACAACGCGATGATCGGCGAAATGTCCAGCATGCCCATAATGGGGGGAATAAACCGACGAAACGACGATAAGTAAGGTTCCACCAGCTTCGCAAGCAGCTCTCCGATAAAATTCTCACGCAGGTTCGGAAGCCATGACATCAAGACATAAACAATGATCATATAAAAATAAATTTGAAACAGATAATGCACGATTGTTGCAATTTCGTACAAAGTTGGCTCACCTCATTCTGTTGTATTCATGGTCTTCGCCCAGTATTTCCGATATGGTCCCAGAAATCTCCACGGTATCCGGTGTGCATAAAAAGATGTTGCCGCCAATCTTGGAAATGCCTCCGCCCAGCGCATATACCGTTCCGCTAAGAAAATCAATGATCCGCAGCGCCTGATCCGTGCGCACCCGTTGAAGGTTCACAACGACCGTGCGGTGGGAACGCAAATGATCGGCAATTTCCTGTGCTTCATCATACGAACGCGGTTCATGAAGAATGACCTTGACGTTTTTTTGCGAGTGAATGCTGACCACATTATTTCCCCTTGGGTTTTTACGTGTTTCCACCGGCGGAGTTTCATATTCTTCTTCTTCAACGGGGAGCTGCTCCCGTTCAACGATTTCCTCCTGCTCCTGCAATCCCAAAAAAGACATGAATTTGTTCATCACGATCATCACTCCTCCTCTTCTTTCCCTACTAAAACACTGCCTAAACGGATCCAAGTCGCTCCTTCTTCGATTGCCACTTCAAAATCGTTAGACATTCCCATGGAAAGCTCCGTTAACGGTTCAGGTGTTATCCCTTGGAGGTTCAATGCATCCCTTAATTCGCGAAGCCCTCTAAAAACCATCCGGGTGTCTTCCGGTCGATCCTCGAAAGGAGCCATGGTCATGAGGCCGATGACCTTAATATGGGAAAAGCTCTGAATCTTTTGTAAAAAAGCTGCCGCCTCTTCCGGTGCCAATCCATATTTGCTATCTTCTCCAGACACATTCACCTGTAAGAAGGTTTTAATTACCAAACCTTTTGCTGCGGCTGATTTCTCAAGTTCCTTGGCCAAAGAAAGCCTGTCCAGCGAATGGATATACTCAAACTTGCCGACGACATCCTTCACCTTATTGGTCTGCAAGTGGCCGATAAAATGCCATGTCCCGCGCTGGCCTAACGCCTTCCATTTGTCCTCTGCGTTTTGCCAGCGGTTCTCGCCGAGATGCGCCAAGCCGCTGTCCAGCACCTTGGCGGTCATTCCCGCCGAAACATATTTGGTTACTGCAACGATATTCACTTCATCGGCAGACCTTCCGCTCCGCACACATGCTGCTTCGATGCGCCTGTTGACTTCTTCTATACGCTCTTCCAGTGTCATGGAAGGCTCACCTCTCTTTTAACCCGATCCAACTTGCCATTCGTCCTGTCTTTCCTCTATCCTTGCGGTATGAGAAAAACAAATCGTTACGACAGCTTGTACACCATGATGTACATTCGATATGAGTCGGCAATATTCCTGCCTTAATCATAATGTGTCGATTCATTTCTTTCAAGTTCAGCATGCTTTTGCCGTCCTCTTTTGCTATGTACCAGTCTGAAGTGGAATAATGCTCATTACCCAGGAAATGTTTTTCTAAATCGCGAACATGAGACATCACTTTATCATCCACTTCATAACAGCAGGAGCCAATGGACGGGCCAATCGCTGCCACAATATTTTCAGGGCTGCATGCATAATGGTCCACCATCCGCTTTACCATTTTCCCGGCAATTCCCGCAACGGTCCCCTTCCACCCGGCGTGGGCTAACCCTACAACTTGACGCACAGGGTCATGAAAGAAAAGTGGCACGCAATCCGCATAAAAGGAAGCCAGCATCATCCCCGGCACATTCGTCAATAGACCGTCGGTATCCTGTATGCCGGTCTCCCGGTTCTCACTACCAGCTCCACGCAGCTCCGGGCCAACGATAGCGATATCCGCGCTGTGCACCTGCTCGCCGCATGTCCAATCCGCCAGCGTAAAACCGAGCGTATCCGCGACGAGTTCCCGATTGGCTATGACATCCTCCGGACGGTCGCCGACATGAAAAGCACAATTCAATGTATGATAAGGCGCTTTGCTTACGCCTCCATTTCTCCCCGTAAAACCTGCGCTGATCCCCATATAACGTTCTGCCCAGGGCTGCAGCATAAACAGCGAAGGCTTTCCCTCAGCCTCTCTCAAAACAAACGGTTCCATCCTCTCACCTCTGTTCCAGTGTACCATAGACGGCTGCCATAATTATAGCTCTCTGTAATTTCGGCGGTCCCGCTCCTGCCTTTCACCGTAAGACGCAGCATCCTTCTCATCCTGAAGAGTCTTCAATTCCTCCATCTTGACCAAAACGACGTCCGATCCGATTTTAACGATATTGCGCCAAGGAATGATCAGGTCGGCACCACCGCCAAACAGGCCCAGAAACTTGCTGTAACTGGGAACCACGATCGCGTCGATCCGCCCCTGGCGAAGATCCAGCTCAAGATCGCTGATTTGGCCGAGCCTGCGGCCGTCCACAATATTGATGACATCCTTGGTTTGAAAATCGGATATTTTCATATTCATCTCCACCGCCTGCCGATCTGGAATCAAAGACTGCAGCCCCTTTTCACTTAAAAATATCCCTCTAAAATCCGCTAACCCCGCTACTAACATAAGTATATGTCGGCTCTGGGCAAAATGCCCTTCTTTTTGCTTCCTATCCATACATTTTCCCGTGATACGGATAATACTCTGTACAAGGGATCTAAAAAAGCGATCCTGTAGCGGATCGCTTTCGTTTCAAAGGATATACAGACGGGGCGGTAAGCCCCTGCCTGTGCCTTAATATTCAATTTTTAGGTGAGATTTACGACTTTACATGCTTCTGCATCTGCTGGATGGCCGACTTCTCCAGACGGGATACTTGAGCCTGCGAAATCCCGATCTCATCGGCAACCTCCATTTGGGTCTTTCCTTCAAAAAAGCGCATGGAGAGAATCATTTTCTCCCGCTGTCCCAGTCTTTGCATGGCCTCGCGCAGTGCAATTTCCTCAATCCAGAGCACATCCTTGTTCTTATCGTCGCTGATCTGATCCATCACATAAATGGGATCGCCGCCATCATGGTAAATCGGTTCGAACAGCGATACCGGATCCTGGATCGCGTCGAGCGCAAATACCACGTCTTCTTTGGGAACGTTCAGCACCTCGGATATTTCAAAAATCGTCGGTTCCCTCGAGTTCTGGTTGGTCAGGGAGTCACGCACCTGCAGGGCCTTATAGGCAATGTCACGAAGCGATCTGGACACGCGAATCGGGTTGTTGTCCCTGAGATACCTGCGGATTTCCCCGATAATCATCGGGACCGCATAGGTCGAAAACTTTACGTTTTGCGACAAATCAAAATTATCAATGGCCTTCATGAGTCCGATACAGCCCACCTGAAACAAATCGTCGACAAACTCTCCCCGATTGTTAAAGCGCTGGATGACGCTGAGCACCAGTCTCAGGTTGCCGTTCACCAGCTTTTCTCTGGCTGACCGTTCGTTGTTTTGCTGTAAAGCATGGAACAATTCGCGCATTTCCACGTTGGTTAACACCGGCAGTTTCGCGGTATCCACGCCACAAATTTCGACTTTGTTTCGGGTCATGATGATATACCTCCCAAGGAGAAACATTAATGTACATTATCTCCCTGGGGGCTCATTTTATTCCTGCGAAAAAAATTGCTACACCATCTTGTTGAACTCCTTGCGGAGTCTCTTAATAATTCTTTTTTCAAGTCTGGATATGTAGGATTGGGAGATGCCGAGCATGTCGGCCACGTCCTTTTGCGTTTTTTCCTCGCCATCCTGCAGCCCGAAGCGAAGTTCCATAATTGTGCGTTCCCGGTCCGTCAGCTTTTCGAGTGCCTTGTGGAGCAGCTTGCGGTCCACCTGTTCTTCAATATTGCGGTAAATGGTATCATTTTCGGTTCCAAGCACGTCCGAGAGCAGAAGCTCGTTCCCGTCCCAATCAATATTAAGCGGTTCGTCAAAAGAGACCTCGCTGCGAATTTTGCTGTTGCGGCGCAGATACATCAGAATCTCATTTTCAATGCAGCGAGAGGCATACGTGGCCAGCTTGATCTTTTTCTCGGGGTCAAAGGTGTTGACCGCTTTAATCAAGCCAATCGCTCCGATGGAAACAAGATCCTCGATATTGATGCCGGTGTTCTCAAACTTGCGGGCAATGTAGACGACCAGGCGCAGATTGCGTTCGATCAGCATCGACCGGATGGCCGCATCCCCTGTGGAAAGCCGCTGCAGCAGGTACTCCTCTTCCTCGCGTGTCAGCGGCGGAGGGAGAGCCTCACTGCCGCCAATATAGTAGATTTCTTCACTTTTAAGCCCCAGCAGAAAAAGGAACCGGTAATATTGCAGCTGCGCTATCAATCGCCATTTAACTAGCATTCGTTGTCCTCCTAAAAATTCTCCTTAAGGAGAATTTGACTTCGTAAGCATTGGCTAAAAATTTCCCTAAGGGTAGCCCATATTACAAGCTCAACGTCGTTGTATTCACGGTTACCTTTTCTTCCTTGACGCCGTTTTCGGTACCCTCCCGTACCAAATCCGGATGAATGATCGCCTGATAGGAACGATCACCTGATAATTGCCCTCCATCCAGTCCAATCAGCACTTTTACGGTACGGCTTGTCTGTTCTCCTATTCGCACCTCCACGGCATCGGGTTTCAACGCCAGCATAAAGGCCGAATTCCGGTTTACGCCTCGGTAAGGCACCAGCCGCAGCCGATCACGCCACTCGAAATCGTCTTCATCCAGCTCAAGGACAAGTTTGTCCGGTTCTCCTTCAGACAGCCGTTCAAGCCAGGTTGTCGGCAGCTTCTCCCTCCAAAGCGCCGCTTCCATCACCATGACAGGCGTTCTTGTGAGCGGATCGGCAAGCTGGTTGCCCGTATCCAAGAGCCCCGTGCAGGAGACCCGGTATCCGCCAATGTCGACGGTAACCTCACCCATGTATTCCTGTCTGCTCTCCAGCTTCCGTCTCGAGGAATGCACGAGCTTGAACCATAACAGAACTGCAAAGCACATCACGAACGTGAACCAGAACCCGATTTTCAATTCAAACGAGAGTCCTCCCGAAGCTGTAAACCATATTCCGTTAAAAATCTCTCCCGTATTTTGCAGCAAATAGTGAATTCCGATAATTCCGCCGGCAGCAGCGAAGTTGATCATATAGAACGCGCCCATGTTCCGGATATAGTTTTGAAGACTTCCAAAACCGAAAACGATCCAGAGCATCAACAGGGATAATGCAAATTTAACAAAAAAGGTGTACATGAACGATAATTGAGGCAGAAACATCATGACGACGTATAACGCCCCTACGGCTGCCGAGACGGTGAGTCGCCACCACTTGAACCTCTGCTTCCTCATCCAGGCGGTAAGCCATAGAAGCGCGCCATCAATGAGCAGATTGGTGATAAAAATCAGATCAATATAAACAACCAGTCCCATCACCTGCCTGCCATTCGTGGAATCTTTCGGAACAATTGCTATAGGGACATGCCATTTCAAAAGTATCGTGCCTGGGAGATGTATTTAGTATAAAAAGAACCCTATCCAAAGTCTGTCTAAAATTGGGGGTAAGACCCCAACTTTTTTTGTCGAGTTCCGTAGGTTTTAGAGGAGAAGACGATATACAAAAAGAGACCCGCTGATTCCAAATGGAATGCGGGTCTCTTCTATCGTTTATGCGTTATAAGCTGATTAGTCCTTGTTTTGGCGTGAACGATTCCGCAGGAACGTCGGAATGTCGAGCTGATCGCTGCTGGATTGGTTACCGAACGGACGAAGGTTGGTCGGATTGCTGCTGCGGTTTTCGGTAGGCTCGGTTGGCGCTACTCCCGGTTTACGGAGAGGAGCCGCTGGAGCACCACGATGATCAAACCCGGTAGCAATGACCGTTACTTTAATTTCATCCTTCATGCTTTCCTCAATAATCGCACCGAAGATCATATTCACTTCCGGATCGGATGCCGAAGTGACAATCTCTGCCGCCTCATTCACTTCGTAAAGTGACAGGTTGGCACCGCCCGTAATATTCATGATGACGCCGCGCGCGCCTTCAATCGAAGTCTCCAGCAGGGGACTCATAATGGCTTTACGTGCAGCCTCAGCAGCACGGTTCTCGCCTGTTGCAAGTCCAATACCCATCAAAGCCGAACCGCGTTCCGTCATGATCGTTTTTACATCCGCAAAGTCAAGGTTGATCAGACCAGGAACTTGGATCAAGTCAGAGATGCCTTGTACTGCTTGACGAAGTACATTATCTGCTTCCCGGAACGCTTCTATCATCGGCGTTTTTTTGTCGACGATTTCTAAAAGTCGGTCATTCGGAATAACAATCAGTGTATCGACTTTCTCTTTCAGACCTTCAATACCAAGCTCGGCCTGAGTGGAACGCTTGCGTCCTTCAAACGTAAACGGACGCGTCACCACACCTACAGTCAATGCTCCGCATTCTTTGGCGATCTCGGCGATCACCGGAGCGGCACCGGTTCCGGTACCACCGCCCATGCCTGCGGTAACAAAAACCATATCAGCACCTTTGAGGGTATTCATGATCAGATCACGCGACTCTTCAGCCGCCTTTTTGCCCACTTCAGGGTTGGCTCCGGCACCGAGACCGCGGGTCAGTTTATCCCCGATTTGCAGTTTATGTTCCGATTTGGCCATATGCAAAGCTTGGGCGTCTGTATTCACGGTGATAAATTCTACACCTTGAACGCCATTTTCAATCATACGGTTGACAGCATTGCTTCCGCCGCCGCCTACACCTATTACTTTAATTTGTGCCAAGCTCTCCATTTCAAAATCAAATTCCAACATATTTTCCCATCTCCCCCTCATTGTGCATGAATGGCCCGTCCACTGATTCTATGGAACCAGCTTATATGAAATCACTGAATATATTTTTCAATCGTTCAATAAAGCCTGGTTTCTGGGCAGCCTCCGGATTCGCAGCA
The DNA here is from genome assembly GCF_051966755.1 of Paenibacillus sp. SAFN-054. NCBI lineage: Bacteria > Bacillati > Bacillota > Bacilli > Caryophanales > Paenibacillaceae > Paenibacillus > Paenibacillus sp. SAFN-054. The sequence continues at coordinate 2,214,673 of NZ_JBQCKS010000001.1, forward strand.
GGACTCGCTTTAGGGCGGTTCACTGTTTTCTTGTTGCCCGCACTGCTCACGTTTCCGCTGTTGCTGCTGCGAACACGAATGTTGCGGATGACGTTATGCAGAATGCCAACGCCGCTCGTATAACCAGGGTCTCGCACGCCGATGTAATCAGGCACAGCAGTTCTGACGGATGCAGCGAGCTCAGCCTGCGCAACCTGCAAAACTCCCGGCATGGATACAGTGCCACCAGTAAGTATATAACCTCCTGGAAGCTCAACGTAACCAAGACGCTTCACTTCTTCACGAATCAGATGAAAAATTTCCTGTACCCGAGGCTCGACGATGGACGCCAAATCCTCCTGGGTAAATTCCTTTTCGACGTTGCTGCCAATACGAACCACTTTAAACGTGACGTCAGGCGCGGCGTCAGCCAGCAGAGCACAGCCGTATTTCAGCTTGACCTTCTCCGCCTGATCCGTCAGCGTCCGAAGTCCATAAGCAATGTCATTGGTCACAAATTCACCGCCGATGGGCAGTGTTGAAGTCGACACCAACGTACCGGCTTCGAAAATAGCGATTGTTGTAGATCCCGCGCCGATATCTACAAGCACGGAGCCCATTGTTTTTTCGTCCTTGGACAAGGCGAGCTGCCCTGCTCCCAAAGACATAAGTACTAGATCTTTGATCTTAAGACCTGATTTTTCAACACAGCGCAAAAGATTATGTATAGCGGTCTTAGCGCCGGTAATGATGATAGCTTCCACTTCCAGACGGACGCCTATCATGCCGCGCGGATCTTGAATTCCCTCGAGCCCATCGACTACGTATTGTTTTGCAACCACATCAATGATTTCCCGGTCAGGCGGAAGAGCTACAACCTCTGCGGCTTTAAGCACGCGTTCAATGTCTTCCTCTCCAATTTCCCGATCCTCGTTCGATACTGCCACGACACCGTGGCTTGATTGAAGTCCGATATGATTCCCCGAAATGCCGACGTAAACCTCCGATATTTGAATACCGACCATACGTTCCGCATGATCAACGGCACTACGGATGGATTGTACAGTCTGGTCAATATCTACAATTGCACCTTTGCGAATTCCTTCCGAGTCGGCAGATCCAACTCCAATAATATTAAAGGTTCCATTATTCACTTCCCCAATAATAGCACGAACTTTGGATGTACCGATGTCCAAACTAACAATGATGTCATTGTTGCTCAACCGTGGCACCTCCTGTTTTATAAAATAACTTCCTGGTTGGATAAAACACTCAATTCTACATATTCAACATAGAAGAATCTTTCCCTCTTTTTTCTACAAATTTTTCGACTGCCAACATTTAGTAGGACAGGGTAAAAATCAGAAGAAAAAAGAGGGAGTTTTTAAGATAATGATTTTCGGATTTACCTTCCCGAAAACGTTTATCGGTATGATGATAAACAAATTTTAGTTCATTCGGTATGATAAATTGAACAAAGAACAACATTTTATCAGTTCAATTCATGTAGACAACCCATAAAACCAATTGTAGCATTTTTTATTTTCCTTGAGTAGTAGCAGTTTGGTCCGCTTCATTGTCCCCCGTGGACTGGAACGGTGTATACGTATCAGCTTCCAGCATCGTGATCGTACCGGGCTCTGCCGTTTCGATGACCTGGTTCAAATATTCCACCTTGTCGCTGAGCAGCGAAATCGCCGTAATGACCACAAAACGGGACCGCGTGTACAGCTTGATCCGGTCCGGAAAGGATGCCGTCGGCGATGGGATGATTTCCGATATATCTGACGTAAGCTCATTCGGAATACTCCCGAGCACCTTGCAGAGCTCTACCTTATTCGGATCGGAAGCGCTCCACTTCGTCAGAATCGGCTTCTCGACAGCAATGCCGCTGCTGTTGACGGAAACCTTCGTCCCGTTCGATAGAATGGCATCGAGGCTGCCCTCTGCCCCCAGCTCATAGGCAACCGCGGGATACTCCTGAATCGTAATGCTGATTTTACCGGGGAACTGCTTGTCCACCACTGCTTTTTGAATCGATTTGATGTGTAACAGCTGGCCTTCGACCTTGGAAGGAGATACGCCGAAATACTGGCTTCCCTTCGTCAGTCCGCTGGCCTGCAAAAGCTGCTCCCTTGAGGAAAACGTGCTGCCTGTAAACTGTATATCCGTCACCTGGCTTACCGGCGAGCGAAAGAATAAGATCGCCAGGATCGCAACAAACAATAGCAGCAGAATGACAATGATCCTCCGGCTGGCTCTTCTTTTGGGCTTGTTCTCTTTTAAAACGGGAATGTGAGCTTTTGGCATAAGATTCTCTCCACTAAATACCTCTTATCCCCTCTTTGCAGAGGGGATAAGCTTGGTGTTAATTGGCTAAATCAAGTGATTTCGGCACCGGCGACAGCCGGTAGATCTCGGCACCCAGCTTCTGGAAGAGCTGTTCAATATGTTCATAACCTCTGTCAATGTGATGCACCTGTTCTACAACGGTCTTCCCTTGGGCAGCCAGTCCGGCGATCACCAGCGCGGCTCCGGCCCTAAGATCCGTTGCTTCCACCGTTGCACCGTACAGCCGCTGTACGCCGCGGATGAAAGCACAGCTGAGATCAATGGAAATATCCGCTCCCATTCTCGCCAGCTCATCCACATGCTTGAACCGTCCTTCAAAAACCGTTTCCTTCATGACGCTGAAGCCGTCGGCCAAAGACAACAGCACCATTACCTGAGACTGCAGATCCGTCGGAAAAGACGGGTAAGGCGATGTTTCAATACGCTCTACGGCTCTGGGCCGGCTCATACAGCTTACGTTCATTATATCATTGCAGATGCTGATTTGAACACCAGCCCGCTTGAGGACGTGGATCAAGGACGATAAATGAGCCGGATTGCAGTGGGTTAACGTCACGTTCCCCCGGGTGGCTGCAGCAGCGATCATCACCGTTCCAGCTACGATCCGGTCGGGAATAATCGTGTACGAGCAAGGAGAGAGCTCCTTAACGCCCTGAATCGTAATCGTATCCGTACCTGCACCGATGATGCTTGCCCCCATGGCGTTCAGAAAGTTTTGCAAATCCTGAATTTCCGGTTCCCGCGCAGCATTGGTCAATATGGTGGTTCCCTCTGCCGTGGCCGCGGCCATCATGATATTTTCCGTTGCTCCGACGCTCGGAAAATCCAGGTGAATTTCCGTGCCCTTCAGTCTGCCGGCCCTGCAAATGATCTGCTGATCGAGTTCCTCGATTTCAGCGCCCAGCGCCTTCAGTCCCCGGAGATGAAGATCGATTTTGCGCTCACCGATGGCGCAGCCTCCGGGCTGGTAAACAGAAACCTCCCCGAATCTCGCAAGCAGAGGCCCCATCAAGAAAATAGAGGAGCGCATTTGCTTCATTAAGTCTTCCGGTACATGAAACGAATTGGCGGACGACGTATCCACAACAACCGTCTCCTGATCATGCAAAGTCGTGCAGCCGATCCGATCCAGGATGTCCAGCATCACTTCAATATCCAGAAGACGGGGGACATTGCTCAGCTGAACCTTGCCTGCGGCCAGCAAGCTCGCTGCCAGAATAGGCAATGCTGCATTTTTTGCTCCATGGATACGTATGGTTCCTGATAGGGATTTCCCACCCTCAATCACCAATTTGTCCAATGTATCACCTCCGAGTTTACCCCTCAAGTCGCAGCCATTCTAGGCATCAGCCGTGATGCCCGTTTCAAAAAGCCCTTAAGAGCTTTAGAGACGGAATGCTTTGAACTCGAGAACGTCCTCTGCTGTCGCTTGACCGGCGTGAATCCAGTACAATCTCAGCGGACTTGTTTTTGCGTGACACATCAGACCACAGGTCTCCGGCATTCATGGATACAGCTTGTCGTGGCAAGCGGCTCGGTCATACTAACCGGTATCGTCTTCCTTTAACCGTCAGGACATCCGCTAAAGCAACTCCCCAGCTTCAGATGAACCCCAATCGATTGAGTTCATTCCCAAGGGGCCGGCATTCCGTGGTGATTGTCACGATTATAGGGTATCTTATGTCATGCATACCCGGTGTGTGACAATCGCCCAGCCCTTTCAGCGGTGAGCCGTCAGGCGGCGCATTTCCCTGACGATCAGATTGGCGGAATCAGGCTTTCCGAGGCTGCGGGACTTCTCGGACATTTCCTTCTGAACGCTGATATCCCCCATGATATCCCCGATATACCGGTAGAGGCGTCGTCCAGACAAATCCTTCTCCAGAATCACTTTGGCTGCTCCCGCCTTCTCCAGTTGTCTTGCATTAGCCTCCTGATGGTTATTGGTCACGTTCGGAGACGGAATCAGGATGGACGGAATACCAAGCGAAGTAATTTCAGCCAGGAAGGATGCACCCGCCCGGTTCACGATCAAGGATGTGGCTGCGAGCACTTCCGGCATGTTGTTCACATACGGAAGCACATGCAGATGATTCGGCATGCTGCCGAGCTTGCTGCGGATTTCCTCCCGCGTCTTTTCGAAATAGTGTTCGCCCGTTACATACACGAAATGAATATGCTTCAGCTTCTCCAGCTTCGGTGCCATTTCGATCATGGCGTCGTTAATCGCCTTGGCGCCCCGGCTGCCTCCTACCACCAGCACGACTGAGCTGTTCATCGGAATGCCCAGTGAAGCAAAACCGCGTTCCCGATTGGCTGACTGAACGGTCGTAGCACGGGGATTCCCCGTGTAAATAACCCGTTTGGCTTTGGGGAATGAACGCTCCGAGCCTTCAAAGCTGACGGCCACCGTGCTGACATATCGGCTCAGAAACTGATTGGTCAAGCCCGGAATGGCGTTTTGTTCATGAATAATGCAGGGAATGCCCAGCTTTGCCGCCGCATATACGACAGGACCGCATACATAACCGCCGGTTCCGATCACCACATCCGGTTTGAACTCGGCTAGCATCCGCTTGGAGGTTTTGACGCCCTTCAGGAAACGGATGATGGTCTTGACGTTGTCAGCGGACAGTTTCCGGCGAAAGCCCGTAATGTCAATCGATTGAAAAGGAAGGTTCTCCTGGGGGACCAGCTTGCTCTCCAGGCCTCTGGTACCGCCGATATATAAAAAAGTGGAATCCGGATCTTCTGCTTCACATTGCCTCGCGACGGCCACAGCCGGGTAAATATGCCCCCCGGTGCCACCGCCTGTTAGAACGACGCGCATGCTGATCACCTCGCATAACGTGATAGATTAAGTAAAATACCCAGAGCGGTCAGCATCAGCGTAAGCGACGAGCCGCCATAGCTGATCAGCGGCAGGGTAATGCCCGTAACCGGCATCAGGCCGATGACAACCCCGATGTTAATGATAACCTGTACGGCGACCATGCCGACGATGCCTACCGCGAGCAGGCTGCCGTATCGGTCGGGGATGGTCATTGCTACACGCATGCCGCGCCAGACCAGAATCAAAAACAGCAGCAGCACAATCAGCCCGCCAATGAAACCAAGCTCTTCGGCCAATATGGAAAATATAAAGTCCGTCTGCGGCTCCGGAACGTAGCTGTACTTCTGACGGCTCATTCCGAGGCCTAGACCGCCAAGGCCTCCAGGGCCGATGGCATATAAGGATTGAATAATTTGATAGCCTGCCCCCAGCGGGTCAGACCATGGATCAAGAAACGCTGTAATACGCTTTAAACGGTAAGGTGCCGCTAAAACAAGCCCGACGAACCCTGCCGCTCCGGCAAGCCCGAGCATCCCTAAATGTCTGAGGCGCGCGCCTGCCGTGAAGACGATCATCATGGCGGCCCCCATCATGACGGTGCCCGTCCCGAGGTCCGGCTGCAGCATAATGAGTCCGAATGCCAGTCCCATCAGTCCAAGCGGCGGCAAGAGTCCTTTTCCAAAAGACGTGATGTCCCAGTTCTCGCTGCTCAGCCACTTGGAAAGGAACAGGATCATGCCCAGTTTCATGAATTCGGAGGGCTGAATACCGAATGAGCTGATGCCAAGCCAGCTGCGCGCGCCGCCCCGCACCACTCCGACGCCCGGTATCAGAACGATGACCAGGAGCACGAAGCAGACAATCAGGGCTATGTTCGCATACTTTTTCCAAACACGGAAATCGATGCTGGCTGTAAAAAACATCGCAACAAGTCCCAAAACGGCAAACAGCAGCTGACGTTTTACGAAGTAAAATGAATCACCATAATCGTGAAAGGCCAGCACCGAGCCGGCGCTGTATACCATGACCATGCCGATTGTGAGCAAACCCAAAATACAGAGAAAAAGCCACAAATCCGGCGCCGGGCGTGTCTTGTTCATGAAGAGGCCACCTTTTGCAAAAAAGTAGGGGCTTATCCACCCCCCTACTTAAAGATTATGCACCGCCTCTTTAAAAATGCGTCCACGCTCCTCATATGACGTAAACATGTCCCAGCTGGCGCAGGCCGGAGACAAAAGCACGATATCTCCCGGCTCGGCTGCGGCCTGGGCTTCTTTTACGGCTGCGCGAAGCGTGTCGGCGGCGTCCTCTTCATTATCGACGATGACCACATGCTTTAATCCGGCCATTTTTGATACGCCAGCGATTTTGTGCGCCGTTTGTCCCAAGGCAACGACGGCTTTGACCCGTTCGGACAGCACCGGTAGCAGCTCCATGTAGTCCGAGCCCCGGTCCAGTCCCCCGGCGATCAAGACGATCGGCTGCTGAAAAGAGTTCAGAGCCATGGTGGTCGCTTTGGAATTGGTCGCCTTGGAATTGTTGTAATAAGCGACGCCGTCAAGATTCATCACATACTCCAAGCGGTGTTCGACACCGCGGAAGGAGGATAACGGGCCTCTTAAACGGTCGACAGGCGCGCCGGCCGCAATGGAAATGGCGCAGGCGGCAGCCGCGTTTGCGATATTAAAGCGGCCTGCAATACCGACTTCCTCCACAGGGATGATATCTTTCACCCGGCCTTGTTCGTCACGGTATACGATTTTTCGAGGAAGGTCATCCTTTGTATCCGCGACGAAAGGCGGGCTGACATAAACACCTTCCACCAGCTCTTCATTGATCGAAAAGGGCAGGAGCTTGGCCTTGATGTAGGGAACAAGCTCACGGCAGGTGGAATCATCCCAATTGAGGACTGCGGTATCTCCTTCTCCCATATTGGCGAACATTTTGGCTTTGGAGGAGACGTAGTCTTCCATCCCCCCATGATAATCCAGATGCGTTTCCGTCACATTCAGCAAGCATCCGATACGGGGTCTGAATTCATTCGTTCCTTTCAGCTGGAAGCTGCTCAGCTCGGTTACCATCCAGTTGCCGGCATCCGCTTGCTGCGCGGCTTCGCAGAGCGGGGTTCCGATATTCCCTGCGACGATCGGACGCATGCCTGCTTCATCGAGCATTTTTCCGACCCAAGTGGTGGTTGTCGTTTTGCCGTTGGAACCCGTGATGCCGATGATCGGAGCGCTGCAGATATGATAGGCTACTTCGACTTCGGTCACGACTTCGATCCCGAGCTCCAGCGCCTTTTGTACAGGCTGAACCTTATACGGAATACCCGGATTTTTCACAAGCAGAGAAATACCGGGATGAACCAGATTCTCCGGGTGCCCGCCGCAAATGACGGTCATTCCGAGTGATTCCAGTTCCCCGGCTTCGGGGCATTGATCTCTGTCTTTTTGATCGTTAACCGTTACAACCGCCCCGTAGCTGTGGAGAACCTTGGCGACTTGTACACCGCTTTTGGCCAAGCCCAGCACGACGACTTCCTGATCCCTGTAAGACTCTGGATGCTTCATCTTCTACAACCCCTTGTTCAAGTAAAGTCCAACACCCGCGAGAATGATGCCCACGGCCCAGAAGGTAATGACAACGCGCCATTCGGACCAGCCGGTCAATTCAAAGTGATGGTGAATCGGACTCATTTTAAATATGCGCTTGCCTCTTGTTTTGAATGATGCGACCTGAAGGACGACGGACAGCATTTCGATGACGAACACGCCGCCGATCACGATGAAGAGCAGCTCGCTTTTGGTTACAATTGCAATTGCGCCGATCGCTCCGCCGATGCCAAGCGAGCCCGTGTCGCCCATGAATACTTTCGCCGGATGCGCATTGAACACAAGAAAGCCCAGCACCGCACCGATCATGGCCGCGGCACATACGGCAGCGGACAGCGATGTTGCCTGCATCGCCACAAGGGCAAAGGCACCAAAGGCAATGGCGCTGATGCCGGACAACAATCCGTCCACTCCGTCCGTGAAGTTGACGGCATTGGTGACGGCCAGCATCATGATGACGATAAACGGATAATAGAACCAGCCGCCCCAGTCAAAAGACCACGAGGTTCCCGGGACGTGAATCGCCGTGCTGTGACCGTTCTGGATGAGCAAAATGCACATGATCGCGGAAAAGAGCAGCTGGCCGACCAGCTTTTGGCGGGCCGTCAGCCCAAGCGAGCGTTTGAATACGATTTTGATGTAATCATCGAGAAATCCGATGAGGCCAAAGCCGAGAGTCGCGACTAGCAGCACGTAAAAATCCGTATTGATGACTGAAAATTTCAAGAAAGACAGCGTAAACGCCAAAATGATTACGATACCGCCCATCGTTGGCGTACCGGCCTTTTTCAAATGGCTTTGCGGTCCGTCATCACGTACCTGCTGCCCGAATTTCATCCGCCTCAGCAGCGGAATCAGCAGCGGAGCCGCAATGACCGCGAGAATAAAAGAAACGCCTATAGTAAGTAACAACAATTGGTAATCCATGGATTCACCCCCTCCGTATGTTTAGTTATGCAAGTCTTCCTTGACAAGAGCATCCACGATTTCTTCCATTTTCATTCCGCGCGAGGCTTTGATCAGTACGACATCCTTCGGATGCACCTGCCCTGCGAGGTGGGAAGCCAGTTCTTTTTTATCGGTGAAATGGTACACAGGAAGATCCGGCCGCTTGATTGATGCAGCTTTGGCTGCTTCTTCCGAAAGCGGGCCGTAGGTATACAGCATATCCACTTTGCCGCCAGCCGCATACTCCCCGACTTCCGCATGAAACTCAAGCTCCTTCGGACCAAGCTCCAGCATGTCCCCGAGCACCGCGACCTTCTGTGAATATCCTTTGAGGCTGTCCAGCACGTCAATCGCCGCCTTCACGGACAGCGGACTGGCATTGTATGCATCATTAAGCAGCGTAAGCCCGCTAGGTGCCGTAATCTGTTCAATGCGCATGCCCGTCATCTGCAGCCCTGAGATCCCTTCAACGATCTTGTCTTCGCTGACCCCGAAATGACTCGCTACAGCTAGCGCAGCCAGGCAATTGACCACGTTGTGCTGGCCAAGCAGCGGAAGCTCGAGCCCATGCTCCGGATGAAGATGCGAAGTGAACGTGATGCCGTTGCTGTGGAACATCATGCCTGTCGGATAATCATCGTTATGCTGTTGATCGATTCCGAAGGTAAATGTCTTCAACCCTTCCGGCTTTACCGTATCAGCCTCCTCGAGGACCAGCGGAATCAGCGGCTCATCACCGTGGTACACGAGCAAACCGCCGGGCTTCATCCCGCTGATGATTTCCAGCTTGGCACGGGCAATCTCATGCCTCGAACCGAGCTGCAGAAGGTGAGCTTCACCGATGTTGGTGATGACGGCCACTTCCGGATTCGCGATTGCCGAGAGGCTTTCGATCTCATGGCGTCCGCTCATCCCCATCTCCAGTACAGCAATTTCCGTATCCGACGGCATCTCTAGAATCGTCAGGGGAAGCCCGATGTGGTTATTGAAATTCCCCCCGGTTTTGTGCACCTTGAAAGTCGTCCCGAGCAGGGAATAGACCATATCCTTCGTTGTGGTTTTGCCATTGCTGCCGGTAATGCCGACGACGCGGCAGCCGACATCGGCTAAATAAGCTTTCGCCAGCGCCTGCAGCGCGGCAAGCGTATCTTCGACCACGATGACGGGTCCTTCCGGCGGAATGCCGCGGTCACGCTGCCACATAACGCCGCAGGCACCTCCCGCAAGCGCTGCTGCCGCAAAGGCATGGCCATCGAAGTTCTCCCCGACGAGCGGGATGAACAATCGGCCGCGAACCAGCTTGCGCGAGTCTGTAAAGACACCGTTCATTTGTATATCACGATCATGGTCATGCGTCAGGGTGCCCCCGCACATGACCGCAACTTCGCCCAGTTTCTTCGTAATCACTTGTCCATACCCCTTATCGCTTCTTTGGCCACAACCCGGTCATCAAAATCATGTTTGGTATGTCCGATGATTTGATAGGTTTCATGGCCTTTCCCCGCAATCAATACTACATCGTCCGGGCTTGCCATTTCAATAGCCTTTTGTATGGCCTCCCGCCGGTCCACAACGAGCTGGTATTTCTCCTGAGGCACCGCATCCTCTTGGAGTCCCGCTTCAATATCCTTCAGAATCAGATCGGGATTCTCTGTGCGCGGATTGTCAGAAGTAACCATCACGACGTCACTGTACTTCGCGGCAATCTTACCCATGATCGGCCGCTTGGTGCGGTCACGGTCGCCTCCGCAGCCGAAGACAGTGATCACGCGTCCCTTCGCAAACTCATTCACTGTTTTAAGTACGTTCTCCAAACCGTCCGGCGTGTGGGCATAATCCACGATCACCGCGAAAGGCTGACCTTCATCCACGGATTCAACGCGGCCGTCAACGCCCGGTACAGACTCGAGGCTTTGCTTGATGCCTTCGAGCTCCAAGCCTTCCAGCAGTCCCGCCGTGATAGCGGCCAAAGCATTGTAAACGTTGAATTTCCCTACCATCTTCAGCTGAATATCCGTGCTACCTTTGAATGTATCCACATGAAAATGAGTCCCCTGCGCCGTGATGGAAATTTCCGAAGCGCGGACGTCTGCCTTTTCATTCAAGCCGTATGTAATCACCTCAGCAGCAGTCACTTTGGCAAAATATTGCGACGCTTCATCATCGGAATTCAGCACGGCATATTTCCGCTGATTCTTCTGATGAGAGAATTTGTTGCCGAGCCGCGCGAAAAACAGCCCCTTTGCCGCCCTGTAATCTGCCATCGTTTTATGATAGTCCAGGTGATCCTGCGTCAGGTTCGTGAAGATTGCCGTGCGAAAATCCGTACCCTTGACGCGTCCTTGCTCCAGTGCATGGGAGGAAACCTCCATGATGCAGCACTGTACGCCGTTCGCAGACATATCATCCAGGGAACGCTGCAGCTCCAAAGCTTCCGGCGTTGTACCGGACATCGGGAACGTGCGGCCGCCATAACGCATCTGGATCGTTCCGATGAGGCCCGTATTTACCGCATGATCGTTCATCATTTTTTCGATCAGGTACGTGGTTGTCGTTTTGCCATTGGTGCCGGTTACGCCGATCATCTTCATATGGGAGCTCGGGGATCCGAAGAATGCATCCGCCATCACGGCCATCGCATAGCGACAGTCCTTGACAATGACCTGCGGAAGATCAATATCCAGCTGGCGTTCGGTGACAAGCGCCGCGGCTCCTTGTTCGGCAGCTTGTGCCGCGTAGTCATGTCCATCCACGGTATGCCCGGGCAAACAGATAAACAGGTCGCCCGGGGCTACTTTACGCGAGTCGGTTTGAAGACCGGTGATCGTGATATCCCCGCTTCCTGTGATTTGTGCAATTGTTAGTGTTGAAGCCAGTTCGTTCAGTTTCATAGCATATCCCTCGCTCTAATTCTATTATCGTCCATTGCTGCGATGATTAAGTCTTATTCGGGAGCCTTATTTTCCTCGCTCTTCCCTGTATCCTCGCCCATATAAATACGGATTGTCGCTCCCCGTTCCACGCGGCTTCCCGGTTTCGGAGCCTGGCTGACGACCGTATTGCCCGTGCCGGATTTCGCCAGCATAAAGTTCATGTTCAGATCCTCGTATAGATCCTGAACGGTTGCGCCAGTCAGATCGGGAACGGTTACGATCGGCGTGTCGCCGTATTTATAGACCTTGGGCAGCTGGTCCTTCCGCTGCGGCACGTTCAGAACCTGAAGGGAGTCTCTCAGAATATTCTGTACGATCGGAGCAGCAACGACGCCCCCGAACTGAATGCCTGCCGGATTATCGACGGCTGTGTATACCACGATTTGCGGATCGTCCGCCGGAGCGAAGGCGATGAAGGAAACGATGTGCTCCGTCGCAGAGTATCGTCCATTTACAACGATCTGGGCGGTACCCGTCTTGCCGCCTACGCGGTAGCCGTCAATAAAGGCCGGCCGACCAGTACCATTCGCCACCACGCTTTCCAGTGCCTCGCGCACCTGCTTGGAGGTCTCTTCCGAAATCACTTGTCTGACCAGCTGCGGTTTGTTTTCGCTGACGGTCTCACCCGTTTCGGGATTTACCCAGGCTTTGGCCACATACGGCTTAAACAGCTTGCCGCCGTTGATCGCAGCCGATACTGCAGCCACCTGCTGGATCGGGGTTACGGATACCCCCTGCCCGAAAGCGGTCGTCGCCAGCTCCACAGGACCTACCTGCGACAGCTTGAACAGAATTCCGTTCTCTTCCCCGTTCAGGTCAATGCCTGTCTTTGATCCGAATCCGAAATTGCGGATGTACTGAAAAAGACTATCCTTGCCCAGACGGTTGCCCAGCGTAACGAAGCCGGGATTGCAGGAATTTTCCACTACCTGCATGAAGGTCTCGCTGCCATGTCCGCCCCGCTTCCAGCATTTCAGGGTTGCTCCGCCGATTTTGATGTATCCCGGATCAAAAAACTGTTCGTTCTTTAGATCCACCTTTTTTTCCTGCAGCGCCGCGGCAAGCGTAATGATTTTGAAGGTCGAACCCGGCTCGTAAGTCATCCAGATCGGCAGATTCCGGTTGTAAACCTTGGGCTCGTACTCTTTATAATTGCCTGGTTCGTATCCGGGTCGGCTGGCCATCGCGTAGATTTCTCCCGTTTTGGGATTCATGGCGATAGACCAGGCACCTCTGGCCTGATATTGAACCATTGCTTGGTCGAGCTCGCGTTCCATGATGGACTGAATGGACTTGTCGATCGTCAGCTCCAGATTGAGCCCGTCCTTCGGAGCATCGTATTTCTCCGACGAACCCGGCATCAGGCGTCCCCCTGCATCCGACAGGTAGGAAATGCTGCCGTTGATGCCCTGAAGCATTTTGTCGTACCTTTGCTCCACCCCGGTCAACCCCTGATTGTCGATGCCGGTAAAGCCGAGAATGTGGCTTGCAAGATCCCCATAAGGATAATACCTCTTATTGTCCTCTGCAACAACGATACCCGGCAGATTTAAATCACGAATTTTCTGAGCAAGCTCCATCGTAATTTTGCGTCCACCGGGCTGAAGTTTCACGCTTGATTGCCTTTTTGTAACCGTCGCTTTGATTTTTTGCTCCGTCATTCCAAGGAGCGGCGCAAGCAACCTCGCCGTTTTGTCAGGATCCTTCACTTGAACAGGCACTGCCATAATCGTAGGGGAACTGATGTTATAAGCCAGCGCGGTACCGTTGCGATCCTGGATTTCTCCCCTCTTCGCTGTAGAGGGAATTTCCCTGCGCCAGTTCTCCTCCGCCTTGGCCGACAGCTCTGCTCCCTTGCCCAGCTGCACATACGCAAGCCTTACTATTATAGCAACAAACAGCAAGCAAAGTACGAGCAAGCTCGCCAGGAGTCTGCGTCTGCGCGTCACATTCGAAACCTTCACCCTTATTCCTCCCTGCGTATCCTAATATCATGACCGTTATTCCTATCATGATATTCGGGACAAACAGGGGCTAGAACAAGCTATTTATTGGTCGTTGTTTTTACCGTTGGTCCTGCCAGCGGCGGATTGACTGCCTTCGGAGGAGGTATCGTCCTCTCCCTTGTCTCCGGAGTCTCCGTCCGCCGCGTCCCCGTTCTGATCGTCAGCCCCGAGTTCGTTCGCAGGCTTTAAGGTCAGCTGGACGGTGCGTTTGCCGTCTTGATTCGTCACTTTCTGGCTTGAAACATACCCTTCGCCGCTGATGTTTACGGCTACCTTCATTAAGGTGAGCACATCCAGCGCATCCCGCAACGATTCACCCTTCAGGTCGGGAACCTCCATCGTCTTGTCCGTTTCGGTCAGCAGGTAAATCCGTTGGCCGGGACTCATCGGGGTTCCCTTTGCAGGAAACTGCTTGGTAATCGAAGACCCTTTGCCGATGGTGTCGAACGCGATGCCGGATTTCAGCAGCTGTTTTTCCGCATCCTTGACGGTTTTGTTGACCAGGTCCGGTGCGGGCGGACGGTTCTGCGCCTGGATGGGGCTGTTTTTGCCATCGGTTTCTTTCGCTTTATCCTTGTCGTCCTTCGTCACCGTTCGTGGCACGCCCATGTACTGAAGGGACTGCTCCACGATCTTTTTGAAGACCGGGGCGGTTGCCGTACCGCCGCCGACCGTGGCATTATCAGGCTGGTCCATAATGACCAGCACTGCAATCTTGGGATCGTTCACCGGAGCGTAACCGATAAACGACACGACGGATTTGGAGAAATCATACTTACCGTTGATTACCTTAACGGCAGTACCTGTTTTCCCTGCTACACGGTACCCGTCAATGTATGCCTTTCGGCCGGTACCTATAACTTGGTCCGCCACGACTTGCTCCAAGTACTCACCGGTTTCCTTGGCCGCTTCCGGAGAAATGACCTGCTTTTTGAAGCTAGGTTTAATTTCAGTCGTCACGCCGTTGTTCGGGTTGGTATATTCCTTGACGACGTGTGGAGTCATCAATTTGCCGCCATTCGCAATGGCGCCGATCGCGGCCAGCTGCTGAATCGGTGTCACTTCGACCCCGTGACCGTAGGTAGCGGTAGCTGTCTCGACGGGTCCCGGCAGATAGAGCTGCTTGGATATTTCTCCCGGAAGATCAATACCTGTTTTGTTGCTGAAGCCGAAATCGGTAATGTACCGGATTAACTTCTCTTTACCGAGAAGCTCCGTTCCCAGCTTGACAAAAGCCACGTTACTAGAGTGTTTCACCCCATCAAGATAAGAAATTCTCCCCCACCCGGATCTGTTGATATCATGCAAAGGTTGACGAGTGCCTTTAACGATGATGGACCCGGATTGGTACTTATCATTCGGATTAAACACCTTTTCCTGCACGGCCGCGGCCAGCGTCACGATCTTGAATGTAGATCCCGGTTCATACAGGGACTTCACCGCATGATTGACGAAGTTTCCGTAGTCCTCCTGCTTGACTTCATTGTATTTATTCGGATCAAACGTCGGCAAATTCGCCATTCCGAGTATTTCCATCGTTTTCGGATCGGCCGCGATGACTGTCATGCTGATCGGCTTATATTCGTCGTACGCCTCTTTCATGGCACTTTCGATATAATACTGGATCTTATCGTCGATCGTCAGCTTGTAATTCATACCATTGACAGCCGGCTCGTAAATCCCGTTGGAATTCGGGAGCTTGTCTCCTGCAGTGTCCGATTCATAGCGCAGGTGCCCGGGTGTGCCTTTTAAGTTGTCATCGAGATAAGCCTCAAGACCTGCGATTGCGTTCCCCTCGCGGTCCGTATATCCGAGCACATGGGCAGCCAAGGATCCGTTTGGATAATACCGTTTAGATTCTTTCAGCAGGCCTAGACCTGTCTCCTGAATCTTCTTTTTATTCTTAAACTGTTCCTTCAGCTGGTCATTCAGCTTGTCGACTTGCAGCTTTTTGGCTTCATCGATTTTCCAGCCCTCGTTGCGGACCTCAACGTTCTTGACGTATTCGCCCTTCTCGTCCTTCTTGTTGACAAGCGTTTTAAGCTTATCCACATCTTTACCGAGAATCTTATTCAAACCTTCGACAACCATTTCCTCTGTTCCGTTTGCATGAATAACACTCGGGTTGATGACTACGGTATATGCCGGCGCATTAAGGGCAAGCGGATCTCCATTGCGGTCGGAAATCGTTCCTCTCTCTGCTGGAATGTCCGATTCTTTGACCCATTTGGCGACTCCCTTCTCGTGCCAGGAATCTCCCTGAACAATTTGAAGGGCAAACATTCTGATCAGCAAAACAACAAATAGGAGGGTGATGAATCCTCCTAGAAGCAATGTGCGAAGTTTTATTCTTTTAATCATTTCCCAACCCTCACAAGCTCTCTATTTGTTTGCCGTTTCCGAACCAGCAGTCTTGTTGTCACTGCTCGAGGATACCTTAGTGCGCTCAACATTAATCGCAGGCTGATCCGTTGTATCAACGTATCCCATCTGCATCGCCTTATCGCGGATCCCGTTCTCGAGCTGCTGTTTCTGCACGGTCAGCCGGCTGATTTCCGACTTCGAAGTTTTGATGGCTCTTTCCACTTTCTGCGTTTGCTTGTTCAGTCCGTAAATGTTCGCATTCTGCCAGATGATCAGGCTCGCTACCATGACACATACCACGACAGTAAGCAGATACAATAGCTTCTCTTTGATCGGAAGATATGTACGGCGGGTAACCACCATCGTCTTCTCCCGGTACCCGGGATATGTGCGTTTTGCGGGCTGTTGTTGTTCTTTTACTGCCAAGTTACCACGGGTGTACGCCATGTTTTCTTCCCCTTCATCATAGTCTTACGCTTTAAAAGCATAGAATAGATCCATTCGTGATTTCAGTATCAAGCGTTATATTTTCTCCGCGACTCTCAGCTTCGCTGAGCGAGCGCGTGAGTTGTGAGCCAATTCCTCATCCCCTGCCACAATCGGCTTCCGGTTGACCAGCTTCAGCTCGCCTTTTCCTCCGCATACGCACATCGGAAAATCGGGAGGACAAGTGCATCTCCCAACGTAGCTGTTAAATATCTGCTTGCAGATCCGGTCCTCCAGCGAGTGGAAGGTAATGACGGAGACTCTTCCCCCCGGGGCCAAGCAGCGTACCGCTTGATGAAGGGCTTCCTCAAACGCGCCAAGTTCATCATTCACGGCGATTCGCAAAGCCTGAAAGCTTCTTTTGGCGGGATGACCACCGGTTCTCCGCGCTGCCGCGGGAATGCCTTCCTTAATAATATCGACCAGCTGGCCAGTGGTTTGTATAGGTCCCTGTGCCCGATGTTCGATAATGAATTTGGCAATCCGGCGGGAAAATTTCTCTTCTCCATACTGAAACAGCACGCGCGCAATTTCCTTCTCCGGCCATTCGTTGACGATATGCCATGCCGTGAGCTTAGACGATTGGTCCATGCGCATATCCAGCGGCGCATCATGATTATAGCTGAACCCTCGCTCTCCCTCATCGAACTGCGGCGACGAAACCCCAAGGTCGAACAAAATGCCATCCACTTGAGGGATGCCGTCTTTCATGGGAACCGATAATTCTTTCAGCTTCTCTTCCAAATCTCTAAAATTCGTTTTGACCAAGGAAACTTTGTCCGCGAACGGAGCCAGTGCTTCCTTGGCATTATTCAGCGCCCAATCATCCTGATCCAGCGCGATAAGTCTGCCATATTCTCCAAGCTTGGAAGCAATCAGGGAGCTATGCCCTGCACCGCCAAGCGTACAGTCGACATAAATGCCGTCTCGTTTAATGTGCAGCCCTTCTGTCGCTTCTTCTTTAAGCACCGTGATGTGATGAAACAAGCTGCAGCCCTCCTAGACTTATTACAATTCAAAATTAAAATCAACCAGCTTCTCAGCAATCTCGTTAAATGCTCCTTCAGACTGCTGAAAGTATGTCTCCCAAGTATCCTTGCTCCAGATCTCCACGCGATTAGATACACCCAGCACGACACATTCCTTGTCCAGCTTCGCGTATTGTCTGAGATTCCCCGGTAAATTTACCCTTCCCTGTTTGTCCCACTCGCATTCGGTCGCGCCCGAGAAAAAGAACCGGGTAAACGCGCGCGCATCCGACTTCATGAGGGGCAGCGACTTCAGCTTCTGCTCCAGGATGCTCCATTCATTCATCGGGTAAACGAAAAGACATTGGTCAAGTCCGCGGGTGATGACAAAGGATGAGCCAAGCAGCTCACGGAATTTGGCAGGAATGATCAAGCGGCCCTTATCGTCGATGCTGTGCTGAAACTCTCCCATAAACATTCGGCCACTCAACTCCTTAACCCTAAATCCCCACTTTGCACCACTTTCCACCACTTAAGGATACTAGATTCGCCACCCAAAATCAAAATCCTTCCTGCCGTTTGCGATTTTTTGGATATTGTTAACAGGCAGTTTGGCACATGACAGCACGAAACCCCTTGATCCAAGAGGAATCAAGGGGTTCTTCGGCGAGAAATAACCGTCCAAAAATTACCGTCTATTCATGTCCTGTCCAGCTGTCCAAATATTCGATCTGTTCGCGGCTCAAAGCATCAATCTGAATGCCAAGGCTTTCCAGCTTGTAGCGTGCTACCTGCTGATCAATTTCCAGGGGTACGTTCAACACCTTGCTGCCGATCGTTTCATAGTTGTCGTTGACGTATTTCAGGGACATGGCCTGCAGCGCAAACGTCATATCCATAATCTCCGCCGGATGTCCGTCGCCTGCTCCCAAGTTGACAAGACGTCCTTCGGCGAGAAGATATACCTTGCGGCCGTCTTTCAGCGCATACTCCTCGATGTTGCGGCGAACAGTGCGGATGGAAGCCGCGCGGCTTCCCAGCTCTACCTTGTTCACCTCGACATCAAAGTGACCGGCGTTGCACAGAATCGCTCCATCCTTCATGACATCGAAATGCTCGCCCGTAATGACGTCGCGGTTGCCTGTAACGGTGACGAAGAAATCGCCATGTTTCGCGGCCTCGATCATCGGCATGACTTCGAAGCCGTCCATGTGAGCCTCCACGGCGCGGATCGGGTCCACTTCCGTCACGATGACTTTCGCGCCAAGACCTTTGGCACGCATCGCAACCCCTTTGCCGCACCAGCCATAACCGACGACAACGGCGGTTTTCCCTGCCACGACCAGGTTCGTCGTACGGTTTACCGCATCCCATACCGACTGCCCGGTGCCATAACGGTTATCGAACAAATACTTGCAATACGCATCGTTGACGGCGACCATCGGCAGCTTGAGCAGGCCTTCCTTTTCCAGCGCCTTCAGGCGAATGATGCCTGTCGTCGTTTCTTCCGCACCGCCGCGGATCGTTTCCAGCAGATCGGGACGCTCCGAATGAAGAATGGTCACCAGATCCCCGCCGTCATCGATAATCAGGTCCGGTTTGGTTTCCAAAGCCCGGATCAGGAACTCCTTGTATTCTGCAGGGTCCGGATTGTACTTCGCGAGAACCGTCACGCCGTCTTCCACAAGCGCTGCGCACACATCGTCCTGGGTCGAGAGGGGATTACTGCCGGTGATGGTGACTTCGGCTCCCCCTGCCTGCACGACCTTGGCCAAGTAAGCAGTCTTCGCTTCCAGGTGAAGCGAAATGGTTACTTTCAGGCCTTTAAAGGGCTGCTCTGCTTCAAACTGCTTGCGGATCTGGTTCAGAACGGGCATATGCGCCTCAACCCAATCAATTTTGAGATGTCCTTCCGGAGCCAACGCCATGTCTTTGACGACGCTATTTTTTAAAGACAAAGTACTCATCAAAACCCTCCATTTCATCGTCTGCGTTACATTTCGATAATTTGATGTTCGGCTGTGTAGCGTGTACAGCTTCCGAGGATATCGCGAATCCAGCCAAACCCGTAACGGTTTATATAGTAGAAAACATTATAAACCCTTTCCTGCGGTTTGCCCATCGGGAACAAAGACACGACGATCTGATCCCACTGCCGGAGCGCGGCCTCATGCTGCTTTTCCAGCGCCTGCTTTGTTTTCCGTTCCAAATAAGAGATCTGCTCCAGGATTTTGTCCCTGTTCTTCTCGCCCAACGGAATCAGGCCGTGCTGTATCGTCCCCAGCTCCCGGATCAGAGGCTCATACAGCTTTTCAAAAGCGCTGCGCGTCTCTTCGAACCTCGGTTCGATATGAAGATCTGCCTGGGCGTTCAGCCAGCTTTGGCGGGCATCGTCGAAACGGTGCTGCACATCCTGGAAGGAAAGCCCGAAATGCTGCATGTATTTGCGCAGCGTTCCGTTCACCAGGGTAAAGGACATCCGTGGAAGCAGAATCGGCATATGGAGGCCGAGAACGGGGAACGCATCCTTGGTAATCGCCCAGTACGATATCTCGCCCTGTCCGAGCACGGAACAGAGCACCGGCAGGAGCGAATCCTGCATCAGCGGCCGGGTCAGCACGTTGTTGCTGAAACGTTCCGGATGGCTCTGCAGCTCCTCCAGCAACTCTTCGCGGCTGAAGCTAACGATGCCTTTCCGGTCTGTAAAGCTCCCGTTTTGCTTCTGCAGCAGCAGCCGGTTGCCCTCATAAATATAGAACAGATTCGCACCGTCCGCCGTCACGTCCGCCTGCAGCGGATAACCTTTGCCCGTAATCCGTGAAGCGGCATCCTGATAAGTCCGGCCGAGCTCTTCATTTTGCTTGATGATGCGTTCAAAGACGGGTACCTCAAGCCGGCGCAGGGCCGGATCGGCCGAATCCAGCAAAATCAGTCCCAGCTCACCGAAGAGCCGTCCCATCAGCTTGGCAAAGGCATCGCTCAAATTACCCGATTGTTCGGCAGCCTGATGCATCAAGCGCAAAATCTCGGGCTTGTGCTCGCTATCCGGCAAGAGCGAAGCAAGTTGATCCATCGACTGCTTCCACTGCTCGGCTGTGACCTGGATATCGCTCACGGGGCCTCTTGGACCTGGTATTGCATCCATTTTGATTTTGGAAACCTTCAGCTCGGGAGTCATCACATAGGTATGGTTGACCTCATCCCAGTCATGGTCCTCGCCGGCGATCCAGAATACGGGCACGACCGGCTGCTGGAGCTTCTCCTCTGCTTCCTTGGCCGCCAGAACAATGGTCAGCGCCTTATAGACGACAAGCAGCGAACCGGTAAACAATCCGCTTTGCTGACCGCCAACGACCGCAAGCGTACCGTTCTGCGCGAGCAGATCGAGCGAGTTATGTACCTCTTTGTAGTCGTTATGCTTGCTATTATATTGTCTCAGACAATCTACCAGCGCCGTTCTGTCCACGCGGGTTCCTTCCGATTCCTTGAGCCACGCCGCGCGGCTGCGCCAGGAATCCTCGCGGCGGAAATCCTCGCCGTACAAATCCTCGACTTGCGAGAAACGGTTTATATAATCATCTGCAAGAGCGGAGCCGCTCTTCAGCGAATCTGAAACTACATTCATGAGGTCTGCCTCCTATTTTTGTACCTGTTTCCAATTCGGTTCCATCCACTTAAAAATCTTTCTTGATTGTAACTAAAGATACCTTCGCCGTCAAAGTGAAACAGGCAATCGAGATATGCATGCGGTCAAATGCTTCAAAATCAGTTACAGTTTTATAATTATAACTCTTCACGTATCAGTATGCCATGCCAAAACGAAAAAAACCGCCGGATGAACCGGCGGTCACTTCTTGCGGATTATGCATAAGGGGCGGCAACCCAATGCCCCGGAGAGACTTCGACCAATCTCGTGTCTTCCTGCACGATCGCGTTCCCATCCTTCGCCGAATGAATCGGGCCGGACAGCTCGTCATTCATGACAATCCGCTTCTTGTTCTCCTCGATTTCCGGATCCGGAATCGGGATTGCCGAAAGCAGCGTCTTTGTATAGGGATGAATCGGATTGGCATACAGCTCTTCGCTGTCCGCAAGCTCGACCATTTTCCCTAGGTACATCACCGCAACGCGGTCGCTGATATGCTTGACCATGGAGAGGTCATGGGCAATGAAAAGATACGTAAGTCCGAGCCGATTCTGCAGATCCTTCAGCAGGTTGACCACCTGAGCCTGAATGGAAACGTCGAGCGCAGAAATCGGTTCGTCGCAAATAATGAATTTGGGATTTACGGCAAGCGCCCGGGCAATGCCGATCCGCTGACGCTGTCCCCCTGAGAATTCATGCGGGTACCGCGTGGCATGGTCCGGATTCAAGCCGACCATGTCCAGCAGCTCCTCAATGCGTTTTTTCCGTTCTTTGCGGCTGCCTGCCAGCTTATGAATGTCCAGTGCCTCGCCGATGATGTCCGAAACGGTAAAGCGCGGATTCAGGGACGCATACGGATCCTGGAAAATCATCTGCATGTCGCGGCGCATCTCTTTCATCTTGCCCGGCGACAGCTTGTAAATATCGGTTCCGTTAAAACGGACGCTGCCTGCCGTAGGCTCGTACAGCCGGAGTATCGTTCGTCCCGCGGTCGACTTGCCGCACCCGGACTCGCCGACCATACCCAGCGTCTCGCCTTCGCGGATATAAAAATTGATGTCGTCCACGGCTTTGACGATTTTACCGCCGCCTACATTAAAGTACTTCTTCAGTCCTTCGACTTCGATCAAATGGTTCTCTTTCATGACGAATGCGCCTCCTTCGCCATCTCATGCAGGTTCCAGCAGCGGGCCATATGGGTGTCGCTGAATTCCGTGGAGCCTGGATTGATGCGTTCGCATACTTTCATTGCTTCGTCGCAGCGTGCACAGAATGCGCAGCCGATCGGCGGCTTGATCAGATCCGGCGGCGTACCGATGATCGGGATGAGCGGCTCGTCCTTCTTCTGGTCCAGACGCGGCATCGAACGAAGCAGACCTTTGGTATACGGATGCTGCGGATTTTTGAAGATTTCCCATTTCGTTCCGGTTTCCACCACTTCGCCCGCATACATAACGATGACGCGGTCGCACATGCCTGCCACGACGCCCAGGTCATGGGTAATCAAGATAATGGAGGTGCCGAATTTCTTTTGCATATCCTTCATGACGTCCATGATTTGAGCCTGGATCGTCACGTCAAGCGCCGTCGTCGGTTCGTCGGCAATGAGGAGTGCCGGGTTGCAGGCGAGCGCAATGGCGATCATGACCCGCTGGCGCATACCGCCGGAGAACTCATGCGGATATTGTCCAAAGCGCTCCTCCGGATTTTTGATTCCGACAAGCTTCAGCATTTCGATGCCGCGGTCTTTCGCTTCGGCCTTTGACAGCTTCTGGTGCTTGATCAGCACTTCCGTAATCTGTTTGCCTACCTTAATGGTAGGATTGAGGGAAGTCATCGGATCCTGGAAGATCATGCCGATATCTTTACCGCGGATATGTTCCATGTCTTTATTTGATTTTTTCAGAATATCCTGCCCCTGAAAAATAATCTCGCCGCTTTTGATTTGGGATGGCGGCGACGGAATGAGGCGCATGATCGTTTGCGCGGTAACGCTCTTGCCGCTGCCGGATTCGCCTACAATCGCTACCGTCTCCCCTTTTCCTATTTCAAAGTTCATGCCACGAACGGCTTGCACCTCACCGCCCTTCACTTTAAAGGAAACTTGCAGGTCTTTTACTTGTAAAATCGGTTCCATGATCTCACCTCCTGTTATTTCAATTTCGGATCGAGCGCATCGCGGAGGCCATCACCGAAAATATTAAATGCAAGCATAGTCAAACTGATCAGAATGGCCGGGAACAGCATCCGCCAAGGATAATACATCCAGCCCGTCAGCGCATCGTTGATCATCGATCCGAGCGAAGCCACCGGAGCTTGGACGCCGAGACCCAGGAAGCTCAGGAACGCTTCCGAGAAAATCGCGTTTGGCACGGACAGCGTCAAGGTAACGATGATCGGTCCCACGGCGTTCGGAAGCAAGTGCCGGAACAGCAGGCGGTTCGAGCCTGCGCCCATGGAGCGGGAGGCCAGCACATATTCCCTGTTCTTCAGCTGCATGATTTCACCGCGGACGATCCACGACATATTGATCCAGCCCGTAATCGTCAAGGCCAAAATGATGGTCCCGATGCTCGGTTCAAACACGACCAGCAGCAGAATGGTAACCAGCATATAAGGAATGGAGTACAAAATCTCCGAAAATTTATTCATGAATGCATCCACGCGGCCCCCGAAGAAGCCCATGATGCCGCCGTAGATGACACCGATCATCAGATCGATGAGCGCTGCGGCAAGACCGACGGTCAGCGAGATGCGGGCACCCATCCAGGTACGCACGAACATGTCGCGGCCAAGATCGTCGGTTCCGAACCAGTGGTCTTTGGAAGGCGCCTGGTTCGTGTTCAGCAGATCATTGGAGTAATAGTTGAACTTGGAAATCCAAGGGCCGATAATCGCAGCCAGAATAATAAGGATAAGGACAACCATACTGGCCATAGCCATTTTATTTTTGCGAAGACGCTGCCAAGCATCTCTCCAAGCTGAAAGGCTTTCACGTTGAATGACTTCAGCTTGCTTTTCATCGACGCCTATTTTGCGGAAGTCCTCGGGCGATAGCTCTACATTGTTGCCAGGCAAAGTTGTATCTGTTACTGCCATCGTTAGCCCTCCTTCCCGCCGGTTAATTTAATGCGCGGATCAACCAGCACATAAACGATATCAGTAATGAAGCGTGCCAGCATGAGCAGTACGCCGTAGAAAATTGTTACGCCCATGATCATCGTGTAGTCACGGTTCGTAATACATTCAACGAACACTTTACCTATCCCGCCGATACCAAAGATCTGTTCGATAACGACAGAGCCGGTAATGATATTGGCCGTCATCGGACCAATATAGGTGACAACAGGTAAAATGCCGTTGCGAATGACGTGCTTGAACATAATCGTGAACCAGTTCAAGCCTTTCGCTTTGGCTGTCTTGATGTAATCCGCGTGTAGCACTTCAAGCATGCTGGAGCGGGTCAGACGTGCGATAAAGGCAATCGGTTGCGCAGACAAGGCTGCGACAGGCAAAACATAGTCAAGCGGGCCGTCAAAGCCCATAACGTGGAACCATCCGAGCTTCTCGCCGAAAATAAACTGAATCAGAGAAGCCAGCACGAAGCTCGGGACTGCAATGCCAAGTACAGCAAGAATCATGGCTACGTTATCAATCAATTTCCTATGATAGAGAGCCGCGAGCATTCCAAGAAGAATACCGATGATGACCGAAATCACGATTGCGAACAATCCGAGCTTCAGGGAAGCCGAGAAGGTATCCAGAATAATTCCTGTCACTTCCTGGTTTTGGTGTTTCATCGATATGCCAAAGTCACCGGTTGCAATATCGCCAAGATATTTAAAATACTGCTGGTAGACCGGTTTATCGAGTCCGTACTGTTCCATAAGACGGGCTTGTATTTCAGGCGGAACCTTTTTCTCGGACATAAAAGGATCCCCAGGTATGGCTTTCATCAGAAAAAATGTGGCTGATATCAGAATAAGCAAAGACACCAGCATGTAAATGAACTTGTTGGCTACGTAACGAACCATGCCCGATTACCCTCCCCGCTGCTATTTTTCTACAATATTCGACATAATTCGATTTTAAAGAATCCAGGGCAGCTTTGTCCAATCTATTTATTACTAACTAAAGAAATATCTACCACAAGGATTAAGAGATGCAAAAAAAACGGGATATATATGGAATGTCCACATATATATCCCGAATTACTTATCCAAATCTACACTAGCGGCTTACTCAAAATATGCGCGTGTAAAGTCAACCGCACCAGCATAATCAATAGATACACCTTTAAGGTTAGGTTTGATCAGTGCTACGTTGGTGTAATAGTAAATCGGCATCAGCACTTGTTGATCCTTGATCAAAAGCGTTTCGGCTTTCGTGAAGTCTTCCATCCGCTTGTTGTTGTCAGCAGAAGAATAAGCATCATTGACCAAAGCGTCGTACTCTTTATTCTTGAAGCCTACATCGTTGTTACCACTCTTCGAAGTCCAAAGATCGAAGAAAGTCATCGGATCGTTATAGTCCGGGCTCCAGCCTGCACGAGCGATCTGATAGTTCAAGCTTCTGCGGTTTTTGAGGAATACTCCCCATTCCTGGTTCTCGGTTTTCACGTCGACTCCCAGGTTTCTCTTCCACATATCGGCTACAGCAAGAGCGATTTTCTTATGCTTGTCGCTGGAATTGTAGATCAGGGTAACAGCAGGGAGCGTTGTATATCCCTCTTCTTTCATGCCTTCTTGCAGAAGCTGCTTAGCTTCATCCAAGTTTTCTGTGAAGAAATCATCTTTGTGTTCCGTACGGAATTCTTCTTTCGCACCTGAAATTCCGGGTGGAACGAATCCGAATGCAGGTTTTTCTTCACTTTGCGTTACTTTATCAACGATATCTTGACGGCTGATCGCCATGGCGAATGCCTTACGGATTTTTTCGTTGTCAAACGGCTTAGCAGTTACGTTAAATTGGTAGTAATAAATACCGCCAATCGGTTTCAAGTTCAGCTCGTCCTTCAGCTCTTTTTTGACAGCCGGCATTTGGTCGGTAGGAATTTCACCGTTCGGCATACCTGCATAATCGAGCTGGCCCGCTTTGTAGCTGGACAATTCGGTAGCACCGCTGTTGGACAGCGACATCGTGATTTTGTTCAGCTTGATGTCCTTGTTATCCCAATAGTTCGCATTCTTCGTTACTTCGATTTTTTGGCCTGTTGTCCAAGTCGTCAAAGAGAACGGTCCATTGGTAATCATCGTTTTCGGATCAGCCGCCCATTTCTGGTTGTCTTTCACCGATTGATGGACCGGGAAGAACGTATAGAACGAAGTCAAGCTCAGGAAATACGGCGTAGGATTGTTCAGCGTAACTTCCAATGTGTTGTCATCCGTTGCTTTAACGCCTACCGTTGAGAAATCAGTGGTTTTTTTGCTGTTGTATGCTTCTGCGCCCTTAACATAGAACAATTGGTACGCATAAGGAGGGGCTGGTGTCGTGCTCGGGTCGAGAACCCGTTGCCATGCAAAGACGAAGTCTTTTGCCGTTAAAGGATCACCGTTGCTCCATTTCGCATCTTTGCGGAGGTGGAAAACATATTTCAGTCCGTCAGAAGAAATATCCCATTTTTCTGCAACACCCGGAACTGGTTTACTGTTTTCATCCAAGCGGACCAGACCTTCATACATCATGTTCAGAACAGTATGAGCCTGGCTGTCTTGCGCTTGCGCCGGATCAAACGTTGGCGGTTCAGCGCTGAGGTTGATGTGCAGCACTTGATCTTTGGTGGCGGCAGCGTTTTCCTTGGAGCCGCTTCCACCCTCATTCTTCGAGCCGCAGCCCGCAAGAACGGTTCCCACTACAAGGATCATCGTTAGTAGGGTTAATAGTGTTTTCCTTCTCATGATGTAATCCCCCTAAGGTTATTTGAGTATATGTTTAGTGATTATACAACCAGTGGTCAAAAAAATCTAGCCTTAAATTTAAGATATTACCTGCCATACCTTAAATTTAATGCATTTTTCATGAATGATGCTATGCATAATTCCTTAAGACATTGTTATAAATATGTATTTGAACAAACCAATAAATGTAAAAAGTAAGTAACTGAAGCTCATGATGACAAAGGACATTCTCCATATGATTTTCGCCATTTTCTGGACGTCAACCTTTCCCTTAACGCGGTTCTGAGCGCCGCCGATCAGGCCGATTGCAATCAGTAACAACAGCAGAATCAAGTAAAATCCCCACCTAGTATTAAAGGTAAGATTAAACAACGCGGAGACCGAAATGATGAGGAAGAGCGTCGTCACGTCCATGGCCAGCTTGAGCGATGCCTTTCGGTTATGTTTCCACCAATAATGGATAAAATACACAAGCAAAAAAGGAAAGAACGGGAGAATGCTTAAAAAGGTAAATGAATTTCTTAAAAAATCCATAGGAGTCACTCCTCTCGTATCGTCAAACCTTGAATGAGGCCTGTTACCAGTTCGTGATTCAGCGCGCGCATGCCGGCCTTCCGCGCCAAACTCGCTATGCTGCCGTTAATCCACTCCACCTCGGTCGGCACGCCCTCCTGCACGTCTTTCAGCATGGATGACGTATTCCCTGAAGTGGAGGCGCAAACCCCTACGATTTGATCCCAAATATCCTTGTCCCAAGGGATGCCGCAGGCGTCGTATACCTCAAGGGCTTCATCCAGAAGCATTCTCATGACGGATAGCCGCCGCTGCGAGGAGAGCAGTTCGCCATTTGGAATGTTCCATAATGCCGTGAGCGGGTTAATGACTGCATTGATCAGCAGCTTCCGGTAAACTCTGCTATCGATGTCATTCGATAATTCGGCCGAAAATCCTGCTTTTTGCAGCATTTTGACCCAATCTTCGGGTTGAATCGCCCTGTTACCTCCCGCATGCTCCTTCCCGTACCTCCCCATCCAGGTCGTCCCCGCTCCGGCATGCAGCACTTCGCTCTGTGACAGGCGTTTGGCCCCTTCGGTCGTTACAGCTACGAACAAGGGCCAGCCCGGCAGCATCTTGTCGATGACTTCCATATGCCCATAACCGTTCTGAAAGCAAATGATGCCAGGCTGGAGCCCGCCGGAAAGCTTGTCAGACGCCGATGCAAGACGTCCCGCCGATTGGGAGCATACCTCCACTGCGTCTTTCTGCTTGGTCATCAGAAAAATCCACTCTCCGGGCTCCTGCATCCAGCCTCCTGCGAATTCTTCTATGACCCCTGCCGTAAAATCTTCAGGTTTCGCCGAAACTTCCAGATCGCCCTCTGTATTCCGGATTGATATTCCCTCAGAGCTTAACTTCGCGGCCTGCTCCGCGCTTCTGCACCATATCCGGACATGTATTCCTGCTGCGGCGAGCTTCCCTCCATATAAAAGACCGAGCGAGCCGCCTCCAATTAGATCAATCGTCACTGTATCACCTGATTTCCTTGCTGGTTATGTACTTACTTAAAGATATTATATCGCATGACTGCGTTCAGGGAAGAGGAAAAAGTCTGCTCTTTGCCGCATTTCTCCTTATACACGGAAAAACCCGTTCGGCGCGCTTGGTTCGCTCATCCGGACGGGTGTTCGGGTTATGGCCTTGTTATGAGGTCGTGCTACTCGATGCGCTCCAGATTGCCGTTCGCATCCATTTTGAACCGGGTCTTCAGTTCTTCCTCTTCTTCAGTTAAAAAGGCAAGCCTGCGCGCCCGGTCCATAATCTGAATCAGCGCCTTGTAATCGTCATTGACAACCCGATAATCCGTCTGGACTTCGCTCACTTCCTTGCTCAGCTGCTCATTGACTCTCCGAAGGTTCGCGAGCTCTTCTTCCTTCTCCCGAAGCTCCTTCTCCAGCATTTTCAGCTGGCGGCCGTTCTCCTGCAAGCTGCCCTTCCATTGGCGCAAAAAGCGGATGACCGCATCAATGGACAGCGACTCCTCGCTTGCGCCATCCACCTTGAAATATCCCGTCTCCGCTTCGCTTAGACCGAGACCCGCTACCTGCAGCGGATTCGCAGGCTGTTTTTTGTAGTAACTGCGTTTTTGCCGCTGCGTTTTCGCCAGGCTGATCGCTTCCTCATACTTTTTACGGACACAGCTGTTCCATCTGAAACCGCAGGCCGCGGACGTCCTGCCGATTTTTTCGCCGACCTCCTCGAAGGCTGCGAGCTGCGTGCTTCCCTCGCGGATATGCCTCAAGGTTACTTCCGCTAAAATAAGATCGTCCTCTGTGCTCCATGCATCCTGTCTTACTGCTGTCATGCAACAAAACCCTCCTAACAACATCCTAAAATAACCGTCTCCATAACCCTTTCTGCCGGGCTTGAATGAGGTATAACAGCTGCTTATTTTCATTTCTATGCTTCTCATAGAGTTCATAGAATCTATTTGATACTAAATTGTATTGCCAAATTTCAAATGGCTCATACTTCTTGCACCTGAAAATAAACCGTCCCAGCCTGAATACTTTCCATAACAATGATCACAATAAATAATGAAAGCGTAAAAAAATTCATATTTGTTCAACACTTTTCGTTTACACAAATTTGGGTTAACGTTATAATGATGTGTAGTAAAGCTACGACCGTACATAAGGAGAGGGGGATACTACGTGGCACGCATGTTTCGAGTACTGGGCTTCTTTACACTCGCTATCGGTTTGATGGCATTTGCCGGGAACATGGTGGAAATGGCTCTGTTGTTCTTCTTGCAGACAGCATTTTTCGTAATTTTGGGATATCTGAAATTCACGGAAAAAACCTACATTCTTCTCTTCTGGGGCTATATGATCGTGACCTTCACCGGTTTCAGCTACTGGACAGTCTTTAAGATGGGCCTACCGCTGTAGTTACCGATCAAAGCTTGAAGAGTTACCACAAAAAGACGATCCGACCTTCGCTGCCGGACCGTCTTTTTTCTTTGTTTCAACGTCACCCCTCCAAGTTGAAAAGAGAGGGATGATATTTTTTATAGCCAAGCATATATTGATAAGAGGACGCTAAAAGACTTCCTCGAGACATGCCTGGAGGGGAGGATGATCCGTGAAGGCAGCTGTTAAACATGCCCGCCTGATCCTTGTGCTTGTCCCGCTTCTGCTCCTCTCGCTGCTTCATCCGCAGCCTTTGCTGCTTGCCGATCCTGTCATGCCAGAGGATGCAGACCAGCAGCAAATCCTGCAAAAAAGCCTTTCGATCGTGGAAATCGATCATGAAATCGACCGGATCAGCGCGCAGCAGAAAAAAACGCAGAACGTCATCGCCAAGCTGCAGGTTCAGCTGGAGGAGAAACAGGGACAGATTGAGAGACGCCAGGAGCGTGCAGGATCCGTGGTCCGATCCTACTACATGGGTGAAAGGGACAATCTATTTACCATTTTCTTTTCAGCCAAAAGTTTAAGCAATCTTTTAGAAATATACAGCTATTATGAAATGATCATGGATCAGGACCGGCTCGTGTTAAACGCTTATCAAACGGAGTACCGGAGCCTCAAAGACACGCAGAGCCAAATGGAGAAATCCCTGGCGCTTCTCACGACCATTAAAGAGAACCTGTTAAAGCAGCGGGAACGCGTTGTGGCCCTCCAAAAGGACCTCGACAGCAGCGTGAACAGCAGCAGCGATCCCGAAGCCATGAAAAGATTGATCAAGGAATTTACATCATACTGGGAAAATGTCGGCATATACGAAGTAAAACGCTACTTCGCCGCCCTGTCGTCGGCCATGAATGATCTCCCTGATTTCATTCAAAACAAAAAAGGAGCCATCCGGACGAACGGCACCACGTACTCCATCGAAATCCAAGAGGATGATCTGAACGAATTCCTGAAAAGTAAAAACGAGATTTTTAACAACTTCGCCTTCCACTTCAACGACAACAAAGTCATCGCAGCAGGTGAAAGCGGGAATCTGAGTTTGCAGGTCGAGGGGCATTACAGCATTGTGAACGAACCGGAGAATTCCATTCTGTTCCACGTGGATAAGCTGGTCTTTAACGGGCTGGAGCTCCCCGACACAACCTGCCGCCAGCTAGAAGAAGAGTTCGACCTCGGATTTTATCCCCAGCAAATCGTTTCATTCGTAAAAGCGACGGAAGTCACCAGCAGCAACCAAGCACTCCATGTCACACTGAAGCTGTCCATGTAAAGGGCAGCTTTAGCACGTTATGGGGTAGCTGATTTGTCCTTTGAACCGGCTTCCATGGCCTCCCTGTATTCCTGCGCCGTGCTTTTGCCGGAGAGGAAGAGCTTAGCAGCCTTGGAGAACCTGTCCCATCTGGACTGAAGCAAGCTGTCCACGGCGTCACCCTCCATGGGCTTCAGCAGCTGGGTAAGGCGGACAGGAGTCCGAAGCAGCGGGTACTGCTCTTCTTCATATATCGTTCGAAGTACAGGCAAGTATCCGGTTGCTTCCGTCCACTGCTTCTGAGATCTCCCTGAGGTCATGTAGGCGATCCATTCCGCCGCCTTCTCAGGAAATTGCGACTGGGCGGATACGGCATAGGATCTCCCCCGGAGCAGGAAGGGATTATCGCCGTAGAGCTGTTCAGGCATCCGAAGTTCCAGCAAACTGTTGTTTTGTTTTTCCTTTACGGCCTCCGACGCGGACACAGCCATGAGGATCAGTTCTCCATTCTTCAGGCTGGTCCAGGCTTCCTTCGTCTTGCCGGGTTCGATGAACTGTATTCCCGGACGAAGTTTGCTTATAGACTCCAGCTCCTCATTCGTGGGATGCACAAGACTCTCTCCCATTCCTCCCATGAACGCCGCAAAAGCATACCCGTCACCCGCCGGAAGGGCCAGCAGCTTTTTATCCTTTCGGGTTTCCTGCTTCACTAGCAGGTCTTTCCACCCTTTCCCTGCATCTTGGGGAATATCGGCAATGCCGAAGGTCTGCAGGGCATGCGCCTGCCAGACAAGCACATAAGGATCCATATCCAGCGGAATCCCCCATTGGTAACCGTTCCATTCGAGCATTTGCAGGATCGGGCTGATCGTATCGCCGCCTGTCGAGCTGTTTTGATACGATTCTGCAGGCAGAATATACCCGCTTGCCGCCATCGACCGGATCCATGGACTGTTTACAAGCATAACATCCGGTCCGTCGCCTACTTCCAACGAGGCCGTCAGCTGGCGATAAGCATCCGTATCCGGTATATTCCTGATTTCGACCTGGATGCCCGTCTCGCTCATAAAGCCTTGATTCATATCGAGCAGTTCCTTGTAATCGGATTCATTTAAATGTGTCACGACCCGGATCGCTTGGTCGTCTGTGTCCTGCGTTGAGGAGGGCTGCGGATTCCATGACATTGTTTTTCGCTCTTCTCCGCTGCTTCTGTCCGGAGTCAGATTCTGGCCCTGGGACAAGCTCGTTAACGAGAGCAGCAGGATCGCGAACAAAAACCAATAATTTTTCCGCTTCAAGTCTTTTAACCTCCTCCGGCGAGTCTTCATACTTACTATTTTAACAAATGGATAGGGCGCTTGTCCTACTTTTTATTGGAAATGTTTGACTTGCCTCCGAACTCACATGGACAAGAGTCCCGGTTCATTCGCTCAGGCTGAGCAGAAATATCCAGGACCCCGATCCGTTCCTCCATCTACAGCAAATCAGCCGCCAGCTGCGCGAGCTTGGAGCGTTCCCCTTTCTCCAGGGTAATATGCCCGCTGATGGCTTCCTGCTTGAATTTCTCCACGATATACGTCAGCCCGTTGCTCGAAGCATCCAGATACGGATGATCGATCTGCTCCGGATCGCCCATCAAAATGATCTTGCTGCCTTCTCCCACGCGGGAGACGATCGTCTTTACCTCATGGCGTGACAGGTTCTGCGCTTCGTCGATGATGATAAACTGGCCCGGAATCGACCTTCCGCGAATGTAAGTCAACGCTTCAACCTGAATGCTACCAAGCCCCATGAGAATTTTATCGATATCACCGGATTTTTTCGTGTCGAACAGAAACTCCAGGTTATCGTATATCGGCTGCATCCACGGTCTTAGCTTCTCTTCCTTTTCCCCCGGCAAATACCCGATGTCCTTGCCCATCGGCACCACGGGCCTCGCGATCAGCAGCTTCTTATACTTATGCTCATCCTCGACCTTCAGCAGCCCGGCCGCCAGCGCCAGCAGCGTTTTGCCTGTGCCGGCCTTGCCGGTGATCGTGACAAGAGGAATGTCATCGTTCAACAATAGCTCGAGTGCCATCCGCTGCTGGGCGTTACGCGCACATATGCCCCAAATGGCGTCATTGCTGAGGTACAGAGGCTCCAGCTTGCTGCCTTCCGCATTCACCTTCAGCAGCGCCGATTTGGTGCTTCCCATCTCATCCTTCAGAATAACGAATTCATGAGGATGCAGAGGATAAGACAGCTGCAGCGGCTTCACCGGCAGAAACCGGTAAGAATAAAACTCATCGATAATGGCTGGATGAACCTTGAGCTTCAAATTCCCCGTATATTGATCTTCCGGGCCTGCCGTGCGGTCAGACAAATAATCCTGCGTGTTCAGACCGAGCACATCGGATTTAATCCGCACGAGCACATCCTTGCTGACCAGCACGACTTGGGCTGAATCCTCTTTGTCCGCTTCCTCCATATGATAATTCAAGGCGACGGCAAGTATGCGGTTGTCATTGGAAATCTCACCGAACATCTCCTGGACCTTGAGAAAACTTCTATGATTCAGCTCCACCTTCAGGCTCCCGCCGTTATAAAGCGCCACCCCGCTGTGAAGGTGCCCTTGTTCCCTTAGCTGATCCAGCAAACGCGACACGGTGCGGGCGTTGCGCCCGATTTCATCGGCATTGCGTTTTTTCGAATCTATCTCCTCGAGAACCACGGCAGGTATAACGACCTCATGCTCCTCAAAAGCGTATATCGCTCCCGGATCATGAAGAAGCACGTTGGTATCCAGTACAAAAATTTTTCTCATACCTTCTCCCTCCACTAACTCATAATGAACACATAAATTGTTCCGTCATGGACATCCTAAGTTACAATTCTCCATTAGAATCTATGACCTGGAAAGGACGATCACATATGAGAATGCTTATGCTTGTCGTGCTGGCACTGGCTGTCATCAGCGGCTGCAACAAGGCTCAGGACAAAAATGCATCACCCTCTCCTCAAAGTCAACAGGGACCGGCGCAATCTTTAAGCGAACGTGGCCGGGTGTCGCTTCAATCGGCAGGCAATTCTGCTGCCGGCGCGGTAGAAGATACCACCGATATGGCCATCAAAGACCATCTCGAAGCTTTGGCGGAAAGGGTTGCCGGCGTTAAAAAAGCGCATGCAGTCGTATTCGGCAATACAGCCGTCGTCGGCATTGATGTGGACGGGAAGCTGACCCGCTCCCGCGTCGGCAATATCAAATATTCCGTTGCCGAGGCCCTTCGCAAAGATCCGCGGGGTAAAAACGCCCTTGTCACCGCCGATATGGATTTAAATACACGAATCGCCGAAATCGGGCAGCATATCCAAAAAGGCGAGCCGGTATCCGGATTCGCGTCGGAGCTTGCCGACATTGTCGGACGCATTATCCCGCAGCTTCCGAAAGATGTGAAGACCAAAACGCAGGCACCTCCGGCTGCGCCGACTTCCAAACATTGAGCACGGACGCCAAAACTCAACATTTTCTGCATGAAATGAACAAAAAGCCTAGTGAGAAACTCACTAGGCTTTTTGTCATACGGCATCCGGACACAAGTCGATGTGTCCTGTGCAGGAGCAGGCTGGCTAACAGCTGCAGCATTGAATTGGATCCATAATGGCTGAGTGCATGGTGCAACTGCTTCGGACATCTTCCCGACCTCCTGTACAGGTTCCAGTGTACTCTATTATATTAGGGTTGCTGGCAAATATTGCACCCAAGTTTAAGGATTTGTTTGTTCTGCGCCATCCGTTGTTGTCGCAGACAGGCCCTTGCCAGCAAGTTCGTCCTTCAGCGCCTGTTTGGCCTTATCCAGCTCGGCTTCATCCACATAGACGTAAGGGCTCTTCCATGTGCCGGTCACCGGCATGAATTTGACATTTTCCTTCTTAACCTTCCAGTACGTTGCAATCATGTTCTTCAGCTGATCGTTTTCGAAGTCCGTTTCCATGTTTTTATCCATGGCATCCAGAACACCGCCTAGGCTTGTCACGCCTTTGAACGATTGCATCTTGTCGATCAGGGCATGCAGAACTTCATTTTGTCTGCGGTTCCGGTCAAAGTCATCCGAAGCCTTGGTCTTCGGACGGCAGTTGGATTTGCGGTAACGCACATAATCCAAAGCGTCCTTGCCCTCAAGCTTCTGCTCTCCCTTTTTCAGGTTGATATCCGTTCCATCCGCCTTGTCCCTGTAGCACATATCCATGTCCACGTTAATGTCCACGCCGCCAAGGGCGTCAACCGCGTCCCGGAATCCCTGAAAGTTCAGAACCGTTGCATAGTCAATCGGAATGTCCATATACTTGCTGAGCATGGTCTTCATCTCATCCTCAGCCTTAATGCCGCTCTTTTTCTCTTCCGAAAGGAAGATCGGGTAATAAGCATTCGCCTTATTCTCCCTGTAGCCTTTCAGCTCGATCTTCGTATCGCGAGGAAGCGAAACGACCGTTACGGTTTTCGTGTCCGGGTTAAATGCCGTTACCATGATGACATCAGATAAATGCGTGCCGGTTTCAGGTCTGTAATCCGTCCCCAGCAAAAGCATTGTCAGCGGCTTTACCTTGGCTGATTTCTCCGCCGGAACCGGAGTGTTAACTCCCGTGTCCAGAACACCCTTGTCTGCCTTGTAGTACAGATAACCGATGTATCCCGCTACGGCGAGCACAGCCAATATGATAATGACAAGCACGAATTTCATGAACGATTTAAATCCGCTCTTCTTTTTTTTCTTTTTTGGCGGCTGTTTGCTCTGCTTGCTGCCACTTTGAGATCGTGGAGGTAGATTGGTATTGCTGGAACTCATCTCAAACACCTTTTTCATTTATTTTGAGTCATTCTCTCTATAAACGATGCCAATCGTCAAAAAGTTGCCGAAGAGCCGGGTTCAAGCGGCTGATTAACCTCGTTTAGCTGCTGCCTCTGCTTTTTTCTTCTGGCGGGCTTCCACAAAATAGCGGACCCGCACCAGAAGCATTAAAGCGACCGCGACGAGCAGGCACTGGATGATCGGAAGCTTGTCGTGCTGAAACACAAGCAGCATGCCTGAACCGAGGGCCATCAAAATATACAGCAGAATTTCTTTCAATAAAGGAAGCTTCTGTTTGACTCGAAATACCTTGTTATAGACATACGTAATCAGCACAAAAATGATAATGTAAGACACAAGCGGATGCGATGCAAACCAGGCTTGCACGTGCGGTACACTCCTTTCGGTGACAGGTCAATATGCCTGTACGGTTACGTGTTACAGATTGGACTCCGCCATTTTGCGATGTTTCTCTGCGCGTTCACGTTCACTCTTGTTCAGGATCTTCTTGCGAAGACGAATGGACTTCGGCGTAATTTCGCAAAGCTCGTCGTCATTCAAATATTCAAGCGCCTGTTCCATCGAGAAGATGATCGGTGTTTTCATTCTCACCGTTTCTTCCTTGTTCGCAGAGCGGATGTTGTTAACGGCTTTTTCTTTACAGATGTTCACGACGATATCATTGTCGCGCGTATGCTCGCCGACGATCATACCTTCGTAAATTTCAGTTCCCGGTTCCATGAACAGGGTACCGCGGTCTTCAATGCCCATCATACCATAAGTTGTGCTGGTTCCGCCTTCGCTTGCCACAAGCACGCCCTGGTGACGTCCACCGACTTGGCCGCCGATGAGCGGTCCATAGCTGTCGAACGCATGGTTCATGACGCCGTATCCGCGGGTCAGGGTCAGGAAGTACGTACGGTATCCGATCAATCCGCGAGCCGGAATCAGGAACTCAAGACGAACTTGTCCGTTGCCGGAATTCACCATGTTGACCATTTCGGCTTTGCGGGTTCCGAGGCTTTCCATGACAGGTCCCATGCTCTCTTCAGGAATGTCGATCAGAAGGCGTTCAATCGGCTCCATTTTCTTGCCGTCGATTTCGCGCACGATAACCTCAGGCTTCGATACCTGCAGCTCATATCCTTCACGGCGCATGTTCTCGATCAGAATGCCCAAGTGAAGCTCGCCGCGACCGGAAACGATAAATGCATCCGGGCTGTCGGTTTCATCAACACGCAAGCTCACGTCCGTTTCCAGCTCTTTCAGCAAACGCTCGCGCAGCTTGCGGGAAGTCACCCATTTGCCTTCGCGGCCTGCGAAAGGACTGTTGTTGACAAGGAACGTCATTTGGAGCGTCGGCTCATCAATCTTAAGAACAGGCAGTGCTTCAGGATTTTGCGGATCAGCGATGGTTTCACCGATGTTGATGTCCTTGATGCCCGCGATTGCGACGATGTCGCCTGCGCCGGCTTCTTCCATCTCGATGCGCTTCAGGCCTTGGAAACCGAACAGCTTCTCGATGCGTGCCGTCTTGCTCTTGCCGTCGCGCATGATGACCGTTACCGATTGGCCTTGCTTGATCACGCCGCGGTTCACGCGTCCGATCGCAATACGTCCG
Source organism: Paenibacillus sp. SAFN-054 (assembly GCF_051966755.1). Classification (NCBI taxonomy): domain Bacteria; kingdom Bacillati; phylum Bacillota; class Bacilli; order Caryophanales; family Paenibacillaceae; genus Paenibacillus; species Paenibacillus sp. SAFN-054. The sequence continues at coordinate 2,252,368 of NZ_JBQCKS010000001.1, forward strand.
AGATATTCGTTATAGTCCATCAAAGTAACGAGGAACTGCAGAGGTTGTTCTACATTTTCAGTAGGATGTGGAATATGCTCGGTAATCGTTTCATACAATGCGAGCATGTTGTCATCTTGCTTCTCAGGATCCAGGCTTGATGTTCCGTTCAGTGCAGATGCATATACGACAGGGAAGTTCAGCTGATCGTCATTGGCTTCCAGCTCAATGAACAGATCCAGCACTTCGTCAATGACTTCGGCCGGACGTGCAGCCGGACGGTCGATTTTGTTCACAACGACGATCGGAGTCAAATTTTGCTCGAGGGCTTTGCGGAGTACGAACTTGGTTTGCGGCATGCAGCCTTCATATGCGTCAACGACGAGCAGTACGCCGTCAACCATTTTCATGATCCGTTCCACTTCGCCGCCAAAGTCGGCGTGTCCTGGAGTATCCAAAATGTTGATCAGATAGTCTTTATACGTAATGGCCGTGTTTTTGGCCAAAATGGTAATTCCGCGTTCACGTTCCAGGTCGTTGGAGTCCATCGCCCGCTCCTGCAAATGCTCGTGTTTCCCGAAAATACCTGATTGCTGGAGAAGCTGATCCACCAGTGTTGTTTTGCCGTGGTCTACGTGGGCAATAATCGCAATATTGCGAATTTTATCTCTTGAATGCATGACTTTTATCCATATCCTTTCCCTTTCAAATCAATGCGAATATCTTTCACCAAAAGAAGCGCCGGGCGGTAATGCCGACGACGCTTCAACATATCCCTTATATTATAGTGAATTTTCAGAAAAAAACAAGCATTTTTACAGAAAATAGAATACACGTGTCGAAGTCCCTACCAACCGCCGTATCCTCTTCCCCGCCCGGATCTTCCTCTTCCTGAAATAAACCAAATCCCGACGCCAATCAGCAGAACGGCGAGCACATAAACAGCCCCCGTATGCAGTAAGGTAAAGAAAAGCAGCACAAGGGATACAAGCCCAATAATCCATGCGACGGGCAGCGCTCCGCCCGGCTTCGGAGACTCGAACATATAGTATTCGTAAGCTCCAACCGCGATGCCAAGCAGCAGTATCGGCCACAGAACCGACATCAGGTTCCAGCCCCACAAATTGCATATTTCGAACAGCAAGCCGTATACGACAAGAACGCCTCCGGGGATCAGAACCGCTGCCCGCGCCCGGCCGCTGAAATACAGCAGATGCAGCAGCAGGCCGACGACCACGATGGCAAGCGGCCATAGCGTGCGTCCCAAAAATCCGAATACGCCCAGTTTTCCAAGCAGAATGACAATACCGGCCACGACGATGAACAGTCCCAGCCTTACATCGTTCTTGGAGGACATTTTTCCCCACCCTCTTTTCCTATATACCTTGCACGTCCGCTTCCCGCAGGATATGACATGGTTTCCCCTTTAGTGTATCTGAAACAGAGCGAAAAAACCATATTCGCCCCTTAAAATTTTTGCAGTCTCAAAACGCCAAAAAGCCGGTTCTTCACCGGCACTTCAGACAAGTTTATATACGGCGCAGCGACAGCTTTCTAGCCCCTCCGGCTACCATGACCAGAACCGTTAGCAAAGCGGGAACCAACCCGTGCAGCCCAGGCAAAATGGACGAGAGCATCACGCCCGTGCGGGAATCCTGCAGCAGCATCTCCCCTGCCGTATATCCGAGGATGCCGGCTCCTAAGTAGACGAGAACCGGGTACCGGTGCAGCAGGCCGACAATCAGGTTGCTGCCGAACACGACAATCGGTATGCTGATCGCAATCCCGATGACGATAAGGGCAAGATCTCCATTGGCAATTCCGGCCAAGGCGAGCACATTGTCAAGGCTCATAATGAAGTCCGCCGCCAGTATGCTGCGCACCGCTTTCCAGATGGATGCCGATTCGCCCATCCGCACATCGTCCTTATCGTCCGCGAGCAGCTTGTAGGCAATCCAGAACAGCAAGAGGCCCCCCGCCGCCTGCACAAACGGTATTTTCAACAGCAAAACCGCCGCGAATGTCAATATGCACCGAAGAACCACCGCGCCAAGCGCCCCCCACCAGACAGCCTGCTGACGCTGCTTCGGCGGCAGGTCTTTGCTGGCCAGCGCGATAACCACGGCGTTGTCCCCGCTAAGAACCAGGTTGATCATCAGGATCTGTACAAGCAGCCATATCGATTCCAACAGTCAACACCCCCACTACTACTCCTATGCGCCTGTTGGCCAGGCTATGCTTGACTCTCATTGAAAAATTATCCTATAATGAATCCGATTTGCTATGTGATTGGGATCGATCTAGTCGCGATGTTATTCTAGGCTTTTCTGGGGATGATAATCGGGACGATGTGACGTTCATTCAATCGCTTGTGCTCCGTTTACAGTCATGATGAGGAGTGACCTGATGTGGAAACATCAATACTTGGTTTTTTGGCTAAACTGCTTAATATCGTGTTTCTTGATCTTATCTTAGCTGGCGATAACGCCATCGTCATTGGCCTTGCTGCGAGGAATCTGCCATCCTCGACTCAGAAAAAGGCCATTTTTTATGGGACGGGCGGTGCCGTTCTGCTGAGGATCGCGGCCACCATTGTCGTGGTCTGGCTGCTGAAGATTCCTTGGCTGCTGCTTGTTGGAGGCATTCTGCTCGTGGGGATTGCCTACAAGCTGCTTGCCGACGATGACGATCATACGGACGTAAAGGCCGGCAAGACGCTGTGGGGGGCTGTCCGGACGATTATCATCGCCGATGCCGCCATGGGTCTGGATAACGTGATTGCCGTTGCCGGCGCAGCCCAGCAAAATATTATTTTGGTCGTTTTGGGACTCTTGATCAGTGTTCCCATTGTCGTCTGGGGCAGTACGCTGTTCATCAAGCTCATCGACCGTTTTCCCTGGATTATCTATCTGGGCTCTGCCGTTCTCGGATATACCGCATCGAACATGATTACAGAAGAGAAAAAGCTCCATCCATTCTTTGAGGATCATCCTGTCATTCGCATCCTTTTCATCGCTGTCGTTATTGTGGCCATTTTGGCCGCCGGTTTCCTGAAAAAACGCTCGGCAGCGCGGAAGAGAGGGAACCAGGGCTCCTACAGTCACACCAAATGAATAGAGCAGAAATGGTACTTTCCGAAGATAATAAAAAGGACCTCCAACGCTGATGTTGGGGGTCCTTTTTATTATGAATTCAGCTTAAGCTTAAAACCAATTTTCGTCGATACCGTCTTCCCGGTCCGCTTCAATGACGGAATTTGGTGTAAGCACCACAGTTTCCGTCTTGTCCACCGCCTCGGTAAGCAGGTTAGGCAGATTGGCGAGGGACGACTCGATTCTCTCCACGATACGGAGGTTCGGATTGGTAGCCGGCGATTTCGGGACGAATAAGGTACAGCAGTCTTCATACGGCAGGATGGACAGCTCGTATGTTCCGATCTGCTTGGAAATATCAATGATTTCACTTTTATCCATCATAATGAGGGGGCGCAGCAGCGGCAGCTCCGTGGCTCTCCCGATGACGTTCATGCTCGGCAGCGTCTGGCTCGCCACCTGACCCAGGCTGTCGCCCGTCACGATGGCCAGGGCACCCTCCCGCTCCGCCAGCATCGCGGCGATACGCAGCATCGATCGGCGCATCAAGGTAATAATCAGGTTGTCCTGACCAAGACCCGTAAAGGAGGTTTGAATCTCCGTAAAGGGTACCAGGTGCAGCTTGACTTCCCCGGCGTAACCGGACAGCACCTTGGCAAGCTCCATCACCTTCTCCTTCGCTTTTCGGCTCGTGAACGGGTAGCTGTAAAAGTGGACGCATTCCACTTCCAGTCCCCGACGCATGCTGGTGAAGCCTGCAACGGGGCTGTCGATGCCTCCGGAGAGCAAAAGCATAGCCTTGCCATTGCTCCCGCGCGGGAAGCCTCCGACCGCAGGAATGACCTCACAATAGATGTAGGTGCCCTGCTCCCGGATTTCAACGCGCAGCTGCAGTTCGGGGTCCTTCATGCTCACTTTCAGCAAGGCAAACTTTTTGAGCAGCGGAGACCCGACGAGATGGTTCATTTCCTGGGAGGGATGCGGAAATGCTTTCCACACCCTTCTTGCGGTAACCTTAAAGGTCGTCTCCTTGTACAGCTCCATCTGGTCCAGAAACGCTGCGCTTGTCTCAACAATTTTATCCAGCTGCGATGGGCACACGACGACCGGACTGATCGAGACGATACCGAATATTTTTTTGAGATCGTCCGTCAAACTGCTGGCATCTTCGCCATTCAGGGCGATATATAGTCTGCCATATTCCTTTTGGATCTCTGCAGCCGGGTATGAGGCAAGCACGGACCGGACATGCGTCAACACGGATTTTTCAAAACGGTTGCGGTTTTTCCCTTTTAACGTAAACTCTCCGAAGCGGAGAAGCAGCATATCATATTTCAAGCTCATTTCATTCCTTCCTGTCTAAGCGGCTGCAGCCGGTTTACGGCAGCTTCCAGCGCCTGCTGCAGCTTGTTTACATCCTGTGCCGTGTTGGTCAGGCCCATGCTGATTCGGATCGCGCTGGATGCGGCATCTTCGCTCCGCCCCATCGCGAGCAGTACCCGGCTTGGCTCGGCTGTCTTGGAAGAGCATGCAGACTTCGTGGAGACGAGCATGCCATGCTCCTCCAGCGTATGCAGCAGGACCTCCGCCTTCATGCCGGGAAACGACACGTTAACGATATGCGGTGCGCCTTCCTCGAAGCTGTTCAGCTCGAGGCTTGGCATGCTGCGAATCCAGTCAATCAAAGACGCTTTTAACGCGCCCACTTCTTTCATGAAAGCTTCAGTTTGTTCGCCAGCCATGCGCATGGCCTTCGACATCGCCACAAAGCCGGGAATATTCTCCGTTCCCGCGCGCAGTCCCGATTCCTGTTTCCCGCCGGACAGCAGCGGATGAAGCGTGATGCCTTCCCGTCTGTAGAGCACCCCGGTCCCTTTCGGGCCGCGGATTTTATGCGCCGACAAGGTATACAGGTCCGCTTGCCAGGCTTCAAGATCCACGGGCAGCTTCCCGAAGCCCTGCACACCGTCAATATGGAATGCCGTCAACGGGTTGGCCGTTTTCACGGCATGCCCAATGTCCGCAAGCGGCTGCACCGCTCCCGTCTCATTGTTGACATGCATGACGCTGACCAGAATGGTGTCCTTCCGCATGGCGGATGTAACCGCGGCAGGGTCAATCATGCCTTTTCCGTCCACAGGCAACAAGGTGATATCATATCCCTGCTTCTTCAGTTCCAGGCAGCTGTCATACACGGACGGATGCTCGATCTGTGTCGTAATGATGTGCTTTCCCCGGCTGCTGTACTGCATGGCGATGCCTTTGATGGCCATGTTGTTGCCTTCCGTCGCACCGGAAGTCAGAATGATCTCAGAGGGCTTGACCCGCAAGGAAGCAGCACATACCTCCCTAGCCTTGCTGATCAATCGGGCGGCGTCCTCGCCCATTCTGTGAATGGACGATGGGTTGCCGTAATGCTTCCTCATCACTTCGGCCATCGTTTGAATGACTTCATCATATGGCGGCGTGCTCGCCGCGTGATCCCAATATATCATGGTATCCAACCTTTCAAATTATCATTTCCGGGCAATATAAAGAGATCAAACAAGGAGGTCTTTACCTGTCAAGCTTTCCTTCATCCGTCGCATTCTCCCCGTTTGATCCCATATACGATTGTTTATATCCGCCTTGTTTCAGGCTTCATATTTAGAGCGTGCTTCCGCAATTTTGCCGATGTACTTTCTCGTCTCCTGCGGCAGCATGGCCAGCTTGTCCATCAGCTGCGCGTCAGTGGATACCCCAAGCTTGGCGAGACGGTTCGGTCCAGCATTATATGCGGCTAACGCCATATTCTCCTGGCCGTTAAAACGTTTGATCTGGTAGGACAAATAACGTGTCCCGGCATCGATGTTCTGCACAGGATCAAACGGGTCGCTAACGCCCAGTCCCGCTGCCGTTCCATCCATCAACTGCATCAGCCCCTTGGCCCCGGCCGAAGAAACGGAATTCGGGTTGAAGGAGGACTCGGTATCAATGACGGCCTTGATCAAAGCTTCGTCGATTCCGTACTTCCGGCTCGCCTGCTGAATGAGATCGTCATAAGCAGTCGGTCCGGACTTGTCCGTGGAGCGGTGGCTGCTGCTGACAAATTGAAGCTCGGCCTCTTCGGCTTCTGCCGCCGCACCAAGCTGCTGCCATAACAAGCCATCGTTGTACGAGACGCCGGGAACAGTAGGCTCTGCACCCGGGGAATCAGCGGAGGACGTGCTCACAAGCTGCTGAAGAATGACGCCAAAGTCAGAGCTGCTTCCATTCGTTAGAATGTCCTGCAGCAGCTCGTCTCTATTTTGAATACGGCTGTTGTCCTGAAGAGTAGCCCATTGCTTCGCGGTTGCCGAATCGATTTGCATGCTGAAAACCTCTTTTTCTTCTAGATGATAAGTTCCATTTCAGTCATTTTACCACGGCATTGTTCGTTCGCGCCATATATCCGTGAAATATCTTATACAATATTCGAATGATGGACCTATCAAAAAGCGTCCGCGTTCGCTCATGCTGCAGCGAACGGGACGCTTTATGTTTCCTTGAATGGAGTTTTATCGGGCAAAAGGAATAAGAACGAAATAACTGATTGTAGCTAGAATCCCCAGACCCATTCCCCAGGCTCCCCAGACCCTGCTGCCTTGACTGTAGGCATAGTAGCCGGTAACCGCTGCGATCGGGCCCAAGACGATGGACCACATGAACAGGGAAGCGATACCGAAGGCCAGGCCGACATAGCCGGCAGTTCTGCCGTTCGATTTTGTCGTCTCCCTCTCCTCATCTTCTTCCTGATTGATTTCGTACCGGCCGGCTCTTGGAGGAGCTACCTCGGCAGCATATTCCTCTTCATGGTTGTCCCGGCGCGGATAATCCCGGCGGATGCGTCTTGGGGCATGCTGTCTTTCTTTTTCGGGCTGCTCGCGCTCATCATGTTCTTGAAAATCGTCCATCAGAAAACCTCCCTTGAGTGGATGGTTTGCAAAAAATCTTGATTACACTAAGAAGACTTGGGCTTGAACGTCAGGCAGCAGGTGGCAGAGGATGTGCTTGCAACATCTTTGTGCTCGGCAAAATGCTCGCTCCCGAATTCTTCGCTGTATTTGGCGGAAGCATGCTTGTCGATCTCAATCAGGATCTGCTCGGCTTTGCACACGTTTTGCTCTCCCCAATAGCTGCAATTGCTGACGCTGCATTTGACAATGGTTCTTGGATCATTCATTTTAAGATCACCTCAGATACCATTGTCTCCTTGCCCGCGTGCCGCTATACAGCCAGCCGTTGTCAGTTGCTGGCCGATGTTCATAATCCAAGAAAAGGCACTGCAACCCGCCAAATAAGGAAATACACCGCAATAAAAAAGACGCCCGGAATAGGCGTCTTCATAGTTTCGTTTCCCGAATCTATATTTAGGCGTGAGTGCGTTGGTTTTGCATTCTACGCTCTGTCAGGTAGTCGCTTTCGTAATACGTCAGATCATCCCGAAGGTCTTCAAATACTTTCGTAATGTCCAGGATAATGTCCCGCACCGGGCGCACAGGTTTCGCTCTGAAACGGATTGCATCTTGTCCGGTATAAGCGTAACGGCCATCCTCGGAATAGCTTTCGCTTTTTGGATAGAAAAAGTTATTCACGCAGTGGTGATATACATTATAGAGAGCCTTCTCAGCAAATTCGGTATCGAAATTGGCACGGCGCAGCGCGATTCCAAGCTTCTCCGAAGACACTTCGCTAAACACGAGCAGATGGCGCAGATCGGAAAGAAACCCTTTGTAAAAATGCAGTGTTTCTTCATTTGATTCCGGCGCAAGCTGCTGGAGCGAATGCTCGTTCAGAAATCCTTCCAGCTTATCGATCGCATACTTCAGCTTCTCTTTCGTGGTCTCACACAATTTTTGAACATTACCTGCTGACATCGCTAATTTGCTCCCCCTTAATGGTTGCTTCAGTCCATTTGCTGGCATTATACAATAAAACCGCTTTAAAGCATCATTTTTCCATGTATTATCCTAACACAAAACCAAGTGAAGCGGTATCCCTTTCTGCAATACCACAGGACAAATCCTGGGAGCGGCAACGAAGGCGATGATTCAGGGTATAAAATAGCCCTTCTCTCCTCACGATATAGGTAATTTCATTCTCAGGAGGTTTAAGTTATGTCCCGTCGCACATGGGCAGGCCTTGGCATCGCGGCAGCTGCCGCTGCGCTGATCTTCGTGATGCAGGTGCCTCATTCCAACGATACCCATACCCGCAAGCAGGCTTCCGAGCCGGTCATACCGAATCCGAAGCAAGAACACATTTCCAAGCAAAGTATGATGGCACAGGATATCGCCTCTACCGATCATTTGACGCGTCTTGACGCGAAGCAGCATTTGACTTCCATGCTCGATAAGCTTGCTCAAGCCGGACCGGCTCAGATCTCGGATTACGTGCGGAATCTTCAAAAATCACATGACCATTTTACCATGATCATATGGCAGGATGCCAAAAAGGGAAAACGCCAGGAGTATGCCATCTCCAAAAACAACTGGAATGAAAGCGACCGTACAACGTTAAAGGGATACATGCGCAAAGCCGAACAAAGTATTTCCCAGCATCGTTCTTACGAATCCCCTTCCTTCAAATTGGACGGCAAGCAGTACTTCGTAATGGCCGAGCCCGCGAAAACCAGGCCGAAACAAGGCGTCATCGCACTCATGAACCAGAGAATCCTTACGGAAGTGGCCAATCATCAGAAAAAGAACCTGCGCCTCATTCCTTATCCCAAAGAAGGCAAGTATAAAGTGGAATCCGTTCATGCCGATACCTTGCGGGACATTACCGTTCGAACGGGCCATGACAATGAAAAAGCCAGCCATTTTTACGAGAACGAAATTGTCGTCCGTTTCCGGCAGGATCCTACGCGTGAGGACATGAACCGGATCGTGTCGGAGCTCAGGGCGGAATCGTCACGCAAGCTTGGATATGCCTATGTGTTCCATGCGAGCGGAATGGATTACAGCCAGTTGAAATCGTATTTCTTAAAAAAATGGAACCCATTGTACGTCGAGCCCCATTATTTATATATGACCAACGATAAAGTAAAAGAATCCACGAGCAGCTTGCCGAACGTTCCCAATGACCTGCTGTTTGCCAAATATCAGTGGAATTTGCCCGCTATTGAGACGAACCAAGCCTGGGATATTTCCCGCGGCAGCAGCGACGTCATCGTCGGGATCGTGGATACGGGGGTCGATTTGCAGCATCCGGATCTGCAGGGACAGCTGCTGACAGGCTACAATGTCATCAATCCCGATTCGGACCCGCAGGATGATGTCGGGCATGGCACGCATGTGTCCGGCATCATCGGAGCCCTCGTCAACAACAACGAAGGCGTGGCGGGAATCAGCTGGTATAACAAAATGCTTCCCGTCAAAGCGCTTGATAAATCCGGCTCCGGTACGACCTACTCCGTTGCCGAAGGCATCATCTGGGCGGCCGAAAATGGCGCCAAGGTCATTAACATGAGCCTCGGCAACTATGCCGATTCCGAGTTTCTCCATGATGCCGTAAAGTACGCTTACGACAGGGACATCGTCCTTGTGGCCGCTTCCGGGAATGACAATACGGAGCGCCCGGGTTATCCAGCCGCCTATCCGGAAGTGCTCGCGGTTGCTGCAACGGATTCCAATATGAAGCGGGCTTCGTATTCCAACTACGGTGATTACATTGACGTGTCAGCGCCCGGAACGAGCATTGCCAGCACGTATCCCGGAAACCAGTATGCCGCATTGTCCGGCACTTCGATGGCAAGCCCTCATGTAGCCGCTATGGCAGCGCTGATCCGTTCGCGCAATCCGGACCTGACTAATAAACAGGTCATGGATATTATGCGAAGCAGCACGGTGGATCTGGGCCCCAAAGGACGGGACAAGTATTACGGCTACGGACAAATCGATATCTTAAAAGCCCTGGAGGCCGCCGGAAATTCTGAAGCCCCTCTGCAATTTTGGCCGCAGCATGTACAGAAGAAAATGGACTCCGTGATCCAGACAAATCACTAAGCATGCCTATCGCATTGCGTTATTCTCAACCATTTCGCGCAGCTTAACAAAAAACAATCCCGCCGCAAAGGCAGGATTGTTTTTTATCACCGGAAAGGAACAATTAACGTTTGCAGCGTTTCATACTGGTTGATACGGGGGCCGCATATTCATCTTTCACGACATAGTTGCAGATGTGCTTAGGCACAGGAACGCAGTGATGTCTCTTTACAATTTGAACCGTGTGAACCACAGGGACGATTTGTGGATAATAATAATCCTGAACAACAACCGTTGGATCTGTATAAACCGGGTCAGCTGGCGGACAATGGAAACAATGTGGACGATGCATTTGCAAGCAGCTCCTTTCGTCTATTTAATACATTTTATTAGGTTTTAGTCTTATCTGTTTGTACGAATGTCCATGTTTTTCAGGTACTAGACCAAATCAGGCTCGTACCGTCCAGCGCGGGAAAGCAGCAGCACAAAAAGACGGCATCTGCCGGCCGAGACCGGGATGCCGCCTTGAGGATTTCTTATGCAAAAAGGTTGCAGTTTGGAAAGTTTTACGTAAGCCGGGTTCTGTGCTCGTCGCGGTACAGCCGGGAACTACCCTCCCGCGGATAAGCGACAATCATCTATCTAGGCCAATCATTGCTAATTGGCTCAAGCGACCAACCCGAACGCGCCTCGGGCTAAGGCTGCTTCTCAGGGAAGCTGCGTTCCATTAGGTCTTGCTCCAGGTGGGGTTTACCAGGAACGAAGTCACCAGCGTTCCTCGGGGTCTCTTACACCTCGGTTCCATCCTTGCCTGATCCGCTGAAACAGCGGCCATCGGCGGTCCATTTCTGTGGCACTATCCTTCAACTCGCGCTGACTGGACGTTATCCAGCACCCTGCCCTGTGGAGCCCGGACTTTCCTCTCGCGGCGCCCTTACGCGCCGCCAGCGATTGTCTGTCAAACTTTCCGGACAACATTGTATAGTATACACTGAAAGGCTTCAGGTTTCAATCCTCTTCGTCTTCCAACGTTAACGGTATTTACCTTTACATAAACCGGAAAGGCTCCGTATTGATCAGGGAAGCCACGACTTGGGTATCGTAACGATTTTTAGCCAGCATGTCGCTCATCCATTCGGCTACTTTCACCTTCATGATTTTTTCGGCGTTATGTCCCGGATCGATTAGCGTCATGCCAGCCGCCAGCGCATCCTGCGCCGTATGGTAGTCCACGTCGCCCGTGACGAGCACATCCGCTCCGCGGAAGCGGGCGGCTGAATACCAGCGGCTGCCTGAGCCGCCAATAACGGCAGCCTTCTTCAAGATACGGTCCGGATCCCCCACGACGCGTACATACGGGACATCCAGCTTTTCCTTGACGAGCTCAGCGAAGGCCGCCAAAGTTTGTTCCTTTTCAAGCTTTCCGACTCTTCCCAGTCCGTAAACCTTTCCTTGGAGCTCCAAAGGATACAGATCATAGGCGACTTCCTCGTATGGATGGGCCTTCTGCATCGCCTGAATGACGCGGCGCTGAACGCCTTGCGGCACGATGGTTTCGATGCGAACCTCTTTTGCATTTTCGATTTTCCCATGTGTTCCCAGGAATGGCTGGCTTCCTTCTTGAGGCAGGAAGGTTCCGGTCCCTTCGATATTAAAGCTGCAGTGACTGTAGTTTCCGATCGCCCCTGCACCGGCTCCCATCATGGCACTGCGAACCTGATCGGCATGCGTTTCGGGAACGAACACAACCAGCTTGAACAGTTGCTCCCGCTGGGTCTCATCAATCGGAACCGTACCCTGAATGCCGAGCGCCTCTGCCATCCAGTCATTCATGCCGCCTTCGGCGATATCCAGATTCGTATGCGCGATATATACGGCAATGTCGTTTTTGATCAATTTCTCATAGACCTTTCCTGCTGGCGTATCGGTATTGATCTGGCGCAGAGCCCTGAAAATAATGGCATGATGGGCGATGATCAGGTCGGCTCCGATCCGGATCGCTTCATCAGCCACTTCTTCATTGACGTCCAGCGCAACAAGGACGGTTCGAATTTCCTTCTGCAGGCTTCCCAGCTGGAGGCCGATGCGCTCCTTGTCATCCGGTTCGGCCAAATGCTTCGGAGCCAGCTGCTCCATATATTGAATTACGGTCTGTCCTTTTGCATACATGCGAGTACCTCCTTAATCTGATCCATCTCGCGTTTCAGATGCAGCGACTTGGTTTCCGCGGATTCGAGCTTCGAAGCCGACAGTGATTCCAGAATGCCCTGAAGCTTCTCAAGCTCGCCGTTCCATTTATCGATCAGCACCGGCGACGGCTCCTTCAGAAGCCATGGTCCCATCCGTAACAGCAGCTCTGACGTAACCGTAAACGTGCCTTCCCCGCTGCTGCTCGGCCATTCCTGGTCCTGATAAAGCAAACGGCTGCTAATCCGCTCATCTTCCTTTTCCGGTACGGCTGTCAGAACTTCGTAGATTTTTCCGTCTTCCTCCAGAATGGTCTCATACGTCAGCAGCCAGCCGTGCTCCATGAGCCATCTACGGAGAATATCTTCCCCAACGTTGGGCTGCAGAATAAGAAGCTGCACATCAACCAGCTTGTCCTGCCCACTGTCCAAAATGCTTGCAATCAAGCCGCCGCCCATACCGGCAATCGTAATCACATCGACTTCGCCTGCCTCGATGACGGCGAGCCCATCCCCTCGTCTAACCGAGATCCGCTCCTGCAATCCTGCCTCGGCAACCTGCTTGGCAGCGGCCTTGAACGGTCCTGGATTCACCTCGCCTGCGACTGCATGCAGAACCCTTCCTGATTCCACGGCTGCCACAGGCAGCATGGCATGATCCGAACCGATGTCTGCCAGACGGCTTTGGCCCGGAATCCGCTCCATAATCGTCTCTAGCCTTTTCGATAATTTCATGAACGCACCCACATCTTCCGATTATTTTTCCATTTTTTATAGCGTAACAAATCAGGGGCCCACTCCGCAAATAAACCCGAATTCCCCCGTCCTGCCACGGTCCAAGCTTTCAGCTATGTGCAATAATAATTTGCATTGGCCTCTGAAAAGAGCTAAAATAAAAACAAATAAAGGAAATAGTTCTAAAAGAAAGAAATCAATCCTGTTCATTTTTTTCAGCCCTTCGTTCCTCTGAAAAAAAAGACCTTGCTGCGAAAAAGCCTGCAGAAGGTCAGTTCCATAGTACTATTCAAGAAAATCTTTCAGGCGTTTACTGCGGCTTGGATGGCGCAGCTTGCGAAGTGCCTTGGCTTCAATTTGACGAATACGCTCACGGGTAACGCCAAATACTTTGCCCACCTCTTCGAGTGTTCTCGTCCGTCCGTCATCCAGACCAAAGCGGAGACGAAGAACGTTCTCCTCGCGTTCGGTCAGCGTATCCAGCACGTCTTCCAGCTGTTCCTTCAGAAGCTCGTAAGCCGCTGCGTCAGCTGGTGCCAACGCTTCCTGATCCTCAATAAAATCGCCCAGATGCGAGTCATCCTCTTCACCAATCGGAGTTTCCAGCGATACCGGCTCTTGGGCAATCTTCATAATCTCCCGAACCTTTTCCACGCTAAGCTCCATTTCGGCAGCGATTTCTTCCGGCGTCGGTTCGCGCCCCAATTCTTGAAGCAGCTGACGGGATACCCGGATCAGCTTATTTATCGTCTCAACCATGTGAACCGGAATCCGAATCGTTCTAGCCTGGTCCGCAATGGCGCGCGTGATAGCTTGACGAATCCACCAGGTTGCATAGGTACTGAACTTGTATCCTTTTTTGTGGTCAAACTTCTCGACGGCCTTAATAAGACCCATGTTGCCCTCCTGGATCAAATCCAGGAACAGCATGCCGCGGCCTACATACCGCTTGGCAATACTCACGACCAGACGAAGGTTCGCTTCGGCCAAACGACGCTTCGCTTCCTCATCACCATTCTCGATCCGCTTTGCAAGCTCGACTTCATCATCGGCAGACAAGAGGGGCACCCGGCCGATTTCCTTCAGATACATCCGTACCGGATCATTGATCTTAATGCCCGGTGGAAGGGACAAGTCGTCGTCAAAGCTGAAATCATCGCTGTCATTGTTCTCATGGTCGTCGGATTGACGGTGCATGCCGTTGTCATCCTCGTCGTTCTCGTTCACCACGTCAATGCCAAGATCGCTCAGATGCTCATAAAACTCATCCATCTGTTCAGGGTCTTGATCAAACGGCGACAATTTCTCCATAATTTCTTTGTAATTTAAAGAAGATCTCTTTTTACCCTGTTCAATCAGCTGGTCTTTTACCTGATCAAGTGTAAATTCTGTCTCTAGTTCAGTATGCTGATCATTCGCCATAACTCGACTCCCTCCTCCCTAGAAACATTCAAGCCTTTTCTTTACTGTCTCTCTAGGGCTATAATCTCACTTGCAATTTGTGCAGCACGCAAAAAGTCCCCTGACCGCTCGGCAATGATCATTTCTTCTTTCTTCTGATCAATCTGCCGCTTCTGCGGAACCTTCTGTACTTCCCGGATACAATCATCCAGCTCCTGTATGTTCCACTCCGGCGGAGTGTCCATCATGGAGATGGAGCTTACGGTCTTCTCCAGACGGTCATCGTGCAGAGATGACATAAACCGGCTAATATCCGGGGGTTTGCCCTGTGCGTAGTAGGCATATAGATAAGCAGCAATCGCTGCATGATCATCGATGTTGAATGCGTCACCGAGCCGTTTTTCCACATAGCTTGCGGCTTCGGCATCCTGCAGCATCATGGCCAAAAGGCGCCGTTCTCCGGTATGGTATGCCGGCAGCAATGTAGGAGCAGAAACCTGCCCTTTTTTATGCCTACCATTATTCCACCTTTTGTCGTTATTATCCCCATCCGGCATGTTTTTTTGCATGGACTGTCGGATCTCATTGCAATCCTGCTTGAGGCTTTCAAAAGAAAGCTGAAGTTCGGAGGCAAGCTCCCTCAAATAAACTTCCCTCTCGGTCGATGAAGGCAGGGCCGCGATGATCGGAAGCACTTCCTTCGTATACGCGATCTTCCCGTCTTCTTCTAGCAGTATATGGTTTTTTTTCAGATATATAAGCTTAAATTTCGTGGTGGACACCGCACCGTCAATGATCTGGCGGTTAAAGCGATCGGCACCGTATTTCCGGATGAACTCATCCGGGTCCAATCCCTCGGTCAAAATTGAAATTCTGACGCTTAAGCCAACACCCTCGAGCAGCGGAATGGACTTCATGGCTGCGGCTTGTCCGGCACGATCGCCGTCATAGCAGATCACGATTTCGTCCGCCATGGTTTTCATCAGTGCCGCATGACTTTCCGTGAGTGAAGTGCCCATCGTGGCTACGCCGTTTTGCACACCGGCCTCCCAGGCCGAGATCACGTCCCCATATCCCTCGAATAAAACGATTTGCCGCAATTTGCGGATGGACGGTTTGGCCTGATGCAGATTGTACAGAATCCGGCTTTTATTGAACAGCTTGCTTTCGGGCGAATTTAAATATTTCGGCTGACCGTCTCCCAGAATTCTTCCGGCAAAGGCGATGATTCTACCGTTACGGTCATGGATGGGAAACATGATGCGGCCGCGAAAGCGATCGAGGTAATCGTCACTCTCATGGCGCCTAGACAACAGTCCGCCCTTTTCCATCTCGTTCAGGTCGAATTCTCTTTTGGTCAAAAACTGAACCAGCGTAGTCCAGGTATCCGGCGCAAAGCCGATTTGAAATTGGTCGATCACCTTGTCGTTAAAGCCGCGTCCACGAAGATAGTCGATCGCCGCTTTGCCGTGCTCGGTATTCTTGAGCAAATAGTGATAAAATTTGGCCGTCCATTCGTAGGCCTGAAGCAGTCGGTCTCTCTCCGGATTCGGAGGTATCACCACGGCCCCTTGTCCTTCCGGAAGCGCAATGTGACTTTCCTCTGCCATGGTCTTGACGGCCTCGGGGAAGGATAACCCTTCGATTTCCATCCTGAATTTGATGGCATTTCCGCCTTTGCCGCAGCCATAGCAATAGAAAATCTGCCGATCCGGTGTCACCGTAAAAGAGGGGGTTTTCTCCGAATGAAACGGGCAGAGGCCTTTCATGTACTTCCCCTGCTTGGTCAGATGAACGTACCTGCTTACCGTATCGACGATATTATGCTGCTCGAGCACCGCATCGATCACTTTTTCCGGAATGTTACCCTGTCCGGCATTCATCTAAACCACCTTCATCTCTTTTTGGCACGTAAAATATAATTCGCTACCGTTAAACATTCTCCTGCAATCCTTGCAAAAGTTTTGTCAGTTTCTGTTGAAAAATTCTTTTGTCCTCCGGGGTAATCGGTTTGGGGCCCTTGCCGTAGCTGCCTTGACGCCTCGCTTTGGCCTGATGATGCCGCCGGTCCAGCATGAACTCGATATTCTCACCGGTATAGCTTTGTCCCCGGAACGAAATGACGTGGCATCCCTTCGAAAGCGCGAGCGCAGCCAGTCCGTAATCCTGAGTTGCGACGACGTCCCCGCGTTTAATATGGTTGGCGATATAAAGGTCGGCGCTTTGGTCGCTTCGGTCTACCTGTATGGTCTGCACGCCTTCTTCTCCCTTTATAAAATGGTCATAAGAAGAAACCATCAGCACAGGAATGCGGAAGGCTCTGGCAGCTTCGCCAATTTCATGCTTCACGGGACAAGCGTCCCCGTCAACGACAATGTGTATCGTATGCATATCAGCCAGAAGATCACCCTGTTATCATGGTTTACCGTACTATTATATACGAGGAAAGGAACCTAAAATCCTTTTTCTGCCGGATAACAACTTTTGACAGCTTCCGAAAACATACGGGAGCAGGAGAAACCTGCAAAGTTTCTTCCCGCTCCGTATGTTTATACCCTAAATCCATCGTTTTCTACCAAACAAGCTTATTGAAATCGGCGAACTGCTTCAGTCCCTGATCGATCTGCGCCAGCAGCCCAAGCCGGTTATTACGCACCTTTTCGTCCTCGGCCATAACCATGACCGAATCGAAGAAGTTCGTAATGGAGGCTTTCATTTGAGCGAGAAGCTCGAGCGCCTTCGTTCCGTCTTTGTCTTCCAGAGCGGTTACGTAAGGCTTCTGAACTTCGAGCCAAGCCGCGTGAAGTTCTTTCTCGGCTTCTTCCTGAAGCAGGCTTTCGCTGACCGCGGCCTTCGAAGCTTTGGCTGCCAAGTTGCTTACCCGGTTGAAGGATTCAACGGTTGTCTTGAACTCCTCGCCGCTGTTCACCGCCTTCATCAAGGCGTCGCCGCGGGATACAACGGACATCACGTCATCAAACCCGGCTGCAATGACGGCATCCACAACGTCATAGCGCAAGTTCTCGGACAGAAGCTTCTTCACGCGAAGACCGAAGAACTCCTCCAGGTCTTTACGTATTTCGCTGCCTTGACGTTTCATTTCACGCAGCTGCGCATGCACGTCGATCGCGATGTTGAACACCTGCGACAGGGTGAGCGGCATTTGCTTGGACAGCAGCATCTGCACGATGCCCTGCGACTGGCGGCGAAGCGCGTATGGATCCTGGGAGCCCGTAGGGATGATGCCGATGGAGAAGCATCCGACGATCGTATCGATTTTGTCGGCGATGCTTACGATGGAGCCAACCAGCGAAGCAGGCAGATCATCGGAAGCGGAACGCGGCTGGTAATGCTCGAATACCGCCTTGGCAACCGCTTCGTTCTCGCCGGCTTTGCGGGCGTAATCCTCGCCCATGACGCCTTGAAGCTCAGGGAATTCATATACCATCTGGGTAACCAGATCGAATTTGCAAATATCCGCAGCTCGGCTTACGAATTCCTGATCCGTTCCCGAAATTTGAAGCGCCTCGCCCAGCTGATCCGCTATTCTGCGGATGCGGCGGACTTTATCGCCGACCGTTCCGAGTTCTTCATGGAATACGATGCTCTCCAGCTTGGACAGCGCGTCCTTGATCTCCATCTTCTGGTCTTCGTCATAGAAGAACTTCGCATCGGAAAGGCGCGCACGCAGCACTTTCTCGTTCCCCTTCGCGATCACGTCCAGAGACGTGCTGTCACCGTTGCGAACCGTAACGAAGAACGGAAGCAGCTTGCCCTGCTCATCCAGTACGGGGAAATAGCGCTGGTGCTCTCTCATCGACGTGATCAGCACTTCCTGCGGAATGTTCAGGAAGGACGGATCGAAGGTGCCGAACAGCACCGTCGGTGTCTCGACGAGGAAAAGCACCTCTTCAAGCAGATCTTCCTTGATGGCGATCTTCCAATTCTTTTCCGCGGCCAGACCATTGATCTGTTTCAAAATCATGCTTTCACGCTCTTGAACGTCCACGATGACGTGCTGTGAACGGAGGACATCCGGATAAGCAGCCGCTTCCGTTACGACCGCATCCGTCCCAAGGAAACGATGACCACGCGTTACGTTGCCTGATTTGACGCCTGTCACTTCAACATCAACGATTTCGGAACCGAACAGCGCAACGATCCAGCGGATCGGACGGACGAATTTGTAATCGTAGCTGCCCCAGCGCATGTTTTTCGGGAAGGTCATCGAAGATAAGATGCCCAGCAGGCCCTCTGCCAGAATCGAAGCGGTTTCGACGCCCGTGCTGCTTTTGGTGACATAGATATATTCAACGCCGTTTAATTCTTTGAACGTGAACTGTTCCGGATCCACGCCTTGTCCGCGCGCGAACCCGAGGGCCGCTTTGCTCCAGTTTCCGTTCTCATCCTGGGCAATTTTGCGGGATGGCCCCTTAACTTCCTCTTCCACGTCTTCCTGTTTCTCGGCTACCGCTTTGATCAGCACGGCGAGACGGCGAGGGGTGGCATAAGCCTCGACTTCACCGAAGGTCAGGCGGGACTGCTCCAGCCACTGTACGGTTTTGTCTTTGAGCTGGTCCATAGCCGCCCGCAGAAAACGTGCAGGAACTTCTTCCAGACCGATTTCAAACAGCAGATCCTTAGACATGCAGATCCTCTCCTTTCTTCAGCAGCGGGAAGCCCAGCTTCTCGCGTTCCTCCACATATGTTGCTGCCACTTGGCGGGCCAGATTGCGAACCCGGGTAATGTAACCCGTACGTTCGGTTACGCTGATTGCGCCCCGGGCGTCCAGAAGGTTGAATGTGTGGGAACACTTCAATACGTAATCGTAAGCCGGGAAGACGAGGTTCTGATCCATAGCTTTTTTCGCTTCCTGCTCATACATATTGAAGAGCGTGAACAGCATTTTGACATCCGACACTTCAAACGTGTATTTGGAATGCTCGACCTCCGGTTGATGAAAAACGTCGCCGTATAGAATGCCGTCGACCCACTCCAGATCGAACACGTTCTCTTTTTCCTGGATGTAGGAAGCAAGGCGCTCCATACCGTATGTGATTTCCACCGCCACCGGATGCGTTTCGATTCCGCCAACCTGCTGGAAGTACGTGAACTGGGTAATCTCCATCCCGTCAAGCCATACTTCCCAACCAAGTCCTGCGCAGCCAAGGGAAGGATTCTCCCAGTTGTCTTCGACAAACCGGATGTCGTGATTTAGCGCATCCACGCCGAGCGCCTTCAAGCTCTCCAGGTAAAGCTCCTGAATGTTGTCCGGAGAAGGCTTGATGATCACCTGAAACTGGTGATGCTGATACAAACGGTTCGGGTTCTCGCCGTAACGTCCGTCGGAAGGACGGCGCGAAGGCTCCACGTAAGCTACCTTCCAAGGCTCCGGTCCAAGCGACCGCAAGAAGGTCATCGGATTCATCGTGCCTGCTCCCTTTTCCGTGTCATAGGGATTCACGATGATGCAGTTCTGCGCTGCCCAAAATTGCTGCAGGGTCAAAATCATCTGCTGAAAATTCATTTGCGCCTCTCCTTTGCTTTTTCATGAGCGTTGGTTTCGCTCCTACACAGCTTTAAACAAGAGTCTGTCACAGCAGGCCGTTTTGAGGACAAGCAAAAAGCTCTCGCCCATGCCTGTTGTACAGACATAGGGACGAGAGCTGTTATTCCCGCGGTTCCACCCTACTTGATTGCAGGCTCCGCAACTGACGGAAGCCGCAATCCTCTTTTAGCCGATTTCATATCATGCTCCCGGCTGCCTTTCATGAATTTCGTTCCACCGGGCTTGCACCTTCCCCGGCTCGCTGCTGGAATGAGAAATCCACTACTTTTTCCGTTCAACGCATGTCAGACAATTTAAAAAGAAACTTAATCTATACTACTGGATATCTGAACATAAGTCAAATGTATTTTAGAGCCCGTATTTTTCCATCTGATCGAGAAAGCTTTGCGACTTTAAGTTCAGTCCGAGCTGCATATCCATAAAGGCGCGCATAACGGCCTTCAGCTCGGCCTTGGTCTCGTCCTTCACGTCGACGTGTCCCAGCCTTCGCAGATCAAGCCGGGAGAACACCCGAAGCAGCTTCAGCGCTTTGGGTGACAGTGTCATCGCAGGCGGATCCAAATGCTTGCAGGAGCGGCACAGCACACCGCCAAGTCTTGGACTGACAGCTGCGCTGTCTTCGCCGGACATATCCCGCCCGCAAGAAATGCAGGATAGGAGCTCAGGTCCATATCCTGCGGTTTGAAGTATCTTCATCTCGTACAAGTTCATGACGATTCCGGGGTCCTTGCCCTCCTCCAGCGCGTCCAGACAGGCCTTCAGCTGGTGGTACCAGAAGCTTCCGGTTTCTTCGTCCTGTAGTACTCTATCCAGCAGCTCACAGGCATAGGATGCATATGCCGCCAGCACCAGATCCTGACGAAGCACGTGATGCGAGCTGGTAATTTCCCCGGAATTCAGCGTGCCGAGACCGGTCCCGTTTCTAAAAAACACATATTCTGCTGTCGTAAACAGCTGCGTTAGGGCAGCATGGCGGCTTTTGACTTTTTTTGCCCCTCGGACAAGAACTCCTACTTTGCCCGCGTTTTCGGTGCAAATCGTAATGATTTTGTTCCCCTCGCCGTAGTCCATGCTGCGGATGACGATCCCTTCCACCCTGTATAGCATGCTTCATCCCCCAGCCATTCCCGGAGCAGCCAAAGATCATTCGTTTTCTTCATGATAATCCGTCTCTTCCGCTGCCGCTATTTCCGGTGCAGCAGCCGTTTCGGCCGTTGTTATGCCGCCATGTTCCTTATAGAGCATATAAGCATCCACATCTCCAGTCATCGCAAAATACTTCCACGAAAAATCTCGCATTCGTATTCATCCTTTCTCTTGGAAATGACGTCTGCATCTTCACAAAAAATAGGATGTGGCGAATGCACCGGATGTATGTGAAGCAAATACTGCCAGCTTTATGGATGCATGGTTTAGGCGTCGCGGTGGAAGCCGAGGTCACGAAGCACGCGGTCCTGGTTGCGCCAGTCTTTTTTAACTTTTACCCATAATTCCAGGAAAATCTTCGAGCCGAGCAGGTTTTGAATGTCCTGGCGGGCCTGCTTGCCCACTTCCTTCAAAAGAGCCCCCTGCTTGCCGATGATGATGCCCTTTTGGGAATCCCTCTCCACAAAAATGACAGCGGAGATGTGAACAACACCGTTCTCCTGGACGCGCATATCCTCAATGATAACCGCGATCGAATGCGGAACCTCCTCGCGCGTCATGTGCAGGATTTTCTCGCGGATCAGCTCTGCGCAGACGAACTGCTCCGGATGGTCCGTGATTTGATCTGCGGGATAATACTGAGGGCCTTCAGGCAGGTATTTCTCCACCTGTTCGAGCAGGCGGGTTACATTGTTGCCGTTCAAGGCCGAGATCGGCACGATCTCCGCAAAATCATGGAGCTTGCTGTACTGCTCGATGATCGGCAGCAGCGCTTCCGGCTCGATCTTGTCAATTTTGTTCAGCACAAGGATGACAGGCGTTTTCACGCCTTTCAGCTGCTCGATGATAAACCGGTCACCGCCGCCGAATCCTTCGGACGTATCAGCAAGAAACAGTACAGCCTCCACCTCTTTAAGCGTATTCAGCGCGGTGTTGTTCATGAAATCGCCAAGCTTGGATTGCCTTTTGTGAATACCCGGCGTATCCAGGAATACGATCTGCATTTCGTCCGTCGTATACACGCCGTGGATCTTATTGCGCGTCGTCTGCGGCTTGTCCGACATGATGGCGATCTTTTGACCGATCACCTGGTTCATCAGCGTGGACTTGCCTACATTCGGTCTGCCGACAATGGCAACAAAACCGGATTTATATGACGCTTTCGCCATAATTTATCTTGACCTCCTCAAGGTTATCTTCCTGCCTCAGGAAGACCGCCCGGGGCCCTGAATCCGGCGGTGGCACAAAGATGCCGGCCGCGGAGACGGGCCCCAGGTTAAATGTTGTATGATATGGATAGGATGCTTACTTATCGGCGCCTGCAAGGTCGGAAGGGCTGAATGCGCCCGGCAGCAAATCGCGGACCGTTGTTTCAGCCATATCGCCTTTCATATTGCCCATAATGATTTTCATATCGGGATCGCACAGCTCAAGCAGCACTTGGCGGCAAACTCCGCATGGCGTAATCGGTCCATCCGTGTTGCCTACCACGGCCATGGCTTTGAAGCTGCCTGCTTTATGCCCATCGGCAATCGCCCGGAACAGTGCCGTACGCTCCGCACAATTCGTCGGACCATAAGCGGCATTCTCTACGTTACAGCCATGATGCACATGACCATCTTTATCAAGCAGTGCGGCTCCTACGCCGAAATGAGAATAGGGGGTATAGGCATTAGCCCGTGCTTTAATCGCTTCTTGCAGCAATAGTGATGAATCCATAAGTAAAAACCTCCTCAAATTCCGTACAGACAATAATATACTAACCGCCCGAGCCAAGCAAATCCATCAGCGGCCGATAGAATACTACAGCGCCTGCAGCCACGGCAAAGATCGCAGCAACCAACACGGCACCGGCAGCGGTATCCTTGGCCGCCTTCGCCAGCGGGTGAACGTCCGGTGAAGCCAGATCCACCACGCACTCCACCGCCGTGTTCATCAGCTCCATTACCATGACCAGCGTTATGGCGAGGAGCAGGACTACCCATCTGGCCCAGGACAAATGCAGCAGCGCTGCCGCCGTGATGACGACGACCGCTGCTGCTGCATGGATTCTCATATTGCGCTGCGTACGCAGCGCGTACCGCACTCCTTCAGCCGCATAAGCAAACGATTCAAGGAGGGATCCGCTGCGCATTACCTTGTAAGCCCCACTTCGGCCAGAACCGCTTCTTGTTTCCCCATCATTTCAGCTTCGCTTTCCGGGTCCTGGTGATCATATCCAAGAAGATGCAGGAACCCATGAACGAATAGAAAGCCGATTTCGCGTTCCAGGGAATGCCCGTATTCTTCGCTTTGCGCCTGTGCGCGATTCACCGAAATGATAATATCGCCAAGCATATCCGGCATGTCCTGGAATTCCTCGCCTTCCTCCAATTCATAGACGATATCAGGTTCCTCGTCCGTGAACTCATTCATGGCAAAGGAGAGAACATCAGTCGGCCGGTCGATATCGCGATATTCCTTGTTCAACTCGTGAATCTGCTTATCGTCGACGAACGTAAGGGCTACTTCGCCGTCCTCTACTCCTTCAGATTCCCCTGCCTTGTGGAGGAGAAGTTCAAGCGTCGCTACCAGCTCCTCGCTGATGACGATCTCCTCCTGCTCATTATTCCATGCCAGCTGCAGTCCCATGACTAACCGCTCCTTCTTGTGTCTTCGTTCGTTTTATTCTTCTTGATTTCCTCTGGATATTCGATCCGCGAATGGAAGATCCCCATGACGCTTTCCTTCAGCGTCTTCGCGACGATATCCAGCTCCTTCATGGTCAGATCGCAGTCATTAAACTGGTGATCGTCCAATCGGCTTTTGATGATTTTTTCGATCATGGTCTCCACCTGATCCACGGTAGGGTTACGCAAGGATCGCACCGCAGCTTCCACGCTGTCCGCGATGCCGATCACCGCCGATTCCTTCGACTGGGCTTTCGGTCCCGGATAACGGAAATCCTCCTCGGTAAAATCGGGCTCCTTCCCCTGCTCCTCCGCCTGGCGCAGCGCCTTGTGGTAGAAGAAGTGCAGGAAGGTTGTTCCATGATGCTGTTCCGCAATATCCCGGATCGGCTTCGGAATTTTGTACTCTTTGAGCATTTCCACGCCGTCTCTCGCATGCGCGATAATGATCGATTTGCTCATCTTCGGATCAATCGAGTCATGCGGATTTTCCATGTTGTTCTGGTTTTCGATAAAATAGCTCGGCCGTTTCGTCTTGCCGATATCGTGATAATAGGAGCCGACGCGGCACAGCAGTCCGTCTGCCCCGATCGCCTCGGCAGCCGCTTCGGACAAATTCCCGACCATGACGCTGTGGTGATACGTACCGGGTGTCTCGGTGAGCAGCTTTCTGAGCAGCGGATGATTCGGATTGGACAGCTCCACCAGCTTCAGCGCGGACAGTATGCCAAACGTCACTTCGAAAAACGGCATCAGGCCGATCGCCAGAATCGCGGTCAGGAGGCCGCCGGCAAAAGCAAAGCCGATGCCGTACAGCGTCTGTGTCTGATTCCACTGGCCGCTGCTGATCAAGGCCATCATAAACACGGACAGGGAGCCGAACAGGCATACCATGATTCCGCCCTTCAGCAGGGTCGAACGCTGGCTGGCACGGTGGATCGTGAAGATCGCCACCGCGGAGACGATCAAAGCGAAGAATCCGAAGCTGAAGTCAAACATCTGGCCCTGGTGAACATTCAAAATAACGCTTGCCAGAATGCTGAATACCATGGCGCTGAAATAGGCAAGCGACATGTCCAGCAGCAGGGTTACCAGCGTAGCGCCGATCGCGACCGGAGCCAAGTAACCGATATACGGTCTTTCATTGCTTTGGAGGAAGCCCGCCAAGTGCATGGTAATGACCGTAAGGATAAAAATAAGTACAAGCATGAGCAGCTGCGCATTGTTATATCTGAACTTACCGGGCTCGGACTGACGTATGAACAAGAACAAGCCCCATGCCATCAGAAGCGACAGCAGGAGAAGGCCAAGCTGAGGCCAATAGTTCACCTCATTCTTCAGCAGTCCGTTATCGTCCAGCAGATTATACAGATCCTCGGTGATGAGCTGGCCTTTGGCTACCAGGACATCCCCCTGCTTGATATAGACGGTCTGCGTATTCTCCCTGGCCTGGACCTTGGCTTCCTTCGTCGCGTCCTCGTCGTAGAATTTGTTTGCCGTAATCGCAAGCTTCGAGAGCTCCTGCACGACTTCGCGTGCCGTCCGCTGGTTCAGGGAGCTTGCGCTGACCAGTTCGGCCACTTTGGCCCGGGCAGCCTGCGCCTCGACAACCTGATCGTTCGTCAGGCGGGACACGATTTCACGGGCAACCGGCTTCATTTCGGCGATATCCTGTGGCGTCAGCCTCGGTATCTTAATAAACGTCTCTTCCGGTATTTTGTAAGTCTGCTGGTTGGTGATTTTCAGCATTTCATCGAGCAGCTTGTCCGAATAATTGGCCGATGAACGGTTCGCATTGACAAAGTTTTGTATGAAGTCCTTGGAGCGCTGCGGAATTTCCAGACGGTATATGGAAATTTTATCTTCCCGCGATACCTGGTCATCCTGATTCAGCCGGTCGATCCGATCCAAAATGGAAACGACGAGATTCTCGTTCGGCACCGTGACGATCGTGTAGATGGGCTGGACGCGTTCCGCTTCCTGTTCCTGGGCTTTCAGCGTCGCCTTGTTGTTCGGTATTTGCATCGGTGCCCTGATTTCCTTCTCGCTGCGCGTTCCTACCTGAATATTGTACCGTTCGGGCAGCAGGTCAGGAGCCAGGCTGACATAGAACAGCACAGCCAGACATAAAAAGAGAACATAGCGTGTTCCTGCGCTATGTTTCCAGCCTACATTTTTAATTGAGAAAGATTTGCCTGATGACGATTCTTTCGAAGTCATAAAGATAATCCCCTCTTAATCTTGATTTTCTGCTGCTTTGTCGTATGCAACGATGATTTTTTGAACGAGAGAGTGGCGGACGACATCCTCTTCGGCAAAATATACGAAGCCGATTTCCTCAATACCGCTCAGAATTCTTTTAGCCTCGATTAAGCCTGACTTTTTGCCCTTTGGCAGGTCGATCTGGGTTACGTCGCCGGTG
The DNA here is from genome assembly GCF_051966755.1 of Paenibacillus sp. SAFN-054. Classification (NCBI taxonomy): domain Bacteria; kingdom Bacillati; phylum Bacillota; class Bacilli; order Caryophanales; family Paenibacillaceae; genus Paenibacillus; species Paenibacillus sp. SAFN-054. The sequence continues at coordinate 2,278,572 of NZ_JBQCKS010000001.1, forward strand.
ATGACCATTTTGGAGCCGAAGCCAAGTCGCGTTAGAAACATTTTCATTTGCTCAGGGGTCGTATTTTGCGCTTCATCCAGTATGATAAAAGAATCATCCAGCGTACGACCGCGCATATACGCCAGTGGCGCGATTTCAATAAGTCCTCTTTCAAGCGCCTTCGCCGTTTGCTCAGGCCCCATGACATCATAGAGGGCATCGTACAGCGGGCGTAAGTAAGGATCCACCTTCTCCTGCAGATCGCCCGGCAGAAAACCAAGGCTTTCACCAGCTTCAACAGCCGGACGCGTAAGAACGATCCGCTTTACGGATCCGTCCTTCAAGGCGGCGACGGCCAATACGACCGCAAGATACGTTTTGCCGGTACCGGCCGGGCCAATACCAAACACGATATCCCGCTTGCGGATCGTCGTGACGTAATGCTTTTGACCGATCGTTTTTACGCGAATCGGCTTACCGCGGAAGGTTGTCGTTATTTCTCCCTTGAACAGGTCAAGCAGCTGATCCGCCCGAAAATCCTTGGCCAGATCAATGGCATACGCGACATCCCGTTCCGTAAGAATATATCCGTTGCGGACGAGCTCCAGGAGGACTTCGAACAGCTGCTCCACGACCTGAACGTCGTGCTGGCTGCCTCGTATCGTAATTTCAGCTTCCCGCGAATCAATCTGTGCCGGGATTTCAGCTTCGATCATTTTCAAAAAAGTATCCTGAGGTCCGAAAATGGACAGTCCTTCACCTGCACTTTGCAATGATATTTGCACGCTGTGATTTTTCTCTGACAAATAGCCTCATTCTCCTTGACTATGAACTAGCGGAAGCTCTTCTGCGATCTTCTCCTCCACCTCGAAAAGCACTTTCATATAAACTTTACCATTCTCTCTCTTTTCATGCAAAATTTTTTGGCTCACGATTTGCGAATCGCTTCCGTATTTCGCCAAAATATCCCGTACAGCGCCTAGAATTCCCAGTTTTTTGGCTTCTTCCGGCTGCAGGGTCTCCTGCTCTTCCGTAACCTCCATCACCTTCTCTGTCATCCAGCCGATCGGAAGCGCAATGGAACGCCAAGTAACAGGATCATGCTCCGTCAGCGTTTCCGACTTTTCGTACAGCTCCCTGCCGTATCCCCATAATTGAATTGCCCTGTTCCCAAGTACGAGATAACTTTTGTCTTTGCGTTCGCCTGTGTACACTTTTCGCTTTTGGACGAGCGGTACCTGCAATTGATATTCATGCCATACGAGACCTTTAACCTCGCCTTTGGCCACGACTTCCTGCGAATTCGCTGCACCGTCGCCCAGTATGCCGGAAATGAGCACTTGTCCTTTTTTGACGCGCGTGTTTTTTTCTACCAGAGGCCGCCCCTGTTCGGCATAAACGCTCGTCACCACCGCATCCGTCCGGCTGACCAGATGACGCGGACTAACAAGCGGCTTCTTTTCGGGTTCTGCCGCTTCGACGATTTGGATCGAGATGGTCGTTCCTTTTCTCTCAACGCCTACCCATGAAACCCCCGGAAGCTTGATGCTGAGCTCACGTGACAGCTTGTCCGGCTCGCCCAGGCGAAAAATCCATTGATATGGCTTGATTCCAGACTGCCTCGCGACCTTCAGTATATCCTCCGTCGCCAGTTTCTCGTTCCCCGTGACGTTCACGTTCCATACCATCTGGGAGAGCAAAAACAGCATGATTAAGAAAGCGATCATGCCAGCCGCAAAAAATTTGCGTTTATAAAGCCTGACGATGCGGAAAGGCAGCCCGATTCGGCGTGTGACATGCATCCGGCAGCCTGTCCGCTTCAGGAGAGGGCGAAGAGCATAAAAATCCCTCAGAAGCAGCTTCATCTCTGCGGTATGCTCGCCGGTTGGGCGGATATCCCATACGGGAATGCCCGCTTCCGCAAAAGCATTGATCAGGTGATTCACACGTTCCCCTCTGACAGTGATCAACACGCAGCCGCGTATGCCGGACAATGTTGGTATTTTCATGAGCTCTCCCCCACCCCTGTATATTTTATATTGTGGATGATTCCTTCGATCAGGACTTCCTCTGGCAGGATGGCCCGGATCATCAGCCCTGAGCCCTCAACCTCCAGCGACCCCTGACTCAGCGAAAGAACCATTTTATTCTCTGAAAAATGACGCACGCCGCGATGGTTTTCAATGGAAAGCTCCTTGTTTCCCACCACGGTAATCCGCGGCAGATCCAGCAGAACATCCTGCGGCAAATCAAGCATTTCGTTCGTCCATTTGCGCAGCCTGCGGCTGATGTGGGCCATACGAAGGTCTTCCCCCTTCCTGTACTTTAAAACTTATGCCCGCTCCTCATGTTTTATGAGAGCTTTCAGGGACTGTGTACATTTTTGAAGGGAACCGAAGCGAATGGACGCCAAAAAGCCCTTTCCACATGTCGCTTCCTTAGGAAGCATCCATGCAGAAAAGGCTTATTTTTCGGGTTATGCAATGGCTGCCGTCAGAACATTATTTACGCCCGTCAAAAGGTCGCTTCGAACGCGGGGGCCCCAGAATTTCAGCCCAAATCAGACCGTTTCTTGCCTGCTTCGCAAGCGGGGACACCGGCTCAGGATAAGTCGTGCGCGCTGCGGAAGGGGCCGCAGAATCATTTGCCGCTTTTTCAATTCTGTCCAGCGAGGCGTTCACCCGGTTCAAATGCTTTTCCATTTCTCTCTTGTAATCTTCAAGCGTTTCAGGCTTCTCTTCCTCCCACATGCCGGAGACGCCTTCGCCGGTATCGTAATCGGGTCCGGCACCCTGATATTCATAGGTTCTCTCCTCCGGATCCCAGGCCTCAGGGCCTGGCATAGGTTCCTCCTGACGGGTTCGGGGAGCCTCCTGGCGCACAGGCTGCTGCCTGCGTTCCTGGCTTCCGGCGCCGCCGAACGTAGGCATTCCCCGCGGATTTTGTTTTTGTTTCGATTTACCGCTTTTGCTCAGGGCGGAGAGGATCGCAAATCCCACAATCAGGATCCAATAGAAGTTTTCCAAGATCCACATGCAGCATCATTCCCTACTTGTTATTTTGAGGGCCGTTTTGGTCTCCCTCACCCATTTTGCCCAGGGAGCCTCTCATTTGGGTATCTGCTTCGATATTTTTCAGGTTCATATAATCCATGACGCCGATCTTGCCGGAACGAAGCGCCTCTGCCATCGCAAGCGGAACCTCGGATTCGGATTCCACGACGCGCGCTCTCATCTCGATAACGCGAGCCTTCATTTCCTGCTCCTGGGCTACCGCCATGGCACGGCGTTCTTCCGCCTTCGCCTGAGCGATTCGTTTGTCGGCTTCCGCCTGTTCCGTTTGCAGATAAGCCCCGATGTTCTTGCCTACATCCACGTCCGCGATATCGATCGACAGAATTTCAAATGCGGTGCCTGCATCCAGTCCTTTAGACAGTACCGTGCGCGAAATCCGGTCCGGATTCTCCAGCACGTCCTTATGCGAATCACTGGAACCAACCGTGGTAACAATGCCTTCGCCGACACGGGCGATGATGGTCTCTTCACCCGCACCCCCGACGAGACGGTCGATGTTCGCTCTTACCGTGACTCTTGCCTTTACTTTGACTTCGATACCATTCTTGGCAACGGCTGCAACGACAGGCGTCTCAATAACGCGTGGATTAACGCTCATTTGGACGGCCTGGAGCACGTCGCGGCCGGCCAGGTCAATCGCAGCTGCACGGGTGAACTCCAGCGGAATGTTAGCCCGCTGTGCCGCGATCAGGGCATTGACGACGCGGTCCACGTTACCGCCTGCCAAGTAGTGACTCTCAAGCTGGTTGATGTTCAGGCCAAGCCCGGCTTTGGTCGCTTTGATCAGCGGATTAACAATCCGGCTTGGCGTAACCCGGCGGAGCCTCATGGCTACCAGGGTGATGATGCTGATGCGGACGCCCGCAGCCAGCGCGGAAATCCAGAGCGTGAGCGGGAAGAAGCTGAAAAACACGCTCAGCACGATAATAACCACGACGGCAATGAGCAAAATCGAGATCAATGAACTCGTCATAAATGCAATCCTCCAATGTTTTGTTTTATCCAAGGCACATACGTGATGTCTATGTTTAACATGTTACCGTATTCCTTTGAAAAGAACAGGTTTTATTTGGGTTTGACGACAACCCTCGCACCTTCGACATGAACGACGATAACCGCCGTATCCGCCTCGATGAATTCGCCGTCGGTCACAACGTCAATCCGCTCCTGATTGATGACTGCCGTCCCGGCAGGGCGCAGGGGTGTTACGCTGATTCCTTCCCTTCCAAGCAGCTCTTCTTTGGATGCCGTAGGCACGTAACCCTGCTCCTTCGTAAGGGATTCGCTAAGGATAAACCGGTTCCAGATGCCGCGCTCCTTGAAAATGACTGCTACGATCACGATCACGACCACCGCGGCCGCAAACGCGATGCCCAATGAAAGCATGGCATGGCTCGTATCATAGGCAGCACGCACGACGCCTGCCACCAAGCTGATCGCGCCCAATATCCCCAGAATGCCGAAGCTTGGAACGAACATTTCCAGAATCATAAGCACGAGGCCGACGATAAAGAGCAGCCAAGTTTCATTGCCCGCAAATCCGGCTACGTAATTGCCGAAGAAGTACAGGACGAAAGCGGCAACCCCTACGATGCCCGGTACGCCAAAACCGGGAACAATCAACTCGATCACAATACCCGCGATGCCCAAAAACAGCAATATCGTCATCACGACCGGATGGGTCAAGAACGAAGCGACCTTCTCCGCGCCGGTGTGCTGCACATAGAATATGTCATCGCTGGAGTAACCCATCCAAGAAGTAACTTCCTCGGGCGAAGATGCAAGCTTATCGGCATATCCGACCTTAAGCGCCTGTTCGCTCGACAACGCGATGATTTCACCTTTTTCTTTCTTTTGACCGATCTCCGGCATGTCGACGACTGCATTGATATCAGCCATTCCTGCCGCTATTTTACCGTTTCTTCCGCTCGATTCCGCTGCTGCGGCCATCTCGGATTTCCATGCCGCAACGAGCTTCGGGTCCTCAATCCGCTTGCCAGAGCTGTCCACCATCGCTGCTGCTCCGATCATGCTGCCCGGCGACATCGCGATTTTATCCGCATTCAGCGCGATATAGCTGCCGGCAGAGGCGGCATTGCCCCGTATGTACGCAATCGTTGTAATATTGCTTTCCCGAATCATTTTTCCGATATCCTGAGCCGTATTCACCAAACCGCCAGGCGTGTTGATTTCGAGTATAATTAATCCTGCGTTCATTTTTTCCGCTTCCTCAAAACCGCGCTTCATGAACTTTTCAAGTCCTGTTTCGATGGTCTGCTCCACCGGTATGACGTAAACCGGTTTGATCTTCATCTCTTCCGCATGGACCTTCACGGGTAGTGACGATGACGTCCAGCCGAATATCAGCAAAAGCACGAAACCCATCGCCAGCCATTTGAAGTACCTGGATATATTCAAGCCTGTTCCCTCCTTTCCTTATGATTATATTATACTGTCCGGCATATGCTAGTTATTACGCAGGAAAAGGCTTTCCGTTTCAGATAAATGAAAAAACACCCCTTAAAAAGGGGTGCTTCACATTATGTTTTATTGCAGAAATTGTTGAACCACTTGGTTCACAAGTTTTCCGTCAGAGCGACCTTTGACTTTCGGCATCAGCGCGCTCATCACTTTACCCATGTCGGCTTTCGAAGAAGCACCGGTTTCCTGGATGGTCTGCTGTACAATAACTTTTATTTCTTCTTCGGAAAGCTGTTCGGGAAGATACTGACCGATAATCTCAATTTCTGCTTCGACATTTGCCGCAAGATCGTCGCGACCTGCTTTTTTAAATTCTTGGAGGGCATCTTTGCGCTGTTTAATTTCACGACTGAGGATATCAAGCACTTCGTTGTCATCCAAAGTTCTTTTCAAATCTATTTCAAGATTCTTGATCGTTGAACGAACCATTCGAATTGTGGAGAGCTTGAATTTCTCCTTGCTCTTCATCGCTTGTATCATATCTTCGTTCAATCGTTCGCTAAGATTCATGATAGTTCAGTTCCTCCTAAAACTTTCTCTTACGAGCAGCCTCGGACTTTTTCTTGCGCTTCACGCTTGGCTTCTCATAATGCTTGCGTTTCTTCACCTCAGCCAATACACCATCCTTTGCGATGGAGCGCTTAAAGCGGCGAAGTGCAGCATCAATAGACTCGTTTTTGCGAACTTTAGTTTCAGACACCAGTTTTCCCTCCCTCCGACCAGACCGTCCAAGAGCAATAACACGGTTCATCAAATTTAATTATAGGTGAAAGAGAAATAGGGTGTCAACCTTGGCGCCCATTTTTTCAAAAACCACCTAAAAATATTGGATAATTGTGCTAGGCGTGTGAATCCGAAATGCCTGTCAGGGCGCCTAATTTCGCGCCTCCGATAAGATGATAATGGATATGGTGCACGGCTTGCCCGCTGTCCGGTCCGCAATTGTTGATAAGGCGATAGCCGGATTCAGCCACACCAAGATCCTTCGCCACCTGCTGGGCGACCTGGTGCATCTCCGCGATGAGAGGCAGATCCTGCTCCTCCACATCGTTCATGGACCCGATATGTTTCTTCGGAATGATCAGCACATGCACGGGCGCCGCCGGCTGGATATCTTTGAAAACCAGAATTCTTTCATTCTCGAACACCTTTTGGGAAGGAATGCTGCCTTCCGTGATTTTGCAAAAGAGACAGTCCATCTTTTGTCGCCTCCGATATGTAATTTGTCGTTCCCTAACACCTATCATACCGGATTTCGGGGGAGCCCGTCCAATGCCCAAGCGAAAAAAAAAGACTTCCGGTAAGGAAGTCCCTTTTGTGTATCATGATGTATGGTGCTGCTGTCAGATCTCTTAATAGAAAGGCAGGAGCGAAAGCGCGGTCAGGCCCGCGAGCGGCAGAATCAGCCGGTTAAAGCGGCGTCTGTACGGGAATCCGTAATAAGGATAGCCGAACCCGTAGCCGTAGCCGTATCCAGGAAAAGGGAAGAATGCCCGTGCATCCTGCTCCGGATACCGGTAGCAAGGATCCCAGCACCCGCCGTGATGGTATGGGCTGACTTGACCCGGATGAAACGGCTTATTTTCGCCATGATGGTATGGCATGGTTTCCTGAGCATGATGGTATGGCATGGTTTCCTGAGCATGATGGTATGGCATGTTCTCATGACCGATCGGGATTGCCAGATAAACCTGATCATCATCCACATGCTCCACAAAGCCGTCATGTGCACTTCCGTCCGCCATGGTGGCTCTGACATAGCGGTACATATGTTTTTTGCAAACCTCTTTAGCCTCGAACTTCTCCATTCCTTGAATCCTCCCCAGTGACTATTTACATCGTCATCATATTCAGTACTGGGCGAACGGCTACTCGAACCAAAGAAAAAAAGAGGTAAAAAGCCAAAAAAAAGAAGCACCCGTTAAGCTGAGCAAGCTCAGCTGGCGCACGGACGTATGTTAGGGAAACCCTCCCTGCCATACGTCCGCCGGGGTGCTTCATGAAAGATGTCGGCTTGACTGTATTATAACAGCGGCTTGGAGCTGTAACTGTGAATTATATCACGCTACATTTGCTCCACGGCGATTTTCGAGCCTCCGCCTGCCTGCTCGGCAGGGATGACCACCAGCTTGCGCGGCAGACGTGCCCGAAGCTCCGGAACGTGGCTGATGATGCCGACCGACAAATGATCGTTGTGCAGCTTTTCCAAAGAGGAGATAACCGTATCCAGCAGGTCGGGATCCAGCGTCCCGAAGCCTTCGTCCAGGAAAAAGAACTGCAGGGGATACTGCCCGCGGAGCTGAATCTGGGCGGACAGCGCCAGCGCCAGCGAAAGCGAGGTCAGGAAGGTCTCTCCCCCCGAAAGGGTCGATACCGGCCGTCTGACGCCCCCGTTCGCATCGTCCCTGATCAGGAAACCTCCACCCGAATCCACCTCCAGCGCATAGCGCTGCTTCGTCAGGAAGCGAAGCCGCTGGGAAGCGGACTGGCTGACCTGCATGAGCTGTTCCTCCGCAATGTACTCTACGAAAGCATTGCCGCGCAAACAGGACTGCAGCTTGGACAGCTTCTCTGCCTCATGCTGGCGCTGAAGCCGAATCTTCTCCAGCTCCGTCCAGCGGATGTGCCGGTTCTTGATATCCTCCAAATCGCGTTCCGCACGCGCTTTGGCCTGGAGCGCTTCCTCATCGGCTTGCCTCGTCTCGGACAGCTCCCTTGTCACCTGCAGCCATTCCTCTTCTGTCAGAGAGGCGTCAAGAAGCTGCTCCTCGATATGCTTGATTGCCGACAGCAGATCCCGCTCCCTGTCGCGGTGAACCCGCACCTGTTCCGCCAGCCTGTCCGCTTCCTGTGGCGGAATATGCGCCTCCTCGACTTCCTGTTCATTCGTAAACGGCGAATCGGACAGCAGCTTCTCCCAGCGCTTGCCTGCGGCTTCATGATGAGCCGCTGACGAGTCTGCAGCCTGGGAAGCCATGGCATAGGCCCTGGCGCTTTCATGCTTGGCCTGCTCCGCGGACTGCCGAAGCTGCTTCTCCCTGGCGGCTGCTTCGCGCAAGGCTTTCAGTTCTCCCGCGCAGGTTTGCAGCAGCGCTTCTGCCCGCTTATCGCCGATCCATGCCTTCAGACGGTCCTGCTTTTCGTTCAGAAGCTCCTTCTTCCCTTGAAGCTGGGCCCCCAGCTGAACCGATTGCTTTTCCGCTTCCAGCAAGGTGCGTTCCATCGTTTGGACCGCATGTTTTTTCTCTTCAAGGAAGGGTACGCTGCGGCGCAAACGCTCTTTGACTTCCTCGGCTTCATGGTCCTTCCGCTGCATTTCGGACCAACGCTTCTCGACCTCGCCAAATGGAAGCTCTTCCAGTTCCTCTGCCCATTTGTCCTTCAGCTGCTGGACTTCATCCGAAAGCTGTTCCAGCCGCTGCGTAAGCTGTTCCAATACAGCGCTGCCCGCTTCGGTTTCAGCTGCCTGTCTAAGGGCCAGCCGCTGCAGCTCTTCGCGCTGTCCCCCGAGTCTCAGGGCGTCCCCTTTCAAGCTTTCAAGCTCACCTGAAAGCTGCTCTCCAGCCGATTCGAGAGTCCCGATCTGCTCTTCCCACACCGCGGCCGGGAACAATCCTGAAGCCGCTGCGGCTTCCATCTGCTCGATCCCTGCAGCAGCTTGATCCAGCACGCTGTTTCCCGGTTCGGGCCCTGCAAGGCCCGAACACTCATGCACCAGCTGACGTTGCGCATATTTGAATTCCTGGAGCCGCACCTTAAACCCTTGTAGCTGCCGCAGCATTTCTTCCTGTCGGTCAGCCTCTCCGGCTTCCGGATGAGCCGGCTCCGGATGCTCCAGGGAACCGCACACAGGGCACGGCTGCCCGTCATGGAGTTCTGCTGCAAGCGCGAGCGACAAGCTGCGGAGCTGGTGCTGCTTCAGCTCACCGCGCAGATGCTGCTCCGCCGCCTCCAAACGGAGAAGGGATTTTTCCGCCAGCCTCCCCTGATCCTCAGCCTGTGCGAGAATGAGCGAAGCGCGCACGGCAAGCTGCTTCTCCTGCTCCTGAAGCCTGCGATGCTCATGGCTGTTCCGCTCATGCGCACCCTGAGCCGCTTGGAGCTTCTCCCTCTGCTGTTCAAGCTCCCTTTGGGCCTTGAGCTTCCGCTCTTCTCCCGAAAGGATCATTTGGCTCCATTGCATCGCCTTTTGCAGCATGCCGCGTTCTTTGGACGTCATCTCCAGCCCGTTCAGCTTCTCCTGCAGCTCGGTCTGCTTCTGTGTGCCCCTGTTCAAAAGCTCCTGTTCCTTGGTTAGCGATTGCCGGAGTTCTTCTTGTTGGCGTGCTGCCTCCGAATATTGAGCACTCAACTGTACATACAGAGCTTCCAGCCCGTCCCGTTCCTTTTCAAGCAACACGGCCTGCTCCAGCTGTTCCAAACGCTGCAGCAGCTTGGGCTCTCCTGCGGACAAAGCCTCCTGCGCAGCCTCGTCGGCGGCAGCAGCCTTTGCAGCAGCAGCTTCAGCCTGTGCTGCGGCCGTCTGCAGCAGGGCCTTCTCAGACTCTTTACGCTTCCATTCCTGTCCGCTTTCTCTCCATAAGACAAGCGAAGGCAAAATCGCCGACGATGCAGACGACTTCTCGAGCAGCTGCTCGAAGCGCCGCATTTCTTCTTCCCGAATCCGCAGCTCGTCCAGCTGGACATTCTTGCTGTTCCGTTCAAGCTGACGCTCGCGGATTTTACCCTTCTCTTCGGCTTCACGGGTGAGCGCATTCAGCTTGATGCGGATGGATTCAGCATGAAGGGACGTGCTTTCGAGATGCAGTTCCGCAGCCTTGAGCGCCTCCTCCCCCGCTTCGCCCAGCCCCTGCTGTTCGGCCTCCACAGCTTTCAGCGCACCGTCGTTTTCTTTGACCCTGCGGCTAAGCTTGATTCCAAGCTGGTCTCCGTATTGTTCAAGATGGAACAGGCGCTGCAGCATTTGCCTGCGTTCGCTGCCCTTCAGGGACAGGAATTCGGCAAACTTACCCTGGGGCAGGACCACGGCCCGGGTAAAATCATCCATCTTCAGTCCGATCTTGTCCTCTACGCAGCGGGTGACTTCCGCCAATTTATCGGCGATGACGTTCTCGCCTTCCTCCGTAACCTCGATAAAACGGCTGACCGTATTGCTGACAGACAGCTCGCTTGTACGCTTGAACCGCCGCTCCACGCGGTAACGATGCTTTCCCTCAGCCGACGACAGTTCAAAGCAGAAGGAGACGAACAGACTGTCCTCCGAATGGTTCATAATGCCCTGTGTTCCGTTCACGGCCCGTTCGACCTTTCCGTACAAGGCAAGCGTCATCGCGTCCAGCAGGGTGGATTTGCCGCTTCCGGTCGGTCCGAAAATACCGAACAGCCCCATGTCGCATAGATCCTCGAAATCGATCTGCTGCATTTCCCTGTAGCTCTGCAGCCCGGATAGCTTCAGCGTGATCGGCTTCATTCCGCATCCCCCTCCTTAGCCTGCTCCTCTTCCTCCACCAGCTCAAGGAACAGCTGCGTCAGCTCGTCTTCCGGTTCGGCTCCCCCGCTCTGGCGCTGATAGAACTTCCGGAACAGCTCCGATACCGGAAGCCCCGAACGTTCATACTGCAGCTCCGCCTGCTCCATCTCCGGATAAACCGGACGGATATGTACGAAACCGTCCCGGCTTTTGCGCAGCCGCTGGATTTCGCCAATCGACATCGATTCCGTAAGGGATACCTCTAGATCGATAAAGGCATCCGCATCTCTTCCTTCATCCAGCCAGCGGTACACTTCCTCGAGGCCGCCTTTCGCCTTCCAGCGCACCAATGGACGGCCGCATGACAAATGCACCTCTTCCACGACCGGCAAGCCGCCGGGAGCCATGTCCAGCATCATGACCGACTTGGCCTGGCCGGCTTCCGAAAAGCTGTAGGCAAGCGGTGATCCGCTGTAACGGATCAGCCCCTCCCCCTTTACAGCCTGCGGACGATGCAGATGCCCCAGCGCCGTATACTGGGCACCTACGGACAATGCCGATGGATCTACCGTGTACGCGCCGCCGACCTGTATCGGGCGCTCAGAATCGCATTCAAGGCCCCCCAAAACATAGATATGACTCATCGCCAAATTGATCGTTTGCGGCGAGAACTCCCGGGCCAGCTTCCCCATCAGCATGCCTACGCGGGCGCTGTACGCTCTGCGCAGCTCCTCCTCCTTGCCTTCCGCGGACAAAAGCTCGTTAAGACGCGACTCGGAGGGATAGGGAAGCGCAGCGATTTTGGCTATCTCTCCCGTACGGGCAGCTCCCACAGTAATCGTATCGGCTAACGGAAGCCCGATCAGCGTAATTCCCTGCCTTGCAACCAGCGGTGAAACGGATGAGACGCGTTCCGGCTGGTCGTGGTTGCCGGAGATGACGACCAGCGGCCGTCCATTCTCCGTCAATCTGGCGCACGCCTCGTAAAAGAGCTGCTCCGCAGCCGCCGGAGGATTCACCGAGTCATACACATCCCCTGCCATCATAATCAAATCGGCCTGCTGCTCGTTTGCGATCCGGACAAGCTCATCAACGAAATCCTCCTGTTCGCTCAGCCTGCTGCGGCCTTCAAGCGTTTTTCCAAAATGCCAATCTCCGGTGTGCAGTATCCGCATGCCGCCATCTCCTTTCCCACATGTCAAATTAATAAATGAAATTGCCAATGTCTCGCCCGATCGGTTCTACAAGCGTACAGCATGGCCACCATCAAAGAAATACAGCCAACACTCGCTGATGTCCTCATGCAAAATATCCTTCAGCGCCTTCGCGTACAGGTCAAGCTGGAATCGGTATTGCTCCGCAAGAACAGGAATCCCCCCGCGGTTCATCAATACCCTGTCCGTTTTGTAATCGACCAGGACAAGCCTGCCCTCCAGCCGGAACAGGCAATCGACAACGCCTTGAACCAGCACGGTTTCCCCTTCTAGTACAGACAATTCGAACAAATCGGGATTCTCGTCCGACATGTACATGCGGCTGCTGAACAAGCCACGATGCGCTTCTTCAGCCGACAATCCATAACTAAATGGCATTTCCCGGGCCGTCCATTCAGCCGCCTGCAGCTTCTCGCCCACCTCGCTGCGAAAGAACAGGGCCGCTTCCTCCGGCCGGATGATTTCAGCCTGCTCTCGGGTCAGCAGCTCACGCTCCACAAGGCGGTGAACGGTATCCTCGATCACCGATTGATCGATCTTTCCCTGCCCCAGAGGGATATGCTGCATCAGGGTGTGGTACACGGTACCTCGCTCCGTAGGTGTCAGTGCGTTCTGCTCCATGAACTTGGGACGCTGCAGCGGCAAGGTCATCGACACCGAATTCCGGGTTCGATCGGTGATTTCACGCCGCAGCAGCTCCTCCTCCACCAGGTTCTCCGATGGCTGGTCCTGCAGCGCAAGCAGCTTCTTCATCTCCGATACGGAGGTTTTGGCCGCCAGCCTTGTCGTGGTGTCAAAGGGATATTGCCATTTCAGCCGAGCTCCGATACTGGCCCCATCGATAGGAATTGTATCCGGCTCCGCCGCAACGGACTGCCGTTTCGTTAAGGCTTGAAGACGGATTTTCCTTTCAGGCGTCGATTCTTCCTCTTCCTCCCAGCCGCCTAGAGAAGCCAGGGAGAGTTCGTCCGTATGCAGCACGGACACGTTCCATACCGAAGGGTCTGCGGAAAGGACAGGCGATACAGATGAGCCGAGATCCATCATTTCCCGCAGTTTGGAAGCTCCAGGATGGCGAATCAAAGCAGGCCCGACCCAATCGATATAGCTCCGCCCCCTGGCAAGCAGGTAGTCGGGGAGCATATATGCGGGCTCTTCGAGCGCTTGGGCCCAGGCCGATACCTTCTTGTTCAGGTCTTTCACCGTTCCAATCAGGTACAGCTTCTCTTTGGGGCGCGTCAGTCCCACATAAAGAACCCTCATCTCTTCGGCAAGCAGTTCAAGCTGCGACCTGCGCCGAATCGCCAGGTTCGGAAGCGTAGGGAAGCTTACCCGCTTCTCCTCATCCACGAATTTGGGACCGAACCCCAGCTCCTTGTGCATAAGGAATGAAGCATTCAAATCCTGCTGGTTAAAGGTTTTGGACATGCCTGCAATGAACACGACCGGAAATTCAAGCCCTTTGCTTTTGTGAATCGTCATGATCCGCACGGCATTGTCTCTTTGTTCCGAGCCGCTTCCCCCGCCAAGATCTCCCCCGCGGTCTCGCAGCCGGGAGATGAACGTCAGGAAGCGGAACAGGCCCCTGGAGGCCGTCGTTTGCTCAAATTGGACCGCTCTGTCGTACAGCGCCTTTAGATTGCTCTGCCGGTCGGCTCCGCCAGGCAATCCCCCTACCCAGTCCAGATACCCCGTCTCTCTGTAAACGCGCCAGATCAGGTCTCCCAGGCTTTGCTGACGGGATGCATCACGCCAGCTGTGCAGCTGCTTAATGAAATCAGAAATTTTAAGCTTCAGCTTCAGAGGGATTTCAGGGCCCGCAGCCATTGGCGGTAAGGCATCCCTTACCGGGAGGCTCCCCGAAACATCCGCCTGTTCCCGGGTCGTGAAATCGATCACGGCCGCCGCGGCTTCGGCTTCAGCCGCCTTCAATTCCTTCAGCGCGTCATGGTCCGCAGCGGTCCCGTTCTGACATGACGCCATCAGCGCGTCGTAGAACGAGCCATTTTGGACTAACCGGATTTGTGCGAGCTCCTCTTCGGTCAACCCAACGATCGGGGAGCGCAGAACGCCTGCGAGCGGGATGTCCTGCTGGGGGTTATCTATGATCTGCAGAAGCGACAGCATAATCTCCACTTCAGTCGCTTGAAAATAGCCCCGGTTTTGCTCACCATCGGCAGGAATGCCGAGCTGCTTCAGCTCCTCCATGATCAGAGGTCCCCATATATAAGCAGAGCGCAGAAGGATGACCATGTCTCCGTATCGAACCGGCCGCATTTCTTTTGAGTCCTTATCGAAAACGAGCAGCGGTCTGGAAGAGGTGTCCCCCATCATGCTCCGGATCTTCTTGGCGATTGCGCGGGCCTCGAGCTGCGCCGTCTCCATCTCCTGGATCTCGCTCTCCTGCAAAAGGCCGTCACCGTCGGCAGAGTCCGAATCGTCATCTGCCGCGGAGACATTCCCCGCGCGGTCGATCAGCACAAGCTCCGGCGTATAAGGATTAGGGGAACCTTCTCCCGGTTGCTCTGCATCCGGAAACGAAGCCCCATACACCAGCTCGGCGCGTTCATCGTAGCTGATTTCAGCCACCGTTTCGTTCATGATCTGCCGGAAAATGACATTGACCGCGTTCACCACTTCCATCCGGCTGCGGAAATTACGCGCCAGGTCGATGCGTATCCCGCTGCCGGCTCCTTCTTCATATCTCCGGTACTTCTCCAGGAAAAGTCCAGGCTCCGCGAGACGGAAACGGTAGATACTCTGCTTGACGTCACCTACCATGAACCGATTTCCGGGCAAATTCCTGGAAATCAAGTTGACGATCGTTTCCTGGACGCTGTTGGTATCCTGGTACTCATCAAGGAGAACCTCGTCAAACTGCTCCTGATACTCCATAGCCGCATCCGAAGGCATCGGATGATCCGGCTTCGAATCCGCGTGAAGAAGAATTCGCAGGCAGTAATGCTCCAAATCGCTGAAATCAACGGTCCCCCTCTTGCGTTTCTCCAGCTCATACCGTTCGCCGAACTGAATCACAAGTTCAGCCAGCTCCTTCATAAGCGGGGCCGCCTCATTCAGTTCCTTCAGGAATGTTTCAGCCGTGCGTCCGAATAGAGCTCCGCGCAGATCGGAAGCCGTTTTTTTGACCGCTTCGCGCAGTTCCTTGACGCGTTCCTGCAGCTGCGGGTCCGTCTCGTCCTTGCGCACGCTTTTCAATTTGCTGAAGGAAATGCCCTGAAACGCGTCATAAAGCTCATCCCAGGAGCGGTGTTCCATGGCATCGCGAAGCCCGCGGATCATCTCGAGGTCCGCATTCAAATTGTCCACGTATGCGCCGGGACCGCCCGGAGCCATCGCGAGGCCATGAGCCTGCTTAAGAAGCCCCTCTGCTCCCGCAAGGGCCAGGCGGGCATCCTGCACAATGCTCTGCACCCAGGCGGTTTGGCCAAGACTCTCCGTATCCTGCACAGCGAAGGCTCCCGCCGTGCTTCTCAACCAATCGTCAGGCCAGGCATGGCTGCGCGAAAAGTCATACAGCTTTTGCACCAGTACATGCATGGCGTCATCCGTGCGTTCTCCGCTGAACCAGTCGACCAGCCGGATAAAATCGCTCCCTTCGCTCTCCTCTCCGTATTTCTCCTCGAACAGCTCCTCCAGGATTTCCTGCCGCAGCAGCTCCGCTTCGTTTTCGTTAATAATCCGGAAATTCGGATCGAGCGGAATCATTTGGTAATAACGCCGTATGACCTCCAAACAAAAGGAATGGAGCGTCGTAATCGAAGCCCGTCCAAGGAGCGAGAGCTGGCGGCGCAGGTGGTCATTCTCAGGATCCTTTTCCAGTTCACGGTCCAGCGCCTCCCGGATCCGGTCCCGCATTTCCGCGGCGGCAGCCTTGGTGAAGGTGGCCACCAGCAGCCGGTCCACGCTGAAGCCTTGCTCGGCATCAATGATTTTACGAATGATCCGCTCCACCAGAACAGCCGTCTTGCCCGAGCCGGCAGCGGCGGCAACCAGAATGTGATCCCCCGTTACGGAAATCGCCTTCCACTGGTCATCGCTCCATTTGCTGCCTTCTGGTTTCGGTATTAGGCTCAAGATGTTTCTCCTCCTTTGCTCTTGGACAGCAGTTCCCACACCTGGGATTTATCCGGTTTGACGAGCGCGTTATAGTGATTGCCTTCGACGTTCTCGTCGAACTGGCACACCGCCTTGAACGGACAGAACGTGCAGGCGGTCTCCTGCTGGATCCGGTACGGCTCGATCCGCACATCCCCTTCGGTAATTCTTGTTCCGATCGTTTCAATGCTGCTTCTAACGGAGTGCAGCAGGTGATCCCACTGCTCGGGACTTGCCACCGAGGCGCTGCTGTAGAAGCTGCCGTCCGATTTAACCGCCACAGGCAGAATGGAAGAATGCCCTTTGTCCAGCGATGCATCCATTTTGGAAACCACCTCGCGGTCGGCCATCAGCAGCCCCTTCATCTTGAAGCGTTTCAGCAGCTCCTCCGCCGCCTGATCCATCGTCATGCCGTTCGCGGACTGCAGAATCGGGTCATGCACATGAAAATACAGCGTTCCGGCCGGCAGCGCCCTGCTCCCGAGCCACTCTTCCGAATAGGTGAGCAGCACGTCCAAATACGTCAGCATCTGCAGGGCCAGTCCGTAATACACTTCATGCAGCCTCAGATCCTTATGCCCTGATTTGTAATCGATAACCCGCAGCAGAAGGCCTTCTTCTCCCTGTGCCATATCCACCCGGTCGATCCGGCCGACGATTTCCATCACCGAACCGTTTTCCAGCTCAAAGGTCAGCGGCGGCAGCGGTTTGCCCGGCCCGAAATCCAGCTCCAGCCCAACAGGCTCGAAGCTTCCGCGTCGTGCATGTTCTCCAAGGATGACGGATGCTCTTCCGACGATATTTTTAAGCTTGCGAGAAATGTAACCGTACCGCTTGGAGCTGAGCAGAATTTCCCCCTGCAGCATCGGTGCCAGGCGTTCGACCGTCATCTCGGCCTCCCGGCGGCACTCCTCCGCGGACAGGCTTCCCCAGCTGCGCTTCTGTTCCTTCAGCCTGAGCGCCATTTCGCTAAGCGCTGCATGGAATAGCTGTCCGATATCCGGCGCCTTCAGCCGGTATAGCTGACGTTCCTTGAGCTTCAAGCCGTGAGAGGCAAAATGCGAGAAGGGGCATGCGACGAATCGCTCCATTCTCGATACGCTGGTACGCACCTTGCTCCCGTACAGCCGCCGGCTCGTGTCTGCCTGGAGAGCCATCGTCTCATTGCGGTAAAACAAAGAGCGAAGCAGCATATCCAGCGGACCGCGCCACTGCGGATCCTGCAGGTACCAGTTATACACATGCCACCAAAGCTCGGGAATCTTCCCCCCTTGTCTCCAGCGTCTCAACTGCACGATCAGGTGGCTGAGCGTTTGGCGGGGATGTTCGATGAATATTTCATGCGCGCTCGCATCCTGGTCTGTTCCAGGCAACGCGGACAGCGGCTTAACTCTTAGTTCCGGGAACATTCGGGTCAAATGACGCACCACCTCGGAAGGCAGGAGCTCCTTGCCCTCATCGTCAGCGGACGGGTAACTGACCCAGACATGCCGGCTGGCGGAAGTCAGGGCATTATAGATCAGGAACCGCTCATCCAACAGCTTGCGCGAAATGCCCGGAGCCAGCTCCATGCCTGAATCCGCCAGCACCGTACGCTCCTGCTCGGTTATAATGCCGTCCTCCTGATATACCGCCGGGATAACCCCGTCATTGACCCCAAGTAAGAAGGCATGCTTGATCCCGGTCGTACGCGTCCGGTCCATCGTGCCGACAAGCACCTGATCGAGCGAAGGCGGAACCAGACCCAGCTTCATTTCGCTGAGGCCGGTTTCCAGGATCCCTGCAAACAATTCGAACGTCATTCTCTCCTGTCCCATCATTTCGACGATCTGATCCAGCAGATTCAGAACCTCTCCCCACAGCTGCCTGTGTTCTCTTGCCGCTTCCGGATGGCCGCTCTCCAGCGCCTCCCGGTTCCACGAGTCCAGCTTCTGCGGTATCCCTGCATCTTCAAGGAGCCCAAATACCGCGGTGCTCATGTCACGGGCAGTCTTGGCTCGTTTGATGCGTTTTTCAAATGCCGACAGCGGGCCGACGACGGCATCCCGGCAGCGCTCCATCAGCTCGAGCAGCGCTGCCGCCGTATCCCGCTGCGGAGTGCCGCCTTCCTCCAAAGAAAGGCTCGGGATGCCTTTCCAGGGACGTCCATCCGTCCAGCGGTAACCTTGTATGCCGCTTGCAAGCGCATAGTTTTCAAGCCGGTCCATATCCTCCCGCATCAATGATCCGTCCAGCGGGAGCAGGAGATCGCTTTTCACACAGCGGAACACGTCCTCATGTCTCCAGTAGCGCCGCACAACATCCAACGCGGCCCTCATAAATTCGACGAGCGGATGATGAAGCTCGCTTCGTTTCTCATCCAGAAACAACGGTACGCCATAATCCTGAAACAGCGGCACCACCAGGTGTTCGTAGTCGGCGAGGTTGCGGGTGAAAACGGCCATTTCCCGAAACCGGATGCCTTCTTCCCGGGCTAGACGTATCATTTCCCGCAGCGCCCCCTCCACCTCGGCCCGGCGGCTCGAGGCGGCGTGAATCGAAATGCCGTCTTCATTCTCTCCCCCGGCAGGACGATAACGAAGCCTCCGGTCATATCCCCGTTCCAGATGCGCAAGCGCAGGACTTTCCTCAAAACGCGGCAGCACAGGCGGAGACAGGATCGTATGGTCTATCTCTAGATTCAGCTCTTCCGCCATGCCTCTCAGCTTGACATACGTCGTCGCGGTCGGATGGAACAGATCCAGTTCATGAGGCATCCGGGACCCGTCATAGGGCTTGTCCAGCGTCAGTGAAATCGTCACGGAGGCAGCGTGAACCATCAGCTGCCCGACCACCATAAGCTCCTGGGGGGTGAAGCCGTGAAATCCATCAATCCAGATATCCGCCCCCTCAAGATAGGAAGAATCCTTCACCGCTTCGGTCAAGCGGATCAGGTTGTCTTCCTCATCGATATACAGCGGGGACATTTCGTTCTCGAAATCCTTGTAAACCGTCAACAAATCTTCAAGTTTGCTGCGCAGTATCGGCGTAGCCGCGGAGGCTGCCTTCAACTGTTCCAGCACGAGTCCAATCGCCGATGAATCGATGCAGTATCTCTTCATCTCTGTGTATACGTCGCCCAGACGGCCGACAAAGCCCAACTGCTCGCCTGACGCTCCAAACAGCTTCAGTTCGTCCTTGCGCCGCTGAATAATTTTGTACAGAAGCATCTTCTTGCCTTCGTCGCTGATGGCCACGCGGGAAGCTCCCCCCGTTTCCTGCATGACCCGGTAAGCCAGGCGGCGGAAGCTGAGCACCTGTGCCCGAACGCTCCCTTTGATCCCTCCCGTCGTAACCAGCGCATGCTCCGCTTGAAAGGAGCCCTGCTCTGGTACGAGCAGAATCATCGCTTTTCCCTGTGGGGCAGACTTCAGTCTTGCCGTTACTTCCTCAAGAATGCTCGTCGTTTTGCCGCTCCCCGAGCGCCCAATCACAAAATGAACCGGCATGCTGCTCCTCCTTCGATCCATATCATCTATGAAAATCAATGATTGCTTCGTTCGTATAAAAAAAGCTAAAACATATGATCCTAATTATATCATACCGATCAAAGAATAGAACATATGTTTGATCGCGGCAAGCTTCCTCCGATGCGTATACATCCTACTATTCTAGCACTATTAATTTGGTCCGCGGCTAGGGAATCATTGGCTGCATGCAAAAAGAAGGCATGGAATGATATATTCCATGCCCCTGCTGCATTTATTTAAAAGTTGCGGCTTCTCACTTCGAAGATGGCGAATTTCAGGTAATGCCCTTCATCGACGCCAAGAATTTGCGGATGATCCTTGCCTGCGGCCCGCCATTCGACTAAACGCAGTATTTTGCCGGCGTCCGCGGCCGCTTCCTGGATGGTCTCCAGAAACAGATCCGGACGCATATGATATGAGCAGCTTGCCGTTACCAGGTATCCGCCCTCGTTAACGAGCTTCATGCCGTGAAGGTTAATATCCTTGTATCCCCGGCAGGCTCCCTTTACAGCGCTTTTGGTTTTGGCGAAGGCTGGCGGATCCAAAATGACCACGTCCCATGTTCTGCCGCCGCCGGCGGTCATTTTCTGCGAAGTGTCCACCTTGTCCGTACTGCTGACGGCACGCTTCTGTCTTTCCTCCAAGCCCTTCACCTGCGACCGCAAATACTGGAAAGCGTCATCCACCACGAACTCCACCCGGTCTCCAAAGCCATTCAGTTCAACGTTCTCCCTTGCACTGTCGATCGCATGCTGCGATATGTCGAGGCAGGTTACCTTCTTGGCGCCGTATTTGCATGCATGAAGGGTGAAACTTCCTGTATGGGAAAAGCACTCCAGCACCGTCGCGCCGTCCCAGTATGGGAACGTGACAACCTTCCCGCTTTTGTTGACGGGACGCTCTGCAGTCTGCCCTTCCTCTTCGACTTCCTGCAATCGGATGCCACTCCGTTCCCCCCAGCCCGTCATCAGCGGTTCGATGGAAGCCCGATTTTCCCTTTGGTCGAAGAAGTATCCCGTCTTCTGTCCTTCCTCAATGTCCACGCGGACCAGGAGGCCATTCTCCGTCACCGTGACGTACCTCGGGCATTCCCCGTACACCGGTCCTTTGATCTGTTCCAGTCCTTCCAGCTCGCGGACCGAAACATCGCTTCGTTCATAGATGCCTTTCGGGTTCACTACCTCGACAAGCGCGTCCACAATTTCCTTGCGGCGCACATCCATGCCCAGCGTCAGCAGCTGGATGACCAGTACGTCGCCAAACCGGTCCACGATGAGCCCCGGCAGGAAATCCGCTTCGCCGTAGACGAGACGGTAGGCATCCCCTTCCTTGAGGAAACGCTCCCGGTGCTTCAGGCAGCCAAGGAAGCGTTCTGCGAAAAATGCCTTGTCCATCGTTTCGATTTCGCGGTAGGAGACCGCTCGCACCGTAATCTGTGAGGCCGGATTGTAGTATCCCGTTGCCAAATAGCGTCCTTGGTGGTTCAGGACCTGCACAAGGCTTCCCGGTTCGGGATTGCCTTCAACCTTTTCAATTTCATTTTTATAAATCCAGGGATGACCCTGTTCCAGCCGCTTTCTGCGGCCTTTCTGAAGAACGACAGATGTCAACATGTCCACTCCTACTCTTTGCGGTTTCTTTTACTTCAAAATCTATTTCAAACGTGATGGACAATTTTCCAGTTCTTCTATCGTTGTTGCCCTGCCCGCGTCTCCGCAGTCATGGTTGTCCTGTCAGCGACATATACGTAATTCATGGACAAGAATTCTTCAAAGGAGATCCGTGCTCATGTTCAACACGATTATTTTCCCCGTCATTTATGGACTCGTTATATTTCTGGCCGGCATGAAGGTCATGGAGGCGGCTCTTGGCAGCTGGGCGGGTCCACTTCTTTCTGCTTTCCTGAAAAAAGCAACCTCTTCGCCGCTCAAGGGGCTGCTGTTCAGCACGGGCATTACGGCGGTGCTGCAGAGCAGTACGGCCGTAACCGTCCTGACGATGGGGCTCGTCAATGCAGGTCTGCTCACCTATGAACGTACGCTGGGCATCATCCTCGGCAGCAATATCGGCACCTGCATCACGACCGAACTCATTGGACTCCAGATCGGGCAGATTGCATTGCCCCTGCTTGGGATGTCCATTCTGGTCTGGATCATTGCGGTCATAGCCGACGAATACAAGCTCTTGGCCAACCGGACAGGTTCCCGTCCGTTTCGGTCCGTTCAGCTCATGGCTCTGGCCGCAGCCGGCTTTGCCATGGTCATGCTTGGCATCCGGGTGATGCAGATGATCAGCCCGGCTCTTGAGGATGCAGGCATATTCGGCTGGTTCATCGAGCAAGCCACCCATAATGTATGGTGGGGCGTTGCTGCAGGAGCAGCCTTAACCGCCCTGATGCACAGCAGCGCTGCCGTCATCGGCCTTGCCATCGCGCTTGCCGCAGCAGGTACGCTTCCCGTCGGCATCGGCATCGGTATCGTGCTTGGCGCCAATGTAGGCACCTGCGTGACCGCGCTGATCGCCGCCATTGGCAGCACTTCATCCGGTAAGTTCGTTGCCTGGACGCATGTAGCGTTAAATGTCGGCGGCGCCCTCTTGTTCTTGCCGTTCATTCCGCAGCTGCAATGGATGGCCGCGGCCATATCCCCGGACAGCGGAGCCCAAATTGCTCACGCCCAGACCCTGTTCAACATCATCTGCTCCGTCATCGCGCTCCCGCTTTGCTACCTGCCGATATGGAAGAAGCTTCGAATCGGGTAATGCCTGTCAAGCATGTTATACAAGTATACCCAGTTGGGACAGGGCCTTGCGGACAATGACGTCATTATTGTCATATCCGCCCTGCTCCTGTTTCAGCCAGGCATCCATCGGATCATACCAGGACACTCCGCTGATTTCCTCGATTTGCGGCCGCAGCGTGCCGCCCCGGGCTTCCACCAGGAAATAGTGAACCTCTTTATGGACTTCCCCATGGACCGGATTCATATATTTGTACTTGATCACGTCCACCGGAGCCACGATTTTCCCGACGATTCCGGTCTCTTCTTCGATCTCGCGAAGCGCTGTTTCTTCCACCGTTTCACCTGGTTCCATCTTACCTTTGGCAAGTGATATTTTCCCGTACCGGTCCTGTATGAGCTGCACTTCAAGCCGGTCGCCTGCGGCTCGGTACACGACGCCTCCTGCGGATATCTCTTTTCTGGTCATGATGATTCCTCCTTGTGACTCCAAGTAGCAACAAGGATTCCACCTCCTTGTTTGCATGGAAATGAAATCCTTGTTTGTTCAATGCTGCTGTCCCCGGCAGAGCCGGCTGAACGGAGCATCTCTATAAGTTATTTACCCATTCTCCCAGGCATCTTCTTGGAAAAACGGCTGCTTCTATGGTTTAAACCGCGGCACCCTTCGCTTCGTCCAGAACGCGTACAAGCTGCCCTTCGCATTCATGAACGCCTGCCTTGGTTACTTTCACGCGGCACAGCTTGCCTTGAAGGTCTTCAGAACCGTCGAAAATAAGCTGCAGATAGTTGTCGCTGAAGCCATGCATTTTGCCTGGGCCATGCGTTCCCTTCGACGTCCCTTCCGGAATGACGTCCAGCACCTGGCCGACAAATTTCTCGGCATAGGCCAGCTGCATCTGCTCGGACAGGCTGATCAGCTCGCGCACGCGCGCATGCTTGATCTCCTCGTCGATCTGATCCTGCATCCGCGAAGCCGGCGTGCCGTTCCGCTGCGAATAAGGGAACACGTGCATTTCGGAGAAATTGATCGCCTTCATCAGCTCATAGCCGTTCCGGAACATTTCATCGGTTTCCCCTGGGAAGCCGACAATGACGTCCGTCGTAATGCCCACATCGGGCATGGCCTGGCGAATCAGCTGCATTTTTCCGTAAAATTCCTCGGTTGTATACTTACGGCGCATCCGCTTCAGTACGGTGTCATCTCCCGCCTGCAGCGGAATATGCAGATGGCGGCACATTTTGGAAGAACGGTTCAGCACGTCCAGCATCTTCTCATCGATCTGGCTGGCTTCGATGGAGCTGATCCGGATGCGTTCGAGCCCGTCCACCTTGTCCAAATCCCAGAGGAGATCCGATAAACGGTAGTTCTCGAGGTCGTCCCCGTACCCTCCGGTATGGATACCCGTCAGCACGATTTCTTTATATCCGGCTTCAACCAGCTGATGAGCCTGTGTCACGATGCTTTTCTGATCCCGGCTGCGGGACAGTCCGCGGGACCAAGGAATGATGCAGAAGGTGCAGAAATTGTTGCATCCGTCCTGAATTTTCAGGAATGCACGTGTGCGGTCCGCAAAGTCCGGTACATCCATTTCCTCAAAAACGCGGTTTTTCATGATGTTCCGTACGGCGTTGATCGGCTCGCGTTTCTCGCGGATTTCATTCACGAAAGGCAGAATCTTGTCGCGGTCCTGGTTACCGATCACCAGATCCACCCCGGGAATGTCCATAATCTCCGCCGGAGAGGTCTGCGCATAGCAGCCTGTCACGGCGATGATCGCTTCCGGGTTGCGGCGAACGGCACGGCGGATGATCTGCCGGCTCTTCTTGTCCCCTGTATTCGTAACCGTACATGTATTAATCAGATACACATCTGCGGTCTGTTCAAAATCCACCTGCTCATAACCTTCTTTTTTGAACAGCTGCCAGATGGCTTCGGTATCGTAAAAATTGACTTTACAGCCTAACGTATAAAATGCAACGGATGGCATTTTCAAACTCCCCCCATTTCTCCGGATTCATAAAGTATGCAAGCAAGGGCAACCATTCCCGCTGTCTCGCAGCGCAGAATCCGCCTGCCGAGCCCGACGCTCGCGGCTCCAGCTTCCTCTGCCTGCCGGCATTCTTCATCACTGAATCCGCCTTCGGGACCCACGAGGAGCAGAACGCTCGGCGCATGGTCTGTCGGCAAAGCTTGCATGAATGGCCGCAGCGCATCGCGCAGCTGCAGTCCTTCTTCTTTTTCGTAGCAAAAATAAACGGCATCATAGCTTTTGACCGTAGCCATGAGCTGCTTCCAGGTGAGCGGAGACGCAACTTCCGGAACGATATTCCGGTGGCTTTGCTCTGCCGCTTCTTTGGATATTTTGTTCCAGCGTTCCAGCCGTTTGCTTTCCTTCTTGGCATCATACTGAACAATGGTCCGCTCGGACATAAAAGGCACGAAAGAAACCGCGCCGATTTCGGTGCATTTCTGGATCACGGTTTCCATTTTGTCGCCTTTCGGCAAGCTTTGGGCAACCGTCACCTTCACGGCGGGCTCATGCGTCATTTCCAGGTGCTCCAGAACAGACGTGGTCACCACGCCGGACTCGATGGCTGTAATTTCCACCAGCGCTTCCCGGGACAGCCCATCGCTGACAATCAGCTTATCCCCGCTCTTGCCTCGCATCACCTTCGAAATATGACGCGCATCCTCACCGGAAATGTCGACCGTATTCTCTTTGAACTGCTCGGGCGATACGAAATATCGCTGCATACTCATCAACTTCCTATTTTAAAAATCACAAGCTACATCATACAACATTTGCACCGGATGTGACCAGTACATGTTTATCCTTGTTATAGCCCTTTATCAGGACATAATATGCACAAAAACTCCCAGGAAATGATAATACAAATCCGTGGCCAAGACGTAGAGCGGCCGTATCGTGTAGTTTTGGAGGGTCGGTATAAACAGAATCAGCAGAAAAATGAGCACCGACCACTGCTCCACCTGCTGCAGCTTGGCACGTACCGGGCGGGGAACAAGGTCCTCCACGATCCGGTATCCGTCCAGGGGCGGGAGCGGAATCAAGTTAAACAGAAACAGGAAAAAGTTCATCATGCCGAACAGCTGGAAAAACATCAGGATCGCTTGTAAAAGCTTTTCGTTCGTGATCGACGCAAGCGTTCCGGTAGCCATGAGTGCCGCGAAAATAAACGTTCCGATAATGGCCAGAATAAAGTTGCTCAGCGGCCCGGCCGCAGAGACGACGACGCCCATCAGCCTTGGGTTTTTGAAGTTATCGCGGTTGACCGGGACGGGTCTGGCCCAGCCAAAGCCTGCAATCAGGAGCAGGATGATCCCGAGCAGATCAAAATGGACAGCCGGGTTTAACGTGACGCGTCCCAGCAGCTTTGCCGTCGGGTCACCAAATTTATTGGCAAAATAAGCATGCGAAAATTCATGCACCGTAAAAGCAATGACAAGCACGAGCAGATAAAAGGGAAGCTGCTCCAGCGGTACGCTGAGTATTCTGTTCAAAAACTCCATTACGACCTCTTTCTAGCTACAAATGCGACCCAGTCCTCATCACGGCATACATCCTCTATGTCAAAACCGGAATCCTCAAGTGCCTGCTGTACGATTTCTACTTTATTTTTATAAATGCCTGAAGCAATGTAGACGCCGCCAGGTTCCAAAGCCTGGTATACATCGTCGATGAACAGCAAAATGATTTCGGCCAGAATGTTGGCCACGATGATATTCACTGGAAGGGTAATTCCCAGATTGTCTTCGCCGCTGCCGTTCAAAAGGCCCAGCAGATCGCTTTCCTTTACGGTAATCTGCTCGTTCATTTGATTGAGGGCCGCATTCTCGCGGGCACTGGAAACCGCCACAGGATCCAGATCTAGCGCCAGCACATGCTTCGCTCCAAGCAGAACGCCGCCAATGGCCAGAATGCCTGAACCCGTACCCACGTCGATGATTTCTTCGCCGCCCTTGATGACCTGCTCCAGCGTACGCAAGCAAAGCGCCGTCGTCGGATGCGTTCCCGTTCCGAACGCCATGCCCGGATCGAGCTCGATAATTTTCTCTGTCTCAAGCTCAGGCGTATAGTCTTCCCAGGTCGGCTTGATCGTCAGGCGCTCCGATACGCGCAGCGGCTTGAAATACTGCTTCCAGGCCGTTGCCCATTCATCCTCGTTGACCGTCTTGAATTCGTAACGAACCTCGCCCGGATCAATATCGAATGTCCGCAGCTCTTCGATTCTATGCTTCACTCCCTCCAGAATGTCCTCTACGGGAGATTCTTCGGAAAAGTATCCCTTAATCTCGGCCTGCCCTTCAGGTATATCGTTCAGCGGCAGCTCATACCACTGGCCGTATGAAGTGTCGCGCTCCTTGTTCAACGTGCCAGATTCCTCGATGGAAACGCCGCCCGCACCAGCCTCATGAAGGAAATTGGAAATCATCTCCACGGCTTCCTCGGTCGTATGTATCGTAATTTCATGCCATAACATCGTTTTTCATCTTCCTCCTCAACATCGTGCATAGGATTCATTGTACTATACATGGGCAGCCGAGTACAAAATTTTAAGTAAAATAACCTTTTTCCATCTGCAATACGAATGGTGAGGAAACCGAGTGCTTTTATAAGCACAAAAACCCGCGGCAGGAAAGGCTGCCGCGGATTTGGCTGAACCGCCAGAATGGCTGTTTCTATTCTTGTATGTTCCAGCTGTCATCGTTCATCTGGCGCAGCTGACGGTCATCTGCTGCTTCGCTCCGGCGGAGCGCTTCCACATCGTCGTGGTCCGCCAATGCTCCCGAAAATTCCACGTCCTCGTTTTTCATGGACATCAGTTTGATGGTCTTTTCCGTCTTGCTCATGATGCGGCCCTTTTTATCCTTGCTAGCCATCTCCTGCACCCTCTTTCGAATTTGTTCCGCGCTTTCTGAAATCGGCACACGGCTCCGTTATGCCATGCCGCCCGCATCTTCAACAATTTTCATCGCGCGGTCAAAGGATTCTTCCTCCACCACGATGGTCAGCAGAATATCCCTGCCCGTAGGCCCGCCTTGTCCGCCGTCGCTCATCCCGCTGGCAGATGGATCGGCAGCCGCCAGGATGGACGAAGATTCGCCGGTGAAAGAGGTGCCGTAGGTTGATGCAGACAAGCTGACCATATCGCCTACAAAGGGGCTTGCGCCGTACATTTCCGTTCCCGGATACCGGCTGAAACGGTCGATCGACATATCCACGACCCGCAAAGCCTGCAGCTTTTTGGCCGCGCTCTCGGCTTCCTCCGGGCTTTTAAAATAGGCAAGAATGTTTTTTTCACTCAACGCATTCACCTGCTTGTATCGGTAGTCTTGTTGCATGTTCAGGCATGCCGCTGCCTGTCGTTAGATTCTGCCCAAGACCTCATGAATATTCGCCTATTCGAGGAATTAGCAACATTTGCATTTGCTTGCATTTCGGCTTACTTGATCTATGTATGTCAAAAAAACCGGTCCCTGAGGGACCGGTTTCTGCAACAAAATTCATATCGACGGATCAGTCGCCGCGGAAAGCGCGCTTCATCCGGTCGAAAAAGGACTGCTCATGCTCGTGCGTCTGTTCGCCGTCCAGGGAAGCAAACTGACGCAGCAGGTCCTTCTGCTCGTCGCTCAGCTTGCTAGGCGTCACGATGACGACCTTCACGTGCTGATCGCCCTGTCCGATTCCGCGCAGGCGTGGAACGCCTTTGCCTTTCAGGCGGAAATACGTTCCGGTCTGCGTGCCTGCCGGAATTTTCAGCTTTACTTTTTCCGTGAGCGTGGGAATTTCGATCTCATCCCCGAGGGCTGCCTGTGCAAAGGTCAGCGGGATCTCGCAGTAGATGTCGTCACCTTCGCGCTCAAAGAAATCATGCGCTTTAACGCGGATCACGATGTATAAATCGCCTGAAGGACCGCCGCGAAGGCCGCCTTCACCCTCACCTGTCATGCGAAGCTGAGCTCCGTCATCCACGCCGGCAGGGATCTTGACATGGATTTTACGCTGCTTCTTCACCTTGCCGCTGCCGCCGCAAGTGCCGCATTTGTCCTTGATGATTTGGCCCGTGCCGTTACAGTTCGAACAGCTCCTGCGGTTCACCATGCGGCCGAACGGCGTATTCTGAACCACTTCCTGCTGACCGGAACCGTGACATACGGAACATGTCTGCGGCTTCGTTCCCGGCTTGGCGCCGGAACCGTGGCAGGTGTCGCAGTTTTCCGTGCGCGGAATCGTAATATCCGTTTCCTTGCCGAATACAGCTTCCTTAAATTCGATGGTCATCGTATATTGAAGATCATTTCCCCGCTGCGGTGCATTCGGATCGCGCCGTCCGCCTCCGCCGCCGAAGAACATGTCGAAAATATCTCCAAAGCCGCCGAAGTCGCCGCCCTGGAAACCTCCCCCCATGCCCTGGTTCGGATCGATGTGTCCGTATTGGTCATAAGTGGAGCGCTTCTGCCCGTCGCTGAGCACGTCATAAGCTTCCTTGACTTCTTTAAACTTGGTCTCCGCGTCAGCTGCTTTGTTCACGTCCGGATGATACTGCCGTGCCAGCTTGCGGTACGCCTTTTTAATATCCTCGTCGGAAGCGTCTTTGCCTACGCCAAGCACTTCATAGTAATCACGCTTATCAGCCACTCTTCCACCCCCGTCGTTTCCTTAAGAATATGCCGCTCATGGAAAAAGGAAAGCCAAAGCACCTGGGATGCCCCGGCTTTGACCTTCCCTTCCTGAACATAACTTTCTATAGGTTAACCTTGATTTTTGTCCTCGTCAACAACCTCATAGTCCGCATCAACGACGTTGTCTTTCTTCGCTGCGCCTTCCTGGCCGCCTGGAGCGCCTTCGGCACCTTGCTGAGCCTGAGCCGCTTGCTCATACAATTTGACGGACAGCTGCTGTACGATTTCAGTCAGTTCTTCGGTCGCTTTTTGGATTTGCTCCAAATCGTCGGTTTCGAGGGCTGCTTTCACTTTCTCTTTGGCCGCATTCGCTTTTTCGACTTCACCTGCATCCACCTTGTCTCCAAGATCTTTGATGGTTTTGTCTGTGGAGTACACGAGCTGGTCGGCATTGTTTTTCGCTTCAACCAGATCTTTACGCTTGCGGTCTTCCTCGGCGTGAGCCTCGGCATCCTTCATCATGCGTTCCACTTCGTCATCGCTGAGGCCGCTGGAAGAAGTGATCGTGATTTTTTGTGTTTTGTTCGTACCTTTGTCTGTCGCCGATACGTTTACGATTCCGTTCGCATCGATGTCAAAGGTAACTTCGATTTGCGGTACGCCGCGTGGTGCTGGAGGAATGTCTCCGAGCATGAAGCGTCCGAGCGTTTTGTTGCCGGCTGCCATTTGGCGTTCGCCTTGCAGCACGTGAATCTCAACGCTTGGCTGATTGTCGGCATACGTGGAGAAGATTTGCGATTTGCTGGTTGGGATCGTGGTGTTGCGCTCGATCATTTTCGTGAACACGCCGCCAGCGGTTTCGATACCGAGGGACAGCGGAGTCACGTCCAGCAGAACCACGTCTTTCACGTCGCCTGTCAGTACGCCGGCTTGCACCGCTGCGCCGAGGGCAACGACTTCGTCCGGGTTAACGCCTTTGTGAGGCTCTTTGCCTGTCAGCTTCTTGATCGCTTCCTGTACGGCAGGAATCCGCGTGGATCCGCCGACCAGAACGATTTTATCGATATCGCTCGCCGTCATGCCTGCATCGCTAAGCGCTTGACGGGTTGGTCCGAGCGTACGCTCTACCAGATCAGCGGAAATTTCTTCGAATTTGGCACGGGTCAGGTTAACCTCCAAGTGCTGAGGCACGCCATCCACAACCGTGATAAACGGCAGGGAGATGGTTGTCGTCAGAACGCCGGACAGTTCTTTCTTCGCTTTTTCTGCCGCATCCTTCAAACGCTGAACAGCTGCTTTATCTTTGCTCAGGTCGATGCCTTGTTCTTTTTTGAATTCGTTCACGAGGTAATCAATGATAACTTGGTCGAAATCGTCGCCGCCCAGATGATTGTCACCGCTGGTAGCTTTTACTTCGAAGAAGCCGTCGCCGAGTTCGAGGATCGAAACGTCGAAGGTACCGCCGCCCAGGTCATAGACCAGGATCGTTTGGTCTTCGGATTTTTCAAGGCCGTATGCCAGCGCTGCGGCAGTTGGCTCGTTAACGATACGCAGCACTTCAAGGCCCGCGATTTTACCGGCATCCTTGGTTGCTTGGCGCTGGCTGTCGTTGAAGTAAGCCGGTACGGTGATAACCGCTTGGGATACCGGTTGTCCGAGATACGCTTCTGCGTCGGATTTCAGCTTTTGCAGAATCATGGCCGAAATTTCTTGCGGCGTATAATCTTTTCCTTCAATCGTTTCTTTATGGTTTGTACCCATATGGCGTTTAATGGAATGAATGGTGCGGTCCGGGTTCGTGATCGCCTGGCGTTTTGCTGTTTCGCCGACGATGCGTTCTCCATCCTTTTTGAAGCCTACAACCGAAGGGGTTGTGCGGGCGCCTTCCGGATTTGGAATAACGACAGCTTCGCCGCCTTCCATTACGGCTACGCAGGAGTTGGTGGTTCCAAGGTCAATACCGATAACTTTACTCATGTGATATTTCCTCCTTCAGAATAAATGAATAGGTTCATATATTTAAACAGCCATGAATTACATGCTGACTTTAACCATTGCCGGGCGTAACACTCTGTCTTTGAGCATGTAGCCTTTTTGCACTTCTTCCACTACGATGCCTTCTTCATGCTCGTCGCTCTCCACCTGCATGATCGCTTGATGGAATTCCGGATTAAACGGCTGTCCCACCGTATCCATCGTCTCAAGCCCTTCGGCTTTCAGCACGCCTTCGAGCTGACGGAAGATCATGCCTACGCCTTTGGCGAAGGAATCATTCTCCGCGATTTCGCCTGCTGCGGTAATCGCACGGTCGAAGTTATCAAAGATGGGGATCAGCTCCGTAATCAGCTTGGAAGAGGCATATTTCGCAAAATCCTCTTTTTCCTTCTGGGTCCGTTTGCGGAAATTATCAAAATCCGCTTGCGTGCGCAGTGCACGCTGCTGATAGTCGTCGGCAAGCGTCTGCAGACGCTGAACCTCGCTTTGCAAATGTACCGTATCCAATACCTCCACGTTGCCCTCTTCTTCCGAAGAAGCATCCGTTTGAGCATTCACGTTATCATTTTCCACACCCGCTTCTTCGCGGTTGTCGTTCAATTCTTGTTCCTGTTCTTGAAAATCCTGGTTTTCTTTCAAGATGTCTTCACCTCCTTAATATGCTCTATATCGTTCTTAGGCAAACTCTGCGCTTCCTGAACCTGTTCATTCTTCATAGGCATGCGGGCTCTTCATCTTAATCACATTATGAATGCGCAGTACGGCTGCAGCAACCTCACCGGCTGTCTGCAGACCGTGTATTTTCACAAGTGCGGGATCGACGATGCCCTTCTCCTCATAATGGATCACCAGGCCGGAGTCGCAATCCACGCCCATATCGTCGCAATCTTCTGCGAGCTGGGCTGCACGCGCTTCTTCCATCTTCTCCAGCGGATTGTAACCGGCATTCAGAAGGATCTGGGACATGGGCTTGCGCAGGGCCGCGGCGACGGCTGCGATGCCAAATGCCTCCATCCCTTTCACAGCCTCGCGTTTTCGCTCCAATTCATACGAAACCGCCAGCTCGGCAGTGCCTCCGCCGGGAAGAATTCCTCCGGCAGCAGCAGCCTGAAGCGCTGAAGCCGCATCCGCGGCGATCCGCGCCGATTCGCCGACCACCTCCGCCGTGCTGGCTCCAACGATCAGCGTGACGAAAGCGTCGTCTTTGGGGGCGCCGCTGCGAATCCGCACGCGCTCCAAGGCCTCGTCATAGTAAGCCTGCGGGGAGAACCCGAGCAGTCTCCTGAGCGAATCCCGCTCCTTATGTAACGCCGTCCGCCGCAGCGGCACGGCACCGGTCATCGAGCTGACGCGAGCGAGGTCCTTCCGGCTTATGCGCGGAATCACCATCATATCATGATCCATGCAGAATTGCTCTGCATCGGGATGAATCCCTTTTTCGAGCAGGATCAGACCAACGCCAAGCTCCGCCAGTCCCTGCAAATCACGGGCAAACCGTTCCCGCAGCTCCATGTAACGGGCAAAGCCGGCTTCCGTTGTCAGCACTTCCTCGTCAAGGCTTTCCGGCTCCAGCGCATCATGCAAAATCAGAATGCGTGTGTCCGCCAGGCGGGGCGCATCTTGCGGATACAAAGGCGTTTGCTTGAGCAAAAGCCCTTCAAACACTTCATTGTTTCCTTTTTCATGGGCGGTAACCGCCTCTGCCAGCAAATAAGACGGATCCTTCAGCTTATGAAGGCCGATAATGGAGGCAGCCTCCATCACGAGAGCGACAATATCCTCCCGTTCCCGTCCGGCCACGTAAGCGGCTTTGGCGAGCAGCGGATCGTCCAGGTCTTGAATATCCCTGGCCCTCTCCCTCAAGGAATCGCAGGCCATTCGAACGCCCTGCTGCATGCCTGCAACAACTTTGGACGCGGGCACTCCGCGGACGATCTGGGATACGCCTTCCTGGACAAGCGCGCCCGCAAGCACGGTTGCCGTGGTTGTCCCGTCTCCCACCTTCTGCTGCTGGGAACGGGCCACCTGAATCAGCAGCCTGGCTGCCGGATGGCTGACATCCATTTTATCCAGAATCGTGACCCCGTCGTTCGTAATAATCACTTCGCCGCGGTCTCCTACCAGCATCACATCGAGTCCTTTCGGACCCAGCGTCCCTTCGACAGCCGAGGTGATGGCCCGGACAGCATTGCTGTTGTTCAGCAGCGCCGCGTACCGTTCTTCGCCTTCACGCACCGGCGGTTGACCTTGACTCATCCGTCCTCAAGCCTCCTTATTTGTAAAGCCTTGACAGCATCGTCGTCAGGTCCTTGGATACCATGCCGAGCAGGCTCATAACCCTCGCGTATTCCATGCGGGTCGGACCCAGAATGCCAATCGTTCCGAGCGCTTCGCCATCGAGTGAATAGGTAGCCGTAATCAAGCTGCAGTTCGCGAATGCTTCATGGTCGTTTTCTGTGCCGATCCGAACCCGAATTCCCGCTGAGCTCTGCGTAGCCGCCATCATTTTCATGAGTGTAGGCGTTTCCTCAAGCAGATCGAGAATGTCCTTCACTTTATCTACGTCCTTGAATTCGGGCTGCGTCAGCATGTTGGTTGCGCCGCTCAAATACACGCGCTGATCCGTATCCGTGTCAACGAATATGTTGTCCAAGATGCCCATGATTTCTTCGAAATTGGTCAAATGACGCTGCATTTCCTGGCCGAGCTCGCTGTACAGTCTCGACTTAAGCTTATAAAGCGGTACGTTCACCAGTTTACTGTTAAGCAGATTTACCACCTTTTCCATTTCTGAAACAGAAATGCCCGGCGGCACAGACACCGTTTTGCTCTCGACCTGTCCCGTGCTGGTCACGATAATGGCGACCGCGGTCGTATCGTTGAGGGACAGCAGCTGGAAGTGGCGCAGCGACGTATGAAAAACTTCCGGCCCAAGCAGGATGGAAGTATAGTTGGTAATATGGGAAAGGATCATGGCGGCGTGCTGGATGACCTGCTCCGTCGCGTTCAGCTTCTCCGCAAAGTAAGCCCGCAGCGTATGCTGCTCAGTAGGGAGCGCT
This sequence comes from Paenibacillus sp. SAFN-054, assembly GCF_051966755.1. Lineage (NCBI taxonomy): Bacteria > Bacillati > Bacillota > Bacilli > Caryophanales > Paenibacillaceae > Paenibacillus > Paenibacillus sp. SAFN-054. Next base: position 2,312,856 of record NZ_JBQCKS010000001.1, read on the forward strand.
TCATTCAGCGGTTCCAGATGATCCACGTAATATCGGTAACCTTTATGAGAAGGGATGCGTCCGGCGGATGTGTGAGGCTGTTCCAAGAAGCCCAGATCCTCGAGATCAGCCATTTCGTTGCGAATGGTCGCAGGACTGTATCCGACATCTCCCCGTTTCGAAATGCTGCGCGAGCCGACAGGTTCCGCTGAGCGGATGTAATCGTCCACAATGGCATTCAGTATCAATCTTTGACGTTCGGTAAGCATGTCTTCCCCTCCCTCTGGTCGGTGACTTTCGCCAATCGTTAGCACTCGTCTTCGTTGAGTGCTAACCGCTAATACAAAAATACCAAACTGACATGAGCATTGTCAAGTCAGTTCGGCATGTCGCCCCTTACACTGTAAATTCAGATAAACTCTCTGAACTGCAGCGCTTATCGGAGCATGAACTCCAGACTGCGGGACGGATCGCGATAGCTGTAGAACCCCGGATTCAGTTCTACGGCATCTTTCATCTGAAAGTCCGGATATCTTTCAATATTCTTGCTTTGTGCCTCGGGGCCCCGAGGCGACATTTCCGGAAACAATGTCTTACCGTCCACGCGCAGTGTGCTTTGGCTGATCCCCTTAAAGGAAGCATCGTCCGATTCAGATTCGATCATCAAGTCCTTTCCATCCATATAATAAGTAAAATGGACCGTAAAGGATTCCAGCCTCATATCGATGAACTTCTTCTCAGGCTCCGGCCGATCCAGGGTCATCCAGTTTTTGGCCGTATCTCGTTTGACGACGCTGGCATCCTTCAGGATCAGCTTCATCGGAACCTTGGACCAATCTTTGTACCACTCCGGCGATTCGAAAGCGAAGACATGCTTATAGTTTTCCGGATCGTCTCCCTTGATGGTATAAGACCCGGTTATTTCCTGTTCGCCTACCCGCAGGCGTACATCCCTGTAGATAACATCCCCCTGCGGGCTGCGGTCCTTCATCCCCCGTTCATCCTTGATGCCGATTATAATCTCAAGAGGTGTGACGGTTAGCGTATCAAGCTTGACTCCCGATTTTTGCTCAAATTCGGCATTCGTCTGCAGAGGCTGCGAGTAGATGGCTTCACTCGCTTTTCGGCCGTCCGCCTTGAATTGGAAAGACCATGTGCCCTCCGTCCTTTGGCTTTCCTTCATATAATTAAAGTGAAGTTCTGATGCTCTCCATTCTTGCAGGTTCATATGGCTGAAAATCTGTTCCATTACAATTCCGTCATTGTCAGAAGGATGCTGGGTCACCTTCCCTCGGCTGCTTCCACCGCCGGCACGGATCGTTAAATGAGGCCCGCCGTGCCCCTGATCACTTGGGTCCCGCGGAGTAACGATATACCTGACAGACAAACTATCTTTTGATTCTGTCACGGACTTGATGCGGATTTCAGGATATTGGGCTTCCCCTGTCGACAGCGCTTCCCCCGCTTCCGGCACCTTGCTGAGTGGTTTATCGACCGTCTTATAGGATACGAGGCCACCAGCTTCCAGCGTCAGTTTTTTCTTGCTGCTCTGCAACAGATCCTTGGCTTCATAAATTCCAAGCAGCTTTCCACTGGACTCGTCATACTTCAAATAACCGTTTACGGATTCCTCCGCGCCCGTCCCGTCCTTGATCACCATGCGCTCCAGTTCCATAAATTCATCAGGATCCGGCTTTATGGCGGACCCGGCGTCGAACGAGACCAGCAATTTCATTTTCTCTCCGTCCGTCACGACCCCCTTCAGGCTCATGGTCGCTCCCTTGCTCGTTGCATCCATATCATAGCGTTGGCCCACCCCGTTGTTTAGCGCACTCGTCACGCTCCGACCGCCATACAAGCTGTCCCAATTCAGCGTAACGCCGGCGAAAACCGGAACAGCGGCAGCCATAAAGCAAGCAAAAACGACGGCGGCCGGAATCCATTTTCTCCGAGCTCCCGGTGAAGGATTGAGCTGTAGCAACGCAGACCTGCGTCTGGACGCTTCTCTTTCAATCTCGCTCCACATCCGGTCGTAATCGGGACGGGGAGGCGCTTCTACGTGAACCCTATCATCATAATACCGACTCATTTCGGATCAACTCCTTTTCTTGAAATGCAGCCATCCGTCCCAGCAGTTTAGTTCCGCGGTTCAATCTTGATTTCACTGTACCTTCGGGGATGCCGAGCAGTCCCGCAATTTCCGGAACCGTCAGATCATTGACATAACGCAGGATGACAGCCATCCGGATTTTATCCGGAAGCTTGCCGTACATCAGCTGAAACTCTGTTCGGATTTCCCGCTGGTCCACAATCTCCTCTACCGAATTGGAGGCACGGGTGCGAGTCAGCAGGTAGGCCCTCAGTTCCTTGGCCCAGCCGTTCTTACGCCTTCTGAGCACGCTGCTGCATTCATTGGATGCGATCCGGAGCAGCCACGGCTTCAGCTCCCGGACCTGCGACCTGTCGGCCAGCATCGCTTTGACGAACACCTCCTGGCACAGATCCTCGGCGTCCGAGCGGTTCTGCATCATGTAATAACAGAGGTGGTAGACTTGTTCCTTGTAAGCCTCAAAAAGCTCGCGGTCATTCAATCGTTTGGCACCTCCCTTGTTTGACGTCTCGATGATATGACCCACATCACCCGGCAATCGTTCCATTTTTATGTATGCAAAAAACCACTTCCCTCCCGTCATCTTACATGACCCGAGAAGGAAATGGTCTATTAAAGCTTCATTCACATTCATAAAGAAGCATTCATCCTGTAATTGAATGAATGCCTCCGTGCTTTCCGTTTGCTTTATCCTTTGATGCATGCTTTCAGCGTTTCAATCATCTCTGCTCTTACATCGTACTCTTTATACCCCAGCACAGGCATCGTATCCTGCGGATCGGTATAAGCATCCCGGGCTTGCGTCTCCGCCGTATCGCCGATGTGAATGCCATGCTCTTTCCCGTGTGCGAGAGCTTCCTCGTCCATCTTTTGCATGGCAGGCTTCATCTGCTCGACCGGCATAACGACAACCTTGGTTTCCGTCTGACCGAGCAGGTCCGCAATAATCTGATGGAATTCGCTATGCTTCATATTTATCCCGCCGATGGCATATCCCGTACGATGCTTGCCGTTCTCAATGGCACCGACGGCGGCTTCAGCGACCTGCTGCACCGTCACCATCGCGGTTCCTCCGCCAAGCACCGGCACAACCTCTTGTCCTTTTACCCTGTCCACGAACATGGTCCACAGCGGTGTCCGCCCCGGCATCATTCCGAAAATATACGGCAGGCGCAGCGTCATGACATCCATGCCGCCTTCGCCCTCCATATAAGCCACTTCTTCCTGCAGCAGGCGGGTACGCGGATAGGCGTTATGCTCCTTCAGGTTCAAGTCCGTCCACACTTCGGTAAAGTGGGCGAAGTACGAGCCGAACAATACGAACTTCTTCACGCCGGCAGCTTTTGCGAGGCGAGCTAACCGCTGCGTCGGCAGCACGTTCGCTTCATAAAAGAATTTCATGGCAGGCGCCTCCGGCACGACACGTTCATCAGCCCCGGCTGCATAGACAAAAGCGTATTTTCCTCTTAACAAAGCCAAAATCTCTTCGTCACTCATATCATTCATATTCCCCAGCTTGCAATCGACTTCAGGCGGGAACAAGCCCTCTGCCGGCATGGGAGGAAGCGAAATGGTCGTTACGCCGTAACCACGATGCAGCAGTTCTTTTACCGTGTAATATCCGAGAAATCCGGTACCGCCAAGCACAAATACTTCTTTCATGATGTTCAGCCCCTTTGGAATAGTCGTCATGGTCATTTCGGCTTACAGGTTGTTTCCTAAATTTAGGATAACATGAATTTGAAGCTTTGCATGCTTTATATTTGATCATTATGTGAAATATTTCCCAAACTTTGCAGGTAATAAGATGCGAAAAAGCGAGTACATGACGCGGAAAGGACGGCATTGGGGTGAATTTATGTTAAAAATCGAATACATTACGGAGCATGGACGGCAATCAAGCCGGATATATGCGAAAAATTGAATACATGCCGCGGAATGGCTGGCATCGAGGCGAATATATGCGAAAAACCGAATACATGGTGCAGCACAGATAGCAACCAAGCCAAATGGATACGAAAAACCGACTACATTACGGAGCATGGACAGTAACCAAGCCGAATATATGTGAAAAATCGAATATATTACGGAGCACGGACAGTAACCAAGCCGAATGTATACGAAAAACCGAATACATTACGGAGCACAGACAGCAACCAAGTCGAATGTATGCGAAAAATCGAATACATGATGCAATACTGACGGCAACCAAGCTAAATATATGCGAAAAATCAAATACATTACGGAGCATGGACAGTAACCAAGTCGAATGTATGTGAAAAACCGAATACATGGTGCAGCACCGACAGCAACCAAGCCGAATATATGTGAAAAACCGAATACATGATGCAATACTGACGGCAACCAAGCTAAATATATGCGAAAAATCAAATACATGATGCAGCACTGACGGCAACCAAGCCGAATGTATACGAAAAACCGAATACATTACGGAGCACGGACAGTAACCAAGCCAAATGGATTCGTAAAATCGAATACATTACGGAGTACGGACAGTAACCAAGCCGGATATATGCGAAAAATCGAATACATGATGCAATACTGACGGCAACCAAGCTAAATATATGCGAAAAACCGAATACATGGTGCAGCACAGATAGCAACCAAGCCAAATGGATTCGAAAAACCGAATACATGATGCAGCACAGACAGCAACCAAGCCGAATATATGCGAAAAACCGACTACATGGTGCATCATGGACAGTAACCAAGCCGACTTCAATCCGGCTTACCACAGCCTTAATACACAAAAAACCATCCTTCCGTCCGTCCAAAAGACGTTGCGGAAAGATGGTTCCTATTATTCACCAGTTGGTTGTCTGTCCGATTAGTTCAGCATTTTCAGCACAGCAATTTCGTCGCAGCAGGATTGCTTGCTGCAGTTCACGCAGTCCGTCCATACCTTTTCCGGAAAAATCTCCTTCTCCACCACGGTAAATCCGTTTTTCACGAAAAAGGATACCTCGTACGTCAATGCCATAATTTTAGGAATTCCTTGGCGTATCGCTTCTTCCGTCAGCTTGTTGACCAGCTTGGAGCCGATTCCAAGTCCCTTGTACCCATCCATAATGCCCAGGGAACGTATTTCAACCAGATCATGGCCCAGGCGGCAGAGCGAACCGCATCCGATCACCTGACCATCCACTTCCGCAACCACGAACTGATCCAGCTGCTTCTCCAGCACCTTGCGGGACCGGGGCAGCATAATCCCCTTCTGTGCATATCCATCGATCATCTGAAAGAGCGGCTCAACATCCTCCGGGACCGCCATTCTGCATGTGACTACAGCCGGCATCTTACTTCTCCTCCTATGGTAAGGACGGTGTAATACAGGCGATAATAGCCAGTAGAACTTTGCGCATCCTTAATACGTGCTGTTTTATAATATGAATAAATATACAACATCACGTATAGAAGTTCAAGCTAATCTTTTAGCGTCAGCGACCCGATAAATGTGCCAAAGACATCATTTCCAAACAGGAGTCCCTGTTCGCTGAGACGGTAGCCCTCGCCCGTTTTTTCCATCAGTCCGGCATCCAGCATTTGATGAAGGGGCTTCGCGAAAACCTCCTCGATCGTCAGCCCGAACTGCTCTTGGAAATGGCGATCGGATACGCCGCTCAACACGCGCAGGCCGACCATCATGAAATCCTCCATCGCTTCTTCTTTCGGAACGGTAAAGGTTTCGAGCCGCGGCAGTCCTTCCTTCGTCGCTTCCGTATAAGGGGTGACGCCTTTGATATTCATATGGCGCCGGTGTGAGACATAACCGTGGGCTCCGGCTCCCAAACCATAGTAATCCTCATTAAGCCAATACGCCATGTTATGGCGGCTGTGATAGCCGGGCTTCGCAAAGTTGCTGATCTCGTACTGCTCGTATCCTGCCTTTTTCATGCGATCCATCAGCAGAAGGTACATTTGCAGCTCATCATCCTCGTTCGGAAGCGGCAGCTGATTTTTCTTATACATCGTATGGAAAAGCGTATTCTCCTCCACCTTCAAGCTGTATATAGAATAATGCGGCAAGTCGAGCGCTAGTGCCTTATCCACGCTCTCGGCCAGCATCTCGACGGTCTGGTTCGGCAGGCCGAACATCAGGTCGATCGACATGTTCTCGAATCCGGCCTTGCGGGCATTCTCCAGGCTCTGGTATACATCGTCCGTATCATGGATCCGTCCAATGCCTTTCAGCAGCTCATTCTGGAATGACTGCACGCCGAAGCTCACACGGTTGACGCCGCCTTCGCGCATGACCGACAGCTTTTCGAGATCCGTCGTACCCGGATTGGCCTCCATGGAGAACTCAATCGAATCCGACCAGTTGGGAAAATATGTGCGCACTGTCTTCAGAAAATATTCCATTTCATCCGGCTTCAGAACGGTCGGCGTGCCTCCCCCTACGAAGATGGTTTTGATCTCGCCGGGAGGAATCTCCTTGACGGTCCGTTCCATTTCGCGTTCCAGGCCCTGCAAATACTCCATCACTGGCTGGTTTTTCAGCACATAGGAGTTGAAATCGCAATAAAAGCACTTATTCGTGCAAAAGGGAATGTGAAGATAGACCGCTTGCGGCTTCCGGTTCCCTTGGGACGCTGCGGCTTCCGCAGCATGCGGCTGTATGACTGTCATGATTCAATTCCCCTCCTTAATATGTTAAAAACCCCACACAAAGTGGGGCTGCTGCTTTGCAACACGGATTCAGGCGCTTCGCGAGAAGCCCCGAGTACAGAGGAAACGCCGCGAGCGGCTTCCCCTGCTTGAGTGAAAATTAATTGTCGTCGATCTTCAGGACGGCCATAAACGCTTCCTGCGGCACCTCGACGCTGCCGACCTGCTTCATGCGTTTCTTGCCTTCCTTCTGCTTCTCGAGCAGCTTCCGCTTACGCGAAATGTCGCCGCCGTAACACTTGGCAAGGACGTTTTTGCGCATCGCCTTAACGGTTTCACGCGCAACGACCTTCGTGCCGACGGATGCCTGGATCGGCACCTCGAACATTTGGCGCGGAATAAGCTCGCGCAGCTTTTCGCAGATGATGCGTCCGCGATGGTACGCCCGGTCGCGGTGGACGATGAATGACAGGGCATCCACCTGTTCGCCGTTCAGCAGGATATCCATCTTCACGAGATTCGATTTGCGGTATCCCGAAATCTCGTAATCAAAGGAAGCGTATCCTTTGGTTCCGGATTTCAACTGGTCGAAGAAATCATACACGATTTCCGACAACGGAATTTCATACGTAATCGTCACACGAGTCGTGTCCATGTATTCCATGTTCACGAATTCACCGCGCTTGTTCTGGCAGAGCTCCATAACGGTACCAACATAGTCGTTCGGAACGATGATGCCCGCTTTGACGTAAGGCTCCTCGACGGACTCGATCTTGCCGACCTCCGGATAGTTGGAAGGATTATCGATCTGGATCGTTTCGCCGTTGGTCAGCTCAATGCGGTAAATAACGCTTGGCGCTGTCGTAATGAGCGGGATGTTAAACTCGCGTTCGATTCTCTCCTGAATGATCTCCATGTGAAGGAGGCCCAGGAATCCGCAGCGGAAGCCGAAGCCCAGCGCGCTGGACGTCTCCGGCTCGAAGCTTAGGGAAGCGTCGTTCAGCTGCAGCTTCTCGAGTGCTTCACGCAAATCGTTATATTCCGACGTTTCGATCGGATACAAGCCGCAGTATACCATCGGGTTAATTTTGCGGTAACCCGGCAGCGGCGTAAGTGTCGGATTCTTCGCATCGGTAACCGTATCGCCGACGCGGGTATCGCCGACATGCTTGATTCCCGCCACGATGAAGCCTACATCGCCGACCTTCAGCTCATCCACGATCGTCATCCGCGGCTTAAAGGCACCCACTTCAATAACTTCGAAGGTTTTGTCGGTCGCCATCATTTTGATCTTTGATCCGGTCTTGATGCTGCCGTTAACGACGCGCACATATACGATGACGCCTTTGTAAGGATCATAATGCGAGTCGAAAATGAGCGCCTTCAGCGGTTCTTCCGATTCCCCGGTAGGAGCCGGCACCTGCTTCACGATCTGCTCGAGGATTTCCTTGATCCCGATGCCTGCCTTGGCCGAAGCGAGCACCGCTTCGCTGGCATCCAGGCCGATGACGTCTTCAATTTCCTGTTTGACCCGCTCCGGATCCGCACTCGGCAGGTCAATCTTGTTGATGACCGGAATGATCTCCAGGTTGTTGTCGAGCGCCAGGTACACGTTCGCCAGCGTCTGGGCTTCAATTCCCTGCGCGGCGTCCACCACCAGCAGGGCGCCTTCGCATGCCGCAAGGCTTCGCGATACCTCATAAGTGAAGTCGACATGCCCCGGGGTATCGATCAAATTGATCAAATACTCCTGGCCGTCGTCCGCCTTGTATGTAAGGTTCACGGCCTGCAGCTTGATCGTGATCCCGCGTTCGCGTTCGAGATCCATCTGATCCAGTACTTGTTCCTGCATCTCCCGGGAGGTCAATGCGCCTGTATACTCCAAGATCCGGTCGGCAAGCGTTGATTTGCCGTGGTCTATATGTGCAATGATACAGAAATTACGAATGTTCTTTTGCCTAGCTTGTACGTCTGTCATGCCCTACCCCCAAAACAGCCTGATGTGTCAATCAATTCATTATAGCAGTTGAAATAAAGGCGGGCAATCCCACAGGCAAAGGATTAATCGGTGATGGAATCGAACAGGGAGACCACCATGCGGATTCCCTTCTGGGAAAGGTCCTGCAACAGGCCGGCTGTCTTGTCGGCCAGCACGTCAACGGTCGGCTTGTTCTCACTTGCCTGCAGAATCTGCTCCGGCGTTTGGGTACTTACATCCTGAACCTCGATCTGTTCCGGCTGTTTGTCCTCCACTTTGAATCGGTTCGAGCTCTGCCTTGGCGCAGGGATTTGGTCAGCGTTAGCCGCTTGCGCTGTTTGCTGATTGGCATATGCCGCTGTTTTGCCGGGATCCGGCGAACCGCCGGAACCGGCAAGCTGCATGCCGATCAGTATGCCAATTCCTGCCCAGATGCCCACCATCCATATCCGTTTGCTCCATTTCGACATAACCGGTTCCTCCTTCGTCCCTGTCCGGGATTAGCTTTTGGCCCCCGTTTTCGCACCGGATACCGACTTGTCCACATTCGCTTTCTCTGCCTTCTGGTCCGTATAATACAAATCCGCAATGATCTGGGCCAGCACCTCCGCGGTCCGTTTCAGCTCCGCGTTCGTGCTGTCAATGCCGCCAACCTCAATCAAAATGCTGTTGTCCGACAGGGACTGGTTATATTCGCCGTTGCCTTGTGCCGAAGTTTTCCCCCAAATCCCCCGCGATATTCCCGGGTAGGATTTTTCAAGCTTCTCATGGAGGGTACTCGCAAAGGCCTCGTTTTTGCGCCAGTTTTTGTTCTGGTGGCCGATGATGAAGAAGACTTGTGCATAGCTGGCTCCGTCGATTACCGTCGTCGTCTTGGCGTGCCGCTGGGAATCGCGGTGGATATCGATCAAGTAATCGAGACCGCTATTTTGTGCCAGCGCCTCTTTCACCGTCTGGCGTGTATATTTATAGGAATAGTTATAATTATAATCCTTGACCGTGGCCGCATAATCCTTTTGCGAATGAAGCGTCCCGATCCCGAGCTTTTCCAGCTTATCAGTCATGTATTTACCGACCAACATCACGTTTTGGGAAGGGGACTTGGAGCTTGGATTCGAGCTTGCTTTGCTCAGCAGCGGATTATAGGCTTCCTGCGGATGAGAGTGATAGATCATAACGGCCTTTTTGCCGGATGCATTCGCAGGCGGTGCCGGGTTGTCCGTTTGACTCTTCTTCCCTTCTGCTGCCGTTCCGGGATGGCTAGGTTCTTTTTTGCCCCCGCCCGCCGGTTCCTTGACAGGAGTTTTATCCGGAGCCTGGTTCGTTGACTTGTCAGGGGTCTTGCCCGTTGGTTTCGGATCGGCTGTTCCTGCCTGCTTGTCGCCCTGCTCTTCCAAGTCCGGCGGCAGGTGATAATCTTCGGGAGGGTCCAAATTCTGATTGCCCGCCGCACTTCGGAGCAGGACCGGATCATTTGCCCCCATTCCCGGCATTTCCTTCGCAAGCAGGCTCTTCGGATCACGGGGATTTACACTCGTCAGCATCTGAAACACGAAGGTGGTCATTTTTTCACCGGAGAAGGTAGAGCCTCCCTTTTCCTTATCTATATGCTGGAGCTCCATGCCCAGCATGTCCATAAAAAACTTGCTGGAAAGCGAGCCGGCGAACCCTTTCATGGATGAAACGGGAGAGGTGTTCAAACGTTGCTCCGCCAAACCGCCCAGACCCAGCAGCAGAAAAAAAACAAAAGAACCCAACGTCAGCAGCAAAAACGTTCTTCCCATCGACAGGCTGCGCAGCAGTTTGGCTCTCCATTTGCCGATGTTCCAAAGTTGAAACCCATTCCTCTTCATTGTGTTGTCCTCCTGAACTCTCTTATACTCCAAAACTATGATCCGAAGAGATTCACTAGAACCAAAAATGATATATTTACACAAAAAAGTTCGGCACAGGAGGCAGGGAGCATTGTATCGCTATGGAAGATTTCGGAAAATCACTCATGTCTTCAGACTTAATGTCCCTCGACTTCTCTAGCTGTTGAGGAGGGTATTATAGGAGCAAAAAGAAGAAGCCCTGCTAGATTCTCAGAGCTTCCCGTAGTAATGTACAGATTCGATTGTTACCCGGCATGCCTTTTAATGCGTATAGGCTCCCGAGTTCCCCGGATCAACAGCATCATGCAGCGACGCATTGAGACCGCTTGCCACGATATTGGCAATGTCCTCGATGAATTCGTCGATTTCTTTGGGGGTTACGATGAGATCATGACCGAGCGGCTCCAGCACTTCTTTGACGAGCGCCAGCCGTTCATTTTCGGAGATGCCGTTCAAGAGTCCCATGATCTGGCTAGTCTGATCGGTTTCCTGCCCAAAATGCTTCTTCATCATTTCCAGAACGTTATTCACGATCGTCGACGCATAGCACACGGTAGGCACCCCGATCGCAATGCATGGAACGCCGAGTACCTCTTTGGTCAGACCGCGGCGCTTGTTGCCGATGCCTGAACCCGGATGGATGCCGATATCCGCAATCTGGATCGTGGTGTTCACCCGCTCCAACGACCGTGATGCCAGTGCATCAATCGCGATGATCAGATCCGGGTTGGTCCGCTCCACGATGCCCTGCACAATTTCGCTGGATTCAATGCCCGTAATGCCAAGCACGCCTGGAGCGATGGCGCTGATCTGGCGGTAGCCCGGAGCCACCTGATCCGGCATCAGCTCAAAATACTGGCGGGTCACCAGCACGTTCTCCACGACCAGCGGTCCGAGCGAATCCGGCGTGACGTTCCAGTTGCCAAGCCCGACAATGAGAACGGTATCCTTTTTCTGAATACCTATTAAAGTTAGGAAATCCTCGAATTCTCTCGCGAAAGCCTCCGTCACCCGCTCCTGCAGCCCTGTATCCCCATTGCGGAGCCCTGGCACCTCCAGCGTGACATAGTGCCCTTTGACACGCCCGATCGCCTGCGAGCCTTCATCATTCAGCACATTCAAACGCGTGACTTTGATCCCGTCCTTATCGGATACTTCCTCATCTACGCCCGGAATCGATCCCGGATACTGCTTTGCGGCCATTTCGCGGGCATCCACCGCCAAATCGGTGCGTACGGAATACTGCTGCAAATCCAATTCCATGTACAACTCCTCCTCCTTTTCCTTTTCGCTTAGTGTGCGGGAGGAGGTCCCTGATTATGCAAAGCCTTTTAAGTATTGCTTTTTACGGTACCCCATGCTAAACTATTTTAAGTTGTGAATCATTTCGAGCTATTCGAATGCCTTACAGGAGGTGAATGCAATGCCAAACATTAAATCCGCCGTAAAACGCGTAAAAACGAACGACAAACGCCGTGCGCTTAATGCTTCCCAAAAATCCGCGCTTCGTACAGCTGTTAAAGCTGCCGACACTGCGCTGACAGGTACTGAAGTTGAAGCTGCAAAAGCTGCAGTTCAAGCCGCTTCCCAGAAGCTGGATAAAGCTGTAAGCAAAGGTCTCGTACACAAAAACGCTGCGAGCCGCAAGAAATCCCGCTTGGCGAAAAAACTTAACGCTCTGAATGCTCAAGCATAAGAAGCGCTATCCATACGATGAAAATGAAGAGTCCTGAACAGCTGAAAAGCTGGTCAGGACTTTTTAATTCAGCATATACATAATAGTCTCAAGGAGTTGACGAGAGCAGTGGAAATCTGGAAGAAAAACTTATGGGTATTATGGTTCGGCTCAATTATCGTATCTTCAAGCTTCTCCATGGTGATTCCGTTTCTCCCTATCTTCTTAATCCAAATCGGCGTGACCGAAAACGTTGAAATGTGGTCCGGCCTGCTGTTCAGCAGCGCATTTCTGGCAGGCGCCTTATCATCTCCGTTCTGGGGCTCTGTCGGTGACAAGTACGGGCGTAAGGCCATGATCGTTCGCGCCGGCTTCGTCCTGTGCGTGATCTATCTGCTGACCTCCTTTGTCACCAGTCCCGTACAGCTTCTTATTCTTCGGATTCTTCAAGGCCTGTTGTCCGGCTTCATTCCTGGCGCCATTGCCATCGTCGGTACCAACACGCCGGAGCATAAGGTCGGATATGCCTTATCGACCATGTCGACCGCGACAGCTACCGGGAGTATCATGGGACCGCTTCTCGGGGGCGTATTAGCCAAGTTGTTCGATAACCGCATGGCATTTGCCAGTGCGGGCGTGCTGTGCTTTCTGGCCACCCTGCTCGTCATTTTTTACGTCAAAGAGGAAAAATTCGTGCCAGGCAAGGGACGCGTGTCCGTGTTTAACACCGTCAAGCTGGCGCTTCACAATAAAATGCTTGTCGTCGTATTGGTGCTGACCATGTTCACGCAGTTCTCCGTTATGACGATCGAGCCGGTGCTTCCGCTCTATATCGTGGAATTTGGGCACTCGGCTTCCAACGCCTCCATCCTGGCGGGAGTTATTTTCTCGCTTGTCGGCGTAGCGAGCATCATCTTTGCCCCCCGTTGGGGCAAGCTTGCCGACAAAATCGGCTTTCAAAAAATACTGCTCATCGGACTATTCGCCGGCGGCATCGGCTCGCTCCTGCAGATCCCTTTTCATAACATTTGGGGGTTCTCGATCGTCCGCTTTTTGTACGGCTGTTTCTTCTGCGCGGTCTTCCCGGCGCTCAACGGCCTGATCGTCCGTGCCACCTCCGCCGAGTTCCGGGGCAGGGCATTCAGCCTGAGCCAGACCTCCAACCAGCTTGGAGGCATGCTGGGTCCGCTGGCGGGCGGCGCGATCAGCGGCATATTCAGCATCCATGCCGTGTTCCTGCTGACGGGCATTCTGCTGCTGCTCACGATGGGGCTTGCCTTCTGGTCGCAGCGCTTCAGCCGCTCAGGCTCATCCGAAGTGGACAACGGCTCCGGGGTCGGCATGTCGTAACCCCTTTGCGAATTTAAAAAGCTGACTCCCTAACGAGGGGGTCAGCTTTTTTACTTGGAACCAAAATGCATCTACTTAGGCCGCAAGCCGCAGCAAAAACAGTTCCAACCCGAGCACTTTGTCAATGGCGCCGGTTTTCATCTGATAATCAAGCGTTCCGAGCCTGCTCAGGATTTGCTTCAGCTGCGGAGCCTGGAACTTCCTGGCCTGTTCGCCTGCAATCTTCACCGCGTAAGGGTGAAGTCCGAGCTGTGAGGCGATCTGCTGCTGCGAATAGCTCTGGCCGCCGAGGTCCTTGACCTGCAGTATAATCCGGAACTGCCGGGCGATGAGCGCAGCGATTTTGATAGGCTCTTCCTTCTGCTTAAGCAGCTCATAGAAAATGCCGAGTGCACGGTCCACTCTTAAATTCGCGATGTCCTCGACAAGCGCAAACACATTTTGTTCGGTGTTTCGCGCGATGAGCTCCTGAACGATGGCAACGCTGATGCTGCCGCCCTTGCCTGCGTACAGGCAAAGCTTATCGATTTCGGCCGAAAGGGTTTGGAGCTGCGTTCCAGCATTGCGCACAACCATTTCCGCGGCCCCCTCCTCCAGGATACAGTCGCGATCCTTTATCCTCTTGTTCACCCATTTCAGCAAATCCTCGCTGCCGAGAGGCATGAAGGAAAGCAGCGTGCCTTTGGTTTTGATCTCCTTGACGACCTTCTTCCGCTCGTCGAGCTTCTCCTGATTAACCATGAATACGAGTACGCTGTATTCTGCCGGGTTCTTCATATATTCAAGGAGCGATTCGACGCGATGCTCCAACTTGGCATTGTCTTTGCCCGCTGTAAACACAGAGGCATCCTTGACAAAAATCAGCTTGCGCGGCACCATGAAAGGCACCATTTCCGCTTCCTCAACGACCGTCTGCAAAGGCGTGTCCGAGAGATCATAGTGGACCAGCGCAAAATCACGCTCTTCCTCGGAAAGCGTCTGTTCCACCAGTCCGGAAACGAATTCATTCATCTGGTACTTCTCCGTTCCGTACAGCAAATAGACCGGCGCGATCTCTCCTTGCTTGATTGCTTTGACCGCAGCTTTGACGTCCAAGCCCAGGCCCCCTTTCATCTATGTAGCCCTTGTAGTGATCTGGCCTGTTTTCTATTTTATCAAAAATCGGGACCGGGTAAAACAGCAAAGAGACCTTCCCTGCGTAGGAAGATCCCTCTGCTCCCAGCTCATCTATGATAAACACCGGCCGAGCAAAGCTCTAGAAACTTTGCAGCCTGCGGTCATACGACGGGTCTGGTGAATTCTAACCGTATATCCTATTCCATATCTCTATACATGGTGCATTGAACCCTGCGAATTTATTCAGATCCGGTCCTTTTTAAGTCAAGGATTGGAAGGAGCCGAGCCGTTTACCTGATAGGTTTTGCTCGTTGTCGCTCCCTGATCATCTGTGGTTTGATACGTAAAGACCGTGCTGTCAGCGGACCAGACGCCGGAGACCCAAGTTCCTGGCAGATCCAGCGTTTTGACTACTGTTTTCTCGGCGCTGCCTTTATCCGAGAGACTGTAAATGACCAATTTGTTCTCTTCGATCGAAGCGGCATATTTGCCGTCCGGGGAATCGATCTGGGTCGATGGTTCCTTAAAAACCGATATTCCCATCAGAGTCTTGTCTTCACTCTCATCCGGATTCGAGTCGCTGGTCTTCCGATCGACAGGCGACTCCGGCGTGCTGCTGCTGTCTGCCAATGATTTATCCTGGCTGCTGCCGCTGTCTGCCGGGGCCGTTTGTTCCGTACTAGGGCTCGTTGCTGCTGCAGGAGACCCCGAGTCGGCGGTTTCACCTGAGCCCGCCTTTTTCTGAGATTTCGTGTCGGCGTTGCCGGTTTGATCCTCAGCTTTGTTCTCTTGCTCCGAGAATTTGGCTACAGGCTCTTTGGCCGCCTCGTCCGGAGCTTGGTTCTGCGCCGTAGAATCCTGGTCGTCCTGATTTTCCTGGGGAGCTCCGTCGACTGCATCCCGTTTAGAGATTACGCCGGAGTTATTGGGTTCTTCCCGCTGAGGTTCAACTTCTTGTCCTCCCCCGGCGCCTGAGGTTGCATCGCTAGTTGCAGCCACATTTTCCTTGTGCTCGGATTTGAATGCCGGCTCTTCTGCCGTCGAGAGATGCTTCGGCGTGTAGTTGAAAATGGCCACCCCCAAAATAATAACCGCAGCAGCCGCGCCCATGGCGGTACGACCAGCAACCGAATTGCGGAACTTGGTGGTTCGCGCGGGACGGGCAGGTACAAGCACCATTTCGGCCGGAGCTTCTTCCCGGGAGGCACTCTTCTCCTGACGTGCCTGGTCAATAGCATCGAGTTGAGGCATAATCGCATCAACGATACTGAATTTGGGTGTCACTTTAGGCAGATCCTCAAGATCCCGGGATAAAGATTTCAGCATCCGAAAGGTTTCCGTACACTCAGGACATTGCTTTAGATGCTCATATAATTGAACGGTCTCTTCCTCGCTTAAATCATAATCCAAGTAACGGTGCATCCACTCCACCACCTCTGGACATTTCATCCTGATACACCACCTTTCTGATGCTCTTGGAGCATGTTCTGGAGCTGCTGCCTAGCTCTGAACAGGTAAGACTTCACCGTATTCAGAGGCAGGTTCAGGCAGTCAGCAATTTCGTTATAAGAAAAATCCTGCAAATACCGCAGGACAATGACGGTCCTGTGATGATCAGGCAGCTGGTCAATGGCTTCCTGGATGTCCTGTGCCAAATAAGAAGACATGACGGCCTGCTCCACGTTCTGTTTGTCCTGAAAAACGAGCTCATGCTCATCGATCGAAACGGTTGGCTTCGTGCGCCGGAATTTGTCGATGCAAATATTGGTCACGATCCGTTGAACCCATGTTTTAAACTGCGCTTTTTCTTCATAGGAGCCTATTTTGGTATAAATGCGGATCAGCGCTTCCTGGGAAGCGTCCATCGCATCCTGCTCGTCGTTTAAGATGTAATAGGCCGTGCGGTAAACGTGATGTTCAATTTCTCTTAATAGGGTGATTAGAGCGTCGCGATCGCCCGATTGAGCGGCTCTGATGAGTCCCTGCTCTACCACAAAGGATCCCCCTCTCCCTGCAATCTTACAGACGTGTAAGAGCATCAAATTGTTGCAAATTGTAACCAAACATTTTTTATCCGTTATAAGACCTGTGAATCTTATGTACGTCATGGCGAATTCGCCTGCGGCGGCATGGTAATCCCCAATTAAGAATACCAAATTCTAGTGGGCCCGTCACCTTCAATATATGTTGCGCCAACTTACTCATTTTACGTGTTTTATTCAGCCAATACTTTAAGATTTTGTTAACATATGAACTCTTTTGAAATTTACTTTTTTCATTTTGTCACCTCAAGCCCTTTATTCGGGTCGTTCCAGCTTGGAACGGGTGCTGATCACCTTCCCGGATTTCACCAGCACCTGCACTTCGCCATCGAGATCCGTACGGTACAACGCGGAATTCTCCGCGGCAATTCGCTCCACGACTTCTTCATGCGGATGGCCATACAAATTGTTGACTCCCGCTGAAATGACTGCCGCTAACGGCTGCCAGTAATGAAGCCATTCTTCCCCGCTGGAAGATTTGCTCCCGTGATGGGCGATTTTGATGACGTCAATTCCGCCCTCAGGCAGGTTAAAGCCATGATTAGGCGACGAAGCCTTCACAGATGCTGCGCTTTGAGCTTTGCTCCCCCCCAAACTCAAAACTTCCTCTTCTGCAGATTTGTCCATATCGCCTGTAAAAAGGAATCTTCCTTCGTTCATCGTGAGCAGAAACACTACTGAAGCATGGTTTTGGTTTTTTTCGACAGGAACTTCACTCTCCCCGGTTACAGGTGGGAATGGTGACAAAAAAGAGAGCTCTGTGCGGCTGTCCGGCTTCAGTTCCATGCCTTGATGAGCTTCGTATACGGGGATTTTGTGCTTGAGCGCGGTATCCATCAGCTTATCAAAGGACGCCGTTCCCGCCAACGTGCCGTTGAAAAGCAAAGCGTTGACCGGAATCTGGTCCAGAACGGCCTGGACTCCGCCCGCATGGTCTTGATCCCCGTGCGTAATGATCACCGCATCCAAATGGTGGATTCCGCGCTGCTTAAGCAGCGGTACCAGCACCTTCTCCCCGACTTCGAAAGGCTTCTTGCGCTCTTTCCAATCATCCTGCGGTTTGCGGAAACTGACGGTACCGCCGCCGTCCACCAGTATATTTCGCCCTTTGGGCGTCGTAATCAGAATGCTGTCTCCCTGCCCGACATCCAGATACTGGATCAAACCCGCGCCGTGCAAGGACGCAGGCCGGTATTCCCAATATATCAAAAATATAAAGGCAAGTATAATCGAGGCCAGGGAGGATAATATTTTGCGGTTAGGCACCTGTGGGAAACCCGGCGAATCTCTCCCTTCAAGCTCGACCGTGTCTTCGTTGTCGACGACAGGCATGCGGCGGGTATCAGGTACGAGCTTCCCGGTACCGTATAGAAGGAGGTAGAGAAGCACGAAATAAGCGCATATCCAAATGAAAGAGGGCGATCGCCAGATCGTGACGAACTGCGGATACCCATTCATCCAGCGGACGAACCAGAAAGTTCCTTCATTCAAAGCTTCCGCTGCCCAGGCAACCACCTTTCCGGCAGGAAGCCAGATCCAGCCGAAAATCAATGCCGCGGTTCCCAGAGGTAGCGTCAGGAATGTGATCAACGGCACCAGCAGGAAGTTGGCCGCAAAAGACAGCAGCGAAAACTGATTAAAATAATAGATGGTGAGCGGAAAGGAGACAAGCTGGGCTACAAGCGTCACGCCTGCCGCGGCAGCCAAGCGTTTCGGCAAAAATTGAAGAAGCGGATTCATTAACGGCACGTACAGCATAAGCCCGGCCGTCACGAGAAAAGACAATTGAAAGCTGACGCTCAGCATATAATAAGGGTTCCACAGCATCATGAGCAAAGCCGCGGCTGCCAAAATGTTCATCCCGTCTTTCAGCCACCCCTTTCTCGCCGCAAACAGCCCAATCATGCCCATAATCCCTGCCCGCACGACCGAAGGGCTTACTCCGGACAATAGCACGTATAACGGGATCATCAGGATGACGATGAGCAGCGATTTCTCGCGCGATATTCTAAAAAAGGATAGTATAAACAGAAGACTGGCGACGTACACGGCGACATGCATGCCGGAAATGGCAAGAATATGGGTTAATCCGAGCTGGGAAAACTGCGTATACGTATCCGGGTCGATATCGTCCTGCATGCCGATCAGAAGCCCCTTCATATATCCGGCGTCAGGTTCATGAAATACCTGTTCGATCTTCCCTCCCAGCTCGCTCCGGATCCGATCATTCCAGCGGAAAACCGTAAGCGTACTCCAAATTGAAGATTCTGAGGCCTGTACATTCTGGATGCCTTTGATTTTATAGAGCCAGTGAATATGCTGGGTTCGCAAATAGGCTCCGTAATCGAAGCCTCCGAAGTTTCGGGCTTCCGCAGGAGCCTCGAGCGAACCGTTCATGCGGACACGGTCTCCCCGCTGCCAGCTTCCGGCTGCCGCTTGCTGGTCTTTGCTCTGGAGCTTCACTTGGACCATGACCCGTTCATGGAGACTCGCCCCGGGAGCTTCTGCAGGCGAAGCGCTGCCTGTCAGGCCTATCACCTGCCGGAGCTCTACTTGAAAATCCGCTCTGTCTCCGTCCACGTCGACAGCCGAGACGATGATGCCTTCAGCCTGCACCGGCAAACCGTTCAAGTCCGTGGCCTCCATAGCAAAAGCCTGCGGCAGCTCCGTAACGTTCCGTGCATCGTTCCATTCCCAGTATATCCCTGACAGCATCATGGCAGCCCAAGCGATCACCAGACTCCGGAGCAAACTTCCACGCATCGCTGCAGCCGCCGCCATCAGCAGGATCACCCCGCACCAGACCCATAATAACCGCCCGCCCGAGCAAACATAAGCAATACTGCTCCCAGCCATCCAGCCGATGGTCCAAATGATTAAAGGCCTTGCCCCCATGATTTCCCTCCCGATAATATGACGTTAACTCACCTTGCAATAATAGACCGCATACGCAAAAAGACCCCCGGCTGCAGCTTCATGGCTGCTATGCCAGAGGTCCTTCCCCGGTCGAAATTCTGATTCGGCGTTAATTGGAAACGGTCATCATCGTCTCGCGCGGAGGCTCATATGATGACAGTCCGCGGAAGACGATACCCTTTTGCTTCATCATTTCCGTCACCTTATCCGTATCCTTCGGATAGGGGCGGTGAAATACAATTTCCGTAACCCCGCTGTTGGCCAGCATGTTGGCACAAGTCCAGCAGGGCTCGTCCGTAACATATACCGAGCTGCCTTCACGGTCAATGCGGTCGGTGAAGAGCAGCAAATTTTGTTCGGCGTGAATCGTCCGCACGCAGCGCTGTTTCTTGACCATCTCCTGCTTGCCGTCATGTTCCACCATTTCAATCTCTTCCGCAATCATGCATCCGGCTTCGGAGCAGTCAGGCAAACCCATCGGCGCGCCGTTGTAGGCGGTCCCGAGCAGCTTTTTGCCTTGAACCAGCACCGCTCCCACATGTCTGCGGGGGCAGCGGGAACGCGTCGAAACCATGTAAGCAATATCCATAAAGTACGTATCCCAATCTTTCCTTGTTGCATCGTTCACGTTTATCACCCGATTTTCATAGAATCATTGTAGATATTGTAGCACATCTCCGGGCTAAAGCTCTACGTAGGGCTTCATTTTCTCCAGCATTTTGGCACCGATTCCTTTTACCTTGTCCAAATCCGCCACCTTCTGAAAAGGGCCGTGCTGGTTCCTGTAATCGATGATCGCTTGCGCTTTTTTGGCGCCGATCCCGGGGATGTTGGTGAGTTCGGAAGCCGATGCCGAGTTGACATTGATTTTGCCGGCGGATGTTCCGGCAGAAGGAGCGTCTGCCGTGTTCCCAGCTGCCGCATCGGGCTGCACATGGCCGGCAGCCGTCGGCTGCGGCTTGGCAGGCAACGTTGCCGTTTCCTCTGCCGCCGCAGGGGCTTTGGAAATAGAGGATTCAGGCTTTCCCGTCTCCGCTTGAGCATGATCCGATTTTTCTGATTTTTCCTTTACAGCAGTCTGGTCGGACGCTTTTTGGGCCTTCACAGGCTGTTGTCCCGCATCCAGGGTACTCGCAATACGGGCATTCAGCGGCTGCCATGCCTCAATCCCGCCGTTTGGCTTCATACCTGACAATAAAATCGCAGCAGTTCCTAATAGAGCGCAGCATACGCTAATGCCGGCCGTCCATCGTTTCATATCATGCACCTCATTTTCTTTGAGTTGACCTACCATTTTCACGCCTATTCCAGGCTCTATGACTATTGGGTCACAGCGTTTCCAGCACGACTTTATGACCTGATTCCGCTTCAGAAAAAAAGCATTCTACAGAAAATTAATTCACCCGGCGATGACACTTCCCCCGAAAAACCGTCATGAGATGCAGGCTCATGTGCATACATTTAGGAGAAGGATTGCGCCGTTACCGCAAAGCATGAAAGGAGGAAATCTATATGAAGGTAGGATTCATCGGAACCGGCAGTATGGGAAGCATGTTGCTTGATGCCTTCATCGCTTCCGGTGCGCTCATGCCCGAGCAAGTCTTCGCCAGCAGCCGTACGCCGGCAAAGGTGCATTTGTTGGCTCAGCGTCATCCCGGGCTGAACGTATGCAGCAGCAACACGGAAACCGTGAAAAATAGCGATGTTCTATTTCTATGCGTAAAACCGCTTCAGTATAAAGCGTTGATCCACGAAATCGGAAGTGATTTGCGAACCGAACAAATTGTTATATCCATTACCAGTCCGGTTCAAATCCGTCATCTCGAGAGCTGCTTGCCCAGCAAAATCGCCAAGATTATTCCCAGCATCACGCATTTGACCTGGAGCGGGGCTTCCTTGTGCATGTATGGCAGCCGCATCACCGAGAAAGACAGGCTGCTTGTGGAAAATCTTCTTGCCAACATCAGCCGGCCGCTAGAAATCAGCGAATCCCATGTGCGGATTACCTCTGATTTTTCCAGCTGCGGTCCGGCGTTTATCAGCTTTTTCCTCGATCAGTGGATCGAAGCAGCCGTGGATATGACAGGGATTCGCCGTGACGAGCTGACAGAGCTGGCAGGCGAGATGCTCCTTGGAACCGGAAGACTGCTTACCGAAGGCGGGTTTAAACCGCATGAGCTGCAGGAAAGGGTTGCGGTACCCGGCGGTATTACCGCTGAAGCGCTCGCCCTTTTGAAGCAAAGTCTGGGCGGTGTGTTCGAGCAGCTGATCTCTACCACGCATGCCAAATATGAAGAGGATTTGAGCAAATGCGACGAGGCTTTCGAGGATTCTGACGCCTAGCTGCTGCATCGCCCGGATTCCAACAAAAATCCCCGTACAAAATGAATTGTACGGGGATTGAATGCTTTTCGATCCTAAACATGATTTAGTTGGCTACAATATTCACCAGCTTGCCCGGAACCGCAATGACTTTACGTACGGTTTTGCCGGCAATCGCCTGTTGGACGCCTTCCTGGGACATGCTGTAATCCTGCATGGCTTGCTGGCTCATGTCCTTGGCAATTTTCGCGCGCTGTACGATTTTACCGTTCACCTGAATTACGATTTCAACTTCGGAATCTACGGTCCAAGCTTCATCAAAAGCAGGCCAGGAAGCATACGTGATGCTTTCCTGATGGCCGAGACGCTCCCACAGTTCTTCGGCGATATGCGGTGCAAACGGAGACAGCAGCTGCGTAAAGTCTTCGATCGCTTTGCGAGGAATCGAATCGGCCTTATAGGCATCGTTGATGAAGATCATCAGCTGGCTGATCGCCGTATTGAAGCGCAGATGGTCCATGTCTTCCGTGACTTTCTTGATCGTTTTATGCCATACGCGTTTGAACTCGTCGCTGCCTTCGTTATCCGTAATTTTCGGATTCAGGCTGCCGTCCTCGTTCACCACAAGGCGCCATACGCGGGAAAGGAAGCGATGCGCGCCTTCCACGCCGTTCTCGTTCCATGGCTTCGTCGCTTCCAGCGGACCCATGAACATTTCATAAATGCGGAGTGTATCCGCACCATAGTTCTCGACGATTTCGTCCGGATTGATGACGTTGCCGCGGGATTTACTCATCTTCTCGTTGTTCGTGCCGAGAATCATCCCTTGGTTAATCAGCTTCTGGAACGGCTCCTTGGTGGTAACAACACCCAGGTCGTAGAGGAATTTATGCCAGAACCGTGCATACAGCAGGTGAAGCACCGCGTGCTCAGCCCCGCCAATATACAAGTCTACAGGCAGCCATGCCTCCTGCTTCTCTTTGGAGCACAGCTCATCGGTATTATGCGGATCGATGTATCGCAGGTAGTACCAGCAGCTGCCCGCCCATTGAGGCATTGTATTGGTTTCGCGGCGAGCCTTCATGCCCGTCTCGGGATCGACCGTTTCTACCCAGTCAGTGACGTTCGCAAGCGGCGATTCTCCGGTTCCTGACGGCTTGATTTGATCCACATCCGGCAGCAGCAGCGGAAGCTGATCTTCCGGCACGGTCTTCATCGTGCCGTCTTCCAGATGCAGAATCGGAATCGGCTCGCCCCAATAGCGCTGGCGGCTGAACAGCCAGTCGCGAAGGCGGTAGGTTGTTTTGCCTTGTCCCTTGCCGCTTTCTTCGAGCCATGTGATCATTTTGGCGATCGCTTCTTCGGTGCCCATGCCGTCCAGGAAGCCTGAATTAACATGTTCGCCTTCTCCGCTGTACGCTTCTTCCTGAACATTTCCGCCTTTAACGACTTCAATGATTTCCAGACCGAACTGCTTCGCGAACTCCCAGTCACGCGTGTCATGGCCTGGTACCGCCATGATCGCACTGGTTCCATATCCGGCAAGCACGTAATCCGCAATCCAGATCGGCAGCTTTGCGCCATTAACGGGGTTCACGGCATACGCACCTGTAAATACGCCCGTTTTGTCCTTGGCCAGATCGGTACGCTCCAGGTCGCTCTTGCGAGCCGCTTGATCCTGGTAAGCTTTGACTGCTTCTTTTTGTTCCGGAGCCGTAATCGATTCTACCAGATCGTGCTCAGGAGCAAGTACGCAGTAGCTGGCGCCGAACAAAGTGTCAGGCCGGGTCGTGAACACGGTCAATTGACCTTCGTGACCCACGATGTCAAAGTTGACTTCAGCTCCTTTGGATTTGCCGATCCAGTTGCGCTGCATGTCCTTCAGGCTCTCGCTCCAGTCCAGATCATCCAGATCCTCGAGCAGCCGGTCCGCGTATTCCGTAATTTTTAGGATCCATTGACGCATCGGCTTGCGGACAACCGGGTGTCCGCCGCGCTCGCTCTTGCCGTCGATAACTTCTTCATTGGCAAGTACAGTACCCAGTGCCTCACACCAGTTCACCGGCACTTCGGCTACATATGCAAGACCGCGTTTGTACAGTTGGATGAAAATCCACTGCGTCCATTTATAGTACTCCGGATCGGTCGTGCTGATCTCCCGTTCCCAGTCGTACGAGAAACCGAGGGATTTGATCTGACGCCGGAACGTGTTGATGTTCTTGAGCGTAATTTCACGCGGGTGCTCGCCCTTATCCATGGCATGCTGCTCTGCAGGCAGACCGAACGCATCCCACCCCATCGGATGGAGCACATTGTAGCCTTGCATTCTTTTGTAACGGGACACGATATCGGTAGCCGTATAGCCTTCCGGATGCCCTACATGCAGGCCTGCTCCGGATGGATACGGGAACATGTCAAGCGCATAAAATTTCGGCTTGCCCGCCTCTTCTCCGGTTTTGAAAGTGTGATGCTCATCCCAATACTTTTGCCACTTTGGCTCGATGGACTGGGGATGATACCCCTGCCCCTGAACCTGATGTTGATTTTCACTCATGCTCTACCAGCCTCCTGTGCAGTCCAATGCCGCCCTTTCATATCCGAGCGACCCTGCTTTAGCAATCTTTTTCCAAACAAAAAAACCTCTTCATCCATAGCGTATCATCGCTAGGGACGAGAGGTCTAATTCCCGTGGTACCACCCTAGTTAGCGGAAAGTATGCTTTATTCCCGCTCACTTTGCACCCTATAACGCGGGTGAGCCGATGATCCTTCGCACGAAAGTCTCCGCGCTTCACATCATTACTCCGAGGCGAGTTCATCTCAAATCGTCAACCGGCTTGCACCCACCGCCGGCTCTCTGAATGACATCCCTGAAACTAATACCCCTCATCATCGCTTTCATTTGCAATTGAGTTAGATAAATTGAACGTTAACCTTTAGTTCATTTTATACAGATGAAACATTGAACCATATTATATATAAAATTTGGCCCTTAGTCAACGTAATTTGCTTCTTGCATAGGTGCCGCCTCCACCATGGCATTCTTTGGCGAATCACACTTTTCTCCCTTTCTTGATCCGCTTCCTTCAGGCATGCCCCCAATGTCAAGGGAGACTTAATTAATTGTTCCCTTGTTGATCCCAGCGATCATACGCAGCCTGGTAGATTTCCACGATGCGGTCGCTGCCCATCTTCTTTACTTGAGCCTTGTATTTGTCCCAACCTGACAGCGGCTCCTGGCCCGTAACGAATTTTGCTTCCATCTGTTCAACATAATTGTTCAGATCGGATAGAAGCGACGTCACCTCGGTCTGTTCCGCTTCTGTCAGGAATACGTTCGGATACGGCACTTTGGCATAAGGGATGATTTTTTCCTTGTTTTCCTTGTCGACCCATTCGTCAATATCGCTTCTCAGACCCTTCGACACTTCCGGCAGGCTGACGCCAGGCGTCGTGATTCCATAGTTCGGCGTTATTTTTCCGCGATAGTTCTCACGGTCGCCTCCACCGGGAACTGGCAGCCATTCCTTCACATGATTTTCTTTGTCCTTATACTTCCACAGCAGATTCTCCGGCCCTTGGTTGAACAACGTGGATCCTTCGTAATCATATTGATAATCGACCCAGCGCATCGTGGCTTCCGGAGCCGGATTCGTGCCGGAGATGGCAAAGGTGCCATTCTTCGAAATGCCTGAAGACTTTGCTGCAACCGGGGAATCCGGGAAGCCCGTTTTCAGCGGCGCCATGACAGGGTTATCGGCATTCGGTTCCCCGCCCAGCATAAAATACGGAAGCCAATCATTAAACAGGGCTACCTGATTATTTTTCCCCTTGGCCTTTTTCTGTTCATCGGTTTGGGAGAAGGTTTCATGATCGAGCAGTTGATCCGTCCATAGCCGGTTCAGGAAAGTAAGATACTCTTTGTAGCCGTCCTCCTGCGGCGTATAATGCACTTTGCCCTGCTTGTCGGCATAATACACCTCATCATAAATGCCCCAGAATCCGAGCATCTGAACGCGAATATCCTTCAGCTTGGTCGATGTCAGCGGGATTTCATCCGCCTTGCCATTGCCGTTCGGATCCTCATTTTTCACCCGTTTCAGGTAATCATACAGCTCATCCGGCGTTTCCGGAAGCTTGGTTACTCCCAGCTTATTGAGGAAACTTCCATTGTAATACAAAGGGCTTTTATACCAAACTGCCCCTTTATCAACATAAGGCAGGGCATAAATATGTCCGTCCGGAGTCGTGATGGACTTTCTGACCTCCGGATTCTCATCCAGCAGTTTTTTAATGTTAGGCGCATACTCATCGATCAGCTTCTCAAGCGGAACGAGCGTCCCCTGGCTGCCGTAGGTAACCTGCTCGGCTGGGGTCAAGCTCGCTGCATAGAAGATATCCGGCAGATCGCCGCTCGCAAAGATCAGGTTCTTCTTCGTATCGAAACTGTCCACGGGTACCGTCTGGAAGGTCAGCTTGATGTTGGACAGCGTCTCCATATCTTTGAATACCTGCATCGTATCCCATTTCGCGCTGCCTACATCTGGCGCAAACACGGACAGCGTTATCGGCTTGTCAACGATCGGAAAGCCTTCTTTACGGACGCTTTCCGCCGATTTGGCCGCTTGGCCGCCCTCGCTGGCTTCTTGGGATTTGGAACCGCAGGCCGCCAAGAGAGAGGCGAACACGGACAGGCAGAGGACCATGGCCCATGGTTTTAACAATTTTGTCATTAGATGATTCCTCCTTTTTATCATTGTGAGCCGGCGTGAGCCTGGATGTAGCTTCCCTCCCTTTGAAATCAATTCAACGCCATCCGCAGGAGCTCTGTTGTGGAAAGCCCGGGTTGCTCCGCTGGGACCTGGGTTAAATGATAGCGTTTACAAAAAGTCTATGGACACGAACCCATAACGTAAATATGTTATTTTTGATATGTTAAATATGAGTGCCGATTCCACTGTAATATCCGCATTCTTATACCGTTTAACCTGATTTCAAGAATATCCCGGTATGTCAATTATGCTTCCGGATAGAATACACACCGGTGTAAAAAAGCGCAAAATAACCCTACCAAATGCATAATTTCGTCCTGCAAAAACCAGAATAACTTTTGTCTGTCCAAACTTCATTGAACCAGGAGGAGTGTTCGTATGCGTGAAGGATTGATTCCTGCCGTTCTTGGAACCGTAGTATCTGCTTCCGGTGCCGCGCTGCTCAGCAGCAAGTACAAACTTGCCGCCACGGGAATTTTAGGATTCGGTCTGGCTCATGTCGTACTCGGAACGATCGATTTGATCGAACACCGGTAGGACGAGGCTTGGATAGGTCGCTCCAAAAAGCGTAAAAAGCTGGCTTGCACGGAATCCCATTCCGGCAGCCAGCTTTTATATTTTACGTCTATGGAGTCGCCTTACTGCGGATTTGTGGTCCAGATTCCTGCGGATTTCACAAACACACGGGCTGGGAGCTTCAGAGACGCCAGTGCGAGTTCGGCTACGTCCTCCGGCTGCATCATCCGGTCTTCGTCACCGATGCTTAAATTGTTGTCGCGGGCCAGGTCGGTATTGACCGTGCTTGGCGTCAAGGCAATCACACGGATATTCTTCTTGCGAACCTCCTGAAGGAGCGATTCTGTCAGCCCCATAATGCCGAACTTCGATGCACAGTAGGCGGAACCCGTCGCGAAACCTTTCTCCCCAGCCGTTGAGGAGATGTTAATGATATTGCCGCTGTTTTGTTCCAGCATGGTCGGCAGCACGGCACGGGATACGTAATACGTCCCCATCAGATTCACCTGAATGATGCGTTCCCATAGTTCGGGCTCCATATCTTCTACCGTTCCAAAGGATGCCATTCCCGCGTTGTTAATCAGAATATCGATGCTGCCCAGCTGCTCGCCCAGCTTCGATACAGCCTCATCCACTTCCTTGCGCGAGGAAACGTCCGCAGTTGCCGTGTAAACCGAGATCCCGTATTCCTTGGTCAAGGAATCGCGCAGCGCTTCGAGATCCGAGGCGGTTCTCGCCATAAGGCCAAGATCTACACCTTCTTGTGCCAGGGCAGTTGCAATGGCAAGTCCGATGCCTTTTCCGGCCCCCGTAACGATAGCGGTTTTACCTTTTAAGCTTGTGAGTTTCATTTCATTTCCCATCCCTTCTCCTGATAGTTTCATTGGTTATTACCCATCATTGCCGGGGCAAAAAGCCCCGGGCAGCTGTGTCCCGGGGCTTTAGGTTTCCCATCCGTAAACTCGATTAACCCCGGTTCTAGCCGTGCAGGCTATTTCACAGCCATGTAGAAAAGCCTCTGGGCGTCATCCCCAGCCTCTACCCACTCAAAATCAGCATAACATTTCACGTCGCGGAAGCCAGCCTTGACCAGCTCGGTTTTCATCCACTCCGGATCATAAGCCCGCTGGACATGCGTCTCTTCAAAGCGGCGGTACAGATCACTTTGTTCCTCTCTCGCGAAAATGCTCAAATGATGCTCGATTTCACAGCGCGGAGCGTCCAATTCGCAGGTCCATATGTAAGAGACCGATCGATCGTCCCATACAAAGGGCTGCTCCTCATCGTAACGGATGATCGTGTTAGGGTGATGCACATCAAATAAGAAGATTCCTCCGGGCTTAAGCCCCTTGTAGGTATGGGCGAAGGCCGAGATGACGTCCCTCTCCTCCAGCAGGTAACTGAAGCAATCGCAGAAGGAGATGACGGAATCCACCGGTTCCGGTATTTCCCATTCGCGCATGTCCTGCTGCACCCAACGGATCGAACCTTCGCGATACAGCCTGCTGCCCTGCGGCGTGCTCTCCATTTTCCGTCTTGCCACGGACAACATGTCCGCGGACAGATCGATGCCCGTCACTTCAAAGCCTGAATTGACGAGCGGAATCGTGATGCTGCCCGTACCGCAGCCAAGCTCGACCACGCTTCTCGGCATGCTTCCATGCTTCTCCCAGGCTTGGCGCGCAAATCTCAGCCAGTCCGGATAAGGCATATCCTCCATCAATTCATCGTAGACATATGCAAATTTTCGGTATGAAGACATGATGACACCGCGCTTTCTGTTCGCTTTCCGCTTACTTTTGCTCGATCTGCCCCTCTGAATCCGGCTTCACAAGATACGTCCAATTTTCCTTCTGAGTGATAAGTCCTTCCTTCATCAGCTTACCTAAAGCCCGTTTGAAGGCCGATTTGCTTATACCAAACCGCTGTTTGATAATATCCGGAGGCGTAGCATCCGAATAAGGCATGCCGCCTGTCGGACGCTCCTTCAAAAAGGTCAGAATCCGTTCGGAATCCAAATCCCTGCCAACTTCCTTGCGCTGGGCCATGGAAAGGTTGACGCGTCCGTCTTCACGGATATGGCTGACGCGGACCTCCACTTCTTCACCCAAGCGCAACAAGTTTAGGCGCTCCGAAGAATGGATCATGCCAATCACGCCGAGTCCGACGACTCCGCCGTCCACGATGACGAAGGTACCCATCTGCAGGGGTCTGTACACCGTAGCCTTGAACCATTGGTTAAGCCATGAGGATGGTGCACTGAAGGCATGGCGGGACAATTCCTGCTCTCCTGCAAGCTTCGCGCGGAGACGCCCCTGTTTGTCATGCTCCATGATGACGAATACCGAGTCTCCGACCTGCGGACGGAGTTCCTTCAGTTCCGGAAGCTCGCGGACCGGCAGCAGCAGCTGACGGCCAAGGCCCATTTCGAGGAAACATCCGAGCCGCGGATGCACGTCAGCCACGACCAGCTTCGCCATTTCTCCAAGAGTAAGGTAAGGCTTCTTCATCGTGGCTGCCAGCCGGTCTTCCGTATCGTAAAAAATAAATACCTCGACCTGGTCCCCAGGCTTGATTTCACGAGTCAATTCCGTATAGTGCAGGAGAACGTCCTCTCCATCGGCATCCAGAAAATATCCATAAGGCGATACTTCGCGCATCACTTCATAGGTTTGTATCGTTCCTGCGACCAGACTCATACGTTCTCCACGACCTTGGCATCCGACCACAAGCGCTCGATATTGTAATAATCGCGCTCATCGCGGTGGAACACATGGACGATGACGTCCCCGAGATCAATAAGAACCCAGCGCGCCGAGTTCATGCCTTCGATGCCGCGGATTTCCGAGCCTGCTTCATGCACGCGTTTGCGGATTTCCGTCGCAATGGACTGAACCTGTACGTCTGAGTTACCGTGGCAGATGACGAAATAATCCGAAATCAGCGAAACGCCTTTTAAATCCAATGCCACCACGTTCATGGCTTTTTTATCTTCTGCAGCTTCCACTGCCAGGTTTAACAATTGCTCTGATGTAAGGGTCATGAATTCGCCTCCAACTGTTTAATAAGGTCATTGCGGGCAAATACCGTCAGCGGATAAATGATCTGTCGGCGCGATACGAGCAGGGTAATGGTGGAATCCAAACCTGCGATCAGCCCTGCTTCAAGGCTATGGTTGGCCAGTTCGCGAATATTATTCACGCCCGGAAAATCTCTTCCGGGTTCAATGTAATCCGCAAGGCAAACCACCTTATCCATAAGGGTCATGCCGATCCGCCCGGACGTATGGTACTTGATGGCATCAAGCACTTCCGGATCTTCCACGCCGTAATCGCGTTTCGCGACAAAAGCTCCGACTTCGGCATGCCATAGCGCTTTATCGTAAAATAATAAATCCTTGGATAAATCGTTCTCGCGGATGACCGCTTCCATCTGCTTGACGGGCCAGTATTTGGCGACATCGTGCAGGATAGCCGCTTTCTCCGCTTTCTCGGGGTCTGCCCCGTACCGCTCGGCCAGCTTAACGGCGGATTCCATCACGCCCTGCGTATGCTGCCAGCGCATGGCCGGCATTTGCTCCGAAACGGATTTAATCAGTTCTTCTCGGCTGAATGCCATATAATCCTCTCCTTCTGATATAGTCGTAGACACTGTCCGTTACCATATAGCGGATTGAATGACCGGTGGCCAGCCTTTCCCTGATTTCTGTAGATGAAATGTCAACCTGCGGCATATCGGCCAGCAGAACCTTACCCTTCAAATAAGAGGGCAGCACGTTCAAATCCAAGGTGGAGCCCGGCCGCCCGACGCCGATAAAGCTCATCAGATCAACCAATTCTTCAATCCCTTCCCATTTGGGAAGATAGTTGACCATATCTGCGCCGATGATGAAATGAAAATCTATTCCTTCAAAGGAGCTGCGGATATCCTTCACAGTATCGATCGTGTAGGAAACGCCGCCCCTTCTGATTTCGATATCGAGTGTGCGGAAACAGGGATGATCCGAGATCGCTTCAGCCACCATCCCGAGACGGTCCTCGCCGGAGGCTCCGGCCTGTTCCTTGTGGGGCGGAATATGGCTGGGCATGAACCATACCTGGTCCAGCCCGAACGAATCCCTCGCGGCTTCGGCTGCCAGCAGATGGCCGATGTGGATCGGATCAAAGGTACCGCCCATGATGCCTACCTTCATGGTGAACCCTCCTGCTTATGGCAATTCGATTTTTTTGTTGTCTCTGGATTCCTTGTAAAGAACAATTGTACTTCCGATGACCTGGACCAGCTCCGCATCCGTTTTGTCGGCCAGCTCTTCGGCAATTTCGTTTTTATCGTCAAGGCAGTTGTTCAGCACGCTGATCTTCATGAGTTCTCTCTTCTCGATCGCTTCGTTGATGTGTTTGATCAGTTGTTCATTCGTTCCGCCCTTTCCTACTTGAAAGATGGGATCCAAATGATGTGCGAGCGATCGCAGATAGCGCTTTTGCTTACCCGTTAGCATGTTTAATCATAACTCCTTAATATTCATCTGTTTTCATTCTCCAAGCAAGAAACTAGCTGGACATGCTTTGCAGCACGGCAGCTCTCATCGCTTCCACAGGCGCAGGCAGTCCCGTCCAGTATTCCAGCGCATACGCGCCCTGGTTCACAAACATGCCAAGGCCGCCATGAATCTTGCAGCCTTTTCTCCCGCTTTCTGCGAGCAGCTTGGTTTGAAGCGGATTGTAGATCAGATCGCTGACCACCATGCGCTCCGATATCAAACTGACATCCATGGGCGTTTCCGATATATTCGGATGCATCCCGACGGACGTCGTGTTAATCACAATATCGATTTCCCGGATATAAGCGGGGAGTTCCGTCATGGATAGGCCCCGAATGTCAGCCAAGTCCCTCCACTCGCAAGCCAATGCCTCCGCCTTGTCCGCCGTGCGGTTGGCAATATAGATCCGGTCCGGACCTTCAAGCGACAATGCGTAAACAATCCCGCGCGCCGCGCCGCCTGCACCGAGTACCAGAATCTTCTTCCCTTTGAGATCGGGAACCGCTTCTTCCTTCAGCGACCGGACATAACCGATTCCATCGGTATTGTATCCGGTCAGCACCCCGCCGTCGTTCACAATGGTGTTTACGGCCCCGATCCGCAAAGCAGTCTCATCCAGATGGTCCAGATGAGGAATGACCTCCAGCTTGTGCGGAATCGTCACGTTGATCCCCCTGAAACCAAGGGCCTTGAAGCCGGCAACAGCTTCAGCGATCTGCTCCTGCTTGACGTGCATGGGAACATAAGAACCTGGCAGCCCCAGTGCTGCGAGTGCAGCCTGGTGCATGACAGGCGACTTGGAATGGGCTATGGGATCGCCGATAACGCCTAAAAGAAGCGCTCCGGTCTTCTGAAGCAACTGTGAATTTGTAATCATGGGTTCAACCTGCCTCCCTATTTATCGATTAAATCAGGGAAGGCCGGGCTAATACTTTGACGCCTTTAGGCGCATGGATAGCCGTCAATGCACCCTGATCGCCGTTCACCTTGATCCAGCCCAGACCCGAAATGAACAGATCCATTTTGGCGCCTTTGGGAACGCGGATTTCATGCCTTGTCCACTCGGGAAGTTCACCGAGGTGTTCCTTGTCAGGCGGTGCAAGCAGTTCTCCCGCATGCTCCTGATACAAAGCGTCCGCCTTTTCCAGCTTGGTCCGGTGGATATTCATCCGGCCGCTCAAAAAGCAGGTGAAGGATTGGCGAGCTCCCTGAATGAAGTCAAAGCGTGCCATGCCGCCGAAAAATAGGGTTTGTCCTTCATTCAGCTGATACACCATCGGTTTCAGCGGATTTTCCGGCATGATCGCCCCCAGATCCTTGCGGTTCACGAGCTCGCTGTAACGCCAAGGGTACACGATCCCCGGCGTGTCGATGATATGGCGTCCGTCGTCCAGCGGAATACTGACCATATCGAGCGTCGTACCGGGATAGCGGGATACGGTGAGTTCCTGCTCCAGATCGCTGTAGTCACGGATCAACCTGTTAATCAGCGTGGACTTGCCTACGTTAGTAGCACCCACCACATATACATCGCGGTCGCCGCGGTATTCGGATACCGCCTCCAGAAGACGGTCGAATCCCTGATTTTTTTTGGCGCTGCACAGAATGATTTCCTCGGTTTTGAGGCCTTGTTCTTTGCATTGCTTTTGTACCCAGTTGATGATTTTGTTCCAATTCGTCACTTTTGGAAGCAGGTCGATCTTGTTGACGGCGAGAATGACGGGGTTGTTGCCGACAAAGCGTTGAAGCCCCGAAATCAGACTGCCCTCGAAGTCGAACAGATCGACAATATGAATGACGAGTGCATTTTTCCCTCCGATTTGGCTTAGAAGCTTCAGGAACTCGTCCTGATCCACCGTAACGGAAGAAGCCTCGTTATAGTTTTTGATACGGAAGCAGCGCTGGCAAATGACCGGCTCCCTGCCAAGCGACTTCTCCGGAATATAGCCCGGCAAATCGGGATTCAGCGCCTGCAGCTCGATGCCGCAGCCGCTGCATTTTTTGACGCTTTGTCCTTCAAACGGGTCTTTCATCGATGTTTTTCCTCCTCAAGCCATAGTCCTTTTTTACGCAAGCGCGTCAGCGCAATTTTTTCCAAACGGCGATTAATCCTTGTTGTCCATCCTTCGTCCGCAATGGAAATTGGAAGCACCAGCACCGTAAAAAGTCCCATGCGATTGCCGCCGTACACATCGGTCATCATTTGATCGCCGACCACGATGGTCTCTTTATCGCTCAGTCCCATCATGCCCATGGCTTTGCGGAAAGGCGCATTCCGCGGCTTGCGCGCTTGATGCACGAACTGGATATCCAGCGGCGTGGCAAACGACGCGACGCGGTCCATGCGGTTGTTCGATACGATCACAAGCTTGAACCCGAGCTTCTTCACCTGCTCAAACCAAGTGATCAGCTCCGGTGTCGCCAGGGGCGCTTTCGCTCCGACCAGGGTATTGTCCAGATCCGTGATGATTCCCCGGTACCCTTTGGCGTACAGGTCTTCCAGGTCGATATCAAATACCGTATTCACCCTTAATTTAGGGATTAGCATTTCGAACAAGTTGTTGTCACCTCAGTTTCATAGGACAAACTATACCATAATCTCCGTGGTTAGTAAAAAGAAAACGCCCGCGGGGCCGCTGGGCGTAATTCACGGTTATGCTGCCGAATCCTCCGCCTTTTTCAAAGCCGCTTTTAGCTCCCGGCTGTGGTTGTATACGCTTCTCCATTCAGCTTCCGACACGGAGGATGGACTGTATCTGGCTTTCTCGAATAGGGTTAAGAGCTGCCCAAGGGAATTCGACAAGGCCGGCATCTCTTTTTCCCACCGGATAACCGATTCACGGAGTGTTTCATTGGAGCTCCGGCGTATTCCCTTGCGCTTCAGTCTGCCGACCCAGCGCTCGGTCATGATGATGACCTTCTGGTCTGCGGACAACTTAGAACCTTTACGAATGCCGACCAGCAGGAAACGTACCCTGATCCGCATCAGCCAAAGGATATATCCGGCCAAGAGGATAAGAATCAGAGCCGTAATCCAGACAATTGCCCAAGCAGGCAGGCCAGTGCTCGCCGAACCTGTTCCGACAGCAGCCTTTTCCTGCTCCACTTTCGGCTTCTCTTCCTCTTCCACGACAGGCGCCGTTACAGGCTTGCTGTCCTCCTGATGGGTCAGCAGGGGCATATTGAATCCCGGTGTGGCTTCAACAGGCACCCAGCCGTAATCCCCGAAATAAACCTCAGCCCAGGAGTGGGCATCCGCATTGGTTATGGTATAGCTATCGGAGTCAGCCGGATTCTGGCCGTTCCTTTGCAGGACACCATCCGTATCAAACTGCTGCTGTCCCGGGGCATAGCCTTTGACCCAGCGTGCCGGTATCCCGAGCGAACGGGCCATCATCACCATGGAGCTCGAAAAGTAGTCGCAGTACCCTTCCTTAATGTCAAACAAGAAGCTGTCGACGAAATCGCCGCTTGTCTTTTTGGAGAGGTCAGGCTGATTGGTATATTTGAAGTTGTTTACTAAGTAGTTTTGCAGCAATCCCACTTTTTCATACGGGGTTTCCGCTGAAGAAGCCACCTGCTCGGCCAGCTTGCGCGTCCTGACGGGGAAGCCTTTGGGGATCTGAAGGTACGCGTCATCCAGCTTACCGCCGCCGTACAGATCCTTGAACGTCTTGGTTCGAATCTCGTCTTCAGGAACGACAGGCACTTCCGAGATCACGGTGTACGTTTTGGGATATTGAGGCTTCTTGGCATCGGTATCCCAATGCAGCGCTGACTGGTCACTTTCCCAGTAGATCCGGCCCGCATCGGCATTGTCCAGCTCTTTGATCTCGGACACGCGGAAGGCTCCAAAGAGAACCGGATACACTTGATCGTTCAGCATCGTAATGGTTTGTTCAAGCTTCTCCGTCTCACCGGTTGGGGCATCGCCGCGATCAAGCGAGGAACCGACGCTCACATTGTCATATTTGCTGCCGCCGCGGGCTTCGCTCCATCCCGTTCCCGAATAGACTTGTCTTGTCTCCCCGCGCCAATAATTCCGCTTCCCGGATTTGACCGACATGACCGGCGTATAATCGAAATTAAACCCGCCGCCGAGATTGTTGTCGTTCCGGCTGTAGCCAGACGTGCTCACACCTTCGGCAGAAGTGACTTCTCCGCTTACATCCAGGCCGTTCGCAGACTCTACGGTAGAACCACCCACCCAAGCCGTATAAGGGTCCGTCAGCGTCGGAGGTACCGTCGGCATACTGACCCCGGCGATGAACATCACCGAGAACAAAACCGCAGCATGGACGAAAATCTTCAGCGGAACTTTACGCAAATGCCGCCAACCGGAAGGGAAGCGTGCCTGAAAGCGGCGGAAGTGCTCGCTGACCAGCCAGCACATGGCTGCAAACATCGTCCAGGCCACTTCCGGCCACAGCGTGCTTGCCGTAAAGGAATCCAGAATGGAAAATGCGATGACATGAAGTCCTGAAAAGACGATGATTCTTCGTTTCGTCGTCACGAGTAGCGAACTGAGTAACAGCAGAAACCAGGCTCCCCCAGCAATCCATATGTAGGGAGACAGATGCTCGATATACTGCTGAATCCGATTCGCGAGCGTTCCGGAAGGCATATACACCCAGTATTTCACAAGCTCCCGGTGAATCACATATAGAATGACAGCCCCTTCCAAAACGAGCCGGTACGCCCTTTTGACAGGCAGCAGCATTTCCACAAGGATAACGACCGTCATGCTGATCAGAACAATCGATGTGGTTTCTTCATACCAGGTGTAGTCCATAAACGAAATCCACTGAATCCCCATGATCCAAATCCATAATAAAGAAAGGGAATAAAAGAGCGAGTTCCTTACATTTAATATCCACGTTCTCATGCAGAGCCACCTCCCAGCACAGCCGGAAGATCATGCAGATTCGAAACCGCACATCCGAAAATTCCCCGAGCCTTGAGCATGGAAACCCAATTTTGCTTGTTCATATTCTCACTCTCGGAGGCGGTAAGCAAAATATGGGAAGGGGTATAGCCGCGGGTATCCGCCCAGCGCAGCACTTCAAGCGCTTTGCCGCCGCTTTGGGGACTAATAAGTACGAACATCGATCCGGAAGGAATGAATCTCCCCCCCTTTTCGAGCTTTTGCAGCAGATTTCCGTCCCCGTCGGCTGCAACGTCCACCAGGTGATGCATCATCCGCTGGCGGTCGCTGTACGTTTCGCTCGGAGCAAACATTTTGAACTGCTCGCCTGCCGTTGCCAGCCCCATGCACAGCCGTTCACGTGAGGCGAAATGAATGAGCGAAGCTGCAGTCGAGACCGCAAGCTCGAATTGGCCGTCCGTTTCATAATGTGAAGAAAGGGCGTCCAGGACGACCATGATTTTGGGTACGGAATCATACTCGAATTCTTTGGACTTCCAGGATCCGGTTCTTGCCGTCGCGTTCCAATGAATCCGGGATATACGGTCTCCGTATACATAGTCCCTTACGCCATTGATTTGGGTCGTCTCCCGTCGGGATGCCACCGCGCTCTGAGGTCCGGCAAACCTTGAATTCCGGTTCATCATTTTCCATCCGGAAATGGTTACGGTCCGGGGGAATACCCGGAACTGACCCGGAACATGAAAAGAGCCTTTATGCTCCATGAGTCCGAATATATCCTCCGTCACGCATTCCGTTTCGGTAAAAAAATACCGTCCGCGCTCAAGCGGCGGCGTCTGGAACATCAGCTGGCCGCCGCCGCGGAAATCCGGAATGACGCTCTCCTCGAACGACCAGGTTTCTCCGTTATGCCGCTTCATCACCTCACGGATGATGACATAGGGCATAGGCAGGAAGCCGGGAACCGCGAATTTCAGGCTTACCTTCACCTGTTCTCCTGCATGCAGCGTTTCTCCCTGCTCCTGCTCCGCGGAAAGACTGCGGTGGCCGTTGACGCGGCGAATGCCGCCAAGGCCTCCGGCAATGAGGTAAACAACCAGAACGCTGATCATGACAAGCAGCATCATCGAGGTTTTGCCGCCTTGAAACAGGACGAACAGCAGGCTGGCAGCCCATACGGCAAGCACGATCCAAAAGCGGAGGTTCCGCGCCATGGATCCGATTGTTTTCGGCAGCGCCATCATAACCTTATCGCTCCAAGGCGACAGGCACATGCACCTGCTGCAGAATATTTTTGACGACGGATTCCGCACTGACGTTATCGAGACGCGATTCGGGCCGCAGGATAATCCGATGCGAGAGCACATAAGGAGCAAGCACCTTGATGTCGTCCGGCAGGACAAAATCTCGCTGCTGAATAAAAGCGTACGCTTTGCTCGCCATCATCAGGGACAGCGATGCTCGCGGACTGGCGCCGAGAAGAACGGAAGGATGCTGACGGCTCATGCGGACGATTTTCAGCAAATAATCCGTGACCGCGTCACCGATGAACACCTGCCGGATCTCCTTCTGCATCTCTGCAATCTGTTCCATATGTGTTACAGGCGTCAATTTGTCAACGGGTTGCCCCTGCGCGTGCTGCTGCAGCAGGCTTCTTTCGGTATCTGCATCGGGATATCCCATACTGATCTTCATCATAAAACGGTCCAACTGCGCTTCCGGAAGCATGTACGTTCCTTCAAAGTCGATCGGGTTCTGGGTAGCGCAAAGCATGAACGGCTTAGGAAGCTCATAGGTCTCTCCATCTACCGTCACATTCCGTTCCTCCATGACCTCAAGCAGCGCCGATTGCGTTTTCGTCGTTGCACGGTTGATTTCATCTGCAAGTAGTATGTTGGTCATGACGGGACCTGGGCGGAAAAAGAACCGTTCTTCGCGCGGGTGAAATACGGAAACGCCGGTGATGTCGCTCGGCAAAATATCCGGATTACACTGGACGCGGCGGTAATCTCCGCTCATCGATCTCGCCAAAGCCTTGATCATCTGCGTTTTGCCGGTTCCCGGTACATCTTCAATCAGAATATGCCCTTCTGCCAGGAGAGCAGTAAGCAAAAGCTGGATTTCGAAGGATTTGCCTAAAATGCAGGATTCAAGATTGGATCTTACGGCTGCAATGGTTTGCAGGGATTCGCTGCTTACGGGCATCTATTCATGCCTCCTTATATCATGCTATTTGATGAAACGAAAAAATGGATTGCGTAATGAATTCTGTTAAATCCTGAGATAAGAAGCATATATCTTACATTGTACATGATATATTCACCTAAAGTACATTGTGAAGGCCTCCTAATTTACTCGTATACGCCGACATACCTTCTATAAACATAGCAAAGGCACCCTGCTCCGCGTGGATACAGGGTGCCTTGATAAGAGTCCGTACTAGCGGTGGGTTACCCCTTGGGGCGAACCAGCAAAGCAGCCAAGAACGAGAAGATAATCGCCGCGGAAATTCCCGCACTCGTGACCTCGAATATGCCGGTTACGATTCCGATCCAGCCGTCCCGCTGCAGCTCCGATAAAGCCCCGTGCACGAGAGAACTGCCAAAGCTGGTAATCGGCACAGACGCCCCGGCACCCGCGAATTTGACCAAAGGATCATAAAGCCCGAATCCGTCCGCAACGGCACCGGCCACCACAAGTGTGCTCATCGTATGAGCGGGGGTCAGCTTGAACAAATCCATCATGATTTGCCCGATGACGCAAATTAATCCGCCGATGACAAAAGCCCATAAAAATTGCATGCCTAATCCTCCATTTCCAGTGCCACCGCATGTGCGATACACGGGATGCTTTCACCCTGCTGGTAAGAGATGGGAGATAGCAAGGCCCCGGTTGCCACGACGAGCACTTTTTTAATTTCTTTGTTCATAAGCCTTTTGAGCAGATGACCGTACGTGACGACGGCCGAACAGCCGCAGCCGCTTCCACCGGCCATCACGTATGCCTGTTTCCGCATGTCATAGATGAGAAGTCCGCAATCGTTAAACTCGGTTTCGTCCATATCGATTCCCGCCTTCTGCAGCAGTTCGTTCGCGATCGGGTGACCGACGGACGCGAGATCGCCGGTAACAATCAAGTCATAATATCCGGGTGCGAGCCCCGTGTCCCGGAAGTGGGCTTCAATGGTATCTGCAGCTGCCGGCGCCATGGCAGCTCCCATGTTGAAAGGGTCCTTGATTCCCAAATCCATGACCCTGCCGATCGTTGCCCTGGCTACTACAGGACCGCTTCCGCCCCTGCCGACGATACCGCAGCCGGAGCCCGTTACCGTGTACTGGGCGGTCGGAGGCTTTTGGGATCCGTACTCCGTCGGATATCGGAACTGTTTCTCGGCTGTGCAGTTATGGCTTGCCGTTCCGGCGAGCACACGATCCGCAGCCCCTGTATCCACCAGGAGCGCCGCAAGCGCGAGGCTCTCCATCGATGTAGAGCAAGCGCCGAACACGCCCAAGTATGGCGCACCCAGCTTTCTTGCAGCAAATGTGCTGCTGATGATCTGGTTGAGGAGATCCCCGCCCACCATGAACTGAATTTGTTCTTTGGTCAGATCGGCCTTCACGATGGCCAGCTGCGAGGCTTGCTCCAGGAGCTTTCGTTCTGCCTTCTCCCATGTTTTCTCATTGATTTCGATGTTATCGTAGATATAATCAAAATCGCCCGATAGCGGACCCTGGCCTTCTTCCGGCCCTACGACCGCGGCACCCGCAAGCAGAGCTGGCTTCGAGGTGAATTCCCAGGTCTGGCCCGTCAGCTTCATGGATGATGCACTCCCTGAATGCCCAGGATCGCGTACACCAGACCGACGAAAAAGGCAGCGACCGTGCCGAACACGATGACGGAACCTGCGAGCTTAAACATATTCGCACCCACCCCGAGCACGTAACCTTCCGATTTATGCTCAAGGGCGGCGGAGCACATCGAGTTGGCAAAGCCCGTGACGGGAACAGCCGTCCCTGCTCCGGCAACCTGTGCGATTTTGTCATACACCCCTAAGCAGGTGAGGATGATGGAAATAATAATCAGGACCGCTACCGTCGGACTGGCCGCTTCCTTAACGGACATATCGAACAATGACATAAAGCCCTGCTGAATGGCCTGTCCGACAAGGCAAATGCCTCCTCCAATCAGAAAAGCGAGCACACAGTTTTTGAACGTGCTACGTTTGGGTTCATGCTTCTGCGCAATGCTTTTGTAATCCTCTTGGCTGAGCGTATCCAGACTGAATTTGGTCCCTTTATTTTTCGTGTTTGCAGGCAATGAAAGCACCTCCTCTTCATCATTCCTTTTCATTATTTGTCAACCTGAAGATTGTTATGTATTACTTGAGGCTTTCGTCTTGGCCGCGCAGCAAACAGCCGCCACAATCTCGCCATGGCAGCTGTCTTCGGAACGGCACGATGCCTGCATCCTGCATCCGGCATCCGTCATTCATTCAAAATAAGCAAAGCAGGACAATAACTAGCAACAGCAACAGCACGAAGACCAGAATGATCTCTTTGCTCACGGGCATGAACTCCATGTGGATGCTCCCTTCTGCACCTAATCAGGGCGTACATCTACTGTATCTTATTCCTGAACCATGGGTTGGTGCTTCACCGGAGCAACATGGACATTCCCTCTTCCGGAGTTCATACTATAGATTGTGAAATTACATAAGATATAAGAAAAGAAATAAAGGAGACATGGATGGCATGGATCAAAAAACGATGGACATGTTCCGCAAGCTGACCGAATTCCCCGCGGCTTCCGGATTTGAGAAGGAGCTTCGCGCTTACGTAAAAGAAATGATTACCCCATATACGGACGAATTCGTCCAAGATCGTCTCGGCAGCCTGTTTGGCGTGCTCCGCGGCGACGAGCAGGGACCGAAGGTGATGGTAGCGGGACACTTTGATGAGGTAGGCTTCATGGTGACGGGAATATCCGAAGCCGGCATGATTCGGTTCCAGCCTCTAGGCGGATGGTGGAGCCAGGCTGTGCTTGCGCAGCGTCTGAAAATCATGACGCCGAACGGGCCGGTAATCGGCGTTGTGGGCTCCATTCCAACGCATCTGCTGGATGAGTCGCAGCGCAACAAACCGGTCGATATCAAAGCCATGTATATCGATGTCGGCGCGGACAACCGCGAAGAAGCTGAAGCTTTCGGCATCCGTCCGGGACAGCAAATCGTACCGATTTGCGACTTTACTCCGCTCGCAAATCCGAAGAAAATCATGGCCAAGGCATGGGATAACCGTTATGGCGTCGGCCTTGCAGTAGAACTGCTGGAAGCCCTCCATAAAGAAAAGCTTCCTAACACCTTATACTGCGGCGCAACCGTGCAGGAAGAACTGGGCCTTCGGGGCGCACGGACATCTGCGAACCTGATTCAGCCCGACATCTTCTTCGCGCTGGATGCCAGTGCGGCGAATGACATGACGGGGGACAAGAGCTCCTTCGGCCATATCGGCCAAGGCGTACTGCTTCGCATTTTCGACCCGTCGATGCTGACGCATCGCGGTCTCGTCGAGTACGTACAGGATACCGCCGATACGCATCAAATTAAATACCAGTACTTCGTATCGCAGGGCGGAACCGATGCAGGCCAGGTTCATTTGAGCGGAATCGGCGTTCCGTCAACCGTCATCGGAATCTGCTCGCGGTATATCCATACCTCCTCTTCGATCATCCATACCGATGATTATGATGCAGCAAAAGAGCTTTTAATCAAGCTCGTTAAGGGTCTGGACCGGACCACGCTGAACACAATTCTCGAAAACGCGTGATTTTCGTTTGCTACATCATAAAACCTGCCTGCTCCCCCGGCTTCAACGGGAAAGCAGGCAGGTTTTTTATTTAAGAAAAGGTGATTTTGAAGGATTTTTGTCCAAGCCCACAAAAAAATTAATAAAATTCACAAAAAAACATTATATATTAAGTAAAAATGTGATAGAATGAAAGCGCTAACAGCAATCATCTTCTAAAGGGGGCTTTTGAAAGATGAACCAAACCGATAAGGTGATGAACGAGTATCAGAATTTTGATCCGGTCACCGATGCTTTTTTCTTCAAGACGGGAAGTCAGGAGCAGGTTATTTTCCACGGCAGGAACTACATTATTAAAAAAAGATTATCCGCCGCAGAGCAAACCTCGATGAAATCCCTTCCGAATTTCGTCCGTGCAGCTTCCAATCTATACGTCAATGTGAACAAAATTACAAATATCGACGGCAATACCCTGCATTTTCGCGATGACTTCGCCTATCCTCGTACCATAACGGTTTCCAAGCGGACCCTGGAACAAATCAAACGGCGTATGTCCCACCAGACCGGTTCTCTCTCTCCGGAGCAATTGATCTAAGCCTAAGCAAATAAGCGGCAGCTGCCCGGTTACGGACGGCCTGCCGCTTTTTGTTATGCGGAGAATTAATTTACGCTGTACGGCCTTACTTTGCGGTATCCCCAGGACGATTCGCCATCTTCCGGCATCCCCGGCAGAATCAAGCCTCCATCGATCCGGATCGTAATTCCTGTAATATAGGAGGCATGCTCGGAAACAAGCCATAACGCGGCTTGTCCGATATCCTCCGGGACGCCGATCCTTCCAAGCGGAATCGTGGAGCCCACATGGTCGTGAATCGGCTCGCGTTCCCGTACCAGAATCCCTCCGGGAGCAATACAGTTCACCCGTATACCGTAAGGCGACAAGTCCAAAGCAACCGATTCCGTTGCCCTTTTGAGAGCCGCCTTGAGCCCTCCATATACTGCATCGCCCGGGTATGCACGCTCGGCATGGGTAGAAACGATGTTAATGATATTTCCTCCGCGTCCCGCCTCGATCATATGCTTGGAAGCCTCTTTCATCAGCAGCATCGGAGCACGGAAATTCAGCTGCATCGTATCATCCAAATGATGGATCGGCAGCTCGGTGATCGAAGCATACATGCCGATGCCGGCATTATTCACAAGCACGTCGATGTGCCCCATGGCCTGAACCGCTTCTGTGATGGTACGCTGTGCTTCCTCGGCGACTCGCAGATCACCTTCACGGACGATGCAAACCCTGCCCGATGCAAGAGCGATCTCTTCCGCGGTCCGTTCTGCCTCCGCATCGTCCTTGTAATGAGTAATCATGATTCCATAACCGGCTTCTGCAAGCGCCAGAGCGATCCCGCGCCCGATGCCGCGGCTTCCTCCCGTAATAAGGGCGGTTTTGGGCTTTACGTTCTCTTGTAATGGATTGACCATATTCATCCTCCTTTTTCGAGCTTGAGATATATCCGAATGCAGGGGCATCACCTCTTTTCATTGCAGATAAACGTAGCGTTTACAAAGGATGTATGATACTGATAAAACCTTATAAAGAAGAAAATGTCAAATCTGCTGATTTCGAATTACACCGTTCGCAAAAAAAGAAGCGAGTCTTCCATAAAGAAAGACTCGCCCTGATCGCCGGACTGCGGCTTTAGTGGCTCATTTGATCAGCTCCGTCGGATTCATGCCTGTGATCTTTTTAAACAATGTACTGAAGTAGGGAATATTCTTGTAGCCGACCCTTTCGGCCACTTCATAGACAAGCATGTTCCCTTCGATCAGCAGCTCCCGCGCTTTTTCGATTCTGACCCGGGTCAAGTAATTATTGAAGGTTTCACCGGTCATATTCTTGAAAATGATAGCCAAATGGTTTCGTGAAATGAATACTTTATCCGACAACTCCGCCAAGGTAAGCTCTGATGCATAATGCTCGTGGATGTAACTCGTCATGAAATCGACAACCTGCCGATGCTTGCTCTTCCCTCTCCATTGCTTGCTGCTGCAAATTGTCGTTATTTTCTCCTTCAGCCAATGGGTCATTTGATCCGGCACAATCAAGGAGCCAATCTCCTTGGTAATCTGGTCGCTTGTGAACAGTTCATCCATTGAAAACCCGGTTTCATAAAGCGAATAGGCGATAATTCCCCATAGCTCGCTGGCCAGCATTTGAACGTAGGCTGGTGAAATATCCTTCCGCTCCTTGACCATATCCATATATTCGCATAACAGCTGCACTGCTTCAGCTTCTTGCGACGATTTAATGGCACCTGCCAACTTAAACGACAGTTTGACGGGAAAGAGGGGGACGCCTTCTTGTCCGCCTTCCCTAACTTCTCGGTAGAGGTATACCTCACAGGCCGAAGCGATTCTCTCCGCTCTTTGAT
Organism: Paenibacillus sp. SAFN-054; assembly: GCF_051966755.1. Taxonomy (NCBI): domain Bacteria; kingdom Bacillati; phylum Bacillota; class Bacilli; order Caryophanales; family Paenibacillaceae; genus Paenibacillus; species Paenibacillus sp. SAFN-054. Next base: position 2,357,795 of record NZ_JBQCKS010000001.1, read on the forward strand.
CTATGGCTCGAAAGGCTTCCTCCGTCGAATCGGAAATCTTCGTCCAGCCATCCTTCAATCCTCCAATGCCAAGCCGGATCTCCAGTTTCAAATAGCCGGCGATGCTCTCAGCCAGCATGGTTCCGAGTTCCATCAGCCTCTTCTCGAACGGCTCACCGAGCTCTTCAACAGGATGAAGAATCAATAAGGACCGGGTGCTGTGAAGCTCGGTATATTCGATCTCGGAAAAAAGCTTCCGCGCAATTTCGCAAACCATGTTGCTGACTGCAAAACGGAACAGATTCCAATCTGAAACGGACATGCAGCTGGCCTTTTCATTACGAATCAATTCGATGCCGATCGCGATATGACGGCGATTCAGCCAATAATAGTACGCCTGTGGCAGATGATTATCGTCTTTGTATGCTTGATCCAGAGTTCCGACCGCGACCGATCGCACCCACTCTTTCTCGACGAGGGGTTCATACAGCGACATTTTGTTTTCAAGCTCTCCCTGCCTTTTCCGTTTCCCTTCCTCATCTCCCAGCTCCTGAATGACTCTGTTTAAGATGTTCTTCAGGGTAGGCATACTAATCGGTTTGGAAACGTAGTCGCTGGCCTGGAACCGGAGTGCTTGTCTTGCATACTCAAAGTCCGAATATCCGCTTAAAATGATGATTTTCCCTCGAAAGCCTTCAGCTCTAAGCTGTTCAATCATCTCCAAACCATTCATCAGCGGCATGTAGATGTCGGTGATAATGACATCCGGGCGCGTAGCGCGTATCATCTGAAGGCCATCTTCGCCGTTCAATGCCTCTCCAACCCACTCCGCGCCCAGCTGATCCCAAGGGATCGCACGTTTCATCCCCTGCAGCACCCGGCGTTCGTCATCCACGATGGCGACTTTCCACATATCTCCCTCTAAACCTCCTTGTACTGTGCAAAAATAACAGCAACGAACGGAGCCTCCTTCAATGTGACCATGGAAGCGCGTACAAGATCTTATTCTGCTACACATCCGCGTTCGAAGGGGGCTCAGTCAGCAGCGGAAGCATTATTTCGACTCGCGTTCCGCCCTCTTCTCGCTCCTTTAGCGTCACGCCGTACAGCTCGCCGAAGTAACCGGCGATTCTCTCTCTTACGTTACGAATGCCGTACCCGCCGGTATGGCGTTTCAGCTGCCTGTTCTCCGGCTGCTTGAGCCCGGTCCCATTATCCTCGATCAAGACCCGCAGCGCATCCCCGGTGTTCTCCATTCGTATAAAAATCAGGCCGCTGCGCTGCTTATTGAACCCATGGACGATGGAATTTTCGACGAACGGCTGTAGTGTGAGCTTGGGGATGAATAACTCCTGGATCTCGGCCGGACTCTCTATCCGGTAGTCCAGTCCGTCCCCCCAACGAAGCTGCTGGATTTCCAGATAACATTGTATATGTGCCAATTCATCCGCTATCGTAATAAAACTATTGCCATTAGATAAGCCGATCCGAAACATTCGTCCCATCAGCTCCAGAATGCGGCTCAATTCTTCCTGTCCGGCCTCAATCGCCATCCAGTTCAGCTGATCCAGCATATTATAGAGAAAATGCGGGTTAATATTGGCTTGAAGGGCCTCGATTTCCGCTTTTTTCTGCTGTTCATGGCGCCTCTTAAGCGAGCGATAGAGCTCTTCGATCCGCTCGTTCTGCTTGCGGTATCCGGCAAAGAGATAGCCGAATTCATTCTGGTAATCCATCGGCAGCTCGACTTTCTCTCCGCCCAAGGAATACATGCGCATCGCGGTAACAAGCTGCTTGATCGGCTTGGTGAATTGCCTGCTGATGAACAGGGTCAGGAGTAAAACCAGCAGTACCGCAGCAATCCCGATGAGGCCGATCCATTCGGCCAACTTTAAGCTGCTCGAGGTGATCTGGTTCCATGAGGTGAATTCGATCAGCGTCCAGATGGAATTATCCACCCTGGAGTAGACCAGCAGGGTGTCTCTTAAATCCCCCGTCCCTTTGATATGAACATAGCCGGATTTGTCGCTTTTGAGATCGACCCATTGGGACCAGTCATTCTGCTCAAGCGGATCGCCTATTTTCATAATGGGCTGACCTACGCTGTCCGCCAGAATCCGGTTGGATCCTTCGGAATTCCCGATCAGCAGTTTCCGGATTTCATTTGCCTTGATATGAATGACCAGTGTACCGATATAGTCATCGTTATAAACAATCTTTCGGGCAAAGCTGAGTACCGGTATCTCTCCTTGGGGACTGGAGAATAGATACTCTCTCGACCAGCAGAAATCGTTTTTGTCGAGGCATTCGGCATATTCCTGCCGGTCCAGATGCCTCATGTCCCTGAACTGGATATAGCTCTGCCTTTCGCTCCCGATGGGGTTGTTCATATAGAGATCGATCCCTTGAATTAATGGGATCGCATAAGTCAGATTACCGAGAGCGCTTTCAACAGTGACTCGTCTGCGGTGCCGTTCGAATTCATCATTCCGGTTCAGGAGGAAATTGGTCAGCTCGATGTCGCGGGAGCTTGACAGCGAGATTTGCTCAATCATCACCAGCCGGGTCATAATTTCATTATTCAGTTCATCCAGCAGCTGCTGCTGGTAATGAGAAGTTGTCCGTACAAGCGCTTTGGACGAATTGCTGTAACTCGTCCAAGCGGTGGCCGCGATTACAAGAATGAGAACGGCGGCATAACTGTTAAAGAACAGTCGGTCGATTCTGAATTTTTTAAAAGGATTGGTCAAATATGCTCCTCCCCTGAAGTGGATGAGGTAAATAAACGGTAAAACAACGAAGAGACTTCGCGTTTTACCGTTACCGGATGAGTTTTTTTAATCTTAGCCTTTTATACCCGTTGTCGCAATGCCCTCTACGAAATACTTCTGCAGAAACATGAAGATGAATGTAGCCGGAAGTACGGACACCAGCGACATGGCGAGCAATTGGCCCCATTCCTGCGCGGACTGGGAATCGTTAATCATCCGGAGCGCCAGGCCGACTGTATACTTCTCTACCGAGTTAATGTAAAGGAGATGACCCAGGAAGTCGTCCCAATTCCAGAGGAAGCAGAAGATCATGACAGTCACGATCGCCGGCACCGTAAGCGGAATTACGACCCGCCAGTAAATGCCGAACCAGGAGCATCCGTCGATTTTGGCGGATTCGTCCAGTTCTCTTGGAATTCCGCGTATGAATTGAATCAGCAGGAAGACGAAGAAGGTGCCGCCTGCCCCGCCCGCAAGCATATGGGGAATGATGAACGGCAAGTATGTATTCACCCATCCCAGTTGATAAAACAGGGCATACTGGGGAATGATGAGCACCTGTCCAGGCATCATCAAAGTCAGCATCAGAATGGAGAACCAGAAGCCCTTGAGCGGAAAATCCAATCTCGCAAAACCGAAGGCTACCAGTGTGCAGGATACCAGCGTCGTCGCGATGACAGCCATTTCAAGTCCAAAGGTATTGAGATAAAAATCGGTAAATGTATGGCCCGGAATGGAATTCCAGCCCTTAACGAAATTGTTCCATTGCGGGACTGAAGGAAAGATCCCCGGTGAGTCAAGCTCGGTGCTGTTCTTCAGTGAAGCTCCGATCCACCAGAGAACCGGATACACCATGATGAAACTGAACAAGATCATGAAAACATGACGGATTGCCGGCTTCCATTTGCGCAGGGTCATCCCCGTTTCCCCCTTCCTGTTTCGGATTCATAGAATACCCAGTACTTCGAGCTGTAGGATATCAGAATGGTAGCCACAACGATCATGATCATCATAATCCAAGCCAGCGCCGAGGCATAACCCAGCTCATAACGGCTGAATGCCCTTTCATATAAATACAAGGCATAGACATAAGTGGCATTCATCGGTCCTCCATTCGTGATGACAAAGGCTGAGGTAAACATCTGGAAGGCGCCAATAACGCCCATGATCAAATTGAAGTAAAGAATCGGCGAAAGCATCGGCAGGGTAATCTTGAAAAACTGGGTGAATTTGTTTGCTCCGTCAACGGAGGATGCCTCATAAAGATCATTCGGAATCTGCTTGAGGCCCGCCAGGAAAATGACCATGGTGGAGCCGAATTGCCAGACCGTAAGTAAAATGAGTGTTCCAAGAGCCGTATCGGGACTCGTGATCCAGCCTTTTCCTTCTATGCCGAAGATCCCGATGATTTTGTTGAATATCCCGTCCACTCCAAAAATGTTGCGCCAAAGCAGGGACACCCCGATGCTGCCGCCGATCAGCGAAGGAAAGTAAATCGCCGTCCGGTAAATACCAATTCCTTTAACCGCCTTGCTGAGAATCATTGCGACTAGCAGGGCTGCGATAAGCTTTAAAGGTACGGAAGCAAGCACGTACGTAAAAGTCACTTTCACAGAGTCGATAAATTTCGGATCCGAAGTGAAAATTCGCTCGTAATTGCGGATCCCAATCCATTCGATCGGTTTCAACAACGTGTAATCGGTAAACGAATAGTACAGAGATAAGAATAAGGGATAAGCCGTCAGTGCCAAAAAACCGATCAGCCAGGGCGAAATAAACAAATAGCCCGTTAGCGGAGCCCTCCATCTGCTCAGAACCGAAGGCTTCTTCGTCTTTGCGGCGGGCGGGGTTATAGCAGCAGTGGTACGATTCATGTGGGTTCACCTCATGTGTATCAATATGGTATAGATCAAGTATACCGCCCGGCTCCCCCCTGCTAAATGAGAGTAATGCTCGAATTCTTTCAAAATATAACGAAAAAAGGGGCGAGTATCCCGCCCCTTTCTACACCGTAAGCTTCCATTTAATAGATTGTTCTTCCCTGCTCATCGGAAATGCCGCTTTTTCGAAAGAAATACGTATTGATCCTGTCGCGCCACTCTTTGGCATGCTCCGCCTGCTCTGCAAGCCTCCTCTCGACCTGCCGGTAAGCTTGTTCTTCCAGATGCTCTTTCAATTCTCCCCAAATGGCCAGCAGTTGGCCTGCCCGTTCCGCTCCTTCAAAATGAGTATCATAAATATGCTGGATTACGGTTTTGCCGGAATGAAGCCGATGGGTATAAGGAACATGATGAAAGAACAGCAGCAGTTCATCCGGACAAGTCGCCAGCGATTCGTACATTTCCTTGTTTGCATCGGAATATTGGGAGGTATAGCCGGTTCCTGTGGCTGTCGTGCGATCTACACCTATGCCATGGCAGTCTGCAAAATGATAGGTTCCCCATGGCGAGTACTCGTACCCATCAACATTAGGTCCGTAATGGTGATCCGGGTTGACCATAAATCCGACACCCAGTGGAGCCGTATAGGATTCATAGATCTCCCACGAATCCATGAGTATCCCTTGAATGATACGACCAATCGCTTCCCCGCCGCCAAAGGTCAGCACGATCCATTCCTTGGCAATCTCCGCTGCGGACAGCTCCGGATTCCAGGCCAAACGGCCGTATCCATACAGGTTCGCCTGCGCCAGTAAATGCCCCGTCCAATTGGCGTCGCTTCCAATATTGGACACGGCGGCAAACCCGCTGTAAGGATTCCCATGCAAGGTACCATCGACAATTCGTTTGATCGGGGTTCCTTCCCCATGAAGATAGGTATCAAAGTTCAAAACCTCCTTCCACTGGGGAACGAGGTAACAGACATGCCGCTGCTGCCCGGTATACTCCTGGGCAATCTGAAACTCGATCATCTGATTGGTATGCGGCATGGCCCCGATTAACGGGGAGACGGGCTCCCGGACCTGAAAGTCAATCGGACCGTTCTTGACCTGCAGGATAACGTTGTCCATAAAACGCCCATCCAGCGGCCTGAAATGATCATAGGCCGCCCTTGCGCGGTCCGTCGTGCGATCGCGCCAGTCCTGCTTGCAGTTATACACGAAGCAGCGCCAGATCACGACACCGCCATACGGCTTCAATGCCTCGGCCAGCATATTGGCGCCGTCGGCATGATCCCGACCGTAGGTAAACGGTCCCGGACGATGTTCCGAGTCGGCCTTCACCAAAAATCCGCCGAAATCAGGAATGGCATCATATACATTGGAGGCCGCCTGGCGCCACCATTCACGGACGGAAGGATGCAGCGGATCGGCCGTTTCAAGGTCTCCTAACTCCATGGTGCTGGCATAATTAATGCTTAAGTACAGTTTGATGGCATACTGCCGGAAAATCGCGGCCAGCTTCGCCACATCCGGTAGAAAATCGGTCAAGAGACGACTCTCTACCCGATGAACATTGACATTATTGATAGCGATCGCGTTGATTCCGCAAGAAGCCAACAGACGGGCATAATCTTGAATTCGTTCAAGCTGCTCGGTAACCCGGTTGTCTTGATAGAATATCGATGATCCTGCATACCCCCGTTCCACGCTTCCGTCCATGTTGTCCCATTGATTGATCATACGGAGCGGATTAACAGGATTTTCAACCAGGTTCAGATGGTCTACATCGCCGCCTGTAGCGATAATCCGTAACAAGTGGAATACCCCATATAACAGGCCGGCAGAGGTCATCGCACCGATCGAGATATTGCCATTCATCCGATCGGTTTGAATCGCAAAGCCCTCTGCTTGAACAGAGCGGGCAGAGTTGGCATCTATAGCTTCGTCTATCGCTTTGCTTGACCCGAAGGTACCCAGGATAATGCAGGGTTCGTCTCCGACCGTTTCCGAGATGGTGACGGTTCGGCCGGTTAAGGAACTCAAACCTTGAGCCAGCTCGTTCACGGCCGTGCGCAACACTTCGTCCTGCACCTCAGCAGCGATGTGGCAGTGTGGCACATACCGGCTGAAATCAGCGCTTTGATTGGTTCGGCGGTATTGCAGCCAAGCCTCATAGCCATCACCCGGACGGTATTCAAAAAAATCGTTCATACATAACCCTCCCCAGTTGTAAAAATATAAGGCCCGGTCAATACAGACCCGGGCTGCTTCCTTGATTTACTTTTCGTAGGATTGCGATGCTTTCTTCAACTCTTCATAGGCTTGCTCCGGTGTAGCTTTGCCAAACATAAGCTGATCACGGACAAGGATCCAGTCTTTATCTATAAAATTCGTCCATCCGCCCGCACCGGCAGACCATTTCTGTCCATCCGTCTCGGTCGCGCGCAAAAGTCCCAAGCCAACCTTATCCAATTCGCTCATATTTGCTTCCAGGGTGGTGGCAATCTCCTTGTTGGCCGGCAGTCCGCGGAACGTTTGCAGAATATTTCCCGCTTCCTGGCTATTCAGGAACCAGTTGACGAATTTCTTGGCTTCCTCGGCATGCTTAGAGTTTTTGGTAACACCCAGGAACATGGACGGCTTCAGCCATCCGCCTGCTTCCTCGGCACGCGGCATGGTGACAAGCGCATATGCACCCGGTTTGATGCTATCCCATGTACCCAGGTTGTTGGAGAAGCTGTAGCGCATCAACACTTTGCCTGCTGCCATGAGGTCCATTTGCGGATCGCTTTCCTTATCGGAGGCATTTACATCCGCCGGTGGAACCAATCCTTCCTTGCGCAGCTCTTCGAATTTAGCTGCCCATTCCACAAAGGTGGGTTGATCAACGTTGAAATGGCCGTCATCCGTGATTACCTGCCCTTTGCCTTTGGCGTATTGGTAGGCCGAATACACAAAGTAATTGCCGCCGTAATCCAAAGTAAAATATTGTCCTTTCGGCAGTTTGGATTTGGATTCTTTGGCCAAAGCGAAAAATTCATCCCAAGTCCAGCCATTTTGCGGATTGGCAATGCCGAGCTTATCCATAGCTGCCTTGTCATATACCATTCCAAAAGCGACAGAGCCCATCGGCATGGCATACTGCTTGCCGTCGAGCTGGCCGCCGGAGAGCAATTTCTCGTCGAATTTGCTTACGTCCACTTCCGGTGCCAGGTCCACCAATTGCTGACGGGACATCCAGTCCGGGATCCAGCCCGGATCCAGCTGAACGACATCCGGCGCGTTTTTGGCGGCAGCCTGAGTGGACAGTTTATCCAGATATCCGTCCATACCCGAGTACTCCGGCTCGAACGTAACATTCGGATTGTTCTTCGTGTACAAGTCCAATGCAGCCAAGGTAGCCTCATGCCGCGGCTGGGAACCCCACCACATAATGCGCAGTTTTACAGGTTCATTGCTTGGCGCCTTCTGTTCCGTTGACGTATCGTTAGCAGGCTTTGCGGGCGTTTCGGCACTGTTTTTTGTCTCTCCGTTTCCTCCGCAGGCAGCCAAAATCCCAATCAAAGCCGTCGTAACTAAGAGCGAAAGAGAACGCTTCCATTTCAACATCTTTAAACCCTCCTACATAAACTCGTTATTGTCTTGCTAGACTGTATAGTAACATCTTAGAAATTGAGTTTATATGAGGAGGATGCACGAATTATTTTAAAATCTCACGGAAATTGACAATACGGGACAGAATTACGGCCCCCGCGCAAACGTTATTTTATTACCACATCCCAAAATCCTGACAAAGCAAAAGAAGCAGGGATCCCCGCTTCTTGTTTAATTCGTTTATTTCCTTGTACTTCCTTCTAGTCCTTAATCACTTATTCTTATAAAACTCATGGTACAGCTTCATCAAAGCCCTCTTCTCGATCCGCGAAACGTAGCTGCGGCTGATGCCGAGCTCTTTGGCGATTTCCCGCTGCGTCCGCTCTTCGCCACCGAATTCTAGGCCAAAACGGCCTTTAATCACTTCCTGTTCACGCTCGTCTAATATGTCCAAGTTGCGGTATATTTTGCTCTTCTCGATCTTGAGCTGCACCATATCCGCAACGTCATCCGCCTCGCTGCCGAGGATATCGATCAATGTAATTTCATTCCCCTCTTTATCCGTTCCGATCGGATCGTGAAGAGAAACGTCTTTTCTCGTCTTCTTTAAGGATCTTAAGTGCATTAAGATCTCGTTCTCTATACAACGTGCGGCAAAGGTGGCGAGTTTGGTGCCTTTATTCGGCTGAAAGCTTTCAATCGCTTTGATCAGGCCGATGGTTCCGATCGAGATCAGGTCCTCCAGGTCTTCTCCGGTGTTGTCGAACTTCTTCACGATATGCGCCACCAGCCGCAGATTATGCTCAATCAGCATGTTGCGGGCATGAGCATCCCCTTCAGCCATCAGCTGAAGGTACTTGCTCTCCTCTTTTTCCGTGAGCGGCTGAGGAAAAGCATTATTCTTGACATAAGAAACCAGCAGCGTCAGTTCTTTGATAAACAGGGCTATAAAGCTGAATAAACCAGGCAAAGATGCCACCTCCTGCTGAATGACTACCGCGACTTCCTCTAGGATGACTCCATTGCTCACGATGCGGTCTTGTTCATTCTATGTAGGCGATGACCCATCTGTGCCTGTACGTGCAAAAAACATGGGCAGCCTCGGGAATGTCCGGGTAAAGAAAAGCAAAAAAACTTCTCCAAAGAGAAGTTTCTGCATCCTTATACATTCAAATCGCCGTACCCCTTCACGCTTACGCCCACCGGAAAGATTCCTGCAGTCTTCTCGGCAAAAAACCAGCGCCGGTTTTTCTCAACTACAATAAGCAGTCCATGCTCATCCCCAACGGGAACGAAGCTCTCGCTGCCCTCCTGCCATTGAGAAAAGCCTTGTTCCTTCAACTCTTTGACGTAAGATGGAACGTCTTCCCGCACAATGCCGATTTCACTCACGCAGAGCAGGTCTTTCGGGGAAAAGGGCTCGGACGAAGCATTGTTCAGATTGTGCCTTGCGATCAGCTCTACGATATTCCCCGCAGGATCCTCGAAATAAACCGCATGCGCGTTCCATGACACGAAGTCCGCCTCGTCCTCTCCATCCTCCCGGTTCAGGCGCACCCGCTCCATCAGCCAGGCCTTAGCCTCCTTGAAACGGTTCTCGGGAATGTTAAAGGCATAGTGGTAATAAGGATGTCCGCCCGTATCACGCTCGAACGTCAAGAGGGTCGTCCCGATCTGCAGCGAAAATAATCCGTCGCCCTCTGACGTGAGATGGACGCCCAGCGTATTTGCGTAAAAACGCTTCAACGATTCGGGATCGGCCGTTTTCAGCTTGATTTCCTCGAAAATCATCGCTAAGACCTCCTGTTACTCGGAATTTATACTGAACAGCACATTCTATTTCCATAATGACATGGTGGTGAACAACGCCAATACGAGATCTTAGAACCGGTCAGCCCATACGCATACAGGCTTCGAAATTTCAATTGAGCGGCCAGTAAAGGAAAGCTTGCCGGTCTCCGCATCTCTTGTGAATACCGCCAAATTGTTCGTATCACGATTCACGACCAGCATGTAGCGATCTCCCGGTACAAGAGAGAAATGACGCGGATGCTTGCCCTCTGCGGAAGCATGCTGAACCGTTTCCAGCTTGCCGGTTGCGGGATCCACGGCGTACACGACGATGCTGTCGTGGCCCCGGTTGGAGCCGTACAGGAACAGGCCGTCCGCCGACATTGTGATTTCCGCGCAGCCATTCGCCACATCCGTTCCTGCCGGCAGCGTGGATACCGTTTCGATTTCTGTCAATGCCCCCTGCTCCGCATCGTAACGGAATGCCGTTACGGTAGAGTGCAGCTCATTAATAACATATGCGAACTTCCCGTTCGGGTGGAAAACTAGATGCCGCGGTCCGGCACCTGTCTCGACCTGGGCTTCCCCCTGCCGAACAAGCTTTCCTTCCGCCTCATCAATCCGGTATGTAACAATGGTATCCAGTCCAAGATCGCACACGAACAGGAAGCGACGGTCCGGGCTGTAGAAGGAAGAATGAACATGGGACTTTTGCCCAGCGTCCTGGCCGTGGTGCTCCTGGATATCCAGCACCGGACCAACGGTGCCGTCTTCGTTCAATTTCACGAGACTGACGGAGCCTTTATGGTAGCTGGCCAGCGTGAGATAACGGTTATCGGCGCTGCGCTGGATATGGCAGGAAGGTCCGTTCAAGGCATCCGCGCGGCTTGTCTCCTTCAGCCGCCCTACTTCTGAAAGGATGTCGAAGGAGACAGCGTCGCTTCGTTTGCTTCCATCTTCAGCAGCCGTTTCACTGATGGAGTACAGGCGGCGCTGCGGCGTGTCGACGTTCAGAAAGGTCGGATTTTTCAGCCCTGAAACCTGATCCAGGCGGACAAGCTCTCCTGTTGCTTCGTCAAAATCATATACGTACACGCCGTCTGCGGATTCTTCGGCATACGAACCCACGAATACGAGCATGCGCTGTTGTTCAACTGTCATGTTATCGCCTCTTCACTTTAGTTTACGTTATATTGTATCATTCCCTGCAGGGGTCCCGCAAAACAAACGGATGATTGTATTTCGGCGGCTCCTGCTTTAGTATGGTAGTTATCTCTTCAAATCTTGACTCTCGGATTCTATCAGTAAGGAGTTTTACATATGGATTTTGTTGCAATCGACTTTGAAACGGCCAACGCGAACCGCTCCAGCGCCTGCTCGCTTGGACTGGTCGAAGTTAAAGACGGCGCAATCGTTATGGAGCAGAACTGGCTCATCGATCCCGGCCAGCACTTTGATTACCGGAACGTGCAAATACACGGCATTACCGAATCGATGGTAACGGGAATGCCCTCATTTTATGATCTGTGGCCAACGCTGCAGCCCTTGCTCGAGGGCAAGCATGTCGTTGCACACAACGCCTCGTTCGACATGAGCGTCCTGCGTTACTGCCTTGATCAGGTCTCGATCGATTATCCCAGCTTTCAATATTACTGCACTTATTTGCTCAGCAAAAAAATGCTGAACTGGATGCCTTCCCATAAATTAAACGTGCTTGCCGATTGGTACGGCATATCGCTGAACCACCATGATGCGCTTGACGATGCCAGAGCCTGCGCGCATGTGCTACTGAATTTGATCCAGCAGGAAGGCCATGCCTCCGCCGAGCAGCTCTCGCTCGGCTTGGGATGCAAAATCGGCACGATGTTTCCTGGGGGCTACAAACCGTTCTCGGCTCCTGCGAAGAAAAAAGCGAAGCCTGCGAAAGGCCGCCCGGCTTACGGCTCCCATAGCCATTTCATCAGCGGATAAAGAACTTCATCCCAAGTCATGTAATGAGTGCCCTACCTATAAGAAAGACCGGCCCCGGGCTATCCCGGGGCCGGTCTTTCTTGATCATTAGCGCGCTTCCCTGCCGATAGCTGTCATGTACAGCGTATACCACTCATCCCGGGACATGAGTCCGGCCTGGCTTTCGGCATCGCGGCAGGCTTCGATCCGCTCCCCGTTCAAGGTGCCGATGATGGGCTGGATCATGGCTGGATGCTTCATCAGCCAGCCAAGCACGATCGCTTCCGGCGTCGTTTCTCTCTGCTTCGCCATTTGGGCGACGAGCGCCGCGGTCTTTTGCACGGTTTCCGGCTCCTTGTCCAGCGGGCGGCCGCTGAAACGGCCTTGAGCCAGCGGCCCCCATGCCTGCAGCTGAATTTTCTCCATTTGGCTGAATTCCATCAGACCTTCACCGAAGTTCACATCCGCGCCCTGCTGCTGGTTCACGTAAATCGTCTGATCCAGAAAATGCGTATGAGCCAGACTCATCTCAAGCTGATTAACGGCCAGCTGGTCCGGCAGGCTCCGCTGCAGGTAACGGATTTGGGATACGTTCATATTTGAAACGCCGAAGTAACGGACCTTACCCGAAGCCTTCAAACGGCTAAAGGCCTCCGCCACCTCGTCCGGCTCCACGAGCGGGTCCGGACGGTGCAGCAGCAGAACGTCCAGATATTCCACCCCAAGACGCCTCAGCGATCCATCCACGGACTCGATAATATGCTCCTTTGAAAAGTCAAAGCGTCCGGGAGCCTGCTCATCCTTCAGACGGATGCCGCATTTGGACTGGATCACGATCTGTTCACGGAGCTCCGGCCGGTTCTTCAATATACCGCCGAACACCTGCTCCGCTTTTCCCTGCGTGTAAATGTTCGCATGATCGAACATGTTGATGCCAATGGATAAAGCCGCATCCACCGCCTTTTCGGCTTTAAGACGGTCCTCTTTCGTGATTGGATCACTACGATCCCAAGTGCCTCCCATGGACATGCAGCCCAACACAAGCCGGCTGGCTTCTACCCCGCGTTTAGCTAGCGGCATTATTTTCATCCGTATTCCCTCCTTTAATTTGGTCAAACAGTTAGTAATATTATAAACAGAAATGGATGCGGTTCCATAAAAATGCAGCCGGAATAACAAAAAAAGACCGCGATTACAATACTCGCGGTCCTTCTTTGTTTATTTTACACCAGGCTTCCCGGCTTCTTGTGGTATTTCATGATTCCTTCGGCAGCCCGGTATGCCAAGGCCCCTACGGTCCCTGTCGGGTTGTAGCCGCTGTTATGCGGGAAAGCCGAAGCCCCGATGACAAACAGGTTGTCGGTATCCCACATCTGCAGATAGTTGTTCACCGCGGATGTATCCGGACTGTCACCCATGATCACGCCGCCTGTGTTATGGGTCGATTGATAGGTCGTAATTTCATAAGGAGCCAGCTCCTTATTGGCGACCACCGTATCCGCGCCCATCTGCTTCAGTATATCGCTGCATTTGCCTCCCATAAACTTCACGAGCTCGCGGTCCTGATCCTCGAAGTCGAACGTGATGCGCATGAGCGGATCGCCGAACTCATCCTTGTAAGTCGGGTCCAGATCAAGGAAATGATGCCGGAACGGCATGCAGGAACCTTGGGCCCCGACGTTCAGGTGGCGGTTCGCATACTTGATCGATGCAGCCTTGTATTCCTTACCCCAAGTCGGCGTTCCCGGAGGGACCGTATTGTTCTGGATCGGCCGGGCCCCCGTCTGGCTGTAGGAAATGTTGGCCCCGTGGATAAACTTCAGATCCTTATGGTCAAAGTTGTCTCCGTTAAAGTCGTCAATGCACATGCCGAGCGAACCTGCGCCGGCGTAGATATTGAACTCCTTGTCCTCGAAGAATCCGACGCCGGCTCCTTTTAGCACCTGATAGGCGTAGTTTTTGCCGATGACCCCCGTCCCTGACTTCGGATCATATGGCTTCCCGATGCCGGACATCAGCAACAGCCGGGTGTTGTTGAACACGTAGCTTGTCAGCACGACGATATCTGCCGGCTGCTCGTATTCTTCGCCAGTCGTCGTATCGATGTACATGACCCCTGTCGCTTTGCCGCCCTTATGTAGGACCCGTCTAACGTTGGAATGCGTGCGGAGCTCGAATTTGCCCGTGTTTTTGGCCACCGGAATCACCGTGACGACCGGATCGGCTTTGGCTCCATACTCGCAGCCGAAGCGTTCGCAATAGCCGCAGTATTGGCAGGCGGCGCGCGCGATGCCATCCGGGTTCGTGTACTGCTCCGACAGGTTGGCCGAAGGCATATGGTACGGGTGGAAGTTGAGCTCCTTGCAGGAATCCGCGAACTTCTTCATGGCCGGCGTGTTCTTCATCGGCGGAGTCGGATATTTTTCCGAGCGTTTGCCTCCAAGCGGATTTTCATCCCCCGATATGCCCGTCAGCTTCTCGAATTTGTTGAAATAGGGCTCGAGTTGGTCATACGTAATGCCCCAATCCTGAATCGTCATGCCATCCGGTATTTTGCTTTTCCCGTAACGCTCGATCGTTTTGGATTTGATCTCGAAGTCATACGGCAGAAAGCGGAAGGTTTGTCCATTCCAGTGAACGCCCGAGCCTCCAAGTCCGTCGCCAAGCAAAAACGAACCATAGGAACGCATCGGCAGCGCCTTGATTTTTTCGTTGCCCCGGAACGTGATCGTTTCTCTTGAAAGATCCTGGAACATTTCGTAACGCAAAGCATAACGCAGCTCGTCGTGAACCATGAAATAATCTTCCGTTTTACGCTCTTTGCCGCGCTCGAGTCCCACGACGGACAATCCGTTTTTGGTCAGTTCCGAAGCGATGATTCCGCCGCCCCAGCCGACACCGACAATAACAACATCCGTTTTTGGCAGTTTGGTTGCCATAGATATCACCTCTGATTTTTTAGGAATGTGGTAAATGCTCTCTCAGGCTGACCGGCTGAATCTTTTCGAATTTATCCTGCTCGATGATTTTCGTATAGGACATCTGGTTGCCGGGATAGTTTTTGAGCCTCCAGCCGTCCATATTGCCGTTTCCGCCGTACAGCGGATCCGCGTATGCCCCTTCCATCGTGCTTCCGAACAGCGTTTTGAAAAAACCGCTCGCGGAGATGGTCGTCAGCTTAACCTCGTCCGTCTCAAACGCTTTAAGCACGGCATCCTGCTGTTCCGGCGTCAGATCCTTGAATTTTTTCTGGAATTTCTTGTTGCTGTAATTCTGTATTTCCTGCAGGCCGATATCGAAGATCTCCCTGCGCTTCAGGCGGCCCTGGTATCCTTGTGTCGTTTCACCTTTAAAGAACGGCCCCTGCATATATTCCCGGCCGTTTAAGCCCCATTCGCCTGCCAGCTGATGGTCGATGAAATAGGCAACCCCAAGCTCCTTGGCACCCGGACCATTGTCGTCAGCCGGGAAGATCCGCTCGGTAGCGGCTTCCGTAATCTGGAACTGCTCCTGGGTAAAATACATGAGCGCCTGATTGAAGTTGACTGCTTCGCCGGCAGGTGCTTTGTTATCGGCTGCCCCGTTGCCGTTGTTATTGTTGCCGGTTGTCGCTTTTTTCGGAGACCGCAGCAAGCTGCCGACAACCCCGCCGACGATCAGGCCACCAACGGCATAACCGGAATTTTTCAAGAAGTTTCGTCTGGAATGATCGGGTTCCTTATGGTCTTTCAGATCCTGCTCTTCCGTTTCATTGGCCATCGAAGTTTACCTCCTACAAAATGTGAATGTTCCCCAACCGAGATTGGATTTAACATCATTTTTTTGTTATTTTGTCGAAAAATCCCACAAATAATACATCCTCCGAAAGATAATCCTATTCCTAGGTTCAATAAATCCAGGGAGGGATCACGAATGAAAGGATCTTGGGCGAAATTAGCCGTTCCCGCCTTCTGTGCCGTCATTGCCTTGACAGCCTGCAACACGAATGGCAATCAGACAAAAACCCAATCGAAGACGGCTCCGGTCCGAATTCAGTCCGATACGTCTTATATGAACGGTGGCAGAGGCAGCGGAGAGCATATCAACAGCATTAAAGTCATCCCGCGGTACAGCGGCGACAAACGCAATACAACCAATGAATATGGCACGACCTACAGCGGAATGGGGTCCGGCATTTACAGCCGTATTGGCACTTCAAGCCTGCACGACACTCCGGAATCCAAAACGCTTGAGGACCGTCTTGCGTCCGCTGGCCTGACGGGTGTCACTGTATTAACGCTCGGCGACTCGGTTTATATCGGCGATCCCGAACAGCATACCCACATGCGGAACTCCAAGCCGCAGCCGCATAAGGTATTAAGCCCGCACGAAGGTTCATCCGGCAAAGGCTACATGAGCCAGAAAGGAACCGGATACTCCATCGGCAACCGCGATATTAAAGAAACGAACTTAAGCCTGATTTATCAGGAAGTCACCGGCGTATACGGTAAAAACGCAAAAATCTACACCGTGCACGACCCGAAGGGTATTCAAGCCATTGAAAAGGTAAAAACGGCGATGCGTGCGGGTACCCCGGTCAACAAGCTGAATAAAGACTGGGCGCTGATCAAAAAAAATGCCGAACTGCAGCCTGTCAAGCTGAACGGCACGAAGCAAACCGGTCGTTAATGATAGAACACCTCCTGTGACGAATGATCGCTGCAGGAGGTGTTTTCATGTGAATTAGTTTTTCTCGGCCAATTTCTCAGGCTCGATTGTCGCTTCGCTCGTGATTTCTTCGACAACGCCTTTCGTGGAAGAGCGGAATTCGCGGAGGGTATCTCCTACTGCCCGTCCAAGCTGAGGCAATTTGGATGGTCCGAACACGACCAGCGCGATCATCAGGATAATGAGCAAACCCGGCAATCCGATATTGTTAAACATGGCTTTCGCCTCCCTTCGGCTCGATCATGGGGTTATCTATTCGTTGCAAATACCAGCGGGATACGAGAATGCTGAGTTCAAAGAGCAGAATCAGCGGAATGGTCACCGACAGATGAGAAACGAAGTCTGGCGGCGAGATCATGGAGCCGACGATGGCGAGGGCAAGATAAACATACTTTCGGGCTTTTTTCAGTAGTAGCGGTCCCAAAATCCCCAGCCTTGTCAAAAACAGCACGACGGCAGGCATCTCAAACGCCAAAGCGAGCGGAAAAACGACGCTGAACATCAAGGAAAAATACTTGTCCATTCCGTACGTCTCGACGGCTCCGACCGTCTTGTTCATTTTGGAGAGGAACGAAACCATCATCGGGAAAGCGACGTAAAAGCTGAATGCCACGCCAACCGAGAACAGCACGAATGCCATCGGCACGAACCAAAAGGTTTTCTTGGCTTCATCATCGGTCAGGCCGGGACGGACAAATGCCCACACATGGTACAGGGCGAGCGGAACGGTGAAAAATACGGCGACCAGGAAACCGCATTTCATGTAAATGAACATGCCGTCCGTCAATGAGAATACATTCCACGTGATATGTTCCGCAGCCGGACGGTTTTTGATGTACATGAGCACGGAAGGTGACATGTACAAGCCGGCAGCCAGCGTTACGATAAAAAAGAGCATCACCCAAATCAGCCGTTTGCGCAGCTCCGTCAAATGGATGACCCACTCATCACTGTTAATCAATGAACCGCCTCCTCTTGTTGCGCCTCCTGCGGCGAGTCAAGAACCCCGCATGGCTCCGGCGCTCCAGCGACAATGTATATTGTATCCAGAATTTGCAGAATTATAGCTGAATATGTCGCAAAGACGTGTACACATTATGATCGTGAAGTCCAGCGTTGCCACAATATTTTCATATTTGCATGTTGACAGGTGACGGATTACAATAAAACACGTAAGTTACTTAATAATTGGAGGTCTAAATACATGAAATTTAAAGACAAAACGTTTCTTGTTACGGGCGGAGCAGGCGGAATCGGCAAAGGCCTCGTGACCGCTTTGGCTAAAGAAGGAGCCCGCGTTGCATTTTTCGATATTAATGAGGAAAAAGGAAAAGCAACCGAAGAGGAAATCAGCAAAATTTCGGAGTGCATGTTCGTTAAAGTGAATCTGATGGATAAAGAGGATGTCGTTGCAGGCTTTCAAAAAGTCATCGACAAGTACAGCACGATACATGGTCTCGTCAACTGTGCGCAGGCATCCAAAAACGTGCCTTTCATGGAAACGACTGAAAAAGAGTTCGAGCTTGCCTTCGGTACAGGCTTCTGGCCAACCTTCCATCTGATGAAGCTCAGCTACCCGCATCTGAAAGAAAACCAAGGCTCGATCGTAAACTTCGCTTCCGGCGCCGGTTTGAAGGGCATGCTGACCCAAACTTCTTACGCAGCAGCCAAAGAAGCCATCCGCGGCATTTCCCGCGTTGCGGCTAATGAGTGGGGTCCGGACAATATCAACATCAATATTGTGTGCCCGATCGCTGCTTCGGAAGGCGTTGCAGAGTGGAAACAGCATAATGCCGAAGCCTACGATCAAATGGTGAGCGCAATTCCGCTTCGCCGTCTCGGTGATCCGGAGCAGGATATCGGACGCGTTGTTTCGTTCCTGCTGAGCGATGACGCCAAGTTCATGACAGGCCAAACGATCATGGTTGACGGCGGAAGCGTCATGATGCGCTAATCTCCAAAGCCTATATTTATTACAAAGCAAAAGGCACCCGGTCTGATGACAGACCGGATGCCTTTGTTTTATCATAAAACCATATTCTAAATGAGAGGAAGCATCAGCATGGAAGAACAAATCACAGTGAATTATGTGCCTCCCGAAGCAGAAGAATATGTAGATCTACGCCTAAAGGCGGGTTTGAGCGGCAAAGATATCGAGGCCTCCCGCCGGGGTCTGCCGAATTCCCTGTTTGCCGTAACACTACGATTAGGCGGTGAACTGATCGGAATGGGCAGAGTCATCGGCGATGGCGGCTGCATGTTTCATGTCGTGGATATTGCCGTCTCTCCCGAGCATCAGGGCAAGGGCCTCGGCAAAAAGATCATGGCGGAAGTATCGGCCTACTTGGACCGGAATTCCACGCAAGGCGCCTACGTCAGCCTGATGGCCGATGTTCCCGCTGACCGGCTCTACCGGCAGTTCGGTTTCGAGTACGGTGCCCCGGCCTCTGTCGGCATGTACAAAAAATATCCTTAATCCACTTTGGCTCCATAGGAGCGGGCCACACTGACGGCCTGCTCCAGATCCAGCCGGACCCCGGTCAGATCGAACGCCCGGTAATCGATCCGGTCCGTCTTCGCCCCGCGGAGATCAGCCCCTTTTAATACTGTCTTGGTCAGTTTGGCCCCCGTCAGATCCGCTTCGCGCAAATCCGCTTTTTGTAAATTGCACTGGCTGAGGTCGGCTTCGATCAAGCGTATTCCCTTCAGCATCTGCTTGGACAGGTTTGCCTGCCGCAGGTTCGTGTAGGACCAGTCTCCTCCCTGAATCGTAATTCCATCCATCATCGCACCGGCAAAATCGCTGCCGATCATTTTGCAGTCCTCGAATTTGGCAACGAACAGATTCGCTCCCGCAAACCGGCAGTTCGTAAAAGCCGAGCGGGTATGCAGGGATGCATTGAACGTCGTCCCGCCGAAATCGCAATCGATAAACTGGCATCCGGTCGTCCAGATTTCATCCATCAAGGTCCCCCGGAAGACACATTTGATAAAGGTGCATCCCTTGAGCTCCCCGTTTTTCAAATCCGCCTGACTGAAATCCACCCGATCATATTCCTGGTCTATGTATTGAAACATGATTTGTTTCACTCTCCTCGTACAAGCATCCTGCTTTGGATGTTTTTATTGATCGTAACAAACGTACGTTCCTTTCACAATAACGTAGGTGATGCTCATTTTTTGCAAGACCCGAAAAACGCAACCCTAAATACGAAATTTCGCACCTGTTTCTTCCTTCCCTCCCATCCTACAATAGGAAGTGCAACATGTAAGCACTTACAAGAAGGATGCTTGTCAAACATGCCGCAAGGCGGCTTCCCTTTGCGAAGCATCCGTACAGGAGGTCGGAACCCAATGAATGCCAAAATCGGCGCGGAACTTCCGCAGCAGCCCAAGCGAGCTACGGACGCCGGCAGGCAAAGAACACTGCTGCGCAGGCTGCTCAGCCAGAAATACTTGCAGGTAATGGCGCTGCTCGGCGTTGCCTGGATGATTATTTTCAACTACATACCGATGTACGGCATTATTATCGCATTCAAGCAGTATGTCATCACGCACTCCATTTCGGAGGCTCCTTGGGTCGGGCTGGATCACTTCAAGGCGTTCTTCGAGGACGAAGAACTGCCCGGAGTTATCTGGAACACGCTCGGCATCAGCCTGATCAAGCTGATCATCGGATTTCCGCTGCCGATTCTGTTCGCGCTGTTCCTGAATGAACTGCGGTCCATACGGTTGAAAAAAGCGGTGCAGACGATTTCATACCTGCCCCATTTTCTGTCCTGGGTCATTCTCGGCGGCATCCTCGCCACGTGGCTCGCGGATGTAGGGATCATCAACCATATCCTGATGGCACTCCACGTCATTAAGGAACCGATCAGTTATTTGGCCGAGCCCAAGTACTTCTGGGGAATCGTCGTCACCTCCGATATATGGAAGGAGCTCGGCTGGTCGGCCATTATCTATCTCGCAGCAATCGCCGGTGTATCGCCGGATCTTCATGAGGCTGCCACCATCGACGGGGCCGGGCGCTTCCAGCGCATGTGGCACGTGACGCTACCGGGCATCAAAAGCACGATCACGATCCTGTTCATCCTGGCCGTCAGCGGCATTCTGAACTCCAATTTCGATCAGATTCTCGTGCTTCGCAACTCGCTGAACGAAAGCGCCAGCAGCGTCATCGACGTGTACGTGTACCAGACGGGACTTGTGAATAACCGGTTCTCGTATTCGACGGCGGTGGGCCTGATCAAATCGCTGATTGCACTGGTCCTGCTGCTGATCGCGAACTCCGTGTCCAAGAAGCTCAACGAAACATCCCTATTCTAATGAAAGGTGGTTACATTCCCATGTTTAAACTGAATCGAAGAACCGCCGGGGATGCGACGTTTGACGCGATCAACGCCATAATTATGCTTGCCGTCTGTTTTGTGACCCTCTACCCGATCTGGTACGTGCTGGTGAATTCCTTCAATGAAGGACAGGACGCCATGCGCGGCGGCATTTACTGGTGGCCGCGGGTTTTCAGCGTGGAGAGCTACGAAGCGGTCTTCCGCAGCAGCGGCATCATGACGGCGATGGGTATTACGGTAGCCAAGACGCTGATCGGAACGGTCGTTCACGTCTTTTTCACCGCCATGGTTGCGTACGCCTTCTCCCGCAGGGAGCTTGTCGGCCAGAAGCTGTACATTTTGCTCGGCACCGTCACCCTGTTTTTCAACAGCGGCCTGATTCCCTACTATTTGCTCATTCGCGATCTCCATCTGCTGGACAGCTTTCTGGTCTACATCATCCCGGCAATGTTCAGTTTTTTCGACCTGATTATCTTCATGACCTTTTTCCGGGAAATTCCGGACGGTCTTGAAGAAGCTGCTAAAATTGACGGAGCAAACGACCTTTCCATTTTCGTGCGTGTCATTATTCCGGTATCCATGCCGGTCATCGCCACCATTGCCCTCTTCCACGGGGTATATCAATGGAACGATTATTTCACCGGTATGATCTATATCAACAATATGGATCTGCAGCCGATTCAAACCTATCTGTACCGGATCGTCGCGCAGTCCAGCTCGAACCAGATGGCCTCGGCGATGCCGGGTGGCATTTCCAAAAACGTCACCTCCCAGTCCATCAAGCTGGCCACCATGGTCGTCACGACGGCGCCGATCGTGCTTGCGTACCCGTTCCTTCAAAGATATTTCGTGAAGGGCCTCATGATCGGTTCGATTAAAGGGTAATAGCAAGTTTTTCCTGGACGGTAACACGCGTTTCACCAAAAATATATCCAGAGGGGTAAACATGATGAGAAAAAATGCATTTCGCAAGAGCAGCCTGCTGCTCCTGGCTTTCACTCTGATGCTGTCGCTCGCGGCATGCGGCGGCTCATCGAAAGAAGAACCTAAAGAAGCAGAGCAGCCCGAAAGCAAAAACGAACCTGCCGCGGAAACAAAAACGGTGTCGGCTGACGAGCCGGGCTGGAAAATCGATACTTCGCCAATCACGTTCGACTGGTACTTGAACTTTTCCTGGTTCGCCAACAAATGGGGCGTGGATCCGACTTCTCAGTACGTCACGAAAAAAACGGGCGTCAACCTCAACTTTATCGTGCCTGCCGGCAACGAAAACGAAAAGCTGAACACGATGATCGCATCCGGAAGCCTGCCTGACTTCATCACGCTGGGCTGGTGGGAAGACGGCGTGAAGTCGATGATCGAAGGCGATCTCGTGCTCCCGCTGAACAAGCTCGCGGATGAGTACGACCCTTACTTCATGAAGGTGGCCGATCCGGCCAAAATGGCCTGGTACAAACAGGATGACGGCAATACCTATGTATATCCGAACTCTTCCTCCTCGCCGAAGGATTTCGAAAAATACTCGCGGGAATACGTATCGAACCAGACGTTCCTCGTCCGCAAAGACATGTACGAAGCGCTCGGCAAACCGGACATGCGCACACCGGAAGGATTCCTGAACGCGCTGAAAGCCGCGAAGGAGAAATTTCCCGAGGTCGAAGGCCAGCCGCTCATTCCGTTCGGTCTGACTGAATTCAACGACGTCGGCAATGGAAGTCTGGAAGGCTACCTGCAAAACTTCCTGGCCATCCCGTACGAACAAGACGGCAAGCTGTACGACCGCCAGACCGATCCCGA
This sequence comes from Paenibacillus sp. SAFN-054, assembly GCF_051966755.1. NCBI lineage: Bacteria > Bacillati > Bacillota > Bacilli > Caryophanales > Paenibacillaceae > Paenibacillus > Paenibacillus sp. SAFN-054. Next base: position 2,380,615 of record NZ_JBQCKS010000001.1, read on the forward strand.
ATATGTCCGCTGGCTGAAGACGATCCGCCAGGCGAACGAGCAAGGTCTGCTCGCGAAGGACGTCTTCATCGACAAGCGTCCGCAAATGGAAGAAAAAATGGCCCAAGGCCGATATTTCGCCATGCTGTATCAGCGCAGCGATTTGACGGCCCAAGAGAATGCGCTGTATGCAAAAGACCCGAATTCCGTCTACATCGCGGTCGACGGACCGGCGAACTCCAAGCTGGATCCTCCGACCCTCTCCGGACCAGGCATCTCGGGCTGGACGGTGACGCTCATTTCGAAGAAGGTCAAAGACAAGGCAAGGGCAATCCGCTTCCTGGAATACCTGATTAGCGAAGAAGGCCAAAAAGACTTGTACCTCGGCGAAAAAGGCGTGAGCTATGACACGATCGACGGCAAGGACCAGTTCAAGCCGGAAGCGCTGGAGCTGCTGAACAAGGACCGCTCGGCATTTGACAAAAAATACGGCTCTTCCCTCACCTTCTGGATGATGCAGGACACGAACATGATTCTGCAGTGGCAGCCGGCAAGCGTAGAGCCGTTCAAACAGATGGAGGACTGGACCAAAGGCAAGACGAAGAGCTTCTCGCAATACGACAACATCAATCCGACGGGCAACTCCGAAGAAGGCGTCGCCAGTACGAAAATCGCTCAGACCTGGGGCAAGACGCTGCCGAAGCTGCTGCTCAGCAAATCGGATGAAGAGTTCGACAAGCTCTGGAGCGAATTCCTCGACAAACGGGATAAAGCAGGCTTTGCCAAAGTGGAAGCCTTCAAACAAGCCAAATTCGAGGACAACGTGAAAAAACTGCAGGAATTTCTGAAATAACCAGCAACCATAAACCCATATCCATCCAAAAAGCCCCATTTTTGCGCGGGCTTTTTGGATTTTCGTATGGTCATGCTCCATATTACTTCCCGGATGTGATTTTTATGTTCATACGCTTACGCTCATGGATTCAGCATCTCATACGCAGGCTTGAGCGCTATTCGCTGCAGCAGCGTCTGTTCTTTTCCTATGTCATCATTATTCTGATTCCGAGCATCGTGTTTTCGCTGATTATTTTCAGGCAGCTGAATGAAAGCTTTACGAAGGATGTCCTGCGGAAAAGCGAAAGCTCGATCGAAATCGAGAAAACAAACATTAAAAACAATATGGAAACGATGGAGCGGGCCGTCCAGCTGGCTTTGTCGGACCGTGAGGTCATGTATTATCTCGACCGCTCAAGCGAGCCGGATACAGCCGAACTGATTGAATTCAGCAATAGTGCCGTGAACAACATTTTACGGCTCCAATTCAACAATCCCGCGATCGAGCATATCCGAATCTTTTCGGACAATCCGTACATCAGTGAAATCTGGCCGGTCTTCCTGAAGGAAAGCCGTGTGCTAACCGAGCCGTGGTATGAGGAGGCAAGTCGCTTGGGTGGAAACGGCCTATGGCAAATTTCGGAGAGGGATAAGGAGCCGATTCACAACCTCGTCCAGGATGAAAAGGAATTCCGTCAGAAAATGTCGCTGCTGCGGGAGATCGAGTATCCGAAAGGGAGGCATGTCGGCCTGATTCAGATCGATATGCTGCTGACGAGCTTCTTTCCAAGCACGTATCAAGTCCATGACACCAACGGGCAATCGCAAATGGTCATGATGAACGAAGCCGGGCGGCTGTACTATCCCCATGAGGCTTCCGGGTCCCTGCTTCCTGCTTCCCAACTGGTCGACGCGAAGCTAGGGGCAAGGCTTCATCCGACAATGGATCCAAAGCTGGCCCATTTCAAGCTGAACGTATCCGGCAAGTCCTATCTCGTCGTCTATGCGTACATCGACAGCATCCGGTCCTACGTCGTGCACTTGACTTCGATGCAGGCCGTACTGGCGGAGCTGAACAAAACACGGAACACCATACTGCTCGTAAACGTTATTCTGATCGCCCTTCTGTCGGTCTCGACCTTTTTTCTGAACGGGTTGATACTGAAAAAGCTGCGGCAGCTGACCCTATCCATGAAAAAAATCCGCCTTGGCGATTTCAACATCCAGCTTCCGGTCGGCGGTGGCAGCGAGGTCGGCGAGCTCACCCATCATTTCCGTAAAATGATCAACAAAATCAACGAGCTCATCGCCGATGCGGTCAACAAACAGGCCGCCTCGAAAGAAGCCGAGCTGAAAACGCTCAAAAACCAGATCGACTCCCATTTTTTGTACAATACGCTGGAAAACATCAAAATGCTGGCCGAGGTCGAAAATCAGCAGCCCATCTCCGACGCCTTAACTTCCCTGGGAAGTATGATGAGATACAATCTGCGATGGAGCAGCGAATACGTGCGGCTGCGCGAGGAAATGAACCACATCCGTCACTACGTGGCGCTCATGAACCTGCGGTTTGACGAGCGGATTCACTTCCATGCCGAAATGCAGGAGCAGGATCTTGACCTGGAGGTTCTGAAAATGTCGCTGCAGCCCATCATTGAAAATGCCGTCAAACACGGTCTGCGCAGCGCAAGTGACAAAGCCGACTTGACCATCTCGCTTCAAACCTATAAAGCCAACCGCAGCCAGGTCATCGTCATCGAAGATGACGGCAAGGGCATGCCCCGCGAGCAATCAGAGCGGTTAAACCACAACATCCGCTCTTTGGAACTCCCCCAGCAAGAGCCGGAAGCCGCAAGCACGGAAAGAAGCGGCAGCGGAATCGGCCTGCGCAACGTCCATCAGCGCTTGCAGCTGTTTTACGGGCCAGAATACGGCCTGCGGGTCGAAAGTGAGGAAGGGAAATACACCCGGGTATTGATGAAGGTCCCTTATTTTAACCTGAACGGAGGCGAATCCTGATATGTACCGACTGTTCATTGTCGATGATGAGCGCAACATCCGCATCGGCCTCAAGGCCATGATCGAAAGAGAGTTTCCAGACCAATACAGCATTCATCTGGCAGCAGGAGGCGCCGAAGCGCTTGAGCTTTATCGTGCCGAAAAGGCGGACATACTCATTACCGATATCCGCATGCCAGACATGGATGGACTTGAGCTGATTCAGGAGCTCAGCCGCGAGGAGCAGCCTCCGGCCTTCATCATTCTGAGCGGCTATGACGATTTTCAATATGCCAAGGAAGCCATCACCTATAAAGTCAGGGAATATTTGCTTAAGCCGATCGTACGCGAGCAGCTTTTCCATGCACTGATACGGGTCACGGATGAGATGAAGCAGGAGCTGAGCGTAAGCCGCGAACTGGAGCAGCTGCAGGCATACCGTCAAGAGCATGCCGCAGACCAGCTGAATTATATTCTTCTTCATCCGGAAATGACGCCGGATGAAATGGAAAGGCGCTGCGCGGGCGCGGGTCTCCGGCTCCTCGACTCCTCGTATGTCACGAGTGTCATTGAGAGCGAGCAGCAGAACGCCTCCATAGTCCACCTTTGGGAGGAAGCTCCCTTTTCCGACCGCTCCATTCTTTTTGAGGATAAGGACCATGGACTCGTCCTCATTGCATCCACGGAGCCCGAGTTGACTGAATTTTTCGCCTCTTTGCAGGAAAAGCACCTACAAGCCTGGATGGGCATCAGCTTGGAGACCTCGGGGGCACGCCAAGTGAAAGACAGCTACGCTCAGGCGAGGCAGGCATTAAAGTACCGAATGCTGCAAACCCAACCGGGCTCCGTACGATTTTATTACAGGGAAATTAGGATGCTTCCTAAGCCGCAGCAGTTTCCGGACGAGAGCATCCGCAGGCTGGCGAACCTGCTGGGTACGGGCAGGACAAGCGAAATTCACCAGCTATGGCACGAGATCATGAACGTGCACGAGATCAAGCGCCATGACATCTCCTACCTGGAGCAGATGAGCAGACTGCTGAACGAGCTGGTATTCGACCAGGTATTCACGAGCTACGGAGAAGCCTCGGTGGAAATATTGAAAAGCTGCAAACAAATCGGTTACCTGTATCACAGCAGAACGATCAACGATTATATTCACGATGCGGAAGATCTGCTGCTAAGGCTGGACGGTTACATCAAAGACGTTAGAGAAGCGCATCTCGGAAATGCCGAAATGAAAGCGGCTGTCGATTATATCGGGCAAAATTACGACAAGCCGCTGAATATGGCCACCGTCTCTAATCACGTTTCCTTGAATTACTCCTACTTCAGCGAGGCCTTCAAGCATTTTACAGGCATGAGCTTCGTACCTTACCTGAAAAAAGTGCGTATCGAAAAGTCCAAGGAGCTGCTCGAACATACGCACCGGAAAGTATACGAAATTGCCGAGCTGGTCGGCTTCGAGAACGTCAAACAGTTTAACCGGGTATTCCGCGAACTCGAAGGCCTCTCTCCGATTGCGTACCGGGAGAAATCATGGATTCACCGCTTGAATTAAAGCCTCACCGGAGCGTTCAAGGCAAAGTCCTTGCACGCTCTTTTTGTCGTCGGCCTGAGCGAACAGTCCCAATCCTGGGTCGAAAGCCTGATAAATCCAGTGTTCACAAATCTCCTTTTAAAGTATAATTATTCCAGACATATCCTAAATAGCGCATACAAACAAGGGGGGACACCGATGTACAAGGTTTTTATCGTCGATGATGAAGCGGTTGTCCGTGACGGGTTGAAACGAACGATAGATTGGCAGGAGCACGGTTTTGAGCTGATTGGCGACTATGCCAACGGACGCGAGGCACTCGAGATGATGGAGCATACGGTACCGGACGTGATCATTTCCGACATTTCCATGCCTTTCATGGACGGGCTGGAGCTGGCTGCCGCCGTAACTCATAAATTTCCTTATGTAAAGATCATCATTCTTACCGGCTTTGACGAGTTTGAATACGCGCAGCAGGCGATCCGGCTTAAGGTGTCGGACTTTATCTTGAAACCGATTACAGCTCATGAAATGAGGGGATTGCTGCAGAAGGTCAAACGCGAAATGGACGAGCTGGCACAGCAGCACGAAGATTTAAGCCGCCTTTACAGCCAGCTGAAGCAGAGCCTTCCGCTGCTCAAAGAGCGCTTTCTGGAACGGCTTGTCGTGAATGGCCTGCGGCCGACTGAGATCGCTGAACGGTTCCAATACTTCGGCCTCCCTCCGCTCTCGCCCTTGCAGCTTGTCATGGTTACGGATATTGATGATTTCGGCATGCGCCATATCCCGGCTGAGACCGGCCACGATACCGAAATTCTCCGTTATGCCGCTTATAACGTGTTAGAGGAAATTGCCCTCCGGGAGAATCTGCTGTTATTCCGCACCCGGGAGGAGCGCATGGTTTGGGTGTTATCAGGCGAGGCTGACGAGACCGCGCTCTACGAGCAGGCGTACCGTATTGCCGAAGAAGCGAGGTTCTACATCGACAAGTTCCTGAAATTCACCGTGAGCATCGGCGTAGGACAGGCGTGCAGAACAGAAGAAGAGCTTCCGCTCTCCTATAAAAGCGCCCTATCCGCCCTCGATTACCGTTTTTTGCTGGGCAAAAATCGCGTGCTTAGCATTCTCGACTTCGAGGGAAGGCCCTCTTACGGAAGCCAGCCCCGCAGTGATTGGGACCGCCAGCTCGCCTCCCTGGTCAAGACCGGCTCCTTGCAGGATGTGCACCGGCTCATTCGGGAATTCGTCGCCGATCTCAAAGCAAGCATGGCTCCTCTCGACGCCTGCCTGCTGCATATTCAGAAGGTTATCCTTTCCCTGATGAACACGACGCAGGAGCTCGGGCTGGAAGACAGCCGCCAAATTCACCTGACCGACGTATCCAAATTCAAGACCCTCGACGAGATCGAGCTGTGGCTCGAGGAGACGGTCTCCTCCGTCATGACCTGCATCGCGGACAACCGGAATCATTACACGCTGACGCAAATCCGGAAAGCGGTCGAATATATCGAGACGCATTATGCGGAAGAAAAAATGTCCCTTCAGGATATTTGCCGCCACGTTCTGATGAGTACGAGCTATTTCAGCCTGGTGTTCAAGCAGCATACCGGCGAAACCTTCGTCGAATACCTGACCCGAATCCGCATGGACAAAGCCAGGGAAATGCTGCAGCATACGTCCCTCAAATTTTATGAAATTGCCGGAAAGGTCGGATATGGGGACCCGAATTATTTCAGCATCCTGTTCAAGAAGCATGCCGGCATGACGCCAAGAGAGTATCGCGACCGGCACGCCATGGAGAACTAATCCGATGTTCAGACTGAAAAAGCGAGCCTCCTTCATTCCCTTTCCGCCGTTCAAGAGCATTCAGTCCAGCATCTTCTTCACCTTTTCCTGCCTGATCCTTGTAACCGTGCTCGTCATCAGCCTGAACAGCTACCGCCTGTCGGTCGATGCCGTTGAAACGAATTCGCAGGGCTACGTGCAGGAGATCATCCGGCAGGTTAATTCCAACATCCAGTCCTACATCGACAACATGGAAAACATCAGCGTGCTGGCCATGACCAACAAGGACGTCAAATACTTCATCTCAAACAACAGCTTTATCAGCAAAAGCGACCGCATGCCTTACGAGAAGCGGATTTCGGATTTATTTCAGGCCATTCTGTATTCCCGTAAGGACATTTCGGCGATTATGGTGTTCGGGTACAACGGCTTCAACGTCTCGGACCGCAGAATTACCCTTCTTAACCCATACTCGAAGCTGGAAGACCAGTCCTGGTATAAGGAGGCGCAGAGCAAGGGCGGCCAATCCGTCATCTCCCCACCTCATGTCCAGAACATGATCCAGAACGAATACCGCTGGGTCGTCTCCCTCAGCCGGGAGTTGAAGAGCACGGACGGAATCCGCGGCGAGGGCATTTTCCTGGTCGACCTCAACCTCAGCATCATCAACGACATCTGCAGCAAAATTGATATGGGCAAAAAGGGGTATGTGTTCATCGTCGATAATTCCGGCAATATCGTTTATCATCCGCAGCAGCAGCTCATTTACAGCAATCTTCGGTCTGAGCCGCTCGCAAAGGCAACAGCCGCAAAGAGCGGTACCTCCTTTACCGTCGATGACGACAAAGGCAAGCGTATTTACTCTGTTCAAGATACGAATTTCGGGTGGAAAATCGTCGGCGTCGCGTATTCGGAGGATTTGATCGCCAACGAGGGCACCATCCGCAACTCGATCGTGCTGTTCGCCATTATCGGCATTCTTTTCTCGCTGATGCTGTCGCTGTTCCTGTCCTACCGCATGTCCAAGCCTCTGCGCATATTGCAGCGCGACATGAAAAAGGTGGAACGGGGAAATTTCGATGTTCGCACCAATATTGAACCGATCAATGAAATCGGCCAGCTCGGGCGCTCCTTCAACCTGATGACGGCACAGATCAAGAATCTGATGCAGGAAGCGATCGACAATCAGGAAAGCAAACGGAAAAGCGAGCTTATGCTGCTCCAGTCGCAGATCAACCCTCACTTTCTGTATAACACGCTGGATTCCATCATTTGGATGGGCGAGCAACAAAAGCACGAGGAGGTCGTACGGATGACGTCCGCCCTCGCCAAGCTGTTCCGGGCCAGCATTACGAAGGACAAAGAGCTCGTGCCGATCCGGGTCGAGGTGGAGCATATCACCAATTATCTGTTGATTCAGAAAATGCGCTACGACGAACAGCTTGAGTATGAAATCGACATTTCGCCGGACATCATGCATTACAAGACCTTGAAGATCCTCCTTCAGCCTTTCGTGGAGAATGCGATCTATCATGGCGTTCGCAACAAGCCTGAGCCCGGAAAAATTACGATCCGGGGCCGCGAGCAAGACGAGGTCGTCGTTTTTGAGGTCGAGGACGACGGGATGGGCATGACGCCGGAGCAGCTGGAAAGCATCTGGACGATTCACGGCAAACAGGAAAAAAAGAAGACGACGAGCGGAATCGGGATCGGCAACGTGAACGAGCGGGTTAAGCTGTTCTTCGGCAACACGTACGGCATACAAATCCGGAGTGAGCCGGAAGAAGGCACGATCGTAACCATCACCATTCCGAGAATAAAGGAGTAGCAGCCGATGCGAATACAACGTGCCACGCTTCTGATGACGATCATTTTCATCGCATCCATCGTATGTATCATTCTGTACTTCAAGCTGTTCATCCCGACGCCCGAGCAGGAACACAGCATTGTGCTGATCTTGAAGGAGCACAACATCCGCTCGGATTTCTGGCAGACCGTCAGCTCCGGAGCCCAAGCCGCCGCCAAGGAAGCCGGAGCGGATATCACGATTGCGGGCCCTCTGCAGGAAACCGACGTCGAGGCGCAAATCCGATTGCTTGAAGAAGTGCTGGAGCAGAAGCCGCAGGCCGTCGTGCTCGCGCCGATCAACGACGACCGCGTCACGGCGGAGATGAATAAAATCCAGGAGGCCAAAATCCCGCTGGTTATCATCGATACGCCTGTCAGCCTCAAAGCCGCTCCCGCCCTCGTATCCAACGACCATATCGCGGCCGGAATGCAGGCCGGCAAGGTCACGCTTTCGCAGAGCAAGAACAACCCCAAAGCGGTGATCATCAGCGATTTTGTCAACTCCGGCGTCTCTGTGGAAAGGGAAAAAGGGGTCAAAAAAGCTCTCTCCCCTTACCCGGACAGCATATATGGCACTTTTTACAATGCGGATTCCGAGGAACGTGCGTACATGATTGCCAAAACCATCATGAGGGATCACAGCGACCTGAACACGATTATCGCGCTGAACGAGTCCGCGGCGCTCGGCGCAGCCAAGGCCATTAAGGATGCGAACCGAACCGGCCTCATCAAGCTGATCGGCTTCGACACCTCCGTGTACGAAATCCACCTGCTGGAGGAGGGAACGCTGAATGCGACCGTTGTACAGCAGCCTTTTAATATCGGTTATCTGGGCGTACAGACTGTGCTTGATCTTATGGACGGCAAAAAGGTCAAGCCCGTCACCTACACGAATTCGATCATTGTTACCAAGGATAATATGTACTCCCAGGAAAATCAGAAGCTTTTGTTTCCTTTTATCGACAAATAAATGATCCGGATCTCCTATAGAAAGGTGTGAGGATACGATGTACTTCCGCCTGCTCGCCAACCTGGCCAAGATATCTATTTCACTTTTGCTCATACCGCCGCTGCTCCTTTCCTGCTCAGGCTCGCAGGAACCGAAGCAAACGCTCAAGCCTAAGGATACCCCGCCTGCGCTCATTAACTTCGTAGCCTCGGAATACAGCTCGCAAACGAGGCCGCTGCTTGAAAATCTGGTGCAGGACTTCATGCTCAAAAACCCGGATATCGTCATTAACCTGCAGGTTGCCAACTGGGATATCCTCGATATCATCTATACGACCATGATCAGCAAAAGCCAGCCGCCTGATCTGCTGAACACGAATGTCTATACCCATTTCGCCAATGACGGGCTGCTGAATGACATGGACGAGTTGATTTCGCCCGAGCTTAAGAACAAGTTTTACCCGGATCTGCTGAAGCTCGATCGCTGGAACGGAAAGCAGTACGCCATCCCTTACGTGTCTTCGACGCGAAAGCTGTATTATAACAAACAGCTGTTCAGGGAAGCCGGCATTTCCTCGCCTCCGGCGACATGGTCGGAGCTCAGGGAGGCTGCCAGAAAAATCAAAAATACCGGCAAGGCCCGCGGCTTCGGCGTGGACTTGACCGACAATGAAATCCAAGCCTACCTCTCCTACTTTTTCCTTGGTGCGGGCGGAGGCTGGATCAAAAACGGCAAATGGACGATCAACTCACCGGAAAACGTGGAAGGACTGACCTTCCTGCGGGATTTGTACGTGGAGGGTCTGACCGACACGGATCCAACCGTAACGACCCGGGATGAGAAGCAGCGCGTGCTCGGCGACGGCAAGCTTGGCATGATGATCTCGGGCAACTACTTCAATCTGGTCGTTCCGCGCGAGTTTCCCGATCTTGAGTACGATAAAGGCCCTATCCCCGTCAAAGACGGGGTTAAGCCGATTAACTTCGGCGTTCAGGACACGCTGGTTTCGTTCAAGACGGACCATACCAATAAAGAGGCCATATCCAAATTTCTGGACTATCTGTACTCCAGCCCGATTTACGAGGAAATCATTCAGCAGGAAGGCTTCCTGCCGGTAACGAAGCTTACCGGGGAGCGGCTCGGCTCGGCGAACGAGGAAATGAAATCCGATCTGGATGCGCTGAGGGAAGCGAGCTATTACCCGATCCAGCAGCCGGAATGGCAGGCCGTCATGGATACCGCGCGCAAGATGGGCGACGCGGTGCTCCATGATCATGTCTCGCCCAAACAAGCGCTGGATCAGCTTCAGCAATTTGCCGAGGAAGAGCAGCAGGAGCTTAAAAAGCATCAGAGGCAGTAAGGAAAGCACACCACGATCGCTATTTACGTGAAAGCGCCGATTCATATGAACACGCGATGCAGGGCCGGACATGATGTCCGGCTCTTTTTGTTACGGAAAATAATCCGGATCTAATGAACTGAAGCAGAACCATGCTTCTCCCGGAAAAGAAAATAATAAAGAATTCATGGAAGAAATTCGATGGAGCCGCATGTCTTCTCTCTCTATGATGAATGTAGGCGCTGTTATTCAAGAACCTAGACAAAATGGCGTTGAATTATATTATCAAGGAGGGTTAGCTTTGATGGTCACTAAAACAAAATTGGCGGCACTCGGCATCGCTGCTTTGCTGGCTGTGGCTCCACTGGCAGGCTGCAGCAGCTCCAAAGATGAAGCTAAAGAACCGGAATCCCCAAAAACGGAAGAACCGGCTAAAACGGACGAAGGTACGACGACTCCCGCCGCAACCGACGACGGGGCCAAGAAACTGACAGGTGATTTTGAAATCCAATACTTCGTCGGCGGCTACGGCGATAAATGGTGGAAGAAGGTCATTGCGGACTTCCAGGCTGCAAACCCTGATCTGAAGATCAAATCAAGCGGCGGACCGAAAATCAACGATCAAATGAAACCCCGCTGGGTCGGAGGCAATCCGCCGGATTTCGTATACATCGACGGACCGAACCTGAATGACCGCCAGATGGTGGAAGACGGGCAGCTCGAAGACCTGACCGACTGGCTGAAGGACGCCAAAAATATCGACGGCGAGAAAATCACCGATATTCTGGCTCAGCCTGCACAAGAGTTTGACGGCAAAGTGTATGATATTCCCCTCGTCTTGAACTCTTGGGGCGTATTCTGGGACAAAGCCCTCTTTAAAGAAAAAGGATGGGAAGAGCCGACCGACTGGCAGTCCTTCCTGGCTGTGAGCGATAAGATCAAAGCCGCCGGCACGACGCCTTTCATCCATACTGGTAAATACCCTTACTACATTAACGGTGCCATTCTGTATCCGGCTATCGTTTCTGCGAATAACAACGATATTTCGATCCTTCAGGACATGGCTGCTTCCAAGGTGGAGGCTTTCCAACAACCGGCCGTTCTGACGGCTTTGAACAAAATCGTGGAGCTGCGCGATAAAGGGTTCATCGACAAGGCTTCCATTCAAATCAACCATACGGATTCCCAGATGCTGTTCCTGCAGCATAAGGATGCCTTTATCCCGAACGGCCTCTGGCTACCGAACGAAATGGCCAAAGACATTCCGGGCGGCTTCTCCTTCGGCTTCATCCCTTCGGTTACGCAGGATGCAGGCGGCAAAGTCGTTGCCAACACTTCCACATCGAACGTAGCCATCGCGAAGAATGCGAAAAACAAAGAAGCTGCAAAAGCTTTCCTGCAGTTCGTATTCTCCAAAGCGCAGGCTTCCCAGTGGGCAGAGCTTAGCGGCGCACCTTCCAACATCAAAGGCGACATCAGTTCTTCCAACGCGCCTAGCCATGTGAAAGACGCCGCGAAATACCTGACCGATGCGAACACGGTTGTCGTTCCTGCCATCACGTTCAACGCCGACGTCGATAAAGCGATGCAGGATGCTACAGACGCCCTGACGATCAGCAAAATCACGCCTGAACAATGGGTTGAGCGCGTCGTGGAAGCAGCCAAAAAAGCAGCAAAATAAAATTGAATAACCACTAGCAACAAACTACAGAGACGGAGGATGACGAGGATTTATTCTTCGGTCATCCTCCTTAAATTATTTTGGAAAGGCGGGTTTAACCGGATGAAATTGGGAACAACCAAGTGGCAGCGTAACCTGTTTATCGCAACCTTCATTCTCCCCACGTTTCTGTTCTTTTGCGTGTTCATGATTTATCCCGTCATCCAGGCGATGTACTATTCCCTGTTTGACTGGTCCGGCTCCTCCGACAATAAAACGTTTATCGGTTTGGACAACTTCAAGGAAATGCTTCATGATCCGATCGTCTGGAACGCGATGGGGAACGATTACTTCCTCGTCGTCGGCAAAATTATCGGCATCATGATTCTGGCAACCTTCTTTGCCATCGCATTGACCCGGTTCCGCTTCAAGCTATCGAACTTTTTCCGGTCCATCTTCTTCATTCCGAACGTTATTTCCGTCGTCGTTATCGGCGTACTATGGAATTTCATTTATAATCCGCAGATCGGATTTTTGAACTCCTTTCTGTCGCTTTTCACGGAAGACAAGGTTGACATTACCTGGCTCGGCTTCACCAGCCACACCATCTGGATGCTGCTGCCGCCGGCGATTTGGGCCGGTATCGGTTTCTACATGATTCTCCTGATCGCAGCGATTCAAAGCATTCCGGAATCCTACTATGAGGCATCGGGTCTCGAAGGCGCGGGGCAATGGACGCAGTTCCGTTTCATCACCCTGCCGCTGATCTGGGAGCAAATGAAGGTGTCCATCCTGAACATCATGATGACGACGCTGAACGGCTCCTTCGTCATCGTCATGATCATGACGAACGGCGGACCCGACAACTCCACTCAGGTTATGGGTTCCTACTTGTACCAGATGGCCTTCAGCCAATACCATTTCGGTTACGGCGCCGCCATCGGCGTACTGATTTTGATCGTTTCGCTCATCACAACGGTCATTCTACAGCGTTTAATGCGCCAGGAAACGATTGAAATCAGCTGATCTGAAAATGCACGGGAGGAACAAATTATGAAATCAGGCGGTCTAAATCCATTCTTTAAAATCATATTCTATGCTATTCTGATCATTTGGGGTTTTTCCGTGCTCTATCCGCTGCTGTGGACACTCCTTGACGCCCTGAAAAACAATGATCAATTTTTCCGCAAAATGCCATGGTCCTTACCGGATCTACCGCTGCTGTGGAGCAACTTTACGTATGTATGGAGCGAATTCAGCTTCGATAAGTACTTCATGAATTCCGTTGTCGTTACGGTCGGTTCGACCTTGCTGGGATTATTTCTCGCCGCGACTACGGCATACGTGCTTGCAAGATATCCGTTCAAGGGGAGCAGCATCCTTTATTTAATTTACATCGCGTCGATGATGATTCCTTTCAGCCTTGCGCTCATTCCGCTCTTCTTCCTGTTGAACTCCATGCACCTGACCAACTCCTCCTTCGGATTAATTCTCGTGTATGCGTCAACCTTGATCGCTTTCGGCGTATTTGTCCTGGTCGGCTTTTTCAAAAGCTTGCCCAAGGAGCTTGAGGAAGCGGCCGGAATTGACGGCGCATCGTACTTCGGCATATTCTTCAAGGTGATGCTTCCCTTGTCCCAACCCGGTCTGATTACGGTGGGTATCGTGAACGTGCTGAACATCTGGAACGAATACATTATCGGCACCATCCTGGTGAACGATCCCGAACATTACACGCTTCCGGTCGGCATCGCCATGATGCAGGCGCAGATGCAGTATCGTACCGAGTGGGGCCCTCTCTTCGCGGGATTGCTTATCACCATGGTTCCTGTTCTCGTCATCTATATGTTCTTTCAACGCCAAATCGCGAGCGGCATTACGGCAGGTGCCATCAAGTAATGAAAGACGTAAAGACGTTTTGCCAGCATACGGGGACGTCAGTTTAAGTTTCCGGGCAGCGATTCTCTGATATCCATACAAACAAACCTTAGTCTGGGAGAGTCCATGCTAAGGTTATTGTTTGTATACGGCTTCATTGACAGTCATATCCATCGTAAAAAGGGAGCGGACAACATGTCTAACGATATACGGAAACTGCTGGTCATGAATATTATCAGCTCAATTATCTCTATTTATATCGCCATCTTTGTCAACTTGTATATATGGGAGTCCAATCAAGGAATTGATGAAGTTTCCCTTTATAATGTGTCCATGTACATCTGCTGGGGACTGACATTTGCCCTCGCCTCGAAGCTGATCAGCAAATATTCCATCCGGGTGCTTCTTGCTGTCTCCGCGCTATGCGGAGCCGTGGCGTTCATGTATCTAATGTTCGTTCATCTGGATAACCGGCTGCTATGGATCGTGCTGCTTGGCATTCCTGTCGGCATGATGTTCGGGTTCTCTCAATCCTCCCAGAACCTGGGGATTGCGATGCAAGGAAAAGAAAACGAGCTCGCTCCTTATTTTGCGGCCATTAACATTACCTCGCAGGTGCTGAACATGGCCGTACCCATCCTTTCCGCAGCGGTCATCCAAGGCTTCGGTTACAGCGGCTCCTTCGTTACCATGCTGATCTTCATCGCGGTCATGCTGCTGTACGCATGCACAATGCCGCGCATTTCCCTCCCGCCTCCGTCTTCAGGCACCCTAACCTGCGAGCCCTTGTATACCATGGGATTCCGGAGGTCCTTTAGCTATCCCGGCGCCAAATGGGTCCTGTTCTCACTGCTGGCGGCGGGTATCTTCTTGCAGTTCCAGAATTTATTTGCCCTTCTCTTCACCTTTTCCGTGACGCAAAACAAGCTGCAGATCGCGCTGCTGAATTTGCTGTATACACTATCGTCCCTGCTGGGGCTGTGGCTATACCGCCGCATCAAATTTAACGAGATGCGCTGGCTCTGGATCGGCACCTTCATGCTCGCCGCCGGGTTTGTCATCGCGCTGCTTCATCTTCCGGCAATGCTGATTCTTTCCAATGTGCTGACCTCGATTGGCATGTTCTACTTTTCCATCGTCTGGAACGCCCAGCAGTTCAAATACATCAAGCATCTGGATCCGGCTACCAAACGCAGCTTCCTCGTATGGAGGGAGTGCATACTGGTATTTACGCGGTGCGTGCTGCTGAGTTTGACCTTCTCGCTCACCGAAATGCGCGGTCTGGCTTTTATGACGATCGTCGTCATCACTATTGCATGCCTGTTCGCCATTCCCGTATTTCAGAAGCTGGCAGGGCGGGATAACCGCAAATGGGATTCCGTCCCTCCCGCGGCCGCCGATCAGGTCACGTTATAAGAAAAACAAAAAAAGGACTCCCGCCCGGGATTAAATCTTAAACCGGGACAGGGAGTCTTTTATTACGCCGGAAAGAACCTGAAGCTTCTTAGACAAATGTACGAGCCCCGTGCTGATTCCAAGCTGCTCGTTGCTGAGCGAAGCCACTTCCTCGGATGTGGCCAGGGATTGATCCGATACGACGCTGACGCCCACCATCGCATCCGACAGCTGTAGCTGCGACTGCTCCAATTCGAGAATCGAGCTGTTCACCAGTGACAAGTAGCTCATGAGCTCACCCATTTGCGATCCGACCTGGTTAAAGAGCGTATCGGCATTTTTTACGGACGAAATCTGTTCCATAAAGATAGGGCTCGAATCATGCAGGACCTGCGCGGTCTCCTTAATATCCTGCTGAATGGCTTCCGTAATCTGGCCGACAGCGTCTACGGATCGCTTAGCCTGCTCCGACAGCGCCCGGATTTGGTCTGCCACCACTCTAAAGCCCTTACCGTAACTGCCTGCCCTAACTGCCTCGATCGTGGCATTGAGGGACAGGACATTCGTTTGCTTCATTAATTGGGTAAGGATATCCAGCACGCCTGAAATGGACTCCGTGCTTTCCTGCAGCTTTTCAACCCTGCCGATCATGGAGCCGATCCTTTCTTCCATGTCCTCGGTCTTCCGGATCAGTTCAAGCATCGAATCCGTTCCTATGCGGCTGGTTTCATTCACATCCTCCGCAAGGCTCTGCATCTCCCTGCTGGTCTGAACGAGCGTCTCCGTCTGTTGATTGGATCTCTGCGCCAGCAGTTTGCCGTGTTCCGCATCATTAGCAAGACCTTCGCTGCCCTTGGCGATGTCTGAGGTAGCCGATGCGATTTCTTTTGCCGTTTCCTCCGTATTGAGGGATACATAGGACAGCTCACTCGCCATCTGAAGCATTTCGGCAGCAGATTGTTCCGTATGGTGAACCAGATTCGTCAAATGCAGCATCATTTCATCGAAGCTCTTTCCGACCTGACCGATTTCGTCTCTCGATACGGCATTGGTTCTTACTTGCAGATTACCATCCGCCCCTTGCCTCATCAGTTCCCGTAAATGGCTGAGCGGTCTGCCGATCATGCGGGCGACAAGCCAGCCCATCAATACAGCCAGGATGAACGCGGACCCGAGCACCCATAACGTTGCTTGGAAAATTTGCTTCGTGTCCTTCAGCATTTCGCCAACCGGGATCATGCCGATCGTAAACCAACTGTTGGTTTCGGATTTGGCCATCACGACACGTTTGGATTTATCCTGCGTAAGGAAGGAATATTTGGGCTGGCTTAACCCTTCAGGAGGGATAGATATATCGGATTTATGACCAAGCTGGGACGACGCCTTGCTGTATATGACCCGATTCTGCGGACTAATGACCTGAATGCTGCCGCCATCCCCCATATGTACGTTCTCGACCTGCTCTTTGATCGCAGCCAGATCGATATCGATGAGAATTACGCAGTAACCCTCGGACACACCTTCACCGGAAATCACCCGGCCCAGCGTAATGGTCGGATTCGTATTCCTGTTTCCGTCCAGGTTATGGTCGATCCATACGGATTGTCCGCCGCTCTGTACAATATTTTTAAACCATTCTTCGTTGCCGTAATTTTTGCTTGCGAGCAGACCCGAAAGCGTAGGAACGAGGGTTCCGTCGGTCTGCAGCACTTCAATGGAAGTAATGTACGCATTCGAGAACATGTAGGATTGAAGTATCGTATCCAGCGCATCTGCAAGCTGCGGATATTCCGCCTGATTATCCTTCTGGTTGAACAGCTCAAGGACCGTATTCTTCATCGTCTTGTCGACCATCATCTGCAGCATTATTTTATTTAAGGATTGATACAGATAATCAAGCTTCTGACTCGTTTGTAAAGCCGTCTCCAGATACGCGCTGGTAACTTCGCGTTCCAACGCCTTCTTGGAAATTTGATATGATACTACGCCCGTCACCGCCACAAAGGCAATAATGGCAGTGACCATGATAAGGGCAATTTTCGTTCCGATCGACTGCAGCGGGTTCCAGCGGAACGGTTCCTTCCATGACTTTTCTCTCATCGGCAAGTCCCCCTATATGACCGTAAAGAAGATATATTTGGCATAATATGACTATACCGGCCTTTACAGGGAGTCTCTATTGATTATCTTCTTCATTTTATCGAATTTATTCTCTTCTATATAAATTGATATTGATTGAAAGCGAGGGAAAGTGCATAACCTGTATTCCAGATCGGATCCAGAAAAAGCAACCTTTCGTTCATTTTAAATAGCAAAAGCGATTAAATCTTGACGAAATGCCGATAATTGTAGGGTTCCATACTTTTTAAGTTGACTATGCCTGGCAGGTTCATCTACAATATATAAGGAAAAATTGATGATGTATTTTCACAACAGTCAACTGTTTTTGGGAAAAAAGTCATTGTGCAGACCGGCACAGAATCATGAAGCTTCATAAATTAATGAGACAGGTGAAATAATAATGACAGCATCCAAAGATTACCGTATTTTGCTATATTATAAATTCGTTCACATTCCCGACCCCGAGCAGTTCACGGCGGAGCACCTTCAATATTGCAAGGATCTTGGCGTTAAAGGGCGTATTCTGATCGCTTCTGAGGGCATTAACGGAACGTTGTCCGGAACGGTGGAACAAACCGAAAAATACATGAATGACATGAAGGCCAACCCGCTATTTGCGGACACGGTGTTCAAAATCGACGAATCCGAAGGTCATGCGTTCAAAAAGATCTTCGTGCGCCATAAGAAGGAACTGGTTACTTTCCGTTACGAAGAAGAGCTTGATCCGAATGTTATCGGCGGCAAACGTCTTTCCCCGGTGGAATGGCATCAAATGCTGCAGCGGGATGACGTCGTCGTCATCGACGGACGCAATGACTATGAATACGAGATCGGCCATTTCCGCGGCGCCATCCGTCCGGATGTTGGCTCATTCCGCGAGTTCCCCGAGTGGATCCGCAACAATATGAGCGAGTACAAGGACAAGACGGTTCTGACCTACTGCACAGGCGGCATCCGCTGCGAGAAACTGACCGGCTTCCTGATCAAGGAAGGCTTCCAGGATGTATCCCAGCTCGAAGGCGGCATCGTCACTTACGGCAAGGATCCGGAAGTGCAGGGCCACTTGTGGGACGGCAAATGTTACGTATTCGATGAGCGCATCTCGGTGCCGATCAACCGCACGGAAGAAGACGTGATCATCGCCAAATGTCATCACTGCGGAACGACGGAAGACCGTTATATCAACTGCGCGAACCCGGTATGCAACAAGCAGCATGTCTGCTGCACCGATTGCGAGGAAGAGCATCAGTCCTTCTGCTCCGACGAGTGCAGAGAAGCGGTTATGACCGTGCAGGCGTAATGGTCTCATAGCACTATAAAATAAGCAGGCGCATCAACCCAGAACTTATGGGATGAGGCGCCTGCTTTTTGATGTTTCTCTTGGATGCCTTTATTGCGGTGCATTATGAATCGCTATGCACCACTCGGCGAAGAAGGCGCTGCGAAATGAAATTGTTACGCATCACTCGGCGCAATAAAGCGCTGCGCGGTCAGACGATGCTTCCATCGCTGTTGCCTCCGAATGTTCTTGAACTATTTTCTATGGAGAACATTCGGAGGCAAAGGCGAACGCTTCGCTTGTGCGCATTCGTCTGCCCTCTCCGCTGGGATTGTGCTTGTTCGTCACTTCTTCGAGCGGATTCAGGATGCCTCTGCGGCATATTGAAGGCGCTGCGAATGAAATTGTTACGCATCACTCGGCGCTATAAAGTGCTCCGCGGTCAGACGATGCTTCCATCGCTGTTGCCTCCGAATGTTTATGAACTATTTTCTACGGGGAACATTCGGAGGCAAAGGCGAACGCTCCGCTTGTGCGCATTCGTCTGCCCTCTCCGCTGGGATTGTGCGTATTCACCAATTCCTTTGAGCGGATGCTTCGCTTTTTTGAGTTTCGGCACCCTTCCCTTGGAGCTTCCTTTTGGAAAAACGTCATAGTGCATATGGAGTCCTTGGGAGCCCTGCGAATGAAAATGTTATGCATCACTCGGCGCATTACAGCGCTCCGCGGTCAGACGATGCTTCCATCGCTGTTGCCTCCGAATGTTTATGAACTATTTTCTACGGGGAACATTCGGA